>CBDBMV010000002.1:950000-4111588 GCA_965207665.1 Vicinamibacterales bacterium
AACGACACGCATCCCGGGAGTGAGACTCTGGGGGCTAAGCTTCAGGGTCGAGAGGGAAACAGCCCAGACTATCGGCTAAGGTCCCTGAATCTGTGCTAAGTGGGAAAGGAACTGGAGACACCGAGACAGCCAGGAGGTTGGCTTAGAAGCAGCCACCCTTTAAAGAAAGCGTAACAGCTCACTGGTCAAGCGGCTCTGGGCCGACAATGTAACGGGGCTTAAGCACAGTACCGAAGCCATAGATTCCACAGGACCCTTCGGGGTCCGGGAGTGGTAGAGGAGCGTTCTCTGGGCAGAGAAGGTGGACCGTGAGGACCACTGGAGCGCAGAGAAGTGACCCTGCCGGCATAAGTAGCGATAAGAGTGGTGAGAATCCACTCCGCCGAAAACCTAAGGTTTCCTGAGGAAGGTTCGTCCGCTCAGGGTTAGTCGGGTCCTAACGTGAGGCCGAAAGGCGTAGCGGATGGATATCCGGTCAACATTCCGGAACTACCTGAACGACGTTTGTACGATGGGGGGACGCAGGAGGCTAGCCCAGCCTACGATTGGACGTGTAGGTTCAGGCATGTAGGGGGAGTCGCCAGGCAAATCCGGTGGCTCGCATTCCCTGAGGTGCCATGGCGAGGCCGCAAGGCCGCAAAGTGGGTGATGCCACGCTGCCAAGAAAAGCCTCTAAGGAGTCGTTCGGGTACCCGTACCGCAAACCGACACAGGTAGGTAAGGAGAACATCCTAAGGCGCGAGTGAGAACCCTCGTTTAGGAACTCGGCAAACTCGCCCCGTAACTTCGGGAGAAGGGGTGCTCCAGCCCGTGATCCGGCTCGCCCGGTGAGCGGGAAGGAGTTGCAATAAAGAGGCCCAGGCGACTGTTTACTAAAAACACAGGACTCTGCGAAGTCGAAAACGACGTATAGGGTCTGACGCCTGCCCGGTGCCGGAAGGTTAAAAGGAGGGGTCAGCTTCTTCGGAGGTGAAGCCCTGAATTGAAGCCCCGGTAAACGGCGGCCGTAACTATAACGGTCCTAAGGTAGCGAAATTCCTTGTCGGGTAAGTTCCGACCTGCACGAATGGCGCAACGATCTGGGCGCTGTCTCAACGAGGGACACTGCGAATTTGTGGTACCGGTGAAGACGCCGGTTGCCCGTGGCAAGACGGAAAGACCCCGTGCACCTTTACTACAACTTAGTAGTGGATGCTGGCGTGTTATGCGCAGGATAGGTGGGAGACTTTGAACCGGGCCTCTTGGGGTCCGGGGAGTCATTGGTGAGATACCACCCTTAGCACTTCGGTGTTCTAACCTCGGCCTGTCATCCAGGTCAGGGACATTGCTAGGCGGGTAGTTTGACTGGGGCGGTCGCCTCCCAAACTGTAACGGAGGCGCGCGAAGGTTCGCTCAGGCTGTTTGGAAATCAGCCGGAGAGTGCAAAGGCAGAAGCGAGCTTGACTGCGAGACACACACGTCGAGCAGGTGGGAAACCAGGCCTTAGTGATCCGGTGGTTCCGCATGGAAGGGCCATCGCTCAACGGATAAAAGGTACGCCGGGGATAACAGGCTTATCTTGGCCAAGAGTTCATATCGACGCCAAGGTTTGGCACCTCGATGTCGGCTCATCGCATCCTGGAGCTGTAGCAGGTTCCAAGGGTTCGGCTGTTCGCCGATTAAAGCGGTACGTGAGCTGGGTTTAGAACGTCGCGAGACAGTTCGGTCCCTATCTGCCATGGGCGCAGGAGATTTGAGGGGGGCTGTCCCTAGTACGAGAGGACCGGGATGGACGAACCTCTAGTGTGCCAGTTGTCGCGCCAGCGGCAGCGCTGGGTAGCTACGTTCGGATGGGATAAACGCTGAAAGCATCTAAGCGTGAAGCCCTCCCCAAGATGAGATCTCCCTGAGCTTCGGCTCCTGAAGGCTCCTGGAAGACCACCAGGTGATAGGCCAGGTGTGTAAGGCCCGCGAGGGCTTGAGCTGACTGGTACTAATCAGCCGTGAGGCTTGACCATGCTCATTTCATTGCGTCCCGGGAAGCTGCCGTTTGTGGAGTATTCAGTGGATCTTTGCATGCATTTCCTCCGCGGCAGCGCGGGATAAGCGCTGCGGGAGGGCCGGGCGCCCGTCGGATGTGCGGGGTTCGGTTTTTTGTTTTCCGGTGGTCATAGGGGAGGGGAAACACCCGTTCCCATACCGAACACGGCAGTTAAGCCCTCTTCCGCCGATGGTACTGCGAAGGCGACTTCGTGGGAGAGTAGGTCGCCGCCGGGAGTCTCTCGGAACAACACCCGAGGCCACGGCCTCGGGTGTTTCCATGTACGACCGTAGGCTCGCTTTCCCGGCCTGGCCGCCGTTCGCGGCAGCGTTCCTTTGCGGACTCGGCTGTGGCGTCGCACTGCTTGCCGCCATGCAGCGGTTGCGGCCAGCGCAGCGCCGCAGCGCGGTCGACGGCCTGACCGGCTGTGTCGCTATCTCCCACGGCCTGGAGCTGGTCGACGTCGAGCTCCGCCGCGCGCGGCGCTACGCCCGGCCGACGGCGCTGCTGTTCGTCGACCTGGACCGCTTCAAGCAGGTCAACGACCGCTACGGCCACTCGCTCGGAGACGCCGTGTTGCGTGCGGTCGGCGCCACCCTGAAGTCGGCGCTGCGGGGCAGCGACCTGTGCTGCCGCTACGGGGGAGATGAATTCCTGGTGCTGCTGCCGGAGACGCCGCTCGAGGGCGCGCGGCACGTGGCCGAGTCGCTGCGGCGGCGTCTGGCCGGGATTGCCGTGGAGCGGCCCGAGGGGGCGGTCCGCGTGACCGCTAGCGTCGGCGTGGCGGCGGCCGGGCCGGGAGAGCTGGATGGCGACAGCCTGGCGGCGCGGGCGGACGCCGCGATGTACCGCGCCAAGCGCGCGGGCCGCGACACCGTTCGCGTGTGGGAAGACGAGCCTTTTTGTCATACCATCTGACTCTCGGGAGCGAATACGGATGCGGCAGCGGTTCAACGGCTCCGGGCGCGGCGCGTTGCTTGCGGCGTTGCTGACAGTCTTGACCTGCGGCGCCGGCCTCGCCGGCGCCGCGGCACAGCCTCTCCCCCACACGCCCGCCATCAGCGGCATGCCGCATGGGGTGCCGCTGTTCTGCAGCGAGCCGACGGTCACCAGCGCGGCCAGCGGCGCCTGGTCCGATCCCCGGACCTGGTCGGTGCAGCGCGCACCAGGCGCGGATGACCGGGTCGTAATCGAGGCGGATCACGACGTCGCCTACGACGCCGTCAGCAATGCGGCTCTCGACTGCCTCGAAATCCGGGGAGCTCTGCGGTTCGCCACCGATTCCGACACGCGGATGAAGGTCGTGACCGTGACGGTGCGGGAGGAGGGCCACCTGGAGGTCGGCAGCGCGGGCGCCCCGGTCGCCGCCGGCGTGACCGCCGAGATCATCATCGCGGACCGGCCCATCGATACCTCCGCTGACCCGGCGCAGGTAGGCAACGGCCTCATCAGCCTCGGCAAGGTGACGATGCACGGCGCGGTCAGGACGCCGACATTCGTCAGGACGCAAAGCGAGCCGCTCGCCGGGGACGAGACCATCGAGCTGGAGCGGCCGGCCAGCGGCTGGCGGCCCGGCGACTACGTCGTCATCCCCGACACGCGGCAACTGCGCGCGGCCGAGCGCAGGGACGCCAACGCGTCGCAGACGGAGAAGGTGCGGGTGGCGGCGGTCGCCGGCACGCAAGTCACCCTTGCGGCGCCGCTGCGCCACGACCACCGCGGCGCACGGGACGCGGAGGGCGCCATTGCGCTGCTGCCGCACGTGGGGAATCTCAGCCGCAACGTGGTGGTGAGATCGGAGAATCCGGACGGCACGCGCGGCCACACCATGTTCCTCTCCCACGCCGACGTGGACTTGCGCTACGTCGCGTTCCACGAGCTGGGCCGGACCCGGAACGGCAGCGTCGACAACGCGCGCTTCGCCACCGACGGCCGGGTCTCCCGCCTCGGGACCAATCAGATCGGCCGCTATGCGGTCCACTTCCACCACTACTTCGGACCGCGCACGGCGCCGGAGAACGGCCACCAGTTCACCCTCATCGGCAATGCGGTGGACGGCGCTCCAAAGTGGGGCGTCACCGTGCACCGCACCCATTACGGACTCGTGCAGGACAACGTCGTCTACAACACCCGCGGCGCCGCCATCGCGACGGAGGATGGCAGCGAGAGCTTCAACGTGTTCGACCACAACTTCTCGGTGCAGTCTCCGGGCAGAAGCGCGTCGCGATTGGGCGGCGGCTACGGCGGCTCGCTGCCGGATCTGGGTGTCGTGGGCGCCGGCTTCTGGTTCCGCGGGCCGAACAACTACATCCGCAACAACGTCGCCGCCAACGCCGGACAGGCCGGCTTCGCGTTCCCGGAAATGCAGGGCAGCGTGCGCACACCGGCCTTCAAGGGCGCAGATACGAGCAAGGCGGACGAGTCGGTCCGGGTCGACCTGACCAACGCGGCGGTCCTCGAATTCACCGGCAACGAGGCGTACGGCACGATCGAGAACGGCCTCGAATCCGATTGGAACGGTACGGTCGCGAATTTCCGGACGTGGCATGCTTCCCGCCACGGCGTGATGGGCTCGCCGCCCGAGACGCTGGTGTTGGACGGGCTGGTCGTGCGCGGCGATCCGGAGGCGCTCGGCGACCCGTCGGAGAGACCCGTGGGCGTCTGGATTTCGAACTACGTTTCGCGGTCCGTCAGCGTTACCGGCGCCGACGTGCAGGGGATGCGCGTGGGCGTGCTGAGTCCGTTCTTCTACAACCAGGCGCCGGAGCCGGGACGCGGCCCGGGCTCGCTGGTCATCGAGGACGGCTACTTCCGCAACCAGGTCGGCGTCAGCGTGGCCACCGCGTACGCCGCCAACGCCAGCGGGGGCGAGCCGCTCAAGAGCGCGGTGGTGAGCGGCACGGTATTCGAGCCGCTCGACACGCCGGCCGCGGACGGCTGGCCCGCCGAGTCGATTTCGATGAACTACGAGATGGCCCCCGGCGACGGCGAGCCGCGGGATCCCATCGTCGTGCGCGACTACAACGGGCAGCCGGGCAACAGCTTCAGGGTGTACTACTCGCACGAGGCGCCGGAGTCGACCGCGCCGTGCCAGGAGACGATCCCCGGCATCGGCGGCTGGGTGTGCGAGTAGCCCGAGCGATTCTCGCTTCGGCAGCGGCGGTGCTCATCCTGCCGGCGGCCCCCGCCGCGGGCCAGGCACCGGACCTGGCCATCGACGGACCCCCGCCGCCGATCGCGCCGGCAACCATCAGCCGCGACGCTGAAGGCCGCGCCACGATACGCGCGGTGCGCGCCGCCGAACCGCTGCGGATCGACGGTGCCCTCGACGAGGCGATATATCAGGACACGCAGCCGGTTTCGGACTTCGTGCAGACGCTGCCTACGGAGGGCGCGCCGGCCAGCGAGCGCACGGAAATCTGGGTGCTCTTCGACGACGACAACTTCTACCTTGCCTGCCGCTGCTGGGATACGGCGCCGGAGTCCGAGTGGGTGGTCACCGAGATGCGCCGGGACAGCTTCAACATCCTCCAGAACGAGCGCGTCGGCTTCATGATCGACAGCTTCTACGACCGCCGCAACGGCATGATCTTCAACGTCAACGCCATCGGCGGACGCATGGATGGCCAGATCACCAACGAGAGCGACTACAGCCCCGACTGGAACCCGGTGTGGGACGTGCAAACCGGGCGGTTCGACGGCGGCTGGACGTTCGAAGCGGCCATTCCGTTCAAGTCGCTGCGCTTCCGGCCGGGGCGCGAGCAGGTCTGGGGCCTGAACCTGAGCCGCCGGGTGTTCTGGAAGAACGAGTGGTCGTACGTGGTCCCCATGCCGGTCTCACGCGAGCCGGGCGCCATCTTCCTGTCGTCGCTCGCGGCGACGCTGGTCGGCCTGGAGGTGCCCGACAGCGGGAATACCCTCGAGCTCAAGCCGTACGCCATCGGGGACCTGACCAGCGATCGGACCACTACCCCGCTGATCTCCAACCAGCTCGGCGCCGACGCAGGGCTCGACGTGAAGTACGCGGTGACGCAGAACCTGGTGGCCGACCTGACGCTCAACACCGACTTCGCCCAGGTCGAGGCGGACGAGCAGCAGGTCAACCTGACCCGTTTCAGCCTCTTCTTTCCCGAGAAACGGGAGTTCTTCCTGGAGAACCAGGGGCTGTTCGCGTTCGGCGGCGGCGGCACCGGTCCGTTCGGCGGCGGCAACGACACCCCCGTGCTGTTCTACAGCCGGCGCATAGGCTACGCCCGGCAGCCGGGGTCGAGCACGGGGCGCGAGGTGCCGATGCAGGCGGGCGGGCGGCTCACCGGGCGCGTCGGGGACTTCAGCGTGGGCGCCATGAACATCCAGACCGGCGCCGAGCCGGTGACCGGGACGGCGCCCACCAACTTCTCTATCCTGCGGGTCAAGCGCGACCTGCTGCGGAAGAGCAGCGTCGGCGCCATCTACACGCGGCAGTCCGTCTCGAGGCTCGGCCCCGGTTCAGGCGCCACGTACGGCGTCGACGGCGCCTTCGCGTTCCACGACACGATCAACATCAATACCTACTGGGCCCGCACCGACAACCCGCTTGCCGGGGACGACGACGTCAGCTACCGCGGCCGGGTGGACTACCGCGGCGACCGCTACGGCTTCGAGCTGGAGCATCTCGCCGTCGGACACGACTTCAACCCCGAAACCGGATTCATGCGCCGCGAGGATTTCGAGCGGAGCTTCGCGTCGTTCCGGTTCAGTCCGCGCCCGTACTCGATCGCGGCCATCCGCCGCTTCATCTCCGAGGTGCGCACCGACTACTACGAGAGCCGGGCCGGCGTGGTCGAGACGCGGCTGGCGCAGGGCATGTTCGGCATGGAGTTCGAAAACAGCGACGAGCTCTTCGTCGAGTACACGCGCAGCTACGAGTACCTGCACGAGCCGTTCGACATCAGCAGCGACGTCACGATCCCGGTCGGCGGATACCGCTTCCAGGACATGCTGGCGTCGTTCCGTTTCGGCCGCCAGCGGCTGCTCTCCGGAAACTTCAAGGTGCAGCACGGCAGCTTCTACGGCGGGGAGAAGACGACCGTCGAATTCGGGTTCGGCGGCGGGTTCGGTGGCGGCCGCCTGCAGCTCACGCCGCAACTGGCGGTGGACCCGGGCATCTCGTTCAACCGCATCGCGCTGCCGCAGGGCAGCTTCACGACCGAGCTCGTGACGACCCGCACGACCTATACGGTCACGCCGCTGATGTTCGTCAGCGCCCTGGTGCAGTACAACTCCAGCAACTCGTCGCTGGGCGCCAACGTCCGCTTCCGCTGGGAGTACCAGCCCGGCAGCGAATTGTTCGTGGTCTACAATGAGCAGCGCGACACGCTCGCGCCGCGCTATCCCGAGCTGCAGAACCGCAGCTTCGTCGTCAAGATAAACCGGCTGTTCCGGTTCTGAGCGGCACGGAGCCCGGTACTGGCGCTCGCGTTATCGCCATCGTTGTCGCGTTGTTCGTCAAGACGTTTGCGGTCTCTTGCCCTGCGACTACATTGTGAATACATTGTGGCTATATTGTGACGGTTGGGGCTGATTCGCCACGCGATTCGTAACCGGAAGCGACCGAAAATCGAAACTGTACCACCACCCAGAGCCCCTGACATGACGCGCCCGCTGCAGTTGTCTCCCGACGTGATGCGGGAGCTTGCCAGGCAGGTCACCGAGGCCCTGGTGGAGCGGAGCGAGCGCCTGTCTGGCGACCGCGCCTGGGACGGCGAATTCAAGCAGGATCTCACTGCGCGGCTGATGGAGGACCCGCCCGAGACCGGCCGGCCGCCGCGCGAGGTGATCGACCGCGCCGTGCGCGACGTCCTGTCCGTCGCGATGCGCCTCGACCATCCCCGGGCGTTCGGGTTCATCCCGTCCGAGCCGACCTGGCCGGGCGTGCTGGCCGACTACCTCGCGAGCGGCTTCAACATCAACGCGGCGACCTGGCTGACCGCCAGCGGACCGAGCCAGCTCGAGGCGGTCGTCATCGACTGGTTCCGGCGCTGGCTGGGATACCCGGAGACGGCCGGCGGCATCCTGACCAGCGGGGGATCAGCCTCGACCCTGGACGCGCTGGTGGCGGCCCGCGAGGTCGCGGGGCATCCGCAGCGCGCCACCGTGTACATGAGCGACCAGAGCCACAGCGCGCAGGTCCGCGCTGCGCGCATCATCGGCGTCCGCCGGGACCACATTCGGATACTGCCGACCGGCACGGACTTCCGTCTCGATCCGGCCGGCCTCGCTGCGGCCGTCGAAGCCGACCGCGCCGCGGGATGCACGCCCATCGCGATCTGCGCCGACGCCGGCTCCAGTTCCACCGGCGCTGTCGACCGGCTGGGTGAGATAGCCGACTACTGCGCGGCGGAGGACATCTGGCTGCACGTGGACGCGGCGTACGGCGGCTTCGCGGCCGTCACCGAATCGGGCGCGCGCCTGTTGCGTGGCATCGACCGCGCCGATTCCATCAGCCTGGATCCGCACAAGTGGTTCTTCCAGCCGTACGAGGCGGGCTGCCTGCTGGTCAGGGACGTGCGCACGCTGGAACGCGCGTTCGCCATCCACCACGACGTGCTGCAGGACTCGGTGTGGGGCGCGAATCACCCGAACCAGGCCGACCGCGGCCTGCAGTTGAGCCGGCGCGACCGCGCCCTCAAGATATGGATGTCGGTGCAGGTGTTCGGCATGGCCGCGTTCCGGGACGCCGTGGCGCAGGGGATCGAGCTGGCCCAACGCGCCGAGCGCTACATCGCGGACAGCCCCGTGCTGAGGGTAACGACGCCCGCCTCGCTGAGCATCGTCTGCTTCCGGATCGACCCCGACGGCGCCACGGTCGGCGAAAGGGACCTGGACGAGATCAACCGCAACGTCCTGGCCCGGATGTTCTGGGACGACCAGGCGTTCCTGTCGTCAACCTCGCTCCGCGGGCGGTTCGCGCTGCGGATGTGCATCATCAACCACACGACGACGTGGGACGACGTCCGCGCGACCCTGGAGGCCATCGAGCGCTTCGGACGGGAGTCCCTGCAGGCTTCCGCGTGACGCTGGACTCTCGGCGGATCGCCGGCGAGCGTCAAGGTAGCGCAAACACGAACAGCGTGTTGCTGCCGGTCGGGGTGCTGAGCTCCGGGGTGAGCGGCAGGAAGTAGATGCCCATGGTCAGGCCGCCGCTGCCGATGGCGAGGTACTGGCGTCCGCCGACGCTGTAGGTCATCGGACGTCCCCCGACCGGGCCGTTCAGGATGGTCTCCCACAGCACATCGCCCGTTTCGGCGTCGTGCGCCCGGAAGCGGCGCACGAGGTCGCCGAGGAACACCAGGCCGCCGCCCGTGGTCAGCGCCGAGCCGTAGAACGGCGCGCGCTGCTGGTGCGTCCAGAGCGTCCGGCCGGTGGCCGCCGACACCGCCTCGAAGCGCCCTACCGGCGCGGTATCGGGATCCGCGCCCGGCACGTGTTCCATCCGCCGCTCGCCCTGGCAGGTCTGGTTCATGGGCATGTAGATGGCGTTGGTGTGGGGGCTGTAGGCGCCCGAGGGCTGGTTCTTGCCGCCGAACAGGTGCGGGCAAGACGGCCGCGCGTCCTCCGGGGCGATCGAGACGCGGCCGGTCTCCACGTCGATGTCCGTCATGACGGTCTGGTAGATGGTGGGCCGGGCCCACAGGAATTCGCCGGTTTCCGCGTCCAGCGTCCAGACCACGCCGGTCTTGCCGGGGACGCCGGTCAGCACCTTGCGCGTCTCGCCGGGGCGTAGGTCGGGATTGATCCACGGCACGACGGCCGGGTCCGGCGACACTTCCGTCCGCACGATCATCCGCTCGAAGGTGTGGTCGAGGTCCCAACTGTCGCGCGGCAGGTGCTGGAAGTACCAGGCCATCTCTCCAGTGTCAGGATCGAGCGCGAGCGTGGTGTTCGTATACAGCAGGTCGACGTCGTAAATCCCGTTCAGCTCTTCCGCCAGCGGCCATGCCGGCCCGGTGCCCCAGAAGACCAGGTGCTGCTCGGGGTCGTAGCTGCCCACCATCCAGGGCGAAGCGGCCGTGCGGGCCGACAACGGAATGCCGCCCCAGGTGTCGCCGCCCGGCTGGTCCGGCGTGGCCGCGGTGTTGATGCGCCAGAGCTCCTCGCCGGTCTCGATGTCGTTGGCGGTAATGAAGCAGCCGCCGGCCAGCGTGCTCGTCGGGTGGCAGCGCGATCCGGTGATCAGCTTGCCGCCGACCACCAGCGGTCCGTTGGTCTGCGATACCTGGTGCTCCTGGTAGTCGCCGCGCCGGCTCTCCCACACTACCGCGCCGGTGCGCGCGTCGAGCGCCACGAGGTATGCGTCGTTGGTAGCCAGGAAAATCCTGTCGCCGTAGATGGAGATGTTACGGTAGCGTCCGCGCGATCCGGTCACGTCCATCACGCCCGCGGGCAGGTTGCGCCGGTAGGTCCACAGGAGGTCGCCCGTGGTCGCGTCGAGCGCCTCCACGATGTCCTCGACGTGCGAGAGGAACATCACGCCGTCGTAGACAATCGGCTCCACCTCCTGGTAGCCGTGCTGCATGGCGCGCGACCAGACGAGGCGCAGCTCGCCCACGCTGTCCGTGTCGATCTGATCGAGCGGGCTGTAGCCCCACAGCGCGTAGCCGTTGCGGTAGGTGATCCAGTTCTCCGGCCGCGGCTCCAGCAGCATCTCGCCGGTGACCGGCACGAAATCGCGAAGCAGCTCCGGCACTGCCGGCCCGGAATCTGCCGCCGGCTCCTGCGCGGATGCCGTGGCCACTGGCAGGACGGCCAGCAGCAACGCGGCCGCGACCTGCAAGCCCGCGCGGATCGCTGTCGGCCCGGATTGGCGTCGGTTGGTCATGGCATGTGCTCCGCGGCCCCGCTAGAACCGGAACAGGTACTGCAGCTTGAGGAATACCGCCCGGTTCGTGCGCCGCCGGTCGGTGGTGGTGAACAGGAAGTCGGCGATCCCGTCGCCGTCGCGGTCCCGCTCGATTAGGTCGGCCTGCTGGTAGTGGTCGTCGTATCCCGCGTAGAACACCGTGCCGGCGTTCACCCGGTAGGTGAAGAGCAGGTTGAGCGCCAGAGTCTTCTCCCACGTGTCGTATTCGGCGATGTTCCGGAAGAGGAGTCGCTCCGTGAATTGATACGTGGACAGCGCACGGAAGATCTTGACGTCGAACACCTGTCCCGAACCGCCGTAGATGTCGGTGAAGCGGCGCGTGCTGATGTTGACGTCCGACTGCAGCCTTGATAGCGGACGCAGCGTAATGAACGAGAACAGACTCGTCTGGTGGCCGACGTACGGATTGTCGGCATCGTAGAAGACCTCTTCGCCGCGGTTCAGGCCCAGGCCGACGCCGTACCGCGTGGTGCTGTAACGCCCGAACATCCGGTAGTTCGTCTTGTAGAAGTCGATACTCGCAAAGCGCTCCATTTCGCGGCGCACGTTGCCGTTGAATCCGAAGTTTCCGGCGAAGTTGAAATTCAGGCCGACGTCCGCAATTTCGTCCTGGAGGTTGCCGTCGAAGGCGTAGTCTCGCGTGTAGCGGGCCTCGGGACCCCAGTTGATCAGCCACGTCTCCGGCCACCATTGGTACGAGATGTTCGCGGACGTGCGGCGCTGGTCGGTGCGCCGGACGAACCCGACGTCCGTCCTGAAATCGGGGGACAGCGCGTACGAGAGCAGCCGGTACGAGAGGTTGCGGCCCTGCTTCCGCACTATGGCCTCCAGGTAATGCCCTGACGTATCGAGCCCCTCCCCGTCGCGGTGCTGCGTCCCCATGGCCCGGAACGCGAAGCTGTGGGTGCTGCCGAGACGGAAATTGCTGTCGACACCCGCCAGCCGGCTGTGGCTGCCCAGGAAGTCGCGGCTGGTCACGATGGCGCCGATGTGCGACTCGGCGTACAGGTCATAGCGCACCCGCCCCACGAACACGTCGGCCGCCTGGCCTGCCGCCGCCGCGCTGACGTCGTCTCCTGCGCCGGGCGCCTCGTCATTGGCGTACAGCACACCCACGGTGGTCCGCCCCACCTTGCCGGTCAGCTTCGCCCCGTAGCGGGGGTCGACGATGGTGCGCGTATGGACCGCGTTGACCGGGCCGGGGATGGAGAATATCTCGGCGCCCTCCAGGAAGAACGGTCGCAGCTCGGGATAGAAGACCGCGAACCGCTCGTTCACCTCGATCTGCGGCCGGTCCGACTCGATCTGCGAGAAATCCGGATTGAAGGTGAAGTCCGCGGTCAGGTTCGACGTGACCCCGTACTTGAAGTTGACGCCGCCCTCGGGCGCGGGATCCCGGTTGACGAAGCCGCCCGACGCGGCGTCGAGCGAGCCGAACTGGATGGTGGTGAAGGTTGGCAGAATCTCGAAGTTGCGGCTCGTCGAAAGGCCGGTCATCCCTTCCAGAACGCCCATCTGGGGCAGGAAGCCGGCCACGCTGCGGGACACGGGCGACCAGACGACGGTTTCGTCCTTGCCGCCGACTCGGCGGGCGATCTGCAGCCCCCACCGGTGCGGCGTGTCGCCCTCGCGCTGCGGGTACCGCAGGCTCTTGAACGGGATGGCCATTTCCGCGGTGAAGCCGTCCTCGACGATCCGCCCGCCGGTTGTGAACAGGGCGTCCCACGAGTCGTCGCCGCGCGGCAGTCCGCCGCCCCCGCCCCCGCCGCGGCCGCCGCCGAATCCGCCGCGCCCACGCGAGCTGACGATGGAGTCGCCCTGCACGCCGTACGCGTTCACCGTGAAGACGTACGCCCGTTGCTGATCGAGGAACGTGTCGAAGTAGACGGTGATGAGATCGTCGCGAAACGTCGTGTCGCGGTCCGAGCGGTTCGCGCGCATTATTTCCGGATCCTTATACCGCGCCCGGAATGCGAGATAGATCGACGTGCTGTCGTATGCCAGGTAGACGTCGGTGGATTCGGTTGCCGGCGCGCCATCCAGTGGTTGGAGTTGCACGAACTCGGAGATGTGCACCGCGTCGATCCAGGCGGCGTCGTCCAGGCGGCCGTCGATCGCGGGCGGCGCGCTCACGCGGACCGGCCGCACCACCGGCCGGCCGGTCAGCACGCCGGCATCCACCGGGGCGTCGGCCGCGGGTTCCGCGGCGCCGATCTCGACCGTACCGTTGACGATATCGGTGACGGACGGCTCACGTGCGGTTTCCCCCGCTGGCGGCGGGCGAAATCCGGATTGGGCCAGCGCCACGCCGGTGGGGCAGGCAATGAGGCAGGCGGCGACGACAACGGCGCGCGTAGATGCAGGCAAAGATTGATATGTAACACACCAGCCGCAGCCATGTCAGTGCGTTTGCGGGCACGCGGCGTAGCGAGCCACACGGAACATTGCCCGGCAATTCGGCGCGGCGCAAAAATCGTGCTGGCCGCGGTCCCCGCTAGAACCGGAACAGGTACTGCAGCTTGAGGAATACCGCCCGGTTCGTGCGCCGGCGATCGGTGGTGGTGAACAGGTAGTCGGCGATGCCGTCGCCGTCGCGGTCCCGCTCGATGAGGTCGGCCTGCTGGTAGTGGTCGTCGTATCCCGCGTAGAAGACCGTGCCGGCGTTCACCCGGTATGTGAAGAGCAGGTTGAGCGCCAGCGTCTTCTCCCACGTGTCGTACTCGGCGATGTTGCGGATCAGGAAGCGCTCGGTGAACTGGAACGTGGACAGCGCGCGGTAGATCTTGACGTCGAACACCTGTCCCGAACCGCCGTGGGTGTCGGTGAAGCGGCGGGTGTTGATCTGGACGTCCGACTGCAGCCTCGAGATCGGCCGTAGCGAGAGAAACGAGGTGATCCCCGTCTGGTAGCCGAGAAAGGGATTGTCCGGGTCGTAGAAGATCTCCTCGCCGCGGTTCAGGCCGAGTCCGATGCCGTACCGCGTGGTGCTGTAACGCCCGAACATCCGGTAGCTCGTCTTGTAGAAATTGACGCCGGCATAGCGCTCCATCTCGCGGCGTACGCGGGTGTTGAATCCGAAGTTCGCGGCGAAGTTGAAGTCGAGGCCGGCGTCGGCGATGTGGTCCTGCAGGTGGTCGTCGAAGGCGTAGTTCCGCGTGTAACGGGCCTCGGGACCCCAGTTGATCAGCCACGTCTCGGGCCACCAGTGGTACGAGACCCGCGCCTGCGCGCGGCGCTGGTCGGTGCGCCGGACGAACCCGACGTCGGTCTTGAAGTCGGGAGTGATCTGGTGGGCGACGAGATGGTACGCCAGGTTGCGGCCCTGCTTGCGCATGACCGCCTCGAGGGAATGGCCGCTGGTCTCGTTGCCGTCGAGGTCGCGGTGCTGCGTGCCTATTGCCCGGAACGCGAAGCTATGCGTGCTGCCGAGGCGAAGGTCGCTCTCGATGCCCGCCAGCCGGCTGTAGCCGTCGAGAAAGTCGCGGCTGGTCACGATGGCGCCGATGTGCGACTCGGTGTACAGGTCGTAGCGCACCCGTCCCACGAACACGTCGGCCGCCTGCCCCAATGCCGCCGCCGAGGCGTCTTCCGCGTTGCCGGGCGCTTCGTCATTGGCGTACAGCACGCCCACGGTGGTCCGTCCGACCTTGCCGGTGAGCTTCGCTCCGTACAGCGGGTCGACGATGGTGCGTGTATGGACGGCGTTGACGGGTCCCGGGATGTTGAAGATCTCGGCGCCCTCCAGGAAGAAGGGCCGCAGCTCCGGATAGAAGACGGCGAATCGCTCGTTGACCTCGATCTGCGGCTGGTCGGATTCGATCTGCGAGAAGTCGGGATTGAACGTCAGGTCCGCGGTCAGGTTCGACGTGACGCCGTACTTGAAGTTGACGCCGCCTTCGGGCGCGGGATCGCGGTTGACGAAGCCGCCCGATGCAGCGTCCAGCGAGCCGAACTGGATGGTGGTGAACGTCGGCAGGATCTCGATGTTGCGGCTCGTGGACAGGCCCGTCAGTCCTTCCAGCACACCCATCTGGGGCAGGAAACCGGCGACGCCACGGGATACGGGCGACCAGACGACCGTCTCGTCCTTGCCGGCGATGCGGCGGGCGATCTGCAGTCCCCAGCGGTGCGGCGCGTTGCCGCGCCGCTGCGGATACCGCAGGCTCTTGAACGGGATGGCCATCTCGGCCGTGAAGCCGTCCTCGACCATGCGGCCGCCCGTGGTGAAAAGGGCATCCCATGAGTCGTCGCCGCGCGGCAGCCCGCCGGCGCCGCCCCCGCGGCGCCTGCCGAACCCGCCGCCGCGGCCGCGCGCGCTGACGATGGCGTCGCCCTGGACGCCGTAGGCGTTCACACTGAAGGTGTAGGCCCGCTGCTGATCGAGAAACGTGTCGAAGTAGACGGTGATGAGGTCGTCGCGAAACGTCGTGTCGCGGTCGGAGCGGTTCGCGCGGATGATGCCCGGGTCCGTGTATCGCGCGCGGAACGCGAGATAGATGGACGTGCTGTCGTACGCCAGGTACACGTCGGTGGATTCGGTTGCCGGCGCGCCGTCGAGCGGCTGGAGCTGCACGAACTCGGTGATTTGCGCCGCGTCGCGCCACGCGGCGTCGTCGAGGCGGCCGTCGATCGCGGGCGGCGCGCTGACGCGGACCGGCCGCACCACCGGGCCGGTCAACACGCCGGCTTCCACCGGGGCGTCTGCCGCGGGTTCCGCGGCGCCGATCTCGATCGTTCCGTTGACGAGATCGGTGACGGACGGCTCCGGTGTCGTATCAGGCGGCGGAGGGCGAAATCCGGATTGGGCCAGCGCCGCCGCGGTGGGGAAAGCAACGATGCAGGCTGCCAGGACAACCGCGCGGAGCGACGCGGACGGCGCCGGCCGCGGTTCGAGCATGCCGTCTTGCTGCATCGATGCTGGTCTGTGGAGTGCTGCCGTCCGGCATGCGCGCCGCACCCCTGCAGCCGCACGCAGCCAAACATCGATATGTACCATACTGGCCGCAGCCATGTCAGTGCGTTTACGTACGACCGGATGCCGGATTTCACGCAATGCCGCTAGGAGGAACCAATGAAGCTGTGGAAGGCGCTGTCTTGCGCCGCGATCGCGCTGGCCGCCATGAACACGGTCTGGCTGTACGGCCAGCAGTCGCGGCTGCCGAGCATGTTGCCGGCCGAGGACTACCTGGAGATTCAGCAGCTCTACTCGTACTACGCCCGCGACGTCGATTCGGGGACGCAGCGGGACGCGTCCTGGATGTACACCGATGACGGCGTGTGGGACTTGGGCGGGACCCGCATCGTCGGCCGCGAGGCGCTGCAGGAGTTCTACCGCAACGTCCCGCCGGGCGTGACGCGCAACGGCGTGCGGCACTTCTCGACGAACCTGGTCCTGGTGCCTACCGAGGAAGGCGCCCGCGGCTCAGCTTACATGCTCGCCCTGGAGCGCAGGAGCGAGGCGGCCGAGACGGAGATAACCGTGTGGGGTAAATACGAGGACCGGCTCGTCAAGACCCCGGACGGCTGGCGCTTCAGGGAGCGCATCTGGCGCTCGGACACCTGGTACGACTCGGACGAGCCGGTGATCCCGTCGCCTTTCGCGCCCCTCGACTAAAGCCGGCGGAAGTTCGCGCCGGCGCGGCTACTTCGCGGGCACGAAGGGGACCGCCGGCTCGCGGACGCCGGGGTGTCCGGCTTCCTTGCGCTGGCGCGACACCAGCGCGGCAGCCTCGAGCGCCTGCTGCTCGTCGGTGCGGCCTGCGCTGAGCAGGTTCATCATCCCGTGGTTCCCCTCGTGGCAGGCGTACTCGAACAGGTGGTTGAGCGGGTCGCCGTCGGTGTCGCGGCGGGTCATCGGCAGCGAGACGGTGAACGTTCCGGTGTACGTCTTCGGATCCTCCACCGTGAACTGGTAGTCGATCGTGTTCGCATCGGTCATGTGGAAACGTTCGACGAGCCGCAGGGTGCCGCCCGGACCTCTATGCCCGGTCTGGATGATGTGCGACGGCTGGTAGTCGCCGCCGTCCAGCCGGTTGTTGAACCGCTCTGTCTCCACCACAAGGGTGTCGCCTTCCCAGCGCCCGCGACTGTCGCCCAGCCACTGGCGCACGCCGTCGGCGACGTGCGGGCGTCCGTCGAGCGGGATGATGCGCGCCTCGTGGATCATCTCCATGACCACCACCACGTGGTCCGGCGTCTGGAAGATCTGGTAGTTCGCGTTGTAGATGTTCGGGATCATGGCGATGGGCAGCGTGCGCGAGATGCACCGCTCCCAACTGTTGCGGTCGAGCCAGGAATCGGCCTCTCCGCGCCCCTCGCGCGCGTTCTCGCGCTCGATCAGCCGCTGCCTCGCCGCCGGCAGCAGCGCGGGGATTCGCCCGTCCGGCGGGTCGACGATCAACGACTCCCGGTCGACATCGGTGACCTGCTCGACCCAGCCCGCTCCGGTGCCCGCGGTGGCCTCGATGACCGGCGCCCGCGCCACGTCGCTGCGCTCGATCTCGGCAGCCGTGCGCCGCTCCAGCGGCGTGCGGTTCGAGTTGTTCCAGACGCCGCGCAGGTCCGGCGTGCCCCAGGGCGTGCGGGGTAGCGGGGCGTCCTTGGCGGTATCCAGAAGGCCGCCGATGCCGACCGGCGCGCCGGACGAGATGCGGGGCGCTTCCTGGCCGGCAAGCGGCGCGGCGGCCAGCCCGGCCAGCAGCACGGCGGCAAGTGCGGTTCGCGACATGTAAGTGTTCATCTTTGGCTCCTCAACCTCTGTAGAAATTACCTCACGTCCCGCCGCCGGAAGCAAGCGAGCGCAGCCGCGCGCGCGATCGTCGCGCTATAGTGTCCGCTACCCCGGCATCCACGAAAGGCTGGCGACCATGACGCGACGCACCGTGCTGGCGGCGATCCTCTGCGGACTCATGTTCGAAGGGGTGCACGGGCAGGTCTCGTTCGAGCGCCTCCGTGAAGCGGCCGGCGAGCCGCACAACTGGCTGACCTATTCCGGGGGCTATTTCAGCCAGCGCTACAGCGAGCTGGACCAGATCACACCGGCCAACGTCACGGACCTCTCCCTGCAGTGGGTGTACCAGGCGCGGGCTGGCGGCCCTTGGCAGGCCACGCCGATCGTTGTCGACGGGGTGATGTTCCTGACGCAGCGGCCCAACGACGTCGTCGCGCTCGACGCGCGCACGGGACGCGTGTACTGGGTCTACAGCTATCCGACCCCGCCGGATCACCGGGCGTGCTGCGGGGCGAACAACCGCGGCGTGGCGGTGCTGGGCGACCGCGTGTTCATGGCGACGCTCGACGCGCACGTCGTGGCGCTCGACGCGGCCACCGGCGCCGAGCTCTGGAACGTCGAGATCGCGGACAAGAACCTGGCGTACGCCTTTACGCTGGCGCCGCTGGCCGTCAGGGACAAGGTAATCGTCGGTTCCACCGGCGGCGACCAGGGCATCCGGGGCTTCATCGCGGCGCTCGACGCGGAGACGGGCGAGGAGGCCTGGCGGTTCCATACCATTCCCGGTCCGGGCGAGCCGGGGCACGAGACCTGGGAGCCGTGCCCGCCGAATCCGGAGACCTACTGCGACCCGGAGGCCTGGAAGCACGGCGGCGGCGCGGCCTGGTTGACCGGTTCGTACGACCCGGAGCTCGACCTCATCTACTGGGGCATCGGCAATCCCGGACCGGATTTCAACCGCGCGCAGCGGCCGGGCGACAACCTGTACACGAGCTCCGTGGTGGCCCTGGACGCCGATACCGGGGAGATCCGCTGGCACTTCCAGTTCACCCCGGCCGACCCCTACGACTACGACGCGGTGCAGATTCCGGTGCTGGCGGACATCGAGCGCGGCGGCCAGTTGTTCAAAGCGGTGCTGTGGGCCAACCGCAACGGGTTCTACTACGTGCTGGACCGGGCGACGGGCCGCTTCCTGCGCGGGGAGCCGTTCATCAGCGTGAACTGGGCGGAGGGCCTGGACGACAGCGGGCGCCCGATCGAGACGCCGCAGCCGCCCGGCATGCCCACCTATCCCGGCATCCACGGCGGGACCAACTGGTACTCCCCGTCGTTCAGTCCGCGTACGGAGCTGTTCTACATCTCGGCGTGGGAGAACAACGCCACGATCTTCGGATCCGGGCCGGCGGAATACGAGGAAGGCGAGTACTTCACCGGCGGCAGCATCGCCGGCCACGGCCCCGTGCCCAACGCCCCCGCCGTGCCATCCATCAGCCGCGGTCCGATCAACAACTGGACTGACGCGGTAGGCTCCGGCGCCGTGCTCGCGCTGGATGCGCTGACCGGCGAGCAGCGGTGGAAGTTCGAGATGACGGACGTCATCCGCAGCGGCATTCTGACGACCGCTTCGGACCTGCTGTTCACGGGCGCGCGGTCGGGCTACTTCCAGGCGCTCGACGCGCGCAGCGGGGACCTGCTCTGGAGGGCGAGCCTCGGCGCCCAGATCGTCAACGGGCCGGTGACCTACGAGGTGGACGGCCGGCAGTACGTGGCCGTCATCTCCGGCCACGCCCTGTCGACCTTCGCGCTGCGCGACTGACGCCTACCGGAGTCCCTTGTAGACCAGCTTCTGCGCCCGCGCGCCCGGCCCCACTTCCGCGACGTACAGGTTGCCCTGCGAGTCGGTGGCCACGTCGTGCGGCTGCCGGAAGTCGCCCGGCTTCTCGGTCTGCTCGCCGAAGTGGTCCAGCGCCCTGAGCGTCTTGCGGTCGAGGATCCAGATGTGGCCCCAGTGGAAGTCGGGCGTGTAGAGGAACCGCTGCCCGGGGTCGGTCGAGAACGCGATGCCGGCGGTAGTCAGGCCCTCGGCGTCGCGGTTGACGAACCCCTGCGCGAGGTACTCGCCGTCGGTCGTGAACGCCTGGATCCGCCGGTTGCCGCGGTCGGAGACATACACGATCCCGTCGTTCGACACACCGATGTTGTGCGGCACGCCGGAGAACTGCTGCGGGCCGTCGCCCGGCTGGCCGGCCGCCATGCGCTCCAGGTCCTCGGCCGGCGGATCGTCCACCGCCTCGTTGCCGAAGGCGCCCCACATCCGCTTGTACTCGCCCGTCGCGGCGTCGAACACGATGACCCGGCGGTTGCCGTAGCCGTCGGATATGTAGACCTCGCCGTCGTGCATGGCCAGGTCGGTCGCCGTGTGCAGGCTCTCGATATCGGTGTTGCCCATGCTGGTGTTGCGGCCGCCGAGCTGCATCAGGAACTCGCCGTCCCGGGTGAACTTCAGCAGCATGTCGTCGCTGTCGTCCTCGCCGGTGCCGGGATACGGATTGTTGCCGGTGATCCAGACGTTCCCGTCGTCATCGATCGCGATGCCGTGCTCGGAGTGCGGCCAGTCGTACTCGTCCGAGAGGCCGCCCCAGCCCTGCACGTAGTTGCCGTCCGCGTCCATCTCCACCACCGGCGGCGCGTCCGACGGGTGATGCAGGATCCGCGGGCGGTGCAGGATCCAGACGTGGTCGTTGGCATCGACGGTGATCGACGAGGTGATGCCGAGCTCCCAGCCGTTGGGCAGGTTCGGCCAGTCGGGATCGACCTCGAAGCGCGGCACCTCGAATCCGGGCACCTCCGCATCGGCCATCGCGGGCGCCGGTGCAGCCGCGGTCTCCGCCATCGGCCCCGCCGGGTCCGCGCCGCACGCCGCCGTCAGGATTGCGAACGAACCGACAACGATGCCTGCCGCCAATAGTCTGGTCATGAGGTTTCCTCCAAGTACCCGTGCGCCACCGCAATGTATCACACGGCTGCGGCAGCGTTGCACAGTTAGCGCGCCGCGCGGGTCGGTATACTACGCGCCACTGTGAACGACATTCCCGTTGAGCTCGCCAGCGCGCGGAAGATCCGCGAGCGCAACAAGATCAGCTATCGGCTGGCGCACTGGCCTATATGGATATGGGTCGGCTTCATCATCCCGGCCCCGCTGACGTTCGACCTGTTCGAGAGCGGCTTCGACGAGCGCATGGCCGCCTGGCTGGGGGTCGTGATGCTCGTGACCGGCGTGGCCGGGCTGCGCGGCCGGCTGCCGGGCGTCGAGCCCCGGCCGTACATCATTCGCTTCACGGAGGACAAGCCGAATCCGCTCTACCGGCGCGTCTGCTACACGCTGGCCTGGAGCACGGTCATCAGCTTCGCGCTGCTCAACGTCGCCGGCCTCGTCGTCGCCATCGTCACCGGCGGTTGGTACCTGCGGCAGCTCTACGAGCTGGCCTATGTCCCGATTGCGGCCACTATCTGGATCCTTGGAGCCTTGGGGCAGCTCCCGCGCGTGAAGCGATCCACGCGCGGCGAGGGGCACGAGCGGCGCTACTTCTACGGTTCCGTGTGGGCCGTTTGCCTTGCGCAGCCCGTGCTCTGGCTGCTGTGGGCGGTGCTGCCGCAGACGACGGCGGCCGACGTCGTGAAACTGGCGGCGTTCCTCGGTGTGCTGGCGGGCGTCGGCTGGGCGTCCTACCGCGGCAAGCTGCCCCGCACGCGGCCCATCGTCCCCGGCGAGCTCGCCGTCAGCGACTAGAATAGGACCCATGCTGTCTGCCGCCCGGCGCGCCGCGCTGCTCCTGGCGGCGACCTGCGCCGCGGCCGGCGGCGGCGCGTTCGCCGTAGCCCAGCCGGGCGCGATGCCCTTCGACACCTCCTTCCGCGACAAGACGATGCGCGTGGACTACTACCACTCCGGCGGACCGGGGGTGGAGATAGTCGCGCTGGACCGCGTCGTATCCGACGGTCCCTGGGCCGGCAGCCGCACGCGGCTGATCGACGATCTCAACCTGGGGAAGTACCTCTTCGAGGTGATCGACCGCCGCACGAACCGGGTGATCTACTCGCGCGGGTTCGCATCGATCTACGGCGAGTGGGAGACGACGCCGGAAGCCCGCGAAGTGCACCGCACGTTCCACGAGTCGCTGCGTTTTCCCTGGCCGCGCCAGCCGGTGCAGGTCGTGCTGAAGGTGCGCGACGAGGAGAACAGCTTCCACGAGATCTGGTCCACCGTGGTCGATCCGGACTCCCGCTTCGTCAATCCTGTCGACCGCCCGCCGCTGGGCGAGGTATGGGCGCTGCAGGAGAACGGCCCGCCGACCGAGAAGGTCGACCTGCTGGTGATAGGCGAAGGCTACACGGAGGCCGAGCTGCCGAAGTTCCACGCGGATGCCCGGCGGCTGGTCGACGCGCTGTTCGAGGAAGAGCCGTTTCTCAGCCGGCGTTCGGACTTCAACGTCTGGGGGCTGGACCTGCCCGCCGGGGAGTCCGGCGTCAGCCGGCCGCGCGCGCTGGAGTTCCGCCGCACGCCGCTGTCGTCCGAGTACAACATCTTCGATTCCGAGCGTTACCTGCTCACCTACGACAACCGGGCGCTGCGCGACGCGGCCTCGGCCGCGCCGTACGAGTTCCTGGAGATCGTGGTGAACGAGGCGCAGTACGGCGGGGGCGGCATCTTCAACTTCCAGGCCACGGCGGCGGCCGACACCGGTTTCGCGGAGTACGTGTTCATACACGAGTTCGGCCACCACTTCGCCGGGCTGGCGGACGAGTACTACACGTCGGACGTGGCCTACGAGACCGGCGGCGCCTACCACCCCGAGCCTTGGGAGCCGAACGTCACCGCGCTGCACGACCCGGCTCGGCTGAAGTGGGGCGACCTGGTCGAGGAAGGGACGCCGCTGCCCACGCCGTGGAACAAGGCGGCGTTCGAGGCGGGCAGCACCGCGGCGCAGGCGGAGCGCCGGACGCTGCGCGGCGAGGGTGCGCCCGAGACCGAGATCGACCGCCTGTTCAACGCGCAGATGGAGCGCGAAACAACGACGCTGGCGAACATGACCTACGCCGGCAAGGTCGGCGCGTTCGAGGGCGCGTCGTACGAGCCGACGGGTCTGTACCGGTCCGAGATCGACTGCATCATGTTCACGCGCAATCCGGTCGGTTTCTGCCGGGTCTGCCGGCGCGCCATCAACCGCGTGATCGATCAGTATTCGAGGCCGTGATGGACCCACACTTCCTTGCCGATCTCGAACGCATCGTCGGCCCGGACGGCATCGTCCGCGACGACGCGGAGCTGGCGACGTACGAGTCGGACGGGCTGGCCAAGATGCGCTCGCGGCCCGGCGCGGCGGTGCTGCCCGGCAGCGCGGAAGAGGTGCAGCAGGTCGTGCGGCTATGTCACGGCGCGGGCGTGCCGTTCGTGGCGCGCGGCTCGGGCACCGGCTTGTCGGGCGGCGCGCTGCCGCGGCCCGACGGCGTGCTCATCGTCATGACCCGCCTGAACCGCATTCTCGATATCGACATCCCCAACCGGCGCATCACCGTCGAGCCGGGCGTGCTGAACCTCGAGGTTTCGCAGGCGGTCGCCGGCGACGGCTGCTACTACGCGCCCGACCCGTCCAGCCAGGTGATCTGCTCCATCGGCGGCAACCTGGCCGAAAACTCCGGCGGGGCCCATTGCCTCAAGTACGGCTTCACCGTGCACCACGTGCTGGGCGTCGAGGCGGTGCTGCCCGACGGTGAGATGGTGCGCCTCGGTGGGCCGGCGCTGGACAACCCGGGGTACGACCTGCTCGGTGTGCTCGTCGGGTCGGAGGGCACGCTGGCGGTGGTGACGAAGGTGACGCTGCGGCTGTTGCGCAAGCCGGCGGCGGTCAAGACGCTGCTGGCCGCGTTCGATTCGACGGAGGCGGCCGGCAACGCCGTATCCGGGATCATCGGGGCGGGCATCATTCCGGCCGCGGTCGAGATGATGGACCGCCTGACCATCGAGGCGGCCGAGGCGGCGGTCCACCCGAACTTTCCGCAGGCCGAGGCGATCCTGATCGTCGAGCTGGACGGCGCGGAAGCGGACGTAACCGCGCTGTTCAGCCTGGTCGAGCAGGTCTGCACCGACAGCGGCGCGCGCGAGATCCAGGTGGCGCAAACCGATGCGCAGCGCGCCCGGTTCTGGACGGGCCGCAAGGCGGCGTTCGCGGCGATGGGGCGCGTGTCGCCCAGCTACTACGTTCAGGACGGGGTCATCCCGCGCACCAAGTTGCCCGAGGTGCTGGCCCGCATCCGGTCGCTGGAAGAGGAGTCCGGCCTGCGGATCGGCAACGTCTTCCACGCCGGCGACGGCAACCTGCACCCGCTGGTCTGCTATGACGACCGGATTCCAGGCCAGCCCGACCTCGCCCAGCGCGTCGCGTCCGACATCCTGACGTTCTGTCTCGACGCCGGCGGATCGATCACCGGCGAGCACGGCGTCGGCGCCGACAAGGCGGACCAGATGCCGAAGATGTTCTCCGCGACCGACCTCGAAGCCATGCAGCGCGTCCGCTGCGCCTTCGATCCCCGCAACCTGTGCAATCCGGGCAAGGTGTTCCCGACGCCGCGCCTGTGCGGCGAGGTACCCGGTCCGTATCGCGCGCATCCGGCGGAACAGACCGGTCTGGCCGCGCGCGTCTGAGTGTGCCGGTGGAACGAGCGGCGGCGACTGCGGAAGAACTGATCGCTGACGGCGCGGCGCACGCCGACGTCGGGGAACTGCGTGCGCCCACCGCCGCAGATGCCGTGGATGGCGTGCAGCCCCGGCTGGTCGCCGAGCCGGCGACGGCCGACCGCCTGGTTGCAACTCTCGGCTGGGCCGCCGACCTGGGCCTCACCGTGCGCGTCCGCGGCGGTGGGACGAAGCAGCAATGGGGCGCCGTCGCGCGGCCGTTCGACCTGCTGCTGTCGACCGCCGGGCTCGACGCGGTGGCGGATCACCGCCACGGCGACCTCACCGCAACCGTCGAGGCCGGCGCGCCACTTGCGTCCGTAAACGCGGTGCTCGCGGACCACGCGCAGCGGCTGCCGCTCGATCCACCCTGGCCCGCGCGCGCCACTATCGGCGGCATCGTGGCGACGAACGACAGCGGCCCGGCGCGCCACCACCACGGAGCTCCGCGCGACCTGATCATCGGCTGCTCCATCGTGCTGGCCGACGGCCGCGCCGCGAAGTCGGGCGGCATCGTCGTCAAGAACGTGGCCGGCTACGACCTGGCGCGGCTCATGACCGGCTCGTTCGGCACGCTGGCCGTCATCACCTCGGCGACCTTCAAGCTGGCGCCCGTGGCCGGCAGCTCGCGCACCGTGTCGATCGCGCTCGACGCGTTGGAGGATGCAGCTCCACTGATCGCCAGGCTTGCCGACGCGCCGCTCACGCCCTCTGCGCTGGAGCTGGAGTGGTCCCCCGCCCGACTGAACGTCCGCTTCGAATCGGTCGAGGCGGCGGTGGCGCAGCAGGCTGCCGAGGTCGTGCGCCTGGCCGGCGATTCCGGCCGCGCCGGCACGCTCGAGGGCGAAGCCGAGTCGCGCCTGTGGGCCGACTACGCGGCCGGCTGGAACGCGTCGGGCACCCTTGTCAAGCTCGCCACGCGCCCGACGGAGCTGGTGCCGACACTCGTACGCTTGCGCGACGCCTGCAAGCGCGACGCTGTCGAGATGGCCGCCACCGGCCGCGCCGCGCTGGGAGTCGTGGAGGTGCGGCTCCACGGATCCGCCGCTGCTCAGGCGCGGATCATCGAGCAGTTGCGCGAGTCGCTGGCGCCCGGCGAGGGTTCGGCCGTCGTGCGGCAGGCCGAGCCGGAGCTCAGGCGGCTGGTGGATCCCTGGGGCCCCATCGGGGACGCGCTGCCGATCATGCAACGCATCAAGGCGCAACTCGACCCGGACGGCCGGCTGAACCCCGGCGGCGGCCCGGGCGGGGTCTGACCGGCCGCGGCGGCAGCCCTCACCGGGCGTTGACGCCCGCTTCGGCCAGAGACACTGCTTGTTCCACCGTGCGCCCCGCGGTGTCGATGACGTAAGCGGTCTTCCACGGCTCGTAGTGGCGATCCAGGACCTGTTGCCACGTTGGCAGCACATGACCGGAAATATCGGCGGCGCGCGACTCGACCCGCCGCCGGTGCTCATGCTTGTCGCTGCAGATCACTTCGATCTCCACGAGCTTCACCTTCATCTGCGCCGCGGTCTCGCGCCAGTAGTCGCGAGTGATCGCTAGCGGGTTGACCGCGTCCACAATGACGGTGTGGCCGAGGCGCAGATTGTCCCGGGCCAGGTCTCGGGCTGCAAGATAGCCCTCGGGTCCCGACACGGTGAAGCCCGCGTTCCGCATTGCCTGCTCGATTGTGTCGATGCGCAGATGAACCGCGCCGACCCGCTCGGCCAGCAACGTGGCGACGGTAGACTTGCCCGCGCCCGGGAGCCCACCCAGGGCAATCAGCATGACGACTCCTCACTTGCCGCAATACGTGGCTAACTTATTATCAGCAGTTGAGAGGTGCGCTGCACGACCCCATGTAACCGCAAAATAGACGCGTGCGTCGCGCCGGTTCGGGTAGATAATGGAAGCCGGGAGACAGGACCATGACCCACAGATACTCAGTTGCGTTGTCTGCCGTCCTCGCGCTCGTACTCCTCGCGCCCGTCGCAGCGGCAGGCCAGACCGCCGCTGCGGCGGCGGGCGGGGAGTCGTTCCGCACGCCCTGGGGCGATCCCGACCTGCAGGGCACGTGGACGAATACGACCACGACGCCGCTGCAGCGTCCTGCCGATCTGGCCGACAGGGAGTTCCTGTCGGCCGAGGAGCACGCCGTGCGGGACCAGCAGGTGGCCCTCAGCGTCAACCTCGACAACCGCTACCCCGAAGGCGATCCGTCGCAGCCGACATCGGTCGGCGCCTACAACAATTACTGGATGGAGCGGGGGACGCTGAGCCAGCGAACATCGCTGATCATCGATCCGCCGGACGGGCGCCTGCCGCCGAGTACGCCGGAGGAAGAGGCGCTGCAGAGCCGGGGCAAGGTCTCCACGTTCGCCAGCAGCCGGTTCGATTCCGTGGAGGATTTCAACGCCTTGGACCGCTGCATTTCGCGGGGCATGCCCGGGGCGATGATGCCGGGCTTCTACAACCACAACTACCAGATCCTGCAGACGCCGGATTACGTCGTCGTATACGTCGAGATGGTCCACGACGCCCGCATCATCCCGCTGGACGGCCGTCCCAGCCCGCCCGCGGCGGTGCGGCAGTGGATGGG
The DNA here is from genome assembly GCA_965207665.1 of Vicinamibacterales bacterium. GTDB lineage: Bacteria > Acidobacteriota > Vicinamibacteria > Vicinamibacterales > UBA8438 > JAAXGX01. The sequence goes on from CBDBMV010000002.1 coordinate 976,967, forward strand.
AGACTCGCGCGGACGCTGGGAGGGTGACACGCTGGTCGTCGAGTCGACGAACTTCGCCGACAAGGTGAACGGCCGGCAGGAGCTGGGGCACACCCAAGGCGGCGGCACGGTCTTCGGCGGGGACGACAACCTGCGGCTGGTCGAGCGCTTCACCCGGGTGAGCGAGGACGCCATCGACTACGAGTTCACCGTCCACGATCCGACGGTGTGGAAGGCGCCCTGGACCGCGTCGTTGCCCATGACCGCCATCGACGGCCCGCTGTTCGAGTACGCCTGCCACGAGGGCAACTACGCCATGGAGAACATCCTCGCCGGCGCCCGCGCCGAGGAGCGGGCAGCGAAGTAGCAAACCGCTCGTGGTCGCGCGCCGCTCCGTTGATCGCCGGCGGTTTCTGGCCGGGAGCGCCGGCGCACTGGGCGCTGCCGTGTTCGGCCGGCTGCCGCTCGACATGCTGGCGGCGCAGGGTGCGCCTCCGCCCGCGCAGAACTGGGATGCGGGACGCGTGCGTCATCTCCTGCCGGCGGTGAGCGACACGCGCGTGCTGCTCAAGGCGTCGTTCGATCGGCCGCTGTCCGCCGCGCCGACCCTGCGGGTCGGCAGCGTCAGCGTGACCGGCCGCATGAACGACACGGCGGGGGACTACTGGCAGTTCTACGCGGCCGGCCTGCAGCCGGCGCGCCGCTACGAGCTGACCCTCCTTGGAGCCGACGGCGCCGCGCTGTGCGAGCCGTGGCCGTTGTCGACCTTTCCGGCGCCGGACGCCCGGCCCGAGCGGCTGCGGATGCTGTTCTTCACCTGCGCCGGCGGACCTGGTGGTGCCTACTCCGGGATCGGCGACCGCAGCGGCTTCCTGCCGACCGCCATTCGCAACCGCCTGTTGCGCCGCGCGCTGTCGTTCGAGCCGGACGCGGCGGTCGCCAACGGCGACCACATCTACTGGGACCTGCATACGTGGCTGGGTGAGAACGTCGGCCAGCTCAGCCAGGCCGGGCGGCGGTCGAACTTCGACTTCTCGGCGTCGGTGTTCGGCGCCCGCAACGAAACCGCGCTGAAGGCAGCGGCCGGCCCGCAGATCGTGCCGGTCTACGGCACCGACTTCCGGTCTACGCCGGTCGCTTTCCTGCAGGACGACCACGACCACTGGGAGAACGACTCGGTCACCGACGAGATCGCCAGCTTCCCGATCCCGTGGTTTCAACTGCAGCTCGCGCGCGCCACGCAGCAGCTCTACTACCCGGAGTTCCTGCCCGACGCCGCGCGTCCGCCCGGCCTGCCGTGGTCGGGGACGAGCGACCGGGGCGACCTCTCGGAGAGCTTCGGCACGCTGCGCTACGGCAGGCTGACCGAAATCCTGCTCTACGACGTGCGCCGGACCGTTAGCCTCGCCGGACCGAACGCCGTCTTCGTCGACCGGCAGGTCGAGAACTGGCTGCTGGCCCGCACGCGGTCAACGGATACCCGGCACCTGGTCCACGCGCCCTCGAACCCGTTCGGTTGGAGCGCCGGCAAGTGGGGCGAATGGTACCCGGACGTGCTCGACCGCGAGACCGGCGAGCTGACGACGGCCGTCGCCAAGGACTACTGGCAGGCGGGCTGGCTGCGGCAGCACGACCGGCTGGTGGAAGCGATTGGCGGCCAGCAGGAGCGCGTGCCGCTGGTGGTGAGCGGTGACCTGCACGCCATCGGCATGGGGCGCATGCACCGCGCCGGCGCTTTGAACCTCAGCGCCCGTCCGGTCATGGCGGTGCTGAGCGGTCCGATCGGCACCTCCGTCAGGGGCTTTCCGTCCGTGGTGCGGGGAGTCGGCGCGACGCCGCCCGAGCACCTGGACATGGAAGAGTCGGTGGCGCCCATCGAGGACCACGGATTCACCATCGCCGACTTCCTGCAGGATCGCATCGTGCTCCGCCAGTTCCGCTGGGACGTGGACCGCCAGCCGGTCGAGGCCATCGACACGCTGGAGGCGTTTCACACGGCGGAGCTGCCGGTGCCTGGTTGAGCACGCGCCCGGCGTGAAGCGCTAGGTCGTCCAAGGGACCGAGGCAACCTCGGCGATACCCTGCAGCTCCTCGAAGGTCTGCCCGCTCGCCATGAACATCACGGCGCCGGCGAAGAGCGCCGCGTAGCCGACGCCGGCCACGATCACGATGGCCATGCCGATCGCGCGATGCGATTGGAAGCGATAGGCGATGTTCAGGGCGGCCGGGGCGGCTATCGGCCAGTTGTGCGGGCCGAAGACCATGAGCCCCAGACCCAGCCAGGTGTTGATTCCCACCGTCCGGCGCAGGCTGTGCGGATCCTCGAGCCCGGCGCGAAGCGCCTCGGCGGCCAGCCACCATGCCGGGACAGCCAGGGAAAATCCGAGCGTGTACAGAAACCAGGGGGAACCCTGCAACGTGCCCTGCGCCGCCTTGATGCTCACCGCGATCAGATGTCCCGACCCCATGATGCCGATCATCACGCCGTAGAAGAGGGTGAGCGCACGAAAGCTCCTGAGCCTGGTCGAAGCGGTGTGCCGGTCGGCGCGCAGCCTGGCCGCTACGGCGATGAACGCGATGACCATCGCCGCCGGCATCCAGTACTGCTCGGTCAGAATGAGCTCTGTGATGCGTTCAGTCACTTGCAACCCGGCCCCGCCCGCCGTCCGGCCTGGGCCATGCTATCAGGCTAGAATGCCAGGCAAACATGGTCAAACTGGTGATCAGTCTGCTGGCGTCCTTCATTTCCCTCGGACGGCTCTGAGGGAGAGCAATACCGCTGTGAGGTGGAGAACCTCCTGACCCGCGCCGCCAACTGGCCAGCCGACCGCGGCTAGATCTCCGACAGGTATTCCAGCTTGCCGGTGCTGTCGCCGAACTGCTCGACGGGGATGCCGAGCTTGCCGAGTACCGAGACGTAGAGGTTCGTCAGCGGCTCGTCGTTGGCGTAGCGCAGGTGCCGGCCGCCCTTGAGGGTGCCGCCGCCGCCGCCGACCATCACGACCGGCAGATCCATGTGGAAGTGGATGTTGCCGTCGCTGATGCCCGACCCGTATATCAGCATCGAGTGGTCCAGCAGCGTGCCGTCGCCGTCCGGCGTCGACTGCAGCTTGTCCAGGAAGTAGGCGAACTGCTGCATGTGGAACGTGTTGATCTTGGCCAGCTTCTCGAGCTTGGCCGGGTCGTTCTGGTGGTGCGAGCAGCCGTGGTGCGAGTCGGGCACGCCGATCTCGGGGTAGGCGCGGCCGCTCACCTCGCGGCTCAGCATGAACGTGCCGACGCGCGTCATGTCGGTCTGGTACGCCAGCGCCAGCAGGTCGAACATGAGCCGCGAATGCGCCGCGAACGTGTCGGGGATGCCGGCCGGCTGCTCGAACAGCGGAATCTCCCGGTCGCTCTGCTCCTCGGCCATCTGGATGCGCCGCTCGACGTCGCGCACGGCGTCGAAATACTGGTCGAGCTTGGTGCGGTCGCCCGGGCCCAGCGTCTGCTGCAGGCCTGCCACGCGGTCGCCCACGTAATCGAGGACGCTGCGGTCCTGCCGGATGCGCGCCAGCCGCGCGGCTACGTCGGTGCTGTCCGTCGAGCCGAACAGGCGCTCGAAGACGGCGCGCGGGTCGTTCTCCATCGGCAGCGGCGTGGTGGCCGTGCGCCAGGCGATGGTGTTGGTGTACGCGCAACTGTAGCCCGCGTCGCAGGCGCCGAGCGTCTCCACCGAGTCGACGCCGAGCTCCAATGAAGCGAGCTGCGTCTCCGCGCCCAACTGCCGCGCTGCGATCTGGTCCATCGAGACGCCGGCGCGGATGTCGGCGCCTTCGGTCTTCTTCACGTGGACGCCGGTCAGGAACGTCGCGGACGCCCGCGCGTGGTCTCCGATCCCTTCGCCCGGCCGCGGCACGGCCACCTTGTCGGCCAAACCGGTCAGCACGTTCGTCTGGCTGCGGAACGGCGCCAGCGGCTGGAGAATCTGTGAGAGCTCGAGCTCGCGGCCCTTGCCCGCGGGCGTCCAGGCGCGCATCTCCATCCCGTTCGGCACGTAACAGACGCCCAGCCGGCGCACCGGATTGGCAGCGGTCTTGCGCAGCGCCGCGTAGGCCGGGACCATGCCGTCGAGCAGCGGCAGCGCCAGCGACGCGCCGAGGCCGCGCAGGACGGTGCGGCGTGGGAGATGCTTCTGGCTGATGAACATGGCGCCTGGACCTCTCTACTGTGCGCGCGTAGCGTTCGGATCCGGCATGCGCCGCATCTGGAACGGCGCGCTCTCGACGATGCCCAGCACTATGGACGACCAGCGGTGGCCCGCAGCCTCTGAATCGCGCTTGATGGCGCGCACCGCCGGAGCATCATAGTAATCCAGCCCGCGCCCGATTGCATACGTCAAAAGTTTCTCGGTGACGGTCGCGACGAACTCCGAGGCCCACGGCTCGCCCAGCAGCCCCCGCCGGAACTCGGCCGGCCTTGTGAAAGGCGTGCCGTCAGGGAGCGTGCCGGAAGCGTCGATCGGCGCGTCCGCTTCCGCCTCCACCGACCGCCACTGGCCGACCGCGTCGAAGTTCTCGAGCGCGAAGCCGAGCGGATCCATCTTGGCGTGGCAGGCGGCGCAGGTGGGGTTGGCGCGGTGCTGCTCCAGTCGCTCCCGCACGGTCGCCGGCTTGACGCCGTGGTCGTTCTCGGCCAGCTCCGGCACGTCCGGCGGCGGGGGCGGCGGGGGCGCGCCGAGCAGGTTCTCGAGCAGCCACTTGCCCCGCACCACCGGCGACGTCCGGTTCGGGTGCGACGTCACGGTCAGGATGCTGCCGTGTCCCAGCAGGCCGGCCCGCCGGTCGTCCGGATACTCCACGCGCCGGTAGTGGCTGCCGTACACGCCCGGTATTCCATAGTGCCGCGCCAGCCGGTCGTTGAGGAACGTGTAGTCGGCCGACAGCAGGTCCAGCACGCTGCGGTCGGCGCGCACCTGGCTCTCGAAGAACAACTCCGTCTCGCGCCGGAACGCCTCGCGCAGGTTGTCGTCGAAGGTCGGGAAGAGCGCCCCGTTCGGCGCCACGGTGCGCAGGTTCCTGAGATACAGCCACTGCCCGGCGAAATTGGTGGTCAGCGCGCCGGAGCGCGGGTCGTCGAGCATCCGCAGCACCTGGCGTTCGAGCACCGCCGGGTCGCGCAGGCGGCCCTGCTCCGCCAGCGACAGCAGCTCCTCGTCCGGGATGCTGCTCCAGAGGAAGAACGACAGCCGCGACGCGAGGTCGATGTCGGAAACGCGGTACGGCGTGCCCGGCCGGACGTCGTCGGGGTGGCGCTCGACGCGCAGCAGGAACTCGGGCGAGACCAGCAGCGCTTCCAGCGCCCACTTGATGCCGGACTCGAAGCCGCCGTCCTCATAGCCGGCGTCGTAAGACGCCATCAACGGATCCACGTCGGCGGCGGTGACCGGCCGGCGGAAGGCGCGGCGCGCCAGGTTCGCCAGGATCTCCCGGGCGCAGGATGCTTCCTCACCGGGGCCGTCCGGACTGCACACGAAGATGGCCGCGCGGCTGCGGGCGTCGCCGCCGTCTTCGGGCACGCGGCCGTTGTACGGGCCGACCACCTGGATGCTGAAGACGATCGGGTTGATCGGCACCCGCGAGTACTGGAAGCTGGCTACCGGCGGATTCGGCGCGCGCGCGTCGTACGGGATGCTGCGGTCCAGCGAGCCGATGAACGAGGCGCTGACCAGCCGCGTGCCGGCCTTGACCGGAATGCGCACGTCGAGCAGGCCGCCCACGCCGGCGCCGGAACCGGCGCGGCGATACTCGTCCCGGTCGAAGTCGAACAGCTTCACCAGCCCGTGATCCAGCCGGAACTCCAGCTTGTGGCCGGTGCCGGACACCGGCTGGTTGAGCGGCCGTTCGAGGCTGATGCGGAACAGGTACTCGGCGTCCAGCGGGAAGTGGTGGCGCACGGCCATGCCGCCCCGCGACCCGAACGGCAGATCCTCGCTCATGCGCCCCTCCTGCAGCAGGAGCGGCGAGGTCTTGTACATCGTGGCGCCGGGACGCAGCGTCGGGTCGCCGATGGCGCGCCGGCTGATCTTGGCCGCCGCGGACATGTAGCGCGACATCAGGCCGGGCGACACGGTCAGCACGTCGGCGATATTGTCGAAGCCGTAGCCGGAGTCGTCCGCCGGGAGCAGCGCGCGCACGTCGACTTCGAGGTCGAGCAGATCTCGGACAGCGTTGGCGTACTCGGCGCGGTTGAGGCGGTGCACCTGCGCCGGCCAGCCCGGATCGGGCGCTGCTTCCGCCGCGTGGTCGAGCTCGGCTTCGAGATGCGCCACCAGCGACGCGTACGTCGCGGCGTCCGGCCGGGGGCGTCCGTCCGGCGGCATCAGGCCGGTCCGCAGCTTGCGCACCACCTTTTCCCACACATCCGGGTCGCGGGCGACGTCGCCGATGTCGACCTGGTCGAGTAGCAGATTGGCCGTCCGGAGCCGCTCGTTGTGGCAGCCGACGCAGTAGCGCCGCAGCGCCAGGACATGCGCCTCGGTGTCCGGCGCCACGGAGGCCTGCGCCGCCGGATTCGCGGCGGCGGGCGGCAGCGCGCCGGCCAGCACGAAGGCGGCGGCCAGACAGCACGTGGCCAGATTGCGCGGCGTCATCTCAGCGGCTCCCGCCCTCCGCCGCGGCGTCCTTGTCGCCGTACGACGTGAGGCCGAAGTTGAGCTGCGTGCCCGCGGCAGGATCGGCGCCGAGCGACAGCAGCAACTCCGCGGTCTCGGGGTAGCTCACGTACGTGCCGCTGTAGAGATAGCCCTCGGCGATGCGCAGCGGCGTCTGGTCGGCCCACGTCCGGGCCTCGATGTCGGCGCCCCGGTCCACGAGGAACCGGATGACGTGGTGCGCGGCGTGGCGCGTGGCGCCGTGCAGCGCCGTCTCGCCGCGGTCTGTCGCCGCGTTGACGTCGAGGCCCAGCTCGATGGCCAGAGCAATTGCCTCGACCGCCTGCTCCTCTTCCCAGATGAAGTAGCCGACGTCCGTGGCGTGCCGCTTGGCGAGACCCGCCGCGAGCATCAGCGCGTTCGCGCCGCCATCGGCCGTAAGCAGCGGATCGGCGCCGTGTTCGAGGAGCAGCCGCATCATCGGTACGTCGACCGACTTGGCGGCCAGCATGAACGGCGTGGCGCCGATCTGGCTGACCCAGCCGGTGGTCAGATACGCGTCGCCCGGGATCATGGCGTTGATGAAGCGCTGCGGCATCCAGAGCTGCGTGTCGTTCGCGTCGGCCCCGTGCTCCAGGAGCGCTTCGACGGCGTCGTGCTGCCGGGTGGCGCTGGCGACGTGCAGCGCGGTGTAGCCGGCTTCGGAGAGGTTGGGATCGGCCCCGCGGTCGAGAAGATACGCTGCGACGTGCTGGTTGCGCCCGCCCGGGAGCCGCCACAGCCCTTCCTCGATGCCGCGCTGGAGCGTGACGATGAGCGGCGTGGTGCCGTCGGCGGCGGTTTCGTTCACGTCGGTGCCGGCCGACACCAGGATGCGCATCGTGTCGAGATCACCGGACATGGCGGCGTACAGCAGCGGCGTGAAGCCGCCCTGCGGCCGGCGCGGTTCCAGGTCGCCGTCCTGCTGCAGTTGCGAGATCAGCAGCGCCTGGTTGTCGCGCAGCCGGCGCGGATTGCCGTCGTTCGCCGCGCTGCGGCGGTAACCCCTCCGCCGGGACTCGATCGCCTCGGTGCGCGCCGCGAGGTCGGCGCCTGTCTCCACCAGCACCCCGGCCACGGCGGCGTGGCCCTCGGCCGCGGCGAACATCAGCGGGCTGAATCCCCGCGAGGTGACGGCGTTGACGTCTGCGCCGTGCGCCACCAGCTCGCGCGCCACGCCGGCCGCGCCCGACCGCGCCGCGTGCATCAGCGCCGTCTCGCCGTTGGGCCGTGCGGAACGGGCGTCGGCGCCCGCGGCGAGCAGCAGCGCGGCCATCTCGGCGCTGCGGTTGGTCGCGGCCAGCATCAGCGGCGTCACGCCGAGCTCGTTGGACGCGCTCGGGTCGGCGCCCGCGTCGAGCAGCCGCCCGGCCATCTCCAGGTCGTCCCAGTGCGCCGCCCAGGCCAGCGCGGTGGCGCCGTCCGCGCGCCGGACGTTCACGTCGATGCCGTCCCGCAGCAGGACTTCCGCGGCTTCGGTGTCGCGGCGTTGCAGCGCTTCAATCAGGCGGAGGTCGTCGCCGGCGGCCGCGCCGGGCGCCGCGAACAGCAGCACGGCGAGCGCGCAGACCGACAGGCGGATCGCGGGCGTCATGGAGAAACCTGGAATTGGACCCCTCAGTATCCCGGAATCGTGGTGCAGGCGCAAGGCCGGCACCACGGCGATATAATGCGGGCTCCGGCAGACAAGGAGACAACCCCATGCAGCGGCGCAACACCGTCTACGGCTTCATCGGGATTCTCGTGGCGCTGGTCGCGCTGAGCTGCGGCCAGCAGGCGGTCGAAGAAGCGGCCGCCCCGGCGGCCGACGCGCCGCCGGCCGGCGCGAAGCATTACCAGGTCGATCCGTTCTGGCCGCAGGAGTTGCCGGACAACTGGCTGATGGGCCAGGTGATCGGTGTCGCGGTCGACTCGCGCGACCATATCTGGGTGCTGCACCGCCCGCTGTCCCTCACGCCCCGCGAGCGCGGCGCAGCCGACGATCCCCCGACCGCCGACTGCTGCGTGCCGGCGCCGCCGGTCATCGAGTTCGACCCGGCCGGCAACGTCGTCCAGGCGTGGGGAGGTCCGGCCGCCGGCTACGAGTGGCCGTCGAGCGAGCACGGCATCTTCATCGACTACAAGGACAACGTCTGGATCGGCGGCAACGGTGACGACGACGGCCTGGTGCTCAAATTCTCCCGCGACGGGAACTTCCTGCTGCATATCGGTACGCCCGGCGAGACCGGCGACAGCCACGACGTGGAGCGGCTGCACTCGCCGGCCGACATCGGCGTCGATCCGGAAGCGAACGAGGTGTACATCGCCGACGGTTACACCAACCGCCGCGTGATCGTGTTCGATGCCGACAGCGGGGAATACAAGCGCCACTGGGGTGCGTACGGCCGGTCGCCGGACGACAGTCCGCTCGACCCGTACGACCCTAGCGCGGACCCGTCGCCGATCTTCGGCGACACCGTCCACTGCATAGTCCTGTCGGCCGAGGGCCTGGTGTACGTCTGCGACCGCATGAACCGCCGCCTGCAGATCTTCGAGAAGGACGGCACGTACCTGCACGAGGGGTTCATCGGCCGGCAGATGGCCGGCACGTCGGTCTGGGACATCGACTTCTCGCACGATGACGACCAGGCGTTCCTGTACAACGCGGACGGCGGCAACCACTACCTGTGGTCCGTGCGCCGCGACGGGCTGGAGAACATAGAGCAGATCGGCCGCCGCGGCCGCAACGCCGGCCAGTTCGAAAGCCCGCACTCGCTCGCCATCGATTCGCAGGGCAACCTGTACATCGGCGAGACGCTCGACGGCCGGCGCATGCAGAAGTTCGTTCCGACGGGCGCGTCGGGCCTGTAACGAGCGGCGTGGATTACCATTCTGATGTCTTGTCCCGGCAGTGGAAGCAGCGTGGAGGAAGCGACATGAGCGGGCGGAATAGCGGGTTGCGGCGGACGGCGGCGCGGCGTTGGCTGGCGGTTACGGTCATGGGCGCGGCTGCGGTCGCCATCGGGGCATTGCAGGCTGCCGGAAGCGCCGCGGACATGCCGGACGGCCACATCAGCGGCGTGGTCACGAGCAGCGCCGGTCCGGAGGCCGGGGTCTGGGTAATCGCGGAGACCGAGGAGCTCGAAACGAAGCTCGCCAAGATCGTCGTGACCGACGACGACGGCCGCTTCGTGCTGCCGCAGTTGCCCGACGCCACGTACGACGTCTGGGTGCGCGGCTACGGCCTGGTCGATTCGCCCAAGGTGAAGCTCTCGCCGCCGCTCGACGGCGCGGCGCTCGACGCGGTCATCGCGCCCGACGAGCGCGCCGCCGCCCAGTACTATCCCGGCAATTACTGGTACTCGCTGATCGAGCCGCCCGCGCCGAGCGAGTTCCCCGGCACCGGGACGGAGGGCAACGGCATTTCACCCGCGCTCAAGAGCCAGGCGGCCTGGATCGACAACATGAAGCAGGGCTGCCAGCTCTGCCACCAGCTCGGCAACGAGGCGACCCGCGTGGTGCAGCGCCGCGACGACTTCGACTCCGCCGCCGCCGCGTGGGACCACAGGGTACAGACAGGCCAGCGCGGCAACCAGATGAGCGGTTTCATGGACCGTTTCGGGCGCGAGCGAGGGGTGCAGATGTACGCGGACTGGACCGAGCGGATCGCCGCCGGCGAGCTGCCGCCGCGCCCGCCGCGGCCGCAGGGGAAAGAGCGCAACGTGGTGGTCACGCTGTGGGACTGGGGCGTCGACACTTCCTTCATTCACGACGAGATCACGACCGACAAGCGGAACCCCACGGTGAATGCGCGCGGGCCGGTCTATGGCGTGTCGGCCGGGCACGGCACGATAACCGTGGTGCACCCCGCCGAGAGCCGGGCTGAAGAGATCAAGATTCCGGTGCGGCCCGAGGATCAGGACAGCGTCGAGTCGCGCTTCCCGCAGATGCAGTTACAGCCCTCGTACTACTGGGGCGAGCAGTTGCTCTGGGGGCGCGGCGGGCCCGACGGTCACGAGAACGCCTCCGATCCGCACAACCCGATGATGGACGCGGAGGGCCGCCTCTGGATGACGTCGAAGGTGCGCAACCGGCCGAACCCGGCCTGGTGCCAGGAGGGTTCGAGCAACAGGTTCGCGCGCTACTTCCCGCTGGACGCGAGCGGCCGGCAGGCGTCGTACTACGACCCGCGGGATGGATCGTTCGCGCTGATCGACACCTGCTACGGCACGCACCACCTGCAGTTCGGCGAGGACGACAACGACACGTTGTGGTTCAGCGGCGACACCAACGTCATCGGCTGGGTCGACACACAGCGCTACGACGAGACCGGCGACGAGCAACTCTCCCAGGGCTGGTGCCCGACCGTCATCGACACGAACGGCGACGGCCGGATCACGAAGCCGTGGAACGAGCCGAGCCGCGACGGAGAAGGCGACTTCGATCCGGCGCGCGACACGCGGATCACCGGCTTCGGCTACGGCATCATCGCCAGCCCGATCGACGACGCGGTGTGGATTTCGCGAACGGGACCCTTTCCCGGCCGGTTGATCCGTCTCGACCGCGGCGACAACCCGCCCGAGAGCTGCATCGCCGAGGTGTACGAACCGCCGTCCATCGAGAACCCCGCGCTCGATCCGCTGCAGACCGGCTCGGCGCCGCGCGGCCTCGACGTCGACCGCGACGGCGTCATCTGGACGGCGCTGTCGGGCAGCAGCCACATGGCGAGCTTCGACCGCAGCAAGTGCCGCGTCACGGGCGGGCCGGAGGCGACCGGCCAGCACTGCCCGGAAGGCTGGACGCTCTACCCGGTGCCCGGCCCGCAGATGAAGGGGGTCGATACGCCCGGCAGCGCCGACTTCCACTACTACAGTTGGGTGGACCAGTACAACACCCTGGGATTGGGCGAGAACACACCCATTGCCAACGGCTCGACGTCGGACTCGCTGCTGGCCCTCGATCCGGAGACCGAAGAGTGGACCGTCCTGCGGGTGCCGTATCCGATGGCGTTCTACTCGCGTGGCCTCGACGGCCGCATCGACGATCCGGACGCCGGGTGGAAGGGCCGCGGTCTGTGGGCCAACTACGGGTCCAACTACATCTGGCACACGGAGGGCGGCAAGGGGACGCGGAGCAAGATGGTGCACTTCCAGCTCCGGCCCGACCCGCTGGCGAAGTAGCCGGGGCGGACTGGACGTTCCCGTGCAGCTCGGGACTCGATCGATTCTGACGGCCGTTCTTGCGGTTGCCGCCGCGGCGTTTCTGCTCGGGCCGCCCGGTGCCGCGCAGCCGCCGCCGGGGAGCACGCACGGCGCCGCGGACTGGCCGTTCGTCGGCGGCGACTGGGCGAACTCGCGCTACTCGGCGCTGGACGCGATCGACACCGGCAACGTGGACGAGCTGGGCGCGGCCTGGTCGTTCGCGTTCGAAGGCCGGGCTTCGACACGGGCGACGCCGGTGGCGCACGACGGCGTCCTCTACATCGGCTCCGGCACGCGGCTCTACGCCATCGACGGAGCGACAGGCGCGACGATCTGGTCCGTGCGCCCCGACGAAGACGCTCCGGCCGCGCTCGATACGGCCGGCATCGGCGACATCCTGAACGCCGGCCGCGCCATCCCGTCCCCACCCGGCGTCGCCCTCGGCGACGGCAAGGTCTTCCTCGGCCTGATGGACGGTCGGGTCGCGGCGATCGACCAGCAGACCGGCGAATTCGTCTGGACCACCCAGATCGGCTACGACCCGCCGAAGAAGGGCCAGGCGGTATCCGGCGCCCCGTTGTACGTCGACGGCCGGATCTACGTGGGGCTGGCCAACGGCGACTGGGCGTTCCGCGGCAAGGTGGTCGCGCTGGACGCGCGCGACGGCCGGCTGCTGTGGGAGTTCTACACCATCCCGGGACCCGGAGAGCCGGGGCACGAGACGTGGCCGCAGGCGGGCGAGTGGGGCCATGTCTGGGAGCAGGGCGGCGCGGGCGTCTGGCACGTCGGGAATGCCGATCCCGACCTCGGGCTCGTCTACTTCGTCACCGGCAACGCCGTGCCGATGTTCGGCGGCGAGGCGCGCCGCGGCGACAACCTGTACACGGCGGCCATCCTGGCTCTGGACATGGACACCGGCGCCCTGCGCTGGCACTACCAGGTGGTCCGCCACGACCTGTGGGACGCCGACATCGCGATCGCGCCGCTGCTGTACGAGGCCACGGTGAACGGCGAGCGGCGGCCGGCACTGGCGGCGCTGCGCGCCGATGGTTTCCTGTTCCTCCTCGACCGCGAGACCGGCGAGCCGGTGCATCCGGTCGAGGAGCGGCCGGTGCCGCAGGATCCGTTCAACTTCACCGCCGCGACGCAGCCGTTTCCGGTGGACGCCGACAGCTTGGTCGGCGACTGCTCGCGCTGGCGCGACAAGGTGGCGCCGCCGTTCGTCCTGAGCTGCAGCGCGTTCACGCCGCCCTATCTCGGCCGCGACAACGTCGTCGCGCCGGGCGCGCCGATACCGCTCGTGCGGGTCACGCCCATCGCCTACAGCCCGGACACGCGCTACCTGTATGCGCAGGGCACGGCGCACGTCGGCCGGGCGCGGCGGATCTCGCGCGATCCCTGGTTCCGCGGCAGCGCGCGCTCCTATACCAACCTGCCGGCGTCGGTCGGCGTCTTCGGCGCCATCGACACGCGCACGAACAAGCTCGTCTGGACGCATGAGTTCGAGTCGCGGCTGCTCGGCGGCAGCGGCCCGCTGGCCACGGCCGGCGGCCTCGTGTTCCGCGGCGCGGGCGACGGCACGTTCCAGGCGTACGACGCACGCAGCGGCGCGGCCCTGTGGCGGTTCCAGACCGGCGTGCCCCGGGCGCGAGGACCCGCCATGACGTACATGGCGGGGGGCGAGCAGCATGTCGCCGTCGCGATGGGGCCGGAGCTGTGGGCGTTCAAGCTGGGCGGGACCGTGCCGGAAGCGGATGCGCCGCCCGCCGCCGGACGCCGCGCGGCCGTGCGCGAGACGAACGAGATCATGACCTCGACGCTCGTGCAGAGCGCCGAGCGGGGCGTCGGCAACCGCTACGCCGTGGACGAGCATGCCTTCAACCCGCCCCGGGCGCGCGTGCGTGCCGGGACGATCGTCACGTTCGTCAACAGCGGCAACATCACGCAGACCATTACGGCGCAGGATGCGTCCTGGAGCACCGGACCGCTGTTGCCCGCGCAGTCGGGCTACGTGCGCATGGAGCGCGCGGGAACGTTTACCTATTACAGCGAGGAATACCCATGGGCCATGGGGCAGATAGTGGTGGAGCCATGAGCGGAGTCGGGTTGCGGATGCTGCTGCCGGCGCTTGCGGCCGCCGCGTTCGCGGGCTGCGCTGGAGGGGAGCCGCCGCCGCCGGAAGCGGCGGATGTCGCTCCTCCTGCGGCCCCGCCCCCGTACCACGTGTACGTCACCAACGAGTACTCCGGCGACATGACGGTGATTGCCGGCGGCACGAACGAGGTCGTCGCCACCATCCCGCTCGGCAAGCGGCCGCGCGGCATCAAGGTGTCGCCCGACGGCACGCGGCTGTTCGTCGCCCTGAGCGGCTCGCCGCCGTCTCCGCCCGGCACGGACGAGAGCACGCTGCCGCCGCCCGACCGGTCCGCGGACGGCATCGGCATGGTCGACCTCGCGACCGGCGAGATGACCGGCATGGTCCGCGCCGGCACCGACCCCGAGCAGGTCGCCGTCAGCGCCGACGGCACGCGCCTGTACGTCGCCAACGAGGACGCGGGCGAGGCGTCCGTGGTCGATATCGCCACCGGCGAGATACTGGCGGCGCTGCCGGTCGGCGGCGAGCCGGAGGGGGTGCGCATCAGCCCGGACGGCAGCGTCGTCTACGTCACCTCGGAGGAAGACAACCAGGTGTCCGCTATCGACACCGCCACGAACACGGTCGCGGCGCAGTTCGACGTGGGCGCGCGGCCGCGCGCGTCGGCGTTCTCGCCGGACGGGACGCGCGCGTACGTGACCGCGGAGAACGGCGGCACGGTCCACGTGGTCGATACCTCCGTGCACGAGGTGCTGCACACGATCGATTTGACCGGCGAGATCGTGAGGCCGATGGGCGTCGTCGTGGCGCCCGACGGCTCGCGCATCTACGTGACTACCGGCCGCGGGAGAATGGCCGTGGCAATCGACGCCGAGACCCTGGAGCCGGTGGCCTCCGTGGAGGTGGGCGAGCGGCCCTGGGGTATCGGGGTGACGCCGGACGGACGGTATCTGTACACCGCGAACGGCCCCTCCAACGACGTGAGCGTGGTCGACACGGAGTCGATGTCCGTCGTCGCCACGGTGCCCGCCGGCGAGCGCCCCTGGGGCATCGCCATAGTCGGAGAGTGACCGGTCCGCAGTCCAACGGGAGACGCAACCCATGAGCGAATCCGACCTCGACGTCACGCTCGGCATCGAGGAGGAGTTCTTCCTCGTCGACCCCGAGACGCGCGACGTCCTCGCAGACCCGGACCGTGCCATCTTCGAGGCTTGTGAGCGCAACCGCGGGCCGCACCGGGTGGTAGGCGAGTTCCTCCGCTCCCAGATCGAGACCAACACGCGCGTCTGCGGGTCGGTGGCCGAGTTGCGCCAGGCGCTGCGCGAGACGCGGCGGCTGGTGGTCGACGCGGCGGACGCGCACGGCGCCGCGGTCATGGCCGCCTCGACCCATCCGTTCGCGGCGTGGCAGGAGCAGATGCCCACCCGTCGCGATCGCTACGAGCGGTTCGCGATGACCTTCCAGGAGGCCGTGCGGCGCCTCATCGTGGGCGGCATGCATGTCCACGCCGGCTTCGCCGACGCCGACACGCGCATCCGCATCATGACCGCGGTGCGCCGCCACCTCCCGCTGCTGCACGCCTTGTCGGCTTCGTCGCCGTTCAACGCCGGCCGGGAGACCGGGTTCAAGTCGTACCGGCTCACCATCATGGGCGCGCTGCCGCGCACCAGCGTGCCGGGCCCGCTGCTGTCGGTGGCCGACTTCGAACGCCTGGTGGCCTCCTACCAGCGCATGAACTTCATCGAGGACGGCAGCGAGCTGTGGTGGGACATCCGGCCCTCCCAGAGCAACCCGACCATCGAGCTGCGCATCTGCGACGTGTGCTCGCGCATCGACGACGCCGTGAGCATCGCCGCGCTGTACGCGTCGCTCATCCGCTGGCTGATGCGGCTGGACCGCCAGAAACTGGTGCCGCCCGAGCCGCTCACGGAGATCATCATCGAGAACCGCTGGCTCGCCCAGCGCTACGGCGTGCTGGCCCTCCTCGGCAACGTCTACGGCAGCGGCGGCCGGGTGGATATCGAGGACTACGCCGCGGCGCTCTTCGAGAACCTGGCGGAGGACGCGCAGGCCCTCGGCTGCGAGGACGAGCTGCGGCACGCGCTCTCCATCATCCATGAAGGCAGCGCCGCCGACCGGCAGATCGACCACTACCGCCTGCGGCGGCTGGAGGGCGACGACGAGCAGGAGGCGCTGCGCTCCGTGGTGGACCTGGTGCTGGCCGAAACCCGCGAGGGCATCGACGCCGGTGCGTAGGCCGCGTTTCACGGCGGCGGCGTGGCTGCTGCCGGCGGCGCTGCTCGTGGCGTGCGGCGGGGGCGCTCCGGCTCCCGGCGCAGTGCCCCTTCCCAGCTTCCACCACATTCACGTGAACTCCGTCGACCCGGAGCGCGCGCTCGACTGGTGGGCGACGTTCTGGCCGGCCGGGGAGCGCACCACCGTGGCCGGGATGCCCGCGTTCGCGGCTGATGGTATCTACCTGCTGTATACGCAGGTCGACGCTCCGGCGCCCGGCGCATTCGATCCCGAGCGACGCCAGTCGATCCCGCAGAGCGCGTTCTGGACGACCGGCCCGAGCACCGACGGACTGGCCCTGTACGAACGGCTGACGGCGCTCGATCCCGCGGCCGGGCGGTTCGGCTTCCTGCCGGTCTACACAGGTCCGGACGACACCGTGGGCGTGCCGCGCTCCGGCCTCGCACGGTTCGGCGACCAGCTCCTGACCGTCGCCGAGATGGCGGAACGCGCCGCCCGCGAGGGGTCGAGCCCGGCGCGCGACCTGACGGGCGGGCAGGACTTCGGCTACGTCGTCGACCCGGACGGCATCCTGGTCGAGTTCAACGGAGACGCCGAGACGGAGGACCTGTTTCACGGGCATACCCACTTCTGGCACGAGCAGCCGCTGTGCGCCGCGAACTGGTACGTCGAGCATCTCGGCATGGAGCTGCCGCCGCGCCGCGACCCGGAGTCGGGCGCGCTCGAACCGCGCGCGCTCCACGAGCCGTGCGACGTCGAGATCGGCGACGTCAGCTACCCGACCTTCCTGCCGATGGGTCAGCTCCGGCGGCCGATCGGCGTCGTGCGCCTGGCGAACGCCGGCTGGGCCTGGTACACGCGCCAGTGCCGCGACGGCCGCTGCGGACCCGAGCTGGACCGGCCGCTGGTTCCGTCGCGAGGCCAGGTGGTCGACCACGTGGCCATCAGCTATCCCGACCTGGACCCGGTGCTGGTGCACCTGGAGGCCGCCGGCATCCCCATCCTCGAAGGCCCCTATCCGTTCGGCGCGGCCCGCGCGGCGTTGATCGAGGATCTCGACGGATTGGCGATCGAGCTGGTCGAGGCCGCCGGCCGGTAGCGTGATATAAGACCGCATGCCACGCGAGCGAGACATTCTGCGGGTGGCGCTGGCCGCGCTGGCGGTAGCCGCGCTCGCCGCCACCCCGGACGCATCCGCGCAGGAGACCTCGGACGACCGCGTCACCGTCTGGGACGGCATCTACACTGCCGCGCAGGCGGAGCGCGGCAGGGCCGTGTACGAGAGCAGTTGCGCGGCGTGCCACGGGCCTGACCTCGGTGGCACCTCCGAGGCCCGCCCGTTGGCCGGCGAGCGCTTCATGCAGGACTGGAGCGAGGACAACCTGGACAATCTGTTCGGCCGCATCCAGCGGCTGATGCCGTACGACGACCCCGGGTCGCTGGACGAAGGCGAATACGTCGACAGCCTGGCCTACATCCTGCAGTTCAACGAGTTTCCGGCCGGCGAGAGCCAGCTGGTCGCCGACCGGATTGCCGGCATCCGGGTGGAAGGCAAGGACGGTCCCGGACCGGTGCCCAGCTTCGCGCTGGTGCAGGTGGTCGGCTGCCTGACGGCCGGGGCGGACGGCGACTGGACGCTGACCAGCAGCACGCGGGCGGTGCGCGCCCGCGACCCCGCCGCTTCCAGTCCGGACGATCTGAGCGCGCTCGACGCGCAGCCGCTCGGCGACCGTACGTTCGAGCTGATGAGCGCTTATCCCGACCCGGCGCAGCACGCCGGCCACAAGATGGAGGCCAAGGGCTTCCTGATCCGCAACCCGGAGGGCGACCGCATCAACCTCAGCTCGCTGGAGATGGTCGCCGAGCGCTGCTCGCCGTGAGGCGCCCGCGGGCGGCGGTTGCGGTAACCTATTGTGTTGTCTTCAACACGACTTCCGAGGGGGTACTCCATGCAGTCTGCTGCCGGCTCACGTAGCGCCAGGATCATCGCGGTTTCGTTGACGTTGTTGCTGGGCCTGCTGGCCGCGGCGCCGGTCGCTGTCGCGCAAGAGGACGAGTACACGGCCCCGCGGACGCCGTGGGGCGCGCCGGACCTGAACGGCGTGTGGTCCAACGCGACGACGACCCCGCTGCAACGGCCCGCGGAGCTGGCCGGCCAGGCGTTCCTCACGGAAGAGGAACGGATCCTGCGCAATCCCGAGTCCGGCGTTTCGACCGAGGAGCGCTCGGCGTTCATGCCGACGGGCGCGTACAACGACTTCTGGCTGGAGCAGGGAGAGCTGAACCTGCGCACCTCGCTGGTCATCGACCCGCAGAACGGCCGGCTGCCGGCGCTCACCGGGCCGGAGATGCAGCGTCAGCGCGTGCTGCCCAACTCGTTCAGCCCGACGCAGGTGTTCGATTCGTGGCTCGACTTCAACGCCTATGATCGCTGCATCACGCGCGGCATGCCGGGCGCGATGATGCCCGGCTTCTACAACCACAACTACCAGATCGTTCAGACCGAGGATCACGTGGCGATCCTCGTCGAGATGATCCACGACGCGCGCATCGTCCCGATCGACGACGGCGCGCGCCTCGACCCCGCGCTGGAGCAGTGGCTCGGCGACTCGCGCGGCTACTGGGACGGGGATACGCTCGTCATCGAGACGGCGAACTTCACAGACAAGAACACCACGCGCGGCGGCGTGATGATCGCGGGTTCCCGGCACCTGCGCACCGTCGAGCGCCTCACGCGGGTGAGCGACAACGTCATCGACTACGAGATCACCGTCAACGACCCGACGGTATGGTCGGCGCCCTGGACCGTCTCGGTGCCGCTGAGCGCGAAGGCGATGGAAGACCCGATCTACGAGTACGCCTGCCACGAGGGGAACTACGCCCTGCCCAACATCCTCTCGGGCCAGCGCGCCCAGGACGCGGAGGCGGCCTCGCGCTAGGTGCGGGCCGGGGGCGTTCCGCGGATGGACGCGTCCACCAGCTCGACCAGGTGGAACATCGGCAGCGGCCGGCCGGATTCGGCCAGGCTGCTGCGCATCTGCAGCAGGCAGCCGGGATTGCTGGAAGCCACCGCTTCCGCGCCCGTGGCGGCGACGTTGCGCGCCTTGCGCTCGCCCAGCTCGCGGGCGGCGTCCGGCTCCACCAGGTTGTAGATGCCGGCCGAGCCACAGCAGACGCCGCCTTCGGGAATGTCCTCGACCTGCAGCTCGGGGATAGCGGCCAGCACCTGCCGCGGCGGCGCCGTCACGCCCTGCGCGTGCTGCAGGTGGCAGGCGTCGTGATACGCAACCCGTAGCGGGATCGGGTGGCGCGGCGCCCGCGGCTCCAGGTCAGCCAGCACTTCCGAAATGTCCTTGCACTTCGCGGCGAACGCAGCCGCCCGCTCCGCGTAGTAGGGATCGTCGCGCAGCAGGTGGCCGTATTCCTTCAGCGTGGACCCGCAGCCGGCCGCGTTGATGACGATGGTGTCGACGCCGGCACCCTCGAACGCGTCGATCAGCTTGCGCGCCTTCCACGCCGCGTCCTGCTCCAGGCCGGAATGCAGCATCAGCGCGCCGCAGCAGCCCTGATCTCTCGGGACCACCACGTCGCACCCTTCCGCGGCGAGCGTCCGGGCGGTGGCGTCGTTCACGCCGGCGAAGAAGACGCGCTGAACGCAGCCGAGCAGCAGCCCGACGCGCTTGCGTGATTCTCCGGACGCCGGCACGTCCGCCACCCCGGCGCCCCACGCCGCGCGCAGCGATATCGCCGGCGCCACCCCTTCCATGGCGCGCAGCCGGGCGGGCAGCCGCGCCAGCAGCCCGCTCTCGCGCAGCAGCCGCTGCAGCCCGCTGCGCTGGTACGCCCACAGCCCCAGCGCCGCCAGGCGCAGCCGGCCGGGATAGGGAAACAGGCTGAAGATGAGCCGCCGGAACAGGCGGTCGGCCCAGGACCGCGGCGCGCGGCGCTCCACCTGCTGCCGCGTCGCCTCGATCAGCTTGTCGTACTGCACGCCCGACGGGCAGGCCGTGACGCACGCCATGCAGCCGAGGCACGTGTCGATGTGCCGCACCAAGCCGTCGCCCAGCTCGGCCGCGCCTTCCAGGCCCAGCCGCATCAGGTGGATGCGGCCGCGCGGCGAGTCCATCTCCTTGCGCCAGAGCAGGTAGGTCGGGCAGGCCGGCAGGCAGAAGCCGCAGTGCACGCAGTCGGCGACCAGGTCGCGCGAGGGCGGGTGCTCGGCGTCGAAGGCGCCGGTTTCGGTCGCGGGCACGGCTGCGCACCAGTTTGACGAAACCCGCGCGGCTTGTCACGCGCCGCGCCGCTGCTAGGATTACGCAGCCGGCGAGTGTGCCGGTGGCCGGCGGAATCGCGAGGGAGCTTGGCGTATGGCGAAGGCTATAAGGATTCACGAAACGGGCGGACCGGATGTGCTGACCTGGGAGCCGGTGGAGGTCGGCGCGCCGGGTCCGGGCGAGGCGCTGATCGCCCAGACCGCCGTCGGGCTCAACTTCATCGACGTGTACCACCGGACCGGCCTCTATCCGGTCCCCTCGATGCCGGCCATCATCGGCAACGAGGCGGCCGGCGTGGTGGAGGCGGTCGGCGACGACGTGACCGAGGTGGCCCCCGGCGACCGGGTCGCCTACTGCATGAACATCGGCGGCTACACCGAGCGGCGGCTGATCCCGGCCAGCGCGCTGGTCCGCATTCCGGACGGCATCAGCGACCGCCAGGCGGCGGCGATGATGCTCAAGGGGTGCACCGCGCGCTACCTGCTCAAGCAGACCTACGCCGTGCAGCCTGGCGACACCATCCTGTTCCACGCCGCCGCGGGCGGTTGCGGCCTCATTGCCTGCCAGTGGGCAAAGCACCTCGGCGCCACGGTCATCGGCACGGTGAGCACCGCCGCCAAGGCCGAGCTGGCAAGGGCTCACGGTTGCGACCACGTGATCATCTACACGGAGGAGAACGTTGCTGAGCGGGTACGCGAGCTGACCGGCGGCGCCGGCCTACCGGTCGTCTACGACTCCGTGGGACAGGCCACGTTCGCGGCGTCGCTCGACTGCCTCCGGCCGCGCGGCCTGATGGTCAGCTTCGGCAACGCCTCGGGGCCGGTGCAGGGGTTCAACCCCGCGCAGCTCGCCTTCAAGGGCTCGCTGTACCTGACGCGGCCCACGCTGGCCACCCACATCGCCACGCGCGAGGCGCTGGAAACCACCGCCAACGACCTGTTCGACGTCGTCGCGTCGGGCGTCGTCAAGGTAGAGATCAACCAGACCTACCCGCTGGCCGACGCGGCCCGGGCCCACCGCGACCTGGAGGCGCGCAGGACCACAGGCTCGACAGTCTTGTTGACGGACGCCGCGTGATCGCGAGGAACTGAGGGCCTGCCTGAAGGTTGGGTGGCCGGCTATTCGACGCCCACCAGGCCCCGCAGGCGCTCGTGGATGGTTCCCGGGATGCCGAGGGTGGTATCGGCGCCCAGTTCGCGCAGCAGCTCGGCGACCTGGGGCCACGCCTGGTAGTGGAAGGATTGCTTGGATCCTTCGGCAATCCGGAACGCCGTCCGGCCACGCCAGTCCCGGGCGTCGATATCGGCCCCGTGCTCGACGAATATCTGCACCAGCTCGGGCGAGCCGGTGAAGGCAGCGCAGTGCAGCGCGGTGAAGTCGCCTTCGTTCCTGGCATTCACGTCCGCACCCGCCTCGAGGAGGACTCTCGCGGCCTCCTCCGCGACCTGTTGGCGGAACGACCGGGGGGCGTTCTTGATGTGAGCGGCCCGCCCGCAGCCGGCCGCGGCCATGAGCGGGGTGGTGCCGTCCGCCGTCGTGACATGCGGATTCGCACCCGCGGCGAGCAGGGCACGCACGACATCGCCGCTCGACATGGGTTTGGTGTTGCGGAACCGGTTCGACGCGCTGCCGTGGCCGGGATTGGTGGCGTACGCCGCGACCCATAGCGGGGTGGCGGCCGCCACGTCTCCGGTGCCGGTCCCGAAGTTGTCGTACGAGCCGTTCCGGAGGAACCCCAGTCCGGGCATCTCCGAAGCGGTCATCCGGGGGTTCGGATCGGCGCCCCGCTCGAGGAGCGCCTGCACCAACTCCAGACGCTCGTCCATCGTCAGCCGCAGGTGACGCGCCCCGCCGCCGCCGTGCCGGCGGCTCCACAGGTTGAGCCAGATGTCGACGGGGCCGGCGGCCGCGTGCAGCGCGGTGGCGCCGTCGATCGCCCCGTTCGGGTCGGCGCCCTGCTCGAGCAGGAAGAGGGCGAACGCGCTCTCGCCGACCACGATGGCATAGGGCAGCGAATGGGTGCCGTCCGCCGCCGTGTCGTTGACCCGCGCTCCCGCCGCCAGCAGGACTTTGGCCGTCTCGATGTCACCGTTCCGGGCGGCCGCCATCAACGGGGAGAACGCCTGCCCCGGGTTGGGATGGACGCTGGCGCCGCTGTCGATGAGCAGCCGGACTGTCTCCACGCGCCGGGCTGCGGCCGCCCACGTCAACGCCGTCTCGCGGGTCACCGCCGTGGCCGCGTCCACGTCGGCCCCGCTCGCCAGCAGCGCGCGGACGATGTCGGTGCTGCCCGTGCGCGCCGCCGTCATCAGCGGGGTCAGACCGTTTACCTGCGCGGCGTTCGGATCGGCGCCGGCTCCGAGCAGCAGCCGGACCATCTCCGTCCCGGCGTTCTCGCAGGCCCGCGCGAGAGGCGTCACTCCATGATCGTCGGCGGCGTTCACGCCGGCGCCGGCGCGCAGCAGCCGCTCCGCCGCGTCCACGTCGTCCCAGTGCGCCGCCCACAGCAGCGCCGTGGCCCCGTCCGCCCGCGCGCTGTTGACGTCGACCCCCTCGCCGAGCAGCGTGCGGACCAGGGCGCTGTTCCGCTCGGCCATGGCGTCCACCAGGCGCAGGTCCGGTTCGGCCGCGGTCACGGAAGCGGCGGCAGCGAAAACGAGCAGCAGGCTCAAGCCTGCCAGCCGATCGATTTGGACGCGCATGGTGGTCGTGGTTGCCATGGGTCCGCCCCTACGTGAGCGTATCGATCCGGCCGGTGCTGTCGCCGAAGCTGTCGAGGTGTACGCCGAAGTTGTCGAGCAGCGGCAGGAACAGGTTGGCGAGCGGCGTCCCCAGGGGATGCCGGACGTAGCGCCCGCCGCGTATCCCCGCGGCCCGGCCGCCGACGACCGCAATCGGCAGGTCGTCGTGGAAGTGGGTGTTGCTGTCGCTGATGCCCGTACCGTAGAGCAGGGCGGTGTGGTCCAGCAGCGTCCCCTCGCCCTCGGGCGTCTGCGCCAGGCGCTTGACGAGATGGGCGAACTGCTGGAAGTGGTACTCGTTGACCTTGTACAGCCGCTCCAGCTTGGCCGGCTCGTCCTGGTGGTGCGACAGCGGATGGTGCGAATCGGAGACCCCGATCTCGGGATAGGCGCGTCCGCTGACCTCCTTGGCCAGCATGAACGTGCTGACGCGCGTCAGATCGGCCTGGTAGGCCAGCGCCAGCATGTCCATCAGCAGCTTCGCGTGCGTGGCATAGTCGTCCGGGATGCCGGCGGGCTCGTCCACCAGCGGCAGCTCGCGCGAGCTCTGCTGCTCGGCAATCCGGATGCGCCGCTCGACGTCTTGCACCGCGTCGGCGTATTCGGCCACCTTGTGCCGGTCCTCCGCCGCGAGAGTCGGCTCCAGGCGCTGCAGCTCGGAGGACACCGTGTCGACGATCGTCTGGTCGCGCCGCAGCCGCGCCCGCCGCGCCGCCGGGTCCGTGCTGCCGCTGATCCCGAAGAGCCGCTCGAAAACAGCCCGCGGATCGCGCTCGACAGGCAGCGGCGTGGTGGGCGTGCGCCACGCGATCGTATTGGTGTAGGCGCAGCTCGCACCCGCATCGCAGGAGCCCACCATGGCGTTCGACTCGACGCCGAGCTCCAGCGACGTGAGCTGCGTCTGCTTGCCGAGCTCGCGCGCGGCGATCTGGTCCATGGACACGGCGGCGTAGACGTCGGCGCCCTCCGTCGGCTTGTAGGGGGTCGCCGTCAGAAACGTGCCGGCGGAGCGCGCGTGGTCACCTCCGAACGCAATCTGGTTGGCCGGCTCGTCGGCCAGGCCGCCGATGAGCAGCACCTCGTCCTTCAGCTCCGACAGCGATTCGAGTATCGCCGGCATCCTGGTCAGGGGGCCCTCGGCTTCCGGCCACCAGTAGCCCATCGACATGCCGTTGGGGACGTAGAAGACCCCGAGCCGCCGCAGGCTCGCCGGGGCCGCCGCCGTCCGGCTCAGCGCGGTCAGCGCGGGCACCATCGCGTCCAGCAGGGGCAGCGCGAGCGCGGCGCCGGCGCCGCGCAACAACGTACGGCGGGACAGATGCTTCTTCGTGATGAACATGGCTATTGCTCCGCTTGCAGTTGATCCGCGCTTCCAAGCAGCCGTTGCCGGAACGGGTCGCTCTGGACGATGCCGAGAATCAGTGAAGACCAATGGTAGTCGTCTTCGGACGCGTCGCGCACGAGCCGGCGCACGGTGGGCGCATCGTGGTAGGTGAGTCCCCGGCCGAGCGCGTATATCAGCAGCTTCTCGGTGACGGTGCGCAGCAGCTCCTGCTCGCTGCGTTCGAGCAGCGCGGCGCGAAACTGCGCCGGACCGTCGATTTGCGCGCCCTTCCAGGTGATGGCGGCGTCGATCGGCGCGCCGTCGTCGTCCTCGCGCCACCTGCCGACGGCGTCGAAGTTCTCGACCGCGAAGCCCAGCGGATCGAGATTGGCATGGCAGGTCGCGCACACGGGATTGGCGCGATGCTGCTCCATCTTCTCCCGCAGCGACGTCGGCGTGCCGGCCTCGTCGTTCCGGGGCAGCGGCGGGACGTTCGGCGGCGGCGCGGGCGGCGGCGCCCCCAGCAGCGTTTCCAGCACCCACTTGCCGCGCAGCACGACCGACGTCCGGTCGGCGTACGACGTCGTGGTCAGCACGCTGGCATGCCCCAGCAGCCCGTGCCGCGCCGCGTCGGTGACCGGGACCCGCCTGAAATGGCTCCCGTACACGTCGGGAATTCCGTAGTGCTCGGCCAGTCGGGCGTTGAGGAACGTGTAGTCGGCAC
This sequence comes from Vicinamibacterales bacterium, assembly GCA_965207665.1. Classification (GTDB taxonomy): domain Bacteria; phylum Acidobacteriota; class Vicinamibacteria; order Vicinamibacterales; family UBA8438; genus JAAXGX01. The sequence goes on from CBDBMV010000002.1 coordinate 1,002,210, forward strand.
TGAGCAGGTCCAGGATGCTGCGGTCGTCGCGCACCTGGCTCTCGAAGAACAGCTCCGTCTCCGACAGCATCGCCCGCCGCAGCGTCTCGTCGAATGACGGAAACGTCAACGGATCGGGCACTATCGATTCCAGGTTGCGGATCTGCAGCCACTGCCCGACGAAGTCGTTCATCCACCGCGTGGCCCGCGGATCGGCCAGCAGCCGCCGCGTCTCCCGGGCGAGGACGGCGGGGTCCGACAACCGGCCGCGCTCGGCCGCTTCCAGCAGCTCGTCGTCCGGGATGCTCCGCCAGAGGAAGAAGGCCAGCCGGGACGCCAGCTCGACGTCGCTGATGCGATGGAGCGCCGCCGCGCCGGTGTCTACCGGCCGCGCCTCGCTGCGCATCAGGAACGCCGGCATGCTGAGCAGCGCCTCCAGCGCGCGCGCAATGCCGGTCTCGAAGTCGCCCTCCGCGCGTCCGACCTCGTAGATCCGCATCAGCGGGTCGAGGTCGGCGTCCGTAACGGGGCGCCGATACGCACGGCGGGTCAACGTGGAGATGATTTGCCGGGCGCACGGCTGCTCGTCCGCGGAGCCGCTCGGCCGGCAGACGAAGATGCGCGCTCTACTCGGAGTCTCCCCGGGGATCTTCCCGTTGAACGGCCCGTGGATTTCGAGCGTCGCGAGATCGGTGACCACCGTGTCGCCCACGCCCTCGAAGGCCGACGGCGCCACGTTGGTGAAGCCCACCGAAACGACCCTGCTGCCGGCCTCGACCGGGACGCGGACCTCCAGGTCCTCATCGGCGCTCATGCTGTACAGGGCCACTTCGCGGTGGACGACATCGTCCTCCGGCGGCGCCAGGCCCAGGGTGTACTTGACCTGCCCCTTGAACCTGCCGCCCACCGTCAGGCGCTCGACGAGGGCGTGGTCGATTCTCAGTTCGAGGTGGTACTCGCGCTCGGCGATGTTGCCGCCAATCGTTCCGCCGCCGTCGTTGCGCCCGAGCCGGATCTTGAACAGGTAGTCGCCGTCGAGCGGGAAGGTGTGGCGGGCGCTGAGACCGCCGTGCGTGGCGAACGGCATCTCCTCCCCCATCCGCGCGACTTGCCTCGTCACAGGCGGGACCCGGTAGGTCTGGATGATCGGCCGGTTCTCGAGCGTGCCCACGGCCAATCGGCTCACCTTGGCCGCCGCGATGATGTAGCGTTCCATCAGCCCCGGCGTCATCGCCAACACTTCGGCGTTGTTGTCGAAGCCGAAGCCGGCCATGTCGCTCGGCAGCAGCGCCTCGCCGTCGATCTCCAGCGCCAGCAGGTCGCGGATGGCGTTGACGTACTCCGTGCGGTTCAGGCGCCGCGGCGCGATCCTGCCCGGGTTCGGAGCGGCGGCCGCGACGCGGTCGAGCTCCGCCTCGAGCGCGGCTACGAACGTCGCAGCTTCCGGCGCCGCGGGCCGCGGCCGCCCCTGCGGCGGCATCTGGTCGCTGCGGAGCTTGCGCACGACCTTCTCGAGCAGCTCACGGTGGAGCTCCACGCGGCCGAGATCGACCGTGTCGAACATCACGCCGCCCGTCTCGAGGCGCTCGTTGTGGCAGGTTACGCAGTAGCGATCGAGGAGAGCGCGCGACAGCGGTGCCGACTCGGCCGCCGTCCGGACGGCCGGCGACGCACCCTGCGCCTGGAGGGACAGGCGATCCGCACCGGCGGCGGCAATCAGCACACCGAAACCGACTGCCATTACGCTTGGCGGCACTTTCGCTCGGCGGGGCGCCGGCGGTCTGTCGGGCATCGCCAATTTCCTGTTGGTAGCGGGGCCATCGTATCATCAAACCGGAGCAAGGGCAGGTCAAGGAGGTAGGGATGACGGTGCCTCATGCGGTTGCGGTTTTCGCGCTCGGATGTGCAATCGGCTTGTCGGGCCTCCCGTCCTCTGCGGCGGCGCAGGTCGCGGAGACGCCGGACTGGACCGTGCCGCGCACGGAATACGGACATCCGGACATTCAGGGACGCTGGAGCAACGGGTTCGTGACGCCGCTGCAGCGGCCCGAGGGTCGGGGGCCGACTCTCACGCGCGAAGAGGTCGCGCAGGCGGAGCAGCGCGCCTCGAACTTTCTCGAAAACAGCTTCGAGCCGCTCGATCCCGACCGACCCGCGCCGGAGGCCACGACCAATCCGGGCGCCTACGACCTCTTCTACGTCGAGCCCGGCGAACGCGTGGCCGTCGTGAACGGCGAGCCGCGCTCGTCGCTCGTCACGCGTCCGGCGAACGGGCGGCTGCCGGAGCTCACCGCGGAAGGCAAGCGGCGCAGGGCCGAGCAGGCCGCGTTCGGCAGGCAGTTCGGTGAGCACGACCACCCGGAGCTGCTGCCGCTGCCCGAACGCTGCCTCGTGCCGGTCGGTCCCAGGACGGGACCGCCGATGATCGGCGCCGCCTACAACAACAACTACTACATCGTGCAGACCGCCGATCACGTGGCCATCCTGACGGAGCAGTACCGCAGCGCCCGCATCATCCGCCTGGACGACGGACCGCGGCTGCCCGATCACATCCGTCCATGGCACGGCGACTCCCGTGGCCGCTGGGAAGGGGACACGCTCGTCGTCGAGACGACCAACCTCCATCCCCAGCAGCACGACGTGCAGCAGAGCATGTTCGCGCACGAGCTCGACCGGCGGCCCGGCAACCAGGTGTCCGAGAAGGTCACGGTGACTGAGCGGTTCAGGCGGGTGGACGAGAACACGCTGCTCTACGACTTCACCGTCGACGACCCGGTCATCTATACCGAGCCGTGGGGCGGCGAGATCCCGATGTGGCGGCAGAACGAACAGATGTACGAGTACGCCTGCCACGAAGCCAACTACGGCATGTTCAACATCCTGCGCGGCGCCCGCTACCAGGAGCGCCAGGCCCCGTAGCCGTAACGGCCGCGGAAATCGGCAATGCCGGTGATACGATAGGCGCCGGCCGCCGCATCCGGCGGCGGGCGGCATCCGCAGGCGCGGTTTCGGACGGAGGGTTCCGATGAAGAAGGGCAAGCAGCGGCAGGCGCAGGGCAAGGTCGCGGAATCCCGCCGGCTGTTCATGAAGAAGGCGGTCATGGGCGGGGCCGGCGCCACGGCGGCGGCCCTCGGCACGGGGCGCATCGCCGCGGCGGCCGAGGAGGATGCGCGGCCGATCACCATCCCGAGCGAGTTCGAGGCGGCGGCACGCGCGCCGCGCCCGGCGGTCGACTTCCCGATGATCGGCGCGCAGGTGTTCGCCCGCGCGTGCAAGGAGGAAGGCATCGGCGGGCTGTTCTGCTGCCCGGGCAACTACCTGGTCGTGCACGCCATGGCGGAGGCGGGGATTCCGACCTACTCGGGCCGCCACGAGGGGTCGCTGGCCCACGCGGCGGACGCGTTCTGCCGGGCGACGGGCGAGATAGCGGCGACCTCCGGCACGGAGGGACCGGGGTTCACGGACATGATCTGCGGCATCGCGGCGGCCAACGCGGCGCGCTCGCCGATGCTGGTGCTGGCGAGCAACACGACCATCCGCGCGGACGACACCGAGCGCGGGATCCAGGACTGCTACCAGCAGCCGACCACGGAAGGGTTGCGCAAGTACGGCAAGCGCCTGATCACGCCGGAGCGCACCTGGGAGTACGCGGGCTATGCGTTCCGGCAGCTCAAGACCGGCGTGCCGAAGCCGGTGCACCTCGACTTCCCGGCCGAGGTGGCGGGCGCGGTGTTCCAGGACGCCAGCGAGCTGGAGTACTACTACGACAAGACGCGCTACCGGACCGAAGCGAAGCCGCATCCGGATCCGAAGGCCATCGACGCCGCCGTCCGACTGCTGCAGGGGGCGCAGCGGCCGATTATCGTGTCGAGCAACGGCGTGTTCTACCACAAGGCGTGGAAGGCGCTGCGCCGCCTCGCCGAGAAGGCGCAGATCCCGGTGGTCGAGTCGGGCGCGATGAAGGGGCAGTTCCCCGCCGACAGCCCGCTGTCGGCCGACGCGGCGCCCGATGCGCTGGCGAGCGCGGACGTCGTGCTGCTGGTGGGGCAGTACTGCATGCCCGCGATGGGCGAGTTCGCCTTCGGGCCGGACGCGCGCTACATCCGGATCGATCCGGCGGCCGAGGACATCGGCCGCAACCTGCCGATCGAGGTCGGCATCGTCAGCGACGAGATGGCGGCGCTCGAGGCGCTCGCCGACGCCATGCCGAGCCAGAAGCACGACGCCTGGGTGGCCGAGGTGGCGGCGGCGCGGCAGGCGTTCGAGGCCGAGAACGAGCAGTACTACCAGACCGGTCTCACCTATACGGACGCCGTTCACCCGGCGGTGCTCGGCAAGGAGCTGGCCGACTTCCTCTACAACGGCAGCCTGCCGCGCGAGCGCACCACCGTCGTTCAGGGCGGCTACGGGATCGCGCGCTACACGCGGCGTTATGTGCGCGCGTACCGCCCGGGGCAGGTCATCAACGGCGCCTACCAGTACGGCGCCATCGGTCCCGACGTCGGCTACGCACTGGGCGCGGCCGTGGCGGTCCGGCACGGCGTCGGCGCGCAGGCCGACTACCAGGGGCATCCGGTGGTGACCATCACGGGCGACGGCGGCATGGGTTATTCCGGGATGGAGCTCGAAACGCTGGCGAAGTACCGGCTGCCGGCCGTGATCATCGTCTACAACAACAACGCCTGGGGCACCTGGACGGGGCAGCGCAACAACGCCATCAGCCTGCCCATCCACCTTTTCCAGGAGAACGTGCGCTACGACAAGGTGGGCGAGGCGCTCGGGGCGCACGGCGAGTACGTCACGCGCCCCGGCGAGTTCAAGCCGGCCCTGGAGCGGGCGTACCAGGTGGCGCTGGACGAGAGCCGCCCGGCGGTCATCAACGTGCAGGCCAGGAAGGAATTCTGGGTGCGCGACCAGTATCCGCCCGGGTTCCTCGGCAAGGTCGAGCCCGGCGTCATGTCGTACAACCACTGAGCGCAGGCGCGGCTCGGACCGGATCCTTGCGGGCGGAGGCTTCAGCGGTTCGCGACGTGGCGGCGGTCCGGCGCCGCCTGCAGGAATATGCCGACCGCGGCGTGTTCCGGGGCTACGCGGAGCAGCCGGCGCGGGCCGGCAAGCACCATTTCCGCTTCCTGTGGCTGGCCGACAAGCCGTTCAAGCTGACGTACGAGCCGGCAACGGGCACGCTGACGTTCACCAACGTGCTGCCGCACGTGCGCGCCCGCTCCGAGCTTGCCGCGGAGATCCGGCGCTTCGTCGAGGGGCGTTCGGCGTCCTCACTTCCGGCGCACCGCCGCATCGACCGCCGCCGCGCCCGCGCCGAATGCTCCAGCCGCCGCGGCAGCATACTGGTGCATGTAGTGGCGAAGCCGGGCTGCCACGCCTACGGCGTCACCAAGTCGGTGAACCTGGTGCACGAGATCTTCCTGCACCTCCACACCTACTTCCCTGAATACCTGTGGGAGCACTATGACGTCCCACAGGACTAGGAGGCAGCGCTTTAGAGGCGGAACTTGATCTCGCCGATCACCGTCCGCCGCAGCAGGTCGCCGAAGATGTGCTGCTGGATGGTCTGGTTGAACAGGTTGTTCACCTTGACCGTGGTGATGATTCTGCCGCCCTGCCACTTCACGCCGAAGCTGCCGTTCACCGTGGCGTACCCGTCGGTGTAGCCGTGGAAGCCCGCTGAAAGCACGTCGCTCCAGAACGCGTCGGTGGCGGCGTTCACGGAGGCCGCGCCGAGCAGCCGCGAGCCGTTCCAGTTCACCTCCGCGTTGAAACGGTGGGTCGGCGGCAGGTTCAGCTCGGACGCCATAAACGGGTTCGGGTCGTCGAGGATCTCGGGCTCCGACTGCCACGAGTAGTTGACCGATGCCGCCAGCTCGCGCGAGAACCGCTGATCGAGCCACAGCTCCACGCCGGTCTGCCGCAGGGGACCCAGGTTGAAGTAGGTGAAAGCCGTCCGGGGCAGGTAGATCCCCGCCTGCGCCATCAGCCCCAGCACGACGGGAGGTAGTTGCCAGCCGGGGGGCGGGTTGGCCGGCGTGTACGGGTCGCGGGTCGGCGCCAGCGGCGTGAAGCTGATCGAGTCCTCTCGCTGGTTCACGAAGAAGGAACCACCCAGCGTCGTGCCCCTCGGAAGCACGCCGGTGTAGCTCACCTCGTACGCGGTCAGCGATTCCTCGATCAGATCGTCCTGCGCCATGTCCCCGATCGGCAGGTTGCTGCCGACCGCGTTGACTATGAGCGGGAACGGCTGCGCGACGGCCGGCTGCAGGGGCGGTGGCAGCAGCGGCGCGAGGCCGCTGAGGTCCACCGGGCTGACGACGCTCGTCTGCAGGAAGTTGTTGACGACCGACGGCGCGCGGTAGGCCTGGTTGAACGAGAGCGTGACGGAGTGGTCCTCCGCCGGTTTGACGATGAACGCGATGCGCGGCGAGAACTTCGGGTCGGACAGGTTGCCGAACTTGTCCACGCGCCCGCCCAGGACGAGGCGGAAGCGGTCCCAGAAGATCTCGTCCTGCAGGTAACCGCCGATCTCGGTCCGGTTCTCGCTCAGCGGCGCGAGCGTGATGTCGAAGTTGTTCTGGCGCAGGTTGCCGCCGTAGCTGAGGCGGTGCCGGTTGCCGAGGAACACGGAATGCCCGATCTCCCCGTCGTACGTCTGCGTCTTGAAGTTCAGCTCCAGCGGCATGCCCGTGGCGGGGTCGGGCAGCAGCAGGTTCGGCGCCTTGCCGTCGAGGAAGTTCGTGAAGAATTGTGCCCGCAGCGCGCCGCGCGTGTAGCTCACCTTGCCGTAGCCGAGGTACGTGCCCGTCTGCATGTCGAACGGACCGAGGCCGCTGTGCACTAGCCCTTCGGTGCCGGCCACGCCGCCCGAGTAGCTGATGGTGGCGTCGGACAACTCCTGATCCACGCGCACGTCGAACTTGGGTTGGCTGGTGCCGCGGTTCGCGAAGCCCTGCCCGAAGCCGGCGTCCGCCGAATCCAGCGGGTAGAACGCGCCGCCCACGGTCTGGCCCGGTTGCCGCGGGTCGTCAACCACCGGGATCTGGCCGGCGGGCCGCGCGAAGGCGTCGGACATGAAGTAGCCTCCGCTGATGCGGTACGACAACCTGTCGTTTGGCGCGCGCGTCACGGTCGCGTTGGCGCCGAACAGCGACCCGGCGCCGAGTCCGGCGCCGGATCCGTCGTTGCGGTCGATGTACCCGCCGGTGAGCGTCACCGTCGTGCCGACCGATTCACGCGGCGGCTTCGTGATGATGTTGACCGCGCCGGTCATGGCGTTGGCGCCCCACACCGCGGACGCCGGACCCCGCACCACCTCGATCTGCTCCACGTCGTCGAAGTTCGTCGGCACCAGGTCCCACAGCACGAGGCCGAAGAAGTCGAGGTAGGCGCTGCGGCCGTCCACCAGCACGAGCTGGGTGTTGATCAGCGTGTTGCCGGGGCTGCGGCTGGCTACCTGAATGTCGCGCGCCGAGAGCTGGATGACGTTGACGCCGGGCGTCGCGCGCAGGAGGTCGCCGTAGTTCTGTGCCGGCGTGGTCTCGAGCGTCGAGGCCGTGATGACCGACGTCGATACCGGCGCATCCAGCAGGCGTACCTCGCCGCGCGACGCGGTCACCACCACCGTGTCGCCGAAGCTGGCGAGCTGCAGCTCGACGGGCGGCAGTTCCATGGTCCCGCTGCCGACCGTCACGTCGTCGATCGCGGCATCCGTGAAGCCGGCCAGCGTCACTGTGAGCGTGTAGCTGCCGGAGGCGACCTCCGCCAGCTCGAAGGCGCCCTGCTCGTCCGTGTAGGCCGTGCGCGGAACGCCTTCGCCGCGCAGCGTCACGGTGGCGCCCGGCAGCACCAGGCCGGTCTGGTCGACTACGCTGCCGCTGACGCTCCCGGTCTGGGCGTGCGCGGCGGCGGACCACAGGAGCAGAACGACCGTAACCGGATACAGGTATCCAACCCGACGAAGCATCGATTCCTCCCGACTACTGAGGGTAGCAAATGGCGCTCGGCGCCGGGAAATCCGCTGGGCGAAGCTGTTCCGGCTCCAGGTTCCGGTAGACTGCACGGACTGTCGACCCATGAGCGAAGCAATCACGTACCGGATGATGAAGCCGGCGGACGCAGAAGAGGTCTCGGAGCTGGTCTGCGCCGGGTTCGATGAGTTTATCGCGCCCGATATGGACGAGGAGGGGGTCGCCGCGTTCCGGCGCTACGCGGACCCCGAAGCGTTCCGCGAGCGGTCGGGCAGCGGCAGCTACTTCGTGCTGGTGGCCGAGGTCGGCGGCCGGATCGCCGGCATCACGGAGTTCCGCGACCGCAACCACGTTGCGCTGTTGTTCGTCGGCAAGGACTTCCACAAGCGGGGGATTGCACGCGGGCTGTTCGACCGTGCGCTGCGGCAGGCTCGCTCTACACAGCCTGACGTGGAGCGGGTGACGATGAATTCCAGCCGCTACGGAGTCAAGGCGTACGAGAAGCTCGGATTCCGGCAGACCGGCCCGGAACGCAGCGTGAACGGTATCGTCTTCGTGCCGATGGCGATGCGCCTGGATCTTCCGCCTATTCCTTGACGGCCTGCACCTGGATCCGCTCCAGGAGGACGGTGCCCGACCCGCTGACCTTCAATCCGAACGGGCCGGGCGGCAGGTCGTCGTCGTGGCCGTGCGCCACGAGGTCGCCGTTGACGTAGCCCCGGAAGTGCCCGTCGCCGCCGAACACGCGCAGGAACAGCCAGCCCGACGCGTCCACCGCCTGCTCCTCGAACACCGTCGCGGTACCGCCTTCCATCCGGCCCAGCTCCGCGGTCGCACCGTCGAACGCGAAGTAGTCGTAGTTCTCCTCGTCCTGCGCGTGCAGGAGGATCTGCAGCTCTCCGTCGAAGTCGTCGACGTTGACGTACACGTCGGCCTGGGCGGAATCGATGGCGCCGCCGGCCACGGCCAGCGCCTCCGGCCCTGCCGCGCTGAGACTCAGCACGGAGCCCTTCTCCGCGTCTTCCACCATCTCGGCCGGCAGGCCGGCCGGGCCGTTCCGGATCCAGGTGAACTGCTCCGCCAGCACCGCGTCGGCGCCCCGCACCGGGCGCCAGACCCACGACCCGTCCCCCAGGTCGATGGGGCCGGGATCGACCTGGTCGACCGCCAGCTCGGGTATCAGCTCCTCGACCGGCGCGTCGGTGGTGATGGCCTGCACGCCGAGGCCGTGCTGGAAGACGAGTTGTCCGCCGCGCTCCGCCGTTTCGTACAGCATGCCCGTGCCCAGGAGCGCCAGCGCCAGGGCGCCCCACCACACCGGCGCTTTCAGCGTCAGAAAGCGCGGCAGGGCGACGCGCGCGGCGGCCAGTAGCGCGAAGAGGGCGGTGGTGCGGAACGCCCAGTTGTCGTGGACGTCGACGAGCGGCGTCACCTCGGCCGGCAGCAGCATCGAATCCGCGGCGTTGCTGCCGGTCAGGTAGGCGGCGACGGCCGTGCCGGCGCCGGCGCAGTACAGCCACGTCGCGGCCTCCCGCAGCGCCGGACGGCGCGCCATGACGAGGCTGAGCAGGTCGGTCACCACCGCGGCCACCAGCAGGGCGATCGGGAAGTGCACGACCAGCGGATGGATGTTGGGCGCCCAGTCAGGGATCATCGGTTCGGTTCCTCCGTGCCGCCGCCCCGGCCTCGGCCGGGGCTTCATGATACCGGTATATCTGCGATAATATCCGCGGTCGTCGCGAGAGAGTTCTTCCCATGTCCGGCCATTCCAAGTGGCATTCGATCAAGCACAAGAAGGGCGCCGCCGACGCCCGGCGCGGCAAGCTGTTCACGCGCATCATCAAGGAGCTCACGGTCGCCGCCCGTGACGGCGGCGGCGATCCGGACAGCAACCCGCGGCTGCGGACGGTCATTGCCGACGCCAAGGCCGCCAACATGCCGGCCGACAACATCAAGCGCGCCATCCGCCGCGGCACGGGCGAGGAGCCCGGCGTCTCGTACGAAGAAGTCACCTACGAGGCCTACGGCCCGGGCGGCGCGGCGCTGCTGATCGAGGTGCTGACCGACAACACCAACCGCGCGGTGGGGGAGATCCGCCACATCCTGTCGAAGCACGGCGGAAACCTCGGCACGACCAACAGCGTGGCCTGGCTGTTCGAGAAGCACGGACATCTCATCGTCGAGCGCGCGGGCGTCGACGAGGATGCGCTGATGACGGCGGTGATCGATGCGGGCGCCGACGACTTTCGCGAGGATGGCGAGCACTGGGAAGTGGTGACCTCTCCCGAGGCGTACGAGGCGGTGCTGGCGGCGGTCAGGGAGGCGGGCATCGAACCGGCCGGCGCCCAGCTCGCGATGCTGCCGCAGAACTACGTGAAGCTCGAGGGTGGGCCGGCGCGCCAGATCCTCAAGCTGATGGAGCTGCTGGAGGACCAGGACGACGTGCGGCACGTCTGGTCCAACTTCGACATCGACGCGAAGGAGATCGAGGCCTCGCTCGCGTGAGAATCTTCGGAGTCGACCCCGGCTCCAGGCGCACCGGCTACGGCTGCATCGAGACGAGCGGCAGCCGGCACCGCCTGATCGACTACGGCGCGCTCTCCGCGCCGGCCGATGCCCCCCTCCCCGACAGGTTGCACGCCGTACACGGCGGACTCGCCAGGCTGCTTGCGGCGCACAAGCCGGACATCGTGGCTCTCGAGGATCTGTTCTACGCGCGCAACGCGCGCTCGGCGCTGGTGCTGGGGCACGTGCGGGGCGTGGCAATGCTCGCGGCGGCGGAGGCCGGCGTGCCGGCGGCCGAGTATTCGCCGGCCGAAGTGAAGCGCGCCGTCGTGGGTTACGGCCGCGCCGACAAGCGGCAGGTGCAGCAGATGGTGACGCTGCTGCTCGGCATGGACGCGCCGCCGTCGCCGCTCGACGCGTCCGACGCGCTCGCAGTGGCCGTGTGCCACGCCCATTCCATCGGTCCGACAGGAGATCGCGGCGGAGGGCGTGGGCGAGCCGCGCGCAACTGGCGCCAGTACGTCCCGTCCGAGGCTGCCCCGCCGGGCGCCGGCGCGGGCCGCCGCACCGTTTCATGATCGGCGCGCTGACCGGCCGGATCGTTGACAAGCAGCCCGAGCGCCTGGTGGTCGACGTTCAGGGCGTCGGCTACCAGTTGCACGTGCCGCTGTCCACGTTCTACGAGCTGGGCGATCCCGGCGCCACGGTGTCGCTGCGCGTCCACACCTACGTCCGCGAGGACACGCTGGCGTTGTACGGGTTCGCAACTATGCTCGAGCTCCGGGTGTTCGAGCGGCTCATCACCATCAGCGGCGTCGGGCCGCGGCTGGCGCTGGCCGTGCTGTCGGGCATCGAGCCGCCCGACCTGGTGCGGGCGGTGATGCGGGGCGACGTCGACCGTCTCACGCGCATTCCCGGGGTGGGCAAGAAGACGGCCGAGCGGATCGGCCTGGAGCTGAAGGACCGCCTGCCGGCGGGGCTCGCCGCCGAGCCGGATGCCGGCGGGGAAACGCCGTCCGGCGGCGACCAGGGCGACGCGGTGTCGGCGCTGCTCAACCTCGGATACCATCGTACGGCGGCCGAGCGCGCGGTGCGGGCGGCGGTCAAGTCCGGCGCCGCCGGGTTCGAGCGGACGCTGCGCCAGGCGCTGCGCGAGCTGTCGAAGTGATCGATCAAGAGGCACGGAAGGTGACGACCGAGCGCATCGTCAGCTCAGCTCGGGACGACGAGGAGCAGCAGTACGAGGCCGGTCTCCGGCCGCGCACGCTGGCCGAGTACGTCGGACAGACGCGCGTGCGGGAGAACCTGGCCGTGTCGATCGAGGCCGCGCGGCAGCGCCGCGAGGCGCTCGACCACGTGCTGCTGTACGGCCCGCCCGGCCTCGGCAAGACCACGCTCGCCTACATCGTGGCCCAGGAGCTGGAGGTGCAGGTCCGGACGACGTCCGGACCCGTCCTCGAGCGGCCGGGCGACCTCGCCGCGCTGCTTACGAATCTCAAGGAGCACGAGGTTCTCTTCATCGACGAGATTCACCGCATGAGCCCGGTCATCGAAGAGATCCTCTATCCCGCCCTGGAGGACTACGAGCTCGACATCGTCATCGGGCAGGGGCCCAGCGCGCGCTCGGTCAAGGTGCCGCTGCAGCCGTTCACGCTGATCGGGGCCACGACGCGGGCGGGCCTGCTCACGTCGCCGCTGCGCACGCGGTTCGGGATCGTGCACCGCCTCGACTTCTACACGGAGGACGACCTGCGGGAGATCGTGACGCGTGCGGCGGGCATCCTGAACGTGCCGATGGACGGGGCGGCGGCGGGGGAGCTGGCGCGGCGCGGCCGCGGTACGCCGCGCGTGGTCAACCGCCTGCTGCGGCGGGTGCGCGACTATGCGGAGGTCCGCGCGGACGGTACGGTCGACACGGCGGTGGCGAAGCAGGCGCTGGAGCTGCTGGGCGTCGATGACAACGGCTTCGACGAGGCGGATCGGCGGCTGCTGCGGGCGGTGATCGACAAGTTCGGCGGCGGGCCGGTCGGTCTGAACAGCATCGCCGCGGCGATCAGCGAGGAGAAGGAAGCGATCGAGGACATCTACGAGCCGTTCCTGATACAGGCCGGCTTCATCGACCGCACGCCGCGCGGCCGGGTGGCGACCGAGCGCGCGTACGGCTACTTTGGACTGGAGGGGCCCGATCGCGGCCCCCGCCTCTGGTAGCCGCCAACGAAGGGACCAGTGCACGTGACCGACGGACAGGTTGGAAGAATGCGCGGCGGTGCGCCGCTCAGGGGCACGCGGATTGCGGCCCTGGGCACGTACGTGCCGCCGCGGGTGCTGACGAACGCCGACCTGGAGAAGATGGTCGACACCTCGAACGAGTGGATATTGCAGCGCACCGGGATCCGCGAGCGGCACATCGTGGACGACGGCGTCGCGACGTCCGATCTGGCGAAGGAGGCGGCGTTGCGCGCCATCGGCGAGGCCGGGTTGACGCCCGCCGACATCGGCGTCATCGTGGTCGGCACGACCACGCCGGACATGTTCTTCCCCAGCACGGCGTGCCTGGTGCAGGACAAGATCGGCGCACCCAACGCCTGGGGCTTCGACGTGGGCGCCGCCTGCTCGGGATTCGCCTACGCCCTCACCGTTGGCTCGCAGCTCGTGGCGACCGGGGCGCACGAGCATGCCCTCGTGATCGGCGCCGACGTGATGTCATCGATCATCGACTACCAGGACCGCGCGACCTGTGTGCTGTTCGGCGACGGCGCCGGGGCGGTGGTGGTGTCGCCCGCGGTGGAGCCGGAGCTGGGACTGCTCGATTTCGTCCACGAGGTCGACGGCAGCGGTGGACCTGCGTTGAACATGCCGGCCGGCGGCAGCCGCAATCCGGCGACACACGAGACCGTCGACAAGCGCATGCACTACGTGCACCAGGACGGCGCCGCGGTCTTCAAGTTCGCCGTGCGTAAGATGGAAGATGTCTGCCGCCGCGTGCTGGAGCGGAACGGACTGGAGGCCGGCGACGTCGACCTGTTCGTGGCGCACCAGGCCAACCGCCGCATCATCCTGAGCACGGCCGACCGGCTCGGGCTCGAGCGCTCGCGGGTCGTGCTCAACATCGACCGCTTCGGCAACACCACGGCGGCGACCATCCCGCTGGCGCTGGAGGACGCGCGCGCCGAGGGACGGCTGAAGCAGGGCGACCGCGTGCTGCTGGCCGCCGTCGGCGCCGGTTTCACGGTCGGCGCCGTCCTCCTGCGCTGGGCGTGCTAGCTGCGTGGGCACGCCGGTCTCCGACTTCGACTACCACCTGCCGGCCGAGCTGATCGCGCAGCAGCCGCCCGCCGTGCGCGACGGCGCGCGATTGTTCCACCTGGACCGCCGGACCGGGCGGCACGACCACCGGACGGTGACCGACCTGCCCGCGCTCCTGGAGCCGGGCGACCTGCTCGTCGTCAACGACACGCGCGTCTACCCGGCGCGGCTGCTCGGCCGGCGCGATCCGAGCGGCGGGACGGTCGAGTGCCTGCTGCTGTCCAGGCTGGGCGGCGACCGCTGGGACGTGCTGCTGCATCCCGGGCAGAAGCTGCGGGACGGTACGCGCGCGGTGTTCGAAGGCGGCGGCTGCCGCCTGCGGCTCGAGGTGCTGTCCTGCCATTATCACGGCCGGCGCACCGTGCGGCTGGCCGCGGACGACGGGCAGGACGTCGACGCGGCGGTCGATGCCATCGGGCACGTGCCGCTGCCGCCGTACATCAAGCGGCCCGATGCGGGGAACGACCGCGAGCGGTACCAGACGGTGTACGCGCGCTCCCGCGGCTCGGTTGCCGCGCCGACCGCCGGGCTGCACTTCACGCCCGGCCTGTTGCAGGCGCTGGATGCCCGCGGCGTCGAGCGGGCCGCCATCACGCTGCACGTCGGCTACGGGACGTTCCAGCCGATCCGCGGCGAGCAGGTCGAGGAGCACCGCCTGGCGGCCGAGCCCTTCGAGATCACGGAAGCGGCGGCGCACGCCGTCAACCGCGCGCTGGAGGACGGGCGCCGGGTGGTGGCGGTGGGCACCACGACGACGCGCGTGCTGGAGTCCGCGGCGGCCGGCGGCAAGCCGATCGAGGCCGGCAGCGGTTCCACCGGGCTGTACATCGCGCCGGGATTCGAGTTCCGGGTGGTCGGCGCGCTGCTCACCAATTTCCACCTGCCGCGCTCGTCGCTGCTGGTGCTTGTGTCCACGTTCGCGGGCCGCGAGCGGGTGCTCGCCGCGTACGCGCAGGCGGTTGAGCGCCGCTACCGCTTCTACAGCTACGGCGACGCCATGCTGATCACGTAGCCATGCGCCGCCCGCGTGGCTGGCGGCCGCAGCTCGAGCCTTCGATATAATAAGTGGTTGGCAGAAACACCTGGGATGCCGGTGTAGCTCAGCTGGTTAGAGCGAGCGGCTCATATCCGCTAGGTCCGGGGTTCAAGTCCCTGCACCGGCACCAATTCACCTTTCCCAGCCAGTCCCATTCTGTCCCAACCTTTCCTATTATATGTTTTATAATCAATGACTTAGGTGTATTTCCGGTGGCAGAGAAGCGCCGGGCATCGGTGCCGACTTTCCGAGAGGCGGCGGTCGAGACCTTCGAAGCGAACCGGCCGCGATGGCGCAATATCAGGACGGCGAGCTACTGGTCGCGGCAACTAGAGCGGCACGTCTTCTCCACCATGGGAGATCTGCCGGCGAACCAGATCGACCGCGCGCACGTGCTCCGCATCCTGACTCCGCTATGGACTGACCGCCCAGAGGTAGCGCGAAAGCTGCGTGGGCGGATCCGGGCAACGCTCGGATGGTGTCAGGCGCATGGCCATGTAGAGGTTAACGTTGCGCGTGAGGCTATCGGTGCCGCATTGCCCGCTCAGCCGGCCGTAGCGGCTCACTACCGGGCTTTGCCATACCGGGAGGTGGCGCGGCCCTAGCAACGATAGAGGTGTCTAGAGCGTCGCTGTCGGTCAAGGCGTACCTCCGGTTCGTGGTGCTGACCGTGTGCCGCAGCGGAGAGGCACGACTCGCGACGTGGGCAGAGATCGACACAGAGGCTCGCGAGTGGCGCATACCTGCCGATCAGATGAAGGGCGGTAAGGTCCATCGGGTGCCGCTGTCGAGTGCGGTGCTGGGTGAGTTGGAGCGGGTCCGGCCGTTGCGTAATAGCTCCGATCTGGTCTTCCCGTCGCCAGCCGCCCGCAGCGGCCGGCCGATGTCAGATGCAACGATCTCGAAGCTGTTGCGGGGGAACGGCGTCGACGCGGTGCCGCGCGGGTTCCGGTCTAGCTTTCGTGACTGGGCCAGCGAGCAAACCAATGTGCCGCATGCTGTCGCTGAAATGGCGCTTGCGCATCATGTTGGTTTAGCCGTGGAGCGGAGCTATGCTCGGTCGGATCTATTCGAGAAGCACCGCGGATTGATGGATCAGTGGGCGGCGTTCGTCTGCGGGTAGCGTTCCGTGTCGGCCTGTTGAGCTAGACGTGTTCAAAGGACGCCCGCTAGGGAGCTATTCTGGTTGGGCATGGGAGCGGGCGCCGTCGTCAAGGGACAAGGTAGACGAGCGTAGGCGAAACGTAGCGACGCGCCTTGAAGGCGGCGAGCACCGCGCGCCCGCTGCTGGCCCGAGGATGCAACCGGTGACGCCGAGGAGGGTGGTGTGACGCGAATCAGTTCGTCTGCTCTAAACGAGGTGCAGAACGCGTTGATGGCGTACGAGAAGGAAGTCAACGACCCAGAGAGGAACTTGGCACCGGATACACGCGCGACGTACTTGCGACACGCGGTCCACTTCGTACGCTGGCTGGCGTACGACTTCACACCCGGGGAGCGAGCCAAGCGTCGCCGCGGATAGGTTCGAGCACACCGACTTGGGTCCTGCCGGGCGGAGTGGATTGGCCTGCGAGTGACATGGGTGGATGTATGCTCGATGTGCACCGCTCCCTCGTCGGCGCGCTGTTACTCTGCTGGCACTGGGCTTTCGAGGTCATCTTGACTCACGCGGTCGCTTGCAATTGTGGACCGCAACCAACCGGATACTCCCAAGACGACCGGGACGCACCACGAGCGTCTTCGGTTGTAGGGGCTTTTGGCAAACCGGTTGCGGACAGTTGAGTCTAAATAAGCCGAGGGACAGACGGTAGCGGCCTTCTTTAGGACTAAGTACTCTCTCACCCGGAGCCCGCCAGAAGTGGACGAAAGAAAGACACCGATTATCGGCCAAGCCCTTGACGATTACTATCTGCTGTACATCGATGTGCTGGGATTCGCAGATTTGGTAGACCAATCGCCATTTCGCGTCGACGATCTATTTGAGATTGTGGCGAGTTTGAACGTCCACACTCACAGATCGTTTTCCACGATTGTCTTCTCTGACACAATCCTCGTCCACAACATGGTTCAGCCGTCGAACGATGACGATCACCGCTATTTCGTCATGTATGAATGCGAATTCTACCAGGATTTGATCAATCGTCTAATTGGGAGAGGTGTGTGGCTTCGAGGCGTGCTTACTCATGGACCATTTCAGCACTACGAACTTAACAGTACGCCGTACTTCTACGGTCCGGCGTTGAACCGGGCGTACAGCGTCGACAAGAAATTGGAATTGACGGGGCTCGTGATGGATGATCATTGCCGCGCCTATTCTAACATCTTTAGTAATATACCGCTCCAACAGGGGTGGCATTACGTGTTTGTGACGCAGGGACTCGACCAGTTCGAGCACTTATGCGAAGGGAGAATACCCGTTCCACGGATCGTTATCGAAGACCTCGGGTGGCAACTTGGGCCCGAACTCGAGATGTTGGCGGGACATCTCATGCAAAGCAAGACGCATCCAGATATCCGAGCCCGGCAGAAGCACATGGAGACGCTTCGGCTCTATCGTTCACGTTATCCCAAGACGTTCGCGACGCTAGAGCACCTTGGGTTTAGGATGGAAGCGGTCAGCGATTGTTTTGAGTGGAGGAAAGTTCGAGAGCGAATGCGAGAAGACTACTCATGGGCATCGGAACGACGCGGGCCAACGGCCGGTGGTTTGCGGCGTAGCGCTAGGTCAGAGGAGAATGGACCGAGCGGCCGCCCATACGGGACTCGGACATAGTCGGCCGGCGTGGAGGCTGTTCTCGTCAGCGTTCGCGCACCCCTGCAAGACGAACAGGATTATGTGCCAAGCTTGACGCTAATGGATTGCACGCCAATCAGAGACGCTAGGTGTCGTCTCCATACACTTTGGGCGGATTCTTCCAGTTCGAGAATGCTTCGTAGGCCAGCACAAGACTTTCGATTACCAGAACCATTGGCAATACAGGAGCGACAAGGATGACGCCTAGTAGAATTGCGTGCCGGTCAGCTGCAACCTGCCGACTCGCAGGAACGCAGGGTGCGAACATACTGCCGGCAATCAGAATGACAGCTGCTGCAGCGGTAGCAATAAGGCCGCACAAGAAGGCGTCTATTTCAAACTCCGTATAGTCCGTAGGACTCCCCCAACAACGAATCCCATCCCCACGGCCAGCGTCACGGCTAGTTCAACGCGCCGTTCAGGAAAGAAAGACATTGCTAGACTCGAAACAGCCAACCCGTAGGTGATCAATGTTGCGCCCACAACGATGTAGGCGTGGCCGAGTTTCACGACTCCCTCCTCAACTAGAACCGAGAATTCATATCTCTTGATGGTTTTCCGTTCAGAAACGCGAGCAGACTCGTCTCCAGCGCGGACGAATCTCCCGTTTCGCATTCCCAGACCACTAGCGACTCCCAACCGTCAGCCCGAAGTGCTGTCAAGGTCCGTCGGTCACGTTCTACGTTGGCCTGTCGCTTCTCGCTCCAGAAGGCGGTATTCGTTTTAGGCGTCACCCTGCCGTACCGGCAGTCGTGCATGTGCCAGAAGCAACCATGCACGAAGATCACCTTCCGTCGCGACCGAAAGACAAGATCAGGCCGACCAGGAACTCCCTTCTGATGAAGACGGAACCGGTAGCCCAAGCGGTGAAGAAGCCGGCGAACGATCAGTTCCGGCTTGGTATTCTTGCCCCGTATTGCCGCCATGTTGCGGCGACGCTGCTCAGGGCTATGTACGTCTGTCACGACAGGACTTCGCGGACCCGGTCGATGAATCCCTCCACGCTCAGGAGCTCCATCGGGCGCTCCGGCGGATAGTCCTTGTGAAGCGACTGCGGAACTACGAGGGTGACCTGAGCGTTGTTCATCTCCGCTAGCTGGGCGGCCGAGATCCCCGGTTGGGTCGTCAGTATGTGCTTGCTGGGGACGCGGTGACCCTCGTTGAGCACTTGGCGCCAGCGGTCCTTGCAGGTCGTCTTGACACCTACAACGAACAGGCGATCGACCGGATACGTGGGGTTAAGGTAAGCGTCTGCTCCCGGGATGACAATGTCCGGACGACCATCAATTCGTGGCCTCATGTCATGCGGGATTTCGGCCTCGTTCAGGAGGTGATCGACATGATTCTCAAGCGAGCGGCCTGCCCTGGATTTGCGACGGTTGAGGATTCTTGAAGCGGTCTGGAGAAAATCGTCCACATCTCGGAACGGCCGGACGATGTCTGTCCGGCAGAGCTGCCTCTCAGCCAGCCTGAACAGCCGAAACTCGGACTCCATCAATCTGACAAGCGCCCGGTCGGGTGACAAAGCATCGAAGTCGCGTTGACACTGCCGCAGGACCCGAAGGGTCTCCGCAGAGAAAGCCTGTCCGGTGGGGAACTCGGCAAGCGCCGCCGCAAACGTCAGAAATTCTCGCTCCCGACACTCAGCCTCGGTCTCCTCGCGCGGTGCACCGTCTTGGAACACACCCCAGCGTTCAAACGACTCGACACCAAGTGCAGCTTGGAGTTCTTGGATGTCCTCATCAGTCTCCAGTACATGGGCTTCGAAGTGGGACTCGTCGATGGGAATGAGGACAAGAAGATCGCCGACGGAATCCGGACCGAGCCACGGAAAATCTCTACCAAACCTGGTCAGGCGATACTCGCTCCGGGTGCCTCGGCCATACCACGTCACGACCGAATTCGTGACCCGGCCATCCGGCCAGGTGATTTCTATTTCATGCTTGGCGTTTGTGCCGTTCTCCGGGGCATGGGGCGTGTAGAGCTGCCACGCAGACTTTGGGAGGTAGAAGCCGGCTTGGTGGCTTCCCGTGACGCCGGCATCGTTCGGAGAGATGAACTTGAGGATGGAGTTCCCATGGTGGAGTGCGGTATTGATTGCTCGTTCACATGAAGGGGACACCATGGCGGATGCGGGTCAGCGACTAGCTCGATGACGTCGTCTCGTCAGGAGGCCTCCGTTTCGTCAGGAGACCTCCATTTCGGCCAACCTGCCAGTTCAGGACTTTCACAATCTGGAGTGCAACGCTCTTGACGACGTCTGGGACGACGGCGTTTCCGAACTGCTTGTATGCTTGGGTGTCCGAGACGACGATCGGGCGAGCGTCATCGAAGCCCATCAACCTCGCGCACTCACGTGGTGTCAGGCGTCGCGGATTACGCCCGCGCTGCGGTATCAGGATCTCAGAACCGTCCTTGAAATACCGAGCGCTCAGCGTCCTCGTAATGCCGTCGAGATCGACCAAGCCATAACCGAACCCATTGCCGCGCGAACGATGGCGCTCTGCGTACTCCTGAAGATAGTTCCAGAGATGGTCGCTGAGCGTGTACTTGGGATCTGGATTCTCTTCCAGAATATGCAAAATACTGGATTGGGGGCGGGGTGGTGCATCCGGAAACGTGAACGGCGGACTTGTCCCGAACACACTCGTATCAAAACAGACGATGTAGACGCGTTCTCGGTGCTGTGGAACCCAGCTGGCAGCATCAATGACCCCGTTGAAAACGCTGTAGCCAAGTTCCTCAAGTGTACTAGAGATGACTTCCCAAGTCCGACCCCTGTCGTGGGACTGCAGATTCTTTACATTCTCCAGAAATACGACAGGCGGCCGCTTCTGCTCAATGATGGTGGCAAGATCAAAGAAGAGATTTCCCTGGCTCTCGCACATAAAGCCGTGTGCGCGACCGAGACTCTTCTTCTTTGATACACCTGCGATGGAAAATGGCTGGCAGGGAAATCCCGCCGCCAAGATGTCATGAAACGGAATGTCAGAGGCCTTCACCTTGCGGATGTCTCCGTGGGGAGACTCGCCGAACCACGCTTTGTAGGTCTTCTGCGAGTACTTATCCAGCTCGCACGAGAATCGACACCGCCCGCCTACCATCTCGAGGGCTATCCTGAAGCCACCAATGCCCGCGAAGAGATCGATAAACGTGAACGGTAGTTGATCGGGAGCCGCCACGGTCGGTGTCGATGCGAGCGGAGGCCGCGGTTCCTCGTTTCTGTCCCGAGCGCGCTCGAGAATGGACAGCACGAATTCCTGCTGGCTCATCCGGTGCGTCTGTCGCTCACGGTTGATCCACGAACGGACCGTCGGCGGCACATTGCGGACGAGAAGCTCGCTGCTCATAGTGGCTGGGTCAGGCTCGGGGATGGACGGACAGCACGACGCGATGATATCAGAAATTCCCAGTCTGTGACGCGCCCTGACGCGAGCCGTCAGCTGGCTACGACGCGCGTTCTTGTTGGCAACCGTGAGTTCGCCATTGTTGGAGTGCGCTCGTGTGCTGTCCACGCGTCGTACAGGGCTCCCCGTAGTCGTAGAGTCAACTGGGGCGGGTGGGTGGGTTAAAAGAACATACCGCCCGCGGGGTGCGCTGGTCCGCGGACCCTCGTTTGGGGGCTTATATACCAAAGTGACAAAATCTCCCGTAACTGACTGAAAACGCTTGCATTCCGCGCGCGCTACAGGAGAACGCGCCGTGGTACGTTGAAACCGTTGCACTCCAACCGGGGGGATTGCTCGATGCCAACGCCTGACCGCCGCACCATCCGCGTGAAGCCGTACAGCTCCCAGCCCAGCAAGGCCGAGTTGGAGCGAGCGGACCCGCCGCCGACCAAGCGCGACGGGCCACCCTAAACGATGGAGGACGCCGCGCGGCGGGTTCTCCGGCCCGTCAACATCATCGAAGATCCCGACGCCTAGAAGGTGGGAAGGGCGGGCGTCCGTGGCCACGGACGCCCTACGGCAAGCGGCAGATGGACACGTTCACCGTCTGCCCGATGCTACCACGGTTTGGTCACTTTGGTATATAAGCGCCCTCGCCAGAATCCGGTGAGTCGGCCGGAGTGCCAGTCGGGAAGCCGGTGCGCCGGGTTCGACGCAGCCACCCAGCCGCATCGCACCGCTAGGATGACGACGCGGTCGTCGACATCCTTGCGCTCCCACCGGTTGGGGAACAGGTCCTAGTGGCTGGTGGGCTTGGGAGGCTGCCAAGCGGCCACCTCATAGCTGGTCGCCGTCATCCTGATCAGCCACCGCAGCCCGTCGCGCCTCTTCGGGTCCCTGAGCCAGATCCGCTGACCGGGTTCGAGCTTCGCGCACGGAGAGACGAGGCAGAAATCCGCCGGCCCGATGCCGCTCGGGACCATCGAATAGCCATGCGGCAACGCGCAGAAAGCGTGCGAGTCGTCCAGATTCGCAGGCGCCGGGCTCGTCTGATCGTCGTCTTCGCTCTGCATCAGGTAGCCCTCCGGCGACGGTTGCGAACTCGCCCGCACCGATTGTTGGACGCTCGAGTCGAACCGGGTCAGCGGGCGAGGTGTTTCCGCACCGTCGGCCTCGACCTGAATATCCCGCGGCGGTTCTATGTAGAGCTCCAGACCGAGGGCACGGCAGATCTGCTCAACGCGGTTCAGGCGGGGAACGTGCCCGTTCAAGAGCGACCGGATGGCGTCTTGCGGCAGACTGCTCCGGACGCGGTTCGGTCGCACCGGTGCTTCCGTCGCGATGCCCCATACGACCACGACGGCACCGGGTGGCGGTTCGTTGTCCACCATCCTGACGACCCGGATCGAGAGCTGTTGATCACCGTACTCGTCTACGATGTTCCAGCATGATTGCCCCGAATGCTGCGGCGAGCCGCTTAACTGGTGCGCTGTGCCGCAGGCTAGAGAGCCATACCGGCCCACATCCCGTGGGTCTGAACCGGCTGCGCTGACTGTCCTCCCGGTCCAGTGGCCGCGCTATTCTCTCGCACGGAGAGAAGAATAGGGCGACACTTAACCACGGGTCCAATCTTCTGGCGGAAACTCCAAGCGTACGCGTTACCGGTTTGCCTGCCTGTACGTCAGTTACTAGTCGCACCCTTTATCGAATTGCAGTACGGGTGGGTAAGCTGAATGTTTTCCAAGGCGCCCGTGCCGCCGCTATTCTTCGCCTTGACATGGTCGTACGATACTGACTTCTCCGCTAAGACCAACCCTCTGCACAATGGGCAGGTCATTGCCGTCCGGACAGAATCCCTGAGGAACGCTGCCGACTTAGTCCGACGAGAAAAGTTACTCCCAACTTCCGAGATATCAGATGCAACCACTTTCCCCTTCAACTCTAACGCGCTAAGAATATCATCCGCAGTAACGCCATTTGTGAACAGTCTCCCCCGCGCGGTCTTACCAATGAGGTCCGACCACTTCTGAACTCGGTTGGTGCTGCGAATCGCTATGTTGGCCTGACCGACCAGTGTTTTGTTATTAAGGAAGACCTCCTCCAGTGTTCTCCGGTTCTCAGTAAATGACCGGAAGAATTTGTCGTCATTATTCCGGATAGCTTTCGAGAAAAGGTGAACAATTGCAACGAGAACAAACTCCCAGTGCCGACCAGTCGAGCTATAGAAGTACACGGCTGGGTGAAGGCCCAGACTAGGACTATCGTTTCCTGTGACGCGAAACATTACCTCGCGCAAACACCGAAGCGCCTTTACGGTCGCACTCCCGTCGGGATCGTCCGCGTACAAATAGCTTCCAGGGACAACGTTGTCGGTCTGCTCGATCGCGTAGGCAAACAGATTCATTAGAACATTATACGCTGAGAGCGCCGACACTCGACCGGCATGTGGCAAATTTAGTGTCCTAATCGGCGTTTCGATCTCTGGGGAGAAAAGCATTCCATGGAGTTCACTGGAGATCTTTTCGATCTCGCGCTGCATGCCTTTCTCGAAGTTGGACCAGTACTTATGTCCATAACCAGCGCGAACAACGGACCGCGCACCTATCGCGATAGGTTTTCGTCGATTCTCCAGCAGCCGTTGCTCGACCCTGTCCAAAGGCGTTCCCTGCGTGTTGATCTTGAAGAAAGACGACTCGGCCTTCTCCGCGTTTCCTTCGACCCATTGCAGAGAGAGGGTTCTTGTTATGGCGTTGCTTGCCCTCTGTGCCAGCAGGCTGTTGGACTCGACGCTTTCAATAGACATCATGGCCTGCCTGACCTGTGTGAAGCTGCCGATCTCCTGATTGATGGCCTTTCTCAAAGAGTCGGCTATCGCAGCCTGAGCGGTGGATATCTTTGGTCCGTAGAACTTCTGAGATATGGTTCCGTCTCCATAGTCATCTCGAATCCAGGCGACAAGTACGCTCAATCTGTGGGCTCCATCTATCACAAAAATTTTGGTTGGTGATTTCCACAAGATCACCGACGGTACAAGTTCGTTGTCCAAGAAACTTTTTAGAAAGGCGATGACTTGAAAAGGGGTCCACTGATTGGTTTCTCTTTGAAAATCCGGCTTTCGTAAATTGGGAACAAGAAAGGAATTCTCCTCCAACTGATGCAACCCGAGCGATGGAATCAACTGTGACTGTGGAGCGTCATCGTCCAATTCACAGAAGTCAGCACGCGGGATCATGGCGTCTAGGTCGACCATCTTTGCCATAACTTGCTCCTCCGGAAATAGATCGTCAATGTTCCGACGAAACGTCGCGGCGATGGCGCTTTCGAAGGGGCCTGAACCGCGCCTTGCTATGCGTTACCGCACCGTTTCATCGATACGTCGGATTTCGTGTCGCCGACTGTCAGGTTGAGGTTAAGCAGGCAGGATTCGTCCTCCGATGCGACGATATCACATTGGACACATCAAGAAGCGTGGCGACCGCGGCCTGCCGTGCATCATGGCGCACGGTGGCCGCGCCGTCGTGCTGGCCGCGGTTTGCCGCGGGCGCACCGGCCAGCCGGTCTCCCGTTTTCACCGCTGCGCACTGGAGGTGCGCGACCGGCGCCACTTCAAGGTGGTCAATGTGGCCGTGGCCAACAAACTCGTGCGCGTGGTCTGGGTCGTGTGGACCCGAGACGCTGCGTTCCTCGCGGTGTGATTGCCCTGCCGGCGGGCGAATGACACGAGGCCGCTAACCCGGAGCGCTTTGTGGAGCGCCTTCGCGCACCGGGTTCGCCACGGTAGGTGGCTACTGCGACGGCGATGGTCTTTGCCTCGACCTGCAGCCGACCGGCACCCGCAGTTAGATGCAGCGGTCCGTCATCCGCGGTTTACGCCGCGAACTCGGGCTGGGCGGCTTCCCGCTTGTCCCGCTGAATGAGACCCGCGTCTAGGTGCTAGCCAGCTTTCGGCTCGCCTGCGTCGGGGCGATCCGCTGGCTGAGAAACGCGGCGTCGAGTATCTCCACCGCGTGCGGGCTGAGCCGGAGCGGCTGTTCGCGGCGCATCGTCATGCGTTCGACCGGGATGGTCCACACGCGGCCAGCGAGGTCGATCTCGTTCCACCTCGCCAGCCGCACCTTCCCCGACCGGGCGGCGGTCACGACCAGCAGCTCGAACGCGAGCTTGACCGCATGCGTGGATCTCGACGCCCGGATCTGCTCGAGCGCCGCCGCGACTTCACGATGCGGCGACGCCCGCATGTGGCGCACGATGTCGCGCTGCAGGCCGTGAGCCAGTCGCCCGGGTGACCGGTCGATAGGAAGTCTCACGTGAGTAGCAGTGCTAATTCTGACAATCCGCGCCTAGCTACTATGTGTGGCGCGCGGGGTTAGACGTGGGGTAAACAGCGAAAGCACGAGACGTAAACTACTGATATTAAACAGCTAATATGTCATATGCGGTTCCCTGCACCGGCACCATCTTCCCGTTTCCCGCCTGTTCTCTACCGTTCTACAACAATGGCCTAAAGTCCCATTTATCAGTAGTTTCAAGAGGATTTCATTGCTTGACTGTTCCCGCGGCAGCCCCTAGACTTCCCACCAGTGCGTCCGCCATTTCGTTCGACGCACTCGGAAGGCGTCCTAGTCCCACATCACATGGAGTTCAAGCGGGGTCGTCCTGCTCCATACGCGAGTTGCAAGACGCTGGCAGACCGGGTGCGAATGGCAACCAATACGATCCGCCGACACCTCCTTAGGCTCGAACAAGAGAGATTCCGTGCACGGGGCGGCCGAGTTAGGAGCACTAACCGCTTCGATGTAGACCTACTCTTCGACAAGCTCCTTTTGGAAGTGGGTGAACTCCACCGCGTCTTCCACGAGGTGGAAGAGTTCCTCCCCACGGAGGCTGACATAGCATCCAGTACCCCGGCCCAACAGGACCGGGACCCCTTTAGGTCCGCTGCTCGACCAGACGACGCGTAATGTCTGAGGTCCTGTGGCTTTCGCTTGGATGGATTCTCGGGCTCTTTACGACGCGCATCCTTGAGCCAGTATCTCGGCTACTTGGAACACTCTGGCATCTGATTACTAGGCGTCGCGACCTCTACGACCACGATCCACAATCGTACGCCATTCATAAGTCCATACTGATCTCTCGCGTACGCCAGTTCTTCAGGATTCCACGGCCTCGTTCATGAGCCTGAGACCCCGCCAAGCCTGAACGAACCCACCACACTTAGCGGTAGGCTAGCATCACACGTAACTCCGGAACGTCGGGGTGACCCGTACCGGGTTTCCTAGAGGCTCCATTTCTTGGGAGGGTGGGATCGATGGGAAGACCGAGTCGGTATTCACCGGAGGTACGGGAGCGTGCGGTTCGGCTGGTTCTGGAGCACGAGCGCGAGCATGACTCGCAGTGGGCGGCGATCCGGTCGATTGCGGCCAAGATCGGCTGCTCGTCGGAGACTCTGCGGCACTGGGTGCGTGCGGTGGAGCGCGACACCGGCCGCCGTCCTGGTTTGACTACGGAGAAGCGCCAGCGGCTCAAGGCGCTCGAGCGGGAGAATCGTGAACTCAGGCGGCCGAACGAGATCCTGCGCGAGGCCTCGGCGCCAGTCGCACAGGTCGAGCTCGACCGCCGACCGAGGTGATGGTCGCCTTCATCGATGCGCACCGCGCCGCTTGGGGGGCGAGCCGATCTGCGCCGTGCCGCCCGTCGCCCCGGCGACGTACCGCGCCCACAAGGCCCGGCAGGCCGACGTGAGCCGGCTGCCAGCGCTGGCGGTGTGCGATGGCCGGCTGCGGGCGGAGATTCGCCATGTCTGGACAGAAAACCGCCGGGTCTACGGTTCCCGCAAGGTGTGGCGGCAGTTGCAGCGGTAGGGCTTTGAGGTGGTGCGGTGCACTGTCGAGCGGTTGATGCGCGAGCTGAACCTGCAGGGTGCGGTTCGCGGCCGACGCGTGCGGACGACGATTCCCGACAGGCAGCGGACTGACCGCAGGACTTGGTCGACCGCAACTTCAGGGCCACCCGCCCCAACCAGCTTTGGCTGGCCGACTTGACCTACTTGGCGAAGTGGCGCGGTTTCGTGTACGTGGCCTTCGTCGTTGACGCCTTCTCCAAGCGCATCGTCGGTTGGCGGGTTACACAGACGCTTAGCACGGACTTGGTGCTCGATGCATTGGAGCAGGCGCTCTACGACCGACCGCTAGGCTCAGCGCCGGCGCTGGTGCATCGCAGCGACCGCGGGGTGCAGTATCTCACGACTCTTTACACTGAACGCCTCGCCGAGGCCAGGATCGAGCCCTCGTTCGGAAGCCGCGGCGACTCATACGACAACGCCCTAGCGAGTCGGTCATCGGTCTCTACAAGACCGAGTTCATCAACCGCCGTAGCCCATGGCGCAGTGTCGATGCGGTCGAGCTGGCCACGCTCGACCGGGTCGATTGGTTCAATAACGGTCGGTTCCTCGCCCCGATCGGATACGTCCCTCCGGTCGAGTGCGAAGAGCAGTACTATCGCAGTCAGGAGACTCCAGCCATGGTGGCAGGAGCCACGTAATTCAGTCTCCGGAAAACCCGGTACGGTTCAGACGCAGCATCACGCGGCCATTCGCTCAGAAGTGTCTCTAAGAAACGACACGAATTGTCCCGTTTGGTCTGTCACGAAAGCCAGTAGCCTATTATCGCACCAAGCGAGCCTGCGGCGAACTTCTGAGCCTGATCCGTGGTTGCTTCTGGGAAAACAATATTCGGAGCGGTCAACACGAGTATACCGAACACCAATAGAACACAGCTGACGAATATCTGCATTATCACGTTGATTTTTTCGTTCTTGCTTGCCACTTAGACTCCTCGTTTCAAGATGTCAATTGTACGCCGCAACCTACGTCCGAAAAAAGGGTCTAGGAAGTCTAGTCGAACGAGCCGTGCGAGTCGTCCATGGAGTTCTTGCGAGGCCATAAGGTAAAAGAAGCACATTGTTCCTGTGACAATGCTGGCAAGTAAAGTCAGGCCGCGCTCAGTCTGTAGCTCAAATAACATACCGAGAATCGGGCTCACGACGTAGATAGACATCACCATGAGAACCGCAAATTCGATCACGCGTAGCGCAGGATTGGTCGGACGCGGGTGAGTAGTACCACTCTCGCGTTGCCGATCAGCAATCACTTCGGAAGTGTCTGGAACGCGAGAAAGGTCTACGTGCATAGGATTGGGGCCTTCGATCGGCGCCCGGAGTACTTCTATCGTACGCCTTACCCTTAGAAACATGTGGCACCTCGCAGGCGGCGTGAGTCGTGGTAGCGCTTGTTCGCGCGCGGAGCTTCGTAGGTTTCATGGATCTCGCCGGTCGCGATCCGGTCGACGTGGACGGCCCACGCGATCAGATCGGCCGGCCGCCACTGGCTTTGCGGCCCGCTCGCCATCGTCCCTTCCCCTCCCTCACCGAGCGCGTGTTTGCCGAGGCACGCGTGTTTGCCGACCGCTGTCACTATGTGGCAGTGTACAGCGACCAGCGTGTAGCGTCCAATTGCGGGGGCATTTCAGCACACGACTAGACCCGGGACCGGGGCAGTGGAAGCACCTTGCAGCGTGTCCGCGCTGGCCGTGCCAAGGATTGACGCCGGCGCCGCAAAGCCTGTTGCCCGTCTGCTGTCAACGAACGGGTGGGGTTCATCCCGAAAGTAGCGCTGCCCCTTCCGGACCCCCGCTCCACACCTCGCACGTCGGTAGTTATATCAAGCCGAGGACAGGCGAAAATAGGGCATCGTTCGGTAACGCTCCGCGTTTGGCGTTCAGCAGTAGCCAAGACAAAGGGCTTCCAGTATTCTCGCGTCTCGGGCGGGCCCGCGCCCCTACTCCCCACTCGGCCCATATGGAATCCGCAAGCGCGTCAATAGTTCAGGCTCAATCTCCCTGCTCTCCGGCCGCGTCAACCTCATCGTTTATTTCTTCTTCCCGAAAGGCCGCTTCTTCCAATGTTGTGCTTCTACTCAGCGCCTCTCGCATGCGGAGAACGGCTGCAAGGGTCTCCGTGTACTGAAGGCGAACCTTGTCATCCATCGGTTCGCTCTGTTGGATCATCTGCTCAATGTGCCGCACGGCGAGGAGGTCTTGATCAACGACGCGCGTTCGCTTGAATCGATGATCCACCTCATTGACATGGACGTCGTGCGGTAGGTAGCAGACCTCGGTCCTGACGCCTCTAAGCTCCACTGGAAGGGGTATCAGTGGTTCGCTGGACTTGGTATTTGCGAGATCACTCTCAACGGAAGAATGAACGAAGATGCGGCAACCTTTGCCGCCGCACTGTTCTGCGCCGTGAGCGTTAACCACGGCAGTGCCGGCAAAAAGGGCTTTCGTCACCATCTCGGTGCCCGTGTTCTCAATCGAGTATCTAAAAGAATAGTAGGTACCGCGACCGAGGCCCATTCTCACGGGTACTTCCAGCCTGATGAATTCTCGCATCAAATCGACTGCGGCCCGTATGGCTCGTAGCGAGGTCGAGACGTCGACGTATGCGCAGTCTGAGAACACCTGCGCTGATACGCCACCGAACCCCACCTGCGTGCGGATGACGGAGTCGATAACATGCTGGAACCGAACGACGCGGCTCTGAAGTTCAGTCGTGCCAGAGCCCGTGAACCCTTCCTCGTCTGGCCCCCACTCCAGGATGCGCGTCGGATTCCGGCGGGTCAGCTCGGCGAACCCGAGCATGTCGACGAATATCAGCGTCCTGGGTTCGTCCTCAGGCCGACTCACGACGGTAATCTCGTTGTTCTCATCGCTAACGAAAAGTGACCTGAGCCGCTTCCACAATCGGAGCAAGGATGAGGCGAGCCATCCACGAAGGCGCAGGAACACCTGCGTGAATTCTATCTTGGGCAAGACTGCCGAATGATCTGGCGGCGAGATTGTTAGGCGACATGAAAATGACCCCCTGGTGGACAGCTCCCCTGTGGGTAGACAGTTCCTGATGTCGCTCAACAGCCGGTGTGGTGGGTCGCACGGACTGAACGACGCTGCAGGTGTAGTCGCAACTACGTCGACGGGGCGTGGGGGAGTACAGCCCGCCACAGCGAGCGAATCGGCTGCCGCAGCAGAAGGCCGGTGAGAAATGCGGGTTCAGTAGTCTTTCTCAAACCTCGCGATGTGTATGAGCCGCATCTACTTGCGGCTCGTCTTCTTCGTCCGGCGCGCCCCTGCAATCCTGTGGAGCGACGCCGTCGCGTGCTCCGCGGTGTCGAACGGCCCGGAGTACCTGCCGCTCTTGAAATCCTCCATGCTTTCCCGAAACGCCTCGTGCACGCGCCTGTCGATGAGCGTCTTCGGCGTCATGACGACTTTGCCCTGCTGTTCCTCGACCTCGAGGTAGTCGCCGGGCTTGAGCCCGAGGCGGTCGTGCAGCTTCTTGGGGATCACGACCTGACGGCTCACGCCCAACTTGACGGTAGTCGGCGCCTCGGATTGCATTTTCATATATTTGTATATAACAACTTGCGCGAGCATCGGTCAACGGTGTGTCTCATCGAGGTCATCGGAGACCCGAGGCGGCAACCGCTCGCTGTACCGCCACCACCTTTATCGCTACGGCGTATCATCCCAAGAGGAGTACTGGCGATGCGGCTCAGGAGAACGGCACGGTTGGCGGCGGCGACGGCATTGGCTGCCGTCCTTGCGGTCATCCCGGCGTCGGGAGAACAGGTGCAGCACGGTCAGACGACCCACCACTCCCCGCTGCCTCAGATCACGGCCGGCGGACATGCGGATTGGCCGCTGCACAGCCTCGACGTCAAGGGGAGCCGCTACGCCGCGCTCGACGAGATCGACACGGCCAACGTGGAGAGGCTGGAGCTGGCCTGGTCGTTCGAATCGGGAGCGGGCCCCGGCATCGCCCAGGTGACGCCGCTGGTCGTCGCGGGCGTGATGTATCTCAACGCCGGCTCGACGCTATTCGCGGTGAACGCCGCTACCGGCGAATCGATCTGGACGCTGACCCTGGACGACAGCCTCGTCGCCCGCGGCCGCGGGCCGGCCTACGGCGACGGCCGCGTGTATGCGTTCGGCGCCGCGACGATGTACGCGGCGGACGGCAGGACGGGAGAGCTGGTGGAGTCGTTCGGCGACGCGGGACGGCTCGACATCATCAGCGAGGCGCTGCAGTTCCAGTACCCCGACGCCTACCCGCCCGGCTTCGACGCCGCCACCCTCGGGTATCAACTGACGACGCCGCCGGTCTACTTCGACGACACGCTGTACGCCGGTGTGGCGTTGTCGGAGAACCACATACCGGGCGGCCTGGTCATCGCGGCCGATGCCACGACGGGCGCCATCAAGTGGGTCTTCAACACGGTGCCGCAGGGGCCGCGCGACGACGGGTGGGAGATAGCGAAGGACACCTGGGGATACGGACAGAAGGTCGGCGGCGGGATCTGGACGCCGCCGGCCATCGACCCGGATCTCGGACTGCTCTATGTCAACGCGGGGAATCCGTCACCGGACTACGACGGCTCGGCCCGGCTGGGGATGAACCTGTTCACGAACGCGACGGTCGCGCTACACCTGGAGACGGGGAAGCTGGCCTGGTACTACCAGACAATCCACCACGACCTGTGGGACTGGGACCACGTCACCGGGCCGCTGCTGTTCGACGTGACGCGGGACGGACAGACGATCAAGGGCGTTGCGGCAGCCGGCAAGAACTGCCTCATGTACATCTGGGACCGCGCGACGGGCGAGCCGCTCAACCCGATGGTGGAGACCGCGGTGCCGACCGAGACCGATGTGCCGGGCGACGAGGTGTGGCCCACGCAGCCGATTCCGTACAACGCGCGCGGGGTGCCGATGGAGCCGTTCTGCGCGACCTATCCGATTGTCGAGGATCCGGCGCTCGCCGACCGCGCGCGCCCGATGTACACCCCGTTCCTGGTCAGCGAGATGATCATCGGGACTCGTGGCGGCTCGAACTGGGGACCGCCCTCGTTCAGTCCGCGCACCGGGCTGCTGTACGTCACCGGGAAGAACGCGGCGATCTCGTTCACCGTCAAGCCGGTCGGCGATACGCTGGAGCCGAACCAGCGCTACGCGGGGCATTTCGGAAACATGGAGGAGACGGCCGATCCGGGTGTGACGCGGACAAAGACACTGTCGGCCTACGACCCTGTCACCGGCGAGATGGCCTGGCAGCAGACGTTGCCTACCATCCGTCCGACGGGGACCATCGGCAACCTCGTCACGGCCGGCGACCTCGTGTTCCAGGGATCGGGGGCAGGCGGGTTCTACGCCTTTCACGCCCGTTCGGGCGAACAGTTGTTCCTGCACGAGACGCAACGCCCCGTCAGCGCCAGTCCGCTCACCTACCGCGTCAACGGCAAGCAGTACGTCTCCGTGGTGTCAATCGATACGGTGTTGACTTTCGCGCTGCGCTAGCCCGCGTTTCTCACGGCCCGCCAGCGGCGTTGGCGCTTCCGTCGAAGT
The DNA here is from genome assembly GCA_965207665.1 of Vicinamibacterales bacterium. Lineage (GTDB taxonomy): Bacteria > Acidobacteriota > Vicinamibacteria > Vicinamibacterales > UBA8438 > JAAXGX01. The sequence continues at coordinate 1,034,655 of CBDBMV010000002.1, forward strand.
TGCCCCGGCCGGCTACAGCTCTCGCACCACACGCATTCCGAAGGTCGAGTACCGCAGCCCCGGAATGCTCCCGAATCGGCCTGCCGAGCGCAGGCGTCCCGGCGCTCGAAAATCGTTCGGCCGGGGCTGGTCGACATTGAACCACGCGCCGCTTCGACGACTCCGCAAAGCACAATTCCCCGTGTCCCAAACCGAACCGTCAGTCGGAGCTCCCGAATAGGTGTTGTTCCAGCAGTCGGCGAGCCACTTCCACACGTTTCCGACCATATCGTAAAGGCCAAATGCGTTCGGTGGATAGGCGCCGCCCGGTGTGGTTCTCTGGAGACTCGACGGCCCATTGCAGCCGTCGCAATTGGCGTTGCCGTCTCCTATTTCCGTGCCCCAGTAGTAAATCGTCGTAGTGCCGGCCCTTGTCGCATATTCCCATTCGGCCTCTGAAGGCAGTCTGTACTTGTGGCCGGTAGTCTGCGTCAACCAGTCGGCGTACGCCACCGCATCGTCGTGGCTGACGCAGACAACGGGATGGTCGTCCGACTGGACGAACCCCGGTGTCCGCCAATCCGCATTCGAATCCCAGCGAAACCCGCCGTCGTAGGTATTGCAGCCCTCGCCCGCAAACCTGTCGTACCCCGCTGCCGCCACAAATGCCGCGAATTCACCGCGGGTCACGTTGTACCTGCTCACGGCCAGAGGATAGCCAATCGTTACCCGGTGTTGGGTTTCCCATTCCTGGAAATACTGCTCCGTGGCAGGCGCCCCCATCGTGAATTCGCCAGCAGGAATGATCGTCATGATCGGCGCCGCGGGCGCATCCCAGACTTCGGCGGGAGCGTCGGGAGCACGGAAGATCACCGGTGGCCGGTCCACATCCGGGTCGGGCGGCGGCGGCAGCGCCTGCAAGGCCATCATCGCGGATGTCCCCGCCCCTGCACCTTCCGGGGTGAGAGCCGCCATTTCCACCGTCCGGGTGAGGTATTCGGAAGCCCCTTCAAGGTCGCCTTCCCGACGCAGGCAGCGCCCGATGCCGAGACTCGCATTGGCGTGCGCCGGATCGATCTCAAGCGTTTGTCTGAAGAGGGGCATGGCCCGCTCGCAACTGCCGGAGCTCAAGTGATCGGAAGCCTGCTCCATGAGATCCCGGATCTGCCGTTGGTCCTGTGCGGGCAAGGTCCGTGAATGTGCGATCAGTGCGGCGCGGCGCTCCTCGTCTTCCGCCTGCCTGCGCGCCCGGTGCTGCGAGACGAGCTCGGCAGTCAGGTTCTTCAATTCGGAAATATGGCGCCGGATCTCGGGATTCGTCGACTGCCACTGCGCAAACAGAGTCTGACGTTCGTCGAGCCAGGCGCTCTGTTCCGCGGCGAGTATCGGAAAGGCGAGCGTCAGGGCTGCGAACACCGGTCCCGGGAAGTGACGTCCCATCTTCATCTCGAATGTCCCTCCGTTCGTCGGACCTCAAACGGACTCGCTACTGAAGGAGCGCTGCTCTCGACGGGATGACGGATCGCCGGCTTACAGACCGGCCAACTCCCGGAGCAGCCTGGTGGCGGCGTTGGCCCTGGAGTCGTCGTACAGATCGCCCACGCCGGCCAGCGTGAGCGGCGTCTCGCCTTCGTTGTCTGTCACGTCAAGACGGGAGCCGTTGTCGTACAGAAACTGAATCAGATCCGTTGACTTGATGTCGGCGGCGCCGTGCATGGGCGTGCGCCCCGCCAGGTTCGCGGCGTTGATGTCGGCGCCCCCGTCGAGCGCGATGCGTGCGGCGGCGAGCATGCGGGGCGGCTCCAGGTGGCTGGAGTACCCCATCGGAGGCCGCGCCGGCACACCGGCGATCGCGTGCAGCGGCGTCGACCCGTCCGCTGCCGCGGCATGCGGATCCGCACCGGCCGCCAGCAGTACCCGCATGAGGTCGGGATTGTGCGTCCAGGCGGCGATGAAGTACGGAGTCGCGCCGATCGGCACCGGCTGGATGCGCCGGGCGCCGCCGCGGTTCTCGCCGGTCCACTGCCTCACGTCGGGCGCCACCGGGGCGTTGGGATCCGCGCCGTACCGCAGCAGGGCGGCGGCGAGGTCGTCCATGCCCGTCTGCACCGCGCGCTGCAGCGGGAGGAACTGCGCGCCGTCCGCCTGGTTCGGATCCGCGCCGCGCTCCAGGAACATGATACCGAGCTCCTCGTTCGCCGGACAGGTCAGCCCGACCGGATGGGGCTCGGTTGAACCGAAATATTCCAGGCCGTCCTTGCGGCAGTTGCTGATTGCCAGCCAGAGCGGCGTCTGGCCGTCGAAGGTCTCGACCAGGCCCAGCGTGAACTGGTCCATCTGGCGCACGGTCATCGCGGCGTGCACGTCTGCGCCGGCGTCCAGCAGCAGGCGGGCTGTCGGGATGTCCGTCTGCTGCACCGCGAAATGCAGCGCCGTCGAGCCGCCCTTCGACGCGGCGTTGACGTCAGCCCCGGCGGCGACGAGCGCCTCGGCCACGGCGCGGTGCCTGCCGGCGGCGGCGAACATCAACGCCGTCTGGTGCATGCTGGGTTCGCGGGCATTCACGTCCACGTCGCGGGCGAGCAGCAGGTTGACGACGTCGAGGCCGCCGGCGCGCGCGGCGGCCATCAGGACGGTCTCCCCGCCGGGCTTTACGTGGTGCGGATCGGCCCCCGCTTCCAGCAGCGTGGCGGCGACGGCCGCGTTGCGGTTGCGGGCGGCCAGCGACAGCGGCGCCTCGCCGTACTCGTTGGCCGCGTTGGCGTCGGCTCCGGCGGCGAGCAGCAGCCCTACCGTGTCGGCGTCGCCGTAGTAGGCGGCCCAGAGCAGCGCGGTGGAGCCGTCCGGATGGCGGGCGTTGACGTCGAGGCCCTCGTCCAGCAGCGTGCGGACGGCGGCCGGCTCGTTGCGCTTGGCGGCGTCGACCAGGCGCGCGTCTTCGGCTGCGGCGTGCGCGCCGGCCGCGAGCGTCAGCAGCAGCGGCATCAATAGATGGGGGCTGCGCCCCCATGCCCCCCTGCCCGCCCTTGCGTCGTTGCGGCGTTGCATCTGCTCGTACGCCATTATCCCTGTTGCGCGGCGTCGACGCGGATACCAGGATTCAGGTAGGGACGACCGATATATTGCTGTAATGGCCACCATATCCGGTAAGCTAACGCTACCGGGATCCAGGTATTGTGCGCAATCCGCGTTTGGGTCAGTTTTCGGGTTGCGCAACCCGTCGGCGGTTGGTGACCGGGCGTGCGGCGGCGCAGGAGCACAGGCGTGCCGTGAGGAGTCGGCGGGGACCATACGCATGCAGCAGGCTGGATTTCGTTTCCCCTTCATAGTCCTGGCAGTCACGCTGGTGGCCGCCGGCGGGATGCTCCGGGCCGCCGCACCTCCGCCCCAGGAGGCGCCTGCCGAGCCGCCCGACCGGGCCATGCTCGACCGCTATTGCCTGGCCTGCCACAATGACCGGCTGCGGACCGCCGGACTGAGCCTGCAGGGACGGGATATCGGCGACGTCGCGGCGGACCCGGCCGTGTGGGAGAAGGTGCTGGGCAAGCTCCGCACCGGCGGCATGCCGCCGCCCGACCGGCCGCGGCCGCCGGACGCGGAGACAGAGCCGATCATGGCGTGGCTCGAGGCGTCGCTGGACCGGATTGCGCTCGACAATCCGAACCCCGGCCGCCCGGCCGTGCATCGCCTCAACCGCACGGAATACGGCCGCGCGGTGCGCGACCTGCTCGACCTGGAAGTCGACGTGGCGGCGCTGCTGCCGCCGGACGATTCGGGCGGCGGGTTCGACAACATCGCCGACGTGCTGACCATCTCGCCGCTGTTCCTCGAGCGCTACATGTCGGCGGCGCGCAAGGTCAGTCGGCTGGCGATTGGCGATCCGTCGTTGCGGGCGGTCATGTACCGCGTCCCGCGGACATTGGTGCAGGACGGCCGCACGGACGAGGCGCTGCCGCTCGGCACGCGCGGCGGCGTCGCCATTCCGCATTACTTCCCGATGGACGGGGAGTACGTGTTTCGGATTCGAATGGCGCGCAACCGGATCGACGAGATCCGCGGCCTGCTCCACACGTACCGGATCGACGCGCTGCTCGACGGCCGGCGGATCCAGTCGTTCCACGTCGGCGGCGAGGAGATCGAGAAGGGGCACGAAGGGCTGGAGGCCAACTACACGGCGCTGGCGAACTACCTGACGCACGCGGACGACGAGATGGAGTTCCGCGCGCGGGTGACCGCCGGGCGCCACGTGGTCGGCGTCACCTTTCCGGAGCAGTCAACCGTCATCGAGGGGCCGCCCGAAAAGGCCGTGGAGCCGAAGTCCTGGGACTACTACCACGCCAAGCTGGGTCTTGCGGGAATCGGCCGCGTCGAGATCCGCGGGCCGTATGACGCGACCGGCCCCGGCGACACGCCCAGCCGGCAACGCATATTCACCTGCCGCCCGGCCTCCGGAGAGCCTGCGGCGCAGGAACTCCGGTGCGCGCGGCAGATCGTCTCCGGTCTGGCGCGGCGGGCCTTCCGCCGTCCGGTGACCGAGGCGGATCTGGATACGCTGCTCGGTTTCTACGAGTCGGGACGGGCAGCCGACGGTTTCGAGGCCGGCATCGAGCTGGCGCTGCAGCGAATCCTCGTCAGCCCCTATTTCCTGTTCCGCGTCGAGCAGGATCCGGCCGGCATCGCACCGGACACGCCGTTCCGGATCTCCGACACGGAGCTTGCCTCGCGGCTGTCGTTCTTCTTGTGGAGCAGCATTCCGGATGAGCAGTTGCTGGCCGCGGCGTCCGAGGGCCGCCTGCGCGATCCCGCCGTGCTCGACGGCGAGGTCCGGCGGATGCTGGCAGACCCGCGCGCGGACGCCCTGGTCAGCAACTTCGCTGCCCAATGGCTCGGCACCCGCAATCTCTCATTTGCCGTACCGAACGAGGACCTGTTCCCGGAGTTCGACGAGAACCTGCGGCGGGCGTTCCAGCGCGAGACGGAGCTGTTCGTGGGGAGCATCCTGCGGGAGGACCGCAGCGTATTCGACCTGCTCACGGCGAACCATACCTATGTGAACGAGCGCCTCGCCAGCCACTACGGGATCCCGGGCGTGCAGGGCAACTGGTTCCGGCGCGTGACGCTGGGCCCGGACCAGGACGCGCGCGCCGGCATCCTCGGCCACGGCAGCGTGCTGACGGTCACGTCGCTGGCGACCCGCACGTCGCCCGTCAACCGCGGCAAGTGGATTCTGGAGAACCTGCTCGGTACGCCGCCGCCGCCGCCGCCGCCCGAGGTGCCGGCCCTGGAGGAAGAGGACGAAGAGGGCAAGGCCCTGTCGATGCGCGAGGCGATGGAAGTGCACCGCCGCAACCCGGTCTGCGCCGCCTGTCACGTCAGGATGGACCAGCTCGGGCTGTCGCTGGAGAACTTCGACGCCATCGGCGCGTGGCGGCACACGGCGGAGTCCGGCGAGGTCGTCGATGCGTCCGGTGAACTGCCGGGCGGCGTCGTCTTCGATGGCCCGGCCGGACTGCGCCGGGTGCTGCTGTCCAAACCCGAGCAGTTCGTGGAGACCGTCGCGGAAAAGCTGCTGATGTATGCGACGGGACGCGGCCTGGAGTATTACGATCGTCCTGCGATGCGGGCCATCGCGCGGGAGGCCGCGGCGGACGACAACAAGCTTTCGGCGCTCATTCTCGGCATCGTGCGGAGCACGCCGTTCCAGATGCGGCGCGCGGCCGGCGGGCCCGCGGCGGGGACGGCAGCGGGCGGAGGAGACTGAACATGTTCATCATCAGGAAGTCGCTTTCCCGGCGGACGGTACTGCGCGGTCTCGGAGCGGCGCTGTCGCTGCCGGTGCTCGACGCGATGGTCCCCGCGCTGACCGCGCTCGCCGCGAGCCCGGCCCGGGCGCTGCGCCGCCTCGGCTTCGTCTACATCCCGAACGGCGCCAACATGGCGGACTGGGTGCCCGCCGCCGAGGGCCGCGCCGCCGCGTTCTCGCGCATTCTGGCGCCACTCGAGTCGTACCGCGACCACGTGCGCGTACTGAGCGGGCTGACCAACCAGGTCCGGGGCGCCCACGCCGTCGCGGCGGCGTCGTGGCTGACCGGCGTGGCGCCCAACGAGTCGCTGACGAAGGTTGAGGCGGCGACCACCGTCGACCAGATTGCCGCCGAGCATTTCGGGCAGCACACGCAATGGGCGTCGCTGGAGCTCGGACTGGAAGGCGCCGACTTCACCGGCGCGTGCTGCGGCAACTACAGTTGCGCCTATACGAACACGGTGTCGTGGCGGACGCCGACGACGCCGATGCCGGTCGAGACGGATCCCCGCAACGTGTTCGAGCGGATGTTCGGCGACGGCGACTCGGCCGGCGGCGAGGCGCGGCAGGCGCGGCTGGCGCAGGACCGCAGCATCCTCGACTCGGTGCGCCGCGACGCGGACGGTCTCGCGCGCACGCTCGGCGCGTCCGACCGCGAGAAGCTCGGCCAGTATTTCGACGCCATTCGCGATATCGAGCGGCGCATCCAGCTCGCCGAAGAGCAGAGCGCCGCGGTGCCCGACATGCCCCGGCCGATCGGCGTGCCGGAGCATTACGACGACTACGCGAAGATAATGTTCGACCTGCAGGTGCTGGCCTACCAGACCGACCTGACGCGGGTTAACACGTTCATGCTCGGCAAGGAGATCAGCCAGCGCACGTATCCGCACGTCGGCGTCGCCGATCCTCACCACTCCATCTCGCACCACAAGGACGAGCAGGACAAGCTGGAGAAGCTCTCCAAGATCAACGTGCTGCACATGGAGCTGTTCGCGTACTACCTCGACCGCCTGCGGTCCACGCCCGACGGGGACGGCAGCCTGCTGGATCACGTGCTGATCCTGTACGGCGGCGGCATGAGCAACTCGAACGTCCACGCCCACGACAACCTGCCGACGCTGGTAGTGGGCGGCGGCGCCGGGCCGGTGAAGGGCGGCCTGCACCGGACACATCCGCAGGACACGCCAATGGCGAACCTCCTGCTGGCGCTGCTGGAGAAGGTCGACGTGCCGCTGGAGAAGTTCTCGGACAGCACCGGCAAGCTGTCGCTGTAGGGCCGTCGTGCGCGCGCCCACGGGGGCGCTGCCGGCGGGCGTCGTCGGGTCATGTCGCAACGGAAGCAGCGGGCGGCGCGCAGGCAGCGAGCGATCCTGGCCGCGCAGGCGCCGCCGGCTGCCGCGGAGTTCACCGGTCTGCCGCCGGGCCGGGCCCTGAGCCTGCCCCTGATCGCCGCCGCGCTGCTGGCTGCGGCCGGCCTGCTGCCTTCCGCGCGCGGCAACGCCGCGCTGTTCTGGTCGTTCTGCGGGGCGGGCGGCGCACTGCTCGCCTGGAACGTCGCCCTCCTTGCCGCGGCCCGCCGCCGCGGGCGCACCCTGGCGCTGGACGTCGTCGTGCGGCGCCAGCACTACCTGCAGGCCTGCGCCCAGTCCGCCATCCTGCTGTACTGGGGCTGGTACTGGCGCGAGGTGTACGACTCCGCGCACCTGATCGCGGCGCAGCTCGTCTTCGCCTACGCGTTCGACATGCTGCTGACATGGTCCCGGCGCGACACGTACACGCTGGGGTTCGGGCCGTTCCCCATCATCTTCAGCATCAACCTGTTCCTGTGGTTCAGGCCCGACTGGTTCTACCTGCAGTTCGTGATGGTGGCCATCGGCTTCGCCGTCAAGGAGCTCGTGCGCTGGAACCGCGACGGCCGCCGCGTGCACATCTTCAATCCGTCGTCGTTCCCCCTCAGCCTGTTCGCCGTGGCGCTGTTCGTGACGGACGCGACGCACCTGACCTGGGGCGTGGAGATAGCGACGACGCAGCTCTATCCGCCGCACATCTACCTGGTGATCTTCCTGGTCAGCCTGCCGGCGCAGTTCCTGTTCGGCGTGGCCTCCATGACGCTGTCGGCGGTCGTGACCAGCTACGTGTTCGCCGTGGCGTTCTACGCTGCCACCGGCACCTACTTCTTCCTGGTGCCGTCCATTCCGATCGCGGTCTTCCTGGGGATGCACCTGCTGTTCAACGATCCCTCCACGTCGCCGCGGACGGAGCTCGGCCGCATCATTTTCGGCGTGCTGTACGGGCTGAGCGTCGTCCTGCTGTTCGCATTTCTCGAGCGCACCGGCGCGCCCACCTTCTACGACAAGCTGTTGGCGGTGCCGATCCTCAACCTGCTGGTGCAGGTGATCGACCGCGCTGCGCGGTCCGCCGCGCTGAGCCGGCTCGACCCGGCGGCGCTCGGGCGGCGCCTGACTCCTCGCCGGCGCCACCTCGCGTACATGACGGTCTGGGCGCTGGTGTTCGCGGCGATGCAGCTCCAGACGGGCACGCGCGTGGCGCTGGCGCGCGGCGACGCCCTCCTGTCGGACGGCCGGCTCGACGAGGCTCTCTCGCGCTACCGCGAGGCGGTCGCAGCCGATCCCGGCAACGCCGAGGCGAACAGTAGCCTGGGCTACGGATTGTTGTCCGCGGGGCGCGCGGGGGAGGCTGTCGCACCGCTGCGCACGGCGATGCAACTGCAGCCGCAGGTCGCCGAAGCGCACAACAACCTGGGGCTCGCGCTGCTCCAGGCCGCCCGCCCGCGTGAGGCGGTGCAGCCGTTACGGCAGGCGATCGAGCTCCGGCCGGAATACGCCGAGGCGTACTACAACCTGGCCCACGCGCTCTCCGCGGGCGGGGATTCGGGCGCCGCGGTGGAAGCGCTCCAGGCAGCGCTGCGCATCGAGTCCGACTGGCCCGCGGCGCTGCGGGACCTGGCGCTGCTGCTGGCGACGGACGCCGACGCCGGCGTGCGCGACCCCGGAGAAGCGGTGCGGCTGGCGTCGCGCGCCGTGGACCTTGCCGGTGAGCGCGCCGCGGACCCGGACGAGCGGTTCGCGACGAATCCCCGCGACGACGCGTTGCTCCAGGACGCGCTGGCCACGGCCTACGCCGCGGCCGGCCGCTTCGAGGAGGCGGTCAGCACGGCGGAGGACGCCCGCGCGCTGGTGGCCGCCGAAGACCCCGCGTTGGCCGCCCGCATCGGCGCCCGTGCGGATCGCTACCGCGACGGCCGCTTCCCGTTCGACGCCCCTCCCTGATTCCTAAAACGTCAACTGTGCCCCGAACTTGATGATCCGGCCGTCCAGGATGGTGACCGGGACGAGGTAGCGCGGCCCGAAGCGGTTGGTGAACGCCAGCGTCGGATTGGCGTTGAACGCGTTGTACAGGTCGAACTGCAGCTCTACGCGGGCTCCCTCGACGTCAAACAGCTTCGTCAACCGGAAGTCGAACTGGCGCACCCGATTGAGCATTTCAGAGTACGGGACCAGCAACGGCACGGACGCGGAGCCGGCGGACAGGTTACGGCCCAGCGACGGAATTACGTCGGAGTTCGAGACCCGGTAATTCGCCTGGATCGGCACCGTCGACAGGTCCTGGTAGTTGGCGCTGATCTGGAAATCCAGCGGCAGCGGCAGCGTGCCCAGCATCTTGAACTGCATCTGATCGCCGAAGCCGCGGGTGACGCGGCAGTGGCGCAAGGCCTCCGGCGAATCGACGACGAAGCACGCGTCTTCCGTGGTCGTCCCCGTGTCGAAGCCGCCCGACAGCATGGACCCGTTCGGGAAGCGCGCGTTGATGGTGACGTTGATGAAGTTGTGGACCTCGGTCTGGTCTCCGTAGTTGGAGGCCGCCGCCACCAGGTTGGAGACCTGCCCGAACTTCGCCGGATTGAGGTCATACACCCCATCCACGTTGAACCCGCCGCTGCCCGGCAGCTTGGGATCGCTCGGCGCCATGAAGGAGTACGGGTCGTAGTCATCGGGGCCGACCAGCAGGTTGTCGGTGACCCTGAAGTTCCCGTACCAGCGCCGGATGTACCCGGCGTGCAGCGAGAAGTTCGGTGCCAGCTCCTGGTCCACTTCGGCCATCAGCATCCAGTTGTAGGGCCGTACCGCGAAGCCCTGCACGATGTCGTCGGCGTAGGCGGTGCCGGCGCGGGTAAGGCCGAACAGGCGGTTGGCGTAGGCCCCGCATTCTCCGTTCGCCATCGAGTCCGTCAGCACGCAGTCCGGATAGAAGTTGCCGTTGGCGTCGTCCCAGGTCCGGAATACGTCGCGCACCAGGAGATTGAGCGGGTTCTGACTGCCCGTGAACCCGAGTCCCTCCCCGAGCACGTAGCGGCCGAGGCTGGCCTTGAGCGCGGTCTTGCCGTCGCCGAACAGGTCGTACGCACCGCCGAGGCGAGGTGAGATGTCATGCCAGATCGGCACGCCGTCCACGCGCGCGAAGCTCGTCGCCGGCAGCCAGCGGGTCGCCGGGTTGTCCTGCTGGGGGACGTAACCGTTGTGGTAGTCGTAGCGCACGCCCAGGTTGAGCGTCAGGCGGTCCACGGTCCACTGGTCCTGGGCGTACAGCCCCATGGTCAGCTTCAGCCGATCCTCCACCCGCGCGGGGGAATGCAGCACGACCCGACTCGGCAGGCCCCGGAAGAACTCGTAAGACATGTCCTGGTTGATGTAGGTCCGCCGCCAGAACTTGCCCGAGCGCGTGTTCATCCCGGCCTTGAAGTCGTGGGATCCGGTGACGTACGACACCGACGCGCGCGTGGAGATGTGGTCGACCACGTTCGGGCCGTAGGCGCTCGTGTAGCCGCGCGGGGCGTACCCGGTGGTGGAGTTGTAGCGGTAGAACGTCGACTGCTCCAGGATGCCGATGTCGTCTCCGGTGACGCCCGGCTGCGCGATCACGTGGTAGTGGTGGACGATGCTCTGGACGCCGGCTTCGAGCAGCAACCGGTTGCTGATGGGGCTCGTCCACGAGGCGCCGGACATGTTGTCGGGATCGAACCGGTAGCGGTTGGCCGCCTCCGGCGCGGTCACGATGATGTCCACGACTTCCTGGAAGTCGATGCTCTCGTCGGTGTGGTAGAAATTGAACTTGTTCCGTTCCGACGCCTGCCAGGTCAGACGCGCGCTGATGTCGCGGTTGGTGACGTCCTTGACCACCGGCCGGCTCGTGTCGGGCGTGTAGACCGGCGTCCCCTGCGTGGCGTTCCAGTAGTTGTCGCCGATCTGCTTGTCCTTGCCCCAGTACCGCCACGACCCGAAGAACCACAGCCGGTTGCGGAAGATCGGTCCGCCCAGCGTGGCGTTCATGTCCCAGATGCGGTCGATCTTGTTGACCTTGTTCAGGCCGCGGTCGATGACGCTCTGCGTCAGGTTGTCGCTCTGCAGGCTGTCATTCGTGTAGTTGCCCAGGAACGAGCCCGAGAAGTCGTTGCCGCCCTCCTTGGGGATCAGGTTGATGAGCACCCCGGCGACTTCGTGCTCGGCCCCGGCGCCGCCCAGGTTGAGGTTGGCTTCCTCGGCGATGGCCATGTTGAGCATGATGCCGCGGGAGCGCCCGCCCCCGGCCCCCAGGAGGTTCCCGGCATGCATGCCGTCCATCGAGATCTTGAACTCGCGGTCGCGTCCGCCCCATATGCCGCCCGAGGCCGCGTTCTCGTTCTGGTTGCCGCCCACGTCCTGGAACGTGGGGTTCGCCACCGTCAGCCCGGGCGTCAACTGGATGAAGCTGCTGAACCCGCGAGAATTCGGGATCGTGTCGATCACCTCGCTGGTCAGCACCTGCTGCGCCCGCGTGTTCTGAACGTCGACCACCGGACTCTCGCCGGTCACCGTGACCGTTTCCTCCAGGCTGCCCACTGCCAGCTCGGCGTTGATGGTCGCCGTGAAGCCGGAGCTCAACTGCACGCCCTCGCGCACGACCGTGTTGAACCCGACCAGCGTGAACGTCACCGTGTAATCACCGGGCCGCAGGTCGATGATGGAATAGCGGCCCTGGTTGTCCGTGACGACCGCGCGAGACTGCTCGATCAGCGCCGGACTGGCGGCTTCGACCGTGACGCCCGGCAGCACGCCGCCGGTAGCGTCGGTGACGAGTCCGTCGATGCTGCTGGGCGCCTGCGCCATGGCGGCTACAGGCAGCAGCAGAAGTCCCGCCAGCACCGCGGGACAGAGGGGAAACCAGCCTGCTCGCGTCGTCCGTCGTTCCATCGGTCGTCCTCCGGGAGTAGAAGCACCGAACGAACCGCACAACCGCCGAGAGCGCCTGCATGGGGCGTGCCTGCGCACGCCTGCATGTATTCCCCGACAACATTACTCACCCGCCCCGCGCACGCAATACCAGAAATCTGGTAGATCAGGGGCGGTTGGGGCGCCGCTTCTAACTGGATTCTGGTATTGCGCTGGGGTAGCCATTCACACAGCCTGCTCTTGCAGCCCGCGGTACGAGCCGGTTGGAGACCCTTTGGCGGGGCGTGCGGAATTGGGGGTTGTCATGACGCGAGGAACCTATCTGAAGGCGGCGGCAGTCGCTGCCGTGCTCGTGCTGGGGATCGCGGGGACGTACTTCCTCGCCGGGGGCTTGAGCGAGCAGGGCCGCCCGGGCGAGCCGCTCACGATGGCCCAGCTCGAGGCGTGGATCGACGAGTACTCGAACTGGGGGCGCTGGGGCGAGGACGACGACCTGGGCGCCATCCAGTTGATCACGCCGGAAAAGCGGGTGCAGGCCGCCTCCCTGGTCACGGCAGGCGTCACGGTATCGCTCGCCGAGCTGCAGATCCCCAACGTCGAGGAACCGGGCCGCCCCACTCCGTATCGATTCGAGTTCACCTTCAGGGAGAACTACGAGGAATACGTGATGTCGAACCCGTGGACGGCGCCCCCGGCCGAGCGGCTGATGGTCGGAGCGCACGGAGGCCGCAGCCACCTGGACGCGCTGGCGCACAACTTCTACAACGGGCAGTACTACAACGGCTTGCCGTACACCGATATCACCGCGGAAGGGACCATCCGCGGCGGCATCGAGAACCTCCGGCACGGTGTCGTCACGCGCGGCATCCTGATGGACATCCCGCGCCTGAAGGGCGTGCCGTATCTCGAGCCCGGCGAGCCGATCTACCCGGAGGATCTCGACGCCTGGGAGGAGCAGGCGGGCGTCAAGGTGTCGGCGGGCGACGCGCTCTTCATCCACACCGGGCATTTCGCGCGGCACGAGGCGCTCGGTCCGTTCGACGGGAGCGCCGGGCTGGCGCCGCCGTGCATCCCCTGGCTGGCCGAGCGGGACGTGGCGATCATCGGCAGCGACGAATCGCTCGATGCGCTGCCGTCGGGCTTCTCGGGCAATCCGCTGCCGACACACCCGGTGCACTACTTCACGATGGTGTTCCTCGGGCTGAACATCTTCGATCAACTGCACCTGGGCGAGCTGGCGGAGACGGCCGCGGAGCTGAACCGCTGGGAGTTCCTGGTGGTGGCGGCGCCGCTGCCGATCAAGGGCGGCACCGGCTCGCCCATCAACCCGATCGCCGTGTTCTAACCACTTCGTCGTAGGGGTTGGCCATGCGCTGGGGCACGGCAGTCGGTGCGTTGGCCGCAGCCGCCTTGTTGGCGCTCTTGGTTGCGCCGCAGTCCGCAGGGCAGCCGGCGGCGAACGCCGTCCGGGTGCACTCGCTGAGTCCCGGCGACACGGTCTATGTCCTGCTGGACGGCGGCGGCCACTCGCTGGCGGTGGTCGACGAGGACAACGGCGGGGTGGTGCTGGTCGACACGAAGTCGGCGGGTTGGGGACAGACCATCGCCGACGCCGTTTCCCTGGTCACCGAGTTGCCGGTGACGACCATCATCAACACGCACGCACACGGCGACAACGCCGGCGGCAACGGCGAGCTCCCGTCCACGGCGCGCATCATCGCCCACGAGAACGCACATGCCAGGATGCTGCGGTCGGCAACGTCGGCGGCCGCGGGACGGTCCGCAACCACCTTCCAAGACACGCTCTCCCTGTTCGAGGGCGCCAATCGCATCGAGTTGTACCACTTCGGCCCGGCGCATACGGATGGCGACGCGGTGGTCGTCTTTCCCGAGAAGGGCGTGGCGCATGTCGGCGACCTCATCAACGGCAAGGCGGCGCCGGTCATCGACACGGCGGGCGGCGGGAGCGGCGTCGCCTATCCGGAGACGCTGGCCAGGCTCGTCGCGGCGATAGACGGCGTCGACAGCGTGATCACCGGCCACGGCGCGCTGCCGCCGGTGCCCGGCGTGCACGGTATGCTGCAGACCATGACCTGGGCGGACGTGGAGGAGTACGCGGCGTTCACGAGGGACTTCCTGGCGGCGGTGCGGGAAGCCATGGACGCGGGCAAGGACGCCGCCGAGGCGGCCGCAACGCTCAGTCTCCCGGAGCGCTACGCGGGCTACGGCATGGATCAGGCGGAGGCCAACGTGCGGATCATCTACGACGAGCTGCGCCGCCAGCGGGACGCCCGTTAGATGCAGATGAAGACACTCGCAGCCTGCGCGGCCGCCTTCCTGCTATCCGGCGCCGTGGTCCTGCACGCGGAGGATTGGCCGGAATGGCGGGGCCTCGGGCGGCTCGGGGTGTGGAACGAGACCGGGATTCTGGAGCGGTTTCCCGACGGCGGCCTGGAAGTGCTGTGGCGGACGCCGGTCGGCGGCGGCTATGCCGGGCCGGCAGTCGCCGACGGCCGCGTCTTCGTCACGGACTACGTCCAGCAGCGGGGCCTGCGGGGCATCGAACGCGCCTGGGGCCTGGAGGAGGAGACCGGCCGCGTGCTCTGGATGCACGAGTGGGAAGTGAACTACGCCGGTCTGGGATACGCGGTCGGGCCGCGCGCGACGCCCACCGTCGACGGCGACCGCGTGTACGTCCTGGGCGCCCGCGGGGCGCTCTTCTGTCTGGACGCAGGGACCGGGGAGGTTCGCTGGAGCACGGACTTCGTCGAAGACTACGGCGTTGAGCCGCTGGCGTGGGCCTGGGACTGGGGCTTCGCCAGCGCCCCGCTGGTGGACGGCGAGCGGTTGATCGCCATGGTCGGCGCAGCGCCGGACGCGCTGGTGGTCGCGTTCGACAAGCTGACCGGCGAGGAGCTGTGGCGTGCTCTCCCGACCGAGTCCGAGCCGGGGTACAGCCCGCCGATCATCATCACCGCGGGCGGCGTGCGGCAGCTCATCGTCTGGCACCCGCTGGCCGTCAGCTCGCTCGATCCGGTGACGGGCGACGTCTTCTGGGAGCAGCCGTTCGACGTCGCCAACACCCTGTCCGTCGCGACGCCCGTCCAGAGCGGCGACCGCCTGCTGGTGTCCGCCTTCTACAACGGCTCCGTCATGCTCGGTCTGGACCGCGACAACATCGGCGCGCGCGTCCTGTGGCGGGGCGCGAGCGACAACGAGATCCAGACGGACGGTCTGCACGCGCTCGTTACCACGCCGCTCATCCTCGGCGACTACGTCTACGGCATCGGCAGCTACGGACAGATGCGCTGCCTGCACGCCGCCACCGGCGAGCGCATCTGGGAAACGCAGCAGGTCGTGAACGAACGCGTCCGCTGGGCGTCCGCGCAGATCGTGCGCAACCACGACCGCGTGTTCATCAACAACGACCGGGGCGAGCTGATCATCGCCCGCCTGGCACCTGACGGCTATCATGAGCTGAGCCGGACGCAACTGATCGAGCCCACGTCGCCGCCCGGCAACAGACGCGAGCTGCGCGCGGTAAACTGGTCGCATCCGGCCTACGCGAACAAGCGGATCTACGCTCGCAACGACGAGGAGATCATCTCCGCCTCGCTGGCCGCACGGTAGCCGCTATGGGTGAACGTCGTTCGCCGCAGGTGCTACTGCTCGCCATCGGTCTGCTCCTGCTGCCCGGAGCGCCGGCGGCCCAATCTTCGTCCGTCACCGACTACACGCTGACTTCCTGGACGCAGTACGAGGGTCTCCCCGCGGCGCGCGTCTGGGCGATCACGCAAGACCGCGAGGGCTACATCTGGATCGGCACGGATGCCGGGCTGGTGCGGTTCGACGGAGTGGATTTCCTGGCCTGGCGCGACCTTCACGACGAGCAGTTGCCCCGGCACGAGGTCACGGCGCTCTACAGCGCGGGTGATGGGAGCCTGTGGGTCGGTTTCGGCATTTATGGGGGCGTAGCCCGGATCAGCGGCAACGACGTAGCCCTGTACGGCGAGGCCGAGGGCATCGCGACCGGCTTCGTCACGTTCATCACCGAGGATCGGTTCGGCACCATATGGGCGGGGGGGCTCGACGGGTTGCATGGCTTCGACGGCAGGCGTTGGACGCGCGTCGAACCGCGCAGCGGCCTGCCGGAGGGACCGACCGTCGAGGTGTACCTGGACCCGGACCGCAACCTCTGGGTGTCGCACGCGGCAGGCCTTTACAGTCAAGTGGGGCGCGATACATTTCGCTCGGAGCCAGCGCCCGCGGAGTTCGACTCGGCGCTGGCGCGCGCCGTGCTCGACGCGTCGGCAATCTCGGAACGCGGCCCGCCGTACCGCTTCGGATTCCTGCGGGACAGGCGCGGCGGCGTCTGGGTCGGCACCGCGGGACGCGGTCTGTGGATTGGCCGGGACGGGTTCGGTTCGGAGCCACCGGCCGTCAGCAACGTATCCGTGCAGGACGGTCTTTCGAGTGACGTTGTGCAGGTGCTCTTCGAAGACCGCGAGGGGCACGTCTGGGTCGGTACGCAGTCGGGATTCCATCAATTCTCTCCGCGGCGCGTCACGCCGGTGTCGGTGCCGGGCGGGCTCGTGCGGGCGGTCGAGGCGACTCCGGACGGCCGCGTCTGGGCCGGAACCTACGATGGGGTCGTGCAGCTCCCGGAAGCAGCCGGAAAGCCGTTGGCCCGAGTAGAGGGAGTGGTCGGCCCGGTCACGGCGCTGCACGGCGACCGCGAAGGGCGGTTGTGGGTGGCCACGCTGGACAGCATCAGCAGATATGCCGACGGGCGCTTCACGGCCGTGAACTTGCCGGAGAATGCCCCGTTCTCATGGGTGTCGGCCTTGACCACGGATTCGCGCGGCGATCTGTGGATCTGCGATATGCAAAACGGAGTATTCCGCTGGAGCCGGGGACGGTTGGACCGCTACGAGGCGCTGCCCGAAGAGCATCGCGGCACCGTCTATACGGCCTATACGGACGCGGCCGGCAGGGTCTGGATCGGCTTCACCGACGGCAAGCTGGGAGTAATCGCCCGGGATCACAAGTTTCGGCTCTACGACCCGATCCCGGGGCTCAGCGGCGCCGTCAACGTGCTGTACGAGAACAGCGCCGGCGTGCTGTGGGTGGGCGGCGGCGACGGGCTCAGCCGCTTCGACGGCGAGCGCTTTGTCACCGCGACGCAGCGCGCCAACGGCCTGCCGGTCGATTCCGTGTCGACGGTGGTAGAGGACGCAGATGGCAGTCTGTGGGTCGGCACCCGTTCCGGCATCCTTTCCCTGCAGCCCGCAGAATTCGACAAGCTGGGCGCCAATCCCGGCCACCAGGTCGAGTTTCGGCGGTTCGACCGGTTCGATGGCGTCCTGAACATGCCGGTCCGACTGGGCCATCCGGTCGGCGCGCGCGGCGCCGACGGGCGGCTGTGGTTCGCCACGGGCGGCGGCGCCGTCGTGATCGACCCCGGACAGCTTCCCGAAGAGCAGGCGCCGCCGCCGGTACGGATCGAGGCCGTACATGTCGACGGACGGCCAGTCGATCATGCGTCGCCCCTGGAACTGCCGACGGGCGGCTCCCAACTGCGCATCGGCTATACGGCCCTGACGTATGCCGCGCCGGCGAGGACACAGTTCCGCTACCGGCTGGACGGGTTCGACACGGACTGGGTCGATCCGGAGACGCGCCGCGAGGCGCTCTATGTCGGCCTGCCGGCCGGGGACTACCGGTTTCAGGTGATTGCCCGCAACAACCGCGGCGTCTGGAACCGAGAGGGCGCGGTCCTCGAGTTGTCCGTGCCGCCGCCCTTCTACCAGGCCACCTGGTTCTACGCGGCCGGGGGCATCGCGTTCGTTGCGTTGCTGCTTGGGGCATGGAAGGTCAGGGAGATGCGGATTCACCGGCGCTACTCGCTGATATTGGCGGAGCGCGCGCGGTTGAGCCGGGAGATCCACGACACCCTGCTGCAGAGCCTGGTCGGCGTGGCGTTGCAGTTCGACGTGCTGGCCGGCAGCCTGGACGGCGCGCCGGAGCAGGCGAAGCAGCGCCTGCGCAGCATCCGCAAGGACGTAGAGGAGTACATCCGCGAGGCGCGGGAATCGATATGGAGCCTGCGGTCGAGGCCCTCGGGACGCAGCCTGGCGACGGCCCTTCGCGAGACGTGCGAGCACGTTACCCGGGACACCGCGCTGGCGCTCGACTTCAGCGTCGCCGGCGCGCCGCGGCAGGTCTCCACGGTAGCCGAAGAGCAACTGGTCAGGATTTGCCGGGAGGCGGTCACCAACGTCCTCCACCACGCGGAGGCGAGCCGCGTCGAGGTGGCTCTGCAATACGACGGCGACGCCATCCTGCTGCGCGTCGCCGACGACGGCGCCGGGTTCGACGCCAGCCGCCCCGCGGACGACGCGGGCGGGCACCTGGGCCTGGTGAGCATGCGGGAGCGCGCCGAATCGGTCGGCGGCGGCGTGGATGTCACGAGCAGCCCGGAGACGGGCACCGAGGTGCAGGTACGCCTGCCGCTTCAATGACGATTCGTATCCTCTGCGTCGAGGATCACCGTCTCGTGCGGGAGGGTCTCGCCTCGCTGCTGAGCCAGCAGCCCGACATGCGGGTCGTGACGTCCGCGGCGACGGGCGAGGAAGGCATCGTCCAGTTCCGCAAGCACCGGCCGGACGTGACGCTGATGGACCTGCAGTTGCCGGGCATGAGCGGCCTGGACGCCATCCGGGAGATCCGGCGGGAGTCCCCTGACGCCCGCGTCATAGTGCTCACCATGTACCACGGCGAGGAGGACGTCTACCGCGCCCTGGAGGCCGGCGCGGCCGCATACGTCCTGAAGGACACGCTTTCCGACGAGCTGATTCACGCCATTCGCGACGTGCATCGCGGCCGGCAGCCGATAGCCAGCGCCGACGTCCAGTCGCTGCTGGCCGAGCGCAACCGGCACAAGCACATCACGCCGCGCGAGCTGCAGGTAATCGAGCTCCTGTCGCAGGGCATGCGCAACAAGGAGATCGCGGCGTCGCTGGGGATCAGCGAGGAAACGGTGCAGGTGCACCTGCGGAACATCTACCTGAAGCTCGACGTCAACGACCGCACGGCCGTCCTCGCCGTGGCCGTCCGCCGCGGCCTGATCCACCTGAACTAGCCCGCAACCGGCGCCAGTCCCTACTTCGAGCCTGTCGCCGCGGCGGCCTCCGCGGCGCGCTCGCCGGCCATGATGTTCGGCAGCGCGTAGTTGCCCTCGTGGCAGGCGTATTCGTAGATGACGTACTCCGGCACCGCCTGGAACGGCCGGTTGACGGTAAAGGGCCGGGCGTAGATCTCCGGATCCTCGATGGTGAACTCGTAGTCGATCACGTCGCCCCGGCGCGTGAACCGCTCCACGGCGCGCGTGTTGGGCGTCGTCGGGAAACGCAGCTCGGACTTGGCGCTGTAGCCGCGCGTCTCCACCACCAGCGTGTCGCCGTCCCAGTAACCACGGGAATCGCCGTTCCACTGCGGTATCTGTTCGTCGAGATGCGGCCGGCCGGTCAGCGGAATGATGCGGACGTCGTGGATGTTCTCGACCTGGACCGCGACGAACCCGGGCGTTTGCAGGATGTGGTACGTGTTGTTGTAGCTGGTACCGACCGGGGGCACGCCGTGGTAGGTGATGCAGCGGTCCCAGATGGGCCGGTCCAGCCAGGAGTCGGCCGGGTGCATCCGCCGGTGCTCGCGCTTCGCATCGACGCGCCGCTGCCCTTCGGCGTTGAGCGGCAGGCGCCCGTCAGGCGGATCCACGATCTGCGACGTGCGGCGGTCCTGGAGCACCTCTCCGCGATCCACCCAGAACGCGTTGTATGAGCCGGGATCGACGCCGGGCCGATCGGGGCGGTCGGACTTGCCGCGCAGGTTCCGCGCCGCGGCTTCCTCCTCCGTGAAGAACTGCCGCTCCTCGACTTCGGCCGGCCGCTGCAGCGGCGTGAGCGTGGCGTACGACCACAGGCCCTGCAGGTCCGGGTCGCCCCAGGACGTTCGCCCGACGTCCCCACCATTCCCGGACTGCCCCGCGGCGGGCGCCGGCATGAGCCCCGCAACGGCGAGCGCCGCCAGCAACGCGACGAGATATCGACCTGTCATCTCGAACCTCCCTGACACAAGCCCTATCGTCCTACAGCTACGCTCGCGAGGCAACCATCTTCAGCTTGGCGGTGCGGCCCCATCTAGCGGTACAGTAGCGGTCGGCTGCGTCGCGACTGCGGCGCCGGGCACAAGAAAGGAAGCCGCCGCCATGAGGAGTCTTGTCGTCGCTGCAGCGCTGCTGGCGCTGCCGTACCTAACTGCCGCGCAGTCGGTCGAGGAGCAGGTCGCGCAAGCGGTGCTGGCGGCGCCCGAGCCGTTGCGCGCCGGGGCCACCGTGATCGTACGCGGCGCGGACGGCGCCCCGTCGGTCATCCGGCAGGGCACCAACGAGCTGGTGTGCGAGCCGGACGGCCCGGCGCGGGGGTTCGCCGTGTCGTGCTACCACACCAGCTTCCAGGACGTCATGGACTGGATGCGCCGGCGCATCGCGGAGGGTGCCCGCAGCTACACGGAGCTGTTCGCCGGCGGCGGGCCGGAAGCCGACGTCAGCCCGGGCGCCATGCAGTACGAGCTGGTCGGGCCGACCATCGAGGAGGCGGAGCTGCACATCTCGATCAACCTGCCGCATGCGACCGGCGCGTCGACCGGGCTGCCGACCGAGGAACGGCTGGAAGGCCCGTGGCTGATGTGGGCCGGAACCTCCGCCGCGCACGTGATGTTCGGCGAGATCCCGCCTGGAATACCGGACGAATATCCGGGGAAGTAGCGCTACAGGCTGAGCCGCTTCAGCTTCCCGGTGCTGTCGCCGAACTCTTCTTCCGGCGTGCCGAGGCTTTCCAGGATCGACAGGTGCAGGTTCGCCAGCGGCGTTCCGTCCGCGTACCTGACGTAGCGCCCGCCCCGGATCCCGGTGTTCTTCCCCGCGATCAGCGCAATCGGCAAATCGTCGTGGAAGTGCGTGTTGCTGTCGCTGATGCCGGTGCCATACAGGAACAGCGTGGAATCGAGCAGACTCCCGTCGCCGTCCGGCGTCTCGGACATCTTCTTGACCAGGTGCCCGAACTGTTGGAAGTGGTACTCGTTGATCTTGTGCAGCCGCTCCAGCTTGGCCGGTTCGTCCTGGTGGTGCGACAGCGGGTGGTGCGAGTCGGGCACGCCGATTTCCGGATACGCGCGGCCTGACACCTCACGCGCCAGCATGAACGTGCTGATCCGCGTCAGGTCGGTCTGGTACGCGAGCGCCAGCAGGTCCATCATGAGCTTGGCGTGCTCGGCGTAGTCGTTCGGCACGCCAACCGGTTGGTCGACCACCGGCAACTCGCGGGTGTTCTGCTCCTCGGCCATGGAGATGCGGCGCTCGATGTCGCGCACCGACTCCAGGTACTCGTCCAGCTTCACCCGGTCGCCACTGCCGAGCACACGCTCCAGGTCGTCGAGCTCGTCGCCAACCAGGTCGAGGATTGTCCGGTCTCGGCGCAGCCGCGCCAGCCGCGCCTTCGGGTCCGTGCTGCCGCTCGTACCGAACAGCCGCTCGAACACGGCGCGCGGGTCGTTCTCGATGGGCAGCGGCGTGGTCGGCGTGCGCCACGCGACGGTATTGGTATAGGCGCAACTGGCTCCGCCGTCGCACGACCCGAGCATCGCGTTCGACTCGATGCCCAGCTCCAGCGAGGCGAGCTGCGTTTCCTTCGACAGCTCGCGAGCCGCCATCTGGTCCACCGAGACGGCGGCGTATACGTCCGCGCCCGCGGTAATCTTGAACGGAATGCAGGTGAGGAACGTGCCGGCCGAGCGGGCGTGGTCGCCGCCGCCCTTCACGAGGTTGGCGGCTTCGTCATCCAGGCCGCCGCACATGAGGACGCGGTCCTCGAAGCCGGCCAGCGAGCGCAGCGTCGGCGGCAGCTCGGTGAGCGGTCCCTCCGCCTTCGGCGACCAGTACGGCATCGACATCCCGTTCGGGATGTAGAAGACGCCGAACCGGCGCACCGGCGCGGCGGCGGTCTTGCTCAGCGCGGTCAGCGCCGGCACCATGCTGTCGAGCAGGGGCAGCGCCATGCTGACGCCGAGGCCCCGCAAGACGGTCCGCCGTGGCAGTTGCATCTTCGTGATGACCATGGGTGAAGTCCTCTCTCGCCTCAGTCGTGTTCAGCGTCGAGTCTACTGTCCCGCGTCGGCCGCCGCGGTCGCCGCCGGCTGGTCGGCCGGATCCGCGGCACGCCGCATCTGGAACGGCATGCTCGTGACAACGCCCTCGATGATAGCCGACCAGCGGTAGTCGGAGCCGGCCAGATCCCGCACGATGCCGCGTATGGTCGGCGCATCATAGTAGTCGACGCCGCGGCCGAGCGCATAGGTCAGCAGCTTCTCGACCACGGTTCGCTCGAACTCGTCGCCCTTGGCGACCAGCGCCTCCCGGAACGTCCTGGGACTGTCGATCGTGCGCCCCGCCCACTCGATGGTGGCGTCGATATCCGCGCCGCGGTCCGTCTCGCGCCACTGGCCGATGGCGTCGAAATGCTCCATCGCGAAGCCGAGCTGGTCCATTTCGGTATGGCAGGTGGCGCAGACCGGATTGCGCCGGTGCTGCTCCATCTTCTCGCGCAGCGACGTCGGCGCGGCCCCGGCCTCGTCTTCCTCGAGCGGCGGCACGTTGGGCGGCGGCGGCGGCGGCGGCGCGCCGAGCAACGTCTCGAGCACCCACTTGCCGCGCAGCACCACCGAGGTCCGGTTGGCGTACGAGGTGACGGTCAGCAGGCTGGCGTGACCGAGCAGACCGTGCCGCCGGTCGTCTGTCCAGTCGACGCGCCGGAACCGGCTGCCGTAGATCCCCTCCATCCCGTAGTGGCGGGCGAGTTGCTCGTTGAGGAAGCTGTAGTCGGCGGTCAGCAGCTCCTGGATGGGCCGGTCGGCGCGCACCTGGCTTTCGAAGAAGAGTTGCGTCTCTTCCACCATGGCCCGGCGCAGCGTGTCGTTGAATTGTGCAAACAGCGCGCCGTCGGGCGCCTGCTCGTTGATGTTGCGGATCTGCAGCCACTGGCCGACGAAGTCGTTCATGAACCGCGAGGCGCGTTCGTCCTCCAGCATGCGCCTGATCTGACCGGAGAGCACGTCCGGCTCGCTGAGCTGCTGCGCCGCGGCGAGGTCGATCAGCTCGTCGTCCGGAATCGAGCGCCACAGGAAGAACGACAGCCGCGATGCGAGCTCCAGATCGTTCAGGCGGTACGGCTCACTGGGATCGAGATCGAGCGGCTCCTCGTAGATGCGCATCAGGAACTCGGGCATCGACAGCAGCGCCTCCAGGGCGAGCTCGACGCCGAAGTCGAAGTCGCGCTCTGTGTTGCCGTCGCGGTAGACGGCGACAAGCGGGTCGACGTCGGCGTCCGTCACCGGCCGCCGGTATGCCCGCCGCGCGAGCGTGGTGATGATTTCCCGCGCGCACGCTTCCTGCACGTCCGTCCCGGCGTCGTCGGCCGGGTGGCAGGTGAAGATTCTCTGCCGACTCGCCGTGTCGGCGGGCACCGTGCCCTCGAACGGTCCGGAGATGAACAGCTTGTCGATGCCCGGCTGGCCGCGGAGGCCGTGCGGCGATGGCGCCGAGTCGGTGAACGCCACCGAGACGAGTCGCTGCCCGGCTTCGATCGGCACCCGGATCTCGAGGGCGTCGTCGGCGGTCATGCGGTACTCGTGGAGCCGCTGGCCTTCGACGTCGTCCTCGGGCACCGCGATCAGCACGCCGGGATCGGGACCGGGAAACCTGCCGCCGATATCCCAGCGCGTGATCAGCTTGTGGTCGACGCGCAGCTCGATTTGGTGTGCGTCTTCCTCGATCCCCTCGAT
Source organism: Vicinamibacterales bacterium (assembly GCA_965207665.1). Lineage (GTDB taxonomy): Bacteria > Acidobacteriota > Vicinamibacteria > Vicinamibacterales > UBA8438 > JAAXGX01. Next base: position 1,058,559 of record CBDBMV010000002.1, read on the forward strand.
GGTTTCGACGGTGGCGTTGCGCTTCAGGCGGACGGCGAAGATGTACTCGCCGTCGAGCGGGAACATGTGCCGCTGCGACAGTCCGCCGAGGGTCGAGAACGGCATGTCCTCGTTCACCCGCACGTCGCGTTCTTCGAATCCGACGTCGTACACCTGCATCATCGGCCGGTTGTCGAGGCTGCCTATCGCCGCGCGGCTGACCTTGGTGGCGGCGGCGATGTAGCGCGTCATCAGCGACGGGGTCATCGCCAGCACGTCGGCGTTGTTGTCGAACCCGAAGCCCGCCATGTCGCTCGGCAGCAGCTCGGCGCCGTCGACCTCGAGGTCCAGCAGGTCCTTGATGGCGTTGACGTACTCGACGCGGTTCAGGCGCCGGGAGGCGACGCGGCCGGGGTCGGGCGTGGCCGCGCTCTCGCGGTCCAGTGCTGCTTCCAGCGCCGTGAGGAACGTGTCGACGGCAGCGGCGTCGGGGCGTGGACGCCCTTCCGGAGGCATCTGGCCGCTGCGCAGCTTGCGCACGACCTTCTCCAGCACCGGAGCATGCTCGGCCACCCGCTCGATGTCCACCGTGTCGAGCGCCAGGCCGGCCGTCTGCAGCCGATCGTTGTGGCAGGTGACGCAGTAGCGGTCGAGCAGCGCACGAGAGGGTTCGCCTGCCGGCGCCTGCGCCCGGGCGGCCTGGGGGGCCGCGGCAAGCGCAAACGCGAGGCCAAGTGCAACGACGGGTATTCTTGGCATATCAATCCACCCCGGAAACGGTTTTCCAGGTCACGCGCGATATACGAACTTGGTTGCGGGGTCGTGAACGACTCCGCACATATAATATCAACCGTGGAGCAAATATTGAGCAACAGAATTCAGGCGCTGGCGCAAGCCGGCGTCGTCTGGTCGCTGGCCGCGGCCGTCGGCCTCGCCGCCGCCGGCCCGGATCTGCGGCTCGTGGACGCCGCCGCGCGGCAGGACGCGGCGGCCGTGAGGCAACTTCTCGCCGACGGCGCCGACGCCGACACCCGCCGGGCCGACGGCGCGACGGCGCTGCTCTGGGCCGCCCACTGGGACGACCGGGAGTCGGTCCGGTTGCTGCTCGACGCCGGCGCCGACGTCAACGCCGCGGACGACTACGGCGTGACGCCGCTGATGCGGGCGAGCGAGAACGCCAGCGCCGCCACGGTCGACATGCTGCTCGCTGCCGGCGCCGATCCGAACGCCGCCCAGGCCAGCGGGCTGACGGCGCTGATGGTAGCCGCGCGCACCGGCAACATCGAGGTGGTCCGGGCGCTGATGGCGTACGGCGCGGACGTCAACAAGACGACCAACGAAACCGCCGCCACGGCGCTGATGTGGGCCGTTGCGGCGCCGCACCGCATCATCGTGGAGCGGCTGCTGGAGGGTGGCGCGGACGTCGGCGTATCCACCACCAAGGGCATGACGCCGCTGCTGACCGCGGCGCAGCAAGGCGACATCGAGACCGCGCAACTGCTGATTTCCGCCGGGGCCGACGTCAACCAGCCGGGTGCGGACGGCACCTATCCGCTGCCGTTCGCCATCGTCGACGGGCACGACGACTTCGCGTTGTTCCTGATCGCACAGGGCGCCGACCCGAACGCGACGATCGGCGGCATTCCCGCCCTGGCCGCAGCGGCCGGCGACACCGACGCCTGGTCGTTCCACTGGGACCGCGAGCATGGCGGCGCGCAGTACGCCGTGCGGGAGCGGGCCGGCGGCGGCCGCATCTACCTCACGCCCGCGCAGCGCCTGCCGCTCGTGGAGGCGTTGCTCGCGGCCGGCGCCGACCCCGACGCGCGCATCGGGACGTCGGCCATGCTGATGAACTACATCGGACATCCCACCAAGGGCGCGTTCGAGTCGTTCTCGTGCGGCACCGGCGACCTGCGCGGCGCGACGCCGCTGTGGGTGGCCGCACACTACGCCAACGGCCAGGGCTACGTGCCCATCCCCGACGCAGTAGGCCGGCAGCTCGCCGACTACCAGGCGGCAATCATCGAAGCACTGCTGGAGGCCGGCGCCGATCAGTCCCTGACAATCGACGACGGCACGACGCCCTTCATGGCTGCGGCCGGACTGGGGCAGTGCACGTTCCGGCCGAACCTCACGCGCGGCCTGCGCTCGCACGGCGCCGAGGCGGCCGTGCGGGTGCTGCTGGAGGCGGGGGCTGACATCAACGCGGTCAACGAGGCGGACTTCAACGCCCTGCACGGCGCGGCCTACCGCGGACTCAACGAAGTCGTTGAGTATCTCGTGGCCAACGGCGCCGACATCGACGCGCGCGACTACCGGGGGCGCACGGCGTACCGGCTCGCGGAGGGGTCCAAGCAGTCGTTCCAGTTCCAGGCGTTCCCCGAGACGGCGGAGCTGCTGGCCGAGCTCGGCGCGAACACGAGGCTCGGCGTGCCCGGCACGGTGCAGGAGCGCGCCGACCGTGCGGTGGCGGACGAGCAGGTACCCTGATGGCGATGCGATATCTGGTTATTGCGGCGGCGGTTGCGGTGTGCATGGGCGGCGCGGAGCCGGCCGGGGGGCAGTCCGGGGACACCGACTACCCGCTGTTCACCGCGGACAATCTCGACGAGGCGATGAAGGGCGTCGGCCGGCAGTTCTCGCTGCTGACCCGCATGGTCGAGGCGAGCGACTTCGAGGAGGCCAAGGTCAGGGTGACGCGCGCGCGGGAGCAGCTCGCGCCGACGATTGTCTTCTGGCGCAAGAACGCGCGCGAGGACGCCATCGGCATGGTGCGCACCGCGACCCGGAGCCTCGACGAGCTCGATGCGCAGTTGTCGGAGGTGACGGTCGACCCGGCCGCGGTCGGCGAGGCCCTGGCGGCGGTCGACGCGGCATGCCAGGCGTGCCACGCCACCTACCGCGAGCCCGATCCGGCCGCCGCCGAAGCGTTCCGGTTGAAGCGCTGGTAGGGTGTTCGGCGTCGCCGGGAGGCGCACGATGGGGTCCACAGCTATCCGGCGGACTGTTGCAACCGGCGTTCTCGCAGGCATGCTGGCCGCCGCGACGGGAGTTGCGGCGGCCGAGCCCGACCTCCGGCTTGTGGCTGCCGCGGCGCGGCAGGACGCGGCCGCCGTGCGGGCGCTGATCGACGAGGGTGTTGATGTCGACGCCCGCCGGTCCGACGGGGTCACCGCCCTGCTCTGGGCGGCCCACCGGGACGATCTCGCGACAGCCGGGCTGCTGCTGGCGGCGGGCGCCGATCCGGATTCCGCCGACGACCACGGCGTGACGCCGCTCATTCGCGCGTCGGAGAACGCCAGCCTGGCGCTGGTCCAGAGGCTGCTCGCCGCGGGCGCCGCCGCGGACCTCGCCCAGGGCAACGGCCTCACGCCGTTGATGGTGGCGGCGCGCACCGGCAACCTCGACATCGTTCACGCCCTCCTGGAGCACGGCGCCGACATCGATGCGGCCACGGCGGAGCTGGGCGCCACGGCGTTGATGTGGGCCATTGCGGCGCCGCACCGGCCCATCGTGGAAGCGTTGCTCGACGCCGGCGCGGACGTGCGCGTTTCGACCGCCAAGGGAATGACGCCGCTGCTGACCGCGGCGCAGCACGGCGACATCGAGACGGCGCGGCTGCTGCTCGCGGCCGGCGCCGACGTCGACCAGCCGGGTGCGGACGGCACCTATCCGCTGCCGTTCGCCATCATCGACGGGCATGACGACTTCGCCCTGTTCCTGCTGGAGGAAGGCGCCGATCCCAATACGCGCATCGACGGCATCCCCGCGCTGGCCGCCGCCGCCGGCAACGTCGACACCTGGCTTGCCGACTGGGACCTGCGGCACGGCGACGCACGGTACGTCAGCCGCTACCGCTCCCGGGGCGGCCGGATCTACCTGACCGCCGCGCAGCGCCTCCCGATCATCGCGGCGTTGCTGGCGGCCGGCGCTGATCCCGACGGCCGCATCACGACCTCGGCCATGCTGATGAACTACATCGGCTATCCGAAGAAGGGAGCGTTCGAGCGGTTCGCCTGCGGCACGGGCGACCTGCGCGGCGCCACCGCGCTCTGGGTAGCGGCGTTCGGCGCGGCGTCGGAAGGCGCCTACCGGAGCGCCGCTGCCGAATCGGCGAACTATCGCGTCGAGGGCAGCGCCGATATCGTGCAGGTGCTCCTCGACGCTGGCGCCGACCAGTCGCTCACGACCGACGACGGCACCACCCCGTTCATGGCGGCCGCCGGTCTCGGCCGCTCGACGTTCCGGCCGAACTGGACGCGCGGCGCGCGCTCGCCCGGCGCCGAGGAGGCCACGCGGATGCTGCTGAAGGCGGGCGCGGAGATAAACGCGGTCAACGAAGCGGACTTCACCGCGCTGCACGGCGCGGCGTTCCGCGGCCTGAACGAAGTCGTGGAGTACCTGGTGGAGCAGGGCGCCGACATCGACGCGCGCGACTACCGGGGCCGCACGCCGTACCGGCTGGCAGAGGGGTCGAAGCAGTCGTTCCAGTTCCAGGCGTTCCCCGAAACGGCGGTGCTGCTGGCCGAGCTGGGCGCGAACACCCGGCTGGGCGTCCCCGGCACGGTGCAGGAGCGCGCCGACCGGGCCGTGGCGGACACCGCCGTCCCGTGACGGTGACGCCTCACGGCATCGCGCACTCGAAGTTCGCGGCGTCGTCGGTGCTCCCGCTGCCGGTCCAGCGGGCGACCTCCGGGTAGGGACACAGCGGACGCGTGCGGTCGACCTCGCCGTCACGTATGCGTGAGGCGACAATCCGGTCCGGCGCCCTGCCTTCCTCCACCCACTGCTCCAGCGCGGTCAGCGCGTCGAAGCGGTCCGGGCCGGGACCGCCGGCGCAATGGCCCATCCCCGGCGCCATGAACAGGCGGAAGAACTCGCGCGTGTCCGCCAGCGCCGCCGCATGCTCGCGGCCCTCGCCGACGACCGAGACCACGTCTGCGTAGTAATCGATCGAGCTCAGCGGGGAGATGTCGGCGTCGCTCCAGCCGTGGTAGACGATCAGCTTGCCGCCGTTGTCGCGCAGCGGACGCAGGTCCGGATCCACGGCATCCAGCGCGACGCCTACCTTCTCGAGCGCGAAGGCCAGGTCCTCGTCGTAGTCGAACGTGCGGAAATCCCAGTCCAGGTCGTCGAACACGAGGTTGCGGAAGAACCCTTCGGCCGCCAGCCAGTGCAGGCTCGTGAAGGGCGCCTCGCCGCTGACCCAGCGGTCCCAGCCGGGCGTTCCTTCCCCGCCCGGGACGAGTCCCGGGTATATGCGCTCGCCGGCCGCGTTCGTCGCGCCCGACCAGATGGCGCGCACCGCCTCCACCTGCTTCTCCGTGAAGCAGGTCGCCGGGTCCTGGCCCGCCGCGCACGTCAGCTCCGCCGGATCGAAATCGCATGCGCGCGGATCGTCCAGCACGCCGTCCTCGATCCCGTCGAGCGCGTCGCAGGCGGCGTTCACTGCGTCACCCAGCAGCGGCAGCTTGTCGGCCGGGATGTAGCTGTCGGGATCGGCCAGCGTCGCCAGCGAGTACCAGAGGTGCGCGCCGGCGTAGAAGCTCGTCCAGTCGTGGGCCGGGTTGCCGGCGATCAGGCCGTCGTAGTCGTCCGGGTAGCGTTGCGCCTCCATCAATCCCTGCTGGCCGCCCTTGGAGCAGCCGACGTAGTAGGAGTAGTCCGGCGGCCGCCCGTAGTGCGCCGCGGTGATCGCCTTGGCGTTCACGGTCGTCAGATGGAGTCCGCGGTGGCCGAAGTCCTCGATCAGGTCCGGCCGGCCGAACGCCCAGGTCGCGTCGAACACACCCTCCGAGACGTGGCCGGTGTCGGTGGCCGCCGTCGCGTAGCCCCGGCGCAGGGCGGTCGCCATCCGGTCGTAGTAGATCGACCCCGCCATGCCCCCGTTGCCGATACCCTGGAACTTGCCGTTCCAGCCGGATTCCGGCAGCCACACCTCGAAGTTGACGGCCGGCGCGATGACCCCCGCGACGCGGCAGAAGGCGGGCGCGTCGACCGCCGCGGATCCGCCGGGCGGCGTGAAGCCGCCGGCCGGCGCGGGCGCGGCGTGGGTGATGGTCGTATCCGGCAGCTCGAGATCGATCAACCGCTCGCAGGTGGTGGCCAGCGCGGCGGCGCCGGCTTCGCCGGGCGCACCGCCGCAGGCGCCGGCGGCCAGCAGCAGCGCACCGGCGGCGGCGCAGGCGACATGGCGCATCAGCCCGCATTTCTCACCAGCGTTCGTCGTGAGGGCGTCGAGGCGCCGCTGTGGTGGGTCGCACGGACTGAACGACGCTGAAGGCGTAGCCGTGACTACGTCGAAGCGGCGTGAGGGAGTACGGCCCGCCACAGCGAGCGGATCGGCGGCCGCAGCAGAAGGCTGGTGAGACATGCGGGCTAGTCTGTTGCTCATGGGCTGCCAGTATAGTATCGCCCCCAGATGACGCGGTCCTCGGTGCGGCATGCGGTCGCCCTGATCTTCCTCCTGCAGGCGGCGCTCCTGACGCTCGGCATCACGCGCGACTATCGGCTGAAGCACGAGGACAACAACGCGCTCCACGCCACGTTCGCGCGCGCGCACCTGCAGCTCGGCCTCGGGACGACGAGGGCGCAGAACTACTTCTACTCCCCGGCGCGCGGCAGCGGGGAGTTCTACGCCAATCACCCCCCTGGGCCCGGACTGGTGCTGGCGGCGGCGTACTTTTTGACCGGCAGGGACGGGCCGCTCGTGACGCGCGCCACCGCGGTTGCCTTCCACGTGCTGTCCGCCGCGCTGTTCCTCGGACTTGCCCGCCGGATCTTTCCGCGGCCGCGCGACGCGCTGCTGGCGACACTGCTGTTCGTGCTGCTGCCGGAGTCCGCCTTCTTCGGCCGCATGCTGAACCACGAAGTGCTGGTGCTGCCCGCGGCGCTGCTGATCGTCAGAGGCTATTGGGAGTACCTCCACGGTGGGCTGCACGCGGGGCGCTGGCTGGCCGCCGCCGCCGCCGGCTGCGTCTGGGCGGCGCTCGCCGGCTGGGCCGGCTTCTTCGTCATGGCCGCCTGCGCGCTGCACGCGGCCTGGGAGCTCGCGGCGCGGCGCAATGCGCGCGCACGGCGCCCGCTGCTGCTGCTGGCAGGACTGGGAGCGCTGCTGTTCGCGGCGGACCTGGCCCATCTGGCGTGGGTGCAGGAGCGCGGCCTGGCGCACCTGCGCGAGCTGGCGGCGGCGCGCATCGGCAGCGCGGGAGAGCGCGGCATCGCAGGTTGGAGTGCGCGCATCGTCGAGTTGCACTGGCGGTACTTCGGCCTGACAAGCCTGGCGGCGCTCGGAATCATGGCGTGGCGGAGCGTCGGCGCGCTGCGCGCGTCCGAGCGGAACCCGGCGCTGGAGATTGGTGTGATCTGGCTGGCTGCGAGCGCCGGCTATGTCGTCTGCTTCGGTGTCAGCGCCGTGGCGCACGACTACTGGCAGTTCCTGCTGCTGCCGGCCAGCGCCATTGCCGTCGCGCTGGCGTTCGAGCGGCTGGCCGCGCTCGCGGCGCGGTCGCGGCGGGGGCTGTACACGGGGATCGCGGCGTTGGCCGCGGTCGAGATCCTCTTGACCGCGGGCGTCACGCTGAGCCAGCGCCACCTCAGCCCGGAGGCCTACTCCCTCGAAACGGTCGAGGCGTTGCGCCGCGACGCGCTCTGACGAGGCCGGGCCGCCGGCCGCTACCGGGGAAACGGCTTCAGGCCCGGCGTCTGCCCTTCCCGGAGCGGCGTGCGGGCCGTGTTCATGACCATCGCCAGCATCGAGTAGTAACCCATGATGCCGATGGTGTCGATGACGCCGATCTCCTTGAATTCGGACACCATCCGCGCGTAGGTGGCATCGCTCACGCCCTGCGTGCGGTAGAGTTCGGTGCAGAAATCGTAGAGCACCGCCTCGTCGTCGGCCATCGACGCCGGCCGCCGGCCGTCTGCAATGGCGGCGATCACGTCCGATGACAGCCCTGCCCGCTCCGCGATCGGCGCGTGGGCCGCCCATTCGTAGTTCTGCGTCCAATGGCGCGCCGTCATCAGGATCACCATCTCGCTGAGCCGGGTCGGAAGCACGGTGTTGAAGCGGGCATGGTCGCCCACGTTGCGGGCGCGGCTCAGCATTTCCGGGCTGCGGAGCAGCGGCACGAACGGACCGCTGATGTTCGGCCGCTGGCGCACGCGCTTGAACTCCTCGACAGCCGCTTTCTGCTCGGCCGTCAGCTGGTCTTCCGGTATCGGCGGCATCCGGTCCTGGGCTGTGGCGGGCATGGCATGCATGAGCAGCAGTACGAGACCGACAAGCAGCACCGCGCACCGTGCGCGCCGGGTGTCTCGATCCGCCATTGTCATCCTCCCTGAAGTTTGGCTGGCACGGTTATCGTATCCGCGTGCAGGCCGGCGCCTCAAGCGGGCCCGCGCGCGGCGGACACGGCTTCCACCACTGGAGGACCAAACGATGCGGGTCGGATTCATCGGTCTGGGCGTGATGGGACGCCCGATGGCAACCAATCTGTTGCGGGCCGGACACGAGGTAACGGTCCATGCGCGTCGGGCCGCTTCCCTCGAGCCGCTGGTCGAGCGCGGCGCGGCGAGTGCGGCGACGCCGGCCGAGCTGGCCGCCGGTTGCGACGCGGTGATCACGATGGTGACCGGAACCGCCGACGTCGAGGCGGTCCTGCTCGGCGCGGACGGCGTCGCGCACGGCGCGCGACCCGGCACCGTGGTTATCGACATGAGCACCATCGATCCGGCCGCGACGCGCACCATTGCAGCCGAGCTGGCCGAGCGCGGCATCGACATGCTGGACGCGCCGGTGTCGGGCGGTCCGCACGGCGCCCGCGACGCGACCCTGTCCATCATGGTCGGCGGCAGCGCGGACGCGCTGGCGCGCGCGAGGCCGCTGCTGGACTGTCTCGGCACGACGGTGCGCCACATGGGCGGCCACGGTGCGGGGCAGGCGACGAAGGCATGCAACCAGTTGCTGCTCCTCGTCACGGTGCAGGGTGTGGCCGAGGCGCTGGTGCTGGCGCGGCGCGCCGGTCTCGACGCGGGCCAGGTGCGGGAGGCGCTGCTCGGCGGGATGGCGTCGAGCAGCGTGCTCGACTTCTTCGGCGACCGGATGGTGCGGCGCGACTTCGCGGCCGGCATCGAGACGCGGCTCTATCACAAGGATCTCGACATCGTCCTGCGGCTGGCGCACGACCTGGGCGTCGCGCTTCCCGCCGGTGCGCTCACGATGCAGTACATCAACGGCCTCCACGGGCAGGGCAGGGGGCGGGACGACCTGTCCGCCCTGATCACTCTTGTGGAGGCGCTCGGCGCCGGCGGCGGAGATCAGGGCGCGAGCTGAGGCCACGCCGTGCGTCTTCCTAGGGGGTATCTCCCGGCGGCAGCTCGGGCTCGCGGTCGCAAACGGCCGCCAGCTCCCAGCCTCCGCTGTCCGCCTCCCGCCAGTAGCGGATGCGCGGCGCCGCGGGCATCACGTCGTAGGGATCGACCTGGACGAAGCTGTAGCACGGCGCGAGGTGCTCCGGGCGCAGCGTGCGCATGAGCCCGGCGTCGGAGAGCCCGCTCTCGGCCTGCAGCCGCACGAACTGGACCGGCGTGATGGTCCGCTGCCAGGCGCCGCCGTTGACCACCACCGGCGCGAGCGCGTCGCGCACCGGCGAGAAACCGTCGACGATGACGGGCCGGCCCTGGCTGGTCGACAGCAGGATGCGCTGGCGCCAGTCGACGAGCTGCGTATGGCCATGGACGAAGACCGCGATCGGCCGCCCGCGGTCGGGGAGGCCGGCCTGCACGGTCTCGAGACGGTCGCCATAGATCAGGTCGCGCGACCGCCAGAAGTAGTCGAACTGCCCGCCGCGGCTGTCCGGCAGGCGCGGGCATTCGGCCACCGGCGGTCCCAGGGGATCGTTCTGGGTCAGGTAGCGCTCGAGACGCCGGCGCGACCGGCGCAGGGCGGCCCGGTAATCGCAGAGCGCGTTCAGCTCAGCGTCGCCCAGAGCGCCCATCAGCGCCTCGAGGCTGCCGGCCTCCAGCGCCCGCTGCGCCAGCGGCTTGAAGCGGTCGTCGTCGGGCAGCGAGTCGACCAGAAACGGCGGCCCCTGCGTCCGTACGGACACCAGGTCCCACGTGGGCGGCTGCACGTCGCCGATGTCCAGATCGAGGCGGAACTGCTGCCAGGGCATGCGAAAGAGGACGTAATGCAGCAAGTCGGCCGCCTCCGCACCCAAGTCCGTGGCTTCGGCGGCGGCCAGGGCGTGCGACAGGCCGGCGCCCAAGTCCGCGAAGTTGTCCGCCACGGGGTAGCGCTGCTCATGCTCCTGCAGCAGGGTGCCGGCGGTGCGGGCGCCCCACGGCCGCTCCAGATGTCGCCGGCCCCCGCGCTCGACGAACGGCTCCGGCCAGTCGGCGAAGCGGTCCGCCCGCCAGCCGATCTGGTGCCCGTGCTCCACGTACACCTGCCCGTCGGCCGCTACCCAGGCGCCTCCCGCCGCCACTGCGGCCCGGCCGCTCCCCAGCGCTGCCTCGGCGCGGGCGCGGACTGTCGGGAAGAGGAGGGCGGCGTCGCGGTCGCCCGGCACCAGGACGACGCGGTTCGAGCCGCCGCGGGCGAATGCGGCCAGTGCGTCGATCGCGCGGGCGTGCGCCACGAGCACCCGCTCGAGTTCGGCGAGCGCCTCCGGCTCCGTGCACCCCAGCTCGAGGTCGTCATAGACACAGGCGGACGACGCCAGCTCGAACGTGTCGCCGTTCAGGATGAGGTCGGTTGCGCCGCCGCCTTCCGCGTCGAGGGCTTCGAGAAAGCGCTCGAACTCGTCCGCCCAGCGGAAGTCCTCGCTGGCCAGCCACGCGCCGGCGGCGTCCTGGCCGAGGCCCATGTGCAGATCCGCGATGACCGCAGTGAGGCGCTGCGTGTCGCCGGCCGGCTGCGCCGCGCCGGCCGCGGCGGCGAGCGACATGGCCGCCGCCAGCGCCAACCTGCTACGGCGCTGCGGCCAGCGAGAAGCGGACGATCTCTTCATCGTTGCGCGTGACAATGTGGCGGTTCGCGTACGCCGGGTGCGACCAGTGCACGACCGGACCCTGCGCGCGGCGGTGGGTGACGGGACTGGTGGGGTCGATCAGGCGCGTGCGGCTGATCTCGTCGTAGCCCTCCGGCGAGAGCCGCGCGATAACGAGATCGCCGCCGTCGGTATTGATGAAGTAGCGATCCTCGTGCCGCACGATGAAGGCCGTGCCATGGCGGTAGCGAGCGCCGATGAGGGCGTCGGTTTCCCAGACGCGCCGGCCCGTCCGCAGCTCCAGGCAGCGGAGGGCGCCGTAGCTGTCCACACCGTACAGGTAGTCGCCCTGGATCACCGGCGTGCCGATTACGGAGTCGAGCGTGTCGAGGATCCGGCCGGATTCCGGGTCGCTCTGGCCGACGCCCTCCCACGCCAGCACCGCGTCCGGGTGGGATTCGGCCAGCCGCAGCATGCGGGCGCCGCCGTACTGCGAGGTCACGAACATGTACGGGTTGCTGTGCACGGCGGTGGGGATGGTCATGCCCATGTCGACGACATGGGGCACCTCCCAGTAGACGGCGCCGGTCTCCGGATCGAGGGAGCTGATCGCACGCGGGTGCCAGACGATGAGCTGCCGCGTGCCCGCCGCGTCGACGATGATCGGCGCCGTATAGCCGGGTTCCCAATCGGACGAGAGCGCCTGCCACAGCACCTCGCCGGTCAGCTTGTCGAAGGCGATGACCTTGGCGTCCGGCTCGCCGCCCACGAGACATATGAGCCGGTCGCCGTCCACGAGCGGCGCGCCCGAGATGCCCCATGACGGAATGGCGGCATTGAAGTCGCGGACGTAATCCTTCTGCCACAGCACGCTGCCGTCCGCCACGTTCACCGCGAGCAGGTTCCCCATGGCGCCGACGGCATAGACGCGGTCGCCGTCCACAGTCGGCGTGGCGCGCGGGCCGGTCGCGTAGATGAGCTGCAGTCCCGCGTAGTTCGTGTCCCACTCGCGGGTCCACAGCACCTCGCCCGTGGTTTCGTCCAGGGCGAGCAGGCGCTCGACCGCGGCCGTACTGCGCGGGTCCGCGCGCCGCCCGTCGGTTACGAAGACGCGGCCGTCCGCCACGGACGGGCCCGCGTAGCCTCCGCGGATTGGTGCGCGCCAGGTCGCGGTCAGACCACCCGCCGGAAATTCCTCGAGGATGCCTGTTTCGGTCCAGACGCCCAGGCGCCCGGCGCCGCGCCATTCCGGCCAGTCTTCCGCCGTCAGCGGCGGCGCTGTGGCAAGCACGAAGATGGCGGCGGAGAGCCAGGATGTTCTGCAGCGCATGGCCCGTATCCTCTCACAGTCGGCGCGGCAGCTTCACCGGTCTCCGTGGATGATGCGCCAGAGCTTCTCCGGGCGGAGCAGCATGTCGACGTGGCGCACGCCGAATTCGCTCAGGGCGTCGACGGCGGCCGACACGACGCACGGGGTCGAGCCGATCGTGCCGGCTTCGCCGATGCCCTTGGCGCCGAGCGGGTTCACCGGCGTCGGGGTCACGGTGCTGTCCAGCTCGAAGCGCGGAAAGTCGCTCGCGCGCGGCAGCGCATAGTCCATGAGCGAGGCGGTCAGCGGCTGGCCGTCGTCGCCGTACACGACCTCCTCGATCAGCGCCTGGCCGATGCCCTGGGCCAATCCGCCGTGCACCTGCCCCTCGACGATCAGCGGGTTGATCAGGTTTCCCGCGTCGTCGACCGCCACCAGGCGCAGCAGCCGCGGCTCGCCGGTGTCGCGGTCGATCTCCACCATCGCGATGTTGCAGCCGAAGGGATAGGTGTTGTTGGCCGGCTCGAAGAACGCCTCGTCGCTGAGGCCGGGCTCGAGGCCTTCCGGCAGCTTGACCGGCCGGTAGGCGTAGGCGGCCACCTCGGCGAACGTCTTTGCGGCGGCCGGGGCCCCCTTGACGCCGATGCGGCCGTTCTCGAACACCAGGTCGGCCTCGTGCGCCTCCAGCAGCAGCGCCGCGAACTTCGCCATCTTGTCCTTGACCTTGCCGCCGGCCAGCATCATGGCCGTCCCGCCCACGGCCTGCGAGCGGCTGCCGCCGGTTCCGAGGCTGCCCTGCTTCACCACCGCCGTGTCGCCGTGATGGATCCTGATGTGCTCCAGCGGCACGCCGAACTGGTCGCCGAGCATCTGGGCGAAGGTGGTCTCGTTGCCCTGGCCGTGCGGCGACGCGCCGGTCGTGGCGCTGATCCGCCCGTCCCGCTCGACGGTGACCTGCGAGTGTTCCCAGCCGCCCATCGGCATCGACGCGGAGGGCCCGACGCCGCAGATCTCGACGTACATCGACAGGCCCAGTCCGACCAGCCGGCCCTCCGTGCGGGCGGCGTCCCGCTCGGCCTTGAGCTGCTCCCAGCCGGCCTTCTCCAGCGTGAGGTCGAGCGCCTTGCCGTAGTCGCCCGAGTCGTACTGGATGCCGGTCTGGGTGGTATACGGAAACTGCTCCGGCCGTATGAAGTTCTTGCGGCGCAGATCGGCCTGATCCATCCCCAGCTCGCGGGCCAGCATGTCCATCGCCCGCTCCAGGAAATAGATCCCTTCCGGGCGGCCCGCGCCGCGGTAGGCGTCGGTCGGCGTCTTGTTGGTGAGTACCTCGTCGAGCGTCGCGCGGACGGCCGGGATGGCGTAGTTGCCGCTCGCCATCATCATCGTGGAGGTCGGAATGGCGGCGGTGAAAATATTGTTGTAGGCGCCGACATCGGCGATGATGCGCAGCTTGATGCCGAGCAGCGTGCCGTCGCGCCTGGCCGCCAGGTCGACGTAGCCGATGAGGTCGCGGCCGTGGGCAGTCGCGAGAAACGCCTCCGAACGCTCCTCCACCCACTTGACCGGCACGCCCAGACGCCGGGAAGCCGCGGTCACCACGAACTCCTCGGCGGAGCCCGCCGACTTGCAGCCGAAGCCGCCGCCGACCTCGGGCGCGATGGCGCGCACCTGGTCCTCGCCCATGTCGAACATGGAGGCGATGAACGAGCGCAGCAGGTGCGGGGACTGGGTCGACGACCAGATGGTGATGGTGTCCTTGCCCGGCTCGTGGTGGGCGACGACGCCGCGCGGCTCCAGCGGCGTCGGCGCGAGCCGCTGGTTGACCATCCGCTGCGAGATCACGACCTCGGCGTCCGCGAACGCCTGGTCGATGGCCGCATCGTCGACCGAGCCGTCCGCCCCGACACCGGTGCCCATCGGCACCGACGCGAGCATCAGGTTGTTCGGGAAGTCGGCGTGCAGCAGGGCCGGCTGGCCGGTCATGGCCTGCTCGGGATCGGTCACCGCCGGCAGCGGTTCGTAGTCGACCGTTATGGCGTCGGCCGCGTCCCGCGCCACGTAGCGGTCGCGGGCCACTACCACGGCCACAGGCTCGCCGACGAAACGGACGACGTCGGTCGCCACGGCGCGGCGTTCGGGCGCCGGGAAGGGCAGCAGGGTCGGCAGCGGACCGAGCATCTCCGCCACCTGCGCTCCGGTGAACACCGCCTCGACGCCGTCGATCGCTTCCGCGGCGCCGGTGTCGATGGACAGGATGCGCCCGTGCGCGACGTCGCTGCGCTTGAACGCGAGGTGCAGCATGCCCGCCAGCTTGACGTCGTCGACGTAGGTCGCGCGGCCCTGGATCAGGCGCGGGTCCTCGCGCCGCCTGACGCGCTGGCCGATGAACTTCGGTGCGACGGGAGAGGCTGTCATGACTGCTGATCCGCGCGCCCGAGCGCGGCCTCCAGCGCCCGGCGGGCGAATACCGGCACCATGGCCCGGCGGTACTCCGCGCTGCCGTGGATGTCGGCGTTGAAGTCTTCGATGCCGTCGGCGGCGCCGGCCGCCGCGGCCGCCGCGGTCTGCGCGGTGGCGGGTTGGCCTTGCAGCGCGGCCTCGACGCCGGCCAGCCGCGACGCGCTCGACGCGGCGCCGGTCAGGCCGAGGCGCGCCGTGCGGATGACGCCCTCGGCAACGTCCAGCGCGGCGGCCACGCCGACGATGGCGAAGCGCGACGCGCGCTGGTGGAGCTTGGCGTACGCAGATGCCTGCGCCGGCGCGAACGTGACCCTCGCAAGGATCTCTTCCTCGCCCAGATCGACCGTGAAGACGTCCTGGAAGAAGTCGCGCGCCTTCACGACGCGCCAGCCGTCCGGTCCCTTGAGGTGGAAGTCGGCGTCCACGGCCAGCATGGCTGCGGGGTAGTCGGCGGCGGGGTCGGCATGCGCCAGGCTGCCGCCGAGGGTGCCCCGGTTGCGGACCTGTGGGTCGCCGATGACGGCGGCGGTGTCGGCCACCACGGGACAGCGCTCGCGCAGCAGGGCGGACGTCGCCACGTCGTGGTGCGTGGCGCCGGCGCCGATTTCGATGACGCCGTCGGACTCGCGGATGCCGGCCAGGTCCGGGATATGGGCTATGTCGATGAGCACCGCCGGCTCGCTCAGGCGCAGCTTCATCAACGGCACCAGGCTGTGCCCCCCCGCGATGAGCTTGCCGGCGCCGCCGGCGGCCCGGAGCCGGGCGATCGCGTCGTCGAGCGATGTCGCCCGCGCGTATTCGAAAGCGGCTGGAATCACCTGTTGCCTCCCTGAATGATGCGCCACAGCTTCTCGGGCCGCAGCAACATGTCGATGTGCCGTACGCCGAATCCGCTCAGCGCGTCGACCGCCGCGGCGACGATGCACGGCGTCGATCCGATCGTCCCGGCTTCGCCGACGCCCTTGGCGCCCAGCGGGTTGACGGGCGTCGGCGTCACCGTGCTCCCGAGCTCGAAGCGCGGGAAGTCGCTCGCGCGCGGAATGGCGTAGTCCATCAGCGAGCCGGTCAGCGGCTGGCCGTCGGCGTCGTATACGACTTCCTCCACCAGTGCCTGCCCGATGCCCTGGGCGAGCCCGCCGTGTATCTGCCCCTCGACGATCAGCGGATTGATCAGGTTGCCGGCGTCGTCGACCGCCACCATCCGCAGCAGGCGCGGCTCGCCGGTGTCGCGGTCCACTTCCAGCAGCGCAATGTGGCAGCCGAACGGATAGGTGTTGTTGCGCGGCTCGAAGAACGCTTCCTCGCTCAGCCCGGGCTCCAGTCCGGCGGGCAGTTGGAGCGGGCGGTGCGCATATGCCGCTACCTCGGCGAACGTCTTCGACGCCGACGGCGAGCCAGCCACCGCGATGTTGCCGTTCTCAAAGACGAGGTCTTCCTCGTGCGCTTCGAGCAGGGCGGCGGCGAACTTCGCCATCTTCGCCTTGACCTTGCCGCCGGCCAGATGCAGCGCCGCCCCGCCGACCGCCTGCGAGCGGCTGCCGAACGTGCCGATCCCCTGCTTGACCACCGCGGTGTCGCCGTGGTGGATCCGGATGTGCTCCAGCGGCACGCCGAACTGGTCCGCCAGCATCTGGGCGAAGGTGGTCTCGTTCCCCTGTCCGTGCGGCGACACGCCGGTGGCGGCGCTGATCCGTCCGTCGCGCTCCACGGTCACCTGGGCATGCTCCCAGCCACCGTTCGGCAGCGCGGCGGACGGTCCGATGCCGCAGATCTCCACGTACATGGACAGGCCCAGTCCGACCAGCCGGCCGTCCGCCCGGGCCGCGTCGCGCTCGGCCTTGAGCCGTTCCCAGCCGGACACCTCCAGCGCGCGATCGAGCGCCCGCTCGTAGTCGCCCGAGTCGTACACGGCGCCCATCTGCGTCCGGTAGGGGAACTGGTCCGGCCGGATGAAGTTCTTGCGGCGCACCTCGGCGGGATCCATGCCGAGCTCCCGCGCGAGCATGTCCATTGCGCGCTCGACGAAGTAGGCCGCCTCGGGGCGCCCCGCGCCGCGGTAGGCGTCTGTCGGCGGCTTGTTGGTGAATACCTCGTCGAGCGTCGCGCGCACGGCGGGAAAGGCGTACGTCCCGTTCGCCATCAGCATCGTCAGCGTCGGGACGGCGGCCGTCAGCAGCATGTTGTAGGCGCCGATGTCGGCCACCAGCCGCAGCTTCAGTCCGAGGACCGTGCCGTCGCGCCGGGCGGCGAGGTCCACGTAGCCGATGATGCCGCGCCCGTGGATCGTGGCCAGGAACGCCTCCGAGCGGTCCTCCACCCACTTGACCGGCAGGCCCAGCCGCTTCGAGACCGCCGCCGCCACGTAGTCCTCGCCGTAGATGGTGATCTTCGCGCCGAAGCCGCCGCCCACCTCCGGGGCGATGGCCCGCACCTGGTCCTGGCCCAGGCCCATCAGCGCGGCGACGCGGGTGCGCAGGATGTGCGGGTTCTGCGTCGACGACCAGACGGTCAGCGTCTCCTTGCCCGGCTCGTAGTGCGCCACCACGCCGCGCGGCTCGATGGCGGTCGGCGCGAGACGCTGGTTGACCATGCGCTGCGAGATCACGACCTCGGCGGCAGCGAACGCCTGATCGATCGCGGTGTCGTCGACGTCTCCGCCGCGGCCGGCCCCGGTACCCGTGCGTAGCGGGCCGACCAGGCGGTTGTCAGGAAAATCCGTGTGCAGCACCGCCGGTTTACCCTCCAGCGCGGTCTCGGGGTCGACCACTGCGGGCAGGGGCTCGTAGTCGACGGTGATGGCGTCGGCCGCGTCGCGCGCCACGTAGCGGTCGCGGGCCACGACCACCGCTACGGGATCGCCGACGAAACGGACAACGTCCACGGCGACCGCGCGATGCTCGGGCGCGGGAAACGGCGTCAGGATCGGCATGGGGCCGAGGAATTCCGCAATCTGCGCCCCGGTGAAGACCGCCTCCACGCCGTCGAGCGCCTCCGCTGCGCTCGTGTCGATCGCCACGATCCGGCCATGGGGAACGTCGCTGCGCTTGAACGCGAGGTGCTGCATGCCCGCGAGCTTGACGTCATCGACGTAGGTGCCGCGGCCCTGGATGAGCCGCGGATCCTCACGCCGCTTGACGCGCTGGCCGACGAGCTTGGGCAGGACTGCCGGCGCCGTCACGGCCTACTCGTTGCTTGCCTGGCCGGCGGCGTGCTGCACCGCGTTGACGATGTGCTGGTAGCCGGTGCAGCGGCAGAGGTTGCCGTCGAGACCGTCGCGGATCTCCTGCTCCGTCGGCGACGGGTTGTCGTTCAGCAGGTTGACGGCCGACAAGATCATGCCGGGCGTGCAGTAGCCGCACTGCAGGCCGTGCTCTTCCCAGAACCCTTCCTGCAGGGGATGGAGCCGGTCGCCGTCCGCGAGCCCCTCGATCGTGGTGACCTCGGAGCCGTCGGCCTGGACCGCGAAGATGGTGCACGACTTCGCGCTGCGGCCGTCGAGCAGGACGGTGCAGGCGCCGCACTGGCTGGTGTCGCAACCGACGTGTGCGCCGGTCAGGTTGAGGTGCTCGCGGAGGAAATGCACCAGCAGCAGGCGCGGCTCGACGTCGGCCGTGCGCCGCCTGCCGTTGACGGTAATCGAAACCTGGGCCATCGACGACCTCCCGGAGATGGGCGATAGAGTACCGGTAACGTGCACCCGCGACAAGTGCGCCCGCGCGGCCCGCCGCCGGCAGCCCAGCGCCCTTCGCCGCTTACGGGTCCGCGCCCACTCTCGCCAGCACGCCGCCGCGCAGCGCGAAGCGCGCGGCGACATCTCCCGGCTCCGGCGCGACGAGGCCGCCCGCTTCCCAGTCGATGACCGGCGGCTCGATCCACACGCGCCGGTCGAGCCCGGTCCGCAGCCGCACCGCGGTCTCCACCAGTGTCCCGAAGCTGGCGTCGAGGTTCGCCCGCGAGCCCCGGTCGTCGTCGAGCTGCAGCACGGCGTCAGGTGGCAGCGCGGCCGCGACCGGCGCTATTTCGTCCATCACGTGCGCGGACAGTTCGGCCGGCGCGACCCAGCGTTCGTTCCGCGACCAGTGCACCGGCACCGTCAGCAGCACGACAGCCACGGCGGTCCCCAGCATCCGCCGCCGCCCGCCGGGCGTCGCGTGCTGCCAGACCGCGGTGAGCAGGGCGGCGCCCGCCAGCGCCGCGCCCGCCGACGGACCGACGGCGTACAGGCTCGAACGTACCGGCAGCAGCAGCGCGAGGCCGAGGTGGCCGACCATCCAGGCGCCCCCCAGAACCGCAAGGCGTTTCTGGCTTGGGTTCGGCCGGGGGAGCGCCCCGGCCGCGAGCGCCAGCAGCAGCAGCCCCGCCGCCGACAGGGTGGCCGAGCGGTCGAGGTATTCGAGCGCGTTGCGGCCGATCGCCGTGGGATCGTAGGTGAACTGATAAGCCGCCGGAGCCGTGGCCGGCGTCATCCCGCCGGCCGCGGTGCGCACGGCCAGGTACACCGCCAGCATCGCGAAGAGCGGCCAGGCGCGCCGCACGGCGCGGCGGAGGTCGATCCCCTGCCCGTCGCCATCGTCAGCAGCGGCCGGTCCGAGCGCAGCCCACACGAGCAGGACGAACGGCAGCAGCGCCGCCTCCTCCTTCGACAGCATGGCCAACAGCGCCCAACCGGCTGCCCACGGCCCGGACCCGCGTACGAAGGCGCGCGCGGCCAGCAGCGAGAACAGCGTGGCCAGCAGCGAGGTGCGGCCGCTGATCCAGAGGATCGCCATGTTGATGCCATGGAAATTGAGGGTCCACAGCGCGCAGCAGGCGAGCGCGGCGCCGCGCGACAGACCCAGCGCTCGCGCCAGGCTCCAGAGCACGCCCGCAGCCGCCAGCAGCAGAACGAGGTTGGTGAGACCGTAGCCCAGCGGCTCGGCGCCGAACAGCCACCAGTTGGCGGCGAAGCTCAGCGACACGAGCGGGCGGTAGAAGTCGGGGGCGTGCGTGAACGGGCGGAGCAGGTCGCCCACGCTGCGGGCCGCGTTCGATTCGATCCAGACGAAATCGTCCTTGATGAAGCCGTGGCCGAGGTCGGGCAGGTAGATGACCAGCAGCCCCAGCAGCAGCAAGCCGGACCAGATCCGCATCACACCTTCATCCGCTTGAACACGCGCTCCGGCACGGCGCGGACGGCCAGCATGAGGGGGCGCCATATCCGCCGCACGTAGACGACATCCCTCCGCGCGCGCAGCGCGCGGGCGACCGCGCCGGCGACCTCCTCCGGCGTCGCCGTCAGGGCGGCCGGCAACCGCATCCCGGCGGTCATGCGGGTGCGGACGAAGCCGGGCTTGACCGTCACGACGTGCACCCCGGAGCGGGCCAGCCGGTTGCGCAGGCCGGAGAGGAAAGCCGTCAGCCCCGCCTTGGCCGATCCGTAGACGTAGTTGGCGGCGCGCCCGCGGTCGCCGGCGACGGAGCTGACGCCGACCAGGGTGCCGCTGCCGCGCGCGGCGAAGCGCTCGGCCAGCGCGCCGAGCAGCAGCGCGGGGCCGACGTAGTTGGTGCGCAGCACCCGCTCGGCGGCCGCGGGGTCGCGCTCGCTGCACTGCTGGTCGCCGAGCATCCCGACCACGCAAACGGCCACGTCGGGCAGGGGATCGAGCGTGCCGACCAGGGCGCTGCCGCCATCCTCCTCCAGCACGTCGCAGTGCAGCACCGTCACCGTGCAGCCCCGCCGCGATCGGATCTCGGCGGCTTCGCGATCCAGCCGCGCCGCGTCGCGCGCGGCGAGCTGCAGCGCGAACCCGTCGTCCGCCAGCCTGCGCGCGATGGCCCGGCCGATGTCGGAGGTGGCGCCGATCACCAGCGCGGTGCCGTTGCGGCCGGTCACAATGCGAGCCTTCGTGACAGGCCGGACGCGAAGCGGGGCGCGGTTCCGGCGGCTTCCGCGCGCACGGCCCGGAACGCCTCCCACTCAGGGTAGCCGCGGCGCATGCGCTCCGGCGTGCAGCAGGCGTCTTTCGCGAGGTAGACGCGCCCGCCGTGCGCGTGGGTGATTTCATCCAGCGCGTCGAGCAGCTCGAGCGTGCCGGCGCGCAGCGGAAAATCGAGGGCGAGCGTATAGCCCTCCATGGGAAACGACAGCATGCCCGCCCGTCCCGGCCCCAGCAGCTTGAGCACGGCCAGCGCGCAGGCCGGCCGCGAAGCGGAGACGCGCGCCAGCAGCGCGCCTATGCCGCGGCTCTCGCGCTTCGGCAGCACGCACTGGTACTGGACGAATCCCCTGCGGCCGTAGAGGCGGTTCCACGCTCCGAGGCGGTCCAGGGGAAAGAAGAACGGCGCGTAGTGCACGGCGCGCGCCGCGCCGCGCACGCGGCCCACGCCGTGGTACAGCGCGTTGAAGATGCCGATGGACACGCGGTTGAGGAGCGCCGACGGGGTCTCGCCGGGAACCGTGAGCGTTCCGGCGGGCGCGGCGCGCAGGGGATCCTCCGCGAGCCGCGCGGGCAGGGCGCGGCGCTCCAGCGGCCGGCCGCGCAGCACCAGGCCGCGCCCCAGCGATCGCCCGCGCGCGAGGGCGTCGATCCACGCCACGGAATAGGGCCAGTCGCGCGATTCCTCGAACGCAGCCATCGCCGCGTCGAGATTGGCGGCCGGCGTGACCTCCTGCGTGAGGTACGCGGTCTCGATCCGCCGCAGGCGGAACGCGGCGGACAGGATCACGCCCGTGAGCCCCATCCCGCCGATGGTGGCGCGCAGGAGGTCGGGGTTCGTTGTGGGGTTGCATTCCGTCACCGCGCCGTCCGCCGTTGCGATCGACAGCGCTTCGACGTGGGCGCCGAACGTGCCGTCGTGGTGATGGTTCTTGCCGTGGACGTCGGCGGCGATCAGGCCGCCGACGGTGACGAACCGGGTGCCCGGCACGACCGGCGGAAACCAGCCGCGCGGCACGCAGGCCTGCAGGATGTCGTCCAGCAGCACGCCGGCCTCGCACGTCAACAGCCCGGTCTCGTCGTCAAACGCCAGGATCCGGCCGGCGTCCAGCATCGAAACGGTGAGGTCCGGGTTGACGGCGGCGTCGCCGTACGCGCGTCCGTTGCCGCGCGCGATCAGCGTCGGGGCGCGCCCGAGCAACCCGGCCAGCCCGCGGCTGCCGGGGAACGGGACGAGCCGGCAGTCAAGCGCCGGATAGCGGCCCCATCCGGAAAGCTTCATGCCGGGGATTCCAAACGTGTCATAGCGCGCTCGCGAAGACGGCGAGTATCGCCGCGCCGGCGATCCAACTGCTGCGGTCCCGCATCGCGAACACCAGCGGGTCCCCGCCGACCGCGCCGCGGTTGGCGAGCAGCAGCAGGCGGCCCAGCCAGTACAGCAGCGGCAGGCACATGACCCACAGCAGGTCGGGCCGCGTATAGCGCTCGACCACGTCGGGAGTTGCAAGGTACAGCGTGAGCACCGCCACCGCGGCGAAGCTGCCGGCCGCCCCGAGCCCCGCCAGCACGATCAGGTCCTCGGCCGCATAGGCGCGGCCGCCGGCTTCCGTGGCGCCCGCCGCACGTAGCGCATGCAACTCCGAGAGGCGCTTGACGATGGCCAGCGCGAGGAAGACGAAGATGGAGAACGCCAGGAACGGCGGCGACAGCGGCACGCCCGCGGCGGCGCCGCCAGCGACCACGCGCACGGTGAAGAGCACGGCGAGTGCGATGACATCGGCGAAGATGCGGCGCTTCAGCACCAGCGAGTAGGTGACGGTCACCAGCAGGTAGAGCAGGACGAAGAGACCGGCCGCGAGCGAGAGCCACAGCGCCGCGCCGAGCCCTGCCGCCGCGAGCGCCGCGCCCGCGGCGAGCGCCGGCCGGGGCGCGATGAGCCCGGCCGCCAGTGGACGGTGGCGCCTTGTCGGATGACGGCGGTCGTGCGGCAGGTCGACGACGTCGTTCAGCAGGTAGGTGCCCGATGCGCACGCCGACAGCGCGGCGAACACCCCTGCCGCCGTCAGGTACAGCTCCGGCCGGGTCTCGTGAGCCGCGACGAGGGGAGCAAAGACGAGGACGTTCTTGACCCAGTGGTGCGGCCGCAGCGCACGCAAATAGTCGCGCAGGCGCCCGCCCGCCGCAGGCGGCATGGCATGGATCGTAGCGTCAGCCGGTGCGCATTCCAACCTGCGGCGCGGCGCCGGAGCCTCCTCGTGCGCCACGGGGCCGGTGAAGCGCACGCCGGGTGAGGCGCTACTCGACTGAGATGCTGAGGGTGGCGGTAGGCGATCCCCGCCTGGCGAACCACGTCACGCCTTCCAGGACAATGTCGAACTCGACCTCGTAGGTCCCCGGACGGTCGATGGCCGGCAACTCGACCTCCACTACCGCACGGTCCTCCGGCTCGACGTCCTGATCGAATCCGGCCCGCAGCCAGTCGTTGTCGACGAGTTCACGCGCACCGTTCCTGACGACGTAGAGGTGGCCGCCCAGGCGGGTCCAGCCCCTGCCTTCGGCGTGCAGCCAGATGGCGTCGCCGCGGTTGTCAACGGAGACGGCGGCCCTTCCAGGGTTGCCCGCCGTCCAGCGCCCGTGACTATCGGCGGGATCTTCGATCCCGATGGTCGCCCGCAGCTTCGCATTGCCGGGGCGGTCGGTCGCCGGCGTATTCGACCCCTTGTGGATCAGAATGTAGTGGTGCGCCATGAGGTGCTGCGAGAAGTGCGTCCAATAGTGCCGAAATCCGGAGCCGCCCGCGAAGGCGCCCAGTCTGTTGGCCGGTATCTCATGTTGGTAATAGGGTGTCGCCATGATCAACGTCGTGTCATGGAAGCCGACCGCCGCGGCCAGTGCGGCTATGTCCGCGACGACCAGCTCGTTCTCCAGCACGCCCGTCTCGCGCTCGGCGATGCTGGCGGGCTCATCGGCATGTCCGATTCCTGGCTCGGACATCACGACCGTGCCGCGGGGACGCAGGATCCGCCGCATCTCCGCGAGGAGGACGCGCTGGTTCGGAATGTGGTGGAACGCGTCGTAGACAACGACGCAGTCGGACACGGCGTCCTCCAGGGGCAGCGTGTAGCCGTCGTATTCAACGAACCGCGGCTCGAGCGACCAGTCCGTGGACGGCTCCCGCTCGAAGAGCTGTCTACCCAGGTCGAGAGCGGTGCGGGACACGTCGACGGCCACCGTGCGGCATCCGTAACGATTCAGGAAGTGCGTCAGCCAGCAGGTGCCGGCGCCAATCTCGACCACCGTGTCGCCCGGCCGGATACGGCCCGCCGCCATGAGGGTCCCGGCGCGAATCAGGTGATCGGGGAAGCCTTCGGCATCGCTGAACGGCTTGTCGAGCAGGAACTGCCTGTCGGGAAAGTCCGCGAAGTACCGTTCGGCGGCGGCGTTGTATTCCTCGGCGCGTTGGACCAGATGCGGGTTCTCGGCAGTAGACCCCGGCTTCTGCCGCCGCCAGAAAGGCAGGAGCGCGACACGGTAGAACATCCGCTCGACGAAGATTCCCGGATGCCGGGCCAACAGCCACAAGCGCGGATGCCGCCGTTTCAGGCCTTGTAGACGATCGAAGAAGCTGATCATCGGCACCGCGATTCTATCCCGCGTCTCCCGGCCTTCAGCCGCGGGCCGCGCCGCGAGAACGCGAGAGCGCAGCCTACCGCTCGGCGAGCAGTAGACGGGGGAGCTCGGCGATCGAGTCGATGACCGCGTCCGGCGTCGTCTCGCGCTCCTGGTCGCCGGGACGGAACTTCCCCGTCCGCACCAGCGCTCCGCGCAGCCCCGCGGCCATGGCCCCTTCGACATCGGACACGACGTCGTCGCCGACCATGAGAACCTGCGACGCGGGCAGGCCGAGCGATCGCGCTGCCGCTTCGAAGAACGCGGCACTCGGCTTGCCGACCGTCACGGCCTGCTTTCCCGCGGCATATTCGAGGGCTGCCACGAACGGGCCGGCGTCGAGCGTCAGGCCGTCTTGCGTCTTCCAGTAGCGGTTGCGCTGGATCGCCAGCAGCTCGGCTCCTCCGAGCAGTTGCCGGAAGGCCCGGTTCAGAAGATCGAACGTCCACGCTGCACCGAGGTCGCCGACGACGACCGCGCCGGGCGCCCGCTCAGCGGTCCGGAATTCGTCGAAGTCGGCGCGTCCGGCATCCGCGACGTACAGCGCCACCGTGCGGATCCGCCGCGCGCGGAGCCAGTTGGCCGCGGCCACCGGCGCCGTTACCAGGTCTTCAATCGCGGCAGCGATCCCGAGCCGCCGCAGCCGCTCGACGAGAGCGCGCCGCGACAGACGCGTGGTGTTGGTGGCGAAGCGGATCCCGAGGCCCGCCGAACGAAGTCTGTCGATGGTCGCGGGCGCCCCGGAAATCGCCGCGTCTCCGACGTACACCGTGCCGTCCAGATCGAGCACCACGCCCCGGATATCCCCGAGATCGTCGTTACGCATGCCGTGTCATTGCTCCTGTCCCAGGCTGGTCGGCAGCTCCGTTCGGGTGTCTGTATTTTCGACTGCAGTCGAAGATACTCATGAGTATTTTTGACCACGGTAGAAAAACGAGGTAGCGCGTCTTCCACCGTGTTTGCCGGAATTTCGTCCCGGGGTGACGCGCTACGGCTGCGGTGGTATGGTTACGGAGTACGAAGCATCCATGCAGCGGAGGGATACATGAGCCGCAACGTGATTCATGCCGGTCTTGTCTTCGCCGCGGTCGCCCTTGCGTTGGGCGCGCCGTTGAGCGGCCAGGCGCTCGCGCAGGAGAGCGGGCCGACGTTCAGCAAGGACGTGGCGCCGATCTTCTACGAGAAGTGCATCACCTGCCACCGGGAGGGCGAGGTGGCGCCGATGTCGCTCATCACCTTCCGCGACGCCCGCCCGTGGGCGCGCGCGATTCACGAGAAGGTGACGACGCGCGAGATGCCGCCGTGGCATGCCGACCGGCGTTACGGCGTCTTCAGCAACGACCTGAGCCTGACGCAGCCGGAGATCGACACGATCGCGGCGTGGGTGGCGAGCGGAGCGCGCGAGGGCAACCCGGCGGAGCTGCCGCCGCTGCCCGAGTTCACCGAGGGCTGGCAGATCGGCACCCCCGACATGGTGTTCGAGATGCCGGTCGACTACGAAGTGCCGGCCACCGGTACGGTCGATTATCAGTACTTCGACGTTCCGACCAACTTCACCAAGGACATGTGGATGCAGGCGGGCGAGGTGCGCCCCGGCGACCGCCAGCACGTGCACCACATCGTGATCTACGTGAAGGAGCCGGAGCCGAACAGCCGCCCGCAGGTGGTTTCAGTCAAGCCGATCCTGGCGGAGGGACAGCAGCCGCCGCGGCGAGCCGCGCGCGCGGCCGACGACGGGCGGCCACGCGGCGGCGACGCCATGCTGGTGAACTGGGCTGTCGGAGAGGAACCCCCGGTGCACGCGCCGGACACGGCCAAGCGCATACCGGCCGGCTCGACGCTGATATTCAACCTGCACTACACCACCGACGGAGAGCCCGGCCTGGACCGCTCGAAGCTGGGCCTGATCTTCGCGGACGAGCCCCCGGCGCGCGAGGTCCGCACCGGGTTGATCGCGAATCCGCTGTTCGAGTTGCCGCCGGGCGCGTCCAACTACGAAGTCGAGGCCGAAGCGACCTTCAGCGAGGACGTCAAGGTCTGGACGCTGCACCCCCACATGCACCTGCGCGGCAAGGACATGACCTACACGGTCACCTATCCCGACGGGCGCAGCGAGATCGTCCTGAGCGTCCCGCGCTTCGACTTCGGGTGGCAGACGGACTACTACCTGGCCGAGCCGCTGCTGCTGCCCAAGGGGTCGAAGATGCACGTGAGCGCGCACTTCGACAACTCGGAGGCCAACCGCGCCAATCCGGATCCGACCGCGACGGTGCGCTGGGGCGACCAGACGTGGGAGGAGATGATGATCGGCTTCTTCACCTACACGGTGGAGGGGCAGACCGCCGCGCGCAGCTCGGCGCAGTAGGCGATCCGGTCTTTTACTCGGCCGCGTCGCCGACCGGCAGCTCCAGCTCGATGAAGCGGGACACGCCCTCCCGGTCGGCGGCGATCTTCGCGTCCGACGTGCACGTCCAGACGTGGCCCTGCGTGTCGAACTCGATCTCCCGCGTCCAGCTCACCGGCGTCGGCAGCGGAAACACGTCGAACCGCTCCGTCGCGGGGCGGAAGCGGATCAGCGTGTCGCTGTTCGAGCCGGTGATCCACACGTCTCCCGTCCGCGGGTGGACCGCCAGCGCGTAGGGCAGCTCGGTGCCCGCCGGGCCGGTCGGCAGCTCCCACGTCTTCCACTCCTCGCTGCGCGGGTCGAAGCGGCCAAGGCGCGCGTGGCCGAAGAAGGGGACCCACACCATCCCGTCGCCGGCCACGCGCAGGCGCCGCGGACCGCTGAACGGCGTCGTCCAGGCCCGCATCTCGCCGCTGGCCGGGTCGTAGCGTCCGATGCGCGGCCCCAGCAACTGCGACCACCAGATCGACTGGTCCGGGGCGATGTCGCTGCCGTATGCGATGGCCGCGCCGGACAGCTCTTCCGGGTCGTCGGTGCCGCCGGGCAGGCGGTGGTATTCGAACTTTGCCGTACGCGGGTCGAAGCGCGCCAGGTGGTTGGAGGCGGTCAGCGTGTACCAGATCTGCTGCCGGGCGTCGAAGCGCAGGGTGTGCGGGTAGACGCCGCGGTCGCCGTCGATCTCGGGGTGCGTGTGGCGGTCGACCTGGCCGGTCTCGGGGTCCAGCCGCACCAGCTCGTCGCTGCCGGTCACCGTGATCCAGAAGTCGCCGTTCGCGGCCCGCTCTATGGAATGGGCGCCCGGGCCGATGGGGAACGCGCCGCGGTCCAGCGTCCGCGGATCCAGCCAGTAGCCTTCCTCCGTGTACATTCGGCCGTCCGCGCCCGGCTCCAGGTCGTGGCAGCTCGTGCCGCGCTCGAGGTCCACCTCGTACTCCCGGATCACGGCGCGCAGGACAGCGCCGGACGGCGGAGCGGGCGGCTCGACGTCGGGCGCCGGCGCATCGGGGCCGAACGTCTTCATCAGCTTCTCGATCAACCCCGCGCGGCTGCGCGCATACAGCGGCGGGCCGCGCCGGTCCATCCGCTCCAGCACCGCTTCCCACTCCGCCTCGTCGCGCGGCACGCGCCAGGCCCAGTCGCCGATCTGGTGGCAGTTGGCGCAGGCGCGCGCGAAGTTGGCGTGCGACCCCACGTCGGGCCACTCCAGTTGCGAGTACCAGTACGCCGCCGGCAGGTCTTCCGCGAAGTCCGGCTTCTCCGGCAGCGCAAAGCGCAGCGCCGCCGCGTCGTGGGCAACCTCATCGCGGACCTGCGTCTCGAACCCGATGCGGCGCGCCGTCACCCGGTAGCTTCCCGGCCGCAGCTCGGGGAACCCGAAGCGGCCCGCGGCGTCTGTGAAGACGGTGGTGCCGGCTCCGCGCCGGCCGTCGTACGCGGTGATCATCACGCCGGACAGCGGGGTCCCGCCGCCGTCGGTCACCTCGCCGCCGAGCGGCCCCTCAACCGCGCCGGTCCCGGCCGGAAGGGGCGCCGCCAGCACCGCCACCAGCGCGGCTGCCAGCCCGGCTGTCAGCGCGATGTGTCTCCGTTGCTTCATCGTTATCCTCCGCGCCGCACGCGACTACCTTGAATTGTACGTCCGGCTGAACCCGTTGCGGCTGTTCGTCACCCTCAATTCGCCGCCGCGGCCGCGTCGCCGCCGGCCAGGTCCAATGTTTTCAGCTCGAGGGTCTCATACGACGACTCGCCCTCGACGATCCGGATGATCCGGTCCACCGGCACGTCGGCGAATGCCTGCGTCTCGCCGGTGGTGGGCCAGAACACCTCCAGCCGCTCGATGCGCGCGGCCGACCCGAGGCCGATCGTCTGCCGCAGCGGGTTGGCCCCGAAGCTGCCGCCGCTGTTGACGTGGCGGTAGATGCTGCGGCGCGTTCCGTCCTCGACTACGTCGGCGCGGATGCGGGCGCCGATCGCCGAGCGGTTGGAGCGTACGCCTTCCAGCTTGATCGTCAACCAGTGGTTCCCGAAACCCGGGTTCTCGTACAGCACATTGCCGAAGCGATCGCCCGGAAAGGCGCCGCCCATCTGCTCGAACACGTCCTGGTCGCCGTCGTGGTCGAGGTCGGCGAAGAACACGCCGTGGCCTTTCTGCAGGTGGCCGAAGCCGCCCGCATACGTGACGTCGGCGAAGCGCCGCCCGCCCTGGTTGCGGTACATGACGCCCGGCATGAGGCTGTGGTACGGCGGGTAGCCGGTCCCGAGGTAGAAGTCGGGATAGCCGTCGTTGTCGAGATCGCCGAAGTTGGCGCCCATCGCCGCGACCGGGCGGCGCAGGCCGTACCGCTCCGACACCTCCTCGAAGCGGCCGTCTCCGGTCCCCCTGTACAGCCGGGAGCGTTCGACGCCAACGGGCAGGCCGAGCGCGTCGGCCGCCAGGTGCTCTATGCCCGCGATGTAGGCGGACACGTACAGGTCCAGCGCGCCGTCGTTGTCGACGTCCCAGAACCAGGCCGGGAAGCTCTCGTTCGGCCGTCCCACGCGCAGCCGCCGCGCCTCGTCCACAAACGTCCCCCTGCCGGTGTTGCGGTACAGGCGGTTGGCGCCGCCGCTGTTGGATACGTAGAGGTCCGGCAACCGGTCGCCGTTGTAGTCGCCCCATGTCACCGCCTTCGCATAGCGGTGGTTGAGCACGCCGGCGCTGGCGGCCGTGTCCGTGAAGGTACCGTCGCCGTTGTTGCGGAATAGCTGGCCGGGCGCCACCAGCGCGCGCGACGTCTCGTTGCCCACGTACAGATCGACGTCGCCGTCGTTGTCGTAGTCGGCCCACGCGGCGGTCTGGCTCGGGTAGTGCACGTCGCCGAGGCCGGCGTCGAACGTCACGTCGGCGAACGTGCCGTCGCCGTTGTTGCGGAGCAGCGAGTTGGGGTGCCGCCCGCGCTCCCGCAGCCAGGCCCCGCGCAGGACGAGGACGTCCACGTTGCCGTCGTTGTCGTAGTCGGCCTGGACCAGGTTCAGCCCGCCGGATATTCCGCGCAGTCCGGCCTGCTCGGTGCGCTCCGTGAAGGTGCCGTCCCGGTTGTTGCGGAAGTAGCGGATCCCGTCCGCAGGATCCCAGGACGAGGTAACGATGTCGAGATAGCCGTCGTTGTCGAAGTCGTCCGCGATGGCGCCGCCGCACATGTCGAACGTGTGCAGGCCGAGCGCCGGCGCGATGTTGTCGAAGCGCGGCATCCGCCCGGGCGACTCGAACGTCTCCGGCGGGATCAGGAACCGTTCGGGCACGCCGCCGGGATACTCGCCGACGGTCATGTAGGCGATGTTCAGCAGCCAGCGCGCCGCCAGGCCGCGCGCCGTGGATTCGGCCAGCGCGTTCTCGGGGGAGCCGCCGACCGCCAGGTTCCGCGCTCTGACGCCGGTCCTGAGGTGCTCGGCCCGCGGCTCGGGCGTGTTCTCGAGCACTTGCGTGAAGGCCTCGATGGCCAGCCGCGAGGGCTCCTGCTGCCGGTGGATCCCGCTGCCTTGCAGCGGCAGGATGCAGCTCTCGGCCGTCGGGTGGAGCGCGCAGTTCTGCGTTTCCGCGAGCCGCATGTACGCGACGCCGAGGCGATAGACCGTGTAGTTGAGCCAGGACTGGTCGGCGAGGCCGCGCGGCACGAGCTCACGCGCCCGCGTGAACAGGCGGATCGCCTCGGCTTCGTTCCCCAGGCGCAGCTCTTCGTCCGCCAGGCGAACGGTCAGCAGCCAGCGATCCGGACCCGGCGCCGCGGCCGGCAACGCGTCCAGCTCCGCGCGCAGCCGCTGCACCGGGCCGTCGCCTATGTAGGGGTGCGCGGCCGGCGCCTGCTCGGCGATCTGCCGGAGCGCATCCAGCATCCGTTGATGGCCGTCCACCGGCGCATCCTGCTCCGCGCTCGCCGCGGCCAGCCCCAGCAGCGCGCCGGCGGCAACCAGCGCTCGCCGCAACGGCTGCCGGCCGTCGCCGGGGTACTTGGTCATTGCGAAGGGGCGTTCAGGGGAGCTCGCCCTCCCGCCAGGGCGCGCGGGACGGCTGGCCGGCCTCGTACAACGCCAGATTCTCCGCCATGCGCTCGGCGAGCTCCGGCGGGGCCGCGGCGATCGCCTCGCGCTGCAGGTCGGCCGCCTCCCCGTAGCGTCCGTTCTCGGCGAGCGCCATCGCCAGCGTCTCGCCGAGGTCGACGCGCTGCTGCTCCTCCGGCATCTGCTCCATGATCTCCAGCGCCCGCCGGCCGTCGCGCACCCGGTCGTCGGGCGCCGCGGCCAGTATCCGGGCCAGCGCAATGGGGAACGCCGGCGGCCCCGGGTAGCGCCGCATGGCTTCCGCCAGCCGGTCCCGTGCTTCCGCCCAGCGCCCGCTACTGACGAGCACCATCGCATGACCGAACGGTGCCTCGAATATGGCGGGATCCAGCTCCATCACGCGTTCGTACTGCGCCATCGCGTCGGCGGGCCGCTCGCTCATCCGCAGCAGGCGCGCCAGGCGCATGCGCGCCTCGGCGTGGCCGGGGTCGTAGCGCACCGCCGCCGTGTAGCGCCCGAGCGCCTGCAGAGGCTCGGCGCGTTCTTCGAGCAGCACGCCGAGGCTGAAATGCGCCTGCGCGTGATCGGGTGCGCGCTGGATGACCTGCTCGAACTGCTCCTGGGCGCCGGCCGCGTCGCCCCGGACCGCCAGCGCGGTCCCCAGCTTCTGCCGCAACTCCACGTTGCCGGGTTCCAGCTCGAGGCCGCGGCGCAGTTGCGTCACGGCTCGCCGATAGTCCGCGCGGGCGAACGCGCGCAGTCCGCGCAGCTCGTACACCGCCGCGCTGTCGACGAGTCCTTCAACCTCGTCCAGCAGGGGATCGGCCGGGCGGATGACGATGCCCGCGTCCAGCGCCACGCCGGCGCGCTCGGCCAGCCGCAGCCGCTGGAGGTTGACCTCGGCGGCCTCCGTCTCACCGATGCTGCGGAAGGCGTCGGCGAGCGCGGTATTGATGGAGATGGCCGTCGGACTGAGGGCGCGGGCTTCCTCGAAGTGCTGTATCGCGCGGAAGTAATCCTCGCGCGCCACGGCGGCGCGCCCGAGCCAGTACTGCACCGCCGCCGAGTCGGGTTCCAGCGCCAGCGCGAACTCCAGCATCGTTCTGGCGGCGCTCGGGTCGCCCGCCTCCAGGCGCATCTCGGCGAGCCACGTCAGCGTCGGCACGTCGTTCGGCTCGCGCTGGCGCGCCTGCTCGAACGCCGCGGCCGCCCGCCGCGGTTCGCCCAATGTCCGGTAGACGTGCCCGATGTAGTACGGCCAGCGCCGGTCGCGCGGCGCCAGCGCCCGGGCGTTGCGGAAGGCGGTTTCGGCTTCGGCCGCGTGCCCGCCGGCGAGCAGCAGCATGCCCAGCTCGCCGTACGCCTCACTCAGCGAGCCCGGTTCGGCGGCCACCTCGCCGCCGCCTGCTTCCACGGCGGCATGCTGCCGGCGGATGCGGTCCTGCAACTCTTGGGAAGCGGCGCCCGCCGCCAGGTCCGGCAACGGCACGGGCTGCACGGCCGACGGATCCGGCTCGGCCGCCGCCGGCCGGTCCGCTTCCGGCGTGTCGGGCGCCGGCCCGCTCGACGTGGATCCGCAGCCGCCGCTGGCGAGGATGCCGGCGCTCGCGAGCGCACAGGATAGGAATGTCGCGGTGCGTTTGTTCACTGCAGTCCCGAACGGTAGACCCTATGATAGCGTCACAGCGCGGGTAGGCTGGAAGCGGCAGAGGAGCATCAGATGAGGTGTTTGCGGGCGGAATTGACGATTGCGCTGGCGGTTGCGCTGCTCGCGGCCGGCGCCTGCGGCGGCGAACCGGAAGCGCCCGGCAGCGCCGACGCGGGCGGAGACGCCGCGGCGGTCGTGCCGTTCACCATCGACGTGCCGGATGCGGTGCTGGACGATCTACACGAGCGCCTGTCGCGTGCGCGCTATCCGGACGAGCTCGACGACGCCGGTTGGACGTACGGCACGTCGCTCGGCTACCTCCGGGAGCTGGTCGCCTACTGGCGCGACGAGTTCGACTGGCGGGAGCAGGAGCGGCGGCTCAACCGCTTCGACCAGTTCAAGACCGAAATCGACGGCCTCGACGTCCACTTCGTCCACCAGCGCGCCGCCGATCCGGATGCGCTGCCGCTGATAGTCGTCCACGGCTGGCCCAGCACGTTCATGCAATTCCACAAGGTCATCGAGCCGCTGTCCGACCCGGCGGCGCACGGCGGCGACGCCGCGGACGCGTTCCACGTCATCGTGCCGTCGATTCCCGGCTACGGCTTCTCGGACAAGCCGCGGGAGCGCGGCTACGGGCCGGACCGGATGGGCGACATCTTCGTCGAGCTGATGGCGCGGCTCGGCTACACGCGCTACGGCGTGCAGGGCGGCGACTGGGGCGGGCCGATCGTCGCCCACATGGCGCGGGCGGACGCCGAGCACGTCGTAGGCATGCATACCGAGACCTGCCGCGGCGGCCCGCCGGAGGGCGTCGAGGATCCGACCGCGGGCGTGCCCCCCGAGGAGCTGGAGCGGTGGCGCGATCGGCAGGCGTTCTTCTCGGACGAGGAGCGCGGCTACAGCGCCATCCAGGGCTCGAAGCCGCAGACGCTCGGTTACGGCCTCAATGACTCGCCGGTCGGCCAGGCGGCCTGGATCGTCGAGAAGTTCCGTGCGTGGAGCGACGTGGACGGCGACGTGGAGAGCAAGTTCACGAAGGACGAACTGCTGACCAACATCATGATCTACTGGGTGACCCAGACGGCCACCTCGTCGGCGCGCCTCTACTACGAAGCCCCCCGGCGGGGCCGGGCCGGGCTCCTCGGCGCCGAGCGGATCGAGGTGCCCACGGCGTGCGCCGTGTATCCGCAGGACGTCGGGTTCACGCCGCGGCTGTGGAACGAGGCGCGCTACAACATAACGCGCTTCACCATCATGCCCCGCGGTGGGCATTTCGCGGCCCTCGAGGAGCCGGAGCTGTACCTGGACGACGTGCGCGCGTTCTTCCGGGACCTTCGCTAGGGGACCGAATATAATGGCCTTCACGCTTCCGCCGAGGAGGATTCAGATGGGGTATCCACGGCTCTGGCCGGCGTTGGGTGTCGGTGTCGTCCTGGTTGCGTTCGTGCTGGCGGCGGTTCCGGCCGCCGCTCAGGCGCCCGCGGCCGGCGTAGCGGCGGCGGCCGCCGCCAACGACTGGTCCGCTCCGCGCACACCGTGGGGCCATCCGGACCTGCAGGGCATCTGGACGACCGACGACGAAGTATCGGTGCCGGTCGAGCGGCCTGCGGATCTCGGTGACCGGGGCGAGCTCACCGAGGAGGAGATCGCGGCCCGGACCGCGACGCGCGATGCCGGCCTCGAGCGCGGTTCAGGTCAGACCGGTGACGGGCCTCCGCACTGGTACGAGGGGGCTGTTGATGCCTCCACGCGCACGTCGTTCATCGTCGACCCGCCGGACGGGCGCATTCCGTACTCCGACACGGGCCGGCGGGAGTGGGACAACCGCAACCGGGGCAGCTTCGGGGAAGGGCCGTTCAACGGTCCGGAGGACCTGGACCTGCGTGACCGCTGCATCACGCGCGGCTTGCCCAACACCTACTTTCCGAGCGCCTACAACAACGGCTTCCAGATCATCCAGCACGAGGACCACGTGGCCATCCTGTACGAGCGGCTGCACGAGCACCGGCTGATTCCGCTCGACGGCCGCCCGCATCTGGACGCGTCGGTCCGCCAGTGGTTCGGCGACTCGCGCGCCCGGTGGGAAGGCGACACGCTGGTGGTCGAGACCACCAACTACAGCGAGCGGGTGAATTTCCGCGGCTCACGTGCGGGCCTCCGGCTCGTCGAGCGCTTCACCCGGACCGGCCCGGAAACCATCGACGTGGAGTTCACGGCGAGCGATCCGGGTGCGTGGACGAGCGACTGGACGGTGCTCGTGCACGCCCGCACCGATCCCAACTACTGGCAGATCTTCGAGTACGCCTGCCACGAGGCGAACTACGGGATGTTCAACATGCTCAGCGGCGCGCGCGCGGAGGAGGCGAAGCGGGCCGCCGAGAGCGGGTCGCGCTAGAACGCGCCTGAACGGCCTCGACAATCGCACTCGGATCATGACGTTGCGCGCTGGCGTGGTATGCCTTGTCGTGGCGGCCGGCACGCTGCTGCACGCCGCGGCGCAGCAGCCGCCCATCAACAGCCAGTTGCGGCATGCGCGCGGCCAGGCGGTCGTGCCGGTCTACGAAGGCTGGTTCGAGGACGCGGCCGGCGCCGTGCACGCCAGCTACGGCTACGTCAACCTGAATCTCGACGAGGCGCTCGACATCCCGATCGGTCCGGGCAACGCGATCACCCCCGGACCGGCCGACCGCGGCCAACCGACGCATTTCCTGGCGGGACACCAGAAGGGGGTCTTCACCGTGCCGCTGCCGGACGGCACGGCGTCGGAGGAGATTACCTGGACGCTGAGCGTGCGCGGGCATTCGATGTCCATACCATCGAACCTCGGCCCGCTCTACCAGATCGAGGGGCTGGTGACGAACGGCGGGCCGTTCCCGGGGAACAGGCCGCCGGTGCTGCAGTTCCGGGAGGACGGTGCGACCGGGCAGGGGCCGACCGGCCTGACGCTCGACACGGCCATCGCGGCGGACGCCGGCCGCGACACGCCACTGGATCTCTGGATCTCGGATGACGGCCTGCCGGGCGATCAGGATCCGCTGGTGATCCGCTCCGCGCAGAGCGGACAGCGAAATCGTCAGAGCCGGCGGATGTCCGTGACGTGGAGCAAGTACCGCGGGCCGGGCGCGGTGCGGTTCGCCGACGCGACGCCGGCCATCGAGGGCGGCGCGGCGCGTACCACCGCGCGCTTTTCGGAGCCGGGTACCTACATGCTGCGCGTGCTGGCCCAGGACGGGTCCGGCCTCAACGGCTGCTGCTGGACAAACGGTTACGTGCATGCCAAGGTGGAATGAAGAAATGACCTCCATCAAGAGATCGCAGTGGTTTCGTCGCGCTGCATGTGCCCCGGCCGCCGCCGCGGTATTGGCGGTCTGCGCGCCGGCGTCGGCCGCGGCCCAGCCGGCAGGCGGCGGCGCGGCGGTGACGTTCGCCGAGCACATCGCACCGATCCTGCAGCGTTCCTGCCAGGAGTGCCACCGGCCCGACAGCATGGCGCCGATGTCGCTGCTCACGTACGAGGAGACGCGGCCCTGGGCGCGCTCGATCAAGGCCCGCGTCGAGAGCCGCGAGATGCCGCCCTGGTACCTCGACAAGACCATCGGCATCCAGGAGTTCATCAACGACATCTCGCTGAGCGACGAGGAAATCGAAGCCATAGTGCGCTGGGTCGACGCGGGCGCGCCGCCCGGAGATCTGTCGCGCATGCCGCCACCGCTGGAGTGGCCGAGTGGCGACAACTTCCGCCTGGAGGTGGAGGCCGGCCTCGGACCGCCGGATACGGTCGTGCGCTTCCCGCCGTTCACCATGCCGCCCGTGGCGCAGGACACGTTCTTCCGGCCGTTCGCGGGCATCGACATCGACGAGCCGCGCTGGGTGCGGGCAGCCGAGACCAAGCCCGCGGGCCGGCAGGGCCGGCGCATCGCGCATCACGCCTCGGCCTATATCCACCAGCCCGAGACCGCCGACTTCCTCGAAGCCGAGCGCGACCTGCTCGCCGGCCAGGCGGCGGCCGCCGCGGTGCTGCAGGCGAGCCGCTCACGCAACTCGGGCGACCCGATCGACACGCGCGAGATGTTCACCGAGTGGGCGCAGGGCAAGAGCGGGGAGATCTATCCCGAGGACACCGGCAAGCTGGTGAGGCCCGGCGCCCGGATGGAGGTGCAGATCCACTACCACGCCGTGGGCGAGGAGATTACCGACCAGCTCGAGATCGGGCTCTGGCTCTACCCGAGAGATGTCACGCCGAAGTACAGCGCGACGTACATCTCGGTCGGCACGCAGAACAACAAGCCCTTGCACATCCCACCGCACTCGGTCACCGTGCACCAGGGGTCGTACACGCTGCCGGCGCCCGGCATCCTCCACAACTTCCAGCCGCACATGCACTACCGCGGCAGCGCGTTCTCCATGGAGGCGATCTACCCGGACGGCCGCCGGGAGCTGCTCAACCATGCCGACCGGTTCAGCAACGACTGGCACGTGAGCTACATCTACCATCCCGACCACGCGCCGCTGCTGCCGCGCGGCACGGTGTTGCAGATCACCGCCTGGCACGACAACACGTCCGCCAACCGCAACAACCCGGACCCGCGCCAGTGGGTGGCGTACGGCCCGCGCACCGTCGATGAGATGGCGCACTCCAACAGCCAGATCATCTTCATCACCGACGAAGACTACGAGCGGATGCGCGCCGAGCGGCAGGGGCGGCGGAGCCAGAACCAGAACTGAGACGCCAGGGCCGCGCGCCGTCTACCGCAGGGTGCGGAAGAAGGTGCGGACGTCCTCCAGGAGCAGCTCGGGCTCCTCCATGGCGGCGAAGTGACCCCCGCGCGGCATGACCGTGCGCTGCGTCAGGTTGTACGCCGCTTCCAGCCACAAGGTCGGGGGGAACGAAATCTCCTTCGGGAACCCGGCGCAGGCGAGCGGCACGTCGCCGGCGCCGCCGCTCAGGGGGTTGGGCCCGTGCGTCACCTCGTAGTAGATCCGCGCCGACGACGTGGCGGTCCCGTTGACCCAGTAGAGCATGATGTTGTTCAGCAGCTCGTCCTTCGTGAACTTGCTCTCCAGGTCGCCGTCGACGTCGCTCAGGGCGCGGAACTTCTCGATGAGCCAGGCGGCCTGGCCGACGGGCGAGTCGTGCAGCACGTAGCCGATGGTTTGCGGCTTGGTGCTCTGAATGGCGCTGTAGCCGCGCTCCTCGTCCGTCCAGAACGCTTGGCGGTCGAGCATCAGATCGATCTCTTCCTGCGGGACGCCGGCCAGCGGATCCTCGACGCCCGGCGGCGGCGGGACGCTGCACAGGTTGAGGTGAATGCCGGCCACGTGCTCCTGATCGAGGCCGCCCATGATGCGGCTGATCATCGAACCGTAGTCGCCGCCCTGCAGGCCGTAGCGGTCGTAGCCGAGCCGGGCCATCAGCTTGACGAAGATCTCCGCCATCTGAAACGGACCGTAGCCCGCCTCGCGCGGCCGGTCCGAGAAGCCGAAGCCCGGGATCGACGGGATGACCAGGTGGAATGCATCCGCCGGATCGCCCCCGTGGCCGGCCGGGTCGGTCAGCGGCTCGATGATCTTGTGGAACTCGACGAACGAGCCGGGCCAGCCGTGGATGATCATCACCGGCAGCGCATCCGGATTGGGTGAGCGCTGGTGGATGAAGTGGACGTCGAGACCGTCGATGTTGGTCTTGAAGTGGTCGAAGCGGTTGAGGGCCCGCTCCTGCGCGCGCCAGTCGTACTCGTCCCGCCAGTACGCCACCAGCTCGCGCATGTAGTCGAGGTCGCTGCCGTAGGTCCAGCCGCCGCCTTCGAGCTGGTCGGGAAAGCGCGCGTCCTGGAGCCGCGCCTGCAGGTCGTCGAGAACGGCGTCAGGCACGTCGATCGTGAACGGCACGACGGCGTCCGTCGGACCGTCCGTCGCGGCGGTCCCGTCCCCGCCGGCGGGCGCGCCGCCGCACGCGGCGGCAACGGCAAGCAGCAAGGGGATCGACAGCAGGCTCGCGCGCACGTTAATTCCCCGTCCGGCGCAGGATGATCACGTCGCCGTCCTCGTGCGTATGCGAACCCCGCCGTATCGTCCCGTCGAGCACCAGCACCGCCGTGTCGGCGACCGCTACGTCACGTGCGGCGTTGCGCGTCTGGTACGTGCCGACGACCTCCGGACTCGCCGGGTCGGACAGGTCGACCACCGAGAGCCCGGTCGGGCCGTCGGCGACGTACGCCAGCGTGCCGATGATCTCCGCGCGCTGCGCGTTGCCGGGGGTGGGAAACGTCGTGATCAACGCGGGGGTCGCAGGGGCGGAGACGTCGTACAACTGGAGCGTTCCGCGCGGATCGTCCGGCCGATCCTCCGTGCGCAGCACGCGCAGCGGGTCGTACGGCACGCCGCCCACCAGCACCGCGACGTCCGGATTCGCAGCGATGACCTCGACGTGGCGCGGCGCCGACGCGGACTGCAGCGAGCCGACCGGATCGAGCGGATCGTCCCGCGTCATGTCCAGCACGTAGAAGCCGGCCGGATGGTCCACGGCGTACGCCTGCTCTCCGAACATCGCGACGTCGCGCGCGTAGCCGTCGGTATACACGGAGCCTAGCGTGGCTGGCGCGGCGAGATCCGAGATGTCGATGACGTCCACGCCCGACATGTGGTCGGCCACCACGGCGTGGCTACCCGACACCGCCACGTTCTTGGCCTGTCCCGGCGTCTTCACCGAGCCGCGCAGGGCCAGGTTGTCGGGGTCGGACACGTCCACGATCCACATGCCCGAGTGACCGGCCGCCGCGTACGCCAGCGGGCCGATTACCGTGAAGCCCCACACCTTCTCCGGCAGCTCATAGGATCCGCGGCGCGTGGGTGCTGCCGGGTTGGAGATGTCGTAGACCGTCAGCGTGCTGCCCCGCGTCACGTACGCGAAGCTGCCGTGCGCACGGACCAGGTCGAGCGGACCCGAGATGGTGCCGATCGGCGAGAAGGACAACGTCTGCGCCGGGAGTGATACGGCATTGGCGCCGACACCCAGCCCGGCCACGAGCAGCATCCAGGCGAACCGCCGCGGAATCCAGCCCGGCATCAGACACCTCCGCGCTTGGAGAAGCAGTACAGCTTCGACTGCGTGCGGACGATCAGGTTGCCGCCGGCGACCGCCGGCGTCGCCAGCGCCATCTCGTTCAGCGAGTTCGTCGCAACGATCTCGAACTCCGGCCCCGCCGGGATGACGTAGGTGTCGCCGTCCTCGCTCAGCACGAAGATCCGGCCGTTGTACGCCCAGGGCGAAGCGGTGAACCCGCTGCCCGGCCGAAGCCGCTTGCGGCCGTAGATCTCCTGCCCGGTGCGGGCGTCGTGCGCCAGCATCAGCCCGCGGTCGAGCAGCGTGTAGTACGTGCCCTGGTAGACCAGCGCCGAGGTGACGTACGTGCCGAGCAGCGGCTGGAACCACGCGATGTACGGATGGTCGGCGTTCGGATTGTCGGGGTCGAGCGAGATGTCGCCAGATCCGCCGGGCCGCACGGCGTAGACCGGCCGCACCGACGAGCCGGGATAGCCGGAGCTGAGGTAGATCAGCCCGTCCCTCGCGAACGGCGACGGGGCGACGTTGCCGGTCATGCCCCGCAGCTCCCACAGCACGTTGCCGTCCAGGTCGTACGAGCGGACCTTCTGGCGGGCCGTGATCACGATCTCGGTCCGCAGCTCGTTCTCCCAGACGAACGGCGTGGACCAGTTTTCGGTTTCCTCCCGCACCACGCGCCACAACTGCTCGCCGGTCTGCGCGTCGAACGCCGTGAAGAAGGACTCGGTCGTGTTGTCGTTGACGACGTACAGCCGCCCGTCGTGCAGCACCGGAGAGGCGGCCGGGGCGAATTCCTGGTGCCCGTTGAACGCGCCCAATTCCCGCGTCCAGGCGACCTCGCCGGTGTTCGCGTCCAGCGCTGCAGCGAGTCCGATGCTGCCGAAGTAGACGTACACCTGGCGGCCGTCCGTGACCGGGGTCTCCGAGGCGAAGCTGGCCTTGATGTGGCGCTTGATGGTGGGCACCGAGGAGCGCAGCTCGCGCTCCCAGCGGACGGCGCCGGTCGCCAGGTCGATGGCGTACACCATCCAGCGGTGTGAGGCTACCGCGTCGCGTTTGCCGTGCTCGTCGCCCGGGTCGTACAGGCCCTTGACCGGCTGCGGCTCGTCGCCCGCGCTGACGGCGCTCGTCACGAACACCTGGTCGCCGGAGACGATCGGGGAGCTCCAGCCGAGCCCCGGAATGTCGACCTTCCAGGCGACGTTCTCCGTCTCGCTCCAGCGCTCCGGCAG
Source organism: Vicinamibacterales bacterium (assembly GCA_965207665.1). Taxonomy (GTDB): domain Bacteria; phylum Acidobacteriota; class Vicinamibacteria; order Vicinamibacterales; family UBA8438; genus JAAXGX01. Next base: position 1,099,273 of record CBDBMV010000002.1, read on the forward strand.
GTCGGGGTGGTCGGGCGCCACGCCGGCATCCAGGCCCCGGAACCGCGGCCAGTCGCTGCCGGCGAGGACCACCGGCAGCGCCAGCAGCAACGCGACCGCGGTGAACACCTTCCTATGCATGGTTTTCCCCTCGGGACTACGCCGTGAACCTTCGGCGCATTATAGAACCGGACGGCGGGACGGTTATCACTATAATCCGCAGGCCGTGGCGGACATCACCGATCCCGTGGGGTATCACCACGCGCAGTTGTCCGCCCGCCGGGCCCGCGCCGCGGAGCTGGAACGGTCCCACCTGTGGCTCAGCCGCGGCCGCCTGGCGACGGTGCTGGCGCTCCTCGTCCTGATCGCGGCCGCGTGGCAGGGCTGGCTGTCCGGCTGGTGGCTGGCGGCTCCGGCCGCGTTGTTCATCGCGCTGGCCGTCGTGCACGACCCCGTGCTCCGTGCGCTGCGCACGGCGACGCGCGCGGTGGACTGGCACGAGCTGGCGCTGGCGCGCCTGGAGGACCGCTGGGTGGGCCGGGGCGCGGCCGGAGAGCGATTCCGGGACCCGGAGCATCCCTACGCGCTCGACCTCGACATTGTCGGTAAGGGCTCGCTTTTCCAACTGCTGACTGCAGCCCAGACGGCCGCGGGGGAGGAAACGCTGGCTTCTTGGCTCCTGGACGGGGCCGACGCCGCGACGGTGCGGCAGCGCCAGGCAGCGGTGCGCGACCTGGCCGCGCGCCCGCTGTTCCGCGAGGACCTGTACACGGCCGGTGCGGATGTGCGCGATGCGGTCGATTCGGCCCAACTGGTCGCCTGGGCGACGGCCGCCGCACAACTGCGCACGGGAGTGCTGCGACCGGCCTCCGCAGTGCTGGCTGTGGCGATCGTCGCCGGGACGGCTGCGGCCGGCGCGGGACTCATCTCCTGGATGGCGCCGCTGGGGCTCGCAGTATTCAACGCCCTCGCCGGGATGTTATTCGGCCGAGCCGTGGCCCGCGTGCTGCACGGCGCGTCCGTGCCGTCGCGTGAGCTCGACGTCTTCGCCGCGCTGGCGGCGCGCGTTCAGCGCGAGCAGTTTGCGGCCGAGAGCCTCAAGCAGCTTGCCGCGGGCCTCGCCGCGGGCGCCGACGACCCCGTGCGCGCCGCCCGGCGGCTGAGCCGGGCGGTGCAGATGCATGAGTGGCAGCACAACATGATGTTCGCGCCGGTCGCCGCCGTCCTGCTCTGGGGACTGCAGTGCGCAACCGCGGTCGAAGCGTGGCGCACACGTCATGGCAGGGCGGTGGAGGGGTGGCTCCGCCGCGCCGGAGAAATCGAGGCGCTCAGCTCACTCGCCACGTACCGGTTCGGCCGTCCGGACGACCCGTTCCCGGAGTTGGCCGAGGACGATGCGCCCGTCTACGACGGCGAGGGACTGGCGCACCCGCTGCTGCCGCGCGCGACGGCCGTCGCCAACGACGTGTCGCTCGGCGCCGAGCCGCAGTTGCTGGTCGTGAGCGGTTCGAACATGTCCGGCAAGACCACGCTGCTGCGCACCGTCGGCGTCAACGCCGTGCTGGCGCTCGCCGGCTCCGTCGTGTGCGCGCGGCGGCTGCGGCTCACGCCGCTGGCGATCGGCGGCACGCTGCGCGTCCAGGACTCGCTGCTCGACGGACGCTCGCGCTTCTACGCCGAGATCATGCGCCTGCGCCGGCTGGTGGACATGGCGCGCGGGCCGGCGCCGCTGCTGTTCCTGCTCGACGAGCTGTTCCACGGCACGAATTCGCGCGACCGCCTGGAAGGCGCGCACGGCGTGCTGCGGTTCTTCATCGGGTTGCGGGCCGTGGGCCTCGTCACCACGCACGATCTGACGCTGGCCGACCTCGCCGACCGCCTCGCGCCGGCCGCGGTCAACGTGCACTTCGAGGACCAGTTCACCGGAGGCGAGATGACGTTCGACTACCGCCTGCGCCCCGGCCGCGCCACCGGCACCAACGCCCTCGCCCTCATGGCGGCGGTAGGCCTCGACGTCTCGGGGTAGACCTACCTCGACATCGACCTCGGTCGGCTCACGGTGCGGGCTCGGGAGCGACGGGGTCGAGCCGCAGGAACGCGCGCGGCGGGAAACCGGTCAGGATCCGTACGATCAATGGCAGGCGGTATTCCCGTTCGACGCGCGAACGCTCGTCGCCGCTGACCGGCACGGCGCGGAAGGCGGCCTGCCTGCCCTGAACGGTGACCCGGACGTCCGGATTCTCGACCACCCGGCGATACCAGGCCCTGGGCCAGTGGTTGGCGGCCACGTACGTTCGCCCGGCGCTCTCCACGCCGGCCACGACGACGCTCCTGTCTTCACCCTCGACCGTCGCCGTGATCTGGAGCCAGGTTTCGCCGGCCTGGACGCCGCGCCGGGCGTGGCGGCGGCCCATGTATCCGACCAGCGACTCGACCGCGACGACGACCACCAGGTATCCCGCCGCCACGATACTCACGGCGGTCAGGACACTCACGGCGGCGGGCTTCTAGCGCGCGGGCTGGAGGACCTGGTCCGGCTGCTGCGTGGCGTCCGGTTCCGGACGGCGCAGCAGGCGCCGGAACACCCACTTGATGTCTTCCAGAATCATGTAGGACGTCGGCACCAGCACCAGGGTGATGAACGTCGCGAAGACCACGCCGAATGCCAGCGAGATGGCCATCGGCTTCAGGAAGTCGGCCTGCGTGCTCTGTTCGAGCAGCAGCGGCGCCAGGCCGGCGAAGGTGGTCAGCGACGTGAGCAGGATCGGCCGGAAGCGCGCCGCGCCGGCCTCCTTCACGGCCTCCATCATGGTGCTGCCTTGCTTCCGGTGGCGGTTGATGAAGTCCACCATCACCAGGCTGTCGTTGACGACCACGCCGGACAGCGCGACGATCCCCATGGTCGACATCATCGAGATGTTCTCGCCCATGATGATGTGGCCCCAGATGGCGCCGACGAAGCCGAACGGGATGGCGCTCATGATGATCAGCGGCTGGATGTACGACTTCAGGGGAATGGCCAGCAGCGCGAAGATGGCGAACATCGCCAGCGTGAACCCGATCTGCAAACCGCCGACGGCGTCCCGCTGCTCGGCTTCCACGCCTTCGAAGGCGTAGCGCACGCCGGGGTAATCCGCCAACAGCGCGGGCAGCACGTTCTCTGCGAGATCGCCGTTCACCGCGGCGGCCGACGTGGCGGTGGTGTCAATCGACGCCAGCACGTTGATGGCCCGGTTGCGGTCCACCCGCTTGATCGACGCGAAGCCCTGTCCCGGCTCGACCACGGCGACGTGGCCGAACGGCACCTCGCCGCCGTCCGGCGTGCGGATGCGCATGCCTTCGAGGTCACCCAGCGATCGGCGCTCGTCGGCCGGATAGCGGACCATGACGCGGATGTCGTCGCGGCCGCGCTGGATGCGCTGCGTCTCCTCGCCGTAGAAGGCCTGCCGCACCTGCCGTCCGAGGTCCTGCAGGGTGAGCCCGAGGCTCTCGGCGGCCGGCGTGATCCCCAGCTTGATCTCGTCCTTGCCGGCGAGGAACGAGTCGGTGACGTCGTACACGCCCGTGTAGCTCCGCAGGCGCTGCTTGAGCCGGTCGGCGGCGGCCTGCATCACGTCCACATCGGGACCGACCAGCATCACGTCCACGTCGCTGCCGACATTCTGCTCCGAGGAGACGAAGGTGAGCTCGGTGGCCTCCGGTATCGGCCCCGTAAGGTCGCGCCAGCGGTTGCCCAGCTCCTCGGCGCGCAGCGGCCGGCTGTCCGGCGGCGCCAGCTCCAGCATCACCTGGCCGAGGTGTGCTTGCGAGGGTGCGCCCAGCGCCTGCAGCGGACCGGGTCCCTCGCCGCCCAGCGGCTGCTGCCCACGGCCGCGTACACGTGCGTCACCACGTCGATGCCGGTCTCCTCCAGCACTTCCTGCCGCAGCCGCGCCGCGCCGTCCTCCACGCGCTGCACGGCCTCCGACGTGACGGCCGGCGCCGTGCCCAGCGGCATCGTTACGGATGCCGAGATGACCGAGGCCTCGGGCGACGGGAAGAAGTGGAACGCAATCCAACCCGCGGCCACCATGCCGCCGGTGACGATGAGCGTCGACACGCCGATGGCCAGTGAGAGATAGCGCCAGCGCAGGCCGAACGCGAGCGCCGGGCGGTAGGCGCGGTCGATGAACTTCTCGAGACCGTCCGCAAAGTGGCTCTGGAACCAGCGCCACAGGCCGCGCCGCCGCGGCTTGAGGTGCGCCAGGTGCGCCGGCAGGATCTGGAGGCATTCGACCAGCGAAAAGAGCAGGCAGGGGATGACGATCAGCGGCACGAAGATCATCATCTTGCCCATCATGCCCGGCACGAACAGCAGCGGCGAGAACGCCGCCACAGTCGTGAGCACGGCGAACGTGACCGGCGTCGCGATCTCCTGGGCGCCGCTGATGGCGGCCGCCAGGCGGTTCGGATTCTTCTGCTGGTGGCGGTGGATGTTCTCGCCGACGATGATGGCGTCGTCCACGACGATGCCGAGCACCATGATGAAGGCGAAGGTCGTGACGACGTTGGCCGTGATGTCGAGGCCCGGCATCAGCATGAGCGTGCCGAGGAACGAGATGGGGATTCCCAGGCTGACCCAGAACGCGAGGCGCAGCTCCAGGAAGAGCGCCAGCATGACGAACACGAGCGCGAAGCCCATGACGCCGTTCCGCAGCATCAGCGACAGCCGGTCGATGAGGATCTCCGCCTGGTTCATCCAGACCGTCAGCGTGATCCCCGCGGGCATGCCGGCCTCGGCCTGCGCCATGTAGCCCTCGACGGCGCGGGCGATCTCCATGTCGCTCTGGTCGCCCGAGCGGAAGACGGAAACCAGGATCGTGGGCTTGCCGTCGAAGCGCCCGAACTGGTCGGTCTCGGCGAAGCCGTCCACCACCGTCGCCACGTCGCCCAGGTGCAGCCGCGTGCCGTCGGGCCGCGCCATGAGCACCAGGTTCTCGAACTCGGCGCCGCGGTACGCCTGGCCGATGGTCCGGAGGAGGATTTCGCCGCTCTCGCTGCGCACCGAGCCGCCCGGCAGGTCGAGCGACGAGCGGCGCACGGCGTTGGCGACGTCGTCGAACGTCAGCCCGTGGCGCCGCAGCGTGTCCTCGGAGACTTCGATGGAGATTTCATACGGCCTGGCGCTGGCGAACTCGACGAGGGAGATGCCCGGGAGGGCGGCCAGGTCGTCGCGCACGCGCTCGGCAATGGACTTGAGGGTGAACTCGTCGGTATCGCCCGAGACCGCGATGTCGACCACGCGGAACCGCGCCAGCACCTCCGTGATGATCGGCTTCTCGGTCTCCTCGGGAAACGTCTCGATGGCGTCGACGTTGGTCTTGATGTCGTCGAGCACGCGCCGCACGTCGGCGCCGAGCGCGACCTCGACCATCACGGTGCCGGAGCCCTCGTTCGCCGTGGAGGTGATCTGCTCGATGCCGTCGATGCCCTGGATCGCTTCCTCGATGCGGATGTTGACGCCCTCCTCGACCTCCTCCGGCGCCGCGCCCAGGTACGGCACCTGGATGCTCACGATGTCGAGCTCGAGCTCGGGGAACGTCTCGCCGCGGACGTTGAACATCCCGATCAGGCCGCTGACGATGATGAACGCCATCAGCAGGTTGGCGGCCACCGGGTTGCGCGCGAACCAGTCGATCATTCCGTTCATGCTGTGCCTGCCTTCGTGGCCCTACTGCGTTCCGTCCGCGGTGATGCGGTACAGGTGGCTGTCCGTGCGCAGGAAGACCGAGCCGTCGGCGACCGCCATGGAGGCGAGCGTCGACCCGTCGAGCTGGTTGACGGCCAGCTCGGAGTAGGTCGTCCCGGGCGCGATCACCGTGGTCTTGCCTTCCTCGCTCTGGAGGTAGATGCGCCCGTCCGCGAACACGGGCGAGGCGGAGTGGTTGCCGCCGATGCGGTGCTGCCAATGGACCTCGCCGCTTTCCGCGTCGATGCAGGTCAGCACGCCGTAGTCGCTGACCATGTACAGCTCGTTGCCCACCAGCAGGGGCGACGGGGTGTGCGGCGCCCCGCGCCGCAGCGTCCAGGCCACGTGCGTGTCGGTCACGTCGCCCGACCCGTCGGCGCGCACCGCCAGCATGGACGGCGTCTGGAAGCCGGTGGCGATGAATACGAGCCCGTTGCCGTAGACCGGCCGCGGCACGTTCGAGAAGCCGCGCCCGTAGCGCACGCGCCAGAGCTCGGCGCCGGTGGCGGGGTCGTGGGCCGACGCGCGGAACGCGGCGACGCTGACGATCTGGTCCTGGCCGTCCACGTTGATCGCCAGTGGCGTCGAGTAGGCCTGCGACACGGGGTCTTCCCGGTCCGCCTTCCAGCGGACCTCCCCGGTGCGCGTATCGAGGGCCAGCACGAAAGCGACGTCGTACCCGTCGCCGTTCAGGACGAGCAGGTCGTCGTACAGGATGGGTGAGCCGCCGTAGCCGTGCTGCGTGACGTACGGGAACCGCGCGGTCCACAGGATCTCGCCGGACGTGCTCACGGCCGCGGTCCCGTACGAGCCGAAGTGCACGTAGACGCGGTCGCCGTCGACGATGGGCGTGGGCGACGCCAGGCTGTTCTTCGGGTTTGGCGAGTTCTCGTCCTCCGTGCGGAAGACCTCCACGTTGAGCGTTTCAGCCCCGGTGCCGGCATCGAATGCCAGCAGGCGCAGGACGCCGCCGCCGTCGGCGGTGCCGGTGGTGAGCCAGATGCGCCCGTCAACGACGACCGGCGTCGACCAGCCCCGGCCGGGCACGGGGGCCTTCCACTCGACGTTCCGATCTTCGCCCCACTCGGCCGGCAGGCCGCTCTCGGCCGAGTGCCCCTGGCCGTCCGGCCCGCGGAACTCGGGCCAGTCGCCTGCTGCCGTCGGGGCGGCCAGCAGCAGCGCCGCGGCGCCGGTGCACGCCAGCGTACGGATGCGCATTGCCACATTGTAATCCCGTCCGCCTCCGCCGCCGCTATAATCTGCCTGCCGCGCCCCGGCGAGCAGAACGCGGGGCGCCGATCCATCGGAAACGCATGCCACGAATCGCGTTGTCGCTGCTTGCGGCAGGACTGGCCGGGTTGCTGCTCGCGGGGCAGGCCATGCCGGTACTGGCGGGAGAGACCGCGGCCGAACGGCAGGTCGTCATCTTCACTCCGGCGCTTGACGACGAGCGGCTGGCGCCCACGCGCGAGGCGCTGGAATTCTGGAATGACACGCTGACGCAGTTGCGGCTCAGCCCGCGGCTCGTGGAGGCCGCCGTCGTCTTCGAGTCGCCGTTGACCCGCCCGCTCGAGAACCATGCGCAGCGGCTCTGGCGGCAGGCGGGGCGCATCTCGGCGGGAGAGACCGGCCCGCGGGCGCCGCGCGAGCTGCACGACGTGGACGGCGACATCGTCGTCCTGCTTTCGCAGCAGCATCTCATGTCGTTCGCCTGGCCGATAGACGACACCGAGCGCTACTTCGTCGCCATCGGAACGCGCTCCGAGGATCGCGTGAAGCAGGCGGTTCCCATGCACAACGTCATCGCGCACGAGCTGGGGCACGCGCTCGGCCTGACCCACAACAACCAACCCGCTGCGCTCATGTGCAGCCCCTGCCGGTCGGCGCTCATCAAGGAGTACCCCCACCGTTTCCTGCCGCTGACGGCCCTGGACTACGCCCGCTTGCAAGAGCTGTACGCCGGACCCTGAACGCCCGCACCGGGCGGATCGGGCTTTGACGCCCCGGTGGCGGGTTCCCGATACTCCGCGGCAGGAGGTGCTTCATGCTGGACCCGTCAGCGATCCTGCTTACCGACAAGACCGCCGTCGTCACCGGCGGCGGGCGCGGCCTCGGCGAGGCGATCGCCCTGAACCTGGCGGCGTTCGGGGCCGATGTCGCCGTGCTGGACATCGACGAGCCGGCCGCCCACGCAACCGCCGCGCGCGTGCGGGAGATCGGCCGCCGCGGCGTGGCCCTGCGCGCGGACGTGAGCGTGCGCGACGACGTCGACGCCGCACTGGATCTCACGCGCGCGGAGCTGGGGGAGATCGACGTGCTGGTCAACAACGCGGCGGACCTGACGGATCCGCGGCCGGCGCTCACGATCAGCGACGAGCGCTTCGACTACTTCGTGCGGTCGTGCCTGGGCTCGGCCTGGCTGTGCAGCACCACCGTCGCGCGGCGCTGGATCGATCTCGGCCGAACGGGCGTCATAGTCAACGTGGCGACGACCGAGGGTATCCGGGGCTGTCCGAACTGGTCGGCCTACTCGGCGGCCAAGGCGGGCATGATCAACCTGACCAAGACCCTGTCGTCGGAATGGGGGCCGCACGGCATCCGCGTCAACGCCGTGGCGCCCGACTACACGCCGTCGCCGGGGACGGACTTCGCGGGCCGCCGGATGAACACCGACGATCCGGGCTCGCTGCTGTTCCGCAGGAGCGCGGCGGACAGCCGCGAGAGCCTGGCCGGGATCGCGCCGTTCATCCCGCTGCGGCGCTACGGCACGCCGGACGACACCGCCGCGCTGGCCATCTTCCTGGCGTCGGAGATGTCCGCCTGGATCACCGGCCAGACCATCGTCGTCGACGGCGGCGCGCTGGCCTGCGCGCGCGTGGAGGGCCCGCTGCCCCTGCCGATGTTCCTCGACCTGGATGACTAGTTCGAAAGGGGGTTGACCAGCGATGCTGAACGAACGGCAGCAGCGCCTCTGCACCGAGAGCCGGTGGGATTATTCCGACCTGTCGGCCGTGTTTCTCAACTGCACGCTCAAGCGCAGCCCCGAGCTTTCGCATACGGAAGGGTTGATCCGCATATCGCGCGCCATCATGGAAACGAACGGCGTGGGGGTCGAGCTGCTGCGGCCGGTCGACTACGAGATCGCGTCCGGCGTCTACCCGGACATGCGCGAGCAGGGATGGGAGCGGGACGACTGGCCGGACATTCTCGAGAAGGTGCTCGCGGCGGACATCCTGGTCATCGGGTCGAGCATCTGGCTGGGCGAGAAGACCTCGGTCGCGACGCGCGTCATCGAGCGGCTGTATTCGGCGTCGCACCACCTGAACGCCGCCGGGCAGTACGCCTACTACGGCCGGGTCGGCGGCTGCCTGATCACCGGCAACGAGGACGGCGCCAAGCACTGCGCGATGAACATCCTGTACTCGCTGCAGCACCTGGGATACGTCATTCCGCCGCAGGCGGACGCGGCGTGGCTTGGCGAGGCGGGTCCGGGCCCTTCCTACTTGGACGAGGGATCGGGCGGACCGGAGAACGACTTCACCAACCGCAACACGACCTTCATGACCTGGAACCTGCTGCACCTGGCGCGCATGATCAAGGATGCCGGAGGGATTCCGGCCCACGGCAACCAGCGCTCGGCCTGGGACGCCGGCTGCCGGTTCGACCACCCGAACCCGCTCTACCGGTGATGCGTCAGCGCCGCTGGCGGCGTCCCGCGTCGCCCTTGCCGGCGGCCGGCCCGCCCACGGCGGCGGTGGCGCGCGCGATGCCGTAGATGGCCACGGCCAGCAGCGCCGCGCCGGCCGGGACGGCCAGGATGCCGAGGCCCGGATCGCCGCCGTACACCGTGACGCCGCCCAGGAAGAAACCGCCGGGAAGCAGCAGGCTGGCGCCAAGGAGGCTGACGGAGACCGCCGGCAGGCGGCGCGGCGCCGCTTCCGGCGCCACGCGCAGGTACAGCCCGAACAGGATGTGGATCACCCCGAAGAGCCCGCCGTGGGCGTGCGCCAGCGTCCACATGAGCCGGCGCGTCTCGTTGGAGGCGTCCAGGTACAGGCCGACCTTGAACCCGTGCAGCATCTCGAGCGTGAAGCCGAGCGACAGGAAGACGAGCAGCGACCACCAGCCGAAGCGCAGATGGCGGCGCGAAGCGGATTCCGGCGTCAGGATCGAGTCGGCAGCCACTACTCTCGGAGGAACAACGGCCGGTTGTCGCGCTGCCGGAGGATGCCCATCATCCTGTCGACCATGAGCCGGCCGTCCGCGTCGACCAGCAGCGCGGGGTCGCGGCGCGCCTGCGCCGGCGCGCGCTGCTGCCAGGTCTGGAGCACCGGCAGCGCCGCCGCCACCCGCGCCTCGCGGCCGGCCACGTAGTCGTATTCCAGGCCGGCGTGGCCGGGCACCGTGCGCAGCGAGCGGTAGGCGATGTAGCGCACCGCCTCGTACGGGTCGTTGAGCAGCTCAGCCAGGTAGGGGGCCATCCAGCTCGTGCCGGAAGCTTCCTGGGCCGGCGGCCAGCCGAGCGCAAAGGCCGCCAGCGCCCGTTGGCCGGCGTCGCCCTTCATGGCCCACAGCAACGCGGCCGACACGGACCGCTCGTCAGCGTTAAGCGGCGGCGACGGCTGGCCGTACCACTCCTGCAGCGCCGTACCGGTCCAGGCCAGCGTGCGGTCCACATGGCACAGGTTGCAGGCGTTCGGCCGGCCGGTCTCCACGCTCTCGGCAACCGACGGGCTGCTGATGGTGTGGCTGCGGATCGCCTTGAGCAGGCCGTACGACGTGTACGGCATGTGGCAGTTATAGCAGGAGCTGCCGGACGAATCCGGCGCATGGCGGGTGTGCTCCGCAACGCCGCCTTGCGGTAGGTCATGGCACGCCAGGCAGGCGTCGTTGCCGTCCTTGCCCGCCGACACCTGGTGCGTCGCCGCCCACTCGGCAATTGGCCGCGGATCGTCGGGTGTCTTGTGCATCGTGTGGCACGAGTAGCACGAGAGCGTCCGCGCGTCGTCGGTCGCGTCCTTGAAGCAGGGCGAGTCGATCAGGCCGTTGTACTCGCGGCCCGACACGCGGATCATGCCGTCGGACCAGAACGAGCCCGTCACGAACGCCGGATCGCGCTCGACGAAGGCGGCGAGCGCCGGCGAGTCGCGCTGCGCCATCGGCTGCGGCATGAAGCGGGTGTCGCGCAGCTCGTCTCCCGGCCGGTACGGAAAGCCGTCGCTGTTGGCCCGCCGCTCTCCGTCGGCGTCGTAGAACTCCCACACGCTGTGGCACTGCCCGCACACCTGCGACGAGCGCTGCGGGTCCAGGCGCGCCGGCTGCACGATGGTCGGGTCGGGCCGGTCGTCGAGGTGCAGGGCGTAGCGTTGCAGCGGGTTGCGATGCGCCTGGATGTGCTCCGCGCCGGGGCCGTGGCACGCCTCGCAGGCGATGCCGAACTCCCCCGTCTGCGTGTCGACCGCCTGCCGCTCGATCGGCTCGGACAGGAACGGCGTGTCGAAGCGGGTGCGCGGGAACGTCGTGTGGCAGGCGATGCAGACGGCGTTCCAGTGGCCGTCGACGGTCGACACCGCCTGGTTGGGTGGGTGGAGCACCACGGCGCTGCGTGGCGCCCAGCGCCGGTCGGCAATCAGGTACACCCCCGGCAGCACGTTGAGCGCGCGCTCGTGGCCCGTCGCGTACCAGTAGATCTGCTGGTGGTGCGAGCCGGTGATCATGACGACCCGGCGGGTGATGCGCGGCCGCTCGCTTTCCCGCCCCGGCGCCCCCGGGTCGTTGAATTCCGCCCAGAACTCGTCGCCGCGCCGCTCCAGGCGCATCGGCTCGCCGTGCACGTCGTCAACCACAACGCCGTCGAAGTCGGCAACGACCGTCTGCGGCGTGGCGACCTGGGTCATTGTGCGGTGGTACGAGCCGTACCAGGTTTCGTACTGCGCCGGATGACACGCCTTGCAGGCGGCGGAGGAGACGTAGCCGTCCGCACCGGCCTGGATGGGGCGGTGCGTCACGCGCTCTTCCGGGACGACAGGTGTTCGCGTCCAGACGGCCGCGACGCCCAGCGCGACCGCGGCGAGCGCGATGGCCGCAACGGGCAGCAGGGGGCGCAGGGCCATGGCCAGCAGTCCGTACGGGCTGCTCAGTCGGCGGCGGCCTCCGGCAGCCGCTCGCGCGAGACCCATTCGCGGACGATCTGCCGCCGGCTGGTGCGAAACAGCACCCGCAGCTCCATGGCGAAGGCGAACCGCTGCGGCAGCCAGACGTCGGATTCCACCCGTTCGAAGTCGAGCCGGCCGGCCGCATGCCGCAGGGTCGCGATGCCGAAGAAATAACGGGTCGGTTGCTGAATGCGGAACTCGATGAGCCTGACGCCGTAGTCCCGCTGCGTCACGTGGAGCGTGCCGCTGGAGCGGTTCAGCATGTGGTCCATGCGAGTCTTCTCCGGCAGCTTGCCGGCACGCGGCGTGAACGAGACCACCCAGCACGGCTCGCCGTCGATCGTCTCGACTCCGGTGATGGTTGCCACGTAGCGCTCCAACAGGGTCTCGACCTCGATCTCGCGATCGTCGTTCGTCTCGATCGGGTCGTCGTCTTCCTCCCGCTCCCGCACATCGCGGATGAACTCCTCGCGCCGCTCGCGCTCGTCGTCCAGATCGTCGGCGTCGAGTGGTTCGCCGTCGAGCTCGACCAGCTCCTCGTACAACTCTCCTTCGAGCGGGTAGCGGTGGTGCAGCCGCGTCTCGGTCTCCGTCACCTCCAGCTCCTTGTCGAGTGAATGAACGGTCGTGAGGATCCGAGACTCGTAACGCAGCTCGACGCCGCGCTCTTCCTGCTCGACGTAGCGGTCCAGCACAGTCTTCATGATCTCGCCCACGTCCGGGATGGGCTCGGAACCCGACTGCTGCTGGAGGGACGCCGGATGCGCGGTCGCGGCCAGCACGACGCCGGCCAGGACTGCTGCCAGCCGGAGGTGAAGCGTCATGCCGGTGATGGTAGCATCGAATCCGCCCTGCCCATCGCGCCGGCCTCCCGGGTACCCGCGGCGCCGAGCGCCCTGCGGCTATACTGCGCGGGTCGGTCGTCCGACGCGCCATGTCCGCCGCCGCCGAGCCGCCCACTGTCCTGGTCGTCAGTTGCTCGCTCAGCGCGACCAGCCGCTCCCGCGTGCTGGCCGAGGCCGCGGTTGCCGCGCTGCGCCGCCAGGGCGTCAGCGCCGGACTCGTCGACCTGCAGGAATGGGACCTGCCGCTGTGCGACGGGGGAGACTGCTACGACCATCCGTCGGTAGCGCCGCTCACCCGCCGGATACAGGCGGCGGACGCCGTGCTGGTTGCGTCGCCAATCTACAACTACGACGTCAACGCCGCCGCGAAGAACCTGGTCGAGCTGACCGGATCCGCGTGGAGCGACAAGCCGGTCGGCTTCCTCTGCACGGCCGGCGGCCGCCGCAGCTACATGGCGCCGATCGGCCTGGCCAACAGCCTGATGTTCGACTTCCGGAGCCTTGTCGTTCCGCGCTTCGTCTACGCCGTGAAAGAGGATTTCGACGAGAGCGGCGCCGTGACGGATCCGCTGCGGGAGCGCGTCGAGCAACTGGCCGCCGCCGCGGTCGACCTGGCGCGCGCCCTGGACTGGCTGCACGAGGTACCACGATGATTGCATCCGGACCACGTTCGCGCACCTCCGGGTTCCGCCGCCGCGACTTCCTGCGCGCTGCGCCCGCTGGCGTCGCGGCCGGGATATGGCCGGCGGTTGCCGAGTCGACACAGCCCGGCCCGCCCGCCGTCGAGGATCCGGTCGAGTGCGCCGGGTCGCTCGCAGGACTCGAATTCACCGCGGCGGAGCGTGACCTCCTGCGCCCGGACGCGGCGCGCAACCGGCGGCGCTACGGCGAGTTGCGGCAGCTCGCCATCGAACCCGACGTGCCGCCGGCCTTCGCCTTCCGGCCCTATCGCAGCAACTACCGGCCGGCCGGGCCCGCGACCCCCAACGCCGACCTCGGGATCGAAAGGTCTGCCGCGGCCGCCGTTCCGTCCGACTTCAACCGCGTGGCGCTGCTGCCCGTGACGGAGCTGTCGCAACTGGTCGAGCGCCGCCGGGTGACATCGCTCGACTTGACGCGCCTCTACCTGGACCGCCTGCGGCGCTACGGCGATGGGCTCAACTGCGTGGTCACGCTCACCGAGGAGCGTGCGCTGGAGCAGGCGGCGGAGGCGGATCGTGAAATCGCCGCCGGCCGCTACCGCGGGCCGCTGCACGGCATCCCGTGGGGGGCGAAGGACCTGTTCGCGACGCGCGGCGCCCGCACGACGTGGGGCGCCCGACCGTACGAGCAGCAGATCATCGACCAGGACGCCACGGTGGTCGAGCGGCTGGACGCGGCTGGTGCAGTGCTCGTCGCCAAGCTGTCGATGGGCGCGCTCGCCCGCGGCAGCGTCTGGTTCGGCGGCATGACGCGCAATCCCTGGGCGCCCGCCCGTGGTTCCAGCGGCTCGTCGGCCGGGCCGGGGGCGGCCACGGCCGCGGGCCTGGTCGCCTTCTCGGTCGGCACGGAGACGCTCGGCTCCATCATCTCGCCGTCGGCCGCCTGCGGCGTTACCGGGCTGCGCCCGGCGTACGGCCGCGTCAGCCGCCACGGCGCGATGGCGCTGAGCTGGACCATGGACAAGATCGGGCCGATGTGCCGGACCGCCGGGGACTGCGCACTGGTATTCAACGCCATCTACGGGCCCGACGGCCGGGACGAGACCGTGGTCGACGCGCCGTTCGCATGGGCCCGGCAGTTCGATCCGGCGGCGCTGCGCGTCGGCTACGTGGAAGAGGAGTTCCGGCGCCCGCCGTTCGCCGGGCTGACGGGCCGGCCGGAGGCCGCGGCGCGCGTGCTGGAGGTGCAGCGGGCGGCGCTCGACGACCTGCGGCGCGCGGGCCTGACGCTCGAGCCGATCGAGCTGCCGGCGTTCCCCGCGGAAGCGCTGCGCGTGATCCTCAACGCGGAGGCGGCGGCCGCGTTCGACGACCTGACGCGCAGCGGCGGCATCGACCGGCTGACCGACCAGGGGCCCGACGCCTGGCCGAACGTGTTCCGGGCGTCGCGGTTCATTCCGGCGGTCGAGTACATACGCGCCCAGCGCGCCAGGACGCTGCTCGGCAGAGAGCTCGACGCGCTGATGAGCCGTTTCGACCTGATCGTCACGCCGGTGCTCAGCGCGAGCCTGACGATGACGAACCTGACCGGACATCCGGCGCTGGCCTTCAAGGCCGGCTTCAGCGACGGGCTGCCGGTGGCGCTGATGCTGACGGGACGCCTCTACGAGGAGGCGACGCTGCTGCAGGCCTGCCGCGCGTACGAGCAGGTGACGGCGTGGCATACCATCCACCCACCGCTAGACGGCCTGGACGCCGCCTGAGGTTATTCGAGGCGGACGGAGTTGATGAGGGTGTTGAAGTCGGCTTCCCAGCGCGCAACGGTGCGGTTCGGGCCCGTCAACTTGAAGAAGTAGGGTCCCTCCGGGCTTTCCACCACGGCCGCCTTGAGCCGGAAATCGCGCTTGTAGTAGCGCATCTTCGAGCCCGGAACCACCTCCGCGGCATAGATCCCCGGCACGTCGAGCACCGTGACCGGCATGCCGGCGACCTCGAAACCGGTCGTGGTGGCGACGTCGGCCGACGGGCTGTCGTCCGGTTGCAGCATCTGGTTGGTCCAGCGGTCGAGGTTGGCCTCGACAGTTCCCCCTTCGCCGCCGAAGTAGAAGACGGCGCACTCCGCGTCCTCGGCGTCGTCGCCGACGCGGGGCAGCAGGAACTGGGCCACGCGCATGGGCGACGAGGGCTCGACGGCGATCCACGCGGCCGGGGCGTCGTAGCGCAGCGCCACTTGCGCGCCGGCGGAAGCGGCGGCCAGCAGCGCGGCCAGCAGGCCGACGCACACGGCCCGCACGGGCCTGGGGGCCGGACGGGAGGGTGCTTGCATCGTCGGCACGGACTGTAATCGTAGCACCCCGCACACTGCTACAATGCCCTGCTATTTCGGCAGGAGCGGCCACGGCCTTGGACATCGCTTACGAAAAGCAGACGCTCGACAACGGGCTCGACGTGATCGTGCACGAGGATCACGGGTGTCCCATTGTCGCCGTCAACCTCTGGTACCACGTCGGCTCCAAGAACGAGCAACCCGGCCGCACGGGGTTCGCGCACCTCTTCGAGCACCTCATGTTCGAGGGATCGGCGCACCTGGACCGCGGCTACTTCCATCCGCTGCAGGAGGTCGGCGGGACCCTGAACGGGTCCACCAGCACCGACCGCACGAACTACTGGGAAGTGGTGCCGGCGGGCGCGCTGGAGCGCGCCCTGTGGATGGAATCGGACCGCATGGGGTATCTCCTGCCGGCGCTCACGCAGGAGAAGTTCGAGACCCAGCGCGAGGTCGTGCTCAACGAGCGCCGCCAGAACTACGAGAATCGCCCCTACGGGCTCGTGCCGATGGCGCTGATGGCAGCGCTGCACCCGCCCGGGCATCCGTACCACTGGGTGACGATCGGCGACCCGGACGACCTGCGCGCCGCCGGTCTGGACGACGTCAAGGCGTTCTTCGCAACGTACTACCACCCGGCCAACGCCTCGCTGGCGGTCGCCGGCGACGTGCGGGCCGCCGACGCGTTCGCCGAGGTGCGCCGCCATTTCGAAGAGATCCCCGGCGGGCCGCCCCCGCCGCCGCCCGCGGTTCCGGAGGAGCCGGATCCGGCCGGCGAACGACGCCTGCTGCTCGTCGACCGGGTGGAGCTGCCGCGCCTGTACCTGGCCTGGCGCACGCCGCCGCTGTACGCCGCTGGCGACGCGGAGCTCGACCTGCTGGCCGAGGTGCTGTGCGGCGGCAAGGCGTCGCGCCTGTACCAGCGGCTCGTCCGCGAGCGGCGCATCGCGACGGACGTGACCGCGGCGCAGAGCTCGCGCGAGCTGGCCGGCAGCTTCTTCATCGCCGCCACCGCGGCGCCGGGGCACGACCTGGCCGAGATTGACGCGGTGATCGCCGCAGAGCTGGCCGCGCTCCAGGCCGACGGGCCTGCCGACGACGAAATGGAGCGGGCGCGGACGAGCGCCGACGCCGACTTCGTGTACCGCACGCAGACGGTGGGCGGTTTCGGCGGGCGCTCGGACCTGCTCAACATGTACAACATCCTTGCCGGAGATCCCGGCTACGGAACGGCCGACCGCCGGCGCTACGCGGAGGCCGATGCAGCCGTGCTCCGTCGCACGGCGGATCGCTGCCTGCGGCGGGACAACCGCGTAGCCGTGAGCGTGGTGCCCGCGGGCCGCGAGGCCGCAGCGCTGCCCGGCTCCGTGCAGGTCCATCCCAAATAGATGACGCCCGTTGATCGCACGCGCCTGCCGTTGCCCGGCGCCGATCGGGCGTTCACCCTGCCGGCGTTCGAGCGGGCCGACCTGGGCGGCGGGACCGCGGTATGGGCGGCCGAGCATCGCCGGGCACCGCTGGTGGCGCTCCACCTGTTGCTGCCCGCGGGCTCCGCGGCGGACCCGCCGGAGGCGCACGGTCTCGCGGCGCTGACGGCCGAGCTGTTCACGGAGGGCACGGCGGAGCTGTCCGCCGTGGAGCTGGAGAGCGCGCTCAAGCGGATCGGCGGCGGACTGACCACGGCGGTGCGCAGCGACGCCACCGTCATCGCCCTGACCGTGCTTTCAAAGCACATGGCCGCCGGCTTGCGCTTGCTGTTCGAGGTCGCCATGCACCCGCGCCTCGACGCCGGAGACGTCGACCGCGAGCGCGAGCTGCGCATCAATCGTATCCGGCAGCAGCTCCAGTCGCCGGGCCTGCTGGCCGACCGCGCGTTCCTGGAGGCGTTGTACGCGAAGCATCCCTACGGGCATGCGGCGATTGGCACCGAGGCGGCGCTGCGGTCGGTCGAGCCGGCCGGCGTGGCGGACTTTCACCGCCGCGCCTGGGCTGCTGCGCCGTGGACGCTGGTGGCGGCCGGCGACGCCGACCCCGGTGCGCTGATCGCCGAGGCGCAGAAGGCGTGGGCGGCCGTGGCCACCTCGCAAGACCGCCGCCCCGCACCCGCCGCGCCGCCGGATCCGCCGTCCGTGCGGGAACGGATGGTCTTCGTCGCTCGGGACGGAGCGGTGCAGTCGGAGATACGCCTGGGCCATCCCGGCCCGCCCCGGAGCTCGCCCGACTACCACGCGCTGCTGGTGCTGAACATGGTGCTGGGGGGGCAGTTCGTCAGCCGCGTCAACCAGAACCTGCGCGAGGCGAAAGGCTATACGTACGGCGCGTCGACATGGTTCGACTGGCGCCTGGGACGCGGGCCGTTCCGGCTGCAGACGAGCGTGCAGACGGCGTCCACGGCGGATGCCCTCCGGGAGGCGGTGCGCGAGGTAGCCGACATCCGGGGGCCGCGCCCCCCGTCCGGGCAGGAGCTGGAGGTGGCGCGCGCGGCGTTGACGCGCGGCTTCCCGCGCACCCTGGAGACCGCCTCGCAACTCGCGCGCACCGGGCTGCAGATCGCGCTGCACGGGCTGCCGGCGGACGACTATGCGAATTTCCCGCACCGCGTGGCGGCGGTCGGCGCCGAAGACGTGCGGCGCGCCGCGGCGCGGCACCTGGACCCCGACCGTCTCGTCGCAGTAGTGGTCGGCTCGCGGCCCGACGTCTTCGACGGCCTGAAGGATCTCGGCTTCGGAGACCCGGTCGAGCGCCCCGCGGTGTAGCGTAGCAGCCCGTGGCGAAAGTCCCGCTGCATTCGACCGGCCATGCATCCCGCCTGACTGTGTTGTTCCTCGCTCACATACTCTGCAAGTATGCTCGCTCGTCACGCCTTGTCAGCCGGGCGCCTGACCGGTCTCGGTGCGACGCGGGACTTTCACCACGGGCTGCTATGGTTGTCGGAGGGGCGTGATGGCTCACAAGGCAGGCTGGACAGGACGGGTCTACGAAGACTTCGAGGTGGGCGACGTCTACCGCCACCCGCTCGGCCGGACGGTGATCACCGCCGACAACATCTGGTTCACGCTGCTCACGCAGAACAGCAACGCCATCCACTTCGACCACGCGTACGCGGCGCAGACCGAGTTCGGCAAGCCGCTCGTCGATTCGACCTTCACGCTGGCGCTGGTGACCGGCCAGTCCGTGATCGACCTGTCCTGGAACGTCATGGCCAACCTCGGCTGGGACGAGGTACGCCTGCCCAACCCGGTATTCGAGGGCGACACCATCTATTCCCGCAGCGAGGTGCTTTCCAAGCGCGAGTCGAAGTCGCGCCCCAACGTCGGCATAGTGACCGTGAAGACGACCGGCTTCAACCAGGACGGCAAGGTCGTGATCGAGTTCAAGCGCACGTTCATGGTGTACAGGCGGGGTCACGTGCCCCGGATCGCGGTCCCCGAGCCGGGCGGACCGCAGGAGCGGAGCGATGGGTAGCACAAGCAGGCGCGCATGGCCGGCGTTGGCGCTGTTGGCCGCCGCGGCGTGCGGCGGGCCCGCGCAGCCGGAGATCGAGGGGGACGTCGCGTTCGTCAACGCCAACGTGATTCCGATGGACGTCGAGCGGGTGGTCGAGAACCAGACGGTGGTGATCGCCGGCGGGCGCATCGCGGCCATGGGCGGTACGGAGGAGATCGCGCCGGCCGCCGACGTCGAGGTCATCGACGCGACGGGACGCTACTTGCTGCCGGGCTTCGCGGAGCTCCACGGCCACCTGCCGAACTCCCGGACGTCGGACCGCGACGCCCAGAACCTGCTGTTCCTGTACGTCGCCAACGGCGTCACCACGGTGCGCGGCATGCAGGGCGACCCGTCGCAGTTCGACTTGCGGGAGCGGGTCCGCAGCGGCGCGGTCCTCGGCCCGCAACTGTTCCTGGGCAGCGTCGCGCTCACTCCCCGCCGCGGCGCGTCGACGCCGGAGGCGGTCGAGCAGTTGGTCCGCGAGTACGCGGTCGAAGGGTACGACCTGATCAAGATGCTGGAAGGGCTCGACGTGGAGACCTACGACGCCGCGGTGCGGACGGCCGCCGAGGTCGGCCTGCCGCTGGCCGGCCACGTGCCGGACCAGGTCGGCCTGCGGCGCGCGCTCGCCGCGGGCCAGGTTTCGATCGACCACCTCGACAACTACGTCGAGGCGCTGGTGCCGGAGGACGCGCAGCCGGACGAGTGGCCCGGGATCGGCCGCACCGCGGCCCTGCTCTCGCACGTGGACGAAGCGCTGCTGTCGAACGTGGTGGAGGCAACGGTCCGCGCCGGCGCCTGGATGGTGCCGACCATGGTGCTGTGGGAGACCGGCATCCTGGGTACGCGTCCGGCCGCAACCGTCGCGGCGGAGCGCCCCGAGGTGCGCTACATGCCGCCGGAGACGGTCGAGCGCTGGGCGGCGAGCGTCGAGGAACGGCTGGGTGCGGGCGACGTGGAATCCAGGCGGCAGCTCGCGGCGCTGCGCGGCCGGATACTGATGGCCCTGCACCAGGGCGGCGCCAACATCGCGCTCGGGACCGACTCGCCGCAGACGTTCAGCGTGCCCGGCTTCTCGGCGCACCGCGAGATGCGCTACTACGTCGACCTGGGCATGACGCCGTACGACGTCCTGGAGATAGCCACCCGCAAGCCCGCGGAGTACTTCGGGGCCACGGAAGACTTCGGCACCGTGGCCGTCGGCCGCCGCGCCGACCTGCTCCTGCTGGAGGCGAACCCGCTGGAGGATATCGCCCGCACCGAGCGGCGCGCGGGCGTGATGGTCGGCGGCCGCTGGCTCCCCGAAGACGAGATTCAGCGGCGCCTGGAGGCCATTGCCGTCCACTATGGCAACTAGCCCGGAGCGGATACGCCGCAGCCTGTTGTTCGTGCCCGCCGTCCGGCCGGACCGCTTTCCCAAGGCGCTCGCGACCGGCGCCGACGCGGTCTGCATCGATCTCGAGGACGGCGTGGCGCCGGACGCCAAGGAGACGGCGCGGGGGCAGGCCCTGGCCCTGCTCGCCGGCCGCGGCCCGAGCGCCGCGGAGGTGAGCCTGCGCATCAACAACGCCAAGACCGCGCTCGGGCGCACCGACCTGGCCGAGCTGGTCAAGTCCGGCGCGAGCCCCGACGCGCTGATGCTGCCGAAGGTCGCCGGCGCCGACGAGATTCGGGCGGTCGACGCCGCGCTCGCGCGCGGCGGCGGCGCGTTGCCGCTGATCGTGCAGATCGAAACCGCCGCCGGGCTGCTCGCTGCGTCCGAGATTGCCGCGGCGTCGCCCAACGTGTCGGCCGTCTTCTTCGGCGCCATCGACCTGTCGGCCGACCTCGGCTGCGCCGTGGAGTGGGAGGCGCTGCTCTACGCGCGGTCGCGCGTGGTGCTGGCGGCCGGTGCGGCGGGCGTCAGCGCCCTCGATTCCCCCTTCATGGACGTGCCCTCGCTCGACGCCCTGGCCGCGGAGACGCGCCGCGTGCGGCGCCTCGGGTTCACCGGCAAGGCCGCCATCCATCCCACGCAGGTGGCGGTCATCCAGGAGGCGTTCGCGCCGACCGCGGCCGAGGCCGCCTGGGCGCGCAAGATCGTCGCCGCATACGAGCGCCAGCAGGGCGGGGTGCTGCTGGTCGACGGCCAGCTCATCGAGCGCCCGGTCGTGCGTTCCGCCCGCCGTACGTTACGTATCGCCGAGCGGCTCGAGCAGGCCTGAGCCGGCCCATCCCGAGGCATACCTTTTTCTCTTGACCCGCGACCCCGAACGCGGGAGACTGGTGCCCCCTGTCGGTCGCGGTCGGCGTTTCGGCAGCGGGTCGTGCGGGCAGCACTGCGAATCGGGAGGGGGAGCGCGCCTTGTCGCCGCTACGCAATCTCGCGCATCGTGCACCGTCGCCGGCGACCCCGCTCCACACCACACCCTGCCTCTCGGCCACACCCGGACGGCACACGGCCGTCACCGCCCGCGGCGCGGGCGGCGTTCACGACGATCGAGCGGAAGCATGTGTCGATACCACCACGGCGCCGGTAATTCGGTAATACACGAGGGGGGAAGAGCATGGCATCCCGAGCTATCGTTGGTTTGACTCTGCTGGCGGCAATCGTGGCGGCCGTCGTTCCGGACCCGGCCCTGGGCGGGATGCTGGGTATCCTGCTGGTCGTGCTGGGTCTGGCGTACGCGGTGATCGCTCTCGATCCCGAGAACGCTACGGACTTTCTGGCGGTCGCCATCGCCGCCGGCGCCGCCGGGGGCGCGGACGTGCTCAGCCTCATCCCGGCGGTGGGCATGTACCTGGACGGCATCCTCGACGGCATGGTGATCGCGCTGTACGGCAACGTCGCCGCGATAGTGGCGATCCGGGTGTTCAACCGGATCAAGGGCTGAAGTCAGCGGCGGCTCCTGCCGCCGGCCTCTCATCGTCTCCGGCCGGTCGGTGACCGGCGCGGCTCGTCTGCGTGCGCGTCCGTGCGGGCGGCGTTTGTCGAGTGGTGCGCCTGCGCAAGCGCACTAGGTGGCTTCCGACCAGCAATCAGTCGCCTCGAGCGAGGTGGCGGCCACGGAGCGGGCGCCCGGGCTGGACGCCGTCGACCAGCTCGCCGTCGCGGACGACGAACGCGCCGGCCACCAGCACGTGCTCGATGCCGGCCGAGTACCGGTCGGGCGCATCGTAGGTGGCCCGATCGATGATCCGCTCCGGATCGAAGATCGTCAGGTCCGCGTCGCTGCCGACCTGCACCCGGCCCTTGCGCGCCATCTCCGGCACGATTCCCTCGAGCCGCTGCGCGGGTAGCAGCGTCATCTTGCGGAGGGCGTCCATCAGGCTCAGCGCGCCGCGCTCACGCACGTAGCGGCCGAGGATACGGGCGAACGTCCCCGCGCCGCGCGGATGCGCCCGGCCCTCGCTGAACGGGATGCCGTCGCTGGCGGCAATGACGTCCGGCTGGCCGACGATCCACTCGTTGGTCTCTTCCGACCGGCCGTGCATGATGACCCAGCCGCCCTGCCGCCGGTAGCGCTCGAAGGTCTCCGGCGTCAGGCGCTCTCCCGTTGCGACCCATTGCAACCTCCCGTACGCCTCGCGCGGCCGGCCGACCCAGCCGTCGAAGAGCGGCGACTCGATGAGCGACGCGCTGGCGGTGTACGGATATGCCTCCGTCGTCACGTCCACGCCGCGCTCGCGGGCGCCGCGGATCAGCGCCAGCGCCTCGTCGGCCAGCGGATCGGCGGTGCTGTTCAGGTGGACGATGTGCAGCGCCGCGCCGGTGGCCGCCGCGTTCGCGATCACTTCCTGGAACGGCGCCAGCGCGCCGCCGCGCGTGAACGCGCCCGACGACCGCAGGTGGACGAACACCGGTGCGCCGTGCGCCGCCGCGATCTCGAACATCCGCAACAGCTCGCGGTGGCTCGCCCCGGGCGTGTACGCCAGCCCGAACCCGAAACCGATGGCGCCCTCGCGCAGGCCGCCCTCCATCAAATCGCCGAGACGCGCAAGCTCGTCGTCGTCGGCCGCGCGATACAGCGCGCCGTCACCGGCCTCCCCAAGGGAGAAGGTGCCCTCGGCATTGGCGCGGACCATCGCCCGGCCCAGCGCGCGCAGCCGCGCACCCTGGTGGCTCACCGACACGCCGTAGTTGATGAGCGAGGCGCCGGCGCGGCGTGCGTACCAGCGGTCGACCGGAAAGGCGCCGATCTCCAGCTCCAGCGCGGTAGTCACGCCGTCCATGGCCTGGAACCGGCTGCTGACGGGATCCTGCCCGTGCGCGTGCAGGTCGATGAACCCCGGCGCCACGACCAGGCCGGCGGCGTCGACGGTGGTGGTTCCCGTCAGCGGCGATTCGGAGATGGCCGCAACGCCGCCGCCGCGGATCCCCACGTGCCGCACCGCGTCGAGCCCGCTTTCGGGATCGACGACCCGCCCGCCGGCGACTACGAGGTCGAACGCTTCTGCGGCAGCCGGCTGCGTCGCCGCGGGCTGCGGCTCGCCGCCCGCGCAGGCAGACAGTCCTGCCGCCAGCAGCAGCCACGGCACACGCTGGACCATGATCGACGGAGACTAACGCCTGCGGCGTCGGACCGGCAACGCCTCGGGCGCCGCTCACCGCACGTGCGCGAGCACGGCGTGCCGGTAGTTGAACTCGATGTCGGTCGGCTCGGCGGGCAGCGGGATCGCCACGTCGACCGACGGGGCGTCCACGAGGATGCGGTGCACCTGCGGCGGGCGGTCGGCGAACTGCAGCAGGACCGGCACGGGCATCCGGAACGTTCCGAGCACGTCCTCCTGGCGGACCGTGCCGTGCAGCAGCCACGGCGGCTGCTGGTCGGTGACGCGCGACACCTCCAGGTCCGGCCGGTAGGTCGGCACGTCCACGCCGTACACCCACTGGTCGAAGAACCAGTCCATCGGCGCGCCGAACGCCCGCTCGACCGCCGCCTCGAACGACCGCGTGCTGGCCGGCGCCTCGTGGTGGTCGCGCACGAACCGCCGCATCATCTCGCGGAACCGCGTGTCGTCGCCGGCCGCGATGTCGGCCAGCATCATCCGCAGCATGTGCAGGATGAAGGCGCCCTTCTCGTAGACCAGGATCTGGTAGTCGACCGGCGTGTCGGTGGAGTTGAGCCGGTAGCCGGCGACCAGGGGGCCGGACTCGTGCCCTTCGCTCTCGCGGATCACCTCGGGCCGCACGCCGTAGTGCAGGATGCCGGTGCCCTGGCCGACGTTCACCTCGCCCAGCACGTCTAGGCGCCAGGCGTCCAGGATGTCCTCGAACTGGTCCTCGTCCTGCAAGCCCTCGAGCACATACAGGGCGGCGGAATAGTGGGAGAACCCCTCCGAGATCCACTGGTCCCGGTAGTCCTCCCAGTGAACAAGAGCCCCCCACCACTGGTGCGCCACCTCGTGCGCGCGGAACACCTCCGACACCCCGGTGTGGAGCTGCCCGAACGCCTGGTACGACAGCAGCACGAACCCCGGGAACGCCTGGCCGTTGTGGGCGACGGTCTCGGTCAGCAGCAGCGAGGGATACGGATAGGCGCCGAAGTACTCGCCGAACAGCCGGATGGAACCCTCCAGGTCTTCGATGGTCTTTTGCAGCGCGCCCGGCGCGAACCCGGTCTGGCTGCGGTTCTCGTACACGGTGACGGGGGGCGTGCTATCAGTCTCGGCGGTCGTGACGTCGAAGCGGCCGATGCTGAACGACATGCCGCGCACGGGCGTGTCCGAAATCCACTCGGATATCCGCGTATCGTCGACCACGCGCTCGTCCAGCAATTCCATGCCGCTGGCGACCTGCAGCCGTTCCGGAGACCGGAAGGTGAAGCGCTGCAGCCGGCGCCGGTTGTCGGGGTGCGCCGGCGCCCAGTAGAGGGTGTCCTTCAGGAAGTAGCCCCGGGCGGTGCGGAGACGCTCGACGAGCGGGCCTTCGTAGGCGACTTCGAGGACGAGCCGCTCGCCCGCGGCCACGGTCCGTGGCAGGGCGACGGTCAGCCACTCCTCGTGGAGGTCGTCGCCCATCAGCCGGCCGTGCGTTTCCTGCGCGTAGGGGAGTGGGTCGCCCGTGGGCGGCGCCGGCTCCGACGGATCGCCCGCCGCGTCCTCGCCGCCGGCCGGCCCGGGGGCGCCGAGGAGCGCAACCGCGCGCACGTCCTCCGCGTCGGCGGGCCAGCCGGCGCGCCAGTGCACGCCAGTAACCTCCAGGATGCGCGAGATCTGCAGCCGCACCGCCGCCAGCGGCTCCAGCGGCTCGATGAGCAGGGCGGCGGTGCCGGAGGCGTCGCCGTTTCCTTCCAGGGCCAGGTCGACGTCGGTGCGCAGAACG
Source organism: Vicinamibacterales bacterium (assembly GCA_965207665.1). Taxonomy (GTDB): domain Bacteria; phylum Acidobacteriota; class Vicinamibacteria; order Vicinamibacterales; family UBA8438; genus JAAXGX01. Next base: position 1,124,740 of record CBDBMV010000002.1, read on the forward strand.
GCAATCCGCGGCGCCCATCCCTCGTCTGCGGGGACCAGCGAGCGCCGGGCCAGGCCGAGGTCGCGCGCGTTCCAGTCGTCGTCGTCCTCGTCATCAAGGCGGCCGGGCGCGGGTCCCTCCGTCTCGGGGTCGCGGGGAAAGCCGGCGAACGCGCGCTCGGCCGCGTCGCCGTCGAATTCCTCCAGCGCGTGGAACCCCATCCAGACGTTGCGCACCTTGCGCCGTCGGTCGAAGCGGAAGACCGTCACTTCCTCCCGCGCCCGCGGCTCTACCTCTATCGTGAACCAGCCGTGGTCGTTCCCGTCTATCTGCGCGTAGAAGTACGGCGGCCGGCGCGGATCCGGCGCCGCCGCGGCGGGCGCCAGCATCTCCAGCAGCAGCCGGCTGTCGGGGTTGTAGAACTGGTGCTCCAGCAGCGCCTCGCGGCGGTCGTCGAGCAGGTCGTTGGCCCGCCCGGCGCGCTCGCCGGGGGCGCCGCCGGCCAATGCCCGCAGGCGCCTCCCCGCGTCGCCCGCCAGCCAGAACACGAAACGGTCGAAGCGCTCCTCCAGCAGGTCCTCGTCCAGGAACTTCTCCACCTGCTGGTGCTCCACGCCGTCCGGCGGCCAGGCGCGCACGACCCCGTCGCCGAGATAGACGGCCACGTCGCCTGACGCACCACCATCCGGCAGCGCGTACAGATCGCCGCCGGTCAGCTCGAACTCGAAGCGGTCGATGTGGAGCTTGCCGCCTTCTATGCGGCCGGCCGGCTCGAGCCCGGCGTCCACCAGCGCCTGGTAGGCGGCGGGCGGTTCAGGCTCGTCTCCATCGCGGCCGTCCTGGCCGGCCGCCAGCGGCAACACCGCCAGCGCGGCCAGTGCGGCCCCGCGGAGCACGTGTCGCCGAAAGGATCCATGGGGCATGCACGCGGCTCCGGATGGATAGCTCGGAGATCATATGCTGTGACGGCGCCCATTTGGCGTTGGATCACAAGGAGGAGAGCATGGCAGTCCGAGCTATCGTTGGTCTCACGTTCCTGGTGGCGATCCTGATCGCCCTCGTACCGTTGCCGGACGTGCGCAGCAGCCTGTCGCCGCTGCTCGTCGTGCTCGGGCTGCTGTACGGGGCGCTGGCGGTCGATGCCGAGGACGCCACGAACTACCTGGTGTTCGTCGTTGCCGCCGGCGCCGCCGCCAACTCGGATGTGCTGGCGTTTCTACCGGCCGTCGGCACGACCCTCAACGCGATCATCGAGGGCGTGACCACGTCGCTCTACGCCAGCGTCGCCTCGATCCTGGTGGTGCGGGCGACGCATCGGATCAGGGGAGGCACAGGCACATGACTCGCCGGCAGGGACGCGGCGCATCCATCCCGTGGGTAGTGAAGCTCGCCGCCGCCGTGGTGGTGCTCGCGGCGCTGACGCTGCTCGCGGCGCCGGTCGGCTACCGGCTCGGCGTCCTCCCGCTGCGGACCGCGCTGCTGAGCGTGCTGCGGTGGGGTGCGTACGCCGCCGCCGCGGGCGCCGGCGTGTCGGCCCTGGCGCTCGGGTATCTGCTTGCGAGGCCGAAGGGCGCCCGGCGCGGCGGGTGGGTGGCCCTGCTGTGCCTGGTGGTTGCCGGCGCGATGTTCTCGATTCCAGCCGGCTACCGGGTCGGCCCCGCCAGGCCGCCCATCCACGACATCTCGACCGATACCGACGATCCGCCCCCGTTCGTCGCCGTCGTTCCCCTGAACACCCCCGGCCGGACGGACTACGAGGGTGAGGTGATTGCAGCGCAGCAGCGCCAGGCTTATCCGGACCTCCAGCCCGTGATGCTGGACGATCCGCCGGCCGAGGCGTTCGAGCGCGCGCTCGCGGCGGTGTACCGGATGCGCTGGCAGCTGGTGGAGGCCGACGAGCCCGCGGGACGGATCGAGGCGACCGACACCACCTTCTGGTTCGGCTTCAAGGACGACGTCGTGATCCGCGTGCGGCCGGACAGCGGCGGCAGTCGGATCGACGTCAGGTCGCTCTCGCGGGTGGGCGGCGGCGACGCCGGCACGAACGCCGCCCGCATCCGGGAGTACGTCGAAACGCTGACCGCCGACTGAACGGGCTGCTAACGTTGCGGCACGCGGTACAATGACCCCCACTGCGCAGCTCAAGGGGAGCAGGAGGCCACCAATGAGACGAACCGTGCTGCTCGGATTGCTGCTCGTGTCCGGCGGGTCGCTGATTGCCGCGGCCGCGTGCGGCGGTTCCGACGAGCCGCCGCCCGTTCCCGCAATCGAGCAGGTGCGCGGCGATCTGTACGTGATCATGGGCGGCGATCCGACGGACCGCGCCACCTTCAGCGGCGGCAACGTGGCGGTGTACCTGATGGACCAGGGCGTCGCGGTGGTCGACTCCAAGCTCCCCGGCTACGGCCAGCAGATCATCGACCAGATCCGGACGGTCACCGACAAGCCGATCCTGGCGATGTTCCACACGCACACCCACAACGATCACGCCGGCAGCACGCCGGAGTTTCCCGACACGATCGAGGTGGTCACGCACGAGAACATCAAGGCCAGCCTGACCCGGGAGGAGTGCCTGCCGGTCACCAACTGCCAGACGTTCAAGGGCGAGAACGCGAAGTATCTGCCGCAGACGACGTTCTCGGAGAAGGCGTCGGTCTGGTTCGGGGACGACCGGATCGACCTTTACCACTTCGGGCCGGCGCACACCAACGGCGACACGCTGGTGGTGTTCCCGGCCGAGCGCGCGATGCATTCGGGCGACATGTTCTCGCTGAAGCGCCCGCCGTTCATCGACACGAACAACGGCGGCAGCGGCCTCCAGTATCCGGAGACGCTGGCAAAGACCGCCGCCGGCATTCAGGGCGTGGACACGATCATCCCGGGCCACACCCCCGGGTTCTTCACCTGGGACGAGCTGGAAGAGTACGCCGAGTTCCACCGCCAGTTCGTGGCGATGGCGCGGGCGGCGCACGCTGAGGGAATGACCGCGGAGGAGGCCGCCGAGGCGTACGTCATCCCCGACGAATTCGAGGGCTACAACCGGTCGGATCCGATGCGGATCCCGACCAACATCCAGACGATCTACGACGAGTTGGAGCAGTAGCGGCCCGCCGGCGTTACGCGCCGAGACGGAGAATCACCACGCCGGGTTCGCCGGAACCGTCCGGGGCTGGCCCGACGGCCAACAGCACCAGCGAGCCCTCCACGGATACGTCATGCGGCAGGCCGGACGGCGCGTGGGTCGACACAAGATCCGGCTGGGAGGGATCGGACAAGTCCACCACCTGCACCAGGTACGGTTCGAAGAGGTCGGCGATGAAGGCGAGCGACCCTTCGAACCGCACGCGCGGCGCGGCGATGTTGCGGCCCTGGGCCGGCCGGTCCGGATGCCGGTAGCTGCCGACGGCCACCGGCGCGGACGGATTCGACACGTCGAACAGCTCCAGCAGGGAGTCGGTGCTGACGATGGCCGCCAGCGTGGCGCCGGGTGCATCCGGATCGAGGCTGACCGCGGCGGTGGTCGCCGGCCGCTCGGTAGAGCCGACCATGCCCGCGGCCTCCAGCTCGCCGGACTCGCTCGACTGCGTCATGTCGACGACGGATAGACCCCCCGGCCGGTCCACGACGTAGGCGTACGAACCGACCGCCTTGACGTCGGTGCCGTAGCCCTCGGTGAAGTAGGAACCCACCAGGACCGGCGCGTCGGGGTCCGAGGCGTCGATTACCTCGAGGCCGGAGAGGCGGTTGGAGACGACGATCGTCGTCCCGCTGACGTCCACGGCAAGCGCTTGCCCCGCGGTCTGGTGCGACCCGCGCGCAACCGGAGCCGCGGGGTCGGACACGTCGACGATACCCAGACCGGTGAAGTCGATGGCGGCGTACGCCGTTGACCCGGACACCCGCACGCCGTAGATGTTCTGCGGGAACGTGTGCGAGCCCAGCGCGGCCGGCGCCTCCGGATCGGCTACGTCGTACAGGCGCAGCGTGGGACCGTCTGAAACGTACGCTATCCCTTCGTGCAGATGCACGGTGGTGACGGGTCCGGGGATGAACCCGACGCGCTCCAGCGTGCGCTCCTGGGCGACCGCCGGTGCGACCGCGGCGCTGCCGCCCAGGGCCGCAACGAGTGCCGCTGCCATCCGGGTCTTCACGGACTACTGCGTCTCCTCGATGCGGTACAGGTGCCCGGCCGTCCGGATGAACAGGCTGCCGTCGGCAATGGCCGGCGTCGCCATGGCCATCTCGTCGAGCGCGTTGCTGCCGAGCACCTCGTAGTCCGGACCGGCCTGGATGACGAACGTCTCGCCCTCCTCGCTGAGCGCGAAGATCTTGCCGTTGTACGCCCACGGCGACGCGGTGAACGCCGTGGCGCGCCGCGCGATCCGCTTGCGCGAATACACCTCACGGCCGGTTCTGGCGTCGGTGCAGATCAGGAAGCCGCGGTCGAGCAGCGTGTAGAGGAAGTCCCCGTACACCAGCGACGTCGTGCTGTAGGTGCCCAGCTTCGGGTTCGACCAGGCGATGTACTCGTTGCGGTCGCGGCCCTCTCCCAGCGTGATGTCGCCGATGGCTCCCGGCCGGATGGCGTACACCGGGCGCATGGCGTCCGCCAGGAAGCCGGAGCTGACATACAGCAGCCCGTGCTTGGCGTAGGGCGTGGGCGACGTGATCCAGGTCATGCCGGTGAGCTCCCACAGCAGCTCGCCGTCGAGGCCGTAGGAGCGCACCTTGTCGCTGCCGGCGGTGACGATCTCGGTGCGGACGTTGTTCTCCCAGATGAAAGGCGTGGCCCAGTTGCTGCCCTCGTCGCGGTCGACGTGCAGCACCTCTTCGCCGGTCCGCTTGTCGTACGCCGCCAGGAAGGACTGGCCGTCGTTGTCGTTAACGATGTACAGCCTGTCGTCATGCACTACGGGCGACGCGCCGCCGCCCCAGCCGTGCCGGTACTCCAGCGGCTCCATCTCCTTCGACCAGACCGGGTTGCCGTCCATGTCGAACGCATACAGCCCGACGCCGCCGAAGTAGACGTAGATCCGCTCGCCGTCGGTGACCGGCGTCTCCGACGCGTAGGTGTTCTTGCCGTGGCGGGCGATCGGCGGCGGCGACGCGCGCACCTCCTGCTCCCAACGCACCTGGCCGGTCTCGCGGTCGAGGCCGTAGACCATCCAGCGGTGTATCGAGGTCGGAATGGCGGCCGAAGAGTGGCCGTCGTACAGCCCGAGCTGCGGGCCGGGACCCGGATCGTCGCTTACGGCCGAGGTGACGACGACCAGGTCGTCCCAGACGATTGGCGAGCTCCACCCGTGGCCCGGGATGGCCACCTTCCACACGACGTTCTCGGTCTGACTCCAGGTTTCGGGCAGGGTTGGGCTATCCTCTGCCACGCCGGCCCGGAGCCCGCGGAACTGCGGCCAGTTGTCCTCGGCCGCCGCGGCGGGGATGCCCGCGGCGCCGGCCGCGAGCAGCAGCGCCGCTGCTATTGCAATCAGCGTCTGAGACTTCATGGTGCCTCCTGCCCGGACGATCATCTGCGAATCTTCTCGCAAGGCTGGCGAAAGTGCAAGACGGTCGCGGCTGGCCTGAATATCTGCGCGGCATCTTGTTGCTGGTGTGTCTGGGGGGTGCGGCGCAGATCCCGTTGCACGCCCAGGACGCCGCTACCGCGCCTGCCGTGCAGGCCGTTCGCCTGGCGTCCGGCGAGCGGATCACGCTCGACGGCCGCCTCGACGAGTCGGCGTGGGCGCGCGCGGAGGTCGCCGACGGCTTCCTGCAGCAGGAACCCGTGGAGGGGCAGCAGCCCACCGAGCGGACCGAGGTGCGTGTGGCGTTCGACGCGGACAACCTTTACATCGGCGCGACGCTGCACGACAGCGATCCGGACGGCATACTCGGCCATCAGCGGCAGCGGGACCATGACTTGTCCTCCGACGACCGCTTCATGCTGATCCTCGACACGTTCCTCGACGGCCGCACGGCGTACTTCTTCGAGACCAATCCGGCCGGGCTGATGGGCGACGGCCTGGTGCGCAACACGGGCTACGCGGGGGTGAACAAGGCGTGGGACGGCGTGTGGGAGGCGCGCACCGCCCGCGGCCCGTTCGGCTGGTCGGCCGAGATCCGCATTCCGTTCCGCACCCTCAATTTCGACGAGTCGTCGGATACGTGGGGCATCAACTTCCAGCGCACGGTGCGGCGCAAGAACGAGGAGCTGGTGTGGTCCGGCTACCGCCGCAACCAGGGCCTGCTGCGGCCGATCCACGCGGGCCGGCTCACGGGTCTGCGGGACGTGACGCAGGGCGTGGGCCTGGAGGTCGTGCCGTACGGCGCCGCGGTCTGGCGCGACGTGGCGGGCCAGCCAACCGAGACGCTGCCCGACGCGGGCATCGACGTCAACTACAGCGTCACCCCCAACCTGCGTGCGGCGGTGACGGTCAACACCGACTTCGCCGAGGCGGAGGTCGACCGCCGCCGCGTCAACCTGACCCGTTTCCCGCTCTTCTACCCCGAGCAGCGCGACTTCTTCCTGGAGAGCGCGAGCATCTTCGAGTTCGCCCCGCTGAACGCCGTGAATCCGTACTTCAGCCGGCGGATCGGCCTGGACGAGGGGCGGGTGATTCCGATCGAGTACGGCGCGCGGCTGGCCGGCCAGGCGGGGGCGTACGACCTGGGCTTCCTTCAGGTCCGCACCGGGCCGGTGGACGGCCGGCCCGCCGAGCAGTTCACCGTGGGCCGCGTCAAGCGCAACTTCCTGGCCCAGTCGAGCATCGGCTTCATCTACACGCGCCGCTCGAGGGAGGAATCCGGGGGCCTTCCCGCGCCCGTCGACCGGCATACCGCCGGCGTGGACCTCGACCTTTTCACCTCGACGTTCCTGGGCGACAAGAACCTGCAGATGCAGGCGTTCTACGTGGTGCACACGGATCCGGAGCGGGGCGGCATCGAGGGCGCGGCCGATCGCTCGTCGCGCGGGTTCCGCATCAACTACCCGAACGACGTGTGGCGGGCGCACCTCTCGTACCGTGAATTCGGCGAAGCATGGGATCCGGCGGTCGGCTTCGTGCAGCGCCGCGGGTTCCGCCGCGCGAACCCGGTCGTGCGCTTCGCGCCGCGGCCCGACTGGTTCGCCAGCGTGCGCAACCTGGAGTTCGGCGTCTACCACGAGCACCTGTCCGACCTCCACAATCGGCTGCTCACGCGCGAGACCGGACTGGAGCTGCTGGGCGTCGTCTACGATAGCGGCGACCGCTTCGATCTGCGGCGCAACTTCCGCTTCGAGCTGCTCGAAGAGCCGTTCCACATCCATCCGGGCGTGGTGCTGCCGGTAGGGCGCTACCACTTCGATACTTGGGAGCTGAACGCCGAGAGCGCCCCCCACCGCCGCCTGTCCGCCCGGGCGGCGGTCGACTTCGGGCAGTTCTGGTCCGGCCAGCGCACGGCGGTGGAGATCGGCTTCACCGCGCGGCCGCTGCACGGCGTTACCGCCACGACCGAGTGGGAGCACGAGGACGTCGACCTGTTCGAGGGGCGCTTCGAGACCAACCTGATCAGGCTGCTCGGAAGCTGGCACGCCAGCCCGTGGGTGGCGTTCGACGGAAACATCCAGTACGACACCGTCACGGCGGTCTCCGGCCTGTACCTGCGCGCGCGCTGGATCCTGCGGCCGGGACGCGACTTCTACTTCGTCTACACTGAGAACTGGCGGTCGACGGATGACCGGTGGGTGACGCTGTCGCGGGGCGCCACCACCAAGCTCAACTACACGCACCGGTTCTGACGGGATGGCCCGACGCTATAATTCCGGCTTCGCGGGAGGGAACGCATGAGCCGACCGATCTTCCGGCTGCTGACAATCTGCGCGGCGCTGCTGCTTGGCTGGGGTGGCCCGGCGCTGGCGCAGGACCACGCCGACTACGACCCCGCCGACATCGAGTACGGCCTGAGCGTCTACCGCTCGCAGTGCGTCACGTGCCACGGCGACAGCGGCGACGGCATCGCGGGCGTCAACCTGCGCAGCGGCCAGTTCCGGCGGGCGGTGTCCGACCGCGACCTGCGGGCGCTCATCGCCAACGGCATTCCCGATACCGGCATGCTGGCGTTCGACCTGGACTCGGCGGAAATGACCGGCATCATCGCCTTCCTGCGGAACCCCAACTTCGAGCTGGATGCGGTCACGCTGGGTGACGAGGCGCGCGGGAGGGCCATCTTCGAGGGCAAGGGCGACTGCCTGAGCTGCCACCGCGTCAGGCAGCAGGGTCCGCGCGGCGCCGTGGACCTGACGGCCATCGGCACCGGGCGGGCGCCGAGCGCGCTGCGGCGGTCCCTCCTCGATCCGACCGGGACCATGCGGCCCATCGATCGCCCGGTCGAAATCGTGACGAACGACGGTGAACGCTTCAACGGCCGGAGGCTGAACGAGGACACCTACACCGTGCAGATCATCGACGACCAGGGAAGGCTGCGGTCGTTCGACAAGGACCGCCTGCAGCAGTTCACGGTGCTCACCGAATCACCGATGCCCTCCTACGCGGACGAGCTGAGCGAGCAGGAGCTCGCGGACGTGCTGGCGTACCTCGTTTCCCTGAAGGGGTAGGGGACGGCGATGCGACGCATGAAGACGATGCGGGGTCTCGCAGCCGGCTGCCTGCTGGCGGGCGCGTTGGGGCTCGTACTGGCTGACGGTATGTCGGCTCAGGTGCCGTTCGCACGCGTCCGTGACGCGCTGCAGGAGCCGCACAACTGGCTGACCTATTCCGGCACCTACTTCAGCCAGCGCCACAGCGAGCTCGACCAGGTCACCCCCGGCAACGTCGGCGACCTCCAGTTGCAGTGGGTGTACCAGACGCCCGTCCATGGACCGTGGCAGTCGACGCCGCTCGTGGTAGACGGCGTGATGTACCTGACGCAACGGCCCAACGACATCGTGGCGCTCGACGCGCGGACCGGGCGCGTCTTCTGGGTCTACAGCTATCCTACGCCGTCCGACCACCGGGCGTGCTGCGGGTCCAACAACCGCGGCGTGGCGGTGCTGGGCGACCGGCTCTTCATGGGCACGCTCGACGCGCACGTCGTGGCCGTCGACGCGGCCACCGGCGTCCAGTTCTGGGACGTAGAGGTCGCCGACAAGCACCTCGCGTACTCCTTCACGCAGGCGCCGCTGGTCGTGAAGGACAAGGTGATCCTCGGCACTGCCGGCGGCGACCGCGGCATCCGCGGCTTCATCGTGGCGCTGGACGCCGAGACCGGGGAGGAGGCCTGGCGCTTCTACACGATTCCCGGCCCCGGCGAGCCGGGCCACGAAACCTGGGAGCCGTGCCCACCGAATCCCGAGACCTACTGCGACCCGGTGGCGTGGGAACACGGCGGCGCGGCGGCCTGGCTGACCGGGTCGTACGATCCGGAGCTCGACCTCGTCTACTGGGGCATCGGCAACCCGGGGCCGGACTTCTTCCGCGAGCAGCGGCCGGGAGACAACCTGTACTCCAACTCGGTGGTGGCGCTGGACGCCGACACGGGCGAGATCCGCTGGCACTTCCAGTTCACCCCGGCCGACCCGTACGACTACGACTCGGTGCAGATCCCGGTACTGGCCGACATCGAGCGCGGCGGCCAGTTGTTCAAGGTGATGCTGTGGGCCAACCGCAACGGCTTCTACTACGTGCTCGACCGGGCGACAGGGCGCTTTCTGACCGGGCTCCCGTTCGTGACGGTCAACTGGGCGGAGGGACTGGACGACAGCGGGCGCCCCGTCGAGACGCCGCAACCGCCGGGGATGCCCACCTATCCCGGCATCCAGGGCGGGACCAACTGGTACTCGCCGGCGTACAGCCCGCGCACGGAGCTTTTCTACATCCCGGCCTGGGAAGATTACGGCACGATCTTCAACGGCGAGCCGCAGGAGTACGAGCCGGGCCGGTCGTTCATCGGCGGCATTCCCACCATGTTCGCACCGGTACCCGGAGCGCCCGTGGTCCCGGGGCTGACGCGCGGGCCGCTGAACACGTGGACGGACGCGGCGGGACACGGCGCGGTGCTGGCTGTCGACGCGCTGACGGGCGAGCAGCGCTGGAAGTTCGAGATGACCGACGTGATCAGCAGCGGCATCCTGACCACGGCCTCGGATCTGCTGTTCACCGGCGCGCGTTCGGGCTACTTCCAGGCATTGGACGCGCGCACGGGCGACCTGCTCTGGAAGGCGAGCCTCGGCGGCCAGATCGTCAACGGGCCGATGACCTACGAGGTGGACGGCAGGCAGTACGTGGCGATCATCGCCGGCAACGCCCTCACGACGTTCGCGTTGCGCGATTGACGCGCGTTGATGGCGGCATGAGAAAGCGGCGCAGCGGTTCGTTGGCGGTGGCGGCGGTGCTGTGCCTGGTGTTCGGGGCCACCGCCGCGCTGTCAGCCCAGTCGAACGAGGCGGACCGGATCTGGGATTCCGCCAACGTGCTGCGCCAGATCATGACCGCGGAAGACGCCGGCATCCCGAACGCGGTGATGTCGAGCGTCGACGCGATCGCCGTCTTTCCCTCGACCATTCGCGGCGGCTTCATCTTCGGCGGCCACCGCGGGCGGGGAATCATCAGCGCGCGCGACGTCCAGACCGGGGAGTGGTCGCTGCCCGCGTTCATGACCATCACGGGCGCCAGCTTCGGCCTGCAGTTCGGCGGACAGGCGACCGACATCGTACTGCTGATCATGAACCGCCGCGGGCTGGACCGTTTCCTGGGGAACCAGTTCAAGATGGGTGCGGACGCCTCGGTGGCGGCCGGGCCGGTAGGACGGAGCGCCGCCGCGGCGACCGACCTGCTGCTGACAGCCGAGATCCTCAGCTACTCGCGTTCACGCGGCCTGTTCGCCGGCGTCAGCCTGGAGGGCTCCACGGTAAGGACGGACCGCGACGCCAACGAGCGCTACTACGGTTACCCGTACGAGACGCGGGACGTCATTCTCGATCGCCAGCCGAGCCCGCCCGCGGGCGACGTGGCGCTGGAAGGCTGGTTCGAGATGCTGGCACGGCACGCCAGGCAGTAGCGCGCACGCCGCCCCTTCATTGCAGGGCGAACACGTAGACGCCATTCCCGCCCGCCGGGCGCCGCTTGTCGGGCAGCAGATCGGCCGGCACCGAAGTGCCCCAGCTCCCGCCGCCGGTACCGGTCGGCACGGCGATGTACTGCGTGCCGCCGGCCTCGTAGGTGACGGGAAAGCCCTGCAGCGACTGCGGCAGGCGCGTCTGCCAGAGGATCTCGCCGTCGGCGGCGTGGAAGACGTACAGGTGCCGGTCCCAGTCGCCGGCGACGACGATGTCGCCTGCCGTCGTCAGCGCCGCGGTGTTGATCGGCGTTCGCGTGCGGAAGCGCCAGCGGACCTCGCCGGTCCGCATGCTCATCGCCAGCAGCTCGCCCAGGCCGTCGGGGCTGTCGGGATGCATGTGATTCGTGCGGCGCACCGGGCCGATACCGCCGCCGCCCGGAACCTGGTCCACCGGACCGAAGATGGCCGTCTCGCAGTTGAGATTGATCGGGATGTAGAAAATTTCCCGCACCGGGTGGTAGGACATGGCGCGCCAGCTCTTGAACCCCGAGGTGCTGGGGCACCAGAACACCGGCTCGCCCAGCACCGGCACCATGCCTTCGCGGTAGGTGAACCGTCCGGTCTCCGGGTCGATGTCGGCGAAGGTCTGGTAGCCCAGGTCCCTCGCGCTGCGGAACTGTCCGGTCTCCAGCTCCAGCTCCCACAGCACGGCCATCTTGCCCATCGTGAAAACCGAGCGGCGGCCGTCGTAGTCGACCAGGATCCTCTCGAACACCTCGTCCATGTCGAGCGTGTCGCCCGGGATGTGCTGGAAGTACCACTTCATCTCCCCGGTATCCAGGTCGAGTGCGAGCGTCGAGTTGGTGTACAGCACGTCGCCGTCGGTGCCGCGGGCGGCGCTGGCCCACGGCTTGGCCTGCGAGGTGCCGTGGAAAAGCGTCCGCGTGATCGGGTCGTAGCTGCCGGGAATCCACGAGTCGCTGCCGGCCCGGAACATGAGCGGAAGATCGCCCCACGAGTCGCCGCCGCGCTCCCCCGGCCGGGCGATGGTCGAGGTCCGCCACAGCTCCCGGCCCGTCGCGGCGTCGAGCGCGACGATGTAGCACGTGTCGTCGCGATAACGGCCGCAACTGGTCAGGCCCGACACCACCTTGCCGTCGGCGACGATGGCCCCGCTCGAGAACTGGAAGCCCACTCCGTTCCCGACGTCGTTGTCCCAGACCACCTCGCCCGTGCGGGCGTCGAGCGCGATGACGTGCGCATCGGCCGAGTTCAGGTAGACCTTGTCCTCGTAGATGGCCAGGTTGCGGTGGGCGCGGCCCGGGGGCGGTCCGCCGTAGCTCTCGCCGGGCGCCGGGGCGTCGCGGCGGTACTCCCAGAGCAGCTCGCCGGTGGCGGCGTCCAGCGCGTGGACGATCTCGCCGGGATTTGCGACGTACATGACGCCGTCGTAGACGAGCGGCGTCGTCTGCTGCGAGCCGTCGGCCAGGGCCCAGCTCCAGACGAGGCGCAGGTCCGCGACGTTGTCGGTCGTGATCTCGTCCAGGGGGCTGTGGGCCTGGGCGTCGAGGGTGCGCCGCCAGTTCAACCAGTCGGAGGGCGACGGGTCCTGCAACATGGCATCGGTCACGGGAGTGAATTCCCTGACCTGGGCCGTACCGGATGCGCCGGCGAGCAGCAGGACAGCGAACGCGAAGACGGAGGCAAGCAGCCGGCGAGTCATGCGATCTCCCTGGTGAGGCGGCCGGGCGTCAGGACCGCACGGTACGTGAGGAATCACGGCGAGTCAATAGCGGATAAACTCGCGTTCCGTGGCGCAGCCGCTGTCTTCCCTGCACGAGCGCGTCCTGCAGTTGATGCGGCGCGAGCAGCTCGTACCGGCCGGTGGGAGGGTGGTTGCCGCGTTGTCCGGCGGGGCCGACTCCGTCGCGCTCACCCTGCTGTTGCGCGAGCTGGCGGAGCGGGGCGGCTTCGTCCTGGCCGGCGTCGCGCACCTCAACCACGGGTTGCGCCCGGCGGCCGACGGGGACGAGCAGTTCTGCCGCGAGCTGGCCGCAACGCTCGCGCTGCCGATCGACGTGGAGCGCGTGGACGTGGCGCGGACGGCCCGGCAAGGCCGCATCTCGCTGGAGGATGCCGGGCATCGGGAGCGCTACGCGTTCTTCCGCCGCGCCGCCGCGCGGATGCGGGCCGACCGAGTGGCTACCGGACACCACAGGGACGACCAGGCGGAGACCTCTCTGATGCGGCTCATCCGCGGCGCGGGACCGGACGGGCTCGCGGGGATAAGGCCGCGCGCGGGTTGCGTGGTGCGGCCGCTGCTGCACGTGCCCCGGGCGGAGCTGCGGGCGTGGCTGGAGGGGCGCGGGCAGCAGTTCCGGGAGGACGAGACCAACCGCGACCCGGCGTTCACGCGCAACCGCGTGCGGCACGAGCTGATTCCATTTCTCGAGGCGCGCTTTTCGCCGTCCATCGCCAGCGTGCTGGCGCGCACGGCCGAGATCGTGCGCGCCGATGCGGAATGGATGGACGCGGCGGTCGACCAGATCGCTCCGGCCGTGCTGGCGCTCGACGAGCGCACCGCCGCGCTGGACGCCGCCGCGCTGCACCGCCACCCGCCGGCCATGGCGCGCCGCCTGGCCCGCCGCGCGCTGGAGCACGTCGCCGGCCGCCGTCCCGAGTTCGACACGGTGGAGCGGCTGCTGGCCGTCGTCTCCGCGCCGGGCGGAGAGATCCGCGAAGCCGACTTTCCGGGCTGCCGCGTCGAGTGGCGCGCTGCGCGGCTGGTGATCGGGCCGCCGCTGCCGCGCACGCGGCGATGATCGCGTGACCTCGCGGAACGCAAGCGTGCTAACCTTTGAGACAGGTATGTCTGGAGGTTGCGGTTGAACTCGACCGTGCGCAGTCTCGTCTTCTGGGTCGTGCTGGTCGTTGTCGTGGTGATGATCTGGAGCTTCTCCACGCAGTTCCAGGCGGGCGACAACTCGGTCAGCTTCAGCGAGTTCGTGCGCTGGGTGGACGCCGGACAGGTCGAGACGGTCACGATTGCGGGCAACGAGATCACCGGCACGCTGACTGCCGGCGACCGTTTTCGCACCTACGCGCCGCCGCAGTACGAGGGCCTCGTCAACCAACTGGTGGACCGGGACGTGGCGGTCACGGCGCGGGAGGCGGAGAACAGCCCGTGGGCGACGCTGCTGTACTCGTGGGCGCCGTTCCTGCTGATCATCGGCTTCTGGATCTTCTTCATGCGGCAGATGAAGAACAGCGGCAACAAGGCGCTGTCGTTCGGCCGCAGCCGCGCCAAGCTGTCGTCCAACACGCAGAAGAAGGTGACGTTCAAGGACGTCGCCGGCGTGGACGAGCCCAAGGAGGAGCTGCACGAGATCATCGAGTTCCTCAAGGAGCCGCAGAAGTTCCAGAAGCTCGGCGGTCGCATTCCGAAGGGCGTGCTGCTGATGGGGCCGCCGGGAACGGGCAAGACGCTGCTCGCGCGGGCGGTGGCGGGCGAGGCGAACGTGCCGTTCTTCTCCATCAGCGGCTCCGACTTCGTCGAGATGTTCGTCGGCGTCGGCGCGTCCCGCGTGCGCGACCTGTTCGAACAGGGGAAGAAGAACGCGCCCTGCATCGTCTTCATCGACGAGATCGACGCCGTCGGGCGGCACCGCGGCGCCGGCCTCGGCGGCGGGCACGACGAGCGCGAGCAGACGCTCAACCAGTTGCTCGTCGAGATGGACGGCTTCGAGTCGAACGAGGGCGTCATCCTGGTGGCGGCGACGAACCGTCCGGACGTGCTCGATCCGGCGCTGCTGCGTCCCGGCCGCTTCGACCGCCGCATCGTCGTCAACCGGCCCGACGTGAAGGGCCGCGACGGCATCCTGGGCGTCCACACCCGCAAGATCCCGCTGTCGGACGACGTCGACACGCACGTGCTGGCGCGCGGCACCTCGGGCTTCTCGGGCGCGGACCTGGCGAACCTGGTCAACGAGGCGGCGCTCAACGCGGCGCGCTACAACCAGAAAGTCGTGCGCATGGACGACTTCGAGTTTGCCAAGGACAAGGTGCTGATGGGTTCCGAGCGGCGCTCGATGATCATCAGCGACAAGGAGAAACAGGTCACCGCGGTGCACGAGGCCGGGCATGCACTGCTCACCGTGCTGCTGCCGAACGCGGATCCGATCCACAAGGTGACCATCATCCCCCGCGGCATGGCGCTGGGGGTTACCCAGCAACTGCCGGTCGACGACCGCCACAACCTTTCACTCGACTACCTCAACGACCAGATTGCCATTCTGCTCGGCGGGCGCATCGCGGAGGAGTTGACGAACGGCGACATCACGACAGGCGCCGGCAACGATCTGGAACGGGCGACCGAGATGGCGCGGCGCATGGTGTGCGAGTGGGGCATGAGCGACGAGATGGGCCCGCTCACGTTCGGCAAGAAGGAGGAGCAGATCTTCCTCGGGCGCGACATCTCCCAGCAGCAGGACTACAGCGAGGACAGCGCCATCCGCATCGACCGCGAGGTCAAGCGGATAGTGACCGGCAACTATGATCGCGCGCGCAAGGCGCTGTCCACCCACAAGAAGGAGCTCACGCGGATCGCCGAGGAGCTGCTCATTCGCGAGGTGCTCGACGCCGACCAGGTGAAGCGGATCGCGAAGGGGCTGGCGCTCGTGGAGCCCGTGCCCACCAAACCCAGCAAGACACCGCCCGGCGGCGAAACGGATCGTTCCGAAGACCGGCCGGACGAGGTCGTACCCACCGTTCCGTCGCTCGACAAAGCCATTCCACAGGAATAGTCCTGCTTCCGCGAGCCCGTTACGCCCTGCGCTTGCCGGACGGCCGCTCGCTGGCCCTGGGTGACCGCACCCTGGTCATGGGCATCGTCAACGTCACTCCCGATTCCTTCGCCGACGGCGGCGCGTATCCGGATCCTGACCGTGCGGCCGACGCCGCGTTCGCCATGGAGCAGGAGGGGGCCGACATCATCGACCTGGGCGGAGAATCCACGCGGCCCGGCGCGGCGGGGCTGTCGGCCGCCGCGGAGGCGGCGCGCGTCATCCCCGTGCTGCGGCGCCTGGCGCCGCGGCTGCGGGCGCCCATCTCGGTCGACACGTACAAGGCGGAAGTGGCGCGGCAGGCGCTCGACAACGGCGCCGCGCTCATCAACGACATATCGGGGCTGCGCTATGATTCCGATCTGGCGCAGGTCGTCGCGGGCGCCGGCGCCCCGGTAGTGCTGATGCACATGCGGGGACGGTCCCGCGACATGTACCGCCACGCGG
Organism: Vicinamibacterales bacterium; assembly: GCA_965207665.1. Taxonomy (GTDB): domain Bacteria; phylum Acidobacteriota; class Vicinamibacteria; order Vicinamibacterales; family UBA8438; genus JAAXGX01. Next base: position 1,141,038 of record CBDBMV010000002.1, read on the forward strand.
AGTACCGCGACGTGGCCGGCGAGGTGGCCGGAGAGCTGGATGCGGCGCTGCGCTGCGCGGAGGCAGCCGGCATCCGGCGCGGGCAGGTCATTCTCGATCCCGGGCTCGGGTTCGCCAAGCGGGCGGACCAGACGTTTGCGGTGCTCGCGGGGCTGGCGGCCCTCGCGGCGCTGGACCGGCCGCTGCTGGTCGGGCCTTCCCGGAAGTCGTTTCTCCAGGAGGCCGTCGGCGAGTGCCCGCCCGGCGAGCGCGAGTGGGGCACGGCCGCCGCCGTGACCGCGGCGGTGCTGCTCGGTGCGCACATCGTGCGCGTCCACGGCGTGCGGGCAATGGCGCAGGTCGTGCGCGTGGCCGACCGGCTGCGCGCGGCGGCGCCCGCGTCCGCGGTGCGCTCGGCTGGCGCTGCCGCGGATTGACCGGAAGGCATAGCGATGGTCGGAGACCTCTTCAACGTCTGGCCCAGCGGCCCGGAGGGCTGGTACGCGCTGCTCGACCTGGCCGTCGTCGCGTTCCTGGTCTATGCGGTGCTCAAGCTGATCCAGCGCACCGGGGCCGTCCAGATGGTGTTCGGCGCCGCGCTGCTCGTGGCGCTGTACTACGCGTCGGAGCTGGCGCCGCTGCCGACGCTCAACTGGCTCGTCAGCGACATGCTCGGCTACATCGTGTTCGCCGCGATCGTGCTGTTCCAGAGCGACATCCGGCGCGGCCTGTCGAACATCGGCCGGGCGCGGCTGTTCCGCTACCTGACCCGCCCCACCACGACCGACGAGACCATCGAGGAGATAGTCGTCGCGTCGACGATGCTTGCCGACCGGCGCATCGGGGCGATCATCGCCATGGAGCGCACGGTCGGCCTGCGCAACTACATCGAGAGCGGCATTCCGATCGACTCCGCCGTGACGTACGACCTGCTGGTCAGCATCTTTCAGACGGAGTCGCCGCTGCATGACGGCGCCGTGATCATCCAGGAGAACCGTATCGCCGCCGCGGCGTGCTTCCTGCCGCTGACCGTCAATCCACGCGTCGGCACGCGTTACGGCGCGCGGCATCGGGCCGCCATCGGACTGGCCGAGGAATCGGACGCCGTGGCGTTGATCGTGTCCGAGGAGACCGGCGCCGTGTCGCTGGCCATCGACGGCGAAGTGGACGGCCCGATCAAGCCGGACGAGCTCCGCTACCGCCTGGAGGCGTTGATGTTGAAGGCCGAGCGGCGCGTGCTGCCCCGCCGGGATCGGCAGACGCTGGCACCGTGATGGCCATAGCCCCCTTCCGCGACTTCAGTCTCAAGCTGCTGGCCGTCCTGATCGCGGTGTTCCTGTGGCTGAGCGTGACCGACGAGCGCATCATCGAACGCGGCTTCCAGGTGCCGCTCGAATACGAGAACGTGCCCCGGACGCTGCGGATTGCCGGCGATTCGCCGGATGTGATCCGCGTCCGGCTGCGCGGCTCCGCCGACGCCGTCGGCGCGGTGGAGCCGGACGACCTGGCCGCCGTGCTGGACCTGTCCGGCGGGACGCCGGGCCGGCACGCATTCGACATGCTCGCCGGCCGGGTGCGTACGCCGCCGGGCGTCGAGGTGACGAGCGTCGTGCCGGAGACGGTCGACCTGATCCTCGAACCGGTTTCCGATGTTTCCTGAACCGGACCACTGGCATGTTCGGCACTGACGGCGTTCGCGGCACTCCCGGCCGGGCGCCGCTGGACGCGCGTACCATCGCGCGGCTCGGCGCGGCGGCGGCGCGTGCAATCGGTCCGCGCGGCGCAACGCTGCTCGCGGCGCGCGACACCCGCGAGTCGGGCGCCTGGATCGAGGAACACCTCGCCCGCGGCGTCGCCCACGCGCATGGCAAGCTGGTGAGCGCCGGGGTGCTGCCGACTCCGGCGGCCGCGTTCCTCGTTTCGACCGGGGCGTTCGACGGGGGAATGGTGATCTCGGCATCCCACAATCCGTTCCCCGACAATGGCATCAAGGTGCTGTCCGCGGACGGGGGCAAGGCGTCGCCGGCGCTGGAGGCGGAGATCGAATCGCTGGTGAGAGACCAGTCATGGGACGTGACGGCAAGCGCCGGAGCCGCGCCGGAGTCCCGGGACCTCTCCGATGCGTACCTGGCGCATGCCGCGGGCGTCCTTGCGGACTGCCCCTCCCTGCCGCCCCTGCGCATCGCCGCCGACTGCGCCAACGGGGCGATGTCGCGGGCGGCGCCGGAGGTGCTGCGCCGGCTCGGCTTCGATGTAGTCGCGCTGAACGTCGAGCCGGACGGCCGCAACATCAACCGCGACTGCGGCTCCACGCATCCCGCGGGGCTGCAGCGGGCGGTCGCCGACCATGGCTGCCAGCTCGGACTGGCGTTCGACGGGGACGGCGACCGGGTGATCCTGGTCGACCATCGCGGCGCGGTGGTCGACGGCGACGCGATGCTGTTCATCTGCGCGCGCCACCTCCACGAACGCGGCCGGCTGCCCGGCAACGCCGTCGTGGCGACGGTGATGAGCAACGTCGGATTGGAGGTTGGCCTGCGGGCGGCCGGCGTGGCAGTACACCGCTGCCCGGTCGGCGACCGGCAGGTACGCGCCGCGATGGTCGCGCACGGCGTCGTGCTCGGCGGCGAGCAGTCGGGACATCTCATCTTCTCCGAGCTGCTGCCGACCGGCGACGGGCTGCTGACGGCGCTGTCGGTCATCAGGGTGATGGCCGAGACCGGCCGCAGTCTGGCCGACCTGCGGCAGGAGCTCGACATCTATCCGCAGGTGCTGATCAACGTCCCGGTCCGCGCCAAGCCCGACCTGGCGTCCGAGCCGCGGATTGCGGCGACCATCCGCCGCGCGGAGCAGGCGCTCGGCGGCGCCGGACGCGTGCTCGTGCGGTACTCGGGGACCGAGCCGCTGCTGCGGGTGATGATCGAAGGCCCCGAAGCGGGCGCGGTGCGGCAACTGGCGGACGACGTCGCCGCGGCGGCCCAGGAAGTGCTCGGCTGAGCGGCCGGTAGGAGAAGGTCATGCGCCTGGGAGTCAACATCGATCACGTGGCTACGGTGCGGCAGGCGCGCCTGGCTCCCGAGCCGGAGCCCGTTGCGGCCGCCGTGCTGGCCGAGCTGGCGGGCGCGCACGGCATCACGGTGCACCTGCGCGGCGACCGCCGGCACATGCAGGAGCGCGACGTGGAGCTGCTGCGGCAGGTCGTCGCGACGAAGCTCAACCTGGAGATGGCGGCAACGCCCGAGATGATCGACATCGCCGCGCGCGTCAAACCGCACCAGGCGACGCTCGTACCCGAGCAGCCGCAGGAGCTGACGACGACCGGCGGCCTCGACGTGGTGAGCCACGCAAACGCGCTGCGGATCGTCGTCCAGAGCCTGCGCACCGCCGGGATCACGACCAGCGTGTTCATCGACGCCGACCCGGCGCAGGTGCAGGGTGCGGCGGAAGTGGGCGCCGAGGCGGTGGAGATCAACACCGGCCCGTACGCCACCGCCGCCGAGAACGCGCGTGCGGAGCATCGCGACAAGGTAGCCGAGGCGGCGGCGGCCGCCGCCGAGCAGGGGCTGGAGGTGCTGGCCGGGCACGGGCTGACCTATCAGAACGTCGGCCCGATCGCGGCGATCCCCACCATTGCGGAGCTGAACATCGGCCACAGCATCGTGGCGCGCGCGGTGCTCGTCGGCATGGACCGCGCGGTGCGCGAGATGCTCGCCCTGCTGCGGCCGAGCGCGTAAGCGCCGCACGACACGTCCTGTTCCAATGCCGGTAGCGGATATCATCGTCCCATGAGCGGGCGCGAGTGGGGGGTGCTCGGCTTCGCCGCCGTGTTCTCCGTCGTCGTGATGGGCTGGATAGTCTGGAGCGAACGGCCGCCGGCCCCGCCAGAGGCGCCGGAAGCGCCGGCCGACGAACGGTCCACGACGGCGCTGGGCGCCGGCGCCGCGCCGGAGGCGAGCGAGGTCGATCCGGCCCGCGTGGCGACTCTCGAGGAGGCCGCCGCGGCGGATCCGGACGACGCGGCAGCGCGCTCCGCGCTCGGCGACCTGTACTTCGAGGCGCGGCAGTTCGCGGCGGCGATTCCCTGGTACGAGGAGGTCCTTGCCCTGGATCCGGCCGCCGCCGACGCGGGCGCGAGCCTCGGGGTGAGCTATTTCTATGACGGCCAGTCCGAACGCGCGGTGGAGGCGTTCGACCGCGTGCTGGCCGCCAACCCGGAGCATCCGCGGACGCTGCTCAGTCTGGGCATCGTGAAGGCGTTCGGCCTGCAGGATCTCGACGGCGCCCGGGAGGCCTGGGAGCAGGTGATCGCGGTGGCGCCCGGCACGCCTGAAAGCGGTGCCGCGCGCGACGCGATCGAGCGCATGGGCACGGCGCACGGCGGCCTCGACGCCGGCGCGCCATGAGGCAGAGAGGTTCGATCGCAGATGCTGGGTGGTTGGCTGGTCCGGCTGCTGATCGCGGTGCTGATCATCCGCCTGCTCTGGAGCTTCTTCCACGGCATCTTCTCCGGCGCCACCGAGCCCCGGCGGCGGAAGTCCGCCGGCGCGGCGGACAAGAGCCTGCCGCTCGCGCGCGACCCCGTGTGCGGCACGTTCGTGCAGCAGTCGCGCGCACTGGAAGCGCGCTCCGGTGGCCAGGTGCACTATTTCTGCTCCGAGAAATGCCGCCGGACGTTCGTGGAGAGCTCGTGACCCGCCGGTGGACTGAGGAGGGGACGGCAAGCATGGATGCGGCCGTCCCCAGGCCGCGCACGGCGCGGCCCGGCGGCAGCGGCGCGGGGCGAAGGGGTCCCCGCTAGCAGCCGCCGGGGGTTTGGGGCGAAGCCCCATCTAATGAAAGAAGAGCAACTGCGCGCCGACGTCGTGGAGCTGGGGCGGCGCCTGCACGCCCGCGCCTACGTGGCGTCGAACGACGGCAACATCAGCGTCCGCCTCGACGACGAGCGCCTCCTCACCACGCCCAAGGGCGTGTCCAAGGGCTTCATGACCCCCGACATGATGGTGGTCACCGACTTCGAGGGGCGCAAGCTGGCGGGTCGGCGCGACCCGTCGTCGGAGCTGCTGATGCACCTGGCGGTATACGAGCTGCGCCCCGAGATCAACGCCGTGGTCCATGCGCATCCGCCGACCGCCACCGGTTTCGCCGTGGCCGGGATACCCCTGGACCGGGCCGTGCTCGCCGAGGTGATCACGACGCTGGGCAGCATTCCGATCGCCGAATACGGCACGCCGTCCACGCAGGAGCTGGCCGACGCCGTGCGGCAGTACATCAAGGCGCACGACGGCCTGCTGCTGGCCAACCACGGCGCGCTGACCGTGGCGGGGGACCTGTATGCGGCCTACTACAAGATGGAAACCGTCGAGCACTTCGCGCGGATCAGTCTGGTGGCGCGCACGCTCGGCCGCGAGCGCGTGCTGTCGCGCGAGGAGGTGGAGCGGCTGCAGGCGCTGCGCGGCTCGTACGGCATAGCCGCACCGGCGCCGATCTGTCCGGAACCGGGCGAGGAAGGGGCAGAGGGTGAGGATCGGGACTGCCAGGTCGTGCAAGCGCCATCCGCACCCGGCCAACAGGTTGTCGACAGCCCGGCCGCGCCGCACCCGCCGCCGAGTGGCGACGGGGAAATTCGATTAACATACCGCGAGCTTGCGGCGCTGATCGAAGATGCCGTGAAGCAGCTGAGGTGACAAGGAAATCATCATGGGTGAGGCGTTGGGGATGGTGGAAACCAAGGGACTGGTCGCCATGATCGAGGCGGCCGACGCCATGGTCAAGGCTGCCAAAGTGAAGCTTGTGGGCTGGGAGAAGATCGGCGCGGGTTATGTCACGGCCATCGTGCGCGGCGACGTGGCGGCGGTGAAGGCGGCCACCGACGCCGGTGCGGCGGCTGCGCGACGCGTTGGTGAGCTGGTATCCGTCCATGTCATTCCCCGGCCGCATGCCAACCTCGAAGGGGCGTTGCCCATCGGCACGTCCGACACGGACGCCGACGGCTGACCTTTTAGATCGTGCTACTGGCCAGGATCATCGGCACCGTCGTCGCCACGCAGAAGGACGAGCGGCTGGTCAGCAGCAAGCTGCTGGTCGTCCAGCCGCTCGATGCGCACCTCGCGGCGCGGGGCGGCCAACTGGTGGCGGTCGACACGGTCGACGCAGGCTTCGGCGAGACGGTGCTCATTGTCAGCGGCAGCTCCGCGCGCCTGGCAGGCCAGTTGCAGGAGACCCCCGTGGACGCCGCCATCGTCGGCATCGTCGACACGGTCGAGTTGACGGAGCACTGATCCTGTGCAACTGGCGCGAGTGGCGGGCACGGTCGTCGCCACGCGGAAGGACCCGGGCCTGCACGGACTGAAGCTGCTGGTGCTCCAGCCGCTGGCGCCCGACGGCTCCGCCGCCGGCGCCAGCCTGGTCGGCGTCGATTCGATCGGCGCCGGCGTCGGCGAGACCGTGTTCATCGTCCGCGGCCGCGAGGCCTCCTTTCCGTTCCTGCCGCGGCGCGTGCCGACCGACGCGGCGGTCGTCGCCAGCGTGGATTCCTGGTTCGTGGACGACACCGCGCCCGAGGCCTGACGTGCGGCTGGGACGGGTGACCGGCAACGTCGTCGCGACGCACAAGAACGAAAAACTGACCGGGGCCAAGCTGCTGCTCGTCGAGTTGCTGGATGCCGCCGGCGTACCGGACGGCCGGTCGCTGCTGGCCGTGGACGCCGCGCAGGCCGGCGTGGGCGACACGGTCCTCGTGGTGATCGAAGGGCGGGCGGCCGGAGCGGCCCTGCGCCGCCGCGCCGCTCCGGTCGATGTCGCCGTCGTCGGGGTGGTGGATACGGTCGACACCGGCGCCGATCCCCCGCAGACCTCGTGAGCCCATCTGCAAAGCCGCCCGTACTGGTCACCCGGCGCCTGCCGGGCACGGCCCTGGCGCGGCTGGAGGCCGCCTGCGCCGTCGACCTGCACGCCGAGCACGAGCCCCTGCCGCCCGCGGAGCTGCGGAAGCGGGTCGCGGGCAAGCACGGCCTCGTCTGCCTGGTGACCGACGCTATCGACCGGGAGGTCATCGCCGCGGGCGGCGACCTGCGCGTCATTGCCAACGTCGGCGTGGGCTACGACAACATCGACGCGGCCGCGGCGCGGGCGCACGGCATCGTCGTCACCAACACCCCCGACGTGCTGACCGGCGCCGTCGCGGAATTCACCTGGGGCCTGATCCTGGCCGTGGCGCGCCGCATCGCCGAAGGCGACCGGCTCGTGCGCACGGGCGGCTGGAGCGGCTGGGCCCTCGACTTCATGCTGGGGATGGAGCTGAGCGGCAAGCGTCTCGGCATCGTCGGGCCGGGCCGGATAGGCCGGGCCGTGGCGGAGCGCGCCGCGGCGTTCGGCATGGAAGTCGTCGCCGCCGGGCGCGGCCCCGCGCTCCCGCAGTCGGAGCGCCTTTCCGAAGAGCCGCCGGGGATGCGCCGCGTGACGCTCGACGAGCTGCTGGTAACCTCGGACGTCGTGTCGCTGCACGTGCCGCTCAACGCCGCGACGCGGCACCTTATCGACCGCAGGGCGCTGGCGCGGATGAAGCGGACGGCCCTGTTGATCAACGCCGCCCGCGGCCCGGTGGTCGACGAGGCGGCCCTCGCCTGGGCGCTGCGCGAGCGGCTGATAGCCGGCGCGGCGCTCGATGTGTACGAGCGGGAGCCGGCTGTCGAGCAGGAGCTGCTGGCGCTGGAGCAGGTCGTGCTGGCGCCGCACCTGGGCAGCGCGACCCGCGACACGCGGACGGCCATGGCGGAGCTGGCCGCGGCCAACGCCGTGGCGGTGTTGGGCGGCCAACCTCCGCTCACACCCGTCGCCTAGCGCGCCGCATTCGGACATGGGCAGACCAGCGGCGGGAAAGCCGCGGGCGGCTCCCGGCGTCGGGACGGTGATGCGGCGCCTCGGCCGCGCGATCGAGCGCCTGGAAAACCCGGCCGTCGAGAAGATTGCCGAGGAGCAGAAGGGCGACCCGTTCCAGGTGCTCGTGGCGACCATGCTGTCCGCCCAGACCCAGGATCCGGTGACCTTTGCGGCTTCCACGCGGTTGTTCGCGCGCGCGCCGACGGCCGCGGCAATGCTGCACCTCGACGTGGACGAGATCGAGCGGCTGATCTATCCCGTGAGCTTCTACCGCAACAAGGCGCGGCACGTGCTCGACGCCTGCCGCCAGTTGCTGGACCGTTACGGCGGCCGGGTGCCGGCCACCATGGAGGAGCTGCTGGCGCTGCCGGGCGTCGGCCGCAAGACGGCCAACCTGGTGCTGATAGTGGCGCACGGCAGCGGCGCCAACATCTGTGTCGACACGCACGTGCACCGGATCGCGAACCGGCTCGGCTGGGTGCGCACCCGGACGCCGGAGCAGACCGAGCAGGCCCTATATGCCGTCGCGCCGCGGCGCTGGTGGGCGTCCATCAATCTGTACCTGGTGACCTGGGGCCAGAACGTCTGCCGTCCGATCCGCCCGCGCTGCCGCGAATGCGCCGTCGAGAAGCTCTGCGCCCGCGTCGGCGTCACGGACCCATCGTCTACAATCGCGCCATAGGCTGGAAGCTCATGCTGACGGTCAACGAGATCTTCCATTCCATTCAGGGGGAGTCGAGCCATGCCGGCCGGCCGTGCGTCTTCGTGCGCCTGACCGGCTGCAACCTGCGCTGCGTCTGGTGCGATACGGCGTACGCCTTCGAAGAGGGCCGCAGGCTGTCGATCGACGAGGTCATGCAGGCGGTGGACGCGTACGACTGTCCGCTGGTGGAGATCACGGGCGGCGAGCCGCTGCTGCAGCCGGACGTCTACGACCTGATGGAGCGGCTGCTGGCGGCCGGGAAGACCGTGCTGCTCGAGACGGGAGGCCACATCGACATCCGCGAGGTGCCGCGCCCCGTCGTCAAGGTGGTCGACGTCAAGTGCCCGGGCAGCGGCGAGGCGGCGCAGAACGCCTGGGTCAACCTGGAGCGGCTGGCCGCCCACGACGAGGTGAAGTTCGTCATCCGCGATCGCGCCGACTACGAGTTCGCCCGCGACGTCCTGCGCCGCCACGAGCTAGACCGGCGCTGCGCCGCCGTCCTGCTCTCGCCGGTGCACGGCGTGCTGGACCCTGTGCAGCTCGCGGCCTGGTCGCTGGAAGACCGCCTGCCCGCGCGGATTCAACTCCAGTTGCACAAGTACGTCTGGGGCAGCGACGCCCGCGGCGTATAGGAAAGCAGGGGTCGTCGTGATTACCGCGCCGAAGGCGGTCGTGCTGCTGAGCGGCGGCCTCGATTCGTACACCGCGGCGGCGATCGCCAAGGCCGACGGCTTCGAGCTGTACGCCCTGACAGTCAGTTACGGACAGGTGCACTCCGGCGAGCTTGAAGCCGCCCGGCGCGTCGCCGGGGCGCTGGGGATAGGCGGGCATCTCGAGTTGGCGGTGGATCTGGCGTCGATCGGCGGCTCCGCCCTGACCGGGAGCGTTCCGGTCCCGAAGGACCGGCTGCTGACGCCGGCCATCCCGCCGACCTACGTCCCGGCGCGCAACACCGTGCTGCTCTCGCTCGCTCTGGGCTGGGCGGAAGTGGTCGGCTCCCGCGACCTGTTCATCGGGGTCAACGCGGTGGACTACTCGGGCTATCCGGACTGCCGTCCCGAGTACCTGGAGGCGTTCGAGCGGCTGGCGGCGCTGGCGACCCGCGCCGGCGTGGAGGGCCGGCCCACGAGGCTCCACGCGCCGCTGCTCAGGTTGAGCAAGGCGGAAATAGTCCGCCGCGGCGCGGCGCTGGGTCTCGACTACGGGCTGACGGTCACGTGCTACGACCCCGGACCCGGGAACCGGCCCTGCGGTCGCTGCGACAGCTGCCGCCTGCGCGCCCGCGGATTCGAGGAGGCGGGCCTCCCGGACCCGCTGTCTGTAGCGCCCTGAAGCGCCCGGCGGCGGCTCAGCCTTCGGCGCCGTCGTCCGGGTTGCGCGCTGCGGCCAGCGCTTCGAGCGCGTCGTCGAAGGCCTGGCTGTCGATCCGTGCGGCGCCGGGCTCGTCGCCGCTGACGGCGAACGTTTCCTCGCCGGAGCGCCAGACGATCACCTGTTCCTCGGTGTCGTCGTCGCCGAACCGCGCCCGGACGGTAGCCGCTACCTGCTCCGGTCCGATACCGGCTTCCTCGCGGGAGGCGACGAACGACGCGGCCCGCAGGCCGGAGAGTTTCGACAGCAGGTCGTCCATCGCGTCGTGCGGAACGCCGCCGCTTTCCGGTGCGGCCAGCTCCCAGGTATCCTCGCCGTCCTCGTCGGCTTCCGTTACGGGCGCCGCCCGCTTCTCGAAGACGACCGTGTCGTCCCCGCGCTGGACCTCCAGTCGGCTGGCGTTGAACGCCCGAAAGGCGAACAGGTCCTTGCGGCGGTACTCGTCGGCGCCGCGCTCCAGGTTCGTCACCAGTGACGTGTCCACGGTGAACACGAGCGGCCGCGCCGCGTCGTGCGCGTAGTACGTGCCGTCCTCCGCTTCGGCGCCGACATGCAGCGTGGCGGTCGCGCTGCCGGCATGCAGCGAAACGGTGTAGGCCGGCGCGTCCAGACCGTACTCGCCCAGCGCGGCGGGGCTCTCGCTGGCCACCGCCCGCATGCGGCCGCTGCCGAGCGATCCGATCAGCCCCTCGACCGTGCCGAAGTCGGCCGCCGCCTCCAGCGGCTCGGCCAGCCGCCAGTCGTCGCCGTCCCTCGCCAACCCTATGGTCCGCTCGCCGGACATGACCTCCAACCGGTCCAGCGCGTCCCGGTCGAAGTCGAGGAGCGTCTTGTCGCGCAGATCGAAGGTGGTCTTGTTCAGCGTGGTGCGGTGATAGCCGGGAATGAGGAACACGCGGTCGCTGGCGTCGAGCTTCGCGTAGCGGTCGGAGCCGGTCGGCGTCTCGTCGCCGATCAGCAGCCGCTGGCGGCCGTTGCCGCCGTCGGCCGCGACGCCGATCTCGATCGCCGGCGCTGCGAGGCCGAACGGTTCCAGGTCGACCGGGCCTTCGTCCAGGACGCGGTTGATCTCCAGCGACGAGAGCGTTGCGGCCAGCGACGTCGCGGAGACGTCGTCGGCGGCCGCCTCGACCGGGGCGACGAGGCGCCAGACGCCGTCGTCCTGCCGCAGCTCGGTGACCGCGCCGTCCTCGGCGCGCACCTCCAGCTCCCGCACGTCGTCGGCGTCGAAGGTGAACAGCTCCTCGTTCGGCTCGGGCGCCGACGCCGGGTCACGGTGCCGCTCGACGAAGTAGATGTACGCACCGAGGCCGACGGCCACGACCAGCAGCGCGAGGGTCGAGCGCAGGCCGTGCATCGGCTAGGAGTCCGTGGTGAAACCCCGCGTCGCACCGAGACCGGGGAGGCGCCCGGCTGGCAAGGCGCGAGGAGCGAGCATATTCCCGATATGTGAGTGACGAGCAACGCAGTCCAGCCGGGATGCATCGCCGGTCGAATGCAGCGGGGCTTTTGCCATGGGCTCCTAACGCCTCCGCCACCACGTGTACACGCCGGTGCCGACGATGACGCCCGGGATCAGGAAGATGGATGCCATGAAGATGCGGAACTGCTGGTCGGCCGTCACCGTGATGCGCCGGTCCTCCGGCTCGCGCGGGCGGATGGAGATCAGGTTCTCCTGCTCGGCCAGCCAGTTGATCGCGTTCAGCACGAGGTCGCGGTTGCCCTGTATGCCGAGCGAGCCGTTGGCGGCAAAGTCGGAATCGCCGAATACGGCCAGGCGCGCTTCGACGGACGCGTCGGCGGCACCCTCGTCGGCGGCTTCCGCGCCGTGATCGTGTCCGTCGCCGGTGGGGTCGTCGGCTGCCTCGGCCGCCGGGCCGCCGCCCTCCGCTTCGGCGTCGACCGTGGCGGACACCGCGGCAGCGATCGAGATCGGTCCGGGGACGTCGCCCTGTTCTTCCTCCATGGCGACCTCGCCGCCGCTCAGGTCGAGGTTGCTCTCGGCCCAGCTTCGCGGCGACGTCTCGGCGAACGACGTAGCCACTCGCCCCTCGGCTCCGCCCTCCACGGGCTTCACGGAACGCGCGAGCGGAAACGCCGTCAGCAGCGCGAAGCGGTCGGTGATGGGATGCTGCGGATACGTGGCGGCCACCGGCACCGTGGCGTCGGTGCCCAGGAGCTGACCCACGCCGCTGACGTCGACGACAATGTCCTGGCCCACCTCGATGCCCCACTCGGCGATCAGGCCGATCAGGTTCTCCCGGTTCTCTGCGTCGGGGCCGTCGGGCGGGTCGATCAGCACGAGCAGCTTGCCGCCCTCCTCCAGCCAGGCGCGCAGCATGTCGGTCTCCCCGGGCAGCAGGTCCGTGGACGGCCCGGCCGCCACCAGCACGGCGGCATCTTCCGGCACTTCGCCGGCCTGCGAGAGGATGACGGTTTCCACCGACAGGTTGTCGAGGCGCAGGGCGTCGGCCAGTGCGCTGTAGCCGTCGCGCTCGGTACCGGTCGGCGACCGCTCGCCGTGACCCTGGAGGAAGTACGCCTTGCGCTCTTCGCCTTCGACGGCCTTGATCAGCCCGTTGGTCAGGTCCTGCTCCTGGTCCGAGACGACCCGCTCGATGCGGCCGTTGTAGTCGAATACCACGGTGCCGTACGCCTGCACTTCATACTGGCGCGCCAGCACCGGGTTCTTGTCGACGTCGATCAGCTCCAGCGACACCTGCTCCGACGTGTACTCGTACTCGCCGAGCCGGTCGCGGTAGCGCGGGAAGTCGATCTCCTGGGCGAATACGAGCACGCGGATCGGCGCTTCCAGCGATTCGAGCACGCGGACCGTCTGGTCGGAAAGCGAGTACTGCTGCGCCGCGGTGAGGTCCCAGCGCTTGTTCTGGCGGGCCAGGATGTAGTTGGCGGCCACCAGGATCGCCAGGCCGAGCACCACGCCGGAGGCGGCCAGCGTGCCGTAGCGCGTTTGCCGGCGCCGGAACAGGCCGGCGAAGCTGCGCCACTGCCCGAGGCCGTAGACCACGACCAGGGCCAACCCGGCGACGAGCGTCCACCACCACAGCTCCTGCCGTTCGGGGACGACGAACCGGGCCACCATCCCGGCCGCTACTACGGCAATGCCCGCCCAGCCGACCGCTCCGAGAATCTTCTGCGCCATGATTCAGCTACCCCCGCCACCGCTCGCTGTCGACCGACCGCGCGGTGAGGAAGAGTCCGAACGCGATGAAGCTCAGGTAGTACGCCAGATGCTTCGTATCGATGACCCCCTTCGAGAAATCGTCGAAGTGGTCGAGGATCGAGAGGTACGCCAGGACCTCGGTCGTCGTGGATCCGCTCGACGGGTCGCCGATCCAGCTCACGATCCAGAGCATGAGCGCCGTGCCGAAGGCGCCGACGACGGCGACGGTCTGGTTCTTCGTCATGCTGGAGATCAGCAGGCCTACGGAGAGGAACGCGCCTCCCATCAGCCACAAGCCCAGATAGCCGCTCAGGATCGGGCCGAGCTCCGGCTCGCCGTACAGGAAGAGCACCCCCACGTGGATGAACGTGATGCCGAGCATGAGCGTGAACAGCGCCAACGCGCCGAGGTACTTGCCCAGGATGATCTGCGGTCCGGTGAGCGGCGAGGAGAGCAGCAGCTCGATGGTACCCGAGCGCTTCTCCTCGGCGTAGCTGCGGCCGGTCAGCGCCGGCAGCAGGAACAGCATGACGACGGCCATGTTGCCGAGCAGCGGACGCACCATGTACTCGTTGACGTTGATCGCCTGCGGCCCGCCCATCATGCCCGCCTGCATGCTCACGCGCACCATGAAGTTCAGGCTGACGACGAAGAAGTAGCCGTAGATGAACACGAAGAAGCCGATGGCGACGTACGCCATCGGCGAGACGAAGTACGACCGCAGCTCCTTCAGCGCTATGGTCAGGATGTTACGCATCTGCTGCCTCCGCCTCCTGGTCCTCCCCGTCGCCGGCCGGTGCGGCAGCGTCCGGCGCTGCGGCGTCCTGCTCCCGCGGCTCTTCCGAAGTCGTCAGCTCCAGGAAGATGTCCTCCAGGCTCATGCGCAGGGAGGTGAGCTCCAGGAGTCCCCAGCCGTTGGAGACCACGGTGCGGGCGAGCTCGCGGCGTACGTCGGCGCCCTGGTCGCATTGGACCTCCAGCGCGACCGAGTCCCCGTCCGCCGCCGCGGAAACGCTCGTGACGCCCGCGATCGCCTCGATGGCGGGCGTGGGATCAGCGCCCTCCGGGTCGACGGCCATCCGGATCGTCTCGGACCCCTGCAGCCGGCCGGTCAGGTTCTCCGGCGTGTCCACCGCGACCACCCGGCCCTTGTTGATGATGACGACGCGCTCGCACGTCTGCGCCACTTCCGGGAGGATGTGCGTGCTCAGGATAATGGTGTGGTCGCCGGCCAGCTCCTTGATCAACTCCCGGGTCTCGATGATTTGCTTGGGGTCGAGGCCGGCGGTCGGCTCGTCGAGGATCAGCACGTCCGGGTTGTGCAGGATGGCCTGCGCCAGCCCCACGCGCTGGCGGTAGCCTTTCGACAGCTTGCCGCAGTGGCGGTCGGCCACGTCCTCGACGCTCGTGCGCGCCATGGCGGCGGCCACGCGCTCGCGCTGCGCCGCCGACCGGATGCCGTTGATCCGCGCGGCGAACGCGAGGTACTCGCGGACCGTCATGTCCGGATAGAGCGGCGGCGTTTCGGGCAGGTAGCCGGTCCGGCGCTTCGCCTCGACCGGCTCCTCGAACACGTCGTAGCCCGCGACGAACGCCTGTCCTTCGGTAGCGGACGTGCATCCGGTCAGGATCCGCATGGTGGTCGTCTTGCCGGCGCCATTGGGGCCGAGGAACCCGAGAATCTGGCCGGAATCGACCCGGAAGCTGACGTCGTCGACGGCGGTGACGGGTCCGTAGCGCTTGGTGAGTTGCTGCACCTCAATCACGAGGTTGCTCCTTGCTGCTTGGGCTGCGCTGCGTTGTTGCTTGGGGCTTCGCCCCAAACCCCCGGCAGGTTTAGACGCTCGAACACGCAAACGGCCGGCCGGAAACGGGCTGTCGACGCGCGGCGGGATTCTAACACGGGCGGTCGGACGCGGCGCCGGAGGGGCGGCGGACGGCTCAGTCCGGCGTCGGCGTGTCGACGGCGTGGCGCTCGACGAACTCGTCGATGGCGTGCTGGTCGGCCGCGGCCAGGGTCTCGAACTGCAGCCCGAGCGCCGCCTGCGCGGTGCGGCTCCAGACGACGCGGGCCGTGGCCTCGATGTCGCGAGAGGACCGCGGCAGCTTGAAGCGGACGCCCACCTGCGCGCCGGCGGCGAGCGCGGCGGTGGCGCGCACGGCCATGCCGCCGCTGCCGATGTTCAGCGTGAAAACCGGCACGATCGCGTCGCCCGCGGTGAGCGCGGCCGGGATGCCGAGCGTGACGCGCGCGCTGGTGCGCCGGTCGAAGTTGTCCGCGAACAGCAGGGGCGCAAGCGCCGGCAGGATGCGCTGGACGTCGACGTGCTCGTCGATGTAGCCGCCTACGCCCAGCTCGGCCAGCTCGCGCACCTCGCGCGCGCTGCCGACCGAGCCGCCGAACACGACCACGGGCAGATCCGGCGCAGGCCGCCGCACTGTCTGCAGCACCTGCCGGGCACCGCCCTCTCCGATACGTGCGTCCAGCACCAGGAGGTCGATGCCGCCGGGCCGCGCCGCCAGGACGTCGATCAACTCTTGCGCGCTGGCGGCGCCGAGCGCGCGATGCCCGGCCCCTCCGAGCGCCACGAAGAAGCGGTCCAGCGTGTCCTGCGCGGCGCTTGCGACCAGCACCGTCTTGGTTGTCTCGGCCATGATCGGAGCACCCGCCACCCTTCCCGCGGACGGCGGGGCCCAGCATATCCCATTGCCCGCGCGCGATACTCCTCGCTATAATCTGCCACGCTACGGGCTGTTGCTCGGCCAATGGCGATCTGTGCCGGCTGCCATGCGGACTTCGACATCGACGAGTTCGACGTCGACCGCGGAGACGAGTTGAGTTGCCCGGAGTGCGGCGCCAACCTGGAGGTGGTCGGCGTCGCACCGGTCGAGCTGGAGTTGGCCGCGGGAGCCGACGAGGATACCGGCGCAATCGAATTCGGCGCTGACAACGGCGTCTTCGGTGGCGGCCCGGATGGCGAGGGCGACGAGTTCGATTGACAGGTTTCGGCGAAACCTTGTACGCTGGCGCCGCTACCGCGGAACACCGTGCGGAGGCGTCGACGCGGGAGCGTCGGCGCGGCAGGCACGACGTGTTTTACGGTCTGAACTCTGAGTGAGGAGAGGATTATGAGATCCGCATGGCGACTGCTGCTGGCCGTAAGCCTTTGTGCTGTCGTTGGACTGGGGGCCGCCTGCGGCGGTAATCCGCCGCCGGAGCCGCCGCCACCACCACCAGCGCCGGAGCCGGCACCGCCGCCTCCTCCTCCGCCGCCACCTCCGCCACCGCCGCCGCCACCACCTCCGCCGGATCCGGAGCCGGAGCCGCTGGCGCTCGAGCCGGTCTTCTTCGACTTCGACATGGCCGAGATTCGCGCGGATGCCCGGCCGGTGCTGCAGGAGGCCGCGCGCAAGCTGCGTGAGCGCTCCTCGGCCCGGATCCGTGTGGAAGGGCATTGCGACGAGCGGGGCACCAACGAATACAACCTGTCGCTCGGCGAGGAGCGTGCTGCTGCGGTGCGCGACTACCTGATCGGCCTCGGCATCGACGGCGACCGGATCGCGACGGTCAGCCGCGGCGAGGAATCGCCGTTCTGCCGTGAGTCCACCGAGAGGTGCTGGCAGCAGAATCGCCGCGGCCACTTCACGGTTACCTCCGAGTAGCCGCCGGGTCCCGGCGGGCAGGTCGGGGGCGTTGGCCAGGCGCTGCCCAGTGGCGGGTCAGGAGCTGATCCGTTGCGGCGCCGTTGCTGCGTCGCGGGCGGGTATCTCCACCGTGCCGACGATGTCGCGGACCGCGCCGTGGCCGTGGCGTTCCAGGTAGGCCGTCAGCCCGTCCAGCAGCTTGGGCCAGATGAACGGGTCGACGAAGTTGGCCGTGCCCACCTGAACCGCGTCCGCACCTGCAATCAGGAACTCCACAACGTCGTCCGCGGTCATGATCCCGCCCATGCCCATGATCGGGATCCCCACCGCCTGGCGGCACTCGTAAACCATCCGCACCGCGATCGGCCGGATGGCCGGTCCGCTGAGTCCCCCGAAGACGTTCGACAACCGCGGCCGCCGGGTCTCGACGTCGATGGCCATGGCCAGGAAGGTGTTGACGAGCGACACGGCATCCGCCCCGGCTTCCTCGGCGGCGCGCGCGAACGCCGCCACGTCGGTCACGTTGGGCGTCAGCTTGGGGATGACCGGCAGCGACGTGGCGCGGCGCACCGCCGCCACGACGTCATGCGCGCCCTGCAGGCTGCAGCCGAACGTGATGCCCCCCTCCTTGATGTTGGGGCAGGAGATGTTGAGCTCCAGCGCGGCAACGCCCGGCGCGTCGGACAGGATGCGGGCCAACTCGGCGTACTCGTGCACGGTGGTCCCGCAGATGTTCACGATCACGACCGCCCGGTGGTCGCGCAGCGGCGGCAGCCGTTCGTCGATGAAACGGTGGACGCCGATTCCCTGCAGGCCGATGGCGTTGAGCATGCCGCTCGGCGTCTCGACGATGCGGGGCGGCGCGTGCCCCTGGCGCTCCTCCAGGAACAGGCCCTTCACCGCGATGGCGCCGAGCGTGGACAGGTCCACGACGTCGGCGTACTCGGTGCCGTAACCGAAGCAGCCGCTGGCGGCGACCAGTGGATTCTTCAGGCGCAGCGGCCCGAGGCGTGCGGTGAGATCGATTGAGGACATGGGGCGTCAGTGCGCGGCCGCCAACTCGTTCCACACGACCTGTTCGCCCGCGAACACCGGTCCGTGCAGGCACGACCGCACCAGCCGACTCGCCGCCTGCGGATCGGTGCGGACCGGCACCACGCAACTGTAGCAGCCGCCCAGTCCGCAGCCCATCACCGGCTCCAGGGACACCTCGGTGGAGCGGCCCAGCGCCTGCGCCAGTTGCGCCACCGCGCGCATCATGCCCGTCGGGCCGCAAGCGTGGATCGTGAGCGCCGCCGCGGCCGGCAGGGCTGCCAGCTCGCGTTCGAGCGGAGCGGTGATCAGCCCGGCCTCCCCGCGGCTCCCGTCTTCCGTGGCCAGCACCACGCGGACGCCCTGCCGCTCGAACCAGTCGACGTGGAACAGGTCGCGCTCCGACCTGCCGCCATAGAAGAGCGTGGCCGGCGTGCGCCGCATGCGCAGCGCCTCGGCCAGCGTCGCGAACGGCGCCAGGCCCACCCCGCCGGCCACCATCCACGCCGCGGCGGGCGGCGCGCCGACGGAAAACGGCTGTCCGAGGGGGCCGAGGCACTGCAGACGCGCGCCGGGCTCCAGGGCGTAGAGCGCGCGGGTCACCACCCCCACCTGCTTGTTCAGGAGCGAGATACCGGTCGGTTCGCCGTGGTCGTCGCGCAGGATCTCGAAAACGGAGAACGGCCGGCGCAGCAGCGGCGCCCCGGCGTGGTCCTCGCGGACCATCACGAACTGGCCCGGCCGCACCGCGGCGGCGATCGCGGGGGCCGCGAGCCGGACCACGTTGTATGCCTCGGAAAGCCGATCGTTCGACAGGACGAGCGCATCGACATCCGCCGGCATCGCCCGCAGTATAGACCAGGCCGCGCACGGCGCGGCCCGGCGGCGCGGCGCGGGGCGACGGGGTCCCCGCTAGCAGCCGCCGGGGGTTTGGGGCGCAGCCCCATCTATCGATTGACAGTCCGGCCGGTCCGCCGCTACGATCCGGGCAGCAGTTTTCGAGGCTCTTTAACGGTTGCCCGGCGAGGCAGCCAAGAGTGCAGATGCCACCATCCCTAGCGGCAGTTCCGAGTCCATTTCAACAGTTTTCGCCCGCTGCAGGCGCGTACATCCGGGCCTGGAAGAGGATCCCATGCCGGTCGTGATGGAGGCCGGCCGCATCTCCCGTGCGCTCATGCGGATCGCGCACGAGATCGTCGAGCGCAATCGCGAGGTCGACGAGCTGGCGCTGGTCGGCATCCGCACGCGCGGCGTGCCGCTCGCCCGCCGCCTCGCCGCCAGCCTGCTGGAAATCGCCGAACGGGAGATCCCGCTCGGCGCGCTGGACATCACGCTGTACCGCGATGACCTCATGCGCCACACCGTCGGACCGCAGCCGCTGCTGCGGCACACGGAGATCCCGTTCTCAATCGACGACCGGCGCATTCTCCTCGTCGACGACGTGCTGTATACCGGGCGCACCGTGCGGGCCGCGCTGGATGCGCTGGTCGACTTCGGCCGGCCGCGGGCCATCCAGTTGATCGTGCTCGTCGACCGCGGACACCGGGAGTTGCCGATCAAGGCCGACTACGTCGGCAAGAACCTGCCGACCGCGCTGCGCGAGAGCGTGCAGGTGCGCCTGGTGGAGACCGATGGCGCCGACGAGGTGCTGATAGAGCAACCGTCCGCGGAGGAGCCGTCATGACGTCGCAACCTCCTGTCGAAGCCGGAGCTGCCCCGCCCGCCCGGCTTGCGCGGCTGCGGTCGCGCCACCTGCTCAGCGCCGCCGATCTCACACCGGACGAGGTGGTGCTCATCCTGGATACCGCCGCGGCGATGCGCGAGGTGGGAACGCGGCCGATCAAGAAGGTGCCCGCGCTGCGCGGCAAGACGGTCGTCAACCTGTTCCTGGAGCCCAGCACCCGCACGCGGACGTCTTTCGAGATCGCGGAAAAGCGGCTGAGCGCGGACGCGCTGAACATTGCTCCGGGAACGTCGAGCCTGGTCAAGGGCGAGACGCTGGCGGACACGGCGCGCAACCTCGAGGCCATGGCGCCGGACGTCATCGTGATCCGCCACCAGGCGTCGGGAGCCTGCCGGCTGCTGGCGGACATCTGCAGCTCGCGGATCGTCAATGCCGGCGACGGCATGCATGAGCATCCGACCCAGGCGCTGCTGGACCTGCTGACGATCCGGGATCACAAACCGGACTTCGCCCGGCTCAAGGTGGCCATCGTCGGCGACCTGCTGCACAGCCGCGTGATGCGCTCGAACGTCCGGCTGCTCACGATGCTGGGCGCCGACGTATGGGTCTGCGGTCCGCCGACGATGATGCCGGCCGGCATCGAGCGCCAGGGCGTAACCGCCACGTCGTCGCTCGACGCGGCATTGGAGGGCGCGGACGTAGCGATGATGCTGCGCATTCAGCTCGAGCGGATGAGCGGCCACTTCTTCCCGTCGCTGCGCGAGTACCACGCGCTGTTCGGCCTGTCGGCCGCGCGGCTCGCGCGCGCCCGACCGGACGTGATCGTCATGCACCCCGGTCCGCTGAACCGCGGCGTGGAGATCGCTTCGGACGTGGCCGACGGCCCGTATTCCGTAATTCTCGAGCAGGTATCCAACGGCGTGGCGCTGCGGATGGCGGTGCTGTATCTCATCGCCGGCGTCAGTGAGGGGGTGGATTGATGGCGACGCGGACGCCGCCACGGGACGGAACGAGGGACGTGCTGCTCAAGGGTGGACGGCTGGTGGATCCGGCGCAGGGGACCGACGGCGCTTGCGATCTGCTGCTGCGCGACGGCCGGGTGGAGCAGGTCGGATCTGACCTGCCGGCCGGCGCGGCGCAGGTCATCGAGATTCCGGACGGCCTCGTCGTGTGTCCGGGTCTGATCGACATGCACGTCCATCTGCGCGAGCCGGGCCAGGAGTACAAGGAGACCATCCGCAGCGGCGCGCAGGCGGCGCTGGCCGGAGGCTTCACCGGCGTCGCCTGCATGCCGAACACCGTGCCGGTGAACGACCATCCGGGCGTCACGACGCAGATTGTCCGCAAGGCGGCCGAGGCAGGATTGGCGCACGTCTATCCGATCGGCGCCGTGACGGCAGGTTCCCGCGGGGAGCAGATGACCGAGTTCGGGGCGCTGCGCGAGGCGGGCTGCGTGGCGGTCTCCGATGACGGCCATCCGGTGGCCGACGCGCTCATGATGCGGCGCGCGCTGGAGTACGCGTCGATGTTCGGCATGCCGGTCATCAACCACTGCGAGGATCCCTCGTTGAAGGACGACGGCTCGGCCCACGAAGGCCCCACGGCGGCCGAGCTCGGCCTGCGCGGCATCCCCGGCGCCGCCGAGGAGGTGATGGTGGCGCGCGACGTGGCGCTGAGCGAGCTCACGGGCGGCGCGGTGCACGTCGCGCACATGAGCGTCGCCGGCTCGCTGCGCGCCGTCCGCTCCGGGAAGGAGCGCGGCGTGCGCGTCACCTGCGAGGTGACGCCGCACCACTTCATTCTGAGCGACGAGCAGCTCACCTACGACACGAACTTCAAGATGAACCCGCCGCTGCGCGGGACGGCCGACCGGAACGCGATGCTGGAGGGACTGGCCGACGGTTCGATCGACGCGATCGCCACCGACCACGCGCCCCACCACGCCGACGACAAGGCGGTGGAGTTCGACAAGGCGCCGTTCGGCATCATCGGTCTGGAGACGGCCATTCCGCTCGTTCTCGACCGGCTGCTGCACACCGGACATCTGTCGATGACCCGGATCGTCGAGTTGCTGGCGACCAATCCGGCCCGCATTCTCGGCCTCCCCGGCGGCAGCCTGGCGCCGGGCGCCCCGGCCGACGTCACCGTCCTGGCGCCGGACGCGGCGGTGGAAGTGCGCGCGGCGGCGTTCCGCTCGCGCGCCCGCAATACGCCGTTCGACGGCTGGAAGCTCAAGGGCGCGGTTGCGGCGGTGCTCGTCGGCGGCCGCACGGCCTACGTGAACGACGAGGTCGCGGCCGCCACCGCGTTCGAAATTCCCTAGACGAGACTCTCGTAGACCTGCAGCGTCTCGTCGACCATCCGCTCCACGTCGAAGGTGCTCTGCGCCCGGGCCAGTCCCGCCGCGCCGCAGCGCTGGCGGAGTTCCGGGTCCCGCAGCAGGCGCACGATGGCGTCGGCCAGCGCGTGCGGATCGCGGACCGGCACGAGCAGGCCGGTTTGGCCGTCCACCACCACCTCCGCCAGGCCGCCGGCGCGCGTGGCGATCACGGCCTTGCCGCAGGCCATGGCGTCGAGGGCAGACGTGCCCAGTCCCTCCGTCGTGGAGCTCATGACGAACAGGTCGAAGCCCTTGTGCAGGGGGATGATGTCCGGCCTGAACCCGGCGAGCACGACATGCTTCTCTAGGCCCAGCGCGGCGATCCGGCGCCGGAGGGCCGACTCCAGCTCGCCTTCGCCGGCAATGACGAAGCGCGCGTCCGGCACGTGGCGCACCACCTCCGCCGCCGCATCAATCAGGTAGCGCTGCCCCTTGTGCGGCACCAGCGCTGCGACGTTGCCCACGACCGGCGCGCCGCGCGGCAGCCCGAACGCCTTGTGTGGGTCGAGCGCCGGCGCGGCGCGAATCCGCTCCACGTCGACTCCTTCGTAGACGACGGTGGTCCGTTCGGCAGCAATGCCTGCCGTTGCGAGCAGCGTCCGGATAGCGGACGAGGCGCAGATGAAGTGGTCGACCTGCCGGTACTTCCAGCGCGACAGCGCGTTAGCGGCAAGACGGAAATCGACGCGCCGCGCGGCAACGAGCCGCGCCGCGAGCCCCGTTCCCGCCAGCGAGAGGGCAGTGGCAGCGACCGCAACCGCGTGGGCGTCGTGCGCGTGGACCACCGCCGGATTCAGCTCCCGCAGAAGGCGCGCCAGGCGCCAGGCCGCACGCAGGTCGAGATCGCCGCGCGGCGTGAGCAGGTACAGGTCGGGTCCTTCGGCCAGCCGCCGGCGCAGCTCGCCGCCGGCGTGCGCGACCAGCGCGGTCCGGTGGCCCCGGCCGCGCAGGCCCAGGACGGTGAGCAGCACCTGGTTCTGGCCGCCGCGCCAGGTGCGCGCGGTGTCGACATGGACGGAGAACATGGGAAAGGGTTACCGGTCCGCGGGGTGCCGCTGCTGCTCCCACAACTTGGCGAACTTCAGGAACACGTAGTACGCATTCATCAGCGAGATCACCAGGCCGGGGCTTCCGTCGCGGAAGCCGCGGCGCAACAGGTAGTTGCGGAAGAACACGAGCGGCGGGTGCACGATGAGATCCGTCAGTCCGGCGCGGCGGTGCTCCGCCTCCATCTGTCGGGCGGCGAGGGTCGTGTAATGGTTGATCGTGGCCAGGTGGTCCGACATGTCGTCGTACGCATAGTGGCGGATTTCCGACGAGAGCGTGCCGACCCGGCCCTGGACGGTGACCGACTCGTGCACGAAGCGCGCGTTCCACGCCGACACCCGCCGGTCGTACAGGCGCAACTGGTAGTCCGGATACCAGTCGGTGGAGCGGATCCAGCGGCCGAGATAGCGGGTCGTCCGCGGGATGCGGTACCCTTTGAGGGCCGGAGAGCGCCGCAGCGCCTCGTCGATCTCGGTGGCCAGCTCCGGCGGCACGCGCTCGTCCGCGTCGAGAGACAACACCCAGTCGTGGGCGGCCAGCCCGGTCGCATAGTTCTTCTGCGCCCCGTAGCCTTCCCACGCCCGGGTGAACACGCGGTCGGTGTAGCGGCGGGCGATGGCGACCGTGTCGTCGGTGCTCTCCGAGTCGACCACGACTATGTCGTCGGCCCACGCCACCGACTCGAGCACGCCGGAGATGTTGTCGGCCTCGTTCTTGGTGATGATGACGACGGACAGGCCCGCGACCACGGGCCGAGTTTAGCAGTCCGGCCATGGTATGCGAACGGTCAAGCTGACCCTGGCGTACGACGGAACCGGCTATGCCGGGTGGCAGCGCCAGGCCGGCGCCGACACGATTCAGGCGCTGGTCGAGACGGCGCTGCAGCCGCTGGAAGGGCGCGCCGTGACCGTGCACGGCGCCGGCCGCACCGATGCAGGCGTGCACGCGCTGGGCCAGGTCGCCAGCATCCGCCTGGCGCACCCGATCGGCGTGGACGCCCTGCCGCGTGCGCTCAACGCAAACCTGCCGCCGGCCGTCCGCGTGCTCTTGGCGGAGGAGGCGGGCGACCGGTTCCACGCACGGTTCGATGCGCGCGGCAAGGTCTACCGCTACCGGCTCGCCGCCGGAGACGTGGCGCATCCTCTGGACTTGCGCTACGCGTGGCATGTGCCACAGCCGCTCGACGTGGCCGCTATGCAGGCCGCCGGCGCGCTGCTGGAGGGCCGGCACGACTTTGCCGCCTTTCAGGCCGCGGCGGGTGAGGCCGCGACCGTCTCTACCGTGCGCTGCATTGCCGCACTGCGGATAGCGCCGGAACCGACGCCGGACTGGCGGGCCGCGGCCGGCGGAGGCGAGCTCGTCGGAATCGAGGTGCGGGGAGACGGTTTTCTGCGGCACATGGTGCGCGCTATCGTTGGGACCCTGGTCGAGGTCGGCAGCGGACGCCGCGACGCCGCCGGCGTCGCGGCCGCACTGGCGTCGCGCAGCCGCGGGCAAGCCGGCCCGACCGCTCCCGCCCGCGGACTGTTCCTCGTCCGTGTGGACTACGATTGATTGAACGTGCCGCGGACACCCCGTATCATCAGGAATGCGCCGCATATTGCGGCGGGAATGTTGGTCATGGCGCCACGCGGTCACTGCCCATGAGTCTCCAGGATGTGTTGGAATGGGTCCCGGAACGGTCGGTCGAGGAGGATCTCGTCCGCCAGGTCGACTTCGATCGCCTGCCGGCCCATGTCGCGGTGATCATGGATGGCAACGGCCGCTGGGCGGCGCGGCGCTGCCTGCCGCGCGCCGAGGGGCACCGCGCCGGCATCGACGCCGTGCGCGATTCGACCGAGCTGGCCGCGCGGCTGGGCGTCGAGGTGCTTACGCTCTACGCGTTCTCCGTCGAGAACTGGAAGCGGCCCGCCGCCGAGGTTGCGCTCCTCATGGGGTTGCTCAAGCGTTACCTGCGGCTTGAGATCGACACGCTCATGCGCAACGACATCCGGTTCCAGACGATTGGGCGCGACGACGAGCTGCCGCCCGACGTGCGCCTGGAGCTGGAATCCGCCATCGCCAGGACGGCGAACAACCGCGGCATGCGTTTCAACATCGCCTTCAACTACAGCGGGCGCGCCGAAATCGTGGATGCCGCACGCCGCGCACTGGCCGCGGGTATCGCGCCGGAGGATCTCGACGAGAACCGGTTCGGCGACCTGCTGCATACCGCCGGACAACCCGATCCCGACCTGCTGATCCGCACGAGCGGAGAAATGCGCGTGAGCAACTTTCTGCTGTGGCAGATCGCGTACTCGGAAATCTGGGTTACGGACACCCTGTGGCCCGACTTCCGGGCCAGACACCTGCTCGAGGCCGTCGTCGACTATCAGAAACGCGACCGCCGCTACGGCGGCATCAAGCCCCAGCCGATGGTGGTCGGCTAGCAGCGCGTCCACCCGAACCGGATGCAGCGCATTCTTAGCGCCGCGGCGCTGCTCCTCGTTGTCGTTGGCGTCATCTGGCTGCTGCCGCCGCTGGCGACGCTCGTGCTCGTCGAGGCCGCCCTGCTCGTCGCGTTCCTGGAGTATGCCGAGATTGCGGCGCGGGCGGGCTTCCGCATGCCGCGCGCGCCGACCGCCGCGGCGGTGCTGGGCACTGCCGCGGTGTTCAGCCTGGCGCCGGTCATGCTGCCGGCGGCCCTGATGGCTGCGGCGATCGGCGTCGCGGCGGTGCAGCTCTCGCGCTGGCCCCGGGAGCAGACGCTGGCGCCCGCGGGCGTCGCGGCGTTCGCGGTCCTGTACCTGGCGATTCCGCTCGGCGCGCTCGCCGTCGTCCGCAGCGGGCACGGCCGCGAGGCGCTGCTGCTGCTGCTCGTCACGCTCGCGGCCAGCGATACCGCGCAGTATTATGGCGGGCGGTGGTTGGGGCGGCGGGCCCTGGCGCCGGCCGTCAGTCCCGGCAAGACGGCGGAGGGCGCGCTGTTCGGCCTGGCGGCTGCAGCGCTCGTGATGTGGGGCGCCGGCGGCTGGTGGCTGGCCGACCTGTCCGCGGCGGGCCGGGTGCTCCTCGGGGTGCTGCTCGCCTTGTTCGGCATTGCCGGCGACCTGTTCGAGTCCACCCTCAAGCGCGCCGTCGGCGTCAAGGATGCGTCACACATCATTCCGGGCCACGGCGGCGTGCTCGATCGCATCGACGGCTGGCTGTTCGCGGCGCCGGTCTACTACATCACCCTCGAGTTCCTCGTCTAGAGCACCATAGTGCGGCGGATTGCCATCCTCGGCTCGACCGGCTCGATCGGCCGCAGTGCCCTCGCGGTCGTCGAGGCGCAGGCTGGACGCCTCGAGGTCGTGGGGCTCGCCGCCGGGCGCAACGCCGAGCGCTTCGCGGAGCAGGTGCGGCGCCACCGCCCGCGCGTCATCGCCCTGGCGACGGCCGCGGCGCTGCGGCAGACCGAGGCCGTGCTCGGCGCGGCGGGCGCGGCCGGCGACGGGGCCTACGCGGGCCCGGAGGGGTTGCTGGCCGTGGCGACCCACCCGGATGTCGACGTCGTGCTGTGCGCTTCGTCCGGCACGGCGGCGCTCGACGCCACCCTGGCGGCGATCGATTCCGGCAAGACGGTGGCGCTGGCCAACAAGGAAGTGCTGGTGATGGCCGGCGGCCTCATGATGGAAGCGGCGCGACGGCGCGGCGCGGCCATCCTGCCGGTGGACAGCGAGCACAACGCCATACACCAGTGTCTGCGCGGACACGATCCGGCGGACGTGCGGCGGCTCATCCTGACTGCCTCGGGCGGCCCCTTTCGCACGCGCCCGCGGGAGGAGCTCGACGCGGTGACGCCCGAGCAGGCGCTCGAACACCCGACCTGGAACATGGGTCCCAAGATCACGGTCGACTCGGCCACGCTCATGAACAAGGGACTCGAAGTGATCGAGGCGCGCTGGCTCTTCGATGCGCCGGCCGATCGGATCGACGTCGTGGTGCACCCGCAGTCGATCGTGCACTCGCTCGTCGAGCTGCGCGACGGCTCGTTAATCGCGCAGTTGGGCGTCACCGACATGCGCCTGCCGATCCAGTACGCCTTCTCGTACCCCGATCGCTGGGATGCGCCGCTGCCCGCGCTCGATCTCGCAAGCTGCGGCCGGCTCGAATTCACGCGGCCGGACGTGGAGCGCTTTCCCTGTCTCGAGCTGGCCTACCGCGCCCTGCGCGGGCCGGCCGGACTGCCGATCGTCCTGAACGCGGCGAACGAGCTGGCGGTGGAGGCGTTTCTCGCGCGGCGGCTGCCGTTTGGCGGCATCCCGGCCGTGATCGAGCAGGCGCTCGACCTCGCGGAAACGCGGGCTGCGGGCGGCGTCGGGACGCTGGCGGCCGTGCGGGAGGTCGACGCGTGGGCGCGCCGGACGACCACCGAGATCATACGCAAGGTAGAATCAGCGTAGCAGGGTGTTGCCGTGACCAGTCTTCTCGCCTTCATCTTCGTCATCGGCGTGCTTGTATTCGTCCACGAGCTGGGCCACTACCTGGCTGCCCGGCGCGTCGGCGTCCGCGTCCTCGTATTCTCGATCGGCTTCGGCCCGAAGCTGCTCAAGGTGCGCCGCGGCGACACCGAGTACTGCATCAGCGCGATACCGCTCGGCGGCTACGTCAGAATGGCGGGCGAGCACGCCGACGACCGCCGCGCGGGCGCAGCCGACGAGTTCCTTTCCCGGAGCAAGTGGGAGCGCTTCCAGATCCTGATCGCCGGGCCGGCGATGAACGTCGTCCTGGCGATCGTCGTGATGACGTTCGTGCTGTACCAGGGCGTCGACGTGCCGGTGTACGAGTCGCAGCCCCCGGTGGTCGGCCAGGTGCTGGAGGGCTCGGCAGGCGACCGCGTCGGCATCCGGCCGGGTGACCGCATCGTCAGCGTTGCCGGCCGCGTGGTCGAGACCTGGGAGGAGATGCAGCAGGCGGTCCGGCCGCGCGCCGACATGGAGATCGCCGTGGTCGTGCGCAACGCGGCCGGCGTCCGCGAGCTCCAGGTCACCCCGGACAGCCAGACGAGCTTCGAGCTGGGCGACCTCGGGGTCGGCCCGGTCATGCAGCCGCAGATCCGCAGGGTGACGCCCGGCGAGCCCGCGGACGCCGCCGGCATCGAAGTGGGCGACGTGATCGAAGCGGTGGCCGGCGATGCGGTCGCCAGTGACGAGCTCATCAAGCGCATCAACGCGCACGCGGAGCAGCCGCTTACGCTCACCATACGCCGCGGCGAGACCAGCCGCGACGTGACCGTGACGCCGGCGCTCGTCGGCGACGTCGGCCTGATCGGCGTGCAGATCAGCCCGTACGAGGTGCGCTCCCTCGATCCCGGACTGGTCGAGGCGTTCGGTTACAGCCTGCAGCGCAACTACGAGTGGTCGGGCCTGATCTTCCAGACGCTGGGCGGGCTGCTCACCGCGGAGACCTCGCCGCGGCAACTGGTCGGGCCGGTCGGCATCGCCCAACTGTCGGGCGGCGCCGCGGAGATCGGGCTGATAGCGCTGCTCAGCCTGATGTCGATGATTTCCCTCAACCTGGGCATTCTCAACCTGCTGCCGATCCCCGTGCTCGACGGCGGACACATCGCGATCATGGCGCTCGAAGGCGTGTCGCGGCGGAACTTCAGCGTCCGCGTCAAGGAACGCATGCTGATGTTCGGCTTCGTGGCGCTGATGATGCTCATGGTAACGGTGATCTACAACGACTTGACGCGCGTCGCCTGGATCGAACGCCTCATGCCCTGGCGCTGATCGCCGGGGCCCGCCCGACGCCGTCCGCGGTTCCCGCCGGCGCGTGATTCATGCCGCAGTTTGCCCTGTTCCGCAAGGAGCTACGTCCCGTCGTCTCGCTCGCAACCCCGGTCGTCGTGGCCGAGGTGGGTTGGGTGTCGATGCAGCTCGTCGACATCGGCATGGTCGGTCGCCTCGGTCCGGAGGCGATCGGCGCGGTAGGCGTCGGCAGCGCGCTGTTCCTCGCCTTCGGCGTATTCGGGATGGGGCTGCTGCTCGGTCTCGATCCCCTGGTCTCGCAGGCGTACGGCGCCGGTTCCAGGAGCGAATGCCGCCGCTGGCTGCGCCACGGCCTCTGGCTGGCGCTGGGCCTGTCGCTGCCGATCGGTCTCGCCGCGCGCGCGGTCGGCGCCAACCTCGACGTATGGGGTTTCGACCCGCACG
This sequence comes from Vicinamibacterales bacterium, assembly GCA_965207665.1. Taxonomy (GTDB): domain Bacteria; phylum Acidobacteriota; class Vicinamibacteria; order Vicinamibacterales; family UBA8438; genus JAAXGX01. The sequence goes on from CBDBMV010000002.1 coordinate 1,170,117, forward strand.
TCCTGCCGCTGGTGCACGGCTATTTCGACATCGTCACGCTGAGTCTGCCGCCGCTGCTGCTGTACGCGGCGTTTCGGCGTTACCTGCAGGCCGTGACGCGAGTGACCCCCATCATGGTCACGCTCGTCACCGCAAACGTCGTGAATGCGGTCGCGAACTGGATGCTGGTGTTCGGCAACCTGGGCGCGCCGGCGCTCGGCGTGGAGGGCGCCGCATGGGCCACCTGCATTTCCCGCAGCTACATGGCGGGGGTGCTGGCGATCGTGGCCGCCCGCCAGGGCGGTCTGGGACGCCCGCGCGCCGGTGTCCGTAGCGCCGGCTTCCGCCGGCTGCTGGCGCTCGGCTGGCCGGCCGCGGTGCAGCACGCGCTGGAATACGGCGCGTTCGCGGCGGTGACGCTCCTGGCGGGACGGCTGGAGCCGACGACGCTCGCGGCGCACCAGATCGTGCTCAACGTGGCGGGCCTGACGTTCATGGTGCCGCTCGGGATCTCGGCGGCGGGCGCGGTCCGCGTCGGACACGCCGTCGGGCGCCGCGACGGGCCGGGCGCCTCTGCCGCGGGCTGGAGCACGATCGCGCTCGGCGCCGGCGTCATGACGGTGTCGGCTGCCGTCTTTCTCGCGGCGCCGCGGCTGGTTCTGGGCGTGTTCACGCCCGACGCGCAGGTGGTCGGGATCGGCCTGACGCTTATCTTCGTCGCCGCGCTCTTCCAGATCTTCGACGGGTTGCAGGTGGCGGCAACCGGCGCCCTGCGCGGGCTGGGTGACACCCGCACGCCGATGCGCATGAACCTGGCTGGCCACTGGATGTGCGGCCTGCCGATCGGCTACACGTTGTGCTTCGTGGTGGGCTGGGGCGTGATCGGACTCTGGATCGGCGTCCTGATCGGCCTCACGGTGATCGGCGCCGTGCTGCTGGCTATCTGGCGCCGGCGCGAGCGCGACCTGCCCCGGATGCTTGCGGCAGTCCCGGCGGCTCGCCCGCCAGCGCCCGCTTGATTGCGTCCGCCAGCCCGCACGCGTCGTGCGCCGCCGTCAGCGGCCAGCCGCGCGCCTTGAGCGGCTCCACGGCGTTGCCCATCACCACCGGCGCGCCGGCGAACTCGAGCATCTCGCGGTCGTTCAGGTTGTCGCCGACCGCCATCACTGCGCCGCGGTCGACGTCGAGGCTCCGCGCCAGGGCTTCCAGCGCCGAGCCCTTCGAGCAGCCGCGGGCCGTGATGTCGAGCAGGGAGAAGTCGCGCTCGGCGTACTCGGTCAGCATGAAGCCCAGCTCGCCGGCTACCGGGAGGCGGCGGGCGTGGTCGGCCAGCGCCCGGATGTCGCGGACGCTGCCGGTGTACGACACCTGCACCGGATCTTCCGTCACCGCGGCTTCGATCGGTTCGGCAGACGTCATGTAGGCGCGGTTGCGCTCGTAGTACCACGCGCGCTGCCGATGGCTCCAGTCGATGCCCTCGAAGGTGTACTGGCTTGCGTCGGGGCGGTCGAAAATCACGGCGACGCCCCGGTGGCGCGGCTTGAGCGCGGCCAGCACCGCGAGCGCCGTGGGGCGCGGCAGCAGGCGGCAGGCCAGGGTCTCGCCGCCGGCCGTCTTGGTCAGCGCGCCGTTGCTGACGATCAGGACTGCGGCCTGGCCCAGCTCGCCGGTGATCGGAACGGCGTGGTGATACGCGCGGCCGGTCGCCAGCACGATGTGGATCCCTGCGTCGGCCGCGCGCTGCACGGCCCGCCGGTTGCGCGGCGGCAGGCGGCCGCTGCTGTCGAGCAGGGTGCCGTCGATGTCGATGGCGATCAGGCGGATCGGCACGGACTGCCAGATCAGGTGCTGCGGGATCGTGCGGACTTCCGCGCGTACGTCCGCTCGACGTACTCGTCCACGAGCGCGCGAAACGCCTCCGCGAGCTCGTCGTACGAGCCGCGCAGGGTATGCGTGTGCCGCCCGTCGATATATACGGGACAGGTGGGGGCCTCGCCGGTGCCCGGCAGGCTGATGCCGATGTTGGCCGCCTTCGATTCGCCGGGTCCGTTCACGACACATCCCATGACGGCTACGCTCATGTCCTCGACGCCGGCGTAGCGCGTCTTCCATTGCGGCATCATGTCGCGCACGTATTCCTGGATTCGTTCCGCCAGCTCCTGGAACGTGCTGCTGGTCGTCCGGCCGCAACCGGGGCAGGCGGTGATGCTGGGGGCGAACGACCGCAGGCCGAGCGCCTGCAGCAACTCGCACGCGGCGTGCACCTCGTCGCGGCGGTCCCCTTTCGGACGGGGCGTCAGCGAGACGCGGATGGTGTCGCCGATGCCTTCGTTGAGCAGCACGCCCATGGCCGATGCCGACCAGACCAGCCCCTTGATGCCCATGCCGGCCTCGGTGAGTCCGAGGTGCAGCGCCTGCGTGGTGCGACTGGCAAGGGCGCGGTACACGGCAATCAGGTCGCGGGGGCGCGAGACCTTGCACGAGATGATGATCTGGTCCTCCCGCAGCCCGCTGTCGAGCGCGAGGGCCGTGGAATCCAGCGCGGAGATGATCATGCACTCGTTGATGATCTCGTCCGACGACTTGCCGAGGTCGGCGTCGGTGTTCTCCTGCATCTTCGCCATGACGAGCTCCTGGTTCAGGGAGCCGCCGTTGACGCCGATGCGCACCGGCTTGCCGTGGTCGCGCGCCACGGAGCAGATGGTCTGGAACTGCTCGTCCCGCCGCTGCCCGGTGCCTACGTTGCCCGGATTGATGCGGTACTTGTCGAGCGCGGCCGCGCAGTCGGGATGGCGGGTGAGCAGCAGGTGGCCGTTGTAATGGAAGTCGCCGATCAGCGGCGCTGCGCACCCGGCGTCCTGCATGCGCTGCTTGATCTCCGGCACGGCGCGCGCCGCCTCGTCCCGGTTGACGGTTACCCGCACCAGCTCGGATCCGGCATTCGCCAGGTCGACGCACTGCGCGGCGGTGGCCGTGGCGTCGGCCGTGTCGGTCAGCGTCATGGACTGCACCGCAACCGGCGCGCCGCCGCCGATCTGCACGTTGCCGACCCGCACGCCGGTCGTACGATGCAGGTGCACGTTCGTCATGTCTGTCCGCATGATACCAGCCGGCTGCTAGCCGGCCGCAACGTCGTCCAGCGCTCCGCGCGCGGCGCGGACCGTCCGATCGACGTCGCGTTCCGTGTGCGCTGCCGACAGGAACCAGCCCTCGAACTGCGACGGCGGCGGGTAGATGCGGCGGCGCAGCATGCCGCGGAAGAACGCGGCGTACGCGGAGGTGTCGGATGCGGTGGCCGCGGCGTAGCCGGTCACCGGACCGGCGGTGAAGAACGGCGTCAGGACCGAACCGGCGACGTTGACGGTGAGCGGTATTCCGGCTTCGTTTGCCGCCGCCCGCAATCCGTTCGCCAGGCGCTCGCCGAGCGCCGCGAGGCGGCGGTACAGCGGCGCCGACAGGTTGGAGAGCGCCCAGATGCCGGCGGTCATCGCGAGCGGATTGCCCGCCAGCGTGCCGGCCTGGTAGACCGGGCCGTCCGGCGCGACCAGCGCCATCAGGTCGGCGCGGCCGCCGTACGCGCCGACCGGCAGCCCGCCGCCGATGATCTTGCCGAGGCAGGTCAGATCCGGACGCACGCCGTAGACCGCCTGCGCGCCGCCCGGCGCCGCCCGGAAGCCGGAGATGACCTCGTCGAATATCAGCAGGCTGCCGTCACGGTCGCACAATGTGCGCAGCCCTTCCAGAAAGCCCGCGGCCGGCGGCACGACGCCCATGTTGCCGGCGATCGGCTCGACGATCACCGCGGCGACCGCACCGCGCTGCGCGCGGCAGAGACGCTCGACCGATGCGAGGTCGTTGTAGTTCGCGATCAGCGTGTCGGCCGCGGTCGCGCGCCCGACGCCGGGGCTGGTCGGCACCCCGAGGGTCGTCGCGCCCGACCCGGCCTGCACGAGGAACGCGTCGCCGTGGCCGTGGTAGCACCCGGCGAACTTGATGATCCGTTCGCGCCCGGTGGCCGCCCGTGCGACACGGATGGCGCTCATCGTGGCCTCGGTGCCGGAGTTGACGAACCGCACGCGCTCCACCGACGTCACGAGGCGGCAGACCAGGCGGCCCAGCTCGACCTCCTGCGCGGTGGGCGCCCCGAAGCTGGTGCCGCGGCCGGCCGCCGCACGCAGGGCGCGCGTGAGCTCCGCCGGTGCATGGCCGTGGATGAGCGGGCCCCACGACATGACGTAGTCGATATACGTCCGGCCGTCGACGTCCCGAATCCGCGCACCGCGCGCCCGTTCGATGAACGGCGGCTCGCCCCCGACGGCGCCGAACGCGCGCACGGGGCTGTCGACGCCGCCCGGCAGCACGCGCCTGGCGCGCGCGAACAGCCTGCTGGATTCGGAACGCGATGGGTGGGGCATACGTGCGGTGGAACGATACCACGGGCTGCACCGGACACCGGACCGGGGCGGATTGACTTGCCGCAGACCGCAAGGTAGGGTGAGCCGGCTACCCATGGAATTGCTGGGCGAATTCCTGCAAGACCCCGCCTACCGCCACGTGGTCCTCAACCACTTTCCGATCACGGGGCTGCTCGTGGCCTGGGTCGTGCTGGTCATCGGGCTCGTGCTGCGCCAGCGGGAGACCAGCCGCGTCGGTCTCGCGCTGGTTGCGGTCACCGCCGGCTCCGCGTTGTTCGTGATGTCCGCCGGGGAGGCTGCCTATCCGGCGGTGTACGACGCGCTCGACGGTTCGGGGCGCGAGTGGCTGGACCGCCACGCGGAGCTGGCCGGCACCTGGGGGCGCATGTTGTACGTCACGTTGGCGCTCGCCGCCGCGGCGCTGGCGGTAGGCGTCTGGCGTCCTGCCTGGGCGGGGGCGGCGTCGGTTGCGGCCGCGCTGTCGGCGGCTGTCGCGTTGGCCGCGACCGCGGCCATTGCCGACGCCGGCGGCAAGGTGCGCCACGCGGCATTCCGGTCGGGTGCGCAACAGCATGCCGGCCCCGCCGCCGGACCGGTGGCGCTGCGGCGCCTGAACGCCGCGCAGTACCGCACGGCAATCGCGGAGGCGTTCGGCGACGATATCGAGGTGACCGGCCGCTTCGAGCCCGAGGTGCGGCGGTCGGGGCTGCTGGCCGTCGGCAGCGCGCAGGTGACCGTTTCGGCGGCCGGTTTCGAGGGTTACGAGGCGCTGGCGCGCAACATCGCGGAGCAGGTCGTTGCGCCGGAGCGCCGGGACGAGCTCACGTGCCGGCCGCGCTCGGAGTCCGGACCGGACGACCAGTGCACGGCGGCGTTCGTCCGCGAGGCCGGGAGCCGCCTGCTGCGCCGCGCGCTGAACGAGGGCGACGTCGAACCCCGCGTTGCCGCGGCGGCGGAGACCGCCGCGGCGCGCAACGATTTCTACGCGGGCCTGGAGCTGGCCACGATCAGCCTGCTGGCGGCGCCCGAGTTCCTGTTCCGCGTCGAGCGTACCGAGCCGGTGCCCGGCGAGCCCGGCGAGCTGCGGCTGACGGACGACACCCTGGCCGCGCGGCTGAGCTATTTCCTGTGGAACGCCGGGCCGGACGAGGAGCTGCGCTCCGCCGCCGCCACCGGCGAGTTGAGCGACGCGGCCGCGCTGGCAACTCACGTCGACCGGCTGCTGGATTCGCCGCGCTTCGAGGCCGGCGTGCGCGCCTTCTTCGACGACCTGCTGCACCTGGCCGATCTCGACGGGCTGCAGAAGGACCTGCTCCGCTTCCCGACCTTCAGCCAGGCGGTCGCGCGCGATGCGCGCGAGCAGACGCTGCGGATGATCGTCGACCACCTGCTGGCCGGGGACGGCGACTACCGGGAGTTGTTCACGACGCGCCGCTCGTTCATGACGCGCACGCTGGGGGCGCTGTACCGGGTGCCGGTCCGCTCGCGGGAGTGGGAGCAGATGGAGTTCCCCGATGGGCATCCACGGGCCGGACTGCTCTCGCACGCCAGCCTGCTCATGCTGCAAGCCCATTCGGGCCGCAGCTCCCCGACGCTGCGCGGTGAGTTCCTGCGCGAATCGCTGCTGTGCGAGACGGTGCCGCCCGCACCTGCGGACGTCGAGTTCGCGCTGTTCAACGACGACCAGAGCGCCGAGCACCGGACGGCGCGCGACCGGCTCGAGGTCCATTCGACGGTTCCGAGTTGCCGGGGCTGCCACCAGTTGACCGATCCGATCGGCCTGGGTCTGGAGCAGTTCGACGGCATCGGGCAGCACCGGACGACCGAGAACGACGCACCGATCGACGAGAGCGGCGAGCTCGACGGCCGGCGGTTCGCGGACCACGTGGAGCTCGGCGCGGCGCTCGGCAGTCACCCGCAGCTGGCGCCCTGCCTGGTCGAGAACCTGTACAAGTACGCGGTCGGACGCGCTATCGTAGAGGCGGAGCAGGGGATGGTCAGTCGCATTGCGGACGAGTTCGCCACTGCCGGCTTCCGACTGCGGGGGGCGGCGCGCGCCGTTGCGCTCTCCCCGGGATTCCGGATGGCCGCACCGCAGACAGCCGGCGCGCCGGTCGCGGCGCCTGTAGAGGGAGCGTTATGAGGTATCCAATCAACCGCCGCGAATTCCTGCGGGGCTCCCTGGCCGGGGCCGCGGTCACCGTGGGTCTGCCGTACCTGGACATCTTCCTGAACGCCAGCGGCACCGCGCTCGCATCGGGCGCGCCGTTGCCGCAGCGGTTCGGGACGTGGTTCTTCGGCTGCGGTATGAATCCCGACCGCTGGGCGCCGACGAAGGAAGGGACCGACTTCGAGTTGCCGCCGGAGTTGGCGCCCATCGCCCCGGTCCGCGAGCACCTGAGCGTGCTGAGCGGGTTCAGCGTCCTGCTGGCCGGCGAAGCGAACCAGGTGCACTACACCGGGATCGTGGGCACGCTGACCGGCGAAGCCCCGGCGCGGATGGACGCCGCCGACCTGCCGACATTCGACGTCCTGATCGCCGATCAGATCGGCACCGCCACGCGGTTCCGCTCCCTGGAGATGGCGGCGACGGGGCGGCCGGAGCACAGCTACAGCCGCCGCAACGCCACGTCGCTCAACCCCTCGGAGCCGTCGCCGCTGGCGCTCTACAACCGCGTCTTCGGGCCGGGGTTCGCCGATCCGAACGCCGCCGAATTCACGCCGGATCCGCGCGTGCTGCTGCGCCGCAGCGCGCTGTCGGTGGTGGCCGACGACCGCAGGCGCATGGAGGCGCAGGTGGGTGCGGCTGACCGCGCGCGGCTCGACCAGTACTTCACGTCGCTGCGCCAGCTGGAGCGGCAGCTCGAGCTCAGCCTGACGAAGCCGCCGCCGCTCGAAGCATGCCGCGTGCCGGACGCGCCGCCGGAGCTGGCCGACAGCCTCGAGGTCGGGCAGGTAGTCGAGAGCCACCGCCTGATGAGCCAGGTGCTGGCGCTGGCGCTGGCGTGCGACCAGACGCGCGTGTTCAACATGGTGTTCTCGGATGCCGCGTCGAGCCTGCACACGGCCGGCAGCAGCGACACGCACCACACGCTCACCCACGAGGAGCCCAACGATCCCGAGCTGGGCTACCAGCCGCGGGCGACCGCGTTCGTGATGCGCACGATGGAGGCCTGGACGGAGTTCGTGCAGATGCTCGCGGCGGTGCCGGAAGGGGACGGGATGCTGCTCGACAACTGCCTGGTCATGTGCCATTCCGAGAGCTCGGACGCCAACACCCACAGCGTTTCGGGGCTGCCGGTGATCCTGGCCGGACGCGCCGGCGGGCGCGTGAAGCCGGGCGTCCACGTGCGCGGCGTCGGCGAGTCGACGGCGCGCGTGGCGCTGACGATGCAGCAGGTGATGGGCCTGCCGGTCGCGTCGTTCGGCGTCCGGCAGAACCAGACGTCGCGGCCGGTGTCGGAGGTGCTGGCATGAGGGTTTCTGCGGCGGTGCGGCTGGTCGTGTTCGGCGCCGCGGCGTCGGTCGCTGCCGGATGCGGCGTCTCCGGCGACGCGCCGGGCAGCTCCGCGGGCGCCGCAGGCGGGGAGACGTGGGGTTTCGTCGTCTCCATGTGGCGCGACGTGATACCGGAGGTGGGGCCGGAGCATTGCCCGGACGGACTGAACCAGAACGAAAGGGAGTACTTCGGCATTCCTCCGAACGCGGTGCGCGAGGCGCGCGAGCGCCTGGGCAGCCTGCAGGCGGCCGAGGACGAAGTATTCCCGGCGGACGCCTGCCGCGACCCGCTCGCGCAACCCGATCCGGGCTTCATCACGTTCGACGCGGACGTGCCGCTGGCGGGCCTCGATCTCGACGGCCTGGACTCGACGAGCGCCGACGGCGGGCAGTGCGCGCATGCGGACTTCACGAGCCCCGGCGGCGAGCGCGGCATCGACCACCAGCACTGGCGGCTGTTCGGCTGCACGCGCGGATTCCAGCCGGACGGCCAGATCCAGCGCGGCGCGGACAGCGGCAGCTTCATCAAGGAAGGCATTCCGATCCTGCTGGAAGTGACGGGCGTGCACGATGCGCGCAGCGACGATGACGTAAGCGTGCGGTTCGCGTCGAGCGCGGACATCGTCACGCTGGATGCGGCCAGCCGCGCGGTGCCGTGGACGAGCATGGATCTCTACGAAGATCCCGAGTACGTGAGCGAGCCGACGCCCGGCCGCATCGTGGACGGTGTCCTGACGACCGATCCGGTCGACGTGCGGCTGCGCTACCGGCAGCAGGTGATCGACTTCGAGTACTACTTCCGCGATCTAAAGGTGCGCGCCGAGGTGCTCCCGGACGGCCGGCTCAAGGGGATGATCGGCGCGTACTGGGACATTGACAACATGTTCCGGCTGCGCAACGACCACCGGACGCGCAACCGCCACACGGGCCGCGGTGCTTCCGATGCGCTCGGCTACATGTGCGCCGGGATGTACCACGCGCTGCGGCGCGTCGCCGACGGCCATCCCGACCCGGAGACCGGCGCCTGCACGTCCGTTTCGACCGCGTACCACTTCGAGGCGACGCCGGCGTTCGTCATCGATCCCGGCGCTGTCGCCGCGAACGATTGACCGCCGCGCACTGCGGAGAGTCCGGAAACACCATGCTTGCCCGGCTGGTTGCCGCGATGTCGATTGCCGGCCTGCCGTTGCTGCTCATGCCGGCGTCCGCCGCCGCGCAGGGCGGCGGTTGGTCGACGCCGCGGACGCCGTGGGACCATCCGGACCTGCAGGGGACCTGGTCGAACACCACCACCACGCCCATGGAGCGGCCGGAGGATCTCGCCGGCCGCGAGTTCCTTACCGAGGAAGAGCGGATCGCGCGCAACCCGGGCTCGGGCATCTCGGCGGAGGAACGGACCGAATTCATGCCGACCGGCGCGGTCAACGACTACTGGCTGGAGAAGGGCGAGCTGTTGCTGCGCACGTCGCTGATCGTCGACCCGCCCGACGGGCGCTATCCGCCGCTCACACCCGCAGCTCAGGCCAGGCTGGCCAGACGGCGCGCCAGCTATACCGGCGGTGAGCTGGCGTCGTGGGAGGACTTCAGCACCTACGACCGCTGCCTGACGCGCGGCATGCCGGGCGCCATGACGCCCGGGTGGTACAACCACAACTACCTCATCCTGCAGACGCCGGCCCATGTCGTGATTCTCGTCGAGATGATCCACGACGCCCGCATCGTGCGCCTCGGCGGCAGCCCGGCGGACGGGGTGGAGCAGTGGCTGGGGCAGTCGACGGGCCGCTGGGAAGGCGACACCCTCGTCATCGAGACCACGCACCTCGAAGAGCCGCAGCGCCGTGTCGTCGAGCGACTGACCCGCACCGGCGCCGACTCCATCGACTACGAGGTGACCGTCCGCGACGACGGCGAATGGACCGGCCCCTGGACGGCGCTGATGCCGATGTCCGCCATCGAGGGCCCGCTCTTCGAGTACGCCTGCCACGAGGGGAACTACGGCCTGCCGAACATGCTGTCCGGCAAGCGCGCCGAGGAGGCGCGCTGAGCGCGATTCACCGTGGCGCTATAGTGTAGGCGGTTGCGGAGGCCGACGCATCGATTGGCGTTCCGCTCCGCCATCCGGACCGGGAAGACAGGAGGCCTCATGAACGTTCGATTCATCGCCGCGCTACTGGTTGCCGTCGTGCCGTTGCTGCTCGTACCCGCACCGGCCGCCGCGCAGGCCGGTGGAGCTTCCGAGTTGCCGCGGACGCCATGGGGCCATCCGGACCTGCAAGGGATCTGGTCGAACAGCACCACGACGCCGATGGAGCGGCCGGAAGACCTGGCCGGCCGCGAGTTCCTAACCGAGGAAGAGCGCGCGGAGCGCAACGTCGGGTCCGGCATATCCGCCGAGGAGCAGTCGGACTTCATGCCCACCGGCGCGTACAACGACTACTGGCTGGAGAAGGGCGAGCTGTCGCTGCGCACGTCGCTGATCGTCGACCCCGCCGACGGGCGCTATCCGCCGCGGACGCCCGAGGCGGACGCGCGCCGGGCGAAACGCTTCGCCAGCTTCACCGGCGGCGGCGAGCTGGCGTCGTGGGAGGACTTCAGCACCTACGACCGCTGCCTGACGCGCGGCATGCCGGGCTCGATGACGCCGGGGTTCTACAACCACAACTACCAGATCCTCCAGACGCCTGATCACGTCGTGATTCTCGTGGAGATGATCCACGACGCCCGCATCGTTCCGCTGGGCGGCAGTGCGGCCGACGGGATAGGGCAGTGGCTGGGCCAGTCACGGGGCCGCTGGGAAGGCGACACCCTGGTGATCGAGACGACGAACCTGGAAGAGCCGCAACGCCGCGTGGTCGAGCGGCTGACGCGCACGAGCCCCGATACCATCGACTACCGGGTGACGGTCAGCGACGAGGATGAATGGACCGGTCCGTGGACCGCGCTGATGCCGATGGCGGCGATCGAGGGTCCTATCTTCGAGTACGCCTGCCACGAGGGGAACTACGCGCTCGGCAACATGCTGGCCGGCAAGCGCGCGGAGGAAGCGGCGGCGCGCTGAGGGTATCCGGCTGCTTCCGGCTCGGCCCGGGCCGCCGGAGCTTCAGCGGAGGAGCCGGGCCGCCTCGCGCGCGTAGTAGGTGATGATGATGTCGGCGCCGGCGCGCCGGATGGCCGTCAGGCACTCCAGCATCGCACGCGTCTCGTCGATCCAGCCGTTGCGCGCGGCCGCCTTCAGCATGGCGTACTCGCCGCTGACGTGATACGCGGCGAGCGGGCTGTTGAATTCCTGCCTGACCCGCGTGATCACGTCCAGGTAGTGGACCGCGGGCTTCACCATGACGATGTCGGCGCCTTCCTCAAGGTCGAGCGCGACCTCGCGCAGCGCCTCCTCGACGTTGGCCGGATCCATCTGGTGCGTGCGGCGGTCGCCGAACGCCGGTGCGGAATCGGCCGCGTCGCGGAACGGTCCGTAGTAGGCGGAGCAGTACTTGGCGGCGTAGGACATGATGGCGGTGTCGCCGTAGCCGGCAGCGTCCAGCGCCTCGCGGATGGCGCCGACGCGGCCGTCCATCATGTCGGACGGGGCGACGATGTCGGCCCCTGCCTCCGCGTGTGAAACGGCCGTGCGTGCCAGCAGCTCCACGGTGGCGTCGTTGACGATCTCTTCGCCGTCCAGGATGCCGCAGTGGCCGTGCGCGGTGTACTCGCAGAGGCAGACGTCCGTGACGACCAGCAGCTCCGGGGCCGCGCGCTTGATGGCGCGCGCGGCCGCCTGCACGGGCGCCGCGGGATCGTAGGCCGCCGAGCCGGCGTCATCCTTCTCGTCGGGCAGCCCGAACAGCAGCACGGCGCGGATCCCGTCCTGCCCGGCGGCGGCCGCCTCGCGCGCCGCCTCGTCGACGGACAACTGAAACACGCCCGGCATCGACGGCACCTCGCGCCGTACGCCATCCCCGGAGCAGACGAACAGGGGATAGACAAGCATCTCGGGCGCCAGCCGGGTCTCGCGCACGAGATCGCGCATGGCGGGCGAGCGCCGCAGGCGCCGCGGCCGGTGCGTCAGACCGAGGTTCCGGATGCGTTCCGCGGATGCTGTTGAAGTCATGATCCTGCTACCCGGCCGGCGCCCGGCTGTCCGGCGAAATGCTCGGCGATGGCGTCGACCAGTGCCGGAATTGTATACGCGGCGGGCATGATCCTGGTCTCGATGCCCAGCTCCGCGGCGGCTGCCGCGGTGACCGGACCGATGGAGGCGACGCATGTCGCGGACAGCAGCTCCGCGGCCGGACCGGCGCCGACGATCTCCACGAAGTTGCGCACCGTGGAAGCGCTGGTGAACGTCACGACGTCCACGGGACGCGCACGCAGCCGGGCTTGCAACTCGGCTGCGCTCCATCTGTCCTCGCGCACCGTGCGGTAGGCGGTTGCTTCCGTCACCTTCGCGCCCGCCTTCCGGAGCGCGTCGGGGAGCATCTCTCGCGCAATGTCGGCCCGCGGCAGCAGGATCCGCGCGCCGGACAGCGTGCCGGCCTGACTCAGCGCGTCGAATACCGCCTCCCCGCGGTGCTCGGCCGGCACGACATCCGCCTCGAGGCCGTGTCGCTGCAACTGCGTCGCCGTAGCCGGACCGACGGCGCACAGCCGCACGCCGCGCAGCGCACGGATGTCGCGCGGCCCGTCGAGCAGCCGCCGCATGAACGCATCGACGCCGTTTGCTGACGTGAACACGATCCAGTCGAAAGATCCCGCGGCCGCGCACGCGGCATCGAGCGGGCCGTGGTCTTCCGGCGGCGCGATGCGGATGGTCGGAGCTTCGACCGGCTCCGCGCCGAGCGCCCGGAGGCGGTCTACGAGCTCGGACGCCTGCTCCAGCGGGCGCGTGACGACCACGCGCCTGCCGGACAGCGGCCGATGGACGCTGCCTGGTTTCATGGCCGGTGCTGCGCCAGTATCTCTTCCGCCCCGTCCGCCAGCATGCGGCTCGCGAGGTCGGCGCCGAGCGCGGCGGCGGTGTCCGCCGGGCCGCGCGCCTGCCGCCGCAGGCGGCGCCGGCCGTCGAGCGACGCGACGACGGCGTCCAGCGCAACGCCGTCGGCTTCCTGCACGGCAAGCGCGCCGATGGGCACGCGGCAGTCGCCGCCGAGCGCCTGCACCAGGGCGCGCTCCGCGGCAAGGGCGACGCCCGCGGCGCGGTCGTCGATGCGGTCCAGGACCGACCGCGTGCGCTCGTCAGACTCGCGGACCTCGATCGCCACAATCCCCTGCCCCGGCGCCGGCAGGCATTCGTCCGCCGTCAGCCGGGCGTTGACCCGCTCACCGAGCCCGAGGCGGACGAGGCCCGCGGCCGCCAGCACGAGCGCATCGCAGTCTCCCGCGTCGAGCTTGCGCAGGCGGGTCCCGACGTTGCCGCGAATCGACTGGAACCGGGCGCGCGGCACAGCCCGCGCGAGTTGCGCCACGCGGCGCACGCTGCCCGTACCCACCCGCGGCGCGGCGCCCAGTGCCGCCAGCAGCGCGCCGCCGCTGCCCGCGCCGCTGCTGCCGCGCGGCAGCACGACGGCGTCGTGCGGATCCTCACGCGGCAGCACGGCGCCAATCACCAGGCCGGGCGGCAGCTCCGCGGGAAGATCCTTGGCGCTGTGCACGGCGAGATGGATGCCGCCATCCAGCAGCGCTTCTTCGATCTCCTTGACGAACAGCCGCTTGCCGCCGATGGCGGAGAGGTCGCGGGTGGCCAGGCGGTCGCCCGTGGTCCTGATGACGGCCAGCTCGCAGGGCGGGCCGCCGGCCGCACGGATTGCCTGCTCCACCGCGCGCGCCTGCCAGAGCGCGAGCGGGCTGCCGCGCGTGCCGATCCGCAACGCGCTCAACGCGTCCGATCCCTGGAGAACGCCGCGAGCGCCTCGGCCGCGGCGTCGGGCTCGGTCTCGCCATCGCCGGGCGGCTGTTCCGAAAGCTTGAAGAGGTGGTTCAGCATCTCCGCGTACGCCGCCACGTCCTCTTCGTCCGTGGTCGCCTTGAGCCGCTCCGTGGGCGAGGAAAGCAGCTTCTCGACCAGTAGCCGCGTCACCTCTTCGACACGGGCGCGTGCTGCGGGGGAGAGCCCCGCGAGCTTGGGTTGCAGCCGCGCCAGCTCCGCCTGCCGCACCGCTTCGAACCGCTCCCGCAGCGCGATGACGGTCGGCACGGCGGCGCGCGAGCGCAGCCAGGCCATGAAGCGGTTGACCTCGTCGTCGATCATCAGTTCGGCGCGGTCCAGGCGCGACTGCCGGCGCGCCAGGTTCTCCTGCACGATGGAACGCAGGTCGTCGATGTTGTACAGAAACACCTGCTCGATGTCGCCCGCGGCGGGATCCACGTCGCGGGGCACGCCGATGTCGATGATGAACAGCGGCCTGTCGAGCCGCGGCCGCAGCGCGGCTTCCACGTCGGCGCGCGTGATGATCGGCGACGCCGAGCCGGTGGCCGCCACGACGATGTCGCAGGCGCCGAGCTCGTTGGCGACACGCTCCCAGGGAACCGCCACGCCCCCGACCCGCCCGGCCAGCGCCTCCGCGTGGGACGAGGTGCGGTTGGCCACGCCGATCTCGCGCACCTGCTGGGCGCGCAGGTGCGTTGCCGTCAGCTCGGCCATTTCACCCGCGCCCACCAGCAGCACGTGCAGGTTCTCCAGCTTGCCGAAGATCTTGCGCGCCAGCGCTATCGCGGCATAGCTGACCGAGACGGCCCCTTCGCCCAGGCCGGTAGCGGACCGCACGCGCTTGCCGGCGGTGAACGACCAGGGAAACAGCCGGTTCAGGACGGTTCCCGTGCGGCCCTCACCGGCCGCCACCGTGAACGCATCCTTGACCTGGCCCAGGATCTGCGGTTCCCCCACCACCAGCGAATCGAGGCCGGCCGCCACCCGGAACAGGTGGCGCACCACGTCGGCGTCATGGCGGGCGTAGAGATGGGGCGCCAGCTCGGATTCGGGCACGTCATGGAAGCCGCTCATGAACGCCGTGAGAGTCTGGCGCGCGTGGCGCGGGTTGTCGCAGACCGTGTAGATCTCCGAGCGGTTGCAGGTCGACAGCACGACCGCCTCGTGGACCGCCGTGCGCCGGCCGATCTCGCCGAGCGCTTCGGGTACGCCGCGGCGCGTGAAGTCGATCCGCTCGCGCAGATCGATCGGCGCGCTGTGATGGCTGGCGCCGAGGAGAAACAGGTTCATCAGTAGAAGTTGTGGCTGCGCGTGGCGAAATAGCCGATCGGCACGAAGTTGAGCAACACGATCGTGAAGCCGACCGCCGACAGCAGCGCCGCGCGGCGTCCGCTCCAGCCCAGCGACCGGCGGGCGTACAGCTCGAACGTGTAGACCAGCCAGATCAGCAGCACCACGAAGATCTTCGGATCGAACAGCGACATCGCCTGCACGCGCGGATCCACTGCTCCCGGCTGCACCTGCGCCAGCCAGATCACGCCGACGACGAGCCCCAGCGTGAGAAACAGCCAGCCGATCGCCACGGCGCGGCCGTTCATGACGTCCAGCACCCGCAGCGACGGCAGCCGCGAGTAGAAGAAGCCCAGGTGCTTGGCCTTCAGCTCCTTGAACAGCAGGACGTACGTCACGCCGACCACGCAGGCCAGCGCGAAGCTGGCGTAGGCGAACAGCAGCGAGAGCACGTGGACGGCGAGCCACTGGCTCTCCAGCACCGGGGGGCGCGACGCCACCGCGTTGGTGGCGGTGGGAATCGCCTGCAGGAAGGCCATCGCCGGCACGATGAACACGCCCATGGACCGCTCGCTGGTCATCATCTCCGTGTAGAGGTAGGCCAGCGCCAGCAGCACGACGAAGCCCGAGATGGCCCCGCTGGTGCCCACGACCGGCAGGTGGCCGCTCTCCATGGTCTGCATGCCGATGACGAATACATGGGTCAGAGCGGCCGCGGCGAGCACCAGGGTCGCGCAGCGGCCGGCGAGATCGCTGCGCCGCCCGAAGTGCACGGCATAGGCCGCGGATGCGGCAACGTACAGCAGCAGGGGGATTGCACTCATATGGTTTGCGGTGCGGGCCGGTCAGGACCCTGTCGGCGCATAGTATCCCTGTTTGGTGCGCGCCGTGGTCCGCTCCCGGTCGACGCGGACTACAGTCCGCCGCCACTGACCGTTGCGCAGCGGGTTCGCCGAGATGTATCCGACGCTGTACTGGCTCGAGATCTCGTCCGAGATCTGCTGGTAGATTGCCGGAAGATCGTTCACGTCCTCGGGGAAGAACGCGCGCCCGCCGGTCTCGTACGCCAGTTGCCGCAGCACGAAGTCGGCTTCGCGGAATCCGGACCGCTCGTCCTCCTCCTCCTGCAGGCCGATGGTGTAGATGCCGGTTTCCGACCGCTTCGCCAGCTCCAGAACCTCGTCGAACGTGATGAGACTGGACGTGTCCTCGCCGTCGGAGAGCATCACGATGGCCTGCCGCCGCACCTCCGACGGGCGCAACGGCGCCTTGCTCAGATCCTTGAGCGCGACGTAGAGGGCGTTGTAGAGGGAGGTCGATCCGCCCGCGGACGTCTGGCGGATGGCCTCGCCCAGCAACTCCAGGTCGTTCGTAAAATCCTGGAGGATCTCCACCCGTCCGTCGAAATCGATGATCTCCGCCAGGTCGTCCGGCCCGAGACTGCGCGAGAAGCCGATTGCCGCCTCCTGCGCGGTGCGCATCCGCTTGTCCATGCTGGCGCTCGTGTCGATCAGCACAGAGAGCGCGATCGGCAGGCGGGCGCGGCTGAAGAACGTGATCTCCTGCAACACGCCGTCTTCGAAGATCTGGAAGTTCTCCTGGTCGAGGTCCGTGACGAACCGGTTGTCGGCGTCGGTGACGGTCACGTTGAGCGAGACGACGTCCACGCCGGCCCGGAAGGACGGCAGCGCGTCGTCGGCGTCGTCCTGCTGCGCGCTGACGGTCAGGCCCGCCGCGGCGCCGAGCGCCGCCAGGATCGCGATTGCGGATCGCGTCGAATCAGTCATCCCCGGCGCCCACCGGAACGCCGCGGACCGAGAGTCCGTCGCGCGCAGCCTGCACCTCTACGCGCTCCGGCGGCACGAGCGCACTAGGCGCGGCGTAGTCGACCAGGTAGCGGCTGTTGAGCTCGGCCGCAACGTCGCGCATGGTGCGTTCCATCCCGCTCGACGCGACCAGGTCGCGGCGCCGGCCGCCGGTCAGCAGCGGGCCGCGCTGCAGCACCATGTCGCGGTCGATCCGCCACTGGGCGAACGCGCCGTCGAGTGCGCCCCGGCCGCCGCTCTCGCGCAATGGATCGAACCGGCCGGGGAAAGGGCTGGAGCGGCTGCTGAAGCGCCGCCCGGTCAGGACGACGGTGTGCACCGTAATGTCCGCGTCCTCCAGCGTGCGCAGGACGGTGGCAACGTTCTCGTAGCTGTGGTCGAGCCCCTCGGTGGCGAGCACCACCATCACGGGACGGTCCACCTCCTGCTTGATGAAGCCCGTGGCGGTCTCGGACAGCGCGTCGAGCAGGTAGGCGGCGTTGCCGGCGGTGGAGAAAATGCTGTCGGCGGTCTCCAGCAAGGACTCCCTTTCCAGCGTGGAGGCGGCCAGGATGCGCGGTGGTCCGCCGAAGCCGATGATGGAGATGCGGTCGTCGTCGTCCATCGCGGTGATGAATGCGGCGAGACCCTTGCGCAGGTCGACGACCGCGCGCGCCGCGGCCTGGCTGGTGTCGACGAGCAGCGCGATCTGCAGCGGCGCCGTATCGCGTGCGACGCGCAATACCTCGCGGCGGGCGCCGTCTTCCCTGACGACGAAGTCGGCGGGGCCCAGATCGGGTACAGGGGAGCCGTCACCGTCGAGCACGGTGACGGCCAGACTGCGTTCGACGGACTGTCCGGCCGCCGGCCCGGCGGCCAGGAGCAGGGCGCCGAGCGCTACCGTCAGCGCCGCGCGGCCTTCTGCCATGTCCCTCCGTCTCCCTTTCGAAGTATACCAGCCCGCAACCGCGTGACCACCGCGTTGCCGCCGCCGTCCGGCGCGCCGCGGAAACGCCTTGTAAGTATAAGAAAAAAGGCGAGTTTTGGATGTGCGCCGGCATTTTTTCGGGCGCCGCGTTCCTTGACACCCCCCGGGGCGCATGCTATAAACACCGCGGTTTTCGGCCCGCATTTCGCGCCCTCACGTCAACGGCCTGCCTGCTTGGCGCGAGTGGGAAATTCAGGCGAGCCAGGATGAGGAACTCTGGGTTAATATTGCCCCGCCTGGACGAGGGGCGGAAGGCGTCGATCCCGCGCTGAGCATGCTGGAAGCATACATCCCGATCTTCCTGTTCATCCTGGTGGCCATCGGCTTCGCGATCTTCACGTTGATCGTGGCCGGACTAGTGCATCCCAGCCGCTACAACCGGGTCAAGCTGCAGCCGTACGAGTGCGGCATAGAGCCGGTCACCGATGCCCGCGACCGCTACAGCGTGCGCTACTACCTCGTGGCGATGCTGTTCGTGATCTTCGATGTCGAGACCGTGTTCATGTTCCCCTGGGCGGTGGTCATGGACGAGCTGCTGCTGTTCGGCCTGATCGAGATGCTGATCTTCCTGTTCATCCTGGTGGTGGGATACGCGTACGCGTGGCGCAAGGGCGCCCTAGAGTGGACCTGATGGCGGACGACGCAAACCAGCCGGCTGAGAAGCCGTCCCGACCTGTCGTCCCCCCGCGCCCCGGCACCGCTGCCGGCGCCGCACCGCGCAAGCCCGCGCCGAAGCCGAAGCCGCCGCCGGAACCGCCCAAGGGGCCGCCCGATCCGCCGCCGCCGGAAGGCATGGACCCGCCGCC
The DNA here is from genome assembly GCA_965207665.1 of Vicinamibacterales bacterium. GTDB lineage: Bacteria > Acidobacteriota > Vicinamibacteria > Vicinamibacterales > UBA8438 > JAAXGX01. The sequence goes on from CBDBMV010000002.1 coordinate 1,188,818, forward strand.
GTTCGTCGCCGCCCTGCAGGCCGGCGTACCCGGTGCGGTTGCCCACCTCACGTACTGGGTGGGCGACTGGTCCGTCATCGTGCCGGCCGACCGGCTGCTGGATGTGGCCCGCTTCCTGCGCGACGACGGGGCGTGCGGCTTCGACTACTGCGCCGACGTGACCGCGACCGACTGGCCGCCGCGCGCCCAGCGGTTCGACGTCATCTACTGCCTCTATTCGACGCTCAACCGGCACCGGCTGCGGGTAAAGGTGCGCGCCGCCGAGGGCGACCCGGTACCGTCCGTAACCGGCATATGGCCGGCGGCGAACTGGCTGGAGCGCGAGGTCTACGATCAGTTCGGCGTCAACATCGTCGACCATCCCGATCTGCGCCGGATCCTGATGCCCGACGAGTGGCAGGGGCATCCGCAGCGCAAGGACTATCCGCTGGAGGGTCCCGGCGAGTACCTGATGGAGGACCCGCTGGACTGGCTGAACGTGTGGAAGCTTCCGGACGAATCCGGGAGCGAGATCGAGTAGGCGGGCTGCAGACCGCGGCGACATGCAATGACCGACGTGACTGAGGCGCCACGGCGCATCGGACAGGCGTTCGACACAGACGAGCTGGTCCTGAACATGGGACCGCAGCACCCGAGCACGCACGGCGTGCTGCGCGTCGTGTTGCGCCTGGACGGCGAGCGCGTGGTCGACGCCGACTGCGTCATCGGCTACATCCACCGCGGCGTCGAGAAGCTGTGCGAGAACCGCGACTGGACGCAGATCGTGCTGCTAACCGACCGCATGGACTACGTGGCCGCGGCCACCAGCAACCTCGGCTACGTCGAGGCGGTCGAGAAGCTGATGCAGGTCGAGGTACCGCGGCGGGCGCGCTACATCCGGACCATCCTGGCCGAGCTGCAGCGGATCGCCAGCCACTGCCTGTGGCTGGGCACGCACGCCATGGACATCGGCGCGATGACCGTGCTCCTCTACTCGTTCCGCGAGCGCGAGCACGTGCTCGATCTGTTCGAGGAGTACTGCGGCGCGCGGCTCACCTACAACTCGATGCGCATCGGCGGGCTGCCGCTCGACATACCGACCGGCTGGGACAAGCGGGTGAGCGCGTTCTGCGACCTCATGGAGACCAAGCTCGACGAGTACGAAGAGCTCCTGACGAACAACCGCATCTGGGTCGGACGCACGCGCGACATCGGCGTCATCTCGGGCGAGGAGGCCACCGCGCTCGGCCTGTGCGGCCCGCCGCTGCGCGGCTCGGGCGTGTCGCGCGACGTGCGGAAGGACGAGCCGAACGCCGCGTACGACGAGTTCGAGTTCGACATTCCGCTCGGCACCCGCGGCGATACGTACGACCGCTACCTGATCCGGCTGGAAGAGTTCAAGCAGTCGATCCGCATCCTCCGGCAGGCCGTCGAGGGGCTGCCGGAAGGTCCCGTGATGGGCAAGGTGCCGCGCCTGCTCAAGCCGCCGGCCGGCGAGACCTACCACGCCGTCGAATCGCCGAAGGGGGAAATCGGGTTCTTCGTGGTCAGTGACGGCCGCTCCACCAACCCGTACCGCTTCCGCGTCCGGCCGCCGTCGTTCTGCAACCTGCAGGCGCTGAGCCGGCTGTGCAAGGGGCACCTCGTGGCGGACGTGGTGGCGCTCATCGGCACCATCGACATCGTGCTCGGCGAGGTGGACCGCTAGCCCATGCTGGATACCTTCGTCATTCCGCTGCTCCAGATCGCGGTGCTGGTGAACGCGCTGCTCGTCACGGTGACGTTCCTGGTGCTGATGGAGCGCAAGGTGATGGGCTGGGCGCAGGCGCGCCTGGGCCCGATGCGGGTGGGCCCGTACGGCATCCTGCAGGCGATCGTCGATCCGATCAAGCTGATCCTTAAGGAAGACATCACGCCGGCGAACGCCGACAAGCTCGTGTTCACGCTGGCGCCGATCATGAGCCTCGTGCCGGCGCTGGTGGTGTTCTCGGTCATACCGTTCGGTCCCGAGCAGCCGTACTACATCGCGGACATCAACGTCGGCCTGCTGTTCATCATCTCGGTGACGTCCATCGGCGTGTACGGCATCATCCTCGGCGGCTGGTCCTCGAACAGCAAGTACCCGCTGCTGGCCAGCCTGCGCGCCTCGGCGCAGCTCATCAGCTACGAGATCGCCGTGGTGATGACGCTCGTCAGCGTCGTCCTGACCGCTGGCACGCTGAACATGATCGGCATCGTCGAGGCGCAGCGCGAGGCGGGCCTCTGGTTCGCCTTCGTCCAGCCGGTGGCCTGCGTGCTGGTGTTCATCGGCGGGCTGGCCGAGACGAACCGCCTGCCGTTCGACCTGCCGGAGGCCGAGACGGAGCTGACCGGCGGCTTCCACACCGAGTACAGCGGCATGCGGTTCTCGCTGTTCTTCCTGGCCGAGTACGCCAACATCATCGTCATCTCGGCGATCGTGGCGCTGATGTTCTTCGGCGGCTGGATGCGGCCGTTCCCGAACGTCGAGGCGCTCGCTTTTCTGGACCTGGTTCCCGGCTGGATCTGGTTCTGCGGCAAGATCTTCTTCTTCCTCTACATATTCGTCTGGATCCGCGCCACGTTCCCGCGCTACCGCTACGACCAGTTGATGGCTATCGGCTGGAAGGTGCTCATTCCCATCGCCATCGGCAACCTCGTGCTGACGGGCATCGCGAAGGTGGTGCTGTAGCCGATGGAAGCGTTCGTGTTCTACGTGCTGGCGACCTTGATCCTCGGGCTGGGGATCATGGTGATCACGGCGCGCAGCGCGGTCCACAGCGTGCTGTTCCTGGTGATCAACTTCCTGCTGGTCGCCGTCCTCTACGTGACCTTGAGCGCGCAGTTCGTGGCGGTGATCCAGGTGCTCGTGTACGCCGGCGGCATCGTCGTGCTGTACCTGTTCGTGGTGATGCTCGTCAGCCTGAAGAAGGCGCCCGAACTGCGCAGCGACAGCCGCCGCGTCAGCCGGATGGGGCTGCTGCTGGCCGGCGCCGTCCTCGCCGAGCTGATCGCGATCGTGTGGTACACGTCGGCCGGCAGCGGCGGCGCGCCGCCGGCTCAGGCGGCGTCGGACTTTCCGCCGCGGCTGGCCGGCGATGCGATGCTCAATACGGAGCGGCTGGGGTGGGTGCTCTACACGGAGTACCTGATTCCGTTCGAGGTGGCGTCGATGCTGCTGCTGGTAGCGATGATCGGCGCCATCGTGCTGGCCAAGAAGAACCTGTAGGCATCAAGTGCTGGAGATAACACCACTTCACTACAGCGTGCTGTCGGCGGCGCTATTCATGATCGGCGTGATAGGCGTGCTGGTGCGGCGCAACATCATCATCATCTTCATGTCGATCGAGTTGATCCTCAACGCGGTCAACATCAACCTGGTGGCGCTCTCGGATCAACTGCAGAACCTGGTCGGCCAGGTGTTCGTGGTGTTCGTCATCGCGGTGGCGGCGGCGGAGGCGGCGGTCGGACTCGGCATCATCATCGCCTTCTACCGCAACAAAGAGACCGTGAACATCGACGAGATGAGCCTGATGCGGTGGTAGCGATGGACTTCATCTGGCTCATACCTCTCATCCCCGGCATCGGCGCCGCCCTCAACGGGCTGGTGGGCGTGCGCGCGTTCAGCAAGCGCACGGCGGGGCTGGTGGCGACCGGCGCGATGGCCGCAGCATTCCTGCTGAGCGTCGCCGCGTTCGTCCAGTTGCTCGGCTCGGCGGAGCGCTACCACAAGGTGACCGTGGCGAGCTGGATCCCGCCCATCCCGCTCGAGACGGCGAACGGCATCGGCTCGTTCGAGGTGCCGTGGGCGTTCACGCTCGATCCGCTGTCGGGGATGATGCTGCTGGTCGTCACCGGCATCGGCCTGCTCATCCACATCTACTCGATCGGCTACATCGACCACGAGCCGCGGGGCGGCGTGGCGCGCTTCTTCTGCTACCTGAACCTGTTCTGCTTCTTCATGCTGATCCTGGTGCTGGGGAGCAGCTTCCTGGTGATGTTCGTCGGCTGGGAGGGCGTGGGGCTCTGCTCGTACCTGCTGATCGGCTACTGGTACAGGAAGCAGAGCGCGTCCGACGCCGGCAAGAAGGCGTTCATCGTCAACCGCATCGGCGACTGGGGCTTCATTCTCGGCATCTTCCTGGTGTTCTTCACGTTCGGGACGCTCGACTTCCGCGAGGTGGCCGTGGCGGCGTCGGCGCTGCCCGTGGAGACCGCCGCGGTCGGTTTCGGCGTGGTCTCGCTCATCTGCCTGCTGCTGTTCATCGGCGCGACGGGCAAGAGCGCACAGATACCGCTCTACACCTGGCTGCCGGACGCCATGGAGGGCCCGACGCCGGTCTCCGCGCTGATTCACGCCGCGACCATGGTCACGGCCGGCGTCTACATGGTCTGCCGCAACGCCGTGCTGTTCACGCACGCGCCGATGGTCATGGAGGTCGTGGCGGCGATCGGCGTGGTCACGGCATTGATGGCGGCGACGATCGGGCTCGTGCAGACGGACATCAAGCGCGTGCTCGCCTACTCCACGGTGTCGCAGCTCGGCTACATGTTCCTCGCCACCGGGGTCGGGGCGTTCGCCGCCGCCGCGTTCCACCTGATGACGCACGCCTTCTTCAAGGCGCTGCTGTTCCTCGGCAGCGGCTCGGTCATCCACGCGATGAACGAGGAGCAGGACATGCGGCGGATGGGCGGACTGCGCCGGCACATGCCGCTGACCTTCGCCACGATGTGCATCGGCGCGGTGGCGATCGCCGGCATCCCGCCGCTATCCGGCTTCTTCAGCAAGGACGAGATCCTGTACCGCACGTTCCTGCACAGTCCGCTGCTGTGGGGCCTCGGCGCGGTGACCGCGGCCATGACCGCGTTCTACATGTTCCGGCTCATCAACATGACGTTCTTCGGCGAGTACCGCGGTCCGGCGCCCGACGCGGAGGGCCACGGCGACGGGCACGGGCATGCCTGGCACGGGCCGCACGAGTCCCCCCGGCTGATGACCTGGCCGCTCGTCGCGCTGGCGGTCGGCGCCGTGCTCGCCGGATTCGTCGGCGTGCCGGCGGCGTTGGGCGGCAGCAACATGATCGAGCATTTCCTGGAGCCCAGCTTCACGGTGCCGGGCGCTGCGCACGCCGCCGAGGAGGCGCACCACTACGAGGTGGAGTGGGCGTTGATGGCGTTTTCGGTGCTGCTCGCCGTCGGCGGCATCCTGTTCGCGTACCGGAACTATGTGCAGCGGCCGGAAGCGGCCGACCAGCTCGCGGCGCGCCTCGCCGGCACGCACCGGCTGCTCACCAACAAGTACTACGTCGACGAGCTGTACGACGCCACCGTAGTGCGCGGCTCGATGTCGAGCGCGCGCGGCCTGTGGCGTTTCGACGGCGGAGTGGTCGACGGCGCGGTGAACGGCACCGGGTGGGCCACCCGGGGCTCGGCGGTGATTTCCCATGTGCTCGACAAGTACGTGGTCGACGGACTCGTCAACCTGGTCGGCTGGATATGCCGGGAGGGGAGCTACGGCTTCCGCCGGGCGCAGACCGGCCTCATTCAGAACTATGCGTTCGCCACGTTGGTTGGCGTGTTCGCGTTCGTGACCTGGTTCCTCGTCGGGCGCTGACCCCGCATCAATAGCCATGACCAACGCCGCCGGATTTCCGCTGCTGTCACTGATTCTGTTCACCCCGCTCGCGGGCGTGCTGGCGCTGCTGTTCGTCAACCGCCAGAACGAGCACCTGATCCGGCTGATCTCCAACGTGACCGCCGGGCTCGGGTTCCTCGTATCGCTGCCGCTCTGGTTCCTGTACGACACGCAGGACGCCGGCTGGCAGTTCGTGGAGCGCCACGCCTGGATCCCGTCGATCGGCGCGGACTACTTCCTCGGCGTGGACGGCTTCAGCGCGCTGCTGATCCTGCTGACGACCCTGATGGGCGTCATCGCGGTGCTGTCGTCGTGGACCGCGATCACCGTGCGGGTGAAGGAGTACTACGTCTTCCTGCTGGCGCTCCAGACCGGGATGCTCGGGGCGTTCATGGCGCTCGACTTCCTGCTGTTCTTCCTGTTCTGGGAAGTGATGCTGGTGCCGATGTACTTCCTGATCGGCATCTGGGGCAGCGACAACCGGCTCTACTCGGCCATCAAGTTCTTCCTGTTCACGCTGGTCGGCAGCGTCGTCATGCTGCTCGGCATCCTGGCGGTCTACTTCTACCACCACAGCGTGACCGGCGTGTACACGTTCGACGTCACGCAGTTCCACGAGCTGGGCATTCCGTACGACCTGCAGTGGTGGATCTTCCTGGCGTTCTTCCTCGGCTTCGCCGTCAAGGTGCCGATGTTCCCGTTCCACACCTGGCTGCCGGACGCCCATACCGACGCCCCGACCGCCGGCTCGGTCATCCTGGCGGCCGTGCTGCTGAAGATGGGCACGTACGGCTTCATCCGCTTCAGCCTGCCGATCCTGCCCGAGGCGACCGTGGCGTTCGTGCCGGCGGTGGCCGCGCTCTCGATCGTCGGCATCGTGTACGGCGCGCTCGTGGCGATGGCGCAGAAGGACTGGAAGCGGCTGGTGGCGTACTCCAGCGTCAGCCACATGGGCATGGTGATGCTGGGCATGTTCGCCCTGACGCCGGTCGGCATCACGGGCAGCATCGTGCAGCAGCTCAACCACGGCATCTCCACCGGCGCGCTGTTCCTCATCGTCGGCATCGTCTACGAGCGGCGCCACACGCGCGCCATCGCGGAGTACGGCGGACTGTCGAAGGTCATGCCGGTGTACGCGGCGATCTTCCTGGTGATGACGATGTCCTCGATCGGCCTGCCCACGCTCAACGGGTTCATCGGCGAGGTGCTGATCCTGCAGGGCGTGTTCGTCGTCAGCAAGTTCTGGGCCTTCGTCGCCGCCAGCGGCATCGTTCTCGGCGCCGCCTACATGCTGTGGCTGTACCAGCGCACGATGTTCGGCGACGTGACGAATCCGAAGAACGAGAGCCTGCCCGACCTCAGCCTGCGCGAGATCTGGACGTTCGTGCCGCTGCTCATCCTGGCTGTGTGGATCGGCCTGTACCCCAAGCCGTTTCTCGACCGGATCGAGACCTCGGTCGACAACGTCATGGAGCGGGTGAACAGCGACTACACGCCGCGGCTGGCGGCAGTGGCAGGCGAGGGTGCCGACGGTCCCGCGGTCACGCTCGAAGCAGCGGCGCAGGCTGACGGCGGTCCGGTCCGTGGAGGCGCCAGGTAATGGAGGCGCTCGGCTACTCGGCCGCCGACTTCTACTATCTCCTGCCCGAGCTGATCCTCACGGGCGGGGCGCTGCTCGTCCTGCTGGTCAACATCATCGTGCCGCGCCGCGGCGACCTGCTGTTCGGCATCTCGCTGGGGACGCTGATCGTGAGCGGGCTCGTGCTGGCGTCGTTCGCGGGCGTCGACATCACCGTATCGCGGGGACTGCTGGCGATCGACGGCTTCGCGCTGTTCTTCAAGGCGATCTTCCTGGTCTCCGCCGCGCTGACCCTGCTGATGTCGGCGCCCTACCTGCGCGTCGAAGGCGTGCCGGCGGCGGAGTACTACTTCCTCATCCTGTGCGCCGCGCTCGGGATGATGTTCATGGCCAGCGGGGTCGACCTGATCACCCTGTTCATCGGCCTGGAGACGATGGCGATCGCGTTCTACGTGCTGGCCGGCTACCTGAAGCCGAGCCACAAGTCGAACGAGGCCGCCGTCAAGTATTTCCTGCTCGGCGCCTTCTCGCTGGGCATCCTGCTGTACGGCATGTCGCTGCTGTACGGCGTCACGGGCACGACGCGGCTCGACGGCATCGCCGAGGCGCTCGCGGGGCAGGACCGCAGCCTGCTGCTGGCGGCGGCGCTGATCCTGCTGGCGGCCGGCATGGGCTTCAAGATTGCGGCGGTGCCGTTCCACATGTGGGCGCCGGACGTGTACGAGGGCGCGCCCACCCCGGTGACGGCGTTCCTGTCCGTCGGCTCGAAGGCGGCCTCGTTCGCGATGCTGCTGCGCATCTTCGTCGAGGGGCTGGGCGCGCTCACGCCCGACTGGCAGGTGATATTCGCCTTCCTGGCCGTGGTCACGATGACGGTGGGAAACATCGCGGCCATCACGCAGAGCAACATGAAGCGGATGCTCGCCTATTCGTCGATCGCGCACGCCGGCTACGTGCTGATCGGCGTGGTGGCGGCGACCGAGCGGGGCGTGGTGGCGGCGCTCGTGTACCTGTGGGTCTACCTGTTCATGCAGCTCGGCGCGTTTGCGGTCGTGACGATGCTGCGCCGGCATGACGTGATGGGCGACGAGCTCAAGGACATGAGCGGCCTGTTCGCGCGCGCGCCGGCGGCGGCGGTCGCCATGCTGCTGTTCATGCTGTCGCTCGGAGGCATCCCGCCGACCGCCGGCTTCATGGGCAAGGTCTGGGTGTTCGGCGCGGCGATCGATCAGGGCTTCATCTGGCTGGCCGTGGTCGGCGTGGTCAACAGCGCCATCTCGCTCTATTACTACCTCCGCGTGGTCGTGTTCATGTTCTTCAAGGAGGAAGCGACCGGGTCGGAGATCGCGATGGGGCCGGCCATGGTGGCGACGCTGACGGTCGCCGTGGTGGGCACGATCCTCTTCGGCATCTATCCGCAACTGCTGTTCGAGCAGGCCCAGGCCGTCGCCGGATCCCTCGGCGCCTCCGTCACCTCGGCGGCGTTGCAGTAACCGTTCCTCTTACCCGTAGCTGCGGTGCCGGCGGGACCCGTCGCCGGGCGGGCCGGCGGCGCTCGGGGCGCACCCCCAGGTCTTCGTCATCCGGGCTCCGGCCATCAAGTACCGGCCCAGCGGCTGCCGGGCGCGCTCCGGCATTTGGCCGTGGATTGCAGACTCACGTTTACGTCGCCTGTTCACGTGCCGGCAGGGACTTTCTTGAACCGACGGTGCCGTGTTCGGTGGTCTGTACCGTGCCAGTGCGCGCTCGCCCCGCCGGACCGCCCGGCGCCACCCGCCGGAGCATTGCCTGTAAGCGCACTCGTGTCATGACGAGGGGACTCGATGAAATGTAGCGTAAAAACTCGATGGATGGTAGTGTAGATTTCCGATGTATGGTAGTGTTCCCGGGTCATGAACGACGGCACGGCGACGCAGCGTTACCTACCCCGGATCGTCGACGGGGAGTTGAGCGCGCTCCTCGCGGATCTGCCTGCGGTCAGCATCGAGGGCGCCAAGGGGGTGGGCAAGACGGAGACCGCCCGCCGCCGGGCGGCTACCCGCCGCGAGCTCGATCGGCCAGGCGCCGTCGACGTGATCCAGGCGGAACCGGATCGGCTCGTGCGGGGCGCGGAGCCTGTTCTCATTGACGAATGGCAACGCTATCCGCCGTCCTGGGATCTGGTCCGCCGCGCGGTGGACGCCGCCCGCCGGCCGGGGCGGTTCATTCTCACCGGATCAGCCTCGGACGAAATGGCCGGCACCCACTCGGGGGCCGGACGCATCGTCACAGTGAGGATGCGGCCGTTGTCGCTCGCCGAGCGCGGGGTGGAAACGCCGTCGGTGAGCCTGGCGGCGCTGCTCAACGGAGCCCGGCCGCCGATCGCCGGCCACACCACGGTCGGTCTGGAGCGCTATGTGGAGGAAATCCTGGCCGGCGGGTTTCCCGGCATGCGCGGCAGCTCGGGCCGCGCCCGGCGGGCGGAGCTCGACGGCTACATCGATCGGATCGTCGACCGCGAGCTTCCCGAACAGGGCGTCCGCACCCGCAATCCGGGCATGCTGCGGCGCTGGCTGCGGGCATACGCGGCCGCGACGGCCACCAGCACGAGCTACGACAGGCTCCGCGACGCCTCGACTGCCGGCGAGGGCGACAAGCCGGCGCGCTCCACCATGCGCCCGTACAGGGATACGTTGGAGCGGCTCCGCATTCTCGACCCTGTTCTCCCCTGGCTGCCCGGCGGCGGACAGCTTTCCAGGCTCAACGTCGCCTCCAAGCACCACCTGGTGGATCCGGCGCTGGCGGCGCGGGTACTGGGCGTGGATGCCGGCGCCTTGCTGGAGCCGGCGCCAGTCGTTCCCGCAATACCCCGCGACGGGACCCTGCTCGGCGCCTTGTTCGAATCGCTTGTCACCCAGAGTCTGCGGGTGTACGCCCAGGCGGCGGAGGCAGCGGTAAATCACCTGCGGACGTGGGGCGGCGAGCTCGAAGTGGATCTCGTCGTGGCCCGCGGCGACCAGCGCGTCGTGGCCGTCGAGGTGAAGCTGGCGGCCACGGTCGGCGACGGCGACGTGCGTGCGCTCTGCCGCCTGCGCGACCGTATCGGCCCTCAACTGCTCGATGCTGCGATCGTCACGACCGGCGCCGACGCCTATCGCCGGCGTGACGGCATAGCAGTAGTCCCCGCCAGTCTGTTGGGTCCATGACGACGGCCCGGCTGGACCGAGCCGCCCCGTGGGAGTGGTGCCGGCGGGACCCGTCGCCGGGCGGGCCGGCGGCGCTCGGGGCGCACCCCCTGGTCTTCGTCATTCGGGCTCTGGCCATCAAGTACCGGCCCAGCGGCTGCCGGGTACGCCCCCGCATTTGGCCGTGGAATGCAGACTCACGTTTACGTCGCCTATCTACGCGCCAGCAAGGACTTTCTTGAACCGGCAGTGCCGTGTTCAGGAGCCTGAAACCGCAGGACAGCCACAGGATTTTTTACATCATCCCAATCTTGGGATGGCGCGGTGTCGCGCCCCTCCAATACCTTGCGCTGTACGGGCGATGCCACCGGCAGTCGTGTCGGCGAAGACCATTTCCCGTGCAGTTGGGCGGGAGCGCGCCGGCGGGTTGTGGAGGTGCCAGGACAAGCTGTCCGAGAACCGGGTGCCGGGCGCAGCCCGAGAACCGGGGTGCGTCGGCTCGGCCCCGTGGTGGTCGTTGGAGTGCGGTGCGATGCAAACTTTCCCTCAAACGGAGCCGCTCTGGGTCGAGGTGCGGCGGACCTTCCAGCGCCCCGACGCGGGTCGGGCGCCAACCCGGACCTTTCATCGCCACTTGTACGCCATGATGCGGTGTACGTTGACCATCGACGCGGACCTTGCGGAAGACCTCGCTCACGGACTGTTCGCAACGCCGCGCCGCTACGAGGGGTGGGTACGCTTCTCGTCTGCGTTCTTCAGCCCCGAATGGATGCCCGACGCCAAGGGCATGGCGGTCAAGCTGCTCGGCGTGCCCGGGGAAACATGCCTGCCGGAAACCGTCGGCGAGCACGACTTCGTGATGGTCAGCACCCCGACGGTGTGGTTCGGCACCGAAGCACTGATGATGGAGTACTCCCGCAAGGTCCGCAGGAGCATGGGATCCTCTCCGACCCTGCGGCCGATCGATACGGTGCCTCTGGCGTTCCTCTTTCCTGGATGGAACCCCTTGAACGCCAGGTGGAACATGGTTCGGCTCGCCACGACTTATTTCTGGCATAGCCTCGCGTACCGGGATCCGGTCCGCTACGCCTATTTCACCGTCACCCCATTCCGTCTCGGCAGGGGGGAGATGAAGCAGTGCTTCCGTCCGGTGCCGACGCGGCGGCTGCGCCTATCCGGCGGCTACGTGGACAGGCTGAAACAACGTCTCGATGCGGGCCCGGTCGAATTCGATCTTCTGGTGCAGCCCAGGACCATGCCGGCCGAGGAACCGATCGACGACGCCACGGTGCCGTGGCGTTCGCCCTGGGTGAAGGTCGGCCGCCTCGGGATCCCGCCGCAGGCGTTCGACACCGAGGAAATGCGGCGCATTGGAGAGCGCATCAGCTACTCGCCCTGGAACTGTCTCAAGGCTCACGAACCCCTTGGAAGCATGAACCGGGCGCGCAAGCTGGCCTACGGCAACTCGGCGGCCGATCGCGGCGCCATGTGCCCGTTTCGCCACCTCCGGCCGCGGAGGCCCACACCCTAACGGAACCGCTGCCCGCCACCACTGGCCATGACCCGTGCGCCCGGCATATTGCGGAGGCGCGCGTTCCTCGGTGCCGCTGTCGCCGATCGCGGCGGCGTGCGGCTTCGGACCGATCGTCCGCCTGTTGGAGAAGTCCACATGGACCTGCCGGCAAGCGTGCTCCGATGCTGAAGTCGTCCACGCGATTGGTGCGATCGCAACGGCGTTCGGTACATCGTGGGGTTGGCCCGAAACGCGGTTCTCGAACGCGAGGTTCAGGTGGCGTGCGAGGTCGCCCGGGACGGGTTCGAGGCGACCGAAGCGAAGAATCGGTTGTTCCACGATTTCCCTTGCGCCGCGCGGAGCTGGCGGCGTACCCGGCGGGTCATCGTCCGCATCGAGCACGGGCCGAACATGTGGCTCGACCGTGCAGTGGACTCGCCGACGCCGAATAGGACCTCGGCATAAGCTACCGGTATGGAGAGGGTGAGCGCCGGAACCTTGCCCTCGCTCGGTACTGGTTCCGTCAGGCCGCCGCGCGGGGCGACACCGAGGCGGCCAAGGCTCTTGCGGAGATGGAGTTGTCCGATGGCAACGGACCCGCGTGTTCGCCCGGTCCTTCTCTCCTCGGCCCGTGCGACGGCCCGGAGAACGCGATGCCATTCGACTTACCCTGTCTATCGGCATGCCCGTTGCACATTCCTGCAATCGAGGCACGACGAGGACATCGCGCCCGGCTCCCCCGTTGGCGTCATCATTCCGGGCGGACTGGAATGAAAAAATCCGAACCGATGTTCCAGCTTGCCGCTCGTACCTCCGTATCGAAGGCAACAGCGAACAGGATCGGCACGCTGTTGGTGGCAACTGTAAATTTCCCATTTGTGGCAACCGAAAACCGCACACCTTGGTGGTTGGCGGGAGCCGGCCTTCGCTGCACGCTGTTGACGTCGTCAACAGCGAAGGAGCGGGGCTCGGATGCACAAGTGGGAGACGAGGATGTTGCTGTACCGTGTCAGTGCGCGCTCGCTCCGCCGGACCGCCCGGCGCCACCCGCCGGAGCATTGCCCTGCAGGCGCCCTCGTACCGCGGCGCATTATCGACATTTTGTACATAACACCGTCATTTTTCATGTAATATTGACGGCGTAGTGGTTGCTTATCCTCGCTTGACCCGCCTTCCATCGCAGAGCTTCTTCCTCTTCGGCATGCGGGGGGTGGGCAAGAGCACGTGGGTGCGCCAGGTTCTCCCGCAGGCCACGGTGATCGACCTCCTCGACGAGCGGCTCTATCAGGATCTGCTTGTCGACCCGTCGCTCTTCACCGCCTCGCTCGCGGCACTGGAGCCCGGGGATTGGGTGGTTGTGGACGAGGTGCAGCGCCTGCCCGCGCTGCTGAACGAAGTGCATCGCCTGATCGAGAGTCGCCGGTTGCGTTTCGCGCTGCTCGGATCGAGCGCCCGCAAGCTGAAAGCCGCCGGCACGAACCTGCTGGCCGGCCGGGCGCTGCGGAAGACCATGTTTCCGCTCACGGCGGCTGAGCTCGGCGCCGACTTCGACCTGCAGCGCGTGCTCCGCTTCGGGTCGCTACCTCTCGTGTGGATGAGCGATGCCCCGGCGGAGGTGCTCGAAGCGTACGGCGAGCTGTATCTGCGCGAGGAGATCCGGGCCGAAGCCCTGGTGCGCAACCTGCCCGGATTCGCCCGGTTCCTGCCGGTCGCGGCGCTGTGCAACGGCAACGTCATCAACGTCACCGGGATCGCGCGGGACGCGGGCGTGGCCCGCACCACCGTGCAGGGTTACATCGATATCCTGGTGGATACGTTGCTCGCCTACCGCCTGCCGGCGTACGAGACGCGAACGCGGGTGCGCGAACGCCGGCAGCCGAAGCTGTACTGGGTCGACCCCGGCGTGCTGCGGGCGGTCAAGCGGCAGCTCGGCGACGTAACGGCGGAAGAACGCGGGCCGTTGCTGGAGAGCTGGGTGGGCGCGACGCTGCTGGCCCACGTCGGGAGAGCCGAGCTGTTCGACGAGTTGTTCTACTGGGCGCCCCACCAGTCCGATACGGAGGTGGACTTTGTGCTGCGGCGCGGCGGCGACTTGCTCGGCATCGAGGTGAAGGCGACCGCGCGGTACCACACCCGGCTGCTGAAAGGCCTGAGAGCGCTCGGTGGCGTGCAGGGACTGCGGAGGCGCGTGCTGGTGTACACGGGCGAGCAGACGTTCCGATCCGCCGATGGCATCGAAATCTGGCCTGTGCGCCGCTTCGCCACCGCGACGGCCGACGGGACGCTGTGGCCCTGAGGAGCCGCCAATCCCCTGCGGCGCAGATTCCCGGTTCCCGCGTGCGTCAGTTCTCGGCGGGCGGCTGGACCTGCTTCAGTGCGTCGTCGATCAGGGCCGCGTTGTCCTCCTCGGTGAGGTTGCGGCGGATCAGCTTGGAGGCGATCATCAGCGACAGGTCCACCGCCTCCTGGCGTATCTGCTGCAGCGCGCGATCCCGCTCCTGCTGGATCTGACGCTCCGCGTTCTGCACGATGGCCTGTGCCTCCTGCTGAGCCCGCTGGCGCAGGTCGTCGCGCAGCTTCGCCCCGTCCGCGCGCGCATCCGAGACGATGCCGTCCGCCTCGGCGCGTGCCTTGCCGACGATCGTCTCCGCATCCTGCTGGACCTGCTCCAACTCCTTGCGCGCCCGGTCGGCGTCGTCTAGCGACTTGCGGATGCCGGCCTGGCGCTCGTCGAGCGCCGCCAGCAGCGGCCCCCAGGCGAACCGCTTCAGAAGGTACAGCAGTACCAGGAAGACCGCGATGGTCCAGAAGAACAGCCCGGGATCGGGCTGGACGAGCGGGTTGTCCATGGTGCGTCGTTCCTACTGGAGGATCACGATAAGAAAGATGAAGACCTCGGCCAGGATCGCCACGCCTTCAAGCAGGAACAGCGGCAGGTTGATGGCGCCCGTGATCTGCGCAGCCGCGCTCGGCTGGCGGGCAATGCCCTCGGCGGCGGCGGCGGCGAACCGGCCGATGCCCAGTCCCGCGCCGATGACTGCCAGTCCGAGTCCGATCGCAGCGCCGAAGTAATGCAGAACTTCCATGCAGGTAACCTCCGTTTACTGGGTGTCTAGTGGTGCACGTTGATGGCCATGCCGATGAACACGGCCGAGAGCAGGGTGAAGACGTACGCCTGGACGAGGATGACGATGAGCTCCAGTGCATAGATGCCGACCGACAGCGGCACTGAAACCAGAAGGCCGACCCCGATGCCTGCCAGCGCGCTCCCGAACAGCTCGCTGATGATGAACACGAACGACAGGATCGCCAATATGGCGATGTGCCCCCCGGTCATGTTGGCCGCCAGCCGCATCGTCAGCGCGAACGGCTTGACGAACATTCCCATCACCTCGATCGGGATCAGCAGGATGTAGAGCGGCCACGCCAGCCCGTGGGGCACCAGGTTGATCCAGTGCTGGATGAAGCCGTGCGCCAGGGTGCCGGCGACGATGATCGCGAAGAACGTGATGGTGGCCAGCGCCGCCGTCACGTTGAAGTTGGCGGTGGCGGTCGGACCGCCGTGGATCATGTTCTTCACCACCGAGTGCTCGCCCGTGTGCAGCACGTAGTGGTCGATGAGGCCGACCACCTCGAACATCGGGATCAGCCCGGCGACGTTGGCGGCCAGGATGAAGCAGAAGAACGTGAGCACCAGCGGCGCCCAGGTCCGCACGTACTTCGAGCCCACGTTCGGCAGCACTATCGAATCCCGGATGAACTCGACGACGAACTCCAGGGCGTTCATGAAGCCGCCCGGCACGAGCCGATCCTGCCGCAGGTAGCGCCTTACGGTCAGCGTTACGCCCAGGAAGACGACGGTCGCGACGAGCAGCAGCATGAAGACATGCTTGGTGATGGAGAAGTCGATGCCGAAGACGACCGGCAGGTGCAGAATCGGATGCTCGAACGAGCTGTTCGCCACGTGCCCGATGATCGTCTCGCCGGCGTCGAAGCCGCCCTCGGCGTGATCGGGGGCGTGCCCGGCGTCGTGCGCGGTCGGTTCGCCGTGGTCCGGTTGAAGCATGTTCATGTCAACGAGGTCAGCCCGTGTACAACCGTTGCAGATGCAGCGCCTCGGCCAGGTGCAGCATCACGAACGCGACGGTGAAGCTGCCGGCGAACCAGACGGGGTCGAGCGGCAGCAGGCTGACGGTCAGCGCCATGTAGAGCCCGAAAATAACCAGCTTGGCCAGGAACGCGCGCACCAGCAGTCGCGTCAGGCGCTCCGGGCTCCGTTTGTACGTACGGTCCATCAGGACCAGCGAACCGATGCCGACCGCCAGCGGAGCGGCTGCCCCGAGCGCCACGTCCAGGGCCGCCCCGGGCACGAGCGCCGCAACGCCGCCGCCGGTGGCGACGACGAGCGCGGCGGTAGTCCCTACCTCCCGCATCGGTCACGGCCTCCAGACCGCTTTCGCCAGCTCGTAGAAGCCGACGACCAGCCCGATGAGCAGGCCCGCCAGCAGACCCCACGGGTCCGTTCCCTGCCAGCGGTCCACCAGGTACCCGGCGCCGCCCAGCAGAACGATTGCACCGATCAGCGAATAGCTGGCCGTCGCCGCGGGCCCTGCCTGGCGCAGATTGGCTTGCAGAAACTGCAGTGAGCGCGCCAGAAACGGGTCTCGCTCGTCGGGCACTGCGAACACTCGCCACGGCGCATGTTCGACCGCCGGCCGCTTTCCCCGGAAGCGCCTTGACAATGCGGCGCCCGCCGGGTCAAAACAAAACGACCAATGATACCAGACGCCCCCCTGAGCGGCAACCGCCGAAACCCGTGATCATCACGCAGGTCGACGCGTTCACGGACACGATATTCGCCGGCAATCCGGCCGCCGTCTGCCTGCTGCCGGAGCCGCGCGGCGAGGCCTGGATGCAGCATCTCGCGCGCGAGATGAACCTGTCGGAGACGGCGTTCCTGGGGCGCCGTGCGGACGGCGCTTTCGACCTGCGCTGGTTCACGCCCACGGTCGAAGTGGACCTGTGCGGGCATGCCACGCTGGCGTCGGCGCACGTGCTGTGGGAGCGGGGCGAGTGCGGGCCGGGGGCGGAGATCCGGTTCCACACGCGGTCAGGCATGCTCTCGGCCCGCCGGCGCGACGCGTGGATAGAGCTCGATTTTCCCGCCGTTCCTGAGGAGGCCGCCGCGCCGCCGCCGGGCCTGGTCGAGGCGCTGGGCGCGGAGCCGCTGTATCTTGGCCGGAACCGCTTCGATTATCTGGCTGAGCTCGATTCCGAGGCCGCGGTGCGCGCATTGCGTCCCGACGTGCAGCGGCTGCGCACGGTCGATGCGCGCGGCGTGATAGTCACTGCCCGCACGGCAGAGCACGGCTTCGATTTCGTCTCCCGCTTCTTCGCCCCGGCGGCCGGCATCGACGAAGATCCGGTGACCGGTTCCGCGCACTGCTGTCTCGGTCCGTACTGGCAGGCCCGGTTGGGGAAGTCCGCGCTCGCCGCCCGCCAGGTGTCGCCGCGCGGCGGCGTGGTGCGCGTGGAGGTGGACGGCAGCCGCGTGAAGCTGCTCGGCCAGGCGGTGACGGTGTTCGTCGCCGAGCTCCGTCCTGTGGACTCCTAGCGGACCGTGAACTCGTAGCATCCGGGCGTTACGAGCAGCCGATCGCGGCCGGCGAACGCCAGGCTGGTCGGATTCAGGATGCCGGCGCCGCGGAGCAGCAGGGTGCGCACCTTTTCTCCCTGCGGGTCGTACACGTAGACGTACGGGGCCATGAGGGCGATCCACAGGTAGCCGTCGGGATCGACGGCCGCCGCCCGCACAGTGGGCGGCACGATGGGCAGCGCCCGGCCGGTGGGCCCCGGCCGCCGGGGCCAGACGGTCGGCAGCGCCGCCAGTTGCGGATCGAGCTCGGGGCCTTCGATGTGGCGCTCGAACAGCAGTTGCCCGCCGCTGTCGTACCTCCGAAAGAGCGGCACGCCCGCCTGGAAGACGAAGTAGTAGCCGCCGTCCGGTATCACCAGCGGCAGACCGCTGTTGAGCGCAATATGCACGTCGCGGTCCGCTTCGTGCCCGGTGCGCCGGAATGTGCCGAGCGTGCGGTAGGCATGCCCGGCGAGGTTGAACTCGGTGAACAGGCCGCCCAGCTCGGGCTGGCTCATGACGATCGTGCGGCCGGTGAACTGCAGCGAGGCGATGCCGGTCAGCACGAGCTCGCCCAGGGTGATCCGCGGCGCGGCGCGGCCGGGCAGGCGGAATCCGCCCAGGCGTGTGCCGTCGCCCTCGAAGATCTGCACCCGCTCCCGCCCTTCGGGGGCATCCGCGACGACGAAGCGGCCGTCCGGTCCGAGGTGAAACGCGGTGGCGCCGAGCAGTCGGCCGTCCTCGGGTCCGATTTGCACGAGCTCTGCGGCCTCGCCGTCCGCACCGACCCGGAAGACTCGGTGTGCGCGGCGGTCGAAGACGTAGTGGTCTCCCGAAGGCCCTTGCTGGAACGCGGTGGGTTCGTGGAACTGACCGACGACGTGGGGCGGCAGCCCGCCGGTGGAACGCAGCTCCTCGACCGGCCGCGACCACTGCGCCGCCGCCACGCCCGCCGTCAGCACCAGCGTGAGCAGCAGCAAGCGCATCACGGTGGGAGGTCTAATACTCGGCGACCTCGCGGACTGCCTGCAGGATGTCCGACGACTGCGGCAGGATCGTCTGTTCCAGCACCGGGCTGTAGGCGACCGGACAGTCGAGGGCGCCGACGCGCTTCACCGGCGCGTCCAGATGCTCGAACAGTTCGCTGGCGATGCGCGCCGCGAGCTCCGCGCCGAAGCCGCACGTCAACTGGTCCTCGTGCGCTATGACCACGCGGCTGGTCGCCTTGACCGCCGCGGCTATCCCTTCCCAGTCGAAGGGGGCGATCGTCCGCAGGTCGACCACGCGTACGTCGATGCCCGACTGCGCGGCCTGCTCGGCGGCGACGAGCGTGCGTTGCACCAGCGCGCCCCACGTGACCACGGTGATGTCGCTGCCTTCGCGCTGGACAGCGGACCGGGCAAACGGCAACGTGTAGTCCGGCCCCGGATAGGCGGCCTTGTTGTAGGTCTGGCGGTACAGGTGCTTGTGCTCCAGGAACAGCACCGGGTCGTCGCAGCGGATCGCCGTGCGCAGCAGGCCGGCGGCGTCCGCCGCGTTCGACGGGAACGCGATGCGCAACCCCGGGCAGTGGGCGAAGATGCTCTCGCCCGACTGGGAGTGGTACAGCGAGCCGCCGCGCAGGTATCCGCCGATCGGCGCGCGGATCACGACGGGGCACGAGTAGGCGTTGTTCGACCGGTAGCGCAGCATCGTCAGCTCGTCGCGGATCTGCATCATCGCCGGCCAGATGTAGTCGAAGAACTGAATCTCGACCACCGGCTTCAAGCCCCGGACCGCCATGCCGATGGCCCGGCCCACGATGTTTGCCTCGGCCAGGGGCGAATTGAAGACGCGGCTCTCGCCGTACGACCGCTGCAGGCCGAGCGTCGCCTTGAACACGCCGCCCTTGCCCGGCACCTCGGACAGCACCGCGCTCCGGCTGGCGTCCGCCACGTCCTCTCCGAAGATCACTATCCGCGCGTCGCGCGCCATCTCGTCCTTCAACGTGCGGTTGATGGACGCAATCATCGTGACGGGCGCTTCGTCACCGGCGGCCTCGGTTTCGAACTCGGACGACGCGGGGTCCACCGAGGGCGAATAGACGTAGCGCGTGGCGGTGGAGGGATCGGGCTGCGGCGCCTGGAGCGCACGGTCGACCGCGTCGTCGATCTCGCTATCGACGTCGGTCGCGATGGCCGCCAGCTCCTCGGGGGTGGCCAGTCCGCGGTCCGCGAGCACAGCCGCGCAGCACGTCAACGGGTCGCGCGCCTCCTCGTCCTTGCGCTCCGCGGCGCTCCGGTACGCGCGCTCATCGTCCGACATCGAGTGCGAGTAGAGCCGCGTGACCGCGGCCCGGACCAACACCGGTCCGTTGCGCCCGCGGGCGTGCGCGGCCGCCTCCCGCATGGCGGCGAAGCTTGCGGCCACGTCGGTGCCGTCGACGCGGATGACGCGCAGGCCGGGAAACGACTCGACCACGTGCGCGATGTCCCCGCCGGGCGTCTGCACCTCGACCGGCACCGAGATCGCGTAGCCGTTGTCCTCGATCACGTAGATCACCGGCAGGCGTTGCGTGCAGGCCGTGTTGAGCGATTCCCAGAACTCGCCCTCGCTCGTCGAGCCGTCGCCGAGCGCGACATAGGCGACCTCGTCGCCCTGACCGCCGATGACCTTGGCGAGCTCCGGCAGGTGCCGCCCTATCTCGGTCGCTTCCGCGGCCCCGACGGCATGCAGGCACTGCGTCGCGCAGCAGCTGGAGGGCGACACGATGTGCAACTGCGGGGAGCTCCAGTGCGCGGGCATCTGGCGTCCACCGGACGATGGATCGGCATCCGCCGCCACGCTGGCCAGCAGCATTTCGTACGGCGTGACGCCGAGCGCCAGACAGAGCGTCTGGTCGCGGTAGTACGGAAAGAACCAGTCGTGACCCGCCCGCAGGGTCATGCCGGCCGCGGTCTGAATCGCCTCGTGTCCCGCGGCGCTGATCTGGAAGTAGGTCCGGCTCTGGTTCTTGAGCTGGATCTCCTTGTCATCGAGGCGCCGGGATAGCAGCATGGTGCGGTACACGCGGTGCCACTCGGCGCGCGACAGTCCGCCCCAGGCATCCGTGGCCGAAGAGGTGACGGCGGACGCGGCGTTGGTGACCGGCGATGCCTTCATGGTGCAGAATCCAGGAAGGCGCCGTGCGACGCTGCCCGGCCGGTTACAAGGTGCATGCGCACGATCTGTGATTATACCATTGCGGCAAGCGCGGACCGGACCACGACGACCGGCCGCAAGACCTGGACAAAGGCCGTAAGTCATAGATACAAAAGGAGAAGTCAGCAAAGGTGACGGAGTCCGACGGCAGCCTGCACTGCTGGAGCGATCTGCCACTCGAAAAGGTGACCGCGATGGTCTCCCGCAAGGTGGTCGCCGGTGAACGGCAGACGCTGATCCAGGCGTATCTCAAGCGCGGCACGCACGTTCCGCGGCATGTCCACGAGGCGGAGCAGATGCTCTACGTGTTGAAAGGGGCGCTCCGCTGCCGCGTGGCCGAGCGGGACGTCACGGTCCGCGACGGGGAGGTGCTGCACGTGCCGTCCGGCGTGCCGCACCAGGCCGAAGCGGTGGAGGATACGTTCGAGCTCGTCGTCCTGGCCCGGGCTCCTAATGGATCCGGTCGTCCGGGTCGCGGTCGAAACCGCCCGGGTGCAGCTCGAACCGCCGGCGGAGGCGATTCATCTTCCAGCGTACGTAGCGGTACCTGAGCTCGTCCAGCAGCCCGCCGCCCCCCGCGGCGCCGCCGCGCAGCCGCCGCAGAAAGAGATAGCCCGCGAGCAGCCCGCCGAGGTGGGTGATGTGCGCGACGCCGCTTCCCCGCGGCGCGGAGATGAAGGCGATCGCGCCGAGGATCATCACGAAGTACTTCGCCGGCACCGGAAACAGCAGGAACATCAGGATCGGCGTGTTCGGGTAGTACAGCGCAAAGGCCATCAGCAGGCCGTAGATGGCGCCCGACGCGCCGATCGTGATGGTCGAGTACGTCGCGGCGCTGAACGAGAACGGCAGCAGCGATACCAGCAGCGTGACGACGGCCGCGCCGACGCCGGCGACGAAGTAGTAGCGCACGAAGAAACGCGTGCCCCAGAGCCGTTCGAGCTGCACGCCGAACATCCACAGGATCAGCATGTTGATCAGGATGTGGCCAATCCCGCCGTGCATGAACAGGTAGGTGACCGGCTGCCACAGCCGCAGGCCGGTCAGCGTCAGCTCGGGCGTCAGACCGAGCAGCTCGCCGAGCCACAGGCGAATGCCGGCAGGCGCAAGCCAGGTGACGGCGAATACCGCCACGTTCGTCCAGATCAGCGCCTTGACCGCCGGCGTCATGAGACCCGGGCCGAACGAATAACCGGGAGTGCTCCGGTAGTAGGTGCGGCGCATGGGTGAACGGGCCATCGTACCATAGGGAGTTGCGTAGTTTTTCCCCTTGGGGCTGCGCCCCAACCCCCCGCAGTTTCTGGCTCACGTTTATTCGAGCGCCTATACTGGCTGACATCGACCATGCCCAACCTCACGGCTGTACTGACGGTGTTGATCGCCGCGGCGGTGTTGGCCGCGTCCCCGGCGGCGGGTCAGGCGCCCGACGTGTCGTTCGCTGCCGGGCGGGTGACGATTACGGCGCACGAGACGCCGCTCGCCGCGATACTCGGCGCGTGGGAGCGGCACGGCGGTTCGCAATTCGTCGGCGCCGGCCGGCTGCCCGATCGGCCCGTCTCCGTGCAGCTTGTCGACGTTCCCGAGCGTGAAGCCCTGCGCGTGCTGCTGCGCTCGGCGGACGGCTACGTGGCGATCCCCAAGGGGGAAACCCAACCGGGGGTCTCGGCGTACGACCGCGTCCTGATCATGGCGAAGACAGCCTCGGCAGCGGCGCGGCGACTCCCGGCCGCCGATCCCGGATCCGGGGGCGGCGTGGATGGACAGCCGCGGCTGACGGACGCGCCTGCAGGAGCATCGACGGCAGTGGATCTCGGCGAAGTGGACACGTCCGATGATCTCGACGAAGAAGACTTCGACGACCTGGACGAGCTGGAGCTGGTCGAATCGCTCAGGCGACGCTACCAGGCCGCCACCGCGGATGAAGACACCGCTGCTCCGTCCTTCCGGAGACAGCCGGACGGATCGCCGCTAGGAACGGCGCCGCGGCCCGGCATGGTCATCGCGGCGGAAGAACCGCGCAACGGGCCCAATCCCGTACGACGGCGAAACCGCGCTCGATGATCGTGTCCGCCCCGACCGAACCCACTGCGCCAGCGGGGTCTGCATCGGGGCCGCCCGACGCCGCATCCTCCACTTCCCGCCTCGCACGCTCGGCCGGCGTCATCGGCACGGCCACTCTGACCAGCCGCGTCCTCGGACTCGTGCGCGACCAGGTGCTGGCCTGGCTGTTCGGCGCGGGGAACGCGATGGACGCGTTCTACGTGGCGTACCGCATTCCCAACCTGCTCCGCGACCTGTTCGCGGAGGGGGCGATGAGCGCCGCCTTCGTCCCCACCTTCACGCGGCGCCTCAAGCAGCAGGGCAAGGCCGCGGCCTGGCAACTCGGCAACCAGTTGATCAATGCGCTGCTGGTGGTGACGGGCGCGCTCGTCGTGCTCGGCGCCATCTACGCCGGGCCGTTGACCGGGTTGATCGCCGGCGACTACGCCGCCGTGCCCGGCAAGCTCGAGCTGACCGCGACGCTCACCAGGATCCTGCTGCCGCTGTTGAGCCTGGTGGCGGTGGCCGCGGCGCTGATGGGGATGCTGAACTCCCTCAACCGCTTCTTCATCCCCGCGCTCTCCCCGGCCATGTTCAACGTCGGCGTGATCCTGAGCGCGTTCGTCCTCGTGCCGTTCGCGCCGGCGCTCGGACTGCATCCGATTGTCGCCATCGCGATCGGCATGCTGCTAGGCGGGCTCGGACAGATTGCGCTCCAGATCCCGCCGCTGCGCCGCGAGGGCTACCGCTACCGTCCGCGGCTGAACCCGGCGGACCCCGGTCTGCGGGAGATGCTCCGCCTGATGGGACCCGGCACGCTGGCCGGCGCGGCCATGCAGATCAACCTGCTGGTCAACACGATCCTGGCGGCCGGCGAGGGCACGGGGGCCGTGTCGTGGCTCAGCTACGCATTCCGGCTCATGTACGTCCCGATCGGCCTGTTCGGGGTGTCGATCGCGACCGCCACGCTGCCCGCGGTGTCCCGGCACGCGGCGAACGACGATCCGGCAGGAATGCGCCAGACGATTGCGGACGCGCTGCGCATGATGCTGATGCTGATAGTCCCGGCGCTCGTCGGATTGATCCTGCTCGCGGAGCCGATCGTGCACGTCATCTTCGAGCGCGGCAGTTTCGCCCCGGCCGACACGGCGGCTACGGCGGCGGCGCTCGCCTTCTACGCGCCCGGCCTGCTGGGCTATTCGGCCGTGCGTATTGTCGTCCCGTGCTTCTACGCGCTGCGCGACAGCGTGACGCCGACCCTCGTGAGCGTGGCCGCGGTGGTCCTGAACCTGGTGCTCAACCTCATACTGGTCCGGTGGATGGGCTATCGCGGGCTGGCGCTCGGAACGTCAATCGCCGCCATCGCCAACGCCGCGCTGCTGTGCTACGTGCTGAACCGGCGGATCGGCGGGATCGGCGGCGGCAGGCTGCTGGCCGCGTTCTGGAAGATCGCGGTCGCCGCCGGCCTGATGGGCGCCGCCGTCGTGGCGGTCCAGGGCGGGTTGGAGACCGCATGGCCGCAACCGGGACTGCTGCCCGCGCTCGCACGGCTGGCGGCCAGCATCGGCGCGGGGCTGGCGGTCCTGGCGGCCGCCGCGCGCGTGCTCGGGATCGAGGACTGGAACGCGGCCATGCGCCGTGTCGGCGCGCAGTTCCGGTCATCAAAGCTATCTAGGTCGCGAACCGGAAATTGATGACGTCACCATCGCGCACGACGTATTCCTTGCCCTCCAGGCGCACCTCCCCGTGGTTGCGGCAGGCGCCGAGCGAACCGCGCCCCAGCAGGTCCGCGTGGTTTACTACCTCCGCGCGGATGAATCCCCGCTGCATGTCCGTGTGCACGGCCCCCGCCGCTTCCGGCGCGAGGCTGCCGTCCGCGATCGACCAGGCGCGGCACTCGTCCTTACCGACCGTGAAGAACGAGATGTAGCCGAGCAGCTCGTACGCCGCGCGAACAATCCGCTGCAGCCCGGGTTGCGGCAATCCGAGGTCCGCGAGAAACAGCCGCGCATCGTCAGCATCGAGCTGCGCAATCTCGAGCTCGATCTTCGCGCAGACCGGCACCGCGCGGACGCGCGCCTGTGACAGCATGTCGGCCAGGCCGGCCCGCTCGACCGCGCGACCCGCGTCGCCCACGTCGTCCTCGTCGAGGTTGACAACCAGCAGCAACGGCTTCGCGGAAAGAAACTGGAACCCGCGCAGCAGGCGGGCGTCGTCCCGGTCCAGCTCGAGCGAGCGGATCGGCGCACCGTTCTCCAGCGCTTCCCGGCAGCGGCCCAGCACGAGGACCTCACGGTCGAGATTCGCGGCGGCCCCCTTCCGCCTCTCCCGCTCGATGCGCTCGATTCTGCGCTCGGTCACTTCCAGGTCCGCGAGGATCAGCTCTTCCTCGACCGCTTGCGCGTCGCGCGCCGCGTCTACGCTGCCGGCCGCGTGGGGCACGTCGCCCGCGCGGAACGCCCTCAGGACGTGCAGCAGCGCGTGCGCCTCCCGGTAGGCTCCCACGTCGACGACGTTGCGCGGCGTCGCGGCGCCGGCAAGGTCCGCAAAGGCGACCGTGGCGGCTACCTGCCGGCGCGGTTCGAACAGTGCCGACAGCCGCTCGAGCCTCTCGTCGGGAACCGCCGCGGTGCCGATGCGCGCCTCGGTGCGCCCGAGTCGTCCGCTGGCGGAGTCTTCACCGGCGCGGGTCAGCAGGTTGAAGAGCGTGGTCTTGCCCGTGGCGGGAAGGCCGATCAGGCCGGCGCTGAGCATCTGTTAGATGGGGCTACGCGGCATTACCTGCTTGGGGCTGCGCCCCAAACCCCCGGCGGCTGCTAGCGGGGACCCCATTGCCCCCAGGCCGCGCCGCCGGGCCGCGCCGTGCGCGGCTTGTTCCTCTCTCACACATTCTCCAACATGTTCGCTCTGCGCGCCTTGTCAGCAGGTCGTACCGGCGTCGATGCGTATTGACAAGGCCGGCGCGATTGCCTACCATTTCGGTGGTCTTTTGTGGACCAATATGGAGTCATAAGGTGCTCAGAGGAAATTTCTCTGCCCGAATAGACGAAAAGGGAAGGCTGAAGATTCCGACGGCGTTTCGGAGCCTGATTGAGGAAACGCACGGCAACTCGCTGTTCGTTACCAGCCTGACCGGCGATTCCGTGCTCGTCTATCCGATGCCGATCTGGATAGCCGTCGAAGAGAAGCTTGCCCGCGTTCCGTCCACGAATCCCGCCCGCATGAGGTTCCTCGATCGCGTCAATTTCTTCGGGCAGCCGGCCGAATTCGACCGGCAGGGGCGCGTGTCCGTCCACCCGCGGCTGCGCGAATCCGCCGGGATGGCAGGCGTGGTGGCCGTCATCGGCCAGCAGGATCACCTGGCGGTCTGGAACAACGAGCGGTTCCTCGAGCGGCTGGAGCACGACCCGTTCACCGAGGCGGACGCGCGCGCCCTGTCCGAGCTGGGGATCTGAAGATGCCCTCGCACCATCCGCTGTCGCACACGCCGGTCATGGAGGCGGAAGTGGTCGCCCTGCTCGATCCGGCGCGCGGCGGACGGTTCGTCGATTGCACGGTCGGTTCGGGTGGACACGCGCGGGCCCTGCTGACTGCTGGCGCCGACCGTGTACTCGGGATCGACCGCGACGCGGAAGTCCTGCCGCTGACCGGCGCAGCGCTCGCACCGTGGGCGGATCGTGTCGAGCTGGTGCATGCCGACTACCGGCAGGTCGACGTCGTGCTCGACGAGCGGCAGATCACGACCGTTGACGGGATGTTGGCGGACCTTGGCGTCTCGTCGGTGCAGCTCGAAGCGCCGGCCAGGGGCTTCAGCTTCAACCGCGACGAGCCGCTCGACATGCGGATGGACCGCTCGGCGGGAGCCACGGCCGCGGAGCTGCTCCGCGAGGCTTCCGAGCGGACAATCGCGGATCGCATATTCGAATACGGAGAAGAACGTCACGCGCGGCGCATTGCGCGTGCGATCGTCGAGACCCGCGGCCACGAGCCGGTCGCCTCGACGGGACAGCTTGCGGCGCTCGTACGCCGCGCCGCACCGCGCCGCCGGGGCCAGCGCATCGATGCCGCCACGCGGACGTTCCAGGCGCTGCGCATCTGGGTCAACGGCGAGCTGGAAGGGTTGGGCCGCTTTCTCCACACCGCCTGCGCCCGCTTGCGCGCTGGCGCGCGGCTGGCCGTCATCACGTTTCATTCCCTCGAAGATCGGATTGTCAAGTGGGGGTTGCGGGAACTGGAAAGCGCGGGGGACGTCGCCGTCCGTGTCCTGACGAAGCGCCCGCTGCGTCCCGGGGCGGAAGAAATCGGGCGGAATCCGCGGGCGCGCAGCGCCAAGCTGCGCGCCGCCGAGAGGTTGCCGTGAGCGGACTGGATTTCGACTACGCGGGTCGGCGGGACATTCGGAACAATCCGATCGTCCGGGAGGTCGACAAGGTGCGGCAGCGCGAGTTGTGGCGCTCGGCCGCGGTCGGCGTCTTCCTGGTCTTCGTGCTGCTGTTCTCCGCCTGGCAGCACTTCGAGTTGCTGCAGCTCGGATACCGCATCGAGCAGATGCAAGAGGAGCGCGCCCAGGAGCTCGAGATCAACCGGCACCTCAAGCTTGAGATCGAAACGTTGAAGGCGCCGGACCGCATTGAACGGATCGCCACCGAGCAGCTCGATCTCGTGGCGCCGGGCAGTGAGGAAGCGATAGTCATCGAGCGCGTCGTGCCGGCAACCCCGCCGGATCGGTCGCTGGTGGCGACGCGCTGAGGAAGGTACGTTGCCGAACAAGCAGAACGGCCGGAGCCGCCTGGCGCGCTTCTGGCCCTTCCGCGTGGCGGAGAGCCGGCACGGCCAGGCGCGCCCTGACCGCCGCGCGCGTGTCGACCATCCGCAGGACTGGCGCCGGCTCACGCGACGCCGGTTGCTGGTCGGCGTCACGGCGTTCGCCCTGTGGGCGGCGGGAATCGAAGCCAGGCTCATCTACATACAGGTGGTCCAGCATGAGGAGCTGGTGGCGCGCGGCGAGCGCCAGCAGCACCGCAGCATCGACTCGCACGCCAAGCGGGGCGAGATCCTCGATCGGCAGGGACGCGTGCTCGCCTACAGCGTGGATGCCGACACGATCTACGCCGTGCCGACCGATGTCGACGACCCCCGCGCAACGGTTGCGGCGGTGTGTGGCGCCCTCGGCGACTGCACCGCGGACTGGCGGCGAAGCCTCGAGACCCGGCTCGACGAGCAGCGCGCGTTTGCCTACGTGCGGCGGCAGGTTTCGCCGGACGTGGCGCGGCGCATCGCGGCGCTGGAGCTCGACGGCATCGGCTTCATCACCGAGAACCGGCGGTACTACCCGAACAAGTCGCTCGCGGCCCACCTGCTGGGCTACGTCGGCATCGACAACCAGGGTCTCGGCGGCGTGGAAGCGGCGTACGAGAGCGAGATTGCCGGACGTGCGGGCAAGATCCTGATCCAGACGGACGCCCGGCAGCGCGCGTTCAGCCGCGTCGAGCGGGCCCCGACCCGCGGCGCGACGCTCGAGCTGACCATCGACAAGTACCTCCAGTACCTCGCCGAGCGTGAGCTGCGCACCGCGGTGCGGGAGCATGCTGCCGACGGCGGCACGGTCGTGATGCTCGACCCGTACACCGGCGAGGTCCTCGCGCTGGCCAGCGAGCCGGGGTTCAACCCGAACGCGTTCGCGGCCGCGCCGCAGCCGGCGCTGCGCAACCGCGCCGTGCAGGACGTGTACGAGCCGGGCTCCACCTTCAAGCTGGTCACCACGGCGGCTGCGCTGGAGGCGGGCATCACCACACGGTACGAGATGTTCGATGTCAGCCAGGGATCCATCCGGGTCGGAAACTCGACGATTCCCGACATGCACACCTACGGTGTGTTGTCGCTTGAGGACGTAATCGTCAAGTCGAGCAACGTCGGGGCGATTCAGCTCGGGTTGCGGGTCGGGCCCGACCGGCTCATCGAATATACGCGCCGCTTCGGATTCGGACAGAGGCTGGCGCCCGACCTCCGCGGCGAGAGCGCCGGCATCGTCCACGATCCGACCCGCCTGAACGACCGCGCCGTGGCCTCCGTGTCCATGGGATACCAGGTGGCCGTCACGCCGCTGCAGATGGCGGCTGCCGTCAGCGCCGTCGCCAATGGCGGCGAGTTGGTCGAACCGCGAGTCGTCCGCGCGGTCGTGCGCGACGGGGTGCGTACCGAGCGGCCGCAGCGCGTGATTCAGCGCGCGGTGGATCCCGGGACCGCCGCCGAGTTGACCGCCATCATGGAGCAGGTGGTCGAGCGTGGCACCGCGCGCAACGCGCAGGTTCCCGGCTACTCCGTCGCCGGCAAGACGGGCACCGCGGAGAAATTGATCGACGGGCGGTATTCGTCCGACCATCACAACGCTTCGTTCGTGGGGTTCGTTCCGTCCCGCGCGCCGGCGTTCGCGGTGCTGGTGATGATCGACACGCCGCGGGGAGCGCGGTTTACGGGCGGCGCCGTGGCTGCACCCGTGTTCCAGCGGATCGCCGCCGCCGCACTGCGCCATCTGGCGGTGCCGCCGACGATCAATCCGCAGCCGCCCGTGCTGATCGCGCAGGGGGCGCCCCGCCGCATCGTCACTTCACTTGCGGGACATCGCCGCGTAGCCCCAGCCGCCGCCGGCGACGCACCCGTCGCCGGAGCGTCCTGCTGCAGCATGCCCGACGTGCACGGCCTGAGTGCGCGGCAGGCGCTGGCGGTGTTGGGCAGGCTCCGCCTGGGCGCGCGCGTCCACGGAGTCGGGTTGGTCGTCAGTCAGGATCCTTCACCGGGTGCTCCGGTCGGCCCCGATACAACTGCCGTACTGCACCTCGAACGGCATCCGGCATCTGCCGACGAGAGCGACGGATAGCATCGTGATGACGGTTGCCGAGTTGGCGCGTCGGTCCGGCCTGCTACTGGACGCCGGACACCGCGCCGCTCGCGAGCCGCTTCTCGACTGCCCCGTGAACCGCGTCGCCTGCGACTCGCGGCGGATCGCGTCCGGGGATCTGTTCGTTGCCGTCAGGGGGCAGCAGTACGACGGCGCCGCCTTCGCGGAAGACGCGGCGCGCCGCGGCGCCGCGGCGGTGGTCGCCGAGGCCCCCGCGCCGTCCGGATTCGGGTTGCCGTGGATCACGGTGCCCGATGCACGCGCCGCGCTGGCCGCGCTGGCCGCCGTGGCGTGGGACCATCCCAGCCGCGAGCTGGTCGTCGTCGGCGCGACCGGCACGAACGGCAAGACGACCACCACCTACCTGCTCGAAGGCGTGTTCGAGGACGCCGGTTATCCGTGCGGGCGCGTGAGCTCGATTGCCTACCGCGTTGCGGACGACGAAGAGTCGGCCGCGCGCACAACGCCGGAGGCGCCCGACCTGCAGGCACTGCTGCGGCGCATGGTCGAGCGCAATTGCCGGGCCTGCGTGATGGAGGTGTCGTCGCATGCCCTGGCCTTGCGCCGCGTGGACGGCATCAGCTTCAACGCTGCCGTGTTCACCAACCTGACCCACGACCATCTCGATTTTCACGGCGACATGGCCGGCTATTTCGACGCCAAGCGCCGGCTGTTCGGGATGGTGGACGCAGGCTCGCCCGCCGTGGTCAACGTGGACGATCCGCACGGGCGGCTGCTGGCCGCCGAGGTGCAGCGGCCCGTGACCTATGCCATCGATGCCGCGGCGGACGTGCGCCCGTTGCGGATGGAGCTGTCCGCCGCAGGCATCGAGCTCGACCTGAGTACCCCGCGGGGCGCGCTGAACCTGCAATCGCGGCTGGTCGGCCGCAGCAACACGTACAACATCCTGGCGGCCGCCGCGACCGGTACTGCCCTCGATCTGCCGCGACGCGCCATCCAGAGGGGCATCGCGGCGGTGACGCACGTTCCGGGCCGC
This sequence comes from Vicinamibacterales bacterium, assembly GCA_965207665.1. Classification (GTDB taxonomy): domain Bacteria; phylum Acidobacteriota; class Vicinamibacteria; order Vicinamibacterales; family UBA8438; genus JAAXGX01. The sequence goes on from CBDBMV010000002.1 coordinate 1,219,456, forward strand.
ATGCAGGTGGTGTCCGGCGCCGGCGACGCGGTCACCGCGGTGGTGGACTTTGCGCACACCAGCGACGCCCTGCGCGGCCTGCTCGAGACCGCGCGCTCCTTTACGCGCGGAAAACTCGTGACGCTGTTCGGTTGTGGCGGAGACCGCGACAGGGCGAAGCGTCCCCTGATGGCCGCCGTAGCCGGCCGGCTGTCCGATTTCGTGATCGTTACGTCGGACAACCCGCGTTCGGAAGATCCGGTCCGTATTGCGGCGGACATCGTCGAGGGTTTCGAGGAGGGGTCGGCGCCGCATGTGACGGTGCTCGACCGGACCGCGGCCATCGAGCGGGCGATCCGGGACGCGGCCGACGGAGACGTGGTCGTGATAGCCGGCAAGGGGCACGAGCGGTACCAGGAGATCGGCGACCGGCACGTGCCATTCGACGACGTCGCCGTGGCGCGGCAGGCGCTCGCCGGCCGCCGCGCCGGCGCACGGACGGGATGAGGAACGAACGTGCCGCAAGGCGGACCGCCGGCGCTTCGTGCGGGCGAACTGGCCACGGCCTGCGACGGCCGTCTGATCGCCGGCCAACCCGCGGCGCCCATCGCCGGGTTTGCCATCGACAGCCGGCGGGTGCAACCGGGCGACATTTTCCTGGCGTTGCGGGGAGCCCGCTTCGACGGACACCGGTTCGTGCCGGACGCGCTCCGCAACGGCGCGGCCGGCGTTGTGCTCAGCGACGTCTCGGCAGTTGGCGCGGATGGCGCCGCGGACCGGCCGCAGTTGGTGATTGCCGTGCGCGACACGACCTGTGCGCTGCAGCGGCTCGGCCGTTTCGTCCGGCGCCGGTCGGGCGCGCGGGTCGTGGCCATTACCGGAAGCGTCGGCAAGACGACGACCAAGGAGAACGTCGCCGCGCTCCTGGGCGGCTCGTACAGGGTGTTTCGCAACGCGGGCAACCTGAACAACCACATCGGCCTGCCCTTGTCGTTGCTGGAGTTGCGCCACGGACCCGAGATCGCCGTCGTCGAGCTCGGCATGAACCATGCTGGAGAGATCAGCACGCTGGTGAGCATCGCCGAGCCGGACTTGCGGGTCTGGACCAACGTGGCCGAGGTGCATGCGGCGTTTTTTGCATCGATCGAGGCGATTGCGGACGCGAAGGCTGAAGTCATGGAGGGGGCTACGCCGGAAACGCAGTTAGTGGCTAACGCCGGCGATCCGCGCGTGATGGCGCGCACGGCGGCGTTTCCCGGGACGGTAACCACGTTCGGCGTCGAGACGGAGGCGGACGTACGAGCGACGCGGGTACGGTCGCTGGGCCTGCGCGGCATGGCGGCCACGATCGAGACGGCCGGCCGGGCGGTCGACGTGCGGACGCCGCTCCTGGGATACGGCCAGGTTGCGAACCTGGCGGCCGCGATTGCGGTGGCGCTGCGGTTCGATGTGCCGCTCGACGTGCTCGCCGGGCGGGTTCCGCGTTGCGTGCCGCAGCCGGGCCGCGGGCAGGTGCTGCAGATCGGCGCGCTGTCGGTCGTCGACGATTCCTACAACTCCAGCCCCGTTGCCCTGCGCGCGAGCCTCGCGGCGGTCGGCCGGGAGCGCGGCCGCCGGCGCGTTGCGGTGCTGGGCGAGATGCTGGAGCTGGGCGCCCGCTCCGCCGAGTTGCACGAGGCGTGCGGCAGGGCTGCAGTGGAGGCCGGATTCACCCTGGTGATTGCCGTCGGCGGCGCGCCGGCCGAGGCTCTGGCCGCCGGTGCGCGGTCGGCGGGTCTTGAAGGAGCGGCCGTCACCACCGTCCGGACGAGCGGGGAGGCGGCCGAGCACGTGGCGGCCGTTGCACGCGAGGACGACGTGATTCTGGTCAAGGGCTCCCGCGGCATCGGCATGGACCGGGTCGTGGACCGGTTGAAGGCGGAACGCTAGTGCTCTATCACCTGCTGTACCCGCTGCACACGGAGTTGTCGGTGCTGAACGTGGTGCAGTACATCACGGTCCGCACCGCGGCGGCGAGCCTCACGGCGTTTCTCTTGGCGCTCCTACTGGGTCCGTGGCTGATCCGCCTCCTGCGGGCATTGCAGATCGGCCAGGTGATCCGCGGCGACGGCCCGCAGAGCCACCAGGCGAAGGAAGGGACCCCCACCATGGGGGGGCTGCTGATACTGGGCGCGGCGGTTACAGCTACGCTCCTTTGGGCCGACCTGCGCAACCCGTACGTCTGGACCGCGGTGCTCGCGATGCTGGCTTTCGGTCTCATCGGATTCATCGACGACTACCTCAAAGTGACCCGGGGGTCGCATCACGGGCTGCGACCGCTGCACAAGGCCGCGCTGCAGAGCCTGGTCGGCGCGGCGGTCGGAATCGGCCTGATCGTGCTGACGCAGCAGGGGCTGTACAGCACACAGCTCGTCTTTCCCTTCTTCGAGGGCCTGTCGCTGGAGCTGGGCTGGCTCTACGTGCCGTTCGCCATGTTCGTGCTGGTCGCCGCATCGAACGCGGTGAATCTGACCGACGGCCTCGACGGCCTCGCCATCGGCGTGTTCACGGTGGCGGCCGTCGCGTTCACGGCGCTGGCGTACGTGGCCGGCCACGCCGTCATCGCGGAATATCTGCTCCTGCTCCGGTTTCCGCCGGCAGGGGAGCTCTCGGTCTTCTGCGGAGCGCTGGTCGGCGCCGGTCTGGGATTCCTCTGGTACAACTCCTATCCCGCCGACATCATCATGGGCGACGTCGGCTCGCTCGCGCTCGGCGGCGCGCTCGGCACCGTCGCGCTGCTGATCAAGCAGGAGTTGCTGCTGCCGATCGTCGGTGCGGTGTTCGTCATCGAGACGCTGTCCGTGATCATCCAGGTCGGCTCGTTCAAATTGACGGGCCAGCGCGTCTTCAAGATGGCTCCGTTGCATCACCACTTCGAGCTGATCGGGTGGAGCGAGCCGAAGGTGATCAGCCGCTTCATGATCCTGGCGATCATCTTCGCGATGTTCAGCCTGACGACGCTCAAGCTGAGATGAAGCCTGCAGAGAGCCCGTCCACGTTCTCCGTCGCCGGCGCGCGTGTCGTCGTCGTAGGCGCGGCGCGCAGCGGCGTCGCCGCGGCCGAGCTGCTCGCCCGCAGGGGCGCGCGGGTCACCCTGACGGAGACGCGAGAGTCGATCGAGTCGCTGCCGCTACTGCGCGAGGCGGGCGTGGCGGTGGAGCTGGGAGGGCACCGGCCGGCAACCCTCGCGCGCGCCGAGCTGGTGGTGCTGAGCCCTGGCGTATCGCCGCGGCTGCCGGCGATTGACGCTGTCCGCCGCCGCGGCACCCCGGTCATCAGCGAGGTGGAGCTGGCCGCGCGGTGGCTGCGCGGCCCCATCGTGGCGGTGACGGGAACCAAGGGCAAGTCGACGACCACCCTGCTCGCCGGACGCATGTTCGACGCCGACGGCCGGCACGCGCTCGTGGGCGGCAACATCGGAACGGCGCTGAGCAGCCAGGTCGAGGATTCGGCCCCGGACGTGGTGCATGTCGTGGAGGTCAGCAGCTTCCAGCTGGAGCTCACGCACACGTTCCATCCCCGCATCGCGGTGCTTCTCAATCTGGCGCCGGACCACATCGATCGCCACGGCAGCTTCGAGGAATATGCCGCCGCCAAGGCGCGCATCTTCGCCAACCAGACCGCCGACGACACGATGGTGATTAACGCGGACGACCCGCTGGTGCTGGAGCTGGCGCGCCGCGGGCGGGCCCGTCCCCTGCGGTTCGCGGTGACGTCGCAGATGGATGACGGCGTGCTGCCGGCCGGCGGCTCGATCGTGCGCCGCGCACCGGACGGAGACCGGCCGCTGCTGCCGCTCTCGGCCGTGCAGGTGCCCGGCCGTCACTTGTTGAGCGACGTGCTGGCGGCGTCGGCCGCAGCCAGCGCCGCCGGTGTCTCGCCTGCCGCCATCGAGCGCGCGGTCCGCGCGTTCAGCGGTTGCGAGCACGTGCTGGAGCCCGCGGGCGAAGTCGCGGGCGTGCGTTTCGTGAACGATTCAAAGGCCACGAACGTGCTCGCCGCGCGGGCCGCGATCGAGTCTTCCGAGCGGGGCGTCGTCGTCATCATGGGCGGGCGTTTCAAGGGCGGCAACCTGGCCGAGCTGGCCCCGGCGCTGGCCGCACGCGCGCGCGCAGTCGTCGCCATTGGCGAGGCCAGCGCGCGCATACGGGCGGAGCTCGGCGCGACCGTGAACGTAACGGAAGCGCCCTCGCTGCGAGCTGCCGTGCGTGCGGCGCTTGCCCTCGCCCGCGGCAGCGGGACCGTACTGCTGGCCCCGGCATGCGCGAGCCTCGACATGTTCCGCGACTATGCCGAGCGGGGCCGGGTCTTCAAGGAGGAGGTGGCGCGACTGGCGCAGGATACGGCCGCATCGTGAGCGGTGAGCAGTCATCAGCCGGGCTGCGGCGGTAGAGAGTCGGCCGCTGGGAGCGCAGGCCGGGTCACCCCGGCCTGCGAGGCTGGTGTCTCTACCCCGAGCCTGGTTGATGACTGCTGACAGCTCACGAACGGGGCGTACAGAGCGTATCGGCTGCGCCGGCCGCGCGCTGTAGGCACGTACCGGCGCAAGGCGCAGAGCATGGCACGGAAACTGAAATCCGACAAGCTGTTGTTCCTGTCCATTCTGCTGCTGGCCTGTACCAGCGTCGTGATGGTGTACAGCGCGTCGGCGCTGCTGGCCATGGACCGCTATGACCAGCCCTATTTCTTCCTGTCCAAGCAGGCGATCTGGATCGTGCTCGGCATGGCGTTGCTGCTGGTGGCGAGCCAGGTGGACTACCGCCGGCTGCGGCATCCGCTTGTCGTATGGACCGTCCTGGGGCTGACCGTGGCCGCGCTGATCGCCGTGCTGTTCGCGCAGCCCATCAACGGGACGCGGCGCTGGCTGGGCATCGCGGGTCTGGGCGTGCAACCGTCCGAGCTCTCCAAGCTGGCCGTGATCCTGTTCGCCGCGGCGGTTCTGGAGCGCCGGATGCACCGGATCGACGACATCGGATACTCGCTGCCCCCGATAGTGTTTGTCAGCGGCCTGATCGGCGCGCTGATCCTGCTCCAGCCCGATTTCGGCACCACGCTGGTGTTGATGCTCATCGTCGGCGCCATGGTCTTCGCCGCCGGTCTCAGCTACCAGTACCTCGTGGGCGTCGGAGCCGCGCTGCTGCCGCTCATGTACGTGGTGCTGACGAGCGCCGAATACCGCCGCCGGCGCATGCTCGCATTCCTCGACCCCTGGGAAGACCCGCTCGGCGACGGCTTTCAGATCATCCAGGCGCAGATCGCCGTAGGGACGGGCGGCCTGTTCGGGCAGGGACTGATGGCGGGCGTGCAGAAGCTGTTCTATCTGCCGTACCCGCATACCGACTTCATCTACGCCGTCATCGCCGAGGAGACAGGTCTGATCGGCGCGTCGATCATCCTGTTGTGCTTCTGCGTCATCGTCCTGCGCGGCTTCCGCGTGGCGGCGCTGGCGCCCGACCGGTTCGGTGCGCTGCTGGCGGCCGGACTGACCACGATGGTTGCGTTGCAGGCGTTCGTCAACATCAGCGTGGTGCTCGGATTGTTGCCCACCACGGGGATCCCGCTGCCGCTGGTGAGCGCCGGCGGGTCTTCGCTGCTCGTGAGTCTGACGGGCATGGGGATCCTGTTGAACATCTCGCAGCACGCGTCGGCCGAGACATGAGGTTCGTACTTGCCCGGGGAACCTTCCGCGTCGACGTCGAGCCGTGCCGCCCGCGTGCTGTTCGCCGGCGGCGGAACGGGCGGGCATCTGTTTCCGGGCATCGCGGTGGCGTACGAGTTGCGCCGCCGCCATCCGGCCGCCCACATCGTGTTCGCCGGCAGCGGCAAGGCGCTGGAGGCGCGGATCGTGGAACGCGGCGGGTTCGCGCTGGATCGCATCCGGACGCGCGGGCTGGTGGGGCAGTCGGCGGGCGATCTCCTGCGCGGTCTCGCGCTGTTGCCGGTGAGCATGTTCGATGCAGCGGCGCTCCTCAGACGTCACAAGCCCCGGCTCGTGGTCGGGCTCGGCGGCTACAGCTCCGGTCCCCTGGTGCTGTGCGCGGCGCTGGGCGGCCTGCCGACCATGCTGCTGGAGCAGAACGCCGTACCCGGCGTGACCAACCGGATTCTCGCGCGCGTCGTGCGCGCGGCCGCCGTCCCGTCGGAAGCGGCCCTGCCGTACTTCCACGGCCGCGGCTTCGTGAGCGGCAATCCGGTGCGCGCGAGCTTCTTTGCGGTGGACCGGCCGGGCGGGGATTCGGAAACCGGTGAGGTGCGCGTGCTGGTGATTGGCGGCTCGCAGGGCGCTCACACGATCAACGTCGCCATGGTGGAGGCGGCCGGGCACATCGTGCGCTCGGGGCGGCCGATTCGCCTCACTCACCAGACGGGCGAGCGCGACCTGGACATCGTGCGCGAGGGGTACCGGGCGGCCGGCCTGCCGGTGCGGGTGGCGCCGTTCATCGAAGAGATGGACCGCGAGATGGCGGCTGCGCACTTGATCGTTTGTCGCGCTGGCGCGACCACGCTGGCGGAAGTCGCCGCCGCCGGGCTTCCCGCCGTGCTCGTGCCGTTCGGCCGCGCGGCGAACGACCACCAGCGGCGCAATGCAGCGGCCATGGAGGCCGCGGGCGCGGCAGAGGTCATCGATGAGCGGGAGTTGTCGGGAACGACGCTGGCGACGCGGATCCTGGCGCTGGCGTCCGATGGCGCTCGGCGCTCGGCGCTGGCCGCGGCGAGCCGCGGGCTGGCCAGACCGGACGCGGCCGCCACGGTCGTCGACCGGATGGAGCGCCTGCTCGCGTTGAGGGATAAACGCTGACGTTGCCGCGCACGGTCGGGCCGGGGACGCGCGTCCACCTGGTGGGCGTGGGAGGCAGCGGGATGAGTGCAATCGCCGAGTTGCTCGTGCAGCTCGGTTGCGTGGTGAGCGGGTCGGACCTCCGCCGCACGTCCGTTACGGATCGGCTGTCGGGCCTGGGCGTGCGCATCGCCGATCAGCATGCGGCGAGTCACGTCGAGGGCGCCGACGTGGTCGTGTTCTCGAGCGCCGTGCCGGCTGACAATCCGGAGCGGCAGGCAGCGGCGCGCAGTTCCATGGCGCTGATGGCAAGAGGCGAGATGCTGGCGCGGTTGGCCGACGCGAAGCGTGGCGTGGCGGTGGCGGGCTCGCACGGCAAGACGACCACTGCAGCCATGGCGGCGGTCGTGCTACTGGCCGGCGGGCTCGATCCCACGGTCGTCATCGGCGGCACATTGCGGGCGTTCGAAGGCGGCGCGCGTCTGGGAGAGGGGCAGTTGATCGTGGTGGAGGCGGACGAGAGCGACCGCTCGTTTCTCCGTCTGTCGCCGGAAGTGGCCGTCTTGACGAATCTCGACGAGGAGCACCTGGACGCGTACGCCGGCATGGCGGATCTGGAAGACGCCTTCGTGCGCTTTGCGGACCAGGTGCCCGCCGGCGGCTGCATCGTGGCGTGCGGCGACGATCCGGGGCTGCGGCGGCTGCTGCCGCGCCTGCGGGACGGCGCCGCGCGGCGCGGCGTCAACGTGATGACCTGCGGAACGGGCGGCGCCGCCGCGCGGCTGCACGCGCGCGACATCGAGCTGCATGCGTCCGGGTCCGCATGCCGCGTGGGCATCGCCGGCGCCGCGGAAACGGAGTTCGAGCTGCGCCTCGCCGTGCCGGGGCGCCACAACCTGCGGAACGCTCTGGCTGCCGTGGCGGCGGGTATGCATTTCGACGTGCCGCCCGGCGTGGCGGCCGCCGCGTTGGCGCGCTACCGGGGCGCCGAGCGGCGCCTGCAGCGGCGTGGAAGGGTTGCGGGCGTTACGGTGGTCGACGACTACGGCCACCATCCCACGGAGATCGAAGCGGTGCTCGAGACGGTAAGGCTCGGTGCGCCGGCGCGTGTCCGGGTGGTGTTCCAACCCCATCGATACAGCCGGACGATTCGTTTGCTGGAGCGGTTCGGAGCGGCGTTCGCGGCGGCCGACGACGTGCTCGTCGCGGCCGTCTACGGGGCCGGAGAGGCGCCCGTGCCCGGCGCGACGGCCGAGGCGGTCGCGGCAGCAATCCGGCGCGGCTCGGGGACACCGGTGCGCGTGGCCGAATCGCTCGACGCGATTCCGGAGCTGGTCGCGGCCGAAGCGCGCGCGGGAGATGTCGTCGTGACCCTCGGCGCCGGATCGATTGCGGCCGTGCCGGAACGGATCGTCGCGGCGCTCCGCCGCAAGACCGGAGGCAGTCCATGACAGGCGTGCGGCTGCAGGCGGACAAGCGGTTCAGGCGCGCGCGCGTGCAGCCGTTCCCCAAGCGGTCCTTCCGGGTGTCCGGCCGCTCCGTGCGGCTGGTGCTGGCGCTGAGCGTGGCAGCGGCCGGGGCGTATTTCGGGCCGGAGCTCCTGCGTCACGCCGAGCTTCTGCGTGTCGAGCACGTCACGGTCACGGGCAACCGGAACATCTCGAGTGGAGAGGTGCTGGCGCTGCTCGACCGGCTCCACGGTGCCAGCATCCTGGAAGTCGATCTGGCGGCCTATCGGCAGGAGCTGTTGAAGTCGGGGTGGGTACAGGAAGCCACGCTGCGGCGGCTGCTGCCGGCAACGATTGAAGTGACGATCACCGAGCGCGAGCCCGTCGGTCTGTTCCGCATCGCGACGCAGTTGTATCTCGTCGATCCTACGGGGACCGTGATCGACGAATACCGGCCGCAGTTCGCCCATTTCCGGCTGCCGGTCATCGACGGTCTGGAAATGCGCAATCCACGCGGCTCGACCGTCGATCGAGCGCGGACGCAGCTCGCGGCGCGCCTGATGGATGCGCTGACAGCGCGGCCGGATCTGGCGGATCTCGTGTCCCAGATCGACGTAACCGACGCGGCGGACGCCGTCGTGCTGCTGAGCGGTGATCCGACGCTGCTGCATCTCGGCGATCAACGCTTCGTCGAACGCCTGGATCGGTATCTGGAGCTGGCGCAGGCGCTGCGGAGCGCGGTCCCGGAGATCGACTACGTCGACCTGCGGTACGACCAGCGCGTGTACGTCCGCCCGGCGGGCAGCGGATACACGCAGTGACCGACGGAAGCTGGCGGCGGAGGACGCGTGACGCGTAGTGAACAGTATCTCGTCGGCCTTGACGTAGGGACGTCGTCCATCGTGGCCGTGGTGGCCGAGGCGCTCGAGGACGGCAGCCTGGACGTCGTCGGCATCGGCCGCGCGGAGTCGTGCGGCATTCGCCGCGGCGCGGTGGTCAATCTTGATGCGGCGGTCGAATCGATCAAGCAGGCCATCGAGGAAGCGGAGTTGACCGCCGGCGTCGAGATCGATTCGGTGCACCTCGGGTTGTCGGGGACGCACGCGAAGGCTTTCAACAGCCGCGGCGTCGTTGCCATGACCGGCAAGAACCGGGAGATAACGAGCGAGGACGTACGGCGGGCCATCGACGCAGCCAAGGCGGTGGCGCTGCCGAGCGGGCGCGAGATCGTCCACGTCCTGCCGCAGGACTTCGTCGTGGATGAGCAGGAGGGAATCGACGCGCCGGTCGGGATGACCGGCACGCGGCTGGAGGTCAACGTGCACGTGGTCACCGGCAGCACCGCCTCGACGCAGAACGTCGTGGCGTGCGTCAACCGCGTGGGCGTCGCGGTTGTCGACACCACGCTCGAACAACTGGCTGCCGCGGATGCTGTGCTGACGGAGGACGAGAAGGAGCTGGGGGTGGCGCTGGTCGACATCGGCGGCGGCACGACCGACTTCGCTATCTACGAGAAGGGCAGCCTGTGGCACACGGGCGCCCTCGCGCTGGGTGGAGAGCACCTCACCAACGACATTGCGGTGGGCTTGCGCATGCCGATCCCGGACGCCGAGAAGACCAAGCGCCGCTACGGGTGCGCGCTGGCCAGTCTGCTGGACGAGAACGAGACCATCGACGTGGCCAGCGTTGGCGGGCGGCCGCCGCGCACGATACCGAGGCGGATTCTCGCGGACGTCATCCAGCCGCGCGTGGAGGATCTCTTCCGCCGCCTGTGGGATGAGATTCGCAACGACGGCTACGAGCGCTCGCTGCATTCCGGCATTGTCCTGGCGGGCGGTACCGGGATGCTCGACGGCATCATGGAAGTGGCCGGCCAGATGTTCGATCTCCAGATCCGGCGCGGGCACCCGGTCGGCGTGGGTGGCCTGGCCGACCACGTGAGCAACCCCGCGTTCGCGACGGCGGTCGGGCTTGTAATGCACGCCCACCGCAGGCAGATGGCCGAACGGGATCAAGCGCTCGGCGTTGGCGTGTTGAGCCGCGCCGCGCTGCGCGTGCGCGGGCTCTTCAAGGAATTTTTCTGAACGGAACGGACGCCGAAAGAGGAGGGAAGCAAGCCATGACGGAGCAGCACAGCGGTGATGGCAACGATGATTGGACCGACGTCGACGACATGCGCCTGTCGCTTGACGCCGCTGCAGATCCGGGCGCTCGAATCAAGGTGATCGGGGTCGGCGGCGGCGGCGGCAACGCCGTGGAGCAGATGGTCGGCGCCAGCATAATGGGCGTCGAGTTCATTGTCGCCAATACGGATACGCAGGCCCTCGCGCGCAGCACGGCGCCCGTGCGCTTGCAGATCGGCGCCAAGTTGACGAAGGGGCTCGGCGCGGGCGCCGATCCGAACATGGGACGGCGTGCGGCGCTGGAGGACACGGGGGAGCTGATCGGCGCCCTGGACGGCGCCGACATGGTATTCGTCACCGCCGGGCTGGGCGGTGGCACGGGCACCGGCGCGGCGCCGGTCATCGCCAACCTGGCGACCGAGCTCGGGGCGCTGACCGTGGCGGTGGTGACCAAGCCGTTCGCCTTCGAAGGGAAACAGCGCGCCCTGCAGGCCGCGCGCGGGCTCGAAGAGCTCCGCAAGTGCGTCGACACGGTGATTACCATTCCGAACGAGCGTGTGCTCTCCATGGTCGACCGCAAGACCAGCCTGACGCAGGCGTTTGCCACGGTCGACGAAGTGCTCCTGCAGGCGATTCAGGGGATATCCGACCTCGTGCTGGTGCCGGGGATCATCAATCTCGACTTCGCGGACGTCAGCACCATCATGTCGCGCATGGGACTTGCCATCATGGGCACCGGCGTCGGCCGCGGGGAGACGCGCGCCGTCGAGGCCGCGACGCGCGCCATTTCCAGCCCGTTGCTGGAAGACGTGTCGGTCGACGGCGCGCGCGGCGTGCTCGTGAACGTCACGGGCGGCCACGACATCAGCATGATCGAGGTGAGCGAGGCGGCGTCGGTCGTCCAGCAGGCGGCGGACGAGGACGCAAACATCATCTTCGGAGCCGTGGTCGACCCGCAAATGGAGGGCGAGATAAAGATAACCGTGATTGCCACCGGCTTCACGGATCCCGCGGAACAGTCGGAGCAGGTGTCACGAACGGCGCAGACGCCGGTCGACCTGGAGGCGTACGCTGGTTGGCGGCGATCTGAGCCCGAGGCGACGCCCACCGCCGAACCGGCTGGGGAGCCCGTGGCGGATGCTGCCGACGCGTCCGTGCCGGAGGAGCCACAGCCGGCGACCGACGGTGACGACGCGGAGATCGACGTCGACATGACGCTCGACGAAGCGCCGCAGGCCATGCAGGCCCGCCGGTAACACCGGTAGCCGTTGCCTAAGAAAGTCGGTCGTCTGCGAAAGACTGCTCGTAGGCGGCGTATTCGCGGAGGATCAACTCGCGGAGCGGGTCGGTCCCGCCGGCGTCTCCGGCAGCCCGCAGCAGCACGTAGTGACGCCGCTCGCCATTTACCGTGTACTGCCGTGCGGGAAAGGTAACTCCGCGCCCGCGGTCGTCGCGCCCGTCCCAGACGGTGAAGCCCACCAGCTTCAATCCCGCAAGGATTCCCTCGGAAAAGTGCAGCTCGGCGTCTGCCAGCTTGCCGGCCGGCGCACCGGCGGTGCTCGGTACGATCTTCACTGTCATCTGTCTGTCTCCCTGGAGTTTATGGATCCATTGCGGGACGCAAGCCGCGTGCCATAGGGGGAGACGAGCGCGCTGTCCGCGCAACTGATAGAGACAGCGGGGCTTGTGGAACTACGCGAGCGCCGCGGGGGGACTGTCTGGACGGAAACGGCGCCGGACGTAAACCGTGGGAGTCATTTCCCCAGCACCATGACCTGGGCCAGTGCGAAATCGCCCGAGTGGCTTATGGCGACCAGGGAGCGGGTCGCGCCCATCGCGTCGAAGCGGCGGGCAGCGGCGCCGTGGAACTGCAGCCGTGGAGGGCCGGTCTCGCGCAATACTTCCACGCTGCGCCAGACGACGCCATGGGAATGGCCGGTGCCGAGTGCCTTCATCGCCGCCTCCTTCGCCGCGAAGCGCGCTGCGAGGTGCTGCGCTGGCCTCGCGCGGCGCAGGCAGTACGCCGCTTCGGCCGCGGTGAATACGCGCTCGACGAAGCGGGTTTCATAGCGTTCCAGCAACGCGCCGACGCGCGTCACGGATTCGATGTCGATGCCGATGCCGAGGACACCGCGGGCAACGGCGGCGTCGCCGATGGGAACAGGTGAGGCCGGAAGGGAGGGTTCCGGGCGGCCGCCGCCGGCAGCGCGGTCCATGGCCGCATTCGCCAGTCGATCGGCCTCCACGTTGGCGGACCTGCGCACGTGTTCGAACTGCACGCGGCCGAGCCGCCTGACGATCGCCGTTGCCTCCGCGTGCAGCGGTTTCAGCGCAGGGTGGCGGACCTTGAACTGTCCGGTCATCTGCCGGGTAAGCAACTCGGAGTCCGACCGGATGAGCGCGTCGCGGTAGCTGTTCCTGTCCAGCCAGGTCAAGGCGGCCAGCAGGCCACGGTACTCTGCGACGTTGTTCGTTGCGATGCCGATGGCGCCGTTCAGCTCCTCGACGAGCGCGCCGTCGCTGGCCTCGATGCGCACACCGTAGCCGGCCAGACCGGGATTGCCGCGCGAGCCGCCGTCAATGTAGGCGATGACCGGAGTGCTCATCCCCCGGACTCGCCCCCGGAAGCGGTCGCGTCGCTGTCGAAGTACAGCACGCGCTGGCAGCTCTCGCACTGGATGAGCCGGCTGTTCGCGAGCACGTCGTTGAACAACTGGGGGCGCAGCCGGACCTGGCATGAAGAGCACCGGCCATTCCGCGCCGGCACGACGGCCAGGCCGTTGCGGCGCTGCGCGACGGTCTCGAACAGCGACAGCAGTCGCGGCGTCAGCGCGCCTACGTGCCGCGCGCGCTCTTCAACCAGTTGCTCCAGCCTGGTTTCCAGCGTATCCCGCTCGCCCTCGAGCGTGGCGCGTTCCGCGTCGACCGCACCCTGCTCTGCATTCAGCCGGCTTGTGGCGCGCTCGACTTCCTCCGTCAGGTCATCTCCCTCGATCATCCGTTCGAGGATGTCGTCTTCCAGGCGGCGGTGTTCGTCTTCCGCGGCGGCGATCTCGTGCTGCATCGCCTGATATTCCTTGTTGGTCTTCACCTGCATGAGCTGGTCCCGGAACCGTTCCAGGCGGGCCTGAACAGCCGCGAGCTGCTTTTCCAGCTCCAACCGGTCCTTGCGCAGCTCCTCCAGCGCTTGCTGCGCATGGGCCAACGCCCCGGTACACACTTCGATCCGGGCGCTGAGCGCGTCGATGCAGGCCGGGATTTCGCCGATCCGGGAGCGGGCGACCGCGGCGTCGTCTTCGAGCCGCTGCAGTTCGATCAGTTGTTCAAGGTCGGCGAGCATCGACGGCAAAAAAAAGCCCCGCGTGGCGGGGCGCAGTGGCTGCGGATGTCGGAAGTGCGGCCGGGCGGCGGACGGCCCGGCCGGGAACGGTACGCTGTGCTCGGCGCCAAAGGAGACGGGGTCTTGCGCGCACGGGACGAGATCCTAGCACGGCTGGACCGACCAACCGGTCGACCCGCGCGCGATGATTGGTGGGCCCACCAGGATTCGAACCTGGGACAAGCCGGTTATGAGCCGGCGGCTCTGACCACTGAGCTATGGGCCCCGTCACCGTAGCATTATGTACTGCCTTCAAGGAACGCCTGGAGCTTACGGCTGCGGGACGGATGGCGCAGCTTTCGCAGGGCCTTGGCCTCGATCTGCCGTATCCGCTCGCGGGTGACCGCGAAGTTCTGGCCGACTTCTTCGAGTGTGTGCTCGCTGCCGTCGCCCACGCCGAAGCGCATCTTGATTACCTTCTCCTCGCGCGGCGTAAGGGTCTTGAGCACGGATTCGGTCTGGTCCTTGAGGTTGAGGTTGATCACCGCCTCCGCCGGCGAGACGACCTGCCGGTCCTCGATGAAGTCGCCCAGATGGCTGTCTTCCTCCTCGCCGATCGGCGTCTCCAGCGAAATGGGTTCCTGCGCGATCTTGAGCACCCTGCGCACCTTGTTCACCGGCATGTCCATCCGTTCGGCGATCTCTTCCGGCGTCGGCTCTCGCCCGAACTCCTGGACCAGCGCCCGTGACGTGCGCACCAGCTTGTTGATGGTCTCGATCATGTGCACCGGAATGCGGATGGTCCGCGCCTGGTCCGCGATGGCCCGCGTGATTGCCTGGCGGATCCACCAGGTCGCGTACGTGGAGAACTTGTAGCCGCGCCGGTACTCGAACTTGTCCACGGCCTTCATCAGACCGATGTTGCCTTCCTGAATGAGATCCAGGAACTGCAGGCCGCGGTTGGTGTACTTCTTGGCAATCGACACCACGAGCCGCAGGTTGGCCTCCACGAGCTCCTTCTTGGCCTGACCGGCCTGGGCCTCGCCGCGGACGATGGTCAGCAGCAGCCGGTTGACCTCGTCCGGCGTTTCCTGGAACTCGGCCATGCGCTGCCGGAGCTCCGCGCGCAGCTCCCGCAGCTTGCGCGTCAACAGCTTCCGTTCGTCGCCGTTCTGGCGCGCGCGCCGCGGCTCGGCCTTCAGTTGCCGGTCGATTGTCTCAATCTCCAGCCGCACGCCCTGTACGCCCTGCGCAACCTGCTTGATCAGTCCGATCAGGCGCCGTCTGATCGTTTCCGTGAAGTCGATGGCGCGAATCAGCCGCGACAGCTCGACCCCCGCGCGCAACCGTTGCCGCCGGCACTCGCGGTAAAGCCGCCGATCGCGCCTGGCGACCGCGGCCAGCCGGCGCTCGGTTTCCTGGACAGCGCCGTACTTGTCATGGATGCGGTCGATCTGCTCCAGCAGCGACTGCGCCTGCTGCATCAGGCGGGCTTCGCTCAGATCGTCGTCCTGCAGCGTTACCAGCTCCCGGACGGTCCGCTCGCCGCGCCGGAGCTGCTCGCCCAGCGCGATGACGACCTGCGCCGCCGTCTGGGTGCGGGAAATGGTCTTGATCACCGAACGCCGGCCGCGTTCGATCCGCTTCGCGATGGCGACCTCTCCCTCGCGTGTCAGCAGCGGCACCGTGCCCATCTCGCGCAGGTACATGCGGACGGGGTCGTTCGTCTTGTCAACCGCGCCTGGCGTGAGATCCAGCTCGACTTCGTCGCTGTCGTCGCTGCGCAGCTCGGTCAGCTTCTCGTCACGGTACTTGCGCTCGGAGTCGACGACCTCGATGCCGGCGTTGCCCAGCACGCTGAACAGGTCGTCCAGCTCTTCGGATGAGGTCAACTCCACGGGCAGCATGTCGTTGACCTCCTCGTAAAGGAGGTATCCCTTCTCCTTTCCGAGGGCGATGAGCTGGCGAACCTCGTCGTACTTCTCTTCGATTGACGACATCACTTGCTTGGGGCTTCTATGACTTGGGGCTGCTCCCCGCGTGGAACTTGTCGTGTATCGCTTCCTCCCAGTTGCTCTATGCGCTGTGCCAATTCCATCTTGCGCCGCAAGAGCGCATCGAGCTCCGTGGCAGCATCGTCGGAGCCGATCTGCTGCCGGCGGGCGATTTCGTCCTGCAGCTCGACGCGTTCGCGCTTGTAGCGATCGCGCTGCAGGTTCCGCGCACAGTCCTGCACGTCCTCGACCGGCGCGTGCGCGTGCGCTGCGATGCGTTTCACTTCCTCGGCTTCCGCGCCGTCAAGGCGCTCCAGTAACGCTTGGGGCACCGTGTCGGCCGGCCATTCCACCAGCGTCCGGGCTACGCGCAGGATGGACTCCGTTGCGAGCCCCTTGAAGTCCTCGGGCTCGGTGCCTGCAAGAGCTTCCAGCGCGGCACGGGTGTCGTGCATCGTAGCCCAGATTATGCCTTCCTCGGCCGTGGTGGCCCTGCGCCCGACCGATTGCGTCGTGACGTTGCCGAGCGAGGCGCGCCGCGCGACAGCGGCGCGGCGGTAGTCCGCGCGTACGGCTTCCGACTTGACATCCGCCCTGTGCATGACGGCATCGGCATGTTTCTCGCGAACCACGCTTTCCGGAAACGCGTGGATGACCGTGAGCATATCGGAAAGGAATGCCGTGAGTTGGGCGTTGCGGGAGAGATCGCGCCCGGCGGACGCGTCTTCGAGCGCGCAATCGAAGAAGCGTTGCGAGGTGCGCAGTACCTCGGTGTAGCGCTCGCCGCCGTGCCGGCGCACGCACGTGTCGGGATCCTCGCCGTCCGGCAGCGTCGCGATGTTGACCTGCAGGCCTTCGCTGGTGAGCAGCGCGCCGGTGCGGGTCGCCGCGGCCTGCCCGGCCGTGTCGGGATCGAAGCTGACGATGACCTTCGAGGCGAATCTGCGCAGCAACCGCGCCTGCTGCGCGGTTACCGCGGTGCCGCAGGTGGCCACGGCGGGCTGTACGCCCGCCTGCACCACCTGCGCGAAGTCGAAGTACCCTTCCACCATCACGGCGTATCCCAGTCGCCGTATCGCGGCCTTGGTGAGATGTAAACCATACAATGTCCGGCTCTTCGTATACAGCAGCGACTCCGGAGAGTTCATGTACTTCGGCTGCTGGCCGGATTCGAGCACCCGCCCTCCAAACGCCACCACGGCGCCGCCGTCGCGGCAGATCGGAATCATCAGCCGGTTCCGGAAGCGGTCCAGTACCCGCCCCCCGTCCCGTTCCACGACCAGCCCGCTGTCGAGCAGCAGGTCGAGCGGCTGGCCGGCATCGATCAGGTGCCGCCGCAGGCTGTCGCGCTGTGGGGGAGCGTACCCCAGCGCCAGCCGGTCGATCGTTTCGGCGCGGATGCCGCGCGCTTCGAGATGCGACCGCGCGCCCCGGCCGGCCGGCCCGGCCAGTTGCTGTTGAAACCAGGCGGCGGCCAGGCTGTGCACCTTGAGCAGCGCCTCGCGGCGGGCGTCGGCGGCCGCGTCGCGCTCCGCGTCGGCCGACTCGGGCACCTGGACGCCGAAGCGCTCGGCGAGTAGCCGCACCGCTTCCGGAAACGCGAGCTTCTCGTGCAGCTCGACGAACTTGACGACATCGCCCCCGACACCGCAGCCGAAGCACTTGAAGAACCCCTTGTCCTGATTCACGTGGAACGACGGCGTCTTTTCGTTGTGGAACGGACACAGCCCCTTGTACGAGCTGCCGGCCTTCTTCAGCGGGACGACGTCCTGCACGACCTGGACGATGTCGGCCTGCGCCTTGAGGTCGTCGACGAACTGGGGCGGGAAGCGTCCCATGCGCTGCTAGTCTTTCAGCTCGATGACCGTGACGCCGTCGCCGCCCTGCCCGCGCTCGGCCGGCGCGAAGCGGTCGACCTGCGGGTGGGCCGCAAGCATGCCCGCAATCGAACGCTGCAGCACGCCGGAGCCGCGGCCGTGGATGATGCGCACCTGCCGCTGTTCGTGCAGCACCGCCTGATCCAGATACCGTTCGGCGCGCGCCAGCGCTTCGTCGGCCGTGCAGCCGATGACGTTCAGCTCCGCGGCGAGCGCGGAGGAGGGCGAGGTCCGACTGGTGACGCGGCCGGTCGCCGCGACCCGCCCGCCGTCCGGCGCCTCCTGCAAATCGGCAAGCGGCACACGCAGCCGCTTGTTCCGCACGTCAACTTCCGCCTCGGTCTGGTACAGCGCCCGCAACTGGCCGCGGAGCCCCAGACCCGCCACGCTCACCGTGGAGCCCACGCGCAGTGCGGGCCGCCGGCCCGACCGCTGTGTAGCGGATGCCGGGACCGCGGCCGCAGCGCCGGTCTGCGTCGCTGTTGCGACGGCTTCGAGCGCCGCCTGGGCCGTGGCGCGCGCGGAGCCCACGTCGCCGGTAGTCAGCGCCGCCCCGCCCGCGGCAACCCGAGCGGCTGCCGTGTCTTCCAGCTCCGCAGCCCGTGCCCGCAGCCTCTCGACGATGGCGTCGATTTCCTTCCGCGCCGCACGCACGCGATCGTCCACGGCGCCGCCCGCCCGCTGCCGCAGATCCTCGCCCCGCGCGTCCAGTTTCTGCCGCGCCGCCGTGAGCTCCGCGCTGTCGGTTGCCAGCCGATTCCGCTCCGCCGCGATATGCTGACGTTCCTTCTCCAGCTCGCGAAGGTCGCGGTCCACCTTGGCGAGGTGCTCCGCGAGCTGCGCCTCACGCTCGCTGCGGCGCTTGCGCGCCGCGTCGATGACGGCCGGCGGCACGCCGAGGCGGGACGCGATCTCCAGCGCCAGACTGCGCCCGGGCGTGCCGTACGTCAACCGGTAGTTCGGCGCGTACGTCTCCGCATCGAAGCCGAAGCCCGCGCACGTCACGGCGTCGGTGGTGGCCGCGTACGTCTTCAGCATGTCGTCGTGCGTCGTCGCCACGACGACGGCGCCACGCCGGCGAAAATGCTCGATGAGCTCGGCCCCGAGCGCACCGCCCTCCAGCGGATCCGTGCCCGCGCCCACCTCGTCGAGCAGCACGAGCGCAGGCAGTTGCAGTTGCCGGTCCATGTCGACCACGTTGCGGACATGGCCGGAGAACGTGGATACGCTGGCGGTGATCGACTGCTCGTCGCCGATGTCCGCGAACACCGTGCGGAAGGCCGTGACGCGGGACCCGGGCTCCGCCGGCACGTGCAGCCCGGCCTGCGCCATCAGCGCCAGCAGGCCGGCCGTCTTCAGCGCCACCGTCTTGCCGCCGGTGTTGGGCCCGGTGATCACGAGCACCGCCAGCGGCGGGACGACCCGGATATCGACTGGCACCGGCGGCTTGTCCGCTTCGGGATCACCGGCGCCGAGCCGCCGGCGTACGCCCGGAATCAGCAGCGGATGCCGTGCGCCGGGGAGTTCCAGGTGCGGCGTGTCGACGAGCTCGGGCGCCCGGCCGCCGCACAACTGCGCGAATGCAGCCCGCGCCTGCACCGCGTCGATCTCGGTGGCGGCCTGCAGGGTCGATTGCAGATCGGCCGCCCGCTTGCGCAGGGCGTTCGCCAGCTCCAGCAGAATCCGTTGCACCTCGGCCGCCTCGCGCTCTCGCAGGGTGACTATCTCGTTGTTGACATCCACCGTGCTGAGCGGCTCCAGGAACAGGCTGGCGCCGCTGCCGGAGCTGCCGTGGACGATGCCCGGAATGGCCCCGCGGTGCTCGGCCTTGACGACCAGCACGCAGCGGCCGGCGCGCTCCATCACGACCTGGTCCTGGAGATACCGCGCCGTCGTCTTGCCGCGCAGATAGGAGTCGAGCGTGCGGCGGAGGCGTCCCGTCTGCCGGCGCAGCCCCTCCCGCAGGGAACGGAGCTGGGACGATGCGTCGTCCACCACGTCTCCGTTCTCGTCGATCCGCGATCGGATGTCGGCGATCTCGGCGGCGAACGGACGGCAGCCTTCCAGGGCCGCCTGCAGCAACGGGAACGGTCCGCCGCCGGCGTCGCCGACCGCGCGCCGGACGGCGTCGATGGACAGCAGGAAAGCGGCGAGCCCGCGCAGTTGAACCGGTTCGAGGGGCAGACCTTCGACGGCCAGGCTGGTCAGTGTCTGATCGAGGTCCGCCGGAGCCTCCAGGCCGATGGGGCCGTTCGTCTCGACGTACGCGACGCATTCGGTGGTGGCGGCCAACGCGGCCCGGGCGCCGTCGAGGTCCGTGTGCGGCTCCATCCCGGCGAGCCGCGCCGCTCCGAGGGGCGTCAGCGCGAAGCTGCGGACGACTCCTACGATCCGGTCGAACTCGAGCGCCCGGATCGTGTTTTCGTGCATGTCGGATCCTCCGCAAACAAACACGGACTCCTGGCATCGACGCGGTCGCCGATCAGGGCGGGTGATTGATGAGGCTGGCCACCGCCGCCGCCCCGAAGCCGTTGTCGATATTGACGGCCGCTACGCCGGCCGCGCAACTGTTCAGCATGCCCAGCAGCGCCGCCAGCCCGCCGAAGCTGGCGCCGTAACCCACGCTCGTCGGCACCGCGATGACCGGGACGCCGACCAGCCCGCCGATCACGCTCGGCAGGGCGCCTTCCATGCCGGCGACGGCGATGATAACCCGCGCGCGCTCGATGCGCTCCCGCTCGGCCAGCAGCCGGTGCAACCCGGCCACTCCGACGTCGTACAGCGCATCCACCTCGTTGCCCAGCAGTTCCGCGCTCACCCGCGCCTCTTCAGCTACCGGAAGGTCGGAAGTGCCCGCGGCCGCGATGAGGATCGTGCCCGCGCCGTCGGCGCCGGAGCGGGCGCCATGCGAAATGATGCGCGCGACCCGGTGGAATTGCGCCTCGGACACCACCTGCGCCACGGCGGCGTAAGCGGTTTCGTCGGTGCGGGTAACGAGCAGCGGCTGGCCGGCGGCAACGATGCGTTCGGCGATGGCCGCCACCTGCGCCGGCGTCTTGCCGGCGCCGAAGACCACCTCCGGGAATCCCTGCCTGATCGCGCGGTGGTGATCCACTCGCGCGAACCCGAGGTCCTCGAACGGCATGCGCCGCAGCAGGGCGGTCAGCTCGGCCGCTGCCTGATCAGTGCTTGCCGCGCCGCGCGCGACCCGTTCGAGGACATCCCGCAGCTGATCCTGGTCCATGCCGCCGGCGCGGCGGTGTGCGATTGACTTGCAGAACCGTGGCCTGTACCGTGCGCCGCGTGGCTGCCGTCGACGCGGTCTTCAATCCCTCACCGGAATCGTTGCTGCTCGGGTTCTACTTCACGCTCCTGCTGTGCCTGAGCGCGTACGCCGCGCACCGCTGCTATCTGCTCTACCTTTATACAAGAAATCGGGCGCGGCCGACGCCGTCCCCCTGTCCGGCGGAAGACCTGCCCGCCGTTACCGTCCAGCTCCCGATCTACAACGAGCTGTACGTGGTCGAGCGCCTCATCGATGCGGCGGCGAATCTCGACTACCCGGCCGAACGCCTGGACATCCAGGTGCTGGACGACTCGACGGACGAAACGCAGCAAATCGCCGCCCGGGCCGTTGCGCGCTGGCAGGCGCGCGGAGTGAGGATTCAGCGGCTGCGCCGCACCGTGCGGACGGGCTACAAGGCTGGCGCGCTGGCGGCCGGCCTGCGTGCGGCCCGCGGCGACGCCATCGCCATCTTCGACGCCGACTTTCTGCCGCCCCGAGATTTTCTGCGGCGTTCGATCCCCGCGCTGCGGCAGCCGGGCGTCGGCATGGTGCAGGCACGCTGGGGGCATGTGAACCAGGAATATTCGTGGCTCACGCGCGTGCAGGCGTTGCTGCTCGATGCGCACTTCGTCCTGGAGCACGGCGCCCGCCACCGCGGCGGCTGCTTCTTCAACTTCAACGGCACCGCCGGCGTCTGGCGCCGGCAGGCGATCGAGGATGGCGGCGGATGGCAGCCCGATACGCTCACGGAGGATCTCGACCTGAGCTACCGCGCGCAACTGGCGGGCTGGCGCTTCGTATTCCTGCCGGACCTGGTCGCTCCCGCGGAGCTGCCGGTCGAGATGACGGCATTCAAGCTGCAGCAGCAGCGCTGGGCCACGGGGTCGATCCAGACCTGCCTGAAGGTGCTGCCGGCGGTGCTGCGCAGCGGCGTGCCGCGGCGAGTCAAGCTGGAGGCTTGCTTCCACCTCACGGCCAACTTCCACTACCCGCTGCTACTGCTGGCGGCGGTGCTGCTGGCGCCGGCGTTGTTCGCGCGGGCGCCCGGCGGCGCGCCGAGCTTCCTGGCGGTCGACCTGCCGCTGTTCTGCGCGGCGGCGCTGTCGATGGTGAACTTCCATGCCGTAAGCCAGCGCGCCGTGCGCCGCGACTGGCTGTCGCAGTTGAAGTACGTCCCGCTGGCGATGGCGGTCGGTGTCGGCCTTGCCGTCAACAACACCCTTGCGGTGCTCGGCGCGCTGCGCGGCGGCCGCCTGCGGTTCAGGCGCACGCCGAAATACGGTGTGGTGCACCGCCGGGACGAATGGCGCACGAAGCGGTACCGGCTGGCGCGGGCCGGACAGCCGCTGGTCGAGTTGGCGCTCGGGCTCTATTGCACGCTCGCGGCGCTCGCCGCCGCCGCGGCCGGCCTGTTCGCGGCCGCGCCGGTGCTCGGCTTGTTCGGGTGCGGATTTCTCTACGTGGGCGGCGTGTCGTTGGTACAGCAGCACGGGGCCGGCCCGGGGTCGGCGGTGTATAGTCTGCCCCACATGACCCGCCCGCGAGCTTCCTGATGACTGCGCCAGCTTCCCCGGCCAGGGCAGGCCTCGAAGGGGTTGTCGCGACCTCGTCCGGCATCTGCTATCTGGACGGCGACCGCGGCGTGCTCGCGTACGCCGGCTACGACATACACGATCTGGCGGAGCACGCGACGTTCGAGGAGGTGTGCCACCTGCTCTGGCACAAGCGGCTGCCGACGCGCACCGAGCTGGGAGATCTGCAGTCGCAGCTCGCCGCCGCGCGGGCGCTCGACGAGCCGTTGCAGCGGCTCGTGCGCCTGCTGCCGCCGTGCGACGCCATGGATGCGCTGCGTACCCTCTCGTCCGCGCTCGCGCACTACGACCCCGATGCGGGCGACGCCTCGCCGCAGGCCCGCTGCCGCACGGCCGTGCGCCTGACGGCCCGGCTGGCCAGCGTCGTGGCCGCCTGGGGCCGTGTCACGGCGGGCCGCCGCCCCGTCGATCCCGATCCCACCCTCGGCCATGCCGCGAATTTCCTGCTGATGCTGACCGGTGAACGGCCGACCGCCGTTGCCGCGCGCGCCTTCGACATCGCCCTGATCCTGCACGCCGACCACGAATTGAACGCGTCGACGTTCGCCGCGCGCGTGACCGCGGCGACGCTGAGCGACATCCACTCGGCCGTGACCGCCGGCGTCGGTGCGCTCAAGGGGCCGCTGCACGGCGGCGCCAATGCAGCCGTGATGAAGATGCTCCAGGAAATCGGGGAGGACGCGGACGACCAGCGGGTGGAGCGCGTCATTCGCGACATGCTGGCCCGCAAGGTAAAGGTGCCGGGGTTCGGCCACCGCGTCTACCGCACGGAAGATCCACGCGCCACGCACCTGCGCCGCATGTCGCGCGAACTGGGCGAGCGGGCCGGCCGCACGCGATGGTACGAGATGTCGCGGCGCATCGAGGGAGTAATGCGGGAGGAACGGCAGATCAACGCCAACGTCGATTTCTACTCGGCTTCGACGTACTCGCTCCTGGGCATTCCAGTTGAGTTGTTCACGCCCGTGTTCGCCGTCAGCCGCGTCGCCGGCTGGACCGCGCACGTGCTGGAGCAGTACGCCAACAATCGACTCATACGGCCGCGCGCCGAGTACGACGGTCCACGGTACCCCCAGACGTTTGTACCCTTGGCCGGCCGCTGAGCGGCTCGCTTGATGGACCACCACCGCATTCGCAACTTTTCCGTCATCGCGCACATCGATCACGGCAAGTCGACCCTCGCCGACCGCTTTCTGGAGTTGACCGGGGCGCTGCGGCCGCGCGAGATGGAGGCGCAGGTCCTCGACAGCATGGACCTGGAGCGCGAGCGCGGCATCACGATCAAGGCCCACTCGGTGCGCCTGTCCTACACGGCGGACGACGGCCGGACCTACGTGCTGAACCTGATCGATACGCCCGGCCACGTCGACTTCTCGTACGAAGTCGCCCGGTCGCTCGCGGCGTGCGAGGGCGCCCTGTTGCTGGTGGACGCTTCCCAGGGAGTCGAGGCGCAGACCGTGGCGAACGCCTACCTTGCCGTGGACCACGATCTGGAAATCATCCCCGTCATCAACAAGATCGATCTTCCCGGCGCACAGCCGGAAGATACCGCCCGCGAAGTGGAGGAGCTGGTGGGCCTCGACGCGGCGGCTTCCCTGCGGGCCAGCGCCAAGGACGGGACGGGCGTGCGCGAGGTGCTCGAGGCGGTCGTCGCGCGGGTACCGCCGCCGCGAGGGGCGCCCGACGCACCGCTCAAGGCGCTGATATTCGATTCCTGGTACGACGCGTACCGTGGGGTGGTCGTGTTGATCCGCGTCGTGGATGGCGCCATACGGCCCGGCATGCGGGTGCGGCTGATGGCCCAGGGGCAGGAGTGCGAGATCGAGCAGGTCGGCGTCTTCTCGCCCAAACCGGTCGACACGAACGAGCTCGGAGTCGGCGAGGTCGGCTTCGTGATCGCGGGCATCAAGCGCGTGCAGGATGCCCGCATCGGCGATACGCTGACCGAGGCGGCGCGGCCCACGGCGGTACCGTTCCCGGGCTTCCGCGAGTTGAAGCCGATGGTGTTCGCGGGACTGTATCCGGTCGAGGGCCACCAGTACCCCGAGCTGCGCGACGCCCTCGACAAGCTGCGCCTCAACGACGCCGCGTTCGTGTTCGAGCCGGAGACCTCCGGCGCGCTCGGATTCGGCTTCAGGTGCGGGTTTCTCGGCCTGTTGCACATGGAGATCGTGCAGGAGCGCCTGGAGCGCGAGTTCGACATGGACCTGGTCACCACCGCGCCCGGCGTGCTGTACCGAGTGACGACGACCGACGGCGAGGTGACGGAGATCGACAATCCGGCGAAGCTGCCCCCGCCCGGCAGCATCGACCGCGTCGAGGAACCGGTCATCGACGCCGTCATTCTGGCGCCGGCCGACTGCGTCGGCGCCATCCTCAAGCTGTGCCAGGAGAAGCGCGGCGTCCAGAAGAACCTGGAGTATCACGGTTCGCACCGTGTCGTGATCACCTACGAGCTGCCGTTCAACGAGGTCGTGCTCGACTTCTACGATCGGCTGAAGACGGTGTCGCGCGGTTACGCGTCGCTCGACTATCATGTGGCGAAGTACTGGGAGTCGCCGCTGGTGCGGCTGGACCTGCTGGTCAACGGCGAGCCGGTGGACGCCCTTTCGGTGATCGTTCACCGGGACATGGCCTACGTTCGAGGCCGCGCGCTCGCGGCGCGGATGCGCGCGCTGATCCCGCGCCAGATGTTCGAGGTGGCGATCCAGGCGGCCGTCGGCACGCGGATCATCGCCCGCGAGACGGTCCGGCCGCTGCGCAAGAACGTCCTGGCCAAGTGCTACGGCGGCGACATCACCCGCAAGCGCAAGCTGCTGGAGAAGCAGAAGGAAGGGAAACGCCGGATGAAGCGGGTCGGCCGGGTCGAAATCCCACAGGAGGCGTTTCTCGCGGTGCTCAGGATCGGAAACGAACCGGCAGGCAGCAACTGATCATGTCGTCACCGGCGCGCAAGTCCACCGCCCGCGAGTATTTCGAGTCGATCGTCATCGCGGTGATTCTGGCGCTCTTCATCCGCACGTGGGTCGTGCAGGCTTTCAAGATCCCCACCGGATCCATGGAAGAAAACCTGCTGATCGGGGATCACCTCCTGGTCAACAAGTTCGTCTTCGGTCCCACCGCCGGCACGGCCGGGGAGCAACTGCTGCCGGTCGGCCGCGTCGAGCGCGGCGACATCCTCGTGTTCAAGTTTCCCGACGATCCGGAACGCGACTTCATCAAGCGCGTCGTCGGCCTGCCGGGGGAGACGATCGAGCTGCGCGGCAAGCGGGTGTTCATCGACGGGCAACCGCTCGACGAGCCGTACCTGCCGCCCGAGGCGACGACCTTGCCTGCCGGTGCAACACCGGTTGATGGGCGCGACGACTACGGCCCCATCGCGATTCCAGCCGACCACTACTTCATGATGGGCGACAATCGCGACAACTCGCAGGACAGCCGCTACTGGGGCCCGCTGCCGCACGGCCACCTGAAGGGCCGGGCCATGATCATCTACTGGTCCTACGATGCGGGTCCCCCGGTCATCGACGGCGGCGCTTCCGGAGTCCGGCGCTTCGCATCGACCGTGGGGCGCTTCTTCACCGGCACGCGCTGGAGCCGTATGTTTCGGCAGGTCGGCTGAAGCCGGCGGTTGCCTGGCTGCTAGGGACCGGGCGGTTGCGTCCCGCGCGGACTGCGCGGGCCGAAGATCGCCGTGCCCACGCGCACCATCGTGGCGCCCTCCTCGATCGCCACCTCGAAGTCGTGGCTCATGCCCATCGACAACTCGTCCAGACAGACCGGGGGCACGCCGGCGTCCAGCAGGCTGTCGCGCAACTGGCGTAGGCGCCTGAACCACGGGCGGGTCGCCTCGGGGTCGGCCGACCACGGTGGGAGCACCATCAGGCCGCGGACGGCGACCGCCCGGCACGCGGCGCCGGCGTCCAGGATCTCCCGGACGGCGGCGGGCGGCGCGCCGTGCTTGGTTTGCTCCCCGGCCAAGTCCACCTGCACCAGCAGACTCGTCGTGGTTCCTGCCTCCACGGCCGCGCGGTCGATGCGCCGCAACAGCGCGACGCTGTCCAGCGACTGGATCCAGGCCATCGCAACCGCGGCGCGCCGGGCCTTGTTCGATTGCAGGTGTCCGATCAGATGCCACGTGATCCCGTGCAGGTCCGCCGCGCCGGCAATCTTGTCGAGCGCTTCCTGCACCCGGTTCTCGCCCAGGTCGGTCAGGCCGGCGGCGGCGGCGGCTCGCACGTAGCCGATGGGAAACGTCTTGGACACGCCCACCAGCCGCACGGAGCGCGGGTCGCGGCCGGCGCGCTCGCAGGCGCGCGCCATCCGCTCGCGAACGCCGCGGAGATTGGCGGCAATCGCAGCGGCGAGCTCGCCGGCAGGAACGTCTTCCGTCACCGTCAGCGTTCGAGATCGGCGAGCGCCGCGCGCGCCTGTGCGGCGTGCTCGCCCGCGGCGTCGATCTGCAGATAGCGCCGGAAATTCGCTGCCGCCTGGTCGATGGTTCCGGCTCGCAGTCCGGCCACGCCGAGCCAGTAGTAGGTCGGCCCGAAACTGGAGTCTCGCCGCAGCAGTGTCTCGAGGTCGGCCAGCGCACCCTGCGCGTCGCCGGCTTCCAGCCTCGCGACACCCTGCTGCAGGGCTTCCTCGAGCAGCCGCCGGCGTTCCGCCAGGCGCTCGCGCGCCAGCCGGGTTGCCTCGTCCCGGGCGGCTTGTGCGTCAGCCGAGCGCCCCTGCCGTGTGTAGACGCTGGCCAGACCGTAGTACGCGGCCGAGTATTCCGGCGTCAGTTCCACCACGCGCCGGAACGCCGTCTCGGCGCCTGCCAGTTGGTCCAGCTCCGTGTAGGCGATGGCCAGGTTGTAATGGCATGCGGAGCAGTCCGGCGTCCGCGCGATGGCCCGCATGAACTCCTCGATGGCGGCGGCGTGGTCGTTGGCGCGGCTGGCGCGCAGCCCGGCGGCGAATGCTCTCGAGGCGGCTTCGCGGTCGCCGAGCTCGGCGATCCATGCAGCGTCTCGGCGCCCGGCCGCGAGCTGGACGTTCACCTGCACGCTGCGCCCGGACCGGATGCGCACCCGGAACATGTCGCCGCGCAGGTCTTCCTTGTCGGCGGTGACGGTGTACAACCCCGCCGCCAGGCTGCCTTGTGAGTAGGTCCCGTCGGCCGCGGTCTCGACGGTAGCCACATCCCCGTCTCCGGCGAGCGGACGTATGACGACCTGCGCGCCGGCTACGGGCTGCCGCTGCTCGTCGACTACCCGGCCGCGCAGCATACCCGCTTCCTGCGCCGCCGCCGAAACGGCGGCCGACGCCGCCAGCACGGCGACGCACACCAACCGCACGAGCTGCCGGCGGCGGACCGTGCGCGCAGCATGCATGGTGGAACCAGTCTACACCCCGGTGCCGGCATTGCCGTCCGTGGTAAAAAACCGCTGCACCGCGGCAATTTCGTGGGTGATCGGCGCGGGTGGCAGGCTGGCGAGGAAGCGCCGCCCGTAGCCCCTGGTGCGCACCCGCGCATCGAACAGGGCCAGCACGCCGCGGTCGTTGCGGTGGCGGATCAGGCGCCCGAATCCCTGCAGCAGGGTCAGGATGGCGAGCGGCACCTGGTAGTCCGTGAACGCATTGCCGCCGGCTGCTTCGATGGCCTCGATGCGCGCGGCCGTGACCGGGTCGGAAGGCGACGCGAACGGCAGCTTGTCGATGACGACGCAGCTCAGCGATTCGCCCGCGACGTCCACGCCCTGCCAGAAGCTCGAGGTGGCCAGCAGCACCGCCTCCGGCGTCGATCGAAACTCGCGCAGCAGCACCGAACGCGGCGCGGAGCCCTGGACCAGCAGCGGATAGGGCAGCGCCGGGTCGAGCTGCCTGTGAACGGCGCGGAGGTTGGCGTAGCTGGTGAACAGCACGAACGCACGGCCGCGCGTGGCGCGCAGCAGCTCGCCGAGCTCCTGCGCCATGGCGCCGGCGAACCGCTCGCTGCGGGGGGGCGGCATGTGCCGCGGGAGATACAGCACCGCCTGCGCCGCGAAATCGTACTCCGGCGGCAGGCGCATCTCGTGCGCGTCGGTGATGCCGAGCCGGCCCCGGAAGTAGTCGAAGGTATCGTCGACCGCCAGCGTCGCCGACGTGAGGACCGTGCCGTCGGCGCGTTCGAGGATCAGCTCCCGGACGATGTCGGACACGTCGATCGGCGCCGCGCGCAGGAACACCCCCTTGCCGCGGCGCTCCAGGAAGTAGACGAAGCCGGTTTCGGAGGCGTCGAGCAGGAACGCTATCTGCTTGCGCAGCTCGCTGGCGCGACGTGCCAGCGCCGCCAGCTCTTCCGTTGCGTCCGCCAGCTCTCCCAGGGTCCGCTCCAGCGCGGTCAGGCTCTCGGCAAGGCCGCCTGCCGGCTCCGTCGCCGGCTCGAGCATCTCGGTAGTCACCCGGATGCGATCGCCTTCCGGGACAAGGCTCCTCAGCGCCTCGGCGAATACCTGGCTGCGGTAGCGGACGTCGTCGACGCGGCGCCGCGCCTCGTCGCTGTCAGCAGCGCCGGCCGGCTCGCTGCCCGCCAGCAC
Source organism: Vicinamibacterales bacterium (assembly GCA_965207665.1). GTDB lineage: Bacteria > Acidobacteriota > Vicinamibacteria > Vicinamibacterales > UBA8438 > JAAXGX01. The sequence continues at coordinate 1,248,454 of CBDBMV010000002.1, forward strand.
GCGTTGGCCGTCCCGCGCCAGTTCTTCCAGCCGGTAGTTGCTGACGCTGATGCCGAAGTACTGGGTGGCGACGTTCTCGAGCTGGTGCGCTTCGTCGATCACGGTGCAGGCGCACGAGGGGATGACCTCGCCATAGGCGCTCTGGCGCACCGCCGCGTCGGCGCACAGCAGGTGGTGGTTGACGATGACCAGGTCCGATTCGAGCGCCTGCCGGCGCATCCGCGTCACGAAGCAGTCGTCGTACCGCGGGCACTCGGTCCCGATGCAGTTCTCCGACGCAGCGGAGATTTCGTTCCAGAGCGGGTAGTCGTCCGGCAGGTCCTCCACCTCCGACCGGTCGCCGGTCTCCGTCTGCGCCGCCCATTCCCGCAGGGTGTCGATGTAGGCGCCGTCGGCCGGGCCGTGCGGCTCGCCGCCGTCCAGCACGGACTCGAACCGCTGCAGGCAGAGATAGTTGGCGCGGCCCTTCATGTAGGCCGCCGTGAACGGTACCCCCAGCGCCTCACGCAGCGCCGGCAGATCCTTGTAATAGATCTGATCCTGCAGGTTCCGGGTGCCGGTGGACACCAGCACCCGCCGCCCGCTGAGGATGGCCGGAACCAGGTACGCCAGCGTCTTGCCGGTGCCGGTGCCGGCCTCCGCCAGCAGCACGCCGCCGCCGGCGAGGATGTCCCCGACCGCTGCAGCCATGGTGCGCTGGCTGGAGCGCGGCTCGAACGCCGGCAGCGCGGCGGCTAGCGGCCCGTCGTCGTCGAACGCCGCGGCTATACGCACGTCGAGCGTTTCGCCTGCGGTATTGCTCACATCGATTGCGGGCTGCTCGCCCTGCCTGGGGTTGCTATTCCGGGTACAGCGGGAACTTCCGGCAGAGCGCTTCGACCTCGTCGCGCACCATCCGCGCCACCCGCTCGTCCTCGGGTGCGGCCAGCACGCGCGCGATCAGCTCGCCGATGCTGTCCATCTCGGCTTCGCCCATGCCGCGGGTGGTCAGCGCCGGAGTCCCCAGGCGTATGCCGCTCGCCACCATGGGCGGGTTCTCGTCGAACGGGATGGCGTTCTTGTTGACCGTGATGCCGGCGCGTCCCAGCGCCGCCTCGGCGACCTTGCCGGTCAGCCCCTGCGAGAAGACGTCGACGAGCAGCAGGTGATTGTCGGTGCCCCCGCTCACCAGGCGGAAGCCGCCCGCGGCCAGCGACGCCGCGAGACGCTTCGCGTTCGCCACCACCTGCCGCTGATACGCCGCGAACCCCGGTTCGGACGCTTCCTTGAGACAGACCGCCTTGGCGGCGATGACGTGCATGAGCGGTCCGCCCTGCACGCCCGGGAACAGGGCGCGGTTGAGGTTCTTCGCATGGTCGGCGCGGCACAACGCCAAGCCGCCCCGCGGTCCCCGCAGCGTCTTGTGGGTCGTGGTCGTGACAATGTCGGAGTACGGCACCGGGCTCGGATGCACGCCGGTGGCCACCAGCCCGGCGATGTGCGCCATGTCCGTGACCATCGCGGCGCCCACCGCCCGCGCGGCGCCCGCAATGCGCGCGAAGTCGATCACGCGCGGGTAGGCGCTGGCGCCGACCATGATCATCCCCGGCTTGTGCTCGTGCGCCAGGCGGTCGAGCTCGTCGTAGTCGATCCGCTCGTCGTCCCGCCGCACGCCGTACGGCACGATGTCGTACAACTGGCCGGAAAAATTGAGCGGATGGCCGTGGGTGAGGTGGCCGCCGTGCGCCAGGTTCATGCCGAGCACGGTGTCGCCCGGCTCGAGCAACGCGAAATAGGCCGCCATGTTCGCCTGGGCGCCGGAGTGCGGCTGGACGTTGGCGTGCTCCGCGCCGAAGAGCGCCTTGGCCCGCTCGATTGCCAGCGCTTCGGCGACATCCACGAACTCGCATCCGCCGTAGTAGCGCCGGCCGGGATAACCCTCCGCGTACTTGTTGGTGAGCACCGACCCGAGCGTCTCGAGCACCGCGGCGCTGACGAAGTTCTCCGAGGCGATGAGCTCCAGACCCGAATTCTGGCGGTTGACCTCGTCGCGGACGGCCCGGGCGATCTCGGGGTCGACCTCGGCGGCGGTGCGCCGGTGGATCGTGTCGGCTTCGGCTACTTCCAGGGTTCGTGTCATCCGGCGGTTACCGTCCTGTCTGACCGATGGGCTGCGTCTCGTTCCGCGGCGGCGATCTTGTCGACCCGGCGTTGGTGCCGCCCGCCTTCGAACGGTGCGGCCAGAAACGCCTCGACAATGGCGAGCGCGTCATCGACGGCCATGGCGCCGGCGCCGAGCGTCAACACGTTCGCGTTGTTGTGCCCGCGGGCCAGGCGCGCCGCCTCCGGCGTGGTGATGGGCGCCGCGCGGACGCCGCGGACCTTGTTCGCGGCGATTGCCATGCCGATCCCGCTGCCGCAGATCAGGATGCCCCGATCGCACGTCCCCGACGCCACGCTCCGCGCCACGCTGGCGGCATAGTCGGGGTAGTCGACGGGCTCGGGCGTGTCCGGTCCGAAGTCTTCGTAGTCCAGATGTTGCCTGTTGAGGAACTGCTTTACACGCGTCTTCAGAGCGACGCCGCGGTGGTCGGCGCCCAGCGCGATCCGCATCGGCAAATTGTACTATAGTGCCGTAGCGCGCCGTGCCCGTCGCACGCACCCGCACGGCCCGTGCAAGGAGTCGTCAACATGGCTGGCAGCGTTCCCGAAACGACCACCCCCGCGTCCGACTACGGCGACGCGTACCCGGCGTCCCGGAGGGCATATGTAGACAGCGGGCGCGTGCGGGTGCCGATGCGCGAGATCACGCTGTCCGGCGGCGAGCCGCCGCTGCGCGTCTATGACACCAGCGGGCCGCGCGGAGCCGACGTGCGCACGGGCCTGCCGCCGCTGCGCGGCGAGTGGATCGCCGGCCGGGGCGACGTGGCCGCGGTTGCGCCCGCGGCCGCCCGCGACGGCGACGGGCCGCTGCCGGAGGGGCTGCGCCGGCCGGTGGTGAGAGGGCGCGGCGCGGTCAGCCAGATGCGCTACGCCAGGCGGGGCGAGGTAACGCCGGAGATGGAGTTCGTCGCGGTCCGCGAAGGGCTCGATCCCGAATTCGTCCGCTCCGAGGTGGCGCGCGGCCGGGCGATCATCCCGGCCAACATCAACCATCCGGAGCTGGAGCCGATGGCGATTGGCCGCTACTTCCTGGTGAAGATCAACGCCAACATCGGCAACTCGGCCGTGAGCTCGTCGATCGAGGAGGAGGTGGACAAGCTCCGCTGGGCGACGCTTTGGGGTGCGGACACGGTGATGGATCTCTCGACCGGGCCGGACATCCACGCCACGCGCGAGTGGATCCTGCGCAACTCGCCCGTGCCGGTCGGCACCGTGCCGATCTACCAGGCGCTCGAGAAGGTGGGCGGGCGGCCGGAAGAGCTCACGTGGGAGATCTACCGCGACACGCTCATCGAGCAGGCCGAGCAGGGCGTGGACTACTTCACCGTGCACGCGGGCGTCCTGCTGCGCTACGTGGCGCTGACCGCGCGGCGGGTGACCGGCATCGTGTCTCGCGGCGGATCCATCCACGCCAAGTGGTGCCTGGCGCACCACCAGGAGAACTTCGCCTACACGCACTTCCGCGAGATCTGCGAGATCATGCAGGCCTACGACGTCTCCTTCTCGCTGGGCGACGGGCTGCGGCCCGGGTCGATTGCCGACGCCAACGACGAGGCGCAGTTCGCCGAGCTCAAGACGCAGGGCGAGCTGACCCGCATCGCGTGGGAGCACGACGTTCAGGTGATGAACGAGGGACCCGGGCACGTGCCGATGCACCTGATCCGGGACAACATGGAGAAGCAGCTGGAGTGGTGCGAAGAGGCGCCGTTCTATACGCTGGGCCCCCTCACCACCGACATCGCGCCCGGCTACGACCACATCACCTCGGCCATCGGCGCAGCGATGATCGGATGGTACGGCACGGCCATGCTGTGCTACGTCACCCCGAAGGAGCATCTGGGCCTGCCGAACCGGGAAGATGTGAAGGCAGGCGTTGTCGCCTACAAGATCGCCGCCCACGCCGCCGACCTGGCCAAGGGCCACCCGCGCGCCCAGGCGTGGGACGACGCCCTGTCGAAGGCGCGCTTCGAGTTCCGTTGGGAGGACCAGTTCAACCTGGCCCTCGATCCGGTCACCGCGCGCGCGTACCACGACGAGACCCTGCCTGCCGACGGCGCGAAGCTCGCGCACTTCTGCTCCATGTGCGGGCCGAAGTTCTGCAGCATGGAGATCACGCAGCAGCTCCGCGACTTCGCCGCCCAGCGGGGGTTGAGCGCCGCGGACGCCGCCGAGACCGGCATGCAGGAGAAGTCGGACGAGTTCCGGCGGCGGCCCGAGCTGTACGTCCCCGCCAAGTAAACGACAGCCGAGACCGGCGATCCCGGTCCGCCGGATCCCGTCCCCGACCCGCGGGAACGTTGATGCGGCGGCCGGCTTGTCCGCCCTTGTTCCCTCTGCTAGTAATCGGGTGGATGATTCGCGGCGCATGCTCCGGCGCGGCCGCACGCGGTCGTGCGGCAACGGTCCGCCTCCCGCACCGCACAGGGGCAAGTAGTGCGCGGCAGAAACGGGCGGATTAGCCGACTACCGCCTTTTTGCATGACGCTACCTTGTCTGCGGCGTTTGCCGCGGTCAAGACTCGCAATCCACGGCTGCGCGCAAGCGCCGGTTCATGTCGGCCGCGCATTGGGTCCGTATGGAACGATTGCACTCCGATGGTGTGAAGCAGCGGATTGAGCCGGCGTCACCCGGCGCGGAGTCGCGGCGCGCTGCTGCCGGCGCCGGGACCGGCGACGACGATTCCGGCGGCGACCGACCGGGCCTCGGCGCGAGTGTCGTCCCATCCTGGTTGCTGACGGCCAAGGTGGTCATGCCGGAGCCCGTGCCCGGCTATGTCGGCCGCGATTCGCTGGGGCGCCAGCTCGCGACCGTTCTGCAGCGACGGCTGACCGTGCTGCAGGCGCCCGCCGGGTTCGGGAAGACGGCCGTCTTGGCCGACATCGGCCACCGCATCGAGACGCAGGGGCACCTGGTCGGCTGGCTCAGCCTGGACGAGGACGATACGCCCAGCGTGTTCGGAAGCTACGTCGCATACGCGTTCGAGCGCGCCGGCCTTGACCTCGCGGCGGTTGCCGACCGCCATGAATGGATGTCGTCGGCCAGCGCGCACCGGCTTGGATTCCTCGCCCGCGCCATCGAACGGCACGGGGCGCCGTGCCTGCTGGCGCTCGACGAGGTGGAGCGGCTGCCGCGCCACACGGTAGGCCTGGTCGATCTGCTGTTGAAGCGCGCCCCGCCGAACCTGCACTTTGTCGCTTCGTTCCGATCCAATCCCGGGATGGACATCGCCGCGCATGTCCTTGACGGTTCGGCCACCATCGTGGACGCGTCCGCACTGCGTTTCTCCAAGCACGAGATCGCGCAGTTCTTCCAGGGCGACTTGTCACGGCGCAAGCTGGCGGCCGTCGAGAAGCGCACCGCAGGCTGGCCGGTCGCGCTGACGGTCTACCGCAACCTGCAGGTCCGCGAAGCCGGCCCGCCAGGCGCCGCCACCAGGAGCCTGACGTCGAATTTCGTCGGCGTCCGCCTGCTGCGCGATCTGTCGTCCGACGATCGCACGTTTCTGATGGACCTGGCGGTCTTCGACTGGATCGAGGCGGATATTGTGGACGAAGTCCTGGGATCGAGTGATGCTCGCCTGCGGATCGACGCGCTGTCTGCACTGGACGGGTTGCTGGTGCGCAGCGACGACGACCATGCCGTGCGGCTGCTTCACCCGCTCGTTCGGGAATACTGCGTCGAGCAGTTCGCCGTGGAGGCTCCCGAGCGCAAGCGAAGGCTGCATGCGCAAATTGCGCGGGCATTACACGGTCGCGGGCTGCTCACGCAGGCGTGGGACCACGCGCGCAGCGCGGGCGACTTCGGGCTCGTGGGGGAGCTCATCGACAGCGTCGGCGTCGTCGGTTTGTGGGCGCGCGGCGGGAATAGCCAGGTGATTGCCGCGGACCGGCTCCTGACGGCGCAGGTCGTGGAAGCGCATCCACGCCTTGCGCTCCTGCACTGTGTCGCCCTCAAGCTCACGTCGAAGACCGATGACGCAGAGGCCCTGTACGAGACAGTCGAGCGGCGGACCGACGGCTTCACGCGTGACCGGGACGGCGGCGATGCGGATGCGCTGTCCTGCGACCGCCTCTTCGCAAAAGTAGTGCTCGGGGGCGGCACGCGCCGACTGCAGCGAGAAGCACTCGACGCGGCATTGCCTGCTGGAAACACCACGTCGAGCGACGACAAGTCCTCCCGGTTCCAGTCCGCCGCGCTCCACGCCCTGCACTGCGGCGCCAACTACGAACGCACCCGCTTCGACGAGTGCCGCCGGCACGGGGAGTGGGCACAGGCGCACTTCGGTGAGGAAGCCCGGTATGGCGAAATCCACGTGAGTGTCTGCCTGGGCCTGGCGGCCATGGCGGAGGGGCGGGTGAGCGAGGCGGCCGATCAGTACCGGCGCGCCCGCCAGTCCGCGCGAAGGTTCTTTACTGCCGATCGCTACCTGGCGGCAGTCACGGAGGTTGTGACCATCGAGCTCGATCTGGAGCGGAACCGCGAAAAGGCAATCCAGCAGCGCACGCTGCCGGGCATGGACGAGCTGCGCACCGGCTGGATCGACATCTACGCGGCGGCGGTCGACGTGCGCGCGGAGCTGACGTTCGGACGGTACGGCGGCGAGGCGGCCGTCAAGTTTCTGAGGCACACCATCGATGACGAGCGTGCGGCCGGCAGCCGCAGCATTGCACACCACCTGTCCGCACTGCTGGCGTCCTATCTGGTGCTGACAGGTCTCGGGGGCGAAGCCGCGCACCTGTGGCGGGACAGCGCTCTGCCCAGCTCCGACGGCGACCTGCTCGATCTGGATGGACAGTCCTGGAGGACGATGGAGGCGCTGTCATGTGCGCGCGTGCGGCTGCTCGTCGACCAGGGTAGCTACGATGCGGCTGATGAGCTCGTCGACTCCCTATCCCGAGCGGCGTCGGCGCGCGGCCTCGTGCGCACGGCCTTGCGGAGCCAGGCCTTGTCGATGATGGTCGCCTACCACGCCAAGGCGCCGGATCTGGCTGTCGAGCGGTTGGCCGCCTATCTCCGCCGCGTGCGTGATGTCGACTACTACAGGCCGCTGGCGCGGGACAGCCGTGTGAGCCTGTCCGTGCTGCAGTGGTTGCTCGGCCGCAAGCCCGACGCCGACCTCCGCGAGGCCGCCGAGTCCATGTTGGCCAGCCTGGACAAGCGGTCTGCAACAACCGAGCCTGAATTCTCGTCGCGGGAGCAGGAGATACTGGCCGAGGTGCGCTGCGGCCGCCGCAACAAGGAAATCGCGGCGCAGTTGGGAATCACCGAAGAAGGCGTCCGCTACCACCTGAAGAAGATCTATCGCAAGACGGGCGTCTCCGGCAGGAGCGACGCCGTCCAGTATGCCCTCGACAAGGGGTTCCTGACGTGAGCGCTACCGTCCCGGCGGCGCTGCCGGCGCGGGGACGATCTGGATGATGGTCGGGTAACGCTCCGCTCCGGCTTCACCGCCGGCGTGCAGGTAGCCCTCCGAGCCGTTCCACGTGTAATCCTTGATCGTCACACCGGGCGGGAACGCCATGCTCTCCTCGCGGAAGCGTCCTACCTCGAAGATGTGGGTGGCCGGCGCGTCGAAGACGCGGTCGCCGCGCTCGTCGAGCAGCAGCCGGTAGTAGTTGACCATGTCCACGAAGGTCGACTGCGTGCCGAACAGGAAGTATCGCTGACCCCGCCCCGCATCGTACGATCGGAGGAAGCGGGCGCTCGGATAGACGGGGAAGCCGAGCGTCTCCTCGGTCGGCGGCGGTTCCTCCGCGGCGGTGTCCGGCGTCGCCGCCGGGGGCTCCTGCGCGGCGACCGCCGGCGCGAGACAGACGCAGACCAGCGACAGGGCCGCGATCAGGCGCGGTGAAGTCATGCATGTGATTATAAGGACAGGCCGATGTCCAGTGAAGGAATGAGCGGGCTGCTGGCGTTCTGTACGTCGCGTCTCGAATGGCTGCTCGAGACGACGACGACGCTGGTCGGACTGGAGTCGCCCACGCCCGACAAGGCTGCGGTGGACCGTTGCGGCCGCGAGGCGGCGCGCCGCCTGGAGGAGCTGGGAGCCGCCGTGGAAGTCCTGAAGTCGCACACGACCGGCGACCACCTGCGGGCCGTGTTCGGCAGCGGCGATGGCCAGATAATGCTGCTCGGCCACATCGATACGGTCTGGCCGGTGGGACAACTGGAACGTATGCCGGTGCGCCGGGAAGGCGAGCGCCTGTTCGGCCCCGGCGTATTCGACATGAAGGCCGGCGTCGCCATCGGCATGCTGGCCGCCGCGGCCGTCACCCGGCGGGACGCCGCGCTGGGCCGGCGCGTGGTAATGCTGCTGACCGCGGACGAGGAACGGGGCAGCGGCGCCTCGCGGGCGCTGGTCGAAGCCGAGGCGCGCCGCTCCGCCGCCGTGTGCGTCCTCGAGCCGGCGCTGCCCGGGGGCGCCCTGAAGACCGGCCGCAAGGGCGCCGGCGAGTTCGAGTTGACGGCTCGCGGCGTCCCGGCGCACGCCGGCCTCGAACCCGAGCGCGGGGCGAGCGCGATCTCCGAGATCGCGGCGCAGATTGCCGCCGTCGAGGCTCTCGCGGACCCGGCGCGCGGCGTCACCGTGAACGTCGGGGTGGTCGAGGGCGGCAGTCGGCCGAACGTGGTCGCCGAGCACGCCCGCGCGGTGGTCGATGTGCGGGCCGAGACCATGGCCGACGCGCGCCGCGTCGCGGCGGCGGTCCGGCGGCTGCAGCCGCGCGACGAGCGGATCGCGCTGACCGTGCGCGGCGACTTCGGCAGGCCGCCCCTGGAGCGGAACGCGGACGTGCTGCGACTCTACGGCATGGCCCGCGACGTGGCCCGCGCGCTGGGCCGCGAACTGGGGGAGGGCCTGGCTGGCGGCGGCTCGGACGGCAACTTCACCGCGGCGCTCGGCGTGCCCACGCTCGACGGCCTGGGGGCCGTGGGCGACGGCGCGCACGCGCTCCACGAGCATGTCGACGCAAGCCAGTTGCCGTGGCGCGCGGCGCTGGTCGCCGGCCTGCTGCGGCGCATCGACACCCATTACGGCTAGCAGGCTGCTAGAATCGAGATCAGGACGAACGGAAGAGAACGATGGGAAATACCTTCAAGACGGCGCTGCTGTTGACCCTGCTCAGCGCGTTGCTGCTGCTGATCGGCGAGATGCTCGGCGGGCAGGGCGGCCTGATGATCGCGTTCGTGTTCGCGATCGTCATGAACTTCGGGTCGTACTGGTTCTCCGACAAGGTCGTGCTGCGGATGTACAAGGCGGCCGAGGTTGGTCCCGAGCATCCGCTGCACCGCATGACGGCGCGTCTCGCACAGCAGGCCGGGTTGCCGATGCCCCGCGTCTACGTCATTCCGGACGCCTCGCCGAACGCGTTCGCCACCGGGCGCAATCCCCAGCATGCGGCGGTCGCGGCCACGGAGGGCATCCTGCGCTTGCTCGGCGAGCGCGAGCTCGAGGGCGTCATTGCGCACGAGCTGGCGCACATCAAGCACCGCGACATCCTGATCGGCTCGATTGCGGCCACCGCGGCGGCGACGATCATGATGGTCGCGAGCTTCGCGCGCTGGGCGTTCATCTTCGGCGGCTTCGGCGGCCGCGACGAGCGCGGTGACGCGAACCCGCTGGCCATGCTCGCGATGGCCATTCTCGCGCCGCTGGCGGCGACGATGATCCAGATGGCCATCTCGCGCTCGCGGGAATTCGCGGCCGACCGCCGCGCCGCGCAGATCGTCGGCAGCCCCTACGGCCTCGCGGACGCCCTGCGCAAGATCGACGCGGCGGCGCGGCGTGTTCCGCTCGACGCCAACCCCGCGACGGCGCACATGTTCATCATGAAGCCGTTTTCCGTGCGGGGGATGGCGGCGCTGTTCAGCACGCACCCCCCGACCGAGCAGCGGATCGAGCGGTTGCTCCAGCCCGCCTAGCGCCCCCCGGCCCGGCGGGTCAGGCCTAGCAGTCCGCGGCAAAAGCCCCGCTGCATTCGACCGGCCATGCATCCCGCCTGACTGTGTTGCTCATCGCTCACATATCTTCGAATATGCTCGCTCTTCGCGCCTTGTCAGCCGGGCGCCTGACCGGTCTCGGTGCGACGCGGGGTTTCACCACGGACTGCTAGGCGCGGTTGCCGCCACGCCGGCTGCGCGGCGACGGCGCGTCCTTCCGGAGCGCGTCGCCCGCGCGGTCTGCGCTCCAGTCCGTGCCTCGCCCGCAGGTCGTCGAGCAGCGACTGGATCCGGGCCGCATAGGCCGCGGACGGGTGCTTGCCGGCGTACAGGCGCCGGTAGCCCGCCAGCAGGTCGGGGTACTCGCCGGCCAGGAAATCCAGGAAGTGGGCGCGCGTCCCCCCTTCCAGACGCAGCAGCCCGGCGCCGACGAAGCTCCCGCCGTGGTCGGCGATGGCGCGCACGGTCGCTTCCAGCTTGGCGCGGGCCGAGCTGATCCCGGGTACGACCGGCGCCATCAACACGCCGGTTTCGACGCCGGCGGCCGCCAGCGCGCGCAGTGCGCGCAGCCGTTGCAGCGGATGCGCGGTCCCCGGCTCGAGCCGGCGCCAGGCCGTCTCGTCCGTGGTGGGGACGCTGAACGTGACCGTGCAGGCGACCTTGCGCGAGAGCTGCGCGAGCAGGTCGGTGTCACGCACGATCAGCGGGCTGCGGGTGACGACATCAACCCGCATCGGCCGTTCAACCAGCGCCTCCAGGGTGCGCCGGGTCAGCCGGTAGCTGCCCTCGATCGGCTGGTAAGGATCCGTTGCCGTGCCGAACGCGGCGCGCTCGCCGGGACGCGGCTTGCCATGCAGCTCCCGCCGCAGAACTTCCGGAAAATTGACCTTGACGAGAATGACGGACGAGAACTCGTTGCCCGGATTCATTTCGAGCTGCGGCTGGTACCGCCGCGCGAAGCAGAAATGGCAGCCGTGGGTGCAGCCGCGATACGGATTCAGGGTCCAGGCGAAAGGCATGCCCTTCACGCGGTTGAGGGCGGTGCGGCAGGCGACCTCCCGGTATTCCGCGCCGCGGCCCCGGCCCGGCGCGCCCGGCGCGCCGACGGGTCCGTGCTCGCGGCGCCAACGGGCCACGTCCCGCACGGTCGGCAGCCGCGGGGCCCCGAGCAGGGACGGCTGCGCGTACTTGTCGCTGCGCATATTCGTTTTTTCTTCGCCACATCATCTGCGGGAGTCGCGGGCGTGTCAAGGCCGTTCTTACCTCGCGGCGGCGGACCAGACCTCCAGCGTCCTGTCCGCGGTGCGTTGCCAACTGAACCGCCGGCTGCGCGCGGCGCCCAGGGACCGCAGGCCGCTCGCGAGGTTCGCGTCGGAGAGGAGGCGGGCCAGCGCGCGGGCCCACGCTCCGGCATCGTCGGGCGGGACGAAGACGGCCGCGTCGGCGGCGACTTCCCTGAACACCGGGATGTCGCTGCAGGCAAGCGGCGCCCCGGCGGCCATTGCTTCCACCAGCGGCAGGCCGAACCCCTCGTAGACCGACGGGCAGACGACCGCGGCGGCCCGCCGGTAGAGGCCGTGCACCACGGCGTCAGGCGCGTACCCGACGTGAATCAGCCAACCTTCGTCCGCGGCGCGGGTCAGGGCCGCGCCGATCGACTCGTGGCGCCAGCCGCGCTTGCCGCACAGCACGAGCGGCGGCGCATCCGGCAGCAGGGCGCGCAGCCGGGGCCACGCGGCCAGCAGGATCGCGAGGTTCTTGCGCGGCTCGATCGTGCCGACGTGCAGGACGAAGCGCTCCGGCACGCCGCCGGGCAGGTCGCCCACCGGCGTACCGTCGAGACGGCCGGCTTCCCAGGTGACGTGAACGGCGTCCGGCGTCGCGCCACCGTGCTCGAGAAGCTCGGTTCGCACGGTTTCCGAGGGCGTGAGGATTGCGCGTGCGCGCGCGACGGTGCGTTCGAGCCGCCTCTCGAGCGCCACGCGGGTTTCTTCCTGCATCGCCCAGGCAGTCCGATGCAGGGTCAGGTCGTGAACTGTCACCACCAGCGGCTGCCGCGCGACGGCAAGGGGGCGCGGCAGGAAAAAGTTGGGGGCGAACAGCACGCGGTTGCGGTCCGCCGCGACCAGCCACGGTTCGACGACGCGCAGCAGCGGCACGAGCCAGGGACGGCTCACCAGCAGGTTGCCGGGCACCTCGTGCCTGACCCATTCGACGGAGCGTCCGGCGGGGAGGCGCACGACCGGCAGCGGGCCGTCGGGCCGCAGGAACATGGACGGGCCATAGAGCCGGAGACGCAGGCCGGAACGGCCGGCGAGCTGGCGCAGCAGCTCGTGGAGATACCAACCGACGCCCGTCAGCGGCTCGAACAGCGGGGCGATGTCCACGGCCACCGTCAGACCGTCCTCTTGCCGCCGCCGGCGGATGGCGGAGACTACCCGCCGCGCCCACCGCCAGGTGGCGGCGATGCGTGCCGGCGTGGGCCACGCGAGCGGAAGTCCTGTCGGTAGGGGTACCATCGTGGTGCGCGTGCTGGCGAAGAATCCTGCGCGCGCTACCGGGGATACGCCGGCCGGGGCGATGATAGCAGCCTGTGGCGAAAGCCCCGCTGCATTCGAGCGACGATGCAGCATCGATACATGGGGCTCCGCCCCAAACCCCCGCCGGCCACTCGCGGGGACCCCTGCGCCCCGGGCCACGCTACGCGAGGGAGGCGTAGGTGTCGAGGGTACGACTGGCTGCCGTTTGCCACGAGAACTCGGCGGCGCGGGCGATGCCGTCTTTCCGCAGGCGCCCGCGCAGCGCGTCGTCACGCAGCACGCGGGCAATCGCCTGCGCCATCCCGTCGATGTCGAGGGGATCGACGAGCACTGCCGCGCCGCCCGCCACCTCGGGCAGGGCCGAGGTGTTGGAAGCCACGACCGGTACGCCGCACGCCATCGCTTCCAGTAACGGCAGACCGAACCCCTCATACAGCGACGGAAAGACCACCAGCTCTGCCCCCCGGAACACCTCGGGCAGATCGTCGTCGTCGATGAACCCGGGAAAACGGACGGCGTCCTCCAATCCGAGCGATTGGACGGTCCGGAATATGGGGTCGTCCAGCCAGCCGCGCGCACCGGCGAGGACAAGGCCCAACTTGCGATCGATTGCGGACCTGTCCCGCAGGCGGGCGAAGGTGCGGACCAGAGTGGTCAGGTTCTTGCGCGGTTCGAGCGTGCCGACGGCCAGCAGATAGCGCGCCGGCAAGCCGTAGCGGGCGGTCGCCGCGCCCATCGCCGCCACGTCCCGCGAGGGGTTGAAGCGCGCCTCGCAGCCGTGGGGCGTCACCGCCACCCTGTCCTCGGGCACGCGCAGGTATTGCACCACGTCGCGTTGCACCGCCTTCGACGGCACGATGATCAGGTCGGCCTGCCGCCCGACGCGGCCCAGCGCCGTCTTGACGACCAGCCGATGCCTGCGTGTGAAGGTCCGGGGCAGAACGAGCGGGATCACGTCGTGAACGGTGACGACGCACTTGCCCGTCTTTCCGACGAACGGAATGCCGACATGATCCATACCGTGAAAGACGTCGATGCGCATGCGGCGGAGCGCGAGCGGGATGTGCACGGACGACCGCAGCAGGCTGCTCTTCGCGCCCAGGAAATGTTCACTGCAGAGCCCGCGGAACTCCGCCATTACGCTGCGGGACGTCTGCGGGCCCGTGAGGATGACGAACTCCAGCTCGCGACGGCGCGCGGCGGCCTCGGCCAGCATGGCCCGCGTCAGATTGATCGCATAACGCCCGATGCCGCCGGCCCGGAGGGTCAGCACCTTGCCGTCGAGCCCGATTCTCATACCCTTCTCCCGCCCGCTGCGCGCCCCGGCACAAGCGGCGCGGGGCGGAGGGGTTCCCGCTAGCGCGTGTCGGGGGTTTGAGGAGCCGCCCCATCTAATAACGATTATTCAGGCCCTGCCCCTGTCCCAGGCCGAAGGCGCCCAGGACGTTGGCGAACGTCCCCAACCCGGCCAGCGTGAACGACAGGTGGAAGCGGCGGTCCTGCGGTATCCGCGCCCGGCTGCCGAGTCCCTGGAAATTGAACACCTCGTATTCGCCGCTCACGCCGCAGCATTGCGCGTTGTAGTAGACCAGCAGCCGCTGCTGCAGGTACCGACCGCGCAGCACGTCGTAGTGGAACGAGTACGCCCCACCGACGTTGTTGCTCGCTGTGCGCATGCTGGTGCTCAGGTTGAGGTAGTGGTCGAGGCGGTTGGGATCGTCGAAGCCGCTCAGGCCGGCGACGAACCGGCGCTGGCTCCAGCCGGCCTCCATGTGCGCCCAGCCGCGGAAGGCGAACAGGCCGTTCGCGCTGATCGTGCGGATCGCCCCGAACTGCGTGTCGTACTCGGTGCGGAACGAGCCGCCGATCGCCTCCGTCAGATCGGCGCGCGCGATCAGTGAGACCGGCGAGAAGTTGCTCGGCGGCGTGCGGTTGAAGCTCGTCCTGAACCGCCGGTCGTACTGCGCCGCCCGGGCGTCGGTGTAGTAGCTCTGCGTCAACTGCACGCTCAGGATCTCCTTCGCGACCCCGGTGCCGCCCTCCTGCGGCTGCTTGGCATAGATCCGGTTGTTGATGCCGTAGCGGAGCTGCGTGACGTTGCCGAGCACGGAGTCCGTGCCCTCTAGCTGGACGATACGCTCGAAGTTGTCCACCGCCGTCACGCGCTGGAGCGCGATCCACGGCTCGATGACGTGCTTCATGCGTTCGGCGTAGCCGCTGTTCGGCGTGTCCCACACCTTGACGAAGCTCGGACCGGTGATTTCCGACTGAAACTCGAAGTACCCGCGGCTGATTGCGTCGTTCACCTGCACGCCGGCTGCGTCGCCGACGCCGAGGCTCTCGGTCCAGAAGGTGCCGCGCCAGACCACCGTCGAATCGACGGTGAGGAAGGGCCAGCGGGTGAACGGTATCTGCAGGACGGGGGCGATCTCGAACCGGTTGAGCCCCGAGTCCTGTTTCTGTGTGATCTCTCCCAGGCCGCCCTGGCTGACGGGTGTTCCGGTCGTGAAGGACGAGCGCTGCAGCAGGTGCGCGAACTCGGACTGGAACGAGAAATAGAATGGCGTGAACGGCAGCTCGCGCTGGCTCTGGTCGAACTTGATGCGCGGGCCGGCGCCGTGCAGCGTCGACCGGCGCGCGCCGAAGAAGGTCTCGTTCAGATCGTACGTCCCGCTGACCTGGTACAGGCCCCAGTTGCCCGTGACGTTGCCGCTCATGTTCCGGCGGCTGTTCGAAGCGTCGAAGATGTTGCTCTGGTACTGCTGCTGGACGGTCACGTCCGAGAAGTAGTTGACCTGTCCCCGGGCATTAATGCTGTCCGTGATGCCGTAGCGGGCCTCGCCCCGCAGCTCGTAGCTCCGGCGGGCGGGGTACTCCCGCTCCACGCCGTTGAAGGAGCGGGTCGTCTCGTTCTCGTTCAGCCAGTACGTCCGCAGTTGGCCCTCGGACCCCTGGCCCAGCGTGTAGCGGTACTCCGCGCCGGTGCCCTGGCCGGTCTGCGTGAACCAGTCGTGGTAGACGGTGGCGTCGTGGCTGCGGCCGATCGCCCAGAAGAAGGCGTTGCTCAGGCTCTGCCCGTGCGCTGTCGAAGCGCCGTAGGTAGGCATCAGGAACCCGGTTGCGCGGTCGTCCTCCTGGACCGGGAAATACAGGGCCGGCAGGTAGAACAGCGGCACGCCCTTGATCTTGAGCACGGAGTTCCGCAGCAGGGCGTACGACTCCAGGTTGAGCGTGATGGAGCTCGCCGTCATCTGCCAGCGCGGCGTCGGTTGCAGGCAGCTCGTGAAGCCGCCCTTGCTCAGGCGGTACGTGCGGGTTCCGAGCTTCTCGATGGTCTCGCCATAGAACTGCATGTCCGGCTCGTGATTGCCGAACATGCTGCGCTCGACCTCGCCGTCTCCAAGCCGCACGGACGCGGTCGCGTCGTAGAAGGTCGCCGTGAGCGCCTCGGTGTCGAACTCCGCCCGCTCGGCGGCGACACGGCCGCCGTCGCCCACGTAGACGACGTTGCCCTCGGCAACCAGTCGCGTCTCCTCCGGATACACGTCGACCTGGTCCGCGAAGAACTGGTAGTTGTCGCCTTCAATCTCGACCTCGCCGATCAGCCGGAAATGGCCGTCCCCAACCTGTTCGATCCGGAACTGGCGCGAGTCGAAGTCGAAGCCGGGCAGCAGCTGCGCGGGAGCGCTGGCGGCGGACGCGGCGGTCAGCGCGAGAGCTGCGGCGACCGCGCGTGCCGGCTGGCGGAAGTGTTCCAGGACCATCAGCTTCTATGCCGGCAGCGCCAGGTCGGACATGATCTCGCCCACGAGGTACGTGGAGCCCGCCGCGCCGATGACGTCCCCGAGGCGCCACGCGGCGTCCAGCGCGGCGGCGGGCGACGAAGCGGCGACCGCGCGCAGATCCGGCCGCGCGGAACGGATCTCCGCCAGCAACGTGTCGGGCGGCAGTGCGCGCGGGCTGGCCAGCGGCGGGCAGAAGATCGTCGTCACCGCGTTTCCCAGCGCGTTCAGCATACCCTTGACATCCTTGTCGCGGAGCGCCGCGAACACGAGCGGTACGCCGCCGGGCCATACTTCTGCGACGTACGTCGCAAACGCAGCGACCGCGGCCGGATTGTGGGCGGCATCCAGCACGATCGACCGCCGGGGGTCGACCGCCGCGACATCGAGCCGGCCCGCCCACCGGACACCGCCGAGCCCTTCCAGAATCGCCTCCGGCGGCACGGGCAGTCCGCTATCGTGCAGCCCTTCCAGCAGGCGGACCGCGACCGCCGCGTTACCCACCTGGTGCCGGCCGCGCAGGCCGAGGCGGAGCGGTCCGTAGCGACGCACGGGCGTGGTCATCTCCACCTCCGTCCAGCCGCCGCGCAGGGCGGCGCGGATCTCGACGTCGCGGGACGCTTCGATCAACCGGGAGCCGCGTTCCCGGGCTACGCGCCGCAGCACGTCGAGCGCCGGCGGTTTGGTCTCGCCGGTGACCACCACGGCGCCCGGCTTGATCACGCCCGCCTTCTCGTACGCAATATCGGCAAGGGTCGCGCCAAGGTACTGCTGGTGATCCAGGTCGATCGAGGAGATCGCGGCCGCGACCGGCGTGACCACGTTCGTGGCGTCGAAGCGGCCGCCCATGCCGACCTCGAGCACGGCGGCCTCGACGCCGGCCCGGGCGAACAGCGACAGCGCGACGGCCGTGGTCGCCTCGAAGAACGTGGGCGGGGCCGCCAGGCGGCCCTCGTCGAGGAGCCGCTCCACCGTCGCGCGCAGGCGGTCGGCCTCGGCCGCGAGCGTCTCGCGGGCCATGGACCGGCCGCCGACGGCGAAACGCTCCTCGAGCGCCATGAGGTGCGGAGAGCTGTAGCGTCCGGCGGTGTAGCCGGCGGCGCGCAGTGCGGTTTCGATCATCGCCGCCACCGAACCCTTGCCGTTCGTGCCGGCCACGATGATCGACTTGAACGACCGGTCCGGTTGGCCCAGGGCCGTGCGCAGCAACCGGATGTTGTCCAGTCCGAGCTTTACGCCGAATTGCTCGAGGTCGAACAGGAAGTCGATGGATTCCCGGACGGGACTGGTCATGTACGAAGCCGTGCGGGTTCCGCCACCGGCTCCGCCTGCGAAGCGATCATGAAGCGGATGCTGCGGGCGAGCGTATCCCGCAGCTTCCGGCGGTCTACGACCATGTCGAGCATCCCGTGCTCGAGAAGAAACTCGCTGCGCTGGAATCCGGCGGGCAGCCGCTGGCGGATCGTCTGCTCGATGACCCGCGGGCCGGCGAATCCGATCAGCGCGCCCGGCTCGGCGATATGCAGGTCGCCCAGCATCGCGTAGCTGGCCGTCACGCCGCCTGTCGTCGGATCCGTCAACACGGCGATGTACGGCAGCCGCGCCCGGTCGAGCCGCGCCAGCGCCGCGCTGATCTTCGCCATCTGCATCAGCGACAGCACCCCTTCCATCATGCGCGCGCCGCCGGAGCAGCAGACGACGATCAGCGGGATGCGCCGCTCGAGCGCGCGTTCCACCGCGCGCGTGATGATCTCGCCGACCACTACGCCCATGCTGCCGCCGATGAAGCCGTACTCCATGCTGACGACCGCCACCTCGATGCCGTCGATGCGACCTGTGGCGGATATGGCCGCGTCCCGCAGTCCGGTCGCGGCCGCTCCGGCCGCCAGCCGGTCCCGGTACGGCTTCTTGTCGCCGAACCGCAGCGGGTCGGTCGACTCCAGGTTCCGGTCGTACTCCGTCCAGGCGCCCTCGTCGAGCAGCGCGGCCAGACGCTCGGCCGCGCTCATCCGGAAATGGTGCGAGCACGAGCCGCATACGCGCAGGTTCTTCTCCAGGTCCTTTTCATAAAGGATCTGATTGCAGGAAGGGCACTTCACCCACAGGCCCTCCGGCACCCGGCTCGGCTCGGCCGGCGTTGCAATCGGCCGGCGCGCCTTCTTGAACCAGCTCATCAAAAACCAGCTTAGATATTCCGCCGAAGGCGGGTCAAGATGCGCCGGGGCCCGTACGCGGCACGTAATAACGCGTTCCGCGGCCCATGTCGCGGAGCTGTCGGATCAGATCGTCCAGGGCGGCTGCGTTCCAGTCGAGCGTGAATTCCGACGTCTCGACCACCAGGAGCGGCGTCGCATTGTAATGGAAGAAGAAATGATTGTACGCCTCGATCAGCTCGCCGAGGTACTCGTCGTTCGGCAGCGGGACGGCGTCCGCATCCTGTTGCAGCCGCTGCCGTACGCGCTGCCGGACCAGGTCCGACGGCGCCTGCAGATAGACGACCAGATCGGGCGCGACGAGGTCGGGGGCAAGCAGGTCGTACAGCCGCTGATAGATGAACAGCTCGTTGTCGTCCAGATTGAGGTAGGCGTAGATCTTGTCCTTGTCGAAGAGGTAGTCCGCGATGACCAATTGATTGAACAGATCGGTCTGCCGCAGCATCGACTGCTGCCGGTGCCGCGCGAGCAGCGAGAACAGTTGCGCCTGGAACGCCGCGCCCGCGCGACCGGCGTACAGGTCGGCGACGAACGGGTTGTCGGTATTGTCGAGAACCGTTGTCGCGTCGAGCCGAAGTGCGAGATGTCGGGCCAGGGTCGTCTTGCCGGCGCCAATCGGACCTTCGATGGCAAGGTACTGAAAGTCCAAAGTGCCTCGGAGTATACTCCCTCTTCTTGTTTCCTCCGCCTGACGTGACGCAGACACGCTGCCGGCCGACGACGCTGGCAATCCGGTTTGCCTTGCTGCTGGCCGCCGCGGGCTGCGCCACCGGCCCGCCGCCGGCGGCGCCGCTCGGCCCGCCGACCCTCCACGAGAAGTTGGGCTGGATCCTGCGGTTGGAGGACCAGCGCGTGCTGCGCGATCCGGCGGCCCCGCCGCGTCCGGAGACGCCTGCCGAACCGCAACCGGCGCACGATCCGGATGCTGCGTCGGGGCCGGCGCCAGCGTCCGGGGTGGAGGATCCGCCGCCCGCCACGCTGCGGCCGGTGCCCGACCTCCGTGACCTGCTCACCGATGCCGCGGCGCGGATCCGCCGGCGAGCCGCGCTGGCGGTGGGCCGGGTCGGGCATGCGGATGGGGTGACGCCGTTGCTGGCGACTCTCGACGATCCGGAGCCCGAGGTGCGCCAGATGGCGGCGTTCGCGCTCGGCCTGCTGCGTGATGAGGCGGCGGCCGAGCGGCTGCTGCTCGCGCTGAAGGATCCGTCCCCACTTGTACAGGGCCGCGCGGCCGAAGCGCTGGGCCGGATCGGCGTCGACCGCGCGCGGGAACCGATCGGCGCGCTGGTCGGTCGCCATATCGTCGGGACCTACGGCATCGATCCGGAAGATCTTTCCTATCCCCAGACGCCGGAGGTGGAGGCGTTCCGGCTTGCGCTGTATGCCCTGGCGGACCTCCGCGCGTTCGAGGAGTTGGCGGATGGGTTGTTCCAGCCGAACGGCCAGCCGGTGATCTGGTGGTGGCCGGTTGCCGACGTACTGTCACGGATGAACGACGCGCGGGCGCTCTCCGCCCTCAGCACGCTGGTCGGCGTGCAGGGCAGCGTGGGGGTGGCGATCGCTGCACGGGGACTTGGAGCGCTGGGCGATCCGGCCGCCGTCGGCACGCTCGTCACGCTGCTCGATCCGGAACGCCGCGACCGGCGCGTCCTGCTGGCGGCCCTGCGGGCGTTGGGGCGGTTTCGCGTCCCGGAGGCGACGGAGGCACTGCGCAAATTCGTCTTGCGGCGCGAGATCGATCCGCTGTTGCGCTACGAAACGGTACTGGCTCTGGCGGGGCGGTCCGATCCGGTAGCCGTCCAGGTGTTCGTCGAGCTGCTGTCGGACCCGTGGCCGCCCATGCGCGCCGCCGCGCTGCGGGGGCTTGCCGAGGCGGATCGGGAGATGTTCCTGCTCGTGCTGTCCGGGTTGGAGCCCGATGAAGACTGGCGCGTACGTGTCGCATTGGCGGAGAGCCTCGCGTTTGCGGGGCCGGAGGTGGCGGGGCCGCTGCTGACCGGCATGCTGGACGACGCCGACCGGCGCGTGGTGCCGGCCGCGCTCTCGGCGCTGGTCGAGGTGGGCGCGCCGGACGTCGGGCCGCTGCTGATCGAGCACCTCGAAGCCGACGACGTCGTCATACGCAAGACGTCGGCCCTGCTGCTGGGCAGCGTCCAACCGCCGGCCGCGGCAGGCGCGCTGGCCGCGGCCTATGCGGCCGTCGCCGATGAGCCGGCGTATCTGGCGCGCGCGGCAATCGTGGACGCCGCCGCGGCCATCGGCGGCCCGGCCGGCCGCGCCGTGCTGGAAGAAGCGCTGGCCGATCGCGACTGGGCGGTGCGGTTGCGCGCGGCCCGGGGGCTGGAGAGCCTGGCGCCCGGCGGGGACCACGGCGACGGTATCAGACCCGCCCCGTCCGCCGGCACGGACTACGGCGCCTCGGAGCTCGTCGACCCGAGCGTGTCGCCGCATGTATATATCGACACGGCCCGAGGCACCATTCAGATCGAGCTGGCGGTGCTCGATGCGCCGCTCACGGCGGCCAATTTCATGCGGCTGGCGCGCCGCGGCTTCTACGACGGCCAGACATTCCACCGCGCCGAGAGCAACTACGTCGTCCAGGGCGGCGATCCGCGCAGCGATGGCGAGGGCGGACCCGGGTATACCATCCGGGACGAGATCAATCAGTTGCCGTTCCTGCGCGGCACGGTCGGCATGGCGCTCGACTGGGAAGACACCGGCGGCAGCCAGTTCTTCATCACACTGTTGCCGCAGCCCCGGCTCGATGGCCGCTACACCGTGTTCGGCCGGGTGCTCGACGGAATGGACGTGGTGGACCAGCTCCAGCCGGGCGACGTGATGCAGCGCGTCCGCGTCTGGGACGGCGTGGAGTGATCAGTTGACGCTGGTGCGCAGTTGCCGGTGTTCCCGGTGGCGCTCGAACGCCAGCTCGATCAGTCGGTCCAGGAGCCGCGGATAATCGAGGCCCGTAGCCGCCCACAGCTTCGCGAACATGCTGATCGTCGTGAAGCCGGGAATGGTGTTCACCTCGCTCACGTACAGGCGGCCGGTAGAGCGCGACAGCAGGAAATCGACGCGCGCCATGCCCGCCCCTTCGATCGCGCGGTACGCCTCGACGGCCAGGCGCCGGATTTCGGCCCTCTGTGCGCTCGTGATCTCGGCCGGCACCACGCCGGCGGACCGCGCGTCCACGTACTTGGACTCGTAGTCGTAGAACTCGCCGGCCGGCAGGATCTCTCCGGGCAGCGAAGCCTCCGGCGCGTCGTTGCCGATCACGCCGCATTCCAGCTCCCGCGGCTCCGGCACGGCCTCCTCGACAACTATCTTGCGGTCGAACTCGCGGGCGGCGCGGATCGCCCGGGCGAGCGCCGCGCGGCCGGCCGCCTTGGAGACGCCGATGCTCGATCCGAGATTGGCCGGCTTGACGAAAAGCGGGCCGCGCAGCCTGCGCTCCAGGTCGTCCAGCACGGCGGATTCTCCCGCGTCCCACTGCGCGGCGCGCACGACGGCGTAGCTGGTGATCGGCAGGCCGCGCGCGGCGAACAGCGTCTTCGCCACCGCCTTGTCCATGCCGGCCGCCGAGCCGAGCACGCCGGCTCCGACGTACGGCACGTCGGCGAGCTCGAGCAGACCCTGAAGGGTGCCATCCTCGCCGTACGGTCCGTGCACCAGCGGGAAGACGACGTCCAGCGCCAGCCCTTCGAATGTCGGCCGGCCGCCGGCCATGGGCCCGGTTGACGCCGCCAGCAACTGCGTCGCCGCCGGCCGCGCGAGCAGGTGCACCTCGCGCCCGCCCGCCGCTCCGCCGGCCGCCGAGCGCGCGCTCTCGATCGCTTCGGCCGCCGTCAAAGAGCCGCGCGGCGCGCTGGTGAGCGACCAGCGCCCGTCCTTGCCGATGCAGATCGGGATCCGCTCGTAGCGATCCGGGTCCAGGTGCGCGATGACGGCCGCCGCGGAGGCCAGCGACACCTCGTGCTCGCTGGATCGGCCGCCGAACACAATCCCGACCCGCACGCGCTTCAATGAGTCGCCCACGACGGATGCAGAGGGGGACGGTGGGAGATGGCGGTAGTATAACTCCAATGCCGGAGCCGGGCCCGTTCACCGTTACCCACACCGACGGTCGGGCCCGCCGCGGCGCGCTGCGCACGCCGCACGGCGTCGTGCAGACGCCGGCCTTCATGCCGGTCGGTACGGCCGGCGCGGTGAAGGCCGTAACCCAGCGCGACCTGCTCCAGCTCGGCGCGGAGATGATCCTCGCCAACACGTACCATCTGTTGTTGCGGCCGGGCGACCGGCTGATCGGGAACGCCGGCGGCCTGCACCGGTTCATGGGCTGGTCCCGGCCGCTGCTGACCGACAGCGGAGGGTACCAGGTGTTCAGCCTGGCGCAGCGGCGGTCCGTCAGCGAGGAGGGCGCCTGCTTCCGGTCTCACCTCGACGGAAGCCCATACCTGCTCACCCCCGAAAGGGCGGCGGAAGTGCAGGCGCGCCTGGGCGCGGACGTCGCCATGGCCTTCGACGAGTGCACGCCGTTCCCCGTCACGAAGGAGGAAGCGCTGCGCTCGATGGAGCTGACGACGCGCTGGGGCCGGCGCGGGCGCGCCAGATTTCTGGAATTGCGGGTGGGAGCGGACGACGCCGCAGTCACCAACCGCGGGCAGCTCCAGTTCGGCATCGTGCAGGGCGGCGTCTATCCGGACCTGCGGGAGCAGCACGCCGGGGAGACGCTGGCCACCGGTTTCGACGGCTACGCCATCGGCGGGCTGAGCGTCGGCGAGCCCGTGGAGCTGATGTACGAGGTGGCCGGCCATACGGCGGAGCTGCTGCCCGCCGACCGGCCGCGTTACCTCATGGGCGTCGGCACTCCGTCTGATCTGGTGGAGATGGTCGGCCGCGGCATCGATCTGTTCGACTGCGTGCTGCCGACGCGCAACGCGCGCAACGGACAGCTCTTCACGAGCACCGGCCCCATCAACATCCGGAGCGCGCGCTACGCCGCGGACGAGCAGCCGGCCGATCCGGATTGCGGCTGCTACACCTGCCGGCAGTTCTCCAGGGCGTACCTGCGGCACCTGTACGCCGCCAACGAGATGACTGCGGCGACTCTGGGCACGCTGCACAACCTCCACTTTTACCTTGACACGATGAGGCGGATTGGTGACGCTATAACGTTCGGCTCGTTTGCGACGTTTCGGCAGGGGTTCCACCAGAAATATTCCCGCCGGTCCCATTCCACGCAGGGCGGGGCTGCGCAGCTTCAATGACCGTCGAGCGATTCACCACAATCCTGGCGATGGCGCAACCGCCCGGGGGCTCGCCCTCGCTGCTGGCGCAGTTGCTGCCGTTCGTGGCGATCCTCGCGATCTTCTACTTCATCATCCTGCTGCCCATGCGCCGGCGGCAGCGGAAGGTCCAGGAGTTCCAGGCGAACCTGAAGGTGGGCGAGAAGGTCGTGACCACCAGCGGCATCTACGGCGTCATCACCAAGATGGGTGACCGTTCGGTCCATGTGCAGGTGGCCGACAAGGTGCGCATCGAGATGTCGCGCGCGGCCATCGGCGGGTACCAGGGGCAGGCGCCGGTGGTGCCGGAGCAGGGCGGGTCATAGGGGTCGAGCATGAACAGGAACGTGCAGTGGAAGCTCGTCGTCGTCCTTGCCGTCACCGTTCTGTCGGTCGTGGCCATCTATCCGCCGGAAGAACGGATCCGGCTGGGGCTCGACCTCGAGGGCGGCGTGCACATGGTGTTGCAGGTGGAGACGGACGACGCGCTGCGAGTGGAGTCCGAAACCGCCGCCGAGCAGATCGGCGAGCAGCTCGATCTGCAGGGCATCACGGTCGCGTCGTCGTCGGCCGTGGACGCAACCACCATTCGGATCGAGGGCGTGCCGGCGGACCGCGACGCCGAGTTCCGGCAGATCGCGGACGATCAACTATCGGCTTCCTACGACCGCGAAGCGGGCGCCGGCGGCATGTACACGTTCAGGATGCGCGCGCCGGTCGAGGCTACGCTGCGCGACGAATCGGTGCGGCAGGCGCTGCAGACCATCGAGCGGCGCGTCAACGAGCTCGGCGTGGCCGAGCCGATCGTCGCGCCGTACAGCGTCGGCGGATACCAGATCCTGGTCCAGTTGCCGGGCGTGTCCGACGTGGCGCGGGCGAAGGAGATCATCCGCAACACCGCGCTGCTGGAGCTGAAGATCGTCGAGGACGGCCCGGCGTTCAGCCAAGAGGAGCTGCTGGAGGCGCGCAACGGCGTGGTTCCCCCCGAAATGGAGGTGGTGTCCGGCGTATCCGAAGCGCTCGGCTCCGGCGGACCGGGCGGCACCAGCTACTATCTGGTCCGGCGCGTTGCCGCGGTGACCGGACGCGACCTGCGCAACGCCCGTCCGTCGCTCGACGAGTTCAACCAGCCGGCCGTCAGCTTCTCGTTCAACCGCGAGGGCGCCGGCAAGTTCGGCGAGGTCACGGGGGCGAACATCGGCCGCAGTCTCGCGATCATCCTCGACGGGCGCGTGCACACGGCGCCGGTGATCCAGAGCCGCATCACCGACGAGGGAAGGATCAACGGCAGCTTCAGCCAGGAGGAGGCGGCGGATCTGTCCCTGGTGCTGCGTTCCGGCGCGCTGCCGGCCTCGCTGACCTATCTGGAAGAGCGGACGGTGGGGCCGACGCTCGGGGCCGATTCGATCCGCGCGGGCGTTTCCGCCTCGCTAGCGGGGCTGATCGCCGTGGCGCTGTTCATGCTGGCCTACTACCGGCTCGCGGGCATCAACGCGATCGTCGCCGTCGGGATGAACCTGTTGATTCTGATGGGGTTCATGGCGTACGTCGGGGCAGTGCTGACGCTGCCCGGCATTGCCGGACTCATCCTGACCATTGGCATCGGCGTCGATTCCAACGTCCTGATCTTCGAACGCATCAAGGAAGAGCTGCGCTCGGAGAAGGGCATCCGCGCCGCTGTGGCGGCCGGCTTCGACCGCGTGCTGCTGACAATCCTCGACACGCACGTCGCCTCGCTGATCGCGGCGGCCTTCCTGTTCCAGTTCGGCTCGGGACCGATTCGGGGATTCGCGACGACGCTTGCCATCGGTCTCATATCCAACATCTTCACCGCGGTGTTCGTATCGCGCACCATCTTCGAAACGGTGCTGGCCCGCCGGCGCGCGGCCACGCTGAGCATCTGATGCGCCACGCAGAAGGATGAGGAGCTAGCGCGGGTGCAGCTTTTCAAGACACAGCCGGACTTCGACTTCAACGCCTGGCGCTGGCACGCCCTCCTGGTGTCGCTGGTGATTATCGTCGCGGGCGCGGCCCTGTTGTTCATGCGCGGCGGGCTGCCGCTGGGCATCGACTTCTCCGGCGGCAGCCTCATCGTCATCGAGTTCGACGAGCCGGTAACCGAGGACACGGTGCGCGACGCACTGGCCCCGGTCGAGGGCGAGAAGATCGTGCAGCAGTACGGCGGCGCGGACGCGAACCAGATGATGGTCCGCCTGCCGCAGGCCGGGCCCGAGGTGGGCACGAGCCTGGAGGAAGGCGCCGAGGCGGTGCGGTCCGCGCTGGAGGCGAGCGGCGTCGGCGGCTTCCAGGTGGTGGGACAGGAGCTCGTCGGCCCGGTCATCGGCCAGGAGTTGCGCCAGCGCGGCATCTACGCCTTCGTCTTCGCGATGGCGGGCATCCTCGTGTACGTCGGGCTGCGGTTCCGCTTCAGCTTCGGGGTGGGCGCGATCGTGGCCGTCGCGCACGACATCATGGTGACCGTATCGCTGCTGATGATGTTCGGCTACGAGCTGTCGCTCAACGTCGTCGCCGCGATGCTGACGATCACCGGCTACTCGGTGAACGATTCGATCGTCGTCTTCGACCGGGTGCGCGAGAACCTGCGCCGGATGCGCCGCGACCGGTTCGACCGGCTCGTCAACGTCAGCATCAACCAGACGCTCGCGCGGACGCTGATCACGTCTGGCACCACCGGCTTCGCGGTCCTCGCGCTGTACGTGTTCGGCGGCGAAGTGCTCGAGGGGTTCGCGTTCACGATGCTCGTGGGCGTGATCAGCGGCACCTACTCGACCATCTTCATTGCCGCCTCCGCCGCAATCCTGATCACGCAGGGCAGGACCGCCAGACGCAGCGCACAGGCTCCGGCGGCCGCCCGGACGCCTCAGCGGCAGCAGCAGTCCAAGCGACCGGGCCGCAAGTCGCGCGTTCCGGCCGGCAGGTCCGTGTGACGCCACACCGCCCGCGAGCAGCCGCCGAGGGGTAGTGGTCCCATGCAGTGGCTCCGCCGCAACCTGGTCACCGGCCTTGTCGTCACGGTGCCGCTGATCATTACCGTCGCGGCGTTCGTCTGGCTGTTCCAGCTGATCGACGGCGTGATGGGGCCGGTCTACGAGCGGTGGAGCGGGTACGACATCCCGGGCCTGGGGCTGGCGAGCCTGCTTGCGGTGGTGTTGCTGGTGGGCATCGCGGCGACCAGCGGGCTCGGCGGGCGCGCACTCCGGCGGGGCGAGGATTACCTGATGCGGCTGCCGATCTTCCGGGCCGTCTACGGACCGGTGAAGCAACTGGTGGCCGCGTTCTCGCCGGGCAGCCAGATCGGGTTCCGGCAGGTCGTGCTGGTGGACGATCCGCGCCGCGGACTCGTGATCGGCTTTCTGACCAAGCGGTTCGTGCTCGACCGCGGCAGCGGCCCCGAGCAGCTCGTCGCCGTGTACGTCCCGACGAACCATATCTACTTCGGCGACATCCACGTCTACCCCGCCTCGGTAGTGTCCTACCCCGATCTGAGCGTGCAGGAAGGGGTGCAGATTTTTCTCACGGCAGGCATGTCGATGTCGTCCGAGGTGCGCTCGAGGCCGTCTTGACAGTCGGAAAAACGGGTTGGTACGCTCTGGCGTTTTGCGGCCCCGGATCGGGCCGCGCTCTGAGGTCTGAATGACACAACAACTGTATTTCGTGTTCGGAGTCGGCGCGCCGGTGGCGGCCGCGCTGTTCGCCCTGTTCCTGATTCGCGGCATCGGCCGGCAAGCGCCCGGCACCGACAGGATGCAGCGCATAGCGGCCCTGATCCGGGCCGGCGCGATGGCCTTCCTCAAGACCGAGTACACGGTCCTGGCCGGGTTCGTCGCCATCATGTTCGTCATTCTGGTGGTGTTTCTGCCCGGCGACTCGCTGCTGACCGGCGTGGCGTTCCTCGTCGGCGCGCTGTTGTCGGCCGGCGCCGGCTGGATTGGCATGCGCACCGCGACGAACGCGGCGGTGCGGACGACGCACGCGGCGACCAGCAGCCTGTCCAGCGCCTTGCGGGTCGCGTTTTCGAGCGGCGCGGTGATGGGCTTGACGGTGGTGGCGCTCGGCACGCTGGGGATTGCCGTGCTGTACTACGCGTACGGCGGGCTCAGCGGGGCCGGGGCGAGCGCGGTCGAATCGTTGTTCGGGTTCTCGCTGGGCGCATCGTCCATCGCCCTGTTCGCACGCGTGGGCGGCGGCATCTACACCAAGGCGGCCGACGTGGCCGGCGATCTGTCGGGCAAGGTCGAGGCGGGCATCCCCGAGGACGACCCGCGCAACCCGGCCACCATCGCCGACAACGTCGGCGACAACGTGGGCGACGTCGCAGGTATGGGCGCCGACCTGTTCGAGTCGTATGTCGGCAGCATCATTTCATCCATCGCGCTCGCGTGGGCGCTCGGCGCATCGACCGCCGCTGCGCTCTGGGGCGTCGACGAGGCCGCGTTCGGGGCGTTGCAGTCGCGGCTGGTGGTGTTTCCGATTCTCCTGGCCGGGGTCGGCATCGTGTCCTCCATACTGGGCACGTTCGTCGTCAACACCGACGACGAGAGCAAGATAGGCAGCGCCCTGCACCGCGGCCTGCTCGTGGCGTCCGCGCTCGTCTTCGCGGGGGCGGCCGCGCTCGTCGTCATGCTCGAAGTGCCGCTTGCCGTGCTCTGGTGCGTTGTGGCCGGCGTAGTGGCGGGCGTGCTGATCGGCCAGATCACCGAGTACTACACCGGGAAGGACAAGCCGCCGGCGCACCGGATCGCCCAGCAGTCCGAGACGGGCCCGGCCACCAACATCATCGCCGGCCTCGGCGTCGGGATGATGTCCTGCGCACTGCCGATCGTCGTCATCTGCCTGGCCATCTATTTCAGCTACTCGCAGGCGGCGCTCTACGGCATCGCCATCGCGGCCGTCGGCATGCTCTCGACGCTCGGCATCAGCCTTGGCGTGGACGCCTACGGACCGGTGGCGGACAACGCCGGCGGGATAGCGGAGATGAGCAAGTGCGAGGCGTTCGTCCGCGAGCGCACCGATGCGCTCGACGCCGTGGGCAACACGACGGCCGCGATGGGCAAGGGGTTCGCGATCGGGTCGGCGGCGCTTACGGCGCTCGCGCTGTTCAGCACGTTCCGCGCGACCGCCGACGCCGCCATCGCCGAAGCCGGCGGAGCGGCTGTCTTCCAGCCGCACCTGCTCGACCTGGCGCTCGACAATCCCAACGTCCTGCTCGGTCTGCTGCTGGGCGGAATGCTGCCGTTCCTGTTCTCGGCGCTGACGATGAACGCCGTCGGCCGCTCGGCGAACGACATGATCGAGGAGGTGCGGCGGCAGTTCAGGGAGATCGAGGGCCTGCTCGCGGGTGATGCCGAGCCCGACTCGGCGCGCTGCGTGGAGATCTCGACGCGCTCCGCCATCCGCGAGATGGTCGTCCCGGGGTTGATTGCGGTGCTGGCGCCCGTGGCCACCGGCTTCCTGCTCGGCATATCCGGCCTGGGCGGCCTGCTGGCCGGCGCGCTGGTCACCGGCGTGCTGATGGCGCTGATGATGGCGAACTCCGGCGGCGTGTGGGACAACGCCAAGAAGTACATCGAGGAAGGGCACCACGGCGGGAAGGGCTCCGATCCGCACAAGGCGGCGGTCATCGGCGACACCGTCGGCGATCCGTTCAAGGACACGTCCGGACCGAGCCTGAACATCCTGATCAAGCTGATGAGCGTGGTGGCCGTGATCTTCGCGCCGCTCGTTGTCGCCTGGATGTTGTGACGGCGCTGTCACAGGTTTCTCGCAAGCTGTTGATTTCAGGTATTTTGTCGAGCATCCGCGGACGCTGCCGGGGGGTCTTGGGCCTGCGTGGTACTTGCGTTGACAGTCGCGAGAAGGCATGCATATAATCGACGCTCTTTCGGAGGAAGCACCCCACGCCGGATGCAGGGGTGAGGAGGGTATCGGTGGCAGCCGGTCAAATGTTTGGTGAGATCGCAAACCCTACGATCAGAGTGGGGTCGCGGAAGTGGTACACC
Source organism: Vicinamibacterales bacterium (assembly GCA_965207665.1). Classification (GTDB taxonomy): domain Bacteria; phylum Acidobacteriota; class Vicinamibacteria; order Vicinamibacterales; family UBA8438; genus JAAXGX01. The sequence continues at coordinate 1,278,374 of CBDBMV010000002.1, forward strand.
GTGCCGGTGTCCATTGTGGCCCACGTGGTGGCGATCGGCGCTGTCGTGATCGTGCCCCTCATGGCGACCGACGTGCTGCCGACGCCGGCGACGATGATGGCCTTCGTGGCCGCACCGCCCCCGCCGCCACCTCCGCCCCCGCCTCCGCCCCCGCCCCGGCCGGCCGCGGCGCCCGAGCCGCCCCCGGTCGTTGACGTCAACCCGAACGCCGCGCCGGTCGTCGCTCCCGAAGAGATCATCGAGGAGACCGGGTTCGACCTGACCGCCGTGGGCGGCGTCGAGGGCGGTGTCGTGGGCGGCGTCGTCTCCGGCGGCATCGTCGGGGGCATCGTCGAAGCGCCTCCTCCGCCCCCGCCTCCGCCGGAGCCGGTGCGCGTGGGCGGCAACATTTCTCCGCCGACCAAGACCAAGGACGTGCCGCCGGTCTATCCGCCGGTTGCGCAGTCGGCGCGTGTGCAGGGCATCGTAATTCTCGAGGCCGTGATCGGTCCGAGCGGACGGGTCACCGACGTCAAGGTGTTGCGGTCGGTGCCGCTGCTCGACGAAGCGGCGATCGAAGCCGTGAGGCAGTGGGAGTACACCCCCACGTTGCTCAATGGCGTGCCCGTCCCGGTCATCATGACGGTAACCGTGAACTTCACGCTGCAGTAGCTAGTGCTGCGTTCGCCATAAGGTCGAACAGGAGGATCAGATGGATTTGCTTGAGATGTGGGAACAGATGAGCTGGCCGGTCAAGGCCCTGATGGGCGTGCTCGGCGTTATGTCGGTGGGTTCGGTCGGCGTGTTCGTCGAGAGGATCTTCACCTTCATGCAGGCGCAGCGGCAGTCCAAGACGTTCGCGCCGCAGGTGGCGAAGCACCTCAAGGACCACAAGCTCAAGGACGGGATCGCGGTATCGCAGTCCAAGAACTACAAGTACAGCCACCTGGCGAAAGTCGTCCTGGCGGGCCTGCAGGAGTACCAGTTCCAGCAGGACTCGGGCGTCCAGCTCTCCAGGGATGACGTGGTCGACAGCGTCCGGCGCGCCATTCAGCGCGCGGCCGCGCTGACGTCGGCCGACCTCAAGAAGGGGCTGGGCATCCTGGCCACCATCGGGTCCACGGCCGTGTTCGTCGGCCTGCTGGCCACGACGCTGGGCGTCATCAACGCGTTCCAGGGGATCGCACAGACCGGGTCGGGCGGCCTCGGCGCGGTCTCGGGCGGCATCTCGGAAGCGCTCGTCGGAACGGCCATCGGGTTGTTCGTGGCTATCCCCGCCGTCTGGTTCTACAACTACCTAACGGGGCGCATCGAGTACTTCAACGTGGAGATGGACAACTCCTCGTCGGAGCTCGTCGACTACTTCATCAAGCGGGAATAGGCGGGCATTCGCATTCGAGAGTTGACGAGCGCGTTTTGCTCGGGACGTCCTAAAGGAGGCCCCCCCATGGGCATGGATGTAGGCAAAGAGTCCGGCGGCTTGAACTCGCAGATCAACGTGACGCCGCTGGCCGACGTGATGCTGGTGCTGCTGATCATCGTCATGCTGATCGCGCCGCTCCTGCAGGCGGGTGTGATTGTCGCGCTGCCCGAAGCCGCCAACACGGTGGAGAAGCCTGACCAGGACACCCAGACGGTGCTCCACGTGGATTCTTCCGGACGTTTCTTCGTGGACAACATTCCCACCGACGAAAACAACCTGATGACGGCCGTCCAGCGCGCGCTCGACCGCAAGTTCGAGCGGGTCGTGCTGATCAAGGCTGACCAGCAGGCTCCCTATTCCGAGGTGATGGAAGTGCTCGACCGGCTGCAGCGCGCGGGGATCGAGGACATCGGCCTGGTCACCGAGCGCAAGCTGCGTGGAGCGGCGGGAGGCTAGCGATGGCGCATCACAAGCATCACGGAGCGGAGTCGGTCGTTCAGGCGGAGAAGCCGGAGGAGAACTCCGAGATCAACATCACGCCGTTCATCGACGTGCTGCTGGTTCTCATCGTCATCTTCCTGGCGGCCCTGCCGTTGAACCAGCGCGGTCTTGACATCAACCTGCCGCTCGAGACGCAGGGGTCGGCGCAGGCCGCGACCGACAGCAGCCAGATCGTGCTGGAGTACACCGCTGATCGGCGGATTTCAATCAATAACCAGGACGTCACGATTGTCGGTCTCGAGAGAAGGCTGCGCGAGATCTTCGAGACGCGCCGCGACAAGACGATGTTCATCGCCGGCGCGGGCACCCTGACGTACGGCGAAATCGTCGAGGTGATCGACGCGGCGAAGGGCGCCGGTGTCGACAAGGTCGGGATAGTGACCGAAGGGATGCGCCGCGCCGCCGGGGCAGCTCCGGTCGGCTGAGCTCCCGCAGCCCGTCCCGCGAACGAACCTGCTCGGACGGCCGGTGCGCCACCAGCGCGCCGGCCGTTTTTCTTGTACGCGGCGTCCGCCCTGCGCTGCTTCCTACTGCACCGTCAGCGACTGGATGACGACCGGATCGGCCGGGACGGCCTCGTGGGAACCCGCCCGGCGCGTCTGGACGGCGGCGATGGCATCGACGACGTCCATGCCGTCGGTGACCCGGCCGAAGACGGCGTAGCCGTATTCCTCCTGGGATGTTCCGCGGTGGTCGAGGCGCTGGTTGTCGCGGGTGTTGATGAAGAACTGCGACGTCGCGCTGTCGATGCCGGCGGTGCGGGCCATCGCGACCGTGCCGCGCTCGTTGGCGAGCCCGTTGGCTGCCTCGTTCCGGATCGGCTCGCGCGTGAACTTCGCATTGAGGTCTGCCGTGAGGCCCCCGCCCTGGATCATGAAGTCCTCGATCACCCGGTGGAAGACCGTGTCCTCGTAGAAGCCCGCGTAGACGTAGCGGACGAAGTTCGCGACCGAGATCGGGGCCTGGTCCTGGAACAGCTCCATGGTGATCGCGCCGTGCGTCGTCTCCATGACCACCGTCGGGTTGCTGCCCGGGACCATGCCGCCGGTGCCCAGCGTGATGCGGTAGACGCCGGTGTTGGCGGTCATGTAGAGCGTCCGTCCATCGCCGCCCCAGGCGACGTTGGCCGGGACCTCGTCCGGCAGGATCGTGCCGAGGTGCACGCCGTCCCAGCCGAAGACCCAGACGCCGCCCGGCCCGGTGGCGAAAACGTTGCCCTCCAGGTCGACCTTCATGCCGTCGGCCGCCCCGGGCGCGTCCTGGTCGTTCACGTCGTAGAAAACTTGCCCGTTGCCCGCGCCCTGCTCGTCGAGGTCGTAGACCATCCAGACCTTGTTGTTCTCGTCGGAGTTGGCGACGTACAGCAGGTCCTCCTCGGGCGAGAGCGCGATGCCGTTGGGCCGGGACTGGTCCCGGACGAGCAACTCCACCTCGCCGTCCGGATGCAGACGATAGATGCCGTTGAAGTCGAGCTCGCGCAGCGGCGACTCCTCCAGCCCGTCGAGGCCGTACGACGGGTCGGTGAAGTAGAGCGTTCCGTCGCTGGCGTACACCAGGTCGTTGGGGCTGTTGAGCCGATTCCCCTCGTAGTTGTCGGCCAGCACGGTGCGGGTGCCGTCCTCCTCGAGCCGCGAGATGCGCCGGTTGCCGTGCTCGGCAATGACCAGCCGTCCCTCGGCGTCGAGCGTCAGCCCGTTCGAGGAAATCGACCGGAGCCCCTCGCGGTCGCCCTCGAAGACCGGATCGAGGAACGGACTGGCGCCGTCCGCCGCCGTCCACTGGTGGATTGCGTTGGCGCGGACGTCCGAGAAGAGGAGGCGCGATTCGCCGCGCACCCAGACCGGGCCTTCCGTGAAGATGTAGCCCTCGGCGAGCTTTTCGATGGTCGCGCCGACCGGTACGAGCCGGTCGAGCCGCGGGTCGACCCGCAGGATGCGGCCCGCGCCTGCCGCGTCTCCCACCGGTCCGGTGTCCTCCGGCTCGTCGGGCGCCCCGCCGCACGCCATCGCCCACGCCACGAGCACGGCCGCCGTCACGCCGGTCAGTGTCCTCATGTCGTCCTCCCGCGTGCCGCCGTCGCCCAAAGATCGCACGCGCGCACGCGTGCGTCAACGATTTTGAGAGAGGCTGATTGCGCCTGTACGCAAAAAGGGCCGGGGAAAACCCCCGGCCCTCGGTCGAATTCAGAGCGGAAATGCAGGGAGAGCTATTGCGCGGGCGCGGCGCCGGCCTGCTGCTGCTTCTGCAACTCCTCGGCACGGTTGCGCAACTCGTCCGCTTCCTCTATCAGCGCTTCCTGCTCGTCCAGGTCGGTGGTCATGTTCGCCTGCATGCGCAGCAGGATGTTCTTGTAGACGAGCGCGTCGACGTAGCGGTCGTTGAGGCCGATCGCGGAATCCGCCGCGGCGATGCCGGCGGCGATGTACTCGGCCTTCTGATCCTGCGTAATCCGGAAGTCGCGGAACGCCTTCTCCCAGTAGAAGGTCGAGATCGTGTAGAACGCCTCCGGGTTGTCGGGCTCGATGCGCGCGCGTTGCTCCAGCGCGTCGATGGTGAGCTCGAATTCACCTGAACGATTGTAGAAGCCGGCCAACTGCAGGTAGACGATGGGATCGTCGGGCCGCAGGTTCCTGACCTCCAGCATCACCGCCTCGGCGTCCTCGAACAGGCCCGACTGCTCGTACAGGTTCGCCAGTGCGAAGTAGTTGTCGGGATTCTCTGGGTCGAGCAGGATCATCTGCCGCAGCACCGGCTCGGAGCTCGCCGGATCGTTCGCCTTGTCGGGGCCGAATGCCGAGACGAGGTACTGCATGGCCAGCCGCTGCAGGTTCGGATCGGTAATCTCCTCCGACGCGAGCTGGTAGTAGTGGATGGCGTCTTCGAGAAACCTGTCGTTATCCGCCTCACCGCGACGCGACGGCTTGTACTGGTTGTCGTACGAGTTGGCGATGTAGAAGTACGTCGCGGTCAACTGCTCGTTCAGCAACTGGTCGGTGGACCCGGCTTCAAGGATTTCCAGAATCTCTCCGTAGCGTTCCGCGGCGAGCTCGTAGTCGCCGCGGCCGTACGCGGAGTTGGCCTCCTTGAATGTCCGCATCGCGCTGACCTGGTCCAGGTACTGACAAGCTGCAAGTGGCGTCATCAGCACGGCCACGACGACGAATCTTGCGAGGCTGCGTCCGCTGTGCATCCTGCTTCCCCCTCGAAAAGGCGTCAAATCCAGCCGAAGTATAGTGAAGCCAAAAAAGTCAAGTCAAGGCGCCGGAGCGGCGCTCCTTGACCGCCCGCGGCGGTATTCCTAAGATGGGAACGGACCCGTGAAACCGGCGCATCTTGTTGTCTAGACTGCGGTTGTCATGATCAGCTTCGACGACCTCGCCTCGAAGGCGCGGGTCAACAATCCCGACGCGGACATCGAGCTGCTGCACCGCGCCTACGAATTCTCCGCAATGGAGCACAAGGGGCAGGTGCGCCGGTCGGGCGAGGCGTACATCACGCACCCGCTCGAGGTGGCGGCGCTCGTCGCCGACATGAAGCTCGACGACGTGGCCATCGCGGCAGGGCTGCTCCACGACGTGGTCGAGGACACGTTGACGACCATCGAGAGCGTCGACGAGCTGTTCGGCCCGGAAGTGGCGCACGTCGTCGAGGGCGTTACGAAGATCAGCACCATCCCGTTCTCGTCGAGCGAGGAGCGCCAGGCCGAGAACTTCCGCAAGATGCTGCTCGCGATGGTCGGCGACGTGCGCGTGATCCTGGTCAAGCTGGCGGACCGGCTGCACAACATGCGCACGCTCAGCTCGCTGAGTGAGGCGCAGCGCGTGAAGATCGCACAGGAAACGCTCGACATCTATGCCCCGATCGCCCACCGCCTCGGGATGAGCAAGATCAAGAACGAGCTCGAGGAGCTCGCGTTCCGGTACCTGGAGCCGGAAGCGTACGAGAAGCTGCGCGCCTGGATGGAAGAGCGGCGGCCGAGCACCGAGCGGGCGATGGCCGACTTCAGGCAGACGCTCGGCAAGCGGTTGGAGGATTCCGGCATTTCGGTCATCGAGATCGAGGGCCGCCTCAAGCGGCTGTTCAGCATCTGGCAGAAGCTCAAGCGCCAGAAGGTCCGCCTGGAGGAGGTATACGACATCGTCGCGTTGCGCGTCGTCACGCCGTCGGTCCGCGACTGCTACGCCGCACTCGGCATCATCCACCAGACCTGGTCGCCCGTTCCGGGACGGTTCAAGGACTTCGTAGCCATGCCGCGCCCCAACGCCTACCAGTCGCTGCATACGTCGGTCATCAGCGACCGCGGCTTTCCGTTCGAAGTGCAGATCCGTTCCGAGCGCATGCACCAGGTGGCCGAGGACGGCATCGCGGCGCACTGGAAATACAAGGAGGGTCGCGTCGGCGCAAACGCCGACGAGCAGTACTTCGTCTGGCTGCGGCAGTTGCTCGAGTGGCAGCAGGAGGTCCGTGACCCGAACGAGTTCATACACAGCCTCAAGGTCGACCTGTACCCGGAAGAGGTCTACACGTTCACGCCGCAGGGCGAGGTGAAGGCGCTGCCGCGCGGCGCCACGCCGATCGACTTCGCCTACGCCATTCACACCGACGTCGGCCACACCTGTGTGGGGGCCCGCATCAACGGTCGCATGGTGCCGCTGCGGACGCGCCTGCAGAGCGGCGACATCGTCGAGATCGTGACTTCCGGCACGCGCAAGCCGAGCCGCGACTGGCTGAACTTCGTCACCACCGCGCGCGCGCGCAACAAGATAAAGCACTTCATCGCGGTGGAGGAGAAGGCGCGGGCGGTAGACCTCGGCCGCCGTGTGCTCGAGAAGGAGGTGCGCCGGCTCGGCCTGAGCACGAAGTCGGTGCTCGACGGCGACAAGCTGGACGCTATCGCCAGGGACTTCGCCGCCAAGAAGGGCGAGGACGTATTGGCCGCCCTGGGTTACGGCAAGACATCGCTCCAGCGGGTCCTGGAGCGCCTGGTATCGAGTGAGGAGCTGGACGAGCGCAACCAGCCGAGCCCCATTTCCTCCGTGGTCCGACGCATGTTCGGTGCGCGCGAGCACAAGATCAAGGTGCGGGGGTTCGACGACCTGATGGTGTTCCGCGCGCGGTGCTGCAATCCCATCCGGGGTGAGAAGATCGTCGGCTACATCACGCGCGGCAAGGGCGTCTCGGTGCATGCCGCCACCTGCCCCAACGTGCTCAACCTGCTGTACGACGCGGAGCGGCGCATCGAGGTGGTGTGGGACAAGGCGGACGACAACAGCTCGTTTACGGTCGGGCTGACGATCCAGGTTGAAGACCGCCGCGGGATCCTCGCCGACGTCACGTCGGGCATCGCCAGCGTGAACGTCAACATGAAGAAGGTGGAAGCGTCGGCCAACGACGACCGGCACGGCCGCATCAGCGCCATGCTCGACATCAGCGACCTCAAGCACCTGCAGCGCGTAATCAAGGTCGTCCGCGCGGTGCCGGGCGTGCTGGACGTCGAGCGCGTGGTGCGTTGACGGTTGGAATCTATTCCGGAAGCGCGGCGATCATGTCGATCTCCACGCTTGCACCCTTGGGCAGCCCCGCCACCTGCACCGTGGAGCGCGCCGGTTCGGGCGCCGCGAAATAGCGGGCATACACCTCGTTCATCGCACTGAAGTCCGCCAGATCCACGAGGTAGACGGTGGTGCGCACGACGTCCTGGTAGTCGGCGCCGCCGGCGGCCAGTATGGCGCCGGCGCTGCGCATCACGCGCTCCGTCTGCGCTGCCACGTCGCCGGCGATCAACTCTCCGGTAGTCGGATCCAGCGCCACCTGGCCCGAGACGAACAGCATCCGTCCGTCGCGGACGGCTTGGGAGTACGGACCGATGGCGCCCGGTGCGCCGTCCGTCTCGATGGCCGTCCGCATGCTCGGGGGCGGTTGGCGGGGGAAATCAGGCGGCCTTGGTGATCCGGTTCGAGCGGATGCAGCGGGTGCAGACGCGCAGGCGCTTGACCCCGCCGTTGACGACGGCGCGCACCGTCTGGATATTGGCTTCGAAGCGCCGGCGGGTCACGTTGTGGGCGTGACTCACGTTGCGGCCGACCACCGGCCCCTTGCCGCATATCTCGCAGCGTCGTGCCATGCCTGTCGAATTCTCCTGAAAGAAACACGCAAGTATAGCACCGCCAGCCGCGCGGGGCTCAGCCGCCGGGGATGATCAGCCGCGGGCCGTCCCCGCCGGGCCGCTCGTCGGGCGCGGACTGGCCGGCCTGTCCCGTGTCGCGGAAGACGCGCTTCAGCAGCTCCAGGTATGCCGTGTCGCCCCCCGGCAGCACCTTCGCGGCCGTGTCGGCGGCGCGCTCGACGCGCCGCAGCACCACCGCCAGGTCGGCGTCCCGCAGGGCCGCCCCCTGGCCGCGGGCCCGCTCTATGAGCGCCTTGATGTCGGCGCCGAGCCGCGCGGCCGCCGGCAGCGCGGCGACGTGTTCGTAGATGATCCCGCGACTGGCGGTTTCATACGTCTCGGCCAGCGCCCGCGCCGCGCGCGCCGCATCCGCGTCGACCAGCGCCGCGGCGTCGGGTCGCTCGGTGCGCAGGTAGCCTTGCACCAGCACCAGTATCTCCTGCTGGTGGGCGGTCAGCCCCTGGACCATCTGGAACACGAACAGCATGTCGCGCTCCTGCTGCCGCTGCACCACCGCCGGCGGATGGGCCTGCGACGAGCGCAGATAGCCGCAGTCGGGCGGGCAGTCGATCTCCACCAGCCGCTTCGTGCCGCAGCAGACCGCGCAGATGCGTTGTCCGGTGGCGGGGCAGGCGCGGCTGGCCCGGCGGCGCGCGCAAAGGGGGCAGGTGGGTTTCATCGCGAGCTGCCCGGCGGCACCGCGTCCATCAACAGCGCCAACGCGTTGCGCAGCGCCCGCTCACCCGCGGCCAGTCCTCGATAGTGTCCCTGCCGCACGACCACGAGGTCGTGCGAAGGAATAATCAGCGTCTTCTGGCCGCCGGCTCCCGACATGTAGAACGCATCGCGCGGAACCGGAAACTGGCCGGCGCCGTTGATCCAGAAGAAGCCGCCGTAGATGGGCCGGCCGTCCGCTTCCCAGGCGGGCGCGACGGTGCTGACGAAGTCCGCGAATCCCGGCGGGAGGATCCGCTCTCCTTCCCAAACGCCGTCCTGCAGGTACAGGTTGCCCAGCCGGGCCCAGTCGCGGGCCGGGGCCAGCTCGTACCCCTGCAGCAGGTAGTTGCCGTACGGATCGGTCTCCAGCACCATGCCGCGGATGCCGATGCGATCGAACAGCGCGCGCTGCGGGAACGACAGATACCCGTCGCCGCGACCTTCCACGCCGAGGCGGATCAGGTAGTTCGTCAGCACCGGATCGGAGTTGCGATAGCGCCCGACGGTGTTCGGCGGCCATTGCGGCGGGCGCGTCGCAGCCCATTCGAAGGAGTTCGCCGCACCCGTGTATACGTAGAGATGATCGGGGTACCCCAGCGCCGGGTCGAAGTCCGGATCGGCGACCCCGCGGAAGCGCAGGCCGCTGGACATCCGCAGCAGGTCGGCGATGCGTATCCTGCGGCGGGGGTCGTCCGGCGCCTGCCATTCCGGTATCGGCGCGGGCTGGAACAGGTCGTAGACGCCCTGCTGGATCAGCACGCCCATCAGCGTCGCGGTGACGCTCTTGCCCATCGACCAGCTCTCCAGCGGCGTGTGCATCGAGATGCCCGGGCCGTAGCGCTCGCCGATGATGCGCCCCTTGTGCGTTATGACCAGTGCGGCCGTCAGGGCCTCGGCCGGCTCGAAGGCGGCGTCGACGGCCGCCCTGACCTTGCCGGCGTCGATCCCGGCCGGCAGCGGTCCGCCAGGCAGCAGGTCGCCCAGCGGCCAGGGTGTCGCGGCCGGATCCGGCAGCGAGTCCTCGATGTCGACCGGCGCGAAGAAGACGTCGTCGTGTCCGACGGGAAGCGTCACGCAGCCATGATCCCCGTTGCGCATCGCCGTCCGCACGACCCCGCCGGGCAGCGTCAGGTGCACCCGCTGGCGTTCCCGGTCCACCACGCGCCGCGTTACCTGGCGCCGGTAGGCGTACGGTCCGCTGAAGAAACCGACGTTCTCGGCGGCGAACTCCGGCTCGAGTCCGGTTATGAAAACGGCTGAGCACAGCGTCTTCGCGTAGCCCGAGATGTGGTGCGACAGCGGGTTGCCCGGGGGTGCGACGTACGGCGTGTCCAGCTCGGCGGCCGCGGCGCGCGCGAGCAGGCGGGCCAGTTGTTCTACCGCGCCCGGTCGCGCTTCGAGAAGCGCCGCGCCGCCTGCGGCGACGCACGCCAGGCACACCGCCGCCACGCCCACGAAACGCATGTTGAAAGCGTAGCATGCAGGTGTCAGTCCACTGCCCACATATGGTGAATCTGCGCTCCGTCGGAAGATGTTCGGCGCCGGTACGAAAAAAGCGAAACCCATAGCGCGTTCGCGTCGTCTAACCATGCGTAGCCGGACAACCGGCAACCTGGCGGACCGTGCTCCGGTCTGGCCGCAGAGGTTGGCACAACATTTGCAGAAGCCATGCGGCAAATCGTGAAGGAGAGCGGAACGGAAGGAGCCGTCATCATGAATGCCAATGGGAAGGCGGAGAGAACGCAGAATCGCTACTACGAGTTGAAGCGGATGCTCGAGGAGCGCCGCTTCGAGATCATCGGTGAGGTGCAGAGCAGGATACGCGACGTGCGCGACGAGGACGCGGTCATCGCACGGCAGAGCGTGCGCGACGAAGCCGAAACCTGCGAGCTCGACATCCAGGACGACATCAAGTTCGCGCTGCTGCAGATGAAGGCCGAGACGCTGGAGAAAATCGGCGAAGCGCTGGCGCGCCTCGAACAGGGGCGTTACGGCCGCTGCTACGAATGCGGAGAGGATATCTCGGAGCGCCGCCTGCGGGCGTTGCCGTTCGCCGTGCGGTGCACGCAGTGCGAGGAAGCGCGGGAGATCGAACGCCAGCGGGAGCGCGTCCTGGAGAGCCGGCACGGGCCGGCCTCACTCTTCACCGATCTGTACAGCTAACTGTATGGATGCAGAACGTGAGCCCGCGGCACTGCCGGTGGACGCGGAAGGAGACGCCGCCGACTCCGTAGCAGTCCCGCCCAGTCTGCCGATTCTGCCGCTCCGGGACACGGTCCTGTTTCCCGGCTCGTTCATGCCGTTGGCGGTCGCGCGCAAGAACTCGATCCACCTGATCGACGAGGCTGTTGCCGGCGACAAGCTGGTCGGGGTGTTCACGCAGCGCGATCCCGCGCTCGAAGCCCCCGGGCAGGAAGACCTGTTCCCGGTCGGCACGCTGACCCATGTCCACAAGATGTTCAAGCTGGCGGACGGCAGCCAGCGCCTGATAGTGCAGGGGCTGGCGCGCGTGCGCCTGGAGCAGGTGCTCGGTGACGATCCATTCATGACCGCCACCGTCACGCGCGCGGACGAAACCGCACGGGACGCGGATCGTCTCGAAATAGACGCCCTGCTGCGCAACATCAGGAATACCTTCGAGAAGGTCATCTCGTTGTCGCCGCTGCTGTCCGACGACCTGCAGCCGCTGGTGGCCAGCATCCGGGAGCCGGGCCGGCTGGCCGACTTCATCGCCTCCAGTCTGACGACGCTGCCCACGACGACCAGGCAGCAGGTGCTGGAGATGCTCGACATCCGGGGCCGCATGGACAGCCTTCACCGCATCCTGATCAAGGAGCTGGAGGTGCTCGAGCTGGGGTCGAAGATCCAGTCGCAGGTGCAGTCGGAAGTGGGGAAGAACCAGCGCGAGTACCTCCTGCGGGAACAGCTCAAGGCGATTCAGAAGGAGCTCGGCGAGGGCGACGAACAGACGAAGGAGATCGAGCAACTGCGGACCCGCATCGGGGCGGCCGGGATGCCGGACGCGGTCCTCGAAGAGGCGCTGCGGGAGCTCGACCGGCTGTCGAAGATGCCGGCCGCGGCGGCCGAGTACACGGTATCGCGCACCTATCTGGACTGGATGATCGCGTTGCCGTGGAACAAGCGTTCGGAAGAGACGGTGGATCTCCGCCGGACGCAGCAGGTGCTGGACGCCGATCACTCCGATCTCGTCAAGGTGAAGGACCGCATTCTCGAATACCTGGCCGTGCGCAAGCTCAATCCGCAGGCGAAAGGGCCGATCCTTTGCTTCGCCGGGCCGCCGGGCGTCGGCAAGACGTCGCTGGCCAGGTCGATCGCAACCTCTCTGGAACGCCGCTTCGTGCGCGTCTCGCTGGGCGGCATGCGGGACGAGGCGGAAATACGCGGCCACCGCCGCACCTACATCGGCGCGCTGCCGGGTCAGATCATTCAGGGCCTGCGCCGCGCGGAAACGCGCAACCCGGTGTTCATCCTCGACGAAATCGACAAGCTCGGCACGGATTTCCGCGGCGATCCGGCGTCGGCGCTGCTGGAGGTGCTGGATCCGGAGCAGAACAACACGTTCCGCGACCATTATCTCGACGTGCCGTTCGATCTTTCCGACGTGTTCTTCATCACGACCGCGAACGTGCTCGACCCTGTGCCGCCGGCGCTGCGCGATCGGATGGAGGTAATCGAGCTGCCCGGATACACGGAGGACGAGAAGCTCGCCATCGCCACCGAGCACCTGGTCGGCCGGCAGGTCGCCGACCACGGGCTGACCGCCGACCAGCTTTCATTCACGGAGGCGGCGCTGCGCGCCATCGTGCGGGGCTACACGCGCGAGGCCGGCGTCCGCAACCTGGAACGCGAGATCGGCGCCATATGCCGCAAGGTCGCCCGGCGCTGGGCCGAGGATGTCACGAACCCCGTCGAGGTGACGCCGGACACCGTGGTCGAGATGCTGGGCGCCCCGAAACATTTGACCGAGGAGATTGCAGCGCGGACCCGGAGCCCCGGCGTGGCGCTGGGACTGGCCTGGACGCCTGCCGGCGGAGAGGTGCTGTTCGTCGAGGCCCGCCGGATGCCGGGCAGCGGTTCGCTGACGCTGACCGGGCACCTCGGCGAGGTGATGAAGGAGTCGGCGCGGACGGCGTTGTCCTGGTTCCGTGCCCACGTCGCGCGGTATCACGTCGATCCGTCCTTCTACAAGGATGCGGAAATACACCTGCACGTGCCGTCCGGCGCCATTCCGAAGGATGGCCCGTCGGCCGGCGTGACCATGGTGACCGCGCTCGTGTCGGAGCTGACGGGCCGCCGCGTGCGCAGCGACATGGCCATGTCGGGCGAGATTACGCTGTCGGGCCACGTCCTGCCGGTCGGGGGGATCAAGGAAAAGGTGCTCGCGGCCCGCCGCGCTGGCGTGTTCGCGGTGATTCTGCCGCAGCAGAACGAGAAGGACGTGAACGAGGACCTGAGCGGCGACCTGCGCCGCGAGATGACCGTGCGCTACGTCTCGTCGGTGGACGAGGTGCTGGAGCTGGCGCTGCTGCCGGCGCAGGGTTCCAAGCTGCCGGCCGCCGTGCCCGCCGGCAGCCCGCCGCCCGTGCACGGCACCGTGCAGTAGGGCCGTCTACACGAGCTGCAGCCCCAGCACCGTCTTCATGTCCATGACGCCGCCGCCCGCGACCAGGCGGCGCGCCTCGTCCAGCCCGAACGTCCGGGGCTCGAGCACCTCGTCTTCGTCGGGCGCGGCCGGCGTCTGCAACGCCGTCAGCCCCGTCAGCCGGAAGAAGACCATCAGCTCGTCGCAGTAGCCGGGTGTCGGATAGAACGCGCCGACCCGCTCGACGCGCTGCGGATGCAGGCCGACCTCCTCCTCGCACTCCCGGCGCGCCGCCGATTCCATGTCCTCGCCCGTTTCGAGCGTGCCGGCCGGCAACTCCCAGATCCATTGGCGGATGGCGTGCCGGTACTGCCGCACCAGCACGACATGGTCCGGATCCGGCAGCGGTATCAGGATTACGGACGGTTGGTGCCGCACGATCTCCAGCGTCGTCTCACGGCCGTTCGGCAGCCGCACCCGTTCGCCGACGATGGTGAACACCCGCCCCGCGTGCAGCGTGCGGCTGTCGAGCGTCGCCCCTGCCGATTCCTGCATTGACTCCTCCGTCATGCGGCGTTGCGGAGCGCCTCGGCGATCTCCCGGAGGTCGTCCGGCAGGTCGCAGTCGAGGGCCATTCTCCTCCCGTCCCGTGGATGGCTGAACGCCAGCCTGGAGGCGTGGAGGAACGGCCGGTCCAGGCGCTGCACGGCGCGCAGGCGCGGCGGCAGGCGCCGCCTTGCGCCGCCGTAGTCCGCGTCCCCAACCACGGGATGTCCGACAGCGGCGAGGTGCACGCGAATCTGATGCGTCCGCCCCGTGGCGATCGTCACCTCCAGGAGCGACGTGCCGGCCAGTTGCTCCGCGTTCACGATCCGGGTGACCGCCGCGCGGGGCCGGCGCGAGCGCGGCGAGATCTTCTTGCGGTTGACCGGATCCCGGCCGATCGCGAGGTCGATCTGCCGGCCGGCCTCCAGCGTGCCCCACACCAGCGCGAGGTACGTCTTCTCCACCTCGCGGCAGCGGAACTGGCGCGCCAGCTCGGCGTGCGACCGGTCGTGCTTGGCGACCACGATCAGCCCGGACGTGCCGCGGTCCAGGCGGTGGACGATGCCGGGCCGCAGCTCGCCGCCGACGCCGCCGAGGTCCGCGACATGGTGCAGCAGGGCGTTGACGAGCGTGTGGTGCGCGTGGCCGGCGGCCGGGTGGACCACCATGCCGGCCGGCTTGTCCACGACCAGCAGGTCGGTGTCCTCGTAGACGATGGCGAGCGGTATCGCTTCCGGTAGCGGTACGGCCGGCCGGGGCGGCGGAATTTCGAGCGTGACCACGTCGCCCGCCTGCACGATGCTGCCCGGACGGCCCGGTTTCGACCCGACGCGCGCGCCGCCATCCTTGATCAGCCGCTGCAACTGCGACCTCGTGCGGCCCGCCAGGCGCGCCGCCAGCAGGCGGTCGAGCCGCACGGGGCCGTCGTCCGCTCCGACTTCGACCCGGATCAACTCCGGTCCGGCGGGCGAGGCTAGGCCGCTCGTGCGGCCGACGCGCGGCTGGTCGGTTCGGGGCTCCATGAGCTGCGCAGCCTGATCAACATGAAGATGCTGAGCGGGATGAGCAGGAGCGACACGAGCTGCGAGGTCGAGAGCACCTCGAAGGCCGTGCCGCGCGGGTCGCCGCGGTAGAACTCGATGGCAAACCGGGCGCACGGATAGAGCAGCAGATAGCTCCAGAACGTACGGCCGGGAAACGACGGCCGCCGCCGCTCGGCCAGCAGCAGGATGCCCAGAATGACCAGAGCCGCGGCCGACTCGTACAGTTGCGTCGGATGCAGGCTGACGTCCAGCGGCGTACCGACGTTCGCGGCCGCGAGGGGATTGGTGAACGTCACGCCCCACGGCAGGTCCGTCGGCGTGCCGTAACAGCATCCGGCCATCAGGCAGCCGACGCGGCCTACCGCCTGTCCCAGGGCGATGCCCGGCGCGAACGCGTCGCACGTCGTCCAGAGCGGCAGCCCGTGCTTCCGCATGTGCCAGAACGCAACGCCGACCGCGAGCAGCAGGCCGCCGTAGAAGACGCCCCCCGAGCGCACCACGGTCCAGATTTCGGCGGGGTCGCGCCGAAAGTGGTCGAACTCGACGACGACGAGCAGCAGCTTGGCGCCTACGAGCGCGCTGATGATGATGTATATGCCGAGGTCCGTGACGCGACTGGCGTCGAGCCCCCGGCTACGGGCGCGGACGGCGGCATACCACAGGCCCACCAGGTACGCGGTGGCCAGCAGCAGGCCGTACGTGTAGATGGATACCGGTCCCAGCTCAAGCAGTCGTGGATACATGGCGATTCAACACGGCCATCTCGAGAATCAGGAGGCATGCGCCCACAGTGATGGCTGAATCCGCGACGTTGAACGTCCAGAAATGCCACCCCATCCAGTGCACGTCCACGAAATCGACCACGTGACCGGCCGTCACGCGATCGATCAGGTTGCCGGTTGCCCCGCCGCATACCAGTGACAGACCGATCCGCGCCAGCGGCTCGTCGGCGCCGGTCCGCAAGGCGAACAGCGCGATGGCGATCAGCGCGGCCAGGGCGATGGCGGTCATCAGTACGGGCTTCATGGGGATGTCGACCGTGTTCAGGAAGCCGAATGCCGCGCCGGTGTTCCGGACATGCGTGAAGTCGAGCAGCCCCGGAACGATCTCCACGCTGTCGTGCAGCGGCAGTCGCAGGCGGACGAGCGCCTTGCTGGCCTGGTCGAGAAAGATCACCGTCGCCGCCAGCGCCCCAAGCAGCGGCGTGCCGGGGCTGCGGGCGAGCCACTTGCGGCCGCGCGCCGCGCCGGGGGGCGTCACGGCCGACCGGTTCTGTTCAGCCGACACCGACCGCCTCCGACAACGCTTCCTCGCAGCGTTCGCAGATCTCGCCGCCGGCGCCGCCGGACGCGAGCGCCGGCACGTACCGCCAGCAGCGGGAGCATTTCACACCGCGGACCGGCGCGACCTCCACGGCCACGGAGCCGCCGGGTTCGGTCCATACGCCATCGTCCGCTGCTGCGTCCGCGCCGTCGGCGAAGGCCGGTTGCCTCACAACCTCCGCTTCGGAGGTGATGAACAGCGTCGGCAGCTCCGCGGCATAGTGCTCCAGGAGCGCCGCCGTCTCGCCGCCGGCGTGCAGCGCCACGCGCGCCTCCAGCGACGTCCCTACGACCTTCTGCTGGCGCAACTGCTCGATCTTGGCGTTCACCGTATCGCGCACGGCGCGCAGCCGCCGCCACCGCTCCTGCAGCTCGGGGTCAGCCAGCGCCTCTGTCCCCGCCGGAAAATCGGCCAGGTGCACGCTGTCGGCGCGCCGGCCCGGCAGGTGCCGCCACAGCTCGTCCGCCGTTACAGGCAGCAGGGGCGCGAGCAGGCGCGTCAGGCCGTCCACCAGGATGTACATCGCGGTCTGCGCGGAGCGCCGCGCCGGCGCGCCCGCCGCAAGCGTGTACAGCGCGTCCTTGGAGACGTCGATGTAGAAGGCGCTCAGGTCTACCGTCAACAGCCGGTTGATCGTGTGCGAGATCGTCTGGAACTCGTAGCGGTCGTACGCCTGCACCACCGTTGCGGCGGTCTCGCCGTAGCAGGCGAGGATGTAGCGGTCGATTTCACGCAGTCGCCCGGTCGGCACGAGATCGGTGTCCGGATCGAAGTCGTACAGGTTCGCGACCAGGATCCGCAGCGTATTCCGGATCTTCCGGTAGGCCTCGACGACCCGCGCCAGGATGTTCTTCCCGATGCGAATCTCCTCGCGGTAGTCGACCATGGCGACCCACAGCCGAAGCACCTCGGCGCCGCTCTGGCGGATGATCTCCTGCGGCTCGACCACGTTGCCGAGCGACTTGGACATCTTGCGGCCCGTCTCGTCGACCACGAAGCCGTGCGTGATCACCTGCCGGTACGGCGCCGCGCCGCGCGTGCCGAGCGCGACCAGCAGCGAGCTCTGGAACCACCCGCGGTACTGGTCCGAGCCTTCGAGGTACAGCGTTAGGGGCCAGCCCAGGTCCGGGTGGTCGAGCTGCACGCCCTCGTGGCTCGAGCCGGAATCGAACCAGACGTCGAGGATGTCCTGCTCGCGCCGGAAATCGCGCGCCCCGCATGCGGGGCAGCACGTCCCTTCCGGCAGGAATTCCGCCACGTCGCGCTCGTACCAGGCATCCGCGCCGTGCCGCTCGAACAGCTCGGCGGTCCGCTCCACCACGGCCGGGTCGAGCGTCGGCTCGCCGCATGACTGGCACTGCAGGGCGGGAATCGGAACGCCCCAGGACCGCTGGCGCGAGATGCACCAGTCGGGCCGCGTCGCCAGCATATTGTGAATCCGTTCCTCGCCCCAGGCCGGAAACCACTCGACTCCGGCCACGGCGCCCAGGGCGCGTTCCCGCAGCCTCTCCCGGTCCATGGTGATGAACCACTGGGCGGTCGCGACGAAGATCACCGGATGGTGGCAGCGCCAGCAGTGCGGATACGCATGTTCCACGTCGTCGCGCTGCCAGAGGCGGCCCCGCGCCGCCAGCGCCTGCTCGACCTCGGGGTTGGCGTCGAAAACGCGCATGCCGGCGAACAGCTCCACGTCATCCGTGAACCGCCCGCCCGGGCCGACGGGGGCATACACGTCCAGCCCGTACTGCCGGCCGGTCAGGTAGTCGTCCGCGCCATGACCCGGCGCGGTATGGACGGCCCCGGTGCCCTGTTCCAGCGTGACGTAGTCCGCCAGCACCGCAACCGAATCGCGGTCGTACAGCGGGTGCCGGAAGCGCACGCCTTCGAGCGCGCGTCCCTTGAAGCGTGCCAGCGGGGCGCCGAGCGGCCGCCCGACAGCCTGGCCGACCTGTTCCGCCAGCGCCGCGGCGACGATGACGACGGCGCCCTCGGATTCATACGCGGCGTAGTCGTAGTCCGGGTGGAAAGCGACGGCCAGATTCGACGGAATCGTCCACGGCGTCGTCGTCCAGATCAGCACGGACGGGGCGGCGCCGGCCAGAGCGGGCACCCGCTCGCCGAGCGGCGTGTCGCCGGCGCCGGCGAACGGGAAATCCACGTAGATCGACGGCGAGACGTGGGGCTCGTACTCCACTTCGGCCTCGGCGAGCGCCGTGCGGCAACGGATGCACCAGTGCACCGGCTTGCGGCCCTTGTGGATCAGGCCCTGCCGCACGAAGGCGCCGAGCGCGCGGACGATCGCCGCCTGGTAGCGGTAGCTCATCGTCAGGTACGGCTCGTCCCACTGGCCCATGATGCCCAGCCGCCGGAAGTCGGTGCGCATCAGGCCGACGTACTTGCTGGCGTAGTCACGGCAGGCACGCCGGAAATCGGCCACGCTCATCGCGCGCTTCCGCGAGCCGAGCTCGCGGTCCACCTTCAACTCGATCGGCAGGCCGTGGCAGTCCCAACCCGGGACGTACGGCGCGTCGAAGCCGGCCATCGTCCGCGACCTGACCACGAAGTCCTTGAGCACCTTGTTGAGCGCCGTCCCGATGTGGATCCGCCCGTTGGCGTAGGGCGGGCCGTCGTGGAGCACGAAGCGCGGCCGACCGGCGCACTTCTGCCGAATCTGCTCGTACAGGCCGGTTTCCTCCCAGCGCGCAATGGCTTGCGGCTCGGCTTCCTGGAGGCCCGCCTTCATCGGAAAGCCGGTGCGCGGCAGATTGAGGGTCTGCTTCCAATCGGACATGCCAATCCTGCCATTGTAGTGCAACCCGCCGCCGCCTCCGGCTTTGGCCGGCCGCCGGCCGCGGGCCGCAGCCGGGCGCGTGGGGCTGCGGTACAATTCGCGGCATGCCGGCCCGCACGCCCGTTCCGGGCGCGCCTTCCGGTCCCTGCCGGGCGACCGCCGTATTCTTCGACGTCGACTACACGCTGATCTACCCGGGGCCGACGTTCGAAGCCGAGGGATACAGGCGCTTTGCCGGCCGCCACGGTCTGGCGGTCGACCCGTCCCGCTACGGGGCCGCCGTCGCCGCCGCGTCGGTCGAGCTCGAGAGCGCCAGCGGCGGCGCGTACCGTGCGGAGCTGTTCGTCCGCTTCGCGCGCCGCATGCTGCAGGAGATGGGCGCCGCCGGTCCTGCCGTCGAGGCGTGCGCTCGCGAGATCTACGACGAATGGGCGGCCTGCCGCCATTTCTCGCTGTATGACGACGTGCTGCCGGCGCTGCGGGAGCTGCATGCCGCCGGCATGCGGATGGGGTTGATCTCCAACACCCACCGCAGTCTGTCGGCGCTGCAGCAGCACTTCGATCTGGCGCCGTACATCGGCTGCGCCGTCTCGTCGTCCGACCACGGCTACATGAAGCCGCATCCCGGCATCTTTCAGGAAGCGCTCAGGCGGTTGGGCGCGCAGCCGGCGGAGGCGGTCATGGTAGGCGACAGCCTGGCGAACGACATCCTGGGCGCGCGGCGGACAGGCATGCGCGGCGTGCTCGTGTCGCGCTCCGGTGCGGAGCATCCCGAGGCGCCGGGCGATGTGGCCGTCGTCCGGACGCTGCGCGAGTTGCCGCCGCTGCTGGCGGGCCGTCCCGCCGCCGTGGAGTGCTAGCCCGGCGGCCAGGTCAACGGCCGGCCGCCGAGCAGGTGCAGGTGGATGTGGAAGACCGTCTGCCCGCCGTCCGCGTTGCAGTTGAAAACGGTGCGATATCCTGCCGCGGCAAACCCTTCCGCGCGAGCCAGGGAGGCGGCCAGCCGCACCATCCCGCCGACGATTTCGTCGTCGCCCGCATCCAGATCATCGAGCGTCGCGATGTGGCGCCGGGGAATGATGAGCACGTGGGTCGGCGCCTGCGGATTGATGTCCCGAAACGCGACGAGCTGATCGTCCTCATGGACCAGCGCGGCCGGTATCTCGCGGTTGGCGATCTTGCAGAAAAGGCAGTCGGTCATGGCCCATCCGTTGCCGGCACGCGTTGGAGCACGATGGCGCGTTCGATGTGTTGCAGGTCGCGCCGGATACGCGTCACGGCGAGCCGGGGGTGCCTGCCTGCCGCCGCGCGCACCGTACCCATCTGGCCGCCCCCTACCTCCATCACGAGGTGCCCTCCCGCCGGCAGCCGCTCCGCGGCGGCGCACAACAGCATCCGTATGGCGTCGAGCCCGTCGGGTCCGCCCGCCAGCGCCAGCCGGGGCTCGAACCCGCGCACTTCGGGCGGCAGGCCGGCGAGGTCGCCATCGCGCACGTACGGCGGGTTGGCGACTATGACGTCCGGCGCACCCGCTACGCCGTCGAGCCACGAGGTGCGCACCCAGGCGATGCGATCGCGGACCCTGTGGCGGACCGCGTTGCGCCGCGCGACCGCCAGGGCGGCGGTGGATAGGTCGGTCGCAACCAGCCGTGCCGCCGGCAGCTCGATTGCCAGCGCGACCGCGATGCACCCGGAACCGGTGCCGGCGTCGACGATGCGGCGCACGCCGCCGTTCCAGCCGGCCGCGAGGCGCAACGTCTCGTCGACGAGCAGCTCGGTCTCCGGACGCGGCGTCAGCACGGCCGGGTCGACCTCGAACACCAGTCCCCGGAACTCGCGCTGCCCGATGATCGTGGAGACCGGCTCGCGCCGCGCCCGGCGGTCCAGCACGGCCGCATAGCGGTCGGCGAACGCCGCCGGCGCCGGCTCGCGCAACCGGCAGAGATACGCTTCGCGGTCCCAGCCGAGCACGTGGCGCGCGAGCACCGCAGCATCAGCTCCGATCTCAGGCGGCGGCAGACCGGATGCGCCCAGCCGCGTGGCGCCCGCCGCGACATGCTCAGCCAGCGTCACCGTCCAACCCCTCCGCACTCTTGAGCTGCTCGGCCTGGTAGTGGGTCGTCAGGCTCCCGATCAGCTCATCCAGGTCGCCGTCGAGCATGGCGGCCAGCCGGTGGAAGGTGGCGCCGATGCGATGGTCGGTGATCCGGTTCTGGGGAAAGTTGTAGGTCCGGATCTTCTCGGACCGCCCGCCGCTGCCGACCTGCGTGCGCCGATCCTGGGCAATCTCGTCCTGCTGGCGCTGCCGCTCGATGTCGTAGAGGCGCGAGCGCAGCACCTTCATCGCCTTCGCCCTGTTCTTGATCTGCGATTTCTCGTCCTGCTGCGAGACGACGAGCCCGGTGGGGATGTGCGTTATGCGCACGGCCGAATACGTGGTGTTGACGCTCTGGCCGCCGGGACCGCTGGAACAGAAGGTGTCGATGCGGAGATCCTTCGGATCGATGCGGACGTCCACCTCTTCGGCTTCCGGCAGCACGGCCACCGTGGCAGTCGACGTGTGGATGCGCCCGCTCGCCTCGGTGGCCGGCACCCGCTGCACGCGGTGCACGCCGCTCTCGTATTTCAGGCGGCTGTACACGCGGTTGCCCTCGATGAGCGTGATGATTTCCTTGACCGCGCCGACGCCCGTCTCATTGAGCGACAGCACCTCGACGCGCCAGCCCTGGCCCTCGGAGAACCGCGAGTACATGCGGAAGAGATCCCCGGCGAACAGCCCCGCCTCGTCGCCGCCGGTCCCGGCGCGGATCTCGAGCACGACGTTCCGCTCGTCGTTCGGGTCGCGTGGGAGCAGGAGAATCTTGATCTCCGCCAGCAGCGCCGCGCGGCGCGCCTCGAGCTCCTGCAGCTCCTGCTCCGCGAGCTTGCGGAGCTCGACGTCGTCAGCCTCGGCCAACTCGCGCGTCTCGCCGATCTCGCGCTCGACGGCGTGGTGCTCGCGAACCTTGTCCACCAGCGGCTGCAGCTCGGCGAGCGCCTTGGTGCTTGCGCGGTACTCCGCAGGATCCGCCTGGACGGCGGCGTCGCTGACGCGGCCCATCAGCGACTCGTAGCGCGACTCCACCGTGCGCAGCTTGTCGAACAGCAGCCCGTCCGCCATTTCCCTGGATGCCTTCGCGTTGCGCGATCAATCAGCCGCCGGAGACGGGCGGCAGGAACGCCACCTCGTCGCCGTCGGCGAGGCGCCGGCTCATCTTCGAGTACTCGGCATTGACGGCGATGGACACGGCGTCGCGATAGGCGGTCAATCCGGCGTGCTCCTCCGCGAGCGTGTTCCACAAGAGGCGCGCGGTGGCATCGTCGGGCAGCTCCCGCGTCAACTGTGCGGCGCCGACTATGTCCCGCAGTCGGGCGAACAGCCGTACGGTTACGCGCATGCCCGTCGGTAGGCGTCCTCGCGGGCGCCCCGGTCGTCCGGATCCGCCAGCGCGCCCTCGATCCACGTATGGCCGTCTTCGAAGAACTCGTGCTTCCAGATTGGCGCGATCTGCTTGACCCGCTCGATCGCGTAGCGGCACGCCGCGAACGCCTCGGCACGGTGCGGCGCGGCAGCAGCTATCGCCACGCTCGCCTCTCCGACGCCCAGTGCGCCGAGCCGGTGGTGCAGGGCCAGCCGCGATCCGGACCAGTGTTCCCCCACCTCGGCCGCAATGCGCTCGAATACCTTGATTGCCAGCGGTTCGTACGACTCGTATTCGAGCCGCACCACCCGCCGGCCGAGGTTCTCTCCGCGCACCAGGCCGAGAAACATGGTCACGGCGCCCACGAGGGGCTGCCCGCCGTCGACCGGCCCGCCGACCGCCAGCATCAGGTCGTCGACGCGCAGCGGATCACGCGTGACGGCAAACGGCGCAACACCCATTTTCTGAGTATACAGGCGGCCCGGGGTCAGGCCTTGTCGGGCGGGCGGTGAGACAGGGGGCCGTTGCCGTGACCGATGCCTGGCGGGTGCCGCAGGCCCTCTTCGACGTAGCGCTTCGCCGTGCGCGCCGCCTCCGGCAGCGTGCGGCCGAGCGCCAGTGCGGCCGCGACGGCCGCGGCGAACGTGCAGCCGGTACCGTGACTGTGCGCCGTTGCAACGCGTGTCCCGGGAAGCTCGACAACCTCCCCGCCGTCGAACAGAACGTCGATGACCGTGCCGCCCGGCAGGTGGCCCCCGGTGACGATGACGGCGTCCGCGCCCATGGCGTGGATGCGCCGCGCCGCTTCGGCCGCGTCGCGCGCGGATGCTATTGCGCGTCCGGTCAGCCGCTCCGCCTCGGGCCGGTTGGGCGTCGCGACGCGGGCCTGCGGCAACAGTCGTGTCCTGAGCGCGGCGACGCCCTCCGCATCGAGCAACGGCGTCCCGTGCGAGGCGTACAGCACCGGATCGACGACCAGGTTGGCCAGTTCGAACCTGGCCACCGCCGCGGCAACCGCCTCCACGATTGCGGCATTGACCAGCATGCCGGTCTTGACGGCCCGCGCGCCGAAGTCGGTCACCACGGCCTCGATCTGGCTGGCAACGACGTCGGCGGGAACGGCGTGCACGGCGGCGACGCCGCGGCTGTTCTGCGCGGTCACCGCGGTCACCGCGCTCAGTCCGTATACCTGGTGCGCGGCAAACGTCTTGAGGTCCGCCTGCACGCCCGCGCCGCCTCCCGAATCGCTGCCGGCAATGGTCAGCGCGGTGGTCATGATCGCGGCGTGAACACGAGCAGGTACTGGTAGCGGAGGAAACGCTCGTGGGCCAGCAGGCGCAGCCCGGCACGCCCGGCGTTCGCGATGACTTCCGCCGGCTCGATGCGTTCCTCCAGCGGGGGGCCCGGACCGCCCCCCTCGAGGGTGAAGTCCACTATGCCGATCCGCCCGTCCGGTTTCAGCGCCGCCGCCACGCGCCGCAGGAGCGTGACGGGGTCGGAGATCTCGGGATAGGTGCCGACGATGAGCACCGCGTCCAGGGCGCCGGGCAGCCGCGGGTCGTCCGCCGTGCCGAGAACCGTGCTGACGTTGGTGAGCCCTTCGCGGCTGACGCGCCGGGAGATCGACTCGATCATCTGCGGCTGGATGTCCTGGGCGTAGACGCGTCCGCTGGGGCCGACGCGCCGCGCCAGCCGGACCGTGAACCACCCGCCGCCGGCTCCGAGATCGGCCACCGTGGCTCCGTCCGCAATGCCGAGCGCGTCCATGACTTCGTCCGGCATCTGCCAGGCGTCCCGGTCGGGGCCTTCGAGGATGCCGAGGTCCTGCGGCGGGAACAGCGGCCGGTGCGGCACGCGATCCTGGGCGGCCGCGGGCGATACCGCCAGCACGGCGAGGGCGACCGCCACGGGGCGTATCATGCCGCGTCGACCTCGCGCATGGAAAAGCGGATGTACCCCCGTTCCACGGCGGCGGCATCCAGGTCGCTGGATTCCAGATCGGCCACCGGCAGCAGCGCGAACGGCGTTGGCGCCGCGGCGCGCACGCTCTTCAGGTACCCACCGCATGCGCGGCACAGCTCGACGCGGCGCGACGGCTTGTCGCCCGGCGCAAGGGCCGCAACGAGGAACGCATCGCCGGCGTCGCCGCAGTAGATGCAGCGCCGGACTGCCGGCTGCCAGTCGGCGCCGCAGAACGAGCAGCGCAGATGGCGGACGTCGGCCAGCTCCTCCGCGAGCGCCGGCCACGACCCGCACGCGGGGCAGCGCCCCTCGTCCCAGGCATCGAGCGCGGCCCGCAGACCCGCGTCGCTGGCCGGCGCGTCGTGCAGGTGCGCGCGCTGCAGCCTGTGCGCCAGTGGCGCGGCGCCCAGCTCCGCCACCAGCCACAGCACGTCGGGAGAGACTCCCACCTGGTTGGCCTTCATGCGAATGGCGGTCTGGAGCCGCCGCAGCGACGCCGTGAGCAGCGACCCGACGTCGATCTCACCGCGCTCCAGCGCACTGCGCACCCGCTCCGCCGGGCCTCCCGCGCCGCCGTGCGCGAGGTCGTCGCAGAAGGCGACCACGAACGGCTCGAACGGCGTGCCGTCGAGGGTGATGTCCGCTCCCGACAGCAGCGGACGCTTGTCTTGCAGTTTGCCGGCAGCGGCGGCGACCTCCGGCAGTCGCAGGTCCGCGATCGCCGCGGCAAGCGCCAGGCCGCGCTCGACCAGGCGGTGCTGCAGCACTACGGCCTCGCGCAACTCCGGGCGCTCGCCCGCGAGCGCCGCCCAGCGGCGCTCGGCCTCTTCCAGAAGCCGCTTGCCGTCCACGAGATCAGGCCGGTCGGCCCGTGCGAGCATCTTCCATCCGGCGTTTCGCTATAATAACGATACTAGCCGGGCGCATAACCGCGAAACTGGCGGAGGATGAGCGTGAACAGCACTGAGTCGATCGGCGCCGCGTCGCCCGTCAACGTTACGGCGGAAGCCGCGCAGAAGATTTCGCAGTTGCTGGCCGAGGAGCAGAAAGCGGAGGCGGGCCTGCGCGTGTTCGTGCAGGGCGGCGGCTGCTCCGGGTTTCAGTATGGCCTGATGATCGAGGAAGGCGCCGGGGATGCGGAAGCCGACCGCATCTTCCAGTCGAACGGCGTCACGCTCTTCGTGGATCCCATCAGCATCCGGTATCTCAGGGGAGCCGAGGTCGATTTCGTCGACAACCTGATGGGCGGCGGTTTCACCATCAGGAACCCGAACGCCAAGACGACCTGCGGCTGCGGCCAGTCGTTCGGCGTCTGACGCGCAGCCCGCACAGATCGAGTACGGAAGGGGACGGTGGGCATCGAAGCGACCGTCCCCAAGGCCCGCACAGCGGGCCTCGGCGGCAGCGGCGCGGGGCGAAGGGGTCCCCGCTAGCAGCCGCCGGGGGTTTGGGGCGCAGCCCCAAGTAAGTGATGCCGCGCAGCCCCAGGTAGCAATGGAGGTCCTACCAACCCAGGCAGATTACCTGGAACGCCATCGCCCTCCCGGGGGAAGGCGATCGAGCAAGCGCGAGCTGATCGTCAACACCTTTCTGCGCCAGCATGGGCATCTGAGCGCGGACGACCTGGTTGAGCTGATGCGGTCGGAGGACCATCGCATCAGCCGCGCGACCGTGTACCGGGCGTTGCAGTGGATGGTGGACGCCGGGATCGCGCGCAAGGTCGACTTCGGCGAGGGCCGCTTCCGCTTCGAGCATTCCTACCGCCACCCGCGTCACTTCCACCTGATCTGCAAGACCTGCAGCCATTCGTACGAGTTCCTCAGCTCGGACATCGAGAACCTGATTGAGGAGATCGCCGACGCGCGCGCGTTCGACGCCGACAAGAGCGTCGTGCAGATCTACGGCACCTGCGATGCCTGCCGCACCGGTCGAGGGCGACCCGAGGACGAGGTGCCGACCGACCTGCTGCTGGCCAGGGATGCCCTGCGCATCGCCATCGCCACCGAGCGCAGCGGGCTGGAGTTCTACGGACGTGCGGCGCGCCTGACGAAGGACGCGCGCGGCCGGCGTGTGTTCAAGCGTCTGGCCGCCGAGGAGGGTGAGCACCTGGCGAAGCTGGAGGCGCGTTACCAGGAGGTCCTCGCGCAGGATCCGGAGCTCGAGTCGCGGCCGGCCTTCCTGTTCTTCAAGGGCGCCGCCGACGGGCTGTTCGCGGCCGGCGCCGAGGATCTGGCGAAGGGCGTGGACGACCGGCAGGCGTTGATGATCGGCATCCGCTGCGAGCGCGGTTCCCACCGCTTCTTCAAGCGTTACGGCGAACGTTTCGAGGACTCCGAGGGGAAGCGGATCTTCCTGGAGTTCGCCGACGAGGAGCGGGAGCATCTGGAGCTGCTCATCCGCGAGTACAAGTCGCTGGTGCGCCGCCAGTCCGCGAAGCCGGCCCGGCGCCGCGCCGCGAGTCGCCCGCGCCCGGCGCACGCCTGACGGCGGGGCGTCCGGGGTCCCGCCGTTCTCCAATTCCAAACGCCATTGATCGACCTGCACCTGCATTCCACCGCCTCGGACGGCGCCCTTGCGCCGCCGGCGCTCGTCAGGCGCGTGCACGACGCCGGCGTGCGGACGATGAGCCTGACCGACCACGACACGATGCAGGGCGTTCCGGCCGCCGCCGCCGCCGCCGCGGAGCTCGGACTCGAGTTCATTCCGGGCGTCGAGATAACGTCGGTGCTGGAGCGCCGGGACTGCCACATCCTGGGCTATTTCCTTTCCGCGCAGCCACCCGGTCTGGCGCGCTTCTTCGACAGCCAGCGGACGGGGCGGCTCGATCGTGCGCGGGAGATTGCCGCACGGCTCGCGAAGATCGGCGCGCCAATCGACATCGAGGCCGTGATTCGGGAAGCCCGTTCGGTCCGTGCGGTCGTGACGCGTCCGCTGATCGCGCGGGCCGTCGTGGCGGCCGGCCACGCGCAGAGCCTGAAGGAAGTATTCGACCGCTGGCTGGGCGACGGCCGGCCGGCTTGCGTGACGCGGCAGGGCCCTTCCCCCACGGATGTCGTGCGCCGGATCGCCGGGGCGGGCGGCGTCGCGTCGCTGGCCCATCCCGGCCTGCTGCGCCGCGACGATCTCATACCGCGCCTGGCTCGGGCCGGACTTGGTGCCATCGAAGCGCATCACGCGGACCACGGTCGGGCCGAGCGCGAGCGGTACGCGGCGCTGGCGGAACGCCTCGGACTCGCGGTGTCGGGGGGGTCGGACTATCACGGAGACCACCACCGTCGCGCGAAGCAGCTCGGGACGGTGGGGCCGAACCCGGCGGAACTGGCGCTGCTGCGCCAGCGGTTGCACGAGGCCGCGAGCGCGGCAGCCGGCGCTGATATCATTCACGCGTGACCGCGGCGCTCATCACGGCCACGTTCGTCGGCATCGCCGGGCTCGGCTACAGCGCCGTGCTCGGCTTCACCGCGGCGGATCTCTTCCTCCATACGTCGCTCGGCATCTTCGCGACGCTGGTGACGCTGCTGGCGCACTCCATGACGATGTTCTACCTGATAGGCAAGGGGCGCGCCGTCCGGGAGGCGGTGACGGAAGGAGAGCTGTCGCCGGAGCTGTACGCCGCCGTGGCGCGCGCCCGGCGTCCCGTATTCTCCATTGCCGTGATTGCCATGGCGCTCACCATGGCCGCGGCGATTCTGGGGGGCGGCGTCGACACGCGGACCGTTCCGGCGCCGGTCCATTCCGTCCTGGCGCTGGCGGCCATCGCGGCCAACATCGCGGCGCTGCGCACCGAGGTGATCGCGATGGTCTCGAGCACGAACGTCGTCGCCGAGGTCGACCGGCTGCTGCGGGTTCGATGATCGAACGGCTGGCCGGCCCGAGCCCGCAGACGACGCTCGTGCTGTTCGACATAGACGGTACGCTGCTCCTGTCGGGCGGCGCCGGCAAGCGCGCGCTCAACGAGACTTTCGAGCAGCTGTTCGGCGTCGCGGGCGGCTTCGACGGCATCCCGGTCGCCGGCCGTACCGACCCCCTGCTGTTCAACGATGCGCTCGCGCGTCACGGCATGACGGCCGCGGCCGACCTGCGCGCGCGCTTTCACGATCGCTACTGCGAGTTGCTCGCGGAAACGATCCTCAGTCCGCTGCCCCGCAAGGGTCTGATGCCGGGAGTGCGCGAGCTGCTGGCCGGGCTGGAGAACCGCGCCGGTCTCCGGAGCGCGCTGCTCACGGGCAACTACGCCAGGGCCGCGCGGATCAAGCTCGAGTATTTCGGGCTCTGGCAGCACTTTGCATGCGGCGCGTACGGCGACGATGCCGCCAGCCGCGACGAGCTGGTGCCGATCGCAATGGCCCGCGCCCGCGGGCGCGGCATCGACATCCGCTCGCCGACGCAGGTCGTGGTGATCGGCGACACGCCGCTCGACATACGCTGCGCGCGCGCCGCCGGGGCCTGGTCGGTCGCGGTGGCGACCGGACCGTTCGACGAAGCCGAGCTGCAGTCGCACGGAGCGGACCGGGTGTTGCCGGATCTGGCCGACACCGCGGGGTGTATCGACGTTCTAGAAACGATGGCAATGGCAGCAGGCGGGAGGAGTTGACGATGGCGGACGCGTTCAGGGCGTACCGGGTGTTCGAGGAGGACGGCAAGATCCGGGGGCGTCTCGTCGAGACCGATCTGGACGCGATCGGGGGCGGCGAGGTCGTCGCGCGGGTCGCGTATTCCGGAGTGAACTACAAGGACGCCCTGGCCGCCACCGGCGCCGGCAAGATCATGCGCCGCTTTCCGCTCACGGGCGGGGTCGATGTGTCGGGTACCGTCGTAGCGAGCAGCGACGCCCGCTTTGCTGCGGGCGACGCCGTGCTCGTCACCGGCTATGGCCTTGGCGAGAGCCACGACGGAGGATTCGCCGACTACGTACGCGTCCCGGCGGACTGGGTGGTGCCGTTGCCGGGCGGCCTCGGCCTGCGCGACGCCATGGCGATCGGAACAGCCGGCTTTACCGCCGCGCTGAGCGTGGTGGAGATGGAGCGCAATGGCCTCCGCCCGCCGGCCGGTCCGATCATCGTCACCGGGGCGACCGGCGGCGTCGGCAGCCTGGCGGTGCAGTGCCTGGCCGCCGGCGGGTATCAGGTGACCGCGGTAACGCGCAAGGAAGACGCCCACGCGTTCCTGCGCGCGCAGGGTGCGGAGGAGGTGCTGTCGGCGGCCGCGCTCACGATGGGCACGCGCCCGCTGGAGAAGGCGCTGTGGGCGGGCGCGGTCGACCCGGTGGGCGGCGATACGCTGGCCTGGTTGACGCGGACCATGCAGCGCGGCGCCTGCATCGCGAGCTCCGGGCTGACCGGCGGCATCCAGTTGAACACCACCGTCATGCCGTTCATTCTGCGCGGCGTCAAGCTCCTGGGGATCGATTCGGCGCAGTGCCCCATGGACGTCAGGCGGGAAGTGTGGAGCCGGTTGGCGTCCGATCTCAGGCCGGCTCACCTCGCGGCCGCCACGCGCACGATCACGCTGGAAGAGTTGCCGGAGGCGTTCGCCACGCTGCTGCGCGGCGAGGCGCGCGGGCGCTACGTCGTGCGGGTCCAGGCGGATCAGGATGATGGCTGAGCGCGACCGGATGCGCAGGGTCGCTTGATGGCGGAAGCGCCTGGGAGTCGAACCCAGCCCCCCCGCGCTGGCGGGGAGCGACCGATTTTGAAGACCGGGAGGGCCACCGGGCCCCGTTCGCTTCCAGAGCGCGCCGAGGGGGAAGAACGCTGCGGAGGAGGGCAGGCCGCCGGCGGCAGGCAGTCAGAACGTCATGCCCGCAACGGCGGCCTAGCTTTCGATCAGACGAACGTCGCCGGCCCGGGGGCCTTTCTGCGATTCCTCGGGGGTGAAATCGACGCGCTGACCCTCACGCAGAAGCTCGAATACGGCGCCGCGAACCGCACTACGATGGAAGAAATGCTCGATTCCGCCCTCGTCGCGGATGAAACCGAACCCTTTGTCGATAAGAAGCCGTGCGATAGTGCCGGTTGGCATACGTTCCTCCGAGAACAGTCAGCCTCTGCCCGCTAGCTCCTTCGAACCGCCCGACAACTGTCGAAACCGCATGCCAACTGCTTGCAGCAGCCCCGGAACGAAGATGGTCAGTCTATTGGTGTCTGTACCATAAGTCAAGCAAAAGTCAAGCCTGCGACGAGGTCGATCACGCGGAAGGCGCGGGCGGTTTTGCGGGCGCCGGCTTCGCCGGCTTCGGCGGCGGGTAGGTGGTCCAGAAGTGCCGCCCGCACGTGGTGCACTCCCAGAACTGCTGAGGGAGCCAGGGGCCGCCGGGTTCCGGGTCCCGCAACGTCATCTGCGCGCCGCAGCGCTGGCAGCGGATCTGGATTTGCACATCGGCCATGCGCGGGATTCTATCATTGCGAACGCGGAACGGAATACGGGAATGATCATCCCAGGCGTCGTGCTCGCGGCAGGCCGCTCGACCCGGATGGGCCGGCCGAAGGCGCTGCTGCCGGCGGGGCCTGCCGGGGAGACGTTCGTCGGCCGCATCGTGCGCACGTTGCGGGCGGGCGGCGTGGACGACGTGGTCGTCGTCGCCGCCGGGGTGGCGGAGGAGATCGAACGCGTGCTTGCACGGGAGGAGCCCCCGCCGCGCGTGGTGATCAACCCCGATCCGGGCCGCGGCCAGTTTTCCTCGCTGCAGGTCGGCCTGCGCACCGTGAGCCGCCCGGGCGTAGGGGGCGTGTTGGTGACGCTGGTCGACGTACCGCTCGTGAGCGCCGGCACGGTCGAGCGGCTGCTTGCCGTTCACCGCCGCACGGGAGCTCCGATAGTCCGCCCGGAGCGCCAGGGCCGGCACGGGCACCCGGTCATCTTCGACAGATCGTTGTTCCGGGAGATAGGCGCCGCGCCGGCCGACTCCAGCGCGAAGGCCATCATCGCCGCGCACCGGCGCGAGTCCGCGTCGGTGCCGGTAGCGGAAGATGGGCCCTTTCGCGATATCGATACCCCCGCCGAGTACGCCCGCGCGTTTGATCGGCAGCCGCGATGAACATAAAATGGACGGCCATCCAGCGTGGGCCAGTGGCGCAGTTGGGAGCGCGCGTGAATGGCATTCACGAGGTCACGGGTTCGACCCCCGTCTGGTCCACCATTCCACTCCTAGCGGCCGTTCCGGGCCGCTCCGTGCGCCTGCACCAGCCAGTTCGCCAGGTGCCGGGCCGCCTCGTCGGGCGTACGGCCGTAGAAGGGCATCAGGGCCGTCGGTCCGTCGGTCAACCGCACCAGGTAGGCGCGCCAGCGGTTGGGATGGACCGCCCTGACTTCGATCTCGTACCCGTAGCCGTTGATGGTCTCTTCGAAGCGATGCTTGGTCACGGGTCCGGGGTGGTGTCGGGCAACGGGAACGTGATGTAGCGGTGCATTCTAAGGATTACCGAAGTGGCGTCAAGCGAAGCCCGGAGCGAAGACGCCATCAACAGTTCCGACCTGCGCCGATCGCTTGGCGTTCCGCCCGGAGAATTTTTTTCGTTGCACGGTTCTGCACACGACTCGCACAGGTTATCAACGGTTTTTGCACAAGCCCGCGGCGGCCCGATCGCTTGACGGTCGCCGGCGGCCGCCGCTACGCTGTCGCCGATGGCTGAGAGCCCTCGCGGCGCTCGCCACGGCCTGTCCGCGGCGCGGCCGGCGTTCGCAGCGGTTGTGGCCGCCCTGTCGTCAGTCTTGATCGCCGCGGCGGCCGCCCAGGCCGGTCCCCACGAGCCGTCCTTCCGGCTCTTCCTGACGCAGGGCGGCGACCTGATCATTCGTGGCGACTACGTGCGCGTGGGCGACCGCGTGGTGTTCCTGCTGCCGCTCCACGAAGACGAAGCGCTGCGCCCTTCCCAACTCGTTACGGTGCCGGCCGCGGCGGTGGATTGGGATACGACTGGGCAGTACGCCACTGCCGTGCGGGCGGCGCGATACGCGGCGGCGGGCGGTCCCGCGGACTTCCGGCGGATGAGCGGGGAAGTGGCGCAAGCCCTTAACGCTATTGCCTTTACCGACGATCCGCAGACGCGGAAAACCCTGGCGCAGCGCACCCGGCAGCGCCTGCTCGACTGGACGGAAGCGAACCACGGCTACCGGGCGCAGGAGGTGGTGGAGATTGTTGCGCTGCTCGACGAAGCAGTGTCGGCCGGCACTGACGCGGCCGGCGACCTGAGCGTCAGCCTGGTTGCGACGACCGCCCGTCCGCGGCCATTGCCTGTCCTGCCTGACCCCAGTCTCCAGGAGATCATCGCGCGCGCGCTGACCGCAGCGCGGCTGACTCCCGTGCCGGAGGAGCGGTTGGCCATCCTGCACGCGGCGGTGGCCACGCTCGACGACCCGGACAGCGCGGTGGGCGCCGAGTGGCGCGCCGTGACCCGCGCGATCGCCGCGCGCGACCTCGATCTGGAGCGCGATCGCCGCCGGCTGCAGCGGACGGCCGCCGCCCGCACATACCACGCCGGCGTGAAGGCCGTGATGGATCGGTTCGCCGCTTCGCGCGCCGCGCTCGACGACATCCGCCTGGTGGCGGGGCCGTCATTCGCCGTGCTCGCGAGCCTCGAGCGGCGGTTGCAGGATGCGGCTGAAGCTCTCGCGGGCCACGTGCCGCCGATCGAGATCCGGCCATCCCACGATCTCTTGAGACAGGCGTTCCGGCTGGCGGCCGGTGCGGCGCGGCACCGTCTCCAGGCCGTGCAGAATGCCGACCCGCGCGCGGCATGGGACTCGGCCGCCGCCGCCGCCGGGGCCCTCATGCTGTTCGACCGCGCCGCAACCTTGCTCGACCGTTCTCTGCCGCAGACCGAGCCCAATTGATCACGCCGCGCCGCACCCGCCTCATCCGGACCGCCTGCCTGCAGGGTTTCCGGGAGGCGATTGCCGCGCTCGCAGGTCAACTCGACGATCGCCAGGCGCGCGACACCGTGGTGATCGTACCGACGCGCGCCGCGGCCGACCAGCTCCGGCGCACGCTCGAACGGTCCGCCGCCGCCGCGCGGCCCCTGCCGCGTTTGTTGACGCGCGAGGGTTGGTATGCGGCGCTGGCCGCCAGAGCCCGCCCGCCGGCGCCCCTGCTGTCCGCGGTCGAGCGGTACGTGCTGATGCAGGCTGCGGCGCGTGAGGCCGCGGAGGCATGCGCGCCGCCCTTCGAACCGCGGCCTGGCCTGGTCCCGTCCATCGTGCGCTTCTACGACGACGTGCTGCGGCAGCGGCAGAGCGTAGACAGCTTCGAGCGCCTCCTCGGGACCGACCTCGAAGCGAGTGCCGAGATTGACCGCGGAGCGCGGCGCCTCCTGCTGCAGACCCGTTTCCTGGCCGCCGCGTTCCGGGCGTTCGAGCGTCGGAGCGCCGCGACGGGACGCTGCGACGAGCACGCGCTGCGGCGGAGGTTGATCGCGGCCGGACTGGAACGGCCGGTCGCCGGCGCCGTGGTGACGCTGCCTGACCAGGCCGCCGATCCCGACGGCATGTGGCCGGCCGACTTCGACCTGTTGACGCGGATGGAGGGCCTGGAGCGGATCGACGTCGTCGCGACCGACGCCGTGCTCGCCGCCGGTTATCACGAGCGGCTGCTCGACCACCTGCCGGGCATTGACGAAGAGCGGTTCGAGCCGTCCACCGCCGCCGCGCCGGTAATCGTTGCGCCCGGCGGCGGCGAACAACTCCACTTCGTCCGTCGCGACCGCGAGGACGAGCTGCTGGAGGTGGCGCGCGCGCTGCAATCCGACAGCGCCGCGCCGGGCGCGATCGAAACGGACGCCGCCGCGGTCGTGTTCCAGCGGCCGCTGCCGTACTTGTACCTCGCACGGCAGGTGTTCTCCCAGGCCGGCGTACCGTTTCAGGCCCGTGATTCGTTCCCGCTGGCGGCCGAGCCGTATGCGGCGGCGCTCGATCTCGTCATCGAGTTCGTGCGCACCGGCTATGGCCGGTCGGCCACCGTGGCGCTGCTGCGGTCGCCCCATTTCTTGTTCGAGCATGCCGGCCGTCCGTTGGCCGCCCGGGAGGTCGACGCGCTTGACCGCTTGTTGCACCGGATCCGGTTCGGCGGCGGGCGGCAGGCGCACGCTGCGCTCGCGGCAGGTTGCGAGGAGGCGGTCCGCGACGGCCGGCGCGACGACGCGGCAGACGCCGAAGCGGCCCCGGCCGCCGCCGCGGCTGCCGCGCTCGCCGCGGAGTTGCAACAACTCGAGGAGCCCGGTCCGCCGTCGGCGCAGCTGGAGCTGCTGGCGGCGTTCCTGCGGCGGCAGCGGGTAGCTGAAGCGCCGCCCGCGCCGGCCGCGGCCCGCGAGTTGCCGGCCGCGGACGCCGTCCTGGAAGGCCTGGAGGAGCTGGCGCGCACGCACCGTGCGATCGACGACACGCCCATGGACTTCGACGCTCTGACCGCATCGGTGCGCCGCTGGATCGAGAGTCGCACCTTCCGGCCGCAGACCGGTTCCGCCGGCGCGCACCTCGTCGACACGCGGGCGGCCGTGTATGGCCGGTTCCAGACCGTATTCGTCGTTGGTCTCGTGGAGGACGAGTGGCCCCCGCCGCCGCAGCGGGTCGTCTTCTATCCGCAGCCGTTGCTGAGAGCACTTGGCTGGGCGGCGGAGCGCGACCGCCTCCACGCGGCCCGGGCGAGATTCGGCGACCTGCTCCGCCTCGCCGGCGCGCGGGTTGCGCTGTCGGCGTTCGCGCTCGAGGACGACGCGCCGGTCATCCCGTCGATGTTCATGGAAGACGTTGTGGATGCCGGGCTCGCGGTTGCGCGGGAGCCTGCGCAGGACGGGGCGCCCGTCGTGCCGGACGACGCGCTGCTGAACACGCCGCCGCCGGACGACCTGCCCGAGCCGGCTGGCGGGTGGCTCGCGCTCCGCCAACTGCGGCGGCACGGCGAGCGCTACGGCGGCGCGGCGGGGACGAGCCGCCGCGATGCGTACACGACGCGCGCGCTCGAGCAGTATCTCGCTTGCCCGTTCAAGTACTTTGCCCGCTACGAGCTCGGCCTGGAGGAGGAGCCGGGCGCCGAGGTCGCGCTCTCGCCCCTCTCGCGGGGCGCAATCCTGCGGCGCCTCACGGCGCGGTTCTGGGCCGCGTGGCAGGCAGACGGCGAGCAGGCGATCACGCCCGCCAACCTCGACAGGGCGCTCGATCGCTTCCAGGCGCTGGCGGACGACGAGGTGCGCGCGGCCCAGGCCGCCGACCGCGCGATTGTCCGCACCTGGCTGTGCGGATCCGCGGCGGCGCCGGGGTTGGCCGAGCAGTTGTGCAGGCTGGAGCTCTCCCGCCCGGCCGACGTCGTCGAGTGTCTCGTCGACCTGCAGGTCGAGGACGCCCGCGAGGCGCCCGGCGGCGAGGACGCTCTCGGTGTCCGCGTGCGCGGCACCGTGGACCGGGTCGATCTGCTTTCGGACGGCACGTTTCGCGTGGTCGACTACAAGGCGGGCCGCGCGCCCGCGGCGGATCAGGCCTTGCAACTGGCGGCGCACGCGCGGTGGGCGGAACGCCGGCTCGACGGCTACCGCGGGCGAACATGGCGCGCCGGCGACGCCGCCTACGTGGCGCTCGGCGATGCCCGGCTGCGGGTGCCGCTGGCGGGCGGCTCCGTCGAGCCGGTGCTGGAGGAGGGCGTGACGCGCGCCGCAGGCGTGCTGGAGCAGATCGGGCGGGGCGCGTTTCCCGTGCGGCCGTCCGGACGGCATCTGTGCACGCATTGCGCGTACGCCGCGGTCTGCCGCAAGGAGTACTCAGAAGAGCAATGAATACGCCGGCCGACAGCGCGGCGCGCCGCTTCGCCACCGACCCGGCCCAGAACGTGGTGCTGGAGGCATCGGCGGGCACCGGCAAGACATCGGTGCTGGTCGAGCGCTACGTCAACCTGTTGCGGGCCGGGGTGGCGCCCGCCAACATTCTCGCCATTACCTTCACACGGCAGGCGGCGGCCGAGATGCGCGCGCGGATCGTGGCGGCGCTGCGCCGCGAGGCGGCCGAGTCCGCCGCGGGCCGCGCGCGCTGGAACGAGCTGCGCGACCGGCTCGGCGACGTGGCGGTCAGCACCGTCGACGCCTTCTGCCTGTCGTTGCTGCGGGAGTTTCCGCTGGAGGCCGACCTGGACCCGGACTTCGGCATGGCCGACGAGACGGAGATTCCCGGCCTCGTCGACGAGTCGGTCCAACTGGTGCTGGATGCCGCCGCGCGGCGCGCCGATCGCGATCCCGCGCTGGCGATGCTGCTCGCCACGCTCGGCCCGCGCCGCTGCGGCGACGCGCTGCGGGGTCTGCTGGAGCGGCGGCTCACGGCCGGAGACGCGCTGCGCAGGTCGCTGCGCGGCGCGCCGCCGGATCCGGACGGCGAGCAGGCCTGCCGCCGCGCCGCCACGCGCATTGCGGACAGCCTCGCCGGGCTGCGCACGGAGGTTGCGCCGCTGCTGGACCTGGAGGATTTCGACGCCGTGGAGACACGTATCCTGGCGTCGGACCTGCGGCAGGCGCCCGCCATGGCCAGCGCGCCGCCGCAGGTGGTCCGCGCCTGGCTGGAGCGCTTGCGGACGGTGTTCCTGACCCGCCAGGGAGCACCCCGCAAGCGGTTCACGCGCGCCGGTGCCGACGCCGCGGCGCGCCGCCGGTACAACGCCGCCGGCAACCAGTTGGCGCCGCGCGTGCACGAGGTGCTGCGGGCATTCGACCGGGACATCAATCGCGTCATGGCGCGCGCCGTGCGGACGCTCTTCGACATCGCCGTCGCGCAGTACGAGCAGGTGCTGCGCTCCCGCGCCCTGCTCGACTTCTCCGGTGTGTTGCAGCGGGCGGTGGAGCTGCTGCGCCGCATGGACGAGTTCGCCCGCTCCCGATTCCGGCTGGAGTCGCGCTATCACCACGTCCTGGTAGACGAGTTCCAGGATACGAGCCGGATGCAGTGGGAGCTGGTGTCCCTGCTGGTGCGCTCGTGGGGCGAAGGGAGCGGCCTCGTGGAGGACGCGCCAATCAAGCCGAGCATCTTCGTGGTGGGCGACCGCAAGCAGTCCATATATCGCTTCCGCGATGCGGACGTCGCGACGTTCAGGGAGGCTACGGCGGCGATTGCGGGGTTGCGCGCCGCGGGCGACGTGCGCCGTTCCATCGCCCACAGCTTCAGGGCCGTACCGGAGCTGCTCGGCTTCGTCAACGATCTGTTCGCCGAGATCGGCGCCGCCGCGCAGGGAAACGACCCGTTCAGCTACGAAGAGCACGATCGGTT
Source organism: Vicinamibacterales bacterium (assembly GCA_965207665.1). Taxonomy (GTDB): domain Bacteria; phylum Acidobacteriota; class Vicinamibacteria; order Vicinamibacterales; family UBA8438; genus JAAXGX01. The sequence goes on from CBDBMV010000002.1 coordinate 1,316,122, forward strand.
CCCGGTCGCCGGGCCGCCAGCGGGCGGCGATGCCCTGGGTCTCGTGGTCGCAGCCGGCAGGGAGGCATGCGCGAACGCCGTGGCCGCGGAGATCGCCGCGCTGCTCGACGGCGCGCAGGTGCGGCCGAAGGACGGCGGCGGCGCCCGCCGCGTACGGCCCGAGGACGTCGCCATTCTGTTTCGCACGCGCGAGAGCCACCGGGAGTTCGAACGCGCACTCAGCGCCAGGGGCGTGCGGACGTACGTCTACAAGGGACTCGGATTTGCGGACGCGGAAGAGGTCAAGGACGTCCGGGCGCTCATCCGGTTTCTGGCCCGGCCGTCGTCCGAGCTGCGCGCGGCGGCGCTGCTCCGCTCGCGCATCGCCCGCATGTCGGACACCGGCCTGCTGGCGCTGGCGGGCGGCCTGTCGGCGGCGCTGGTCGGTCCCGACCCGCCGCCCGCGGCGGAGTCGCTGGACGAGGAAGATCGGCGCGTGCTGGATCTGGCGCGCGCCGGCCTGCGCGATTGGCTGGCGTTGGTCGACAGGCTCCCGCCGGCCGAGCTGCTCGACCGTGTGCTGCAGAGCACGGCATATGCGTACGAGTTGCGCGGCCCCAACGCCGCGCAGGCGCAGGCCAATCTGCGGCGCATCCGCGGCCTGGTCCGCCGCATCCAGAACCGCGGTTACGCAACCATGGCGCGCGTGTCCGATCAGATCGAACGGCTGTCCGCCGGCATGTCGAACGCCGTCGTGGAGACGGTCGACGCCGTGAGCCTCATGACGGTGCACGCCGCCAAGGGGCTCGAGTTTCCAATTGTGTTTCTCGTCGACCTTGGCCGCGGCACGCGGCTTCAGGAGTCACCGGTGCGCATCGTGCCCGACCTCGGCGACGGGGAGTCTCTGGTCACCGTATGGCCGCATCGCAGCGCGGCGGACGAGGAGGAGCGGCGCCGCGACGCCGAGGAAACCAAGCGCCTGCTGTACGTGGCCGCCACGCGCGCCCGGGAACGCCTGTACCTGTCGGCGATCGTCAGGGACGGTGCGGCGACGTTCAACCGCGGCAGCTTCGGCGGTGTGCTGCCGGCCACGTTCGCGGAGGCGTTCGGCCGGGCCGCGGCCACGCCGGCGGGCGGATTCGTGACCTGGCGGGGCGGGAGCGGCGCCGAGCACCGCCTGCGGGTCTGCGCCCCCGCGACGGACGACTAGCCGCGCTGGAGGCGCGAGTCCGCGTCGAGACGATTGGCCCAGCGCTGCGCGTTGGCCTCCGCCTCCTCGCGGGTCTGGCCTACCAGGATGGCTGCGCCGGCGGGCTTCGTCTCGCCTTCGGCCGTGAGCCAGGCGACCCAGTGTCCGCCGCTCGGCTCGCTCTTGATCTCGTACTGCATGTCCGCTGATCCCATGGGTGCAAGGCGCGTCCTGACGCCCTGGAGCCCGCCTTGACAACCACCAGGGACGAACTTATCGTAGCACTTCCATGATCGATCGGCGTACGACCGTCGCACGTGTGCGTCAGGAGCCCCACGACTGGCTGTGCGACGACATCGTCGTCGACTTTCCGTCGATGGCCGGCGTGGTCGCCGGCATGCGGCGATCGTTCTTCGACGCCGGTGATGACGCCGAGGGTTGCGCGACCCATACGGCGGAGGTCCGCCTCACGCCGAAGGAAGCCGGAGAAGGGGTCCGCGTTCCGATCGATCTTCCCGTGCGGCAGACCTGCCCGATGTGCGGCGGCCGGGGAGAGGTGTGGAGCGAGAGCTGCGGTCTCTGCGCCGGAACCGGCGCCGGCCTGCTGCCGCACCGCCTCGACCTGCGCGTGCCGGCGGGTGTGCACGACGGAACCCGCTTGCGCTTCAGCGTAAGTCCCCCGTTCGCCCCCGAGACGCACGTCGAGCTGCGCATCGCCATTCCCTGACGGCTCCCGTGCCTGCCATCACCGAACAGGACGTGCTAGAGGCGCTGAAGGTCGTCAGCGATCCGGATCTGCGCCGCGACATCGTCAGCCTGGGGTTTGTCAAGGACCTGAAGATCGCGGGCGGCGACGTTGCGTTCACCATCGAGCTGACCACGCCGGCGTGTCCCGTGAAGGACCAGATGCGCGACGAGGCGCAGGCTGCAGTGGCCGCGCTGCCCGGCGTCACGGAGGTCGCCGTCGAGATGACCGCCAGCGTGCGCTCAGCCGTCCCGGCCGAGACGGCGCGCGCACCGATCCCGGGCGTCAGGAACGTGATTGCGGTCGGCGCCGGCAAGGGCGGCGTGGGCAAGACGACGGTGGCGGTCAACCTGGCCGTGGCGCTGGCCCGCTACGGAGGGCGGGTCGGCATGATCGACGGTGACGTGTACGGCCCCAACGTACCGATCATGCTCGGGCTCGACGCGCGGCTGTCCACCGACGGCAAGAAGATCATGCCCGCCCGCAAACACGGGATCAGCGTGGTGTCCATGGGTTTTCTCGCCGACCGGGCCGCGCCGATCATCTGGCGCGGCCCGATGCTCCATGGCGTCGTGCGGCAGTTCTTCCAGGACGTGGCCTGGGGCGAGCTGGATTACCTGGTCGTCGACATGCCGCCGGGGACGGGAGACGTGGCGCTGAGCCTGACGCAGACCGTGCCGGTCTCCGGCGCGATCGTCGTGACGACGCCGCAGACGGTGTCGGTGGCCGACGCGCGGCGGGCCGTCGGCATGTACCGCAAGCTCGAAGTCCCGCCGCTCGGCGTGATCGAGAACATGTCGTACTACGCTTGCCCCGACTGCGGACACGAGAGCGACATCTTCGGCCGCGGCGGAGGTGAAGAGGTGGCCAGCGAGCTGGGCGTGCCGTTCCTGGGGCAGATCCCGCTGTACGCGCCGATCCGCGCCGGGAGCGACGAAGGCGTCCCGATCGTGATGGCGGAACCTGATTCACCTGCGGCGCGCGCCTTCTGCCAGGTGGCGGAGCGGACCGCGGCGCAGGTTTCGATCGCCAGTTACGAACGCGCTCCCGCCGGCGCCGCGGCGCAGTAGGCGTTCAGCGCCGCTCCGCCTCGCCCGTCATCGGCACGAAACGGACCGGGATGGTCGTTTCGGAGACCGACCCGTCGGCCGTCCGCGTCACGATCCGCATGTCCTGCGCGAAGCTGCCTACCGGAATGACCAGCCGGGCGCCGACCGCCAGTTGCTCCACGAGCGCCGGCGGCACGTGATCGGGTGCGGCGGTCACCATGATGCCGTCGAACGGGGCCGCATCCGGCCAGCCGCGGTAACCGTCGCCCGTGCGCAGGTGGATATTGTCGTATTCCAGCTCGGCCAGCACCTGCGCGGATCGCTCCGCCAGCTCGGGCACGATTTCGACGCTGTAGACCTCTCGGGCCACCTCCGCGAGCACCGCCGCCTGGTACCCCGAGCCCGTACCGATCTCGAGCACGGTGGCGCCGGGCGGCAGGCGCAGCGCCTCGGTCATGTAGGCCACGATGAACGGCTGCGAAATGGTCTGGCTGGACCCGATGGGAAGCGGCGCGTCCGCGTACGCCTGGTCCTGCAGCGCCGGCGGCACGAACCGGTGGCGGGGCACTGTGCGCATCGCTTCCAGCACTCGCGGATCGCGAATGCCGCGCGCCTCGATCTGCGTGTCCACCATACGCTCGCGCTCGCCTGATCGACCTGTATCCTGCGCCTCCGCAGGGCCGCCCGCGCGCCGCGGTTCGGTAGCGGCGTCCCCGCTGCAAGCGAGCAGCAGACCGCTGCCGGCCAGGACCGCCAGGACCGCCCGCGCGCTACGCATCATAGTCGTCCGCCAGCAGCTCGGCGGCCGCGACGGCGGCGCCCAGCAGGGCGGCGTCCGGCTCGACAATGACCGCTACGGGCATCGCCGCGACCAGGCGGCTCATGGGCGCCTTGTCACGGAAGGCGTCGAGGAACGTCGCCGTCCGCAATGCCGGCAGGATCTTCGCCGGAATGCCTCCGCCCAGGAACACGCCGGCGGTCGCCGTCGAGCGCAGGCCGAGATTACCGGCCTCCGCGCCCAGCACGCCGGCGAACAGCTCCAGCGTCTCCGCGCAGGCGGGACAGTCTCCCGCGAGGCCTGACCGCGAGACAAGCGCCGGCCGGTCCTCCGCCGGTGCGCCGTTCGCGACGGCCGGACAGCTCGCCGCGGCGTGTGCGAATGCATGTATGTTGACGAGCCCGGGTCCCGAGATGACGCGCTCGTACGAAGCCCGCCCGAAGCGGTCGGTCAGCGCGCGCTGCAGCTCCGCTTCGCGGCTCGTGCGGGCGGCGAAGTCCGCGTGTCCCGCTTCCGACGCGACCGGCATGAAGCGCTTGCCGACGCGGTGCAGCAACGCCTCGCCCAGGCCCGTGCCCGCCGCGATCAGCGCCGCGTTGCCATGCGGGTCCGGCTCGCCGCGCTGAAGCACCGCAAGCTGATCGCCGGCCAGCGCGGGTACCGCATGCGCGGTTGCTTCGACGTCGTTCAGCAGGCGCACCCGGTCGATTGCGCAGCGGCGGGCGATGTCGTCGGCATCGACGAGCCACGGGACGTTGGTCAGCCGGGACGTCCGTCCCTGCACCGGACCGGCGACGCCGACGCACGCGGCGTCGATCGGACCGTCCCACCCGCTGGAGTCGAGGAACGCGCCGACCATGTCGACCAGGCCTTCGAACTCCAGCGTCACGTACCGCTGTGCGCATTGCCTCACCGGTCTCCCGGCAACCGCCGAGTACAGACCCAGTTGCGTCTTCGTACCGCCGACGTCGCCGGCCAGGAGCATCGTCCCCATTCAACGCCGCTCTGATCAGCGTTGACTTTATACTGTTCGCGCCATGTCGCCGGCGTCGCCGCCCGAGGACAGCGTTCCGCAGGAATCCGGGTTCGCCGGTCAGACCGTGACCTTCACGGGAATGCTGGCCGCGATCGGCCGCCAGGAGGCGCAGGCGCTCGTGCGGCGCCTGGGCGGCGAAGTCGCCGGCGAGGTGACCAGCCGGACGACAGTGCTCGTCGTCGGAACGGAGCGGGCGGCGGAGGGAAAGAGCGCCAAGCTCAAGCGGGCCGAGGAGCTCAACGCCGCCGAGCCGGGGCGCATCCGGATCCTGAGCGAGGACGAGTTCTGCCGGCTGGGCGGGCTGCGGACGAGCACCGCGCTGCGCGAGCGGTACTACGGCCTGCGGCAGTTGCGCGACCTGTACCCGCTCGTGCACGAGCCGCGCCTGCGCGCCTTGCATACGTGCGGGCTGATCCGCGCCGCCGAACGCACCAACGCCGACACCTACTATGCGCTGGCGGACGTCGGCGTCATCAAGCAGATCAACGACGAGTTGCGGCAGGGACGCTCCTTCCGCGCGGCCGTCCGCGAGCGGCTTGCGGCGCGCGCCGGGCAGCTCGCGCTCGATTTCAGCGCGGCTCGGGGTGACGCCCGCCCGGCGAAGGTCGTGGCGCTGCGCCGTCGCGCAACCAGCAAGATCGCGTCCCGCGCGGGACAGCCGGTGAGCCTGCGCGCCGACAATCCCCAGGCGTCACAGGCGGCGCGCTACTTCCTGGAGGGCGCCGAGTACGACGAGGGCAACGAGGCGGACCTGGAGCGCGCGCGCGAAGCGTACCGCAAGGCATTGCTGATCGATCCCACGATGGTCCCCGCCATCGTCAATCTCGCCAACATCCACTACGCGCAGGACGAGCTGGTCGAGGCGCAGGCGCTCTATCTGTGGGCGCTCGGCCTCGACGCCGACTGCTTCGAGGCGCATTTCAATCTCGGCAACATCCACCACGACCTGGCGCGCTTCGAAGAGGCGGTGACCTGGTACAGGGACTCGCTGCGGCTGAATCCCTCGTACGCGGACGCACACTTCTACCTGGCCGTAACCCTGGAGAAGATGGATCGGCCCGACGAGTCGAAGACGCACTGGCGGGCTTACCGGCGGCTGGCGCCGGACGGCGAGTGGGCAGACCTCGTGAAGCTGTTCAGCGATTAGCGGCCCGCCACGGCTTCAGAAGTCGTCCGTCAGATACCCGGCCTGCTTCCGCGCACCGCGGCGCATCTTGAAGAACCGGCAGTCGGGGCACCAGGCCTCGGGGTTGAAGCCGTTCATGCCCGCGTACGGCAACACGTCCCGGTGGGCGCAATAGGGGGCGCCGCCGTTGTCCGGGTTCGCGTGCCAGCGGCAGGTCTCGAAGCGTTCGCCGGTCACGTCGCCGCCCGGCGCTGGCATTTGCACCGGACCGTGGCGGTCGAAGATATCGGGCATTTCATGGACGGCGACGTCTAGCGCGCGCGGAACGTGATGATGCCGCGCGTGGGGTCGTACGGCGAGACGCCGACCGTGACGCGGTCGCCCGGGACGACCTTGATCCGGAATCGCCGCATCCGGCCGCTGAGCTGCGCAAGCACCTCGTGGCCGGGATCGCACTGCACGCGATACAGCCCGCCGCTGTGAACGGCGGTGACCGTGCCCTGCACGTCGATCAGATCATCCTTCGCCAAACGTACTCCCGGGGCCGGATTATATCAGTTGCCGGAGGCCGCGCATCACGCGGACGGTCAGAGCTCCCGAACGGCCTTCTCGACCTGCCGCGCCAGCTCGTCGTAGGGTCCGTCGCCGAGCAGGAGCGGCGCTCCGAACGCCACCCGGACGCGGCCCGGAACGGCCATGCGCCACGACTTGTGGAGCACGCGGTCGAGCCCTTCCAGGCGGACCGGCACCACCGGGACCTGCAGGCGGGCCGCGAGCATGCCGATGCCGGGCTGGAAGCGGCCTATCTCGCCCGCGTCCGTGCGGCGCCCCTCGGGGAAGATCAGGACGGAGGCGCCCGCTTCCAGCAGCGCGCCGAGATAGCGGATGGCGCTGCGCGCGCCCGTCTCGCGCTGGGGCAGCGGAAAGATGTTGAACAGCAGGCTGGCCAGGTAGTAGTTCAGGCTGTTGGTCAGCCGCTGGCGCACGGTGTGCCGCTCCGGATGGAAGTGCGCCGCGAAGAACTCCTTCGACGCGGCCGTCGCCACGTCGTAGCGGCGGTGCGCCGGCAGCGCGGCAAGAATGACCGGGGCGTCCATGTGGCTCTGATGATTGGCCGCGTAGATGACCGGCCCGGTCGCGTCCTCCAGGCGGCCGCGCCCCTCGACCCTGATCCAGGCGAACGCCCGGGCCAGGGGCAGCAGCCACAGGCCCAGGTTGATGCGCCGCACCAGGCGCGCGGGCCGACTCCGGTTCCAGGTTGGAAATGCGAACGGCTCCTCGGTTGGCTGCGTTCCGTCCACGCCGGGGCGGGCTGCCGTGGCCTCTTCCGCCAGTCGCTGCAGGTCCGCGACCGTCGCCGCCGCCGCGAACGCCGCCTCGTCGAGCGTGCAGTCGAATGCCCGCTCGACCGCCATCAGCAGCTCGATCCGCTCGATCGAGCTGAGGCCGAGCTCTTCCAGCGCCATGTCGCCCGTTACCGTGCGGTCGGACGCGAACTGCTGCACGACGTCGGCGACGGCCGCGGGCCGCGCCGCGTCCGCCGTTGACGTCTTCCCGTCCGCCGCGGCGCCGGCTTCCACCCAGCGCCGCAACTCCCGGCGCTTCAGCTTGCGCGTGCCTTCCGTGCGGGGCAGGGCGTCGCCCGGCCAGATCGAGCGCCCGCGGACCTTCTGGTGTTCCTCCAGGCGGGCGTTCGCCGCGCGCAGCGCAGCGGCGGGGTCCGCGCCGTCCTCCAGCACCAGCACGGCGTGGACGTGCTCACGGCCTTCACGCGCAATGCCGACCACGCCTGCTTCGCGCACGCCGGCCACCGACTCCAGCACCCGCTCGACGTCGTCCGGAAAGACGTTGAGCCCCTCCGGCGTCACGATCACTTCCTTCTTCCTGCCCCGCACGGTAAGGCGCCCCGCCGTGTCCAGCGCGCCGATGTCGCCGGTGCGGAACCAGCCGCCGTCGAACGCCGCGGCTGTCTCGCCCTCGGCCTTGTAGTAGCCGCCGGTGACGTTGTCGCCGCGGACCAGGATTTCGCCGTCCTCCGCGATGCGGACCTCCACGCCTCCGATCGGCGTCCCCACCGTACCGCGCCGGGAGCGGAACGGATGGTTGAGCGTCACGATCGGCGCCGTCTCGGTCAGGCCATAGCCCTGGACGACGAGAAATCCCAGCCGTGACCAGAATGCCTCCAGCTCGGGATCGAGCGGTGCGGCGCCCACGACGAACGCCCAGAACTTGAATCCCAGCAGCCGATGGACGCGCCGGTAGCGCCACCAGCGGACCGCCACGTGCGGGCCGGGCTGGCGCGTGTCGATGGCGGACAGCTCGGGAAAGGTGCGTACCACGTGGTCCCGCAGGACCTCGAGGATCTTCGGCACGCACACGACGACCGAGACGCGCCGGTCGCGCACCTGCCTGACGATGTCCGCCGGGTTGTAGCCCTGCATGAACACCGTCGTGCCGGACAGCATCGGCGGGATGAAGGTGGCCATGGCCTGCCCGAACATGTGGCTGAGCGGCAGCAGGTTCAGGAACCGCAACGGCGCGAACGGCCGCGCGTAGCGGCGGTACTTCAACACCTCCTTCTCGACCGGGACGACGTTCGCCAGGATGTTGCGGTGGGTGAGTTGCACGCCCTTCGGGTCGGCCGTGGCGCCGGAAGTGAAGATGATCTCCGCGAGGTCGCGCGGCGCGCCCCGCTCGAACTGCCCGCTGGCCGCGTCGGCGCCGTGGGCAGCGAGGTTCCGCAGCGGCCACACTTCGACGTTGCCGTCCAGGTCCGGTGCGGTCAGGCCGTCGCCGACGAGCAGGACGCGCGGATCGACCACGGCCGCCACGCGCGCCACGAGCGCCGCGGACGCCCGGTAGTCGATCGGCACCAGCACCGCCCGGGCGAGCAGGCAGCCCCACAGCGCCACGATCCAGTCCGGACAGTTCTCACCCCATACCACCACCTTGCCGCCCGGCCCGACGCCGGCGCCGCCCAGTCTGCGGGCGAAGCCGAACGACGCCGCGCGGATCTCGTCGTAGGTGTGCGTGCGGGCGCGGTACCCGTCGTCGTGGGTGACGAAGGCCGCCGGCGAGCGGATACGGTCGTCGAAAAAATCGATCAGCGTATCCCGGCGCATGGGATCATTACTACCTGAACGAGGCGCCGATGTTTACCGTGACCAGCGTCATGCGCGGCGAGCTGGGTTGCTCGTCCATCGGCGGCAGGGGACTGATGGCGTAGAAACGGAGGTCGAGCGAGAAGGCCAGCCGCTCGGAGAGAAACCAGCGCGCCCCGCCGCCGTAGTTCAGCGTGTTGGCGCGCCGCTGCGGCAGCGGATCGTCGTCGTCGGCAGCGCGCAACGTGAGCCGCGACGTGCCTAGGCCCCCGCTCAGGTAGCTCCATCCGTCACGCCCGCCGAAGTTGAACGATACCTGCGGCGACATGGCGGTGAATGTCGTCCGGAGGGGCGGGCCGCCCACGAACTCCGGGTCCGGCACGCTGCTGCCGCGGGAGGTGTGGAAACTGGCGCCGACGCCGAACGTGACGACGCTCCAGCGGAACACGTAGGCATGGGCGCCGGCCTCGAAGCCGACACCCCGCGACGGCGTTGCAAACGTGTTGAAGCCAAGGGGCCCGGCCAGCTCTTCGTTCTGGCCGTACGGCGCGGCGGATCCGCGCAGGTCCACCACGAATCCGCCCACCGGCTGTTCCGGCTGGGCCGCCGCGACGCTCGCGATGGAAACCATGAGGCAGGCTGTCGCGACGCATGTGCACAGGCTGCCAGGGTTGGAACCGGCCCGCATCCACCAAAGTATAGGAGTTATATGAGCATCATCTCCGCCGCCGCCATCGCTGCCGCGGCAGCTCGCATCCATGGGTCCGCCGCCCGCACGCCGCTGCTCGACGTTTCGCGCCAGGCGGGCCGGCCCCTGCGGCTGAAGTGCGAGAACCTGCAGGTCACCGGCTCGTTCAAGTACCGCGGCGCTACCAGCATGATCGCCGGCCTCGCTCCAGACGGGGTCGGCAACGGCGTGATCACCTATTCCTCGGGCAACCATGCGCAGGCCGTCGCCTGCGCGGCCCGCGCCCGCGGCATTCCGGCCGTCGTGGTGATGCCGCGCACGGCGCCGGCGGTAAAGGTCCAGGGTGCGCGGGCCCACGGCGCGGAGGTGCTGTTCGAGGGGACGACCTCCACGGAGCGCCATGTCCGGGCAGAGCAGGAGGCGGCGCGGCGCGGCCTGACCATCGTCCCGCCGTTCGACCACCCGGCCATCATCGCGGGGCAGGCGACCGTCGGCCGCGAGATCATGGAAGACGCGCCCGCCGCCGCGCGCGTCTACGTGCCGCTCGGCGGCGGCGGCCTGCTGGCCGGCGTCGCCTCCGCCGTAAAGCAGGCGCGGCTCGCCACGCGCGTCGTCGGCGTGGAGCCCGTCGGGGCGGCGTGCATGGCGGCGTCGCTCGCCGCCGGGCGCCCGGTGACGCTGGAGTCGACCGCCAGCGTTGCGGACGGGCTGCTGCCGGTGCGGCCCGGCGACCTGACGTTCGAGGTGGTGCAGGCGCTCGTCGACGAGGTCGTGACCGTGACGGACGACGCCATCACGGGCGCCCTGGTCTGGTTGTGCCGCCACGCCAAGGTGGTGGTCGAGCCGAGCGGAGCAGCCGCCTGCGCGGCTGCGCTTGCCGCGGAGCCCGCTGCCGGGGACGGGGAGACGATTGCGGTGTTGAGCGGCGGCAACATCGCGTTGCCCGCGCTGGCGGAGCTGCTAGGCGGCGCGGAACCTACTCCGAATCCCCGGCAATGATGGTCCGCGCCGCCTCGATCGCCGCTTTCGTGGTGGTGACGTCGCCTTCCAGTTGCCGTTCGTAGACCTGTTTCAGGATCCGGCCGATGCGCGGACCCGGCGGCAGGCCGAGCTGCAGGAGGTGGCGTCCGAGCAGCAGCGGCGCCGGCGGGGCGTGCTCGACGCCCAGGCTCCGGGCGCGCTCCAGGAACCAGTCCATCGCCGAGCAGTCGAAGCTGCCGGTGCGGCCCAGGCAGTCGGCCTTGGCCAGGCGGGCCAGCAGCTCGAGATCCACCTTGCGCGCGAGCCGCCGGAACGCCCCGTCGCCGACGCCGTCGCGGGCGGTGCGCCACATCCCCGGCTTCAGGTGGTGCGCGACGAGGCCGAGCACCTGGCGGCGGACGTCGTAGCCGTCGAACGTATGCACCTTCAGCCGGTCCAGAAACGCCGTCGCCGGCTCCACGCCCTGCTCTTCATGGTCGCGCGAGCGAATGCGGCCGTCGATGAAGGCCGTGGTCGCCGGCTTGCCGAAGTCGTGGCAGACCGCGCCGAGCATCACCGCTATCCGCTGCGGCCGGGGCAGGTCGTCGATCCGCCGGCGGGCCTCGTCGACCACCATCAGCGTGTGGACCCAGACGTCGCCCTCCGGGTGCCACTCCGGTTCCTGCGGGCAATCGATGAGGGTTTCGAGCTCGGGGAACAGGCGTTCGACGACGCCGATGTCGCGCGCCAGCCGCAGGCCGATCGACGGCCGCGCGGCGCGCAGCAGCAGCTTCTCCAGCTCGCCCCAAATCCGCTCCGCGGGCAGGTCGTCGAGCGGGATCGTGCGGCAGACCGCGCGCGTCGGCTCGTCGACGTCGAACTCGAGGCGCGCGGCAAGCTGCACGGCGCGCAGCACGCGCAGGCTGTCGTCGCCGAAGGTGTCGGGGTCGACCATGCGCAGCCGGCGCGCCTCGAGGTCGGCGCGGCCGCCGTGAGGGTCGAGATGTTCCTTCTGCAAGGGGTCGAAGGCCATGGCGTTGACGGTGAAGTCACGCCGCCGTGCGGCCTCTGCGAGCGGCAGCGACGGATCGCCGGTGACGTCGAATCCGCGGTGACCCCGGCCGGACTTGGATTCGGTGCGCGGCAGCGAAATGTCCAGCCGCCCGAGCTTGAAGACCGCAAAGCTGGCGCCGACCGCGTTCACCTGGCCGAGCCGCGCCAGCACGCCGCGCAGCGTTTCGGCCGGGAGGCCGTAGACCTCGAGATCGACGTCGTCCGTTGCAACTCCCAGCAGATCGTCACGTACCCAGCCGCCGACGATCAGCGCGCGCCCGCCGGCATCCCGCACCGCGCGGGCCACGCGGTGCGCCAGTTCCAGCGGTTCAGACATCGCGCGCCACGCGGAAGCCGTAGTCGGTGTAGCGGAATGACGGGTCGAGCTTGCTGCGCGCGGCGCTCCGGCTGATGGTGACGGCATGCCGCCAGGATCCGCCGCGGGAGGCGCGGCGCACACCCGCGTCCGGGCCGCGCGGATTCCGCCGGGGCGAACGCGCGTAGTAGTCGACCGCGTGCCAGTCAGCGCACCATTCGTGGACGTTGGCGGCGATGCCGCGTACGCCGTAGGTGTTGCGCGGGCCATGCGCGACCGGCCAGGGGCCGTCGAGCGGACCCTTGCCGCCGTTCGGAACCCAGACGGGAATGGCGCCGCCGCCCGGATACGCGTCGCCGTCGCGGCCGCCGCGCGCGGCGCGCTCCCATTCCGCCTCCGTCGGCAGGCGCACCGCCGCGTCATCCCCGGACGAGCGCCACAGGCAGTACACAACGGCGTCGTTCCAGCTCACGCCCACCACCGGCAGATCAGCCGCGGCGAAGCGCGGGTTGTCCCACTCCCGCGGCGCCGGCCGTCCGGTATCCGCGAGGAAGCGGGCGTACTCGGCGCGCGTGACGGGATCGACGGCCAGCTCGAAGGCATCGACCCAGACCCGGTGCGGGGGCCCTTCGTCCCGCTGCCCGTCGCCGCTGCCCATGACGAACCATCCCGACGGAATGCGGGCGAACGCGGTCATCCGCCCGCTCCGGGTGTTGCCATTCGTCGATACTACATGAGGCGATCCGCAGGGGCTCTCGCGACGCACGCCGGTGAGAAATGCGGGCTGATATGATCCATTGGCTTGACCAATAGCGGCATGACGGAGTTCTCGACGGTCATCAAGCGGTCGGCGGTGACGCTGCTCGCGGCCACGGTGCTGGCCGGCTGCTCGCTGCGCTCGATGGCGGTCAACGCCGTGATGCCGGCGCTGGCCAACCCGACCGTCTATCTCTCCGAGGAAGACCCGGAGGTGGCGCGTGACGCGCTGCCGTTTCTGCTGAAGACCATCGAGTCGATTCTCGACGCCGAACCGGAGCGGCCGGATGCCCTCCTGTTTGCGAACACGGGCTTTCTGCTGTACGCCAGCGCGTTCCTGCAGGCGGATGCCGAGATCGCCGAGTGGGACGACTACGAGCTTTCAGGAGAGCTGCACGGCCGCGCGCACCGCATGTTTCTGCGTGCGAGGGACTACGGCCTGCGCAAGGCGGAGCTCGATCATCCCGGCATCGCCGCGCGCCTCCGGGACGATGCCGCGGCGGCGGTCGCGGTGTTCGACGAGGAGGACGTCGAGAGCCTGTACTATCTCGGCGGCGCGTGGCTGCTGGCCATCTCGCTCGGGCTCGACCAGCCGGCGCTGGTTGCCGACCTGCCGGCGGCGCGCGCGCTGCTCGACCGTGCATTGGAGCTCGACGAGGACTACGAGCGGGGCGCGCTGCACGCCGCGTTCATCACGCTCGAGTCGGTCGGAGAGGCGATGGGCGGGTCGTACGCGCGCGCGCGGGAGCATTTTGCCCGCGCGGTCGAGCTGTCGGAAGGGCTGGACGCCGGCCCGTACGTGGCGCTGGCGACCGGGGTCGCCATAGCCGAAGAGAACCGCGAGGAGTTCCGGGAGCTGCTCGAAACGGCCATCGCCATCGATCCGGACGAGGAGCCCAGCAACCGCTTGCTGAATCTCATCGCCCAGAAGCGCGCGCGGGTGCTGCTCGACCATATCGACGACCTGTTCTTCGAGCCGTTGGCCGCGCTCGACGACGATCCGGAGAACCGACCATGAGAGCGTTCCGTTTCGCTGTCATCGCCCTGCTGCTGCTGAGTCCCGCGCTGCTCGTGGCCCAGCGCGCCAACCTGCGGCTGGGCACGATTCTGCCGGCCAACTCGGTGTGGGATCGGTCGCTCAAGCAGATGGCGTCGGAGTGGCAGCAAGCGACCGACGGCCGTGTCCGGCTGCAGGTGCGCGGCACGACCGGCGACGAGGCAACCATCATCCGGCGGATGCGGCTCAACAATCCGCAGGTGGCCGCGCTCACGCTGCCCGGCCTGACGGCGATTGACGACGCCTTCAACGTCTTCGGCATCCCGTTCTTCTTCGAGTCGGATGCGGAGGCGCTGCACGTGCTGCAGGCGCTCACGCCGCGCCTGCGCGAGGCGCTCGCCGCCCAGGGCCTCGTGCTGCTCGACTGGGGCCACGGCGGCTGGGTGCACGTGTTCTCCGCGCAGCCGGTGAACGGCATTGACGACCTGCGCGGCGCGAAGCTGTTCACGGCGGCCGGCGACGAGGGCATGGTGCAGTGGTACCGGCAGAACGGTTTCCAGCCGGTGCCGCTGGAGTTGACCGACGTGCTGATGGGGTTGAACACCGGCTTGATCGACGCGTACCTGAGCCCGCCGTACGGCGCGCTCGTGTTCCAGTGGTACCGGCAGACGGCGCACATGCTCGACGTCCCGATGGGCCCGCTGTTCGGCGCGACCGTCATGACGGAACGCGCGTGGGCGCGCATCGACGCAGCCGACCGCGAGGCGCTGCTGGCCGCCGCCGCGGCGATGCGGGAATCGTTGTTCGCGGAAGTGCCGCGCCAGGACCGCGAGGCAGTCGAGGAAATGCGCAAGCGCGGACTGACGGTCACCGCCGTCGATCCGGCCGCGGCCGCAGTGCTGCGCACCGAGGTCGAGGCGCTGATTGCCACCTGGCGCGGCGACCGCGTGCCGGCCGACATCTTCGATGCCGCCGTCGCCGCCCGCGACGCCTTCCGCGCCAACTGACGGGGCGCGGGCCGTCATTTCGCCATGAGCCCACCGCCGCCGGCCTCCGGCCGCTCCCGCCGCGTGCTCGATCTGCTGCACGCCGGCGAGAATGCCGTCGCCGCATTGCCGCTCGCGGCGATGGTGCTGCTGCCCCTGGCTGAAATCGTGGTCCGCCCGATCCTGACGGGCGGCATTCCCGGGTCCATCCCGTTCGTCCAGCACCTGACGCTTTGGGTCGGCTTTCTCGGCGCGGCGCTTGCGGCGCGCGAGAACAAGCTCATCGCGCTGGCCACGGCCAGCTTCATTCCGGAGGGCTCCGTCCGGCGCGTGACGCAGGCGTTCGCGTCCACGGTCGGGGCCACGGTTGCCGCGCTGCTGGCCTGGTCGGCCATCGACGTGGTCGCCATCGAGATGGAGGTCGGCCGCGACATCGCGCTCGGCATTCCGTCCTGGGTGTTCCAGCTCGTGCTGCCGGGCGCGTTCGCCGTGATCGCCGTGCGGCTGGCATGGCGCGCCGGCGGCTGGGGCGCCCGCGCGGCGGCCGCGGTCGGCCTCGCCGCCGGCATCTGGCTCAGCACCGCCGGCGCGGCGTGCGCCAACGTCGACGAGGCGTCCTGCATGCTGGCCGGCGGCCCGGGCTGGCCGTGGGTGCTGCTGGTCGTGCTGGCGGCGCTGGCCGGTGCGCCGATCTTCACGGTGCTGGCCGGCGCGGCGGTCTTCCTCTACATGGTCGACGCGTTCGACCCGGCCGCGGTGCCGCTGTACGCCTACGACCTGGCGACGGAGCCGCACCTGCCGGCCATACCGCTCTTCACGCTGACCGGCTTCATCCTGGCGCAGGGGCAGTCGTCCGAGCGGCTGCTGCACGTGTTCCGCGCCCTGGTCGGTTGGCTGCCGGGCGGCACGGCGGTGGTCTGCGCCGTGGTCTGCGCGTTCTTCACGATATTCACCGGTGGGTCGGGCGTGACGATCCTGGCGCTGGGCGGCCTGCTGCTGCCGGCGCTGCTGAAGGACGGCTACCGCGACCGGTTCTCGGTCGGGTTGTTGACGGCGTCGGGTTCGCTGGGCCTGCTGCTGCCGCCGGCCATGCCGCTCATCCTGTACGCGATCATCGCGCAGACCGCCCCTGAGAACCTGTTCATCGGCGGCCTGCTGCCGGGTCTGCTGCTGATCGCGCTGGTGGCCGCCTGGGGGATGCGGGAGGGGCTGATCACCGGCGCGGGACGCCACGCGTTCGCCGGCCCGGAGGCCGCGCGGGCGCTGTGGGCCGCGAAGTGGGAGCTGGCGCTGCCGGTGGTGATCGTCGGTGCGCTCTTCAGCGGGCGCGCGACCCTGGTGGAAACCTCCGCGCTCACGGCGCTGTACGCGGCGGTCGTCACCGGCCTGGTGCATCGCGACTTCAAGCTCTGGTCCGGCTTGCAGCAGGCGTTTCGGGAATGCGTGGTGCTGATCGGGGGCGTGCTGATCATCCTGGCCGTCGCCAAGGGGTTCACCGCCTACATGGTCGACGTGGACATCCCGTTCCGGCTGATCGAGTGGACGCAGGCGCGCATCGAATCCCCGCTGGTGTTCCTGCTGGCGCTCAACGTCTTCCTGCTGCTGGTCGGCTGCTTCATGGACATCTTCTCGGCCATCGTCGTCGTCGTGCCGCTCATCAGCGGGATCGGGGCGGCGTACGGCATCGATCCGGTGCACCTCGGCATCATCTTCGTGGCCAACCTGGAGCTAGGCTACCTGACGCCGCCGGTCGGCCTGAACCTGTTCCTGGCGTCGTACCGGTTCGACCGGCCGCTGCTGCAGGTGTACCGCGCGTCCTTGCCGCTGCTCGTCATTCTCGGCATTGGCGTGCTCGTCATCACTTATGTACCATGGCTCACCCTCGGCTTGCTGGAGCTTGTGGGGCGGCAATAGGCAAGGTAGTGCTCAATCACTTGCGTAGCGCGTGGCTCGTATTGCTTGTGGCAGCGGCCCTGGCTTGCGGTGGTCCGCCGGACGAACCGGAAACCGGGGACTCCGGGGAGGCTCCCGCGGAAGCAGCGGCCAGCGCGACGGCGGACGCCGCCGGGGGCGGCGAGGTCCGCCTGGCGAACGTCCGGCAACTCACCTTCGGCGGCGAGAACGCCGAGGCGTACTTCTCCTACGACGGGTCGCAGGTCATCTTCCAGTCCACGCGCGACGGCGTGCCGTGCGACCAGATCTTCCGGATGGATCTCGACGGCTCCAACCAGCAGATGGTGAGCACGGGGGACGGGCGCACGACGTGCGGCTACTTCTATCCGGACGGCGAGTCGATCATCTACGCCTCGACGCACCTGGGCGGCGCCGAGTGCCCGCCGCCGCCAGACTTCTCGATGGGCTACGTCTGGGCCATCTACGACTCGTTCGACATCTTCCGCGCCGCGCCGGACGGCAGCGGCCTGACGCGGCTCACCGACGAGCCGGGCTACGACGCCGAGGCGACCATCGGGCCGGACGGCCGCATCGTGTTCACGAGCGTGCGCGACGGCGACATGGAGATCTACTCCATGAACGGCGACGGCTCGGACGTGCGCCGGCTGACGCACCGGCAGGGGCCGGATGGCGGGCCGTTCTTCTCGCCCGACGGCTCGCAGATCATCTTCCGCGGCCGGGAGATTCCGGACGGCGGGGAGTACGACGACTACAAGCGGCTTCTGGACGCCGGACTCTGGCGCCCGACGTCGACCGAGGTGTTCGTCATGGACGCCGACGGGAGCAACCTGCGGCAGGTGACCGACTTCGGCGGCGCCAGCTTCGCTCCCTACTGGCACCCCGACGGCGACCGCATCATCTTTTCGTCGAACCTGCACAATCCCGACGGCCGGAACTTCGACCTGTTCATGATCAACCTGGACGGCACCGGCCTCGAGCAGATCACGTTCACCGACGTGTTCGACGGCTTCCCGATGTTCTCCCCCGACGGAACGAAGCTCATCTTCGCGTCGAACCGCGACGCCGCGGCCGAGGGCGACACCAACATCTTCATCGCCGACTGGGTCGACTAGCCCCGCGCTCGCGGCTTTGCCTCCGCGCCTCACGCGGCCGGCCCGTGCCTGCGGCTCCACACCATGCGCGCCCCGCCGGCGAGCAGCGCCAGGACGAGCAGCAACTGCCCGAATACCGGCAAGGCCGGCACGGGATCGGTTTCGCCATCCTCGGGGTTGGACGCTTCGTCGAGCACGAACGTCAGCCGCGCCATCGGCTGATCCGAGAACTTGCCCATCCCCCGGATGCTGTGGATGGCGCCCTGCGGTGTGGTGGGCGGGTTGTTGAGGGAGAACTCGGCGCCGTCCTCGGTGCCGGCGTCATAGGGAAACAGGTCGATGACGCGCCTTTCGATCCAGCTCCCCGCGTCGTCCTGCAGCGGCAGGCCGGAGACGCCGACGAACCAGTCGGGACTCGGGCCGATCATCGACAGCAGCGTAACCAGGGGATGGTCCGCCGTCACTTCGACGGTGAATCTGGCGCTGCTCGTGCCGCCCTGGCCGATCCGCTGCCGGATGACGGCCGCGGCGTGGGAGCTGGCTTCGATCTCTGATTCGAAACGGGAGGTCGCGCCGGTCTCCGCCACCAGCTCGACGCCCGGCGTTGCCCGCCCGCCGCTGCGCCAGAACGTGACGCCGTCGTTGTGAACGGCGCCGATCAACGTCGTGAAGTGCGCGCCTCCGACGACGCCCCCGGGCGTGCTGGCGGTGGTCCAGCTCCCCTGGAAGGTCACGCGATAGGTGGCCTCCGACACGTCTCCGTCCTGCGCCGCGACGGGCGCAACGGGCCACAGCCCGATGCCGGCCGCCGCCGCAAGCGCCAATGCGAACCTCCGCCAACCTGGTCGTGCAAGATCACGCTTCATCGCTCGAACCTCCTGAAGATACGACGCTCTGCCGATCCCCGGAGGTTCAGTGCGTCAGTGCGGAGTGTCCGCGGTCGCTGAGCAGATGCTGGATGGTGCGGCTGTAGTAGCGCAAGACGTTGCGCTGGCGGATGCGGTGCCGGTCGCCCTGGATGACGATGATGCCGCGCGCCTCCATGGCCTCGGCCGCGGCATCGACGGCCTCGCGGCCCGAGTGCACGTCCAGGTTGGCGCCGGCCATCTCGAGGATTGCGATCAGCCGGTCGATACGCTCCTCCAACTCGCTGCGCCCGATCGAAGGCCGCATCGCGGCCGAGACGAGCGCGGAGGGCAGGACCTTGTACAGCCGTCCAATGTCGGCCCGCAGGCGGCGTGACAGTTGCAGCATCGATCGCCTGTCGTCCGGGTCGCAGTCGCCCAGTGCAAGCGGCGCGCCGAAGTTCACGACGGCGCGGCTCTGGTAGCCGACGGCATAACGGACCATCTCGGCCACCTCGCGGGCAAATGCGCGCTGCCCGCGTTTGACCCGCTGGCGGGCGAGAATGTCGTCCTCCAGCACGAAGTCGTAGGCAATGGCAACGGGGATGACGACGGTTTCGGAACGTCGCGCCTGGGCCGCCGCGTGCAGCAGGCCGGTCTTGAAAGGTTTCAACTCGCCGCTGTAGCTGCGCCCGCCCTCCAGGTACAGGAAGAGGTCGTGGCGCCGCAGCAGCTCGGAGATGTAGGCCTTGAGGGTAGCCAGGTACGCCGGGTCCCTCATGTCGCGGCGGATCGGAATGGCGCCCGTCACGTGGCGGTGCAGCAACCCCAGCGCCCCCCCGAACAGATTGATGCCCGCGGCGATCACGGGCGGACGCACGCCGTTGTCGTCCAGGACGAGCGGCTGGACGAGATAGTCGATGTGGCTCTTGTGGTTGGAGGCGTAGATGATGCGGCGCCCCGCCGCGACCGCCGCCTGCGCGTGCTCGATGTGCTCCTGCCGGCGTTCGATCTTGCGGAGGATGGGGTACAGCGGGTGCTGCAGCGCCCGGTACATCCGGTAGCGTTGCGTGGTCCGCAGCTCGTCCAGGTACGCCTGGACCCTGGCCTCGGCCTGATGGGGCGATTCGCCTTCCGCCCCGCGGATGTAACGCAGCACCTCCTCGCGCGCAAGCACGGCTTCGGCGATCTCGTCACCCCGCACGGCCGAACTATAGCACGGCCCTAGCGCCGGTCCGGACGCCCCCGATCGACCGTAACCGTGACCGGATTCAGGAGCCGGATGGTCACGGCGGCGCCTGGCTGAAAGGTGGCGGGCAGGCCGTCGCCGGCCATGGCCACCGCCGTGCCGCCGGCGGCCCCGGCGGCGCTGCCGATGGCAGCCCCGCGCTTGCCGCCGAAGATGGCGCCCAGGATGGCGCCGCCCACAGCGGCGCCGCCGATGCGCCGCGTGCTCCCGCTGCCCCGGCCAGGTCCTTCGCGGTAGACCGCGTCGGTGACCAGCGGCACTTCGCTCCCGCCGTCCGTCACGGCAGTATGGAAGCGGACTCCGATCCGTGGGCTGCCGCGCAGCTTGCCGGCCTGCTCGACCAGGACCACGGACCCCACGACGCGCGTTCCGGCGGGCAGCGCGGTGCGGCCGCCGGCCAGCACGTTGCGCGTAACGCGGGCGACCACATCATCCTCGACCCTGGCGTCCGCACTCGATACGGCCGTCTCCAACTGCAGTCCGATGACCGATTCGGCCGCGATCACCAGCCGTTCAACGGCGGGTGGATTCTCGTCGACTCGGGCAGCATTGTCGGTCCTGCGTACCCAGCCGGCGACGGGGGGAAGATCGGACGTAGAGGCACTGCGCGCGTTATCCGCAGCCGCAACAGCAGGCGCCGCCCCGGCCGGTTGCGTATCGCCGGGCGTGTCCCGCTGCGCCGCGAGCGGGGTCGGCGGCGCCGGCGGGGAATCTTCCACCGACGGTGTGGGGAGCACCGCAGTCTCCTCCGCCTCCGGACCCGCACCGCTGTCCGCCGCTCCGGGTCCCGGGTCGTCGGAAACCGTTGGGCCCGTTGTGCTCGTCACCGCCGATTCCGGCTCCACTTCAGCTTCCCGGTCGCGCATGAGCCCGTGATCCGGCTCGGACGCGGCGGCCGGTTGGTCGGCGGCCGTGCGCTCCGGTGCGGTCGAGGCAGCCAGTACGGTCGCGGCGGCAGGCACGGCGCCGGGCGCTGAGGGAAGATGACCGGACGCCGTGTCGGCGTGGTTCTGGCGCACGGCCAGCCAGCCGCCGGCGCCGGCGGCTGCCGTCAGGAGGGCGACGAGGATTACGAAGGCCGCAGGTCTGACTTCCATGAGAATCTCTCCAGTGAAGCTTGCACGTCGGTCTCACGACTGTAGAGAAGCAATTGTCGTACCGCTGCGGGAGCAGCGACTACACCCTGTTTTTCGGACGTTATGGATTCCCGATTCAGCCCGATTGTCCACCGTTGGAAGGGAGTGTCACCCGCAGAGGACCATGCATGCCTGCCTCGCGGTGCGGGCGGCGGACGGCGTTGCACCAGGCGCCGCCAGCGCCAGGGATGTGACAGTGTTTTAACCTGGGAGTTGGGGGGCTTCATGTAGAATTGCGCCTGCTTGACTACGCCCGCCCGGTCCGTTCCGGACTCGACTCCCAATCTGCTGCCTCGACTGTCGGCGGCGCTGTTTTTCCTGTTCGTTTTTCTGCTCGGCGTCAAGGGGCTCGGCTCGGGCTTCCGGCTGTTGGGCGAAGACCTGATTCGCGGCTTCTTCGAGGCGACCGAGAACCCGTTCGTCGGCCTCGTCGTCGGATTGCTGACCACCACTCTCGTCCAGAGCTCGTCGGTCACCACGTCGATGATTGTCGCGCTCGTTGCGGCGCCGGAGAATCCGCTGCCGCTGGCCAACGCCATCCCGATGGTGATGGGGGCGAACATCGGCACGACGGTCACGGCGACCCTCGTCTCGCTGGCGCACCTCGGCCGCCGGGACGAGTTCGGGCGGGCCTTCCCGGTGGCCATCTGTCACGACGCCTTCAACTATTTCAGCGTGCTCATCCTCCTGCCGCTGGAGATGGCCACGGGGTACCTGCGCAGCACCGCCGTCTGGCTGGCAGGTTTGCTCGGGGGCGTGGGCGGGGTGGAGTACGAGAGCCCGCTCGACACGGTTCTTGACATCGGGCTGGCGCCGTTCACGGCGCTGGCCGGCCTGCTGTTCGGGGTCCAGGGCGCCCGTGCGGCGTTCCTGATCGTGCTCAGCGGACTGTTCATCTTCTTCGCGTTGTTCCTGCTCGTACGGGTGCTCCGATCCGCGCTCCATACGCGGGTCGAGAAAGCCGTCAACGGCGCGCTCGGACGCAGCGCCGTGCTCTCGATGCTGGTCGGTGCGGCGGTGACGGTGATGGTGCAGTCCAGCTCCATCACAACATCGGTGCTCGTGCCGCTGGGCGGCGCGGGGCTGCTGCGGCTGGAGCAGGCGTTCCCGGTGACCATCGGTGCGAACATCGGCACTACCGTCACCGCGTTGCTGGCGGCGATGGCCGTGTCGGGGCCGAACGCCGCCGCAGGCCTGCAGATCGCCCTGGTGCATCTGCTCTTCAACCTGAGCGGACTGCTCATCATCTATCCGCTGCAACGGATCCGTAAGGTGCCGCTCGACGTCGCCCGCGGGATTACGCGGCTGGCGCTCCGTTCGCGGAAGCTGACGATCTTCTGGGTGGCGGTGCTGTTCTACGGCCTGCCGAGCCTGTGCATCGCCATCGCGCAGTTGTTTGATTAGCCGCAAGTCCCGGCGCCTGACCTTCGCCGCGGATTTGTCATACGATTTCACGCCGACAGGTGATGGAATGGCAAAGACCGCGCAGGTTGTCGTCGTAGGGGCCGGCATCATCGGCTGCGCGGTGGCGTACGAGCTGGCCCGGCGCGGCGCGCGGGTGCGCGTGGTCGACCGGCGTGCGGTGGGGCAGGGCGCGACCCAGGCCTCCGCCGGCGTGCTAGCGCCGTTTCTGAGCGCGCACGAGGGTCGACCGCTGGTCGAGCTGGGCGCCCGCAGCCTGGCGATGTTCGACGAGTTCGTGGCGCGCGTGGTCGAGGACTCCGGCGCTCCGGTGCAGTACGCACGCGGCGGAACGCTAGAAGTCGCGCTGACGGACGCCGCCATGTCCCGCCTGAAGACGACGGCCAGGGCCTGCGCAGCGCACGCCGTCCGCTGCGACCTGCTCGGCGCCGCGGATGTGCGCCGGGTGGAGAAGCAGTTGTCCGACCGGGTTGCCGGCGGCCTGCTCGTCCATTCCCACGGCTTTGTCGGGGCCGTCGAGCTGGCGAGTGCGTTGCAGCGCGCCGCGGGCGCGTACGGCGTGACGTTCACCTCGTCCACGGCCGCGGCCCGCGTCACGCGCCGCCGCGGGGGGTTGCGCGTGGAGCTGGCCGGCGACTCCATCGCCTGCGACCGCGTGGTGCTGGCGGCCGGGAGCTGGTCCGGCCAGGTGGAGGTGGACGGCGCTCCCGCGACGCCGGTGCGCCCGGTGCGGGGACAGATATTGCACCTCGGCTGGCCGGCCTCGCGCCTGTCCCGCGTGATCTGGTCCGCGGAGTGCTACCTGGTGCCGTGGAGCGACGGCTCGGTGCTGGCCGGCGCCACCATCGAGGACGTCGGATTCGACGAGCGCGCTACGGTCAACGGTGTGCAGCACCTGCTGGCCATGACGCGCGAAATCGTTCCGGAGGCGGGGGCGGCCTGGTTCCGTGCGGTGCGCGTCGGCCTGCGCCCCGCCACGCCGGACGAGCTGCCCGTCGTGGGACCCTCGACGAACCTGCCGGGCCTCGTATACGCCACCGGCCACTATCGCAACGGCATCCTGCTGGCGCCGCTGACCGCGGAGATCGTTGCGGGCCTGGTGCTCGAAGACGGCGACGACCCCGCGCTCGGCGTCATGACGCCGTCCCGCTTCGGAGGCTGCTGAGCGCGGCTGCGGCCGGCGCAGTCCGGTGCTTGATGCGCGGCCAGCGCCTGGATTATCCTCTTCCGATTGTTCACCGCGTCGAGAGCATTCCTAGCAATCGTTCATGGCCAGCTATTCCTGTGACCTGCTCATCGTAGGCGGCGGCGGCGCCGGACTCCGCGCCAGCATTGCGGCGGCCGAGGCCCGGCCCGACATGGACGTCGCCGTCGTGTCGAAGGTGTACCCCATGCGGAGCCACACGGTGGCGGCCGAGGGTGGCGCCGCGGCGGTAATCAAGGCGACGGACAGCCTCGAGGCGCACGCCTACGATACGGTGTCCGGCGCCGACTGGCTGTGCGACCAGGACGTGGTGGAGGCGTTCGTCAACGAGGCCCCGCGCGAAATGGTGCAACTGGAGCACTGGGGCTGTCCGTGGAGCCGCGAGCCGGACGGCAGCGTGGCCGTGCGGCCGTTCGGCGGCATGAAGGTCAGCCGTACCTGGTTCGCCGCCGACAAGACCGGTTTCCACATGCTGCACTCGCTGTTCCAGACGTCGCTCAAGTACAAGAGCGTCAAGCGCTACGACGAGTGGTTCGTCTCGCGGCTGCTGGTGGACGACGGACGGTGCGCCGGCGTGGTCGCCGTCGAGATCGCGACGGGCGAGGTCCACAGCATCCTGGCGAAGGCCGTAATCCTGTGCACGGGCGGCTGCGGCAAGATCTTCCCGTTCACGACGAACGCCAACATCAAGAACGGCGACGGCATGGCGCTGGCGTATCGGGCCGGCGCGCCGCTCAAGGACATGGAGTTCGTCCAGTACCATCCCACCGGACTCCCGGCCACCGGCATCCTCATCACCGAGGCCACCCGCGCGGAAGGCGGCTGGCTGGTGAACAAGGACGGCTACCGCTACCTGCAGGACTACGATCTCGGCACGCCGGAGCCGAAGCCGGTGCTGCGCACGATGGAGCTCGGGCCGCGCGATCGGCTGTCGCAGGCGTTCATCAAGGAGCAGGAGCGGGGCCGGACGCTGGAAGGGCCATACGGCCACTATGTCAACCTGGACATCCGCCACGTGGGCGAGGAGACCATCGACAAGAAGCTGCCGTTCGTGCGCGAGCTGTGCCTGAAATACGCCAATCTCGACCCGGTGCACGAGGTGATCCCCGTGCGGCCGGTCGTGCACTACATCATGGGCGGCGTGCACACCGACATCCACGGGGCGACCCCGATTGCGGGGTTGTACGCCGCGGGTGAGGCGGCCTGCGTGAGCCTCAACGGCGCCAACCGCCTCGGCTCCAACTCGTTGACCGAGTGTCTCGTGTTCGGCGCGCGGGCAGGCCGGGCGGCGGCCGAGTTCGTCGACGGCGCGCCGGCGGCCGGCGCGGCGGTCGAAGCACAGGCCCGCGACGAGGAGCGGCGGTTGCGGTCGCTGATGGACAAGACCGACGGAACCGAACGGATCGCCGACCTGCGCTCCGAGATGCAGTCGGCCATGGAAGAGAGCGCCGGCATCTACCGCTCCGGCGACTCGCTCGCCGCCGGTGCCGAGACGATGGGCCGCCTGCGCCAGCACGCCCGTCACCTCAAGCTCGAAGATCGCAGCCGTACGTTCAACACCGAGTTCATCTCGGCCCTCGAGCTCGACTACATGCTGGAGCTGGCCGAGGTCATCCTGCGCTCGGGCGAGCAGCGCACCGAGTCGCGCGGCGCCCACCAGCGCATCGACTTCCCGACGCGGGACGACGACAACTTCCTCGCGCATTCCCTGGCGTACCGGAACGACGACGGATCGGTGCGCATCGATTACTCGCCGGTCACCATCACCAAGTGGCAGCCCGGCGCCCGCGTTTACGGAAAGCAGTGACATGGCGGAGACAATCAGGCTCGAGGTTTCGCGGTACCGTCCGGAAGTGGAGTCGGAGCCGACCCTGCAGTCGTACGACGTGCCGTACAACAAGGACTGGGTGATTCTCGATGCCCTGAACTACGTCAAGAACCAGATCGACGGGTCGGTGACGTTCCGCTGGTCGTGCCGCATGGGCGTCTGCGGCAGTTGCGGCATGATGGCCAACGGCGAGCCGAAGCTGACCTGCGCCGTACCGCTGACCGACTACGACCCCACGCAGCCGATCCGGATCGAGCCGCTGCAGTTCTTCCCGGTCGTCCGTGATCTGGTGATCGACATGTCGAGCTTCCTGGAAAAGCTGTCGAGCGTGAAGCCGTGGATCATCCGCGACGACGTGGAGGCGACCGAGGCGGTGGAGTTCCGGCAGACGCCCGTCGAGCTGGACGCCTACAAGCAGTTCAGCATGTGCATCAACTGCATGATCTGCTATTCGGCCTGCCCCGTCATCGGCCTTGAGCCGGAGTTCACCGGACCGGCCGCCATCGCCCTGGCCCAGCGCTACAACCTCGATTCGCGCGACAAGGGCAAGGAAGAGCGCATGGACGCCCTGGATGCGCACGAGGGCCTCTGGGGCTGCACGTTCGTCGGCGAGTGCACCAAGGTGTGTCCGAAGAACGTAGATCCGGCCGGCGCGATCCAGCTCTACAAGATGGGCAGCGCCACGGACTATCTCAAGTCGATGCTGTTGCCGTGGGGGACAAAGTGAGCAACCCGTCGCTGGCGCCGACCAGGGAGCTCAAGCTGTACCGCCGGCCGATGCCGTTCTGGTGGTGGCTTGAGCGGCGCGCCTACTTCAGTTTCGTTGTCCGTGAGTTGACGTGCCTGTTCGTCGGCGCATTCGCCATCTTGACCCTGCTGCAGATCCGCGCGGTGGGTGAGGGTCCGGAGGTATACGCGGCCTTCGTCGCCATGCTGTCGTCGCCCGCGTGCATCGCCTTCAGCGTGCTGGCTTTCCTGGCCGCGCTGTACCACACGGTGACATGGTTCCCCGCGGTGCAGACGACAATCGTGCTTCGCCTGGGCGAGCGGCGCGTTCCGGGCCGCGTCATCACCGGGGCGCACCTGGCGGGGTGGCTGGTCGTCTCGGCAGTTGTGGCGTACATCGTGTTGCGAGGATAGATGGCCAAGCGAAGCTTGACGCCGTTGTTGTGGTTCCTCTTCGGAGGCGGCGGCATGGCGTCGGCCATGCTCTTTCCCGTGCACATCCTGCTATTCGGTCTGGCGATTCCGCTGGGTTGGTCGGAGGCGCCCGCCTACGAGTCGCTGCACGCCCTCGTCGTGCATCCGATCACGCGGTTGTACCTGTTCGTGTTCATCTTCCTGCCGCTCTTCCACGCCGCACACCGCATCCGCTACACCGCGTACGACCTGTTCCGGGTCCAGCCGAGCCTGCACCAGCCGATCGCCGTGGTCTGCTACGGCGCGGCCATCGTGGGAACGCTGGCGGCGGGCTACACCCTACTGACAATCTCTTAGTGCACGCGGTAGCGGCGGCGGTGCTCCTCCCACTCGTCCTGCTCGGCCTGTTCCTCCAGCTCCCACTGCAGTCGCCGGCGCTGCCGGCGCCGCCGGTGGCTCCAGATGGCGGCCAGCGCCAGGAGCGTGATGAGGACCCACTGCGTGAACGGGTGGCCGGCCGCGCTGATCCAGGACTTCCACGTGTCGTGCCGTGACCAGAAGGAGAGCATGACGCCGTCGACCGGATACCCGGTCACGGCGTACAAGGCGACTTCGAATGGCGCGCCGCCTGCCATCCGCGCCAGGATGCGGGCGGGCGCGTCGGGGCCGTACTGCTCCAGCAGGTCGCGGACTACCGCGTCCGACAGCACGTAGGCCCGCGCCACGTCCCGGTCCGAGCCGTAGAAGAGGCCTTCCAGTGCGGTTGCCGACAGCCGTCCGCCGGCGAGCACCTCCCAGGCGAAGCGTGACCGCGCACCGAGGCCCCAGGTCCGTTCGGCCGCGCTGGCCAGGCCCTCGTTGAACCAGCGCGGGATGCGTCCGCCGCCGCTGGCGCGAGCGGTGAGGACGTGCGCCACTTCGTGAAACAGAACGGTCTCGAGCGAGCTGTAGGGATACGAACCTATCCGTGCCGGGAAGAGCACGACCAGATCCAGACTGCCATCCGCGAATGCCGCGACCCGGGGCGGCGTGTCGCGGGCGAGGGCGGCATCTTCCGGCACGATGAGGACACGGATGGGTCCGCCGGCGTCGGAGAGGCCGGTCAGGCGCATGATGCTGGTGAGCCGGCTCGTGTCCAACTCGCGGATCTGGCCGGCCACGCCCGCCAGCGGGTCCGCGGCCTCCACCACCAGGACGGGCGGAGCAACGGGGGCGGCCGCCTGTTGGGATGCTGCCGGCAAGGCCACCGCCAGCAGCACTGTTGCGGTCCAGGCCATTGGTGTACCGCGGCCCGTCAGCTCCGGTCGTAGGCGGCGGTAACCTGCGTGCTCAGGCCGCCCCGCACCGAGAAATCGCCCACCACCGTCATGCGGCGCGGCTGACAGGCGGCAACCAGCGTGTCCAGGATCTCGTTGGTGGCCCGCTCGTAGAACACGCCGCGGTTGCGAAACCCGATCAGGTAATACTTCAAGGCCTTCAGCTCCAGGCATTGCCCGTCAGGGACGTAGGTGATCCGGATCTCGCCGAAGTCCGGCAGCCCGGTCTTGGGGCAGACCGACGTGAACTCGGGGCAGCGGATGACGATCTCGTAATCGCGCTCGGGCGCGGGATTCGGGAACGTCTCCAGCGTGCTGTCCGCCATCGCACGATTCTAGCAGCCTGAAAGCGGTGGAGCGTTGACAGGCGGGCACCCGCACGTTACGATCCGTCCCGATTCCACTACGTTTTTTGCTGGTCTCGAACGCTCCGGCGCGCGGGCGGTCGGGTAGCGCAGACAGCGCGCTGGACTAGGAGGATCTGATGGCTGAAGCCCGCAGGATGGGCAAGTCCGAGCTCTTCTCTCATTTCGCCAACAGGTTTGGCATCAAGCGGATGCAGGCGCGCGAGTTCTTCGAAGAGCTCCGTCAGCTCTCAGAGAGCGAGTTGAAGCGTTCCGGCGAGTTCGTGCTACCCGGCATGGTGAAGCTGGTGGTGCAGAACCGACTCGCCCGCAAGGGTCGCAACCCGGCGACCGGCGCGACCATCGACATTCCGGCCAAGACGGTCGTCAAGGCCCGTATCGCGAAGCAGCTCAAGGATTCGGTGCTGCCGGACTGAGTCCCCGGAGGCGGGCGGCCCACCGGCGCCGCCCGCCTCGTTCCGCTTCACCGGCGGTCAAGCGCCGCACGCACCACTACAGGCGTCTTCGTTTGAGACGCGCCTGTCATGTCAACCAACGTCCTGATGCCTCAGCTCGGCGAATCCATCGCCGAGGGAACCATAATCCGCTGGAACAAGGCGGTCGGAGACGCCGTCGAGCGCGACGAGCCGCTGTTCGAGATATCAACCGACAAGGTGGATGCGGAGATCCCCTCCCCGGTGGCGGGCACGCTGATCGCGATCGAGGTGCCCGCGGGGGAGACGGTGCCGGTCGACAGCGTGGTGGCGGTCATCGGCCCCGCGGATGGCGTGGCCGGAACGGATTCCCTCCCCGACGACGAGACTCCCGTACGCGGCGCGGACGCCGCCGACGCGGCGGTTCCGGCTACGCCGGCGGCCGGCGGCAGGCGACAGGCAGCGGTCCGGCTCTCCCCGGTGGTGCGCCGGCTGGCCGGCGAGCACAACGTCGACCCGACCGCCATCAAGGGCACGGGCGCCGGCGGCCGCGTCACGAAGGAAGACGTGCTGCGTTACGTCGAGAGCCGATCCGCGGCCGCCGGCCGTGCGGAGGCGATGTCGACCATGCGGCGCAAGATCGCCGAGCGCATGGTCGCCAGCCGGCGCACCTCCGCCCACGTGCATACCGTGTTCGAGGTGGACTTCTCGCGGGTCGCCACGCTGCGCGAGGCGCACAAGGCCGATTACGCGGCCGCCGGGGGGAAGCTCACCTATCTGTCGTTCGTCGCGAAGGCCGTGGTGGACGCGTTGGCCGAGGTGCCCGTCGCCAACGCGTCGCTCGACGGCGACAACGTCGTGTACAGCGATGAGGTCGGTCTGGGCATCGCCGTGGCGCTCGACGAGGGGTTGATCGTGCCGGTCGTCAAGCATGCGCGCGAGGCCGGCATCCGCGAGTTGAGCCGCGCCATCGCCGATCTCGCGGAGCGGGCCAGAACCCGGCGCCTCGCGCCGCACGAAGTCGAAGGCGGCACGTTCACCATCACCAACCACGGCGCGTTCGGCTCGCTGCTCGGGATGCCGATCATCAACCAGCCGCAACTGGCCATACTTGGCATGGGGGCGGTCGAGCCGCGGCCGGTCGTCGTCGACGGCGCGGTAACCATCGGGCTGCGCGCCTACCTCACGCTGGGCTTCGACCACCGGGTCATCGACGGTGCGACCGCGGACCGCTTCATGGCGGCCGTCAAGCGCAACATCGAGCAGTTCGACGCCGGCCTCCTCTGACCAGTGTCCACTACACCGGCCGCGCGCACGGATCCGCCGCAAGCGGATTCCGGCCGCGGTCTTGCCACGCTGGAGGTGCGGCGGCCGGGGCTCGTTCCGTACGGGACGGCGCTCGCCCTCCAGCAGGAGCTTGTCGCGGAACGCCAGGCGAACCGAGTGCCGGATACGCTGCTGCTGCTGCAGCACCCGCACGTCGTCACGCTGGGTGCCTCGGCGCGCCGGCAACTGACCAACGTGCTCGCCTCGCCGCGTGAGCTGGCGGAACGCGGGGTGGAGCTGCACGAGGCGCCGCGCGGCGGCGACGTCACCTACCACGGCCCGGGCCAACTGGTCGGTTATCCGATTCTCGATCTGCGGCCGGATCGCTGCGACGTGCACCGCTACGTGCGCGACCTGGAAAGCGTGCTGATCGGCACGGCGCGGGCGTTCGGCATCGCGTCCGAGCGCTGCGCCGGTCTGACCGGCGTGTGGGTGGGCCACGACAAGCTGGCGGCCATCGGCGTGCGCCTGTCGCGCTGGGTCACCAGCCATGGCTTTGCGCTGAACGTCGCCACGGACCTCGGCTACTTCGACCTGATCCGGCCCTGCGGCATACGAGGCCGCGGCGTCACGTCGATTGCGGCCCTGGCGGGACGTCCGGTTTCCGTCGCGGAGGTCGAGCCGCTGCTGGTGCGTGAGTTCGGCGCCGTGTTCGGCCGCGCGCCGCGACCTGCCGGCTGAAATCCCGGCGCCGGGAAGAATCCGTGCCCGTTCCGTGTTTATAGAGAGCAGGAACGGAGAACGGAGATGGAGAGAAACGCGGATCAGCAACTGGCAAGCCGGCTGCGGCGCGGCGAAGACGCGGCAATGGGTGATCTGGACAGGACCTACCGCCAGAAGATCTACCAGCTCGCCCTGTCGTACATGAAGAATGACTGGGACGCCGAGGAGGTGACGCAGGACGTCCTCCTGCGCGTCTTCCGGAAGATCGATACGTTTCGGGGCGACGCGGCGCTCTCGTCGTGGATCTACCGCATTACGTTCAACATGGCGATGTCGCGCCTCAGGAACGCGAGGTTCGGCCGGCCGATCGAGATCCCGGAAGCCGACTTCCGCGCGGCCGGCGAGGTGGAAGTGCCGAGCCGCAAGAAGGAGGCGCCGGACCGCTCACCGCTCGCCGACGACGAGATGTACCAGGCGCAGTTCAGAGGACGGCTCGCAGGGGTGCTGGCGAAGATACCCTCGATCTACAGCGCGCCCGTCGTGCTGCGTGACATTCGCGGCATGTCGATGGGGGAGGCCAGCGCGCTGCTGCACCTGAAGCCGGAGACGTTCAAGTCGCGGCTCCACAGGGGGCGCCTGGCAGTGCGCGCGCGGCTGGGCGACTTCTCGGACGGACTGAGTCTCCACGGCAGCACCGCTTGAGACGCTACGCGCCGGACAGCGCGGTTTCCAGCTCCACCAGCTCCCGCCCGGTCAGCGCCGGCTCGATGATCCGCGTCACGCCGCCGGCGTCCAGCTCCACGGTCACCGCGGCGGCGATGCCCCGTGCGCCCATCTCGCCGTCCAGCACGGCGTAGCACGCAAGACCCTTCGTTCCCGCCTGGCCGGCAGTCGTTTCACACAGGCGCGCCGTCGCGGAGGCGAGCGTATATGGCCCGGGCGGCCAGACCAGCGGTACCTTCGCCCGCAGCCGCGCGAAGGCCGCCGCGTCGAGCAGGCGGCTCAGCGCGTAGCCTCGCGCGGTGGCCTCGCTCCAGGGAACCACCGGACGCTCCGGTGGCCGGCCCAGCACCGCCAGCGACACGTCGGCCGGCGGGCACCGCAGCTCGAGCGCAACGATCGCCCGCAGCGCCGACTGCAGGGCCGCCGGCGCCGCGCCGATCACCTGCCGCCGGGGAATGCCCAGCTCGGCGACCGCGCGCTCCACAACCGGCCGGTGCGGCGCGCCGGCGCAAACGATGACCGCGCGGCGGTTGAAGCGGTGCAGCCGCCGCAGGGTATCCACCGCCGCGTCGGCGCCGTCCCGTTCTCCGGCGTCCCCGCTCTCGGCCGTGTCCGCAAGCACGGCCATGTCCGCGCCGGCCGCCGCATCGAGATCGCCGTGCGCGGTGACCCGCGTGCCGAACCGCTCGACAGCGGCCGATTGCTGGATGTCGAGCGCCTTGCCGGCGGCGATGCCGGCGGCCGGATCGATCAGCCGGACCGCGTTGAAGCGGCCGCGGGACGCAATCTTGTGGGCAATCGCGCCGCCGAGCGTGCCGGCGCCGAGGATGGCCACGATGGACACGCGCGATATTCTATTGGACCGCATATGGATGCTTCTGCAACGCTGGCCAATCGCGTGGCCGTCGTCACCGGCGGATCGCGCGGCATCGGCGCGGCCGTGGCGGCGGCGCTGTCGGCGCACGGCAGCCGCGTGGTGATCTGCGGCAGGTCGCCGGAGGCGCTGGCGCGCGCCTGCGAGCAGGCGCATGCGGCGGCGTCCCGCGCGGATTCACCGGGCGAGGTCGACATCGTCCAGGCCGATGTTCGCGACCCGGAACAGGCGCAACTGGTGATCGAGCGGGCCGAGCGGCGCTTCGGCGGGCTGGACATCCTGGTCAACAACGCCGGGATCGGCCGCTTCGGCGAAGATCTCGCGGCGCAGTCCCTCGACGACTGGCGCGCGGTGATCGACACGAACCTCAACGGCGTCTTCCACTGCTGCCGGGCGGCGGTGCCGGCCCTGCGCCGGCGCGGCGGCGGATGGATCATCAACGTCAGCAGCCTGGCAGGGTCCCATCCGTTCGCGGGCGCGGCCGCCTATTGCGCGTCGAAGGCGGCGGTGAACGCGTTGAGCGCCGCGCTGATGCAGGAAGTGCGCCACGAGGGGATACGCGTCAGTTGCGTGGCGCCGGGTTCGGTCGACACGCGGTTCAGCGGCGGGCCGGCCGCGGATGCCAGTTGGAAGCTCGCGGCCGAGGATGTTGCCCGGACGTTGATCGACCTGCTGCGGCACGACGCCCGCAGCCTGCCCAGCTACGTCGAGATCAGGCCTGCCCGGCCGCGCAGGAAGTAGCCCGCTACTCGCGCGCCACCTTGAACTCGACGCCGCCGAGGCGCAGGAGATCACCCTCCCGGAGCGTCGCCCGCTCCACCCGCCAGCCGTTCACGAACGTGCCGTTGGTGCTGTCGAGGTCCTTGACCACAAGCTCGTCCGCCGCTGCCTTCAGGTTGCAGTGGAGCCTCGACACCAGCGGGGTGTCGATGGAGAAGCCCGCGGCCGTCCCGCGGCCGACCGTCTTCTCGGCGCCGGGCAGCAGGCGCAGCGTGACCTCGAGCGAGGCATCGATCGAGCGCAGGACCCACATGTCGTTGCCGTGACGGCAGGCTCCCTGCGGCTGCTATCGGCGCGCCGGGACGGTCCTGTCCATCCAGTCGGCCAGCGCCGCGGTGACCGCCGTGGATATCCGTCTCTCGAGCAGTTGGTTGTACCGATCGATCGCGCCGGCCGAAGCATCGAGCAGCCGGTGGTCGACACCGGGCAGGCGCGCGACCTCCACGGTCGCCTCGTCCCTCCGCCTTGCTTCCATCAGTTGCTCCAGGCGGTCCACGTGCTCGATCGGGATCTGCCGGTCCAGCTTGCCGTGGACGAGCAGCACCGGCTGGCGCGTCCGGCGCACCACCTGCGCCGGGTCGAATTCCAGAAAGCTGCGGAACCAGGGCGTGTCCGCGCGCTGACGCATGTGCTGCGGCACGCCGGCCCAGTCGCCTTCACCCAGCACGGCGGCAACGATGCGTTCCTGCAGGGCGACCTGCTGCTCCCGCTCCGCCTGCGGCGTCTCGAACTCCTCCAGACGGATCTGCTGCTGCTCCAGCACCAGCTCGGCGCCCGGCGTGCCCGGTGCGGCAAGCAGCGCCACGGCGGCGATGTCGTTCTCCCGCGCCGCAGCCCGGAGCGCGATCCAGGAACCCTCTCCGTGGGCGGTCACGACGATGCGGTCACGGTCGACGTCATCCCGCCGCTCCAGATATCTGAACGCCTCCAGGACGTCATCGGCGTACGAGTCGAGATTCGCCGATTCCGCCCTGCCGCCGCTCTGTCCCATGCCGCGCTTGTCGTAGCGCAGCACCAGGTAGCCGGCCTCGGACAACGACGCGGACAGCTCGGCATAGATCGGCACGCCAGCCAGGTTCTCGTCGCGATCAACCAGACCCGTGCCCGGGACGAGCAGCACGGCCGGCCAGCCCCGCGGCGGCCGCTCGCGGCCGGTGGGCACCGTCACGCTGGCGGCCAGGCTGAAGCCGCGCGCTGACACACGCACGTCCGTCTCGTCCGTGTCGCCGCCCGCGGTCACGCGCGTGGACACCAGCGCCAGGTCCTGCCGCGCCACGTCGAGCTGCAGCAGCGGAAAGTTCACCCGCAGCAAGCGGTGGTTCGCGTCCACCCATATGTCGGCCTCCAGCCGCTGCGTGTCGTAGTGCATCTCGGTGCGGTAGATCAGCGCCGAGAGCTGCGTCTGCCCAACCTGGATCGGCTGCCGGCGCACACCCTGCACGGTGGCCGTTATCTCCAGGCGCGGTGCGACGTACACGGGGATCGATCCCCCTTCGCCGAACGCGTGGAGGCGCGCCGCGAGCGCCTCGTAAGCGCCGAAGAAGAAGTCCGGAAGCACGACGGCATCAGGGGCGACCGCGTGGGTCGCGGAGGCCAGCTCCTCGCCCTGCTGGATCTCGCTCGTTGCCGAGCCGTCCGTGAACGTGGTGCTCACGTTGTACTGGCTGGCGTTGCGCGCGCCGTCGATGTCGAGCCGGAGGGGTCGCCACTCCCGGTCGTAGTCGATCCGGAACGCGCGGATGTTGAGGTCCACCGGCGGCCCGATCTGGCCGATCGATTCGATCCGCCAGCCGTCGTCCGCGTGCGTTACCCCGACGCGCTCCACGCCGACCGGAACGGAGCGGACGAAGATGGTGAAGACGGCCTCACCGGGGGCCGGCGCGGGCTGGTCCTGGCCGTGGACGGGGTTGCCGGCGAGCAGTGCCAGCAGCAGTGCGCCGGCCGGGACGCCGGCCAGCCGGCGAACAGAGCACTCCACGGGCATCAGCATATCATTGAAGGGTTGACCCGCATGTCTCACCAGCCTTCTGCCGTGGCCACGAATACGGAGCAGTACCGCGCCGTGCGCAACGGCGCGGGCGTGATCCGCCGCACGACCCGCGGCCTGCTCGCCGTCGAGGGAGACGACCGGGCCGACTTTCTGCAGGGACTGCTGACCAACGACGTCGCCGGTCTGGCGGCCGGCGCCGGCTGCTACGCGGCGTATCTCACGCCGCAGGGACGCATGCTGGCCGACATGGACGTGTTCAACCTGGGCGAGTGCATCCTGCTCGACGTGGATGGCGACGGCGCGGCGGCGCTGGCCGCGCGATTCGACAGCCTGATCTTCACGGAAGAAGCCACGGTGGCCGACTGGAGCGGCACCCGTGCGAGTTGCGGCGTCCACGGTCCGGCGGCGCACGACGTGGCCGCGGCGGCGCTCGAGCGGCTGGGCGCCGGCCGGGACGCGGCGGAAGCGGTGCGCGGCCTGGCGCCGCACGCATGCCTGGAGGTGCAGGCCGACGGCATGGCCATCGCGGCCGTCCGCGGCGACGAGCTCGGCGTGCCGGGACTGTCCCTGATCGCCGCACGCGACGACGCCGAGGCGTTGCACGCGGCGCTGGCGGCGGCCGGCGGCGCCGAGATCGATGCGCCGACGGCAGACACGGTGCGCGTCGAGTCGGGAAGGCCTGCCTACCCCGTCGATATGGATGCCGAGACGATTCCGCTGGAGGCGGGGATCGAGGAGCGCGCGCTCAGTCTCACCAAGGGATGCTACGTCGGGCAGGAAGTGATCATTCGCGTCCTGCACCGAGGCGGCGGCCGCGTCGCGCGCAAGCTCGTCGGCCTCACCCTGGCGCCGGCCGGAGGCGCGGCAAGCCCGGACGTTCAAGTACCCGCCCGCGGTGCTCAAATCAACCACGACGGCCGGCCGGTGGGGAAGGTGACCAGCGCCGTGGTTTCGCCGGTGCTGGAGCGCGCAATCGCGCTGGGCTACGTCCCGCGGGCGCTGGCGGAGGCGGGCGTCGGGGTTGAAGTGGAGCAGGCCGATGGTCCTGCGGAAGCGGTCGTTACGGCGCTGCCGTTTGTAGATCCTGCATTGCGGGGATAGGGCGCCTCCGACAAGCCGGTCGGCACTCAGCCATCGCCGTGCGGGGCGTGCTGGTCTTGTTCTTCGACCGCGCGCCGGACGGCGTCGAACACGCTGCGGGCCAGCTCCTGCGACACCTGCTGGCGGATGGCGCCGCATTCCACCAGGACCCGTTCGTGGTCGGTCTCGATGGCGACGTCCCACCGCTCGCGCTCGACCTCGGGCACAGCCGCGCCATCCGGCGGGTCCGACGCTTCGGATGCGCCGCCGCGGTGGGTGCGGACGGTCGCCAGCGGCGCGCCGCTGATCAGCAACCGCGCCGCGCGGATCTCACGCTTCGGGATCGTCTGCCCCGCCCAATAGAACGCTCCGGCGTCCTCGCTGAAGAATTCCAGGCGGTCCTCGACCGGCACCTCGGCGACGACGTTCCGTCCCTCCTCGCGCAGCCGGCCGCGGAGGCGCGCGTGGTCGCGGTAGCGCCACCGGAGGGTGGTGGCCATCGACAAGGCAAGCAGAACGAGCAGAACGACGAGGCCGACCGCCAGCAGATCGCGCATGCGGGGGTTTTGCCGCGGACTATGCTATCAAAGCGGCCAATGGAATCGGTCATCGTCCACTACCAGGAGATCGCCCTCAAGGGGAGGAACCGCCCCTGGTTCGTCGAGCGGCTCGTCGCGAACCTGCGCGCCGCGTTGGGCGATCTCGAGGGCACGCGCGTGCGGGCCATCATGGGGCGCATCGAGGTGACGCCCGGTCCGCACGCCCCGTGGGATACCGTCCGCGAGCGCCTGCGCCGGATGTTCGGCGTCGCCAACTTCTCGCAGGCGCGGCGCGTCAGCCGCAACATCGACGAGCTCGCAAACGCCGTCCTCGCCGACCTGGACGGCCGCGAGCCGTGCAGCTTCCGGGTGACCGCCCGCCGCGCCGACAAGGCGTACGCACTCACCTCTCCGGAAATAGAGCGTGAGGTCGGAGGGCGGATCAAGGCGGCGCGGGGCTGGCAAGTCAACCTCGGCAACCCGGAACTCGTGGTCCGCATCGAGATCCTGGCGCGCGAGGCGTTCTATTCGCTCGACCGGCATCCCGGCCCGGGTGGTCTACCATCCGGCGTGAGCGGCCCTGTGCTGTGCCTGCTGTCGGGAGGCATCGACTCGCCCGTGGCCGCCTACCGATTGATGAAGCGGGGCTGCCGCGTCCGGTTCCTGCACTTCCACAGCTATCCGATCCTGTCGCACGCCTCCAGGGACAAGGTGCGCGAGCTGGCCCGCCACCTGACCGGGTACCAGCTGACGTCGCGCCTCTACCAGGTGGCGTTTGGCGACATCCAGCGGCAGGTCATGCTGTCTGCTCCGCCCCCGCTGCGGGTGGTGCTGTACCGCCGGCTGATGCTGCGGATCGCCGAGCGGCTGGCGCGCCGCACGAGGGCCGCCGCCCTGGTCACGGGCGAGTCCGTGGGCCAGGTGGCCTCACAGACGCTGGAGAATCTGGCGGTCATCGACGCAGCGGTAGCGAGCCTGCCGATACTGCGGCCGCTCGTCGGCTCGGACAAGGACGAGATTACCGACCAGGCGCAGGCCATCGGCACCTATCCCATCTCGATCATTCCCGACCAGGACTGCTGCCAGCTCTTCACGCCGCGCCATCCGGCCACCCGCGCGGCGCGGGCCGACGTGGAGGCGGCCGAGCGCGCGTTGCCGCTGCAGGAGCTGGTGGACGGGGCGGTCGCCGCCGTCGAGCGCGAGGACTACAGCTTTCCTCCGCCGGACGACGTCGCGAGGTAATCGCGCAGGGCGTCGCCCGTGCTCCGGAACGCCAGCTCCGGCCAGGGCAGGTCCTCCGGACCGAACCACGCGGCCTCCAGCGACTCGTCGTCCGCGCGCAGCGCGCCGCCGACGGCCGTGGCCGCATAGACGATGATGATCGTCGTCTGCCCGGGATAGGAGTACAGCCCGGTCTGGCCGTCGATGCGGATGCGCAGGTTGGATTCCTCCAGCGCCTCCCGCACGGCGGCGGCGTGCAGCTCCTCGCCGCGATCGACGTAGCCTCCCGGGAAGACCCATTTGCCGTAGCCCGGTTCAATGGAGCGGCGCACCAGGGCGATCTCGCCGGCGCCGTTGCGGATGATCGTGCCGACCGCGACTTTCGGGTCGAGATACACGATGTGCCCGCACCCGGCGCAGACCGGCCGCGGCTCTTCGCCCCGCTTGACCACCCGCGGCGCGAGCTGTCCGCCGCACTGCGGACAGAACCGGTAGCCGGCGTCGTGGGCATGGGACGTCACCCGTCCGCTCCCGGGGCCGCAGGCGGAGACTGCGCCAGGCGCTTGCGCTCGCTGGCCTTCTCCGCGGCGAGCCGCTCCAGGTCGACGTCGTCGCGCCCGATGAAGCGCATGGCGTCCGCAATCGCCGCGTGGCCCGCCTGCTCCGCGATCAGCTCGTGCATCCTGCGGCAGACGCGCCGGTAGGCGGGGTGGCCCTGCGGCGAAGTGCGCAGCTCGATGACGTGCATCGCCTCGCGCGCGTTCATGCGCATCTGGAAGCGGATGCGGTACGCCATCGCTACGGCGTATTGCGCCACCACCGCGGAGTAGCGCCGGGCCAACCGTTCAGCGAGCGCGGCCGAGGCCTCCATCACTTCGTACCAGTCGGATCGGGCGCCGGCGGCATCCACGGCGGGATCGGGCGGCGCGAAGCCGTGTTGCGGCGTCAGGTCCTGCCACTCGATTGTCAGCATCCGGTGGCGCTGCAGGTCGCGGAACGCCCCGTAGTCCGAAAGCACGTCGAAGGTGTAGGTGGTCTGCTCGAACGCGCGTCCGGGCCGCTGGCGCCGGTTCGCGCGCGAGCCGACGCCGGCGCGGATGATCCTGACCCGTTCCTCCGCCGGCATCGCCCGCGCGGCGGCCAGCAGTTGCGCGTGTGGCAGCCCCGAGCCGGCGTAGAGCAGCGCGGCCACGACGCGGGCTTCGCCGTCCGGATCGAACTCCGTCAGCGTGACCTCCGCGTCGGATGGGCCTGCCGCGGGCCGGTCCAGATGGCGCCGCCACTCCGCGTCCGGGTCCGTGCCCGCGGCCACGGCGCGGCTCCGGCGATTGCGTTCCTCCAGGTACCGGCTCCACGCGACGCCCCTGTCTTCACGGTCGACGCGCTGCACGAACGCCGGGATGACCTTCCGGAGCTCGGGGAGCATCAGGTCCGCCACCTCCCGGCTTTCGGCCAGCGGATGCGCCCGCATGCGGAGCAATAGCGCCTCGTACGCCTGGCCGGAACCGTAGATCCCGACGTTGGAGCGGGTGGCGGCCGGCAGCAGGCCGCGCAGGGTGTCGAGCGCCTTGGCGCGGATGGCGGCGCGGTGCACGCCCTCGGAATCGCCCGGCGCGCGCGGGAACTGGATGCGGTAATGGGCCTGGAGCGGCTCGATCCAGCGTGCGTACGTCTCGAACGCCCGGTCCAGCGTGGCAACGTAGAACGCCCGGTCGTCCGGATCTTCGATCTCTCCCGGCACGACGTACTTCCATTTGCCGCCGGGGCGCTGGGTGTACGGCACGTAGCGGGTCGATTGCTCGAGGTAGGACATCAGCCGCCCGCGTTCGAGAACTTTCGTCAGGACGTTGGAGACCCCCTCGCAGGCGATGTGCGCGCCGCCGAGTTGCGCCACCGAGTCGTCGCCGTACTCGTTGAACACCTTCGTGTACAGCCGCTCGGCGCGCTCGCCGCCCGGCCCCGCGCCGGTTGGCGCGCCTGCCGGCGCGACGTCGCCGAGGAACTCGTCCAGGAAGAGCCGCCGCGCCGACTTGGCGGAGCGCGAGTAGCGGGCGAACAGGGCGCCCTTGACCGCCTCCGGCAGGTTGGTCAGGACGAACACCGGGCTGTCGGTGTTGCCGAAGTACGGGTCGAGCGCCCGCGCCTCCTCGGGCGTGAACGGCTCCGCCGCGGCAAGGGTGGAGGGCACGCGCTAGTATATGTGGTCCCGTGCCCGCCACATTCGCCTTCAAGCACCGCATCGAGGTCCGCTTTCGCGACTGCGACGCGCTGCGCCACGTGAACAACGCCGTCTACTTCACGTACTTCGAGCAGGCGCGGCTCGTGATGGGGGAGACGCTCGGCCTGCGCCGGGTGCTGGAGGACGTCGGTCTCGGTCTCATCCTGGCGCACACGTCGTGCGACTACAAGGCGCAACTGGTGTTCGGCGATGAGATCGATGTGCACGTCGGCGTGGAGACCATCGGGCGCAGCAGCTTCGTCTACCGGATGGAAGCGCGCCGCGTGCAGGATGGCGCGGTGGTCGCGAGCAGCCGGTCGGTGCAGGTAGTGTTCGACTACGCCGCGCAGCGCACGGCGCCCATCCCCGACACGTTCCGCGAGAAGCTGGAAGCGCTGGTGACCGGCTCGTCCATCGGCGCGTAACGGGCCAGGGATGAACGCATGGACAACCCGAAGGGGTACGCCCGGCCCGAGCTGCTGATCGCCCCGCAGGAGTTGGCCGACCGACTGGGATCAGCGGCCGGTGGGCCGGCGCTGATCGATCTGCGTCCGACCGAGGCGTACGCGGCGGGCCACATACCTGGCGCGGCGCATCTCGACCTGTTCGGCATCAGCCTGGTCGACACCGCCCCGGCGCCGCTCGAGGCCTTCCTCTGGATCATCGCCCACCTGCTGGCCGCGCGCGGCGTCGATGCGGCGCGGCCGGTCGTGGTGTACGACGAGCGGTCCGGCATCCGCGCGGCGCGCGCCTTCTGGTTCCTGGAGCTGTTCGGCCACCCCGACGCCCGGCTGCTCGACGGCGGGTTCGGTGCGTGGGAGCGCGGCGGCCACCCTGTCACCACCGACGCGGCGCGGCCCGTCCCCGGACGCTGGACGCCCGGCCGTGAGGCCGCCTGCCTGGCCACATGGTGCGACGTGCGCGACCGTCTGGGCCAAGATTCCACAGCCATCCTGGACACCCGCAGCGACGGCGAGTACGGCGGCGTCAACGTCCGCGCCAAACGGGGCGGCGCCATACCCGGCGCGGTTCACATCGAGTGGA
The DNA here is from genome assembly GCA_965207665.1 of Vicinamibacterales bacterium. Taxonomy (GTDB): domain Bacteria; phylum Acidobacteriota; class Vicinamibacteria; order Vicinamibacterales; family UBA8438; genus JAAXGX01. The sequence continues at coordinate 1,357,262 of CBDBMV010000002.1, forward strand.
CCCGCAACCTGGGCGCGGACGGCGCGTTCAAGCCGGCGGCCGAGTTGCGGGCGATGTACGAGGCGGCCGGCGTCACGCCGGACAGGGAGGTCGTGTCGTACTGCCAGGGCGGCTACCGCGCCGCGCACAGTTACCTGGCCCTGCGGCTGCTCGGTTATCCCCGCGTGCGCAACTATCTCGGGTCGTGGAAGGAGTGGGGCGACCGGGAAGACCTGCCGATCGAAACGCCGGGAGAGTAACCTACCGGCCGGTGGAGAAACTGAGGGGGGCACCCCGCGCCCCCCTCGAACGTAACGCGACTTACCGCGAGCCTGCCGACTCCGCTTCCGCGGCGCGGTAGCCGGCCAGGATGTTGTAGAGGCCGTAGTTGCCCTCGTGGCAGGCGTACTCGTAGACCCGGTTTTCCGACCGCGCCATCGTCAGCTCGACGCTCCACGGCTCGTTGAATCCGGTCAGATCGGTGACCGTGAATTCATAGAGCAGCGTGTCGGCGTCGAGGCGCGAGAATTTCTCGACCAGGTGCATGTCCGGGCCCAGCGCCTCGAGCAGCGCCATGTTGGGCGCAGGGTGCGCGGTGCCGATGTCCCTGAAGTTGCGTGTCTCGACCACCAGCTTGTCGCCTTCCCAGCGGCCGCGGGAGTCGCCCCGCCACTGCTGGATGTTCGAGGCCAGCGCGGGACGGCCGTCCGTGGGGATCATCCGCACGTCGTTGACCATCTCGTTGAGGACCGCCACAAAGCCGTCGCCCTGGAACAACTGCATGAAATTGTTGTACGCGCCCGGCAGCATGGGCGGCCCCGAGTTGAACCCGAGGATGCAGCGCTCGTCCACGTCGCGGTCTTCGGGACCGGCGTTCCGCTCGCGCGCTTCCGCGCGGGCCTGCATGCGGGCCCGGCCCAGGTCGGTGTAGGACGGCAGCCGGCCGTTCGGCGGGTCGACGATCAGCGACGTGCGCCGGGTGCCCGTCACCGTCGTGCCGTCGTCGAACCAGAACCGGTTGTAGCTGCCGGGGTTGCCCGCGGGCGGTGCGGTGTCGACGCGGTTCGCCGCCCTTGCTTCGAGTTCGGCCGCGTCGTCATCGGTCAGGAACTCCTGGTCGCCGAGCTCCTCGGGCCGCTGCAGCGGCGTCACGGAGCTGAAGTCCCAGACGCCCTGCAGATCCGGCTTGCCGTCCGGCAGGCGCGGCACCTCCGAGGACTGCGCTCCGGCGCCGGCCGGCGCCACCAGCGCCAGCGCGAACAGAACGGCGAGAACCCGCACGAATGAGACTTGCTGAACCCTCATCTGAAACTCTCCTTCTTGCCGCCCCGGTCCGCGACGGTGTGAGTCTATTCGTGCAGGATACGCGGGATGGACTGCCCTTCGCAACACCCCCGGTAGTATCATGCGTACGACCGGCGGCCGGCTCAACGCGGGAGGCCCGGATGGGTTGTCGATTCAGCGCGTCGTTGGGAATTCTCGGTGTCGTGGCCTGTCTGGCCGCGGCGCAACCGGCGGCGGGTCAGGGGGCGCCGGAAGGCTACGCGGCTCCCCGCACCCCGTGGGGCGACCCCGACCTGCAGGGCATCTGGACGAACACCACCACCACCCCGTTCGAGCGTCCCGAGGAATTCGGCGAGCGCCAGTTCCTGACCGACGAGGAGTTCGCGGCGGCGCAGGCCGACGCGCTCGGCCGCGAGCAAGAGGTCGCGTCCGAGACCTTCGACAACGAAGGATCCACGGCCGGCCCCGACCACTGGTACGAGCATCACGGGAAGACCTCGAACCGCACGTCGCACGTGGTCGATCCTCCCGACGGGCAGGTCCCGCCGCTGACCGAGGAGGCGCAGCGCCGGCGGGTGATCGGCACGGTGAACCGCGACCGCCTGGAGCTGTCGTACGACACGTGGGAAGACCTGAGCGCCTGGGACCGCTGCATCACGCGCGGCATCCCCGGGTCGATGTTCCCGACGTTCTACAACAACAACTACCAGATCCTCCAGGTCCCGGGATACGTCGTGATCCTCTACGAGATGATTCACGACGCCCGGATCATCCCCGTCGACGACCGGCCGCCGCTGCCGGGCAGCATGCGGCAGTGGATGGGCGACTCGCGCGGCTACTGGGACGGCGACACGCTCGTCGTCGAGGTGGGGAACTACACCGACAAGACCATCATCCATCCGACGCGCGGCACGCCGTCGCAGTTCCAGCACAGCCGCGACCTGCGGGTAGTCGAGCGCTTCACGCGGGTGGATCCCACGACCATCGAGTACCAGGTGACCATCCAGGACCCAGGTACGTTCACCAGCGACTGGACGGTCATCATTCCGATGAGCACGGAAGGCGCGCCGACCGAGATCCTCGAATACGCCTGCCAGGAGGGCCAGCAGGCGGTGCGCAACATCCTGAGCGGCGCCCGCGCGCAGGAGCGCAGGGCCGCGGAAGCCGCGCGCTGAGCGTCAATCTCGCGGAGCGCATGGCATGGCTATGCGGGTAGATCGCGGTGGATCGGCGGCGCGTCGGACGGTCGTCGGACTGCTGACGCTTGCGGCGGGCGTGAGCATCGTCGCCGCGCCCGCGCCGGCCCGGGCGCAGGAGGTGACCTTCACCCGCGACATCGCGCCCATCCTGCAGCGCTCGTGCGTCCGGTGCCACCGGCCGGATTCGATCGCGCCGATGGCGCTGATCACCTACGACGACGTCCGCCCGTGGGCCCGCGCCATCAGGGACAAGACGTCGCGTCCCGACGACGACCCGGAGCGCATGCCGCCTTGGTTCATCGAGAAGAACGTCGGCATTCAGAAGTTCAAGGACGATATCTCCCTGACGCCCGAGGAAGTGGCCCGCATCGGCGCCTGGGTCGACGGGGGCGCGCCGCGGGGCGACCCGGCCGACCTGCCGGAATACGATCTCGCCGGTGGCGGCTGGACCATCGGCGAGCCCGATCTGATCGTCTCCTCGCCGTCCATGACGTTGCCGGCGACGGCCCCTGACTACTACGGCCGCATCGGTCCGTCACCCACCGGGTTGACCGGGGACCGCTATGTCAAGGCGGTGGAGTTCCGCGAGATCCGGCACCAGGCAGCCGACGTCGAGCGCAAGTCGGGCGACCTGAACTACTTCGTCGTGCACCATGCCGTGGTCGGCGCCACCGCCGGCATCGCGGACGGCGAGCCGCAACCCGGGCAGCGTGGAGAGAACTTCTTCGTGGTCTGGGAGCTGGGCCAGAACGCGACGATCTATCCCGACTCGCTCGGCGTCAAGCTGGCCGCCGGCTCGGCGCTCAACTTCGACCTGCACACGCACTCCATCGGCACCGAGGCGACGTTCACCATCGACGTGGCGTTCAAGCTGCACCCCGCGGGGTTCGTGCCGAAGTACACCAACAACACGATGTTCGACTCGCTCACCTACGACCTGGACATCCCGGGCAACAAGGAGACCGTCATCTCGGCGCTCTATCCCATGACGCGGGCCGGCATGCTGCTGAGCTTCGAGCCGCACCTGCACTCCAGCGGCCGCCGCATGTGCGTGGAGGCGCTGCACCCGAGCGGCTACCAGGAGACCATCAACTGCGCCGGCTACAACCACAACTGGGTGAAGGTCTACTACTACGAGGACGACGTCACGCCGCTGCTGCCGCGCGGCACCATCCTCAAGGTGACGGCCTGGTACGACAACACCGCCGCGAACCCGCGCGTCATCGACCCGCGCAACTGGAAGGGGTGGGGCAGCCGCTCCATCGACGACATGTTCTTCCTCAACTCCCGCGTCGTCTGGCTCACGGACGAGGAGTACGGGGAAGAAGTAGCCGCCCGCATCGCCGGGGCGGGCGCGCCGACGCAGAACGACGACAACTAGCCCGCTACCGCTCCGCGGTCGGCGATGCAGCCCGCCGCTTCGGCATCACGCGCTTCTCACGGCTTCCCGCTGCCTGGTCTGGGCTTTGTCGAGCAAGGCGCCGATGGTGTCGCTCGCAATGTCCAGCGCCAACTTGTTGGAAGCTCCCTTCGCAAGCAGTGACTGTCGAAAGCTCGGATGGAGGACGGCCTGGACCGCCCGTACGAGCTTCTCGTCGCGGGCGTCCGGGCCCAGAGCCAGAGAGATGAGTTCGTCGATTCGCGCCAGCGCGGCATCACCTCGACGGCCTACTGCCGGAACGCTGTCACGCTCCGTGAAGAGGATGTGTACCCACCGATCTCCGGCTCGGTAATACTCGTAGAGAGGTTTCACCAGACCGAGTAGTCTCGCTCTTGGATCGGCGAGGCTGGCCAAGTCCTCCCACGGCGGAAACGGAAGCGAGCCTCCGATATGCGCCAGGGTCGCCTCCACGAGCTCGTCGCGGCGAGGGAAGTGATTCGCGACCGTGCCGGCCGAGACGTCAGCCGTCCGAGCGACCTCCTGCATCGACGTTTGCCTGATGCCCTTGGCCGCGAAACACTCGGCCGCCGCGTCCAGAATCGCTTGACGGGTCTCGCGGACGGACTCGGCACGCTTGACGAGGTTGTATGTGCGTTTCTGGCGTTTCATCTCCATACGGATTCTAAGCGTATCACCGAGTATTGATATTTGAGTGTACCGCCTATACACTGAAAGTCAAGACGAGGCGTCAGTTGGGCCTGGGGAGAGGAAGAACGATGCGCCGACTGCTCAAGCTGGTCGGAATCGCGTTGGCGGTCCTGGTTGGGCTTGTCGGGCTCGCGGTTTGGAACCCGGTCGCAGCCTCGCGTCTCATCTGGCCGGTTGTCGAGAACACGATGATCGACGTGCCGTTTGTGGGGATTACCGCGGACGGCGTGATCGAGCCGGGCCTGTTCTCGATCGAAGCCACCGGCGTCAGCACCGCGCCGATTCGCGACGCGGCGCTGACGTTCCTCGCTAGCCTCAGCCTGGAGCAGCGTGGCCGCACGCTGTACCCCGTCGATGACCTGGAATGGCGACGCTGGGCCAATATCCACATCTCGACGCGGCAGGGTGTGGGCCTCCTCGAGATGGATCCGGCGCAGACCGACGCTGCGTTCGCGCTGATGGCGGCAACGCTGAGCACACGGGGATTCGAGATGTCCCGGGACATCATGCGGCTCGAGGGTCACCTGGCGGATCTGATGGACGACCATACTCAGTACGGCGAACGCCGCTACTGGTTTACGGTGATGGGAGAGCCCTCGGAGAGCGAGCCGTGGGGGTGGCAGCTCGACGGTCACCATCTGATCGTGAACTGCTTCGTTCTGGGCGATCAGGTCGTCCTGACACCGACGTTCATGGGGTCAGAGCCCGTGCGAGCCGACACCGGCCGATTCGCCGGCACGGCGATCCTCGAGGAGGAGCTCGCGGCCGGTCTCGCGTTGATCAACGCGCTCGACGACGAGCAGCGCGCGGTCGCGATCATCGATCCGGACAAGACCGGCAACAACAACCACGGCGAGCTGTTTCAGGACAATGCCGTGGTGCCCTATGAGGGCATACGCCTCGGTGAGCTCGATGCCGTGCAGCGTGAGCTCGCCCTCGAGCTGATCAAGCTATATACGGGGAACCTGCGAGACGGGCATGCGGAAATCCGTGTCGCCGAGGTCGTGGATCACTGGGACGAGACGCACTTCGCCTGGGTAGGCGGGACTGGGCCTGACGCGGTCTTCTACTACCGCATCCACTCACCGGTGATCATGATCGAGTACGACCACCAGGGGCCGGTGGCGCTCGAGGGCCCGTACCGCCCCAGCCGCAACCATGTGCATACGGTGGTCCGGACGCCCAATGGCAACGATTACGGCAAGGACCTGCTCAGGCAGCATTTGCTCGAGCACCCGCACTGAGCAGGGGGGAGTTTTGGTTGCCGATCAGGAGGTGACACCATGAGTCGGATCTCTGCAGTCGTTTTCGTCATCCTGGCGCTGGCCGGGCTTGATCCGGTCGACGCTGGCGCCCAGTCGGTCCCGCAGACGTCGTGGGGCAAACCCGACCTTCAGGGCATTTGGAGCAACAACACATCGGTGCCGCTGCAGCGGCCGACCGAGTTGGGAGATCGCGAGACACTCTCCGAGGAGGAGGTGGCAGCACGTCACGAACAACAGTCTGCGATCCTGCTGGACCGGCGGGAGGGGAGCACCGGTTCCTACAACGAGTTCTGGTTCGAGCACAGGGAGGACACCAACCGCACCTCGCTCATCATCGACCCGCGGAACGGAAGGCTTCCGGACGTGACGCCCCGGGAAACGGAGGCGCAAGCCGCACGGCGAGCGTTGCTGATGGAGCGGTTTCAGCGCGGTGGGGGACCCTCCAGCCACCTCGATCTCAGCGTCTACGACCGGTGCATTACCCGCGGCCTTCCAGGCGCCATGATGCCCGGTTTCTACAACCACAACTATCACATCCTGCAGACGCCCGATCATGTCGCGCTGGTCGTCGAGATGATTCACGACGCACGGATCATTCCGCTCGATGGGCGCGGACAGCTGACGCCGACGGTGCGCCAGTGGTTGGGCGACTCCCGAGGGCACTGGGACGGCGACACGCTGGTGGTTGAAACCACGAACTTCAACAACAAGGCCACCGCACGTTCTGACTTCGTCCCGACGGTGTTCGGTATCGGCGAGAACCTCAAGCTCGTGGAGCGCTTCACGCGAGTGGACGCCGAGACCATCGACTACCGCTTCACGGTGGAGGATGCCACGGTGTACACGGCGCCGTGGACGGCAGCCATCCCTTTCAATCGAGCTGCCGGCACGCTGTTCGAGTATGCCTGTCACGAGGGTAACTACGCGGTGCCAAACATGCTTGCCGGTGCACGGGCTGCAGAGGCCGCAGCCGGTTCGACGCCACCGCGATGAGCACCCGGCCGACAGGAGGCTCATTGATGTTCCGGGGGAGAAGCGAGATGAGGAACAGGCTTGTCGTCGTGGTGGTGGTCATGCTGGCTGCGGTTCTGGTACGTGGTCAGGAGAGACCGGAAAGAGGCGGACAGCGCGTTACGTCGGGTGCGCCGACCTACATCGGCGGGTTGCTTGATCCTGACCTGGATGCCCCGCTCCCGAGGACCCCGTGGGGAGACCCGGACCTGCAGGGCGTGTGGAACAACTCCACGAGCACACCGCTGGAACGACGGACCGAGGCCGAGATCGAGCAGGGAGACCGGGCGCGGCAGGTGGTCATCGAGGCCTTCGCTCCAGGGGCCGGATGGGGTGAGCGGGCTGGAAACCTCGAGCGCCCGTCGCTGATCATCGACCCGCCCGACGGCAGGATCCCCGCGCTCCTTCCGGCGGCCCGGCAGCGGCTGATCGACCGCGAGAACGCCCGGGCCGGCCGCGGCGAGGGCGACTCGTGGCTCGACCGCAACAGTTGGGAGCGGTGCATCTCCCGGACCATGCCGGTAGCCATGATTCCGAATGCCTACAACAACAACGTCCAGGTTCTGCAGACCCCGGACCACGTCGTCATTCAGGTCGAGATGATCCACGACTCTCGGATTATCCCGCTCGATGGGCGGCCCCATGTCGACGATGGCGTCAGACAGTGGCTGGGTGACAGCCGCGGCCACTGGGACGGCGACACGTTGGTGATCGTGACCGAGCGTTTCAACAACCGCCTCGACGGGGGCGACTATCAGCCTTCGCACATCATTCAGACGGGACATCGGGGTCCGGGCGGCACGCTGCGGCTGGTCGAACGCCTCCGGCTGGTTGATGTGAACTCCATCGACTATCAGTTCACGCTGGAGGATCCGAAGACGTTCACGCGCCCCTATACCGTGGCGATTCCGTGGACCCGTCGGGACACGGGAGACCCCCTGAACCATCTGTTCGAGTACGCGTGCCACGAGGGAAACCACGGCATGGTGAACCTGCTCCGGGGCGCGCGCGCCGACGAACAGCTGGCGCTCGACGCGGCGGCGCTGGTGTCCAACCAGCGCAAGGAAGCAGGGCACCCCGGGGTCCGGGAGCCGGCGGTCCCGTTCGTTCCCGCGAAGTAAGTGCCGACAGGGTCACGTATCGCAAAGATCCTGGGCGAATGAGGTGCAGCTAGTGAGGATGCAGAGTCTCGCGGGCGTCATCGCCATGGTCGCGCTCGGCGTGTCGGTGACACCGGCGCAGCAGCCGTCATTCGCCCCGGTGACCGACACGATGTTGCTCAACCCGGATCCCGACGACTGGATCAACTGGCGGCGCACGCTCGATGGATGGGGATACAGCCCGCTCGACGAGATCAACACCGACAACGTGCACCGCCTGCAGCTTGCCTGGTCGTGGGCGCTCAGCTCGGAGGGGCGTCCCGAGCCGAATCCGTTGGTCTACGACGGCGTCCTCTTTATCGCAAGCCCGGGAGGGATCGTCGAGGCGCTCGATGCCGCGACCGGAGAGCTGCTCTGGCAGTACCGCCATCAGCACGAGATGGAGCGGCTGGAGGGTATCGTCACGACCCGCAGCCTCGCCATCTACGACGACAAGATCTACCTGACGACGTTCGACGGGTACGTCGTCGCGTTGCACGCGCCGACGGGTGATGTCGTCTGGAACGTCGAGGGAGCCGACTACGAGCTCGGGTACCGGTATACGACTGGGCCGCTCATCGTCCAGGGGCGGGTGGTGGTGGCGACGAACGGCTGTCACATGTTCTATGAGGCCAAGGACCATCCCTGCTTCATCTCCGCGTTTGATGCCGGCACCGGCGAAGTGTTGTGGCGGACGTCGACCGTCGCCAAACCGGGAGAGCCGGGTGGCGACAGCTGGGGCGATACGCCGCTGATGTACCGGGCCGGTGGGGACAGTTGGACGACGGGAAGCTACGACCCTGAGACGAACCTGATCTACTGGGCCACATCGCAGGCCAAACCGTTCACGCGCTTTCAGCGAGGCCACTCTGGCGACGCCCTCTATACCAACAGCGTGCTGGCCCTCGACCCGCAGTCGGGCGGCATCGTTTGGTACAACCAGTTGCTGCCGGGCGAGACCCATGACATGGACGAGACGTTCGAGAACGTGCTGGTCGACTACGACGGACGCCAGTCGCTCTTCAAGGTGGGCAAGCTCGGGATCTTGTGGGAGCTCGATCGGAAGACCGGGCAGTTAGTGGCGGCCCGCGACCTCGGGTATCAGACGCTCATCGACGTCGATCCCCAATCAGGCGAGGTGACTTATCGCCCGGGGATGATTCCCGAAGAGGGCGTCGAGATCGAGTACTGTCCCAGCATTGCGGGACTCAAGGGCTGGCGGGCCATGTCGTATCACCCTGAGACCCGCGCTTTCTACATCCCGATGTTGGTGACCTGCGAGCGGACGGCGTACGGACCAGGGCCTGAATTCGTGGAGGGTGATGGTGGCTGGGGTACGTCGCGGCGCACCCACCTCAAACATCCGTCGCGTACCGACGGCGGCGTCGGCGAGTTCATGGCCGTGGATGTCAGCGGCAACGTGCTCTGGCGACATCAGACCCCCACGGCGATCGACAGCTCTGCGCTGACGACCGGTGGAGGTCTCGCGGTAGTCGGCGACTGGGATCGGAATCTCTATGTACACGACGCCGCCACGGGGCAGATCCTGTTTCAGACGCGGCTTCCCAGCTCCGTGTCCGGTTTTCCGATTACCTACGCGGTCGAGGGCAGGCAGTACCTGGCGGTTCCGGTTGGGACCGATCGCTCCTTATGGAGTGGGATCTCGGCGCGGCTGATGCCCGAGAAGCAGCGTCCAGAAGGTGGACACGCAGTCTTCGTGTTCGCGCTACCAGACGACGCGCGGTAGGACAACGCGGCCTGCCACGAGGGCAAATTACGCCCTGACGAGTATCCTGGCGGGGGCACGTGTGCTGGAGGGGCGAGAAAGTACCCGATAGCCGCGATAAGGAAAAGGATGGACTACACTACACGGTGTAGTATGCTTTCTCGCATCCTGCATAGCTTGTAGATGATGTCAACTCAGACCGCGACTCTGCTGAGCGAGCGGCAACTCGCCAGTCCAAAGCGCCCCGCCATCCTGGACGCTGCTGTTGGGGAGTTCCTGGCCAATGGATTCGAGGGCGCCTCCATGGACCGCATCGCCGCCCGGGCCGGGGTGTCGAAGCGGACCGTTTACGACCATTACTCCTCGAAGGATGGGCTCGTCCGGGCGATCGCGAGGGAACGCTTGCCGCGACCTGAGGACTTCGCCGATTTCATATACGACCCGAACACTCCTCTCGAGCCGCAGCTCAGGAAGATAGGTGAGGTGCTTCTCCACGTGCTGACCAGCGATCAGTTCGTCGCGTTGGTAAGGATCATGGTGGCCCGAGAGGTTCAGGAGCCGGAGGCTCCGGGTGCAGCCACGGCCGACGGCAGGGAGCGATTCACGGCCTCGACGGTGCAGTGGGTCGAGGCGGCGTCGCGCGACGGCCGACTCGCGGTGAGCAACCCGTGGCTTGCGGTCAGCCAGTTCCTCGGTTCTCTGCAATCGGCCGCGTTCTGGCCGTTGGTTCTGAACGGCCGTCGGCTACCAGCGGAGGACCAGGAGGAGTTGGTGGAATCCTCGGTGGCGATGTTTCTCAACCACTACGCGACGCCGTAGAACACTCGGAACAAGGGGACAGGCACCATGCGTTCCAGAATCGTCTTGGCTGTCGTCGTCGCGCTGGCCCTGCTGCTGCGCCCCGCCGTCGGAGCGGCTGGCTCCAACGACCAGCAACTGGTCGAGGCCGCCGCGGAGCGCGACAGTCGGACGGTGCGCGCTCTTCTGAGCGATGGTGTCGACGTCAACTCGTCTCGGGCGGACGGCACGACAGCGCTGCACTGGGCGGTTCACCGTGACGATCTTGAGCTGGTCGAACTGCTGATGCAGGCCGGCGCCGACGTGGACGCGAGCACCGACAACGGGGTCACCCCCCTCGCGCTGGCCTGTGAGAATCGTAGCGTTCCGGTCGTCGACCGACTGCTCGCGGCCGGTGCTGACGTCGACGTTGCGAAGACCAGCGGTGAGACGCCGCTGATGATGGCGGCTCGCACCGGCAGCCTCGAGGTCGTCGAGGCGCTGCTGGCCCGCGGAGCCGACGTCAATCGCCGGACCCACAAGAGTCTGCAAACTGCTCTGATGTGGGCGGTAGCCGAACGCCGCCAGGTTATCGCCGAGCGGCTCATCGAGGCCGGTGCAGATGTCCGCCCCAGCGCAGCCAAGGGCTTCACCGCGCTCCTGTTTGCCGTGCGGAACGGCGACCGGGCGATGACGCAGCTCCTGCTCGACGCCGGAGCCGATGTCAATGACCCTGGTGGGGACGGGACACACGCCCTCGCCCTGGCGGTCGTCAGCGGTCGTGACGACCTTGCCGTGTTCTTGCTCGAGCAGGGGGCGGATCCGAACGGCTCGATGTTCGGGATTCCGGCGTTGCATGCCGCGGCGGGGCCGATCGGGATGTGGCTGCGCGAGTGGCTCCACCTCAGGCGGGCCGGTGTGACTTACAATCTCCTCCCCTTTCCGCTGGCGCGCCGCCCGGCGCTTGTCAAGGCGCTGCTGGCGTCCGGCGCAGATCCCAATGGGCGGATCACCACCTCGACGACGACGCTCTTCTTTACCAAGGTGAGCCTGGGGGCGTTCGATCTGTTTTCGAACGGCACTGGAAACCTCCGAGGCGCGACGCCGCTCTGGGTCGTCGCATACGCCTCGCAGGGAGGACGCCGAATCAATGTAGGTGCGGACGACCTCAGGGAGGACGCACAGGTTCGAGAGGCCGCACCCTCCTATACGCAGGTCATGCGGATCCTGCTTGACGCGGGCGCGGACCCGAACCTGGCCACCGATGACGGAACGACGCCGCTGATGGCGGCGGCCGGCCTTGGTCATGGCGGTGGCGGTCCCGAGCGGCCGCGGCCGCAGGCTGTGCCGCCGGTCCAGCTCCTGCTTGACGCCGGGGCCGACGTCAACGCGGTCAATGAGGCGGGGTTCACGGCGCTGCACGGCGCGGCGTTCGTGGGCATCAACGAGGTGGCGCAGGTCCTCGCCGACCAAGGAGCCAACCTCGACGCGCAGGATTTCATGGAGCGGACGCCGTTTCGGATCGCGGAAGGGGCGAAGCAGCAATTCTCGATGAGATCGTCCCCCCACACGGCGGAGTTGCTGAAGAACCTGGGGGCCGATACCAGCCTGGGGGTGCCGGGCGAGGTCCTCCAGCGCCGGTTGCAGCGTGACGAGCAGCGCCCGGCCGACGAGACCCCGCGCTGATGTTCAGCACAAGAAGGTTCGCCATGATGAGAACGATGAGACTCACGCATCCAGTACTCGTCGCCCTTGGGCTGACCCTGCTCGCGAGCGGACTGCCGGCGCTGCCCGCCGCTGCGGCGGAGCCGCAGGCGGGTGACGGTGCGGCGACCCCCACGCTCCTCGATCGGTATTGCGTCGGCTGTCACAACGAGCGGCTCAGGACGGGAGGCCTGGTGCTCGACGGCATCGACCTCGATCGTGCCGACCGGCACGCCGCCGTGCTGGAGGAGGTGGTCCGCAAGCTGCGGAGTGATCAGATGCCGCCGGTCGGCCGGCCTCGTCCCGCACCCGAGGAGCGGGACGCGTTCGTGCGCAGGCTCGAGACGGCGTTGGATCAGGCAGCCGCGGCGACTCCAAACCCCGGTCGGGTGGTCGTTCGGCGTCTCAATCGACTCGAGTACGTGAACGCGGTTCGGGAGCTGCTGGCGCTCGAGGTCGACGGCGACGCGTTGCTGCCGGCCGATGATTCGGCGTTCGGGTTCGACAACAACGCCGAGATGCTGTCGCTCAACCCGTCGCTGATGGCACGCTACGTGTCGGCGGCGACGAAGGTCAGTCGCCTGGCGATGAACAGCGCCGCCATCCGTCCCGTTACGGAAGTGTTCCGCGCTTCTCCGTTTGCCAGGCAGAACGAGCGGATGGGGGACGACTTCCCGTTCGGCACGCACGGTGGCCTGGCGTTCCGCCACACGTTCCCGCTTGACGGGGAATACGCCTTCAGGATCCGGATGCAACGGAACCTGTTCGCGCGGACGATTCGCGGCACTGACGACGAGCACGAGATAGAGGTGCGTCTCAACCATGAGCTGGTGCGGCGTTTCTCCGTGGGCGGGCAATACCCCGGCGTCGATATCGGGCTCACGGTGGGAATTGCCGAGGACGACATCGAGGGACAGCAGCGCCACGCTTACCGCATGTCAGCCGACGATCACATGGAGTTCCGGCGGGTCGTCGAGGCTGGTACGCATCTCGTGACGGTGGCGTTCACCGACACGGCGCCGTCGGTCTGGCAAAACGTTCCGCTCATGCCGAAGTCGATCAAGTCCGAGATGTCGACAGATGACGCCGGTGATCCGGGGATCGACCGGGTCGAAATCTCGGGGCCGTACGACGGGACCGTGCCCGACGAGACCCCCAGCCGCTCGAAGATCCTCGTCTGTCGCCCGGACGTGGCCGGTGACGAGCGGTCGTGCGCGCGGCAGATCCTCGAGACGCTGGCTCGTCGCGCCTATCGACGCCCCGTGACGGACGCCGACATCGATCCTCTGCTCGACTTCCATGCCGAGGGCCGGGCGCAGGGTACATTCGACGACGGGATCGAGCGCGCGATCGAAGCGCTGCTCGTGTCGCCCCATTTCCTGTTGAGGGTCGAGCAGGATCCAGCTGATGCGGCGCCTGGTACCATCTATCGGCTCAGCGATCTCGAGCTCGCGTCGCGTCTGTCGTTCTTCCTGTGGAGCAGCCTGCCGGACGATGAGCTGCTGGCGGTGGCCGAGGCGGGGAGGCTCCGGGAGCCGGCGGTGCTCGAGCGACAGGTGCGACGGATGCTGGCCGATCGCCGAGCCTCCACCTTCGCGACCAACTTCGCCAACCAGTGGCTCATTACCCGCAACGCCTCGGTCGTCGAGCCGGATCCCAGGCGGTACCCGAACTTCGACGATTCGCTTCGCCGCGCGATGATGCGCGAGGTCGATCTCTTCATTGACAGCCAGGTGCGCGAGGACCGCAGCATCCTGGAGCTGCTGACCGCGGACTACACCTTCCTCAACGAGCGGCTGGCGGGACACTACGGCATCGCGGATGTCTACGGAGGCCACTTCCGTCGCGTGCAGCTTGCCGACGACCGCCGGCATGGCCTGTTGGGCAAGGCCAGCGTCCTGACAGTGACCTCCTATGCGCACCGCACCTCGGTCGTCACCCGCGGCAAGTGGGTGCTCGAGAACGTCCTCGGGGTTCCGCCACCGGACCCGCCTCCGAACGTGCCGGCCCTCGAAGAGAACGACGGCAGGAGCACGCCGACCTCGCTGCGTGAACGCATGGACCAGCATCGGAGCAATCCGGTCTGCGCCTCGTGTCATCAGATGATCGATCCGCTCGGGTTCGCGCTGGAGAACTACGACGCGACGGGCGGGTGGCGGGACCTTGACGACGGGTTGCCGATCGACGCAGCTAGCGAGATGGTGGACGGCAGGCAGATCGATGGCCCGCGTCAGTTCCGCGAGTTCCTGGTTACGGAACGAGGCGATGCGTTCGTGCAGACCGTCACGGAGAAGCTCTTGACCTATGCCCTCGGCCGTGGTCTGGAGTACTACGACATGCCCACGGTCCGGGAGCTCAAACGTCAGGCCGAGCGCGACGACTACCGCTGGTCGTCGCTTATCCTCGGCATCGTGGGGAGCGACGCATTTCAGATGCGTCGAGTCGCCGCAGCCGAGACCGCGCGCCAGGCAAGGAGGACGCCGTGATCATCACCAGACAGCATCTGTCCCGGCGCACGGTTCTGCGGGGTCTCGGCGCCTCGCTGGCGCTCCCCCTGCTCGACAGCATGGTGCCGGCCCTGACCGCGACCAGCCGGACGGCGGCGGCGCCGGTTCAACGTCTCGCGATGGTCTACGTGCCGAACGGGATGGCGATGGGCTACTGGATGCCGAAGGCCGAGGGGCCGCTCGATGAGCTTCCGCCCACGCTCAAGTCGCTGTCCGACTATCGCGACAAGGTCCTGATGGTCAGCGGGCTGGCCGACAAGTCGGCGGGGCTGTCGAACCGAGGTGGTGACCATGCACGCGCGGCGGGCACCTATCTGACCTGCGTTCCCTACCGGGCGATCTCTGATTCCAACGTTCATGCGGGTGTGTCGATGGATCAGATCGCCGCGCGGCAGCTCGGGCAGGAGACCCAGCTGGCGTCGCTCGAGCTTGCCCTCGATTCGGTGGCCGTGCTGGGCAGCTGCGACGGGGCGAGCTGTGCCCTGACGAACACATTGGCGTGGCGTACGCCGACGACGCCGCTTCCCTGCGAGAACGATCCGCGGGCGATCTTCGAGCGACTGTTCGGGACGAGCGGCAGCACCGACGCCGGGGCGCGGCTCGAGCGGATCCACCGCGACCGCAGCATGCTGGACTTCGTGGGTGAGCAGATCGCCGACCTGGAGCGTGTACTGGGAAGGTCCGACCGGACGAGGCTCGACCAGTATCTCGAGTCGGTGCGAGACGTCGAACGACGTCTCCAAATGGCGGAGGCGCAGAACGCACGGGAGCTGCCCGTGGTCGACCAGCCGATGGGGATCCCCAGCACCTACGCCGAGCATGCAACGCTGATGATGGATCTGCTCGCGCTGGCCTATCAGACCGACCTGACCCGGGTCAGCACATTCATGCTGGCGCGCGAAATCAGCGGGCGGGCGTATCCGGAGATCGGCGTGCCCGACTCGCACCATCCGTTGTCGCATCACATGAATGAGCCGGCCAAGCTCGAGCGGCTGTCGAAGATCAACGCGTTTCATATGGAGCAGTTCGCTCATCTGGTGGAGACGCTGGCCACGACGCCCGACGGTGACGGCACGTTGCTGGATAGCTCGCTTCTGGTCCACGGGGCCGCGATCAGCGACAGCAACACGCACTTCCACGATGACCTGCCGATCACGATGGTGGGTGGGACCACGGCCGGGCTCAGGGGAGGACGGCACGTCCGCTTCGCCGAGGGCACCCCGTTGGCGAATCTCTGGGTGACGGCCCTCGCGATGATGGACGTGACGGTGGACGCGTTCGGTGACAGCAACGGTCAGCTGGAGCACTTGACCGATATCGCATAGGGCCCGGTGGGCGGGCCGAGCCGCTCGCTCGCTAATGGGAGAAATACGACGATGAGCATCAAGCACGTGATGGCAATCCTCGTGGTTGGGGTGGCGGCCTTGTCCACGGTCGTAACGGCCCAGTTGCCGGTCCCGGTTCCCGTCAAGTCGAAGCCGGTCGACCCCGAGCCGGTGGAGATCATCAGGACCGACTTCGATCCGCGCGAGCTTGCCGAGGAGCTAGAGCGGAGGCGGAGCAGGCCCGAGGCGCCGGGGCAGCAGTTGTTCGTCTCGCGCTGCGCCATCTGCCACGACCCGATCGGGCAGCCAGGCAGCGGTCAGACGCTGGGCCCGTGGTTGGATGCAGAGTTGGTGTCGTCGCAGGGGGAGGAGGCGGTCCGCGCCTCGATCCTCAACGGCACCGCCAACATGCCCGGGTTCCAGCACCAGTTCGATGCCGCGCAAGTAGACCAGGTCATTGCGTACATGAAGACTGTCCCGGCCGAGGTCCGGCCCTGGGCGCCGACCGAGGACCGGATCAACGCGGCGCTCTGGGAAACCCCCGGCGCGCCGGGCATGCACCTCGCCGGCGCGACGACCGCCGCGAGCGGTGAGCCGCTGCACGGCGTGGCCGTGTCGGCCCGCAGGGTGGAGAGCAACTACACGACGACGGTCTATAGCGATGCGCAAGGCGAGTACGTTTTTCCGCCGCTGCACGAGGGGACCTACAAGGTGTGGGCGCAGGCGACCGGCTTCGAAACCAGCCGTGCGGACGCCACCTTGAGCTCAAGGACCCACCAGACGTTCACGCTGCGGCCGATCGCCGATGTCACGCCGCAACTGCGCGGTCCGGAATGGCTGGCGGCGCTGCCGGAGGAGACGTTCGAAGATCGGCGGATGAAGGAGATCTTCCGGGTGCAGTGCTCCGAATGCCACCAGGCCGGCGTCCCGCTGCAGAACCGGTTTGACGAGCGCGGATGGCGGGCGATCATCAGCTCCATGGAGAAGGCCGGCTACAACGGGCTGAACGCGTCGAGCAACCGCCCACCCGTGGCGATGCGGTACCACAAGAACGAGCTCGCCAGGTACCTGGCCCGGATGCGGGGGCCGGGCGAGTCGCCGATGGAGCTCAAGCCGGTACTGCCCCGTCCGACCGGTGACGCCGCTCGCGTCGTGATCACCGAGTACGACGTGCCGGTGGCCGATACGGGTGAGTTCATGTTGTGGAATGGGGAGGACTGGTCCGAGGGGACGCCGTCGGGGGCGCACGGCGGACGCAGCGGTCCCCACGATGTAGCCATCGACCCGGACGGCAACGTGTGGATCGCCCCCTGGGCGAGCGCGTCCAAGTCGCTCCGAACGCTCGTCAAGCTCGACCCCGAGACCGGCGCCGTGCGCTCCTACAACAAGGTGCGCACGAGCCCGCGTGACTCGGTGTACACCCACGGGATCTACGTCGATCAGAAGGGCATCATGTGGTTCAACGTCAGTGGAATCCTCGGCCGCGCGGATCCGGAAGCCGATGAGATCACCACCTTCACGCCGCCCGCCGGCATGCGAGTCGCCGGCACGCAGGATGTCGACGCGATGGGCAAGGTCTGGATGGGTTCGACCGAGGGGGTCCTCCGGTTCGATCCCGAGGAGCGGACCTTTCAGTACTTCCAGAATCCTTCCGCCACCGGCGGCACCTATGGCGTGACCGGTGACCGGCTCGGCAACGGGTGGTGGGGACGATGGACTCGAGATGTCGTGGGGCACGCGGACGTGAAGACCGGCAAGACCTACGAGATCCCGATGAGGCCGCCGGGTGCGGTGAAGCCGGAATCGTTCATGACCGACGCCGACAAGGAGTTCTACTACAACCATGGCGCGCTGAGGTTCATGTGTTGCGTGCCGTGGATGCCGGGTGGCCAGGCGCCGCGGAGAATGGGTGCGGACAAGAACGGTGACGTGATCTGGGTCAGCAACTGGTGGGGCGGGAACCTCGCGGAGATCGACATCCACACCAGGGAGGTGACCTATCACCCGCTGCCGCACAAGGGGATGCACCCCTACTCGGCGGTCGTCGACAATGACCATAACGTGTACACGAACGTGAGCAGCGACGACTCGGTCGCGAAGTTCGATCCGAGCACCCGGGAGTGGACCATCTACCCGTTGCCGAGCCGCGGCACGGAAGTGCGGCACATCGCCGTCGATGGCCGCAACGGCGACGTCTGGGTGCCCTACGCGACCACGAACCGGGTCGCTCGGCTGCAATTCCGGACCGAGGCCGAGCTGCAGGCTCACAGAGCGGACGCCGTGCCGACGCCGGCCGAGTGAGCATGACAGGCCATGCGGCGTCCGAGATCAGTCGATGATGGCCTGGTAGGTGAGGGTTGCCATATCCTGGCGCAGGTTGAAGTGCGTATACGGACGGATCTGGAGCAGGACGATTCCGATCAGCTCCTCCGCCGGGTCGATCCAGAAGGTGGTGGCGAAGGCGCCCCACCAGAAATGTGACCCGACGCTCTGTGGCATGGCCGTCAGTCCAGGATCCTGCACGATGGCGTAGCCCAGGCCGAAGTCGTACCCCGGGCCGAGGATCCAGATGTCATGGTTCCCGACATGATTCACGGTCATCAACTCGACGGTCTTTCGGGACAATAACCTCACACCATCGAGCTGGCCCCCGTTCAGCATCATCTGGCTGAAGCGGAAGTAGTCGCGCGCCGTCGACACGAGGCCACCATTCCCGCTGAAGTAGGTGTGCGGCTCCCGGACGTAACGGCTGTTGGCGTCGGGCGCTTCTCTGAGCGCCAGTCCGCCATGGTCATTCACCCTGTACAAGGCCGCAAAGCGATCGAGTTTTGAACGCGGCAGATAGAAGTGTGTATCGCGCATGTCGAGCGGCTCGAAGATCCGGTCGCGCATGAACTCGTCGAGCGTCTGACCCGACATGACCTCGACCAGGTGTCCCGCGATGTCGGTGGCGTTGCCGTACTCCCACGCGTCGCCAGGATTGAAGTTCAGCGGCAACTCGGCAAGCTGACTGACGAAGTCGCCAACCGTACCGCCCGGCTGCCGCGAGTTGTTGATTGCATCGAACTCGGCTCGCGTCACCCCGCGATCGTTATTGGCCAGACCTGCCGTGTGAGTCAGGATGTGCTGCACCGTGATCGGACGCGACGCCGCGACCGTTCGGTAGCCTGCCCGGCCCAGCTCGTCGTACGTCGATGGCAGCGCCACGCGCATATCGGCAAACTCGGGAAGCCACTTCGATATGGGATCACGCAACTGGAAGTACCCTTCCTCGTACAACATCATGAGGGCCACCGACGTGATCGGCTTGGTCATCGACGCAATCCGGAAGATCGTGTCGTGCGTCATGGCGGTGCCGCTCTCGATCTCGCGGTGACCGAATGTGGAGAAGTGCACGACCTTCCCCCGGCGCGCTACCAGCGAGACGACGCCGGCCACCTCGCCACGGTCGATATAGGCCTGCATCACCCGATCCAGGCGCTCGAGGCGCTCGGTCGACATCCCGACATCTTCCGGCGCGGCCGTCGGAACGCCGTCGACGGCAGGCACGGCAACCGGCGCGCCCGGATCAAATCGCTGCGCCTCACTGCTGCTGGGCGCCAACGATACCAGCACCAAAACGCCGAGCATGCATATGGTTCGTCGTCCTCTCATGTCCTTCCCCTCCGACTTGCCGATTGAACAGCCTCCCATCCATCACCCTGACTACGCCGGCAGACGGCTTCCTCGCCGCGCCCGCTCTATCGCGTCCTCACGCCGATGCCGTCTGGGCGGCGCCGCGCGGCTCGATCGGCAGCTTGACGAAACGTCCCCACGCCACGAATGCGGCAAGCCCGCCGAGGACGACGTTGAGTGGCACCGTTCCAATCTCGCCAATAGCGGCGTGGAGCGCACCGCCGAACACCAGAGCGAGTAGCACCTGGACGGCCCACAAGGCCATGTTCATGCGTTGCTCCTTCCTGAAGTAGGTCCGTCTATTTTAGTTGAATATTGCTACCACGCAATTATAATCTTTGAGGGGCGAGCCCGTAGGTCGTGAGCCGACCTCGGTGATGGAGATGTTCGATAATCGCTCTGTAGCGGGGTCCCGGGAGTGATCGCATGACACACAACAAACTGGTCGTGCACAGCCTGTTGCTAATCCTTGGCGGAGGTCTCTGGGGGTTGGCGACACCGCAGACGGCAGTCGCACAGGAGTTCGAACCGGTGACGGACGAGATCCTCGGAAACCCGGGACCCGAAGACTGGCTACATTGGCGGCGCACGCTCGACGGGTGGGGGTACAGCCCGCTCGACGAGATCAACCGAGACAACGTCCATCAACTTCAACTCGCGTGGTCGTGGCAGATGCGTCCCGGTCTCAGCGAGCCAACGCCGTTGGTCTACAACGGGGTGATGTATCTGCCGAATCCTGACGGGTACGTCCAAGCGGTCGATGCCAGAACCGGCGACCTGCTCTGGCAATACCGGAAGACATTCGAAAACAACCCCGACGAGAGCTTCAAGAACCGAATGCGTAACCTTGCAATCTACGGGACCAACATCTATGTCGCGACGGCCGATGCCCATCTCGTCGCGCTCGATGCCCGGAGTGGTGAGGTCCTCTGGGACCACGTCGTCGCCGACCACAGGCTCGGCTATCGGTACACGAGCGGCCCGATCGTCGTGCGTGGAAAGATCGTGGCCGGCATGACCGGGTGCGAGCGATACAAGAACGGTGTCTGCTTCATTTCGGCCCACGATTCGGAGACCGGACGCGAGCTGTGGAGGACCTCGACCATCGCCGAACCGGGCGCACCGGGCGGTGACACCTGGGGCGATCTGCCGCTGATGTATCGGGCGGGCGGCGACGCGTGGATTCCCGGCAGTTACGACCCGACCACCGACCTCATCTATTGGTCGACGTCGCAGGCGAAACCGTTTGCCCGCGTGTCGCGTGGGACCGATGGAGACGCCCTGTACACGAACAGCTTGCTTGCCATCGACCCTGATACCGGCGATCTCGATTGGTACTACCAGTTCCTGCCCGGTGAGTCGCATGACCTCGATGAGGTGTTCGAGAGCGTGCTGATCGACCATGGCGGTCGCCGATCGGTGTTCAAGATGGGAAAGCTCGGCATCTTGTGGGAAATCGACGCCGCGACCGGTCGGTACGTCGACGCCCACGACCTCGGGTACCAGACGCTCGTCGACCTTGATACCGAGACCGGCGCGGTGACCTATCGACCCGGGATGATCCCCGAGGCCGGCGTCGAGCTGGAGTTCTGTCCGAACTTGCGGGGCATCCGGAACGTCATGGCAACGGCCTATCATCCGGATACGCAGCTGCTGTACATCCCGATCACGCCAACCTGCACCAAGGGCGTGTTCGGCGAGGTCGAGCGCGAGCTTCACCCGGAAGGGGACATCTACTACTATTTCAACCCTGCGTGGAGCGGCTGGCAGGGCACTGGCGGCCGGCCCCATCCGCTGAGTCCCGATCACGCCGGACAGCTGATCGCGATGGACATCGACACCGGCGAGGTCCGGTGGCGACACAAGACTGCGACGAGGCCTCTCACGGCCGCAATGACCACGGCTGGCGGGATTGTCGTCAGCGGCGATACCGACCGCTATCTGTATCTGCACGACGTCGAGACGGGCCAGGTGCTTCACCAGACGAGGCTCCCGTCTCCCGTGCAGGGATATCCGGTCACATACGCAGTCGATGGAAAGCAGTATCTGGCGATACCGGTTGGCGGCGGTCGGGCACCGGGTGCACCCAACGCGCTCTTTGTGTTTACCCTGCCCGATGACCCAGCAAAGCAGTAGAGACACGCTGCCAGAGGGGCAACCCGGATCTGTACGTCCTCGACCTAAGGTCCTGGAAAATCCCATGGCAGGTGCTCCTCTTATGGGTCTCAACTACTGGCAGTGAGGAGGGTGATATGCATCGCACCGTGCTGAAACGTCTGGTTGTCGGCCTGGTGGTCGTCGCATTCGGAGCCGCGAGTTCGTCGGCCTACGCTCAAGGCTCGTTCGAACCCCCGCGTCTGCCGGACGGGAGGCCGGACCTGCAGGGCGTCTGGGATTTCGGGACGCTGACGCCGCTTCAACGCCCGGAGGACCTTGCTGACAAGGCCGTCTTCAGTGAGCAAGAGGCGGCGGAGGTCGAGGCTGAAGCGGCAGAACGCAATGCGGCGCTCAATGCTCCGACGACCAATCGCTCGGAGATCCTTCCTGTCGGGGGCAATGTCGGTGCGTACAACAACTTCTGGGTGGATCGGGGCACGACGGTCGTCAACGACCACCGCACGTCGCTGATCGTCGATCCGCCGAACGGGCGGCTTCCGCCCCTGCAGCCCGGTTTGGAAATGCAGGTACAGGCCGAGCGCGGTACGCGGCCGAATCGGACCCGCACGACCGGGATTGGCGCCGACAGCTACGAAGATCGTGGTCTTGCGGAGCGGTGTCTACTCGGGTTCAACACCGGGCCACCGCTCGTACCCGGCGCCTACAACAACTTCATCCAGTTGTTCCAAACGTCCGAGTACGTGGTGATCCTCCACGAGATGGTGCATGACGTTCGCGTGATCCCCCTCGATGGCAGCGACAGTCTGCCGAGCCGCATCCGTCAGTGGAACGGGGACTCGCGCGGCTATTGGGAGGGCGACACCCTCGTCGTCGAGTCGACCAACTTTACGGACAAGACCGCCAGCTTCCATCCCAGGACCCAGGTGGCGGCGGGCAGTGCGGTGGCCAAGCACCTGGTCGAACGATTCCGGCTGGTTGGTGAGCAGACGCTGGAGTACGAGTACACCCTGACCGACCCGGCGACTTTCACGCGGCCATTCACGGTCGTGCTGCCCATGAAGCGCGGTTCTGCGATATACGAGTTCGCCTGTCACGAAGGGAACTACGGGCTCTACAACGTCCTGGCTGGCGCCAGGGAGCAGGAGCGAGTCGCAGTCCCCTAGCGAAGACGAGATAGTCCGCCGCGCGCCCGCTATTAATAATTTCCCCCTAAAGTTTATCAGCCGGTCCGGCTATTCAGTTTTGCTGAACGAAGGATGGACGTGAATTTCAAGCGCCATCGGGCGCTGCAGTGCTGTTAATATTTCCAGCCTGAAGTTTAATAACAGGGCCGGCTACTAAAGTCCGACAAACAGGTAGGCGGGCTTTTTCATGCAACGCGGAGAAACGGGCCACTACGAGATCACCGTTGCGGGCAGCGAACGGGTCCGCGCCTTCGTCCCGGCGCCCCTGCCGCCGGTTCCGGACCTGGTGCTCGACGGACGGCTCCAGCAGTCCCTGGAGGCGGCCGGTCTCGTCCTCGGACGTCTCGACAGCGTCTCGACCCTGCTGCCGGACAAGACGATCTTCCTCTACACCTACGTGCGCAAGGAGGCCGTGCTCTCCTCGCAGATCGAAGGGACGCAGTCGTCGCTGTCGGACCTTCTGCTGTTCGAGCTCGATGCGGCGCCAGGTGTGCCGTTCGATGACGTAGTCGAGGTGTCCAGCTACGTGCACGCCCTCGAACACGGCCTGACACGGCTGCGGAGCGGCTTTCCCCTGTCGAGCCGGTTGCTCCGCGAGATCCATCGGGTGCTCCTGTCTCGCGGGCGGGGCTCCAGCAAGGATCCAGGTGAATTCCGCCGCTCGCAGAACTGGGTAGGCGGCTCGCGGCCGGGGAACGCGGTCTTTGTTCCGCCGCCGTACACCGCCGTGCCCGATTGCATGGCTGCGCTCGAGCGTTTCCTGCACGCCGAGGACGATGGGATGCCGACGCTGATCCGGGCAGGGCTCGCCCACGTGCAGTTCGAAACGATACATCCCTTCCTGGACGGCAACGGCCGGGTGGGACGGCTGCTTGTCACGCTTCTTCTGCACCACGCGGCCGTGCTGCAGGAACCACTGCTGTACCTGAGCCTGTACCTGAAGCAACATCGCGCCACCTACTACGAGCTGCTTGACCATGTGCGCCGGACAGGCGACTGGGAGGCGTGGCTGGCGTTCTTCCTGGAGGGTGTGCGACTGACGGCCGAGGGCGCCGTCACGGCGTCCCGCCGCCTGTCCGAGATATTCAGGTCGGATCGGGCCGCCATCGAGCAGCTTGGCCGGCGCGCCGGGTCGGTGCTCCGCGTGCACCACGCACTCTCCGCTCGACCGATCCTCCCACTGCCGGAAGTCTGCCGTATGACGGGGTTGTCGTTTCCGGCGTCCGCTTCGGCGATGGATGTGCTTGTCGAGCTTCGCATCGCTCGCGAGATAACCGGTCGGCGGCGCAACCGGCTGTTCGCCTACAACCGGTATCTCTCCGTGCTCAACGAAGGCGCCGATCCCGCGTAGCAGCGGTACGGCTGGCCATGGCGCTCATGGCAGCGCCAGTGTAATCACGGTGTTGGTCGCGACGAAGGTCAGATGCTGCCTGCCGTCGACCTCGTAGGTCATCGGACTCGACCGGATCGGGCGCGGCGCGTCGAAGCGGTACAACTCGGCGCCGGTCTCGGCGTCGATCGCATACAGGCCGCCGTCCTCGGTGCCCTGGAACACCAGGTTCCCCGCGGTCACCATGTTGCCGCTCGCGCCGATCGCGGACTGCGCCGGCAGCATCGCCTGCCAGGTCTGCTCGCCCGAGACCGGGTCATACGCCGAGAGCGTCACCTCCGGCGGGTACGCCTCGGTGATGCGATCGAGGCTGGCAAGGTTCTCGGTGTGGCCTCTGGCGTCCGGACCCGGTTCGAGGGTGTCGCCGACCGGCTTGACGACGATCGAGATGGCGCCGTTCTTCCCGGTCACGTAGACGAGTCCGGTGCGCGGGCTGAACGAGGGCGCCCCCCAGCTGGAGCCTCCGTGCGCCACGATGATCGCCTTGCTCATCCAGTACGGCGCGTAGAACTGGCTGGAGCGGCTGGCGAGCTCCGGATCGTCCAGCTCGATGTACGTAGCGCACAGGGGCGTCATCGGCACCCCGGCAGCGTTGTGCGGGATTGGCTGCGTCGGCCACACCTGCTCGCCCGGCACGTCCGTCTCGGTGGGCACCAGCGTCTCGACCATCGGGTGTAGCGGCTCGCCGGTTGCGCGGTCCCACATGTAGAAGAGGCAGTTCTTCCCGGCCGCCGCGACGCCCTTGATGGTCCGGCCATCGTCGCCGGTGACGTCGAACAGCACGGGGCCGGTCACGTGATCCCAATCCCAGAGGTCGTGATGCACGGCCTGGTAATACCAGCGCAGGTCGCCGGTCTCGAGATCGATTGCGATGGTGCTGTTGGTGAACAGGTTGATCCCCACCCGCGCCGACCCGTCGTAGTCGGGCGAGGGGTTGCCCGCGTTCACGTAGACCAGTCCCAGCTCCGGGTCGACCGCCGGCTGGGTCCAGATGCCCCCGCCGGCGCGCGCGCCATCACCCCATGTATCGCGCGCAATCTCCCATCCCTGGTCCTGGGGGCGTTGCGGGATGGTGTTGAACACCCACTTGATCGCCCCGGTATCGGCGTCGGTCGCGACCACCAGCCCACCCGGAATGTGTCCTTCCGACAGCGCGGCGGCGACGTAAAGGGTACCCGCGTGATGGGCTGGCGGGGTGGTGATCCGGTAGCCGATCTGCACCGGATCCAGGGTCGGCGGGTAGGCGTCGGGGTACTTCTGTTGCAGCGCAGCGCCAATGACCCGGAGATACCCCTGGTCCCCGAACGACTCGACCGGCGATCCGGTGCCGCCGTCCAGCGCGTAGAGGTCGGCGCCGCGATACGTGTAGATGTTGCCGTCGGCGAACGTTGAACCTCGCACGGGGCCGGCCGCGGCGGGCCCGCGATCCAGGGGAGTTGTCCACAGCTCCTCGCCGGTGGCGGCGTCGAGGGCGAACAGCGTCGAGTGCGAGTGCAGGTACATGACGCCGCCGACCACCAGCGGCGTGGCCTGAGTTATGTTGTCTGTCGGCCCCACCTCGTATGACCAGCGCTCCACCAGACGCGTCACGTTCGTGGTGTTGATCTCGTCGAGGGGAGCGAAGCGGTTGTTGTCGAGGTTCAGGTTCTGACTCGACCAGTCAGTCGACTGGGCGGCGGCGGTGCCGACACCGCTGACGAAGAGCACGATCGCGCCGACGATACCCACTGTCCGCATGGCTTCTCCTCTCGCAGGATTCGGATGCCGGTACGCCGGACTAACTAGCCGGGATGCGCGAACGCCACCAGCGCCGCATCCGGCCCGGCCCCCGTCGGAACGACCACGAACTGGCGGCCCGCGCTCGTCCGGTAGGTCATCGGATTGCCGCCCGCGCGAAATGGCGTTGCCCCGCGCCAGACCTCCTCGCCCGTCGTCTTGTTGAACGCGTAGAGATGCCCGTCGCTGCTCCCGATGAAGACGAGGCCCCCTCTGGTTACCAGCGGGCCGCGGCCGCCCCCACCCAGCCGGTCCGGCAGCTCGACGCCGCGCAGCAACGGGTGATTGCGGAGGATGCGGCTTCCCTCGCCGAGCGGCATCTGCCAGGCGATCTCGCCCTGATTGAGGTCGATCGCCGTCACGCTGCCATACGGCGGCTTGATCAGCGGGATCGGCCCCAGCCGGCTCCGGGCCACCTCAGCCGCGCCGGGACGGTTGCCGAGCTGGAAGATCATGGCCGACGCCCCGTGCGGACAGTTGTTCGTAAACTCGACGTCCACATCGGGGTCGGTCCCCTCGTTGCGGCAAACCTGGTTCGTGCTGGTCGATTCCGCCGACCGGACGTAGAGCAGCCCCGACTCGGGGTCGAACGCCGCGCCATCCCAATTGGCCCCGCCGGCCACGTTGGGCCGCTGCAACGTGCCGCGCAGGCTGGGCGGCGTAAACAGCGGCCCCAGACGAAACTGCTGCATCTCCTCGACCGCCAGCGCGTGGATCTCCGGGGTCAGGTCGTTGGCGTCATCGAGAGAGATGCCCTGTCCGGCGAATGCGGGCGGCCTGGTCGGAAACGGCTGGGTCGGATACGGCACCTCCCCCGGGACGTCGGTCGTCGTGTCGACCGGACGTTCCTCGATCGGCCAGACCGGCTCGCCGGTCACGCGGTCGAAGACGTAGGTGAACCCCTGTTTCGACACCTCGGCCACGGCGTCGATGGTGCGGCCGTCGACCGTGATGGTCACCAGGTTGGGGGGCGCCGTGAAGTCGTAGTCCCACAACCCGTGGTGCACCGCCTGAAAATGCCACTGCCGCTCACCCGTGCGCGCGTCCAGGCACAGGATGGACTCCGCGAACAGGTTGGCGCCAGGGCGTCGTCCGCCCCAGTAGTCGCTGCTGGGCGTGCTCGTCGGCACGTAGAGCAGCCCGCGCTCTTCATCGAGCGACATCAGGCCCCACACGTTCGCATGACCCGTGATGCGCCACGACTGGTTCTCCCAGGTGTCCGCCCCGAAGGCATCGTTCGACTGGGGGACCGTGAAGAAGATCCAGCGGCGCTCACCGGTGACCGCATCGAATGCCTGCACCGACCCGGGCGGGTCGTACTCGCGTTGAACACGGTCAGGGACTCGACTGCCGACAATCACCAGGTCGTCGTAGACCACCGGGGGAGAGGTCTGGTCGTACTCTTCGGGCGACACTTCTCGCCCGTGCCCCTCGGTCAGCAGGACGCTGCCGTTGTCCCCGAAGCTCGGGATCAACTGGCCGGTGGCGGCGTCGATGGCGTAGAGGCGGGTCCGGCTGCTGAGGAACAGGTGCAGCTCGTCTCCGTCCCGTCGGAACGCCAGGCCCCGGTGGTGAAAACCTCCCGGGCTCGCGCCGCCGGGCGCGTTTTCGTAGACCCGCGGGTCGTAGATCCACTTCTGGTTCCCGGTGTCGGCGTCGAGGGCCACCACGCGCGCAAACGCCGTGGGAAAGTAGAGCGTGTCGTCGATCATCAGCGGCGTGGCCTGAAAGCCGCCGGGACGGGCGTCCGGCAGCGGCGTCTCGCCCGCATCCCACGTCCAGGCGATCTCCAGCTCGCCGACGTTGGAGAGATTGACGTCTTCCAGCGCCGAATACTTGGTATGGGCCTGGTCGCCGCCAACGTAGGGCCATTCGACGGCAGAACCGCCCGGCTGCTGGCCGTTCAGCACCGCAGACAGGCAGACGATCAGAATCGCGCAGGTTCGTTTCATGCGAAGCTCCATTGACAACTAGGGTACCGCACTTCCCTGGCCGCGTCCCGGACGGCGATACTGTAGACGGCGCGCTCCGCCGCAGGGCCGAGGCGCTCCCATTGTCCCCAGGACCCCCGTGAACGACGACGCGCGCATCGCGATCTTCACCCGCTTGCGGGCGGAGAACCCCGAGCCGACCACGGAGCTCGACTTCGGCACTCCCTTCGAGCTGCTGATAGCCGTCGTGCTTTCCGCCCAGGCGACGGACGTGAGTGTGAACGAGGCGACTGCCAGGCTGTTCCCCGCGGCCCGCACACCTGCCGCCATGGTCGATCTCGGCCCGGATCGGCTCAAGGGCTTCATCAGGACCATCGGGCTGTTCAACACCAAGGCCGAGAACATACTGAAGACCTGCCGCATTCTCCTCGACGAGCACGGCGGCGAAGTGCCCCGGGGTCGCGAGGCCCTGGAGGCCTTGCCCGGCGTCGGCCGCAAGACCGCCAACGTGGTGCTGAATACCGCCTTCGGCGAACCCACCATCGCCGTGGACACGCACATCTTCCGGGTGTGCAACCGCACCGGCATCGCTCCCGGCCGAACGCCCCGGCAGGTGGAGGACGGCCTGCTGCGCTCGGTGCCCGACGACTTCAAGCGCGGCGCTCACCACTGGCTGATCCTGCACGGCCGCTACGTCTGCACGGCGCGCAAGCCTCGTTGCGGCGCGTGTGTGATCGCGGATCTGTGCGAGTTCGAGGAGAAGACGGAGCACCGGTGACGAGGCGCGAGCGCGGCCGTTTGCCTGCCTTATACTTGCGGTATGGCCATCCTCAAGGTGGCGCACATGGGGCACCCGGTGCTGCGGGCGCCCGCGCGGGAGCTGGATCCGTCCGAGATCAGTACGCCTGCGATCCAGCGCCTCATCGACGACATGTTCGAGACGATGCGCGAGTACGAGGGTATCGGGCTGGCCGCGCCGCAGGTGCACGAGGGGCTGCGGCTGTTCGTGGCGGGCGTGGACGATCCGGATTCCACCGTGCCGTTGATGGTGATGATCAACCCGGTCGTCGAGCCTGTCGGCGTCGCCATCGAAGAGGACTGGGAAGGCTGCCTGAGCATTCCCGACGTGCGCGGCAAGGTGCCGCGCGCGGTCGAGATCCGGGTGACCGCGTTCGATCGCGACGGGCGGCGGGTGGCGTTCACGGCGTCGGGCTATCCGGCGCGCGTCATCCAGCACGAGACCGACCACCTCGACGGCGTGCTGTTCCTGGACCGCATGCGGTCGTTCGACAGCCTGACCTATCTGAACGAGTACAAGCGCTACTGGGAAGAGCGCGAGACCGCCGCTTCCCGTACCTGAGCTGCAAGCAATGAACGACGTAATCGACCTGATCAACATCAACCGCGACCGCTACGTCGACGAGCTGAAGTCCTACCTGGCCATTCCGAGCATCAGCGCCCTGCCGGAGCACGCGGACGACGTGCGGGCGTGCGCCAAGTGGACGGCGGCGGAGATGCAGCGCGTCGGCCTTGAAAACGTCCGCATCATCGATACGCCGGGCAACCCGGTCGTGTACGCGGACTGGCTGCACGCTGACGGCGCGCCGACCATCCTGTTCTACGGCCACTACGACGTGCAGCCGGTCGACCCGCTGGAGCTGTGGGAGTCGCCGCCGTTCGAGGCGACCGTGCGCGAGGGGGAGATCTACGCCCGCGGCGCCGCCGACGACAAGGGCCAGGTGTTCATGCACCTGAAGGCCGTGGAGGCGGTGCTGCGGGGCAGCGGCCGGCTGCCGGTCAACATCCGCTTCATCCTCGAGGGCGAAGAGGAGATCGGCAGCGTCAACCTCGAAACGTTCGTGCGCGACCACAAGGACGAGCTGGCCGCCGACGTGGTCGTGATCTCCGACTCGCCGATGTTCGATCGCGGCGTGCCGTCCATCTGCTACGGCCTGCGCGGCCTGACCTACCTGCAGATCGACCTGCGCGGCACGGCCAGCGACCTGCACTCCGGCTCGTTCGGCGGCGCGGTCGCCAACCCGGCGTTCGTGCTCGCGCAGGTGCTCGCGCAGATGAAGGACCGCGGCGGGCGCGTGAGGATCCCCGGCTTCTACGACGATGTGCGGCCGCTGCTCGACGAGGAGCGGGCCGAATTTGCGAGGCTGCCGTTCAACGAGCGGCGCTACCGCAGCGACCTGGGCGCCCCGAAGCTGTTCGGCGAGCGCGGCTACACCACGCTGGAGCGGCTGTGGGGCCGGCCGACGTTCGAGGTGAACGGCATGCTGTCGGGCTTCACGGGCGACGGCGCGAAGACGGTGATTCCGGCCGTGGCCATGGCCAAGGTCAGCATGCGGCTGGTGCCGGACCAGGATCCGGACAGGATCGCGGACCTGTGCGAGGCCCATCTGCGCAAGGTGACGCCGCCGACCGTCGAGCTGAACATCACGCGCATGCACGGCGGCCGGCCGTGGATGACCGACTTCGACAACCCGTTCGTGCAGGCGGCTGGCCGGGCCATCGAGCTGGGGTTCGGGCGGCGCCCGGTGTTCAACCGGGAGGGCGGGTCGATTCCGGTCGTGGCGACGTTCCAGGAGGTGCTGGGGCTGCCGTCGGTCCTGTTCGGGGTCGGCCTGCCGGACGAGAACGCCCACGCCCCGAACGAGAAGCTCGACCTGGGCAACTTCCACAACGGCATCATCGCCTCGGCCGCGCTCTACAACGAGATCGGCGCGCTGTAATCAGTTGAGGCCGGCCACGCGCCGCCGCAGCGCCTTCACGTGCTCCCAGATCTCGGCCTGTTCCGTATTCTCCTTCGGCCGTTCGCCGTCGCCACGTGATGTGAACCGCAGGTACGCCTCCAGGTCGCGCAGCGCCGCCGGGAAATCGTTCAGGTTGTAGGCCAGTAGTCCGCGGTCGCGCAGCTCGGTCAGCGCCGACGGGTCCAGCGCGAGCAGCAGCTCGGTCATCGCCAGGCCCTGGGGGAACGAGCGCATCTTGACGTAGATCCGCTTCAGGTTGACGAGCATGCGGACGAGTATCTGGAGCTTGGTCGCCCCGGCCAGCAGCGCCGGCTCGAATTCCGCGTCGGCGCCCGCGTGGTCGCGCAGCAGCCGGCGACAGTCCGTTTCGGACAGGATGGCGCCGCGGTGGAACGGATCCAGGATGAGGACGTCGTCGCCGGCCACCGGCACCCGGGTCGGCATCCTCAGCAGGAAGTGGCCCGGGAAGTTGACGCCCTCGACGCGCAGGCCGGCGCGCCTGGCCACCTCCATGTACACGAGCGCGAGCGTCACCGGGATGCCGCTGCGGCGGTCGAGCACGGCGTTCAGGAAGCTGTTGCGGGGGTCGTCGTAGTGCTTGCGGTTCCCGGCGAACCCCTCTTCCTCGAACAGGTAGTCGTTCAGGGCCGCGACCTGCAGGCGGGCATCATCTTCCGGCGCCCGGCCGATGCGATCCGCCGCGGCGCGTCCCATGCTGTCGAGCCGGTCGAGGTAGAGGGAGGCGTCGAGGTGCGGGTATTCGAGCCGCGCGATCAGCAGCGCCGCCGTGGCGAGGTCGGGATCCGGACTGCGGGCAACCTGCACGAACTTGTCGATGAAGTCGGACGACAGCATGGCTCGTTTATCGCACAGTTCCGCCCGCGGCGTCGAGGCTGCCGCACAGGCGCTGCAGCACCGCCGGCTGCAGCTCGTCGAGGCTGCCGAGCACCGCATCGGCCGCCGCCAGCACCGCGGCCGGATAGCTGTGCGTGAGCGCCACGCACGGCAGGCCGGCGGCGTGCGCCGCCTCGATGCCCCAGACCGTGTCCTCGATCGCGACGCAGGTGGACGGGGCTGCACCGGTGCCCGCGGCGCCCAGCAGCTCGACCGCCCGCTGGTACGTGTCCGGCGCCGGCTTCGATCGCGGCACGTCGTCGGCCCCCACGATCGCGGCGAAGCGGTCCCGGAGGCTCGCGGCGGTCAGGATCGCCTCGATTTCCGCGTGCAGCGCGCCGGACGCAATGCCCAGCGGCGCGACGGCCGCCAGCCGCGCGATGCAGGCCGCCGCACCCGGGAACAGCACGTTGCCGTCGCGCACGCGCGCCTCGAAGCGGCGCGCCTTGGCCACGACGAGCCGGCGGATCTCGCGGTCGTCGAGCGGCCTGCCCTGATCGCGGCCGAGTGCTCGCAGCGTCCCCACGTCGTCATAGCCCATGTAGCGGTCGTAGTAGTCGCCCGTGCTCAACGTCAGGCCGGTACCGGCCAGGATGTCCTGGAACGCCGCCAGGTGCGAAGGCTCCGTGTCGGCGATGACGCCGTCGAAGTCGAAGACGATCCCGCGCACGGGCATCAGCCGCCGCCCGCGTCGGGATCTGCTGCGGCGGCGGGCAGTCCGCCGACGGGAAAGCGCTGCTCCTCGACCGGCGGCAGCCGCTCGCCCGCCCGTATCGGCGTCGGCAGCCGGTTCTCGGGCGGCGGGAAGGGGCAGTCGAAGGACTCGTCGTAGTAGCAGGTCGGGTGGTACGCGCGGTTGAAGTCGAGGTTGTAGATGCCGGTCGGCGTCCGATCGAGGTCGAGGTAGCGGCCCGCGGCGTAGGTTTCCTCACCGCTGGTCTCGTCGCGGAACGGGATGAACAGCCGCAGCTCGTCGCGGGCGGTCAGGTCGACCAGCGCGGCCAGCGAGTGGGACTCGCCGTGCAGCGTGAACTCCAGGGTTCCGACGCGCTGCATCGGCCGCCGCTCGCCGGTCGACGTCGGCACTTCGAACACCGGCTGGTCGTCCGCCACGTTCAGGTGCGCCGGGACGCGGTAGGCAAGGTCGGGCTCGTAGTAGCGCACCGGCAGCATCCAGGAGCGGCGGTCGAGCGGCACGGGCGAATTTGCGCCTTCCGTAAGGAACAGGTCCATCGCCGCGCGGTCGTCGCGCAGTCGCTCCAGGTAGCCTGCTTCGTCCGGCGGCCCCGGACCGCATGCGCCGGCCGCCAGCGCGGCCGCGGTCAACGCGGCGGCGCACCACCCCGGTCTTGCCATTGCCATCTTCAGAAAATGTAGCCCCCGCGCGCCACCGCCTCGTCCGCCAGCCGCCGGCGGATGGCGACGGTGTTGACGGGACTGACCTTGAGCAGCCGCCGCAGCGCCGCCAGGTGCGTGCGCAGCGTGTCGCCCTCGGTCATTGCCGCCAGCGCCGCACGGGCCGCGCTCTCGATCCGCACGGCTGCATCGTTGACGAAGGCGCGCGCGGCGTCGGCCTGCAGCGCTCCGGCGCCCGACGCACCCGTGGCGAGCGCGCGGTGCACCATGCTCTCGGCCGCGTACGTGTCGATCAGGATGTCGGCTTCGAGCGACAGCACCTCCTGCTGGTCCGACAGCTTCTCGCCGTACGTCTGCAGGGCGACGCCCAGCACCGCCAGGCCGACCTTCTTGAACATCCCTACCGCGCCGAGCTGCGGCGCCAGCGGGCCGTCGTCGTGCGCCGCCGGCGGCGCCGGCGCGAGGATCTCGTCCTGCAGCTTCCGCGCAGCCTCTATCAGCGGCAGGTGCCCCTTCAGCGCGCGCCGCACCAGCATGCCCGGAATCAGCAGGCGGTTGATCTCGTTGGTCCCCTCGAAGATCCGGTTGACGCGCGCGTCGCGGTAGTGGCGCTCGGCAGGGTAGTCCCGGACGTAGCCGTTGCCGCCGTGAATCTGGACGTTCTCGTCGAGCACGTAGTCGAGGATCTCGCTGCCCGCCACCTTGAGGATGGACGACTCGACCGCGTGCTCCTCCAGGGCGGCGAGCAGCGCCGCCTCGTGGCCGCTCGCGCTGGCTTCCATGTCGGCGTCGATCAGTCCGGCGGTCCGGAACACCATCGACTCGATGGCGAAGGCGCGGATGGTCATCTCGCCGAGCTTGTGCTTGATGGCCCCGAAGCTGGCGATGGGCTGGCCGAACTGCCGCCGCTGCGCCGCGTAGCGGGCCGACTCCCGGATGGCCCCCTGCGAGCTGCCGACGGTGGATGCCCCGAGCTTGAAGCGGCCGTAGTTGAGCACGTTGAACGCCACCTTGTGCCCCTTGCCGATTTCCCCCAGCAGGTTCTCGGCCGGCACGCGCGCATCCTGGAAGATGACCGGCGTGGTGGAGGAGCCGATCAGGCCCATTTTGTGCTCCTCGGCCCCGCTCGACACGCCATCGAAGGCGCGTTCCACGATGAACGCCGTGAAGTGCTCGCCGGCCACCTTCGCGAACACGATGTACACGTCCGCGAAGCCGCCGTTCGAGATCCACATCTTCTCGCCGTTCAGCCGGAAGCTGCCGTCGTCCTGGCGGTCGGCGCGGGTCTTGGCGCCCAGCGCGTCCGACCCCGAGCCCGCCTCGCTGAGGCAGTAGGCGCCGACGGTCTCACCGCTCACCAGCCCCGGCAGATAGCGCTGTTTCTGCTCCTCGGTGCCGAACGCCAGGATCGGCAGCACCGCCAGCCCGGTCTGGGCGCCGAACGTCGTGCTGAACGAGCCGGACTCGCCGAGCCGGCCGGCGATTAGCGCAGTCGTGACCGTGTCGAGCGGAATGCCGCCGTACTCTTCGGGAACATCGGTGCCGAGGATGCCCAGCTCGCCGCAGCGCAGCAGCAGGCGCCGCGCCAGGTCCCAGTCCTTCGCTTCGAGCTGGTCGTTCTGATCCAGCACCTCACCCGTCACGAACTCCCGCGTCGTCTGATCGATCAGCCGCTGCTCTTCGGTCATCCGTTCCGGTGTGAACGTGCTGCCCGTGGGCGTATCCTCGAGCAGCCAGCTTCCGCC
Organism: Vicinamibacterales bacterium; assembly: GCA_965207665.1. GTDB lineage: Bacteria > Acidobacteriota > Vicinamibacteria > Vicinamibacterales > UBA8438 > JAAXGX01. The sequence continues at coordinate 1,392,095 of CBDBMV010000002.1, forward strand.
CCGCGCCGCCGTTGCCACCGCTTCAGTCATTGCTCTCCTCGATTCGGCCGTGCGCCTGCTACAGGCGCTCGAAAATGCCGGCCGCGCCCATGCCGCCCCCGACGCACATCGTCACGAGGCCGTAGCGACCGTTGCGGCGCCGCAGCTCGTGCAGCAGCGTCGCCGTCAGCTTCGCCCCGGTGCACCCCAGCGGGTGCCCCAGCGCAATCGCGCCGCCGTTCACGTTCAGCACGTCCGGGTCGATCGGCAGCTCCTTGAGGCACGCGAGCACCTGCGCCGCGAACGCCTCGTTCAGCTCCACCAGGTCGATGTCGTCCAGGGTCAGGCCGGCCAGCCGCAACGCCTTGCGCACGGCGGGGACCGGGCCGAGGCCGAACAGCTCCGGCTTGACGCCGGCCGTCGTGAACGCAACGAACCGTGCGAGCGGCGTCAATCCCAGCTCCGCGGCGCGGTCGGCCGCGACGACGATGGCCGCCGCCGCACCGTCGCTCATCTGCGACGAGTTGCCGGCAGTAACCGACCCGCCGGCGCGGAACACCGGCCGCAGCCCGGCCAGCGCCTCGGCCGAGGTCTCGCGCCGCGGACCCTCGTCGACTGCGAACGCGGTTTCGGAAACCCGGGGCGCGCCGTTGCCGCCGCCGCTGCCGTCGACCGCGCGCACCGGAACCGGCACCGTCTCTTCCGCGAAGCGGCCGGCGTCGATCGCCGCGACCGCCCGCTCGTGGCTGCGGAGCGCGAAGGCGTCCTGTTCCTCGCGCGAGATCTCCGACGCCGCGGCGTGGTTCTCGGCCACCAGGCCCGTGCCGAGGTAGACGTCCGGGTAGCTCTGCATCAGCTCCGGATTCGGCGCGACCTTGCGCCCGCCCATCGGGATCAGGCTCATCGACTCCGTGCCGCCGGCGACGATGGCGGTGGCCGAGCCGCTCCGGATGCGTTCGGCGGCGAACGCGATCGCCTGCAGGCCTGACGAGCAGAAGCGGTTGATCGTCACCGCCGCGCTCTCCACGGGGATGCCGGCGCGCAGGCTGGCGATGCGCGCCACGTTCATGCCCTGCTCGGCCTCCGGCATGGCGCAGCCGAGGATGACGTCGTCGATCTCGGCCGGATCGAGCCCCGGCGCGCGCCGCAGCGCCTCGCCGATGGCGACCGCCGCCAGCTCGTCGGGCCGCGTGGTGTGCAAGGCGCCGCGCGGCGCTTTCCCCACGGGGGTGCGGACGGCGGATACGACGACCGCGTCGGTCATGGTGTTACACCTGCCATCGATCCGATTGTAGCGCGACGGAGGGTCAGTTCCTGAGCGTCTTGCCCGTCTTCAGGGTGTGGGCGATGCGCTGCTGCGTGCGCGGCTCGCCGCACAGGCTCAGGAACGCCTCCCGTTCCAGGTCCAGCAGGTACTGTTCGGAGACCGTCGTGGCGTGCGGGATGGCGCCGCCCGCCAATATGTGCGCCAGCTTGCGCCCGATGAGCGCGTCGTGGTCGCTGATCCAGCCACCCCGCAGCGCAAGATGCACGCCCAGCTCCAGTGTTGCGCGCATGTCGTCACCGCCGACGGGTATCGCGTGTTGCGGCGGGGGCGGCTGGTATCCGCCGCCTGCAAGCGAGAGAGCGCGCGCCCTGGCGTCCGCCAGCAGCCGCTCGCGGTTCATGGTGACGCCGTCCGTGTCGCGCAGCAGGCCCAGCCGGCGGGCGTCGGCGGCGCTGGTCGATACCTTGCCGTAGCCGATCAGCTCGAAGACCTGCTGCACCACCGGGAGCGGATCCATTGCACGGCTGCGGAGGCTTTCCATGGCCCGCGCCAACAGCTCCTTCGTGCCGCCGCCGGCGGGTATCAGCCCCACGCCCGCCTCCACCTGTCCCATGTAGGTCTCCGCCGCGGCCTGCACGCGGTCGCCGTGCAGGGCGATCTCGCAACCGCCGCCGAGCGTCAGGCCGGCCGGCGCGACCACCACCGGGACGCCGCCGCCGCGCAGCCCCGTCACGGCGGACTGGAAGGTGCGGACCATCAGGTCGATCTCGTCCCAGTTCTCCTCCTGGGCCTCTAGCAGCACCAGCATCAGGTTGGCGCCGGCCGAGAAGGCTGCGGCGTCGTTGCCGACGACGAGCGCGTCGAAATGCTGCTCCGCCTCGCGCACGCCGGCCTGCAGCATGTCCACGATGTCGCCGCCGATGGCGTTCATCTTGGAGTGAAACTCGACCGCCAGCACCCCGTCGCCCAGGTCCACGAGGCTCGCGCCGGCGTTCCGGCGCACGGGCGGCCGCTCGTCCCCGGCGCTGCGCAGGATCCGCAGCTCGGGTCCGCGCGCCCGCCGCACCGCGTCCAGGTCGCGGACCGCTGCCGGCGGCTCGGAGAGTTGGCATGCCTCGCATATGGTCTCAACACCGACCGCTTCCCACAGCTCGAACGGTCCCAGCTCCCAGCCGAACCCCCAGCGCATGGCGCGGTCCACGTCGCCGGTGGAGTGCGCGATGGCGGGCGCCGTTTCCGCTGCATAGACCAGCGTCCGGCCCAGCGTGGCGCGCGTGAACGCGCCGGCCCGGCCCTTGTCCTGCAGCAGCGCGCGGATCCGCGCCGGCAGATCTTCGGTGGCGCCGGCCGCATCCGCCGCGGGCAGGCGCGGCGACTGGCGCGGGCGGTAGTCGAACGACGCCGGGTCGAGCGTCAGAATCCGGCTGCCTTCCGGCGTGCGCTCCTTGCGGTAGAAGCCCTGGCCCGCCTTCTCGCCGATCCACCCCTTGTCGATCAGCGCGCCGACCAGCTCCGGGAGCCGGAACGCGCCCTGTTCCGCCTCGCCGGGGAGCCGGCGGTCCAGGTCGGCCGCGACGTGCGCCAGGATGTCGAGGCCGGCAATGTCCATCGTCCGGAACGTGGCGCTCTTCGCGCGGCCGATCAGCGGCCCGGTCAGCGCGTCGATCTCCTCGACGGTGAACTCGCCGTCCGCCAGCAGCTCCAGCGTGCGGGCCGCGCCGTACATCCCGATCCTGTTGGCGATGAATCCAGGCGTGTCCCGGGCAACCACCACACCCTTGCCGAGCCCGCGGTCGGCGAAGCGGGCGATGCGGTCCACCACGCCGGCGTCGGTGTCGGCGGTCGGGATGATCTCCAGCAGTTGGAGGTAGCGCGGCGGATTGAAGAAGTGCGTGCCGAGCCAGTGCCGGCGGAACTCCGGCGAGCGGCCCTGCGCGATGTCCGCGATCGGAATCCCGGACGTGTTCGAGCTGACGGCGGCGTCCGCGCGGCGGTGCGGTTCCACCTGCGCCAGCAGCACCTGCTTCACGTCGAGACGCTCGACGATCGCCTCGATGATCCAGTCGCAGGCGGCCAGGCGCGGCAGGTCGGTATCGAAGCCGCCCGTCGTGATGAGCCGCGCGGCGTCGGGCGTGAAGAATGGATCGGGCTTGAGCTTGCGCGCCCGCTGCAGTCCGGCGGCCGCCGTCTGCGCATCGAGGTCCAGCAGCAGGACCGGCACGCCGGCGTTCGCCAGGTGCGCGGCAATCTGGGCGCCCATGGTCCCCGCACCCAGCACGGCCGCCGAGCGAACGTGTCCCATCTGCAGAATCGTACAAAAAAGGAGCGGGGCGCACGCCCCGCTCCTTTGGTCTCCGTCGCGAATGGCCCGCCCGGTCAGGGCAGTGCGGCGAGCGTCGCCGACGCCTGCTGGCCTTCCTCGGAATTCGGGGCGAGCTCCACCACCTTCTGGAAATGCGCCTTGGCGCCTTCCATGTCGCCCTTGTTCAGCGCCACCAGCGCCAGCTTGAACACCGGCTTCTCCCAGTTGGGGTCGACCATGGCGGCCTTCTCGTACCACTCCGCGGCCGTGTCCACGGCGCCCTTGGCGAACTCCAGCTCGCCCAGGTTGTAGAGGTCTTCCTTGGACGCGTCCAGGCCGGACGCGGCGGCCGCCAGCTCCGCGCCAGCCGCCTCGAAGTCGCCCATCGCAAGCTTGGTCCGCGCGATGTCCGCCTTGATGCCCTCGTTGTTCGGGTCGTCCGCCAGATGCATCTCGAACGCCCGCAACGCCTCGTCATAGCTGCCCTTCGCCCGGTACGCCTGGCCGATCTGCGTGTAGATGTTGGTCAACTGCGGCAGCTTCTCGACGAGCGACGTGTACCCGGCGATGGCGCCGTCCCAGTCCTCGGAGTTGAACGCTGCGTCGGCCGCCTCGAGCTCGGCCTCGATCTCGTCGGGGTCCAGCCCTTCCATCGCTTCCTCGCCCAGCGCCTGGACCAGGGCGTGCCGTACCTGGACAAGCTCGAAGTCGACCGGCGGCGTGGAAGACTGGGTGACGTTCACGGTGCCGAAGTCCGGGTTGAAGCCTTCCAGCTCGGCGGTGACCGTCCACTGTCCGCTGGCGAAGCCGATGAGCGAGAAGCGCCCGTCGTCGTCCGTGGTCGTCTCACGCACCGGCGGGTTGGCGTCGGGCTTCTCGGCGCGGATATTCACGCCGGCCAGGGGGTTGCCGTCTTCGTCCACGACCTGCCCGCTCATGCGGCCGCTCTGCGCCAGCGCCGGCGCGGCGATGCCGACCAGCAACGCGGCGACGAAGAGACGACGGAAGACGTAAGTTAGACGGGACATGGCAGCACTCCTCTTCACGTACATGACTTGAGACAGTGAAGTATATCGCGCTCAGCGCGTGAACGCTCGCAAGTTGTCGATTTTCGAATCTGGGCACGCGCGGCCGTCCTACACTGTTACGCATGAGAGAAAAGCTGTGCATGCTGATCGCGCTGCTGGCGGCGCTGGCCGCGGCAGGAGCCTGCGGCGGGGCCGGGGTCGCCGATGAACCGCCGCCGCCCGCGGCGCCGGCCGCCGCGGCGCCGGATGCCGTGTCGCACGCCGGACTGCCGGCCGGCGACCCGGCCGGCGCAGGGATGTCAGCCCCGCGCCTGGACCGGATTGGTCCGGCCATGCAGGCCTACGTGGACGACGGCCGCGTGGCGGGCGTGATGACGATGGTGGCCCGGCGCGGGCAGGTCGTGCACTGGGCGGCGGCCGGCGTGCGTGACTTGGCAACCGATGATCCGCTGGAGCCGGACGACATCTTCCGCATCTATTCGATGACGAAGCCGATCACCAGCGTCGCCACGATGATGCTGGTCGAGGAGGGCAAGGTCGCCCTCGACGATCCCGTGGCGCGGTTCATACCCGAATTCGGCGACGTCATGGTGCTCACGGATGCCGGCGAGAGCTTGGCGCCGGGTCGCCCGATCACCATCGAGCACCTCCTGACCCACACGTCGGGGCTCACGTACGGCTTCTTCGGCGATTCGCCGGTCGACCGCGCGTATCGCGAGTCTGACTTCTTCACCGGCGCCGCCGGGCTGGACGACTTCGCCCGGCAGGCCGCGGCGCTGCCGCTGCTGGCCAGCCCGGGCGAGCGCTGGAACTACAGTATCTCGACCGACATCCTCGGCCGCGTGATCGAGGTCGCGTCAGGACAGTCGCTGGATGCTTTCTTCCGCGCGCGGATCACGGGTCCGCTCGGGATGGACGACACCGCCTTCGTCGTGCCCGCGGACAAGCGCGGCCGCTTCACCGGCCACTACGTGGTGCAGGACGGCGCGCTGCAGCTCGTCGATTCGCCCGCGGACGGCGAGTACACGCGCACGCCGGCCTGGCTGTCGGGTGGCGGCGGCCTCACCTCGACCGCATCCGATTACATCCGTTTCGCCCAGATGCTGCTGCAGGACGGCCGGCTCGGCGAGACGCAGATTCTGGCGCCGGAAACCGTGCAGATGATGCGGGCGAACCGGCTGCCGGAGGCGCTGGCGCCGATCCAGCTCGGCAACTATCTGAGCCCGGGCTACGGATTCGGACTGGGCTTCGCGGTGGTCGTCGACGCGGACTCGTCCCCCGAACCCGACAACGATGGTGTATTCCGCTGGGCCGGGGCCGCCAACACCTTCTTCTGGATCGATCCCGCGGAAGAGCTGATCGGCTTGGTCTGGATCCAGCTCAACCCGTTCGCGGCGTACGACCTGGAGCGGGAATTCCAGACTCTCGTCTACGAAGCGATCGAGTGACGCCCTGGCGGGCGGTCCGGGCTCAGGGATCTGACGCCATGACCACCTGCAGCGCGTCGATGGCCGCCGCAGCCTCGTCCGCCGCGGTCGTATCGGCCGGCACGGCCTGATAGGCGGCCAACGCCCGCTCGTACTCGCGACGCTCGACGTACGCGTGGCCGATCTGCAAGTGCAGGCTCGTCAGTTGCGGCACCCGCTCCAGCAGCTCTTCGTACGCGTCGATCGCGTCGTTGAACCTGCCGCGATCGAACATCCGGTGCGCCGCGGCAAGATCCTCCTGGATCTCGCCCGCCGGGATGCCGGCCAGCACGCCGGTAGTGGGGATGGGCGGACGGAGCGGGTCGACATTCAGGACGAAGTTCATGTCTACGCGGCCCGTGCGGCGCACGAACGCAACGCCCTCGGCCGGCTCGTACCCGAACTTGGTGATCACGAAGCGCCAGGGGCCGGATACGAGTCCGAGGAAGCCGAACCACCCGCCATCATCGGTGCGGCCTTCCACCGTGCGGCTGGAGTTGCGCAGGCTCTCGCCGGCAACCGTGGCGCCTTCCAGCGTGCTACCGTCGGCGCCGCGCACGCGGCCGGCTACCACGGCTGCCTGCGCCAGGGCCGGAACCGCGGTCGCGCAGATGGCGCTGCAGACGAGGAAGATGACGGCGGCGCGCTTGAGTAAGGACACGGTGCCTCCGCCAGCGGGACTGGCGAGCCACAGTATAATCCAAACCTTTTCTTGACCCCTTCCTTTCCGGCGATGGAACGTGTTGCTTTCCTGCTCGCCTTGCTATGTCTGGCGGGCGGTTGCAGTGCGCCGGTCACCGACAATCCGGCCGTTCCTCGTCAAGACACCGTTGCGATTGATTTCGAGCGCCTGAGCCGCATCGACGCCGCCGTCGAGGCCGCCATCGCGGAAGGTGATCTGCCCGGCGCGGTGGTGCTTGTGTGGAGCCGGGGCCAGACGGCGTACCTGAAGGCGTTCGGCCGGCGCGCCGTCGAGCCTGCGAGCGAGCCGATGACGGTCGATACGATCTTCGACCTCGCCTCGCTGACGAAGGTGGTGGCGACGACCACCGCCGTGATGATGTTGGTCGAGGAGGGCCGCGTCCGGCTGCGGGCCCCGGTCGCGGAGTACCTCCCGGACTTCGCGCGGCACGGCAAGGAGCGGATCACCGTCCAGCAGCTGCTCTCACACGTCTCCGGCCTGCGTCCGGACCTCGACCTGGAACAGGAGTTCGACGGGCGCGCGGTAGCGCTGGAGCGCACGTACGACGAGCGCCCCGTCGCAGCGCCCGGCGAGCGGTTCATCTACAGCGACCTCAACTTCATGCTCCTGGGCGAGATCGTGGAGCGTGTGAGCGGGCTGCCGCTCGACCGCTTCGCGGCCGAGCGCATCTTCGAGCCGCTGGGCATGCACGAGACGATATTCCGGCCGCCCGCGGAGCTCGCCGGGCGCATCGCCCCGACCGAGGCGTGCGCCGGCCTCGAATGGCCGTGCAGCGCTGCAGCCGCCGGCGCCGCGATGCTGCGGGGCACGGTGCACGACCCGACGGCGCGGCGCATGGGGGGCGTGGCCGGCCACGCCGGGTTGTTCTCCACCGCCGCGGACCTGGCCCGCTTCGGCCGGATGCTCCTGGAGGATGGCGCGCTCGACGGCGTGCGCGTCCTGGCGCCGCTGACCGTTGCCCGCATGACCTCGCCGGCCACGCCGGCCGGGATGCGCGACGTGCGCGGACTGGGATGGGACATCGATTCGTCCTACTCCGCGAACCGCGGCGACCTGTTCCCGGTCGGCTCGTTCGGCCATACCGGCTTCACCGGCACGTCGATCTGGGTCGATCCGTCCAGCCGGACGTTCGTCGTCTTTCTCTCGAACCGCGTGCATCCGGACGGCGGCGGGAGGGTGGTGGCCCTGCGCGGCCGGGTGGCCACACTGGCGGCCGCCGCCGTCATGGACCGGCCCGCGGGGCGACCCGCCGGGGACGTCGGGCACGGCGTGCCGCGGGTCCAGACCGGCATCGACGTACTCCGCGAGGAGGGGTTCGCGCAACTGCGGCGTGCGCGCGTGGCGCTGCTGACCAACCGCACCGGCCTGGCGCGCGACGGAGCCCGGACGATTGACTTGCTGCACCAGTCCCCGGAGGTGGAGCTCGAGCTGCTGCTCAGTCCCGAGCACGGACTGGGCGGCGACGTGGACGGCCCGGTTGCCGATGCCCGCGACGCGGCCACGGGCCTGCCGATCTACTCCCTGTATGGCGACACGCGGCGGCCGACGGGGGGCATGCTGGGCGGCGTGGACACCGTCGTGGTCGACCTGCAGGACGCCGGGGCCCGCTTCTATACGTACGCCGCGACGATGGCCTACGTGATGGAGGCGGCTGCCGAGCGGGGCCTGCGGGTGGTGGTGCTCGATCGGCCCAATCCGATCACCGGCGCCGCCGTGGAAGGTCCCCTGCTGGATGAAGATCAGACCGGCTTCACGGGCTACCTGCCGCTGCCGGTGCGCCACGGAATGACGCTCGGCGAACTGGCCCGGCTGTTCAACGCGGAGCGCGAGATCGGGGCGCAACTCGACGTCGTGCCGTTGCGCGGCTGGCGCCGGGACCTGTGGTTCGACGAGACCGGCCTCACCTGGGTCGACCCGTCACCGAACCTGCGCACCGTGACGCAGGCCGCGCTCTATCCCGGGATCGGAACGATAGAAGGCGCCAACCTGTCGGTCGGGCGCGGCACCGGCACGCCGTTCGAGCGGCTCGGGGCGCCGTGGATCGACGGACCGGCGCTGGCGGAGCGGCTCAACGGCCGCCGCTTGCCCGGCGTGCGCGCCTATCCCGTGACATTCACGCCCGCGTCAGGCCCGTACGCGGGCCGGACGTGCAGCGGGATCCACCTGATCGTCACCGACCGCGACGCACTCCGTCCGGTCCGCCTCGGCGTCGAAATCGCTGCAGCGCTCCGCGAGCGGCACGGCGCGGAGTTCGAGATCGACCGCACGCTGCGCCTGCTCGGTTCACGGGAGACCCTGCAGCGCATCGAGGGCGGCGACGACCCCGCCGCCATCGCGGCTGGCTGGACGGCTGCCGAGCAGGCGTGGCTCGCGCGCCGCGCACCCTACCTCCTGTACTGATTCGGTCGGGGCTCCACCCCCAGGCCGCCCCAGTGCGCCTACAGCACGTACAGCATCACGTACACGATGATGCCGGTGACCGAGACGTAGAGCCAGAGCGGCAGCGTCCAGCGGGCGATGCGGCGGTGGCTCTCGAACCGCTCGCGCAAGGCGCGGACGAGCGTGACGATCACCAGCGGGCCGATCAGCGCGGCCAGGATGATGTGGCTGATCAGCACGGCGAAGTAGAACACGCGGGCCGGTCCCTGCCCGGTGTACGGGACCGAACCGACGTTCAGGTGGTAGATGACGTACGAGATGAGGAATAGCGCGGAGGTGCCGCAGGCGGCCAGCATGCAGCGCCGGTGGGCGTCGACGCGGCCGCGCCGGATCATGGCGTAGCCAGCGGTCAGCAGCACTGCCGACGTTGTATTGAGCAGGGCGTTGAGTGTCGGCAGGTCGGTTGTATCCATGGCTTCCGGGTACCTGGCCGTGCGGCTACATGGCGCGCTCGACGACCAGCAGGCCCCACAGCAACGGCAGGTATACGAGCGAACCGAGGAACACCGCGCGCGCCCGCGCGGCCGAGCGGTGCAGCCAGAAGCGCGCGGCGGCAGCGGTGAAGGCCAATCCGAACAGAGCAGCCGCCGCGAGGTAGAGCGGTCCGCCCAGGCCGACGAGTCCCGCCGCGAGGCTCATCGGCAGCAGCGCCGCCGCGCACAGCAGCCCCTGCGCGGAAGCTCGTCGCCCGCTTTCGTCCAGCACGGCCAGAAAGGGGAGGCCGGCGCGCCGGAAATCGTCGCGATACAGCCACGACAGCGCATGGAAGTGGGGCATCTGCCACAGGAACACGATGCCGAACAGCACCCATGCCTCCGCGGTGGCGGCGCCGCGCGCCGCGGTCCAGCCGATGACCGGCGGGAGGGCGCCGGGCACCGCCCCCACCAGTGTCGCCCACGGCGTGCGCCGCTTGAGCGGCGTGTACACGACCGCGTAGCCGACCAGAGTTGCCAGCGCCACGGTCGCGGCCGTCAGGTTCGTGCCCAGCGCCAGCTCGAGCAGGCCGAGCAACGCGAGCGCCAGCGCGAACAGCCGCGCCTCGAACGGCGTCACGCGGCCGGCCGCCACCGGGCGGCGCCGCGTGCGCTCCATCGCCGCATCGATATCGCGTTCGGCGGCCTGGTTGAATGCCGCCGCCGCGCCCGCGACGACCGCGGAGCCGACGAGCGTATGCACGAGTGCCGCGGTCGATGCCGCGCTGCCTCCACCCAGGTAGTAGCCGACGCCGGCGGAAACGACGACGAGCGAGTTGAGGCGCGGCTTCGTGAGGGCGAGAAAGTCGGCCGCCCGTGAAGCGACCGCGGGAGCGGCGATGGCAGCGGTCTTCATCGTCAGGCTTGCGCCCGTTCCGGCGCTGCGGCGCCCAGCGGCGCAATGTCCGGGAAACGGTCGCGGTGCGTGCGGAGGCCGAGCACGATGGCAGTTGCGAACAGCAGTGCGCCGGTGGCGACGTGGGCCGTGTTGATGGTCACGTCGCGCGCGCTCAGCACCGTCAGCGCCCCGAGCGTCACCTGCGCCAGGACCACCGCGATCAGCAGCCAGGCCGGCCGGACCAGCTCACGCCGGCCGCCGTGATGGGCGAGCACGTGTCCCGCCGTCGCCAGCACCGCGAGCGTCACGATCACCGCACCGATCCGGTGCGCGAAGTGGATTGCGATGCCCGCATCCCACACTGGAGGAATCAGCCGGCCGAACGCCAGCGGGAAGTCCGGGATCGCCAGGCCGGCGCCGGTATGGCGCATCGCTGCCCCGATCAGGATCTGCACGTAGATGGCGGCCGGCAGCGCGATGACGAGTGCGCGCAGGATCCGGTCCGCCGCGATCCGGCGCTCGCCGTCCGCGGTTCGGTAGTAGCGCGCCAGCCATCCCGCGGACGTGAAGATAGCCAGGCTCACCACGAGCGCGAAGAACACCTGCGCCAGCCCCGCGTGGCTGATGGAAATGGGCGGCGGCAGGAAGTAGAGCACCGTGATGCCGCCCAGCAGCCCCTGTACCACGACTGCGGCCAGCGCGATCCAACCGAGGCGGCGCACCCACCGCCGCGGCTCGCTGGCCGCCAGCCAGGCGACCAGCCCGATCGTCAGCATGCCCACCACGCTGGCGATCAACCGGTGCCCGTGTTCGTACAGGATGCCGCCCACCATCCCGGACCACGGGAAGGCGAACATGAAGTAGCCGTATGTGTTCGGCCAGTCGGGAACGGCCAGCCCCGAGCCGGTGCTGGTCACCAGCCCGCCGGCCGTGATCAGCACGAGCGTCGCGGCCGCAAGGAGCCGGTTGTACCGATGCAGCCAGTACAACTTATCCGACGCTGAACGTGAAGCTCAGCTCGGCGGTGCCGCCCTCGCCGACGGTCACGTTCTGCGTCTGCGTGCCGAGCTCCTCGTGCCACGCTTCCACGACGTAGTCGCCGGGCGGGAGGTTGCTGATGTCGAACGCGCCGTCAGCGCCGGTCACCGCGAAGTAGGGGTGATCCAGCACGCCGACGTAGGCGTTCATCCAGCCGTGCACGTCGCACTTGAACGGCACCATCACCTCGGGGGAGTCGAACGTCCGCTCGAACTCCATGCCCTGGATGGGCTGGCCCATGTTGAACTCGGCGTTCTCGAGCGGCGTCGCGTGGATGTTGTGCAGCGTGGCGTCGCTGTTGCGGATCGTGATCGTCTGCCCCACGCGGACGCCGAACACGTGCGGCGTGTAGCGGCAGCCCTGCTGGTCCAGCATCACGGATCCGGTAGCGGCGGGGAAGGTCCTGCCTTCCAGGCCCTCCTTGACGTAGACGAACACGTTGCCCAGGCCGCCGCTGCCGCCGACCACGTAGTACTCGGTCTCGGCGTCGGTAGCCAGCTCGACGCACGCCGGGTCGGAGTTCATCCGGATCGTTTCGGCCGGGGGCGGCGTGCCCTCGAGGTTGATGGTGCCCATGACGCTGCCGGCCGTGGCAGGGTCGAACGCGGGCGCGGCCGGGGCCGCCGGCGCCGCGGGGGCATCGGAGCCGCCTCCGCCGCCGCACGCCGCGGTGGCAAAGACAAGCAGTGTGGCAAGCGTCCACAGTGTTCGGTGCTGCATCAAAATTCTCCTGGTGCCTGATGTGGGAAGCCAGCGAGCCAGAGGGACGAGCACCGCTAAGCGCCCGCTTCTGGCATCGACTTAACCCGCCAAGAATATCAGAACTCGCGGCCGCATGCGAGCATCCCCTGATGACGTACACTCGCGCCCGGGTACCGGATACATGCAGGCACGATCGACGCTCGCGCTGCCGTCGGCGCTCGACCCGGCTCACGCCGCCCGGTGGCTGCGGCTGGCGAGAGAAGACGGCGTCGTCTTCCTCGACTACGACGGCACGCTGACGCCCATCGTGGCCCGGCCCGAGCTGGCGACGTTGCCGGACGGGATGCGCCAAACGGTCCGGCGACTCGCCGAACGGCTTCCGGTGGCGGTCGTCTCCGGACGCGACGCGGCGATCGTCGCCGGCCTGGTCGGCGTAGACGGCCTGGCGTATGTCGGCAGTCACGGCCTCGACATCACCGGCTTCGGGGACGGAACCACCCGCCACGAGGCGGCGCGCGAATTCCTGCCGCGGCTCGACGCCGCCGAGCGCGAGCTGCGGCAGTCGACCGCCGGCATCCCCGGCGTGCTGGTGGAGCGCAAGCGGTTCAGCGTGGCGACGCACGTGCGGCTCGCGGCTCCCGCCGCGCGCACCGCCGTGGAGTCGATCGTCGAGCGGGTCGGACGCGCGCATCCGTCGCTGCGGCGGGAGCGCGGCAAGATGGTGTTCGAGCTGCGGCCCGACATCGACTGGGACAAGGGGCGGGCCGTGTGCTGGCTGCTGGATGCGCTGGGCCGCGACCGGTCGGCGGCGCTGTTCATCGGCGACGACCTGACCGATGAGACCGTCTTTCGGGCGCTGGCGGGCCGCGGGCTCGGCATCGTCGTCAGCGACGCCGGGCGGCCGACCGCGGCTGACCTCCGCCTCTCCAATCCGGCCGAAGTGCAGACGCTGCTCGGCCGCCTGGCCGACGCGGCTGCAGCCACCGCGAACGGAAGCTAATCTCCCCGCCTGGCCCCCCGCACGTGCTTGTGGCACTGCACGCACGAGAGCGTCATCTCCATGTACGCCAGCGACACGCCGTCGATGTCGCGCGCGCGCGCCTCGTCGGCCAGCGACAGGGCCGCCACGCGGAAATCGCTGGCATGATGGAGGTACTCCGGTGTCTGCAGCGGGCTCCACGTGGTCGCCTCGCTGAGCCGCACCATCTCCGCGGCGCTCTGCTCGATCTGAACGTGGTTGCCCAGCACCACCGCGCCCACCAGCGTCTCCGCGTGCATCAGCTTCTCGCGCATCAGCTCGCCGAGGCTGGGACGCTGGGCGGAGCCGATCGTGGTGGCGGCAACGACCAGGATCACCGCCCCCAGGCATGCCGGCCGTATCCGTTGCGTCATGACGTAGTCCTTTCCACGAGGCGCGCGCGTCACTCGCCGCCCGCGCCCGCCGCGCGCAGCTTGCGCAGGATGCGGTCTTCGATCCAGTGCGGGTCCCACCACTCTACCGGCGAGACGGGGCGCCCGTGCAGCAGCATTGCGAAATGCAGGTGATCGCCGCCGGCCAGCCCGGTCTGGCCGCTCAGTCCAAGCTGGTCGTCCTGCTTCACCGCGTCGCCGGGCGACACGCCAATGGAAGAGAGGTGCGCGTACAGGCTCTGCAGCCCCATCCCGTGGTCGACGACGACGCAGTTCCCGTAGATGCCGAAGTAGCCGGCCTGCACGACGGTGCCGTCGTTGGACGCCCGGATCGGCGCGTTCGCCGTCGACGCGAGATCGAAGCCCAGGTGCACCTGCTGATCGACCTCGTCGCCGTTGTAGAGGTACGTGCGGTGGTCGGCGAAACCCGATTCCACCTGCGAGTTGGCCAGTTGCCGGAACGCGCCGCTCCATTGCATCTGCGGGGCGGTGCCCGACGCCAGCTCGAGCAGGGTCGCCCGGTTACGCTGCCGCAGCTCGCCGTTGATGAACAGGTACAGGCTCAACCAGTCCTCGTTCGTGCCGTCCGGCTGCTCGTCGGCCAGGTCCGGCACCTGGCTGACGATTGGCGGCACGACGCGCTGCAGGAATCCGTCGCTGACCGTGATGCGCGACCGCCGGAACCGGCGCGGGAAGCGCCGGTGGTCGAACTGCGCGGTCGACGCGTTGCCGGCCGCGTCCCGCGCGTACAGCTCGATCGGCGTGTTCAGGTCCTGGTCGTAGTCCAGCGCGAAGTAGGACAGACGCAGGTTTTCGCCCGCACCTTCGACCGCGCCGGCCGCAGGGTAGCCCGGATACTCGCGGTCGCCGACCCGCACGCCCGACTCCGCGTCGGGCGGCGACACCGTGTAGACGACCAGCTCCGAACCGCCGTGGTTGACGTAGTGAAATGTGGAGGCGACCGCGAGCCGGGGCGGCTGTAGCCGCACTTCGACGTCGACTTCTACCGTCGTGCTCCGTTCGCTGAGGCCGAACACGACCGGCCGCGTGGCCGATACCCGCACCGTAGCCGCCCCCGCGCGGAGCTCGGGGTGCGACTCCCGGTCGAACGTGCGGCCGATGCGGACGATGTCCGGGCCTTCCTGCCGCATGTCGGCGGAGGCCGGGTCGTCGAGCGAGAACAGGGGGTGCGCGGCGCCTTGCTGCTCGATGACGGCGTCGAGCGCCAGCAGCTCGGCGCGGGGAGCTACGACCGTGGCCTCGAAGGTGGCGCTGCGTCCGACGAGCGCGGTGGGGCGGACTATCTCTATCGCCGGTCCTTCGGCGCGGCTCAGCGCGAAGAACAGGCCCCCGCCTGCCCCCGCGACCGCAAACAGCGCGAGGACAGCCAGGACGACGACCGTGCGACTCACGGCTCCATGATATAAAATTGGGTTTCCGGCCAGTACACGGCGGTATCGTCTAGGGGTTAGGATACGTGGTTCTCAGCCACGGGACCGGGGTTCGAATCCCCGTACCGCTACCAAATCCACCTGTCTCACGTAGCTGACCGACGCTGCGGTTCGCGTGCTGCTGTGCCCCTGCCTCAAGCAGTCGACACGTCCCGGGCGCCACGAGGCTACACTCTCGGGAGAACAGCCCGTGACACAAGTCCCGCGTCGCACCGAGAGTGGCGAGGCGCGCGGCTGACAAGGCGCGAAGAGCGAGCATATTCGAAGATATGTGAGCGATGAGCAACACAGTCAGGCGTGATGCATCGTCACTCGAATGCAGCGGGACTTTTGCCACGGGCTGTTAAGCAGGAGGTGTGTTGTGAAACGCCACTCGCCAATGCTGGTTGCGGCGCTGACGATGATCGTGCTCGCGGGGTCCCTGCTGTCGTTGACAGGCCAGGAGAGCGACTACACCCCGCGACGGACCCCGTGGGGAGATCCCGATCTGCGGGGGTACTACCTCCCTGGACCCCTCCACCCGTTGGAGACCCCCCGGCTCGAGCCGTGGGGTCTCACCGACTACTCGGGACACAACGCCACGTTCGGACGCTTCTTTCGCCCGGACCCGGACAGTCCGCGGGGGCCATTCACCCGACCGGAAAGGCCGCTGGTGATCGATCCCGCCGACGGCCGCATCCCCCTTCAGGAATGGGCGGCCGAGAAACGCGACGAGATCATGGCGAACCAGGACAAGCTGGAGTATCTCGACCCGCGCGTGAAGTGCCTCCCCGCCGCGTTGCCGCGGGCCCACCTCCCGGTGGGGTACAACACCTACCAGATCCTGCAGGTTCCCGGTGCGGTCATCATTCTGTACGAGTGGAATCATCACTCCCGCTACATCCCTCTCGATGGGCGGCCGCACGTCGCTCCGGAGATCCGGCTTGGAATGGGTGACTCGAGAGGTCACTGGGAAGGCGACACGCTCGTGGTCGATGTCACCAACTTCACGGACAACACCTGGCCGGTCGGACACGATGCGCCGCCCGAAGGCGCACCGGCCAGCCGTATTCACACCGGCCATGGCGTCTTCCACAGCGGCGCGCTGCACGTGGTGGAACGCTTCACCCCGATAGATGACGACACGATCAGGTATCGAGCCACGATCGAAGATCCGAACGTCTTTACCCAACCCTGGACCATCGAGTACGACGGCCTCAGGCGTGCCCCGGACGGTCACATGCTCTACGAGTACGCCTGCCATGAAGGCAACGGCCGCAACCTCAAGCTCATGACCGGGGTCGAGTTCTAGCCGCCCCGGGGGCTGCGGTTCGGCGGCGAGGTGACGGCATGCGTGAGCGACGGTCACGGCGCTTGAGCTGCGGAACCGCGTGGGCCTGTCTCCTGATCGGAGGCATCGTCCTGCCCATGCAGGCCGCCGCCGAGAACTGGGTGGCCACGTGGGCCACCGGGTCGCTGGCTGTCGGCCCGCTGACCGGTGCGCGCCTGAAGGGCGATCTCGAAGGTCACACGATTCGCCAGGTCGTGCCGTTGACCGTCGGAGGGACGGCGGTCCGGGTCCGCCTTTCGAACCGGAAGGGCACCGGCCCGTTCCGCCTCGATGACACCCACGCCGGTGTGGCTGGTGAAGGCGCCGCGCTTGCGGCGGGATCGAACCATCCCGTCACGTTCAACGGACGGTCCTCAATCCTCGTTCCGCCGGGGGCGGAGGTGATCAGCGACCCGCTCGATGTGTCGCTGCCCGCCATGCAGGACCTCTCGATCAGCTTTCACGTCGCGCTCCAGCGAGGCGCCCCGTCGATCGGCGGCAGCGGCGCAGAGAGCTACATCGCCTCGGGACGCGTGTCCGCGCAGGACGCCGCGGACGGATTCGCGCCCCTGAGCGGCGCGGTCCTGCTCTCGGCGGTTGACGTCCTTGCCGGGGACGCGGTGCGCGGCGCGATCGTGGCCTTTGGCGATTCGATCACGGCAGGCGGCCGGACCAGTTGGCCCGGCGTGCTCGCGTCCCGCCTGGCGGAACGACGCGGTCCGACGATGGCCGTGCTGAACTACGGGATTGGCGGCAACCGGTTGCTCTTCGATTCGGCCTGCTGGGGAGACAGCGGCCGGGCCCGCCTGGACGAAGCGCTGTCACAAAGCGGCGTCACCACGCTCATCCTGTCCGGACTCGGCGGGAACGACGTCCGCCTTCAGGACCGTCCGGGTGATCCGGACGTCGCCGCGGTGCTCCCCGATGAACTGGCCCGCTGCGCCGACTATCGAGAGCTCGGCGTGACCGCCGACGAACTGATCACCGGCATGCAGCAGGTCGTCGAGCGGGCGCGGGCGCGCGGGATCACGGTCTACGGCGGGCAGATTGGGCCGTCCAAGCACGCCAGGACATGGACGGTGGGGAAGCAGGCGATTCAGGATGCCGTCAACGCGTGGACCCGAACGCCCGGGGCGTTCGACGGCATCATCGACTTCGCCGCGCCGTGCGTGGACCCGGATGACCCGCACCTCCTGGACGCGAAGTGCGACCGCGGGGATCACCTCCACCCCACCGCGGCGGGTTCAGCCCTGATGGCCGAGGGCATCGACCTGTCGCTCCTCCTTCGCGACTGACTGAGCGGGCGGGCGGCTTGCTTCATGGTTGCTCGGACTGCGATAATATTCACAGCACACCCGCCAAGCCTCTGGCCGCAAGGCCATGCTCAAATTGGCGGGTTTTTCTTTTTCCGCCACGATGAAGTTCACCAAGCCCCCTCTTTCGTACGCGGACCAGGCGGCGCTGCTGATCGAGTGTGGTTTGGTTGTCTCCGATCTCAACGTTCTCATGCGGCAACTCCAGGCGGTGGGCTACAATCGCCTCTGTGTCTACTGGTACCCGTTCAGGCAAGCAGACAGCTCCTTCGTACCGGGCACCTCGTTCGACGTAGCAGTGATGGATGCCTACTCACGAGCCTGCGCGGTGACGCACGAGCATTCCCTGCCGGCACTAGAAAGGTCCCATCTCCAGCCATATGCGAAGAACGGCCCACATGAAGTCTGCAATGGAGTTCTCCTCCGGGCCGACTTGCACCGACTATTCGATCAGGGCTACCTCACCGTCACGCCAGAGTACCGAGTCGAAGTGAGTCCGCGGCTGAAGCTCGATTACGACAACGGCCACAGCTACTACCCTCTGCACGGTTCCCGCGTGACCCTGCCCACCGCGCCCGACGACATGCCGGACCCGGACTACCTGCGCTGGCACAACGAGCAGGTGTACCGGGACTCCTGATCTGCACGCCGACGATGCGTTACTGGTGGGTAAATCAGAATCAGACGTATCGGGCCGAGGTGCGTGGCAGCTTCATGTGGTCGCCGAAGCGGAACGCGAACGGTGCACGCAACCAGTTCTACGAGAACATGCGATCGGTGGCCCCGGGCGACGTCGTCTTCTCGTTCTATGACACTCGCATACAGGCGGTCGGCGTCGTCACGGGTTCCGCCGAGACCGGCCCCAAGCCGGACTTCGGTTCAGCGGGCGTGAACTGGTCCGACGAGGGCTGGTTTGTTCCCGTCGACTACTGCACGTTGGAACACCAAATTCGCCCGAAGGACCACATCAGCATCATCCGGCCATTTCTGCCACCGAAATACTCACCGCTCCAGACGAATGGGAACGGTCTCCAGTCTGTGTATCTCGCAGAACTGCCTGAACCACTGGCCCAGGCGCTCATCGGCCTCATGGGCCAGGCGTACTTGGACGCCTACGCGGCGGTCGCTGACTACCAGACGATCTTCGATGCTTCCGAGCCAGACCAGAACATCATTGACCGCCGCATCGTCGGCCCTACTTTCAGAGATCAAGTTGTCAAATCGCGACGTGGTCAAGGTGTCTTCAGGGCGAATGTGCTACTCCGGGAGTTGTCGTGCCGGGTCACTCGGGTGGACGATACCAAGCATCTCAAGGCCAGCCACATCAAGCCGTGGCGTGACGCGACCGACGCCGAACGCCTCGATGGGGCGAATGGGCTGCTGCTCTCGCCGCATATCGATCACTTATTCGACGGAGGCTACATCACGTTCTCGACTGAGCGGTCGCTCGTCATCGTTCCAGAAGTCCGAGTCGGTTTGCTCGACGCCTGGGGAATTGACGCCGGCGTCCGCGTAGGCGATTTTTCGCGGGAGCAGAACGCCTACCTCGACTATCACCGCTCCAACGTGTTCAAGCGTTCTCTCATGACGACGTAGTGCCGAGGCTGGTCCCGTCCCCCCAGTTCACGCTTTCGACCAGAACAGAGCGCCTATCTCGACAAGGCAACAGCGGAAAACCTGTGGGACCGTAATGACGCTCAATACCGCCAGAGTGCGCGAGATTCTTGAACAGGCGGACCGCTTCTACGTCGCATATCACGCAGCGGGTACCTTTGGTGGTCCAAGCCTCTACTTCCATCGCCGTGCGCTCGAGACGCGGCACGCTCCAGTGTCGCCGCAGCACCTCGAATACGTTTATGCAGCCCTCGCCTCGTGGGGAATGCACCGCATGGGTGTCGGCGGCTCAAAGATGCGTGCGTTCGACGCGTTCCGCGCCAGCGTCGAGCCCCTAGAGCATCAGATCACCCAGGCGCAGAGTTTCATCCCTAGCGCGATGAGCGAGACAGACTGGTCCACCCTGCGGCAAATATTTTTCGGCCTGAAAATCATGACGAGCAAAACTAGTCTGGTCGGCAACTCGAAGGTGATGCATCACATGCTGCCGAACATCGTGCCGCCGGTCGACCGCGAGTACACGCTGCGCTATCTGTACGGCACCACGACAATCGCCAATAACCTAGATAAGGAGTGGCGGAAGATGAGGGAGATCATGTCTGGGTTTTTCATCCCTGTCGCAAGCGACGCGGCATTCGCCGCGAGGGCCGACAAGTGGATCGCACTGCAGCGTCCATGGGACACCTCCGTCATGAAGGTGATTGACAACCTGCTCATAGGCAGCCGCAAGTCTGAGACAATCTGGTAGTTCGCTCGATATGACTGAAACAGTCACACTTAGGCGGCGAAGGCGGGTCAGCGGGAACTGGAGTGTTAGAGACGGTGTTACCGCCGCAGGAATACACCTGAGCCGTAACCGGTCACCCGAGGTTGCCTCGGACCGTAGGGGCGCGGGCGACTAGCGAAGGCGGTTGACGAAGGACAGGACGCTAGGTGTGGCGAGTTGGAGGCGGCGTGCGGCGGGGTTAACTTGTGGAGTTTCCGGCCGTTCTGCAACAGTTGAGGTCGTTGTTCGGGAGATTTGTGGCGGATTGGCAAGTGAAGGTGTGTGATGGGTGCGCATAGTAGGTGGCTGCGGAGTGGAGTGGTTGTATAGAGGGTAGTTCCGGCGATTCACGTGGGATGAGGAGTGAGTGGAGACAAGTGATGAGGAAGGGCTTCCGCATTGGCGTGGTGGTGGCGGCGGTGGTTTGGGGAGTGTCGGGCTGGGTGTCCGCGCAGGACGGTGGTGAGCACCTCAGCGGCCTGGTGCACACGCTAGCGGCCGGAGAGCGGGCCTACGGGGTGAGCACGTACGACCTCTCGTTGGAGAACGCCCGGGCGCTGGCGCGCGCGGACATCGACTACGTCTATGTCGACATGGAGCACGGGCCGATGGATTTCGCCGCGCTCCAGGCGTTCCTGGTGGGGATGATCGACAAGCAGGCGATCGCCGCGAGCGGCAGCGTGCGGCAGCGGGTCACGCCGCTGGCGCGCATCCCGCCGTACGGCCGTGAATCGTCGGAGTGGGTAGTCAAGCAGGCGCTCGACATCGGGCTGATGGGGCTCATCTTTCCGTCCATCGAGACGCCGGAGCAGGCGCTCGCGGCGGTGCGCTCGATGCGCTATCCACAACGCCGTGACTCGCGCTATCCCGAGCCGCCCGGCCTGCGCGGGGTTGGCACCCAGCTTGCGACCTGGTTCTGGGGGCTGTCGGTCGCCGACTACGTACGGCACGCCGACCTTTGGCCGCTCAACCCGCAGGGCGACCTCGTGGCGTTCATGATGGTCGAGACGGCCACCGGCGTGCGGAACGTCGATGCCATCGCGCAGGTTCCCGGCGTCACCGGCATCCTGATCGGCCCGAGCGACCTGTCCAACTCGCTCGGCGTGCCGCGCGAGGAGCCCGAGGTCGAGGCGGCCATCGAGACCATTGCCGGCGCCTGCCGGACGCACGGCGTAACGTGTGCAATCACCGCCAGCGCCGCCGACATGCCGCGCCGGATCGCGCAGGGGTTCACGATGCTGGGCGGTGGCCGCGCGGGCGGCGGGCTCGGCGCGGCGAACGACGCCGCGATACGGGCCGGGCGCGCCGTGCGCGACTAGCGCCCCCGCTACTGCGCGGCGCCCGCCGCCGGGCAGATCGCCGGCGCCGTGTAGTCCAGATCCAGCAGCCGGAAGTAGTTCTCTCCGAGCGCGATGTTGCGGAACGCCTCGTCGTCCAAATAGGCGAAGATGCGGCTGGTGATGTCGAGCTCGGTGCGGTAGACCGCCAGGTCCTTGTCGCGCGACGCGAGGAAGTCGGTGCCGGGCAGGATGCGCTCGGAATAGCGGTTCAGCAGCGGGATGTAGGCCGCGCGCGCTTCGGGCTGCGAGAAGTAGGCGTCGTCGAGCACCCGCCACGAAAGGTCGAGCAGCAGGTTCGGATGGCGGTCCAACATTGCCGTCAGCAGCTCGACGTGCTGCGCGGCGTCCATGGTCGTCAGCTCGCGCGACAGCCCCATGTGGACCCAGACGATCGCGTTCTCCGGATAGAGCCGCAGCACCTCTTCCATCAGCGGCACGTAGAGGGTCGGCTCCTCGTCGTTGCCCAGGTCCGAGTGGATCGCCAGCGGGATGTTCCGCTCGCGCAGCAGATCCATGAACGGGCCCCACTCGGCGATCGCGGCCGACGGCACCGGCTCGTGATCGTTGTCGAACTGCGCCTGCTTCACCAGGTTGACCTCGCCCATCCACCGGAACAGGCCCGGATACTCCGCATCCAGGATCTCGATGCCGGAGACGATGGTTTCCGGCCGCGCCAGGTCCGGGAAGGTCATGGACAGCGTCAGGTGCATGCCGGGCGGCGTCTTCGTCAGGTAGTTGGCGGCGTTGACGAAGTCGTTGCGCAGCGTGGGCGTCACCGGCGTGCCGGGGCAGTCCAGGTAATACGTGCAGGACGAAGACGCCGGCAGCATCTGGCCGATGCCGTAGACGTTGGCGAACAGGACGCCCGTGGCCTCCAGGTAGTCGACGATCTCCTCGAACGGGACGGCGGGCCCGCCGAACGGCCTGAAGTGGAGGTGGGTGTCGACCACCGCCGTGTACGGTTGTCGGGCGCGGTCGTAGCACGCCGCGGCCCCGCCGCGGAAGTCGTCGAGCGTCAGGCGCGACGCCTGGTCGGCGGACGGTGCGATCGCGGCGCCGCAACCGGCCGCGCCGGCCGCGAGCAGCGGCGCGACCACCGCCAGCAGCAGAGCGGGCGAGCCGTGCAGGGACCTATTCACCGCGGACAGTTACCGTGACGTGCGCCGGGGTCGAGCGATCCCGGTCGGTGGCCGTTGCCCGCAGCTCGTAGGCGCCGGGCCGCGTGAACGTGGCGGTGGTGGTCGTCCGGCCGTTCTCCTCCGGACTGTAGGCCGGCTCGAACGTGGCGCCGGCCGGTCCGCGCCACACGATCCACGAGACGGACACGCCCTTGGGGCGCGTGTCGGGTCCCAGCCAGGCCGTGGTCCTGTCGGGCGCCGGCGGGATCTGCGGCACATTGACGGGCGACTCGACCGAGTCCGGTCCCGGCAGCAGCGTGGGCGGGGTCTCCTGCCCGACTGCCAGCGCGCGCACCGCGGGTTCGCCGACCGGCAGCCCGTCGTCCGCCACGCGCGTGGTGATGGCGACGGGCGTGGGCAGCGTGACGGTCGGCACGGGTTCGACCGTGATGGTCGGCCCCTCGTTGCCGGCCTCCGGCTCCCGGCTGGTGCCGCTCGCGGCGGGGTCTGTAATCTCCCACTCGGGCTGCAGCCAGGCCACGGCGCTGTCGGTGCGCCCGTTCACGGTCACGGTCCACACCAGCTCGCGGTCGCCCCAGCCGGCGGGTACGTCCACGCCGAACGCGAAGTTGTGGAAGCGCGGATAGAAGAACGTCGGCTGCCCCTGATCGTGCGTGGCGGCGTCCAGATCCAGGCTGTTGTTCGCGCCTACCGGCACGTGCAGATGCTCGACGTAGTTCCGGTTGAGATACCCGAAGTGCATCCGGAACCCGCCGCCGGGACGCTCCGACCAGCCGTGGAAGATCGGCTGTATGTTCTGCCCCGAGTTGTACTTGAGGATCCACGGCAGGTGATCGAGCTGCTGGGCGGCGAGCCCGCCGCCGGCGAGCACGACGGCCAGCGCCGCGGCCGTCAGACGACTGTTGCGACGCGTACCCATCGCCGGCTCCTACTGTTGCCCCGCCGTGGTGGCGCCCTGCTGCGCGCGCCGCGCCTTGCGCGCCGCGAGTTCCTCCTCGTACTCCTCGTCCGTCAGGTCGTACCAGCCGATCCAGGCGAACGCCATCTCGTCGATCGTCCGCCCCCGGCCGTTGCCGACCCAGTTCTTGGGATCCGGGTTGCCGCGGTTGCCGGCGGTGTTGTCGTGCCAACTGATGATGTGCAGGATGGTCCCGGCCGGCACGAGCGGCGCCGCGTCATCGGCGTAGTTGTAGACGAGGTGCCAGTTGTAGTCGAAGTGGGCGCAGCTTACGACCTCCGTCTGCATCGGCGTGCTCGCGGTGGGGTAGATCAGCTCCAGGCACTGGTACCGCCCCAGCGCGTGCATGTGGGGCTGGAAGGCCGTGATCCTGGCCGCCTTGTTCATCATCGTGTAGCCGTCGCGGCGCACGACCGTGCCGGCCGGTATGTCGATGTCGGTCACGTGCTGTCCGAGCTGCTTCGACCAGCGGATGTGCTTCGGCGTCAGGTTCTCCGGATGGAACACGATGCCGAGCTCCATCACGGCGTCGATCGGCTCGCCCACCGGGTGGAGGTGGTAGTCGAGCTTCATTTTCTTGCCGGCCTGGAGCAGGACGCCCGAGTCTGCGGGATAAACCTCGCCGTTCTTGCCCGAGGCGTACTCCATGAGGAAGTGGCCGCTGACCGACGGCATCTGGGTGAACTCGTCCTGGTCGACCGCGAACGACAACGCGTGGTGGATGACGCGGCGCGAGCCGTCGCCCACCGGCCGATGCTGGATCGCCTTGATGTAGCGGTCGTTCTCGATCTCCAGGGGCGAATACACCGCGCCGAACATGTCGGGGCCCTCCGCGGGCACCGGCATCGCGGGATAGCGGATGACGAGATCCGGTTCGCCGATCTGCCACGCCGCCGCGTCGGGGAACTCGCGCAGGGGCGGCATGTCCGCCGGGTCGCCGCGCGGCGCGCCGCCGTCGACCCACGCGGCCACGAGCGCGATCTCATCGTCGCTGAGCGACGGGTCGTCCTTGAACTCCTGGATGCCGATGTGGCGGTCGATGTGCCACGGCGGCATCTCGCGGGCCACGACGCGGTTCCGGATCGAGCGGGCCCATGGCCGGACCTCTTCGTACGTGACCAGCGACATCGGGGCCATCTCGCCCGCGCGGTGGCAACTCTGGCACGAGCGCTGCAGGATGGACGCGATGTCCTTCGTGAACGTCACGTCACCCGCGCCTGCCGCGGCCGGCTGGGCCGTTGCAAGCGCTGGGAAGAGCGCGATGAAGAGGGTTGCCGTCAGCACTGTCAGTCTCATGTTCCAGGCTCCCGTGCAGCCGAATCCGACCCGCGCAATGTAGCACATGCCGCCGGCCGCGGAAGCAGCCGCGTCAGCGCCACGCAGCACGCCACGTTGACCCCGAGGGCGATCACGCCGGCGTGCACGTTCCACACCTCGGGAAGTCCGGCGAGCAGCAGTCCGGCGTAGGTGGCGCAGCCCGCGGCCAGGCCGGTGACCACTGCCGGCGTCGTCAGCCGGCGCCAGGTGACGCCCAGCACGAACAGCGGCGCCGCCTGCGCCAGTATCTCCATCCGGATCTCGGTCAGACCCCACAGCGTGGTTTGCGGCGCCAGGGCCAGCGGGACCAGCACGACCACCACCAGCCACGACAGGCGCTTGCCGACACGGGTCAGTTGCGCTTCGGATGCGCCGCGCAGCACCGTCTCGCCCAGGACGTCCTTGGCGAGAATCGACGACAGGCTGAGCAGGACCGAGTCGGCGGTCGACATGATCGCCGCCACCACCGCGGTGATGACGATCACCGACAGGCAGTAGAGCAGCAGCGACCGCCCGCTCCAGGCGTTCAGCAGCAGCGGCATCACCTGGTCCGGGTCGCCGCCGGCCGGCAGCTCGGCGATGGCCAGAACGCCCACCAGGAACATGACGCCGGTTGTGACGAGCGGGAGGAACACCATAATGCTCAGCGCACGCTTCAGCGTGGCGACGTTGCGCGCGGCGTAGATGCGCTGGATGGCGTGCGGGTACACGGCGGCTGAAAAGCCGATCAGCAGGATGGTGCTGAACCAGTTGCGCGCGACGCTCCAGGGCGGCACGGCCACCATCTCGGGCGCCTCGGCGGCGATGGCTGCCGTCACGTCGGCCAGGTGGGCGGGGGTCGGGGCCACGGTCAGCAGCAGGCCGGACAGACCGACGAGCAGCATGATCCCCTGCACGCAGTCGGTCCAGGCGACCGCCCGCATCCCGCCGATCGATTCGTAGATGCCGATGACCAGCGTGAGCAGCACCACGCCGGCCCAATACGGCACCGCCCCGCCGGTGAGGCCTTCCGTGACGTGGCCCATCGCCACGAGTTGCGCCAGCAGGTAGTTGGCGATGGCGACCACCAGCAGCAGGTTGGCCGCCAGCGTCAGCCGCGGCGCGCCGAAGCGGAAGGCGATCCAGTCGCCGGGCGTAACGAACCCGCGGCGGCGGGCGACGAGCTGCAGGCGCGGGGCGAACGTCAGGTAGACGACGACGATCGCCATCATGAAGCCGACGCTCATCACCCAGGCGTAGCCGATCTGAAACGCCTCACCCGGATAGCCGAGCAGGGTGTTGCCGCTGTACTGCGTGGCGTACAGCGTCAGCACCAGCACGAATACGCCAAGGTCGCGGCCCGCCAGGTAGAAGTCGCCCAGGCCGGACTGCCTGCCGCGGCGCCGGATGGCGAAGCCGAGGGCGATCAGGACCAGGAGGTACAGCCCCACGCCAAGCGCGGCGCCGAGCCCGAGACTCAATGCTCGCCCGCCTCTTCGGATTCGCCGTCGTCATCGGGCGCCGACCAGTAGCGCGCGATGACGTAGGCCGTGAAGACCGCTACACCCAGGCTCGCGACGAGGGAGATGACGACCCAGTGCGGCAGACCGAGCCACAGGATCGGCGGGCCGGCCGGCAGGTACCAGGGGACCGACGCGCCGAACAGCAGGATGTAGACGAGCCAGATCCAGGGGCGGGAGCGGGGCTCGACGAAGCCGTCTTCGCCGGTGTTCCTGGGCATCGGCGGGCCGGCCGGCTACCCGGACGCGAGGTCGCGCACCGCCGCGTCGAAAGTGTCCAGCCGCTGGCGGTGCTCCTCGAGTATCGCGTGGTCCCAGCGCGCCCCGGCCATGTCGCAGACGGCGTGGTGGTACCACTGCATCGCGTCGAGGCCCGCGGTGAACGGCCTGGCGAACTCGAGACCCCCCAACTTCAGCCCCTCGGCCATCTTCGTCAGGTTGTGAATCTTGTCCGCCGAGGCGATGGCCAGCGAACCCATGCGCGGCGTCCGGCGCAACTGGTCGATGTACGCCTCTTTCCGCGCGCGCCACCGCAGCGGCTTGGGCGGCTCGGACACGTCCTGCACCATGCCGAGCACGAGGTCGCCGAACTGCGCGCTGATGTCCTGCGGGGGGAGCGCCGTATCCTCGAGCGTGTCGTGCAGCAGGGCGGCGATGACGGTGTCTTCGTCGAAGCCGTAGTCGGCGGTGATCAGGGCCACCGACGTGACATGCGCAACCTCGAAGCCGCGGCCCGCCTTCCGCTTGTGGAGGCCGTGCGCATCCAGTGCGGTCGTCAGCGCGAGCTCTATTCGCGGAGAGTACATCCGGATGGGGCCGCGCCGTGTGCGGCCTTCTAGGGATCCGTGGGTGCGACGTAGCTGCGCCGGGCGCGTGCGCTCATGCCGCGGCGGTCCAGCCGGACCATGACCTCGTGGACCTGGCCGTCCCGCACTTGCGGCGTGAACCCGAGCACGTACTGGCTGTGCAGCTCCTGGGAAACCCGCGTGAAGGTGGCGCCGAGCTCGTCGGTCTCCTCCAGCTCGAAGTAGCCGCCGCCGGTCTCCTCGGCCAGCCGCCGGAGGCTGCGGTCGGGCGACGTCCGCCGCCGCCGCACGCCGTCGAAGTACTCCACCTCCATGCCGATGGAGTAGATCATCACGTCTTCCGCCACGGCGCGCCGCAGCACGTCCCGCCAGCCGATGCGGCTGGCGCTGTCCTGGCCGTCCGTCAGCACCAGGATGACCTTGCGGCCTTCGGTTCCCAGCAGCGAGTTCAGACTGGCCTCTATGGCGTCGTGCAGCCGCGTGTCGTTGCCGAAGTCCAGGCCTTCGAGCTCCCCAATCAGCTCGTCGCGGTCGCCGATGAACTCGGGCGGGACGATTTCGATCTTGTCGTTGAACGCCCCGACGCGCGCGCGGTCGTCCGGCAGCATGCGGATCAGGAACTGCTCGGCCCCGCCCATGATCATGTCCATCACGTTCGTCGTGCTGATGCTCGTGTCGAGCATCACGACGACCGTGATCGGCCGCACGCTGTTCTCGAACAGCACGATGTCCTGCGGCTGGCCGTTGTCGAAGATGGCGAAGTCCTCGCGCGTCAGGTCCGGCACGAGCCGCCCGTCGCCGTCGGTCACGGTCACGTACAGATCGACGAGCTCGGTGCCGCTGCGAAACAGCGGCTGCTGCTGATCCTGGCCCCCCGACGGAACCGCGGACAATGCCAGCACGATGCAGGCTGCCGCCAGGAAGGAACGGACGGGTACCATCCGCCAAGCCTAGCAGACTGCGGCGCCCGATACGTAGTACCCTGTAAAGCTACGGAGCGGGACGCGGAGGAGGACGGAAATAATGAAGAAGATGTTGCTGCTGGCGGTTGTCGGACTCGTTCTCGGTGCCGGATCGGCCGCGGCCGAGCTGCCGGCCGAGGTGGCGGCCCCGTACCTTCACATCCAGGCCACGCTCGCGGCCGATTCGACCGACGGCGTCGGTGAAGCGGCGCAGTCCATCGTGGCCGCCGCCGGGGACCTGGGCGATGCGGGCGCCGCTATCGTGATGGCCGCGAACGCCGTATCGCTGGCCGACGACCTGGTGAAGACGCGGGCCGCGTTTGGGCTGTTGAGCGATGCGGTCATCAAGTTCTCCGACGACGCCGGGCTGGGTGAGCTCAAGATCGCGTTCTGTCCAATGGCCCGCAAGTCGTGGATTCAGGAGGACGGCGACATCGCCAATCCGTACCACGGCTCGGAGATGCTGAGATGCGGGTCGTTCCGGCCGTCCCGCTAGCGCTCCGCGGCCGCACCGCCGCAATCTGCGCCGCCACGCTGCTCCTGCTGGCGGGGGCCGCATCGCCGCCGGCCGGCGCGCAGTCCTCCGGCTCCGGCCTGCCGGCGTGCGATCCCGACAACGGCGGCCTGACGCTGCCCGATGGATTTTGCGCGCTGGTCGTCGCCGACGGGATCAGCGGTGCACGCCACATCGACGTCGCGGCCAACGGGGACATCTACGTCCGCAGCCGCGGCGCGCGCGGCCGCGGCGCTGTGAACACAGGCGGAGGCCTGTTCGCGCTGCGCGACGCCGACGGCGACGGGCGGGCGGAGGTGGTGGAGCAGTTCGGAGACAACTACGGCACCGGCCTCGAGCTGCGCGACGGCTACCTCTATTTCTCCACGTCGACGGAAGTGTTCCGTTATGCGTTGACGCCCGGCCGGCTCGTGCCGGCGGGGTCGCCCGAGCTGATGGTGTCGGAGTTTCCGATGCAGCGGGGGCATCGGGACAAGCCGTTCGCCTTCGACGAGGACGGGAACATGTACGTGAACGTGGGCGCGCCGTCGAACGCCTGCCAGCAGCAGCGCCGCACGGCCGGGTCGCCGGGCAAGCAGCCGTGCCCGGAGTTGGACCGCCAAGCCAGCGTCTGGCGCTTCGACGCGAACCGGCTGGGCCAGACGCAGGCCGACGACGGCTACAAGTTCGCGCTGGGCACGCGCAACCTGCTTGGCATCGCGTGGGATCCGGCCACGCGCGCGGTGTACGCCATGCAGCACGGCCGCGACTCGCTGGCCACGCTGTTCGGCGCGTACTTCGATGACGCGGAGAGCGCTGAGCTGCCGTCCGAGGAGCTGTTCAGGCTGCGCGACGGCGCCGACTTCGGCTGGCCGTACTGCTACTACGACCATTTTCTGGGCCGGCGGGTGCTGGCGCCGGAATACGGCGGCGACGGCGAGGCCGAGGGCGACTGCGGCCGCTACGAGCTGCCGCTGGTGGCGTTCCCCGGCCATTGGGCGCCGCACGACCTGATGTTCTACACCGGCGGCCAGCTCCCGGCCCGCTACCGGGAGGGTGCGTTCGTCGTCTTCCACGGTTCCTGGAACCGCGCGCCGATGGAGCAGCAGGGCTACCAGGTGGCGTTCGCGCCGCGCACTGGCGGGGAGTTCACCGGCGAGTGGGAGACGTTCGCCGACGGTTTCGCCGCCGAGTCGCCGCTCGTGCGCCCCCAGGACGCCGCCCACCGACCCGCCGGCATTGCCCAGGGGCCGGACGGCTCGGTCTACGTGACGGACGACGCCGGCGGCCGCGTCTGGCGGATCGTCTACCGGGGCATGTAGCCCGCCGCGCGGATCCCGTGCGGCGGGTTCACGGCATTCGAGAGTTTCATGAACACGCGACAAGTGCAGGGTGACGGCGTGCGCGCGCGGCTCGACGCCGCGCTGCGGGAGCGCGTCCTGATCCTCGACGGCGCCATGGGGACGATGATCCAGCGCCTCGGGCTCGGGGAGGCCGACTTCCGCGGCGAGCGGTTCGCCGGCCACGCGCGGGATCTCGCCGGCGACAACGACCTGCTGGTGCTGACGCGTCCGGACGTGATCGAGGCGATCCACGACGATTTCCTCGCGGCCGGCGCGGACATCATCGAGACCAACACGTTCAACAGCACGGCGATCGCGCAGGCCGACTACGGCCTCGAAGCGGTCGTCTACGAGCTGAACCGCACGGCGGCGCGGCTCGCCCGAGCCGCGGCCGAGCGCTGGTCGGAGCGGACGCCCGATCGCCCGCGCTACGTCGCCGGGGCGATCGGGCCGACGAACCGCACGCTCTCGATTTCGCCCGACGTCAACGATCCGACCTTCCGCGCCAGCACCTTCGACGCGCTGCGCGACGCCTACGCCGAGCAGGCCCGCGGGCTGATCGACGGCGGCTGCGACCTGCTGCTCATAGAGACGATCTTCGACACGCTGAACGCCAAGGCGGCGATCCTGGCAGTGCAGGAAGTGTTCGACGAGCTGGGGGTCGAGCTGCCGCTGATGCTGTCGGTGACGATCACCGACCGCAGCGGCCGCACGCTGTCGGGTCAGACCATCGATGCCTTCTGGGTGTCCGTGGCCCATGCCCGTCCCTTCTCGGTCGGCATCAACTGCGCACTGGGCGCGCGCGAGATGCGGCCGTATCTCGCCGAGCTGGCGCGGGTTGCCGGCACCTGGATCAGTTGCTATCCGAACGCCGGCCTGCCGAACGCGTTCGGGGAGTACGACGAGCAGCCGGAGGAGACCGCCCGGTTGCTGCGCGAGTTCGCCGCCGGCGGCATCGTGAACATCCTGGGGGGGTGCTGCGGCACCACTCCCGACCACATCCGGGCCGTGGGGGAGGCCGTTGCCGGTGTGGCGCCGCGCGCGCGGCCGGCCGCGGACGGTGTGCGCGCCGCCGAGTACAGCGGGCTGGAGCGCCTCACCGTGCGGCCGGACGGCAACTTCCTGATGGTCGGCGAGCGGACCAACGTGACCGGCTCGCGCCGCTTCGCGCGCCTCATACGTGAGGAGGACTACGCCGCGGCGGCCGACGTCGCGGCGGAGCAGGTGCGCGGCGGCGCCAACGTGGTCGACGTGAACATGGACGAAGGCATGCTCGACTCCGAAGCGTGCATGACCCGCTTCCTGCGGCTGATCGCGACGGAGCCGGAGATCGCCCGCGTGCCGGTGATGATCGACAGCTCCCGCTGGTCGGTCATCGAGGCCGGCCTCAAGTGTGTCCAGGGCAAGGGCATCGTCAACTCGATCAGCCTCAAGGAGGGCGAGGACGCCTTCCTCGCGCAGGCGCGCAAGGTCCGCCGTTACGGCGCGGGGATGGTCGTCATGGCGTTCGACGAGACCGGCCAGGCCGACACCATCGAGCGCAAGGTGGAGATCTGCGAGCGGGCGTACGAGCTGCTGACGACGCGCGCCGGCGTGGCGCCGGAGGACATCATCTTCGACCCCAACATCCTCGCGGTCGCCACCGGCCTGGAGGAGCACGCCGACTACGCCGTGAACTACATCGAGGCGACGCGGCGCATCAAGGCGAGCTGTCCCGGCGCGAAGGTCAGCGGCGGCGTCAGCAACCTGTCGTTCGCGTTCCGCGGTAACGACCCGGTGCGCGAGGCGATGCACGCCGCGTTCCTGTACCACGCGGTCGGCGCCGGCATGGACATGGGCATCGTCAACGCCGGCCAGCTCGCCGTGTACGAGGACATACCGCCGGACCTGCTGGAGCACGTCGAGGACGTCATTTTCAACCGGCGGCCGGACGCGACCGAGCGCCTGGTGCGGTTCGCGGAAGGTGTGCGCGGGTCGGCGCGTGCGCGCGAGGTCGACCTGACCTGGCGCGAGGGCGACGTCGGCGCCCGCCTGTCCCATGCCCTGGTGCACGGCATCGTCGACTTCATCGAGGCGGACGTGGAGGAGGCGCGGCAGCGGCTCGCCCGGCCGCTGGACGTCATCGAAGGGCCGTTGATGGACGGCATGAAGGTGGTCGGCGACCTGTTCGGGGCGGGCAAGATGTTCCTGCCGCAGGTGGTCAAGAGCGCCCGCGCCATGAAGAAGGCGGTGGCCTACCTCCAGCCCTACATGGAGGAGGAACAGAGCGGCGGCGCCGCGCAGGGCAGGATCGTGATGGCCACGGTCAAGGGCGACGTCCACGACATCGGCAAGAACATCGTGGGCGTCGTGCTGCGCTGCAACAACTACGACGTGATCGACCTGGGCGTGATGGCGCCGTGCGACACGATCCTGCAGACCGCCGCCGACGAAGGCGCCGACCTGGTGGGCCTCAGCGGGCTGATCACGCCGTCGCTGGACGAGATGGTCTACGTGGCGACGGAGATGACGCAGCGCGGCATGCAGCTCCCGCTGCTGATCGGCGGCGCGACCACGTCACGCCAGCACACGGCCGTCAAGATCGCCCCGGCGTACGCCGGCACGACGGTCCACGTGGCCGATGCGTCGCGGGTGATCGACGTGGTCTCCAAGTTGCTGAGCGCCGACCAGCGGCCCGCGTTCGACGCGGACAACCGCGCCGACCAGGCCCGGTTGGTGGAACAGTACGCCGGGCGCCGCGCGCGCGCACTGGCGACGTACGCCGCCGCCAAAGGCAACCCCTTGCGCACGGACTGGGAGGGGCAGGATCTGCCCGTGCCGTCATTTGCCGGGCGGCGGACCGTCGAGGCGCCGCTGGAGGAGTTGACGCCGTTCATCGACTGGACGTTCTTCTTTGCCGCCTGGGAGTTGAAGGGCCGCTATCCGGCCATACTCGACGACCCGGCGCAGGGCGCGGCGGCCCGCGAGCTGCACGCGCACGCGACGGCGCTGCTCGCGGAGATCGTCGACGGGCGCCGGCTGACGGCGCGCGGCGTATACGGTTTCTGGCCGGCGCACGCGGACGGGGACGACGTGGTGCTGTACGGCCCCGGGGACGGCGCCGGCGGCAGGGAGCTCGTTCGCTTCAACATGCTGCGCCAGCAGGAGGCGTTCGGCGACGGCCGGCCCAACCGCTCCCTCGCCGACTTCGTCGCGCCGCGCGGGCAGGGCAGGACCGACCATGTCGGGGCGTTCGCCGTCACCGCCGGCCTCGGCGCCGGGGTACTCGTTGAGCAATACGAACGGGACCATGACGACTACCGGGCCATCATGGTCAAGGCGCTGGCCGACCGCCTGGCGGAGGCGTTCGCGGAGTACCTGCATGCGCGCGTCCGGCGTGAGTGGGGCTACGCGCCGGGCGAGTCGCTGTCGAACGAGGAGCTCATCGCCGAGCGCTACCGCGGCATCCGGCCCGCGTTCGGCTATCCCGCCTGTCCGGACCACAGCGAGAAGTTCAAGCTGTTCGAGCTGCTGGGCGCGCAGGAAGCCGGCATGGCGCTGACCGAGTCGGCGGCGATGACCCCGGCCGCCAGCGTCAGCGGCCTGTACTTCGCGCATCCGGACGCGCGCTACTTCACCGTCGGCCGCGTCGGCCGCGACCAGGTGGAGGCCTACGCCGCGCGCAAGGGGCTGGACGTCGGGGAGGTCGAGCGCTGGCTGGCCCCGAACCTGGCCTACGACCCGGCTGCTGCGCCGCCCGCTTCTGCGGCGAGTTAGCGCGTCTGCTTCAGCGCCTCCAGCTCCTCCAGCGTCCGCGGCCAGTCGCGCTTGAGCAGGCGTGAGAGGGCGCGGTCGGCGAGCAGCCGGCCGCCCGTCTGGCAGGCGGGGCAGTAGTTCGACTCGTTGCTGGCGTAGACGATGCGCTGCACCGGTCCGCCGCAGGCCGGGCACGGCTTGCCGTAGCGGCCGTGGACCGCCATGCCGTCACGGAACGCGGTGACCTTCTCCGGGAACCCGTCGCCCGCTTCCCGCCGCAACCGCCCGGTCCAGTCGCGGAGCGTCTTCTGTGTCGCGTCATGCAGCCGGTCGATCTCCGCGTCGGTCAGGCGTTGGGTGAGCGCGAGCGGCGAGAGGCCGGCGGCGTGCAGGATCTCGTCGGAATAGGCGTTGCCGATGCCCGAGAATAGCCGCGGATCGGTGAGACTGCGCTTGAGCGTATGGTTCTCGCGCGTCAGCGCCTTGCGGAACGCGGCCGAGTCGGCTTCAAGCGGCTCGAGACCGCCGCGATCGTGCGCCTCCAGGCCGGCTCTACCCTTGGCCAGGTGCAGCGCGGCGCGCTTGATGGAGCCGGCCTCGGTCATCAACAGCGTGCCGCTGGAGAAGTCGAACGCCGCCAGGCCGAGCTTCTTCGGAATGGCCTTGCCGCGCTCGCGCCAACGCAGGCGACCCGCAATCATCAGGTGCAGGACGAGGAAGAGGTCGCCGGCCAGTCCGATGACCACCCGCTTGCCGAGCCGCGCGACCGACAGCACGCTCCGCCCGGAGGCGTCGTCGAGCGGCGGCGTCACCGAGCGGAGCACGAACGGCCGCGGCAGCCGGATACGTTCGAGCCGCTGCCCGACCACGCGCGGCGCGAGGCAGGAAACGTACGTCTCGACGTCCGGCAACTCCGGCATGACGGGGTGTATGATGCGGGTTCGAGCGCATGGAATACCACATCCGCCAGTACGAGTTGCAGCAGGGCGCTCTCGAAATCGAGTACATCGAGGAGTACTTCGGCGAGTTCCCGCGCCGCAAGACGGCGGCGGAAGTGATCGGGCGGCTCGGTGAACGCGACCATCAGATCCTGATGGCCGAGGCGCCGCTACCGGACGATCCGTCGACGGTGGTGCCCGTGGCCTACAAGGTGTCGCACGAGCTGCGGTCGAACGAGACCGATCCCAAGCTGGCCGACCTCGTCGCGCGCCTGGGTGAATGCGTGCAGTTCGCCGACCGCAAGGTGCTCTACAGCTGGATCGGCGGGACCCGCCGCGACTGGCGCGGGCAGGGCTTCTTCCGGGCCCTGACCGAGGAGCAGGAGGCCTGGGCGCATGACAACGGCTTCGACGAGATCATCGTGAAGACCAAGAACCGGCTGTACGGCATGCGCGGCACCCTCGACCACCTGCAGTTCAACGTGATCAAGTTCGAGCCGCACGCCGGCGACAACCGCGAGGCGAAGGTGTACCTCAGCAAGCCGCTCGGCCTCGAGGTGCTCGACCGGCACCGCAGCAACCGTTCGGTCGTCCGCTCCACGTAGGCGGTCCGCCGCCAGCTCCTCCCGTGGCAATCGAGCCCCTCCGGATCGCGACGGTCGACGATCCCCGCGTGCGCGACTTCAGCGTCATCTCGGACCCCGCGCTCATGCGCGAGGGCGGCCTGTTCGTGGCCGAGGGGCGGCTGGCGGTCGAGCGCCTGCTTGCGTCCCGGTTCCCCACGCGCGCGGTGTTGCTCACCGAAAGTCTGCTCTCCCGGCTGGAGCCCGCCCTGTCCGCCTGCGTGAGCGACGACGGCGGGCCTGATGTGTATCTGACCGATTCGGCGCAGCTACGCCAGATCACCGGGTTCCGGTTCCATCGCGGCTGCCTGGCGCTCGGCGCGCGGCCGGCGCCGCCGCGGGACGCCGGGGACCTGCCGGTCGGCGTGGCGCGGCCGCTCGTTGCGCTGGAGGGCGTCTCCAACCCGGACAACGTCGGATCCATCTTCCGCAGCGCCGCGGCATTCGGCGCGTCGGCCGTCCTGCTCTCGCCGACCTGCGCCGATCCGCTGTACCGCAAGTCCATACGCACGTCGATGGGCACGACGCTCACGTTGCCGTTCCAGGTGGCGGAGGAGTGGCCCGGCGCGCTGGGGCGGCTGAAGGCGTCCGGAGCGCGCGTTGTCGCGCTTACTCCCGAGCCGTCCGCCACCGATCTCGAGACGTTCGTACGGCGGAGCGACGGCGCGCCGTTGGCGCTGCTTTTCGGTAACGAGGGCGACGGCGTCAGCCGCGCCGCGCTCGACCTGTGCGACGAACGGGTGCGGATAGACATCGACCCGGCCGTCGATTCGCTGAACGTGGCAACCGCCGCCGCCATCGTGCTGCAGCGCCTGCGGGCCGGGCGCCGCCACCGCGAGGCGCCTCTCCAGTAGAGAATGTAACGGGCATGAACCTCCTGCTGGACATCGGCCTGTTGCTCGCCGCGGCCAAGACCGCGGAGCAGCTCCTCGGCCGCATCGGACTGCACCCGGCCGTGGCCTGCACGCTGGCCGGGGCCGTTCTGGGGCCGCTGACGGGGATTGTGCAGCCGCCGGAGGCTGCCGACATCCTCCTGTTTGCCGCCGCCTTCGTCTTCTTCGTCATGGGCCTCGACGAGGTCGACCTGCCCGGCTTCGTGGCGGCCGCCCGCGGGCGCTATCTGGCCGCGGCAGGATTCGCGGCAGGTGCGGCGGTGCTTGCCGCGCTGGCGGTCACGTCCGGCCTGTGGGGTTTTGGGCTCGGTCTCCGCCTGCCGGCAGCGCTCGCGCTGGCCGGCGTTCTGGCGCTGTCGAGCGTGGGTATCGCGTCCGCGGTGCTGGCCGGCAGGGGCCTGCTCAAGGAGCAGACCGGCCTGCGGGTGTTCACGACGGTGATCATCGCGGAGACGCTTGTCCTGCTGCTCGTGGTGACGACCATCAGCGGATTCGACCGCGTACCCGCCGTCGGCGGCGCTGCGGTGCAACTGGCAAGCATGGCCGGCTTTGCGCTTGTGGTCTGGATTGCCGGAGCGCGGTTGCTGCCGCGCGCGGGCGAGCTCCTGCGGCGCGTCCCGGGCGCCGCGGCGCTCAATTTCCTGCTGCTCGCCGCCAGCCTCGCCCTGGCGGCCGCGGGGGCCGAGGCCGTCGGACTGCACGGCTTCCTGGGCGCGCTGTTGCTGGGCGCCTCCCTCTCGGGGCTGCCGCACCGGCTGCGCGACGCCATGCTGCCGGGCATGCGGCGCTTCGCCGAGGCGTGGCAGACGCCGCTGTTCCTTGCCGCGGCCGGCGTGCACCTGGATGCGTCCATCATCGGCTTGCCGGCGGCCACCGTCGCCGCCCTCGTGTGCATTCCGCTGGCGGGCAAGTTCGTGGGAGCCGTCGCCGGCGCGCGGCTGGCCGGTCTGGACACCCCGCTTGCGGTGGCCGCCGGAATGTTGGCCAAGGGGCCGGCGGAGATCGCCTTTCTAGCGGTGATGGTGGCGTCCGGCGCCATACGGCCCGACGTCTACTCGCTGCTGGTGCTCGTGATGGTCGGATACATTCTGCTGGCGCCGCCGGCCATCGGCGCGGCGCTCGACCGCGCCCGGGCGCCGGACCGCCCGGCGCGGCCCAGGCTGGTGCTGCCGTCGTTCGCGCGCCACGCGCTGGGCGGCGTCAAGGTGCGCTCCGTGCTGGATCGGACGCGCGCCTATCCGGGCTCCGAAGTGTCGGTTGAGAGGTTCCTCGCGGAATGGACGGTGCCGGATCAGTTCGACTACCTGGTCGTGGACGACGGCGTTCCCGCGGGCATCGTGCCCCTGAGCAAGGCGCGGGCGCTGCGCGACGGCGCGCGCGCGGATGCCCCGCTGCGTGATGCCTTGCGCCGGAGAGTGCCGCAGGCGGCGCCCGACGAGCCGATCGACGACGTGCTCCAGCGGATGGCGGCCCACTGGATGACCGTGGCGGCGGTGATGGACCCCCGCACGGGTGAATTCCTCGGGACCGTGACCAGCCACGACCTGCTCGACCTGGTCGCGCTGATGGACGAAATCGAGGACGAAGTCCAGCGGCAGGGCGCAGAAACGTAGCCCCGGCGCGAGCCCGACGCCGCTTGCGCGCGGCCGCTACGCGATGGTCAGCTCGGCGAGCCGTTGGGCCAGGCGCTCCCGGTCGAGGTCGCGGCACGTCGCGACGAGCTCCTCGAATCGCGCCGCCGGGATGGGGAGCCCCGGAACGACCTCGCGCATGCGCCGCGCCTGCTCGTCGAAGTCCCAGATGAACTCGCGCCCGGTGGCCTGCTTCGTGTAGCTCCGCCCGTCCCTGGTGAAGATGGTGATGCGGGGACCGAAGAGCGTCATTTCGTGCGACGGGATGATCGTCACCCGGTGCATGAGCTCGAGCACTTCCGGCGGGTCCGGCGTACCCGGCAGCAGGGGGTAGCCGCCGCTCACGACGCCGTACGCGGCGAAGTACTTGGTCCTGCCCGGAGCCGCCTCCGCCGTGTCTTCCCTACGGGTGGGAAAGGCGGGGCTCGGGTACTGCGTCTCCAGCCAGTTCACGACGGCCTCCACACGATCGACGTCTTCGTAGCGGATGCCGTGCTCCTCGCACAGCTCCGCCGTTACGGCGACGTGCGCGATGTTGTAACCGGCCGTGGAGTAATTGCGGTAGAGCGTTTCCAGAAACAGCCACGTTTCGCCCAGACCGGTGGTGAGCGCGTCCAGGCTGGCCCGGGTGTCGCCGGTGAAGCTGTACGTGAGGTCGCCCCGGTTGTTGCCGGTGTAGGCGTGATAGAACCCGGCGTCGCCCTCGATGGCCCGCTCGCCCGCCGTGCGACCCTGCTTCGCCAGGGCGACCGCCAGCATGGCGTTGCGCGCCGCCGCGCTCTCGCGCAGGCTGAGGCTCTCCAGGTTGCCGCCCGCGAGGTTCACGCACAGCCCGATCGCGTGCGTAAGCTGGTCCTCGGTGAGGCGCATGATCTTGGCCGCCGCGACGGCGGAGCCGAAGATGCCGAACACCGGCCCGGCGTGAAAGCCGCGCGACATCACCGTCGGAATGAATTCGGCCGCCATCCGAGACGTAACCTCGTAGCCGGCCGCGAGGCCCGTGATGAAGTCCCGCCCGGAAGCCTCCTCGGCTTCCGCGGCGGCGAGCGCGCAGGGGACGATGCACGTGCCCGGATGCAGCAGCATGCGGAACGTGTCCAGTTTCCGGCCGCCCCACACCATCTCGGCGTTCGCGAAGGCGGCGCCGGCCTTCGTGGCCCGCGTCCCTTCCACCAGGAGCGTGGAGCCGTGCACTGCGCCTGCCTCGTCCTCGGTGACAATCCGGATGGCCTGTTGGGCGGCGGGCGCGTCGGAGCCGAGGAGCGCGGACGCGAGGGCGGTCAGCGTCAGTCCCTTGGTGCGGTCGACGACCTCGGGAGGCAGGTCTTCGTAGCGCAGGCCGGCTACCCACCGCGCGTACTGCCGGCTGATCGGCGTGGTCGAACCCGCCGGCGACGCATCGCGCGGCTGGATCTCCCGGACGGCGGCAGTGAACGCTGGCGCTGTGCCCGTTCCCAGGACGCCGCCGGCAGCCAACGCGCTTCGCAACAGGCTCCGCCGAGTCAGTTCAGCTTGCATGACCCGGCACGCTACCACGGTGGATCCGGCCAATCAACCACTCATGCATCGCGTCGGCCGCGCGGCGCCAGCCCGGGTCCAGCATCAGGTCGTGCGCGATGTCCGGCAGGATCCGCAGGTCGGCGCCGTAGGCGTTCGCGGTGCGCCTGGCCGTGGACGGTGGCGTGAGGCAGTCGCGCGAGCCGGCCAGCACGAGCAGCGGCGTTTTCCGGACGCGGGCGGGGTCCGGCCGCCGGTAGGTCAGCTCCAGGAGCGCGCGAAACGAATCGCCGCCTAGTTGCGCCGCGTAGCGCTGCAAGGCGTCCTCGGCCAGCCCGGAGGAAAAGAGAAACTTGCTCGCGCGTTCGGGCGTCGAGAACAGCCTGCCCGGCTCACGGGTGAGGAATATCTCCAGCGCGAGCAGTGGATTCTCCAGAAACAGCCGCGTCGTGTGCAGGGGCATGCCGCCGGGCGGCGCCGGCGCCACCAGCACGGCCGCCGGTGGGGCGTGCTGCTGAAGGTAGTGCTGGACGACCATGCCGCCCAGGGAATGGCCGACCACCACGGGTGCGCGCGGCAGTCCCGCGGCGGTCCGCTCGACGTCGTCGACGTAGTCCGCTATGGAGGTCCAGCGCAGCGCGTCGCGCCCGCCGCTTCCGCCGTGGCCGCGCAGGCTCAGCGCATATGCGTCGAATCCCTGCGCGGCGAAGTAGTCGAGAAAGTGCTCGGCCCAGCACCAGGCGCCGTGCCCCAGGCCGTGGACGAACAGCAGCGGCGGACGATTCGTGGGAACGGTGCTCTTGCGCTCGATGACTTCGAGCTCGCAAGACATCAGAAGGGCCGCGCCGTCAGGGCCGGTCTTCCTCGATTCTGGCGGTCTTGAGCATGCCCTCGATCGAGTGGTTGCCCTCGTGGCAGGCGAACTCGTAGATGGCCTGCTCGCGCCGCTGCAGCGGCACCTCCACGGTCCAGGGCTCCTCCCAGGTCTCCGGATCGGAGAGCGTGACGCGGTAGGTCAGCGTGTCAGGTCCGCTGCGGGTAAACCGCTCCACCAGGTGCAGGCCGTCCGTGGATCCGCGAAAGTAGCTCTTGGGCGAGAAGTTCTTCGTCTCCACGACCAGCGTGTCGCCGTCCCAGTGACCGCGCGAGTCGCCGTTCCACTGCCGGATTTGCTCCGGCAGGTGCGGGCGGTCGTCGAGGGGTATGAGCCGCGTGTCGTGGAACGCCTCGTTGATGAACGCCAGGTGGGTCGGCGTCTGCACGATCTGGTAGAAGGTGTACGGCCCGGAGCCGAAGTTCCCGCCGAGCCGCGGCACGCCGGTCGTGATGCAGCGGTGGATGTTGTTCAGGTCTTCCGGGCCGGCCTTGTACGTCCAGCCTTCGTCCACCGCCGTCTCGCGCGCCTGGGCGAGCTCGGTCTGCTCCGGTATGCGCCCGTCGGGCGGGTCCACGATCAGCGACGTGCGGTCGGTGAACGTGATGTCGATCATGCCGATCGAGCTGCTGGTGGATTCCCCGTTGTAGGTCTCCACGTCCTGCAGTGCGGCCCGGAACGCGCCTTCCGGCGTCGTGAACGCGCTGCGCCCGTTGGCGAAGATCCGTTCGGCGCGCTCCTCCAGCGCCGCCACTTCTTCTTCCGACAGGTGCGAGCGGTCGGCCATGGCCGGGAGCCGTTGGAGCGGCGTGGCCACGTTGTTGACCCAGACGCCCTGGAGGTCGGGGCGGCCGTCGGGCATGCGCGGCGGCTCCCACGCGTCAGGCGTTTGCCCGAACGCCGAAGCCGCGCTGCACGCGGCCAGAGCCAGCACGGCGGCGACAACACGTAGATCCCGCATGATGCTTCCCTCCCGACCGATTTACCGGCGGCTGCGCGCAAGGCGGTAGGCGGCGCGCCACTCGTCCGCCCGGCGCTCGGCTTCCTCGAGCTCCTCGAGCGTCAGGATCGCCTCGAGATCGACCAGCGCGTACTCCGCTGCGCCGTATCCGCGCTCGGCCGCGAGCCGGAACCAGCGCACGGCTTCTATCGCGTCGCGCATGACGCCCAGCCCGTTCGAATATGCGACGCCCAGATTGCCCTGCGCCGCGGCGTGCCCCTGCTCGGCGGCGAGGCGGAACCAGCGCACCGCCTCGGCCGGATCCTGCGCGACGCCGCCCAGGCCGTTGGCGTGGGCCACGGCCAGGTTGTGCTGGGCCGCGGCGAATCCCTGGTCGGCGGCGAGCTGGAACCAGCGCAGCGCCTCGGCGTCATCCTCCTCCACGCCCGTGCCGTTGGCGTAGGCCAGTCCGAGCCGATGCTGCGCAAGCGGCAGCTCCTGCTCGGCGGCGAGCCGGAACCAGCGGATGGCCTCCTCCTCGTCCACGGCGACGCCGAGTCCATTGGCATACGCCAGCCCGAGGTTGCCCTGCGCGACCGCAAACCCCTGCTCGGCGGCGAGCTGGAACCAGCGCACGCCTTCCTCCAGGTCGCGCGGCACGCCGTAGCCGTTGGCGTACGAACGGCCGAGGTCGTTCTGGGCCTCGGCGTGGGCCTGCTCGGCGGCGATCCTGACCCACCGCGCCCCTTCCGCGGGATCACGGACCACGTCGCGGCCGCGTTGGTATGCGCGCCCTAGTCGGTACGCCGCGTCGGCGTCCCCGCTCTCGGCGGCGGCCCGCAGTGCATCCGGGTCCTGGAGCGCCCCTAGCGGAGCTCCCAGGCAGGCGCAGACCAGCGCCGCGCCAAGGAGACGAGCGGTGTCAGTGCGTTGCAGCATGGTGCGCAAGCGTCACTGTGGCAGGCCGTCGTGCGTGTGCAGGCGCCGCTCGCCCGCTTCGACCGCCATCCGCCCGGCCGCGAGCCGGTGCTTGTTGGTGACGCCCTCCCAGCAGCTTTCTTCGAAGAATTCGTACTGCCCGTCAATACCTTTGCGGCCCATGTTGAACGCCAGCGTCCAGGGCTGCGTGAACACGTTCGGGTCTTCCAGCGTGGCTTCGTAGCGGAGCGTATCGGCGTCTACCAGGCTCCAGCGCTCGACCACGTGCAGCGCCTCGCT
Source organism: Vicinamibacterales bacterium (assembly GCA_965207665.1). Classification (GTDB taxonomy): domain Bacteria; phylum Acidobacteriota; class Vicinamibacteria; order Vicinamibacterales; family UBA8438; genus JAAXGX01. Next base: position 1,434,399 of record CBDBMV010000002.1, read on the forward strand.
GTAGAAGGTGCCGTGCGAGTCGATCCACGGCACGTCGTTGAAGTTGGTGGCCTCCACGACCAGCGTGTCGCCCTCCCAGCGCCCGCGCGAGTCGCCGTTGAAGAGCTTGATGTCGGCGCCGACATGCGGCCGGCCGTCCATCGGGATGACGCGGTAGGCGTGCGCCCATTCGTACTGGATCACCACGTAGCCGTCGTTCTGCCGGATCTCCAGGTCGCCGCGGTAGTTGCTGCGCGGCACGCCGACCAGCAGGCAGCGATCTTCCGGGTCGATATGCGCCAGCTCGGTGGGCGTTTCCATGTCGTACAGCATCTCCGTGCGGCGCTCGGCGGCCCACGGCTGGTAGGGAATGCGGCCGTCCGGCGGGTCGATGACGACCTGTTCCGGCAGGCCGAGCCGCTCGGGGCCGCGGCTCTGCATGCGGGAATGGATGGCGTCGCAGCAGCCGTCCTCTACGCTGTGCGAGGCGTTGACGGGTCCGCCGTCCCAGTAGCCCTGCAGGTCGGGGCGGCCGTCCGCCTGGCGCGGCAGCTCCTGGGCGGCGGCGGGCATGCCGCCGGTCCCACCCGCCGTCAATGCCGCCAGCAGTGCCGCGGCTCCGATCGCGTAGCCGAAGCGCGGGATCATGGGCGCCTCCCTCTCGGACCGGTCATCAGCTCACTTGTCCGCCGCCAGCTCGCTTTCCGAATAAGCGTAGCACTCGTACTCCAGCAACTGGACGTCCGCTTCCTGGCGGCGGTAGAGCGGCATGCTCATGGTCCAGGGCCGGGTGAACACCTTGGGGTCTTCGATGGTCGCCTCGTAGTGCAGATGGTCCGGACCCGTCGGCGTGTAGCGCTCCACCACGTGCAGCGCTTCGCTGTGGAAGTTCCCGGCGCGGTCGAACCAGGTCTGATCGTTGAAGTGGATGACGTCCACAACCAGCGTATCGCCTTCCCAGTGGCCGCGCGAGTCGCCCATCCAGAAGTCGATGTGCCCTTCGGGATGCGGAGTGCCGTCCATGTAGATGGTGCGCGTCACGTGGATGTACTCGTACAGGATCAGTATCCGGTCGGCGAACTGCAGGATCTGGAACGGATAGGGCATGTAGGTGATGCGCGGCACGCCCGGCATGTAGCACTGCGTCTCGGGGTCGGCCGTCGCGCGGTTCTCGAAGTTCAGCCGCTTCTGCTCCAGCGCCCATGGCTGGTAGGGGATTTCGTTCCCTTCCACCACGCCCTGCCCGGCCGGCACGCCGGCGCTCGCCGAGTGGTCCTGGATGTCCCAGGCGGCCGTGTTGAGCGCCTGCCAGACGCCCTGCAGGTCCGGATGCCCGTCGGCGGTTCGCGCCGGTACGTACGCATCGGGAACGTCGGCGGGCGGCTGTCCGCACGCCGCGGCCAGTACCAGGCTCAAGCCGATCGCGGCGAGCGGGACCGCTACGCAGCGCGCAGGCACGTGCTCCATCGGGGCTGCTACTGCTGCGGGGTCGGTTCCGGGGCGCCGGTGCCCACCGAGCCGGAATAGAACTCGCGCCCGTCCTCGAACGTGATCGTGATGCCGTTGGCGGTCGGCGTGCCGTCCTTGGCGAGATAGCCCTCGACGACGAACTCGATGCCGGGCGGGAAGTCGCTCTTGCGCAGGCCGCGCCGCAGCAGCGCCGTGGGGTTGCCCATCTCCACCGCCCAGTTCACCACCTCGCCGTCCGGGCCCTCGACGTCGATGTGCACCCACCCGTGCGGGTTGACCCACTCCAGCTCGGTGAGGGTTCCGCGCAGCGTGATCGGCTTGTTGATGTCGAACTCTGCCGAAAAGGAGTGGTGCGCGGTTGCGGACGCCGCCGCGAGCAGCACACCCAGACCGATGACCGCGACGTGCAACGATTTCATCGTCCAACCTCCTGCAGCCGGATTGCGACGGTTGCTTCCGTGGAGGGTACACTCGCGCCCGCGTGCGCGCAATCGGGAAGCGCCGTAGCGCCGGGAGGAAGCATGATTCGCGAATACCGGTTCCCGCAACTCGAAAAGGTGATCTTCGGCGCCGGCGCACTGGACAGGGTGCCGGCGGAGCTGGACCGCTGGGGCTGCGGGCGGGCGCTCGTCCTGACCGGCAGCACCCTGTCGACGCGGACGACCCTCGTGGATCGGCTGGAGCGGACCCTGGGCGCACGCTGGGCCGGCACGTACAACGGCGTCCGCCAGCACGTGCCCAGCGGGACCGTGCAGGCCGCGGTGGCGCGCGCCCGCGAGCTGCGGGCCGACGCGCTCGTGGCGTTCGGCGGCGGCAGCCCGATCGACGCCGCCAAGATCGTCGCGCAGGAGCTGCTGGAAGACGGCCAGACCCAGTCCGACATGCCGCAGATCGCCATTTCGACGACGCTGTCGGCCGGCGAGTTCACGCCGTTCGCCGGCATCACGGACGAAGCGACCCGCGTCAAGGGCCTGCGCGCGGACCCGCGCATCTGCCCGCGGACCGTGATTCTGGACCCCGAGCTCACCCGGCCCACGCCGCAGCAGTTGTGGGCCGCCACTGGGGTGAAGGTGCTGGACCACGCCATCGAGGCGCTCTGGTCGGAAAACCCCCAGCCGGTGAGCGACGCGCTGGCCATGGAGGCGATCCGCCGGCTGCGGCGCCATCTGCCCGTCTCCGTCGCCGACACGGATGACATGGACGCGCGCGGCGAGTGCCAGATCGCGGCCTGGATGTCCATCTTCGGCATGGCCAACGTCGGCGTGCGCCTGAGCCACGTGCTGGGCCACCAGATCGGCGCGCGCTGGGACGTGCCGCACGGCGTGACCTCCTGCATCACCCTCCCGCACTGCATGCGCTACCTGGCGCCGCGGACGCTGCCGCAACAGGGGCTGATCGCCGAGGCGCTCGGCATTCAGGTGCGCGGGCGCAGTCCCGAGGCGGTCGCGGCGGATGCGGCGGACGCTGTGGAGGCGTTCATCCGGCAACTTGAGTTGCCGGCCCGCCTGCGCGACGTCGGCGCGCGCGAAGACGAGCTGCCGGCCGTCGCCAGTGAAGTGGTCGCCGAACGCCCCGGCCTGCGCGAAGAGCCGGACGGGGAAGCGGCGCTGCTCGCCCTGCTGCGGCAGATGTGGTAGCGGCCTGTGCGCCGGCGGCCGCGAATCAGAACACCGCGATCGCGTTGAGCGGCGAGCCGGTGCCGCCTTCGACGGGGATCGGACCCGCCGTCAGCAGAAACTCCCAGCGGTTCTCCCGCGCGGCGGTCTCCGCGAGCGCTTCCAGGTCCATGTTGTCGAACATGTTCATGCCAAGCGCGGCTATGGCCAGCGTGTGGACCGGCAGCCGGACGTCCTCCACCAGCGACGGCTGAACGTCGGTGGCCGCGTCGCTGCCGATGAACGCCACGTCGCGATCCTTGATCCAGCGCACCACCGACGCGTGGATGCCGGCCGAGTTCCCCGACAACTCCCAGGGTCCAGCGGCCGCGCGGCGCGCCCAGCGGCCGGTGCGGATGAGGACCACGTCGCCGGCCGAAACCCTTACGCCCGCCTGCTCCTCCCACGCTTCGATGTCGTCGGTGTAGATCGCGGTGCCGGGCTCCAGGTACGGCACGCCCTTGAAGCGCGCCATGTCGAGCAGCACGCCGCGCGTCACGATGCCCTGCTTGAGGTGCTCTATGCCCAGCCTGTCGCAGCCGTCCGCCGTGTTGTTGGTCGCCTTCGGGATGTCGTTGTAGAGCCGGTCCTTGTGCGTGATGTGGCAAAGCGCGTCGATGTGGCTGACGCTGTAGCCGTGATAGCTGAACGTGTAGATGTCGGACGTCAGGCTCTCACGCATGACGTGGTCGAACGCGGTGTCCGGATTGTCGGGCGCCTCGTCGGGCATCGGGTTGTGCGAGAGCGAGACGCTGACGCCGCTGCGCACGAGCGCCGCCGCCGCCTGGCGTTTCTCGGGGGTGATCAGGTTGAACGTGCCGACCTGGTCGTCCGCCCCCCAGCGGCCCCAGTTCGAGACCTCGTCGAAGAAGACGTCGAACTCGGCCGCGTTGCGGGGATAGTTGCGGTCTTCCTGCGTGTCCGCGCTCGAGCACGCCGCCGCGATTGCCGTTGCCAGCGCCGCCGCTACCGCCCATCTCGCATGCATCGTTCTTCTCCTTGGTCCGGCCGTCACTCCGCCAGCCGCTGCACGGCGCGGTGGCGGAAGCAACCGACCAGGTGATCGTTCACCATGCCCGTCGCCTGCATGTGGGCATAGCAGATCGTCGAGCCGACGAATGAAAAGCCGCGCCTCTTGAGATCCTTGCTCAAGGTGTCCGAGAGCGCCGTGCGCGCCGGCAGCTCGTCGAGCCTGGTCCAGGCGTTCTGCACCGGGCGGCCGCCGACGAAGTCCCAGATGTAGCGGTCGAAGCTGCCGAGCTCCTCCTGCACCTTCAGGAAAGCGCGCGCGTTCGTGACCGCGGATCTGATCTTCAGGCGGTTCCTGATGATGCCGGCGTCGGCAAGCAGGCGCGCGATCTCCGTATCGCCGTAGCGGGCCACCACCCGCGGGTCGAACCCGTCGAAGGCGCGCCGGTAGTTCTCGCGGCGCTTGAGGATCGTCAGCCAGCTCAGCCCGGCCTGGGCGCCCTCCAGCACCAGCATCTCGAACAGCCGCCGGTCGTCGTGCAGCGGCACCCCCCATTCCTCGTCGTGGTAGGCGAAGTAGGCGGGATCGGACGTGGCCCAGGAGCAGCGGTCGGGGGACATGGTTCAGGGGGCCGCCGGCGGGTCGCCGCGCGCGAGACGTTCCCGTGCTTCCTCCACCTCGCGGTGGAAGACGAACAGGGCGTCCGCGTTCTCCTGATGATCGGTGAAGTTGTACGTGCGTCCGCCGCGCACCTTGATGCGCAGGTTGTGCTCCAGGTAGTCGACCTCGAATTCCTCCAGGGCGTCGAGACCGACCTCGAACGCGTCGTCGTCCGCGGTCCGGTAGGCGATGCCGCTGGTGCTTGCCACCAGCTCGCCCTCGCAGTTTCCGAAGCGGTGCCTGTGGACGACCGGGACGCTCTCCTCCAGGCGCACGAGCCTGAACACCGCCGCCACCGAAGTCAGGTCGCCGGTGATCTCCACGTCCTCCGCGTAGGTTTCGTATCCGGACGCGGCGACGTTGATGCGGTACCGGCCGGGCTCGACCGCGTGCGACTCGAACGGCGTCGTGCCCACATGCTGCCGGTCGATGAAGACGTCCGCGCCGTCGACGTCGCTCGTGACGCGCAGGACTATCGGGGGCGGCGGGGGAGGCTCGGGCGCCGGCGGCTCGGGCTCGGCAGCCGGTTCGGGCTCCGGCTCCGGCGCGGTGCGTTCCGGCTCGGGCGCTTCGGCGACGGCGGTTTCCGGCGCGGCCGGAGCAGCGGGTGCTGCCGGTCGCGCCGCGGCCGGCGCTGCACTGTCGGTGTCGCCCGCGGGCGGCAGGAACCGGGGCGCCAGCAGCCAGGCTGCCGCGGCCGCCAGCGCGACCGCGATCAGCCAGTACGGCCAGCGGCGCCGCACGGGCGGCGGTTCCTCGTGGCCGTCGAGCAGCGGCATCGGCTGATGGTATCAGCCGCCGCCGGCCAGCAGCTCCCGGGCGAGCTTCTCGTACAGGTCGACCGAGCGCACCAGCTCGTCGACCTTCACGTGCTCCTCCGCGCTGTGCGCCACGTGCACGGAGCCGGGGCCGAGCAGCAGCGGCTTGCCCCACGCGTCGAGGAATGGGATGTCGGTCGTGAAGGAGAAGACCGCGGTGTCGAAGCCGGGCACGGTCGTCAGCCGCACGGGCGGCACTATCACGATGTCGTCGATGGAGACGGTGCCGGGGAGCAGGTCGAGCCGTTCGCGCAGGCGCTCGGCGGGCCCCACGGTGCGGAAGTTGACGTCCGCCTCGGCCGCGGGCGGCACGACGTTGGGCGCCACGCCGCCGGACAGCATCCCGACCGTGTAGGTCGTGTCTCCCAGAACAGGGTCGGCCGGCAGCTCGAGACTCCGCAGCGCGACGAGCGCATCGACGAGCTTCTCGACCGCGGACTCGCCAAGTTCCGGATAGGCGGAGTGCGCCGCCCGTCCCGACGTGGAGAGCCGGACCCGGTAGACGCCCTTGGTGGCGGTTGCCAGGCGGTTGTCGGTCGGCTCGCCGTTGATGAGGTACCTGGAGCCCGGGGCGCGCTTGTTGGCGGCGCGGGCGCCGTGGCTGCCGCGCTCCTCGCCGACGACGACGAGCAGTCCCACCCGGCGCTCGCCGCTGTCGCGCAGGCGCTCCAGGGCGGCCATCTGCGCGGCCAGGATCCCCTTCGCGTCGCAGGCGCCGCGCCCGTAGAGGCAGCCGTTCTCCTCGCGGCTCGAAAAGAACGGGGGTACGCAGTCGATGTGCGTCGACAGCACCACCTCGGGCGAATCGAGCGTGGCGTACACGTTGAAGCGCCGCGCGGCCACCGGCTGCTCCACGACGTCGTAGCCGCGCCTGCGCAGCCAGCGCGCCACCCATCCGGCTGCATCGCCTTCCTTGCCGGTGGTCGAGTCGATGTCGATCAGCGTGCGCGCGACGCGGACGAGATCTACCGCAGCCATGCCTCTAGTCCGGTGCGCGTGTCGGTGCGGTCGTCACGGTACTTCACGATGACCGGCGTGGCGAGCGACAGGCCCCATTCCCGGCCGGCGGGCGCGGTCACGGCGCGCGCCCCGGGCACGACGACCGCGCCCTCCGGGATGACGACCGGCTGCCCCGGGTCGGGCTTGATCAGGCGCCGGTTGGGCAGGTCGTAGACCGGCGTCGAACCGGTCAACACGGTGCCCGCGGCGATGACGGCCCGCCGCCGCACCACTGCGCCTTCGTACAGGCCGGTGTTCCCCCCGACCAGCACGTCGTCTTCCACGATGACCGGCAGCGCGCCGACCGGCTCCAGGACGCCGCCGATCTGCGCCGCCGCGCTGACGTGCACGCCGCTGCCGACCTGCGCGCACGATCCCACCAGGGCGTGCGAGTCGATCAGGCTGCCGTCGCCCACGTAGGCGCCGATGTTGACGTACATCGGCGGCATGCAGATCACGCCGGCGCCGATGTACGCGCCGTCCCGAATGGATGAGCCGCCCGGCACCAGCCGTACCTTCGAGGCGCCGTCGAGGCGCTTGAGCGGCAGCGTGTCCTTGTCGAGATAGGGCTGGTCGGCGCTGGCCGCCGGATAGGCTGCGATGTCGCCGGAGCGGAAGCCGAGCAGGATGCCCTGCTTGACCCAGGCGTTGACGCGCCAGCCGGTCGGCGCCGCGGGGTCCGGCTCGGCCGCGCGCACGCGGCCGGCCGACAACTCCGCCCGCAGCCGGTCGAATGCCGCCCGGGCCCGCTGCCGGCCGCCGCCGTCCGGCTGCGCCGCGAGCTGCTGGATCTCCTCCGCCAGTTCCGCCGGCTGCGCGCTGCTCACGATCCTCCCGCCGTTTCGGCGTTCTCCGCGCTCCTGGCCATGCCCAGCTCCGCGAGCACGGCGGCGATGCGCTCCCGCGACGTAGGCGCGGGCGGCGACAAGGGCAGCCGGTAGTGCGCCGGCGCGAGGCCCATCACCTCCATGGCGGCCTTGACCGGGATCGGGTTGGACTCGATGAAATTCACCTGCATCAGCGGCAGCAGCCGCTCGTGCACCGCGCGTGCGCCAGCGAAATCGCCGCTCTCGCCCAGCTCGACCAGTTGCGCCATCGCGGCCGGGGCCTCGTTCCCGGCCACGGAAATCACGCCGCGTCCGCCGAGCGCCAGCAGCGCGAGCGTGAACGCGTCGTCCCCGGAGAGCACGGCAAAGTCGCCGGGCGCCGTGCGGCAGATCTCGCACATCTGCCCGAGATCGCCCGACGCTTCCTTGACCCCGGCAATGTTGCCGGCCGCCGCCAGGCGCAGGAGCGTCGGCGGCTTGATGTTGCAGCCGGTCCGGCTCGGCACGTTGTAGAGGACGAGCGGGCGGTCGACGCTGTCCGCGATGGTCCGGAAATGCCGGTACAGGCCCTCCTGGGTCGGCTTGTTGTAGTACGGCGTCACCGACAGCAGGCCGTCCGCGCCGAGCGCCGCCAGCTCACGCGCCAGCGCCACGGTCGAGCGCGTGTCGTAGCCGCCGGCCCCCGCCAGCACCGGCACGCTGCCGCCGGCTTCGTCGATCACGATCTCCACCACGCGCAGCTTCTCGGCGTGCGTCAGGGTCGGGCTCTCGCCGGTGGTGCCGCACGGCACGAGGAAGTGGACGCCCGCGTCGATCTGCCGCCGGGCCAGACGCCGAACGGAAGCCTCGTCGAGTTCGCCGTTGGCCGTGAAGGGCGTGACGAGCGCTGTGCCGCAGCCGCGCCAGGGTGCGTCCATGGCCTACGGCTCCAGTCCCAGGACGTCGCGCATGGTGAACCAGCCGCGCTTGCCGTGCACCCAGCGCGCGGCGGCGATGGCCCCGTGCGCGAACGTGGCCCGGTCGCGCGTCGCATGCGTCAGCGACAGCGCCTCGAACGGGCCGTCGAAGCCGACGGTGTGCGTTCCCGGGCACGATCCGGCGCGGGTCGACGCCATGTCGATAGCGGCCTCGTACCCGGACCGGCGCATGCCGTCCCGCAGCGCGATCGCCGTGCCGGAGGGGGCGTCGATCTTCGCGGCGTGGTGCGTCTCGTGGATCCATGCGCCGAACTCGTCGAGCGGCTGCAGCAGTTGCGCCGCACGTTCGGCAATGACCTGGAACACGTTTACGCCGAGCGAGAAGTTCGCCGCGGCGACCACCCCGATGCCGGCGTCCGCCACGAGCGCCTTCATGCGCTCTTCATGCGCGTTCCAGCCGGTCGTGCCCACCACGGCGTTCATGCCGATGGCGGCCAGGCGCGGCAGGTTGACGAGCAGGGCGTCGGCCGTCGAGAAGTCGATCGCCACGTCGGCGGCCGGCAGGCGCGCCGCGTCGATCCCTTCGCCGTCCGCGTTGTTGTGGATGTCCAGCCGCTCGACGACCTCGCAGCCGTACGAATCGCACAGCCGCTCGACCGTCCTGCCCATGCGGCCGTAGCCCACTATCAGGATGCGCAAACTCATTTGTCTCTGCGCGCCGCACCGGATAGAGCGCAGCAGGGCATCATACCGTATCACCGGGGGGCGGCTCGTTCAGCCTCCGGCGCAGTGCTCCTTCACGACGCTGCGATGCCTGGCGCGCGCGGACTCGAGATCCGCCGCGGTGGCGAAACCCATGCGTCTGGCCGCGATTTCCACCTCGGCGGGGTCCTCCGGAAGCACCGCGGCCTGCCCGTCGCCGCCGATCTGCAGCCGGTGCTCCAGCCTGCGCAGGAAGCTGTAGGCCTCCGCCAGCGGTTCGGCCACGGTTGCGGCAAGCAGCCCGCACGCCGGCAGGTGCGCCAGCGCCGCCAGCGTATTTGCGTCCTGCAGGTCGGGATGCCGCGCGCCGTGGAGCAACCGCAGGCGCTGAGTGAACAGTTCGACCTCCCGGCTGCCGGCCGGCCCGGTGCGGACGTTGCGCTCGTCGAGGGTGGTCGGATCCGGACGAGCGCCGAAGACGATTGGCTTGACCCGCTCCAGGAACCGCCTGACCAGCGCCGGATCGCCCGCGATCGGCCGCATGTTGATCAGCGCGAGCCGTTCATCGGTCCCGGCGGCGCGCTCGCAGTATCGGATGCCCTGTTCGAGGGTGAGGGCGCCGCCGGCCCGCGAGCCCGGCGGCTGCAGTCCGTGCTCGACACGGTACCCTGCGCCGGCTGTTTCCGAAAGGCCCGCCGTCAGTTGGTGCGCCAGTTGCCGGGTGTGAACTTCGGCCGCGGCGTCGGCCGGGTCGTAGAGGCACGCAAGCTGGATGTCCGGGTTGTAGCCAAGCTCCCGGCCGCCCAGCCGGCCCATGCCGATGACGGCGAACGATCCGTGCGCCGCGCCGCCCGCGTCATCCGCCGCCGTGCGCACCGACCGCAGCACGCCGTCGGTCAGCACGTCGGCGAGGTTGGACAGTTGCTCGGTGGTCGAGCGCAGCGTGTCCTTCTCCAGCAGGTCGCGGCCGGCTATGCGCAGCGTTTCGCGCCGCTGAAACCGCTTGAGCATGTCGAGCCGGTGATCGACGTCCGCGTCCTGCGCCAGCAACTGGTTCAACTCGGCCTGGTAGTCGTCCAGGTCCGGGGGCGGGCAGTCGAGCTCGCGGTGCAGCCAGTGGAGGTGTTCCGGATTGCGGATGAGGATGTCGCCGAGCAGGGGCGACGCCCCCAGCAGGGCGGTCAGGATCTGCAGCGTGCGGGGATCGTCCTGCAGGTAGCCGATGAACGAGCTCTTGGGAAAGCGGTTGGCGACGTAGCGGCAGAATCCGGCAACCGCGGCATCGGGGTCCGCCGCTTCGGTGAGCGTCTCGATCAGCGGATCGGCGAGCTCGCCCAGCGCCAGCCGGGTCGGCAGGTCGTCGGCAAGCTGCTGCAGCAGCTCGTCGGCGGTCGCGGGGTCCCGGAACCCGTGCGCCGCGAGATACCCGTGGGCCTCGGCCTCCGTGAGATCCCGCGACAGGAACAGGTCTCGCGCGGTGATTGGGGCGCCATTCGCCATGGAATGTCAAATGGGGCTGCGCCCCAAACCCCCGGCGGCAGAGGGTCTGCCGCCGGGGGCGGGGTTGTGTTACGGACTACTAGATGTCGAAGTAGAGCGCGAACTCCCACGGGTGCGGCCGCAGGCGGATCGCATCCACCTCGTTCTCCCGCTTGTAGGCGATCCACCCTTCGATCACGTCCGGCGTGAACACGTCGCCCTTCAGCAGGAAGTCGTGGTCTTCCTCCAGCTTGTCGAGCACCTCGGCCAGGCTGCCCGGCGTGCTGGCGATCTGCGCGTGCTCCTCCGGCGGCAGGTCGTACAGGTCCTTGTCGAGCGGTCCCGGCGGCGTGATCTTGTTCTGGACGCCGTCGAGGCCCGCCATCAGCAGCGCGCTGAACGCCAGGTAGCCGTTGCAGGTTGGATCGGGGAACCGGGCCTCGATGCGCTTCGCCTTCTCGCTGCGCGAGTACGCCGGAATCCGGACCGCCGCGCTGCGGTTGCGCTGGGAGTAGATCAGGTTGATCGGCGCCTCGTAGCCCGGCACCAGCCTGCGGTACGAGTTGGTCGTCGGGTTGCAGAACGCCAGCAGCGCCGGGGCGTGCTTCAGGATTCCGCCGATGTAGTGCAGGGCCGTGCTGCTCAGGTCGGCGTAGGTGCCGGCCTCGAAGAACGTGTTCGAGCCGCCCTTCCAGATGCTCTGGTGAACGTGCATGCCCGACCCGTTGTCCTGGAACACGGGCTTCGGCATCAGCGTCACGGTCTTGCCGTGGCGGCGCGCGACGTTCTTGATGACGTACTTGTACTTCAGCAGCTTGTCGCCCATGCTCACCAGCGAATCGAAGCGCATGTCGATCTCGGCCTGACCCGCCGTCGCCACCTCGTGGTGGTGCACCTCGACCTCCACGCCGACCGACTCGAGCGTGAGCATCATCTCCGTGCGCAGATCCTGGTGGCTGTCCATCGGCGGCACGGGGAAGTAGCCCTCCTTGTAGCGCGGCTTGTAACCGAGGTTCGGATCCTCCTCCTTGCCGGCGTTCCAGAACCCTTCCTTCGCGTCGATGTAGTAGAAGCCGTGGTTGTAGCCCTGGCCGAAGCGCACGTCGTCGAGGATGAAGAACTCCGGCTCGGGCCCGAAGTAGGCGGTGTCGCCGATGCCGGTCGACTTCAGGTACGCCTCGGCCTTCTGCGCGATGTAGCGCGGGTCGCGCGAATACGACTCGCCGGTGACGGGGTCCTTGACGTTGCAGATCAGGACCAGTGTCGGCGCCGCGGCGAACGGATCGACGAACGCGGTCGACGGATCCGGAAAGAGCAGCATGTCGCTTTCCTGAATCTGCTGGAATCCGCGGATGCTGGAGCCGTCGAACCCGACGCCTTCCTCGAACGCATCCTCGTTGAATTCCGACGTCGACATCGTGAAGTGCTGCCAGAGGCCGGGCATGTCGACGAAGCGCAGGTCGACCGCCTGGATTCCCTTGGCCTGGATCAGCGCCATGACGTCCTGTGTGGTCATTCGAGTTCCTCCTGTTGTCCTTGTTGTTTGAGTGGATTACACGGTATCGCGTTCGCCGGTGCGGATGATGCGGCCCTGCTCGATCGGGATGACGAACACGCGGCCGTCGCCGATCTCGCCGGTCCGCGCCGCGTTCATGATCGCGTCGATGGCATCATCCACGAGGTCGTCCGGCAGGACCACCTCGATTTCGACCTTCGGCAACAGACTTATCTCATACTCGCTCCCCCGATAGATGGTGGGGTGGCCGCGCTGGCGGCCGTGGCCCCGCACCTCGGAAACCGTCATGCCGGGGATTCCGACCTCCGACAATGCGTCCTTCACTTCGTCGACCCGGTTGGGCCGCACGATTGCCTTGATCAGTTTCATTCCCACGTCTCGTCAGGATTTCAGCAGCGATTCCAGGCTCTCCTGCAGCGCCGCGGCTTCCCCGGCCGCGAGCTTCGCACCGCCCCTTGTCAGATGGAACACATCTATGGCGCGGTCGGTGCCGGTGGAGATCAATACGAATTCGATGTCGCACTCGTGCTGCGAGATGACCCGGCTGATGCCGTAGAGCAGGCCCCAGGCGTCCTGGGCCACGACCTCCAGGATGCTGAAGCGCTCGGAATAGGCGTTGTCGAAGTGCACCACGGGCCGCACGCGTGCCGGCCCGCGGCGCTTGAGGCCGCGCTGCTTCGGCAGCAGGATCTTGTCGATGTCCTTGCGGCCGGCCACGATGTCCGCGAGCAGGTCGGTGAACATCGCGCGGGCCTCCGGGTTCAGCTCGAAGAACCGCTCCCCGTCGGTGAACTCGAAGACGTCGACGGCCAGTCCCTGGCGGTTGGTCATCGCCTGGCCGCGCAGGATGTCCATGCCGAAGTAGGACAGCACGCCGCACACCTTCGAGAACAGGCCCGGCTGGTTGCCCGACACGATGGCCAGCTCCCAGGCCGAGTGTTTCTGCTCCAGCGTGTAGTGCACGTCCTGCGCCTGCAGATCGCGCGACAGGCGCACGTGCTCGTACACCTGCGGGGCGTCCACGAGCCGCAGGTAGCGCTCGGGCAGCCCGTCGAGGAACGCCTCCAGCTCGCCTTGCGGAACGTCCGCGGGCCGGCTTGAATGCAGCTCGGCGAGGCTGGCCGCCGCCGTGTCGATCACGTCGTCGCCGTAGCCGAGCGTGAGCCGGTTGTACGCATCGACGTAGAACCGCCACAGCAGCTCTTCCTTCCAGGGGGTCATCACGTCCGGCCCGACCGCGCTGACGTCGACCAGCGTCAGGAGGCAGAGCAGCTTCAGGTGCTGCTCGGTGCCGACGAGCCGCGCGAACTGCCGCACGACATTGGGGTCCGCCGTATCGCGCCGGAACGCCGCGGTCGACATCCGCAGGTGGTGCCGGATGAGGAACTCGATGGTCGCGATGTCCTCCTCGGGCATCCGGATGCGCCGCAGCGCGCCGAGCGCCATGCGCACCCCCTCCTCGGCGTGGTTGCGGTTCGTCCACTTGCCGACGTCGTGGAAGAGCAGCGCCAGCGTGAGCAGATCGGTATCCGGGGTTTCGGCCAGCAGGTTCGCGAACCGGCGCCGGCTCCGCGTGGTCGGCGAGCACAGCCCTTCCAGGTTGCGGATGGTCTGCAGCGTATGCTCGTCCACCGTGTACTTGTGATAGGAGTCGCGGATCACCAGGCAGTAGACCTTGTGGAACTCCGGGAACATGCGGCCGATCAGGCCGCAGTCGTGCATCTGCGACAACCGGGCGTAGAGCCCGGGACGGGGCCGCATGACGCGCCGCAGCACGTCGAGCTGGTCGGTCGAAGGAAAGAAGCGCTCGGGGGCGTAGCGGTCGCCGTGCCGGTAGATGCACGTGAGCACCTGCTCGGACACCGCGCAGTCCTCGTCGAGCGCCGCATCGAATGCCCGCAGCCAGGCGTGCGGCTGCAGCGACGCGCGCGTGGCGTCCGCGAACGAGATGTCGTTGTCGCGGCGGACCAGTCCCTCCGTCACCGCCACCGCGGCCTCGCGGGATCCGCCATCCAGCGCCCTGAGCGACCTGCCGAGCGCCCGGTTGACGATGCGCGCGTGGTGGAAATAGGTGCTCATGAGCGCTTCGGCCTGCCGCTCCAGCTTGTCCGTCGGCGAGCCGAAGAGCCCGGCCGCGGCGTCCTGCAGGTCGTGGGTGAGCACGTTCAGGTTGCGGTTCCGCTTGAGGTGCAGGATTGAACGGATGCGCAGCAGGAAGTCCTCCGCTTCGTCCACCCGTCCGATCGGTATGTACAGCCGCCGCACGGCCGGTCTCCTCAAGCGGCGGATCATCCGCACGGCGGAGACGTCGCGCAGCCCTCCCGGCGCGCTCTTGACGTCGGGCTCCAGGTGGTAGAGCGTCCGGTTGAACTGGGCATGGCGCTGCTCGGTCAGATCGCGCAGCGCCGCCAGCATCGCGTCGGACCAGGCCGCCTTGGCTCCCTGGCAGACCTCGCCGAGCTTCTCGAACAGGCCTGCATCGCCGTCGAGATGGCGGGCGTCGGTGAGCGCGACCAGATATTCCGGGTTGTCGGTGTCGGCCTCCCTGAGATCCGCGGCTTCCCGCACGTGATGCCCGACGTCGAAGCGCAGGTCCCACAGTGGGTGCAGCATCGCCTTCAGGAAACGCTCGTCGGCGGCGCGGATCGGCCGGCCGAACAGGAACAGCAGGTCGACGTCGGAGTGCAGGCACAGTTGCCGTCGGCCGTAGCCGCCAACGGCCACGATCGCCACCGGCGCGTCGGTTTCTTCGCGCGCCGTGCGGTAGATCTGACGGACGATCCGGTCGATCTGTCCGGAATAGCGCGCCAGGCTCTCGCTGCCCCCGCGCGCGGCCAGCGTATCGGCCTGCAGTTCATCGCGCGCCGCGCGCAGGATGTCCGACAGCGAATCGGTCGCCGGCGCCGGTGGTGATTCGGCCAATTGCGTCATCTATAGATGGGGCTACGCCCCAAACCCCCGGCGGCTGCTAGCGGGGACCCCGTCGCCCCGCGCCGCCGGGCCGCGCCGTGCGCGGCCTGGGGACGGCCGCGTCAATGCATGCCGTCCCCTTCCACGTTCAACGTGTTCGGTGCGACGCTGAGTTTGCCTCGAACTGTTTCAGGAATGGGACGAACCCCTAACGTACACCGGCCGGCCCGCAAGCACACGGGCCGGCCGGCGCGTATTCTATCAACTTGTTGCCGGCGGACTCTAGTAGCCGAGGCTGAGCCCGAATATCGCGATGGGCTCGACGCCGTCGTCGCTGCCGTTGATCTCCTTGAGTACGTCGCCGAAGAACAGCAGCTGGACGCCGGCGGCAAACTCCCAGGAACCCCACTCCTCCGGGATGCCGCTGATCGGGATGCCGAGCGACGCGCCGACGTTGAAGAAGCCGAACGCCTCGTTTACACCGCCCGGATCGTAGTAGTCGCTCGGGCTCAGGCCGATCGCCACCGGAAACGAGACGCTCACCGGCGCGTCCTCGAGCGGCAGCGACGGCTCGATGCCCAGCTCGAGGTAGGTGCCCTCGTTGTCGCCGGCGGCGCTGCCGTCGATCTCGAACGCCAGCGTGATGTAGGGGGCGATGACGTCGTCATGACTCAGGCCGACGGCCAGCTCCTTCACGGTGCCCCAGCTCCCGCGCGGGCTCATGTAGGCCGTATAGGTGACGTCGGCGCCCCAGCCGCCGGCGAATCCGAAGCCGAGACCCGCATAGAAGTCGTTCTCGTAGTAGATCCCGGGTGCGCCCCCTCCGACGAACCCGTCGTCGGTTTGCGAGTGCAGGCTGTTCCACGTGCCGGCCGCGAACGACACGCTGCCGTTGTCGCCTTCGTACAGCGACAGGCCGCCTTCCAGGTACGGCTGGGCGATGAAGCCGCTGGTCTCCTGCACGATGCCGCGGAAGTAGTAGGAGGTGGAGAAGTCGATGCCGGCTCCCACCGATACCCTGCCCTCGTTCTGCGCCGAAGCCGTTCCGGCGGTAAGCGCCACGGCCGCCAGGACGGCCAGCAGCACGCGCGCGATCCGACCTGCTTTCGTCGTTCCGTTCATGGTTCCTCCCTTTCTGTTTGTGTTCATGCGATCAAATCCCATTGCTAGTCGACGAGCCGGAAGCCGCTGTAGGCCTCCATGCCGTGCTCGCCGACGTCCAGACCCGAGCGCTCCTCGTTCTCGCCGACGCGCAGACCGGCTGCCGCCTTGATGCCGTAGAAGATGATGAACGCCGCGGCGAAGGAGAACACGCCGTACGCCGCCACGCCGATCAACTGGGTCACGAACGAGTGGTCCGCGCTGAAAATGCCCACGGCGAGCGTGCCCCAGATGCCGCAGGTGAGGTGGACCGAGATGGCGCCGACCGGGTCGTCGAGATGTGCGCGGTCGATGAAGATGACCGACGCGACGACGATGAGGCCGGCGATGAAGCCGATCAGCATGGCCGCGTTGACGCTGACGACGTCGGCGCCGGCCGTGATGCCGACCAGGCCGGCCAGCGACCCGTTCAGGATCATCGTGAGGTCCGGCTTGCGCTGGATGCCCCAGGAGGCCGCCATCGCGCCGAGCACGCCGGCGGCCGCGGCCAGCGACGTCGTGACGAACACCAGCGATACGAGCTCGGGGTCGGCGCTCAGCACCGAGCCGCCGTTGAATCCGAACCAGCCGAGCCAAAGCAGGAACACGCCGATGGTGGCCAGCGGCATGTTGTGCCCGGCGATCGCCTTGATCCGTCCGTTGGCGTACTTGCCCAGCCGCGGTCCGAGCAGGATAACGCCGGCCAGGGCGCCCCAGCCGCCGACCGAATGCACCAGCGTGGAGCCGGCGAAGTCATAGAACCCCATCTGGTCGAGCCAGCCGCCGCCCCACTTCCACGAGCCGGCAATCGGATAGATCAGCGCCACGTAGAGGGTCGTGAAGGCGAGGAACGAGCCGAGCTTGATCCGCTCGGCGACCGCGCCGGAGACGATGGTGGCCGCGGTCGCGGCGAACATCGCCTGGAAGATGAAGTCGGTCCAGTACGTGTACGCGCCGTCGGCGTACGCCACCGTGTTGCCCTCGGCGCCCGGATCGAGGCCGACTCCGGCGAAGCCGAAGAACTGTCCGATCGAGAAGTCGCCGGGATACATCAGGTTGAACCCGACGAAGGCGTACGTGATCAGCCCGATCGAGATGACCGACGTGTTCTTGAACAGGATGTTGACGGTGTTCTTCGCCTGCGTCATGCCCGATTCGAGGCAGGCGAAGCCGAGGTGCATGATGAACACCAGGAAGGTGGCAACCAGCATCCAGGTGTTGTTGACGGTGAACATCTCCGAGGACGGTCCGTCCTGCGCGTACGCGACGTACGGCGCCAGCAGCAGAAACAGGAGCGCCAGGCTGGCGTGACGGACGACTGAGCTTCCGTAGCTTGGTTTCATAGTGGGTTCCTCGACCTTCCTGATGCGGTTACGCAGCGCTAGAGCGCCGCCACGCCGGCTTCGCCGGTCCTGATGCGCACGGCTTCGCCCATGTCGCTGACGAAGATCTTCCCGTCGCCTATCTCGCCGGTGCGCGCCGAGTCGCCGATCGTCGCTACAAGGCTCTCGACCTGCTCGTCGTCCACCACGACCTCGACCTTGATCTTGGGGACGAAGTCGACCGAATACTCGGCGCCCCGATATATCTCCGTGTGTCCCTTCTGGCGCCCGAACCCCCGCACCTCCGTGACGGTCAGTCCCTGAACGCCCGACTTCGACAGGGCGTTCCGCACCTCATCCAACATGTGGGGCTTGATGATTGCCGTGATCAGTTTCATGTCCGCTCTCCTTGCTTGCCGTCCTCTTCGGGGTCTATCAAGCAAGTTGTGTGCCAAGTTTGGGTGCGGCGAAAAGATCAACAATGTTCCGGTGTTTGGGCGGGGAACAGCCTCGCGGGAACGGGCGCACGAGGTGCGAGATTCGACGAAAATGTTCGATTGAGGCCGCCGTAGACGTTAATGTCGTCGTAACGACACTGTTTCAGAGCCCGAAAATACGGCCGAAAACTGATCTTCCCGCGACGGTGGCGAGATCCGGATCGTGCTGTCCGTGTACACGCGGCGGTTGAGACGGCGCGATTCGACGTACATGTCGGGCGCCGCTCTCGGGCTACAAAATTGTCGGATTTCGATCAGGATCGGAAGCGCCGGGGGTCGATGCCGTACTTCCTGACCTTGTAGCTGATGATCCGCTGCGTGGAGTCGAGCAACTGAGCCGCCTTGACGCGGTTGCCGCGGGCGGTCTTGAGGGCGTCCTGGATCAGGTCCTTCTCGTACGCCGCCACGGCCTCGGACAGGGACTGGGTGGCGACGGTGCCGGACGCCTCGCCGGTCTGCAGCGTCGGCGGCAGGTGGTGCCCGTGGACGACGCTGGCGTCGCAGATGAGCACGGCGCGTTCGATGATGTTCTGCAGCTCGCGGACGTTGCCCGGCCAGTGGTAAGCCATCAGCATGTCGATGGCCGGCGTCGAGATGCGCTTCACGCTGCGGCCGTGCTCGGTGGAGTACTTCTCGAGGAAGTGGTCGGCCAGCAGCAGGATGTCGGTCTTGCGCTCGCGCAGCGGCGGCACGAAGATGGTGAACACGTTCAGCCTGTAGTACAGGTCGTCGCGGAACGTATTTGCGGCGATGGCCTTCTCGAGGTCGCTGTTGGTCGCCGCCACCAGGCGCACATCGGTCTGGATCGGTTCCACCCCGCCGAGCCGCTCGAACTCTTTTTCCTGCAGCACACGCAGCAGCTTCACCTGGGTCGAGGGGTTGATGTCGCCGATTTCGTCCAGGAACAGCGTGCCGCCGTGGGCCAGCTCGAAGCGGCCCTTCTTGCGCGCCTGCGCGCCGGTGAAGGCGCCGCGCTCGTAGCCGAACAACTCCGACTCGATCAGCGAATCGGGGAGGGCCCCGCAGCTCACCTTCACGAACGGCTTCCTGGCGCGGGTCGAGGTGTAGTGGATGGCGTGCGCGATCAGCTCCTTGCCGGTGCCCGACTCGCCGCGTATGAGCACCGTCGTGTTGGTCGACGCGACGCGCGTGATCTGCTCGAACACCTGCCGCATCGGCCCGCTGGTGCCGATGATGTGCGAGAAGTCGTAACGCTCCTTCAGCTCCTCCTTCAGGTGGGCGTTCTCGTCCAGCAGCCGCTGCCGCTCCGCCTCGACGAGCTGCCGCAGCCGGATGGCCTGGGCGAACATGGTCGCAATCACCTGGAAGAGGCGGAGATCGCGCTGGTAGTCGCGGTTCTTGTCGAACGCGAGGTCCACGTTGAACGCGCCCATCGACTCACGCCCGTCCGGGATCGGCACGCACATGAAGCTCGTGTCCGACCGCCCGTTGCGGCGGCGCCGGCCGGTGCGGTGGAGGAAGGTCGGCTCCTGACTGATCTGCGGGATGATGACGGGCCGTCCAGCCTGCACGACCTGGCCGGTGACGCCCTCACCGACGGCCCACGTGGCGCGCTGGCCTTCGAGGCTCAACCCCTCGGACGCCGCGACCTGCAGCCGGCTGGAGTCGGGGGTCTTCAGGACGACGGACGCCTGCAGCACCCGTTGCCGCTGCGCCAGGATCTGCAGCGCCCGTTGCAGTCCGGCGCGGATGTTCTGCGTCTCGACGAGCGCCGCGTTGACGTCGGCCAGCAGCGCCAGCGGCTCCTGCTCGGGTGCGGGGAGGGTCTTGGCCAACGTCCTGGGAATCCTTGCGCTAGACGGGCGCCGGCAGGTCCGACGAGCCCATCAGGTACGCGTCGATGCCGCGGGCCGCGCTGCGCCCCTCGGCGATCGCCCACACGATCAGCGACTGCCCGCGCTGCATGTCGCCCGCGGTGAACACGCCGGGCACGCTCGTCATCCAGGTCTCGTCGCGCCAGACGTTGCCGCGCGGCGTCAGCTTCACGTCCAGCTCTTCCAGCATCCCGGGCCGTTCCGGCCCGAGGAAGCCCATCGCCAGCAGCACCAGGTCGACCGGCATCTCGAACTCGCTGTCCGGCACCGACTCGAACGTCGGGCGGCCGTTGCCCAGGCGCATGTTCACCTTGTGGGCGTGCAGCGACTTCACGCGCCCCTCGGCGTTCCCCGAGAAACGCTGGGTGGAGACCGCGTACACCCGGTCGCCGCCCTCTTCGTGGGCCGCCGAGACCCGGAAGATGTTGGGCCACGTGGGCCACGGGTTGCTTTCGGCGCGTTCGTCCGGCGGGCGGGGCAGCAGCTCGAACTGCGCTACCGACAGCGCGCCCTGGCGGTGGACCGTGCCGAGGCAGTCCGCGCCGGTGTCGCCGCCGCCGATGATGACCACGCGCTTGCCGGCGGCCGAAATCCGCTCCTCGTCGGGAACCGCGTCGCCCTCGCAGATGTGGTTCTGCTGCGTCAGGTACTCCATCGCGAAATGGATGCCCTCGAGCTCGCGGCCGGGCACGTTGAGATCGCGCGGCCAGCCCGCGCCGCCCGCGAGCAGCACCGCGTCGTGCTCGGTACGCAACTGCTGCGCCGGCACGTCGACGCCCACGTTGACGCCGGTCCGGTAGCGGACGCCTTCGGCCTCCAGGATGTCGAGACGGCGCTGGAGGAACCGCTTCTCCATCTTGAATTCGGGAATGCCGTAGCGCAGCAGGCCGCCGATGCGGTCCGACTTCTCGAAGACGGTGACCGCATGGCCCGCCCGGTTGAGCTGGTCGGCCGCGGCCAGCCCGGCCGGTCCGGAGCCGACGACGGCCACGCTCTTGCCGGTGCGGGTCGCGGGCGGCGAGGCGCTGATCCAGCCTTCGTCGAAGGCGCGCTCGACCGTCGAAAGCTCGATCGCCTTGATGGTCACCGACTCGTCGTCGATCGCCAGCACGCACGAGCCTTCGCACGGGGCGGGGCAGAGCCGGCCGGTCCACTCGGGAAAGTTGTTGGTCTTGTGCAGCCGGTCGATGGCCTCACGCCACTTGGCGCGGTAGGTCAGGTCGTTCCAGTCCGGAATCAGGTTGCCCAGCGGGCAGCCCTGGTGGCAGAACGGGATGCCGCAGTCCATGCAGCGGGCGCCCTGCGCCTGGAGGTCCGGCGTGGAATGCAGCCGGTAGACCTCCTGCCAGTCGCGCAGCCGCTCGTCGACCGGCCGCGACGGCGGCTTCTGGCGCTCGATTTCGAGAAATCCCTTGAGTTTGCCCATGTATCAGCCCGCGGCGCCGATCAGCTCGGCGAACGCCGGCTCCCGCGATTCCGCGCGCGCCCGCGCTTCCGCCGCCAGCACGCGCTTGTAGTCGCGCGGCATTACCTTGACGAAGCGCGCGCGGTAAGCATCCCAGTCGTCGAGCACCTGGCGGCCCGGCGTGCTCCCCGTCAGCTCGACGTGCCGGCCGACGAGCTGCCGCACGAACGCGGCGTCCTCGTCCGTCAGGGTCTCGAGGTCGACCATGCCGGGATTGCAGCGGTGCTCGAAGTCGCCCGCGACATCCAGGACGTAGGCGACGCCGCCGCTCATGCCGGCCGCGAAGTTGCGGCCGGTGCGGCCGAGGATCACGGCCCGGCCGCCGGTCATGTACTCGCAGCCGTGGTCGCCGATGCCCTCGACCACGGCGTGCGCGCCGCTGTTGCGCACGCAGAACCGCTCGCCCGCGACGCCGCGCGCGAACAGCGCGCCGCCGGTCGCGCCGTACAGCGCGACGTTGCCGATGATGATGTTCTTCTCCGGCACGAACGGCGACTGGCGCGGCGGATAGATGACGAGCCGCCCGCCCGACAGTCCCTTGCCGAAGTAGTCGTTCGCGTCCCCCTCGATCGTCATGGAGATTCCGTGCGGGACGAACGCGCCGAAGCTCTGGCCGGCCGTGCCGGTGAACTGGATGCGGATCGTGTCGTCGGGCAGGCCGCCGCCGCCCCAGCGGCGCGTCAGCTCGGCCCCGAGCATGGTGCCGACCGTGCGGTTGATGTTGCGGATGGGCGACGCGAACTCGACCGGCGTGCCGTTCTCGAGCGCGCCCTTCGCCTGCCGGATGAGCTCGTTGTCGAGCGCCTTGTCGAGGCCGTGGTCCTGCTCGCGCACGCAGTAGCGGCCGACCGTCGGCGGGACGTCCGGCTGGTGCAGGATCGACGACAGGTCCAGCCCCTTCGCCTTCCAGTGCGCGACCGCCGCCTCGACGTCCAGCCGGTCCGAGCGGCCGATCATCTCGTCGAGCGTGCGGAAGCCCATCTCCGCCATCAGCTCGCGCACCTCCTCGGCCACGAACCGGAAGTAGTTCTCGACGAACTCGGGCTTGCCGTTGAAGCGCTTGCGCAGCTCCGGATTCTGCGTCGCCACGCCTACCGGGCAGGTGTCGAGATGGCAGACCCGCATCATGATGCAGCCGGAGACCACCAGCGGCGCGGTGGAGAAGCCGTACTCCTCCGCGCCGAGCAGGGCGGCGATGACGACGTCGCGGCCGGTCTTCATCTGTCCGTCGACCTGCACCACGATGCGGTCCCGCAGGTCGTTGAGCACCAGCACCTGCTGCGTCTCGGCCAGGCCAAGCTCCCACGGGACGCCGGCGTGCTTGATGCTCGTCTGCGGCGACGCGCCCGTCCCGCCGTCGTGACCCGATATCAGCACCACGTCGGAGTGCGCCTTCGAGACGCCGGCGGCCACCGTGCCGACGCCCACCTCGGCCACCAGCTTCACGTGGATGCGGGCGTGCCGGTTGGCGTTCTTCAGGTCGTGGATGAGTTGCGCCAGGTCTTCGATGGAATAGATGTCGTGGTGCGGCGGCGGCGAGATCAGCCCCACGCCCGGCGTCGAATAGCGCACCTTGGCGATCCACGGGTACACCTTGAAGCCCGGGAGCTGTCCGCCCTCGCCGGGCTTCGCGCCCTGCGCCATCTTGATCTGGATGTCGTCCGAGTTCACCAGGTACTCGCTGGTCACGCCAAAGCGGCCCGAGGCCACCTGCTTGATCGCGCTGCGCCGCTGGTCGCCGTTCGCATCGGGCGTGTAGCGCGCGGAATCCTCGCCGCCCTCGCCGGTATTCGACTTGCCGCCGAGGCGGTTCATCGCGATGGCCAGCGTCTCGTGCGCTTCCCTGCTGATGGAGCCGTACGACATGGCGCCGGTCGCGAACCGCTTCAGGATGCTCTCGGCGGGCTCGACCTCGTCTATGGAAATTGCCTTGTCTGCCGGCCGCAGCTTGAACAGGCCGCGCAGCGTGGCGCGCTTGCGGCTCTGGTCGTTCACCAGCTCCGCGTATTCGCGGTAGATGGAGAACTGGCCGCTGCGCGACGCGTGCTGCAGCTTGAAGACGGTGTCCGGGTTGAACAGGTGGTACTCGCCGTCCCGCCGCCACTGGTACTCGCCGCCGGTGTCGAGCTGTCCGTCGAGCTGGCCGCGCTGCGGGTAGCCCTGACGGTGGCGGCGGACCGTCTCGTCCGCCACGGTGTCGATGCCGATGCCGCCGACGCGCGAGGCGGTCCAGGTGAAGTAGCGGTCGACGAACGCCTTGTCGAGCCCGACCGCCTCGAAGATCTGCGCGCCGCGGTAGCTCTGCAGCGTGGAGATGCCCATCTTGGACATCACTTTCAGCACGCCCTTCGTGCACGCCTTGATGTAGGCGCGCACGGCCGCCTCGAAGTCTTCGGCGGCGAGTTGCCCCTCGTTCACCATGTCCTGCAGCGTCTCGAAGGCCAGGTAGGGATTGATGGCGCCGGCGCCGTACCCCAGCAGCAGCGCCATGTGGTGCACCTCGCGCGCCTCGCCCGACTCGACGATCAGCGAGCAGCGGGTGCGGGTCCCTTCGCGCACCAGGTGGTGGTGCACGCCGGCCGTGGCCAGCAGGCTGGGGATCGGGGCGTTGTCCCGGTCGATGCCGCGGTCGGTAAGCACGATGATGCTGCAGCCGGCGGCAACGGCCTCGCTGGCCTGCCGGCGCAGCTCGTCCATCGCCCGCTCCAGACCGGCGGCGCCGTCGGCCGCGGAGAACAGCATCGGCAGCGTCACCGAGCGGAACGCCGGATCGGACATCGCGCGCAATGTCGCCAGCTCGTGGTTGTCGATGACCGGGTCGTCGATCCGCACGTGGTGGCACGACTCCGGCTCCGGCTGCAGCAGGTTGCGCTCGGACCCCAGCGTCGAGGTCATGTCGGTCACCAGCTCCTCGCGGATGGCGTCGAGCGGCGGATTGGTGACCTGGGCGAACAACTGCTTGAAGTAGTCGTACAGCAGCCGCGAACGGTCGGACAGCACCGCGAGGGAGGTGTCCGTGCCCATGGAGCCGACCGGCTCGACGCCGCGCTCGGCCATCGGGCCGACGAGAATCCGAAGGTCCTCCTCGGTGTAGCCGAAGGCGCGCTGCCGGCGGCGGATCACGTCGTGCTGCGGCACCGGCTCGCCCTCGGCAGCAGGCAGATCGCGCAGGTGCACCAGCTCGCGCTCCAGCCACTCGCCGTACGGATGCTCCGCGGCGAGGCCCGCCTTGATCTCCTCGTCGTCGATGATGCGGCCCTGCGCGGTATCGACCAGGAAGATGCGGCCCGGGTGCAGGCGCTCCTTCACCAGGACGTTCTCCGGCGGCACGTCGAGCACGCCGACCTCGGACGCCATGATCACCATGTCGTCCTTCGTTACGTAGTAGCGCGAGGGGCGCAGGCCGTTGCGGTCCAGCACGGCGCCGATCACCGTGCCGTCGGTGAACGCGATGGACGCCGGCCCGTCCCACGGCTCCATGAGCGACGCGTGGTACTGGTAGAACGCCTTGCGCTCGGGGCTCATCGACTCGTGGTTGCACCACGGCTCCGGAATCATCATCAGCACGGCGTGCGCGAGCGGCCGGCCGGTGAGCACGAGGAACTCGAGCACGTTGTCGAAGGTCGCCGTGTCGCTCTGGCCCTCCCGAATCAGCGGGAACAGCTTGCCGAGGTCGTCGCCGAACAAATCCGACCGGCACAGCGCCTCGCGCGCGCGCATCCAGTTGATGTTGCCCCGCAGCGTGTTGATCTCGCCGTTGTGCGCGATGTAGCGGTACGGGTGGGCGAGCGGCCACGACGGGAACGTGTTGGTCGAGAACCGCTGGTGCACGAGCGCCAGCGCCGACTCCACGTCCGGATCCGCCAGGTCGGGGAACATCCCTTCCACCTGGTCGGCGATCAGCATCCCCTTGTAGACGATGGTGTTCGACGACAGGCTGGCAACGTAGAACAGGTGCCGCTCCGGCACGGTCGAGCGCTCGACAGCGCGCGCGACCCGCTTGCGGATGACGTACAGCTTGCGCTCGAAACGGGCGTGCGCGTCGGCGTGGTCCGCCAGCGCCGCGCCGCGGCCGATCAGGATCTGCCTGATGACCGGCTCGCCGCTGCGCGCCGTGTTGCCGAGGGCGGAGTCATCCGTGGGGACGGTGCGCCAGCCGAGCACCTGCTGGCCCTCCTCGGCGACGATGCGCTCGAACAGCGTTTCGACCTCGGCGCGTTGGGCGCGGTCGCGCGGCAGGAACACCATGCCGGCGCCGTAGGCGCCCGGCTCGGGAAGATCGATGCCGAGCCGGTCGGCCTCCCTGCGCAGGAACCGGTGCGGCAGTTGCAGCAGCATGCCGGCGCCGTCGCCGGTGTTCGTCTCGCAGCCGCACGCGCCGCGGTGCAGGAGGTTGATGACCACCTCCAGCGCCTGTTCCACTAGCCGGTGCGAGCGCCGGCCCTTGATGTCGACGACGAAGCCTACGCCGCACGAGTCATGCTCCTGGCCGGGGTCGTAGAGACCCTGCGGAGCCACATTCAGTTTGCTCATACCGTTTCCAGGGCGCGCCTTACGGGTCGCGCCGGCTCCATTCCGTTGCGCAGGAGCTTGATGAATTCAGTTACCGCCGGATTCAGGCGGCGTTTGCGGCGGTGCACGATGCTCAGCGGGCGGATGAGCGGCGGGGTGTCGGTCGGCAGGCGGAACGGCACGCTGACCAGCGCGCGCCGCCGCACTTCCTGCCGCACCGAGTGGGCCGGCAGGATCGCTATGCCCGCCCCGTCCTCCACGGCCTGCTTGATGTTCTCGATGTTGTCGAACTCCGCCGCGACGGTTACGTCGACCTCGTGGCGCCGCAGGAACCGATCGATCTCGCGCCGCACGGCCAGCCCGCGGTCGAAGGTGACGAACGGCTCTCCTGCCAGATCGCCCGGCGGTACGCCGCGCCGCTCGCGGTGCCGCCGCGCGATGCGGTGGCCCGGCCGGCACGCCACTTCCATCTTCTGGTCGCGCCACGGGATCACCGTGAGCCCGCGCGCCGGATTGGCGAAGGAGATCAACCCGATGTCCGACTGGTCGTCCAGGATGTGCCCGTAGACGCGGTCCGGATGCATGTACTCGATCTCGACGGAAGCGCCGGCCGCCAGGCCGTTGAAGCGATCGACGTACTCGCTCAGGTCGTGCAGCGGGATGGAATAGATCGACGCCACGCGGACGGTGTAGCCCGCCGGCTGCTGGCGCCGCCGCACGGCGTCCTCCAGCTCGTGGTAGCGCTCGATGATGTCCCGGCAGCCCTGGAAGAACAGCTTGCCCTCCGGCGTGAGCTGCCACGGCCGTTGCGAGCGGTCGATGAGCTGCGCGCCGAGGCGGTCCTCGATCTGCCGGACGGCCTGACTGGCCGCCGACTGGCTCATCGCGTTGGCCGCCGCGGCCCGCGAGAAGCTCTGGTGCCGGACGACGTCACAGAATATGCCGAGCGCCTCGAGATGCATGGAGCCGCCCACTCTATCACTTTGCGGCTAATATGGCGAGTCTTACCTATAAGAAAATCGAATACTGCAGAACAATGTGGTTGAACGTGAACAGGGACGGCAATCACGGCCGCGGCCGTCCCAAGCCGCGCACGGCGCGGCCCGGCGGCGCGGCGCGGGGCGACGGGGTCCCCGCTAGCAGCCGCCGGGGGTTTGGGGCGCAGCCCCATCTAACGATGACTGCCCATGCAGCCCGCACTCGGTCTTGGTGGTGCCGCGCCAGCGCCCCGCGCGCTCGTCCTCGCCGGGCTTGACGGCGGTCGTGCAGGGGACGCACCCGATGCTGGGATAGCCGCGGTCGTGCAGCGGGTTGTACGGCACGTCGTGCTCCAGGAGGTGCGCCCACACCTGCTTCTTCGTCCAGCGCACCAGCGGGTTGACTTTCACGATGCCGAACTTCGCGTCCGGCTCCACCACGAGCGCTCCCGCCCGCTGCGGCGTCTGGTCGCGCCGGATGGCCGTTATCCAGGCGTCGACGCGCGCCAGCTCGGCCTTCAGCGGCACTACCTTGCGCATGTGGCAGCACTGTTCCGGCTGCCGCTCCCACAGCTTGTCGCCATGCACGGCGGCCTGGCCCTCTACGGACAGCTCCGGCTTGACGCCGCGGATGCGCAGGCCGTAGCGCGCCTCCAGACGGCGCCACAGCTCGTACGTCTCCGGAAACACCAGGCCGGTGTCGAGCGTGAATATGTCGATCGGCAGGCGCCGGCGTCCGATGAGGTCGATGAGCACGCATCCCTCCGGACCGAACGCGGTGGCGAACGTCAGCCGGTCGGCGTACTGCTCGACCGCCCACTCCAGCGCTTCGAGCGGCGTCCGTTCCTCCAGCTCCGCTGCCCAGCGGGCCAGGTGGGCATGGCTGGCATCGAGTTCCGGGGTCGTGGTGACGAGGTCCACTAGATGCTTCCTTCCAGGTTCACCGGCGCGGCCGGTTCGGCGTGCGCCGAGGGAGTGGTGAATATGGCCATCTGCAGGCCGATCGCGATCAGCACGGCCGCCAGGGCGGCGCGCAGCGCGCGCTCCGGGACGGCCGTGGCCATGCGCGCGCCGATCAGCACGCCCGGCACGGCGCCGAGCAGCACCGTTGCCGCCAGCACCACGTCGACGCGCCCGGCCATCGAGTGGCCCACCGTGGCGACCGACGAGACCACGAGGGCGTGCACCAGGTCGGTGCCCACGATCGTCGTGGCGCTGAGCGGGTAATAGAGCGCCAGCACGCATAGCAGGATCGATCCGCTGCCGATGCTGGTCATGCTGACGAGCAGGCCGGTCACCAGGCCGAACAGGACGGTCACCGGCCAGGCCGGCGCACGCCGCGGGTGGCGGTGCGCGCCGACCGTCAGCCGCAGCACCAGCGCCGCGCCGGCGATGACCAGGACGACGCCGAGCGCGCGGGCCAGGTAGGTTTCGAGCGCCGCGATCGGAATCCGGTTCAACAGCCAGATGCCCGCCACCGCACCAACGACCGAGCCGGCCGCGAGGCGGCCGACCGTCTGCCAGTGCACCTCGCCCCGCAGCGCGTAGACGCCGCCCCCGAACAGCTTCATGCCGGCGGCGATCAGGACGTCGGACGCAATGGCCGTGGCGACGGGAACGCGGGCGACCAGCACGAGCGCCGGCGTCAGCAGCGCGCCGCCGCCGGTCGAGGTGGCGCCGACCACGATGCCGACCAGCAGGCCGATGAGAGTTGGTGCGAATTCCATGCAAACAAAAAAAGACCCGGGAAGCGTTTGCCTCCCGGGCCTTCAGTCTTGCGCGTCGAATGTGTGTTTATGCTTCCAGGCTTACGTCGTCAACGCAACACGACCGGCGGCGCGGGGGCCCGTGCGGGCCGCCATACAGCAGCAACAACACCCTCTGCCGGCGCGCGTTCGCATGCGCATCGCCAGACATTGTGAACCAGGCCGCCGGCCGGCGTCAAGCCTCGCTGTTCTCCGTGAGCGGATCAGCGGCGCTCCGCCGTGGCGGAGTCGAGGTAGCGCCGGCCGAAGGCGAGCGAGAGCTGCGCCGATGCGCGGTAGCGGCCGTCGGGCGTTTCGGCGGCGAGCTCGGCCGGCCGTTCGTCCGCCGGCAGCTCGGGGCCGTCGACAAGGGCCGTGGTGAGCACGCGCCCGGTCATCGTCGGCGCGGCAATCATCCCGAGCAGGTACAGGAACGTCGGCGCCAGGTCGACGTTGGATGTCGGCAGGAACACCTCCACGCCGGTCCGCAGGTCCGGGCCGGCGCCGATGAGCGTGTTGTGGATGTCGTACGGACTCGTGCTGCCGTGTCCGGCCGTGCCGTACGAAGCGGCCGTGCCCCGGTAGCCGTACTCGTTCTCGACGGCGGTCCAGGCCGGCGAGAACTGGATGGCGGCGGACCGCTCATGGTCCCAGCGGGCGTCTGCGAAGGCGAGCGTGCCGGGCACGTGTCCGTCGCGCGTGAAGATCGCGCCGACCCGCTCGTCCCCCTGCAGCGCCTGGACAATGCCCGCGACCGCCTCCGCGTCGCCGTCCCGCACGTAGACGGCGCCGGCCCCCGCGACCACGCGCGGCGAGCCGTCCGCCAGCTCGCCCGCGAACGGCGCGAGCAGCGCGTCGAGGTCGACCCTGTCGGTGTGCGTGGAGAAGCCGTGATCCGATGTCACCCAGATGTTGAACGTATCCAGCAGGCCCGCTTCCTCAAGGCCGGTCTGGATGCGCGCCAGCTCCTCGTCCACGGCCCGCAGGGCGGCGACGGACGTGGGATGTCCGACGCCGTGGGCATGCGCGGTCGTGTCGGGGTCGCTGAGCCACAGGATGGCTACCGTCGGGTCGACACGTTCCAGACCCACGTCGAGCAGGGCGTCGACGATGTAGCGGTTGCGGCCGCTGTTGGGCATGGCGGCGGGCGGCGGCGGGCCGAGCCGCTGTTGCACCGCTGCACCGAGCTCCGCGGGCAGCGCGTAGTCGTAGTGGATGATGCCGCCGCCGGCCACCGTGTGGTTCAGCAGGAACGAAGAACCCGTGGAGCCGGCGCTGGCCACGAGCAGACGCCGGCCCGCGTCCTGCAGGCGCTCGCCGAGCGTCGGCGCCGTGAGCAGCCGCCCGCCCTCGGCGCTCTCGATCCGCAGCAGGTTGTCGCGCTCGCCGGTGCTCAGAAAGCGCGTGGCGTCGACGTCCGGAAAGAAGACCGAGTTGCCGAGCAGGCCGTGCGTCTCGGGATAGGCGCCGGTGGAAATGGACGCCGCATTGACGCGCGTCACGGTCGGATAGACCGCGTGGTGCCTGGTGAACACGACGCCGCGCTCCCCGAGCGCGTGCAGGTTGGGCATCAGCTCGGGCGTCACGTAATCCGGCCGCAGGCCGTCGAGGACGATCAGCAGGTGGCGGTGCTGCCCGCGCTCGCGCGGCCCGGACTCGGGCTCCGGCGCACCGCAGCCAAGGAGACCCAGCACGGCCGCCGCCAGGGCCAGAACGCGGCAATCACGCATCGAGCCGCAGTATAGCAATGCTGCCGACGGCTCTCGCCGGGGCGCGGGCTATAATCGACGGCGTCCATGTCGAGCGTCTCTTCGCCGGCCGCGCCCGCCGTCGATCTGCAGATCGCGCCGCTCACTCCGGCCATCGGGGCCGAGGTGTCCGGCGTCGACCTGACGCAGCCGCTCGACGACGCAACCCTGGCGGCGCTCAGGGATGCCTGGCTGCGGCACCTGGTCCTCTTCTTTCGCGATCAGGAGCTGACGTTCGAGCAGCACAAGGCGCTCGGCCGCCGGTTCGGCGAGTTGCATATCCACCCGGCCGCGCCGAAGGACGCCGAGCACCCGGAGATCCTGGTGGTCCACGGCGACGACAAGGTCGAGTTCGTGGCCGGCAGCCTGTGGCACTCGGACGTCTCGTGCGACGTCGAGCCGCCGATGGCGAGCATGCTGCGCATCGTGCAGGTGCCGTCGTCGGGCGGCGACACGCTGTTCGCCAGCATGTACGCGGCGTACGAGGGGCTGTCAGACCGCATGCAGCGGCTGCTGGCCGGACTCACCGGCGTCCACGAGGGCGAGCAGTACTACCGCGGCCGCTACGGCGCCGGCGACCTCCGCGACGGCGCCTATCCGTCAGCCGAGCATCCGGTGATCCGCACGCACCCGGAGACGGGCCGGCAGGCGCTCTACGTGAACGAGGGTTTCACGACCCGCATCAAGGAATTGCCGCTGGCGGAGAGCGACGCGCTGCTGGCGTTCCTCTTCAAGCACTGCGCGCGGCCGGACTTCCACTGCCGCTTCCAGTGGCGACCGCACTCCGTTGCCTTCTGGGACAACCGCTGCGCCCAGCACCTGGCCATCTGGGACTACTACCCGGAGACCCGCCACGGCTACCGCGTCACCATCAGGGGCGACGCGCCGTTCTACGAGCGCGGCTAGCGGGAGGCTGCGGCGGATCGCCATCTCGCCAGCGCATCCGCTATCTCGCGGCGGGCCGCCGCGCGCTGCGTCGGGTAGTGGTTGACGAAGTAGCAGAAGACGACCGGGGTGTCGGAGTCCGGATCGAGGATTCCGGCCAGGGCGACGGTATGCTGCAGCGTGCCGGTCTTCGCGGCGACCGGCGGCAGGCGCGGCCAGGCCGCCAGCGTGCCCAGTCCCGGCGTCGCCAGCGCATCCGCCAGCGTCGGTCCCCACGGCTGCCGGGAGGCGTGGGCAAGCAGGCGCACGACGATTGCCGGGGACACCAGGTTGGTCGCAGAAAGACCGGAGCCGTCCTGCAATTGAGGTTCCGGCGCCGCGCCGAGGCCCATGCCCGGCAGTTCGGCGAGGAACTGCGAAACGACCTCCACGCCGTCGTCGAAGCGGCCGCTGCCGGCTACCTCCCGGGCCAGGGCCAGGACAAGCATGTCGGCGTACCAGTTGCGGCTGTCCGTGAGTATGGGCGGCAGCAGATCCGCCAGCGCCGGCGAACGGTGCTCGGCCAGCAGCGTACTCTGGCTGGCCGGGACCGGCCGCGCGTGAAGCTCCAGGCTGCCGTCGAGCACGATGCCCGCCCCGGCCAGCGCCTGCCGGAGGCGTTGGGCCGCGCGACGGAGGGGCGCAGGGTCGCTGGCGGCCACGGTCGCCGCCGGCTCGCTGATGGGGTACTCGCCCCGCAGCACCAGGGTGTCCGTGCCCCATACCGGCATGAAGTCGAGGGTGCCGGAACCGTGGCGCTCCCGGCCGACGGTGGTGGCGTGATTGATCACCTCGATGTCTTCCGGTGCGCGCACCAGCGCAGGGCGTCCGATTGCCTCACCCGGCGCGACGTGCACCTCGATCGTCGCCTCGTCGACGGCCAGCGCCGCGGGCGGCGTGCCGTGACGGTAGGGCAAGTCGCCGAACTCGCGATCGAGCGGGTGCGGCCGGCCCGGGAAGCGGCTCCCGTCGACGATGAGGTCGCCGGCGATCCGCGTGATGCCGTGCGCGCGAACCTGGCTGGCGAGCGCGGCCAGACCTGCCTCGCCGTCGGCCTCCGGTCCCCAGGTCGGGTCCGCGCCCGGCTCGATGATCAGGTCGCCGTCGAGGACTCCGTCGCGCACGGCGCCGATTGTGGCCAGACGCGTCACCCACTGGTATTCGGCGCCGAGGTGCTCCAGCGCCGCGGCGACCGTCGCCAGCTTCAGCACCGACGCGGGCACGAACAACCGCCCGGCTTGCAACTCGTCGATTACCTGCAACTGCCCGTCGTCGTCCACGCGCGCCGCAAGGTAACCGTGATAGGCGCCGTCGTCCGGCGCCAGCGGCTGGGCCGCGGCGGTGTCTGGAGTTGGCAGGACCGCAAGCGCGGCGAAGCCAATCACCAGGAGCGGGGGAATGCTGGCCATACGCAGGTGTCCGGATCGGCAGCGGCGGGAGCGAATCAGAAGCCGAGCAGCTCCGACGGCCGGTGGAGCACGTAGCGTACGAGCCGCCTGCGGCTGACCTCTCCCGCGTAGATGTTGCCGCCGAAGTCCACGCCCAGGAACTCCACGCCGGCGCCGACGTCCACCTCGTGGTGCGGAATGAAGTGCGTCACCCAGGCCTGGTCGGTTTCCAGGCTGCCGATGCGGATGCCCTTCTCCCAGCCGAGGTTGCTGCGCCAGTTGTCGGGCGGCCCGGTCCGGACCATCCCGGACAGGCCGTCGCCGGCGTACAGGATGTTGTTGCGGTCGATGAACAGGCCGCTCGGCTTCCCGTAGTGCGTCCATATGAACAGCAGGTTGCCGTCCGGGTCGAACACCTGGATGCGGCTGTTGCCCCGGTCGGCGACGTACACGCGCCCCCGGGAATCCATCTTGATGTCGTGCGGGTCGCTGAAGCGGGCCGCCTCCTTGCTCTCCGAGCCGACGCCGCCGCCGATCGCCCGCAGGAACGTGCCGTCCTTCGAGAACTTGACGATGCGGTTGTTGCCGCCGCGATGCCCGTCCGACACCCAGATGTCGCCGTTGGGCGCGACGACTACGCCCGAGGGCCCGTTGAAATGCCCCTCGTCGTCGCCCCACACGCCCGCCTCGCCCAGGCGCATCACCACCTCGCCGCGCTGGTTGAGCTTGAGCACCTGGTGGCCGATGCCGAGCTGCTCGCCCGGCGTGGCCCGCGAGTCGCCGTGCGCGCCCCCTTCCGTCACCCACAGGAAGCCCTCGTGGTCCAGGAAGAAGCCGTGCGGGAAACCGAACAAGCCGGCGCCGAAGCTGTCGACGACGTTGCCCTCGAGGTCGAACTTGTGGATCGGGTCGAGGTCCGAGCCGGCGCACTGGTTCGCGCCGCAGCGTTCCAGGATCCAGAGGTGCCGGCCGTCCGGGTCCGGAAACACCCCGCTGACCGTTCCCAGTTCGCGTCCCTCGGGGAGCCGCTCCCAGCCGAAGGTGGCCCGGTACGGATTCGTCGTGGACGACTGGGCCTGCAACAGCCCGCCGGCGACGATCACGACACACGCCAGCAGCACCGCGCCGCGCCGCGGCGAGTTCCGTGGACTTGCGTCAGGCATCGCGATTCTCCTCTGCTTCACGGACTATACGGGACAGCGCGATTTCCGGCGACCGGCCCTACCCGCCCAGCAGCGCGCGCACGGTCACTACCGCGACAGTGACGCAGACGGCGGCGCCGAGGGTCATCACCACGCCGACCTTCGCCATGTCGCGGATGGTGAAGTAGCCGGCCGAGTAGGGCAGCACGTTCGTCGGGCTCTCGGTCACGAGGATGAAGGCGAGCGACGAGGTGAACGCGGCCGGCGCCGCAACCGTCCACACGTCGAGGCCGAGGTCCTGCGCCAGTGCGATCAGGATCGGCATGATGATGGCGCCGGTCACGGTGTTGCTCGAGAAGAGCAGGTGCAGCGCCGCCACCGCCAGGACGATGACGAACGGCTGCACGACGCCGGGCACGAACGCCAGGCGGCCCAGCATCACCTGCGCCAGCCAGCGCGCGGCGCCGGTCTCGAACACCATCACGCCCAGCGACAGGCCGGCCACTATGAGGATGACGCCGCCCCAGTCCATCTCCCGCTGCGTCTGCCTCCAGTCCAGCACGCGCAGGCCGGGCAGGAACAGCAGCAGCCCGCCGCAGAGCGCCACGGCATGCGGAGGCGGATCGATCTGCCCGCCGCTCAGTCCGGCCAGCAGCGGCGTGGTCAGCCAGACGGTGATGGTCCCGGCGAAGACGGCGAGCGTCCAGGTTTCCAGCCGGGTCGGGCGTCCGAGCGCGGCGATGCGGTCGGCCACCTCGGCGTCGGCCAGCGGCAGGCGGTCGAGCTCCGGCGGGAAGGCGCGCAGCAGCAGGCGCCAGGCGATCGGGATCATCAGGAGCGATGCCGGCACCCCGTAGACCATCCAGTACACGAACGTGATCTCCACGCCGGCCAGCTCGCGCAGATAGCCGACCGCCGCCAGGTTCGCGCCGGCGCCGGCCGGCGTGCCGATGCCGCCGATCAGCGGCCCGAACGCGCAGGAGATCATCAGCGCGCGTCCGAAGTTGCTCTTGAGCGGCTCGAGCCTGGCGTCGCGCAGCACGCCGACGCCGAGCGGCAGCAGCATGGCCGCCACCGACATGTCGGTGATCCACATCGAGAGCAGCGCGCCGACCACCAGGAAGCCGAGCAGCACCCGGTCGGTCCGCGTGCCGACGACGCGCAGCACGTGCAGCACCATCCGCGTGCCGAGGCCCGACCGCGAGAAGCCGGTCGAGAGCAGCAGCACGCCGATGAAGAAGGTGATCAGCGGGTTGCCGAAGCCGGCGCGCACCACGGCCTCGTAGTCGGCGATGCCGAACAGCGGCACGAGCAGCACGACGAACAGGGCGGTGACGGCGAACGGCACCGCCTCGGTCACCCACAGGATGATGGCGAAGGCGAGGATGGCGAGGCATGCCTTGCCGCCGTCCGTCAGCGCGATCACCTCGCCTGCCCGCGCCAGCGGCGCCGGCTCCGGCAGGGCGTCGATGCCCAGCATGACCAGCACGGCGACGGCAATGGTCACCGCGCGGGCGCGTTCTGAATTGGGCCAGCCGGACGTAGTGGCCGCGGTCACCCGGCTATTCCAGGAATCCCGCCAGCCGGGCGAGCTGCACCGCAGACAGCGCGGCGATCACCAGCACGACGATCACGCCGAGCACGTTCGAGAGGCGCGAGTTCCGGAAGCGGCCCATGATCTCGGCGCGGTTGGCGATGGCCAGCAGGAAGACCACCAGCAGCGGCAGCAGGAGGGCGTTGGACGCCTGCGCCAGTACGATCACCCGGTACGGCGACCCGCCCAGCAGCAGCGCGGACAGGAGCCCGGTGGTGAGGACGAACCCCCAGGCAAGACGCATCCGTGCGTTACCCAGGTCCGGCGACCAGCCGAAGGCGCCCGCGGCGGCGTAGGCGGCCGCCAGCGGGGCCGTGACGGAAGACGTCAGCCCGGCGGCGAACAGCCCCGCGCCGAACAGCAGCGGGGCCGTCGGTCCGAGGAGCGGCTCGAGCCGCTGGCCGATCGTGGCGGCGCTCACCTCACCGCCCAGGCCCTGCAGCGGCATGGCCGTAATGAGGACCGACGCGGTGACGAGCCCGCCCAGCGCCACCGAGACGACGGTGTCGAAGCGCGCCTCGCGCACGTTGGCGTCGTTGCGCGCGGCGTCCGGCCACTGTTCCAGCGCCGTGCTCGCGTGCAGGAACAGGTTGTAGGTCACGATCGTCGTGCCGATCAGCGCGAGCACGACGAGCAGGGAGCCCGGCGGGATGCTCGGCATCAGCACGCCCGCGGCCAGCTCCCGGATGCTGGGAGCGGTCAGGGCGGCCACGACGCAGAACACGACGCTCATCACCACGACCAGCCCGATCAGGACGTTCTGGATGGTCTTGTACGTTCCGGAAAGCAGCAGCGCTGCGGCGGTCCCGCCCATCAGCACGATTCCGACGTTCGCGTGGAATCCGGTGAGGAGGTTGAAGCCGAGCGACGCGCCGAGCAGGTTGCCCGCCTGGAACGCCGCGTTGCCAAGCAGGATGCCGGCCCCGACGAGGAAGGTCAGCGTGCGCCGGAGCACCGGCGACCCGATGCTGGCGCGGATCGACTCGCCGAACCCCCGCCGCCCGGCGAGGCCGACGCGGGCCGACATGTCCTGAAGGACGATGGTGGCCGCCACCGCGAAGACGATGGTCCAGAGCAGGGCGGCGCCGTAGCCGGCGCCGGCGGTGCTCGCCGTCACGATGGTGCCCGGGCCGATGAACGCGGCCGATACCAGCAGCCCCGGTCCGAGTCGGAACTTCTTCATCCTGGCGGTAGTCCGGGCGAGCGCGAGCCGGTAGCACGGATTGCCGCAGCCGCGCCGCGCGTGGTAGGTTACCGCGATTCGGCGTCCGTGCAGCAACCCGTCCCCGCCGTCAGGAGAGGTTCGGTTCCATGTCCAACCGCATCGTGCTCGTCCTCGTTCTTATGTTCCTGCCGGCGCTGCTTGCAGTTCCCGGCGTCGTGCAACCGGCCGCGCATACGGACGTCGAAGCGCACGATGTCATGGATCGCGAGAGCCTGCGGAGTTTCGTAAAGCGGGCGAGGGCCGAGGTGGAGGACAACGTCTCCGACTACGAGGATCTGTACGACTTCGCCGACATGCAGTTCCGTCCGATGGGCGAGTGGCATGACGGCCCCATCTACATATTCATCATCGCAACGGACGGGATCGTGGACTTTCACGCGGCCAACATGTCCCTCGAGGAAACGAGCCTGTGGGACAGCGAGGATCTGAACGGCGTCAAGTACACGCAGGAGCTGATCGCCGCGGCGGAAGGGGGCGGCGACTTCGTCGAGTACCTGTTCGACAATCCCGACGTGATGGGCGACGAGGAAGACGGCTCGCCCAAGGTAGGCTACGCGGAGTTGCTGACCTTCGGGGACAAGACCCTCATGATCGGTTCCGGCTTCTATCCCATGAGCGATGTTCCGGTCGCACCGCCGCTGGCCTACGTGATCCTGGCGGCGCTGCTCGCCGGCGCCGGGTTCCTGCGCCGGCGAGGGCTGCGCTAGCTGCCGGCCGGCCCGGTTCAGGAGATTGCCCGATGGCCATTACCGTGGGACAGGCGGCACCCGATTTCACGCTGCACGAGACACTCGACCGGCAGCGCAGCCTCGGTGACTATCGCGGCCGCAACGTGGTGCTCGCCTTCTTCCCGGGCGCCTTCACCCCCGTCTGCACGACGGAGATGTGCGCGCTGCGCGACCGCGTCGATCAGCTTGGCGCCCTGGACGCGGAGGTCGTCGGGGTCACGGTCGACCCGCCGTTCGTGCTCGACGCGTGGAAGGCGGCGCACGGCGTCGAATACACCTTCCTCAGCGACTACAACCGGGACGCCGTGCGCGCCTACGGCGTGGCGTTTCCCGATCTGGGCGGCCTGTCGGGATACGTTGCCGCCAACCGCGCCGTGACCGTCATCGACAAGTCCGGCGTCGTCCGCTACCACTGGGTCGCGGAGCATCCCGGCGTCGAGCCCGACTACGCGGCGATCCACGCCGCCGTGGCTGCCCTTTCCTAGTAGCCCGCGCTAGCGGCGGGCGGCTTCGTGCTATTCTCAGCGGTTCGCACCACCGCGACCGTTCCCTAGCAGCCTGTGGTGAAACCCCGCGTCGCACCGAGAGCGGTGAGGCGCGCGGCTGACAAGGCGCGAGGAGCGAGCATATTCGACGATATGTGAGCGACGAGCAACGCCGTCAGGCGTGATGCATCGCCGCTCGAATGCAGCGGGGCTTTTGCCACAGGCTGCTAGAGGAGAAGCACGTTTTGACCGACCATCTGATTCCACCGCATGGCGGCACGCTCGTCGATCTGATCGTCGACGAGGACAGGGCCGCCGAGCTCAAGACCGCATCGCGCGACTGGCCGTCGCACGACCTCACGCCGCGCCAGCTCTGCGACCTGGAGCTGCTGCTCAACGGCGGCTTCTCGCCGCTCACGGGATTCATGGCCCGGAACGACTACGAGCGCGTCTGCTCGGACATGCGTCTCGCGGACGGCACGCTCTGGCCGCTGCCGATCACCCTCGACGTCTCCGAGGAGCTGGCGTCCGGGCTGGAGTCCGGATCGAACCTGGCGCTGCGCGACCCCGAAGGGGTCATGCTGGCGGTGCTGCACGTGGAGGACGTGTGGCGGCCCGACCGCGAGGCGGAGGCCGCCGCCGTATTCGGCTCGACGAACCCGGAGCATCCGGGCGTGGCGCATCTGATCGACGGGACGCGGCCGTGGTACGTCGGCGGCACGCTGTCCGGCCTGCAGCCGGTGACGCACTACGACTACCGCCTGCTGCGGCACAGCCCCCGCGAGCTGCGGACGGAGTTCGCCAAGCTGGGGTGGACGCGGGTGGTGGCGTTTCAGACGCGCAACCCGATGCACCGCGCGCACCAGGAGCTGACGCTGCGCGCCGCCAAGGAAGTGGAGGCGAGCCTGCTGATCCACCCGGTGGTCGGGATGACGAAGCCGGGCGACGTGGACCACTACACGCGCGTCCGCTGCTACCAGGCGCTGCTGCACCGCTACCCGCGCAAGACGGCCATGCTGTCGCTGCTGCCGCTGGCCATGCGCATGGGCGGCCCGCGCGAGGCGGTGTGGCACGCGATCATCCGCAAGAACCACGGCTGCACGCACCTGATCGTGGGCCGCGACCACGCCGGGCCGGGCAGCGACTCGTCCGGCAACGCGTTCTACGGGCCGTACGACGCCCAGGAGCTCCTGCGCGAGCACGAGGCCGAGCTCGGCGTCACGATGGTCCCGTTCAAGCTGATGGTGTACGTCGAGGACAGCGACTCGTATGTCCCGGTGGACGAGGTCCCCGCCGGCTCCCGTACGCTGAACCTGTCGGGCACGGAGCTGCGCTCGCGGCTGGCCACCGGCAAGGACATTCCGGAGTGGTTCACCTTCTCGGACGTGGTGTCGGAGCTGCGGCGCAGCCACCCGCCGCGCCATCAGCAGGGGTTCACGGTGTTCTTCACCGGACTGTCCGGGTCCGGCAAGTCGA
Source organism: Vicinamibacterales bacterium (assembly GCA_965207665.1). GTDB lineage: Bacteria > Acidobacteriota > Vicinamibacteria > Vicinamibacterales > UBA8438 > JAAXGX01. Next base: position 1,473,504 of record CBDBMV010000002.1, read on the forward strand.
CCATCGCCAACGTGCTGCTGGTCAAGTTTCTGGAGATGGGCGGCCGGCCGGTGACGCTGCTCGACGGCGACCTCGTCCGCAAGTACCTCTCGAAGGAGCTCGGCTTCTCGAAGGAGCACCGCGACATCAACATCCGCCGCATCGGCTACGTCGCGTCGGAGATCACCAAGAACGGCGGCATCGCCGTCTGCGCGCCGATCGCGCCGTACGACGCAGTGCGCAAGGAGGTCCGGGAGATGGTGCAGCCGCTGGGCGGCTTCATGCTGATCCACGTGGACACGCCGCTGGAGGTGTGCGAGGAGCGCGACCGCAAGGGGCTGTACGCCAAGGCGCGCGCCGGCATCATCAAGGAGTTCACCGGCATCTCGGATCCGTACGAGACACCCGAGGATGCCGACATGGTCATCGACACGACCCGCCTGACCGCCGAGGAGGCCGCACAGCAGATCGTGCTGCACCTCGAGAAGGAAGGCTATGTCGCCGGAGACATCTGACCCCGACGCTGCGAACGCCGCGCGGTTTCGGGCAGCGCTGGCCCGCTTCGACGCCGCCAACGCGGAGGATCCCAACCGCGAGGAGGTCGGCGGCGCGGAGCAGCCGCGGGAGCTGGTCTACGCGCGGCGTATGACGGAGACGCTGGAGCGTTTCGCGCCGGATGCCCCGGAAGCGGTGCGCCTCGCCGCCCGCTGCCAGCACATCCGCCGCTGGACCGCGCCGCGCGACACGTATCCCGACGGGCGCGACGGCTACCGCCGCTGGCGGACCGACCTTGCCCGCTTTCACGCGGATACGGCCGGCGCGATCCTGCGCGAAGTCGGCTACGGCGACGACACCGTCGCGCGGGTAGGCGCGCTGCTGCGCAAGGAGCGGCTCAAGGCCGACCCGGAGGTCCAGCTCCTGGAGGACGTGGCTTGTCTCGTCTTCATGGAGCATTACCTGCCGGCGTTCGCCCAGCAGCACGACGCAGAGAAGCTGGCCGGCATCCTGCGCAAGACCTGGCGCAAGATGTCCGCCACCGGTCAGGCGGCAGCCCTCAAGCTCGACCTCGGGCCGGACCTGCGGGAGCTGGTGGCCCGGGCGGTGTCTCCGCGGGACTGAGTTCGGAGCGGTTGCCGACCGCGCGCCAGAAGGCGGCCGCCAGGCTGCCGATCAGGGAGTGGAATAGCGCGGAGAGCGCACTGGGCAGCGCGACGAGCGGGCTGGCGAAGTTCTGCTGGGCCAGCACGACGCCCAATCCGGAGTTCTGCATGCCCACCTCAATCGATACCGTGCGCGCGGCGAGCTCGCGCCCGAGGAGTAGCCGGCCGGCGACGTAGCCCAACGTGAAGCCGCCGACGTGCAGGCAGAAGACTGCCAGCAGCAGCCGCACGCCCGCCTCGATCACCTGCTGCCGGCCGGCGCCGATCACTGAACCGACGATCAGGGTGATGGCGATCACGGCGACCAGCGGCGCCGCCGGCTCGATGCGCCGGCTGGCGGCCGGGAAGCGCCACTTCAGCAGCGCGCCGGCGACCACGGGCAGAATCACTACCTGCACGGTATCGAGCAGCAGGTCGCCGGTGGGCACGTCGACGCGCTGCCCGGCCAGCGCGGCGGTCAGGAAGGGCGTCATCAGGACGGCGAGCAGCGTCGACACCGCGGTCATCGTCACCGACAGCGCCACGTCGGCGCGGGCGAGGAACGAGATAACGTTGGAGGCGGTGCCGCCCGGACAGCAGGACACCAGGATGAGGCCGGCCGCGAGCGGCGCCGGCAGGTCGAACGCCACGCCGAGGCCCCACCCCAGAGCCGGCATCAACGTATATTGGAGCGCGACGCCGGGCAGCACCAGGCGGCGCTCGCGGGCGATGCGGCGGAAGTCGTCGAAGCCGAGCGTCAGCCCCATGCTCAGCATGATGATGCCCAGGCCGATGGGGATCAGCGGCCCGCTGAACCAGGTCAGCAGCTCGGGCCGGTAGAGCGCGAGCGCGCTGGCGGCCAGCACCCAGAGCGGGAAGGCGTTGGTGAGCGCGGCAAGCGGCTTCAAGGCGACGCGATTGTATACGGAGGGGGAGACGGTCCATGGTGTTTCAATCCGACCTGCTGCAGGGGAAGACGGCGCTGATTACCGGCGGCGGCAGCGGCATCGGCCGCGGCCTGGCGCTGGCGCTGGCCGCGCACGGCTGCAACGTGGCCGTCATGGGCCGGCGCGCCGAGCCGCTGGCGGCGGCGGCCGATGAAATCCGTGCTTGCGGCGTGCAGGCGGCGGGGATTTCCGCCGACGTGCGCGATCCGGCGGCCGTCGAGCGGGCGGTCGCGCAGGCCGCGGAACTGGCCGGGCGCCTCGACATCCTGGTGAACAACGCCGCCGGCAACTTCCTCTGCCTCGCCGAGGACCTGTCGCCCAACGGCTTCGGCGCGGTGGTGGACATCGACCTGAAAGGGTCGTTCCACGCGTCGAAGGCGGCGCTGCCGCACCTCAAGGCGCGCGGCGGCGTCGTGCTCAACATCAGCTCCACGCTGCAGTACTTCGGCACGGCGGCGCAGCTTCACGTCTCGGCGGCCAAGGCCGGCGTGGATGCGCTGACGCGCGTGCTGGCGGTCGAATGGGGCGGCTACGGCATACGCGTCAACGGCATCGCGCCGGGTCCGGTCGCCGACACCGAGGGCGTGCGTCGCCTGCTCGTCGGCCGCGCGAAGAAGGCGGCCGTGGGCAGCACGCCGCTCGGCCGCCTGGGCAGCATCGAGGATGTCTGCAACGCCGCGCTCTTCATCTGCTCCGACGCGGCGGCGTTCGTCACCGGCGTCACGCTGGTGGTCGACGGCGGGCTGTGGCTCGCGTCGAACGGCATGACCGAGGCGTGGGCGGCCAGCATGGCAGTCCGCGGTGAAACCCCGCGTCGCACCGAGACCGGTCAGGCGCCCGTCTGACAAGGCGAGACGAGCGAGCATACTTGAGAGTATGTGAGCGAGGAACAACACAGTCAGGCGGGATGCATGGCCGGTCGAATGCAGCGGGGCTTTCGCCGCGGACTGCTAAAGCAGGCAGGGACCTGAAGCCGCTTCCCGATGGAGTACGCTGGAGGTGATGTGAGCACGTCAACCCCTGCAACCCCAGCGCTTCCACTGCCCGCCGCCGCTGACTCGGCCGTGTCGCGCGTCGTTCCGTGGCACCTGCTGGCGGTGGCGTTCGCGTCGACGAGCATCATCGTCGGCGGCATGTGGGACATCTCCTGGCACCGCTCCATCGGCCGCGACTCGTTCTGGACCCCGGCCCACATGGCGATCTATCTCGGCGGCATCGTCGCGGGCCTTACGTGCGGCTGGCTCGTGTTGCGGGCGACGTTCGCCGGCGACGCGCAGGCGCGGGGCGCCGGCGTGTCGTTCTGGGGCTTTCGCGGTCCGCTGGGCGCCTGGGTCTGCATCTGGGGCGCGTTCGCGATGCTCGTATCCGCGCCGTTCGACGACTGGTGGCACAACGCCTACGGCCTCGACGTCGAGATTCTCAGCCCGCCGCATCTCGTGCTTTCCGCGGGCATCTTCGGCATCGGCCTCGGCGCCATGCTCATGGCCCTGGCGCGGCAGAACAACGCGGGCGGCAGCGACCGCCTGCTCCAGCGGCTGTTCGTCTATACCGGCGGCCTGCTGGTCCTGATGCTGGCCACGCTCTTCACCGAGCGGATCATGCTGCCCAACGACCAGCACGCGCCGGCGTTCTTCTTCGTCAGCGCCGCGATCTTCCCGATTCTGCTGGTCGCCATCGCGCGCGGTTCGGCCTCGCGCTGGGGCGCCACCGGCGCCGCGGGCGTGTACATGGGCGTCACGCTGCTGATGATCTGGATCCTGCAACTGTTCCCGGCGCAGCCGATGCTGGCGCCGATCATGCGTCAGATCGACCGCATGATCCCGCCTTCGTTTCCCCTCCTGCTCGTGCTGCCGGCGTTGGTCGTCGACTTCACGCTCAACCGTCTGTCGGCGGACGCGGGCCGGCTGCGCACGTGGCTCGTCGCGGTCGGCGCCGGGGTGGCCGCCATCGCGGTACTCGGCGTCGTGCAGTGGTTCTTCGCCGCGTTCATGCTCACCGAGCACGCGCGAAACTTCTTCTTCGCCGGCGATCTGTGGGACTACTACATCCCTCCGGGGGACTTCCAGTACGAGTTCTGGGGCCGTCCGCTGGCCGCGGGGGATGCGGGTTGGGTAGCGCTGATCGCCGCAACCTCGTCCCTGGCGGGTCTCTGGTGGGGCAACTGGATGGCCCGGGTCCGCAGATAGCGTGAATCTGCATCCACCGCGCCGTGCAGTCCTCGCGCTGGCGACGGCCGCGCTTATCGCAGCAGTGGCCGCCACCGTCACGGCCCACGTAGGCACTTCGAATGCCTACTTCGAGGGCGCCGCCGGGCCGTACGGCGTGCGCGTGATCATCCGCACCCCCGGTGTCATTCCGGGCCTGGCGCAGGCTTCCGTGCGCGTCCTGAGCGGCGCCGGCGTCGAGCGCGTGACCGTGCGCCCGCTGCGCTCCGACGTCGGTCTGGACGGCGCCCCGCCCCCCGACGTCGCCGGCCCGGTTCTTGGCGAGACCGGCCTGTACAGCGGCGAGCTGTGGTTGATGACCGCCGGCTCGTACAGCGTCGAGGTGACGGTTTCCGGCACGGACGGCGACGGGACGGTGATGGTGCCGGTGATGGCGGTCGCCGAGCGGAGCCTGGAAATGCACTGGGGGGTCGGCCTGGGCCTGGCGGGGGCGGCCCTGTTCCTGTTCCTCGGCGCCGTCACCATCTTCGGCGCGGCGGTGCGCGAGAGCGTGGTGGAGCCGGGCCTGGAGCCGGACCGCCGCAGCCGCCGCCGCGGGCGCATCGCAACGGCGCTCGGCGCCGCGGCGCTCGCCGGGGCGCTGGCCGGAGGATGGACCTGGTGGAACGCTGTGGACGCCGAGTACCGCAGCCGGATTTACGAGCCCTGGGGCACGTCGTCGGACGTCGCCAAGACCGGGGGCGGTGCGGTTCTCACGCTGGCGATCGACGACCCGGACTGGCAGGCTAACCGCCACCTTCCGGGCGCCGCGCTGCTGCCGGACCACGGCAAGCTGATGCACATGTTCCTGGTGGAGGCGGACGCCCTGTCGGCGTTCGCCCACGTCCATCCGGCGCCGGCCGGCGAGGATGTGTTCGAAGTGGCCCTGCCGCCGTTGCCGGCCGGGGAATACCGCATCTACGCCGACATCGTCCTCGAGAACGGCTTCGCGCCGACGCTGGTCGATACGGTGCAACTGCCGCAATCCGCCGGTGTCCCGAGCGAGGCGCCAGTGGCCGATCCGGATATCGCGAATGCTGCCGGCCCGCTGCGCGACCCGGACGACTCGTGGGCCGAACTGCAGCCGCGCGGCGCGCCACGATCCGTGGAATACGCGCTGCCCAGCGGCCGGACGCTGCGCTGGGAACGTGACGGGGCGGTGGTAGCCGATGCCGAGACGACGCTGCGCTTCGCAGTCTCCGAGCCCGACGGATCACCTGCGGCGCTGGAGCCGTACATGGGCATGCTGAGCCACGCCGCCGTACTGCGGCACGACGGGGCCGTATTCGTCCATCTGCACCCCGCGGGCAGCATCAACCTCACGGCGCAGCGCCAATTCGAGGCGGCGGAGGCGCCGGGCGGGGGAGCGGCGGAACCGGCCGCGGATCATATGCGGCACGCGCCGGAGGCGCCGTCGAATACCGTCACGTTCCCGTTCGTCTTTCCACGGCCGGGCGCCTGGCGGATCTTCGTCCAGGTGAAGGTCGGCGGCGCGGTGGAGACCGCAGCGTTCGACGTGGACATTGCAGATCCGGCGGGCGCCTGACCCCGTACCGCTTGCGCTCCGGCGGGCCGTTCCTTGACAGGCTGTCGGGGTGGGAGTAGAACCGGTAGCACCATGCGAAGAATCCTGATCCCGGCGGCAATCATCCTCCTGCTCACTCCCGCGCCCCAGCAGGCGCAGGGACCCGGTGTCGAGCCGGTCGAACCGTTCAAGGTCGGCACGTTCGACATCCATGGCGTCCCCCACGTCGGGCTCGTCCTGCGCGACAGCCTGGTCATCGACATCGAGATCGCCACCTACGCGCTCGAGGTGCTTCCCGAGTACCCGCACGTGCCGATGCCCGAGGACATGCTGGAGCTGATCGGCCGCTGGGACTACGGCCTGAAGTACCGGCTGTTCGAGATGGTCAACTACGTGGTCAACAACGACCTGCTCACCGGCGACGGCCGGGCCGACTACATTTACGACGTGAGCGAGCTGCGGACGCGCCCGCCGATCATGTACCCGGGCAAGATCCTCAACGCGGCGGTCAATTTCTACAGTCACGTGAACGAGGGCGCCACGCCCGAGGAGCGGGCCGAGGAGATGCGCCGCCGGCGCGAGGAGCGCGGCGTGCCGTACCTGTTCCAGAAGCCGAGCCGCGGCGCCGTCGTCGGCAACGGCGACTCCATCGTCATCCCGTACGGCCGCGACCGCACGGACTGGGAGGTCGAGCTCGGGGCGGTGATCGGCCGCGCGGCGAAGTACGTGTCGGCGGACGATGCGCAGGACTACGTCTTCGGCTACATCGTTTCGATCGACGTCTCCGATCGCGGCGGGCGGCCGCCCGGGGGCGCGCCCTTCACCTCCGACTGGTTCGTGGGCAAGGGCCACGACACGTTCGCGCCCCAGGGACCGTGGATCGCCCCCAAGGAGTTCTACGGCGATCCGATGCAGAACCTGCGGCAGACGCTCAGCGTCGGCGGCCGGACGCTGCAGGAGGCGCGCGCCGGCGACATGATCCACTCGCTGTGGGAGATCATCGAGTACGCCTCGTCGATCATCACGCTGTATCCGGGCGACGTGATCAACAACGGCACGTCGGGCGGCACCGCCGCCGGCGCGGCGCAGACGCGCGGCGAGGAAGACCGCTACCTGAAGCCGGGCGAGGTGGTCGAGGCCAGCATCGACGGCATCGGCACGCTGCGCATGCCCGTCGTAGCCGGCGAGCAGCCGACCGGTCTCACCGGCGCCGAATTGCCGCCGGTCCGCAGCTACCGCTAGCAGAACGCAGCCGCTGAACTGGAGAGGTTCGACATGCAAATTCGGCTGGCCACTGTCTGTACGTCGCTGCTGCTCGCGCTGGCGCTGTTGCTGCTCGCGCCGCCACCCGCAGCGGCGCAAGGCGCCGCGAATGCCGGCTTCGTGCCGGTGACCGACGCGATGCACGAGAATCCCGCTCCCGGCGACTGGCTCATGTGGCGCCGGACGCAGAACGGTTGGGGTTACAGCCCGCTGGATCAGATCAACCGCGACAACGTCGGCGAGCTGCGCATGGTGTGGACGCGCGCCCTGCGCGAGGGCACCAACCAGGCCACACCGATCGCGTACGGCGGCGTGCTGTACGTGCCGAACCCGAGCCATGCCACGCAGGCGATCGACGCGTTGACGGGCGATCTGCTGTGGGAGTACGTGCGGCCCATCCCCGAGGACGCGAACGACTACATTCGGGGACTCGTCCAGGTGAACCGCAACGCGGCCATCTACGGCAACCTGATCATCGACACCGCGAACGACGGCTACTTGTACGCGCTCAACGCACAGACCGGCAGCCTGGTGTGGGAGACGGAGATTCTCAACCTGTATGAGCTGCCGGCGCGGCACTCCACCGGGCCGATCATCGCGAACGGCATGGTGGTTTCGGGCCGCAGTTGCCGGCCGTGGGCCGGACCGGAAGCCTGCATCATCGCCGCCCACGACCCGCGCACCGGCGCGGAGGTGTGGCGGACGCGGCTGATCCCGGCGCCGGGCGAGCCGGGCAACGAGACGTGGGGCGACGTGCCGTACGAGGAGCGCGGTCACGTCGGATCCTGGATGGCGCCCAGCTACGACCCCGAGCTGAATCTCGTCTATGTCGGGACGTCGGTCACTTCACCCGCGCCGAAGTTCCTGCTCGGCGGCGCAGACCTCCGGCACCTCTACCACAACTCGACGCTCGCGCTCGACGGCGATACGGGCGAGATCAGGTGGTACTACCAGCACCTGAACGACCATTGGGACCTCGACCACCCGTTCGAGCGCCTGCTGGTCGACACCGCCGTCGCGCCCGATCCGCTGGCGGTGAGCTGGGTCAACCCGAACCTGCGGCCGGGCGAGCGGCGGCGGGTAGTGACCGGCATCCCGGGCAAGACCGGCATCGTGTATACGCTCGACCGGGAGACCGGCGAGTTCCTGTGGGCCAATCCGACTACGACCCAGAACGTGATCAACAGCATCGACGGCGCCACCGGGGCGGTCACCGAGAACTCGGAGGTCGTATTCAGCGCGGAAGGCCAGGAGGTGCTGACCTGCCCCAGCTATTTCGGGGGCAAGGACTGGGAGACGGGCGTCTACAGCCCGCAGACCAATGCCATGTACTTCCCGCTGCGCAACACGTGCGCGCGCATGCTGGCCACGACCGAGGCGGCCGGCATCTACGCGCTCGCCACGCGCAACGAGATTGCGCCGGGCACCGACCAGGTGGGCACGATACAGGCGATATCCGCCGAGACCGGCGCCACGCTTTGGAAGTACGAGCAGCGCTCGGCCACCATGTCGCTCGTCGGCACGGCGGGGGGGCTGCTGTTCGGCGGGGACGTCAACGGCCGCTTCCGGGCGCTCGACCAGGAGACGGGCGAGGTGCTGTGGGAGATCAACCTCGGCTCGTCGGTCACCGGCTTCCCGATCACCTACGCCGTGGACGGCCGCCAGTACGTCGCCGTCAGCACCGGCTCGGCGAACTCCGCGTCCGCGTTCAGGGGCCTCACGCCGGAGATCCGCCCCACCGCGGCCAACATCCTGTTCGTGTTCGCGCTTCCTGACTGACCAACCGGGGCCGTCATCCCGGTACCATGAGAATCCCACTTCTCGTCGCCATTCTCTTCCTGTCGACGGTGCAAGTCGTCGCGGCCGACGGCGAGGAGTCATACCGCACGCAGTGCGCGGTCTGCCACGGCGGCGACGCCGCCGGCAGCGACCGGGCGGCTTCGATTCTCGCGACGCTGGATGCGAGCGAGCCGGAGGAGTTGGCGCGCATGATCATCGAAGGCGCGCCGTCGCGGGGCATGCCGCGTTTCGAGATCGAGGAGGCGGAACTGACGCCGCTGATCGCGTACCTGAAGGATCTGGCCGCCGCCGCGCCACCGGCAGCCCGCGACCCGCGGGCCCCACGGCCTCGGGTGAGCTCGATCCCGCTCGCCACGGGCGGTGTGCTCAACGGCACTGTCCTCAACGAGAGCGGATTCGACGCGCAACTCCGAACGGCCGCCGGCGACATCGTGCTGCTTCGCCGCGATGGCGACGCGTTTCGCGCGGCGGCGCTCGAACCCTTTGCCGACTGGCCGTCCTATCACGGCAGCGATACCGCGAACCGCCACAGCCCGCTTGGGCAGATCGATCGGGACAACGTCGGGCAACTGGCGATGCAGTGGTTATTTCCCATACCCGACATGCCGATGATCGAGGGCACGCCGGTGGTGATAGAGGGTGTGATGTACGTCACCGCCGTCAACCAGGTGTATGCGCTCGACGCGACGACCGGGCGCGAGATCTGGCGCTACGCGCAGCCGCGCACCGAGGGCCTCGTGGGCGACCCGGCCATCGGGCTCAACCGCGGCGTTGCCGTTCGCGGCAACCTGGTGTTCAGCGTGACCGACCACGCCCACGTCATCGCGCTCGATCGCTTCACCGGCGGGCTGGTGTGGGACACGGAGATGGACGACTATCGCGAGCACTACGGCGCCGTGGTGGCGCCGCTCGTGGTCGGCGATCTGGTCATCGCGGGCATCAGCGCGGGAGACACCGGGCTGCGCGGCTTCCTCGACGCGTACCACGCTGAGACCGGCGAGCGGGCGTGGCGTTTCTGGACGATTCCGGCGCCGGGCGAGCCGGGGTCGGAGACCTGGGGCGATCCTGAGGTGCTGCGCCGGGGCTGCGGGGCCACGTGGCTCACCGGCAGCTACGACGCCGAGCTCGACCTGCTGTACTGGGCAACCGGCAACCCGTGTCCGGACATGAACGGCGACCGGCGGCCCGGCGACAACCTGTGGACCAACTCGGTGGTGGCCCTGCGGCCCCGTAGCGGGGAGATGGTGTGGTATTTCCAGTTCACGCCGCACGACACCCATGACTGGGACGCGCAGGAACCCCTGCTGCTGATCGACGAGGAGTTCCGGGGCGAGCCGCGCAAGCTGCTGGTGCAGGGCAACCGCAACGGCTTCTTCTACGTGCTCGACCGCACGAACGGACGGTTCCTGCTGGGTGAGCCGTTCGTCAACCAGACCTGGGCCGCCGGCCTCGACGATTCCGGGCGGCCCATCGTGCTCCCCGGGAGCGTGCCGACGGAGGAGGGCACGGACGTCTGCCCGGCCATCTACGGTGCGACGAACTGGTGGTCGTCCAGCTATCACCCCGGGACGCAACTGTTCTACCTGATGGCGCTCGAGTCGTGCGACACCTACACGAAGGCGGACGAACAATGGCAGCGCGGCCGGAACTGGATGGGCGGGACCACGCGGCTCGCCGACGGCGCCCCGAACCGCAAGTACATCCGCGCGCTCGACATCCAGACGGGCCGAACCGTGTGGAGCTATGAGCAGGCCGGGGAGGCGCACACGTTCTCCGGCGTACTCTCGACGGACGGCGACGTGGTGTTCTTCGGCGAGAACAGCGGCGCGTTCGCGGCCCTTGACGCCTGGAGCGGCGAGCCGCTCTGGCACGTTCAGATCAACCAGGAGTGGCGTGCTTCCCCCATGACGTACATGGTGGGTGGCCGACAGTATGTGGCGATCGCGTCGAGGCTCGGCTTCTGGTCGTTTGCGCTCCCGAAATGACGGCCTGTTCCTCTCTGTTCTTCGAGCTGTTCAGTGGGTTGCCCCGGCAGGGACCAGGAAGCACGGCGAGCACGCGCCGCGCCCTCGGGCTCGTGCCGGGCGTCGGGCCGCGGACGCGCGTGCTGGACATCGGCTGCGGGACCGGCGCCCAGACTCTGGTGCTGGCAGACAGCTCGCCGTCGCGCATCGTAGCCGTCGACAACCATCCACCATTCATAGACGCCCTGAACCACGAGGCACTCAGGTTGGGCATCACGGACCGGCTGGAAGCCCGCGTGGCGGACATGCGCCGGCTCGACTTCGCCGACGGCTCCTTCGACCTGATCTGGTGCGAAGGAGCCATCAACATCATGGGTGTCGAAGCGGGCCTGCGCGACTGGCGCCGGTTGTTGCGGCGCACCGGACACGTCGCGCTGACGGAGGTGTGCTGGCGCAAGCCCGAACCGCCGGCCGAATGCGCAGCGTTCTGGAAGCGGGAGTACCCGGCCATCCGCGACACCTCCGCGCTCCTGGAAGCCGTCGAGGCGTGCGGCTACGAGACCGTGGGGCACTTTCCGCTCCCCGCGTCGGCGTGGTGGGATGACTACTACCGGCCGCTGCAGGACAACGTGGCCGCATTCCGCAAGCGTCATGGCGACGCGCCGGATGCGCAGGCGCTGGCGGACCAGTGCCAGCACGAAATAGACATCTGGCGCGCCTGCTCGGACTTCTACGGCTACGAGTTCCTCGTGCTGCGTGTACGTTGAAGCCCGCTACGGCGGAGTTCCGTCCCGGTGCCGCCGGATGGTAAATTTGCAGACACCTCTAGACCACGGAGCAGGACTCATGCCCGTTCATGTCAGGACACTCGCTTCGGTGCTCATGATTCTCGGTGTGGCGGCCGCCGCCAGCGCCCAGGGTCGGGACATTCTGCCGCCGGTACCGACGCCGACGGACATCAAGCCGGGCAGCATCACCTGCGACGAGTGCCCGTATCCGGCCCCGAGCAAGTATCTCGGCATCAGTGTCTACAGCCAGGACGTGCGCATCTCCTATATGGACATCGCGCCGGCCAGCGCGGCCAACGGCCACGTGGTCCTGCTGATGCACGGCAACAACTTCGGCGGCTTCTATTTCGGTGACATCATCGACGGGCTGACCGACGCCGGATTTCGCGTCATCGTCCCGGACCAGATCGGGTACGGCAAGTCGTCGAAGCCGATCGCGCCCTACAACTTCAACACGCAGGCGCGCAACACGCAGCTCATCCTCGAGCACGAGGGGATCGACAAGGTCATGGCGGTCGGCCACTCGATGGGCGGCATGCTCGCGACGCGGTTCACCACGCAGTATCCCGACTCGGTCGAGCGGCTGGTCGTCTACAATCCCATCGGCCTCTCCGACAACCGGTTCAATCGCCCGATGACGCCGGTCGAGCAGATCTACGAGCGGATCCTCCGGACCGACTACCAGAGCACCCGCCGGAGCCTCAGCAGGTACGTCGGGCACGACCCGTCGGCCTGGAACGACAAGTTCGAGCTCTACACCCGCATCCGCTCGTCGTGGACCCTCAGCTCCGACTTTCCGCGCCTCGCCATGGTGCAGGCGATCATCAGCCAGATGCTCTACCAGGACCCGGTCGTCTACGACTGGCCGCATATCCACGTGCCGACGCTCGCCTTCGGGGGTGCGGAGGATCTGCTGCTCGGTCCGGCGGAGGTCTTCCAGGAGCGAATGCAGGTGCTGGCCGACACCGTCCCGAACGGAAACGGTCGCACGCTGCTCTTTCCCGGGCTGGGTCACGTGCCGCACCTGGAGCGGCCGGACATCATCGTGCCCGCGCTCGTCGAGTACCTGATGGAAGGCGTTGAGTAGCGAAGGTGTTCCTCACTCGCACGGACGTCGTGAAGTACTTCGTCCACGCAGTCGCCCATCCGAGAGAGAAAATCACGATTCCCAGCAGCAGCGGCAGGGCCTCAAGCAGTTCCTCGCTGGCCAACCGCGACAGACCTTCCCGGATCCGCTGAAACAGGATTCCATAGACGATGCGTACCGTTATCAGGATCGATGTGATCCACAACGAGGCGATGTTCCACCGTGGTGCCGCGGGGGATCTCGACAGGATGAGCAAAAGCGGGCTGGCAAGCACGAGGAAGATCCCGAGCCAGAGACCGATGGGGTAGTCGAAGAACCACCCTGAGAGGCCGGCAGAATAGAACAGCAACACGGGGATCGAACAGACGAGGTAGACCAATAGCCAGCCCTGGATGCCCGCCGCGCCGTCTCGTCGCATTCCAGCGTCCCTTCTTCTCAGCACGCGCGCGCCCAGCATTCCGAGGCTCTAGCAAACGCCGGTAGCGCAACTCAAGGCGAAGGCGCCGCCAATCATGGCGAGTCCTCCAAAAACCTTTCCCTTGCTGTTCGGGTCGTCCGCGATGCCATCGATTGTCAACGCAATGCCACCGAAGAACAGCGAGTAGAAGACGATCATCGTGGCATTGCCCCCGCGTCTTGGCGGGGCAGTTTGCTGCTGCAGAACACCGGCTTGGAGACGCGCGAGATCGGGATTCGCCGTCGCCGTCACCTCAGCAGGAATACCCACGGGGGCGAGTACGGAACCCTCTGGCTGCTGCAGCAGCTTGAGGATTCTCTCCAGGCTGGGCGAAGCGTTGCGTTCTGCGCCTTGGGCCGGCAACGGACCCGTACCCGATAGAAGGACGACGACGATCAGCGTAGCTGCGGTGACGCGATTCAACTGAACCTCCTCATTGTCCGGACGCCCCGGCTCCGGAGACCATTTCATCACATGATCTGTACGCTTGGACGGCGCAACCCGGACTGACCGTCCACCGGCCTGTACCATCTTGCGGGAGTGGACCAGTACGCTGCAGTCCATGTGATTCTGACGGAGGAAATGGATGCGGACAGTGTGTCTCGGGGACGCCGGGCCAGTCGTTGCCCCGGACGGTTCGCGGATTCGCGAGTTGGTCGCCGTAGCGGGCGGCAGCATGGTGCACTGCACGTTGCCGAAGGGTACCGTGTCGATGGCGGTCGTCCACGCCACGGTCGACGAGGTGTGGTATTGCCTCGCCGGGAAGGGGCAGGTCTGGCGGCAGCGTGAGGGTGCCGAATCTGTGATCGACGTCGAGCCGGGCGTTTCCCTGACCATCGAGTGCGGGACACACTTCCAGTTCCGCAGCACTGGCGATGACGATCTTCGGTTGGTCATCGTGACCATGCCCCCATGGCCCGGCGCCGACGAGGCTCGGCGAGTGAGCGATTGCTGGCCACCAACCGAAGGGGCGAAGGCTGTCTGAGCACCTGACGGGCACCCCCGCGTCTCCAAGACAGTCCACTCGCCGTGGTGGATTGTCCACGAAGTAGGTCGATGCCGCGGGGCGGTCAATTCGTGTTTCGGGACTGTAAGCCACTTTCCAACAAGCGACTTGGATGCTCACAGAAGTCGGCACACCGTTTGCTGGCGTATACGGACGGAGGCGACGATGCAGACACCACGTTTCTGTCTGGGAGCAACTGCCATCGCGTGTGGATTGTGGCTCGCAGGGACATCGACTGCGGTAGCGCAAACGGTGTCCGCGAGCCCACCGACCCCGCCGCCTGGGCAGTCTCCTCAACCGCAATCATCCGTGGTCGCGCTCCCGGAACTGCTGCGCTTCCAGGTCGTCCCGAAATTCCTGGCAGGGCTCCCGGTCGGGCCGTTCGGGAACAATGTGGGCACCAGCCCGGGAGCGGCGGTCGACTTCACGGTCCGCGTAGGCCAGACCCCCATCTCCGTGGGAGCCGCCTTCGACTACCTGCGCTACGGCACGGAGACCCGCCGCCTTTCCGTGTTCCCATCCGTGCCCGAGGTGCTCAACGACGTGAACACCACCAACAACTTCATTCGGACCCATGCGCTCGTGCGGGTCCAACCTCGTACCGGCCGGGTGCGGCCGTACGCCGAGGGGCTCCTCGGGTTCAGTTATGCGTATACGCGGACATCTGTTGACCTGGGCTATGAAGGTGGTAGTGAGGGGACCACGCATCTGGGCGACTTCGCACCGAGCTTCGGTGCGGGAGGCGGCGTCACGATCGGACTCGCGTCGTGGAGCGAGGGCCGCTTGGGTCTCGACATCGGGGTCCGTTATCTCACCGGCGGCGAGGTCGACTACTTGACGCAGGGAGATCTCCAGCGCCATGCGAGCGGGGTAACGTTCGCGCCGACGCGGTCACGGGCCACGTTGTTCGGCTTTCAGTTCGGCGTCAACGTCGACTTCTGAACCGCGGACCATATCGCAACGAGCCGGACGCTCGATCAGCTGGCGCCGGATCGCAGCCGGGCCAGCCCGCGCCGCAGCCGTCCGGCGCCGATCCAGAGTCCGAGAGCGCTCGACGCGAGGCCGCCGAGGCTGAGGGCAATCAGGCCGATGTCCCATAGCGGGCGCCGGTCGTACCAGAAGGCGAAGTCGAGGCTGTGCAGCCCGTTGAACAGCCACCGTTCCAGGCGGCTGAAGCGGTGCACCGAACCGGTGACGCGCAGGTCGGCCGGATCGACATAGACCCAGGTCTCCAGCGGGTCGGCGAAGCGGACGCGGATCACGGGCAGCGGCGGGCCGTCCGCGCCGCGGCCGTAGTAGTACCCGTCATAGGCCTCCAACCGCGCCGCGTCGGTCACCGCAACGTCGGGCAGCGCCGCGCCCAGCCGTTCCAGGACCTGCTCGACACCGGCCGTCGCCGTCCGCGGCGCGAGCGTATCGGCGGCCAGCAGCAGGCGTTCCTGGCGGTGCGCACTGGCTTCGCCGCCCGCGAGCCTCACCTCGTAGTGCGGCGCGCCGTCGATGCGGCGCAGTCGGATCTCCTTGACCGCACGGCCGGCGGTGGCCCGCGACCAGGCGGCTGGTTCGATCTCCGGATAATCAACGAGGACGGGCGGTCCGCCGCCGAGCGCCGCCGGCGGCACCGCAAGGCCCTGCAGGGTCATCCAGGCGAACGGCTGCACCGACAGCAGGCCGCTGAACACCCACGTCAGCGTGGCGATGCCGAAGACAAGGCCGGTCAGGTGGTGCCACCACATCGGGCCGGCATAGGGAATGCGCGGTTCCTTGTTCAGGGAGCGCCGCCAGCGGAACCGGGTGAAACCGAGCAGCAGGCCGGTGACGGCGATCAGGCAGCCGAACGCCGATGTCCAGACGATGACGGCTTCCCACAACGGCCGGTCGACGCGCAGCGCGGGCAGGTAGAACCAGTGCGGTATCGCACCCAGCCACGCCAGCAACCGCGTCCGGCGCGTCGTCAACATCCCGACCTCGCCAGTCCGGCGCGACACGTAGACCTCGGTGCCCGCGCCGTCGTCGACGCGGAAGCGGTGCGCCGGCAGCACGGACCGGTCGTAGATCGTCCATTGATCCGGCTGTTCCACGAGACCGACGTGCGAGACGGCCACGGCCGGCGCGCCGCTGAAACGGCTCGCCTCCGAGCGCGCCGCCTCCCTCCCGACGGGCGCCAGCACGCTGCCGGTGTCGGCAAAGACGGTCACGCCGTCGAAGCGGTACGCCGGGCGCCCGAGCACCGTCAGCAGCGCTGCGCGGCGGGGAACAGCATGCCGCATGCCGGCGCCCGCCGCCGCCGCGCCGGGCGTGAGCCGCACCTGCGCGAGATCGAGCGGCGGGAGACCGTCGAGCCGCTCCTGCGGCGTCAGCAGCGGCATGCCGCCCGTGTACATCATCACGATGCCGGAGGCGAACCAGAGCACGAACAGGACGCTCAGGGGGATCCCGACATAGCGGTGCGTCCAGATCAGCCAGCGGTTGAAGACCGTCATCGCGCTCGCCGCCACCCGGAGACGATTACCCGCAGCCGTCTCAGAAATCGACGTGCAGCATTACAGAATAGGTCCTGGGCGCCCCGAGCATGACCTGGTTGGCATAGATGAACGACGGATCGGTCTGCCCCAGGTAGAAGATGTCGGCCCACGAAGCGTACGCGGTGTCGGTCAGGTTGTCGACGTTGAACGTCACGCGCACGGGGTCGAGCGTCAGCGCGACGTACGCATCCGCGTGCGCGTAGCCATTCAGCGTGATCGTATTGGAGTTGTTGGCCTGGCGATCGCCGACGATGCGCACCGTGGCGCCCGCCTCGATCGGCGCGCCGCCGATGTTGCCGTAGCTGCCCCAGAGACTGCCCACCGCCGTCGGCACGTTGGGCGGCGTGTTCCCGGCGAACGAGACGAAATTGGCCGACGGCACGAATTCCGCGTCCGTGTAGGACAGGCTGGCGCCGACGCGCGCGTCCGGGTTCGGGCGGGCGGATAGCGCGAGCTCCAGGCCGCGCGACTGGATGCCGCCAATCGTGGTGGCGCTGTCGAGGGCGAAGCGCTGCAGAATGTCGTCCCGCTCGATGTCGAACCAGGCGGCGGTCACCTGCGTGCGCCCGCCGTCGAGGTCGGCCTTCAGACCGACCTCCCATTGCCGGGCGTCGGTGAGGTCGAAGTCCTGGTTCGCGTTGACGAGATAGATGTTGGCGTCGACCGGGTCCTTTGCGTTGCTGAACTGGCCGTACGCCACCAGGTCGCTGCGCAGGTTCACGACCGCGCCGGTGCGCCAGCTCCACCAGCGGAACTCGCGCTCGAAGCCGCTCGGTTCCACGGCCCCCACCGCGTCGAGATTGCTGCGCTCCAGGTCCATCGCGTCGTAGCGCAGGGCGCCGATCAACCTGACCCGGTCGCCCAGCGGCAGGGAGTCCTCGACGAAGAACGCCCACGAATTGATGTACGTCGGGCTGATGCCGCGCAGCTCGCGCTGCCCGTAGGTGCCGGGCACCGGATTGAAGACATCGACGGCGTCGCCCGGCGCGAGCGGCAAGCGCCGGCGGAACCCGCGCCCGCGCTCGAAGTCGAGCGTGGATGCCTCGAAGCCGACCGTGGCGCGGTTCTCGAGTCCGCCGACCGGCGTCCTGATGTCGAGGTGCACCCGGTCGCCGAACAGTTGCTGGTCGTGGTCGACGAAGAAGTAGCCGTAGTAGCGCTGGATCTCGCCAACCGCCGTGCAGACGTCGACGACGGCGGTGCAGTACGGAAAGCCCTCCGCGTTCTGCCAGTTGCGCTCCGCGTTGAAGCCGTAGACCGTGTTGCGCAGCGTGACCTGGTCGCTGAGCTGCACCTCGGCGTCGGCGCGCAGGAGGATCTGTGTCGAATCGTTCACGGCGTCCGTCACGTTGTAGTTGAGGAAACGCGTCCGCGCGTCGATCCCCTCGCCGGTGGTGGTCGTGATCACGTCGAGGGGGTCGCCGATCGCGGCGGCCGGCAGCAGCGGCGTGCCGAAGTACGACCCGACGTCGTCGTCCAGGTAGTCCACGCTGAACCGGAACTGGGCGCGCGAGGCGGGCCGCCACAGGAGGTTGCCGGTGACGTTGGACGAGCTCGGGCTCATGCGGTCGACGAAGCCGTCGGAACCGTAGCGGCTGGCGTCGAAGCGGTACCAGAGCGTGTCGCTGATCGGTCCGTTCACCCCGACGGCCGTCTGATACGTGTTGAACCGCCCGTACGAGAACAGCGCGTTCAGCTCGGGCTCGTCCGTCGGCATCGCCTGCTTCGTGACGGCGTTCACGGTGCCGGCCACCGCGCCCTGCCCGTTGAGGACCGACGACGGTCCGCGCAACAGCTCCACGCGGTCGAGGTTGAAGGTGTTCTGCGGCCGCATGACCATGTTGGACGGGCCGAGCCAGATCCCGTCGCGCAGGACGGTGATCTGCGAGCGGGTGAATCCACGCACGGAAAAGCTGGACGGCGCGGCCGGACTGTGGCCCGCGAGCACGCCCGGCACCGTTTCCAGAGCGTCGCTGATCCGCTGGAAGCCGCGCGTCTGCATGACCGTGCTGTCGATCACGTCGATCGAGGCCGGTATGTCCATGGCGCGCAGCCCCAGGCGGCTGCCCGTATCCGTCTCCTCCGCGAGTCCGAGCTCGTCCGCTATTCCGGTGACGCGCACGCGCTCCTCGAACTCCGCGGCAGCGAGGCGCAGCTCCAGGGGCGTCGCGGCTCCGGCGCTCACGGTGACCGGCGTCGTGAGCGGCGCGTATCCATCTCTGATAACCGTGAGGGTGTACATGCCGGGCGGAACGTCATCGATCGTGAATGTGCCCCCGGGTCCGGTGGTGGCCGACATCCCGTTCTCCGCCAGGGTCACCACGGCGCCCGCCAGCGGAGCACCGCCGGCCGCATCCACGACCACACCGCGCGCCGAGCCGGCCGCCTGTCCATGCGCCGGCCGCGGCGCGAGTAGTGCGGCCACGGCAATTGATACCGCCAGAAGGCCAATCCCAAGGCGTGCGTTGCGTACGTCCGTCCGGCTACTCGTATTCAATTTCAAGTCCTCCTCCTTGCACTGGCGGCGGGAACCGTCTTCGGTGCGCCAGCGTCGCCCTTTCACTATCGGCTGACAGCGTCCAATCAGCAACTGAAGTCTTCGTGAAAATTGCCTTAAGAAGCACTGACACGCGCTTTCCCAACGCGCCGCCGCCGCGCTAGACTCGTTCCGCCATGAGTGTTTTGCGAATATGCGGCAAGCGGGGAAGCGGCCCCCTAGGCCTTTGCGTATTGGTGGCGCTTGCGGTCTTCACGGACACCGCGCTTGCCCAGGAACAGGGCTTCTACGTCGGTGTGCCCGTGACGGTGGAGCGGCTGAACGTGCTGTACGACAAGGCCGTCGACAACACGGACTCGCGCAATGTCTCACCCAGCCGCGGCCAGGTGTATCGGGCGGAGTCTTCCGCTGCCGGTGCGACAGGCGGGGCCGGATTCCTGGCCGGCTACCACGTGCCGTTCGGTGCGAGCGGCGTCCATCTGAGCGGTGAGTTCGACCTGATCGTTCACGGCGGCGCCGTCCGGGGACGCCTGGAGGGCGCGGGGTTCTCCCCGGAGCGCGTCCAACTGGGAGAGAACTGGCCCGAGGACTGGACGTTCAACAAGGAGCGCAGCTACGGCTTCACGGTCCGCGTGGGCGGAGGCATCCCCGGGGGATCCGGCTTGAGCCTGTATGCGCTCGCCGGCCTGCGCCGCCTCGATGCGAACTTCAGCGTGGACTATATCGGGTGCTACACCTACGCGCTGTGTACCGAAGATCAGCTCACGCCGGCGGCGGACAGCTACGAAGAGAACCTCACCGGGTGGACGGCGGGCGCCGGCGTGGAACGGCGGTTCGGCGGTAATGTCGGGATTCGGGGCGAGCTGCGCTACACGAGCTACGGCAGCGCCGAACGCGTGATTCCGTACGACGATCTCGCCATCCGGGTGCCGCTTGCCGTGAACGCCGATGGCGTCGGCGTCCAGCTCGGCCTGCTCTGGTACTTCTGAGCCGTCCCGCATACGAGCAGCCGTCTGGCGCAGCCAGGTTCGGAAAGATTGACCATGGCGCCGCGACGCGACTTCCGGCACACCAAGATCGTGTGCACGCTGGGTCCGGCCAGCGCCGCGCCGGAACAGATCGAGCAGCTCGCCGGCGCCGGCATGAACGTCGCGCGGCTCAACATGTCGCACGGCGACCACGCGAGCCACCTGAAGGTGATCCGGGTGGTCCAGGGGCTCAACGAGCGCCTCGATCACCCGATCGCCCTGCTGCTTGACCTCCGCGGACCGGCCATCCGCACCGGCGACCGCCACGCGAGCCTGTCGCTGGAGGTCGGCCAGGAGTTCTACATCACCGTCGGCCCCGCCGCGGACCCCGAGGAACGGACCATCCACGTCGACTACCAGGACATGGTGCACCAGTTGAAGGCCGGTGATCGGATCACGGTGGACAACGGGCTGATCAACCTGGAAGTGCTGGAAGTGCGCGAGCGCGATCTCCGCTGCCGGGTGCAGGACGGCGGGGTCCTGGGATCGCGCAAGCACATCAATCTTCCCGGCGTGCGGATCAACCTGCCGTCGATCACCGGGCAGGACGTCGCGGACATCCGGTTCGCGGCTGAGAATGACGTCGACTTTCTCGCCGTGTCGTTCGTGCGCAGCGCCGAGGCGGTGCACGACGCGCGGCGGATCGCCGACGAGGCCGGCGGACACCACGTGCGGATCATCGCCAAGATCGAGAACCAGGAGGGCCTCGACAATCTCGACGAGATCGTCGAGGCGGCCGACGGCATCATGGTGGCCCGGGGCGATCTCGGCGTCGAGGTGGAGTACGAGATGCTGCCGGCGGCCCAGCGCGACATGGTGCGGCGCTGCGCGATCGCCGGCAAGCCCGTGATCGTGGCGACCCACCTGCTGGAGTCGATGATCGACAACCCGATGCCGACCCGGGCCGAGGTCACCGACGTCGCCAACGCGGTATACGAACAGGTCGACGCGGTGATGCTCAGCGGGGAAACGGCGACGGGCAAGTATCCGGCGCGCTGCGTCACGGTGCTCGACCGCATCGCCCGGCGCATCGAGATGGAACGCGGACTGGAGCTCCACCGCGACCGGGAACCGCAGTCGATCCGCGATCAGTTGGCCCGGAGCGCCTGTCTGCTGGCCGATTCGCTCGGATCCCGGGCGATCGTCGTCATGACCATGCAGGGCTTGATGGGACATCTCGTCAGCAGTTTTCGCCCGCGAAGTGCCACGGTCTACGCCTTCACGTCCACCGACATCGTCCGCCGGCGGCTGTGGCTCTCGCGATCCGTCGCGCCGTTCACCCTGGACCTGACGGACGAGCCGGAACAGGTGGTGCTCAACGCCCTGGAGCTCCTGAAGGCGCACGATCAACTGGAGAGCGGCGATTCCGTGGTGGTCGTGGCGAACGTCACCACCAGCTACGGCCAGTCGAACGCCATCCAGGTGCGCACCATCGAGTGAGCCGCGGACCGGCGGCCCCGTCAATTCTGCGAGCGGCGTCTGCGCACCACCCGAAACTTGAAGCGGTCGTCCGGGCTGGGGGTCGGCGCGGGACTGATCTTCAGGACGTAGTCGGGCGGGTCGAGGGCGAGCTCGGCGTCACGGACGATGGTGGTCATCGTCGCCGCGATCGCGACCTCGGCGAATCCGGCCCCGAGGCAGACGTGGGGTCCGGCGCCGAACGGCGCAAAGACGCCGGGTTGGCGGTGCTCCTGCCGTCCGGGAGTGTAGCGTTCGATGTCGAAGCGCTCGGGCTCGGGGAAGTGCTGCTCCAGGTGGTGCGGCACGGTGGTCGCGACGATGACCTGCTCGCCGGCCGGTATGGTGTAGCCGGCGAACTCGAACGTGTTGGACACCGTGCGGGTGATGGCCGGCGCAATCGGGTACATGCGCAGGGTCTCGAGCGCGACGCGGTGCGTCACGTCGAGCTTGCGCAGCGAGTCGGCGGTCAGCGTGCCGTCGGCGAAGCTCGCGTCCGCCTCGGCGGTCATCCGCTCCAGCAGGTCCGGGTGCTTCAGCAGCGCGTACAGCATGAAGGCGCACGTGCTCGCCACCGTGTCGAGCCCGGCGATGAACGGCCCCAGCACGGCCGGCATCAGGTCGGTCTCGGGCAGGAACTGCGGGTCCTCGTCGTGCAGCGCCAGCAGGTCGTCCACGAGGTCGGCGTCCGCGTCGGGCCGCTCGTCCGTAGCGTGCTCGTGGGCCGCCCGCACCGTCGCGTAGAGCTCCTCGATGCGCTGCCGGGCGCGCCGGACGCGCGGCGTCCGCAGCAGCACGGCAGGCCGCCGGCGGGTGACGCGCGTCTCCAGGACCGCGCGCACGAAGACGATGATGTCGTCGAGGTAGTCGCGCGGCGAGACGCCGGCGGCGATGGTGCCCAACTGGTCCGTGACGATGCGCTGCAGCGCGTACAGTCCCGGAACGGGCTCGTCCAGGGGCCACGCCGCGACCTCGCCGCGCGTGATGCCGACGACCTCGTCGAGGCGCCCGAGGACGAACGATCGGGAGTAGCCCGTCTTCTGCGCCTTGCGCATGCGGGCATGCTCGGCGCCGTCCATGCTCAGCGTCGAGCGCCCCGCACCCATCTCCCAGTCGAAGTCCATCCAGAACTCGCGCGAGCGGAGATACGTCGTCCCCTGGCGGGTGACGAAGAGGTTGGCCTCCGGTCCCGCGAGCACCGTGAACCGGCGATGGAGCGCCCGCACGCGGAAGACCGGACCGAGCCGCAGGTACTGCTCGGTGAAGAATTTCCCGACGTCGCCGGCCATGGCGAACGCATCGCCGACCAGCGGCAGGCCCGGCGCGGCGGGCGGCGCGGGAGACCGCATAGGAACGCATGCTACCGGCCTGATGTGTAGTTCACGTGATCCAGCGGCGGAAATGTGTGCACTTTTCGTGTACCTGCAAGAAAATTGCGCCCCTGCAAGTGCTATGGTTGCCATTTGTCCAGCGTGTCCGGCGGAGGTGACCCTTGAGCGGTTCCGAAGCACTACGGCGGGAGAACGAGGCGCTGCGCGGCCGCATCTCGGGGCTGAACGAGGCCATTCTGCGCATCAACAGCAGCCTCGACCTGGGCACTGTCCTGCATGAGGTCGTCGACAGCGCGCGCGCGCTGACCGGCGCCCGCTACGGCGTGATTACCACCACGGACCGGGGCGGGCAGGTCCAGGAATTCGTCAGCTCCGGCTTCTCGCCGGAAGAGCATCAGCAACTCGCCAACTGGCCCGACGGGCCGCGGCTCTTCGAGCACCTGCGGGATCTTCCGGAAACGGTGCGCCTGCGGGACTTCTCCGCCTACCTCCGCTCGCACGGATTCCCGGCCGGGTTCTTCCTCGCGAAGGCGGTGCAGGCAACGACGATGCGCCACCGGGGCGAGCCCGTCGGCTACTTCTTCCTCGGGCACAAGGAAGGCGGGCAGGAGTTCACACCTACGGACGAAGAAGTCCTCGTCCTGTTCGCGTCGCAGGCGGCGACGGCCATCGCCAACGCGCGCACGCACGAGAACGAGCGGCGGGTCCGCGCCAACCTGGAGACGCTGGTCGAGACCTCGCCGGTGGGCGTCGCGGTCCTGGACGCCAGGACCGGCGAGCTGATGTCCTTCAACAGGGAGGCGATGAGGATTGTCGACGGGCTGCGCATGCCCGACGAAGCCCCGCGGGATCTGCTGAGGACGATGACGTGCCGGTTCGCCGACGGGCGCGAGGTCGCCCTCAAAGGGGACGGCCTGGCGCGCCTGCTGAGCAACGTCGAGCCGCTGCGCGCCGAGCAGATCGTGCTGTCGGTTCCCGACGGCCGCAGCGTCAGCATGCTGGTCAACGCCACCCCGCTGCGCTCCGCTGACGGTGTGCTCGAATCGGTGGTCGGCACCATGCAGGATCTGACGCCCCTGAACGAGCTGGAGCGGTTGCAGACCGAGTTCCTGGGCATGGTGAGCCACGAGCTGCGCGCCCCATTGACCTCCATCAAGGGTTCGGCAGCCACGCTGCGGCGCCCCTCGCCGGAGCTCGACCCGGCCGAGATGCGCGAGTTCCACCGCATCATCGAGGATCAGGCCGACCACATGATCGGCCTGATCAGCGACCTGCTCGATGCGGGACGCATCGAGACGGGTACGCTGTCGGTCGCGCCGGAACCGGCCGCGGTGGCCGACCTGGTGGACGGGGCGCGGAACACGTTTCTGAGCGGGGGCGGGAGGCAGGCGGTCCACATCGACCTGTCGCCGGACCTGCCCCGGGTGATGGCCGACCGGCGGCGCATCGCGCAGGTCCTGAACAACCTGTTGTCCAATGCGTCGAAACATTCTCCCGCCGCGTCGACCATCCGCATCTCCGCGGCGCCGGATGGCGTGCATGTGGCGATTGCGGTGTCCGACGAAGGCCAGGGCGTGCCGCCGGAGCAGTTGCCGCACCTGTTCCGGAAGCACGCTGGCCTCGTCGGCGGCGACCGGGGCCGCGAGGCGGCGGGCTACGGCCTGGGTCTCGCCATCTGCAAGGGGCTGGTGGAGGCGCACGGTGGCCGCATCTGGGCCGAAAGCGGCGGGCCGGCCCGGGGCATGCGGTTCACCTTCACGATTCCGGTGGCCGAAGCGTCCGGCGGCGTCGCGACCGGTGAGGCCGCGAGCCGCGCCCGCTCCCCGCGGGAAGGCCGCGAGCGGGAGCGCATCCTGGTGGTCGACGACGATCCGCAGACGCTGCGCTACGTGCGCGACGCGCTCATCCCGACCGGCTACGCCCCGGTCGTGACCGGCGATCCACGGCAGTTGGCGGACCTCATCGAGGCGCACAAGCCTGCCCTGGTCCTGTTGGACCTGATGCTGCCGGGGACCGATGGCATCGAGCTGATGCGAACCGTCCCCGCCTTGACCGACCTCCCGGTCATCTTCATTTCCGCCTACGGCCGGGACGAAACGATCGCCAGGGCCCTGGAGTCCGGCGCCGCCGACTACATCGTCAAACCCTTCTCGCCGACGGAGCTGACGGCGCGGGTGCGGGCCGCACTGCGCAGGCGGGCGGAACCCGAGCGCTTCCTGCTGGGAGACCTGGCCATCGACTACGAGCAACGCAAGGTGACCGTCGCCGGGCAGCAGGTGCGGCTGACCGCCAGCGAGTACGAGATCCTCCGACTGCTGTCGGTCAACGCGGGGCGGGTGCTGACGCCCGAAGCGCTGCTGCGCCACGTGCGGGGCGGGCGGGACGGCGCGGGTCCGACCGTAGTGCGGACCCTGGTGAAGAAGCTGCGCCGGAAGCTCGGCGATGACGCGGCCGAGCCTGCCTACGTCCTGACCGAGCGCGGTGTCGGCTATCGCATGGCCACCGCGGACGACGTCACCCCACTGTAAACGCCGCCAGCGCGGGCACCAGGATCATGCTCAGCACGATCACGATGATTGAGGTCAGGAGCGTGACGACGACGCCGACCCTGAACATCGTTCCGAATCCGACGGCGCCGAACGCGAAGGCCGCGGCCGCGGCCGGGCTGGACCAGGGAACAGCGACTCCCTGGGCCGTGCCCGCGATGATCCGGGCGAGAATCGCGGGGTTGTAGCCGACAGCGTCCGCAATCGGAAAGAGTATCGTCGAGACCATCATCGACGTAGCCGTACCGCTGGCCATCTGCGTCAACAGCGGAGTGGCCAGACCCGCCACCCAGGGCAACGTCCCGCCGGAGACGTTGCCCGTGAGCATGCCGGCGAGCCAGTCGAGCACGCCCAGGCGTTGCAGTATGTCCGCGAGCGCCATGCCGCCGAGCACCAGGAACAGCACGTTCCATCCCACGCCTTCCCGAAAGTCGCCGGCCTCCAGGGTCATTGCGCCGCGCCCCGCGTCCACCGGCAGGAGGAAGAGCAGCACCATGGCCACCGGCGGCACGTACCAGATGTCGACATATCCGATCTCGGCGAACGTGGGCAGGATCCACAGGAACAGCATCAGGACCAGCACGAACAGCACGTTCTTCTCGCCCCGGCTCAGCGGGCCCAGTTGCGCGCGTTCCTCCAGAAAGCGGGCGCGGCCGTTGGGGATGGACCGCACTTCGGGCGGCAGCATGAACTTCAGGATCAGGTGACAGACGGGCAGATGGGCGGCCGCCAGAATGACGCCTGTCGACATCCACTGTGCGAAGCTGACGCTGTGGCCCGTCAATTGCTCCAGCAGCGAGATCGCCACCGCGTTGAAGACGATGCCCGCCGGCGTCGCCAGGCCCCCGGCCGCGGCGCCAAGCAGAACGGCCAGGCTCGCCGCCGCCGCCATGCGCGTCGCGCCGTCCGCCACCGACCGGGTGATCGACAACGCGATCGGCGTCATCATCACGATGACCGCCAGGTCGCTGACCACGGCGGACAGCACCGCGGAGACGACCATGATGATGAGTATCAGGCCGCTGCCCGAACGCGCAACGCCGGGCACGCATAGCGCGGCGAGGGCGAACCGCCGCGCCAGACCGTGTTTCTGAAACGCGTACCCGAAGAGCATGACGCCCAGCAGGTGGGGCAGCATGGTCTGGCCGTACCCGGCGGCGACGTCGGCGACGGACATCACCTGGCCGAGCGGCAGGAGCACGAACGGGAGAAAGCTGGTGACCGCCCAGGGCACCGGCGTGGTCACCCACCAGGCGAGGATCCAGGCCAATACGCCGAGGGCAAAGTGGGCCTCGGCCGCCAGACCGGGCAGCGGCGCGGCGCGGACGAGGGCGAATGCCGCCGGCCCCACCAGTACGCGCAGCGCGAGGGATGCGGGCACGCCCATCAGCCGCGATCAATCGAGATCCGCGAACACCGGCGCATGGTCGGACGCGGTGAGGCCGTCCTTCTTCTTGCGGTACTCGCGATCGATCTCGACGCGGCGTACGCGAGACGCGACGGCGGCGGTGCCGAGCAGCATGTCGATTCGAAGCCCCATGCCGCGGTGGAACGAGCCGCCCCGGTAGTCCCACCAGGAGAACCGCTGCTCGTCCGGGCGCAGATGGCGGAACAGGTCGGTGAGTCCCAGATCGAGGAGCGACCGGTAGCGGGAGCGCTCCTCGCCGGTGCAGAAGATGGAGCCGTCGGCAGCCTCGCCCTGCCAGCAGTCAAGCGGCTCCGGCACGATGTTGAAATCTCCGCCGATGACGAACCCGGACTCCCGGTCCACTCCGGCGAGGTGGTCCCGCAAGGCGTCGAACCAGGCGAGCTTCATGCGAAAGTCGGGGTGGTCGAGCGTCTTGCCGTTGGGGCAATACACCGTGGCGAAGTGGAGGCCGGCGGTCCGGACGCCCAGCAGCCGCGCTCCGTCATCCGCCCGCCCGGGCAGTCCACGCGTCTCCACCTCCGCCGGCTCGCGGCTGAGCACCGCCACGCCGTTCCAGGCCTTCTGGCCGTGGACGACGGCGCGATAGCCGAGCGCCTCGAGCTCCTCGTGCGGAAATTCCGCGTCGCTCAACTTCAGTTCCTGCAGACCCAGGACATCCGGCGCGCGGCTCTCCAGCCAGTGCGCGACGAAGTCCATCCGCGCGCGCAGGCCGTTCACGTTCCAGGTCGCGATGCGCATGCCGTGTCAGTTGGTCCCGTGGCTTGCAGGCATCAGACGCGCTGGTAGTCCGGCCGCCAGGTCTGGATCCGTTCCTTGATCACCTTGCGGCTGGTGATCTCCTCGGCCAGCACCTGGCGCGCAAGGTCGGGCAGCTCGGCGTCGCTGGCGAAGCGCAGGGCGATCAACTGGCTGGTCGTGAAGTCGTTGATGCGGGCCTGCAGGTCGTCGGGCAGCAGCTCGCGCAGGCGCAGCCGCTCCTCGAGCCGGATTACGCGGTCCTGGGCCATCAACGCGAACACGCGCGCGTAGAGCAGGGTGACCAGGAGCCCGAGCGCCAGCAGCGCACCGAAGCAAGTTTCGACCGAAAAGTCGGTGACGAGCCGGTAGGCAGCCCAGAGCAGGTTCAGCAGGAAAATCGGCCAGCCCACGTAGTGATAGAGCGGGACGTAGCGGGTATGGTTCGCGTAGGTCTGCGGCGTCGGTTCGGCCATAGGCATGCTCCTTTCTCCCGAGTGAGTCTAGCAGTCTGTGGGAAAGCCCCTGTCTTGTTATAAGATTCGGGGTTCGAGAGGATACCGCGCCGGTCGGGGCGAACCAGGAGGAAACGCGATGCGCAAGGTGAAATCGATGGTCATGGCCCACGGCTGGCTGATGCTGGCTCCGTTTCTGCTGGCGGCGTGCGGCGGCGGCGACGCCGGGCCGAGCGTGTACTTCATGTCTCCGGAGGACGGCGGCACGTATCCCGCGGATACCCCGGTGGCGTTCGAGTTCGGCATGGCGAACTACGAGCTGGGCGCCGTCCCGGAGAACGTCGTGACGGTGCGCGAAGGCGTCGGGCACCACCATCTCGGGGTCAACACCGACTGCCTGGCGGCCGGAGAGGTGATTCCGCAGGGCGACGACTCGTGGGTGCACTTCGGCAGCGGCAACACCACGATCGACATGCAGCTCCCCCCGGGCGAGCACAGTTTCGTGCTCCAGCTCGGCGACGACGAGCACCGCACGCAGGCCGTCAGCGGCCTGTGCGCCAGCGTGACGATCACGGTGGAGTGAGGGCAGCGACGTGATTCATTTTCCGATTCTGCGGTGGGGCCAGCCGTACCGGAGCCTCGAGGTTGACAAGGTCGTCCACTTCGACACCGGCGAGCCGGTTGCCGAGGTGAGCCAGGCCAACCCCGGCTTGGTGGCGCGGGATCTGCGCAAGGCGGCCAAGGCGCGCGAGGCGCTGCGCCAGGTGCCGCCTGCCGAGCTCGTCGCGATGGTGAAGAAGGCCGCGGATCTGTTCGCGACGGCCGAGCTCCCGCTCGGCGACGGCACGCAGACGCCGGACGAGTTCGTGCGGCAGCAGTCGGCCACGACCGGCCTGCCGGAGCACATGTGCCGCATGAACATGGGGAAGCTGAACTACGTGCTCAGCCACATCGACGACATCCTGGTGTCGCTGACGCGCCGGCTCGATCCGGGCATCCTCGCCCGCGGCTTCGGCGAGGAGAACGGTGTCATGCGCAGCTACCAGGCGACCACGCCGGTGCTGGGCATGGTGCTGCCGTCAAACTCACCCGGCGTGCACAGCCTGTGGCTGCCGATCATTCCATTGCAGATCGGGCTGGTGCTCAAGCCGGGACCGCAGGAGCCGTGGACGCCTTGGCGCATGACGCAGGCGTTCTTCGAGGCCGGCGTGCCGCGCGAGGCGGTGTCGCTCTATCCGGGCCTGGGTGAGGTAGGGGCGGCGGTGCTCAACAACTGCTCGCGCAGCCTGATCTTCGGCGGCGCGGCCACGGTGGAGCAGTATGCCGGCAACCCGCAGGTGCAGGTGCACGGACCGGGCTTCAGCAAGATCCTGATCGGCGACGACGTGGTCGACGACTGGGAGCAGCATCTGGACCTGATGGTCGACAGCGTGCTGATCAACAGCGGGAGAGGCTGCATCAACTGCTCCGGCATCTGGGCCTCGCGCCACACGAAGGAGATTGCCGAGGCGATCGCCGCGCGGATCGGGCCGATCGAGGCGCTGCCGCCGCAGGATCCGAACGCCGCGATCGCGGCGTTTACGGTTCCGGGCCAGGCGGGGGCGATCTCGGCGGACATCGACCGGGCGCTCGAGGATCCGGGCGCCACGGACGTGACCGCGCCCTATCACGCCGGCGGCCGGCACGAGGAGCGCGAGCGGTGCGGCTATCTGCGTCCCACGGTCGTGCACTGCGAGTCGCCCGAGTCGCCCGCGGCCGGCAAGGAATACATGTTTCCGTTCGTGACGGTCGTCGAGTGTCCGCAGCGCAAGATGATCTCTTCGATCGGCCAGACGCTGGTGGCGACGGCGCTCACGGAGGACACGGCGTTTCAGGCGGAGCTTCTCGACGCGAGGAATATCGACCGTCTGAACATCGGGCCGATACCGACGATCAAGCTGGACTGGCTGCAGCCCCACGAGGGGAACATCGTCGACTTCCTGTTCCGGCCGCGCGCGTTCCAGATGGCGTCGTGACGGTCCCGCCAAGCAATAGAAGGCCGCCGCGGTGCTCGAAGTCGCTAACCTGAGCAAGCAGTATCCGACCGCGCGAGGGATGCTGCCCATCCTGTCGGAAGTCAGCTTCTCGCTCTCGCGCGGGCAGTCCGCATCGATCGTCGGGCCGTCGGGCTGCGGCAAGAGCACGCTGCTGTACGTGCTGGGGGCGATCGAGCCGCCGACGGGCGGCCGCGTCACGCTGGACGGGCAGGATCCGTTCGAGCTCGACGAGCGCGAGATCGCCCGCTTCCGCAACACCCGCGTGGGCTTCGTCTTCCAGGATCACCTGCTGCTGCCGCAGTGCACGGTGCTCGAGAACGTGCTGGTGCCGACGCTGGTGGGCGATCCCGACCCCGGCGCCGCCGACCGGGCATTGCAGTTGATCGACCAGGTGGGACTGGCCGAGCGGGCCGAGCACCGGCCGGGCGAGCTGTCGGGCGGCGAGCGCCAGCGCGTGTCGCTGGCTCGCGCGTTGATCAGGCAGCCGCCGCTGCTGCTGTGCGACGAGCCGACGGGCAACCTGGACCGCGATTCGGCGGAGACGGTGGCTTCGCTGCTGTTCGAGCTGCACGAGCAGCAGGAGACGATCCTGGTGATCGTCACCCACAACCCGGGCCTGGCGGAGCGCTGCGCCGTGCGCTACCGCCTGGACGACCAGCGGCTGGAGCCGGCGGACCAGGCGTCCGCCTGACTGGCTCCGGCTACTGCGGGCGGTTGTACATCAGCAGGCCGACGCCGGCCGCGGCCATCAATATCCCCAGGAAGAACAGCGGCGACGGACTTTCTTTCGGCGGGTTGTAGAGCATCGCCACGAAAGTCGCGACCACGGGCGCGCCGGCGAACACCAGCGGCGGCACCACGTTGGGCCGGCCGCCGTTGACGAGCGCCAGGACGATGCCCAGCGCGCCGAGGGCGCCGAGCACGCCGGCGCCGATGGTGAACACCACACCGCCGGGAGTGAACACGTGCCAGCTTCCAGCCCGGGCCACCATGACCCCCGGGATGGCGATGGCCACGAGCAGGTACGCGACCCCGACCATCAGGAACGCGTGCACGCCGCTGCCTCCCAGGCCCGCCTGCCCCTTGTGCAGCGTCGGGATGTAGGTTCCCCAGCTCAAGACCGTCAGCACGACGTACGGCAACCATGTACTCATCTGGATTCGTCCTCCGCTGTCTGAAGTGCGGGACATTCTAGCGCGTGCGGTGTGCGCGTTGCCGTGATGCGGAGCTGGCGGGGAAGTTCATGCGGTGCCGGCGGGGCCTGTCGCCGGGCGGGCCGACGGTGCTCGGGCGCACACCGAGGCTACGTCTTTCGGGCTCGGGCCGTCAGGGATAGGCCCAGGGGCGTCCGGGCACGCTCCAGCCTATGGCCGTGGATAGGAGACTCACGTTTACGTCGCTGTACCACGGGCCATCAAGGACTTTGATCCACCGCCGGTGCCGTGAGCGTTGCATCTGTGCGCGTTGTTGCGCCCTGCGCGCCGCCGGACCGCCCGGCGCCACCCGCCGGGGCATTTCGGGTTCAACCCAAGCTGATGCGAGCATGCGCAGGTACCGATCGCGTTAGAGCGCGCGAGGTCAAGCTGCGCATCGGACGCACCCATTGTCGCGCGGTTTGACACGAGACTGCGGTACTTCGACTGCTGGATGAATTCAGGGCGGAGCGTCAACATGGCGATGGCAGTGCTCGATGCCTCACTGACTTGCAATTTCCCGAAAGGGAAACTGATAGAATTTCGACGGACAGGTTTCGCTCACACTCAACGGTGCCACTCAGTTCGTACTTGCCCACAAGGTGTTCTGCAACCCATTGAACTAGAGCTCCTAGGTTACTACCGCCCGAGGGAGGACACCCTCGGAATGGGAACCCCGGTCGATGGGAGCGTAGGCTAGGAGTTTTGGCTTGAGCATCTATCGGACACTTATATCGCGAGGATATTTTCCAAAGGAACTTCCACCCGCCTTCTTTTCCGACGGATTTGCCAAATACGCGTCGAGCGCCCAAGGTCGTCAGCTCCTGGAAAAAACAGCAGCCAAGTTCACAAATTGCGTACCGTTCCAGCTCGCGCGGCCCGGATCCATCGGACGAGAGCTGGCCATTCCTCATCCGTCCTCGTTCGCAGCTCTAGCACGGATTACAGCGAAGAACTTCCGACGCCTGCTCAGGAGAGCGTCTGCGTCACCTTTCTCAAAGAGTCATCCGGTCTACGAACCGTCAGCAGACCGGGCCATGTTGCCTGCCTTTAAACCCAAAAACCTAGCCCGCGAACGCACGATTGCGAGGGCTGGGGGAGCCTATCTGGTGAAGGCTGACATCAGCCACTTTTATCGGAGTCTATACACGCATGCCGTCGGCTGGGCCGTCGATCCCAAGCTGCGCTCTAGGGCCAACTGGCGCGACCCCAAGCTGTTGGGTAAGCAACTCGACCAGGCGTTGATGAATATGCAAGGGAAGGTAAGTCAGGGTGTACCGATCGGAAATGACATCTCGTACCTACTAGCGGAGATCGTCCTCGGGAAAGTGGACCGTGCGTTGAAACTGTCGCCCGAACGGGCTTATCGATGGTTCGATGATTATGAGATCTCGTGCGATAGTTACGACGAAGCAGAGAAGGTTCTCGCGATCCTAACGCGCGAACTGCGCAGATTTCATCTGAGTCTCAATCCACGCAAGACGGAGATCATTGCCCTTCCTCATCCGGCGCAGTTGCCATGGCAGCACGAGCTATTCATTGCGAGTAAAGAACCGCTCACGGGTCATAGTGCGGTCGTATCATTTTTCGACACCGCCTTTCGACTGCGTCAAGAGAATCCTGACGCCTCCGTCTTGACCTATGCATTGGGTCTATTGTTCAAGCTCCCAAGGCCGGAAGCGCAGGTTGCCAAGGTTGCCCAGAGTGCCATCACACAAGCCATTCTATGTGAACCTGGAGTCGCCCAAAAGGCGTTCGCGCTAATGAGCTATTGGTGTCTGAACGGGCTGGTACTCGACCGAGCTCTGTTGACACGGACCATCGCTGCTGTGGTCCAACGCCACCAGGCGCGTGGTGTCACTAGTGATGTCTCGTGGGCTTTGGCATTCTGCTTGGAGCATCAAATCGAATTGAGCGGAGTGGCAGGTCGGGTGTTGTCGAGATGTGATGACGATTGCATTGCGCTCCAGGCGCTACACTGCCACGCCGAGGGACTAATTCCCAAAGGGTTTTCGGTGGGCGGCATCAGACGCGTCGTCACGGGTGTGGATCTGGACGGCGAGCACTGGTTGCTCGGATACGAGGCGCTCCGTCAAGGCTTTCTGACAGGGAGTCAGGCAGCGGTGGGTTCGCATTCCTTGTTCAAGGACCTCCTGCAGCGTCGAGTAACTTTCTACCGTACTCAGCTTCCAGCCTACGCAGGTGTCGTGCACCCAGGTGGTGCTCCGCAATGGATTCTGTCCCTTTGGCTGAATTTGGCGCGGGGAACCGAGCACCTCCCAGGTCAATTACAGGAGGCGCAACAGCTCAAAGCGTATCAAGTTGTTGCAGAAGGGGTACGGGAACTGAAGGATCCCCCACCGTCGCTGGGCGACGCGATGGCTGCGCTGCTGGAGAAAGGATCCGAACGTGTCGAGGTTGATGAGGATGATGAGTACATTACAACCGGCTAAGCTAAGCGATGGGGCTATAGCTGGCTGCGCGCAGGTGTCACCGGTACTTCCTGATATCTTTCCGTCGCACTCGCATCTACGGATGGACGAGCGGGTACCGCCGCGCCAGCCAGCGCCACGCGAACCGGCTGCGGCGCGAGTGATCCTACGAGCGATGTGATGCAACTGCCCCTCGTGGCCGGTTGGCGTTCTGTCGCGGCTGGCATAAGGTTGCGCATGGAGTCGGAGGTCAGGCGTGGACACCGGTGAGACGGTCGGCATGCGCGATGCTGAGGAAGCGGCCGAGCGGACGTTCAGGGAGCATCGGTACGACGACGGATGGCTCGACGCCTTTGTCGCAAGCCTCGACCGTCTTCGCGCGGTGGACGCCTTCACGCGGACGACCGAGACCTGGGGTCTCAGCCAAGCCCAGGCAGCCCGCCTGTTCGGCGTGAGCCGTCAGGTGATCGGCAAGTGGCGTCGGCGCGGCGTGCCTGCAGAGCGCGCCGGCGCTGTTGCGGATCTGGCGGCTGCCACCGATCTACTCGTCCGCCATCTCAAGCGCGATCGAATTCCAGCGGCGGTGCGGCGGCCGATTCCGGCTCTTGGTGGCATGTCCCTGGTTGAATTGCTGGGGCGGGGCGATACCGGCGCGGTGCTGGCCGCGTGCCGTGACATGTTCCGGTTCGACCAGACGCACGCCTGACCGTGGCGCTCCTGCACGACCGGATCGTCGTGCAAGAGCACACGGACGAGAGCGTTGGTGCTAATCGCGCGCGTGGCTGCGCCGCCAGTGAGACCGGATGCCCTCGTCCAAGTCCTCAACGCTCCTGCGTGCCGGGGGTTCGGTGAAGACCGCGTTGTGGATGTCGCGCGACGAGTACTTCGATGCACGCCGGACGATTACATCAGTCCCCGCACTCGCACCACTCGACCGTCGAGCCAGGCGTCAGACCGAGCTTGTGGCGGATGCGCGCTGGGATCGAGACTTGGCCGTGAGATGTGATCTTCGACTTAATCGATTTCATGCGCGCGCCCCGTGATTGAGCCACTGTCGCATCATTGCAGCCACTACCTGGGTAATCAAGTCTCCGCCGGCCCGGCGCTGTGACCGTCTGGGAAGAGACCACGGCAAGCCATGCAACGTCCCGAATTCCGGCTTGAACATCTATATAAAAATTGATATAGATGTGGTCGGGGGTCGGTGAAATGAGCCTCGATCACATCCTGTTGGGCATGCTCCGCACGCCGGCCAGCGGGTATGACATCAAACGTGACTTCAGCGCAGGGGCTCGCCACTTCTGGTCGGCCGAGTTGAGCCAGATCTATCCGGCGTTGAAGAAGCTGGAGGAGCGCGGCTGGCTCACGAGCCGCGTGCAACCGCCCGCCAAGGGGCCTCCGCGCCGCGTGTATCGCCGCACGGACGAAGGACGCGAGGAGCTGTTGCGCTGGCTCACCAGCGGCCCGCGGATGGGCACGGAGCGGTTTGCCTACCTTGCTCAACTCTGCTTCATGCACGAGATCGACGATCTGGAGGAGACCAGTGACTTCATGCTGGAGCTGCGCTCCCGGCTGATCGAGTTCCTGGCTCTCTTGCAGCAGGCAGCATCAGATTGCGCAGGGATAGACGGGGAGCGCCTCGACACCCTCAACGCCGAGGACTTTCACGACTACCTAGCCATGCGGATGGGCGTGCGCTCCCTGCGGGCCAAAGTCGACTGGTGCGACGAAGCGTTGGAGCACATCGAGCGGCGCCGGCGACCGCGCGCCGTGATGGCCGCAGACAAACCGCACGATTCACAGGTGCCGCGCCATGGCTGAGGCGATTCGCGAACTTCTTGTCGTGCTGCATGTTTCCACTGGGTTCGTGGGCCTGGCGGCTTTCTGGATCCCCGCCGTCGCCCGCAAGGGCGGGCGTCTGCATGTTGCCGCCGGCCGGGTGTTCGGCGTGTGTGCCTACGTTGTGGCCCTGAGCGCCCTCGGCTCGGTTTCATGGGCGCTGTTGCATCCGACCAGTTGGTGGGGACGGGGACCGGTCAGCCTTGCTGATATTCCGGCTGGCGAGATCATGGTGATCGCAATTCTCGGATTCCTTGCCATTGTTGTGCTCGGCAGTGTTGAGACCGGCCTCCGCGCGATGACGACCCGCCGGCGGCCAGAAGACTTCGCCGGGTGGCGGCTGCGGCTCGTCGGCCTGGCGCAGGCCGCCGCCAGCCTGGCGCTGTTCGTATTCGGCCTCTTCAACGTCGTCAGGAGCGGCGGCGGCCTCTTCTGGATCCCCGTGGCGCTGGGGGCTGCCGGCATGGCCGGCTACTTCCAAGATCGTCGTTTCCTTGCCGATCCTCGCCCCACACCGATGGCGTGGTGGTACAAGCACATGGAGGGGATGATCGGGTGCGGCATCGGCTTTCACACCGCTTTTCTGGTCTTCGGCTGGCAGCGTCTGTTCGGCGGCGGACTCATCGAGGGTGCGTGGTGGTTCCTGCCGTGGATTCTGCCGACCGCCATCGGGGCTACGGCGTTGCGGGTCTGGACTCGCTACTACCAGAGAAGGTTTGGAGAGCTGCCGGAGCAGATCGCGCACGGAGCTGCGGCACGCGCCGCCGACTAGGTCCGGAAGAAGCCGACACGCCGGACCGCCCGGCGCCACCCGCCGGGGCGTCGGCGGACGCAAGACGCGTGACATACTTGTGAGGTGATGTCCTATCTTGTCGTCGTCCTCATCGTCGGCTTGCTCATCGTGATACATGAGTTCGGCCATCTTCTGGTCGCGAAGTTGTGCAGGATTCCGATTGCGGAATTCTCCGTCGGGTTCGGGCCGAGGCTGATCGGCCGGAAGTGGGGAGAAACGACCTACCGGATTTCGGCGGTCCCGATCGGGGGATACGTGTTGCCGGCGTTCGATGAGCGTGGATCGCGCGAGCATCCGGTCTCCAACCGCATCCTGTTCGCCCTGGGAGGACCGTTCGCAAACGTCGTTGCCGCCTTCGCCGGTCTGCTTGCCCTCGGCGTCATGGAACTCGGGTTGGGCGCGGCCGGGGCCGTCGTCTTCGCGACGGCCGGGGTCTGGACGAACGTGGGCCAGATCGCCGCCGCCCTGTCCACCCTGCTTGCCGACCCGAGTCAACTGAGCGGAATCGTCGGTATCGTGGCGATCGGAGGCTCGCAGTTCGGTTCGACCGTCGCCGGCCTGCTGACGTTTTCCGTGTTCATCAACCTGAACCTGGCGGTGCTGAATCTTCTGCCGCTACCACCCCTTGACGGCGGAAAAATCCTGTTCTGTCTACTTGAGAAGCTCTATCAGCCCCTGACTCGGATCCAGATGCCGGCCACGCTTGCCGGGTGGGCGTTCGTCCTGGGGTTGATGGTCTATGCCACGATTCAGGACTTCCAGAGAATCGCCGGCGGCCTGTTCGCCTGACGTGTGGAATGACGAAGGGCTCTGCCCCCGCGCGGGGGCAGAGCCCTGGACCAGTGACGACCCCCGGTCAGCTTGTCATCACCAGGAGAGGACTGCGACCCGTGAAGGGTTGTCCTGGATTGGTCGCTCGAGAACCGCGAACATCTCTGGAAGATAAGGCCCGGGTGCCGCGCCTAGGGTGGCGACCGAAGTGACGATGCTGAGGAAGCCGGATGCCATCCTCGATGTCGGCGCCGGACTAGCGCCACTTGAAGATTCTGAGTGCAAGAACGAAGCTCGCGGCGCACCAGGCCGCGAGGATGAGCAGTTCCGGGCCGGTCGCGAGCAGGCCGTTTCCGTCGAGCATGATGCTGCGCAGGGCGTCGACCAGCGCGGTGAGCGGCAGCGCCTGGATGAACGGCTGGAGCGGGTCCGGGAAGTTCGACGCGGCGAAGAAGATCCCGGAGCAAATCCACATCGGCGCCATGACGACGTTCATGATGCCGGACACGCCCTCGATGGTCTGCGCGCGGCTGGCCGTCAGCAGTCCGATGCCGCTGAACGTCATCGCCCCGAGCAGCGATACGACGCCCAGGGCGACCAGCGAGCCCTCGATGGGCACGCCGAACATCAGGCGGGCGAAGCCGACGAGCGCCGCCACCTCCAGTCCGAGCAGCACCAGGCGCGCGGCGACGAGGGCGGCCAGGTACTGGTGGCGACGCATCGGGGTCGCGATCAGCCGCATGAGGAGCTTGCGGGTGCGCTGCAACACCAGCGTGAACCCGACGCCCCACATGCCGGTCCCCATGATGTTCATGCCGAGCAGGCCGGGTATCAGCCAGTCGATGTAGCGGCTGCCGGTGGCGGTGACGGCTTCGTCGCGGCCGGTCCAGACGTCCTTGCGGCCCGCGGCGCGCTGCAGCAGGTCGTCGACGGTCTGGCGCGCCAGCAGGCTTTCCGGCCGGGCCGGGTCGTAGCGGTAGCGCGGCGGATCGCCGGGCACGACCACGACGTGCGCCAGGCCGTCGCGCAACGCGGTCTCGGTCTCGCCGGGCTCGACCGGCACGATCTCGACGCTCTCGTGGGCCGACAGGGTAGCGGCCAGCTCGGCCGCTCCGGCTCCCGGTTGGACGGCAACCGCCACGTGCGTCTCGGACGGGGCGCGGAAGGCGATGCCCAGCGCCAGCGCCATCAGGAGCGGGAAGACGAAGACCCAGAAGATCATCTCCGGCTCGCGCACCATGACGAGGAGCCGGGTGATGGTCATCTCGACGAACGGATGCCGCGGCTGCGCGGATCGGGGTTCAGCCATCGCGCAGGTGGTGCCCGGTCAGCGCCACGAAGACATCCTCCAAAGTCGCCGTGCGCGTTCCGAGCGTCTCGATTTCCGTGCCCGCTTCCGCCGCGGCGCGCACCAGCGCCGGCAACGTCCGGTGCAGGGCCGCCGCCGTGACTGTCCAGGCGCCGGGGGTCTCTCCCGCGCGCACTGTGTCGACGTCGGGCAGCGCGGCGAGTCGTTCCCGCAGATCGCCGGGCAGCGGCTCCGTGCCGCCGACGAACGCGAGCTCGACGATGTGCGGCGCGCCGATGGAGAGAATCAGCTCGTCGGGGCTGCCCTGGGTGACGATGCGCCCGTTGTCGACGATGGCGACCCGGTCGCACAGCACGTGCGCCTCTTCCATGTAGTGGGTGGTCAGCAGGACGGTGCCCCCGGCGGCCCGGTAGCGCTGCAGCAACGCCCACAACTGCCGCCGCGACTGCGGGTCCAGCCCGGTGGTTGGCTCGTCAAGGAACAGCAGCTCCGGATCGCCGACGAGGGCGCAGCCAACGGCCAGGCGCTGCCGCTGTCCGCCCGAGAGCTTGCCGACCCAGCTCCGGCGCTTGCCGTCCAACTCCAGCAGCTCCAGCACGTCGTCAACCGAGCGCCCGCGCGGATAGAACGACCGGAACAAGCGGAGCGTCTCGATCACGGTCAGCTTCTCGTCGAGCTGCGATTCCTGGAGGTGAATGCCGAGCCGCGCCCGCAACGCGTCGTCGTCCCCACCCCACGCTTTCCCCAGGACCCGCACGCGTCCGGCGTCCGGCGCGAGCAGCCCCTCCAGGATCTCGATGGTCGTGGTCTTCCCGGCGCCGTTCGGCCCGAGCAGGCCGAAGCACTCGCCGCGCCGCACCTCCAGGTCGAGACCGTCGACCGCCAGCACGTCGCCGTAGCGCTTGACGATGCCGGTGCAGCTC
The DNA here is from genome assembly GCA_965207665.1 of Vicinamibacterales bacterium. Classification (GTDB taxonomy): domain Bacteria; phylum Acidobacteriota; class Vicinamibacteria; order Vicinamibacterales; family UBA8438; genus JAAXGX01. The sequence continues at coordinate 1,512,963 of CBDBMV010000002.1, forward strand.
AGGGCCGGTTCCGCTGGTTCGGTCATCTGGTGCGGCGGGCGCACGGCTTCCTCGGCGGGGGCACTGGCGGAGGGGGGCAACTGAATCCTCGCGGTCGCGGGCCGGGGGCCATCAAGCGCACGCCCATCGTGCGCCTACAGCAAGGATACATCGGAGGCTGGGGGACCGGCTCGCAGCCCCAGAAGCGGAGCCGGCGGGTTCTGTCGCCGAGCGGGCCGAACTACTCTCGGCGGTCGAGTTCCGCCTGTGCAAGAATGTCGAGGTCATCCGGAGAATCTCGTTCGCGCGCTGGAGGCTGCGATTCTCACACTCGAACTCCCTAATCTAGAATGGCTCAGCTCGACTTCTGAGCTGCCAAGTCATGCCCGACCACAACTACTTCGCGAACCTGATCTGGCAGATTGCGGACTTGCTCCGCGGGCCGTACCGCCCTCCGCAGTACGAGCGAGTCATGCTGCCAATGACCGTACTGCGTCGGTTCGATTCCGTGCTCGCGCCCACCAAGGCGAAGGTACTGGCCGAATACCAACGCGCCAAGCACAAATTCGAGGGTGAGGCGCTTGACGCATGGCTCAACAAGACTGCGGGGCAGCGCTTCCACAACCACTCGCCGCTTGACTTTGAGAAACTGAAGGGCGACCCCGACCACATCGCCCAGCACATAGTGAGCTACATTCAGGGCTTCTCGGCCAACGCGCGCCGCATCTTCGAGTACTTCGAATTCGAAACCGAAATCGAGAAGATGCGCGAGTCGAACGTCCTCTATCTCGTTGTTTCTAAGTTCTGCGATGTCGACCTGCATCCGGATCGGGTTCCGAACGAACAGATGGGGCTTATCTTCGAGAACCTCATCCGCCGCTTCAACGAGCTTGCCAACGAGACCGCGGGCGATCACTTCACCCCGCGGGAGGTTATTCGGCTCATGGTGAGCATTCTCTTCATTCAGGACGACGAACTGCTCGCGACTCCCGGCACGGTACGCAAGCTCCTCGACCCCGCATGCGGCACCGGTGGCATGCTGGCCGAGGCCCAGAACTACCTACGCGAGCACCACGCCTCAGCGCGGCTCTACGTCTTCGGCCAGGACTACAACAAGCGTGCCTTCGCCACAGCAGCCTCAGACATGTTGATGAAGCAGGTCGATCACAACGGCGCTGGCGACAACATACGCTTTGGGGACAGCTTCACGGACGACCGGTTCGCGAGCGAAACCTTCGACTACTTCCTCACCAACCCGCCCTTCGGTGTGGACTGGAAAAAGCAGAAGAACGAGATCGAGCAGGAGCGCGAAAAGCTCGGCTTCGCGGGCCGCTTCGGCGCGGGCCTCCCCCGCGTGAACGACGGCTCGTTGCTTTTCCTGCAGCACATGCTTGCCAAGTTGGAGCCGGTTCGGCCTGCGGAGCACATGTATGGGTCACGCCTCGCCATCGTCTTCTCCGGTTCGCCGCTATTCACTGGCGGCGCTGGCTCCGGCGAGAGCGAGATCCGCCGTTGGATCATCGAGAACGACTGGCTCGAGGCGATCGTCGCCCTCCCCGAACAGATGTTCTACAACACCGGCATCGGGACCTACGTCTGGATCGTCACCAACCGCGAGGACAAACAACGTAAGGGAAAGATCCAGCTCTTCGACGCGCGTGACTTGTGGGCGTCCGGTGGCAGCGAGGACAGCAAGCGAAGCCTTGGCGACAAGCGCCGCCATCTTACCTCTAGTCAGATCACCGAGATAGTTAGGTGCTACGGTCGTTTCGAAGAGAGTGAGCGGTCAAAGATCTTCGACAACGTGGACTTCGGGTACACACGCGTCACCGTCGAGCGCCCGCTACGCCTGCGTTACCAGATGACCACCGAGGACAAGGCGCGCTTCCTTGACGCCCGTCCGCACCTACTCGACGACATTGAAGCCATCGACGAGGCCCTCGGGCGCGAGCCGCTACTGGACTGGGACGCCGTCAGTGAGCGTGTCCAGGATCTCCTCCACGAGCGTGGCTCAAAGTGGAAGAAGCTCGAGCAGAAGCTTTTCCGCGACGTGTTTACGCTGACCGATCCACTGGCCGACGCAGTCACCACGGGCGGTAGGGGTAAGAGCTACGAGCCCGACACCGCACTGCGCGACTTCGAGAACGTACCGCTCTCAGATGACATCGACGCCTACTTCGAGAGCGAGGTGCGCCCGCACGTGCCCGATGCTTGGATGGATCGCAGCAAGGACAAGGTCGGCTACGAGATCAACTTCCACCGCTATTTCTACAAGTACACACCGCCGCGTTCGCTGGAGGAGATCGACGCAGATTTGAAACACAAGGAGGAGGAGATCTTTCGGTTGTTGCGGGAGGTGACGAAGTGATGGCAGTCGCTGATAAGCAACTTCGACATCTTTTTACCATTACGAGCGGAGCGACTCCGGCGAGCGGCAAAACGGAATATTGGGACGGTGATATTCAGTGGGCTACACCTGAAGACGTCAGCACTCTGGACGGGTACTGGCTGAGAGGCACTCGCCGGACGCTCACTCAGGCCGGGTACGAGTCATGCAGCACAGTGGTTGCGCCACGGAGTTCAATCGTTCTCACTAAGCGCGCGCCCATTGGCCAAGTGGCGATACTAGGTGAGCCAGCCTGCTGCAACCAGGGCTGTTTCCTCCTGACACCAAAACGCGACCAGGATATTCGGTACTATTACTACTGGCTGCTTATCCAAGCCGATCGTCTGCAAGCTCTCGGACGTGGCTCCACGTTCATGGAGCTCAGCACCGACGAGCTTAAGTCGCTCCGTATTCCGGAGCCACCCCTACCTCGGCAACGTGCCATCGCCGACTTCGTCGACCGAGAGACAGCACGAATTGATGGGTTGATCGCAGCGAAGAAAAGTGTGCTCGGATTGCTGGCCGAGAAGCGCCGGGCGTTCATTACTCGCGCCGTTACTCGCGGTCTCGATCCCAACGTTCCGATCCGCGACTCCGGAATCCCATGGCTGGGGAAAATCCCAGCGCATTGGGACGTAAAACGCCTCAAGCACCTAGGCAATCCGATCATTGGGCTAACTTTCGATCCTGCCGATACCGTAACGAACGACCGTGGAGTGCTCGTGCTGAGAGCCTCGAACGTGAAAGACAAACGAATTGTTCTAGATGACAACATCCATGTGCAGATGAACATTCCGCCTGAGCTAATCACTAAGGTCGGAGATATTCTCATATGCACACGAAGTGGAAGCCGCGCGCTGATCGGCAAAAGTGCTCAGATAGATGAGGCGTCGGCTGAACTCACCTTCGGAACATTCATGACAGTTTTCCGGAGTTCATGCAATGACTACCTGTTCTTGGTCTTCAATTCACCGCTCTTCGACTATCAAGCTGGCATGTACTCCACGTCGACGATTAACCAACTCACGGTTGAGACACTGAAGAATTTGGAAGTTCCAATTCCGCCGAGCAGTGAGCAACGGGCCATCGTCGTGCACGTCAGAACAGAGACAGAGAAGTTCGACCGAATTACTGAGCACACCAATAGGACTCTCTCTCTCCTGAAGGAACGCCGGTCCACTCTCATTGCCGCCGCGGTTGCCGGCAAGATCGACGTTGAGGCTGCGGCATGATCGTCACTCGCCTAAAGTTGGCCAACCTGCGCACGGTCGAGGCGGCCGAGTTTCGCTTCCGGCCAGGCATGAACTTAATCGTTGGCGTCAACGGTGTTGGCAAGACAACCGTGCTTGATGCGCTCAGAGTCTGCCTGTCGGCCGTGGTTAAGCAGGTCAATGGGTTGCGGACGCGCGTGGAAGCGTTTTCGCGGGACGACATTCGCATTGGAGCCAATGCATTGACGATCGACTGCGGTGTCCGGCTGGGGGATCGGCAACATAGCTACGTCGTCCACAAACCGCGTGAGGCAAGCGCGCCGCAGGAGACGAAGGTAGGACAGCCGCGCAACCAGGTCCACTACACGCCGGAAAGACGAGAGTTCGTGGGGGAGCGTCCGGCTCGTGCGGAGGGAGGTGGGGTCGGCGGTCGCCCGTTCGCGGTCCTCTTCTCAACCAATCGAGCCGTTCCGTCCGAACGAGTTCCCGGCAAGGCTGGTGCAGCTGGAGGTGTGCCGGGTGCTTTCGCGGATGCTTTCGCCAACCGGGAGCTACGGCTCGGTGAGGTCGCGGCGTGGATGAAGGTGCAGGCGGCACTGCAACGCGAGCGACAGGCCGCAGCTAGTGTCCTGGCTGCCTGTGAGGCGGCCGTGGAGCGCTTCCTGCCGGACTATCGGAACCTGCGGCAGGAGGGTACGAAGCGCCCACAGCTCTGGATCGACCGGAACTCAACCAGGATTCCGGTGCGGCAGCTCTCAGACGGAGAGCGTGGCAGTCTGGCACTCGTCTTGGATCTCACGCGTCGACTCGCCCAGGCAAATCCCGAGCTGGACGATCCGTCGGCGGGGGCCGAGGCGGTCGTCCTGATCGATGAGATCGACCTGCACTTACACCCGAAGTGGCAACGGCGGATCGTCCACAACCTCACGGCGGCCTTCCCGCGCTGCCAGTTCATCGCGACGACCCACTCGCCCCAGGTCATCGGCGAAGTTGAGCAAGAACGGATTCAGATAATCGCGGATGGCCAGGTCTATTCGCCTACACACTCCTACGGCGTCGATTCGAGCCGGGTGCTGGAAGAGGTCATGGGCTCCGCTTCGAGGACATCCGCAGCGCAGAAACTGATTTCTGAAGCATCAACGGCCATCGGCGCGCAGCGATTCGATGATGCGCGGCACTTGGTGGCTAGGCTGGAGAATCTGACGGGAAATCCGAACGACGCTGAGGTCACTCGACTCCGAACCCTCCTCGACTTTGTGGAGGGAAAGGAATGAGAGCCATCACGAAGGGCGCCGAGCCGCCTAGCCTGATTGTCCATCGGCAGATGGCGCACTGCAACTACGAGAACTACGCTGACAAGGATGGGCTCCGGCACGCGCTGGTGACGGAACAGAGGGGGCTCTGCTGCTACTGCATGTCCCGTATCCACGACGGGCCGCTTAGCATGAAGATCGAACACTGGCAATGCCAGGAGCGCTATCGGGACCAGCAACTCACCTACCATAACCTGCTGGGCGCTTGCTTGGGCGGGACAGGCCAGCCGCCGGCGCTGCAACACTGCGATACGCGCAAGGGTAATCGCGATCTCCATTGGAATCCGGCAGATCCAGCCCACGACATCGACACACGGCTGCGCTACGAGCTGGATGGCAGCATCCGAGCAGAAGATGATGCTTTTGACGAAGAGCTACAGAAGGTTCTGAACTTGAACCTTGCTTGGCTGAAGAACAATCGCAAGGGCGTGCTCGATGCCGTTCTCGGCTGGTGGGAACATGAGAGGGCTCGTGGGCCTGTTACGCGGGCTCGCTTACAAACGGAGCGGACTCGACACGCCAACGGCGGCGGCCCTCTCGATCCGTACTGCCAAGTCGCCGTCTGGTGGCTCGACCAGCGTCTTTCAACGATGCGAGCATGAGCGAAAAGCATCACACTGAAGCCGCCTTCGAGACCGTCATCGAGGAGCACCTGCTGAGTAACGGCTGGGTGCCGACCTCGCGGCACAGCTTTGATCGCGAGCGTGCGGTCTTTCCCGAGTCGGTTCTCGCGTTCGTTCAGGAGACCCAGCCAAAGGAGTGGTCGAAGCTCGAAGCGCTCCATGGGGATCGAACTGGCGAGCAGGTGCTCGGTGACCTGTGTAAGTGGATGGATACGAACGGGTCGCTTGCAACGCTGCGCCACGGCTTCAAGTGCTATGGCCGCACGCTCCGCGTCGCCTTCTTCAAGGCTGCCCATGAACTAAACCCGGAGCTTGAGGCGCGCTACGCGGCTAATCGGCTGGGCGTCACGAGACAACTCCACTATTCGCCGCGGTCCGAGAATTCCGTGGACGTCACCGTGAGTCTGAACGGCATCCCGGTCGTTACCGTAGAGATCAAGAACCCGTTGACCGGACAGACGGTTGCGGACGCGATGCGCCAATACCGGCACGATCGTGATCCCCGTGATCCGATCTTCGAGTTCAAGCGCCGGACCCTTGTGCATTTCGGCGTCGACACCGAGTGCGTGCGCATGACCACGCGGCTCGCGGGGAGCGCGACTCACTTTCTGCCGTTCGACAGGGGTTCCAACGGTGGTGCGGGAAACCCACCGGATCCAAACGGCCGCAGCTACCGCACGGCTTTTCTCTGGGAGGAAGTGTTAGAGCGCGACAGCCTGCTGGATCTTCTCGCGCGGTTCGTACATCTGCAGATTGAGGAGAAGCGCGACGATCAGGGGCGCAAGGTCAAGGTCGAGACGATGGTCTTTCCGCGCTACCATCAACTCGACGCTGTGCGTAGGCTGGTCGGCGCGGCCCGTGAGGAGGGCATCGGGCACAACTACTTGATCGAGCATTCGGCGGGCAGCGGCAAGAGCAACACGATCGGCTGGCTCGCTCACCGCCTCGCCTCCCTGCATGACGCCGCCAATCAGCGCGTCTTCGACAGCGTGATCGTCGTGACCGACCGGGTCGTGCTCGATCAGCAGCTCCAGGACACGATCTATCAGTTCGAGCACAAGCGCGGCGTCGTTCAAAAGGTCGACGAGCGTTCCCGCCAGCTCGCTGAGGCCTTGGAGAACGCCGTCCCGATCGTCATTACGACTCTTCAGAAATTTCCCTTCGTTTCGCGCCAGTTGCTCAAGATGGCCGAAGAACGGGGGACTAAGGGAGGTGGGGTCCTACCTACGCGACGCTGTGCTGTCATCGTTGACGAGGCACACAGCTCACAGGGAGGCGAGACCGCAACGGACCTCAAGGAGGTTCTCGGAGGCGAGGACTTGCGGGAGGCGGCGCGAAAGCGAGCCGCCGAGGAGGAGGGCCACGAGCATCTGGAGGAACTCTTCCGCAGTATGGCCAAGCGCGGCCGGCAGGCGAATCTGAGCTTCTTTGCTTTCACGGCGACGCCCAAGCACAAGACGCTCGCCGTCTTCGGACGCGGCGGCGAGCCGATGCACCGCTACACCATGCGCCAAGCCATCGAGGAGAAGTTCATCCTCGATGTGCTGAAGCACTACACAACCTACGCCACCTACTACAAGTTCCTCAAGGCCTGTGAGGACGACCCCAACGTAGAGCGCAAGAAGGCAGCTCGTGCGCTCGCCCGCTTCCTGCGGCTGCATCCGCACAACATCGCCCAGAAGACCGAGGTCATGATCGAACACTTCCAGGCCGTCACGCGTCACAAGATCGGTGGGCGGGCCAAGGCTATGGTCGTCACCGGCTCTCGCCTGGAGGCCGTGCGCTACAAGCAGAGCTTTGACCGCTACATTAAGGAGAAGGGATACGCGATAAAGACGCTGGTCGCGTTTTCAGGTTCGGTCAAGGACGACAGGCTCCCGAATGTCGAATTCACCGAGGTGAGCATGAACCTCGGGATCCGCGAAAAGGAGCTTCCCGAGAAGTTTGCGACGCAGGAGTATCAGGTGTTGCTCGTCGCGGAGAAATACCAGACAGGCTTCGATCAGCCGCTCCTGCACACGATGTACGTGGATAAGCGCCTTGCCGGCATCCAGGCGGTACAGACTCTTTCCCGCCTGAACCGCACGCACCCGATCAAGGAAGACACCTTCGTTCTCGACTTCGTCAACGACCGCGAGGAGATCCGTGAGGCATTCAAGGTCTACTACGAGGGGGCGGAGATGGGCGAGGAGGTTGACCCCGCCCGCATGTATGCGATCAAGGGAGAGCTGGATGCGGCTGGCGTCTACCTCGACGAGGAGGTCGAGCGGTTTTGCGACGTGTACTTCAAGCCGAAGCAGCGCCAGAGTGTGCAGGATCACCAAGCCATGAACGCGGCGCTCGACCCTGCGGTGTCGCGGTTTGCTGTGCTACAGGACGAGCGTGAGGACGAGGCCGAGCTCTGGCGAGGGAAGGTGCAGGCCTTCCGCAACCTGTACGGCTTCCTGAGCCAAGTAATCCCGTACCAGGACTCGGATCTCGAGCGCCTCTATGTGTTTCTTCGACATTTGGCAGCAAAGCTGCCGCGGCGCTGGGGCGGGCCGGCATACCAGTTCGACGATGAAGTGCGGCTTGAGTACTACAGGCTGCAGAAGATCAGTGAGGGCTCGATCTCGCTCAAGGAAGGCACGTCTCAGCCGCTCGACGGACCGAAGGAGGTCGGCTCAGGCGTGGCGCATGAAGAAGCCGTTCCGCTTTCGGAACTCATCGACTTGGTCAACGAGCGGTTCGGAACGGACTTCAACCAGGCTGACCAGCTCTTCTTCGATCAGATTGTCGAGGCTGCGGTGTCCGACGATGGGCTGCTCCAGGCCGCTGCGGTGAACCCGGAGGAGAAATTTGCGCTAGTTTTCAGGAACCTCTTGGAACGATTCTTCGTAGAGCGCATGGACCAGAACGAGGAGATCTTCGTCCGATACATGAACGACGAAGCGTTCCGGGAAATCGTCAGCGGGTGGATGTCATCCGAAACGTACCGTCGGCTGCGAGCCGGCACAGCCGACACGGAGACGGCGGTCTCCAAACGAACCCTTCCGGCGGGATTACGGCTCGTTGAAGGTCGACCCGAGGAGCGCTACGTCACGTGTATTCCACTCGTGCCGCTCAAGGCCGCCGCGGGCGCTTTCGGCGACCTGCAGCACATCGACGAGGACGGTTTCGAGTGGGTTGCCGTCGATTCGCACCATCGCCTGCGCCGTGGGATGTTCGTCGCCCAAGTCGTCGGCAAGTCCATGGAGCCGGTCATTGCGGACGGCGCCCTGTGCCTCTTCCGCTCGCCGGTCGAGGGCACGCGCCAAGGCAGAACCGTGCTCGTGCAACTGCGCGACGCCACTGACCCCGAAACCGGTGAACGCTACACCATCAAGCGCTACCGTAGCGAGAAGACGGCCCACGCCGATACCTGGCGCCACGCGACGATCACGCTTGAGCCGATGAACTCCGAATTCGCGCCGATCGTGCTCACCGACACCGACGCTGGCGAACTACAGGTGATCGCGGAGTTTGTCGAGGTCCTCGGCGACGGATCGTGAACTGCTGCAGAGTCGCCGATACTGGATCAAACGCCTGCTTCCACACATCTCAATCTGGGCCTCTTGGACCTACGTGTAGCGATCGATCGCTCGAACCGCGACGCCAGTTCCCGACGTGTGCAGTTCTCCGGTGCGCAAGGTTTGTAGTTCTCGGTTAATGTCTTTGTCGCCCGGTTGATCCTGCATCACGGGGATCGCCCCGAGACGGCCGGGATGTAGACGAACGCGCCGGCTACTGCGGCTGCGCACGGTGGCCCCTTGCATTCTTTTTTGTCTCTCGCTCCTTGCGCCGTTCTTCCTTGAGGAAGGCATCAAGCATTTCCGTCTGCCCGGGCCAAATTAGGGAGCAGTACGCCTCATTCGGGGCGGGGACGAGAGATTCGAACTCGGCAAGCTCGTGAGGGAAGCCGACCAGATACGTAGGAATGTCGGGTTTCTGACAGAATGCCGCATGTCCGCTGGGGAAGACCGCGTCAGCGAGAATGCCAACCGGCAACTGCGAGGAGGTTCCTTCCGTAGCAAGCATCCTTCGGAGCAGCAGGTTGGCTCCGTCTACTTGTCTACCCTGCACGTACGCTCCGGCTTCCCTGTAGCCTTTCGGTTCTTTCGGCCAGCTCTTCTCAAGCGCGCGCTTATACAGACGAGACACGCCATGGAGGTAATCTCCACGAACACGGGTGATGAACGAGAAGGAGTTGTACGAGTAGGCATTTGCGAGAGCCTCCTCAAGGGGATCGTGTTCGTGTCCGCCCAGTGAACCTCGCCATGTCTCGTGCATATAATTCAGGTAGACGGGGACAGGCTCTCGTTGGGGCGCAGGCCAGACCACTTCAATACAGGTTGCAGCGCATTCGACGAGGTGGTGGAAGAACTCGTGGTGAAAGACATCGAAAAGGACGGCAGCGGCAAGGATGTTTTGCGGAAAGGCTGCCAGAGTTCCCAGCGATGATTTTAGGCCCTGCAGGTACTGCATCAACTCGTCAACAAGGATATAGATGCCCCATTGGTCCACCGGCTCGAGGTGGAATGGCCTGTAAAAGGCGATGGCGTCCGGCGGCACTCTCGCGATGTCTAATTGGCGGACGGCCGCTTTAGGGTCTCGTAGCTCCGCCCAGATCGTGGCCCACTGGTTCTGCGCTACGGTGTCGGCATCATCGAGCCGCTGTTGGAGCTGCTGAAACTGTGTTCGCGTATTGGGCCTCGCACGGTGGGACGACCTTCCCAGCAGTTGCTGATCTGCAGGGTCCAGAAGTCCTAATGGCCCGTAGTACCGATCAATCCTTGGAGCCTTATCCGTAAGCCCGGAACACTCAAGCCACTCGAGGAGTTCAAGAAACGCGAACTCGCGCCTAGTCACAAGCATATGTCAATGGTTCTAGAACAAGCGCTGGGATAAATTCATCGTCCACGGCGGCGCGCAATAGGATGTTAGCGCTGACCGTGCTCTTCACGTTCTCCCGCCCATCCGGCGGCGGTGGCCTCATTCAGGTCTCCGATGGAGCGCGGTGGCTGCCGTGGATTGGCAAGCATCCCGAAGACAGTCGTAACCGGCTTCCCGCGTTTGGCCCTGACCTGCAACCGCCCGTCGTTCAGCAGGTCGGCATCGACCTTGTCGCCGGGCCGGACTCCGAGGTGCTCAAGTACTTCCTTGCGCAGCGTGATCTGTCCCTTGGCCGTTACTGTCAGGGTGATGGGCACTTGTCAGTCTCCGTCGGAGCGGAAGCCAACGTAAGGCACTATAACCGTTCTCTACCGCGAAGGGAGCGATGCCGGCGCTGTGTTTCGCCCGACCTTCGCGCACGCGCTTCAGGTGTGGACGACTCGATGTCCGGTCTATCCGATGTCAGATTACGCGATGCTACGATGTCGTTGTGCGGACCACGTTGACCATCGACGATGACGTGCTGGCCGTCGCGCGAGCGCTGGCTGCTCGACGCGGCGTCAGCATCGGTGTCGCGGTGTCGGACTTGGCGCGACGCGGCTTTAGCGGAGCCGGCGTCGCTGACCAGGAAGACGGAGGCGTTCCGGTCTTCCGGGTGCCGTCCGACGCACCGCCGATCACCAGCGAGGACGTGCGGAAGGCGCTCGACGAGTGGCCGTGACCCAGCTACCCGACGTCAACGTGCTCATCGCGCTCACGTAGCCCCACCACATGCGGCGCTCGGGCAAGCCTGCCGCTAGAATCCGTCGTATGTCAGTGACCGTGCGTCCACTCCGCGACGATGAGCTGCGCCTGTATCTCGAGATTCACGAACGGGCCATTCGGGGGCTCGCCGTGAGTCACTACTCCCAAGATGACATCGAGGGATGGGTGGTGCCGGCGACGGACGAGAATCTGCGCCGTGTCGCATTGAACGCGGACCGGGAAATCCGGTTCCTGGCTGAGCTGGACGGAAAGCCCGTCGGGATCGGCGCTCTCGTGCTGGAGGAATCCGACCTGCGGGCGGTCTACGTGTCCCCGGAGGGTGCACGAAAGGGATGCGGTTCGGCGCTGGTGCGTGAGATCGAGCGGACCGCCAGAGACTACGGGGTGGCCCGCCTCACGCTCTTCGCCTCTCTCAACGCCGAGCAGTTCTACGCTCGCCTCGGTTACCGCGCAACGGCGAGAACGGAAGTGGTGCTGCCCAACGGCCACCGCATGGCGGGGATACAGATGGAGAAGGACCTCTAGACCTACGTAGTGAAGCCCCGCGTGCATATTTCGTTTATAATCGAAAACTTCTGTTAATCTCGTTGTTTTTCGTCTGTATTCGAAATATGGAGTTGCTGCGTCGGCAATACCTCGACCGTCTCCGGCAGTTGCTGGACGCCCCCGCCATCACCGCGGTGACGGGCATCCGGCGGGCCGGAAAGAGCGTCCTGCTGCGGCAGTTCGCGGCCTCGCTGCGCGAGGAGCGGCAGGTGGTCTACGTCGACAAGGAGTCTTTCGCGTTCGAATCGCTGCGGACGGCGCGCGATCTAATCGACCACGTGGAGTCCGCCACGCGACCGGGTGGGCCGCGGGTGGTGATCGTCGACGAGGTGCAGCAGATCGCCGAGTGGGAACGCGCGGTTGCCTCGCTGAACGGCGAAGACCGCACGGAGGTCGTCATCTCCGGCTCAAACGCCACGCTGCTGTCGGCCGAGCTCGCGACGCTGATCGCCGGCCGCTACGTCACGCTGCAGGTATTTCCGCTTACGTTGGCCGAGTTCGGCGACCTGTACCGGCAGCGTCCCGGCGCTGCGGCCGACGATGCCGAGCTGTTCCGGCTCTACCTGCGCATCGGGGGTCTGCCGGGACTGCTCCACACCGACCTCAGCGATTCGGTCGTCGACCAGATGCTGGCGGACATCGTCAGCACCATCGCCATCCGGGACGTGATCCGGCGTCACCGCATCCGCGACGTGGCCCTGTTCGAGGCGATCACACGGTTCGCGGTCGACAGCGTCGGCAGCCTGGTGTCCGCGAAGCGCATCGCCGACTTCCTGAAGAGTCAGCGCCGACGGGCGGCGGTCGATACCGTGCTCAACTACCTCGCGCACCTGGGCGACGCGTTCCTGCTGACGGCCGTTCCACGCTTCGATCTGCAAGGCCGAAGGCTGTTGCAGGTGAACCAGAAGCACTACCTGGGCGACATCGGCCTGCGCAACGGGATCATCGGCTACCGCGAGAGCGACGTCGGCGGCATCCTGGAGAACCTGGTCTTCCTGGAGTTGCGCCGCCGCGGCTACACGGTGACGGTCGGCGTAGCGGGATCGCGAGAGATCGACTTCGTCGCGGAACGGCGGTCCGGGCGCGTATACGTGCAGGTCGCCTACCTGCTCGAATCGTCCGCCACCATCGAGCGCGAGCTCGCGGCCTTCGCCGCGGTTCGCGACGCCTACCCGCGCGTGCTGCTCTCCCTCGACCCGCACCAGCCCGCCGACCTGCAGGGCGTGCGGCACCAGTCGTTGACCGACTTCCTGCGCGGCGCCCCGCTCGAGGCTTCAGCGGACGACGAGCGCTGAGGGCGCCGTCAAAGCAAGTCCTGCCAGAAGCCTCCAAGGCCGGGGAACGTGAACTTGGCGCCTTGGCGCCGAAGACTCTGCGGATCGCCTGAAGCCTGTCGTCCCTCGGTCATGTGATCCCCCTGTGGCAAACGGGACGATACCGAAGCTGGCAGCTGCGCAGCGCTACTCGATCTTCGAAGCGGGTACCGCGCCCTCGAACTGGTGCCAAATCAGACTCTCGACCTCACCGCCTGCGTCTCGGTTGAAGGTCAGTTGATCGTCTGTGTTCTCGAGGGAGAACACGTCCGCCGATAGGGGAACCAGCGTCGTGTCGGCGAGACCCGTTACCTGCATTTCCAACGTCGCGTCCTGAACCTTGCGAATTGTGAAGACGAAACCCCCGCGAAACCGGTAGCGTCCCACGTAGTCGGCGAGTGCAGCGGGCGCGACCATGAAATCCGGGACCAATGCCGAAACATCGACTCCCATGTCCAGCAATTTTCGTCTGGCACGCTCATTTCCGGCGTTGGCCCGCAGCGCCAGGGTGTAGTACTCGCGCGCACTGGCACGATCGTTCCGGTCGGCGTAGGCGTCGGCGAGTTCGGCCAGCGCGATTGAGGAGGGAGGGTGGGTCTCCGTATCCCTCAGGAGCACCGAAGCGGCCTCCTCGAGCCGGTCTGCCTGAATCAATTGAAAGACCAAAGTCAGGACTGCACTGGCTGGCGTCGCGCGATCGTAGCCGAAGCGCGCGCCACCTCTTGTGTAGTGGTCGTCGATCGCCGCCAGCCCACCACGATCGAAGGTCGTCAGAACGTCGTGCAAGTTCCAGCCGTCAAACACGGCTTCCAGACCCTGCCACGTGCTCCGTAGAGCGACCGACACGTGTGATTCTTCCTCCATCAGGCGAAATTCCCACCGCAGATCCCTTGGAGCATGTTCGTCGAGCACGCCCGCCAGTTTCCGTACCCCGCCCAGGAGGGCTCGGCCCTCATTGCCAACGGTCATGTACAGGTCGGCCGTCAACTCCGGCGTGTCTTCGAACATTCTCGCAGCCTGCGTCACCAGGCGCTGGTCGTCCCATTGCAGGCCTGGACTGATCGCGATATACGCATCGAATACGTCCGGACGTGTCACAAGTGCGTGGAGGGCAAAGAGCCCTCCGAACGAGTGGCCGACGAGTGTCGAATGCGATCGAGTTCGGTATTGGCCGTTCACCCAGGGCATGAGCTCATCGCTGATGAAGCGCAGGAAGTTGTCTGCACCACCGTGCGTTGGATAATCCTCGATGTCCGACTGCTGCGCAGACGGCGGCGTGAGGTCACGGTTACGGTCTGTATTGCGAATCGCGACGATGATCAGTTCCGGCGTACGGCCAGAGTACGCGAGGTAGTCGGCAGTACCCGCGGTGTGCTGGAAATGCGCATCGCCGTCGAGGAGGTACAGCACCGGATAGTGCTCTTCTCCGCTCTCGTAGCCGTACGGTGTACGAATAAACAGTGGTCTGTTCTCACCAAGGATCTCCGAGAACAACTCCACCCTCTTGCCGATCACCACGGAATCTTCCGGTTGCGCCGCCGCGCGTTCCGGGAGGAGCAACGCTGTACAGATCCCGGCCATGAGAACGGCAGGGTGTCGGACGTGAACCGTGCGCATCGGTGTTTCCTTTTGCCGGGCTACTCGATCTTCGGAGCGTGCACCTCGCGCCCGAACAGGAGCCAGGTCAGACTCTCGACCTTGCCGCTGGCGTCCCGGTTGAAGGTCAGTTGAGCTTCCGTGTTCTCGAGGAAGAACACGTCCTCCGATATGGGAACCAGCAGCGTGTCGGGGAGACCGAACACCTGGATTTCCAACGCTGCGTCCTGGACCTGGCGAATCGTGCCGACGATGTCGCCCGGAAACCGGTAGCGTCCCGCATAGGTCGCGAGCGTAGCGGGTGCGACCACGAACTCGGGAATCAGCGTCGCAACATCGGCTCCCAGGTCCAGTAGCTTCCTTCTGACACGGTGATTGCCTGGATTGGCCTGCAGGGACATCGTGTAGTACTCGAGCGCACGCGCGCGGTCGTCCCGCTCGGCATAGGCGTCGGCGAGCTCGGCTAGAGCGGAGGGTTCGGGTGCGTGGGTTTCTGGATCCCTCAGGAGAACGGCGGCGGCTTCCTCCAGTCGCTCGCCCTCAATCAACTGATAAACCAGCGTCAATACCGCATTGGACGGCGTCGAGCGCTCGTAGCCGAAGCGCGCACCACCTCTGGAGTAGTGCTCGTCGATCGCCGCCAGTCCACCGCGTTCATAGGTCGCCAGGACGTCGTGCAGGTTCCAGCCGTCGAACACGGCTTCCAGACCCTGCCGCGTGCTCCGCAGGGGAACCGAGACGTGCGATTCTTCCTCCATCAGGCGGAAGGCCCACCGGAAGCCCTTGGGAGCATGTTCGTCGAGTGCGCCGGCCAGTTTCCGCACCCCGCCCAGGAGTGCCCGGCCCTCATTGCCGACGGTCATGTACAGGTCGGCGGTCAGCTCCGGGGTGTTCTCGAACACGCTGGCAGCCTGCAGCGCCAGGCGCTGGTCGTCCCACTGCAGGCTTGGACTGATGGCGATATAGGCGTCGAATACGTCCGGACGCGTCAGGAGAGCGTGGATGGCAAAGAGCCCTCCGAATGAGTGGCCGATGAGTGTCGAATGCGGTCGGGTTCGATACTCGCTGTCCACCCACGGCATGAGCTCGTCGCTGATGAAGCGCAGGAATGCATCGGCGCCGCCATGTGTCGGAAAGTGCTCCCTGTCGAACTCCTGCGCGGACGGCGGCGTGAGGTCCCGACCGCGGTCCGTATTGGGGATCGCGACGGTGATCACTTCCGGCATGCGGCCAGTTCGTGCGAGGTAGTCCCCCGTGCCGGTCGTGTGGTGGAAATGCGCATCGCCATCGAGGAGGTAGACGACCGGGTAGTGCTCCTCCGAGGTCTCGTAGCGTCGCGGCGTGCCGATGATCAGCGGTCGGTTCTCATCCAGGATCTCGGAGAACAGCTCCACGTTCTTGCCGATGACGACGGATTCGCCCGGTTGCGCCGCCGCGCGCTCCGGGACGAGCAACGACATGCCGCACGCAACCAGGAGCACGCCAGGGTGTCGAACGTGGGCCGTGGGCATCGGCTTTTCCTTTCGGCCGCAAACACCTCAGCGGGTCGGTGGAGTTGGCCACCTACCGCGGATGCACTGGTCTTCAGTGTAGCCCGCTCGCCTCCTCGGACACACGTCATGGGGCTCTGCCTGCCCGGGTGTAGACTCGGCGGCATGACCTACATGAAGCCTGCGTTCAGTCGAACCGCCATCGCGTTGGCGCTCGCCGGTTTCCTGGGTGCAAGCGCGCTCGCACAGGAATCCGCGCCGTCCGAGCCGCTGGCGCTCTCGGAGCATGTGACGGTGATCTTGGAGGGGCAGCCCGGCGCGCAGTCCAACGTGGGCATCGTGGTGGGCAGCAAGGGCGTGCTGGTCATCGACAGCGGGCTGGGCCCCAGGAACGGAGCGATCCTCGCGGACGTCGCGGGTAGGCTCGCTCCGGGGCGGAGCTCCCTGTATGTGGCGGCGACGCACTTTCACCCCGAGCACATGATGGGCGAATCGGGGTTTCCGGAAGCGGCGATCGTCGTGCGCTCGGTGGGCCAGCAACTGGACATCGACGCGACAGGCGCTGCCGAGGGCCGCGGGGTCGTCGAGTTGTTCAGGCAGTTACCCGGCCGCGCCGCCGACATGGAAGGCGCCGTCTACCGCACGGCGGACTTGATGTTCGAAGGCGACGCCCTGATCGATCTCGGCGGCGTCCGCGTGCGGCTCATGGAACTGGGACCGACCCACACGCGGGGTGATGTCGGCTTCTCCGTCGAGGGCGAAGGCGTGGTGTTCACGGGCGACGTGGCCATGGAGTCGCCCGTCGGCATCAATTCCGCACGGTTCACGTCGGCGCCCTCGAGCGCCGGCGTCTGGCTGGCCAGTCTCGAGCGGCTGATGGCGTTGAAGCCGCGGCACGTGGTGCCGTCCCACGGCCCGCTGGGCGATGCGTCGATGATCGAGAAGCACCGCGCGTTCCTGGCGGCGGTGCGCGAGCGGGTTGGCGCGCTCAAGCGGCAGCGGCAAACGGCCGACCAGGTCGCGGCGACCGTGACCGCCGAGCTCGCCGCGCGGCACGAGGTTCCCGATGAGACGGCGGCCGATGCCGCGCGGCTGTTCTACCGGGAGCTGCCGTAAGCGTCACTCCTGGCCGGCTGCCTGGCGTTCCTGGTAGCGGGCGCCGCGCAGGATGTTGAACATGCCGTAGTTGGCCTCGTGGCAGGCGAATTCGTACATCTGCTCGTTCTGCCGCCACATCGGTATCTCGCCGCCCCATGGCTCCGTGTAGATCACCGGGTCGTCGACGGTGAAGTCGTAGAGCAGCGTATCTTCGTCCACGCGGGTGAACCGCTCCGTCACCTTGATCTTCTCGGACACCACGTTGCCGGCCCGCCGGTCCAGCTCGTTGGCAAACACGCTCTGCTGCACGTCGTGCTGCAGGGGGTGGAGGTTCGTGGTCTCGACCACAAGTGTGTCCCCTTCCCAGTAGCCCCGGGAGTCGCCGTGCCACGGGCGGATGTGGTCGGGCAGCCGCGGTCCGTCACCCAGGCGGATGATGCGGACGCTGCGGTACTGCTCCGGCATGATGGCGATGTGGTCCTCGTTCTGGACGATGTAGTAGTTGTTGTTGTAGCCGGCGTCGAACATCGGGGGGCCGGTCCTGGGACCGAGCGGCACGAGGCAGCGCTCGGGCAGCGGGAGCAGCTCCGGATGGTCGTGCTCCCCGAACTGCTTGCCGAACGCGGCCTGTGCGGCGCGGCGCCGCTTGCCCTCCTCGGTAAGCTCCGGCAGCCGTCCGTTCGCGGGACGCGTGATGAACGACGTGCGCGGCTCGCCGTTCACGATGACCACCCGGTCGCCCGAGTCTCCGTAGAAGCGGTCGTAGGCGCCTGGATTGTCGGACGGCGGAGGCGCCGATCGGTTGGGATCGAGCGGCTCGAAGCTGGCTGCGAGACGGCCCAGGGCGCCCTGCTCGAGTTGGACCGCTTCCTCCGGTGTGAGCGTCGGGCCCTGGCCCTCGGGCCGCTGCAGGGGCGTCACGAACGCGTTGCTCCAGCGTCCCTGAATGTCCGGGTGCCCGTATTCCGTGCGCGGCGCGGTCCATTTCTGCTCCGCCGCGGTCTGCGCCGCCGCGGGGGACGGGAGGCCCGACAAACCGACCGCACACCCGAGCGCGAGAACTGCAACCGTGTGAGGCGCCGTCATGCTTACCTCCTTGCGGAACCTGGGCCAGCGCGTTTCGCGCATCGTACACCAGATGGCCGGCGTTCAAAGCACAGTTTGCCGGAAACCGCCCAGGCCGGGGAAGGTGGCCTTGCCACCCAGGTCGTGCTCGATGCGCAGGAGGCGGTTGAACTTGGCGGTGCGCTCGCCGCGGCAGCCGGAGCCGGTCTTGATGTGGCCGCAGCCGGTGGCCACAGCGAGGTCGGCGATGAACGTGTCCTCGGTTTCTCCCGAGCGATGCGACATGTAGGCGCCGTAGCCGTTCTGCTGCGCCAGGCGGACGGTCTCCAGCGTCTCGGAGACGGTGCCGATCTGGTTCAGCTTGACGAGGATCGAGTTGCCGACGCCGCCGTCAATGGCGCGCCGCAGGATGCCGGGGTTGGTGCAGAAGACGTCGTCGCCGACCAGCTCGATCTTCGAGCCGATCGCGGCGGTGAGCTGCGCCCAGCCGTCCCAGTCGTTCTCGGCGAGGGCGTCCTCGATCAGGACGATGGGGTAGCGGTCGATCCAGCCGCTCCACAGGTCGATCATCTCGGCGGTGGTGCGCACCGACTGGTCCGACTTGAACGCCACGTAGCCGCCGTCGCGCCACATCTCGCTGGTGGCCGGGTCGAGGCACAGGGCGATGTCGGCGCCGGGCCGGTAGCCGGCCTTCTCGATGGCCGTCAGGATCAGCTCGACGGCTTCCTCGTTGGTGGCCAGGTCGGGCGCGAAGCCGCCCTCGTCGCCGATGCCGGTGGACTTGCCCTGCGCCTTGAGGAGCGCGCGCAGGGCATGGAACGCCTCGATGCCCATGCGCAGCGCCTCGGCGAAAGTAGGCGCGTTGTGCGGAGCGATCTTGAACTCCTGGAAGTCGACGGTGTTGTCCGCGTGCCGGCCGCCGTTGATGACGTTGAGGCAGGGGACCGGCAGCACGGCCGCGCCGTCCCCGCCGAGGTGGCGGTAGAGCGGGACGCCGGCCGAGTCCGCGGCGGCGCGGGCCGCGGCCATGGAGACGCCGAGGATGGCGTTGGCGCCGAGCCGGGCCTTGTTCGGCGTGCCGTCGAGCTCGATCATGCGCCGGTCGAGGCCCTGCTGGTCGGCGGCGTCGCTGCCGGCGAGCGCCCGGTTGATCTCGCCGTTGACGTTGGCGACCGCCTGCTGCACGCCCTTGCCGCCGTAGCGCGCGCCGCCGTCGCGCAGCTCGGTCGCCTCGCGTTCGCCGGTCGAAGCGCCGGACGGCACGCGCGCCACCCCCGTGGTTCCGTCCTCCAGGTGCACCCGCGCTTCCACCGTCGGGTTGCCGCGGGAATCGATCACCTCCAATGCATCGACCGTACGTATCGCTGCCAACTTCGGTTCCTCCTGACGCAGTCCTTCTCTATCGGTTGATTTGCGCTCGCTTCACGACGCCGTGCGCCGGTTGAGCGCCAGCACGCCGCCCGCGAGCACCACCCCGGCGACGTCGAAGATCGGCACGCCCACCCCGGCGAGCGCGGTTACCGGGCCGGGCGCCAGCAGCAGCGCCGCCGCGGCGAAGATCGCCAGCCGCAGCCCGAGGCCGAGCGGATTGCGTAACTGACCCGCGATGCCGGCCGCGAAGCAGGTGACGCCCAGCGTGGCGATGCCGATGGGTACCAGCACCTGCAGCCAGCCAGCGGGCTCGCCCGCGGCGTTCAGCAGCAGCAGCTCCGGGCGGTAGATGAACATGTACGGCAGCGTGAAGCCGACGAGCGCGAAGCGGAACGCCGCGACCGCGGTGGGCATGATGCGCGTGTTCGCAATGGATGAGGCAGCGTAGGCGGCCAGCGCCACCGGCGGCGTCACCATCGACATCATTCCGAAGTAGAAGATGAACAGGTGCGCGGCCAGCGGGATCACCCCGAGGTTGCCGAGCACGGGTCCAATCAGCGTGGCCATCAGCAGGTAGCAGACTGCCGACGGCAGGCCCATCCCCAGGATGATCGACGAGATCATGATCAGCACGAGCGCCAGGAAGAGGCTCTGCTCGGCGAGCGGGATGATCGTGGCCGGCAGGCGCGTGCCGATGCCGGTCAGCGTGACGATGCCGATGATGATGCCGACGCACGCCGCCGCCGCGACCAGCGGCACGACGCCGCGCGCCGCCGTGGCCAGGCCGTTGAGCGTCTTCCGCACGTCGAGCCGCGTCGCGGCGCTGAAGCTGCTGGTGACCACGATAGCCACGAGCGAGAGCGTGACGGCGCGGAACGCCGTGTATCCGAGGACGAGGAACAGGATGAGGCTGCCGAGCGCCGTGGCGAACACGACGCCGGCCGCACGCGAGGTCTCGCTGACCGTGCCGGCGCCGCCGGCCTCGGCCTCCGCCGTGTCCGAGGCGCCCTCGGTGGCGATGGACATCCGCCGCGCGTGGAAGTGCACGATCAGCAGCAGCGACAGGTAGTACAGGATCGCCGGGATGAGGGCCGCGCGGATGATCTCCAGATAGGTCACCGGCGGCTCGACGATCTCCAGCATCATGTAGGCGCCGGCGCCCATCACCGGCGGCATGAGCGCCCCGCCCGAGCTGGCCGCCGCCTGCACGCCGGCCGCCGTCACCGGCTGGAAGCCGGCGCTGCGCATCATCGGGATGGTGAACGTCCCGGTGGTGGCGGTGTTCGCGACGGCGCTGCCGGACAGCGAGCCCATCAGCCCGCTGCTGAGCACGGCCACCTTGGCCGGCCCGCCGGAGCTGCGGCCGAACACCCGCTGCGCGAAGTCGACGATGAACCGCGTGGCGCCGGTCGCCTCCAGGAACGCGCCAAAGATGACGAACAGGAAGACGTAGGTGAACATCACGTTCAGCGCCACGCCGAAGACGCCCTGGCTGTGGAGGAACGTCTGCGCCACGATGCGCTCCACCGTGTAGCCGCGGTGCGGAAAGAGCCAGTCGGGCAGCGACGAGCCGATCAGCGCGTAGACGATGAACGCGCCGGCCAGCAGCGGCAACGCCATCCCGAGCGCGCGGCGGGACGCCTCGATGACCAGCAGCAGCCCCACGAGACCGACCGCGGTGTCGAGCGCCGTCTCGAACCCGGCGCGGTTCCCGAGCGCCGCGCCGTCCATCCACCACGCCTCGAAGAGCGGGTCGGTCTGCACCACGATGTAGCCGCAGCAGGCGGCTGCCAGTAGCGCCAGCAACACGTCGCCGGCGCGGGCAAGCGGATGTCCCTTCAGCGACGGGTGGACCGGGACGTTGAGGAAGCAGAGCGCCAGCCCCACCAGCGCGAAGAACGCGAGCCGGCTCTGCGGCGCCAGCAGCGGGTAGTTGACCTCGACCAGCGTGAACGCGCACAGCAGGATGCCGAGCCCGCTGCTTACGAGTAGCCGAATGTCGCGCGCCGATGCGGTCGCAGCCACGGAAAGGTCTACTGCGGCCAGATGCCGGCTTCCTGGTAGTAGCGGATCGCGCCGGGATGGAACTCGGTGCCGGTGTCGCGCACCACGTTGTTGGCGTTGATGGCGCGGCCGGCGGCGTGCTTCTCGACCACCAGCGGCTGGTTCTCGTACAGCAGCTTCGTCACGTTGTAGATGAGGTCTTCGGACGCGCTCGCGGAGGCGATGAAGTGCATCGAGCCGACGTCGAGCCCCTCGAACGGCTGCGCCTGCCCGCGGTAGGTATCGGCCGGGATCGTGGCCGGCCGGAAGAACAGGTACTCGTCGATCAGGCCCTGCTTTTCCGCATCTCCGAACGGGATGAACGTCAGCTCCATCGAGGCGGCAGCCTGCGTGATCGACGCGGTTGGGACCGCGCCGCCGAGGAAGGTCGCGTCCGCCGAGCCGTCGGTCAGCATGTCGACCGCCGCCTGCTGCGTGGCGTTGAGCGGCGAGAAGTCGTCGTAGGTGACGCCGTGCGCCCCGAGCAGCGGCCCGACGAAGTACTCGAAGCCGGCGCCCGCCGGCCCGACCGTGACGCGCCGGCCCCGCAGGTCGTCGATGCTTTCGATCCCGGATCCCGCCTGCGTGACGAACAGCGCGACGTTGGGCGCCAGCGTCATGATGGACTGCACCTGATAGGCGCGGTCCCAGCCCTCGGAGCCGCGCACGGCGAAGTAGGTGATCGCGGCGTTCGACAGCGCGAAGTCGAGCTCGCCGCTGGCCAGCCGGCGGATGTTCTCCTGCGATCCGCTGGTCGCCTCGGCGGTCACGTTGTAGCCGAAGTCCGCGCCGGTTTCGTTGACGACTTCCGCCAGCGCGCTGCCGACGACGAAGAACGCCCCGCCGGGCGGCGCGGTGCCCATGCTGAGGAACTGGCGCGCCGGTGCGCTGTCGCCGCCCTCACCGCCGCCTCCGCCGCCGCAGGCGGCGAGCATGCCCGCCAGAACCAGAACCACGCTGCCGGCCGCAGCGACCGGCGATCCGGAGATGAATCGACGCAAGGAACCTTCCCTCCTTAGAACGAACCCCAAATGCTACTACGCATCGGGTTGCGGACCGCGCTCGACGACGAACCGGCGCGCCTTCATCTCGAAGCGCGGCAGCGTCCCGGCCGCAACCGGGGTGACCTGCACGTTCAGGCCGAGCGCTTCTCGCAGGCGCCGCGCGGCCAGCCGCGTCACGGCGGCCACTTCCGCGCCGCGGCCCACCTCGATCTCCACCGCGAGCGCGCGCAGGGCGCTGCCCGTGCGCACGGTGCAGCGGTATTCGACCACCGCGTCCAGCGCCCGCAGCACGGTTTCGACGGCGGACGGGTAGATGTTCGCCCCGCGGATGCTGATCATGTCGTCGGCGCGCGCGAGGATGCCGCCCACGAGACGCACGAACGTGCGCCCGGAGGGGCACGGCTCGTGCGTCGCGACGACCAGGTCGCCGGTGCGGTAGCGGATCAGCGGGCTGGCGGTACGTCCGAGGTTGGTGATGACCAGCTCGCCGCGCTGGCCGTCCGGCAGCGGCTGGTCGGTCTCTGGGTCGAGCACCTCCGCGATGTACTCCCGCTCGTTGACAAGCAGGAATCCGGGGGCTTCGCAGCACTCGAAGCTGATGGGACCGACCTCGGTCAGGCCGTGGTGATCGATGACGCGCGCTCCCCAACCGCGCTCGATCCGCTCGCGCGTGGCCGGGATGCTGCCGCCCGGCTCGCCCGCCACGATGATGGTGCGCACTGCCGTGCCGGCCAGGGCGTCCTCGCCGCCGCCCGCCTCGCGCGCCACGTCGAGCAGCCGCAGCGCGTAGGTCGGCGTGCAGCAGACCACGGTCGGCGCCAGCGCCTCGATGAGCGCCAGCCGCTGCGTGCTCGTCATCCCCCCGGCCGGTATCGCGTGCGCGCCGATCTGCGCGGCGGCGTCGAACGCCGTCCAGAAGCCGAGGAACGGCCCGAACGAGAACGGAAAGAAGATCCGGTCGCGGCCGTCGACGCCGGCGCCGCGGTAGACGGCCTTCCAGCACTCCAGCATCCACTGCCAGCTCTCCGCGGTGTCGATCCAGCGCAGCGGCTTGCCCGTCGTGGCCGACGTGTGGTTGTAGCGCGTGTAGCGCTCGATCGGCTCGGTCAGCACCGTGCCCCACGGCGGCGCCTGCGCCTGATCGGCCACCAGCTCGGCCTTGGTCGTGAAGGGCAGCGCGGTGAGGTCCCGCGGCAGGGCGAGGCCTCCGGGATCGATGCCGGCGTCCGACAGCTTGCGGGTGTAGAAGCGGTTCCGGCCGTGGATGTCGCGCAGCAGGCGCGCGAGGCGTTCTCCCTGGTGCGCGGCCAGCGCCGCACGCGGCTGGCGCTCGGCCTCGGGCGCCGGCGCGGCTGCGCCGGTCATGCGGCGTCCGTCCCGCCGCCGCCGTCGTTCGCGGCGCGCAGGCTGCGGACGATCTCCGGCGGGATGGCGACCGCGGCCAGCGGCTGGCCGGCCTGCCGCCGCACGCAGGCGATGGTCAGGCTGCCGGTCGCGATTTCCTCGCCGTCCTTCGTGACGTCGGCGGCGTAGCGGATGGACTTCTCCCCGAATCTGACGATGCGGATGCGGACCTCGAACTCGTCCTCGAACTTGAGCGGCCGGCGGAAGTCGAACGAGGCCGCGACGCGCGGAAAGCCGACGTCCGCGCCGGGCATGGCGATGCTGAGGCCGGCGGCGCGCCACAGCGCGTGCTCCGCCTCCTCCATGTAGCGGTAGAACCAGGAGTAGTGGACGATTCCCGCGCTGTCGGTCTCGTAGAACTGCACCCGCCTCTTCAGGCGGTAGCCGGTTGACACGAGTGTATTCTAGGGCAGGCCGGGAGCCGCGGCTGACGGCGGCGGCCAACCTTCAACAGGGGAGGAGATTACGGATGGCCGAGCACCTGATTGCGCGCTGGTACCATCGCACTGCAGCATCCCGCCCCGCCGCCGCGGCGGCGACCCTGCTGGCCGTGGCTCTCTTCCTGTTCGCCGGCGCGGAGGTCGTGCACGCGGCGGTCGATGCGGAATCCCAGTTCGTCTTCAACACCTTCGCCTTCCTCGTCTGGGGGGCGCTCGTGATGTGGATGTGCGCCGGCTTCACGATGCTCGAGTCCGGGTCCGTCCGCACGAAGAACGCATCGGTGATCTGCCTGAAGAACATCGGCCTGTACTCCATCGCGGGACTCGCCTATTTCTTCGTCGGCTACAACCTGATGTACGTCGACGTCGGCAGCCTGATCGGGTCGTTCACGCTCTTCTACGGCCCGTCCGCCGACGAGGTGGCGCTGCTGGCGGGCCAGGAGAGCGCGCTCGACGGGGTGGTCGGCAACAACTACTCCGTCATGTCCGACTGGTTCTTCCAGATGGTCTTCGTGGCCACGGCCGCGTCAATCGTGTCCGGCGCCCTGGCCGAACGGGTCAAGCTCTGGTCGTTCTTCCTCTTCACGTCGATACTCACCGCCGTCGTGTATCCGATAGTTGGCGCGTGGACCTGGGGCGGCGGCTGGCTCGACGGGTTGGGGTTCCAGGACTTCGCCGGCTCCACCATCGTGCACGGCACCGGCGGCTGGGCGGCGCTCGCGGGCGCCCTCGTGGTCGGGCCGCGGAGCGGGAAGTTCCGCAAGGACGGGACGGTGCTGCCGACGCCGCCCTCCAACGTCCCGGTGGTGACGCTCGGCGTCTTCATTCTCTGGCTGGGCTGGTTCGGCTTCAACGGCGGCTCGCAGCTCGCGCTGGCCAGCGCCCTGGACGTCGTGGCGATGAGCATCGTGCTCGTCAACACGAACCTGGCGGCGGCGGCCGGCGTCATCGCCGCGCTGGCCGTCTCGCGGCCGATCTTCCAGCGGGTGGATCTGATGGCGGGCCTCAACGGCGCCATCGGCGGGCTGGTGGCCATCACCGCCGGCCCGACCATGGTCGAGCACTACTGGGCGGTGATCATCGGCGCCATCGGCGGCATCATCTGCACGGCCGGCATGAAGATGCTGGAGAACCTCAAGGTCGACGACGTAGTGGGCGCGGTCCCGGCCCACCTGTTCGCCGGCGTGTGGGGCACGCTGGCGGCCGCCATTGCCGCCGGCGCGACGCTCTGGGTGCAGATCGTGGGCGTGCTGGCGATCGGCGCGTTCGTCTTCACGGTGTCGTGGCTGCTCTGGTTTGCGATCGAGAAGACGATCGGCGTG
The DNA here is from genome assembly GCA_965207665.1 of Vicinamibacterales bacterium. Lineage (GTDB taxonomy): Bacteria > Acidobacteriota > Vicinamibacteria > Vicinamibacterales > UBA8438 > JAAXGX01. Next base: position 1,538,843 of record CBDBMV010000002.1, read on the forward strand.
CGCGTGGCGCCCAACGTCGAGGAGCTCGGCCAGGATGCGGCGGAGCTGGGAATCGAGGCGTACCCCGAATTCGTGCTGATGCCCGAGCCGACCGACGAGTAGCGGTCGAACCGGCTACGCGCCCACGGCCGGACGCCCCGAGGTCCGTGGCATCTCCTCGCCGCGCCCGGAGAACTCACGGAGCGCGTCGAACAGCGGGCCGAGGTCGGCGAAGATGTTGCCGACGAGCGCGTCCACCAGCCGCGGGTGCAGGTCGGGATAGGCCTGGATGAACTCGCGGAAGCTGAACCGCTCGTTGTAGAACGACAGCACGAGCTGCCGGAACTGGTCGAGCGCCCAGCGCATCTGGCGGCCGTACTCCTCGAACGTGGCGGCAGACACGCCGCCGCCGGCGAAGCCCGCGTGGACGGCGTCGGCCGCCATCTCGCCGCTCTTGAGCGCCATGAACAGCCCGGTGGAAAAGACCGGGTCGAGGAACGAGAACGCGTCTCCCGCCAGACAGAAGCCGTTGCCCCCGATCGCTTCCGCGCGGTAGCTGAACTCGCCGGTCACGCGCACCGGCTCGATGCGCGTGCCGGGCCGCAGGTGCTTCTCGATCCAGATGCACTCGGCCGCCTCGCGCTCGAATATCTCCTCCGGGTCGCGCGTGCCGCGGTAGAGGTAGTCCTTCTCGGCCACGACGCCGACGCTGACGATGTCGTCCGGGAGCGGGATGTACCAGAACCAGCCCTTGTCCGGGATGTAGGCAACGGTCGTGGCGCCGGCGTCGAGCCCCGGGTCGCGCAGGGCGCCGCGGTAGTAGCTGAAGATGGAAATCTTGTTCAGATCCGGATCGCGCCGCTTCATGCCGAGCCTGGAGGCCAGGAACGCGTCGCGGCCCGACGCGTCGATCACCGCGTCCGCGCGGAACGTTCCGGACCCGCCCCCGGCGAGATCGGCGCGGACGCCGGCCACCCGCTCTCCGTCCATCAGCACCTCGCGCACCGCGGCGCCCTGGAACACTTCGACGCCTTTTGCCCGTGCGTTGTCCAGCAGCATCCGGTCGAAGTCGCTGCGGCGCACCTGCCAGGTGGTGGCGCAGGGGTGCTTGATGGTCTCGAAGAAATAGAACGGCTGCGACACCTTGCCGCTGGTCGAGACGAACTGCACGCTGAACTTCTGCGGGCAGGCCGCCTGCTCGAACCAGTCGAGCACGCCGAGCCGCTCGAACGTGAACCACGTGTACGGCATCAGCGACTCGCCGATGTGGTAGCGCGGAAACCGCTCGCGCTCCACGACCGCGACGCGCCGGCCGTGCTGCGCCAGCACGGTCGCCGCCGTCGCGCCGGCGGGCCCGCCGCCGATGACGACGCAGTCGTGGTGTTGCGTACTGCTCATCGCCCCTACCTGATCACCTGCGGCAGCACCTCGACGATGTCCCCGATCTTCGCGCCGTGCCGGATGATCTCGGTGCGCCGGCCGTACAGCGTCCGCGGCTCGCGCATCCAGAACACGCCCATCATCTCGGGATTCGGCGTCACCTGCAGGTACGCCTTCACGTGGCTCTCGTACTTGAAGCGGCCGTCGCGCAGGATGCGGCCGAGCGGGATCTCGTTCCTGACGATCTGCTGCCGGATCTTGTCCCCGAACGCGTCCAGCTCCATGCGGATGGCGCCCATCTCCACCGGCTGGCCGGCGTATTCCTGGACGAGCAGCACGCGGCGGAAGTAGGAGCCGCGCAGGGTGAAGGTGGACAGCGGCCGGAGCATCACGCGCCCGCCGAAGTGGCGCTCCAGCGTCAGCGTCATGTCGGACTCGTGCACCAGCAGCGAGCGGTAGGGCAGCGGAATGGCGTCCGGCTGCACCGCCTCGACGTGCGGGACGTCGATGCCGGCCCGCTCGTAGACCAGGTCGAGCGGGTAGATGAGCCCGCCGCGCCGCGGCCCCCGGCGGTGCGCCGGGGCGCTTGCGGTTGCTGTCAGCGCTGCGTTCACCTACGTGTACCGGATGTCCGTGTGCGCCGGCAGGAAGAAGCGCGGCAGCAGGCTGTCGACGCGCAGCAGGCCGTCGCGCGACAGGCGCACCGCCTCCGGCGAGGCCTCGGCCAGGTAGCCGTCGCGGTGGAGCGACGCGAGCGGGGCGGTGAAACGCTCCCGGAGATCGACGCCGTACTTGTCGCGGAAGTACGCCGGGCGGATCGAGCCGAGCTTGAGCTGCAGCACGAGCTCGCGGATGAGGCGCTCCTCGTCCGTCGGGCGGTAGGCGCGGTTGAGCGGGATGCGGCCCGCCCTGATCGCGTCCGCGTAGGCGCCCCAGGAGTCGAGGTTCTGCATGTGCACGCCGTTGATGTGCCCGAACGAGGCGACGCCCAGGCCGGCCAGGTCGGCGCCCTGCCACAGGCGGTCGCGGTAGACGAACTTCGTCCGTCCGGGGTCCTTGACGGCCGTGTACGCGCTGCCGACGGTGTAGCCTTCGCGCTCCAGCGCGGCGAACGCCTCGTCCACCCAGCGGCGCTTGGTGGACCAGGGCGCCACGGTCTCGTGGAACTGTCCCGTCCCGTGCAGGCGGTCGCTGCTGATCGTGGTGTTGAACGGCAGCTCCATCTGGTAGATGGTGACGCTGTCGGGGTCCAGCTCGACCGTCCGCTCCACGGCCATGTGCCACTTCTCGTCGGTCTCGCCCAGCATGCCGGCGATCAGGTCGATGTTGATCTGCGGAAAGCCGATGGACCGCGCGAAGTTGTAGGCGCGGAAGATCTCCGGCGAGCGGTGCGCGCGCCCGTTGAGCTCCAGGATGTGGTCGTCGAAATGCTCGATGCCGAGGCTGAGCCGCGTGACGCCCAGCTCCCGGATGGCGGCCAGCTTGGGCTCGGTCAGCGTGCCCGGCTCGCACTCGAACGTGATCTCGCGGGCGGTCGACCACGGCGTGACCGCCGACAACCGCTCGACGAGGCCCCGGAGCTGGCGGACCGAGAGGAACGACGGCGTGCCGCCGCCGAAGTAGATGAAGTCGAGCGGGCGTCCGGCGATGGCCGGCTGCTCCGCGTACAGCTCCCACTCGTGCCCCAGGACGTCGAGATACGACTGAATCTCCGCTGCGTTCTTGTCCGTGTACACGCGGAAGTAGCAGAAGTGGCAGCGCTTGCGGCAGAACGGGATGTGCAGGTACAAGCCGAGCGGCACGTCGGCCGGCGGCGCGGCGAGCGCGGGATGGGCCGCCTCGGAGACCGCCTCAGGCGTCCAGACCGAGAACGGCGGGTAGTTGGCGACGAAGTAGCTGCCGACCTCCGTTTCGGTCGCGGCAGTGACCGCCGCCGGCGTGTCGCTCATCGACCTACTATAGCAGCCCGTCCGGCGGGCCACCGGTCACCCGAAGACGTAGAGAATGCCGTCCTGCGAGGCGATGACGACCTTGCCGTCGGCGATGGCCGGGGAGGCCGTCAGCGGCGCGCCGGTGTCGAAGTCCCAGAGCTGCTCGCCGGTCTCCAGGTCGAGCATGTAGAGGCGTCCGTCGCCCGAGCCGATGAACACGCGCCCGCCGGCGGCGGCCGGCGACGAGTCGATGCGCGCCCGCGTGCGGAACGTCCAGCGTCCCGCGCCGGTCTCCTGGTCGATGCCGTGCACCATGCGGTCGCGGCCGCCGATGACGATGGTCCCGTCCACGTTCAGCGCGGAGGAATAGAAGGGGAAGTGGCGCTGCGGGTGCTCGTAGCGCCAGAGCTGCTCCTTGGAGGACAGGTCGATACCTATCACCTCGTTGTTGAAAGTACCGAAGTAGGCGCGGTCGCCGGTGGTGGTCGCCGAGGCGGCGGTGTACGCGCCGGCGGGCACGCTGAACACCTCCTCGCCGTCGCTCACGCGGATGCCCCGGAACATCTCGTCGCAGCCGCCGAAGTAGGCGACGCCGTCGGCGACCGCCGGGGTGGCGTGCACGTAGTTGAGCGTTTCGTACTTCCAGATCAGCTCGCCGGTCTTCGCGTCGAGGCCGTACAGGTACGCATCGTACGAGCCGATCAGCACGACGTCGCCGCTGACGACGGGCGAGGACTTGATCTCGCCGTCGGTCTGGTACGTCCAGACGGCTGCGCCGGTCGCGGCGTCCACCGCGTGCAGAAAGCCGGCCAGGTCGCCCACGTAGACCAGGCCGCCGCTCACGGCCGGCGACGATTCGCCGATGCCCATCTCCGTGCTGGCTTCGTACGACCACAGTTGCTCGCCGGTTTCGAGGTCGGCGGCCACGAGCGTGCCGGAATAGGTGCCGACGTAGACCACGCCGTCGACGACGGCGGCGGACGAGTCGATGGACTCGCCGGCTTCCAGCGTCCAGAGCAGTTGCGGATCGTCAGGCACCGCGGAAGCGGATACGCCGCTCAGCCCCGCCGTGCCGCGGAACTGCGGCCACTGGTCGGCCGGCGCCGTCTGACCGGCCGCCGCGGATCCGAGGGCCAGCATGGCCGCGGCGGTCAGGCAGGTCCTCAGTATGCGCATCTGTATACCTCCAGGGCGTCGGGTTGGCCCAGTTGTCGCGGATTGAACGCCGCCGTCCACTGCCGGCTGGCGAGGTCGGCGAGCGCCGCGAGACTGTCTTCCGGCACGCCCGCGTCGCGCAGCCGGTGCGGGAAACCGCCGGCGCTGCGGACGCGCACGAGCCACTCGGCCAGGCGGTCGCTGCTGGAGCCGCCCGCGCCGTTCATCGTGGCCGCGACGATCGGGCCGTACAGCTCGGCGTCTTCCCCCGCGTTCCACTGCACCACGTGCGGCAGCAGGAGCGCGAGCGCCACGCCATGGGCGATCTTGTAGCGCGCGGTCAACGGGTTGGCGCAAGCGTGGGCCGCGCCGAGCATGGACTGCTCGATGGCCAGTCCGGCGTAGAACGCGCCCAGCAGCATGGCCCCGCGGGCGTCGATGTCGTGCGGGGCCGTCATGACCCGCTCGTAGTTGGTGCTCAGCAGGCGGAACGCCTCGTGGGAGAACAGCGTCGAGACGGGCGTGCGCCGCTTCGTCACCGCGGTCTCGATGGCGTGCGCGATCGCATCGAAGCCCGCGGCGCTGGTCACCCCTTCCGGCTGCGACAGCGTCAGCTCCGGGTCGAGCAGCGCCACCCGGAAGGCGGCCTTGGCGTCGCCGCAGGCCATCTTCAGGCCCGTCTCGGCGTCGGCAATCACGGCGTAGCTCTGCGCCTCCGAACCGGTACCCGCGGTCGTGGGGACCGCGATCATCGGCAGCAGCGGCTTCGAGGCCTTCCCGTAGCCCTGGTAGTCGGCCATCGTGCCGCCGTTGGTGAGCAGGAAGTTGATCCCCTTCGCGCAGTCGAGCGAGCTGCCCCCGCCGAGGCCGATGAACGAATCCAGTCCGAGGGGTGCGGCGTAGGCCCGCCCGCGCTCCACCATGGTGGAATCCGGGTTGACGTCGAAATCGTGGAAGGGGACCGGATCCAGGCCGGCCGCTTTCAGCAGCCGCATGGCCCGCTCGACGTGGCCGGCCTTCTCGAGCCCGGGGTCTGCGACGACCAGTGGCCGCGTGAAGCGCAACTCCCGCGCCAGATGGCCGAGCCTCTCTACGGCGCCCGCGCCGAAGACGAGCCGCGTGCGGAGCTGGAAGTCGAACGGGTCAGACATGACGCAAACTACATATTTTATCAGCAACTCGGGGGCCGCCCCCGAACCCCGGCGGCCGCCGGCGGACGGTTACGGCCGGTAGCGCTCTAGCTCGCGCCTGACGACCGGGGCCATCATGTAGAGGCCGATCAGGTTGGGAATGGCGACCACGAACACCAGGGCGTCGGACAGGTCGATCACCGCGCCCAGGTCCACGCTGGCGCCGGCGACTACGAAGGCGCAGAACGCGAGCTTGAACCCGACATCCTGCAGCCGGCCCTCGCCGGCCAGGTAGGTGAACGCCTTCAGGCCGTAGTAGGCCCACGCGATCATCGTCGAGAACGCGAACAGGATGGCCGCGGCCGCCAGCGGCACCGGAGACCAGCTCAGGGTGGATGCGAACGCGCGGGTCGTCAGCTCGATGCCGCTGATGTCGCCGCCGGCGAGCGCCGGATCGTAGATGGTGGTGGTGATGACCAGCGCCGTCATGGTGCAGATCACGACGGTGTCGATGAACGGCTCCAGCAGCGCGACCAGGCCTTCGCTCGCCGGTTGCGGCGTGCGCGCCGTGGAGTGCGCGATGGCCGCGCTGCCCAGTCCCGCCTCGTTGGAGAAGACGGCGCGCCGGAAGCCGATGACGAGCGCGCCCAGCGCTCCGCCGGTTGCTCCCGTCGACGTGAACGCGCCCTGCCAGATGGCGGCGACCGCCGCCGGCAGCCGCTCGGCGTTCAGCCCGATGACCAGCAGCGCCAGCGTCACGTAGAGCAGCGCCATCCCCGGCACCAGCCGCACGGTGGTGCTGGCTATCGTCCTGATCCCGCCGATGATCACCAGTCCCACCGCGCCCGCGAGCAGCAGGCCGATCAGCCAGCCGCGGCCGGCGAAGACGCTGGCGCCGGCGCCGGTGATGTCGATGAGGATCGCCGCCGCCTGGTTCGACTGGAACATGTTGCCGATGCCGAGGCAGCCGAGCACCATGGCGGCGGCGTAGAAGACGCCCAGCCCGCGGCCGAGCGCCGGCCAGCCGCGCGCGCCGAGACCCCGCTCCAGGTAGTGCATCGGCCCGCCGGAGACCGATCCGTCGGGATTGCGCCGCCGGTACAGCACGCCGAGCGTGCACTCCGCGAACTTCGCCGACATGCCCAGCAGTCCGGCGAGGATGAGCCAGAACGTGGCGCCCGGGCCGCCAATGGAGATGGCGACGGCCACCCCGGCCATGTTGCCTATGCCGACCGTGCCGGACACTGCCGTCGTCAGCGCGCTGAACTGCGATATCTCGCCCGGGTCGCCCTCGCGCGCGTAGCGCCCCGAGACGATGCGCAACGCCTGCGCGAACCCGCGGACGTTGATGAAGCGGAGATAGACCGTGAAGAACAGACCGCCGGCCGCCAGCCAGACCACGATCAGCGGCAGCTCGGCGCCCGGCAGCGGCAGCGCATAGAACACGACGCCGGAGACCGCGTCCGCCACCGGGCGCATGGCGCCGTCGATCAGCTGATCGATGGTCATGGAATGGGGCGCGGAGGTTGCCCGCCAGGAGTCCGTCTATGCACTCCTAGGGGAGCAGCAGGGGCCCGAGGAGGCTCTGGTAGACCACCAGTCCCAGCAGCATGCCGGCGCACATGGACAGTACGGCGGTCCACCGCCGACCGCGCGGAAAGTACCGGGCAAGCCACCACCACGAGGCGACGAGAGAAATGATGCCGAGCAACGTCAGGACGCCCAGTGGAACACCCGTCATCAACGACAGCAGACATTCGTCGCATCCGCTGCTTACCGAAGCGCCGAAAGCCGCGAGCAGGATTATCGACACCGGAGCCACGATGCGGATGTTGGAGAGATATCCGATCGCCACTATCGCCGGGTGGGCGCGCCACTTCACGCACAGGAGGCAGGCCGCGAGCACGACCGCGTACGTAGCCGCCAGGCCCATGCCGAGTCCTGCCGCAGCCTGCCAGGGCGGCGCCAACTCGGCCGCGGCCGCGATGTCGCCGCTCAGCACGAATCGATAGAACGCGTCGCTGTCACGCCAGCTCGCCGAACTGTAGTGGAGCGTCGCCCCGGGCAGGCCAAGCGCCCAGAAGGTGAGGAAATGACCCAGCTCATGCGAAAGAACGGCGACGGGCGCCGCGACCACACCCCCCAGCCACCACTGAAGCGCGATTCGCCGTCGAGAGGGGTGCTCCTGGCAGGCGTCCGTTGACCCCATGTTCTCCGCCATTGCGCGCGGCCCTACACATCGAGGTCCTGGACCTGGTCGGCGCGCTGCGTGATGAAGCGGAAGCGGGCGGACGGATCGCGTCCCATGAGCTCGTTCATCACACGGTCGGTCACGAGCTGGTCGTTGATGTCGACGCGCAGCAGCCGGCGGGTCGCGGGATTCAGCGTGGTGTCCCACAGCACCTTCGGCATCATCTCGCCGAGCCCCTTGAAGCGCGTGATCTCCGCCTTGCCGCGGTTGCCGTTGCTGGCCGACCGGTCCAGGATGCGCTCGCGCTGCAGCTCGTCTAGCGCCCAGAACGTCTCCTTGCCGATGTCGATGCGGTAGAGCGGCGGCTGGGCGAGGTACACGCGCCCGCGGCTGATCAGTTGCGGGAGGTGCCGGTAGATGAACGTCAGCAGCAGCGTGGCGATGTGGTTGCCGTCCGAGTCGGCGTCCGCGAGGATGATGACCTTGCCGTAGCGCAGCTTCGCCAGGTCGAGATTCTTCCCGAAGCCGCACCCTAGCGCCGTCACCACGTCGGACAGCTCCTTGTTCTCGAGCACCTTCGACGCCGACGCGGTCTCCGTGTTCATCACCTTGCCGCGCAGCGGCAGGATGGCCTGCCGCTGCCGATCGCGAGCCTGCTTGGCGGACCCGCCGGCGGAGTCGCCCTCGACGATGAACAGCTCGCGGTCGGCGGGCGACCGCGCGGAACAGTCGCTCAGCTTGCCCGGCAGGTTCAGGCGCGAGGCGGCCGCGCCCTTGCGCGTCACTTCCTGCTGCGCGGCCCGGCTCGCCGCCCGCGCGCGGGCGGCCAGGATGATGCGCGCCACGATGGCGTTGGCGGCGCTGATGTTGTGGTTGAGCCATTGCTCCAGGGCGGGCCGCACCGCCGAGTCGAGCGCCTGCACCATCTCCGGGTTGTTGAGGCGGTCCTTGGTCTGCCCCTGGAACTGCGGATCGCGCACGAAGATGCTGAGCACGCCGCTCAGGCCTTCGCGGATGTCCTCGGCGGCGATGGCCACGCCTTTCGGCGACAGGCCGTGCGTTTCGATGAAGTTGCGGATCGCCTTGCCGATCCCCGCGCGCAACCCGCTCTCGTGGGTGCCGCCGGAGCCGGTCGGCACGCCGTTCACGTAGCTCCGGAGGTGCTCGTCGGTCGACTCCGTCCATTGCAGCACGACGTTGACGCGCCCGCCGCTCTCTTCATGGTCCTTCGCCAGCGCGAAGACCGCATCGTGCACTGGCGCCTTGCCGCGCTCCTCCACGATGTGCGCCAGGTAGTCGCCCAGGCCGTTGCCGTGGCGGAAGGTGCTGCGCTCCTTGCCCGCCTCGTCGTCGAAGACCACGCGAATGCCGGCATGGAGGTAGCTGACGACCTTCAGGCGGTGGAGGATCAGCTCCGGGTCCAGGGTGGTCCTGGGAAAGATCTTGGGGTCAGGACGGAAGAACACCGTGGTGCCGGTGCCGCGCGCTGGCGCGCCGCGCCGCAGCGTGGATGTGGGCTTGCCGCGCTCGAACCGCTGCTGCCACTGGTAGCCGCTGCGCTTCGAGGTGGCCACCAGCTCCTTCGACAGCGCGTTGACCACGCTGGCGCCGACGCCGTGCAGGCCGCCCGCCGTGCGGTAGGTCCGGTGCTCGAACTTCCCGCCGGCATGCAGCGTGGTGAAGATCACCTGCAGGGCGCTGGCGCCGCTCTTCGGGTGCTTGTCCACGGGTATCCCGCGGCCGTCGTCGGTGACCGTGATCGACGAGCGGTCGGCGTGCAGCGTCACCTGCACGTTCTGGGCGTGGCCGTTCATCGCCTCGTCGACCGCGTTGTCGAGGATTTCCCAGACGAGGTGGTGCAGGCCGGCCGAACCGACGCCGCCGATGTACATACCCGGGCGCTTGCGGACCGGCTCCAGTCCGTCCAGGACGGTGATGTCCCGCGCCGTATAGGTCTCTGCCATCGCCATGTACGCCGGCGTCCCGCTGGGATGAGGACGCCCCGAAAGAGGAGGGCGTGTGACGGTTCAGTGTAGCATGAGGCAGCCATGGCGCCGGACCAGCGGGAGGCCGCGTTGGACAGCCTGCGCGCACTCCGCGAGCGCCTCGGGGAAAGCTCCCCGGACCCTGCCGCGGCGGAGGAGTGCGACCAACTGATCCGGGCGGTGGAGGCGTTTCACATGGAGGGCGCCAGGTTCCGCATGTACGGGTTGCGCCGCCGCCTGACGGCCGGTGATTCGACCGCGTCGGATGAGGAACGCCAGTTGCTGGATGCGGCTGGCGACGCGCTCCGCGCCGCCGGCTTTGGCATCCGCTGACCCCTGCCGCGCTACGCGGATCGCGCCAGACAGACACCGGCCGCCGCGGCGGCGTACGCCAGCGCCGCCGCACCGCAGACAACCGCCTGCGCCCGGCGGTAGTCGGACGCGGTTCCGGCGGCTGGCGCGGCGGGGTCGCCGATCCACGTATCGGTGACCAGGCGGCCTTCCAGCCATAGCGGGCCGACGAGCCGGCGCTGGATCGCGCCCGCCATGGCCGCCTCGCTCCAGCCGGGATTCGGTCCGGGCAGCACCGCGTGATCGCGCCAGCCGGCCAGCAGCGCGCGGCGCCCGGAGCAGCCGGGCAGCACGGGAGAAGCCAGTGAGATCAGCAGCCAGCTTGCGCGCGCCGGCAGCCACTGCAGCAGGTCGTCGAGCCGCGCGCCGCACCACCCGAAGCGCAGGTAGCGCGGCGTGCGGAAGCCGACCATCGAATCCATCGTGCTGACCAGCTTGCACAGCACCAGCCCCGGAATTCCCAGCAGGGCGTACCACAGGATGGGCGAGACCACGCCGTCGGCTAGGTTCTCGGCGAGGCTCTCGATGGCGGCCCGCCGGCAGGCGGCGGCGTCCATGCGATCGGCGTCGCGCCCGACCAGGCGGCCGGCCGCTTGCCGCGCCGCCGTCAGGTCCCCGGCCGCGGCCGCCCGCTCGACCGCACGGCCGTGGGCCAGCAGGTCGCCCAGCGCCAGCAGGCTGTAGAGCAGGAAGAAGTGCGCCGCGGCGCCCGCGAGCGGATGCAGCCGCGCTGCGCCCAGCAGCCCGGCCGACAGGCCGCCCAGCCACAGCGCGGCGAGCAGCGCGAACAGCAGGCAGCCGCCGGCGCGCCCGTCCGCGCCCGCGGCGCGCAGTCCGCGCTCGATCCGGGCAAGCGATGCGCCGAACAGCCGCACCGGATGCCAGCGGTAGACCGGATCGCCCAGGGCCGCATCGAGCAGCGCCGCCGCCACGAGCAGATCGGCGCGCGGCAGCAGCGGGCTCAGGTCCACTTGGCGCCCCAGCCGGCGGCCAGCGCGCGCAGCGCCAGCTCGACCGGCTCGTCCGGTGCGTCCTGCAGCGCCGCTCGGAATGCCGGCCAGTCGCCCGGACGGGCGGAGATTGCGCAGGCGAGGCACGCCGCCTGCTGGCGCAGGGCCTCGGTCGCCATGCCGGCCGGCAGCGTGCCGTACGCCGTCCGGTCGAGCACCGCGGCGAAGGCGTACGCGGCGGCCGCGACGCCCGGCTCGTAGAAGGCCGCGTTGCGGTTCCTGTCGAGCAGCGCGTACTGCTCCGCGGGCAGCAGCTCCGCCAGCCGCTCCAGCGCGTGCCGCTCGGTCAGGCCGAAGCGGCCGAGCGCGTGAAACAGGCCGCGCGTCATGGAAGGCTCGAGCCCGTTCTGCCAGCGCAGCGCCTCCTTGACGCCGTCCAGCACCGCGCGCCCGATCAACTCGCCGAGCTTGGCGTGCGGGCCGGTGGCCGTCCGCGGCGTGCGCCGCGTATCGAGCGGGGCGGCCAGGCAGAACTGGTCGGTGCCGGTGCCGGTCGCGATCGCGGACGACTGCCGGCTGGGAGCGGCCAACTCGGCGAGCGCCGCCGACTTCGCCTCGGTCAGCGTCACCACCGCGCGCGCCTGCGCGGCCGGCGTGAGCGGGCAGCTCAGCAGCAGGATGGTGTTGATGGTTCCCTCCGGGGGCGCCGCCGCCGTTTCCACGGGGTCGCCGGCGGCGGCCACGCGCTGCCAGCGCCCGTCCGGCGTCTCCAGCCAGTGCGCGGGGTCGCCGGCGCGCGTCGCGTTGCCCGCGATGCCCGCGGTGACGAACATATCGACCCGCAGGTCCTCGAAGACGGCCGGCCTGTGGACGGCGTACGCCATGTTGGCGGCGGTGCTCAGCAGCGACGTCCGCTCGGGCGGAACGCCCAGCTCGGCGCAGACCTCGCGGTGGTACTCCGCCTGTCCGAGCTCCGAGATCCGCTTGTGGCGGGCGGCGTCTCCGGTCGCCTCGCAGCTCTGGTGGTTGGCCAGGAACGCCACGTCGTCGCGCTCGCCGCCGCACTCGGCCGACGTGCTCAGGACGCGGTGCGGCGCCAGCAGCTCGACCAGCAGGAAACGCCCCGACCGGCGCGCGACGAACCGATCGCAACGGTGCAGCGTCTCGGCGGAGCGGTTCCAGTGGTCTCCGGTCATGTCATGCGAGGCGCCGGCCCGGTGCTATACTGCCAGCCGACTGCATTGCTCCCGATGATTCCGGGAAGTGGGTGAGACTCCCACACGGTCCCGCCACTGTAAGCGGGGAGCGGGCGGCACGTCGGCGCCGGTGGGCGCCGGCCACTGTGCTCGACGAGCACGGGAAGGCCTTGCCGTTCCGCTGCGATCCGCGAGTCAGGAGACCGATCATCGGGACGCTCGCGCAACCTGACGGACCGGTCTGCCGGTGCGTGACGTTCGGCGCGTGGAGACGCCGAAAGGAGGTTCCTGCCTGCCGTGGCTCGTGGCTGGTACGCATCGCCCGTGAGCCGCGCGTCGCAAGACCGGCGTTCATCCATTCCGCAAATGATAGGGGAACGGGAGGCATGCATATGAGCATCGTCACCAAGCATGGCGACCGCGGCCAGACGGGACTGGCCGGCGGCGTCCGCGTGTCCAAGGCAGCGCTGCGGGTGGAAGCGTACGGCGCGGTCGACGAGCTGACCAGCCAGATCGGATTCGCCCGCGCCGTCTGCGCCGATGCCGGAGTGGGCGCGCTGCTCAAGGAGATCCAGCGCGAGCTGTTCGCCGTCGGCGGCGCACTGGCCACGCCGGTCCCGCGCCCGGGCACCGCGCCACCGGTGACGGCGGCGATGGTCGAGCGGCTCACCGCGGAAGTGCGGCGCATCGAGGCGATCGACGGTGTGCTGGGCGACTGGGCGATCCCCGGCGAGCACGCCGCGTCCGCCGCGCTGGACGTTGCCCGCGCCGTGTGCCGGCGGGCCGAGCGGCGGGTCGTGCAGCTCGCCGAGTCCGGCGAGGACGTCAACGCGGACTTGCTGGCGTATCTCAACCGCCTGTCCGATCTGCTGTGGATCCTGGGGCGCCAGATCGAAACCGAGGCGGGCGTCGACGCGGGGCTGCGGACGCCGGAGAGCGGCGGGCCGAAGTGGTCCCGCGCGTGGTGAGCGCATGACCCGACTGGCGCGACTGGTGCGCCGGGGTCGGCTGCGGGCCGCGGTCGAGGCTGCCCTGTGCCTGGTGCTGCTGGCGGCCGCCTGGCGCGCTACGGACGGCACGCTGGCGGACCGGCCTCTCGCCGACGACTCCGCGGAGTCGCCGGAGGGATTTCCGCGGACCGTGCACGACTACGCCGGGGACCCGCTGCGGCTGGCGCGGCCACCGGAGCGGATCGCGTCGCAGGCGCTGGTGACGGACCACTTTCTGTTCGCCGTCGTGCCCCCGTCGACGATTGCCGCGGTCAGCTCCGTTGCGCACGACCCGCGCTACAGCTATGTCGCCGACGTGCTGGCGGGGATGGACGTCGCGGTGGTCGACGACAGCGAGGCGCTGCTGCGCCGCCGTCCCGACCTGTTGCTGGTGTCGCATGCCGCGCGCGCCGACATGGTCGCCGTGGCGCGCGCCGCGGGCATTCCCGCGTTTCGCCTGCGAACCGAGTTCGACGACTTCGCGCAGATCACGGCCGGCGTGGAAACGGTCGGACGGTTGACGGGCCGGGAGCGCGCCGCGGACCGGGTGATTGCAGAGTTCCGCGAACGGGTCGCGGCGGCAGTGGCGCGCCGCCCCGCCGCGGCGCCTTCGCCGCGCGTGCTGGTGTACGTCGCCATGTCCGGCACGTTCGGCGCCGGCTCGCTGTTCGACCACATCCTGACGGAGCTCGGCGCGGTCAACGTGGCGGCGGAGCAGGGCATCGGCCCGCACGGCACGATCAGCGGCGAGCAGATCGCCGGCTGGAATCCCGACTGGATCGTCGCCGACGCGCCGGCCGGCGAAGAGGACGCCGTGCGCCGGCGCATCCTCGACCAGCCCGGCGTGGCGGTCACGACCGCCGGACGGACCGGTCAGGTCCTGGTTCTGGACCACCGCCGCTTCATCACGATGTCCCACCATGCCGCCGGACTGATCGAAACGGTGGCCGCCGCGCTCTACCCGGAATCTCCATGACCGAGGCCGGCAGCGAGTCGAGGGTACGGGCCGCGGCATGGGTCGGCCTGCCGCTGCTGGCGGTCCTGCTGGCGGCCGCGGTCGTTGCGGCGATCGCGATCGGCAGCACCGGCATCCCGTGGGGGAGCGTCGTCCGCGTCCTTGCGGCGCGCGCGCTGCCCGACGGTTGGGTTGACCTGGGGGGCGTGTCGGAGGCCGACCAGGTGATCATCTGGCTGATCCGCACGCCGCGCGTGTTCGTTGCGGCGCTCGCGGGGGGCGCGCTGGGCGTCGCGGGGACGCAGATGCAGGGGCTGTTCCGCAATCCCCTCGCGGAGCCCAGCGTCATCGGCATCAGCCAGGGAGCCGCGCTAGGCGCCGTGGTCACGTTCGTCAGCGGGCTGGCCGCCGCCGCCGTCTTCTGGTTGCCGCTGTTCGCCTTCGCCGGCGCGCTGGCCGCGCTCGCGACCGTCTACACGATCGCCACCAGGGCCGGCCGCACGCCGGTTGCGACGCTGCTGCTCGCCGGCATCGCGCTCGGCGCGCTGGCGACCGCCATCTCGTCGCTGCTGATCTCGCTCAGCGTCGTCAACTGGCAGGTGGCCAACGAGATCGTCTTCTGGATGATGGGCGGCCTCGACAACCGCACCTGGACGCACGTGTGGATGTGCCTGCCACCGCTGGCGCTGGGGGCGCTCGGCGCGCGCTGGTATACGCGCGACCTGGACCTGCTGCTGCTCGGCGAGGAGACCGCCGCCAGCCTCGGCGTCGACGTGGAGCGGGTGCGCCGCGTGATCCTGACGACGGCGGCGATGCTGACCGGCGCGGCCGTGGCGGTCAGCGGCGTCATCGGCTTCGTCGGGCTGATCGTGCCGCACATGCTGCGGCTGGTGCTCGGGCCGTCGCACCGCGTCCTGCTGCCGGCGGCCATGCTCGGCGGGGCGTCGTTCCTGATCCTCTGCGATCTGCTGGCGCGCACCATCAATCCGCCGGAGGAGATCCGGCTGGGCATCATCACCGCGGCGTTCGGCGCGCCGTTCTTCCTCTACCTGCTGCGCCGGCAATGGGGAGGCTACAGCCTGCAATGAGCCTCAGCCTCGACGGCGCCGGCCTGCGCATCGGTCCGCGCTACCTGGTGCGCGACGTCAGCCTGGAGGTCGCGCCCGCCCGCATCACCGCGCTGGTCGGACCGAACGGCGCCGGCAAGTCGACCGTGCTGCGCCTGCTGGCCGGCCTCTGGCGCCCCACCGCGGGGCGCGCCGCGCTGGAGGGAGCCGACCTGTCGGACCTGCCGCGCAGGCGGCTCGCGCGGCGCATCAGCTTCGTGCCGCAGGAAACGCGCATCGACATCCCGTTCACCGTGCAGGAGCTGGTGATGATGGGGCGGCATCCGCACCTGGGCCGCTTCGATGCGCCGGGCCCTGAGGACGAGGAGGCCGTCGCCGGGGCGCTGGCCCGCGCCGACGTCACGCACCTGGCGGACCGCCTCGTCACCGAGCTGTCGGGCGGCGAACGCCGACGCGCCGTGATCGCGCGCAGCCTGGCGACCGGGTCGAACGTGATCCTGCTCGACGAGCCGACGGCCAACCTGGACATCGACCACGTCATCGAGACGCTGACGCTGCTGCGGTCGCTCGCGGCGTCCGGGGCGACGATCGCGATCGCGCTGCACGATCTCAACGCCGTGGCCCGCTGGGCGGACGAGGTGGCCGTGCTGGATACGGGGCGGCTCCAGGCCTGCGGCCCGCCCGCCGAGGTGCTCGACGACGACCTGGTGGCGTCAGTGTTCGGCGTGCGCGTGGAGCGCATCACCGCCGCGGACGGCAGCCCTACCCTCGTGTTCCACCGCCAGCCCCGCTAGCAGCCGCCGGGGGTTCGGGGCACAGCCCCATCTAACGAAGCAAGCTGAACCGCTGCACGCGCGAGCCGACCGGGCGGGGCTGGGTCTCCGCCGTCCAGATGTTGCCCTGCGAGTCCACCGCCAGCGTGTGCAGGCCCCGGAAGTCGCCGGGGTCCGGACCGAGGTTGCCGAACGAGCCGACGACCTCCAGCGTCTCGCGGCGGACGATGTGGATGTGTCCGTTGCCGTAGTCGCCCACGTAGATGAACTCCTGCTCGGGGTCGGGGGAGAAGTCCAGCCCGCAGGCGGTCATGTTGTCGTCGCCCTCGAGGTTGATGAAGCCCTGTTTCACGTATTCGCCGGCCAGCGTGAACACCTGGATGCGCCGGTGGTTGCGGTCGCCGACATAGACCAGCCCGTCGTTGGAGACCTTGAGCGCGTGCACGCTGTTGAAGATGTCCGGGCCGTCCGGGTCCGCGGTCAGGTCCATGAAGGCGGCCGCCGCGGTCGGGCTGGCGTCGCGCCCGAGGTCGGGCGGCGGCTGGTTGCCGAACGCGCCCCACATGCGCTTGAACTGCAGCGTCTGCGCATCCAGGACGAGCACCCGGCGGTTCGCGTAGCCGTCGGCGACGAACAGCTCGTCGGTGTCCGGGAACACCACCGCCTCCGTGGCCAGGTGGACGCTCCCGGTGTCGTCGTTGCCGCCCTGCCCCAGCGGATGCCGGTCGCGGCCGCCGAACTGGCCCAGGAACTCGCCGCGGCTGGTGAACTTGAGGATCATGTCGTCCGTTCGTTCCGTCGGTTCGGCGTACGCCTGCTCCAGCGGGTTGAGGCCCGTGACCCAGACGTTGTCCTCGTGGTCGACGAACAGGCCGTGCTCCGTGTCGGGCCAGTCGTAGGCCTCGGCGGGGCCGCCCCACGCCTGGACGAAGTCGCCGTTCTCGTCGAACTCCAGGACCGGCGGGGCGGCCAGGTGCTGCTGGTCGGCCGGCACCTGCCGCGAACGGTGGAGGACCCACACGTGGTCATGCCGGTCGACCGCGACGTAGGTGACGACCCCGACCCCCGCGCCGTCCGGCAGCGCCGGCGGCCATTGCCACGACGCGTCGATCGCGAACCGCGGTACGCCGCGGGCCGCGTCGGCGCCGGCGTCAGGCGGCGCTTCGCCGCCTGCTCCACCTGACCCGCTGTCAGCGGGCGCGCAGGCGCCCACGGCCAGCGCGAGTAGTGCAACGGTCAGCAATTTGCCCGGCATGGAATCCTCCATTGGCTAGCGCAGGACCGGCGTGGCGACGGGGGGCGGGACCACGCGCGTGAAGCTGCCGCGCTGCAGCAGCTCGCGGCCCTTGCCGCCGCGGTTGGTCACCTCGTACTTGGCGGTGCTGATGGTCTGCGACGCGCCACGGCTGGTCTCCACGGTCAGCAGGTCGCGCGCGCCGGTGGAGGCCACGAAGCCGATGACCGCGTCGGCCTTGCGGTCGAGCTTGATCAGGGTCACGCCCTTGCCGGGGCCGGAGAGGAAGTTGACCTGCTCCGCGTCGCACAGCATGGCGCGCGCCTGCCGCGTGGCGGCGATGATCACGGCCGTCTCGCGCACGATCGAGACGCCGACGATTTCCACGTTGCGGGCGGGGCGCGCGAAGCGCCGGCCGGCGCGGGTGCTGGGCTCGGCGAACGGCTCGAGGCTGAACCGCAGGGCAAAGCCGTCGCTGCTGACGGCGACGGCATGCGTCGGCGGCGGGTTGCCGTCCGGGCGCGCGGCGATCTCCGCGGTGACGCGCGGATCCAGGCTGTACGCCGCGACGATGCGTTCGCCGTCCTTCAGCTTGAACTGGCGCTGAATCGGCTCGCCGTAGCCGGTCGAGGCCGGGATGTCGATCAGCCGGCACGTATAGGCCGCGCCGAGATTGCTGAACAGGACGCAGGTGGCGCGGGTGCTGCCCGCGATGGCCGCCAGCAGGACGTCCCCCTCGCGCAGGCGCGTGGTCGAGACGTCGCGGACCTCGCGCTGGCGTTTCACCCAGCCGTCGCGGGAAATCAGCACGACGGCGTCCTCTTCGACGATGAAGTCGTCGGCGCTGTAGCCGGCGTCGTCGTCGGCCTCCGCGATCAGCGTGCGCCGCGGGCTGGACGCCGCGCCGTAGGCGGCGCGGATTTCACGCAGCTCGTCGCCGACCACGGCCCGGCGCGCGTCCTCGTCGGCCAGCAGCGCCGTGATTTCGTCGACCCGCGCCCGCTTGTCGGCCAGCTCCTCGCGGATGATCAGGATCTCCAGCCGCGCCAGCCGGTAGATCTTGAGCTCCAGGATGGCGTCCGTCTGCTCGGCGTCGAGATCGAACCGGCGCATGATCTTCCGTGCGGCGTCCGCCTTGCCGTCCGAGCGGCGGATCAGCCGGATGATGGCGTCGAGGGCATCGAATACCAGCTCGAACCCTTCGAGGATGTGGATGCGCTTGCGGAGGGCCTCGAGCTCGTGCTCGAGCCGGTTCGTGACGACCTCCAGGCGGAACACGAGGAAGTGCTGGAGGATTTCTTTCAGCTCCAGCCGATCCGGCTTGCCCGCCTCGGCCTGGTCGGTCGGTACGAGACACGTGAGGTTGGCGGCGAAGTTGGTCTGCAGCGCCGTGTGGCGGAACAGGTACGCCATGACGAGCCGTTCGTCGGCGTCGCCCTTCAACTGGAGGACGATGCGCACCTGATCGGTCGACTGGTCGGTCACGTCGAGCAGCGGCGGCAGCTTGCGGGCGAGGACGATCTCCGCGATCCGCTCGACGATCTGCGCCTTGTTGGCGCCGTACGGGATGCTCGTCACGTGGATCGTCTTCGAGCCGCGCGCCGGCGGCCCCGGCTCCCAGGTGGCCCGCATGCGGATGGTGCCGCTGCCGCTCCGGTAGATCTCCCGCAGCTCGTCCGCCGGGTTGAGCACCTGCCCGCCGGTCGGGAAGTCGGGTCCCGTGACGAACTTGCACAGGGCGTCGGTGTCGAGCTCCGGGTTGTCCAGCAGGTTGAGCAGCGCCGTGCACACCTCGTCCGCGTTGTGCGGCGGGATGTTCGTCGCCATGCCGACCGCTATGCCGGTGGCGCCGTTGATCAGCAGGTTGGGCAGCCGGGCGGGCAGCACGACCGGCTCCTGCCGCGTGCCGTCGTAGTTGGGCCGGAACGGCACCGTCCGCCGGTCCAGCTCGGACAGCAGCTCGGTGCTGGCCGGGTCGAGCCTGCATTCCGTGTAGCGCATGGCCGCGGCGCCGTCGCCGTCCAGCGAGCCGAAGTTGCCGACCCCTTCGACCAGGGGGTAGCGCACGGTGAACGGCTGCGCCAGGCGCACCAGCGTGTCGTAGATGGCTGCGTCTCCGTGCGGGTGGTAGCTCCCCATGACGTCGCCGACCACCTTCGCGCACTTGCGCGGCTTGGCGTCCGAAGTGAGCCGCTGCTGCCACATCGTGTACAGGATGCGCCGCTGCACCGGCTTCAGGCCGTCGCGCACGTCGGGCAGCGCCCGCGACGTGATGACCGAAAGCGCGTAGTTGAGGTAGCGCGACTGCGCCGCCTCGTGCAGCGGGACGGCGCCGTCGCCGCCAGGCGGCTGCTCGACCGGGGGATCGCCGTCCGGTGGATCGATGTCGAACAACGACGCTTCCCGCGGGGGGCTGGTCAACCGGCCACCCTCATGTGCGCGGCGCCGGCGACCGGCGGTTCGAGTTCGCCCGCCGCTCGCACCGGTTCCGGACCCCAGGGGTCAGCCGGCGCGGCGCCGAGCACCGTCAGCAGCTCGGCGAGGATCATCGCGGTCGCGCCCCACACGCGCTCGCCGCACAACTCGAAGTACGGCGCGCGCACCAGCATCCCGGGGCGGCAGATGAAACCGCGGCGCGGCCGTCCGCGCGCTCCCAGGAGCGTTGCCAGCGGCACCTCCAGCACGCGCCCCACTTCCGCCGAACGCGGCCTGAAGGCCGGATGCGCGGCGGCGACGCCGACCACCGGGTGGAGCACGAAGTCGCTCACGACCACGTAGAGCGGCGACAGCCGGCCCAGGACGCGCACGCTGTCCGGTTCCACGCCGACTTCCTCCGCCGCCTCGCGCAGGGCGGCATCCGGGATGGACTCCGCCGGCTCGACCCGGCCGCCGGGCAGGGAAACCTGCCCGCCGTGCCGCGACAGCGCGCCGGAACGGACGGTCAGCAGCAGGTGCGGATCTGCGCCGCGAAGGTAGAGCAGGACGAGTCCGGCGGCCGGCTGCGCCCCGTCGGGCACGTGATCCGGACGCCAGCCCCTGCGGGGGTAGGGCGCGAGGCCGAGGTGGGCGCCGCCGCCGGGCAGCGGCGCCTGGAGCGCCGCCCGGATCCGCGTTTCAATCTGATAGAGTGACGAGGAGTCCGGGACCACGGTGCAGCCTCCCATCTTACCGTACTGATCCGGTCCCCAAAACACTGCATGAGCGACCAGCGGCGGGCCCAACCCGGCTTCGACCGGCGCATTGTGGAAGGCTCGCTGTCGCGCGCCGTCTGGCGGCTGGCCTGGCCCACGATGCTGGCGAATGTCATCGGCGGGCTGCAGGGCATCGTCGACCAGGCGATGGTCGGGCACTACGTCGGCCACGCCGGCAACGCCGCGATCGGCGTCAGCATGCAGGTCTTCATACTGGTCATCGTCTTCGTGGCGTCGATCTTCACCGGCATGGGCGTGCTGGTCGCACGCTTCGCCGGCGCGAACGACCCGGACGCGGTCAACCGCACCGTGTACCAGGCGTTCATCACCGCGGTGCTCCTGTCGGTGGGCATCCTCGCGCCGGCCGGCTACTTCGCCGCGCCCTTCCTGCTGACGCTGGTCAATGCCGCGCCCGAGGTGCAGGCCGAGGCGCTGGCCTACATCCGGATCGTGTTCGTGTTCAGCATCGGGATGCTGATCTTCTTCATGATGAACGGCGCCCTGCGCGCCGCGGGCGACGCCCGCACGCCGCTGCGCCTCGGCCTGGTGATGACGGCGCTCAACATCGTGCTGAACGTCATCCTCATCCGCGGACTCGGCCCGATCCCCTCTTTCGGCACGACCGGCGCCGCCATGGGCACCGCCATCGCCAGCGGCGCGATCGGCGTGGTGTTCATGTCGCTGCTGTTTTCCGGCCGCCTCGTGGTGCGGTTCTCCCGCGAGATGCCGCTGGCGCCCGACTGGCGCGTGATCCGCGAACTGTTCCGCTTCGGGCTGCCGGCCGGCTTCCAGGGCATCGTCATGAACCTCGCAGGGGTGCTGCTGCTGCGTTTCATCGGGTCGCTGGAGTTCAGCGCCGAGGCGCAGGCCGCTTACGCTGTCGGCTACACGGAGCTGTTCGCCCTCATCACGTGGACGTCGGTCGGCCTCATGGGCGCCACGGCGGCGGTGGCGGGGCAGAATCTGGGCGCCGGCCGACCCGAGCGCAGCGCCCGCGCCGCGCAGGTCGCGGCGGCGATCGGCCTCAGCAACGCCGCGGTCGTCGGGCTGCTCTTCATCCTCATCCCGCGCCCGCTGCTGGCGGTCTTCGCCCTGGACGACGGCGTGGCGTACGAGATCGGCCGGCAGCTTCTCGCCTATCTGGCGGTCTCCGGGTTCTTCGTCTCGGTGGCGCTGATCTACACCGGCGGCCTGCAGGGCACGGGAGATACCCGCAGTCCGCTCTACATCTCCATCGTGTCCCAGGTGGTCATTCCCATCGGCTTGTGCACCTGGTACTCCCTGGGGCGCGGCCTGCAGGCGGAGGACATCTGGCTGGCCATCGTGCTCGGCCACGTCACGCGCGCCGCGTTGAGCGTCTTCCGCTTCCGCCAGGGCAAGTGGCGCGACATCGCCGTCAACATCGGGCCGGAACCCACGCCGCCGCCCGTGCGGTCGTGAAGCCGCGCGGGCGGCGGTTGGCTGCAATGGACTTACCACCGGACGTGAAGCGCTCGACCCTGGCCGCGCAGGCGCTCGGCGGGAGCGATCCGGCGACCGGCGCGGTCGTGCCGCCGCTGGTGGCGTCGGCGCCGTACGAGCGGGCGCCGGACGGGTCCTATCCCGGCGGCCACACCTACACGCGCGACCAGAACCCGACGTACGACCGCTGCGAAGCGCTGCTGGCGCGGCTCGAGGACGGCCACGAGGCGC
This sequence comes from Vicinamibacterales bacterium, assembly GCA_965207665.1. Classification (GTDB taxonomy): domain Bacteria; phylum Acidobacteriota; class Vicinamibacteria; order Vicinamibacterales; family UBA8438; genus JAAXGX01. Next base: position 1,560,992 of record CBDBMV010000002.1, read on the forward strand.
TGCTGTTCGGCTCGGGGATGGCCGCCGCCACCACGGTCTTCGAGACGCTGGCGCCCGGCGACCACGTCGTCGCGCCGGCCGAGATGTACTGGACCATCCGGAGTTGGCTGCAGCACCGTGCGTCGACGGGCCGCTTCGCGCTCGACCTGGTGCCGAACGGCGACCACGACGCCCTGCGGAGCGTCCTGCGTCCCGGCTCGACCCGCATCGTCTGGGTCGAGACGCCCTCGAACCCGACCTGCGTGCTCACCGACATCGCGGCGACGGCGGAGATCGCCCACGCGGCGGGGGCCCGGGTCGTGGTGGACGGCACGGTGGCGACGCCGGTGCTGTGCCGCCCGCTGCGGCTGGGCGCCGACCTGGTCATGCACTCGGCGACGAAGCAGCTCAACGGCCATTCGGACGTGCTCGCCGGCGCGCTGGTGACCGCCCGCGCTGACGAGGCGTGGGCGCGCATCCGGCACGAGCGCGCCAACCGGGGCGCGGTGCTCGGTCCGTTCGAGGCGTGGCTGTTGCTGCGCGGCATGCGCACGCTGTTCCTGCGCGTTGCCCGCTCGGCGGAGAACGCACAGCAGGTGGCCGAGGCGCTGGCGCGGCACCCGGCGGTAGACGCTGTCCTCTATCCCGGCCTGGCGGACCACCCCGGCCACGACATCGCCCGGCGCCAGATGCAGGGCGGGTTCGGACCGATCGTCTCGTTACGCCTCGGCACCGCGGACAGGGCGCACCGCGTCGCCGGTTCCCTGCGCCTGTTCCGCAACGCCACGTCGCTGGGCGGCGTCGAGAGCCTCGTCGAGCACCGTGCGCCGGTGGAAGGTCCGGGCACGCCGGTCCCCGCGGACCTGCTGCGCCTGTCGATCGGCATCGAGGACGCCGGCGACCTGATCGCCGACCTGGAGCAGGCGCTCGCCGCCGCCGGCCGCTGACCGGTCATGGACGCCGCGTTCCGCATCGATCCCGCGGTGGAGGCCGACGTGCCGGTCATCCTGGACCTGATCCGGGACCTGGCCGAGTACGAGAAGCTCTCCGACCAGGTGACGGCGACGGAAGCGGACATCGCCCGCTCGCTGTTCGGCGACCCGCCGCGCGCCGAGGCGGTCATCGCCCGCCTGGACGGCGAGGCGATCGGCTTCGCGCTGTTCTTCCACAACTACTCGACCTTCCTCGGCAGGCCCGGGCTGTATCTGGAGGACCTGTACGTGCGGCCGGCTTTCCGCGGGCGCGGCTTCGGCCGCCGCCTGCTGATTCACCTGGCCCGCATCGCGGTCGACCGCGGCTGCGGCCGCTTCGAGTGGTCGGTGCTCGACTGGAACGCGCCCGCCATCGCCGCCTACCGCCGCGCCGGCGCCGTCCCGCTCGACGACTGGACCGTCTACCGCCTGACCGGCGATGCCCTCAAGCGGCTGGCGGACGAAGCGCAATAGTGATGGCGGGCGTCACGATTCCCGCTCGGGCGGCGCCGCGGACTGATCCGGCGCGTCCTCTCGCAGCGCCTCCTCGATGAACGCCCGGGCGCCGTCGCGGAGGCGGACGATCTCCCGCCAGTCGCTGGACGCGGGGACCAGCGGCTCCCCGAAGGTCAGCTTCATCCGCCCCGGCCAAACCAGCACCGTGCCGGCGGGGAAGACGTCGCGCGTGCCGCTGATGGCCACCGGGACGACAGGCAGGCCCGTATCCACCGCGGCCCGGAAGGCGCCGAGCCGGAACGGCAGCAGGCCGCGGGCGCCGGTGAACGTGCCCTCGGGAAACACGAACAGGGAGCGGCCCTCCCGCAGCGGCTCGACAATGGCCGCGGCGTCGTCGATGCGCTGCGCGTGGTCGCTCTTCTCGAGCCTGACGTGCCCGGCTTTGCGGATGGTCGTGCCGACCAGCGGGTAGCGCACCAGCCGTCCCTTGACCGCAAAGCGGATGTCGGCGTTCAGGACCGCCATGACCACGACGGGGTCCAGGAAGCTCTGGTGGTTGGCCACGTACACCGCCGGCTCCGGATGTGATCCGTCCAGGCCCCTGACGTCCAGCCGGCAGCCGGTGACCGCCACGATGAACCGTGTCCAGGCGCCTATGAAGCGCGTGGGCCAGCGCCCTCCCGGGCCCACGGCGAGAATCAGCCACGCCGGCGGCGCAGTCACGAGCAGCAGCAGCCAGACATATCCGGTGAAGACGGTGCTGAGCAGTCTGGACCCCCATTGGCGGCAGCGCGCCAGCGCGGAGCGGGCGAACACGCGCGCCCACTGCAGGGCCATCGCCGGCCGGCCGCTGGCAAGCTTTCCCGCGAGGTAGGCGTCGCGCGTAGCCGCGCGCCGGATCTTGCCGCTCGACGTCTTGAGCACCGCCCCGGGCGGCGCGGGCACGACGACGTTCGGCGGGACGCCGAGCGCCGCCGTGATCCGGTTCGTCACGTCGGTCCTGATCCGCTGCTGCGCCGCCGCGGACGTCTGGCGCGTCTCGACGACCACCACGAACTTCTCGGTGCCGCGCGCGGGATCGCCGACGCCGAAGGCCGCGACGCACCCCTTGCGCACGCCCTCCACGCCGCTCGCCAACTCCTCGGCCTCGTGCGGGTGCAGGTTGCGGCCGGCCTTGATGATGATGTCCTTGTTCCGCCCGGTGACGAACAGCTCGCCGTCGGCCAGGTAGCCGATGTCGCCGGTCTCGAGCCAGCCGTCCGCGCCGATCAGGCCGCGGGTGGCTTCCGGATTGCGGTAGTACCCCGCGGTGGCCGACGGCCCGCGGAACTGCACGCGGCCGGCCCGGCGCTCCGGGACCGGCGCGCCGGATTGATCGACCACCCGCAACGCGTGCCCGGGCAGCGCAATGCCGCACGCGACGACGCGCAGCGCCTCGGCGCTGTCGGCGACCGGCTCGGCCCGGCCGTGCTCCTGGTACGCCGCGCGGTCGATCGCGTCTATCCGCGGGCCGCGCTCGACGGGCGGCACCGCCAGCGCCACGGAGCATTCGGCGAGCCCGTAGACGGGGCACAGCGCCTCCGGTCTGAGGCCGAGCGGCTCGAAGCGCTTGCGGAACCGCTCCAGGCTTTCGGGATGCACCGCCTCCGAGCCGTTCAGCAGGCGGCGCGCGCTGCTCAGGTCGATTCCCTCCAGTTCGTCGTCGCGGATCCGCTGGCTGCACAGGTCGTAGGCGAAGTTGGGCGCCGGAGACAGCGTGCCGCGATGGTCGCTGAGTGCGCGGAGCCAGCGGATCGGCCGCGCGAGGAACGCCAGCGGCGACATGAGCATGAGCGGGATGCCCATGTACATGGTGCCCAGCCAAGCGCCGATCAGGCCCATGTCGTGGTAGAGCGGCAGCCAGCTCACGCCGACGTCGCCGGGGCGCGCCCCGAGACCGTGCTCGATCGCGCGGATGTTGGCGAGCAGGTTCGCGTGGGAGAGCAACACGCCCTTGGGATTGCCCGTGCTGCCCGACGTGTACTGGATGAGGGCGGACTCGCCGCCCCCCCGCGCGCCGCGGTCGTAGCGGATTCCTGCCGTGCCGCCCGCCTCGGAGAGCACATCCGGCGTCACGACCGCCTCCAGCGACGGCACCTGCGGCAACAGGACGCCGGCCAGCCGTTCGATTTCGGCGAACGTGATCAGCAGCCGTGCGCCCGCGTTGCGCAGGATGCCGACCTGCCGCGCGGCGTACTCCTCGATCCGGTTGGCGCGCACCGGCGGGTAGAGCGGTACGGGGATGCACCCGGCCAGCAGCGTGCCGAGGAAAGTGGGGAAGAACGCCTGCTCCGTCCGCAGCATGATGGCGACGGTCTCGCGCTGTCCCACGCGCCGCGCCGCCAGTCCGTTCGCCACCGCCACGGCCGCTTCCCACAGCGCGCCGTACGTGATGGGCGTCTCGGTCCCATCGTCCTCCCGCAGGTGGATGTGCGTCCGGTCCGGCGTGCGTATCGCATGCCACTCGAATGCGTCGATGAGCGTGACGGCCGCCTCGGGCGCCGTTGTCGCGGGGGCCGCCGCAGCAGGTGCGGCGGCCGGCGTCGCGACGCGGCCGGCGGTGGTGACGGCGGTGACGAGGTCCGCGGGCGTCTCCGCCTCGACCATGAGCTCGTCGCCGAGCCGCACGTCGAACGCCTCCTCCAGCCGCACCGCCAGCTCCACCCGTTCGAGGCTGCCGATGCCGAGGTCCTGCTCCAGGTCGTCGTCCGGACGCACGCGCCGGTCGCTGCCGCCGCGGAGCTCGCTGACGAACTCGTCGACGAGGTTGAGAACGCGCGCCTGAACGGCGCCGGACGACGTTGAGGATGCTGGCGAGGACATGGACGACCGGTTGGCGCCGCAGGGCTCGCTGCGCGGCGTGCGGTGCGGCTGCGTCAGTCCAGACGTCTGATCTGTCTGATCACGATCGGCTCGCGGGGGACGTCGTCGAGGCCGTCCACGCGGTGCGTCCGTGTGCGCTCGATCCTTTCGACGACGTCCATGCCGTCGACCACGCGGCCGAATACCGCGTATCCGAATCCGCGGTCGGTGCGATCCCGGTGGTCGAGGCTGCTGTTGTCCACCGTGTTGATGAAGAACTGCGCGCGCGCCGAGTTGGGGTCGGCCGTGCGCGCCATGGCCAGCGTACCGCGGCGGTTCCGGATTCTGTTCGTGGCCTCGTTCAGGATGCCCCCACGGAGCCCCTCCGTCTTCGGCTGGAGGTCTTCCGTGTAGCCGCCCCCCTGGACCATGAAGCCGCGGATGACGCGATGAAAGATGGTGCCGTCGTAGAAACCGTTCTGCACGTAGGTGAGGAAGTTGACGACCGACACGCGGGCGTCCTGCCGGAACAGCTCGACCGTGATGTCGCCCTCGGTGGTCTCGATCACGACCTTGGGATCCGGGGGCGGACCCTGCGGCTCCTGCGCCGCCGCGCCGCTTGCGGGCAGCGCTGCGAGCAGCACGGCGCACGTCAGCAGGCGGCCTGCGGCCATGGCGACCTACTTGACCATCGCGCCGGTGATCGTGACGGTCTCGACCGGCACATCCCCGGCGGCTGTCTGCACGGCCGCGATCTTGTCGACCACGTCCATGCCGTCGGTCACGTGACCGAACGCCGCGTATCCGAACCCGCGGTCGGTCGTGTCCCTGTGGTCGAGGAAGTCGTTGTCGACCGTGTTGATGAAGAACTGCGCCGTGGCGCTGTCTACGACGCCGGTGCGCGCCATCGCGATGGTGCCGCGCACATTGTTGACGCCGTTGGCCGCTTCATTCCTGATCGGCGCGCGGGTCTGCTTCTGGCGCATGTCGGCGGTCATTCCGCCACCCTGAATCATGAATCCCTGGATGACGCGGTGAAATATCGTGCCCGCGTAGAAGCCGTCGTTCACGTACTGCAGGAAGTTCTCGACGCTGATCGGCGCGCGGTCCTGGTACAGCTCGATCGTGATGTCGCCCATGCTCGTCTGCATCACGACGACGGGATTGTCCTGCGCGGCTGCGGGTTGCGCGGCGGCTGCAATCATGACGAGGCAGGCTCCCGCGAGGGCCAGTGCGCGAAGTGGCATGGCGGCGACTCCTTCCGATGACGAACGTTCGGGCCGAGTTGAAGATCCAAAATACGGGATCTCAGGATCCAAAAATTGGAACGCATGCTGGCCGGCGTGCCCGGTGATCCACCGCGAAAACGCCGGTTTTGCGGGGTTGGCGGCGACGCGCCAGTACGGCCCTGAGTATGCATAAAGAACCTGAGCCTGTCCAGTCCGGCGCGGCGGCCGGCGCACTGGCGAATTGCCATGAAGCTGTTCGAGAAGCTGCGCACCACACCCGAGTGGGAAGACGCGGACGGCGCCGTCCGCGCCCGGGCGGTCCGCGACCTGCCGCCGGACGATCTGGAGCTGCTGGTCCGGATCGCCGCTGACGACGAAGACGCCGCGGTGCGGGCCGCGGCCGTGCAGCGCATCGACGACCTCGAGACGCTGGTGTCGATCCACGGCACGGAGGCCGACCCGGCCGCAAGGTCGGTTGTCCGCGAGAGGGTGCGGGACCTGCTGCTGGATGGCGAGGACGAGGCCGGGGTCGACGCCGCCGTCGGCCTGCTCGCGCCGCGGGACCTGGCCACGGTCGCGCGGGACGCGCGCCTGGCCGGCATCGGTCGCGCGGCGCTGTCCCGGCTGGAGGGCGAGAAGCACCTGGCGGCGGTGGCCAGCCGCGCCGGACACGTGGAGATCGCCGCGGCGGCGCTGGAGCGCATCGTGGATCCGGAGTCCTTGCAGACGGTCGCGGTCAAGGCCGAGGAGCGCTCCGTCGCGCTCGGCGCCTTCGAGCGCCTGTCGAACGGCCATCTCGACCCGGATTGGCTGGCGGTCGTCGCGAAGCGGTCGAAGCAGAAGGCCGTCGCCCGGCGTGCGAAAGCGCTGCTCGCGGAGCAGGAGGAAGAGCACGCGGCCGAGACGGCCCCGGACGAAGAGGATGCGCCGCAGCCCGTCGCCGCGTCGCCAATCGAGCAGGTGCGCGTGGCCGAGTTCGGCGAGGAGCGCGCTAAGCGGGAGCAACGGGCCGCAGAACGCGCGACGCTGCTGGCCGCGGCGCGCCGGTTGTGCGAGACGATCGAGCGGGTGCCGGGCGCGGAAGCCGCACAGGCGTTGCCGGGCCTGCGCGAGGAGTGGGGCGCGCTGGCGTGGCCCGCTCCCGAAGCCGGCCCTCCGAAGGCGCAGGCGGCGCTCCTGGAGCGCTTCGAGCGCGCCGTGGCCGGTTGCGAGCAACGCGGCCAGCAGTGGCAGGAAGACCAGGCGCAGTTGGAGCGCCTGGAGGCGCTCATCGCGGAGATGGAGCGTGCGGAGCTTGCCGAAGACGACCGGCCGCGAGCTTTCTGGCAGCAGTCCGACACGGACTGGCGCGCGATAGTCGCGGAATTCCGCGGCAGGTCCATCGTGCGCCGCGACAGCCGCGAGCGCCTGGTCGGTCTGGAACGGCGCAAGGCGGAAGTGGATGCCCGGCGGCGCGCGGCGGAAGCCGCGCAGCGCTCGGACGCGGAGCGCCAGGCGCAGGAGAACCTCGAACGGATCGAGCGGTTGTGCGCCACCGTCGAGGACGTGGCTGCCTCCGACAAGAGCCAGCTTCCGGTGGCCGAGCGGCAGTTGCGCGCCGCGCGGCGGGCGCTCGAAGAATTGCGCGAGTCGGAGGCCGCGGCGCCGCTGCCCTCCCGGCGCGCGCGCGCCGCGCTCGTGCGCCGGCTGCAACAGGCGCACACGGCCCTGCTGGGGCGCGTGCGCGAGTTGCGCGACTTCGCCGACTGGAAGCGCTGGGCCAATCTCGGGGTGCGCGAGGAGCTGTGCGCCCGCCTGGAGGCGCTGGTCGACGAGAAGGACGACGCCGCCGTCGCGAGCCGCTACCGCGAGATCGTCCTCGAATGGCGGCGCACGGCGGACGTGCCGCAGGATCGCGACGCGCCGACGCGCGCGCGCTTCGAAGCGGCGCACGAGAAGGTGTATCCGCGCTGCCAGGCATTTCTGGAAGCGCAGACGGCCGGGCGGGAGCAGAACCTCGCGCGCCGGGTCGCGATCATCGAGGAAGCCGAGCAGCTTGCGTCGTCGACCGACTGGCTGAAGACCGCGCAGCGTATCGCCACGCTCAAGGAGCAGTGGCAGGACATCGGTCCGGTCCCCCGCCAACAGCAGAAGGAAACGTGGAACCGGTTCCGGACGGCCTGCAACACCTTCTTCCGGCGGCGCAAGGAGGATCTGGACACGCGGAAGAAGGCGTGGGCCCGCAACCTCGAGTTAAAGGAAGCGCTGATAGCCCGTGTCGAGGCGCTTGCGGCGGACGGCAACGGCACGTCGCCGGCCGAGCAGGTGCGGCAGGCGCAGGCGGAGTGGAAGACGATCGGTCCCGTGCAGCGCAAGCGGTCCGACGCGGTCTGGCAGCGGTTTCGCGCGGCGTGCGACGCCGTGTACGGCCGCATTCATGCGGCGGAGCACGCGGAGGTGGCCGGCAAGGTGGCCGCGCGCGAGGAGATCTGCAGCGAGCTGGAGGCGCTGCTGCCCGCCGACGGAGCGGCAGGCGACCCGCCCGTGCAGCTCGCGGAAACCGTGCGGGATCTCCGGCAGCGGTGGCGGCAGGCGCCTGAGGTGCCGCAGGTCGTGGGACGGCGGCTGACGGCCCGTTTCGGCGGCGGCATCAACCGTGTCATCGCCGCCTGGCCCGCCGCCTTCCGCGGCAGCGACCTCGACCCGAACCGTCAACTGCGGCGGCTGGAGGCGCTGTGCGCGCGGGCGGAGACGCTGATCCGGGACGACATGGAGCCGAGCGCCTCTCCTGCCGAGATCCTCGCGGCGCGCTGGCGGGAGGCCCTCGCCAGCAACCTCATGGGTGCACGGGTCGACGAAGCCAGACGGCGCCGTTCCACGCTGGACGAGGTCCGCCGGCTCCAGGCAGAGCGGCGCAGGCTCGGCCAGATTCCGGGCGCCGAGGCGCAGCGCCTCGCGCAGCGCTTCCAGCAGGCGTGCGACCGCCTGTCCGGCGCGAGCCAGGCGCAGAGCCGGGCCGGCTGACGGTCCGCGGCGGCAGCCCGTCCCCATGCCGCTACAATGACTCCTCATGGAGGGGTTCCACCCGCTTACCCGGGCCTGGTTCGCCAGCTCCTTCGCCGCGCCTACCGAACCCCAGTTGCAGGCGTGGCCGGAGATACGCGCCGGCCGCGACATTCTGATCTCCGCGCCCACCGGTTCGGGCAAGACCCTCGCCGCGTTCCTCATCTGTCTCGATGACCTGATCGCGCGCGGCGCCGCCGGCGACGGCCTGCCCGATCACGTGGAGGTCGTGTACGTCTCGCCGCTGAAGGCGCTGAGCACGGACATTCACCGCAACCTGGAGGCGCCGCTGTCGGGAATAGCGGCGCTCGCCGCGGAACAGGGCGTGGAGTTGGAGCCGGTGCGCACCGCAGTCCGGACGGGCGACACGCCCGCAGGCGAGCGGGCGCAGATGGTGCGGCGCCCGCCGCACGTGCTGGTCACGACGCCCGAATCCCTCTTCATCCTGCTGACGGCCGAACGCAGCCGCCGGGCGCTGCAGCGCACGCGGGTCGTGATTGTCGACGAGATCCACGCCATGGTGGACGACAAGCGCGGCTCGCACCTGGCGCTGACGCTCGCGCGGCTGGATCACCTGGTGCGCCAGGCGGGCGGGCAGCGGCCGCAGCGGATCGGCCTGTCGGCGACGGTCAACCCGATCGAAGAGGTCGCCCGTTACCTGCGGGGCGACGCGGCCGAGGATCCGGTGATCGTCAACGCCGGACACCGGCGCGAGCTCGACCTGGCCGTGGAGGTGCCCGAGGAAGAGCTCGGGATGGTGGCCACCAACGAAATGTGGGGCGAGATCTACGACCGGATCACCGGGCTCGTCTCCGAGCACAGAACCACGCTCGTATTCGTCAATACGCGGCGGCTGGCGGAGCGGGTGGCCCACCGCCTAGCGGAGCGCGCCGGCGCCGACGCCGTGCTGGCGCATCACGGCAGCCTGTCGCGCCAGTTGCGGCAGCAGGCCGAGAGCGATCTGAAGGCGGGGCGCCTGCGCTGCGTAGTCGCGACCGCCTCGCTGGAGCTCGGCATCGACATCGGCTCGGTCGACCTAGTGTGCCAGATCGGCTCCCCGCGCTCGATCGCCGTCGCCCTGCAGCGTGTGGGAAGGTCGGGCCACAAGGTCGAGCGCTCGCACGTGCCGAAGGGCCGCTTCTTCCCCACGACGCGCGACGAGTTGATCGAAACGGCGGCGCTCGTGCGAGCTGTGCGGCGCGGCGTGCTCGACCGCCGCGTGATTCCGGACTGGCCGCGCGACATCCTGGCCCAGCAGATCGTGGCGGCCGCCGCGTGCGAGCAGTGGGACGAGGACGAGTTGTACGAGCTGGTGCGGGACGCGTATCCGTACCGCGACCTGCCGCGATCCGAGTTCGAGGCGGTCGTCGCGATGTTGTCCGACGGGATTGCGACGGACCGCGGCCGGCACGGCGCCTACGTCCACCGCGACCGGGTCAACCGTACGCTGCGCGGCCGGCGCGGCGGGCGGCTGGCGGCCATGACCTCGGGCGGCGCCATTCCGGACAACGCCAACTACCTCGTCGTGGCCGATCCGGAGCGCGTCACCGTCGGCACCGTGGACGAGGACTTCGCGGTCGAGAGCCTCGCGGGCGACATCTTCCTGCTCGGCACCACCTCGTGGCGCATCCGGCGCGTGGAGGCGGGCCAGCTCCGCGTGGAGGATGCCCGCGGCGCGGCGCCGTCCATACCGTTCTGGCGCGGCGAGGCGCCCGGACGCACTGCCGAGCTGTCGGAGGAGGTGTCGGCGGTACGGCTGCGGATTGCGGCGCCCGAGGCCGAGGCTTTCCTGCAAGAGGAATGCGGCCTCGATGCCTACGGCGCGGAGCAGGCGGCGGCCTACGTCAGAGCAGGAGTCGCCGGGCTCGGGGCTGCGCCCTCGGTCGATACCGTCATCGCCGAGCGCTTCTTCGACGAGGGGGGCGGGATGCAGTTGGTCATCCATGCCCCGTTCGGCGCGCGCATCAACCGCGCCTGGGGCCTGGCCCTGCGCAAGCGGTTCTGCCGCTCGTTCAACTTCGAGCTGCAGGCCGCGGCGACCGACAACGGCATCGTCATCTCGCTCGCGGAGCAGCACAGCTTCCCGCTGGAGTCGATCTACCGCTTCCTGTCGCCCGGCACGGTGGCCGACGTCCTCACCCAGGCGATGCTGCCGGCGCCCATGTTCACCGCGCGCTGGCGCTGGAACGCGTCCCGGGCGCTGGCCGTGCTGCGGTTCGCCGGCGGCCGCAAGGTGCCGCCGCCCATCCAGCGCATGCGCTCGGACGACCTGCTCGCCTCGGTCTTTCCGGATCAAGTCGCCTGCCAGGAGAACCTGACCGGCGAGATCCGCATTCCCGGCCACCCGCTCGTGGACGAGACGGTTCGCGACTGCCTGCACGAGGCGATGGACCTCGACGGCCTGCGCGCGGTGATTGCCGCCATCGAGGACGGCCGCATCGCGACGCGCGCCGTCGAGACGGCCGAGCCGTCCGTGTTCAGCCACGAGATTCTGAACGCCAACCCGTACGCCTTTCTCGATGACGCCCCGCTGGAGGAGCGCCGGGCGCGGGCGGTGCAGCTCCGCCGCACGCTGCCGCGCGACGCCCGCGAGGTCGGCGCGCTCAATGCGGCGGCGATCGCCGAGGTGGCCGGTGAGTCGTGGCCGCTGGTGCGCGATGCCGACGAGCTGCACGACGCGCTGCTGACGTTGTCGGTTACGCCGCCGGTGGCGGCGTGGGAGGGTTGGTACGCGGAGCTGGAGCGTACGCGGCGGGCAACCAGCATGCTCGTCGGCGGCAACCCGCTGTGGCTGGCGACGGAGCGCCGGCGCACGGCGGAGGCGCTGCATCCGGACGGGCGGCTGACGCAGGATGTGCCGGACATCGAGCAGCCGCTTCCGGAAAGCCGCGAGGCCGCCGCCGTCGAGGTGCTGCGCGGCTGGCTGGAGTCGTCGGGGCCGCGGCGGGCCAGCGCGCTGGCGGCGACGCTGGCGCTGCCGCTGTCGGTGATCGACGCGGCGCTCGCGCGCCTGGAAGGGGAGGGGCAGGTGCTGCGCGGGCAGTTCTCGCCCGGCGAGGGCGCCGGCGGCGAGACCGAGTGGTGCAACCGGCGCGTGCTCGCCCGCATTCACAGGCTGACGTTGGGGCGGCTGCGCCGCGAGATAGAGCCGGTGTCGGCGGCCGACTTCATGCGTTTCCTGGCGCGCTGGCAGCATGTCGAGCCGGGCACGCGCCTGCACGGCGCGGCCGGCCTGCTGCAGGTCATCCGGCAGCTGCAGGGATACGAGATCTCGGCGGCCGCGTGGGAGCCCGACGTGCTGGCGCCCCGCGTCGCGGGCTACAGCCCGGAGCTCCTGGACCGGCTCTGCCTGGCGGGCGAAGTGATGTGGGGGCGGCTTTCGCCGCATCCCGCGTTCGAGCCGGATGCCGCGGCGGCCGACGACGGCCGGCCGCGGCGGCGGGTGCGACCCACCCGCACCGCGCCGGTGGCGGTCTTCCTGCGGGAGGATGCGCCCTGGATGGTGCCGCAGCGCGGCGCCGGCGAGGAAGAATCGCCGGTGCTTTCCCACGCCGCGCGCGAGGTGCTGGAGCAACTGGAAGCGCGCGGGGCGTCGTTTCTGCGGGACCTGGTGCGCACGACCGGCCGGCTGCCGAGCGAGGTGGAGGACGGACTGTGGGAGCTGGTTGCCGCGGGACTGGTCACGGCCGACGGATTCGACAACCTGCGCTCGTTGATCGACCCCAGGCGGCGCCGCGGCGAGGGCCGCTTCCGGACCGCCCGGCCGCGGCACGCCGCCGGCCGCTGGGCGCTGCTCCGCACGCATGCGCCGGAAGCTCCCGGGACCGGCAACGGCCCGGAATCCGGTGCGTCAGCGGAGGCGTTCGCCCGGCAGTTGCTGCTGCGCTGGGGGGTGGTGTTCCGGGACCTCATCGCACGCGAGGCGCTGGCGCCGCCGTGGCGCGACCTGCTGCGGGCGCTGCGCATGCTGGAGGCGTGCGGCGAAGTCCGCGGCGGCCGTTTCGTCGACGGCTTCCTCGGGGAGCAGTTCGCGCGCCCGGAGGCGGTCGACGCGCTGCGCGCGGTCCGGAGGGGCGGGGAGCAGTCCACGGCGAACGGCCATCTGCGGCTGCCGGCGGCCGATCCGCTGAACCTGCTCGGCATCATCGTGCCGGGCCAGCGGGTGAACGCGCTCTCCGGCGCCACCGTGGAGCTGCTGGCGCCGCCGCCCGATCGCGCACCGGCCGCGGCTGCCGTGCCGGTCGGTCCTGTAGACTGATTGCCGTCAGGCGGCCGGTCCCCGGCCGCCGAAGGAAACCTGTCATGAAATTGCGAGACTGCCTGGTTGCCCTGCCGCTGGCCGCGGTCGCCTGCGCGGGCGGAGAAGCGCCGCCGCCGCCGGTAGCGGAGAGTCAGCGGGCGATCGTCGAGCACCTTGCCGACGACGCACTCGAAGGGCGCATGACCGGCTCGCCGGGCATCCGCAAGGCTGCCGACTACATCATCGGGCAGTTGCGGGCGATTGGCGCAGAGCCGCTGCCGGGTTTGGGCGGCTACCGCCAGCCGTTCGCCTATACGGCGGGGGTGACCGACATCGGCACGACCGTCGCATTCACCCATGAGGACGGCACGCCGCTGCCGCACCCCGACGGCGGCGGCAACCTGGCGCGCGCCCTGTCGTTCTCGGAGAACGGCACGGTCGAGGGCCCGCTGGTGTTTGCCGGCTATGGGCTGTCGGTGCCGGAGACCGACGGTTTCAGCTACGACAGCTATGCCACGCTGGACGTGACCGACAAGGTGGTCCTGGTGCTGCGCTACTTTCCCGAGGACGCCGAGGGCGATCTGCGCGCCACGCTGGCGCGCTACTCCGGTCTGCGCTACAAGGCCCTGGCTGCACGCCAGCGGGGCGCCGCCGGACTGATTGTGGCCATCGGCCCGCGGTCGCCCAACGCCGGCGAGTTGGTGCCGCTCACGTTCGACACGGCGGTGGCCGACTCCGGCATCGTGGCCGCCACGGTGGACGGCCGAATGGCGAAGGCCATCCTCGAAAGCACGGGCCGGTCGCTCGTGGAGGTCCAGGCGTCGCTGGACACCGCCAATCCCCACGTCACCGGTTTCGACCTGCCCCTGACGGCCGCCATCGAGGCGAAGCTCGACAGCTCGGAGGCGACCGGGCACAACGTGCTCGGCTACCTGCCGCCGACCGGCAGCGCGGCGGTGGACGAGCCGTACGTCATGCTCGGCGCCCACTATGACCACCTCGGCCACGGCCGGGTGGATTCGCTGGCGCGCGCCGCCGAGGCAGGCGAAGTTCACAACGGCGCCGACGACAACGCCTCGGGCGTGGCCGCCGTGCTGGCGGCGGGCGCGGAGCTGGCGACGGCTGAGCGCGACCGCGGCGTCATCCTCGCCTTCTGGTCCGGCGAGGAGATTGGATTGCTCGGGTCGCGCGATTTCGTCAGGCAGGCGCCGGTGCCGATGGATGAGATCGCCGCCTATCTCAACTTCGACATGGTCGGCCGTTTGCGGGACAACACGCTCAGCGTGCAGGCGGTCGGCAGCAGCTCCATCTGGACCGATCTCGTCGACGAGCTGAACGAGCCGTTCGGCTTCGAGCTGTCGTACGTGACCGACCCGTACCTGCCGACCGACTCGCGGGAGCTGAACGCGGCGAAAGTGCCGACACTGGCGTTCTTCACCGGCAGCCACGAGGACTACCACCGTCCGACGGACGACGCCGACGCGCTCAACTACGAGGGGCTTGAGCGGATCACAGGCTTGGCCACGGCGGTGGCGGCGCATCTTGCCAACGCAGCCGAACCGCCGGACTTCGTCGAGGTGGTACAGGGCGTGCGGCGCACCGGCCAGGCGGCCATGCGCATCTTCACCGGCACGATACCCGACTATGCATCGGAATCCGAGGGCCTGCTGCTCTCGGGGGTGGTCGCCGGCGGTCCGGCTCAAGCGGCCGGATTGGAGGGTGGGGATCTCATCGTCAGCCTCGCGGGGCAGACGATTGCAAATATCTACGACTACACGTACGCGCTGGACCTGCTGAAGGTGGGCGAGCCAGCAGAGGTGATCTTTGTGCGCGAGGGCGAGCGGATCACCGCCGAGTTGATTCCCGAGGCCCGCGAGTAGCTTCCGCTCCGAATCGCGCGCCGGCCCGCCCCTACAGGGGTTCGCCCTGGGCGCCTTCCTGCAGGGCCCAGATCCGATTGCGGGTCAGGATGTACATCACGCCGTCGTAGACGACGGGCGTGCTGTAGACGGCGGCGCCCAGCGTGTACTCCCCGATCTCCTCCAGCTCCCTGCCGGCCCGGAGCACCACGATGTCGCCGTCCTCGTCGCCCAGATACACCTTGCCGTCGGCGGCGAAGGGCGAGGCCCACACGGCCGCGAACGTGTCGTACGTCCAGAAGTGCTCCCCGGTCTCGGCGTCGAGCGCGTGCAGGAAGCCCGACAGGCTCGGGATGTAGACGATGCCGTCATGGATGGCGGCCGTGGACATCGTGCGGTAGAAGTCCTCGCCGCCGCGATGCCACACGACGTGGGTGTCGGTGACGTCGCCGCTGCCGGTGGCGTCGATCACCCAGAAATGCCCGGGCGCCTCGCCATGCTCCGGATCCTGGCCTACCCCGATGTAGACCCGGTCGTTGTAGACGACCGGGGTCGACAGGATGTTGTTGCGGGAGCCGCGGCCGCCCAGGGCCCAGATCGAGTCCTTCGGGTTGCAGTCGAACTGCCAGACGATCTCGCCCGTGGCGGCGTCGAGGCTGTAGACGATGCCGTCGCCGCCCGCGAAGACGATCTGCGCCTGGCCGTTGATCTCGGCGTAGGCCGGGTTGGTCCAGCTTCCGTGCAGCACGTTCTCGCCGACGACGCCGTTCTCCCACACCAGCTCGCCCGTGTTCTTGTTCAGCGCGATGAAGTTGGGCGAGAAGGGTGAGGGGACGTTGACGTGCCCTTCGTCGACGCCGTTGCTGGTCACGGTATACAGCATGTCGCCGACGATCAGCGGCGACCCGGTGGCCAGGTTGTGCGGAAAGACGTCGAGCTCGCCGATCATGTCGTACGACCAGATGACGTCGCCGGCTATCTCCGACGTGTCCGTCTCCTCCATGAACGGACCGTCGTTCTCGCCGTCCTTGAAGCCCTCGGCGTCCACGCAGACCACGTGCGCCGTGTTCGAGACGTAGTAGATGCGGTCGTCTTCCATGTACGCGGTGGAGCAGACGCCCTGCAGCGGCCAGTCGTTGACGCGCCCGGCCGGCAGCTTGTCGTGCACCATCTGCCAGAGGAACTCGCCGCTGGCGGCGTCGAACGCCATGACCACGCCCTTGTCGCCCTCGATGGCGGGGTCGCGGCGCCCTTCGTTGTTGGTGCCGACGTAGACGCGCCCGCCGGCGACGACCGGGCCGCCGTACGCCTGCGACCCGACCGGCTGGGACCACAGCACGTTCATGCCGGTGGTCACGTCCCACACTTCCGGCAGGCCGGTAGCTTCGGCGGTCATGTTGCGGGACGGCGAGTTGCCGAACATGCCGACGTCCTGCGCCTGCGCGGCCGAAGCCGCCGCCAGCAGCAGCGCCGCGGCACCCACTATGAGTCCGTGTCGAGTCATTGGTTCTCCATCACCATTACGTTGTCGTAGAAGATGTCCACCGGCGAGTAGCCGATCAGGCCCGGGCTGCCCCGGCGCACCGGCACCGGGTCCTCGGCGGTTATCGTCCAGTCCGCCGGCTCCGGATCGTCGCGCGGCCATACCTTGCCGCGCAGGAGCGCCCGGTCGCCCTCGATGTCGACGCGCAGCTTCAGCGTGTACCAGACGTCCGGCTGCCATTCGTACGGCACGCGCTCGTCGATGCGCAGCTCCGCGGCCCACGACTGCAACTGGATGCGCTGCGCGTTGCCCTGCATGTCCAGCGTGTAGCCGCTGTTGATGATGCCGAGGTCCGCGCGCCGTCGGCCCTGCTGCGTCGCCATCGCATCGGCTTGCAGCGTGTAGCCCGACATGCCGGCCGGCCCGAGGTACAGGTAGTGCCGGTGGATGCCGGTGCGCGACGGGCCCTTGCGCAACATCTGCTGGCCGCCCTCGTCCACGCCGCGCAGGTTGCCCCCGCCGCCGATCCAGAACCGCGGCCGGCCGTTCTCGAAGCTCTCGCTCCACGGCAGCGGCGCGAACACGCGCACCTGGGCGAACGCGCTCAGCCCGCCCGCGCTGGCGGTCACCTTGCCGCCGTGGTTCGCCGCTCCCGCGGGTGTCGACAGTGCGCCGCCCGCCGAAATGCTCGATCCGGGCAGGCTCTCGACCGACCACTCGGCGTCCCGCTCGCCGAGCGCGACGCCGTTCGCGTCGAACGCCAGCACCCGGAACGACGCCGACTCGCCCGCCGACAGGATGACCTCGGCCGGCACCACCTGGAGACTGGCCGCCGCGCCGGCCGCCGTCTCCGGGGCGTGGCCCGGCGCAGGCGCGTCGCGCGCCTCGAACGGGGCGGTCGGGTCGCCGATGCAGTAGATGCCCGACTCGGCGGTGAAGTACAGGCGCCCGTAGGCCGGGGCGAACGAGCCGTAGATCTCCGCGTAGCGGCCGTCCTCGACTGCGAGCTCCTCGTGATCGAGCACGGTGGCGCCGCCGGCGTCCGCCTGGAGGATGGTGACGTTGCCGTTCACCTCGGTGACGTACAGCTTGCCGTCAGCCCAGACGGGCGACGCCTTGCCGACCGTCCCGACGCTGGTGGTCCAGAGCTCCTCGCCGCTGGCGGCGTCGAGCGCGCTGAGGTTCGCGGAGTTGTCGATGATGTACAGCCGGCCGTCGTGGTACGCCGGCGACGAGAACCCGACTGCCACCTCTTCGGCCCGCCACAGCTCGTGCGAGCCGGTCACGTCGCCCGCGCCGGTCGCGTCGATCGCCACCACGCGGCCCATGATGCCGCTGTCGATGTTCTCCTCGCTGTGCGCCGCGTACACCGTCGTCCCCTCGATGACGGGCGACACGTTGATGCCGCGCTGGGACAGGTGGAACTCCCAGACCTTCTCGCCGGTGCGCGCCAGCAGCGCGTAGATCCGGCCGTCGGCGTTGCCGTCGATCAGCACGCGCCGGCCGTCGATGACCGTGATGATCGGCACCGACTGCGTGTTCATGTCGGCGACGTTCCCGCCCGGCGTGGAAATCCACAGCACCTCGCCGGTCCGCTTGTCGAAGGCGACGTAGCGGTGGCGCGGCGGTCCGGCGTATTCGCCCCACATCCCGCCGATCACCGACAGGATCAACCGGTCCTCGTCGATCACGGGCGTCGACGTACGGCCGCCGTAGCCGGAGGCGCGGCCGAGCTCCTCCGCCAGGCGCCAGCTCCAGACGATGCCGCCGTCGCGGTCGAACACGTTCAGGTGGCCGTCGATGTTCATCGCGTACAGGTACCCGGTCTCGGGATCACCCGTAACGTTGCCCCACCCGACACGGTTGAAGGGCACGGTCGTGTTGGCGATGCTGAACTTGTGCTCCCACAGCTTCGTGCCGTTCCCGGCGTTCCAGCAGGCGACGATCTCCTGCTTCGATACGCCGTCTCCGGTACGACCGTTGGCGCAGGCGCGTCCGTCGAAGACGGCCGGCGTCGAGCGGCCGACCCACTCGTCCGACCAAATCAGGTTGTCGCCGGCTTTCGACCAGGCCGACACGAGGCCGGTCAGGTCGGAGACGCCGTTCTGCGCCGGACCCCGCCAGCTCGCCCACTGTTGCCCGGCCGCCCCCGCGGGGACCAGGATCGACATGCAGACGACCAGCGGGCCTAGACACCGCCACGGGCTTTCGATCATCTGTTCATTCCTCTTTGGGAGACAATCGGCGATGATATCACGCGCCGTTGCGGCGCCTCATTCGCGCCTGAGCTTGATGAGGTACGGCCGTCCGCCGCGGAGGAAGTTGACGACCGTGTCGGCGCGAGCCGCTACCAGGGCCAGGCGGCCGACCGCGTCCTCCGCATCCGGCACATCGCCGCCGCCGACGCGGTAGATCAGGTCTCCGGCCTGCATTCCGGCGACGCCGGCGACGCCGTCCGCCGCCACTTCCGTGACGAGCGCTCCCTCGCGGACCTGCAGGTTGTCGGCTTCCGCCTGCGCCAGCAGGCCGGGCGTCGGCTCGCCGTCGCAGAGCGTTACTCCGACCAGCGCCGCCTCCGCGCGCGACTCGCCGCCGCACGCGTACAGCTCCGCGGCGCGCTCCTGCGCACCGGCTCCGGCCTGCAGCGCGGCCAGCAGCAGCGGCGCGGCAGCGGCCGTCCGGAAGACGGTTGGGACCATGCCGTGCAAGGCGCGGCGTCCGGCGGCGTGCCGCCGCGCGCCTATCCTTCCTTCTCCTGGTACTGCTCCCGCAGCTTGGCGACGATGGTCGGGTCGGCCAGCGTGGTCACGTCGCCGAGCGCCTTGCGCGCGGCGATGTCGCGCAGCAGCCGCCGCATGATCTTGCCGGAGCGGGTCTTCGGCAGGTCGGCGGTCCAGATGATCTCGTCCGGACGCGCGATGGCGCCGATCTTCTTCGCGACGTGCTGCTTCAGCTCGGCCAGCTTGTCGTCGGTGGCCGTCACCCCTTCCTTCAGGGTGACGAAGGCGCAGACGGCCTGCCCCTTGATCTCGTGCTCCTTGCCGACCACGGCCGCCTCGGCGACCTGCTGGTGGTCAACGAGCGCGCTCTCCACCTCCATCGTGCCGACCCGGTGACCGGCGACGTTGAGGACATCGTCGACGCGTCCGAGCAGCCAGAAGTAGCCGTCCTCGTCCACCTTGGCGCCGTCTCCGGTGACGTAGACATCGCGGCCCCAGCGGTTCCAGTAGGTGGCGACGAAGCGGTCGTGGTCACCGTAGATGGTGCGCAACATGGAAGGCCAGGGGCGCGTCTGGACCAGGTAGCCGCCACCGACCTTCACCGGTTCTCCGGCCTCCGTGACGATCTGCGGCTTCAGGCCCGGGAACGGCCGCGACGCGGAGCCCGGCTTGAGCGGGGTGATCCCCGGCAGCGGGGTGATCAGGATGCTGCCGGTCTCGGTCTGCCACCAGGTGTCGACGATGGGGCAGCGCTTGCCGCCGACGTGCTGGTAGTACCACATCCAGGCCTCGGGGTTGATCGGCTCGCCGACCGAGCCCAGCAGTCGCAGCGAGCTCAGGTCGTGCTTGCTGACGTGCTCGGGGCCCCACTTCATGAACGCCCGGATGGCGGTCGGGGCGGTGTAGAAGACCGTCACCTTGTGCCGCGCGCAGATGTCCCAGAAGCGGTCGCGGCCGGGGGTGTCGGGCGCGCCCTCGTACATCACGCAGGTGGCGCCGTTCAGCAGGGGCCCGTAGACCAGGTAGCTGTGGCCGGTGACCCAGCCGATGTCGGCGCTGCACCAGTAGATGTCGTCCTCCTTCAGGTCGAACACCCACTTGGCGGTCGCATAGGTGCCGACCAGGTACCCGCCGGTGGTGTGCGCGATGCCCTTCGGCTTGCCGGTGGTGCCCGAGGTGTACAGGGTGAAGAGAAGATCCTCGGCGTCGTTCTCGCGCGGGGCGCAGGTGTCGGAGACCTGCGCCATCAGCTCGTGGTACCAATGGTCGCGCCCTTCCACCACGTTGAACGGCGTCTCCAGGCCCTCGCGCTTGACGAGCAGCACGTTCTCGACGCTCGGCGAGCCGTCGAGCGCGTCGTCGGAGATCTGCTTGAGCGGCACGACGCCGCCGCGGCGGTAGCCGCCGTCCGCGGTGACGAGCAGCTTGGCCTGCATGTCGTTGATCCGATCGCGCAACGACTCGGCGCTGAAGCCGCCGAACACGACGCTGTGAACGGCGCCGAGCCGGGCGCACGCGAGCAGCACGATCGGCAGCTCGGGGATCATCGGCAGGTAGACCGCGACGCGGTCCCCGTGGCCGACGCCCAGCTTCTGGAGGACGTTGGCGCACTTCTGCACCTCGACGTGCAGCTCGCCGTAGGTCAGGGTCTTCTGGTCGCCCGGTTCGCCTTCCCAGACGATGGCGCGCTTGTCGCGCCGGTGGCCGAGGGCATGGCGATCGACGCAGTTCACGCTCGCGTTGATCTTGCCGCCGATGAACCACTTGGCATCGGGGGGCTGCCAGTCGAGCACCTGATCCCAGGGCCGGCTCCAGTCGAGCTCCTTCGCGAAGTCGGCCCAGAACCCTTCCGGATCCGCGTCGGCTCGCTCGTAGATGCCGGGGTCGTTGATGTTGGCGTTCTTGCGAAATTCCTCGGGCGGCTCGAAGACGCGGTCTTCGGTCAGCAGCGCATCGAATCCGGCCGTCACTTTCTCGTCACTCACTATCCGTCCTCCTGATGTGCCCGGTTGCTACAGTCGCTTGGTCGCGACCAGCACGTTGCGCGTGTCGCCGTCCGGCGTGATGGCGTAGTCCCAGAGCACGGCTTCCCGCTGGAACCCAAGCCGCCGGAAGACGGCCTGCGCCGCGGACTGATCCAGTGTCATGCGCGCGGTGAGCAGTTGCAGTCCAAGCTGTCTCGCGATGGTGTCGATCTCCCGGGCCAGCACGCGCGCCAGCCCGCGCCGCCGCGCGGCGGGCGAGATCTGGATCCTAATCTCGCCCAGATGGCGTGTCCAGTTCGCCTCGTTGTGCAGCAGCGTCGATTCGCCCAGCACCTTGCCGTCCTGGCGGGCCAGCACCGTGATCGTGCGGCCGCCCTCGATCGATTCGACCCAGTGCTCCACGATGAGCCGGTCGGTGATGTTGATGCGCAGGAACATCAGGTCGTTGGGGGGCAGCGTGCGCGCGAAGGCCAGCATGTCGTCGATGTCCCGGCTGCCCATCAGCTCGAGCTCGACCGGGCCGCCGTCCGCCAGCTCGACCTGACGCGGGTAGTGCCGGGCGATCTCGGATGGTACGCCGCCGCTCGCAGTGTCTGGTGTCATGGTCTATCGCGCGGATCTTATAGTTAGCACCGGGCAGATGACACAACTTCGCGTAGATCTGAACTGCGACGTCGGCGAGTCGTTCGGCCGCTACACGCTGGGCGACGACGAGGGGATCCTGCCGCACGTCACGTCCGCCAACATCGCCTGCGGGTTCCATGCCGGCGATCCGGTCATCATGCGGCGCACGGTGCGGCTGGCGCTGCGGCTCGGGGTCGCGGTCGGGGCGCATCCCGGCTTTCCCGATCTCGGTGGGTTCGGCCGGCGCGAGCTGGGGGCCGGGCCGGACGAGGTCGAGGCCATGGTGCTGTACCAGGTGGCCGCGCTGGCCGGCATCGCGGCGGCGGAAGGCGGCCGTCTCCAGCACGTCAAGCCGCACGGCGCGCTGTACAACATGGCCGCCCGCGACCGGCAGCTCGCCGATGCGGTGGCGCGCGGCGTGGCGGCGGCCGGGGAGGGTCTCATCCTGGTCGGCCTGTCCGGCTCGCACCTGCTGGACGCCGGCCGCGCGAGCGGACTCGCGGTGGCGTCCGAGGCGTTCGCCGACAGGGCGTACGAGGCGGACGGCTCGCTGCGCTCCCGCGCCTTGCCCGGCGCCGTCATCGGGGACGCGCAGGCGTGCGTCGAACGCGTCCTGCAGATGATCCGCGACGGCTCGGTGGCCGCCTCGACGGGTGAGCGCATCGAGCTGCGGGCCGACACCATCTGCATCCACGGCGATACGCCCGGCGCGGCGTCGCTCGCCGCGGGCGTGCGCGCCGGCCTGGAGGCGGCGGGCGCCGCGGTGGTCCCGCTCGATTCCTAGTGGATCGTGTACGGCTCGCTCAGGGTGAACGTGGCGATCTCGACGTCGAACTTCCGCCCCGCGCCGTTCACCATCTGGTAGGTGCCGCGCATCGTCCCGAACGGCGTTCCCAGCGGGCAGTTCGACGTGTATTCGAACGATTCGCCGGGCGCCAGCGTGGGCTGTTCTCCAACTACGCCGAGGCCGCGGACCTCCTCGACGTGGTTGTTGCCGTCGGTGATGACCCAGTGCCGGCTGATCAGCTGGACCGTCTCCGGGCCTTCGTTCGAGATCGCGATGGTGTAGACGAACAGCCAGAGATTGCGGTGGGGTTGGGAGTGGCCGGGAGAGAACCGCGCCGTGACGTGCACCCGGACGTTGTCCGTGACTGCCTCCGAGGTATGCACGCCGCTCTGCCGGTGACCGGGCACGCGAGATAATACGACGACCGCATGATTCCCATCAACGCGCTGCTCGGCGCCTACGCGCAGGGGCTGTTCCCGATGGCGGTGGAGGGACGCACCATGTGGTTCTCGCCCGAGCGCCGCGGGATCCTGCCGCTCGACGGGCTGCACGTGCCGCGGCGCCTGCGCCGCGTGCTGCGCCAGGGCCGCTTCCGCACCACGGTCGACCAGGCGTTCCCGGCCGTGATCGAGGCGTGCGCCGCACGGCCGGACGGCGGCGAGACCTGGATCGATGCCGGGCTGATCGAGAGCTACATGGCGCTGCACGCGGCGGGCTACGCCCATTCGCTGGAGGTGTGGCGCGGGGAGCGTCTCGCCGGCGGGCTGTACGGGGTCAGCCTGCGCGGCGCCTTCTTCGGCGAATCGATGTTTCACACCGTGTCGGACGCCTCGAAGGTCGCGCTCTGCGGGCTGGTCGAGCGGCTGCGGCAGCGCGGCTACCGGCTGCTCGACCTGCAGTGGCTCACGCCGCACCTCGCCACGTTCGGCGCCGTGGAGGTTTCCCGCCGCGAGTACCTGACGCTGCTGGCCGCCGCGCTCGAGGTCAACTGCCGCTTTGGCGACCCGCTGCGGCGCTCCGCACCTGCGGAAGCTACCGGAGACGTCACGGCGCGGGAGGGTTGAACGCCGGCCGCGGGCCGTCCTCCGCGAGATCCCAGCTCAGCTCGTACACCAACTGCACCACGCGCGCCATCTTTTCGTACTCGAGCGTGTCGGGGTGATCCCGCTCCGTGTGGTAATCGGGATGCAGGCCCGTGTGCACGAAGATGGACGGCACCGCGTTGAAGAGGAACGGCCAGTGGTCGCTGCGCCGGAGCAGGTTGGAGCGGTTGTTGTCGTAGCGGAACCGCAGGTCCAGGCCGACGCTGCGGTTCGCGGCGCTGGTGGCCGCGCGCAGGTCGTCGCTGTATGTCGAGCCGATGATGTTGACGGCGTTGCGGTTCGACTCCGCCGTCTGCGGCTCGAGACCGGCGAAACGGTAGCCGCCGCCCGCCGGCACTTCCTCGCTGCGTCCGATCATGTCCATGTTGATGACGGCCACCGTGTCTTCAAGCGGCGCCAGCGGCTGCTCGGTGTAGCCCCACGCGCCCAGCAGACCCTGTTCCTCCGCATTCCACGCCGCGAGGAGGATCGAGCGCCGCGGCCGCCCGCCGGCGCCCGCCGCCACGCCGTACGCCTCGGCTATCTCCAGCAGGCCGGCCACGCCCGAGGCGTTGTCGTCGCCCCCGTTGAAGATCCGATCGCCGATCACGCCCTCGTGGTCGTAGTGCGCGCAGATGATGATCCACTCGTCCCGCAGCTCCGGATCCGCGCCCTCGATGAGCCCGACGACGTTGTCGACCGGCGTGGTCGCGTGCCGCACCCTGACCGTCACTTCCAGCTCGACGCCGGGCAGCTCCACCGCCGCGCCGCCGCCGGCCGTTTCCGCGTGCGCGCCCAACTCCTGCAGCGTCCGGCCTGCCGCGCCGACCAGGCGTTCCGCCAGCGACGCGGAGATCCGCACCACCGGAATCTGCACCCCGTCCAGCCGCGCGGCCAACTGGTAGGGGGGCACGCGCGGCTGACTACGCGGCCAGAAGCGGCTTGCAAGATCCGGCACGGTCCACCAGCGCGTGTGGTTGTGCACGTCCGGCGCGATGGCGACTGCAACCGCGCCGCGCCGCTGCGCCGCGAGCGCCTTGCGGATGGCCGCCCCGTGCTCCGACGTGACGATCCCGGCGAAGGGGCTCTGCGGGTCGAACTCGCCCGGCTCGTGGTCGAGCACGAGCACGACCTTGCCGGCCAGGTCCGCGTGCCGGTAGTCGTCGTGCTCCAGCCCGTCGGCGGTGATGCCGAATCCCGCGAATACGACCGGACCCGCGGCGCTGCCGGAAGCGCTGAACGGGGCGGGAATGAAGTCGCGGGACAGCTCGGCGGCCTCCGCCTCGGTCCCCGCGCGGGTCTGCAGCGTGTTGCCAGCGTCCTGCGCGGCCACCACCAGGTCGACCGTGTGGCGGAAGCTGCCGCCGGCGCCGGCCCCGCGCAGGCCGTGCCGCCGGAACTGCTCCGCGATGTACTGCGCGGCCGCCTCGTTCCCGGGCGTTGCGGTCAGCCGGCCGCCCATCGCATCGGAGGCAAGATGCGCCACCTCGCGCTGCAGATCGGCCGCGGTGATCGACGCCGTGGCCGCGGGAGGCGACTGGCCGGCGGCCGGCCGCAGCAGCAGCAACCCGACCGCAACGAGCAGTCCGGCCGCCGCCACGCGGTTGACAAGGCGCATCACAGGTACAGGCCCGCGCCGGGCCCCACGGGCAGGCCGAGCGCCATCCAGGCGACGAGCAGGCACGACCAGACCACCAGGAAGACGAAGGTATACGGCAGCATGGTCGCGATGACCGTGCCGATGCCGGAGCGCTTGTCGTACTTCTCGAAGAACGCGACGATCAGCGCGAAGTACGACATCATCGGCGCGATGACGTTGGTCGTGCTGTCGCCTATGCGGTAGGCCACCTGGGTCAGCTCCGGCGCGTAGCCCAGCAGCATGAACATCGGCACGAACACCGGCGCCATCACCGCCCACTTGGCGGACGCGCTGCCCATGACCAGGTTGATGACCGCGGAGAGGACCACGAACGCCAGCATCAGGGGGATGCCGCCCAACCCCGAGGCCCGCAGGGCGTCGGCCCCCTTCACGGCGACGATCAGGCCCAGGTTCGACCAGTTGAAGTAGGCCACGAACTGCGCGGCGAAGAACACGAGCACCAGGTACGTGCCCAGCGTGCCGATGGTGGTGCCCATGCCGTTCATGACGTCCGCGTCATTGCGGAACTTGCCGGCGCCCACGCCGTACGCCACGCCGACGGCGGTGCCGCCCAGGAAAATGAAGGCCACGATCCCGGAGAGAAACGGCGACCGCAGCACCTCGCCGGTCTCGGCATTGCGCAGGAACCCGTCGGCAGGCACGACGCCCCACAGCAGGAACGCGCCGAACGCCAGCGCGGCGGCCGCGGCGAACCGCAGGCCGCGCCGTTCCGCCTCGGTGAGGCGGTCGAGGCCGGCCGGCCGCTCCGCCCCCTCGTAGCGCCCCAGCCGCGGCACGACGATGCGCTCGGTGACCCAGGTGCCGGCGCCGGCGACGATGAACGTCGACGCCACCATGAAGAAGTAGTTCGCCGCGGGGTTGACCTGGTAGCTGCCGTCCACGATATGGGCGGCTTCTTCCGAGAGGCCGGCCAGCAGCGGATCGATCGTGCCCAGGAGCAGGTTGGCGCTGTAGCCGCCCGAGACGCCGGCGAATGCGGCGGCCAGGCCGGCTATGGGGTGCCGGCCCGCGCCCAGGAAGATGATGCCGCCGAGCGGGACCAGCAGCACGTAGCCGATCTCGCTCGCGGCGTTCGACAGCACGCCCGCCAGCACGATGACGAACGTGAGCAGCCGGGCCGGCGCCGAGAGCACGAGCATCCGCAACGCCGCGGCTATCAGGCCGCTCGCCTCCATGACGCCGATGCCGAGCATCGCCACGAGCACCGTGCCGAGCGGCGCGAAACCGGTGAAGTTGGTCACCATCTCCGTCAGGATGCGATGGAAGCCGGCGATGGTCAGCAGGTTGGCCGGCCGCACGGTCTCGCCGGTGCCCGGATGCACCACTTCGAGGTCCATCGTCGCGGCCACGCCGGACGCCAGGACGGTGAGCAGCGCCAATATGGCGAAGAGGGTGGCGGGGTGCGGAAGGGCATTGCCGACGCGCTCGATCGTGCCCAGAAACACGCTGGTCCAGTCGCCGAGCCGCGCCAGACGCGTCGCCATCGAAGTGATATCCTACTTGCTTTCAGGCCCCA
The DNA here is from genome assembly GCA_965207665.1 of Vicinamibacterales bacterium. Lineage (GTDB taxonomy): Bacteria > Acidobacteriota > Vicinamibacteria > Vicinamibacterales > UBA8438 > JAAXGX01. Next base: position 1,587,466 of record CBDBMV010000002.1, read on the forward strand.
CCCGATGCCGGAGCCAGCGGCCGACTCGCCCGGTCTGGAAGCGCAGCGCCGCATGGCCGCCGCCATCGGCGCCGACGTGGCCGTCCGCCACATCTTCCTGTGCTGTGACCAGACGAAGCCCAACTGCTGCGCCCGGGAGCGCGGCCTCGCCGCCTGGGCGTACCTGAAGCAGCGTCTCCGCGAGCTCGGTCTGTCCGACCGCGGCGGCGTGCTGCGCACGAAGGCGAACTGCCTGCGCATCTGCGAGGACGGCCCGATCGCGCTCGTCTATCCGGAGGGCGCCTGGTACCGCCGCTGCGATCCGCCGGCCCTGGAGCGCATCATCAGGGAACACCTGATCGGCGGGCAGGTGGTGGAGAGCCTGCTGATCGTCGGCCATGCGCCCGGCAACGGACCGGCCGGCGCGGCGCCGGAGTGAGAGGAACAATGGATTTGCGAGGCGTCTTTCCGCCGATCCCCACGCCGTTTCGTGACGGCGCGCTCGACACCGCGGCCCTCGCGGCGAATTGCGAGCGCTGGATGGCGACCGGCCTGCGCGGCCTCGTCGTGCTGGGTTCGAACGGCGAGGCGCCGCTCCTCGACGACGACGAGTCGGACCGCGTCATCGCGGCCGCCCGCGAGCGGGTGCCGCCGGGCCGCCTGCTGATTGCCGGCGTGGCGCGGGAATCCACGGTGGGGACGGTGCGCGCCGCAGCGCGCGCCGCCGCCCTGGGTGCGGATGCGGTGCTGGTCCGCACGCCGTCGTTCTTCAGGACGCTGCTGACCGGGGACGCGCTGACGCGGCACTACGCGGCCGTGGCCGACGCCGCGCCGGTGCCGGTGCTGCTGTACAACTTCACCGCCCTGACGGGTGTGACCCTCCCCGTGGCGGCGGTGGCGCGGCTGGCGGACCATCCGAACATCGTCGGGATGAAGGAGTCGGGCTCCGACATCGCGTTCATCTCGGCGCTGATCGACGAGACGCCCGACGATTTCAGCGTGCTGGCCGGCTCGGCGCCGGTGTTCTACGCCAGCCTGGTGTCGGGCGCCGCCGGCGGCATCCTGGCGCTCGCGAGCGCCGTCCCGGACCTTTGCGTCGAGTTGTTCGATCTCGTTGCCGCGGGACGCCTGGAGGAGGCGCGGCGCCTGCAGCGGCGGCTCACGCCGCTGGCCCGGCTGCTGACCCGCGTCCACGGCGTACCCGGACTCAAGGCGGCGCTGGAGATCGCGGGGTACGTCGGCGGCGCGCCCCGCCCGCCGCTGCAGCCGGCCGGGCCGGCCGCCGTCGCCGAGATCCGTCAGGCACTGGAGGCCGTGCATGCGCCTGCGTAGCCCGACCCGCCTTGCGCCGGCCGCCGCTCTCGCCCTAGTGCTTGGAAGTTGCGCGACCAATCCGGTGACGGGCGGCCGCGAGTTCACCCTGATGACCGAGGGGCAGGAGGTTTCGATCGGCCGCGACGCGGACGGCCAGATACGGGAGCAGATGGGCGAGTACGATTCGCCGGCGCTGCAGGCGTACGTCGCCGATCTCGGCCACCGGCTGGCCGCGCTGTCCCACCGGCCCAACCTGCCGTGGAAATTCACCATCGTCGATTCGCCGGCGGTCAACGCCTTCGCGCTGCCGGGCGGCTACATCTATCTCACCCGCGGAATCCTGGCCTACCTGGGCGACGAGGCGGAGCTGGCGGGGGTGCTGGGGCACGAGATCGGCCACGTTACCGCCCGCCACTCGGTGCAGGCGTATACGCGGGCCACGGGCGCGCAGTTCGGCCTGTTGCTGGGGCAGATCTTCGTGCCGGCGATGCGCGCCAATCCGTACGGGGCGCCGGGCATGACGGACGCCGCCGGTTACGGCATCGGCCTGCTGCTGCTCAGGTTCGGGCGCGACGACGAGATCCAGGCCGACCGGCTGGGCGCGGAGTACGCGGCCGGGGGCGGCTGGCATCCCGCCGGCGTGGCGGGCATGCTGTCCACGCTCGGCCGCATCGGCGAGCAGAGCGACAGGCGGGGCGTGCCCAACTGGCTGTCGACGCACCCGGAGCCGGCAGCCCGCGTCGTCGACGTGGGGCCCACCGTCACCCGGCTGCTCGAGACGGTCGATGCCTCCAGCCTGCGGGTCGACCGTTCCGGTTACCTGGAGCGGATCGTGGGGGTCCGCTTCGGGGACAACCCGGAAGAGGGCATAGCGCGGGGCCGCGAGTTCGTCCACCCGGTGCTGCGGTTCGGCGTCGAGTTTCCCGAGGGCTGGGAAATCCGGAACAGCCCTACGGTAGTCGTCGCCAGCCGGGCCGACGGCAGGGCGTACATGGCGCTGCAACTGGCGGAGGAGGGGCAGGCGGCCACGCTGGAGGCGATTGCCCGGCGCGAGACGCCGCGCGACGCGCGCAACGTCTCCGGCAGCGATGCGACGATCAACGGTCTGGACGCGCACATCCGCTCGTACCAGCGCGACGTGGACGACATCGGGCCGGCGGCGGTGCGGGTGGCGTACGTCCGCCACGACGGGCGGGTCTACGTCCTGGGCGGCGTCATCCCGGTGGCGGACTTCACGCGGCTGGAGCGCGCCGTCAATCGGAGCATCCGGTCGTTCCGGGGGTTGAGCGCGGAGGAGGCGGAGAGCATCCTGCCCAACGAGATTGCGCTGTACGAGGCTGTCGCCGGCGATACGTGGGAGCGGATCGCGCAGCAGGCCGGCGGCGATCTGGTGCCGGCCGCAACGCTGGCGATCATGAACGGCCACGCGCCCGACGAACCGCCGAACCCCGGCCAGCGCGTCAAGATCGTCGTGCAGGGCCAGCCCGTCGGCTAGCGCCCATCCCGGTAGAATGTGAGCGGTCATGGAACAGACGTTGTTGCTCAACGCCACGTACGAGCCGCTGAAGATCGTCGACTGGCGCAAGGCGATCACGCTGTGGTGCCAGGGCAAGGTGGAGGTGATCGCCGTCCACGACCGCGAGATCCGCTCGGTCTCGTTCAGCGTCAAGCTGCCGTCCGTCATCCGCCTGCTGCGCTACATCACCATCCGCAAGCACTTCGACCACGTCCCGTTCTCGCGCGCCAACATCTACGCGCGGGACGGCCACCGCTGCCAGTACTGCGGCCGGCAGCATCCGGTTGCGGACCTCACCTTCGACCACGTGGTCCCGGTGTCGCAGGGGGGGCGCAAGGATTGGGAGAACATCGTCACCTGCTGCGTGACCTGCAACCGCCGCAAGGGGGGGCGCACGCCTGCCCAGGCGGGACTGCGGGTCATCCGGCCCCCGCGCCGGCCCACCCGCGCGCCGGCGGTGCGGCTCACATTCGGCCTCCGCAACGCGCCCGAGAGCTGGCGCGACTACCTGTACTGGAACGTTGAGCTCGACGACGACTAGCCCGGCGCCGCGGATCACCGCGGTTCGCCCGGCATGCGCGGTCGAGGGCGGGCGGATCACGATCGAAGGGACCGATCTGCCGTCGAACGGCGCCGGGACGCCCGAGGTGCGCCTCGGGCCGCGTCAGGCCCGCGTGGTGCACGCCTCCCGGCAGGCCGTGTCCGTCATCGTCCCGGCAGGGCTCGAGGGCGGCCGGATGCGGGTGCAGGTCGCCGGTGCGGAGGACGGGGAGGTGTTCGTCGACGTGGGCGCCCGCGTCGCCACCGGCCTGCACCAGGTCGACAGCCCCGCCATCGACAGCGAAGGCGTGCTCTATCTCACCTACAGCGGCTCGCGCGGCGAGCAGACGCCGGTGTCGATGTTCCGCGTCCGACGGGACGGCTTCCGCGAGCCGTTCCTTTCGGGCATCACCAACGTGACGTCGCTGGCGTTCGCGCCGGACGGCCGGCTGCACGTCTCGAGCCGCTACGACGGCGCCGTGTACCAAGTGAGTCCGGACGGGTCGTTCGAGCGGCTCGTCTCCGACCTCGGCGTTGCCTGCGGCCTGGCCTTCAGCCCGGACGGCATGTTGTACGTCGGCGACCGCTCGGGCACGGTGTACCGCATCGGCAGCGGCGGTGACGCCGTGCCGCTCGCGACGCTGCCGGCGAGCGTCGCCGCCTTCCATCTCGCGTGGGGACCGGACGAGGCGCTGTATGTGGCCTCGCCGACGCTCTCCACCTACGACAGCGTGTACCGGATCGACAGGACGGGCACGGTGCAGCCGGTCTGCTCCTGCTTCGGCCGGCCGCAGGGACTGGCGTTCGACGGGGAGGGCACGCTGCACGTGGTCGAGGCGCTGGCCGGAGCCAGCGGCGTCTACCGCGTGGCCCCGGACGGCTCGACGGCGGCGGTGCTCGCCGCGGAGGCGCTGGTGGGGCTGGCGTTCGACCCGACCGGGGGGCTCGTGGTCGCTTCGAACCACACGGCGTACCGCGTGGACACGCCTGGGCGGTGACGGATCCGGCAGTCGGTGATCCGGCGGGTCCTGTCGCCGGGCGGTCCGGCGGTGCTCGGGCGCACCCCGAGGCTTCGTCTTTCGGGCTCGAACCATCAGGGATAGGCCCAGCGGCATTAGGGCACGCTCCAACCTATGGCACTGGTCAGGTGACTCACGTTTACGTCGCTGTACCACGGGCCATCAAGGACTTCGATCAACGGCCGTTTCCGTGACCGTTACTGCTGTGCGCGTTGTTGCGCCCTGCGCGCCGCCGGACCGCCCGGCGCCACCCGCCCGCGGGTTGGGGGAGACCACCGCCCCGGCTGCCCGGTCCACCCGGTCGCACCGCTGATCTCCCCGGAGCAGGGGTTTCTACTTCTTCCGCAAGCCAATCCGCAGTTCCCCCCGGAAACAAAGGGCCACGCGCACGACCCGCACGCCGGTTCCCCCATTGCGCCCCGCACTTTGCCGCGGTTCCTCCGCGGCACAAGCTGCCGCCCACCACGCGTTTCGGGCCGGACGCAGGGAGCGGAGCGAGCGGAGTCCGGCCCGAAACGGGCGGCCCGGTAACGGCGCCCACCCAGTCACCACGGCAGCGCTTGCGCATGTCCGTCCTCCAGGTACGCGGCCCACTCGTTCATCAGTTGCCGCCGCCGCTCGAACAGGTCCGAGCGCGCATACGCCGCCTCGGTCGCGTTCATCACCACGTGCGCCAGCGCCGCCTCGATCACCGCCCGCGGATGGGAGGTCGTCTCGGCCGCCCAGTCGCGGAAGCTGGAGCGGAAGCCGTGCGGCACGGCGGCGATCTTGTGCGTCTTGAGCAGCCGCGAGAGCCGCGTCTCGCCGATCGCGCCCCCGCCCTGGCCCGGAAACACCAGCGCGCTGTGGCCGCCCCGCAGCGACCGCGCCGCCGTGAGGATCTCCATCGCCCTCCGGCTCAGAGGCACCCGGTGCTCGCGCTTCGACTTGGTGCGCATTCCCGGAATGGTCCAGACGGCGGCCTCCAGGTCCATCTCGGCCCACAGCGCGCCGCGCACCTCGCCCGACCTCGCGGCCGTTAGCACCAGAAATTCGAAGGCCAGCTTCACCGCCTCGCTCGCGCCCGTGGCCTGCACGGTGCGGATGGCCGCGGCCACCTCGCGGTGGTCGAGCGCCTGCATGTGGGTGACCAGGTCCTGCTGCGGGCCGAGCACCTGGCGGACGCGGTTGCACGGGTTGTCGGGGCGGAGTTGCATGGTCACCGCCCACTCCATCACGGCGCTGATGCGCTGGCGCAGCCGCCGCGCCGTCTCGGGCCTGTGGTGCCAGACTCTCCGCAGCGTGTCGAGCACGTCGGCGCTGGTGACGTCGGACACAGCCATGCGGCCGAGGCGCGGGAAGGCGTAGCGCTCGAGGCTCGCCTTCCAGTCGCGGGCGTGGCGGGGATGCCGCCAGCCGGGATACTTGTGGACCCACAGCCGCTCGGCCGCCTCCTGAAAGCTCGGCACGGCCTCGGCGCGGCGCCGCTCGGCCAGGGGGTCACCGCCGGTACGAGCGAGCCTGCGGTTGGTGAGTGCCCGGGCGCGCGCCTCGCTCAGCGAGACCAGGGGAAAGCCGCCGAGGCCCAGCTCGCGCCTGCGGCCGCGGATGACGATTCTCTGCACCCAGCTCCTGGCGCCCGTAGGCTTGACCCGCAGGTAGAGCGCGTTGCCGTCGCAGAAGCGTCCCGGTCCGGACACGCTGCGCACGAAGCTCGTCGAGAGCGCGTCGATGGGGTGCCGGCCCCTGGGCTTGCGCTTGTCAGGGGGGTTCCGACGCGCCACGCGGCGTTGACCTCCACACGGTTGACTGCGACACGGACCATCTCACGGTGCCCCCAGGCCCTCCCAGCGGGAATTTCCGCCGACTCGGCTGGCCGCAGACCACGCAGCGCGGGCGAGTGGGGCGGAAAACCGGGGCGTTGTCAGCGGCGGAGAGTCTGGCCGATGGCCGCGGGCGGGGGGAAGTGTGATCCGTCACGCGCCGGCGCCGGCGGTAGGCGCGCTGGCGGTCGCGGTGGTCGAGACGGCCTTCGAGGCTGCGCTGGTGGCGCGCCCGGGCGGCGCGGACCGACCGCCGCCGGCCGACCGCGCGGCAGGGCGCCGAGCAATACGCATGGCCGCGGTCGCACGACGCGCAGATGGCGAAGGGTTGGCCGCACTCGCGGCAGGTTCGCTGGCGCAGGTGTTGTATTCGACGGCGACCCGATGTCGGGTACGCGCCGAGTCGAGTGGCGCGACCATCGTAGCGCAAGCACCGGCTGCGCCGCTATGCAGATGTTCCGGACGTGTGCTTGCTCGTGGGCTGGAGGACGGGCCGTTGATGTCCTGCCGTCAGCCCGGATCCCCGCCTTGCTCGACTGGATGTGCCAGGAGAGGCGCCTGGCGCCGCGGCGGGGTACCGCATTCGATCCCCTATTCGGAGACAAAGAACAAGGTCACCGCGACGTCTTCCTCGGAAGTGTGCAGTTTTCAGTTGCCACTGACATGCGGCTGATGGCCCGCGGCCGAGGCCAACTGGCAGATCGCCCGGAAAACACGCTGGCGGCGGGAGCAAACCATCCATGAATGCGTGGGGCTGCGCCGGTATCGCCAGGACCCGCGCGGCCGCCGCGGTTTCCCGTTGGGCGTGACGGGAGATTGCACGTACAGGGAGTTCCGTGATGCGAATTCATACCGGTCCTCCCCGATTCGCTGGCCCGACGTACTGCGAACAACTCGAACGCCTGGGAATCGCGCAACCACGTTTGCGCGGAGCAGATCGAGATGTTGCTTGAACGTCAATCCGTCCATGGGCCATGAAGCTATCCGTGGCGCCGCCGATACAGCCGTGCGCCGGCGGCGGTCAGCAGCAGCGTCTGCAGCAACAGGCCGACCAGCGGCAGGGCGGGTACGCTGGTAATGCCGCTGACGGTGAGCGTTAGCGTGTCGACGTCGCCGATCTCGGCGTCGTTAGCATCGACGATCTGCACCGTCGCCGTCTTCGTCTGATCGTCGGCAAGTGTCTCGTCCCCGGCGGCGAGGACCGTCAGCACGGCGTTCCCGCTGGCGCTGAGCTCGACGGTGTGCGTGCCGTCCGGGTTCGCGTCCAGCGACCGGCCGCGCTGCTGAATCGAGATCCGCGCGTCGCCCGCCACTTCGACAGCCACTTGCATCACCGCGCCGGCCAGCTCGCCGTCGGTCACGATCGCCACCGTCTGGCTCTTGCCCTCATCGATCCGCAGTGCGCGGCTTCCGAACTCCACGACCGGGACGGGGTCGTCGTTGATGACCTGGATGCGGGCCGGCGGACCGGCGGCCACGTTGCCCCGCTGTGTCTCGAGAGACGCAGTTTGGAAAGCCAGCGTGACGCTCGAGTCCCGATAGTTAGACGTGTCGTCGCAGGCCGTCAGCCGCAACTCGGCCGGCTGCCCCTCGTAATCGCGCAGGTGCCTGTCGATGGTAATTGCGCCCGTATCTGAACTGCGCAGCAACACTGCGGTATCCGACCAGATGCGGAGCGCAAAGTCCGCATCCTCGTCCGCATTGCAGGCTTCTGTCGAGACCACGGCGGCCGGCTCAACCTCAAGGACAACTCGCCCGCCGCTCCCAAGCGCCGGGAACTGGTCGTCGTCTTCGGGCGGCGCTATGCGGACCTCCAGCGTTGTCGTGCTGGCTTCCACGACGCCGAAGTCCGTGCGGCTGAACGTGGCGGTCGCCAGAGGATCGTCTTGAGCTGACGCGCGGCCGGCAGACGCAACGAGCACAGCGCAAACGGCGAGCATCGTGAGCAGGTAGCGGTAGGGCATGACCAGTGACTCAGGAAACGAAAGGGGGACCCGGCGCGCTCACGCCGGGTCCCCCTTTTCCGGTTACCGTCCCCCTGTTCGAACGATGGAGCTATTGCTGGCGCCGCCGATACAGCCGCGCGCCACCTGCCGTCAGGAGCAAGGCCAGGAGCAACTGGCCGACCAGAGGCAGCACAGGTACCGCGGTGGAGCCGACCACGGTCACCGTCACCGCACGCGGGTCGCCGATGTTCGCGCCGCTGGCTTCCGTGATGGTCACCGTGGCGGTCTTCTCCTCGCCATCTTCCAGCGACTCATCCCCAAGGGCTCTGATCGTCAGCTCGGCATTGGCGCTGCCGCCGAAGTCCACTGCACCGCCCGAAATCGCGCTGCCGTTCTGCTCCAGTGAGATGCGGGCATCGCCGCTCACAGACACAGTTGCCGAGCCCACCTGGCTACCCTGATCGGTGTCCGCGAGGAGGTGGACCATTTCGCTGTCGCCCTCGTCAATGCTGACGCTCGCCTTCGAGAACGTGACCGTCGGCGTCTCCTCACCGCTCAGGACAGTGACCGTGGCCGGATTGGCATCTTCAATCGCGCCGCCGTCGCCAGCCTTCTGCGCCTCGGTTCTCCCGTCCATAAGCGTGAAGGTAATCTGCTCGTCCCTGAACCCGGACACGTCTATGGCCGTGATCTTCAGAGCGATACCGTTGTTCGCGACAGCATCGTCTTCGCCAACAGCGCCGTCGGCGTTGGCGTTACCACTGCCGCGCCCGATCTCGCCGATGCTGTACCTGTTTTGACCGTCGGGTTCAAGACCCTCAGTCGGTCCCCTCATCCCATTGCCATCCGCATCTTTCCAGATCGCTATCAGAGTCCCCACGGCTTCCGGGGGCGAGACGGAGAGCAGGAGCTCGTCACTGCTACCACCGCGGGCACTTCCACCATCAAGACCAGCAAGCGTGGCCCGGATGCTTTGGGTGCCTGTGGGGAGCGATCCTCTGCCGCCGGCGCCGACACCCACGCCTACCGTCATGGTCTGCGTGTTGCCCTTTGCCAACTGGATGCCAGGAGGTGTGAACTTGAGCGTTGGCAACTGCTCGTCGTCGGTGATCGTCAGCGTGAGTCTCGGCGTCGGCGCCGTAAGATCCCGTGCGTTTTGCCCACTCCCCACGCTTGCCTGCTGCAAATCCAGAGTCAGAACGATCGTCTCGTTATTCCAGTCGCCGTCGTCAGAGTCATCTGAGATAACCAGCTCGATCGTCTTGTCGATCAGACTGTCTGTGTCAGGACCATCTCCAAAATTCAATGTGGCTCCGGCAACGCCGAGAGTACTCGTGGACGTCAAGGCTGCGTTGCTCGCAGCATCCTTGACTGCAACACTAAAGGAGCAATCCGACGCGGTCGGCTCGCCAGTGAATCCTTCGCCGTTGCAGGTCGCTCTAAGTGTGAGATGGCTTCCGCCAGACGTAAAAATCGGGGCAGCGGCGGTCATAGGGTCGCCATCATCATCAAAGGTATCTGCACCCGACCGCGTGATGGTCACCGTAACTCTGTCCGGTGTCGAGGCGGCCATGCTTGCACCCTCTTCCAGCGTGCTCGAGGACGCTCGCATGCCCAGTCCGACGCGAAGCGGGGCTGTCGTTTGTGCCCACGCCGTCCCGGAGGACGCACCCAGGAGCACAGCCGCGGCCAGGGCCGTGAGCAGGTAGCCCCGTCGCACAAAGGTTGATCTCGCTACGTTCATGACTGTCGCTCCTTTGGAGACTTGCGCTGGATGCGGCCGGACCCCGGCGGACTCCAGATACATTTAAGGGGCGGACCCGACGCGTTCGCGCCGGGTCCGCCCCTTCCCATTAACCGTTCCCCCCTAGCGCCGTGGACGATGGAGCTATCCGCGATTCCGACGATAGAGCCGCGAGCCGCCGGCCATCAGGAACAGGGCCAGGAGAAGCTGTCCGACCAGCGGCAGCGCCGGCACCGCCGTCGAGCCGCGGACGTCGACCTTGAACCAGTAGCCGTCGCCGATGTTGACGCCTTGCGCCGAGTCGTCCATCAGCTTCCAGGCCTTGTACGCCATGTCGCCGTCCATCAGGTCGGGGTCGCTCATGGACATGGCCATCAGCCGGGCGCTGCTGTTGCCGCCGAGGTCGACCGTGACGTAGCCGCCCATCTCCTCGAGCATCTCGCCGTCCTGGTAGAGGTCAACCATGGCGTCTCCCTCAACAGCCAGCTTCACCATGCCTACCGCAGATGCGTTCGGGCCTTCGGCGAGCAGCACGGTATCGGTCGAGCCGCCCTCGTCGATTTCGACATCAGTCGGCGAGAAGGACAGTGTCGGAGCAGCCTCATCGCTGTCGATGGAGACCATCAGCGGCGGGCCAGTCTCGATGGCGCCATACGTCGGAACGCCGGTAACACGCCCTGAGAGCCCGTTGCTCATGACACTCAGCGTGATGTAGGGATCCCTGATGCCGGCCCCGTCTCCGCAACCCTCAATCGAGAGGTTCGCTGCCGCCCCCGATGTGTTCGCCAAGGTGTAAATCGAGCTGACGGTTGTCAATACGCCGGTATTAGAGAAGTTAGCGGCGGTCCAGTCATCGGTGCCGTCGCCATCGCCATCCAAAGTGACAAGAAAGAGCACCCTGTTGTAAAGCGGGTCAGACCTCCCGGGGCATGTCGCCGTAGCCCCGGTAGCGCTGACCGAAACCAGGCCGTGGTTGCCCACCCGGACGCTGAGCATGCCGGGAAAGGCAGTCGCAGCACCGGCAAAACCACCGGCGGTGGTAGACGGAAGAGGAACACCCCGTATCCCCGAAGAGATGTCCAACTGCACCGTCCGCGTACTTTGCTCCGACAGCGTGAAATCGGGCTGCTGGAACTTCGCCACGGGTGCCACGTGAGATTCATTGACCGTGAGCGCGAACACATCCGGGTTGACCGAAGCTGAGCCACCTATAGTCAGCTTCAACTCAATCATCTCCTCCAACCAGTTGCCATCGGGTGTACCGTCGGCCGACTGTGCCACCACTAGAACGACTTCATCGGAGTGGTCAAAGTGGCGGGTGGTAGAGCCGGCGGTCGTGTCGTCTACGTCCAGTAGGAACGAGTTGGGGGCGGTGCCCGCCGGGACTGCGACGTAGCCAGCGGGGGAGACCCTCATAAGTTGGACAGCAGCGCTCGCTGTAATTGTGACGTCTCCGAGACTGGCGTTGATATCGCTAGTGCGCCGGGAGCCACCGGCAAGACCCTGAACCCGCACCGTGATCGTTTGTGGATCCTCAAGGGAGTTGGCGTGCAAAAATGCCTTCTCCGAAACCATCCCGCTGGATTCGACGAACCCGATGGTGACGCGCTGCGCCTCCGCCGTCTCTACAGACGCCGCCAGCAGCACAGCCGCGGCAAGGGCAGTGAGCAGATAGCCCCTCCGCATGAAAGTTGTTCTCGCTCCGTTCATGACTGTCGCTCCTTTGAGACTAGGGGGTAACGGTTACGGGATCCGTAGACCCCCTGCTCCGGGGAGATCAGCGGTGCGACCGGGTGGACCGGGCAGCCGGGGCGGTGGTCTCGGCCAAGCCGCGGGCGGGTGGCGCCGGGCGGTCCGGCGGCGCGCAGGGCGCAACTACGCGCGCAGAAGTAACGGTCACGGCAACGCCCGTTGATCGAAGTCCTTGCCGGCGCGTGGAACGGCGACGTAAACGGGAGTCACCTTTCCAGCGCCAGATCAGGGAGCGTGCCCGGTTGCCGCTGGGCCTATCCCTGCTGGCCCGAGCCCGAAAGACGAAGCCTCGGGGTGCGCCCGAGCACCGCCGGACCGCTCGGCGACAGGACCCGCCGGACAGGAAAGTGGTAGCATGGCGGATTCGGGGCCGGACAGAGGTTCCTTTCCGTGCAGACACCGCCGCAGTGGATTGATGTGCGCGGGGCGCGCGTACACAATCTCAAGAACATCGACGTTCGGATACCGCGCGACCGGTTCGTCGTGATCACCGGTCTGTCGGGGTCCGGCAAGTCCTCGCTCGCCTTCGACACCGTCTACGCCGAAGGGCAGCGCCGCTACGTGGAATCGCTGTCGGCGTACGCCCGCCAGTTCCTGGAGCAGGTCGAGAAACCGGACGTCGACCAGATCGACGGCCTGTCGCCCGCCATCTCGATCGAGCAGCGCACGACCGGTTCCAACCCGCGGTCGACGGTCGGCACCGTGACCGAGATCTACGACTACCTCCGCCTGCTCTTCGCCAACATCGGCGTGCCGCACTGCCCGTCGTGCGAACGGGTCGTCAGCTCGCAGTCGGTCGCGCAGATCGTCGAAGCAGTGATGGAGGGGCCGGCGAACGAGCGGATCAACGTCCTGGCGCCGATCGTGCGCGGGCGCAAGGGCGAGTTCAAGAACGAACTGGCGGCGCTGAGGGCCCGCGGACTGCTCAAGGTGCGGATCGACGGCGAGATCCACGCGCTCGACGAGACGCTGCGGCTCGACCGGCACAAGAATCACTGGATCGACGCGGTGGTGGACCGGCTCGTCGTGCGGGCGGGAGCCGAGCGGCGTCTGACGCGGTCGATCGAGCTGGCGCTGACGCTGGCCGACGACGTCGTTACCGTCAACAGGCTCGAGGGCGAGGATCGGCTGTTCTCGCGGCGGCTCGCGTGCGTCCACTGCGGCATCAACATGCCCGAGCTCACGCCGCGCATCTTCTCCTTCAACTCGCCGCACGGCGCCTGTTCCCACTGCCAGGGCCTCGGCTCGGTGGTGGATTTCGACCCCGACCGGATCATCCCGGACAGCTCCCGATCGCTGGCCGACGGGGCCGTGCATCCCTGGGGTCCCGCCAGCGGCGGACCGTTGCGCGATGCGCTGCGCGCGCTCGCGCGACACCACGACATCGACATCGACGCGCCGTTCCGCAAGCTGCCGCGCAAGAAGCGCGACCTGCTGCTGTACGGTCCCGAGCGCAAGGGTCGCGCTGCCGGCGGCGTGCGCCGGCCGCGGCGCGCGGCGGCCCCGGATCCGTTCGGCCGCGATTTCGAGGGCGTCGTGCCGAACCTGCGCCGGCGCTACGCCGCCGGCACCTGGGCGCAGCAGGACGAGCTGGAGGAGTACCGCTCACCGCGCGTGTGCCGCGAGTGCGGCGGTGCGCGGCTGCGCGCCGAGAGCCGCGCCGTGCGGGTCCACGGGCGTGTGCTGTCCGACTACACGAGCCTGCCGATTGCCGAGGCGCGGCGCGTCTTCGACGAGCTGCAGCTCACGGAACGCGAACAGCTTGTCGCCGACCGCGTGCTGCGCGAGATTCGAGACCGGCTGCGTTTCCTGAGCAACGTCGGCGTCGGGTACCTCTCGCTGGACCGCGGGGCGGTGACCCTGTCCGGCGGCGAGGCGCAGCGCATCCGGCTCGCCACCCAGATCGGGGCGCATCTCACCGGCGTGCTGTACGTGCTGGACGAGCCGTCGATCGGCCTGCACCAGCGCGACAACCGGCTGTTGCTGGACGCGCTCGGCCGCCTGCGCGATCTCGGCAACACGGTGGTGGTCGTGGAGCACGACGAGGAGACCATCCGTTCGGCCGACTACGTGGTCGATCTCGGGCCGGGCGCGGGGGAGCACGGCGGCCGGCTGATCTTCCAGGGACTGCCCTCGCAGTTGCTGAGCAACGGATGCGGCTCGCTGACCGGGCAGTACCTGCGCGCCGAGCGGACCATTCCGCTGCCGTCCGCGCGGCGCCGCGCGCTCAAGGGGGCCATCACCATCCGCGGCGCCCGCGCCAACAACCTGAAGAACCTGGACGTCCGGTTTCCGCTCGGCCTGCTGATCGCCGTGACCGGCGTCAGCGGGTCGGGCAAGTCAACGCTGGTGAACGACATCCTGCACCGCGCGCTGGCGCGCGAGCTCCACGGCGCGGCCGCCGAGCCGGGGTCGCACGGACGGATCGAGGGCGCCGGCCAGGTCGACAAGGTCATCCAGATCGACCAGGCGCCCATCGGGCGCACCCCGCGCTCGAATCCGGCGACGTATACGGGCGTCTTCACCTTCGTCCGGGAGCTGTTCTCGATGCTGCCCGAAGCGCGGGCGCGCGGTTACCGGCCGGGGCGCTTCTCGTTCAACGTCAAGGGCGGGCGGTGCGAGTCGTGCCAGGGCGGCGGCGTGAATGCGATCGAGATGCACTTCCTGCCCGACGTCTACGTTACGTGCGAGCAGTGCAAGGGACGCCGCTACAATCGCGAGACGCTGGAGATCAGCTACCGGGGCGCCTCGATCGGCGACGTGCTGAACCTGACCGTCGATCAGGCCATGGAGCTGCTCGAGCACTATCCGCCGATCGCCGCCAAGCTGCGCACGCTGCAGGACGTCGGGCTCGGCTACGTCAAGCTCGGGCAGTCCGCGACGACGCTCAGCGGGGGCGAGGCGCAGCGCGTCAAGCTGGCGAAGGAGCTGTCCCGGCGCAGCACCGGACGCACGCTGTACATCCTGGACGAGCCGACGACAGGTCTCCATTTCGAGGACACGCGGCGGTTGCTGGACGTCCTGAACCTGCTGGTCGATCAGGGCAACACCGTGATCGTCATCGAGCACCACCTGGACGTCGTGAAGACGGCCGACCACATCGTCGACCTGGGGCCGGAGGGGGGCGGCGCCGGCGGCGCCATCGTCGCGGAGGGCACTCCGGAGGAGGTTGCGGCCGTCGGCGAATCACATACGGGGCACTTTCTGCGCCCCGTCCTGCATGCTGGTCATTTCCCATAAAGCGTTGTAGAATCAACCATTACCTTGCATGAGAACGGACGCAGCCTGACACGCATCCAACGGACGGTGCGCCGGCAGGTTTCCTGTTCGGGAATCGGCCTCCACTCCGGACACAAGGGAACCCTCAGCCTCAAGCCGGCCCCGGCCGATCACGGAATCGTCTTCAAGCGCCTCGATCTGGGCGGCCTGGAAATTCCCGCGCTGGTCGACTGCGTGGCGGGCATACACTACGCCACGGGTCTGGCCCGGGACGACGCGCGGGTCGAGACCGTCGAGCACCTGCTGGCCGCGCTCGTCAGCCTGGGCATCGACAACGTCGTCGTCGAGCTGAATCAGGCCGAGGTGCCGATCATGGACGGCAGCGCGGCGTCGTTCGTGTACCTGGTGCACGAAGCCGGCGTGGCGGCGCTGAAGCAGCCGCGGCGCTTCATGAAGGTCGTCCGGCCCATCGTGCATGTCCGCGGCGCCAAGCGGATCGCCCTGTACCCCGCCGACCACTTCAGCGTGACGTACACCATCAGTTTCGATCATCCGTTGCTGCGGCATCAGACGCGCACGCTGCGGATGAGCGAAGAGGTGTTCGTCGAGGAGATCGCGCCGGCGCGCACTTTCGGCTTCCTCAAGGAGGTCGAAATACTGCGCCAGAAGGGGCTGGTGCTCGGCGGCTCGCTCGACAACGCCGTGGTGCTGGGTGAAACGGGCGTCCTGAACGCCGCGTTGCGGTTCGAGGACGAGTTCGTCCGGCACAAGATCCTCGACGCCATCGGCGACCTCGCCCTGGTGGGCCATCCGCTGATCGGACATCTGGTGGTCCACTGCGGCGGGCATGCGCTGCACGCCAGCTTCGCCAGACAGATCCTCGACGAGACGGATGCCTGGCGCCTGGTGGAGCTGCCGGCCGATCCGCTCGCCGAGGTGGGTCCCGCGGCCGTCCCCGCCAAGGGCGCCGTGTCGGCCGGCTAGCCGCCCCTTGCCTGCCCCCTCGCCGTCGCTGCTCGCCGCGATCGCCCGGCGGACCGGCACTCCCGTGTACGTCTACAGCGCGGCCGTGATTGCGGAGCGCTATGCGGCGTTCACCGCGGCATTCGGCGACTACCCCCACCGCGTGCACTACGCGCTGAAGGCGAATTCGACGCTGGCGGTCGTGCGCCTCGTGCGGGCCCTCGGCGGCGGGGTGGACGCCAACTCGGGCGGCGAGATCGACGTGGCGCTCCGCGCCGGCTGCGAGCCGCGGGACATCGTGTTCACGGGGGTCGGCAAGACCCGCGCGGAGCTCGAGCGGGCGGTCGGGATCGGCGTCCAGGTCATCAATGCCGAGAGTCCTGGCGAGATCGAGCGGATCGACGAGTTGGCGCGTGCGAGCGGCCGGCGCGCGGCGGTCGCGCTGCGCGTCAATCCGGACGTGGCCGCCGGCGCGCACCCGCATATCGCCACGGGCGGGCGGACGCACAAGTTCGGGGTGCCGCTCGGGGCGGCGGCGGAGACCTGCCGGCGCGCGCTGGCGCTCCCCGGCGTGCAACTGTGCGGCCTGCACGTGCACGTCGGGTCGCAACTGGGTTCTTGCGAGCCTATCCGGGAGGCCCTGCGGCCGATCGCGGAGCTGGCTGCGGATCTCGCGCGCGAGGGCTGCCGGCTGCAGCACCTCGACGTCGGCGGCGGGCTCGGCATTTCCTACGACGGTTCGGACGCGCCGGGCGTGGCGGAGTACGCACGCACGGTCATCGACGCCGTGCGGCCTACCGGACTGCGCGTGATAGCGGAGCCCGGACGATGGATCGTCGGACCGGCCGGGACGCTCGTGGCCAGCGTCGTCGACGTCAAGGACCGGGACGGCGGGGGGCGGTTCGTCGTGCTCGACGCGGGCATGAGCGAGCTGCTGCGCCCGGCGCTGTACGGCGCGTTCCATCGTCTGGAGCCGCTGGAGCCCGGGCCGGGCGCGCCGGTTGCCTGTGATGTCGTCGGGCCGATCTGCGAGACGAGCGATGTCTTGGGCGCGGAGCGGCTGATGCCCGTGCCGGCGGTGGGAGACCTGATCGCGATACACGACACCGGGGCCTACGGCTCCGTCATGGCTTCGAACTACAATCGCCATCCGCTGCCGGCCGAAGTGCTGATCGACAGCGAGGGGTGGCGGGTCATCCGCCGCCGCCAGACGGTGGACGACATGGTCGGACTGGAAAGCTGACGGCGGATCATGCTGATTGCGCTGGAAGGCCTCGACCAGAGCGGCAAGGAGACGCAGGCGCGCCTGCTGCGCGACCACCTCCGCGGCGGCGGCCGCAAGGCGCGCGTCGTTTCGTTTCCGGACTACGGCACGGCCATCGGGGAGGAGATCGCCCGCGCGCTCCAAGGCGAGCGCGAGTACGGCCCCGATGTGATGCAGCTCCTGTACATCGCCAACCGCTACGAACGGCGGCCGGACCTGGAGCGCTGGCTGGCGGCCGATATCGCGCTGGTCTGCGACCGCTACGTCGCCTCTAGCGTCGCCTATGGCGAAGCGCACGGCCTCGACACGGCCTGGCTCACCGACATGCAGCGCTTCCTGCCCGCGCCGGATCTCACGATCCTGCTGGACATCGCGCCCGAGACCGCGACGCTGCGCAAGGCCGTGGACCGCGACCGGTACGAGGCGGACCTCGCGCTGCAGCAGCGTGTCAGGGACAGCTATCGGCAGCAGGCGGAGCAGCAGGGGTGGGTGCGGGTCGACGGCGAGCAGCCCGTATCCGATGTGGCGGAGGCGATCGCCTCCGCCGTCGAGGCGCGACTCGGGCGACCGTGAGCCCGAACACCGCGCGCGCCCCCGCGGCGCGCAGCGCCCGGGCGCAGGCCTCGAGCGTGGCGCCGGTCGTCAGCACGTCGTCCGCCACGATCACCGTCCGTCCGGCAACTGGATACCGCATGCGGCAGGGTCCCCCGCGCGACAACTCGAAAGCGCCCGCCACGTTCGCGCGCCGCCGGCCCGCGGCCAGCGCGGTCTGCGGCCGCGTGTAGCGGGTGCGGCGGAGGACATCCGCTACGGGCGGTCCGAGACGCAGCGCCAGGTCGCGCGCCTGGTTGAATCCGCGCGTCCAGCGGCGGCGCGGATGGAGCGGGACGGGCACGACCAGATCGGCCGCGGTGAGCAACGGCCCTCCGGCGTCGCGCATCAGGGCGGCCAGCGGCTCCGCCAGCGAGCGCCGTCCCTGGTACTTGAAGGCGCGGATGATGGAGCGGAGGGCGCCCCTGTACCATCCCGCCGCTGCGGTCCGGGGGAGCCCGCAGGCGTTGCACAGCGGCGGCGTTATCAGCTCTATCCGCTGCCAGCAGTCGGGGCACACCGCGCCGCGGGTGGGATGCTCGAGCAGGGCGTCGCAGGCCGCGCAGGGCGGCGCCCAGACGACGCTGAGGAAGCCGTCGGCCAGGCGCCGCACGCCGTCCGCCGCCCTCACGGCGGGCTTCCCCGATCAGATCTCCTCGGGAACGGGGATGCGGGTGGCGCTGCCCCACAGCCGTTCGAGGTCGTAGAAGCGGCGGGTGTCGGGGGTGAACACGTGGACCACGAAGTCGAAATAGTCCATGAGCACCCACTCGCCGTGGTCGTAGCCCTCGATGTGCGACGGCGCGTCCTGCGCCAGGCGGAGCTGCCGCTTGACCTCGTCGGCGACGGCGCGTACCTGGCGGGTCGTGCGTGCGGAGCAGAGCACGAAGTAGTCGGTGACGCCCTGCGCGTTGTCGAAGAAGAGCACGACCACATCGAACGCCTTCTTGTCCTGCGCGGAGCGGACGACGCACCGCACGCTTTCGGGAAGCGATTCAACCAGCCGTTCCGGTGTCACGTCGTCAGGCATGCAAACAGCTCGCCGGGGATTCGGCGGAGTACAGGTCGTGCCTTGCGATATGCCGCGCCACCGCGTCGGGCACGAGTCCGTCAATCGGTTCGCCAGCGCCGATGCGCCGCCGCAGCGCCGACGAGGATACGTCGCGGGTGGCGGCGTCGACCAGCCAGATCGAGACGGATTCGCCACGCTCCGGCGCGCGGCCGGCCGCCTCGCGCATCCGCGCGCGCAGATGGGCCCGTGCGCGGAGCGCGGCCAGGGAATGGCCGGGCCGGGCGACCACGACGAAGTGGCTGCGGTCCAGGACGGCGGGATAGTCGTGCCACGACGCAATATCTGCAAACGCATCGGCGCCGGTGATGAAGAAAAGCTGCTCGGGGCGGTGCCCGAGCGCCGCCAGCCGTTCCAGCGTCACCGAGGTGAACGACGGCCCGTCGTACCGCAGCTCGATATCCGACACCCGCAGATCGTCGCAACCTTGCGCCGCCAGCGCGGCCATCGCGAAACGGTGGACGGCCGGCGCACGCGGCGCGGCGGCGCGGTGGGCCGGCGCGCGGGCGGGCACGAGCAGCACGGTGTCGAGGGCGCAGGCGCGGCGCGCGGCGGCGGCGGCATCCAGGTGGCCGCCGTGGATCGGGTCGAAGGTGCCGCCGAGAACGCCGATGCGGCCCTCGATCGTCACGTTCCTGTCCCTGGCGCCGCGGCGGACAGGTGTTGCCATACCGCTTCCCGCAGGGCGCCCAGGCCGTCGCCGGTCGCGGCCGAAATCGGATACACCGCGATTGAACGGCCGGCGAGCGAGCGCTGCAGCGCCGCAAGCCGGTCGGCGTCGTCCAGCGCATCGACCTTGTTGGCGGCGACTATTTGGAGCTTGGCTCCCAAGGGGACGTTGCCGGCCGGCCCGGCATCGATCTCGCCGCCGGCGTACGACTCCAGCTCGCGGCATACCACCTGGAAGTCATCTACCGGATCCCGGCCGGTCGCCGAGGAGACATCGATGACGTGCACCAGCATCTTCGTCCGCTCCAGGTGGCTCAGGAAACGCAGTCCGAGGCCGTGTCCCTCGCGGGCGCCCTCGATCAGCCCGGGCACGTCGGCGAGCACGAAGCTGCGCTCGTCGTCCAGCCGGACGACCCCGAGGTGCGGGGTGAGCGTGGTGAACGGGTAGTCGGCAATCTTGGGCCGGGCTGCGGACAGGCGCGAGATGAGGGTGGACTTGCCGACGTTGGGCAGCCCCACCAGCCCCACGTCGGCAAGCAGCTTGAGCGAGAGGCGCAGCCGGCATTCCTGGCCCGCCGCGCCGGGCTCGGCGCGGCGCGGCGCCCGGTTCTTCGAGGTCTTGAAGCGCTCGTTGCCGCGTCCTCCGCGCCCGCCCCTGGCGACCAGCACGCTGCTGTCCGGCTCGGCCAGATCGGCGAGCCGCACCGGCCGCTCGTCCTCCAGGCGGTAGACGATGGTCCCCGGCGGCACGTCGAGCGTCAGGTCCGCGCCGGCGCGCCCGGTGCGGCTCGAGCCCTCGCCGTGGGCGCCGCGCGTTGCCTGGAACTGCCGGTGGAAGCGGTAGTCGACGAGGGTGTTGCGGTGGATGCTGGCGCGCAGATGCACCGAGCCGCCCGCCCCGCCGTCGCCGCCGTCGGGGCCGCCCCGGGGTACGAACTTCTCCCGGCGAAAGCTGACGCAGCCCCGCCCGCCGTCACCCGCTTTCACCTGGATGTCGACCTGGTCGACGAACATGCTTTGCGCTGACGCGCGAGGAAGAAAACTCTGGTCGGTACCGGCTAGGAGGCGGTCTCGACAGGGTGGATGCTGATGAACCGGCCCCGCGAGCCGTGGTCCTCGAACGCCACGCGGCCGGCGCACTTGGCGAACAGCGTGTTGTCCTTGCCCAGGCCCACGTTGACACCGGGTCGGAAGCGCCGCCCGTGCTGCCGCACGAGGATGGCGCCGCCCTTGACCAGGTTGCCGTCGAAGCGCTTGACGCCGAGCCGCTGGGCCTGGCTGTCGCGGCCGTTCCGTGAGCTGCCCTGTCCCTTTTTATGCGCCATCCGACTCGCCTGTCTCGATGCCCGTGATGCGCACGCGCGTCAATTTCGCGCGGTGGCCGATCGTGCGGCGCATCGCCTTGCGCCGCTTCTTCCGCAGCACGCGGATTTTCGGCCCCTGACCGGCGCCGTCCACGACGCCGACGACGCGCGCGCCGTCAACGAGCGGGGTGCCGGACGCGAACTGCCCGCCTTCGGCGGCCACGAACAGCACCTGGTCGAATACCACGGCGTCGCCGGCCGGGACGGCAAGGCGGTCCACCGACACCACGGCGCCGGGCTCGACCTTCAACTGCCTGCCGCCGGTCTGAATCACTGCGTACACGCGGAAATACTCCTCCGGCCCAAGAGTCTACTATCACGCGGGTTCGGCTGCAAAGCGGGCGCGCGGGGATTGCCGCGCGCCTACTTCAGCAGCATACGGGTGCCCTTGATGGTCTCGGCGCTCAACGTGCTCAGAAACGAGGGTATCAGGCGGTCCATCAGCTCGAAGTATGAAGACAGCGCCGGCGTGTTGCGCGATGCGTCGTACAGGACTTCCTCGCGGTGGCGCTCCGTGTACAGGGTGGCGCCCGTGCGGCCGTCGATGAATATGAACTTGGGGCTGAGGACGTAGCCGCGGCGGTCGCGGTACGCCCGCAGCGGCGCTACCCGCCGCCGCCCGAACTCGTCGTACACCTCGCGCTGCCGGGTCACCATGCCCGACCGCTGGTGCGGCGTGAAGTACACCGTGCCGGTCACGATCAGCGGCTGCTGGTATTCCTCTCCAATCTCCTGCCAATAGCTCGCGTTGGCGAAGATGTGCTCGAGGATCTCCAGGTCGTCTTCGGAGTAGCGTTCGCCGCCCTCCTCCTCGTCGCCGTTGGCCGCGTCTGCGCCGTTGTCGCCGTTGCCGCCCAGCGCTACGAATTCCGGCCGGCCCGCGGACTGCTCCTCGGCGACGCTGGTCAGCTCGAGGACGTCCGCATCGATGACCTGGAACTCGGAATTGCTGCGGAGCTGGCTCCGCAGCAGCCGCGCCGTTTCCAGGTTGGTGTCCACCTCGTCGCTGCCGCCGGAGACGAACCCGGCGACCAGGACGCGCTGGAAACCCGAGACGTCGAGCTTCGGCTGCAACGGCGTCTCGACCGGCACCTCGTAGAAGCTGCCGCCGCAGGCCGTCGCCCCGGCAAGCAGTACCAGCACCGCCGCCTTACGGATCGAGCTCGTTGATGCGGTCATTGATTTCCCTGAAGAGATCGTAGTTCTGCTGGATCATGAGGTTGCCCGGATCAAGGTCGAGCGCCCGCTCGTAAGCTTCGCGCGCCTTGTCGAACATGCCCTCGTGCTCGTACGCGATGCCCAGGTTGTTCCAGGCGGCGGCGTAGGAATCGTCGATCTCGACGGCGCGTTCCCAACGGTAGATGGCTTCCTTCCACAGACCGTTCCGCACCACCTCGATGCCGAACTCCACCTGTGCCCTGGCGTCGGAGCGCTCATCCGCCGTCACGGCGTGCGCGCTGGCCGCCAGCAGCGCACAGACGACGGCAACGCTACGGATAGACATGAGTTTTCCTCACTATAGCACCGTGAGCAACGTGCGCAAGACCACCCGCGGCGGGCCGCGCAAACTATAATTGTCCGCTCGAGGGGGTCGGGCCGCCGGAGCCGGAAGCACGGCTGCGGCGGGGATCACCCGATCTGTCCGCCTCGCCGGTGGGGCGGACGTTCTCTGGAGGATCGCTCCATGGATCTCCTCGACGCCGTCGTTCTCACCGAGCTGCTCCGATCCCCGGCCAGCAGACGCATCCTGCGGCCGCGCCGCCCGGCGGGCGACGCCGGCGATCAGCGGGTGCTGCCCGCTCCGGACGAGCTGTGGCAACGCGTTCGCACCGAGCATTCGGCGCTCGGCGGCGAGCTGGCCGCCGCGCAGCGCGGGGCGGACCGCCTCCTGCGCCTTGCCGCGGAGCGCGGGATACGCGCGCTGCCATTCGGCGCGGAGGACTATCCGGCGCCGCTCGCGGCGATTCCCGATCCACCGCCGGTGCTCTGGTACCGCGGCGCGGCGCAGATTCTCGGCGCGCCGGCCGTCGCCATCGTCGGTTCCCGCACCGGCTCGCAGTACGCTCGGGAAGTGGCCTTCCAACTTGCCTCCGGGCTGGCTGCCTGCGGCATCGCCGTGGCCAGCGGCCTGGCGCGTGGCGTCGACGCGGCCGCGCACAGGGGCGCGGTGGAGGCCGGCGGCCCGACCATTGCCGTGCCGGGTTGCGGGGTCGACGTCATCTATCCGCCCGAGCACGGCGAGCTGCTGCGGGACGTAGTGTCCGCGGGAACCGTAGCCGGAGAGCTGCCGCCCGGGGAGCCGCCGCGGGCGTTTCATTTTCCGCGCCGCAACCGGCTCATTAGCGGACTGTCGCTGGCGGTCGTCGTCGTGGAGGCATCCGAGCGCAGCGGCTCCCTCATCACCGCCCGCTGCGCGGCCGAGCAGGGCCGCGAGGTCATGGCGGTGCCGGGAAGCGTGCTGGCGGGACGCTCGCGGGGCGGGCACGCCCTGATCAGGGATGGAGCGAAGATCGTCGAGAGCGTGGATGACATTCTCGAGGAAATACGCCCTCAAGCGAGCAGCCGGCAGGGCGCCTCCGAGTCTCGTGCGGAGCCGGAGCGCGACGAGCTGCTCGGCCGGATGGACAGGGGCGAGACCTACGACCTCGACGAGCTGGCCGCGCTCACGCAGCTCGACCCCGCCACGTTGGCGTCCCGTGTGGTGGAGCTGGAGCTGGAAGGGCGGCTGGCCCGTTCCGACAGCGGGCGCTTCAGCCGCTCATGATGCTTGAGACTTGAATCATGATGGTAGGGTACCGATAAGAGGCGAGAGGAGGACATGGAGAAAGCGGTCGTCGTTGTCGAGTCGCCGGCCAAGGCGAGAACGATCAACAAGTACCTGGGCCGGGGCTTCAAGGTCGTGGCGTCGATGGGCCACGTTCGCGACCTGCCCAAGAGCAAGCTCGGCGTCGACATCGAGGCGGGGTTCGTGCCGGAGTACGAAGCCATACCGACGCGCAAGAAGGTGATCAAGACGCTGCGCGACGCCGCGCGCGGCGCCGGTCGCATCTACATCGCGACGGACCCGGACCGGGAAGGCGAGGCTATCGGCTGGCACCTGGCGAAGGAGCTCGGTTCCGCCAAGCGGCCCGTGAGCCGCCTGATGTTCAACGAGATCACGAAGATGGCCGTGCGGGCCGCGCTCGACAACCCCATCGAGATCGATCAGCGCATGGTCGACGCCCAGCAGGCGCGGCGGGTGCTCGACCGGCTGGTCGGTTACAAGCTCAGCCCGCTGCTGTGGGACAAGGTGCGGCGCGGACTGTCGGCGGGACGCGTGCAGTCGGTGGCGCTCAAGCTGGTGTGCGACCGAGAGGACGAGATCGACCGCTTCGAGTCCGAGGAGTACTGGCATATCACGGTCCGGCTGGCCGGCGGCGCGCCGCCCGAATTCGATGCGCGCCTGGTGAAGCAGGGCAAGCGCGCGCTGAAGGTGGGCAGCGGCGCCGAGGCGCAGGCGGTGGTGGCCGACCTGGAAGCGGCCGACTTCGTCGTCGATGCGGTCGTGACCCGCGAGCGCAAGCGGCACGCGCCGCCGCCGTTCATCACGAGCAAGCTGCAGCAGGCCGCGCGGTTTCCGGTCAAGCGGACGATGCAGATTGCCCAGCAGCTCTACGAGGGAATCGAGCTTCCCGGCGAGGGCTCCGTGGGCCTGATCACCTACATGCGAACCGATTCGACGCGCGTGTCCGAGCAGTCGCTGGGCGAAGTGCGCGGTCACATCGAATCCACGTTCGGCGCGGAATACCTGCCGGCGCGCGCCAACCGGTTCCGCCGCGGCAAGGACGCGCAGGACGCGCACGAGGCGATCCGGCCGACCTCCGCCGAGCGCACGCCGGAGAGCCTGCGGCCCCACCTGAAACCGGATCAGTACTACCTGTACCGCCTCATCTGGAACCGGTTCGTCGCCTCGCAGATGCTGCCGGCCACCTTCGACGATACGACCGTCGACATAGCGGCCGGCGACTATGTCCTGCGCGCCAAGGGGTCCGTGCCCAAGTTCAACGGCTGGCTCGCCGTCTACGGCGGAGTCGACGAGCAGGCCGCACCGCCGGCCGCCGGCGGCGACGACGAAGCGGCGACGGCCGTCCTGCCGCCGCTGGCCCAGGGCGAACGCCTGACCCGGCGGGCGATCAAGCCGGAGCAGAAGTTCACGCAGCCGCCGCCGCGCTTCAGCGAGGCGACGCTGGTCAAGGAGCTGGAGGAGAACGGGATCGGCCGCCCCAGCACCTACGCGTCGATCATCGGCGTGCTGCAGGTCCGCGAGTACGCCGAAAAGGCGGAAGGCAGATTCAAGCCCACCCGCCTGGGGCGGCTCGTGACCCGCCTGCTGGCCGAGAATTTCGACGACATCCTCCAGGTGGCGTACACCCGCGAGATGGAAGAGCGGCTGGACCGCATCGAGGAGGGCAAGGCGGACTACCAGGGGACGCTCGGCGGGTTCTACCGCAACTTCAGCGTCGACCTGGAAAAGGCGGCCCGGTCGATGCCCGACGTCAAGGCCAACGGCTTGCCCAGCGACGAGACGTGCGACAAGTGCGGCGCCGCGATGGTCATGAAGGTCGGGAAGTTCGGAATGTTCCTGTCCTGCTCGGCATGGCCCGAATGCCGCAACACGCGCGAGGTCGACAAGGCGGAAGAGTCCGTTACCGACGGGGAAGAAACCTGCGACAACTGCGGGCGGCCCATGGTGGTCAAGCGCGGCCGGTTCGGTCAGTTCCTGGCCTGCACGGGCTACCCGGCCTGCAAGACGACCCGCAAGCTCATTGCGACGCCCCAGGGCGTGGCGACCGCCCGCGAGGATCGCCCGCTCGACGAGCCTTGTCCGAAGTGCGGGCAGCCGCTCGTGGTGAAGCATGGCCGCTACGGCGAGTTCACGGCCTGCTCGGACTCGCGGAAATGCCGCTACATCAAGCGGGAGAGCACCGGTGTCGCGTGTCCGCACGACGGGGGCGACATCGTCGTGCGCAAGTCGCGCCGCGGCGTCTTCTACGGCTGCGCGAACTATCCCAAGTGCGACTTCACGCTGTGGAGCCGTCCCGTCCCGGAGAAGTGTCCGACCTGCGGCGCGCCGTTCCTGGTCGAGAAGGTGACCAAGCGCCACGGGCGGCAACTGCTGTGCCGCAACGAGGATTGCGAGTACGCGCGCAGCGCGGAGCTGGCCGTCCCGGCGGCCAGCTAGCGCGACTGCGGATGGAGCCATGATCCGGATCGTCGGCGGCGGCCTCGCCGGCTGCGAGGCGGCGTGGCAGGCCGCCTCGCGCGGCGTACGCGTCGAGTTGCACGAGATGCGGCCGGTGCGCGCAACGGCCGTCCACAAGACGGACCGCCTGGCCGAGCTCGTCTGCAGCAATTCCTTTCGCGGCGCGAAGCTGGAGCACGCCGTCGGCCTGCTCAAGGAGGAGATGCGCCGGCTCGGCTCGCTGGTCATGCGGGTTGCCGACGAGACGAGCGTGCCGGCCGGCGTGGCGCTGGCCGTCGACCGCGAGCGCTTCGCCGCCGGCGTCACGGGAGCCATCGAAGCGCATCCGCTCATATCCCTCGTCCGCGGGGAAGTCCTGCGCATTCCCGCGACCGGCGACCCGGCGTCACCCGTCATCCTCGCCACCGGCCCGCTGACTTCCGAAGCGCTGTCGGCCGAGCTGGCCGCGCTGGTCGGACGGGAGCACCTGTATTTCTACGATGCGATCAGTCCGATAGTTCTGGCCGAGTCGATCGATCGGTCGCGGGTGTTCCGCGGATCGCGGTGGGACGAGTCGGCCGACGGCGACTATCTGAACTGTCCGCTCGATGCGGAGGAGTATCGCGCGTTGCACGAGGCACTGGTGACGGCGGAGCTGGCGGACGTGCACGACTTCGACGAGGCGCGGTTCTTCGAAGGCTGCCTGCCGGTCGAGGTGATGGCCCGCCGCGGGCTCGACACGCTGCGGTTCGGGCCGCTCAAGCCGGTCGGGCTGACCGATCCCGCCACCGGCCGCCGCCCGCATGCGGTCGTGCAACTGCGCCAGGACAACCTGGCCGCCGAGCACTACAGCCTGGTCGGGTTTCAGACGCAGCTCAAGTGGGGCGAGCAGCGGCGCGTGCTGCGGATGATCCCGGGGCTGGAGCAGGGCGAGTTCGTGCGCTACGGCATGATCCACCGCAACACCTACATCAACGCGCCGACCGTGCTGCGCGAGACGTGGCAGACCCGCTCCGACCCGCAGCTCCTGATTGCCGGACAGATCTCGGGGGTCGAAGGCTACGTCGAGTCGGCGGCGTCGGGGCTGCTGGCGGGCATCAATGCCGCGGCGCTGGCGCAGGGACAGGCGGCGTCCGCGCCTCCGCGCACGACCGCCATGGGCGCCCTGGCGTACTACGTGTCGCATGCGCATCCGGCCGACTACCAGCCGACGAACGCGGCGTTCGGCCTGCTGCCGTCCCTCGACGACCCGCCGCGCAACCGGCGCCAGCGGCGGCAGGCGCTCGCGGCGCGGGCGCTGCGAGACCTGGCGACGTGGTCCGGCAGCGCGAGTACGCACGATGAGAGAGCATCTGCAGTCCTTTCTTGAGTACCTGCGCTACAACCGCAACGCCTCCGCGCACACCGTGGCGGCGTACCGCAGCGACCTGTCGCAGTTGATTGCGTTCCTCGACAGGCGCGCCGCCCCGCGTCCGGCGGGACTCTCCGACCTGGATCACCGCACCATCCGCGCGTTCCTGGGCGAGCGCTACGAGCGCGGCGACACGGGCGCCTCCACGGCGCGGCGGCTGGCGGCGATCCGCTCGTTCGGCCGCTATCTGCGCCGCGCCGGACACGTGGAGCAGGACCCCGGCGCACCGCTGCAGGCGCCGCGCGTCGAGCGCAAGATGCCCGCGCACCTCGACGAGGACGCGATGCGGCAGTTGCTGGATGCTCCCGACCCCGCCACCGCGCTCGGGCGCCGGGATCGCGCAATCCTGGAGCTGTTCTACGCCACCGGGCTGCGGCTGAGCGAGCTGGTGAGCCTGGACCTGGAGCAGGTCAACCTGAGCGGCCGCCTCCTGCGCGTGCGCGGCAAGGGCGGGAAGGAGCGGATGCTGCCGTTCAACCGGTCCGCCGCGGAGGCCATGAGGCGCTACCTTCCGGATCGGCCGGGGCTGCTGACGGGGCCTGCGCACCCGCACGCACGGCCGCCTGCGGCCCCCGCCCCCGATGCGCTGTTCCTGAACTACCGCGGCGGACGGCTGTCGGCGCGCAGCGTCGACCGCCTCGTGCGGCGCCACGTCGCCGCGTCAAGCGTCAGGACCGGAATCAGCCCGCACGCGCTGCGGCATTCCTTCGCGACGCACCTGCTGGAGCGGGGGGCCGACCTGCGGGCGATCCAGGAGCTGCTCGGACACTCGCGCATCAGCACGACCCAGCGCTATACCCACGTGAACGCCGCCCAGCTCACGCGGCAGTACAAGAAGTTCCATCCGCGCGCCTAGGCGTTCTCTCCCGCAGCCCCGTCCTTCACTTGCTGCGCCAGCTCGTCGGCCTCCGACTGCAGCGCTTCCCACTGGTTCATCAGGTTGCCCACTTCCCACATGAGCGCCTGGTGCTCGTCGATGCGGGTCCGGGCCTGCGCGGGATCGCTGTAGAAGTCGGGATCTGCAATAGCGGTCTCGATGGTGCGCACGGACTGCTCGCGCTCGCCGATGCGCTGTTCCAGGTCGGCGATCCGTGCGCGCAGGGATTTCAGCCGGCGCTCGAGGCGGCGTGTTGCGTTGGTTGCCGGCCGCGGCTTGGCGGCCCGGCCGCGGGCCGCGGGCGCCGCCGCCCGCGACGGCGAACGGGCCGGGCGGTCCTCCGCCTCCGGCTGCCCGGGCTGCTGCTCCCGGCTCCAGCGGAACTCCTCGTACGTCCCGGGGTACAGGACCGCCGCGCCGCGGCCGATGTCGAGCACCTTCGTCGCCAGCCGGTCCACGAAATAGCGGTCGTGCGACACGAATATCAGCGTGCCGCCGTAGTCGGTCAGGGCGTCGAGCAGCACGTTGGTCGAATCGATGTCCAGGTGGTTGGTCGGCTCGTCGAGCAGCAGCGTGTTGGACGGGTGCAGCAGCATGCGCGCCACCGCCAGCCGCGTGCGCTCTCCGCCCGAGAGGACGCGGACGCGCTTGTAAATGTCGTCGCCTTCGAACAGGAAGCCGCCCAGGATGTTGCGGATCGCCGGCACCATCGCGATCGGCGAGCCGGCCGACAGCGTCTCGTACACCGTCAATGACGGGTCGAGCCGGGACGCTTCGTCCTGCGCGAAGTAACGCGCGACGACTCCCGAGCCCGGTTGGCGCGCCCCCCTGTCGGGCGCCTCCACGCCGGCGAGGATCCGCATCAGCGTCGACTTGCCGGCGCCGTTGGGGCCCACCAGGGCGATCCGGTCGCCGCGTTCTACGTGCATGTCCACGGAGCGGAACACCTCCAGCGCGCCGTACGCCTTCCGCACGCCTTGCAGCTCCAGCGCCGTGCGCCCGCTGCGCGGGCTGGCCGGGAACTTGAAGTGGACGCGCTTGCGCTCGGGCGGCACCTCGATGGGGGTGATCTTCTCGAGCATCTTGACCCGGCTCTGCACCTGTGCGGCCTTGGTCGCCTGATACCGGAAGCGGTCGATGAACGCCTGCATCCGCGCGACTTCTTCGTCCTGCAGCCGCTTGCGCTCGCGGAGACGCGCGAGCCGCGCGTCGCGCTCGACGAGGTAGGCGCTGTAGCTGCCCGGAAAGCTGGTGATGGTGCGCAGGTTGATGTCGGCTATCGCGGTCACCACGCGGTCGAGGAAGAAGCGATCGTGGGAGACCAGCACGACGGCGTGCGGGTAGCCCACGAGAAAGTCCTCCAGCCAGTTGCGGGCCTCCAGGTCGAGATGGTTGGTGGGCTCGTCCATCAACAGGAGGCGCGGGCGCTGCAGCAGCAGCTTCGCCAGCGCGATGCGCATCTGCCAGCCGCCGGAGAATTGCTCCGTCGGGCGGCTCAGGTCCGTCTCCTGGAATCCCAGGCCGCGCAGCACGGTGGTCACGCGCGCCTCGATGTCGTAGCCGCCCTGGTGCTGGAACGTGTCCTGCAGCGCGCTGTAGCGCGACAGCAGCCGGTCGTGATCGGCGCCCGCCGGCGCAGCGGCGAGGCGCGCCTCGATATCCCGCATTTCCGCTTCCACGGCCGCCAGCTCGTCGAACGCGCCGGCCGCCTCCTCGAACAGCGTGCGCCCCTCGTGGACGATGCCGTCCTGCGGGAGGTACCCGACGGTGAGGTCGGCGGGGTGCGCCAGCCGGCCGGCGTCCGGCTCTTCCAGGCCGGCCATCAGCCGCAGCAGGGTCGTCTTGCCGGCGCCGTTCGGACCGCACAGGCCCAGGCGGTCGCCGGGCTGCACCTGCCAGGTGACGGCGTCGAACAGCACGCGCGCCCCGAACGCCTTGTGGACGGCAGAGAGCTGAATCATCGCGGACGCGCCGCGCGCCCGGTCGGACAGGCGCAAAACCGGCCGACTCTCATTCGTTTTCGTTCGTCTAAGCTAGTGAAGGCGTTTCTCACGCGGCATGTCATCCATGCAGAAGACCGACGAAGAGCTGGTCGGCAGCGCCTCGCGCGGCGACACGGACGCGTTCAACACGCTCGTGGCGCGCTGGGAGGTTCCCATCCACGCGCTGGCGTACCGCGTGCTGGGCCGGGAGGAGGACGCCCGCGACGTGTGCCAGGAAGCGTTCCTGCGCGCGTTCCGCGGCCTGTCGCGGTTCAAGCGGCAGGCGAAGTTCTCGTCCTGGCTGTACCGGATCGCGCTGAACCTGTGCAACGACCGCCTGCGCCGCGAGCGGCGGGTCGGGTTCGTCCAGCCGGCGGACAACTTCGAGTCGGTCGACCGCGCCGCCGTGGATCCAATCAACGAGACCGTCGAGGACCTCTTTGTACGCCGCGAGCTCGGCCGCGCCGTGCAGCAGGCCATGGCCAGGCTGTCGCCCGAGCAGCGCACGGTGATCGTACTCAAGGAATATCACGATCTGACGTTTCGGGAGATAGCCGAGCTGGTGGGCTGTCCGCTCAGCACGGTCAAGACGCGGCTCTATCAGGGACTCAGCGTACTGCGGAAACATTTGGAGCGCAAAGGCGTGCGGGCGCCGCTGGCGGCGCGCTCGGGCTCGGCCCGGGCGGCGCGGGAGTGACCATGGACAAGGATTCACCGTGCGGCGGTTTGGACAGGGACGCGCTGGTCGCTTATCTCTACGACGACTGCGAGCCCGCGGAGCAGGAGCGGGTCGCAGCGCACCTGGCGGTGTGCGGCCGGTGCGCGGCCGAGGTGGAGTCGTTGCGGTCGCTGCGCGGCTCGCTGGAAGCGTGGGACGTGCCCGCGCTGCCCTCCGGTATTCGCGTGGTGTCGGAGCGTGATGCCCGCCGGCGCCCGTGGCCGCAGTTCGCGCTGCGTCCGGCGTGGGGTCTCGCGGCGGCAGCCGGCGTGCTGCTGGGGGTGGGGCTCGCGCTCGCCGGCGTCGAGATGCGGATCGTTGACGGCGGGTTCATCGTGCATGTCGGCAGCGTGGCGGAGTCGGACGTCGCGCAGGCGGAACGCGACGTGCTCATGGAGCAGGTGCGGGGGCTCATATCGCAGAGCGAGCAGCGCCAGCAGCAGGAGCGCGCGCTGTGGCTGACGGAGTTTGCCCAGGAGGTCGACATGCAGCGCCGCGCCGACCAGCAGCAGTTCCAGCAGGAGCTGGGCGCGCTGGAGGGCTTCGCCGATCATCTCGTGCGCGTCTCGGAGCGCTAGACATGCATGCCATGACCCGCCGCACGCGGTTCGCTCTGGCCGGCGTGCTCCTGTGCGCCGTTCCGGCCGCAGGACAGCCGGCGGCGGATGGCTCGCTGCCCGCGGCGGAGCGGCAGGTGCGTCTCATCGAGCAGGGGCTGGAGCAGGCCGTGCGACGCGGCGTCGACGCGCTCGAACAGCGGCTCCCGGCGCCGCTTCCCGGACTCGTGGTCTTCGCCGGCACGATCCGGGCGCGCGGCTTCGTCGTGG
Organism: Vicinamibacterales bacterium; assembly: GCA_965207665.1. Lineage (GTDB taxonomy): Bacteria > Acidobacteriota > Vicinamibacteria > Vicinamibacterales > UBA8438 > JAAXGX01. The sequence continues at coordinate 1,619,253 of CBDBMV010000002.1, forward strand.
ACGGCTACGGCCTGTTCTTCGACGTCGAATTCCCGGTGGTCCGGCGCAGCATCCTCTGGTCCATCACCGCGATGCGGCAGCACGACAGCGCCATGGCGCAATCGCTGGCGACCCTGCGCCGCCGCGTGCTCGAGATGCCGCCGGGCCTCGCGCGGTCCACGCTCGAGGACATGGTCCACGAGCTGGAGCGCGCGACGCGCACTCCGGCGTTCGGGCGGGGATCCGAGGCCGCACCGGATGATCCCGACGGCACGCGCAGCGAGTCCCCCGCGCCGACGGCGCCAGCGGACCTGGAAGCGTTCTACCGCGCCGCGCTGCAGGGCGAGCTGGCCGCTGCGCTGGTCGCCTACGGCGGCGCGCTGCCGCCGGGAGCACTTGCCGACGGCGACTGGCTGACCGTCGCCGCGAGGGACGGCCGGGGCCGGCGTGCAGGCGCGCGCCGCACGCTGCAACTGCGGATCCTCGGCGGCCACCTCCGCGCGCTCCGCGACGGCCGGCTCACGGTCGAGGACACGCGCTCCCGCATCGAGATCCGCTGATCTACAATCTGCCCATGGCTGCGATGGCTTCGCGGCGCCGGGCGCGGCGGTTCGTGTGCCTGGCCGTGCTGGTCTTGCTGCCCGCCGGTTGCGGGGAGCAGCTCGACGTACCCACGTCGCTGGAGGTGACCGACGTCACCTCCGGCTGGCTGGACGTCGGTCTCGATACGCTCGGCCGCACGAAGCTCGTTCCCATCATCTCTTTCAACCTGGTGAACATTTCCGACGGCCCGCTGCGCACGATCCAGTTGAACGGGGTGTTCCGGCGCTGCCTCCCGCCCGGGGTGGAAGTCCCGCCGGTCGAATCGATGGTGTCTCCCGCGAACCTGGAGGCCGGGACGTGCCCCGGCGAGGACCAGGAGTGGGGCAACGCGTTCCTCGGCCGCGCGGTAGGACGCGAGGGCCTGGAGCCGGGGGCTGCCGCCGGTCCGTTCACGATGGAGTCCGGGCTGGGCTATACGGGGGAGCAGCCGCGGATCGAGATGCTGCAGCACCGCCAGTTCGTGGACGTGAAGGTCGAGCTGTTCGTCCGGCACCGGTCCGACCCCTGGACCAGCCTCAACGAATACCAGATCGATCGGCAACTGCTCACGCAGTAGCGGGTGTCCCCGGTGCAACGCCCGCTCCCGCCGTCCTCCGCCAACGGTCCCGCGGCGCCGCGGCTCGCCCGCCGCCTCGGCGCGTTCGACGGCGCCGCGATCATCGTCTCGAACGTCATCGGCAGCGGCATCTTCATCGTGCCGGCGTTCGTCGCCATGGGCGTGCCGGACGCGCGGGGGATGTTGGCCGTCTGGCTGGTCGGCGGGCTGCTGGCATTCGCCGGGGCGATGGCGTACGCCGAGCTCGCCACGCTCAAGCCGCACGCCGGCGGCGAGTACGTCTACCTGCGCGACGCGTATGGCCCGGTAGCCGGATTCCTGACCGGCTGGACGTCGTTCGTGGCCGGATTCTCCGGCGCGATCGCCGCCAGCGCCGTCGGCATGGCCAGCTATCTGGGGCGGTTCCTGCCGGCGGCGGCCGACACCACGCCGCTGGCGCAGGCCGCGCTCGGTCCGTTGACGTTCACGCTGTCGCCCCAGTCGGTCGTGGCGCTGGCGGCCATCGCCGGATTCTCGGCCGTGCACGTCCTCGGTCTCGGACCGGGACGTATCGTCCAGAACGTGCTCGCCGTCCTGAAGGTGCTCGTGCTGGTGGCCTTCGTGGCTTTCGGTTTCACGATCGGCATGGGTTCGTCCGCGAACTTCGCCGCCGGCGGCGCGGCGGTGCAGCCGTCGAGCTGGGTGCTGGCGCTGATCCCCGTCATGTTCGCCTACTCGGGCTGGAACGCGGCGGCGTACGTGGCCGGGGAGATTCGCGATCCCGGCCGCAACGTGCCGCTCGCGATGGGCGTCGGCACCGTCACCGTCGTGGTGATATACCTGCTGCTGAACTTGCTGTACGTCTATGCGCTGCCGGTTGCGGATCTCGCGGCCGTCGAGGTGCGGGTGGTGGATGCGGCGGCGGAGCGGCTGTTCGGAGCCGCCGTGGCGGCGCCCCTCGCGGCAGCCTCGGTCGTGATGATAGCCGCCAGCATCAGCGCGATGGTGCTGGCCGGGCCGCGCGTGTACTACGCGATGGCGCGGGACGGCCAGTTCTTCGCCAGCCTGGCGCGCGTCCATCCCCGGTTTCGGACGCCGGCCGCGGCGATTGTCGCGCAGAGCGCCTGGGCGGGCCTGCTCGTGCTGACCGGGACGTTCGAGCAGCTCGTGACGTACACGGGGTTCGCCGTGGTCCTGTTCGCCGGCGTCGCGGTGACGGCGGTGTTCGTGCTCCGCCGCCGCGCGCCGGACGCGCCCCGCCCGTTCCGGGCCTGGGGCTATCCCGCGGCGCCGTTCGTCTTCGCGGCAGCCAGCGCGATGATGGTCGCCAATGCCATCTGGCGCGATCCCGGACCGTCGGCGGCCGGCCTGCTGATCATCGCCGCCGGCGTACCCGTGTACCTGTTCTTTCGCCGCCGGGCCGTCCCGCAAGGAGATTGACCATGCCGCAGCAGTTCCACGCTACGACGGTGCTGGCCGTGCGCCACGGCGACCGCACCGTGATGGCCGCGGACGGTCAGGTGACGCTGGGGGCGACGATCGTCAAGCAGGGCGCGCGCAAGATCCGGCGGCTGTACCAGGATCGCATTCTGGCGGGCTTCGCCGGGTCGTCGGCCGACTCGTTCGCCCTGTTCGCGCGCTTCGAGGCGAAGCTGGAGCAGTATCGCGGCAACCTCGAGCGATCCGCCGTGGAGCTCGCCAAGGACTGGCGTACCGACCGCCTCCTGCGCCGGCTCGAAGCGATGCTGATTGTCGTCGACGCTTCTACGACCTTCGTGCTGTCCGGCACGGGCGACCTGATAGAACCGGACGACGGGATAGTGGCCATCGGCTCGGGCGGGACGTACGCGGCGGCCGCGGCCAAGGCGCTTGCGCGGCATACCGATCTCGACGCGCGGACCATCGCCGCGGAGGCAATGGGAATAGCCGCGGACATTTGCATTTACACGAATGCCAGTGTCACTATCGAAGAACTCTGAACCGCCGCCGCGGCGGGGCCTGCCGCCTGCTGCCGACCATGCCCATCCACTTGCCCGAAGCGACCCTTACGAGCGCTGACAGCCTGACGCCGCGGCAGATCGTGGCGGAGCTCGACCGCTACGTGGTGGGGCAGGCGCGCGCGAAGCGCGCGGTCGCCGTCGCCCTGCGGAACCGCCTGCGGCGCCAGAAGCTGCCGCCCGAGCTGGCGGAGGAAGTGGCGCCCAAGAACATCCTGATGATCGGCCCGACCGGCGTCGGCAAGACCGAAATCGCCCGCCGGCTGGCCCGGCTCGCGCAGTCGCCGTTCATCAAGGTCGAAGCCTCCAAGTTCACCGAGGTGGGCTACGTCGGCCGGGACGTGGAGTCGATGGTCCGCGACCTGGTCCAGCTTGCGGTCGACATGGTGCGCGAGCAGCGGACCGTCGAGGTACGCCAGAAGGCGCGCGAGCATGCCGAAGAACGCCTTCTCGACCTGCTGCTCCCGCCGCTGCGACCCGTGCCCGACGCGCCGGATCCGCAGCCGGAAGGTGAGTACGCCAGGCGCACGCGGGAGAAGTTCCGGGAGCAACTGCGCGCCGGACAGCTCGATACGCGGGTGGTCGAGGTCGAGGCGCGCGAGCGGTCCACGCCGTCGATGGAGGTGATCAGCGGCTCGTCGATCGAGGAGATCGACATCAACATAAAGGAGATGCTGCCGGGCCTGTTCCAGTCGCGCACGCGCAAGCGCCGGATGAAGGTGCCGGAAGCGCTCGAGTACCTGGCGCAGGAAGAGGAGCAGAGGCTCGTCGACATGGAGAGCGTGAGCCGCACGGCCGTGGCGCGCGTCGAGGAGGCCGGTATCATCTTCATCGACGAGATCGACAAGGTCGCGGGGCGTGAGGGCGGGCACGGCCCGGACGTGAGCCGCGAGGGGGTGCAGCGCGACATCCTGCCGATTGTCGAAGGCACGACGGTCAACACGAAACACGGCATGGTGCGGACGGACCACATCCTGTTCATCGCGGCGGGCGCGTTCCACATCTCGAAGCCTTCCGACCTGATTCCGGAGCTGCAGGGGCGTTTCCCGATCCGGGTGGAGCTGGACGCGCTCGGCACGGACGAGTTCGTGCGGATCCTCACGGAGCCGAAGGGCGCGCTGATGACGCAGTACACGGCGCTGCTGGCGACCGAGGGGCTCGATCTGACCTTCGAGCCCGAGGCCGTGCGGCGCATCGCGGAGTTCGCGACGATGGTGAACGAGCGCACGGAGAACATCGGCGCGCGCCGGCTGCACACCGTCATGGAAAAGCTGCTCGACGAGGTCTCGTTCGACGCGCCGGACATGTCGGCCCGCAACATGGTCATCGACCGCGACTACGTCGAACGGATGCTGGTCGACATCGTCAAGAACGAAGATCTCTCCCGCTACATTCTGTGAAGCACCACCAGGTCGTCGTCGGGCTGTCCACGCTGTTGCTGGCTGCGGCGCTGCCGGCCTGCGGCATCCGCGGCCGGCCGCAGCCGCCGCTGATCATCCTGCCGGCCGCCGTCTCGGACCTGTCGGCGGTGCGCCTCGGCGACGAAGTCCATCTGGAGCTCACGGTTCCGGAGGCCAATGCCGACGGCTCGCAGCCGCCCGACGTCGAACGCATCGACATCTACGCGGTGACCACGCTGCCGGAGGCGGACGGCGCGCCGCTCGTGCTCGACGAGTGGATCGAGGACGCGGATCCCATTCTTGCTCTCGATGTCGTCGTGGCGGAGGAGCCTGGAGCCGGCGGCGGGGAGGAGCCGGAGGATCGCGCGGACGACGCGCCCGCGGAGGATCGGACGTATGCGCCGGGCGAGCTGGTCACGGCGATCGAGCCGCTGACGCCGGACATCGTCGAGCCGGTGGAGATCGAGCGGGACGAGGAGGACGAAGAGGACGAGGAGGAGCTCGACGAGGAGGGATTGGAGGAGGCAACGGATGCGACTCCGCTGGCCGGCCCGCTCGTCTCGCCGCCGCTGCCGCGCGTCCCGCGGCGCACTTACATCGCCGTTGCGGTCTCGAGGCGCAACCGGCAGAGCGCTGTGTTCGCGGCGCCGCCCGTGCCGGTGCAGCCGGCTCCCGATCCGCCGGGGCTGCCGGTCGTGACGTACACGGAAACGTCGATCGAGATCGAGTGGACCGCGCCGGAAACCGCCCGGCCGCCGGTGCAGCGCGCAGCGGCGGCGGACAGCGCGGTGGGGGACAGTCCCGTCGAGGAGGTCGCGGCAGAGGTGGAGGAGGTCGCGGAGGAGGCAGCGGAACCGGAAGCGGCGGCGGACGAACCGGAAGCGGCGGAGCAGACGGAGCCGGCCGCAGCGGCGGACGCGACGGAAGCGGAAGCAGCCGAAGAGGCGCCGGAGAGCGAAGCCGGGGAGGTCGCGGCGGACGCGAGCGAGACGCCGGCGCCGCCCGTGCTGGAGTCGACGATGCTGCTGCCGCTCCAGACGCCGACGCGCTATGATGTCTACGACGTGTCGCCGCCGGCCGCAACCGAGACCGAATCCGAGGCAGGGGAAGGCGGCGAGCCCGACGCCGTTGACCGCGGGATTCCCAGGCCCCTGAACGATCAACCGCTCGCAGCAACGTCGCACGCCGGCGTGGAGGCGACGCTGGGCGTGGAGCGCTGTTTTCTGGTGCGGACGGTAGACACGGTCGATCCGTTGGACAGCATGCCACTCCGGAGCGCGCCGTCCGAGACCGCTTGCGTGCTGCTGACCGACATATTCCCGCCAGCCGCGCCAACGGGTCTGGTCGCGGTGGCCGGCGCCGGCGCCATAAGCCTCACCTGGACCGCCAACGGGGAAGCCGACCTCGCGGGGTACATGGTGCTGCGCGGGCGCGACCCGGAAGCGGAGCTGGAGGCGTTGACGCCCGAGCCGATCGCGGTGACCAACTACCAGGACACGGAAGTGGAAGCGGGGCTCGACTACGTGTACGCGGTCCAGGCGGTCGACCGCGCCGAACCGCCGAACGTCAGCGCGGCGTCCGAGCAGGTCGTGGAGCAGGCGCCTTGATCGACCGGGCACATCACATCTACCGCGTGGCGCGGGATGGCGGGACGGCCCACGTCATCGAGAGCGGCGGCGAATGGCGCGAGCTCGACGGCGAGCTGTTCGGCCGCTACGCGGCCGGCGCGCCGGTCGAGCCGGCCGGACTGCGGTTCCTGGCTCCGGTCGAGCCTTCCAAGATCGTGGCGGTCGGCCTCAACTACCGGGACCACGCGGCCGAAATGAACAAGCCGCTGCCGGCCGAGCCGCTCATCTTCCTGAAGCCTTCCACGGCCGTGGTCGGGCCGGGCGCGGCGATCGCCCTGCCGCCGGGGGTGGGCCGCGTGGACTACGAGGCCGAGCTGGGCATCGTCATCGGCAGGCGCGCGTCGCGTGTGGCGGCTTCCGATGCGCCGGCCTTTATACTCGGCCTGACCTGCGTCAACGACGTCACCGCCCGCGCGCTGCAGCGGCGCGACGTGCAGTACACGCGGGCCAAGGGGTTCGATACGTTCGCCCCGCTCGGCCCGGCGGTGGCGGTCGGGCCCGGCGGCGAGGCGCTCGACGTGCAGGCTTGGCTCAACGGGGAGCGGCGCCAGGCGTCGAACACGCGCGAGCTGATATTCGACATCGGGCGCCTGGTCGAGTTCGTCACGTCGGTCATGACGCTGCTGCCGGGAGACGTCATCTCCACGGGTACGCCGTCCGGGGTCGGCCCGCTCGCTGCCGGGGATCGCATCGCCGTCAGGATTCCGGGCGTCGGCGAGCTGGTGAACGAGGTGGTTTCCGCGCATCCAGAATAAGGAGCCCTGCACGATGAAGCTGTTCGTCGACTCTGCGCATGTTCCCGACATCGAACGTCTGGCGCCGCTCGGCATCATCGACGGCGTGACCACGAATCCGTCGCTGCTGGCCAGGGAGGAAGGCGATCCGGACGCCATCCTGAAGGCGATCTGCACGCTCGTCGGCGGTCCGGTCAGCGCCGAGGTGGTGTCGACCGACGCGGAGGGGATGGTGCTCGAAGGGCAGCGCCTGGCCGGCATCGACCCGCACATCGTCGTCAAGGTGCCGTTCGGGCGTGCAGGAGTCAGGGCGTGCCGCGCGCTGACGGAGCAGGGCATCCGCGTCAACGTCACGCTCATCTTCTCCCCCGCACAGGCGCTGCTGGCCGCCAAGGTGGGCGCGGCGTACGTCAGCCCGTTCATCGGCAGGCTCGACGACATATCCACGTCCGGCATGGAGCTGGTCAGCCAGATCATGGACATCTTCGACAAGCACGAGTTCGCCACGGAGGTGCTGGTGGCGAGCGTCAGGGGCCCCATGCACGTCGTCGACGCCGCGGCGATGGGCGCGGACATCTGCACCTGCCCGGCCAAGGTGATCGACGCGCTGTTCGAGCATCCCCTGACCGACATCGGCCTGCGGAAGTTCCTGGCCGACTGGGAGCGCGCCCAGGCCGCAAAGGTCTAGCAGCCCCAGGCGGGTGACGCCGCGCAGCCCCAAGACGATATGGACACACGCGAGACACTGAAGGACTACGAGCGCCGCGCCGAGCTGGGCGGCGGCGCGGCGCGGCTGAAGCGGCAGCACGCCGCCGGCAAGCTGACGGCGCGCGAGCGGATGGATCAGTTCTTCGACAGCGGCAGCTTTCGGGAGATCGACAAGCTCGTGACCCACCGCTGCCGCGATTTCGGCATGGAGGGCGAGCTGATCCCCGGCGACGGCGTCGTCGCCGGCCACGGCGAGGTGGACGGCCGGCTCGTGTACGCGTTCGCCCAGGACTTCACCGTCTTCGGCGGGTCGCTCTCCGAGACCAACGCATCCAAGATCGTCAAGATCATGGACCTGGCGGTGCGCAACGGCGCGCCCGTCGTCGGCCTGAACGACTCCGGCGGCGCGCGGATTCAGGAAGGTGTGCTGTCACTCGGGGGGTACGCCGACATCTTCCTGCGCAACACGCTCGCGTCGGGCGTGATCCCGCAGATCTCCGCCATCATGGGGCCCTGCGCCGGAGGGGCCGTCTACTCCCCGGCCATCACGGACTTCAACGTGATGGTGCGCGAGTCGAGCTACATGTTCGTCACCGGCCCGGACGTGATTCGCACGGTGACCCATGAGAAGGTCACGAAGGAAGAGCTGGGCGGCGCCATGACCCACAACGAGCGGAGCGGCGTGGCGCACTTCGCGGTTGCGGACGATCGCGAATGCCTGGCGCTGATCCGCACGCTGCTCGGCTACCTGCCGAGCAACAACCTCGACGACGCGCCGCGCGTCGAGACGGCGGATCCGGACGACCGCGAGGACGAGCAGTTGAACACGCTGGTCCCCGAGTCGCCGAACCAGCCGTACGACATGCTGGACCTGATCCGCTCGGTGGCCGACGACGGGGCGTTCCTCGAGGTGCACCAGCACTACGCGCGCAACATCGTCGTCGGGTTCGCGCGGCTGGGCGGGCAGTCGGTCGGCATCGTGGCGAACCAGCCGGCGCACCTGGCCGGCACGCTCGACATCGACGCTTCGGTGAAGGGTGCGCGCTTCGTGCGCTTCTGCGACGCCTTCAACATTCCGCTGGTCACGTTCGAGGACGTTCCGGGCTTCCTGCCGGGCACCCAGCAGGAGTACGGCGGCATCATCCGCCACGGCGCCAAGCTGCTGTTCGCCTTCGCGGAAGCGACCGTGCCGAAGGTGACCGTCATCACGCGGAAGGCGTACGGCGGCGCGTACTGCGTCATGGCGAGCAAGCACATCCGCACGGACGTGAACCTGGCCTGGCCCACCGCGGAGATCGCGGTGATGGGACCCGAGGGCGCGGTCAACATCCTGTACCGCAAGGAGCTGCAACAGGCTGACGATCCGGCCGCGGTGCGGGCGGAGCGGGTCCGCGAGTTCCGGGAGAAACTGGCCAACCCCTTCGTGGCGGCGGGGCGGGGATTCATCGACGAGGTGATCGAGCCCAGCCGCACGCGGCCCCGCCTCATCGCGGCCCTCCGCAGCCTGGAGGGCAAGCGCGATACGAATCCTCCCAAGAAACATGGCAACATTCCACTATGAAGGTCCTGGTCGCCAACCGCGGAGAGATCGCCGTCAGGGTCATGCGCGCCTGCCGCGAGATGGGCGCGCCGACGGTGGCCGTGTACTCGCCCAGCGACCGGCTGGCGCCGCACGTGCGCTACGCCGACGAGGCGGTCGGGCTCGGTGCGGACCGGCCGGCTGAGAGCTACCTCGCCATCGAGAAGCTGATCGACGCCGCGCACCGCACCGGCGCCGATACCGTCCATCCGGGGTACGGCTTCCTCGCGGAGAACGCGGCGTTTGCCCGCGCCTGCCGCGAGGCGGGCCTGCGCTTCGTGGGTCCGGCCGCCGACGTCATCGAGCTGATGGGCGGGAAGACGGCGTCCCGCGCCGCGGCGCAGGAGGCGGGAGTGCCCGTCGTGCCCGGCACCGACGGTCCGCTGGCGGGCGATCTTCCCGACGCCGAGGTGCAGCGGCTGGCCGCGTCGATCGGCTATCCGTTGTTCGTCAAGGCGGTGGCCGGCGGCGGCGGCAAGGGCATGCGCCTCGTTCACGAGCCGGATGCGCTGCCGGGGGCGGTTCGGGCGGCGCGTTCCGAGGCGGGAACGGCGTTCGGCAATCCCGACGTCTACCTGGAGCGCTGCGTCACCGTCGCGCGCCATATCGAGGTGCAGTTGCTGGGTGACGAGCACGGCAACGTGGTCCCGTTCGTCGAGCGCGAGTGCTCGATACAGCGCCGGCACCAGAAGGTGATCGAGGAGACGCCGTCGGTGGCGGTGGACACGGCCACGCGGCGGGCGCTGGGCGAGGCCGCGGCAAGCCTGGCCCGCGGCGTGGGCTACGCCAACGCCGGCACGGTCGAGTTCCTGCTCGACGACGAAGGGAAGTTCTACTTTCTCGAGATGAACACCCGGCTGCAGGTCGAGCATCCGATCACCGAGATGGTGACGGGCGTGGACCTGGTCCGCTGGCAACTGCGCATCGCCCGCGGCGAGCGGTTGACGCTGGACGCGGAGCGCGCGCTCACGCCCCGCGGCCACGCGATCGAATGCCGCGTCTACGCCGAGGACCCGGAGGCGGGCTTCGTGCCGTGCCCCGGCCGCATCACGACGCTGCGCAGGCCGGACGGACCGGGAATCCGGGACGACAGCGGCGTCGCGGCCGGGTTCGAGGTCCCCCTGTACTACGACTCGATGCTGTCCAAGCTGGTGGCGTGGGGCGAATCCCGCGCGGAGGCCACCGACCGCATGCTGCGCGCGCTGACGGAATACGAAATCGGCGGCGTGCGGACGACGATCCCGCTGTTCCGGTGGATGCTGCGCCATCCCGATTTCGTGGCGGGCCGCTTCGATACGGGCTATCTCGACCGGACGCTCGCCGCGCGTCCGGCCGAGCCGCTGCTGGATCCGCCCCCCGGTGCGGAGGAGGTCGCGCTGCTTGCGGCGGCGATACACGCGGTCATGCGGCCCGCGGCAGGCCGTCCGGAGCCCGCGGCCGGCGCCGCCGGGCGGTCCTCGTGGCGGCACGCGGCGCGCCTGGGCGGACTGCGGAGATAACGCGCGGAATGCCTGTCACGACGCTCGAAATCGAAGTGAACGGCCGCAGCCGGCGCGTCGCCGTCGAGCCGCTGGCCGCCGCGCCCGGTCGTTTCCGCGTAATCTGGGACGAGACGGTGCGCGTCGTCGACGCGCGGCGTCTCGACGTGGAGACCCTGTCGCTGGTGCTGGTGGACGGCGGATCCGGCAGCCATCAGGTACGCTGCGTACAGGCCGACCGGCCGGACGCCGTCGACGTGCACGTCGGCGGCGCGGTGCTGCGGGCCCGGGTCGACGACGGCCGGACGTGGCTCGCGGGCCAGGCCGGCGCCGCGGCCGGCGCCGGCGGGGAAGGCCGGGTGGCGGCGCCGATGCCGGGCAAGATCACCCGCATCCTGGTGCAACCTGGCGAGGAGGTATCCGCAGGGCAGGCCGTCGTCGTCGTGGAAGCGATGAAGATGGAGAACGAGCTGGGCGCCCCCCACGCCGGCCGTGTAACCGACGTGCCGGTGGCGGAAGGCGACCCGGTCGATGCGGGCGCGGTGCTGGTTGTGATCGAGCAGGCGCAGTGATGCCCGAAGAGCCGACCGACGAGCCGACCGAAGAGCCGATCGGAGAGACGGCCGAAGAACCCGAGGCCGCGCCGGCCGCCGATCCGCCCGCCGCCGAGGCGGCGGGCGCGCCGGTCGAGGAGGCGCCGGTCGAGGATGCGCAGCCCCGGCCGCCGGGCCGCTGGTCCCGGCTGGCGGCGCGCGCACCCCGCTACACTCGCTACGCTGTCCTGGTCTGCTTGGCGCTAGCGGCCGCGGCGCTGGTCTCGTTCGTGACGATCGATCTCGGTCCCGCCGTACGCGCCCAGGCCGAGCGCGCGGCGTCGGCGCAACTGGAGCGTCCGGTCCACATCGGCCGCCTGGGCAGCTACCTCGTGCCGGGCCGCTTCCTCGTGGAAGACCTCGTCATCGAAGGCCTCGAGCCGGAGCACGAGCCGTTCCTCGTCACCGAGCGGATCGTCGTCACGATGTCGTGGAGCGCCCTGCTGGGCGGGGAGATCCTGATCGACGGGGCCGAGATGCGCAACTGGCGCATGGTCGCGGAGAGCCTGCCGGACGGCCGCCAGAGCTTCCCCCCGTTCGCGCCGCGCCGGTCCCCTGAAGAGGCCGCCGCGGAGGCCGCCGCGCCCGCCGCCGAGGAGTCCGGGCGGAGAATCGTCACCACCCTGCGCCATCTGGTCGCGGACGACGGCGAGTTCGTCTTCCGCGATCACAACGCGCCCTGGGACGTCACGGCCCGCGACATCGACCTGACGATCGCCAAGCGGGACGAGTACGGCGGCGACGTGTCGTTCAGCGGCGGCACGGTCCAGATCGGATCGTTCGAGCCGATGACCGCCAACATGGACGCCAGCTACAAGCTGGACGGCGGGCGCGTGGATCTGACGCGGATCGACCTGACGATGGACGGGTTCACCTCCCGGGTGACCGGCGAGGTCGACCTGCTCAACTGGCCCGAGCAGAAGTACCGGATCGTCGAAGCGGACGTCGAGCTGCCGCCGATGAAGGACATCTTCTTCGCCGGCGACAACTTCGAGGTCGGCGGCCGGGCCGCATTCACCGGCCAGTGGCACATCTTCGACGGCGGACACGAGCTGACGGGGACGTTTCGCGGCGCGGAGACGACCTTCAACGGGCTCGAGTTTCCCGGGATCGAGGGCGCGGTCGTCTGGGCTTCCGACCGCCTCGAGGTGTTCGACGTGCGTTCCGGCTTCTATGGGGGCGATCTGCAGTTTGCCTACTCGATGCTGCCGCTCGGGAAGCCGACGCCCGGTCGGGCGGCGTTCGACGTCAACTACCGGGACGTGGACGTGGCGCCGCTGCTCGACGCGTTCGAGCTGGCCGGCGTGCGGCCCGCCGCCCGTGTCAGCGGACACAACCTGCTGGAGTGGCCGACCGACAGTTTCGCCGACCGCAGCGGCCACGGGCGGATGACGGCCGCGCCCGCCGCCGCCCCCGAGGCCTATGCCGCCGTGGCGTTCACGCCCGACGGAGCGCCCTGGTCGTTTCCGGTGGGCGGCGCCGTCACGTACTCGATCACCCCGGACGGCATAGAGATCGAGCCGGGCCGGCTGGCCACGCCGTACACGGAGATCCGCTTCCAGGGCTGGACGGCCTACGGCGGAGAGTCGCGCATTCCGTTCAACGTGACGAGCGCCGACTGGCAGGAGAGCGACCGGCTGATGGCGTCGGTGCTGACCGCCTTCGGCGTGCCGACCGGTGAAATCGCCGTCGGCGGACGCGGCAGCCTCGACGGCGTGATGCTGGGCACGTTTGGCTCCCCACGCATCGAAGCGTCGTTCGACGGGCGCGAAATCCGCGCCTGGAACGTGTCGTGGGGCGCCGGCCGCGGCGCGATCACGGTCGAGAACTCCTATCTCGACGTGGCCGGGGGGCGGTTCGAGCGAGACGGCGCGGCGCTGCTCGTCGACGGCCGATTCACGATCGGCAGCCGCGACGACGGCGGCGACGAGATCGACGCGAGCTTCGAGCTGCAGTCGTTCCCCGCGGAACGCGTGCGCCGTGCGTTCGGCCTGACCGGGTATGACATCAACGGTCCGCTGACCGGTGAGATCCGGTTGTTCGGCCAGTACGGCAGCCCCTACGGGGTGGGACGCCTGACGCTGGACGGACCGGTGGCGTACGGCGAGTCGTTCGCGGCGGCGACCGCCGGCCTGCGGTTCGAAGGCAGCGGCGTGCGGGTCGACGGCCTGGAGGTCGAGAAGGGCGGCGGCTACGTTACCGGTGCGGCGTTCATCAGTTGGGACGGAACGTACTCCTTCAACGCCGACGGCCGCGACATCGCGATCGCGGACATCGATGCGGCCCGCGTCGAGCAGGCGCCGCTTGGAGGCGCCGCACAGTTCACGGTCGACGGCGCCGGCGCGTTCGACGACCCCCGCTACGAGGTGCGCGGCCTTGTCCGCGACCTCACCATCGACGGCGAAGAGGTGGGTCAGGTCACGGGCCGGCTCGACGTGCGCGACGGCGTGCTGGCCCTGGAGGCGGAAGCGGCCTCGTCGCGGGGCGCGTTGTCCGGATCCGGTCGCGTCGAGCTGGCGACATTGGAGTCCGACCTGCTGCTGCGCTTCACCAACACGACCATCGACCCGTACATCCGCGCCTTCCGGCCGGACGTGTCGGACGGTCTCGCCGCCGAGCTGAGCGGCACGCTCGAGGTGGCCGGCGCGCTGCGCGACATGGAGCAACTGCAGGTCGTCGCGAGCGTCGAGCAGCTCGGTCTCGACCTGTTCGGCTATGCCGTCCGCAACGATGGCACGGTGCGTTTCGCGCTCGACCGCAACGTCGTCGCCATCGAGCAGATGCGCCTCGCCGGCGACGGCACGGCGCTCGATCTGACCGGCGAGATCGGTCTGGACGGCCGGCGGCTCGCCCTGGGCGTCAGCGGCGACGCCGGGCTCGTGATTCTCGAGGAGTTCTTTCCCGAGATCCGCAGCTCCGGGCGCGCCTCGCTGCGGGCGGAGATCGGCGGCACGCTCCAGCAGCCGCTGGTGACCGGCGAGGCCGTGCTGGACGGCGGCCGGTTGCGCCACCTGTCGTTTCCCCACTCGTTCGAGAACCTCAACGGCACGATCGTCTTCGAGCCGTCCGTCGTCCGGCTCGACGAGCTGACGGCGGAGGTGGGCACGGGGACGATGCGCTTCGGCGGGCGCGTCGACCTGCAGGGCTACGAAGTGGCCGGCATGAACGTCACCGCGGCCGGGACGGGCATGCGCCTGCGTTTCCCGGAGGGCATACGGTCGCTGGTGGACGCCGAGCTGACGCTCGGCGGCGGGCTCGACGCGCCAGTGCTCGCCGGCACCGTCAACGTGCGCGACGCCATTCTGCTGGAGCTGTTCGGCGCGACCCCCGACCTGCTCAATTTCGGCGCGGACGAGGCGGTGGCGGCGCCCGCGCCGATCGAGCCGGCGTTCCCGCTGCAGCTCGACGTCCGCATAAGCGCGCCCTCCAGCCTGCGCATCAGCGGCAACGCGGCCCGCGTGGTTTCGAGCGCGGAGCTGACGCTGGGCGGGACGTACTCCCGGCCGCTGCTGTTCGGCAATGCCGAGATCGAGAGCGGCGAGGTGTTCTTCGAGGGGAACCGCTACCGCGTGACGCGCGGCGCCATCGCCTTCGCCGACCCCAACGCGATCGAGCCGGCATTCGACATCGAGGCGGAAACCGACGTGCGCACTCCCGGTCAGACGTATCGCGTGACGCTGGGGCTGGCGGGGACGATGGACCGCCTCGACTTCGAGCTCTCGTCCGACCCGCCGTTGCCCGAGTTCGAGATCATGTCGCTGCTGCTGGGCAACATCCGCGACCCGCAGGCGGCCGAGCTGCGCACGTTGCGCGCGCAGGACGCATCACGGCAGGAGCTGTTCCAGGCCGGCGCCGCGCGGCTGCTGACCACGCCGCTCTCGTCGGGCGTCGGCCAGGTCGTCAGGGACTCGTTCGGCATCGACACGTTCCAGATCACGCCGTCGCTGGTGGACCCGTCGACGCAGCAGTCGGCGCAGTTGCTGCCCACCGCGCGTCTGCTCATCGGCAAGCGCATCTCCGACCGGGCCCACGTGACGTTGTCCCGCACGCTGACCGGCGCCAACCAGAGCATCATCGTGGTGCTCGAGTACGACCAGAACGACCGCCTGTCGTGGGTCCTTTCGCAGAACGAGGACCGCACCTACGCTCTCGACTTCCGCGTGAGACACGCATTCTGATGCGCACCGCGGATCGCCGCAGTTGTGCACGCCGGCGGAGGTCGCCGTGGCGGGCGGTTCCGCTTGGATTCCTGGTCGCGCTGCAGGCCGCGGCGCCTGCACTGGCCGCCGGAATCGACGAATTCGTCGGCAAGCCCGTCATCGGCGTCGAGTTCGTGAGCGACGGCCGCCCGCTGCGCGACGACGCGGTGGCGGAGCTGGTCGAGACGCGCGTCGGCGCCCCGCTGTCGATGCGCCAGGTGCGCGAGAGCGTGGCGCACCTGTTCAGCATGGGCCGGTTCGAGAGCATCGAGGTCGGCGGCAGCCTGCGGGACGGCGGCGTCGCGTTGCAGTACGTCCTGGGACCGCTGCGGCTCGTGGAGCGCATCGAGGTGGACGGGCGGCCGGGCGTATCAGCGGACGAGCTGCGCCGCGCCGTCACCGACGCCCACGGTCCCGCGTTCGGCGTCGATCAGGCGCCGGCCGTCGCCGAGACGCTGCGGCGCCACTACCGCGAGCGCGGATTCCTTGCGGCCGGCGTCGAGACGCGCGTCGAGCGCCGCGGCGAACGCCTCGTACTGCGGGTAGCGGCGCGGCCCGGCAGTCGGGTGCGGATTGACCGCTTCACCGTGCGCGGCGTGTCGGCAACCATGTATCCGCTGATCCTGAATCGGCTCGGGCTGGAGCGGGGCATGCCGTACGACGGCCGGGACATCGAGCGCCGCCTGCGCAACTACGAGGCGGAGCTGCACCGCCGCCAGTTCTACGAAGCCAGTCTCGACCACGAGATCGAGGTGATGGACGGCGGCGGGCTCGTGGACCTGGTGCTCGACGTGCGGCAGGGGCCGCGCATCACCGTCGAGCTGGCCGGCGACCCGTTGCCGGACGCCGACCTCGATGCGCTGGTCCCGATCGAGCGCGAGCGCTCGGTCGAGGAGGACCTGCTGGAGGACGCCGACCGGCGTATCGCGACCCTGCTGCAGGACCGCGGCTACCGGGATGCGGTGGTGGAGCACGCGCGGGAGGCGGACGGCGAGGGTCTGTCGCTCGTCTTCACCGCCGAGCGGGGGCGCTTGTACCGGGTCGATCGCGTCGCGTTCGAGGGCAACGCCGCCGTTCACGAGTCGGAGCTGGCGCCGCTGTTGACGGTCGAGCCGGATTCGCCGCTGGTGATGCGCGAGCTCGAGGTCTCCGCCGACCTGGTCGCCGAACATTACCGCCGACTCGGCTACGCGACGGTGCGCGTCGAGCCGCGCATCACGGAGCTGGCGCCGGCCGGGGCGCCGGCCGAGCCCGCCGTGCGGGTGCTCTGCACCATCGCCATCGTCGAAGGGCCGCAGGCAACGGTGCGGTCGGTGACCGTCGAAGGCAGCGCGTTCCGCAGCAGCGAGGAGCTGATCGCGACGATGGGGTCGCGGGTCGGGAGCGCGTACTTCGCGCGCGAGGTGGCGGCGGACCGCGACCGGGTCCACGCGCTGTACCTGGATGCCGGCTACGACCGCGCGGTGGTGGCCGTGGAACCGCGCTTCGACGACAGCCTGACCGCCGTCGACCTGCTGTACCGGATCGCGGAGGGGTCGCAGACCCTCATCGAGCACATCCTGATCACAGGCAACGAGACCATCGGGTCGGACAGCATCAGACGGGAGCTCGCGCTCGAGGAGGGCCAGCCGCTCGGCCTTGCCGCGGTGGCGGAGACACGCCGGCGCCTCAACGCGCTGGGGTTGTTCCGCCGGATCGACATCCGCGAGTTCAGCCACGGCCGGCGGGATCGGCGTGATGTGGTGGTCGTCGTGGAGGAGGCCGCCGCCACCCGTCTCGCGTACGGCGGCGGGTTCGAGGTGTCGCAGCGCCTGCGGCGCGAGACGGACGCCGGACGCGGCGTGAGCCAGGCGGTCGAGCAACTCGAGTTCGCCCCGCGCGGCTTCGTGCAGATCGGCCGGCGCAACCTGTGGGGCAAGAACCGCTCGATAGACCTGTTCACGCGCGTCAGCGTCCGCCGCCAGAACGATCCCGTGCTGTTCGCGCCCGCGGAGCGGGACTCCGGATTCGGCTTCAACGAGTACCGCGTCCTCGGCACCTACACGGAGCCCCGGGCGTTCGGTCTGGCCTGGGATCTGTACGTGACCGGGTTCGTCGAGGAGGCGATCCGACCGGGCTTCGACCTTTTCAGCCGCGGGTTCAATGCCGAGACGCGCGGGCAGATGACGCCCAGCCTCAGCACCAGCGTGGCCTACTCGTGGGGCAAGAACGACACGTCGAACGTGCAGCTCAACCCGGAGGACGTGCCGCTCGTAGACCGGCTGTTCGAGAAAGTGCGGCTGTCGTCGTTCAGCGGCAGCCTGGTGCGCGATACGCGCGACGACCTGGTCGATCCGACCGACGGCGAGGTGTTGAGCGTGGACGCCCGGGTGGCGGGGCGCGCCATCGGTTCCGAGGTCGGGTTCGCGAAGGCGTTCACGCAGGCGTTCATCTACCGGCGGATGCCCGGCGCGCGGCGCATCGTGCTCGCCGCCGGGGTGCGCGTGGGCCTCGCGGTCGGCTTTCCCCGCGGGGACGTGGGATCGCATCCGCTGCTGCCGATCAGCGAGCGCTTCTTCGCCGGCGGCGATACCACGGTGCGCGGCTACGCCTTCGACCGGCTCGGCATTCCGGCCGGGCAGCCCGGGGCGACCATCGACCACGACGGGTTCCCGCAGGGCGGGAACGCCGTTGTCATTCTCAACAGCGAGGTCCGCGTGCCGGTCACGCGGGATCTCGGCGTGGTGGGCTTTCTCGACGGCGGCAACGTGTACGATCACGTGAGCAACATAAGCCTCGCTCAGATTCGGGGTGGCATCGGCTTCGGCGTCCGCTACGCGTCGCCCGTCGGGCCGATCCGCGTGGACCTCGGATTCAAGCTCGACCGGCAGGAGCTCGGCAGTGGTCCGAACCGCGAGAGAGAACGGCTCACCGCGCTGCACATCAGCATCGGACAGGCGTTCTAGCGGACGGGCTCGCCTGCGGCTTCTCGCGGCAATCGGCGGCTGCCTGGCCGCCGGGATCGGCGCCGGACACGCGCACGCCGCGCAGGCCGAGACGCTGGATCGGGTCCTCGCAATCGTGGCCGGTCACGTCATCCTGCAGTCGGACGTCCGGGCCTTCGTGGAGCTGGGCCTGGTGGCGGCGGAAAACGGCGCGGGAAAGGGCTCCGAGGACGACGTGCTGACCTACCTGATCGAGCGCCGGCTGGTGCTCGACGAAGTGGACCGCTACGTCGGCGCCGACCCGCCGCCGGCCGACGTGGAGCGCCGCATGGCCACGCTGGCGGAGCGCTTCCCGGCGGAGACGGCGTTCGAGGCGGCGCTGGCGCGCGTGGGCTATGCGGCTGACGACCTGCGGCAGGTGCTGCGCGACGACATGCGGCGCGAGGCATACGTGGCGAACCGGTTCGGCGCCGTGCCGGCGCCGACCGAGGACCAGCTCCGCGCGTTCTACGACGCGCACCGCGCCGAATTCACCGAGGCAGGCCGCCAGCAGCCGTTCGACGAGGCGCGTCCGTTCGTGATCCTCCGCATCGCGGAGCAGCGCCGCGCCGAGCTGGTCGGCGAGTGGGTGGCCGGACTCGTCCGGCGCGGACAGGTGAGCCGGTTGTCGTCGCCCGTCCGGCGCTAGGCGGCAGTGGCGGCGGCGAACGCAATCGCGATCTCGACCGCGTTGAATCCCGCGTGGCTGACCATGGCCGCCACGACGCTGCGCCGCAGCAGGAACAGCGCGCCCCAGAGCGCGCCCAGCAACGCCGTCACGATCGCCGCGTCCCAGCCCTGAACGTAGTGTCCCAGGCCGAAGGCGATGCTGAATACGACCAGGCCGAGCCATCCGCCGCCCAGCCGCTGCTCGAAGCGGCGCAGGATGAACGCCCGCTGCACTTCCTCGCGGATCCCGCCGGCAACGACGGCCACGACGAGCAGGATGAGCGCGTCGCGCGGCGAGCGGATGAGCGCCTCGATCGGGTTGTCGGGCACGTTGGCGACCGCGGGCCAGACGGTGTGGAGCAGCCACAGCGCGGCCGTTGCGAACACGAAGACCGCCGGCACCAGCAGCAGGCCGAGCCGCAGCTCCGGGAGCGGCGGCCGCCCGCCCAGGAATACGGCTGCCGGCTGCTCTCCGTGGCGCCGCAGGAAGAACGTGATCAGGCCGACCAGCAGCACGGCATCCGCGAGAGAGAGTGCGACGACGTACTCCAGGCTGAGCGCACCGGAGCCGCCGCCGGCCGACGTTATTCCGGCCAGCACCAGTCCCGCGGCGACCGCCAGTTGCGTCGGGAATCCCGAGCAGAGGCCGACCTCGACGAGTGCGGCGACACGCCCGGGTCCGGGTTCAGGCGTGGGCGGCCGGGCTGCGGGCAACTCCTGCGGCACGGTCGGGTCCGTCGCCGCAGGGAATGACTCTGGTTCCATGTTCGCCACTTCACTTTATTGCTGGCAAGACTTTACTTCACGCGAGTGTTTCCTGTATTTTCATCGGACACCACTACATGTTGTAGTGGTGAGGGTATCAGGGACTCCATATTGTTGTCTTCTGGCACAAGCAAGAGGGAGTTTTCTGCATTGATTCCCTTCAGCGTCGTGCCTCCGGCCTCTGACTCCGTCGTGCCTGCCGTCGTTCCACAGCATCCCGGAATACGGCCACCCGCTTGTTGAGTAGCTGCTTTCCCAGAGGGGGAACATGCCTGAAGTGACGCAGCCCGAGTCCGCCATGCCGATGTTCCAGCCGTCCGCGGAGCCGGCGCCTCCGCGCGCGCCGGGCCTGGAGTTTCCCCGCGTGTTCAGCCGGGCGGGGGTGGATCCGTTCGACGAGATCGAATGGGAGACCCGCGCGGCAGTGATCCGCAACGAGCGGGGCGACGTGGTGTTCGAGCAGCGCGACGTGGAAATCCCGAAAGCCTGGTCGCAGCAGGCCACCAACATCGTGGTCTCGAAATACTTCCGCGGCCAGTTGGGCACGCCCGAGCGCGAGCGCAGCGTCAGGCAGTTGATCGGCCGCGTGGTCGACACCATCACGCGCTGGGCCGACGAGCAGCAGTACTTCGCGAGCGCCGAGGATCTGGATGCCTTCAGCGGCGACCTGAAGCACCTGCTGGTGGAGCAGAAGGCGGCGTTCAACAGCCCGGTGTGGTTCAACTGCGGTTTCGAGCCGGCGCCGCAGTGCTCCGCCTGCTTCATCAACTCGGTCGATGACACGATGGACTCGATCCTGTCGCTGGCCCGCACCGAGGGCATGCTGTTCAAGTTCGGCTCCGGCACCGGGACCAACCTGTCGCCCATCCGCTCCCAGCGCGAGCCGCTGGCGGGCGGCGGCACGGCGTCGGGTCCCGTATCGTTCATGAAGGGGTACGACGCGTTCGCCGGCGTGATCAAGTCGGGCGGCAAGACGCGCCGCGCCGCCAAGATGGTCATCCTGAACGCCGAGCACCCGGACATCCTGGAGTTCATCAACTGCAAGGTCGAGGAGGAGCGGAAGGCGTGGGCGCTGATCGACGCCGGCTACGACGGGTCGTTCACCGGGCCGGCCTACTCCTCCGTGTTTTTCCAGAACTCCAACAACAGCGTCCGCGTGCCCGACGAGTTCATGCGCGCGGTGCTCGACGACGGGGAATGGCAGACGCGCGCGGTCAAGGGCGACCGCGTGATGGACACCTACCGCGCGAAGGATCTGATGCGCGCCATCGCCGAGGGCACGCACGTGTGCGGCGACCCGGGCATGCAGTTCGACACGACCGTCAACGACTGGCACACCTGCCCGAACACCGCGCGCATCAACGCGTCGAACCCGTGCTCGGAGTACATGTTCCTGGACGACTCGGCGTGCAACCTCGCGTCGCTGAACCTGATGCGGTTCACGCCCCCTGACGGCGCGCCCGGCGATTTCGACGTGGAGACGTTCCGCGCCGCGGTGCGCACGTTGATCACGGCGCAGGAGATCATCGTCGAGAACGCCAGCTATCCGACCGAGGCCATCGGAAAGAACAGCCACGACTACCGTCCGCTCGGGCTGGGCTACGCCAACGTCGGGTCGTTGCTGATGTCGCGCGGCATACCGTACGACAGCGACGAGGGACGCGACTGCGCGGCGGCCATCACCGCGCTCATGACCGGTGAAGCGTACGCCCAGTCGGCGCGGATAGCACGCGACTGCGGCGGCCCCTTCAGCGGCTACGCCCGCAACGAGACCGATTTCCTGCGCGTCATGCGCAAGCATCGCGCGGCAATGAAGGACGTGGAGCGGACGCGCGTTCCGGAGGATCTGTACGACGCGGCCGCCGCTTCGTGGGACGACGCCGTGGCGCTCGGCGAGGAGCACGGCTACCGGAACGCGCAGGCGACGGTGCTGGCGCCGACGGGCACCATCGGCTTCATGATGGATTGCGACACGACCGGCGTCGAGCCCGACATCGCGCTGGTCAAGTACAAGCGGCTCGTCGGCGACGGCCTGATGAAGATCGTCAACCGCACGGTGCCCGTGGCGCTCGGCCGTCTCGGCTACGGCGACGAGCAGGTGAGCGAGATCGTCAACTACATCGACGAGCATGACACCATCGAGGGGGCGCCGCACCTGGACGCCGAGCACCTGCCGGTGTTCGACTGCGCCTTCAAGCCCGCGCACGGCCAGCGCTCCATTCACTACAGCGGGCACCTCAAGATGATCGGCGCGACGCAGCCGTTCATCTCCGGGGCGATCTCGAAGACGATCAACGTGCCGGCCGACGCGACCGTCGAGGACGTCGAGCAGGCGTACGTCGACGCGTGGCGCCTGGGCACGAAGGCCGTGTCGATCTACCGCGACGGCAGCAAGCGCACGCAGCCCCTCAACACGACGCGCGGCGATGCGGCGCAGGAGGCCTCCGGGTCGCCGGACCGGCCGGTGCGCCGGCGGCTGCCGGACGAAAGGCAGGCCATCACCCACAAGTTCGACATCGCGGGGCACGAAGGGTACGTCACCGTCGGTCTGTTCGACGACGGGACGCCGGGCGAGATCTTCCTGGTGATGGCCAAGGAGGGATCGACCATCTCGGGCTTTGCGGACGCATTCGCACAGGCGATCTCGTACTCGTTGCAGTACGGCGTACCGCTGCAGGTGCTCGTCGACAAGTTCAGCCACGCGCGCTTCGAGCCGGCCGGCATGACGAAAAATCCCGACGTGCGCGTCGCGAAGTCGATCGTCGACTACGTCTTCCGCTGGCTCGCGACGAAGTTCCTGTCCAGCGAGGCCCAGTTCCACGCCGGCGTCAACGTGCAGCCGCCGGTGGAGACGAACGGACATGACGGGGGAGAGCAGCTCAAGCTCGGCGATGCCGCGGCTCCGGACGAGCCCGGCGAGCCGGCGAGCTCCGCGTCGTTCGCCATACAGAACGATCAGGACGCGCCGCCCTGCGCGACCTGCGGGGCCATCATGATCCGCAGCGGCGCCTGCTACAAGTGCATCAACTGCGGCGCCACGAGCGGCTGCGCCTGACGTCTATGGAGGCGCGACGGTTCTTCGCACCGCTCGCCGACTAGGACAGGTCAGAGATACGATCCAGCAGGGTGCTCCCGCGGGGAGACGGCGTGACCCACTGTGGGTACTCGGGTGTCAGCCGGCTTGCTTCGTCCAGCCGAGCCAGCTCGTCTTCGGACAACTGGAGATCGCTCGCCGCGAGGTTGTCCTCGAGTTGCTCCTGTTTCCGGGCCCCCACAATGACGCTCGTGACGCCCTCCTGGTGCAGCAGCCAGGCGAGCGCGACACGGGCGCACGTGACGTCGTGAGCGTCTGCGATGTCACGCAGGACAGAGATGACCGCATCGCCGCGGTGGGGGTCAACTGGCGGAAAGTCGAATCTCTTGCGCCGCCCTTCGTCTCCACCACCACCGGAATACTTGCCCGACAGAAAACCGCCGGCCAGGGGACTCCAGATCATGGTCCCCAGGCCCAGATCGCGGATGGCCGGTAGAATCTCGCGTTCCAGCTCGCGGCCGACGAGAGAATAGTAGGCTTGCACGGAGCAAAAGCTCTCGGTCTGCAACTGCCTGGCAAGACCGTCCGCCTTGGCGATTTGCCAGGCGGAAAAATTCGATAGACCGATGTACCGAACCTTGCCTTGACGCACGCAGGCATCCAACGCTCGGAGCGTTTCCTCGAGGGGGGTGGTGGAGTCGAAGATGTGCACCTGATAGAGATCGATGAAGTCCGTCCCCAACCGCGCGAGGCTCTTCTCCACCTCGCGCATGATTGACAGCCGGCTCGTGCCGAGTGCGTTTATTTCGCGCGAGTAGGTGTTGTAGACCTTCGTTGCGATCACGGCCTCGTCGCGGCGACCCTGCAGGGCCTTGCCCAGCATTCGCTCCGACGTGCCGTCACCGCCGTACACGTTTGCCGTATCGAAGAAGTTCACGCCGCCATCCAGGGCGACGCGAACCATTTGGTCAGCGAGCTCCTGTCCGGTGGCGCCGATCACTTCCCCAATGGGTGCGCCTTGCTCGGCGAAGGTCATGGCCCCCAGGCAGAGGCGCGAAACGTAGAGTCCCGTATTTCCGAGTGGCAGATATTGCATCGAGCCTTCCCTATTGGTTTCGTGAGCAAGCCGGGCCTCACGCCCAGAGGCTTCTCCGAAACGTGCAAGCGTACAACAATCCCGATAGTGACAGGCCGCCGGTCAGGGGCTCTCGTCCGCGCCGTCTTCACCCGCGGATTCCCACCCGAACCAGGCGAGCGCCACCAGGACGGCGGAGAACACCGCGCGCGACACCTGGGGCCATACCAGCAGGTCGCCGTAGATGTGCGGGTCGTTGTGCAGGCTGATGGACTGCAGCCCCAGCAACCCGCCGAGCGCGAGGGCCAGCCCGCCCGGCAGCGAGGCGCGCACGAAGATGGCCGCCAGCGCCAGCACCGCGCCCGCCAGCATCCGCCAGGCGGCCGCCCACCATTCCGGGACGGTGCCGGCGATCAGATCGGCCGCGCCCGCGACGATGTCGTGCAGGCCGTAGAGCAGCATACCGAGCGCGGCGGCGGGGAGCATGGTTTCTTGTACCATTATTTCGCAACAACCTGATGGACCTGCAACTGGCCGGCAAGGCCGCACTGGTGACCGGCTCGAGCCGCGGTCTGGGACTCGCCAGCGCTCTGGCGCTCGTGGGTGAAGGCTGCCGCGTCTGCATCTGCGCGCGCGGCGAGGAGCAGCTTGCGCGCGCGGCCGACGCGCTGCAGCAGCGCGCCGGCGCGGACGGCCGCGTGCTGGCAGTGCGGGGCGACCTGACCAGCGCCGACGACATCGCGATGATCGTGCGCCGGACTGCAGAGACGTTCGGCCGTCTCGACGTGCTGGTGAACAACGTCGGGCGCGCTGGCGGCGGCGGGTTGCTGGAGGCGACCGACGAGGACTGGCGCAGCGCCTTCGACGAGACGCTCTATCCGGCCATCCGGGCGTCGCGGCTGGCGGTGCCGCACATGCGGCGCGCCGGGGGCGGCGCGATAATCATGATCGCGTCGATCTGGGGGCGCGAGTCCGGCGGCAGGATGACCTACAACGCGGTGAAGGCCGCGGAGATCAGCCTCGCCAAGGCGTTGGCGCAGCAGCTTGCCGGGGACAACATCCGCGTGAACAGCGTGGCGCCCGGGTCCATTTCGTTCCCCGGCGGCTCCTGGCACCGCCGCCAGCAGGAAGATCCGGAGGGGATGGCCGCGTTCGTGCGCGACAACCTGCCGTTCGGCCGTTTCGGCCGGGCCGAAGAGGTGGGCGACGTCGTGGCGTTCCTCGCCTCGCCCAGGGCCAGTTGGATCAGCGGCGCGTCGATTACGGTCGACGGCTGCCAGTCGCGGTCGCTGTTCTGACGCCGCTACTGAAGCTCTTCGAACGCCACGCCGCGCGCTTCGAACGCCGCCGTGAGCAGCCGCCCGGCGTTCACCGCGGCCGGCCAGCCGGCGTAGAACTGGATGTGCAGCACCACTTCGGAGAGTTCCTGCGGGGTGACGCCATTCTGGTCGAGGGCGCGGTCGATGTGCAGCCGCAGCTCGTTGGTGACATACAGCGCCTGGTTGACCGCCACGGTGACGAGGCTGCGGTCGCGCTTGGAGAGCAGCGGACGTTCCCAGATGTCGCCGTAGAGCAGGCTGTTTCTCAGGGCGCCGAGCCGCGGCACCGCGGCGTACGCGTCGCTGAGGCCGCCCGGCGTGGTGACCGCCTCGTCCAGCGCCGGCGCGCGCGGCAGATCGCCCAGCGCCAGCCCACGCTCCTCGAACGCCGCGTTCGCCGTCAGCGACGCCTGCACGCCCGTCGGCCAGCCCGCGTAGAAGGTCACGTGGAGGATGATCTCCGAGATCTCCTCCGGGGTCAGGCCGTTATCCAGCCCGCGCCGGATGTGGATTGCCAACTCCTCCCGGACCAGGGCTTGCAGCACGCCGATCGTGATCAGGCTGCGGTCGCGCTTCGACAGGTAGGGGCGCTCCCAGATCTCGCCATACACGATCGAGTCCCGCAACTCGCGCATGTACGGCGAGCCGGCATAGAGATCGCTGAGGGCCGGCGTCGACGAGGTCGCCTCCTGCGCCGCGGTGGCATTGTCCGGCTCGGCCCCGCCGCATCCGGACACGACCGCGAGGCTGGCTGCCGCAACGACGATGAGTGCGAAGATCGGTCTTGCCATGCGCGTTTCCCCTCGGGAGAAAGGTTGTCCGGCCGCCGGGCGCGGCGCGCCATGGAGATCCGCCGCGGTGCTCAGGTAGTCGCGGCGCGGCGGGCGGCACGCCGCCGCCGCTCCGCCTCCTGCTGGCGGCGTCCGGCCACGGTGACCTCGCCGTACTTCTTCATGAACCGCTCGACGCGCCCCTCGGTGTCGACCAGCTTCTGGCGGCCGGTGAAGAAGGGGTGGCAGTTCGCGCAGATTTCCAGGGTCAGCTCCTTCTTGGTGGATCGCGTGGTCCACGTTGCGCCGCAACCACACCTGACCTCGACGTCGTGGTACTCCGGATGGATGCCCTGCTTCACTCGCTGTTCCTCCCTGCCAACAAGAACCTCGAATTATAGCAGCTTCAGGCCGCGCCACCGCCCGCCATATCGGCCAGCGCGCGCCACAGCGAGCTGACGGCGCCTCCGTCCGCGCCACGCGACACCGGGATGACGGGGCGGTCCAGTGCGGTCTCGTGTGCGCCTATCGCGCGCTGGCGTGCGGCGCGCGATAGGCGGTCGCCCTTCGTGGCGACGATCACCATCGGGCAGCCGCGGCCGTCCAGCCAGTCGTGCGCTGCGCGATCGGCGGGCAGTCCGGGATGCCGCGCATCGACCACGAGCACGGCGCCGGCCAGCCAGGGGCCGCCGGTCCGCCCGGCCGCGGGCGGAGTGGGGGAGCCCACCATCGCCGTGAAGAACCGCGTGGTCAGCGTCTCGAAGTCGCTGGCCGTCTCGCGGGGTCCGCGGGCGTAGCCGTATCCCGGCAGGTCCACCAGGCTGACGCCGAGCGTCGCCCGCCCGGCCGTGGACACGCGCAGGCGATAGACGTTGAGCAGGCGGGTCGTGCCCGGGGTGGCGCCCGCGCGCGCGATGCGCCGCCGCGCCAACGTGTTGACGAGCGTCGACTTGCCGACGTTGGAGCGTCCGACGAGCGCAATGACGGCGCGCGTGTCGGCGGGCAACGCACCGCCGGCCGCCACGCTGGCGACGAATTCGGCGGCGAGAATTTTCACGGCGTACGCCGCCGCACGGCGGGGCGGCTAGTGGGTAATGCTATCTTCGGGCGGCTTGATCTGCACCGATTCGCTCTCGGCCGGCAGGTTGGGGCGCATCGGCTCGGCCAGGGCGATTCCCAGCACCTCGTCCATGGTGTCGACCATGTACGTGTCCAGCGTGTCCAGCACGTCCTTGGGAATCTCGGCCAGGTCCTTCTCGTTGTCCTTCGGGAGGATGATCGTCTTCAGGCCGGCCCGGTGCGCGGCGAGCACCTTGTCCTTCACGCCGCCGATCGGCAGCACCTTGCCCCGCAGCGTGATCTCGCCGGTCATCGCCACGTCGCGCCGCGTCGGGATCCCGGCGAGCGCGGAGACCAGGGCCGTTGTGATCGTGATGCCGGCCGAGGGGCCGTCCTTCGGAATCGCCCCCTCCGGAACGTGCACGTGCACGTCGGTGCGGCGGTTGAACTGCTTCGGGATGCCGAACTCCTCGGCCTTGGTGCGCACGTAGCTCATCGCCGCCTGGGCCGACTCCTGCATCACGTCGCCCAGCTTGCCGGTCAGCGTGAGCTGCCCCTTGCCCGGCATGAGCGTCGCCTCGGTGAGGAGCAGCTCGCCGCCGGCCTCCGTCCAGGCGAGCCCCGTGGCAATGCCTACCTCGTTCTGCTGCTCGGCAAGCATCGGCCGGTACTTGGGGACGCCCAGGTACTCGGTGATCTGCTCGGCTGCAATCGTCTCGTTGAAGCTCCTGCCCTCGGTCACGACCTTGCGCGCCACCTTGCGGCAGATCGACGCGATCTCACGCTCCAGATTGCGGACCCCCGCCTCGCGGGTGTAGCGCCGGATGATCGTCTCGTAGGCGTCGTCGGTGAACTCGATGTTCTTCGCCGTGAGCCCGGTCGCCTTCAGCGTCTTCTGCAGCAGGAACCGCTTGGCGATCTCGATCTTCTCCAGCTCGGTATAGCCGGCGAGCTGGAGCACCTCCATGCGGTCGCGCAACGCCTGCGGCACGGTGTGCAGCACGTTGGCCGTGCAGATGAACATCACGTGCGACAGGTCGTACTCGACGTCCAGGTAGTGGTCGAGGAACGTGTGGTTCTGCTCCGGATCGAGCACTTCCAGCAGCGCCGCGGACGGGTCCCCGCGGAAGTCCATCGACATCTTGTCGACTTCGTCCAGCAGGAAGACCGGGTTGAGGGTGCCGGCCTTCTTCATCATCTGGATGAGCTGTCCGGGGAACGCGCCGATGTACGTGCGGCGGTGGCCGCGGATCTCGGCCTCGTCGCGCACCCCGCCCAGCGACAGCCGCACGAACTTGCGGTTCGTGGCGCGTGCGATCGACTTGGCGAGCGAGGTCTTCCCGACGCCCGGCGGGCCGGTGAACGTGAGTATGGTGCTGCGCGGCTTGCGGACCAGCGTGCGAACGGCGAGGAACTCGAGAATCCGGTCCTTGATCTTCTTCAGGCCGTAGTGGTCCTCGTTCAGGATCCGCTCCGCGCGAACCAGATCGCGCGCCTCGCGGCTGCGCTTGTGCCAGGGCACGGCAATCAGCCAGTCGAGGTAGTTGCGCGAGACGGTCGCCTCGGCCGACATCGGCGGCATGGCCTCGAGCCGCTTCAGCTCCTGCACCGCCTTCTCCTCGACGTCGCGAGGCATGCGGCTCTCTTCGATCTTCTTGCGCAGCTCGTCGGCCTCGTTGCCGCGGTCCTCCTTGCGGCCCAGCTCCTTCTGGATCGCCTTCATCTTCTCGTTGAGGTAGTACTCCTTCTGCGCCTTCTCCATCTGCTTCTTGACGCGCGACTGGATGCGGCGGTCCACCTGCAGCTTGTCTACCTCGGTCTCCAGGATGCTGGCGATGCGGACGAGGCGCTCGACCGGCGCGATGATCTCGAGGAGATTCTGCTTTTCCTCGACGCCCACCACCAGGTGCGCGGCAATCGTGTCGGCCAGCTTGCTGGGGTCGTCGACGCGCACGGCGGCAATCATGGCGTCGTACTGCAACGTATTGGAGAGCTTGACGTACTGCTCGAACAGCGACACGACGCGGCTCATCGTGCCCTCGACGTCCCCCTCGGTGTCGTCGGGCCGCGCCAGCACCTTGGCCACGACGCGGTAGAAGCCCTTGTCCTCTTTCCACTCCACCGCCCGCGCGCGGTCGACGCCTTCGACCAGCACCTTGACGTTGCCGTCCGGCAGCTTGAGGCTCTGCACGATGTTGGCCACGCAGCCCATCGTGTAGATGTCGTTCGGATGCGGGTCGTCCTTGGCGGCATCCTTCTGGGCCGCGAGGAAGATCCGCTTGTCCTTCACCAGCGCATGCTCCAGCGCGCGTGTGGACGAGGGACGGCCAATGACGAACGGCATCATCATGTGCGGAAAGACGACGACGTCGCGGAGGGGAACAATCGGCAGCGTTTCGTAGGCTTCCACGTTATCCCGCCTTTTCGACGAGTGCGAGCGGCGCATCCTTCGCCAGCACGACCTCGCGCGTAATTACGCATTCCTTGACCTGCTTCTGGCCAGGAAGCGCGTACATCAGGTCGAGCATCAGGTCTTCGATGATCATGCGCAGCCCGCGCGCGCCGATCTTGCGCTCCAGCGCGCATTCGGCGATTGCCTCGAGCCCGTCATCGGTGAAGCGCAGCGTCACGCCCTCGTACTCGAAGAGCTTCTGGTACTGGCGCGTGATGGCGTTGCGCGGCGTCGTGAGAATCCGGATGAGCGCCGGTTTGTCGAGCTCGTGCAGCGTGCCGATCACCGGCAGCCGGCCGACGAATTCCGGAATCAGGCCGTACTGGATCAGATCCTCCGGCTCGACGTGCTCGAGCAGCTCTCCGACGCCGTCCGCCGCGTGCGACCGGATGTCGGCCCTGAAGCCCAGGGTCTTCTTGCCGCGGCGGCGCTGGATCACCTTGTCGAGCCCGACGAACGCCCCGCCGCAGATGAACAGCACGTTGGTCGTGTCGATCTGGAAGAACTCCTGGTGGGGATGCTTGCGCCCGCCCTGCGGCGGCACGTTGGCCACGGTCCCCTCGAGGATCTTCAGCAGCGCCTGTTGCACGCCCTCGCCCGACACGTCGCGGGTGATTGAAGGATTCTCGTCCTTGCGGCAGATCTTGTCGATCTCGTCTATGTAGATGATGCCCTGCTGGCACTTGTCGACATCGCCGCCGGCCGCCTGCAGGAGCTTGAGAATGATGTTCTCGACATCCTCGCCGACGTAGCCCGCTTCGGTGAGGGTGGTGGCGTCGACGATCGTGAAGGGCACCGCGAGCAGCCGGGCCAGGGTCTGGGCCAGCAGCGTCTTGCCCGTGCCGGTCGGACCGATCAGGAGGATGTTGGACTTGGTGAGCTCGGGCTCGCTGCGGTTGCGCGACTGCTTCTGGATCTCGATGCGCTTGTAGTGGTTGTAGACCGCGACCGCCAGCTTCTTCTTGGTCCGTTCCTGGCCGACGACGTACTGGTCGAGGAACTTCTTGACGTCCTGCGGCACGGGCAATGCCGAGCGCGGTCCCGCCTTGCCCTCCGAGCGGTTGTCGTCGGCGATGATGTCGTTGCAGACGTCGACGCACTCGTCGCAGATGAACACGGTCGGACCGGCGATCAGCTTGCGGACGTCGTTCTGGTCCTTGTTGCAGAACGAGCACCGCAGCACGTCGCCGTCTCTCGTCTTCTTCGGCATGGAAGGACCCGCGGCGGCTGGATGACGCTAGCCGCGCTTCTCGATCACAGCGTCAATGATACCGTATTCGCGGCTCTGCTCGGCGCTCATGATGTAGTCGCGCTCGGTGTCCTCGGCGATGCGTTCTATCGGCTGGCCCGTGTGGTTGCACAGGATTTCGTTCAGCCGCTTGCGCATGCGCAGGATCTCCCGCGCGTGAATGTCGATGTCGGTGGCCTGCCCGCCGAGGCCGGTCATCAGCGGCTGATGGATGATGATGCGCGAGTTCGGCAGCGAGAAGCGCTTGCCGGCCGCGCCCGCGCTCAGCAGCACGGCCGCCATCGACGCCGCCTGCCCGATGCAGTAGGTCTGCACGTCGGGGCGGATGAATTGCATGGTGTCGTAAATCGCGAAGCCTGCGGAGATGGAGCCGCCCGGACTGTTCAGGTACAGCAGGATGTCGCGGTCCGGATCCTCCGCTTCCAGAAACAGCATTTGCGCAATCACCAGGTTGGCCAGCGCGTCGTCGATCGGCGAGCCTACGAAGATGATGCTGTCCTTGAGCAGACGCGAGTAGATGTCGTAGGCGCGCTCGCCCCGGTTCGTCTGCTCCACGACCATCGGAATCAGTTGCATCTGCGAGTGGGGCATGACTCTCCGTTCAGGTCGCAAGAGCTCGAGGAAGGGTAGCGCACGGCGTCCGGGATCCGTGCGCGATCAGGCTTCGACGATCGTAGCATGCGACAGCAGGTGCTGAATCGTCTTCTCCCTCCGCATTCCCAGGGCGAGTGACGCGATCCCGTCCTCCTTCTCCAGCAGCGCGCGCATCGCCTGCGCGCCGCGGTTGGCCCGCTCGGCCAGCCGCTCGATCTCCTTATCGACCTCAGCCGGCGTCGCCTCTATCTCCTCGCGGCCGGCGATGGCGTCGAGTACCAGCGCGCTCTTCACCGTATCGACGGCGGCCGGACGCTGGCTCTCCCGCAGGGCGTTCCAGTCGATGTTCGTGCTTCCGGGATCGATCCGCTGCGCGAGCAGCTCGCGCGCCAGCCGCTCCAGGCGCCGGTCGAGCTCGCGGTTCACCAGCGCTTCGGGCACGTCCCCCGCCATGCGACCGGCAAGCTGGGTCAGCAGCTCGTCGCGCAGCTTGCGGTCGGCTTCGCGCTCGGCGTGGGCGCGCAGGTCCGCCTCCGCCTGCGCGCGGAGATCTTCCAGCGATTCGTGCGTGCCCACGGCCCGCGCGAACTCTTCATTCAGCTCCGGCAGCACGCGCTCGTGGATGCCCGTGACGCGCACGTCGTACTCGACCTCGGCGCCCGACGGTTCGGTCACGGTAAAGCGCGCCGTTCCGTCCACCTCCAGTCCGGTGAGGTGCTCGTCGAACCCCGGCGGATTGTCGGCCGCGCCAATCTCCGCGCGGGCGCCGGAACGCCGTTCGGGTGCGGGCGGCGGTCCCGGCTCACTGCCGGCCGGCCGCAGGACGCGCCGCTCCAGGTCGACCGTGACGACATCGCCGCGCTCCACGCCGCGCCCTTCGACCGGCGCCTCGCGGGCGGCGCGCTGGCGGAGCTGCTCGAGCGCCTCGTCAATGTTCGCATCAGTCACCTCGACCGGCGTGCGGCGCAGCGTGAGCTCGTCGTACTCGCCGGCGTCGACCTCCGGCATGGTCTCGAACGTGGCGATGAACGTCAGGGGCCGGCCTTCGTCGATCTCGACGTCCTGAACGTCCGGCGCCGCCACCGGCTGGATGTCGTGTTCCTTCAGCAGGTCGCCGATGACGCGCGGCACGAGGTTCTGCGCGGCCTCCTCGAGAATCTGGTCCCGCAGCCGCTGGCGGACCAGCCTGGCCGGCGCCTTGCCCGGCCGGAACCCCGGGATGCGGACGGAGCGCCGGTAGCGTTGCGCGAGCCGTTCGATCTCCTGCTCGACGGCGGCGGACGGCACCTCGACCGCAACGCGCTTGCGTATCTCGCTTACGTCCGTAAATTCAGCCTTCATTGTTGATGGGGTGCTGGCGCGAGGCTGGTGCGAAAGGGGGGACTTGAACCCCCAAGGCCTTGCGGCCACCGGATCCTAAATCCGGCGCGTCTGCCAGTTCCGCCACTTTCGCAACGAGCAGTGACGTGGTCAGGACAACACTAGCATATCCATTGCCCGCCCCTTCTTGGTACCATATTGCGGAGTCCCGCTACGGCTCGTTCCCTGCGGATGCCCACGCCACGCGCGATCCCCGACACCGGTTTCGACCGCGAAGCGGTCATGCGCGCCTACCGCGCCAACCGTGCGCGCACGGCGGCGCTGTTCGCGCTCGTCGAGCCGGACGCCTACTACGAGCAGCCGATCCCGCTGCGCCACCCGCTGGTGTTCTACGACGGTCACATTCCGGCGTTCGCCGTCAACTGCCTGCTCAGGAAGGGGCTGGACGCGACCGGTCTCGATCCGGAGCTGGACATGCTGTTCGCCCGCGGCATCGACCCGCACGACGGGCGGGCCGCCGCCGCGTCCGCCATCGACCGCTGGCCGGCGCGCGACACCGTCCGGCAGTACGTGGATCGGGCCGACCGCGCGATTCTGGACGCGCTGGAGACGGCCGACGTCGCGGGCGACGCCAATGCGGTCGTGCGGCGGGCGCAGGGCGTGCACACGCTTCTGGAGCACGAGGTGATGCACCAGGAAACGCTGCTGTACATGTACCATCGGCTGGATTTCGCGTTGAAGCGGCCGCCTGCCGGCGCGGAGCCGGTGACCGGCGGCCCGCCGCCGACGCACGCCGTGGTGCGCGTGCCCGCCGGACGCGCCACCCTCGGCAGCGCGCGCGACGCCATCCCGTTCGGCTGGGACAACGAGTTTCCGGCGCTCGAGGTGGAGGTGGCCGCGTTCGGGATCGATCGCTACAACGTGACCAATCAGGACTACCTGGCGTTCGTCGAGGCCGGCGGGTACGCCGAGCGCAGTTTCTGGACGCCGGCCGCATGGCGCCGGCGGGAGGCGGCGGGGCGCACGCATCCGCTGTTCTGGGAGCGGCGCGACGGCGTCTGGACCTGGCGCGGCATGTTCGAGCCGATCCCGCTGCCCGCGGCGTGGCCGGTATACGTGACGCACGACGAGGCGGCCGCCTATACGGCGTGGCGCGGACTGCGGCTGCCGAGCGAGCCGGAGTTCCACCGCGCGGCCTACGGTGCGCCCGACGGCGTGGAGCGGCCGCACCCCTGGGGCGCTGCCGAGCCGGACGAGACGCGCGGCAACTTCGATTTCCGCCACTGGGACCCGCTGCCGGTCGGCTCGTATCCCGCCGGCGCCAGCGCCTGGGGCGTGCACGACCTGGTGGGAAATGGCTGGGAGTGGACCTCGACCGTCTTCGAGGGCTTTCCCGGCTTCGAGCCGATGGCGTCCTATCCGGAATATTCCGCGGACTTCTTCGACGGGGACCACTACGTGGTCAAGGGGGCGTCGCCGGCCACCGGCCGCGGCCTCGTCCGCCGCAGCTTCCGGAACTGGTTCCGGCCGCACTATCCGTACGTGTACGCGGCGTTCAGGTGCGTGCGCGACATCCAGTAACCGCGCGGAGGCAGCAAGTGCACAGCCCGACGGCAACGGTCGGCGCCGACCCGACGATCGAGATGGCCCGCGAGATCGCGGACGGCTTCGCGCGCCGGCCGAAGGAGATCCCGGCCAAGTACCTGTACGACGCGCTCGGCTCGAAGCTGTTCGAGGCGATCTGCGAGCTGCCCTGGTACCGGATCACGCGCGGCGAGCACGGCCTGCTGGCGGCGCACGCCGGCGCCATCATGTCGGCGTCCGGCGGCTGCGACACCGTGGTGGAGCTGGGCGGCGGCAGCGGCGAGAAGCTGTCCGTGCTGCTCGCGGCCGCAGGCGGCCGTGAGCTCGACGTGCATCTCGTCGACATCTCCCCGGCCGCGCTCGCGCAGTCGGAGCGAACCCTGGCGGCGCACCTCTCCGTCATGCTGCACGCCCACGAGGCCGACTACGAAACGGGTGTGCGCGAAGCGCTGCGCCGGCGCCGGACGGACGGCCGCGCGCTCGTACTGTTCCTCGGCTCCAACATCGGCAACCTGTCGCCGGACGAGGCGGACCGCTTCCTGCAGGAGCTGCGGCGGGCGTGCCGGCCGGGTGACCGGCTGCTGCTGGGTGCGGACCTGGTCAAGCCGGAGGCTGAGCTGCTGCTGGCGTACGACGATCCGCTCGGTCTGACGGCGGCATTCAACAAGAACGTGCTGGCGCGGCTGAACCGCGAGCTGGACGCCGACTTCGACCTGCTTGAATTCGATCACTGCGTGGAGTGGAACGCCGCGGCTTCACGCATCGAGGTGTACCTCGTCAGCCGCGCCGATCAGCTCGTTTGCATCCGCGGCGCCGGTTGCTGCATCAGCATCGACGAGGGCGAGCGGATCTGGACCGAGAGCTCGTACAAGTACGAGCCGGCGGGCATTGCCGAGATGGGCGCGCGGGCCGGGTTCACGGTCTGCCAGCAGTGGATCGAGCCCGACTCCCGCTTCGCCCTGACATTGTTCGAAAGCGAGTCATGAGCGACAGACGCAGCGGATTCACCGGCGCCGGCCTGCAGTTTCTCGTGGCCGGCGCCTGCCTGGTAGTCATCGTTGCCGGCCTGCGCGCGGCCGCGCCGCTCGTGCTGCCGTTTCTCGTCGCGGTGTTTCTGGCCGTCGTCAGCGTGCCCCTCATCGGGCAGCTGCAGCGCTGGCGCGTGCCGCGGCCGCTCGCTGTGCTCGGCGCGGTGCTGCTCGCGGTCGCCGCCATCGGCGTGCTGGCGCTGGTGGTGGGGCGCTCGGTCAACGATTTCGGGGCCGCCGCGCCCCGCTACCAGGCGCGCCTGCAGGCGCTGCTCGATTCCGGTCTGGCGCTGGGCGGTGATCTCGGGCTGCCGATCGAGGACTGGAGCACGCTGGAGCTCGTGCCGTTCGGAAGCGTTTTCGACCTCCTGGGCGGCACGCTGGGGGCGATTACCTCGTTCGCCTCCAACACGTTCCTGGTCCTGCTGACCGTGTCGTTCATCCTGATCGAGGCGGCCGGCTTCAGCGCCAAGCTGCGGGAGGCGTTCGGCGAGCACGTGCAGTTCGGGCAGTTGGAGCAGATGATGCTCCAGGTGCAGCGCTACCTGGCGATCAAGTCGGCCGTCAGCGCCGCGACGGGGGTGCTGCTGGGCCTGTGGGTCGCGGCCTTCGGACTCGACTTCGCGCTGTTGTGGGGGCTCGTCGCCTTCATCCTGAACTTCATCCCGACGCTCGGGTCGATCATCGCGGCGGTGCCGGCCGTGTTGCTCGCGATCGTCCAGTTCGACCTGGCGCGCGCAGGCCTGATCGCCCTGGGCTACATCGGCATCAACGTCATCTTCGGCAACGTCGTCGAACCGCTTCTCCTGGGCCGGCGGCTCGGCCTGTCCGCGCTGGTCGTGTTCGTGTCGCTGGTGTTCTGGGGCTGGGTGTGGGGGCCCGTCGGCATGCTGTTCTCCGTGCCGCTCACCATGTCCATCAAGATTGCGCTGGAGAACACGCGCGACTTCCGCTGGGTGGCGGTCATGCTGGACGCCAACCCGCGCGCCCTGCGCGCCGCCGCAGCCCGGCGCTGATCCGGCGGGCCGTGGAGCGCTACCTGCGCTGCCGGAAGCTCTTCAACGCCTCGATGTGCTCGGCGA
The DNA here is from genome assembly GCA_965207665.1 of Vicinamibacterales bacterium. Taxonomy (GTDB): domain Bacteria; phylum Acidobacteriota; class Vicinamibacteria; order Vicinamibacterales; family UBA8438; genus JAAXGX01. The sequence goes on from CBDBMV010000002.1 coordinate 1,655,649, forward strand.
ACGCGGCGCGGGCCGCCACGAACTCGCCGTGCGTCAGGCCGAGCTCCCTGGAAATCTGGCGCGCCTGACCCTCCTCCGCCACGGTAATGGACTCGTCAGCGGCCGAGACGGCGAAGACGCACTCGAGCAGCTCCATGCGCTGCACCTTGTCCGACAGCTCGCGGAACTGGCGCGTGACCAGGAAGTCCTCGGTGCCGCCGAACAGGCGGACCTGGTTCTTGGCGATCTCGACGACGAGCACGGCCTGGGCTTCCGGCACGTGGCCCAGCACCTGCACGATCTCTTCCATCTTGCGCGTCTCTTCGTCGCTGATATGCGCGTCGGCGTGCGCGGCGCGGCCCAGGATGTAGGCGAAGCCGGCCAGGTAGCGCGCCCGGTCCTCCGGGATCGCCTCCAGCTCGCCCACGATGCGGCGCACGGCGTCCGCCTCGGGCGCGGCGCTGCCTTCGGATGCGGCGCCGGCGCGGCCGGACAGGCCCAGGAATTCCAGAATCGACATCGGGTGCGTCCTCTGCTCAGCGTACGCCGAGCAGGCCTTCGACGAAGCGGGCGGCGACCGCGGACGGGTCCGCTCCCTGTTCGTCGACTTCGAAGTTCATGGCGCGCATCCGATCGGTGTCGATGGCGCCGTCGAGCCGTCCGAGCGCCGCCATGACGTCCGGGGCCTCGCGCGCGAGCCGCGCGCCGGCCAGCACGACCGCGTCGTACGGCGGCACGGCATGCCGGTCGTCCTCCAGCGCCTGCAGCCCGTAGGCGTCGATGCGCCCGTCGGTTCCGTAGCCGCTGATCACGTCGACCTCGCCAGCGGCGACGGCCTGGTACATCAGCGACGGGTCCATCGTGCGCAGCTCCCGGAAGGCGAGACCGTACGCGTCGCGGACGGCCGGCCATTCCGGCCGCGCGAAGAACTCGTAGTCGGCGCCGAAGACGAACTGCCGCGCGACCGGCGCGAGGTCGCTGATGGTTCTCAGGCCGAGACGGTCGACGTCGGCGCCGCGGACGGACACCGCGTACGTGTTCTCGAAGCCCAGCATCGCCGCCAGCGTCACGCCGTGCCGGTCGTGCAGAAAGCGGCGGACGCTGTCCGTCAGCACCGCGCGGTCGGGGAACGTCTCGCCGCCCTCCATGTGGTTCACCCAGACCGTGCCCGAGTAGTCGACGTAGATGTCGATCTCGTCGGCGGTGAGCGCGTCGAACGCAACCGTCGATCCCAGCGACTGCACGAGCGTCGTCCGGCGTCCGGTCTCGCGCTCGACCAGGTTCGCGATGACGGCGCTCAGGACGTATTGCTCGGTGAACGTCTTCGAGCCGACGACGACCGGCCGTTCCGCATCGCTCCAGCGCGCCGCCAGCGTGACGCCGGCGTAGCCGTACAGCAGGGCGGCGATCGCCAGCGCGGCCGCCACCTGCGGCCGCCGCCGGCGCACGAGTCCGTCCTCGACCGCCCGCACCAGGCCGTCGAGGAGCAGCGCCAGCCCGCCCGCCGCGACGCAGCCGACGACCACCGCGGTGTAGTTGCGGATCTGCAGGCCGCTGAAGATGTAATTGCCGAGGCTCGTGGCGCCGACCGGCGTGGAGAGCGTGGTGATGCCTACCAGCCAGACCGTTGCGGTGCGCAGTCCGGCCACGATCACCGGCATGGCCAGGGGCAGCTCCACGCGCACCAGTTGCTGCCGCGGGGTCATGCCCACGCCGCGGGCCGCCTCCTTGTACACGGGGCTCACGCCGCTGATGCCGGTGACGGTGTTGCGCAGGATGGGAAACACGCCGTACAGCGTGAGGCCGCAGATCGCCGGCAGGAAGCCGATGCTCTGGAGATCCGCGGCGGCGAGCAGGGGCACCATGAGGGCCAGCAGGGCCAGACCGGGCACCGTCTGGATCACGCCCGCCACCCCCAGCGCCACCGGTTCCAGCCAGCGCGAGCGTGTGGCCGCGATGCCGAGCGGCAGCGCGGTGGCCGCGCTCAGCAGCAGCGCGACGAGCGTCAACTGCAGGTGGGCGGTGAGGTACTCCGGCAGGAGGGCGAGCTGCTCACTCACGCGGTCGGCTCACCGGACAGGCGCGAGACGGCCGCCGCCTGCCGCCGCGGCGTGTCCATCAGCTCGCGGACATAGGGGGAACCCGGCCGGTTCAGCAGATCGCGCGGCGCGCCGATCTGCTCCAGCCGGCCGTCGTGCATCACCGCAACCCGGTCGCCCAGGAGCAGCGCTTCCGCCATGTCGTGCGTAACGAACACGGCGGTCAGGCCGAGCTCCCGGCGGACGTGCAGGAACGACTCCTGCAACCGCTCCCGCGTGAGCGGATCCAGCGCGCCGAAGGGCTCGTCGAGCAGCAGCACGTCGGGGCTGGCCGCCAGCGCCCGCGCCACGCCCACGCGCTGTTGCTGGCCGCCGGACAGCTCGTTGGGACGCCGGTCCCGGACCTTGTCCGGTTCGAGCTCAACGAGCTCCAGCAGCTCTTCGGTGCGGGTGCGGATGCGGGCCGGCGCCCAGCCGAGCAGCGACGGCGTGACGGCCACGTTTTCCTCGACGGTCATGTGCGGGAACAACCCCACCTGCTGGAACGCGTAGCCTATGCGCCGCCTGAGCTCGTGGGGCGGAATGGTCGACGTATCCGTGCCGTCGATGCTGACGGCGCCGGACGTCGGCTCCACCAGGCGGTTGATCATCTTGAGGGTGGTCGTCTTGCCGCAGCCGGATCCCCCGAGCAGGATCAGCACCTCGCCGGCGTCGACTTCCAGCGACAGGTCGTCCACGACGGCCTGCCGTCCGTACTGCTTGCAGACGTGGGTGAGCTGGATCATGCCTGCCGCGGCCTTGCCGCGCGTTCCTAGTAGCGCGATGCCTGCAGCCAGGTATCGGCGCGCGCCCAGCTTGCGGCCAGGTCCTGTTCGACATCCGGCGAGGACTTGCCCTGCGCAGCGAGGGCGGCCTTGAGGCCGAACAGCGACCATCCGTTGTGCGGGTGGTCTTCCAGGTCCGCGCGGTAAACCCGCTCGGCCTCGGCGTAGCGGCCCGCCTCGATCAGCGCCGCTCCGAGCCAGTGGCGCGCCGCGAACGGCAGCGGCTCCGGCTCGTCGTACATGAGCGCGTCCTCCTGGGCGACCGCCGCCTCGAACGCGCGGATGCTGCTCTCGAGATCCTCTGCGTCGCGGTGGATCTCGCCCTCCAGGATCGCGGCCGCGATGCCCAGGATGTCACCGCCCGGGTGGAACCGCAGGCGCTGGTCCGTGGTCTCGGCCGCGCGCCGCACGCGGTCGAGATAGACCGGCGCGAAGTCGGCCTCTCCGTTGCGCAGGTGGGCATACCCCTGGGCGAAGTCCCACAGGCCGCCCGACACTTCCGTCTCGGGGCGCTCGGTCACGGCGGCGATCTCGTCGAAGCGGCCGAACCGGAGCAGCGTGAGGACGTGGTAGATCGTGTCGCCGGTCAGTTTCGCGTAGTCCTTGCCGGCCTGGATGGCCACGGCGCCCTGGCCGTCCATCGAGGCGGCGAACAGCAGCATGTGCAGGTTGTGCGACGGATAGATGGCGACGCCCTCGCCGAGCTCCGCCTTCCGGTCGGAGTGCCACGCCTGCAGGTTCGCCCGCACCGAGTCGCCCCAGCGGCCGATCTCGTTCCAGGTATGCGACGGCATGTGGTTGATGTGGCTCGCCCCCGGGATGGAGTCGCCGAGAAACTCGGTGCACGGCTCGGCCAGCTCGGGCCGGACGGTCGACTCGGTGGCGTGCACGTACAGGTGGCACGCGCCGGGGTGCCGGATGTCGGCCGCCAGCACCTGTTCGAGCACCCCGTGCAGCCGCTGGACGTTCGGGTCGTTCAGGTCCCGCGTCCCGCGCCGCGGCTCCAGCAGGAAAAGCGCTTCGCCGTACAGCGTGACCGCGTCCAGGTCGTCCGGATAGCGTTCCGCCAGCGCGCGCATCGCTTCCGCGTACGCGCGATCCTGCTCGACCCGCTGCTCGGGGTCGAAGTCCTCGACGTAGCGCACGGCCAGCGCGTCGATGAAGGCCCGCTCGCGCTCGCTGGCGTGGTCCGGCGCGAGCGCCAGCGCCTTCTGGACGGCGGCGTACGCCCGCGGCGCCTCGTCGGCGCGCATCGGCCCGTTCAGATACGAGCCCCAGGTCCAGGCTTCACCCCAGTAGCAGATGGCGCAGTCGGGATCGTGCTTCTGCGCCTCGCGGAACGAGCGGGCGGCGTCCACCTTGGCGAACGCGTACATCAGTTGAAAGCCCTGGTCGAAGTACCGCTGCGCCTCGGGGCTGCCGGACGAGATCGGCCGCGTGAAGCTGCCGAGCGACGAGGTGAGGAGCGGCATCGGCTCGTCGAAGCTCTCCGGGAGCGACGCGTCGGGCGCCTCCTGTCCCACCGCCGGTCCGGCGGTGAGCGAGAGCAGGAGCAACACGAGGGCTGCGTATGGCGATAGCGCCGGGGCACGTGGTGACGAGCTCTGCAATCTGGACCGCCGATCTCAGGGGAGTGCGAATACGAAGATGTTGTTGCCGACGCTGGGCCGCAGCTCCGGCGTCAATGCCAGGAACGACATCGGATTTCCGGCGCCGGTGCTGGCCACGACGTACTGCTTGCCGCCGACCGCGTAGCTGATCGGGAAACCCGACAGGGACGAGCCGACGTTGACCTCCCAGAGCGACTCGCCCGTGGTGTCGTCGAGCGCCCGGAAACGCCCGTTGGCGTCGCCGACGAACACCAGGCCACCACCGCTGGCGAACAGTGAGGCGGTGGCGGCGCGCTGCTCGTACTTCCAGGCGATGGCGCCGGTCTCGGCCGAGATCGCGTGCACGGCGCCGACCATGTCGGTGCCGGGGGCGATCTCCTGGCGCACCGCGAGCGAGTACAGCTCGATGGGCAGCGCTTCGGGACCCGCCGACGCCGCAGCCCGCTCCGCGGAGCTATCCACCACCATCATGCGCGCGCAGGTGTTGCGGAGCGGCATGTACATCATGTTGGTCAGCGGGCTGTAGGCGCCGGCCTCCCAGTCCTTGCCGCCGTTGTAGTGGGGCAGGTCAGCACCTGCTGTCCGCGGCTGGTGAAGACCAGCTCGGCATTCTCCGACACCGCTCCCGTGGCGCCGTCGATGTTGCTGATCACGTTCTGCGTGATCGTCGGCGTGGCCCACAGGAACTCCCCGCTGGCGCGGTCGAGCGTGTAGACAACGCCGGTCTTGCCGGGTATGCCGGTCACCACGCGCCGGATCTCACCGGGGCGCAGACGCGGGTTGATCCAGCTCACCACGGAGGGGTCGGGCGCTACGGCGGTGTCGACCAGCAGCCTCTCGAACGGATGATCGAGGTCCCAGTGATCGTTGAGGTGTTGGTAATGCCAGGCGATCTCGCCCGTGTCGGCGTCGAGCGCCAGCGTGGAGTTGTGGTACAGGTACTTCAGGTCCGTGCTGCCGAGCAGGAACTTCGGCGCCGGTGACGTGACCGACGTGCCGAGGTAGATCAGGTTCAGCTCCGGGTCGTAGCTCGGCACCACCCACGAGCCGACGTGCGACCGCTCGTCGAACGGCACGTCGCCCCACGTTTCGTCGCCCGGCTCGCCGGGGCCCGGGATCAGCCGCGTGCGCCACGCTTCCGCGCCCGTCAGCGCATCGTGCGCCACGATAATGCACGCCTGCGGGCCGCCGGCCGGCATGCAGCCACGGCCGGAGACCGCCTTGCCGTCCGCGATGATCGGCCCCGAGGTCTGGTGCGCGGGATGCACCTTGTAGTCCAGGATCTGCGTCTCCCAGACCACCCGTCCGGTGGCGGCGTCGAGCGCGTAGGCGTAATCGTCGCCGCTCGTCGAGATGATCAGGTTGTCGTAGATGGCGATGTTGCGTTTCGCTTCAGACAACAAGGGGGAGATGTAGTCGTAGAGATCGTCCGGCCGCTGCCGGCGGTACTCCCACAGCAGGTCGCCGGTGGCGGCGTCCAGGGCCTGGATGACGTCGCGCGGGTTGGGCATGTACAGCACGCCGTCGTACACCACCGGCGTACCCTGCTGGCTGCCGGCGCTCAGCGCGCGCGACCACACCATGCGCAGCCGGTGGACGTTGTCGCGGTTGATCTCGTTCAGCGGGCTGTAGCCCCAGCCGTCGAGCGTCCGGCGCCAGCTCAGCCAGTCGCCGGGGGACGGTTCCTGCAGCATGGCGTCGGTGACCGGCGTGAAGTCGCGCGCCGCCTGCGCGGAGGCCGCGCCGGCCCAGGCGGTCAACAGCAGGACGGTGGAGAGAACGGCCAGTCGGAACGACGCGGCACGGGATACGCACATGAACGGGGACACCTCCGCGGCCATTCTACGCCAACGCCGCGTCACGATTCGCCGCGCGCCGCCTGCGGGTTGTGCGGATGGGTGGTCCAGTTGGCGTAGTCCTCGACGACCTGACCGGTACGCTCGTCGACCGCGCCGACGGGGAGCGCGTCCATCGTTATGCAACCCTCCACGGGACACACGATCACGCACAGGTTGCAGGCCACGCACTCGGCGTCGATTACCTTGAATACACGCTGGTCCTCGACGGCTATGGCCTGGTGGGAAGTGTCCTCGCAGGCGGCGTAGCAGCGCCCGCACTTGATGCACAGCCCCTGGTCGATGCGCGCCTTGGTGGTGTAGTTGAGGTTCAGATGCTGCCAGTCCATGACGTTGCGCACGGCCCGTCCCCGGAAGTCGGACAGGCTGGCGTACCCCTTGTCCTCCATCCAGAGCTGCAGGCCGGCGATCATTTCCTGGACGATGCGGAAGCCGTACGTCATGGCGGCGGTGCAGACCTGCACGGGGCCGCAGCCGAGGGCGATGTACTCGGCCGCGTCGCGCCAGGTCGTGATTCCGCCGATGCCGGATAGGGGCAGGTCGGCGGTCGCCGGGTCGCGGGCTATCGCGCCGACCATGTGCAGGCCGACCGGCTTGACCGCCGGACCGGCGTAGCCGCCGTGGCTGCCCTTGCCGTCGATCGACGGCTCGGGGCTGAAGGTATCGAGGTTCACCGACGTGATGGAGTTCAGCGTGTTGATCAGGCTGACGGCGTCGGCGCCGCCGGCGCGCGCGGCGCGCGCGGCGTAGCGCACGTCGGTAACGTTGGGCGTCAGTTTCACGATGACCGGCATCCTCGTGGCCGCCTTCACCCAGCGCGTCACCATTTCGACGTATTCCGGCACCTGGCCTACCGCCGAGCCCATCCCCCGTTCGCTCATCCCGTGCGGACACCCGAAGTTCAGCTCCACACCGTCCGCGCGCGTCTCCTCGACTGCCCGCAGGATGCGCTGCCAGGCGTGCTCCTCGCAGGGAACCATGAGCGACACGACGACGGCGCGGTCCGGATAGTCGCGCTTGACCGCCTTGATCTCGCGCAGGTTCAACTCCAGGGGCCGGTCGGTGATCAGCTCGATGTTGTTGAGGCCCAGCAGTTGCCGGTCGGCGCCCCACACGGCGCCGTAGCGCGGGCCGTTGACGTTGACGAGCGGCGGTCCGTCCTCCGCCAGCGTCTTCCAGACGGCGCCGCCCCAGCCGGCCTCGAAGCCGCGGCGCACGTTGTACTCCTTGTCCGTCGGCGGTCCGGAGGCCAGCCAGAAAGGGTTGGGGGACCTGATCCCGAGAAATTCGGTTGCAAGCGTTGCCATGATCCGGCTCCCTTCGGGTCAGTCCACGAGCACAGTGTGGATGTCCTCGGCGGCGTCGCGCCCCTGCGCCACCGCGGTAACGACCAGGTCGTCGCCGGCCGCCACGCAGTCACCGCCGGCCCATACGCCCGGCCGGCTCGTGCGCCCGGCACCCGCCACCCGGATCCTGCCGTCCTTCAGGGCGATGCCGTCCGGCGCGCCGTCCAGACGCTGGCCAATCGCCTTGAACACCTGGTCGGCCGGCAGGCGGAACGTCTCCTCCGTGTCGCGGAAGCCGCCGGAGCAGTCTTCCGTGCGAACGAACTCCACGGCGCGCACCGTCCCGTCCACCACCAGACGCGCGGGCCGCGCATTGGTGACGATGCGCACGCCGCGGGCGGTGGCCAGATCCTGCTCGTAACCCGAGGCGCCCATGGTGTCGCGTCCCCGGCGGTAGACCAGCGCCACGTCCTCGGCGCCGAGCAGCTTCGCCTGCACGGCGGCATCCACCGCCGTCATGCCGCCACCGATGACGACTACGCGGCGCCCGACCGGCAGCGTGGACAAGTCGTCCGCCTGGCGCAGCTCGGCGATGAAGTCAACCGCGTCCCGCACGTTGTCCGCGCCGTCGCCCGGTGCGCCGAGCGCGTTGACGCCGGCCAGCCCGATGCCGAGAAACACGGCATCGTAGTCGCGGACAAGGGCGTCGAGCGTCAGCCCGGCGCCCAGCCGCCGGCCGAGCTCCACTGCAATGCCGCCGACGCCCAGCAGCCACTCGATCTCCCGCGCGGCGAAGTCGTCCACGGTCTTGTAGCTGGCGATGCCGTACTCGTTGTGTCCACCGGCCTTGGGGCGCGCTTCGAACAGCGTCACCGCGTGGCCCTTCAGCGCCAGCCGGTGGGCGCAGGCCAGGCCCGCCGGCCCCGCGCCGACGACGGCGACGCGGCGGCCCGTGGCCGCGGCGCGCTGGTAGGGATGGCCGGCCCGCGCCATCAGCGCGTCGGTGGCGAAGCGCTGCAGCCGTCCAATCTCCACGGGCTTGCCCTCGGCGTGCTCGCGCACGCAGGCCTGCTCGCACAGCGTTTCGGTCGGACACGCGCGGGCGCACATCCCGCCCAGGATGTTGCTGTCGAAGATCGTCTTCGCCGCCGCCCGGGCCGTACCCGTTGCAATCTGGCGAACGAACAGGGGGATGTCGATGGTCGTCGGGCACGCCGCGACGCACGGCGCGTCGTGACAGAAATAGCAGCGGGACGCAGCCACGGCGGCTTCGTGGCCGCTGTAGGGCGGGTGCAGATCGGCGAAGTTGCGCTGGTAGGCGCCGACGGCCAGCCGGCCCGCGGCCACGCCGGGCGTGGATGTGGAGTTCGGTGCTGCAGTATCTGCGGCCATCCGACGTTCCGTTCAGTAATCGGCCGGCGCGCGCGAGGCCGCGGTCAGGGGGGCGTATGCGCCCCCGTACGGGCCGCGCTTGACGAATTCGCCGTCTCCGGCCCGTCCGACGTACTCGCCGCGGTCCACCACTACGCGGCCCCGCAAGAGCACCGTTTCCGGATAGCCGCGCACCTGGAACCCCTCGTAGGCGCTGTAGTCGACGTTCATGTGATGGGTTGCAGGGTTCCCGCTGCTGATGGTCACCTCGCGCCGCGGGTCGAAGATGACGATGTCCGCGTCCGATCCGACCGCAATGGTCCCCTTGCGCGGGAACATCCCGAAGATGCGGGCCGGCGTGGTGGCGGTGAGATCCACGAACCGGTTGAGGCCGATCCTGCCGGCGTTGACGCCGTGATGATGGATGAGGCTCATGCGGTTCTCGACACCCGGTCCCCCGTTCGGGATGCGGCTGAAGTCGCCGCGGCCCAGCTCCTTCTGCTCGCGCAGGCAGAACGGGCAGTGGTCCGTCGAGATGACGTCCAGATCGGCGCTCCGCAGGCCGCGCCACAGCTCGTCCTGGTTCCGCTTCTCCCGCAGCGGCGGCGTCATCACGTACTTCGCGCCGCCGAAGTCGGGTTCGTCGTAGGCCGAAGCGTCCAGGAGCAGATACTGCGGGCAGGTCTCGGCGTGGGCCATCACGCCCCGCTCCCGCGCCCGCCGCAGTTCGGTGAGCGCATCGTGGCAACTGAGGTGCACGATGTAGACCGGCACGCGCGCCACCTCGGCTATCGCCAGCGCGCGGTACGCGCCTTCCGCCTCCAGGCGGGTGGGCCGCGTCAGCGCGTGATACTTCGGCTCGACGTGCCCTGCCGCCAGCGCGGCCTTGACCAGCTCGTCGATTACGACGCCGTTCTCCGCGTGCATGCAGACCAGGGTCCCGTCCTCGCCCGCCTTGCGCATGGCGCGGAATATCGTCGCGTCGTCCGAGAGCAGCACCCCGGGATAGGCCATGAACAGCTTGAAACTGGTCACGCCCTCGTCGGCAAGCCGCCGCAGCTCCGCCACGCGGCGCTCGGGCAGGTCCGTCACGATCATGTGGAATGCATAGTCGACGGCCGCCTTGCCGGCCGCCTTGGCGTGCCAGGTGTCCAGCCCCTCGAGTGTGGAGCGGCCGCGGCTCTGCATCGCGAAGTCGACGATGCAGGTCGTCCCGCCGAATGCCGCCGCGCGCGTGCCGGTCTCGAACGTATCGGCGGTTTCCGTGCCCCCGAACGGCATCTCCATGTGGGTGTGGGGATCGACGCCGCCCGGTATCACGAGCCGGTCGGAGGCATCGATGACCCGGTCGGCCTCCACCACGAGGTTGCGGCCGATGAGCGCGACCGTCCCGCCGTCGACGAAGACGTCGGCGTGGTAGTCGTCGGCCGCGGTCACTACCCGGCCGTTCCTGATCAGGACGCTCACCTTGCCTCCCGGAGACGGGATTTGGCGGCCTTCAGCATGGCCGGCGTCGCACGCTCGCCGGTCTCGTAGTACAGCTTCTGCGCCAGGGTGATGTCTTGGAGCTGGCGGCGGAAGATCCGCCGCAGCAGCAGGCGCTCGAGCAGGGCGCCCAGGGGACCGAGGCCCACCTCGTAGCGCATGCGGTTGACCAGCCAGACGCGGCCGTCGCGCACGTCGAGCCCGTAGTCGAAGTAGTGCTCCCGCAGCGGCGGCAGCGGCCCGCTCGCGCCACGGTGCAGGCGCAGGGTGAACCCTGCGCCCTCACGCCATGCGATGACGGTCTCGTCCATGGCCAGCAGCCCGTACATCCGCACGCGGCGGTGCGTACCCGGGCCTTCGCGTTGGGGGCCGACGAATGTCACAGGGGCGAGGCCGGGAACGTACATGTGCGCCATGGACAAATCCCGCATCCGCCGCCACGCCGCGCCATGGTCGAGCTCGACGTCGAGCGGAAACTCTGCGCGAACTGCCTGCATGCGGGGAATCGCCTCCGTGCGTCCGGCGTTCGGTTCCGGGCGCCCCGGACGATATCATGCGCAGTACAATCGTGGGCGGTGCGCCGCGCCGCGCCGCGGCCCCGTCAGGAGGACAAGATGCGCATTCGCCGAATCGTCACCGTGCTTGCCCTGTTCACGCTTGCCGCGGGGAGTTCGCTCCCGGCGGCCGGCCAGACCGCGTACGAGCCGCAGCGCCTGCCGGACGGCAAGCCGGACCTCCAGGGCGTCTGGGACTTCCGCACCGTCACACCGCTGGAGCGCCCCGCTGCGCTCGGCGACAGGGCGACGCTGAGCGCGGAGGAGGCGGCGGTGTTCGAGGCGCAGGCCGCGGCGGCAATCCGACCGGAGGACAGCTTGCCGATCGGCGGCGAGGTGAGCGCCTACAACAACTTCTGGATCGACCAGGGGGCGCGGCTGACGGACGATCAGCGCACGTCGCTGATCGTCGATCCGCCGGACGGCCGCCTGCCGCCGTTGCAGCCGGGCGTCGAAATGCACGTGTTGTCGCTCGACGAGGATTTGCCGGGGACCCGTCCGGTGCGCGTGCGCGCCGCCGGCATCGGCGCCGACAGCTGGGAGGACCGCGGACTTGGCGAGCGGTGCCTGGTCGGTTTCAACTCCGGACCCCCGATCATGCCCGCGGGCTACAACCAGAACATCCAGATCTTCCAGACCGCGGACCACGTGGCGATTCTGACCGAGATGGTGCACGACGTCCGCGTCGTGCCCCTCGACGGGCGGGAGCACTTGGCCGCGGACATACCGCAGTGGTCGGGCAACTCGCGCGGCCGCTGGGAGGGCGACACGCTCGTGATCGAGACGATCAACTTCAGCGACAAGCTGGCGAGCTACAACCCGTCGATCGACCGGGCGGTCGGCACCGGCGCGACGCTCCACCTGACCGAGCGCTTCCGGCGCGTTGCGGACGACACGCTGCACTACGAGTACACGGTCAACGACCTGACGACCTTCACGCGACCGTTCACGGCGTTGCTGCAGATGAAGCGCGGCGACGTGCTCTACGAGTACGCCTGCCACGAGGGGAACTACGGGCTGTACAACATCCTGTCCGGCGCCCGTGAGGACGAGCGGGGCCAGCAGTAGGCGGCAGGGAGGATCGACATGGCGAAACACTTCGGCAGCGTCGTATTCGCGGCCGCGGCGCTGTGCGTCCTGTCGGCGCAGGCGGCCGATGCGCGCGTGGTGAGGATAGAGGTGGAGCGCACGACTCCCCATGCCGGCGGCAAGTCGTTCGGCGACGCGGGGCCGTTCGAGCGGCTCGACGGCACGGCGCACATGGAGGTCGACCCGCACGACCCGCGCAACGCCGTCATCGTCAACCTGGACCGCGCGCCGCGCAACGAGCGCGGACTCGTGGAGTTCAGCGCGCCGTTCTTCATCATCAAGCCGGTCGACATGGCGCGCGGGAATCGCAAGCTGCTGTACGGCATCAACAACCGCGGCAACCCGATCGAGCTCGGGTTCCAGACGTTCCCGCCGTTGGCGCCAGGGGCCGATCCCGACACGGCCGACGGGCTGATCTTCCGGCTCGGCTACAGCTTCGTGGACGCCGGGTGGGCGGGCGACATCATCACGACGGAAGGCCGCAACCGCCTGGGAGCGAACCTCCCCGTCGCGGTGCAGCCCGACGGCAGCCCCATCGTGTCGCGCATCCGGATCGAGTATCCGTCGGATCCGTTGCAGGCAGTCGCCGACGCGGTCGAAGGCGGCGCCGCGGTCTACACGGTGCCCCTCAAGGGGAACAGCCGCTTCGTCAGCTACGAAACGGCGGACACGAACGCCGCGCACTCGGTGCTGACGGTGCGCGACACCGTCGACGGTCCGCGGCGTGTGGTCCCGTCCGACCAGTGGGCGTTCGGCAAGTGCCCGACCGGCCGGGCGTCGCTGCAGCCTTCGGCGGCCGACCTGTGCGTATTCGACGGGTTCGACGCGCACAAGGTCTATGACCTGACCTACCCGGCCAGGAACCCCTGGGTGATGGGACTGGGGTATGCCGTGACGCGGGATCTCGCCTCGTTCCTGCGCTACCAGGCGGTGGATGACGCCGGCAATCCGAATCCGCTGGCCGAGAGCGGGGCGGCCACCGGCATCCGGCGCGCCTACGGGCTCGGCATCTCGTCGACCGGCATGTACATGCGCGACTACCTGTATCTCGGCTTCAACGCGGATGAGGCGGGACGGCAGGTATTCGACGCCGTGCGCATTCACATCCCCGGCTCGCACCGCCTGTTCGCGAACGTCGAATTCTCGGATCCGAACATCTACTCGCGCCAGGATCGCACCGCCGACTTCACGTCGACTTCGTACCCGCCGTTGACGTACGCGGTGACGACCGATCCGTTGACGAACATCCGTGACGGCATCCTGAAGCGGCCGGCGACCGACCCGCTGGTGCTGCACATCGACACCAGCAACGAGTTCTGGCAGATGAAGGCGTCGCTGAACGTCCATGACGCCCACGGCAACGCCGTACCCATTCCGGACAACGTGCGGCTGTACCTGCTGGCCAGCCACCCGCACGGCGGCGGCACGGGCGTCGGTTTCGTGCCGACCGATCGCGGGTCGTGCGAGCACGTCACGAACTCCTACCGCAGCGCGGCGCCCTTGATGCGCGCGTTGCTGGTGGCGCTCGACGAGTGGGCCGACAAGGGTATCGAGCCGCCGCCGAGCAACTATCCCGACGTGCGGCGCGGCACGCTGGCGACGGTAGACGAGGCGGCGCGGACGTTCCCCGCCATCCCCGGCGTGAAGTTCCCGGCCACCGTCAACGGCCTCGATGCCCTCGATTTCGGTCCCACATTCGCCTCGCACGGCGGGCGGCAGACGGTGCTGCCGCCGAACCGCGGCGCCTCCTACCAGGTGCTGGTGCCGACCACGGACCGCGACGGCCACGACATCGCCGGCGTCCGCACGGTGGACATCGCGGTGCCGGTGGGCACCAACACCGGCTGGAACGTGTATGCGGCGGGCCCGCGCGGGCGCGATCTGTGCGGCCTCACCGGTTCGTTCTTCCCGTTCGCGCGCACGCGCGGCGAACGGCTGGCCAGCGGCGACCCGCGCCTGTCGCTGGAGGAGCGCTACGGCGACCACGGGGGCTTCGTGGACGCGGTGCGGCGGGCGGCCGAGGATTCGGTGGCGCGGCGCATCCTGCTGCAGGAGGATGCCGACGTGATTATCCGGATGGCCGAGGACAGCGACATTCTGCGCTGAGTCGAGCAGCCCGTGGGAAGAGTCCCGCGTCGCACCGAGACCGTTCAGGCGCCCGGCTGACAAGGCGCGAGGAGCGAGCATATTCGACGATATGTGAGCGACGAGCAACACAGTCAGGCGGGATGCATGGACGGTCGAATGCAGCGGGACTCTTGCCACGGGCTGCTATTGGCGGCGGCGTAGGCGGAGGAGCAATCGATGCGGATCGGGAGCGGATGGGTTGCCGGCGCGCGGTTGGTGGTCGCGCTGGCGGCGGCGGGCGTTTGTGCGGGGGCCACGGTCACCGCGGAAGACTGGAAGCAGTGGCGCGGTCAGGAACGGCGCGGCGTGTGGCACGAGACGGGCATCGTCGATCGATTCCCGGAGTCCGGCCTGGAGTTCACCTGGCGCGCGCCGATCCGGAGCGGTTTCTCCGGTCCGGCGGTCGCCGACGGCCGGGTGTTCGTGACCGACTGGCTGGAGGATCCCGAGTCGCGAACAATTGATGGCACCGAGCGCGCGCTGGCGCTCGACGAAGCAACCGGCGAGGTGCTGTGGACCTACGAGTGGGGCGCGACCTACCGGGCGCTGCTCGCGTCGTACGCCGCCGGACCGATGGCGACACCCACCGTGGACGATGACCGAGTCTACATGCTGGGTGCGACCGGGCTCCTCTGGTGTCTGAACGTCGAGACCGGGGCCGTCGTCTGGCACCGCAACTTCCAGGCGGAGTACGACGCCAGCCTGCCGCCGTGGGGTACCCCTGCGCCGCCCCTGGTCGACGGGGACAGGCTGATCACCGTCGTGGGCGGCGAGCCGGACGCGCTCGTGGTGGCCTTCGACAAGCGCACCGGCGCCGAGCTGTGGCGCGCGCTCGAAGTGCGGGGCGGCAGCTCCAGCCCGCCGATCATCTACGAGGCCGGCGGGGTGCGCCAGCTCATCATCTGGCATATCGCCGGCCTGGCGTCGCTCGATCCGGAGACGGGCGCGGTCTACTGGGAAGAGCCGTGGGAGGTCGGGGCGAGCATGAACGTGATCACGCCGCTCAAGTCCGAAAACTACCTGCTGGTCAGCCAGTTCTACAACGGCTCGCTCATGATGCAGCTCAGCACCGACCGGCCGGACGCCACGTTGATGTGGAAAGGCACCAGCCGCAGCGAGATGCCGAATGAGACCGACGGCCTGCACACGGTCATCACGCCGCCGGTGATCATCGGCGACTACCTGTACGGCGTCGGCAGCTACGGCGAGCTGCGGGGCCTCGACGCGCGCACCGGCGAGCGCGTATGGATGAGCGGCGAGATGACGCCGCAGGCGCGCTGGGGCGGGGCGTTCATCGTGCGCCACGAAGACCGCTATTTCGTCAACAACGACGACGGGGATCTCATCATCGCGCAGTTCACGCCGGAGGGCTACGCCGAGATCGACCGCACGAAGCTTATCGAGGCCACGACGAGCGCCGGCTTCGGACCGCGCAAGCGACACGACAGGATCGTCAACTGGGCGCACCCGGCGTACGCCAACCGCCACATCATCACGCGCAACGCCGAGGAGATCGTGCGCGCGTCGCTGGCGGCGGAAGACTACTGAACGCCGACGAACGAGAACTTCTGCAGTCCGCTGTTGTAGATGTTGCCGGCCGAATCGACCGTCAGGTAGTGGTTCGCGGCCGGGTTGGTGGCGATCGACCCGATCAGCTCCAGGTCGCTGCGCCGGTAGATCCATATCGTGGCGTTCATGTTGTCGCCGACGTACATGAAGTGCTGCGCCGGGTCGACCGAGAATCCGATGGTCGACGCGGACCCGAATCTGACGGCGCCCACGCCCTGCGGAAACCCGAGCTCGGCCGGCGTGTCCGGGGCGACCGGGAACTCGGTGATGAACGTGCCGTCGCGCTCGAACACCTGCACGCGGTTGCGCTGGCGGTCGCAGGCGTACACCGTGCCGTCCCGGGCGACCCGGACGCAGTGCACTGCCAGGAACTGGTCCTGCGGCGGCTCGCCCGGCATGTAGAGCTGCGAGTCGTCGGTATACAGCCCTTCGTCAGTCAGTTCGAAATCGACCGGCGGGTTGCCGTAGGCGCCCCAGTGCCGGCGGTACTCGCCGGTCTCGTTGTCGAACACGATGACGCGGCGGTTGTTGTAGCCGTCGGCGACATACAGCTCGTTGGCCGCGGCGTCCACCGTCAGCTCGCACGAGTTGCCGAGCAGCGCCGTGTCGTCGCTGCCGTTCGTGCGGCCCGGCTCACCCACCTGCAGCAGCAGCTCGCCGTCGGGGGAGAACTTCAGCGCGACGTGGCCGTTGCCGGTCACCCAGACGTTGTTCTCGTGGTCGACGAACATCCCGTGCTCGGCCGGAGTGCCGGACGGATACGGCATGTCCGGTGGGGGCGGAAGCATCCAGGCCTCGCTGGTTTGCGGACCTCCCCAACTGCGGATCACGTTGCCCGCCGGGTCGAACTCGAACACCCGCGGTACCGCCGGTCCGCCGGCCATCTCCGCCTCGAAGTCCTCGGGGGTCGGCACCTGCATCATCCACACGTGGTCGCGGGGGTCCACGGCGACCGACGTGGCGTTGCGATCCAGATGGGGCCAGCGCGCGTCCGCGTCGGCGAGCGGGGCCGGCCAGGAAGGATCGAGCTCGAACACCGGCACGCCGGCCGGCGGTGGCGCGTCGAGGTCGACTTCCCCGCCGGGGTCGGGCGCTTCGGCCGTGCAGCCCGCCAAAAGGCAGCCCGCGAGGAAGATCCCGAGTGCCCGCACGCCGCGCCCGTGCCCGGTCCAGCCGGTGTTGTCTCCAATCGCCAGTCGTGTCAGCATTGTCAATCGCTCCGTTCGTAGCGTGTCTGGATTGTATCCGGATGATGATGCCAGGTGACCCACTCCACAAGCTGCTGGCGACGGTGTTGCTGGCGGCGCTCGCGCTAGCGGCAGCCCGCGCCCAGGTCGGCTCCGACCGGCTCGAGCGGGCAACCGGGGAGCCGCGCAACTGGCTCACCTATTCCGGCAACTACAACAGCGATCGCCACAGCCGGCTGGATCAGATCACCCCGGACAACGTCCGCGACCTGCAACAGCAGTGGGTGTACCAGTCGACCGCGTTCGGCCTGTCCTGGACGCCGACGCCGCTGGTGGTGGACGGCATCATGTACGTCACGCAGCGGCCCAACGACATCGTGGCGCTCGACGCGCGGACGGGCCGGGTGTTCTGGATCTACAGCTATCCGACGCCGCCCGACGTCAAGTCCTGCTGCGGGTACAACAACCGCGGCGTGGCGCTCCTCGGCGAGCGGGTGTTCATGGCCACGCTGGACGGGCACGTCGTGGCGCTCGACGCGGCCACCGGCGCCTTGCTGTGGGACGTGGAGCTGGCCGACAACCGGCTGCAGTACTCGTTCACGCTCGCGCCGCTGGCCATCGGGGACCTGGTGCTCGTCGGAACCTCGGGCGGCGATCGGGGCATCCGGGGGTTCATCTCGGCGCTCGACGCGGCGACGGGCGAGGAGGTGTGGCGCTTCTACACCATTCCCGCGCCGGGCGAGCCCGGCCACGAGACCTGGGAGCCGTGCCCCCCGGATCCGGAGACCTACTGCGATCCGGAGGCGTGGAAGCATGGCGGGGGAGCGGTCTGGATAACCGGATCGTACGATCCCGAGCTCAATCTGACCTACTGGGGCGTCGGCAATCCCGGTCCCGACTGGAACCCCTCCCAGCGGCCGGGCGACAACCTGTACACCAGCTCGGTCGTGGCGCTCGACGCCGACACCGGCGAGCTGCGCTGGCACTTCCAGTTCACGCCCGGCGATCCCTACGACTACGACGCGGTGCAGATCCCGGTGCTGGCCGACGTACAGCGCGGAGGGACCACCCTGAAGGCGATGCTGTGGGCGAACCGCAACGGGTTCTACTACGTGCTCGACCGGGAGACCGGGCGGTTCCTGACCGGCCGCGCCTTCGTCAAGGTCAACTGGGCGGAGGGGCTCGACGACAGCGGGCGGCCGATCGCGACGCCGCAGGCGCCGGGCGAGCCGACGTTTCCGTCCCTCACGGGCGCCACGAACTGGTACTCGCCGTCGTACAGCCCCCGGACGGAGCTGTTCTACGTCTCCGCGTGGGAGGACCGCGCTTCGATATTCAATCCGCTGCCGCAAGTCCACGAGCCGGGCGAGCCGTTTCACGGCGGCTTTCCGCAGAACGTCCAGCCCGTGCCCGGCGCCCCGACCGTGCCGACGCGAGGGCCCGGCCCGATCAACAACTGGACCACGGCGGCGGGCTACGGCGCGGTACTGGCGCTCGATGCGCTTACGGGGGAGGAACGCTGGCGTTTCGAGCTGACGGACGTCATTCGCAGCGGGCTGCTGACCACCGCGTCGGATCTGCTGTTCAGCGGCGCGCGTTCGGGCTACTTCCAGGCCCACGACGCGCGCACCGGCGAGTTGCTCTGGAAGATGAACCTGGGAGGGCAGATCGAAAGCGGCCCGATCACCTACGCGGTCGATGGCAGGCAGTACGTGACGATCGTCGCCGGCCAGTCGCTGTCCGCCTTCGCCCTCCCGGATTGATCGAGGAGAAAAGAATGAATAGAACCGCGCTTGTGGTGCTCTTCGCCGCCGCCGCCCTGGCGTGCGGCGCCCCGGAGCCGGCGCCGGAGTCCGGGCCGGCCGAGCCGGCGGCGCCGGCGCAGGAGAGCGTAGGCGGCGTGCAGCGGGTAGACCCCCGGATGGACGCCATCGTGCCGCCGGACGCGCGCATCGAGAAGCTGGCCGAGGGGTTCGTCTTCATCGAGGGGCCGGTGTGGGACCGGCGCGAGTCGCGGCTGCTGTTCTCCGACGTGCGCGGCAACCAGGTCTACGCCTGGGTGGAGGCCGGCGGCGCCACGGCGTACATCGACCCGGTGTACACGGGCGATCTCGAGGGTCTGCGGTCGTACGGCTCGAACGGCCTGACGATTGACGCCGAGGGCCACCTCGTCCTGTGCGAGCATGGCAACCGGGTCATTTCCCGCCTGGAGGCGGACGGCGCGCGCACGACGCTGGTGGGCGAGTACGAAGGCCGCCGGCTGAACGGCCCGAACGACGCGACGTACGGGTCGGACGGCTGGCTGTACTTCACCGACCCCGGATCCGGCCTGGAGGGGCGGGACGCGTCGCCGCTGCGCGAGCTCGACTACAACGGCATCTACCGGTTGAGCCCCGACGGCGAGCTGGAGCTGCTCGTGCGCGACCATCCGCGCCCGAACGGCATCGCGCTGTCGCCCGACGAGTCCATTCTGTACGTGGCCAACTCGGCCGCCGACGACATCCGCTGGATGGCCTATGACATCGGTCCGGACGGGGTGTCGAACGCGCGGGTTTTCTTCGCGATCGACGACCCGCAGGGCGCCCGGGGCGTCGCCGACGGCATGAAGGTGGACCTGGCGGGCAACGTGTATGCGACCGGACCCGGCGGCGTATGGGTGCTGACGCCCGGCGGCGAGCACCTCGGCACGATCATGACCGGCGAGGTGACCGCCAACGTGGCCTGGGGCGACGACGGGCGGACGCTGTACATGACCGCTTCGACCGGCCTGTATCGGGTGCGGCTGACCACGCAGGGCGCGATACCGTGAACGCCGTCGCGGCGGCCGGGACGGTGGGTTGACCGAGGGAGGGGATCTATGACTGATGGCATGCGGTCATTGCGGGCGGTCGCGGCGTTGGCCTTGCCGGCGCTGCTCCTGCCGTTGCCGGCGGCCGGACAGGAGCGCACGCCCTGGGGCGATCCTGACCTGCAGGGCCTCTGGGCCAACGACGTCGTCACGCCCCTGGAGCGTCCCGCCGGACTGGGCGAGCGCCTGGAGCTAACCGACGAGGAGCTGGCCGAGGCCGCGGCGGCGAACGAGCGGCGGCGGATAGATACCGGCGGACCCCGGCCGGGCGATCCGATCCTCCTGCAGGGCTACAACCAGTTCTGGATGCCGGACCGGGACGTCTCGCGCCAGACGTCGCTGGTGGTCGATCCGCCGGACGGCCGCGTGCCTCCGCTCACGCCGGCGGGGGCGCGGCGCGAGGCGCTGGCGCTCGAATCGAGCCAGGGCGTGCCGGCGCAAGTCGCCGAGGTGCGGCGCCACAACGACGGCCCCGAGGGGCGCAGCCTGTGGGAGCGCTGTCTCACGCGCGGCGTGCCGCGGCTGCCCGACTTCTACAACAACAACGTGCTGCTGCTGCAGACGCCCGAACACGTGGTCATTCACATGGAGATGATCCACGAGACGCGGATAATTCCGCTGGACCGGCGGCCGCATCTCCACACCGGCATCCGCCAGTGGCACGGCGATCCGCGCGGCCGCTGGGAAGGCGACACGCTGGTGGTCGAGACCACCAACTTCTCCGACAAGACGAACTTCAAGGGCTCGCAGACCGGGCTGCACCTTGTCGAACGGTTCACGCGCGCCGGCGCCGGCACGCTCCTGTACGAAGTGACCGTGACGGATCCGGATACCTGGACGCGGCCCTGGACCGTGCGGTTCCCGATCAGGCAAAGCGCCGGCCCGCTCTTCGAGTACGCCTGCCACGAGGGCAACTACGCGATGTTCAACACGCTGGCCGGCGCCCGGGCGGAGGAAACGGAAGACCGCTGACGGCGGTCAGAACATGCCGTTCGGGTTGGCGGAGCGTTCCGGCACGACCTGCAGAACGTCCCAGTGCTCGACGATGCGCCCGGCGTCGTCGAAGCGGAAGAAGTCGATGCCGGCGTAGTCGTGGTCGCCGGGCCAGTGCTGGTGGCAATGCAGCGCCACCAGATTGCCCTCCGCCACCGCGCGCTTGAAGGTCACCCGCTTGCCCGGGTACTCGCGCGCCATGCGCTCGAAGTACTCGACGAAAGCCGCCGGACCGTCGGCCACGTGGGGATTGTGCTGCCTGTATTCGTGGCCGAGGAACAGCCGCGCCGCATCGCGCGGCCGGTTCCAGTTGAACATCACGTCGTAGAGCGCCATGGCGCTGCGCTTGTTGCGCGCCGCCGCGCCCTCCGGCCGGCTCGCCCGCAGCGTTCGCCCGCCTTCCCATTCGTCCACGACGGTGACGTCGAAGCCTGCCGTGACCCAGTCGTCGAAGACGAGGTCGCCGGGAACGGCGGCTGACGTCTCCGCGATGTCGAGGCGGTCGGCGTGGTGCAGGAACATGCGAAAAACGGTCAGTCCGCCGATGACGTTCAGCTCTTCTTCCGAGTCGCGGAAGCGCTCGATCAGATCGACGTGATTCGTGCAGACCGCGGCGTGCGCCAGCTCGCCCGCCGCTGCCGGGTCAGATTTCGTCGTCAGGATGAACTTGGTGCTGGCGCTCAGCACCGGCTGCGCGGCACCGGCCGCCGACCGGCCGCCGACTGCAACTGCAGCGGCGGCGTACAGCCCCGACATCACCCGCGGCAGGGCGGGCGGCAACAGGGCGAAACGCCGTGCGTTGCCCGCGGGGGTCGACGCGCCGATGACCCGCCGCGCGTCGGTCATGAAGGTCAGCCTGATCACGGGTATACCCGAATCTTATATTATGGGGCCGGGCGCCAGCCATGAACGCAATTCAATTCGTCATTGCCATGCAAGGTGGTGGTGAAACTCGAATCCACGCTGCCGAGCTGGCGCTCTCCCCTGACGGGGCTCGTCTGCAGTTCAAGGGCCCGACCGGCGTGGTGATGGAGCTGCACGTCGCCGATGTGGACGAAATACGGATTGTTCCCGGAGGGAAACCCAC
This sequence comes from Vicinamibacterales bacterium, assembly GCA_965207665.1. GTDB lineage: Bacteria > Acidobacteriota > Vicinamibacteria > Vicinamibacterales > UBA8438 > JAAXGX01. Next base: position 1,677,553 of record CBDBMV010000002.1, read on the forward strand.
CGGCGGCGTGCCCGAATAACACATGATGGAACACGACGACACCAGGCGAGCCGTCCTGCTGGAATGGGAGGAGTGGAACGGCGACAAGTCGTCAGCCAATGCGGCGCTGCTGTTCTACACCTATCTCAGCACCGACCGCCACAACATACGGTTCCGCCACCCCGGCGACCCTTATCAACTCATTAGAGCATGGCTGATTGAGGCGGGTTTCATTCAGGATACCAATACCAACCGCCGGACAGGATCGTCGTGACGTACGATTACCGAAAGTTCTTTTTCCGCTCCGTGTTTTCTGCAGGATCATTGAGCAGAGCCACATCCGACACGCGATCCCGTGACACGATGAACGCCGGTGACTGCGCCTCGTCGAGGAACTCGAACATGCCGCCCCGGTAGACGACGGATACGGCTGCAACATCGGCCACTTCCCGCTGACCGGTGCGCCGCCGGTAATAGATGCGCCACGTCGGTACATGATGGCGATCAATGCTCATATGCAGATTCCCGCCGTTGACCTCCGCGTCGCGTACACGCGTGTTGCGAAATGCTCGCAAGCGTGTCCGCCGCTGAAGTCCCTGCGGATGCTAACAGAACGAGGGCGACTATTTGGTGACAATAACGTGCTATTATCGCGACACGTTCCCAGGTCGGCTCTCCTCCGGGACGGGCCCGCCTGGATCGGTTACTATTCAGGGCGCGGGGCTACCCAGCCGGCCTGAGAAACGAGCGCTTCCATGAACATCAAGATCGAACAGGAGCGGGACGGCGACGCGCTGGTGCTCCTGCCAATCGAACGGATCGACGGCAGCAACGCCCGCTCGTTCGAGCTGCTCATCATGGGGCTCATCGACAACGGCGAGCGCCAACTGGTCATCGACTGCGCCCGCCTTGATTTCATCAGCAGCTCGGGCCTGCGGGTGCTGCTGGTCGCTGCAAAGGCGCTCAAGGCGAGCAACAGGCCGCTGGCTGTCTGCGCGATGAGCGCCCGTATCGAGGATATATTTCGGATCAGCGGCATGGACCGGGTCGTCCAGACCGAGGCGTCGCGCGCAGCGGCTGTCGCCGCCGCGTGCGCCCCTATGGCGTCCGGCGGTCCGGCCAGATCCTCTTGATGAAACAGGAGTGGCGTCCCCAACGGGATTCGAACCCGTGTCTCAGCCTTGAAAGGGCTGGATCCTAGGCCTCTGGACGATGGGGACGAGGTGTCGCGCGCGGGCACCCGGCTCGGACAGCCTGTCCCGCGGCTCGATCGTGCGAGTATAGCGCACCGGGTACGCCTGAAGTTGCCACGCTGCCGCCGGGCGATCTAGAGTTTGTCGCGCGTCCGGTACCGGCCGGCCGGGAGCGATCCTGGAGATGGCGGCCGGCGCGGGGCCCCGGCCGGGTCCGGCGATCAACGAGAGGAAATCGGCATCATGGACAGCAAGGCATCCGCCGTCTGGAAAGGCAGTCTCAGGGACGGCAGTGGAGAGATCTCGAGCGCGAGCGGCGTGCTCTCAGCGGCGGCGTACACGTTCGCCACCCGTTTCGAGGGGCGCGCCGGAACGAATCCGGAGGAGCTGATCGCTGCGGCGCACGCGGGCTGCTTCTCGATGGCGCTGTCGGCACAGCTCGGCGGCGCCGGATTCACGCCGGATCACGTGAGCACGACGGCAACGGTGACGCTGGAGCAGGTCGAGGGCGGGTTCGCCGTCACGAAAGTGCACCTCGACTGCTCGGCAAGGGTTCCGGGCGCGGACCAGGCGGCGTTCGACACGGCTGCCGGCAACGCCAAGGCGGGCTGCCCGATCTCGAAGCTGCTGAACGCCGAGATCACGCTGCACGCCGTCCTCGAGGCCTAGGGCCCCAGAACCGCGGGCGGCGGCGCTTCAGCGGCGGCCGTCAGTCCATCGTCGCGATGGTCCCGTACATCATGCCGCCGTACGGACCGTGGTCCCAGGTGCCGGCGTAGCGCTCGTCGTAGAAGACCACCCGCGCCCCGAACTCGTCGCCCAGTCCGGGGATGGCGAAGTCCGTGATGCTGACCACGGGCGTGTCGCCCGCCCACTCGACGGGCAGCACCATCGGCAGCGTCGCGTCGGTGTTGCCGTACTGAACGCGCGCTTCGAAGCGCCAGAGGTTGCCGTCGAGCTTGGTCACCCGCGCGATCTCGTAGCGCTCGGGAACGCCGTCGCGGCGCTCTTCGCCTTCGATGGTGAAGTGGCCCGTCAGCACCACATTCTGCATCTCATCGACGAATCGGCGCTCGCGCTCCGACAGCGACTCCACCGGCGCTTCCCGCATCCATCCCGTAACGCCGCCCGCCCAGCCGAGAATGAATACCAGGACCAGCGTGACGGCGGCAGCGACGACCTTCAGGACCATCTTCAACACGGGCAACCTCCTGCGCTGACCCGATTATAGCGTTGCACTTCGGGGCGTCGTATGATGTGGTGTACGCGCGCAACCGGCGCCTGAGCAAGAAAGGACGTCCCATGGCTGCCAACCGGCTGAATCGTTCGCTGGCGGTGATCGTCGTCGCGGGTCTCGCCGCGGGCCTGTTCCCGCCCGTCGCCCACGCGCAATTGTCGGAGACGGCGGAATGGGCGATCAGCGTCGGCCGTACGGTGCGCTCGGTGCCCAACGTCACCTACCTGACCGCCAACGGGTGGGACGGCAAGCTGGACATCTACGTGCCACGGAGCGAGGGGCCGCACCCGGCGTTCATCTATTTCCACGGCGGAGCGCACGTGTTCGGCAGCAAGGAGGCGAGCTTCCTGACGCTGCTGCCGTACCTGGAGATGGGCTGGGCCGTCGTCAACGTCGAGTACCGGCTGGCGCCCATGGCGCATGCGCCGGCGGCGGTGGAGGATTGCCTCTGCGCGGTGCGCTGGGTAGTCGAGAACGGCGAGGACTACGGCATTGACACCAGCCGGCTCGTGCTGACCGGCAACTCCGCGGGCGGCCACCTGGCGCTCGCCGCCGGCATGATCCCGAGCTCGACGGGTCTCGACCGCCAGTGTCCGGGCGCGCCGATCGAGGTGGCCGGCATCGTCAACTGGTACGGCATAACGGATGTGCTCGAGCGCCTGGAGGGCCCGCACTCGCGGCCGGGCACGGTGCGGTGGTTCGGGAGCAACCCCGACCGGCGGGAGCTGGCGCAGTTCCTCTCGCCGCTGAGCTACGTGCGTGAAGGGCTCCCGGCCATCATCACGATACACGGCGACGAGGATCCCCGGATTCCCCACACGCAGGCCATCCGGCTGCATGAGGGGCTGGAAGGCAAGGGCGTTCCGAACCGGCTGATCACCATACCGGGCGGCGGTCACGGCGGCTTCAGCCAGGACGAAATGGTGCGCAGCTACGCGGCCATCCAGGAGTTCCTCGGGCAGCACGTCTCCGGCCGGGCCGCGCCGAGCAACACCGCCGCCCCGTAGGAATCGCTTCAGCGGCCGGCCGGCGCGAGCTCCGCCTGCTGGCGGATGTAGTGCCGCAGGGCGGTGAGCTGCTGGTCCGTCAGCTCCGGATAGTCGGGCATGCCGCGTTCGGTGCGTCCGTCGCGCACGATGTTGGCGAACGCGCCTGCCGAGAGGACCAGTCCCGACGCCCTGAGGTCGGGCGCCATGCCCGACGACACGGCGCCGGCGCCATGGCAGGAGGTGCACACGCCGCCGTATTCGAGGGCGCCCTGCTGCGCCAGGCCGGCATCGACCTCGAAGTGCGGCGCCTCCAGCGGGACCGGAACCGAGGGCGGCGGCGACGGCGGCAGACGGGTCGCGCCCTCCAGCGAAAAGGCAATCAGCCGCCGCGGATGCACGCCGTAGGCCCAGCCCTGGTCCGCGGAGATCCGCCCGCCGACGCCGGCGTAGGCGCCGCCCCAGCCGACCAGCAGCGCCACGTACTGGCGGCCGTCGACGGCGTAGGTGATCGGCGGCGCCGAGATGCCGGAACCCACATGGAAGCGCCAGAGCGCCGCCCCGGTTTCCGCGTCGTAGGCGGCGAATTCGCCCGTGGCGCTGCCCTGGAAGACGAGGTTGCCGGCCGTCGTCAAGGTGCCCGCATGCCACATGCCCTCGAGCGGGACTTCCCACGCGCGCCGCTGCCGCACCGGATCCCAGGCCTGCAGCGAGCCGAGCACGCCGTCCGGACGCGACGAGCCGAGCCGGGTCGTACGGACGCCCGTGCCCGTTCTGCCCAACGGGGAGCGCCAGGCGTCCAGATCGATGCTCTCGTCGGAAAAACGGTAGTTGAGATGAATGGCGGGGAAGTACGCCAGGCCGGTGGCCGGGTTGTACGACATCGCATGCCAGTTGTGGCCGCCGATCGGACCCGGTGAAACGAACGCCGGGCCGTTCTCGTAGCGTGCTCCGGGCACCTCCACCGGCCGCCCGCTCGCCGGGTCGACGGACGTCGCCCAGGTGGTTTCCGTGAACGGCGCGGCGGAGATCAACCGGCCGTTCTCGCGGTCGATCACGTAGAAGAAGCCGTTCTTCGGCGCATGCATCAGCGCCTTCACGGTACGGCCCTCGATGTCGAGATCCGCGAGCACGATGTCCATGTTGGAGTTGTAGTCCCACGTCTCGCCCGGCGTGGTCTGGTAGTGCCAGCGGTACTCGCCGGTGTCGGGGTCGAGGGCGACGATCGAGCAGAGGAAGAGGTTGTCGCCGCCGCCCGGGCTGCGGATCTTCCGGTTCCAGGGCGATCCGTTTCCGGTGCCGATGTACAGCGTGTCGAGCTCGGGGTCGTAGGTGAAACCGTGCCAGGCGTTCCCGCCGCCGCCGAACCTCCACCACTCGCCGGTCCAGGTCTCGGCCGCCATGGCCATGGCGTCGTTCTCGAATCCTTCCGCCGGGTTGCCCGGCACGATGTGGAAGCGCCACGCCTGCTCGCCGGTCGCCGCGTCGTACGCCGTCACGTAGCCCCGCGCCGCGCCGTTCTCCGTGCCGCCGTTACCGACCAGCACCTTGTCCTTGAACACCTTGGGGGCGCCGGTGATGTAGAAGCCGTCGTCCGGATCGACCGTCATGGTGCTCCACAGCTCGCGGCCGGAGGCGGCGTCGACTGCGTTCAGCCGTCCGTCCCAGGTGGCGACGTAGACCGCGTCCTTCCAGAAGGCGATGCCGCGGCTGTGATCCCAGCCGGAGCGCATGCGGCGGCCGGCGTGCCCTGCTACGTCGGGGTCGTATTCCCACAGCAGGGCGCCCGACGCGGCGTCGACCGCTCGCACGACGTTCATGCTGCCGATGAAGTACAGGACGCCGTCGACGACGAGAGGAGTTGAAACCAGGCCGCGCTCGCCCGGCAGGTCGAGGTACCAGTCCACCGCCAGATTGCCGACGGTGGACGTATCGATCCGGGCGAGCGGGCTGAAGCGCTGCTCGCTGTACGTGCGGCCGAACGCGAGCCAATGCGCGCCGGAAGGTTCGTCGGCGAGCGCCGCGTCGTCGACTGTCAGGCCGGGGGCGCGCTGTGCGGGCAACTGCCCGCACAGCGCTACGAGGATGAGGACGGCGGCCAGACCGAGGGTGCGCCTGACCGGTCCCGGTGCGGCCCGGGGTTTTACCACGGGCTCCTAGTCGTGCACCACCAGGGGTACGGATGCGGTCATCTGGCCCCAGTCGAAACTGAACGCGTCGCTCGTGACCGACAGTGTCAACTGGTCCGCCGGCGGATCCAGCTCGCCGGTTTCCATCGTGATGTGCGCCACGTCCTGTCCGGAGTCGTACTGCGTGCCCCACTGGCCGGTCTGGCCGTTCACGATCAGGTGGAACTCGCCGCCCATGTGTCCGGCCCAGAGGGTGTACTCGCCGGCCGGAACGTGGGCGTCACCGATCATCAGGTCCTTGTCGGTGACGAGCGTGGTGGCCTCGTCCGCGCCCAGCCGCCACACGCCGGTCGGCATCGGCTCGACGCTCTCGCCGACGACGCGGTCCCTGAGGTAGGGACGGCCGTAGGTGATGGAAATGTTGGCGTCGTTCACCATCCAGTCGACCTGGACGTGCGGGCTGCCGCCCTGTCCAGGGTGAACCTCCATCGCCTTGCCGCCGCCTACCATCTCCGGCGTCGACGACGCCGGCTCGGGAGCCGGCTCGGGCTCGGCCGGTGCGGCCTCGGTCATCGGTTCTTCAGCCGCTTCCTCCGGCATCCCGCCGCCGCATGCGACCAGGAATACCAGTCCGGAGAGCAGGGCGAGAAACGAGAGATTCTTGCGCGTCATGAGGGACTCCTGTGTGTATCGAGGGTGATGAGAACCAGTATTCAAAAACCTTGCAAACGCCAATATATCACGGCCACGGGCTCGACAGCCCGTCAGGCCGCGCGACTCGCGGCCGCGCCGGCGGCGCGGCCCGCGGCGACGCAGTCGGGGATGCCGACGCCGCGGAAACCGGCGCCCGTGAGCTGCACGCCGGGCAGCCGCTCCAGCCGCGCGTCGATGGCCGCCAGTCGCTCGAGGTGGCCGACCTCGTACTGCGGATTCAGCCCGGGCCAGCGGTAGACGCGCGCGAGCGAAGGCTGCCCCGAGATGTCGAGGAGTTGCGCGAAGTCGCGGTGCACGGCAGCAACGAGTTCCGCGTCGGTACGGTCGAGCGCCGAGCCGTCGCGCGCGCCGCCCACGAACCCACGCAGCAGCGCCTGTCCGGGCGGGGCGCGGTCGGGCCATTTCGACGAGACCCACGTCCCGGCCATCACCGACACGCCGCGTTCGACGCGCGGCACCACGAATCCCGTGCCAAGGAGATCGTGGCCGATTGCATCGCGTGGATAGCCGAGCGCGACGGTGGCGCTGGAGGTGTGCGGGATCGCGCCGCACTGCTCGGCCAGCTCCGCGTCGAGCGGGCGCAGCAGTCCGGCGGCGGTGGGGCCGGGCACCGCCAGCACGACCCGGTCTGCCGTAACGGTAGCGCCGGTGTCCAGCAGTAGCCGGTACGGCGCACGATCGCGGATCTCGCGCACACCGGTCCCCGTCCGCAACGCCTCCGGCGCGAGTCGGCGGGCCATCGCGTCCACCAGTTCCCCGACACCGCCTCGCAGCGAACGGAACGGGCCGCCGGATGCCGGCGCTCCGCGCCGCCGCACCGCCAACGCGCGGATGACGCTGCCGTGAGTACGTTCGGCCTCGACCAGCCGCGGGAAGAGGGCGCGGATCGAAAGCCGCTCGACGTGGCCGGCGTGGATGCCCGCCAGCAGCGGGTCAGCGATGTAGTCGACCGCCTCCCGACCGAACCGGCGCGCGAAGAACGACGCTATGGACTCGTCCCCCGGCGCCGTCGGCCCGCCGGCCGGCAGCACCAGGTCCGCCGCGATACGGGCCCTGCCCGCGGCGGAGAGCAGCCGCGTCGCCGCCAGCGGCCGGATGCGGGTGGGAATGCCCAGCACCGAGTGCGCCGGCAGCGGGTGCAAGCGTCCGGCGCGCAACACGAAGGCGGTGCGCGGCGGCAGCGTCGGCACGAGCCGGTCGCCGAGGCCAAGCTCGCGGCACAGGTCGACGGCGGCCGGTTTCTGCACCAGGAGGGCGTCGGGGCCGCCGTCGAGGGTGTATCCGTCCACCTGGTCGGTGCGGATCACGCCGCCCACGCGGGGCGCACGTTCCAGCACGACGTGCCGGACCTTCCGTACCTGGAGCTCGTACGCGGCGGCCAGTCCGCTGATGCCGCCGCCCACTACCGCGACGCTGACGTCGGGGCTAGGCACTGCGGGCGTGGACGAAGCGGGCCAGCGCCTGTACGTGCTCGACCGGCGTCTCCGGCAGGATGCCGTGCCCGAGATTGAAGATGTGTCCGGGACGTCCGCCGGCCTGCTGCAGGACCGTTTCGGCGCCCTCGAGCAGCCGGTGGACCGGTCCCAGCAGCAGCGTCGGGTCGAGATTGCCCTGCACCGCCCTGTCCGTGCCGATGCGCTCCCAGGCCTCGTCCAGCGGCACGCGCCAGTCGACGCCGACAACGTCGCCGCCCGCCTCGGCCATCGCCTCGAGCAGCGTGGCGGTGCCGGTGCCGAAGTGAATCACGGGGACGCCCGCGTCGGCGACGGCGTCCATGATCCGGCTCGTGTGCGGCAGGGCGAACTCGCGGTAGTCGCGGACCGAGAGCGCGCCGACCCAGGAATCGAACAACTGTACGGCCTGTGCGCCCGCCTCGACCTGCGCCCGGAGATAGTCGCCGACGATATCGGCGAACAGCTCGCACAACCGGTGCCATACCTCCGGCTCGCTGTACATGAGACCCTTCGTCAGCGCAAAGGCGCGCGACGCGCCGCCCTCGATGGCGTACGAGGCCAGGGTGAAGGGCGCCCCGGCGAAGCCGATCAGCGGCACGCGGTCGTCGAGCTCGCGGCGCGCGAGGCGTATCGTCAGCAGGACATGCTCCAGCTCCTCGCGCGGCTCGAACTTCCGCAGCCGGTCCACGTCGGCGGCGCACCGCACGGGACGTTCGATCGCGGGACCCTCTCCCTGGACGAAGTCGAACGGAATGCCGAGCGGCTCGAGCGGGAGCAGCAGGTCCGAGAACAGGATGGCGGCGTCGACCTCGATGCGGTTGACGGGCTGCAGCGTAACCTCGGCCGCCAGCTCCGGCTGCCGGCAGATTTCCAGCAGGGTGTGACGCGCGCGGATGGCCCTGTATTCCGGCATGTAGCGGCCTGCCTGCCGCATGAACCAGACGGGTGTGGTGGCCGTGGGCTCGCGGCGGCAGGCCCGCAGGAAGGTGTCGTTCACTCGACTTATGGTACTAGGCTTCTGTTACATGGGGCTGCGCCCCAAACCCCCGGCGGTCACTAGCAGGGACCCCGTAGCCCCGCGCCGTGGCCGCCGAGCCGCGCCGTGCGCGGCTTGCTCCTCGCCCATATACTCTCAAGTCGGGTGCCGTATCTGAGGTTCTCGCGCGACAAGCGCGGCTACGAAAACACGTACGTCCTGCATACCTTCCGCGGCAAGCGCGGCCCGGAGCCGCGGCTGCTGTACTGGTTCCGCACCCCGCCCGGCGCCCGCGTGGGCCGCCACCCGCTCGACGAAGAGGCGATTCGGGCCATCGAGGCCGGCAACCCGGGCCTCGAGTTCGACTGGGGCGAGATGCTCAAGGTGAAGCCGCCGCCGCGCCCGCCGGAGCACCGCCGCGGCAAGCCGCGGGCGGCGAAGAAGAAGCCGCCGGAGGTCCGGCCGTCCAGCCAGCCCGCGGCGCCGGAGGAGTCTGCGGTCATTGTCGCCGCGGACGAAGAGGCCCCGGCGGTGGCGGAGGTGGAGGCGAAGGAGGCCACGCTGCCTTCTGTCGATCTGGAAGATGACCGCGGCGGCATCCCGGATGGGCCGTGGGAGCACCCCGTCGCGGAGTTGATGGGCGAGGACATGCTGGCGCGGCTCCGGGCGCGCTACGCGGAGGTCGAGGCGAGTATCGCCGGACGAGAGCTCGATCCTGGAGTGCGCGACGCGGCGCTGGCGCGCGCCGGGCCGCTGGACCCGGACGGCTGGGAGACGTTGGAAGATGCCGTCCTCGGTATCGAGCGCTTCGAGCCCGAAGCTGATGCCGTCATGGCCATGCTGGATGCGCCTGCGGCCGATGACCACGGCGAGTAGCGCGGCGCGACCGTTCCTGAAGTGGGCGGGCGGCAAGCGCCAGCTCCTGCCGCAGCTCCGTCGCTTCTATCCCGCACGGTTCGGGAGCTACCACGAGCCGTTCCTGGGCAGCGGCGCCGTCTTCTTCGACCTGGTCGCGGCCGGCCGGCTCCGCAGGCGTAGGGTGCGCCTGACGGATGGCAACGCAGACCTGATCGGGTGTTGGCGGCAGGTGCGCGACGCGCCCGAAGCGGTGATCAATCGCCTGCGGACGCTCGAATCAGGCTACGGCGATGCTCCGGCCGAGCACTACTACCGAATCCGTGACAAGCAGTTCAATCCAGCCCGACTTGACCTCATGGGGGGGGCGGATTCGTACACGCCGGACTTGGCCGCCATGCTCATCTACCTGAACCGCACTGGGTACAACGGCCTGTTCAGGTTGAACTCAAAGGGTATGTTCAACGTGCCGCGCGGCCGATATACGAACCCGCGCATCTGTGATGAAGAGAATCTCCGCCGAGTGGCGACAGCCTTGACCGGATTGGCGGTAGATGTCGACCATGAGCCCTTCGAGAACGTGCTCAACTCGGCTCGGAAGGGCGACTTCGTGTACTTCGATCCGCCGTACGCCCCGCTCAGTCCGACGGCTCAGTTCACCTCCTACACCTCCGGCGGCTTTACCAGCGCCGATCAGCGGCATCTCCAGGAGGTGGTTATCGAACTGGCGAGGCGCGGATGCCACCTTTTGCTCAGCAACTCGACAGCGCAAGTGATCAGCGATCTATACGACAGGAATCCAGATGCGCAGGGGGTCGGTATCCGCGCACACAGGGTCGCGGCCCGCAGGGCAATCAACTCGAACGCGGCCCGCAGGGGTGAAGTCTTGGAATACGCCATCACAAACGTCTCGACGCGGGTGACTTAGCCATGTCTGGTGGTGAACAAGCAGTGACGTCAGGCGCAGGACTGGAACGGGCCGTGGCTAAGCTCTCGCAGGAACTAGGCTTGCAAGTAACTCACCAAGTTCGAGTGGGGCGCAGGCTTTGGGGCGCGGAACGTCGCATCGATCTGGTGCTGCGGCACCCCGAATCAAGTCGAAGCCTGGGTGTTGAGTGCAAGTACCAAGCCGTCGCAGGCTCAGCAGAGGAAAAGATTCCGGCCACAATCGACGACATCGCTGCGTGGCCCATTCCCGGTATCGTCGTCTTTGCTGGAGATGGATTCTCGGCCAATATGCGCGCATATCTCCACTCAACGGGCAAGGCTGTGGCGCACGAGGATTTGGGCAACTGGCTGACTCTGTTCTTTGGCCTGACGTACCGTTGACTTGCGCTGGTGTTGAAGGACAGTGGCGGTAACCCTCGGTTCCGAACGGCTGCTCGAATCCGGACTGCTCGAAGGAGCGCGGATCGGGCTGGTCTCCAATCCCGCGTCGGTCGACCGCGCCTTCACCCACGTGGCGGACCGTATCGCCGGTTTGCCGGGGGCTGCCCTGGCGGCGCTGTTCGGGCCGCAGCACGGGTTCCATGCCGACGTCCAGGACAACATGGTGGAGACCGCGCACGCCCGCCATCCGCGGTTCGGCGTCCCGATCTACTCGCTGTACAGCGACACGCGGGAACCGACGGCGGCCATGCTCGACGGCCTCGACCTGCTCGTCATCGACCTGCAGGACGTCGGCACGCGGGTCTACACCTATGCGTACACGATGGCCAACTGCCTGCGCGCCGCGCGCCGCCACGGCCTGCGCGTGGTCGTCTGCGACCGTCCGAACCCGATCGGCGGCGAGGCGGTCGAGGGGCCCATGCTCGACCCCGCGTTCGCCTCGTTCGTGGGCCAGTTCCCGATTCCGCTGCGGCACGGGATGACGATCGGGGAGCTCGCGCGGCTCTTCAACGAGGAGTTCGGCATCGGCGCCGATCTGGAGGTATGCGAGCTGCGCGGCTGGACGCGGGCTGGCTATCAGGACGAGGCGGGCGCGCCGTGGGTCATGCCATCGCCCAATCTCCCGACGCTCGACAGCGCACTGGTCTATCCCGGCATGGTGCTGCTGGAGGGGACGACGCTGTCCGAGGGCCGCGGCACGACGCGTCCCTTCGAGCTGGCGGGCGCGCCGGGGATCGATCCCGAGGCGCTGGCCGGCGCGCTGAACGCGCTGGATCTGCCGGGCGCGCACTTCAGGCCGGCGGGGTTCGAGCCCACGTTCCAGAAGCATGCCGGGAGGACGTGCGGCGGCTGCCAGATCCACGTCACGGACCGCCGCGCGTTCCGGCCCGTGCTGACCGCCACGGCGGTGATCCGCGCCTGCCGCGCCGCCGCGCCGGATGCCTTCGCCTGGCGCGAGCCGCCTTACGAATACGAGCACGAGCGCATGCCGATAGACATCCTCTCCGGTTCGCAAGCGCTGCGACGCTCCCTCGACGCGGGCCGCGCTGCAGCCGACATCGCCGCGGGTTGGGAGCCGGCAGTCGCGGCGTTCGAGCCGGTCAGGCGCCGCTACCTGCTGTACTGATCGCACGGCCCATGCTGCCGGACGCCACCATCACCACGCTCGGCGCCGCGCTGCGGCGTGGGCGCCTCACGGCGGTGCAGTTGCTGGAGGAGTGCCTGGCGGCAATCGAGGAACGCGACCCGGCGCTCAACGCGTTCATCACGGTGCTGGCCGAGGACGCGCGCCGGCAGGCCCGCACCGCGGACGCGGAGCTGGCGGCCGGCCGCGACCGCGGCCCGCTGCACGGTATGCCGCTATCGCTGAAGGACCTGATCGACCTGGCCGGTGTATCGACCACGGCGGCGTCGCGCGTCCGGTGGGACCACCGCGCGGAGGCGGACGCACCCATAACCGCCCGACTGCGCGAGGCCGGCGCCGTCTTCGTGGGCAAGTGCAACCTGCACGAGCTCGGGCTGGGAACCACCGGAGAGGAATCGGCGTACGGGCCGGCGCGCAACCCGCACGCACAGGAACACACGCCGGGCGGTTCGAGCGGCGGCTCGGCGGTCTCGGTGGCCGCCGGCATGGCGGTGGCCTCGGTCGGCACGGACACGGGCGGCTCCATTCGCATTCCCGCGTCGGCGTGCGGGCTGGTGGGACTCAAGCCGACCCACGGCGAGGTAAGCCTGGAGGGGATCGTGCCGCTCGCGCCGTCGCTCGACCACGCGGGTCCGCTAGCCCGCTCCGTGCGCGATGCCGCCACGTTACACCACGTAATGGCCGGCGGCCGGGGCGACGCCGTCCTGCCGGCCGCGGTGCGCGGCGCGCGGCTGGGCGTGCCGCGCGGCTACCTGCTGGAGGTCGTCGAGCCGGCCGTGCAGACGGCGTTCGCGGAGTGCAGCGCGCGGCTCGAGGCGGACGGTTGCCGCGTGGAGGACGTCGCGATCCCGCATGCGGACGAGACCCCCGAGGTGTACCGACGGACGCAGTTGCCGGAAGCAGCGGCGTGCCACCGGGAGGCGCTCGAAACGCGCCCGGACGCCTTCAGCGCGCGGGTGCGGCAGCGCCTGGAGACGGGGCGGGAGATTCCGGCCGTGGATTACGTTCGCGCGCAGCAGGAGCGCCGCCTGCTGGCGGCCGAGGTGGACGCGGCGCTCGACGGCCGCGCGGCGCTGCTGCTGCCGACCCTGCCCATCGTACCGCCGCGCCTCGGCGCCGACGCCGAAACGGTCCGCCCGCTCATGCTGCGGCTTACGCAGTTGTTCGACGTGACGGGGCATCCGGCCGTGTCGCTGCCGTGCGGCACGGCCGGCGGGCTGCCCGCCGGGGTCCAGCTCGTGGGCCGCCGCGGCCAGACTGCCGAGCTGCTGGCCCTGGCGGCGGCGCTGGAAGCGGCGATTCGAGGATAGCGACGCTACTTGTCGACGCGCTCGCGCAGCTCGGCGTAGCTGCCGCCCGGCGTCGCGGAGGCTTCCACCGGCAGCCCGGCGTCGGCCCAGCCCTCGTTCATCACCTCGCCCGTCATGCGGTTGCGGGCGCCGCCGAAGCCGCCGAGCACGTTGGCGACGTCGGTGTATCCGGACGCAGCGAGGATGTCTGCCGCGCGCGACGAGCGGCCGCCCATCTGGCAGCCGATCAGCAGCCTGGCGTCCGGCGGATAGCACGCCTGCATGACGCTGACGAAGTCCGGGTTGGGCAGCATCTGCCGCGTCGCCGGGTCCAGGTGCAGCAGCGGCACGTTGTGGGCTCCCGCCGGATGCCCCTGGTCGTACTCCGGCGTCGAGCGCACGTCGACGTAGGTGTAGCCCTCGTTCGACTGCAGCTCGCGCGCCTGCCTCACGTCCACCTGTTTCACGCTCATGGGCGGGAATAGTAGCATTCCCCGCCGTGCTGACCCGCCTCTTTCACAACTGGGAGCGACGCCTCGCCGCGCGCACCGTCGACCGGGTCGTCCGCCCGTTCGAGTGGGGCATGGATTGGGTGCCCGAGGCCGATCGCTCGCTGCCGCCCGGCCCGGCGCTGAGCGCCTGGGCCGCCGCCGTGATGACCGACAGCGACCGGTTCTACGCCGTGCCGCGGACCGGCGAGTTCCGCCTTGACGGCCGGCATCTGACGTTTCCCAGCGCATTCGAGACTCCGCACGAGGAAAACAACACCGTGCACGCGCGGTATTTTCCGGCCGCGGCGCCGGGCGCGCGCCGGCGGGCGGTGGTCGTGCTGCCGCAGTGGAACGCGGGCCCCGAGGATCACGTGGCGCTGGCGCGGCTGCTGGCGCGCTTCGGCATCAGCGCCCTGCGGCTCAGCCTGCCGTATCACGACGCGCGGATGCCGCCCGAGCTGCACCGCGCCGACTACATCGTGAGCGCCAACGTCGGCCGCACCGTGCAGGTCTGCCGCCAGGCGGTGCTGGACGCCCGGCGTGCGGTCGACTGGCTGGAATCGCGGGGATACGAACGTATCGGCATCCTCGGTACGAGCCTCGGATCCTGTCTCGCGTTGCTCACCGCGGCGCACGAGAAGCGCCTGGTCGCGGCGGCTCTCAACCACGTCTCCGTGTACTTTGCGGACGTCGTGTGGGAAGGCCTGTCGACGGCGCACGTCCGTGCCGGACTCGATGGCGCGATCGATCTGGAGCGGCTGCGCGCGCTCTGGATGCCGATCAGTCCGGCTCCGTTCGTCGGCCGGATGCGCGGCACCCGCACGTTGCTCGTCTACGCGCGCTACGACCTGTCGTTCCCGGTGAGGCTGTCACGGAAGCTCGTCGGGGAATTTCACCGCGCCGGACTCGAGCCGCAGGTGGCCGTGCTGCCGTGCGGCCACTACAGCACGGGCGTCGCGCCGTTCAACTGGCTCGACGGCTACACGCTGATCCGGTTCCTGCGGCGGGCGTTGTAGCGCGTGGCCTGTTTGCATATAATGCGGAGCTATCATGCCTATATCCAGCCGCTTCGGCAGAGTGACGGTGCTGTGGGCAGGGGCGGTTGCGGCGCTCACGCTGGGCGTGGGCGTTGTTGCCGGCGCGGGGGCGCAGGGGCCGGCGGACCGGCCGGCGCCTGCACCGCCGCAGGGGCCGACCCCGGAAGACGTCGGCCGGATCAGTGCCGCCGTCGACACGCCCATCTTCCGGTCCGGCGTCACGCTCGTGACGACGGACGTCATTGCCCGCGACGAGAACGGCCAGTTCGTCCCGGATCTGACCCTGGATGAAATCGAGGTCTTCGAAGACGACCAGTCGCAGGAGATCGCGTCGCTGGTGCTCGTCCACGGCGGCCGCGTCTACAACCAGCTCTTGCCGCCGGCGCCGGTGCAGGAAGGGATCGTGCTGCCGCCGTCCCGTCCGGTAAACGACACCGCCGGCCGCATCTTCGTCATTTTCGTCGACGATCTGCACCTGCAGACCAGCCTGACGCCCAAGGTGCGCCAGGTGTTCGAGACGCTGGCCGAGACGTTGATCCATGAGGGTGACCTGTTCGGCATCGTGTCGAGCGGCCCGTCCGCCATCAACGTGCAGATGACCTACGACCGGTCGCTGCTGTACTCGGCAATGAGCAAGATCACGGGCGACGGCTTCTCGAACCAGGAGATGATCCAGCAGCTCGCTGGAGGCCCCGGCGGTCCGACGGAACTGCGGTGGCGCACGCACAAGGCGTTCAAGCTCGCCCGCGACATCGTCCGGAATCTCGAGGAAGTGGAGAACCGCCGCAAGGCCTTCATCTACCTGAGCAGCGGCTACGACTTCAACCCGTTCGAGTACGAGCGGTTCCGCAACAGCCCGGTCGGGCGCGCCATGGCCGACGTGCAGCAGGCGGCGGGCAATTCGAACGATTCGTTTTACAGGGGCATCACCGATCGCGACATCGACATGTTCAATGTCAACGAGCGCCAGGGCGCGGTGTTCGCCGACACCGATCTCGCGCTCGAGCTGAAGCAGCTCTCACTGGCCGCCAACCGCGCCAACGCGTCGTTTTACACGATCGATCCCCGCGGGCTGGTGGCGGGACCGGACATCAGCTACGACGTGCCCTTGCGGGAATGGCGCGACCACGTGTTCCAGACGCAGAACTCGCTGCGGCTGCTGGCCGAGCTGACCGGCGGCACGGCCGTGGTGAACAGGAACGATTTCAAGGACGCGTTCGAGGAGATCGACGCCGAGACGAGCGACTACTACGTGCTCGGGTTCTACTCGAGCAACCCCGATCAATCGTTCCGGACGCGGCGGTTGCGGGTCGAGGTGAACCGCGAGGGCGTTTCCCTGCGCCACCGCACGCACTACTCGATTCCACTGGAGCCGGAGCAGTCGGACCTCCAGTAGCAGCGTCGGGCGCAGCCTGACGAAGGAACGAAGCGGCGCACCCGCTATCAATGACGCTCGCCGGAATCTGCGCCATCCTGCTGCTGTGGTCGGGAACGGTCGGCCTTGCCCCGCACGCCGGCGGGGCCGCGGCTGTCCCGCCGCCCGCCGCAAGCCCCGACCCCGCGCACGATCCCCCGCGCACGCTGGACACCGCCGGGTTGCCCGCGCCGCGTCTCCGCGCGGCGGCGGCCGTTGTCTACGACCCGGCCAGCCACGAGATCCTCTGGGAGTCGAACAGCCTCAGCCCCCGTCCGATCGCCAGCATCACGAAGGTGATGACGGCGCTCGTGTTCCTGGACCAGCAGCCCGACCTGGATGCCGACGTCGTGGTGTCCCGCCGCGACGTGCGCCGCGCATCGACCACCTACCTGCGGCGCGGAGAGCGGGTAGCGCTGTACGACGTCCTGCACCTGGCCCTGGTGGCGTCGGACAACACGGCCGCACGCCTTCTGGCGCGGGTGTCGCCGTGGGGCACCCGCGGATTCGTCGAGCAGATGAACGCTACGGCAGCCGCGATGGGACTTCGCGGCACCACGTTCACCGAGCCGTCAGGACTCGACAGCGGCAACGTGTCGACGGCCTACGACGTGTCGCGGTTGATCACGGAGGCGACCAGGCGGCCCGTCATTTCGACGATCATGCGCAAGCGGTCGCACAACCTGGAGACCAGCCGCCGCCGCCTGAGGGTGCGCAACACCAACGACCTGCTGCGCGGCCGGCTGCTCGTCCACGGCGGCAAGACCGGCTATATCAACGCATCCGGCTATTGTCTGGCCACGGTCGTGAAACTGCCGGACCGCGACCCGCTTTCCATCGTCGTCCTGGGCGCCGGGTCGAACGCGCGCCGTTTCGGGGAGGTCCGCAGGCTGGCGGACTGGGTGTCCGAGCACGGCGCCGCGCTGGACACGCCTGCTCCCCGGCCGGCGGACTGAACGCTCTCCGACCGCGATGCGCCAGGTCATCATCATCGGTTCCGGCCCGGCGGGATTGACTGCCGCGCTGTACGCCGCCCGCGCCAACCTGAGCCCGCTGTTGATCGAGGGATTGGAGTCGGGCGGCCAACTGATGCTGACGACCGCCGTCGAGAACTATCCGGGCTTTCGCGACGGCATCATGGGCCCCGATCTGATGGCCGAGATGCGGGCCCAGGCCGAGCGGTTCGGTACGGAGTTCGTCACCGGCGACGTCACGGGGGTTGCGCTCGGGCGGCCGCCGTTCGTCGTGACCACGAGTGACGCGGAGTATCGCGGCCGTACCCTCATCATCGCCACCGGTGCGTCGGCCAGGCTGCTGGGGCTGCCGTCCGAGCGCACCCTGATGGGGCACGGCGTGTCGACTTGCGCGACCTGCGACGGTTATTTCTTCCGCGGCAAGCCGATTGCCGTCGTCGGCGGCGGCGATTCCGCCATGGAGGAGGCTACATTCCTCACCAAGTTCGCCTCGCACGTCACCGTGGTCCACCGCCGCGACGCGCTGCGCGCCTCGAAGATCATGCAGGACAAGGCGTTCAGGAACCCGAAGATCTCGTTCGAATGGGACGCCGTCGTCGACGACATAACCGACACGGAGAAGGGCGTCGTCACCGGTGTCGCGCTACGCAACCTGAAGACGGGCGCGCTCAAGACACTGGCGGTGGAGGGGGTGTTCGTGGCGATCGGCCACACGCCCAACACCGGCCTGTTCAAGGGACAGATGGAGCTGGACGCCAACGGCTACATCGTTCCGCAAGGCGGTGCGCGCACGAGCGTTCCAGGAGTGTTCGCGGCGGGAGACGTCCAGGATCACGTATATCGGCAGGCGATCACCGCGGCCGGGTCCGGCTGCATGGCGGCGATCGACGCCGAGCGCTATCTCGAGAGCCTGCCGGAAACGGACGCCGCGACCGAGGACGCGACCGTGTCGCCAGCCACCGCGGCATCGCTAGATGGGGCTGCGCCCCAAGCCCCCGGCGGCCACGGCTAGTCGATCCAGCCGCCGCCCAGCACGGTGTCCCCCCGATAGAAGACGACGGCCTGGCCGGGAGCAACCGCGGCCTGGGGGTCGTCGAACTCGACCCGTACCGCGTCGTTCTCCAAAGGGGTAACGCCTGCGGCGGCTTCCCGGTGTCGGTACCTGATCCGGGCGGTCGCGCGGATGGGTACGGCGGGTGGCGAGCCGGCAATCCAGTTCACCGCGGACGCGGAGAGGGTCGATCGCTCCAGCGCCTGGCGCGGGCCGACGGTTACGCGGCCGGACGCGGCGTCGAGCGCGGTGACGTACAGCGGGACGTGGCTGGACAGACCGAGTCCCCTGCGCTGGCCGACCGTGAACCGGTGAACGCCGTCGTGGCGCCCGAGCGTGCGCCCGGCGCCGTCAACGATGCGTCCCGGCGTTGCCGCCTGCGGCGCGCGCCGCTCGACGAAAGTCGCATAGTCGCCGTCGGGCACGAAGCAGATCTCGTGGCTGTCGGGCTTGTCGGCGACCGGCAGGGCGCGCGCCGCCGCGTAGGCGCGGACCTCCGGCTTGCGCAGCGCGCCGAGGGGAAAGCGCGCGCAGGCGAGCTGCGACTGGGTCAGCGTGAACAGGAAGTACGACTGGTCCTTGTCGGCGTCGACGCCGCGCTTGAGCAGATGCGTGCCGTCGGCCGCCTGCTCGACGCGGGCATAGTGGCCCGTCGCCACCACCGGCGCATCCAGCCCCCGGGCGCGGTCGAGCAGCGTGGCGAACTTCAGGTCGCCGTTGCAGCGGACGCACGGAATCGGCGTGCGGGCGGCCATGTAGTCGCGCACGAAATTCGAGACCACGTGGTCGTCGAACTGCCGCTCGAAGTTCATGATGTAGTGGGGTATGTCCAACTGCGCCGCCACGCGCCGCGCGTCGTGCAGGTCGTCGAGGGTGCAGCAGCTCCCGAAGCGCGTTTCACCCCCGCTCTGGTCGTAGAGTTGCATCGAAAGGCCGACGACCTCGTGGCCCTCCTCGGCGAGAAGGGCCGCGGCGACGGACGAATCGACGCCGCCCGACATCGCTGCGACGATACGCATGTTCGGAGCCCTTCTAGGCTCCCACCGCCTGCGGCGGCCGGGCCAGCGTGCGCAGCTTGCCGACGACCCGCGGCAGGATCTCGACTACGCGGTCGATCTGCCCGGCCGTGTTGCCCAGCCCGAGGCTGAAGCGGATGGAGCTCTGCGTGCGGTGCGGCGAGCAACCCATCGCCCGCAACACGTGGGACGGCTCGAGCGTTCCGGACGAGCAGGCCGAGCCCGTGGATACGGCCACCCCTTCGAGGTCGAGGGCAATGAGCAGCGATTCGGCTTCGATGCCCTCGAAGCTGATGTTGGTCGTGTTCGGGACCCGCTGCCCGCGGTCGCCGTTGACCACCGTGCCCGGTACGTTCTCCAGGATTCCCGTCTCCAGCCTGTCGCGGAGGGCGGCAATCTCAGCACGCCCGGAGTCGACCGCCGCGGCCGCCAGCCGGGCGGCCGCGCCGAACCCCGCGATGCCCGGCACGTTCTCCGTCCCGGCGCGCCGATTGCGTTCCTGCCCGCCGCCGGTCTGACCGGCGACCAGCCGCACGCCGCGACGCACCCAGAGCGCCCCCACGCCCTTCGGTCCGTTCAGCTTGTGTGCGGACAGGGACAGCAGGTCGACGCCGAGATCGTCCACCGCGAGCGGCAACTTGCCGGCGGACTGCACGGCGTCCGTGTGGAACAGCGCACCGCGCCGGCGGGCCAACGCGGCCAGCTCGGCAACGGGTTGCACCGTGCCGATCTCGTTGTTGGCGTGCATGACGGAGACCAGCACCGTCTCGTCGGTGAGCGCCGCCTCCAGCGCGTCCGGCGCCACGATGCCGTTCTCCGTAACTGGCACCAGGGACGTCTTCCAGCCGTGCCTGTTCAATACCTTCAAGGTCTTGAGCACCGCCTCGTGCTCGATGGCGCTCGCCACGACGTGTCGCTTGCGGCCCGGCGCGGCCGCCTCGGCGACGCCCCGGACGGCCAGGTTGTCCGCTTCGGTGCCGCCGCTCGTGAAGACGATTTCCTGGGGCCGGGCGCCGATCAGATCGGCGACCGCCGCACGCGCGCCGTCGACCTGGGCCTTGGCCGTCTGGCCGAACATGTGCACGCTGGAAGCGTTGCCGAACTGCTCGCGCAGAACCGGGATCATCGCCTCCAGCACGGCCGGTGCGAGCGGCGTCGTCGCGTTGTGGTCCAGGTATGTGCGCACTCCCGGGAATCTTACCACCGGCGCTCTTAGGCAGTTTCGCGGGACTGTTATACTACGGTTCGGTTCGCTGTTCCGGTAGGGGGGCAAATGGCAATGTGGAGGCGGGAGGAACCGGAGATTCCGGTGCGTCCTCAGCCGAGTCGACCTGGGCACTCCGTGGACGACGTGGTGTCCAGCCCAAAGACAGTCGGGCGCGAGCCCAATGTGAGGAAGACTGATCGGAGTGGCGCCATGGAGGAGAGCAACGGCATCGTGGGCATCGGCAAGTCGATTGTCGTCAAGGGCGAGTTGAGCGGCAACGAGGATCTCCGGGTCGAAGGGCGCGTCGAAGGCAAGATCGATTTGAATCAGAACCTGCTGACGGTGGGTGAGTCCGGCAAGGTCAAGGCGCAAATCTTCGCCAAGACCGTGGTCATCATCGGCGAGGTTCTGGGCAACGTCACGGCCGTCGAGAAGGTCAGCATCCAGGAGAAGGGCGTGGTCGACGGCGACATTTCCTCGCCGCGCGTGGCGATTGCGGAAGGCGCCCACTTCAGGGGCAGCATCGACATGCGGCGCTCGGAGAGCGCAAAGCCGGCCGTTGCGGCGGCTGCGGCCGGTGCGGCCAGTTCCACGGGTCCGGCCAGCACGGCCGGCGCAGGAGCTGGAGCCGCTGCGCCCGCCGACGGGGCAAGTGCGGCGCGGGCCCGGAGCAGCGCCAAGCAGGAGGCCCCGTCCGCTCCCGTGGCGCCGATCCGCAAGGCGTAGCTGCGGCGGCCCGGCTCTCGACGCTGCGCCGCCCGGGCCCGCCCAGAGCGAGGAAGCCAATGACCCGAAACGGGTATCTTGGCGCCCTGGCGACCAGGCTGCGGCGTCAGCCGCCGCCCGTCGCGAGCGTCGAGACACAGGGTCCGCCCCCGGAAACCTATCGCACGACGCACGTATTGTCGGACTTCGTGGCCGCCGTCAGGGCGAAGCCCGCGCCCATCGTTCTCGATCTGGGTCCCGCCCTTGGAAGGAACATCACATTCCTGGGTGAGGAGATCGCGTGCAAGGTCTTCATCGAGGACCTGCTGGGAAAACGCCCGGGTGGGCCGGGCGGTGATGACGATTCGTGGCTGCCGCGCCTGTCGCAGCCCGACGAAAGCGTCGACGGTGTATTGTGCTGGGACGTTCTCGATCATCTGGACGACGCGGCACGGTGGGCGCTGGCGGCCGAGTTGTCGCGCGTCCTGTGTCCGGCCGGTGTCCTGCTGCTGTACCAGCGCGTGGATCCGCGGGCGTTGCCGGGACGTCTGGTGTACGAGATCGCCGGCCCGGACCGGGTCTGCCTGCACCGGACCGACGATGCCGCGCAGGGCATCGGGCAGCCGCTCAAGCACCGCGATCTCGAGACGATGTTCGAGGGGCTTCGCGCGGTCAAGACGGTGCTGCTAAAGAGCCGCACGCGGGAGGTGTTGCTGCGGAAGGCCGACCCGGCGACGGCCGCAGCATGAATTTGCGGCATGCGGCTGACAGCCGCAGGGGGAGGTGAATGGCACGGCCAGTAGTTGCATTGCTGAGTGACTTCGGCTTTCGCGATCACTACGTCGGGGCAATGAAGGGCGTCGTGCTCAACATATGTCCCGAGGCAACCCTGGTCGACATCTCCCATGAGATTCCCGCGCATGACGTGCTCACCGCGGCATTGGAGCTGGCCGCGGCCTACCGCTATTTTCCGACCGGCAGCGTATTCCTCGTCGTGGTAGATCCCGGCGTCGGTTCCGACCGTCGCGGCGTCGCGGCCGACGCCGGAGACTATCGTTTCGTCGCTCCGGACAACGGCGTGCTGACCGCCGTCCTGGGCGAGCAGCCGCCGCGGCGCGTGGTGGAGCTGACGGAGCGGCGCTATGCCCGACCCACCGTGAGCCGCACCTTCGAGGGACGCGACCGTTTCGCGCCCGCGGCAGCCTGGATCGCCAAGGGCGTCCAGTTGTCGGCGCTTGGCCGGCCGTTGCGCGACTACCGCGTGCTGGACATACCGGTGCCGGACCTGGCCGACGATCGAGTCGTGGGACAGGTGCTGCGGATCGATCGTTTCGGCAACGTCGTCTCCAACATCGACCGGAAGGCGTTCGAGAGCGTGGCGCAGCGCGGGTCGATTCAGATTGAAGTGGGACCGCACGTCATAGGCCGGCTGGTCGAGACGTACACGGAGATAGGTGAAGACGAGGTGTGCGCACTCTTCGGCGGCACGGAGCACCTGGAGTTTGCCGCCAGCTCCAGCAGTGCCGTCGATCGGCTGGGCGTCGAACGGGGCGCGGCCGTCGTCGTGCGGCAGGAGTGAAGCGCCGCTCGGTTCGCAGGCGTAGAGGAGACGATGGAGGCGGAACTATCGCACGCATTCCTCGATGTCGTCGAGCAGGCCGCGATAGCCTGCGCGCATACGATGGGGCAGGGCGACCGCCATCGGTCCGATCAGGTGGCGGTGGAGGCGATGCGCGCCCGGCTCGACAGCGTGCCGATCGACGGTCGCGTGGTCATCGGAGAAGGCGAGCGCGACAAGGCGCCGATGCTGTACATCGGCGAGCGGGTCGGCCGCGGCGCGAACGGCGAAAATGGACTGCCGGAGATCGACATTGCAGTCGATCCGCTGGAAGGCACGAACCTGTGCGCCACCGGCGCGCCGCGGGCCATCGCCGTGCTGGCCGCTTCGGAGCGGGGAGGGCTGCTGCACGCGCCCGACGTCTACATGGAGAAGCTCGTCGTCGGCGCGCAGTCGAAGCGCTCCGTCGATCTCGATGCCCCGGTAGCCCACAACCTGCAGCAGATTGCCAACTGTCTCGACCGTGAGGTGTCGGATCTCGTGGTCGTGGTGCTCGACCGCAAGCGGCACGAGCGGCTGATCGCCGAGATCCGGGCCGCCGGCGCGCGGATACGGCTCATCACCGACGGCGACCTGACCGCGGCCATTGGCGCGGCGGTGGTCGGCAGCGGCGTGCACGCCGTCATGGGCGTCGGCGGCGCGCCCGAGGGCGTGATTGCGGCCGCGGCGATGCGCTGCCTGGGCGGCGAGCTGTTCGGCCGCCTGGTCCTGGATACGCCGGAGAAGCGGGCGCGCGCCGAAGCCATGGGCGTCGACGACCCGTCCCGGGTCTACACGGCGGAGGATCTGGCCTCGGGCAAGGAGATAACGTTCGCGGCTACAGGTGTCACCGAGGGAGCATTGATGAAGGGCGTGCGGTTCTTCGGCGAAGGGTGCCGCACGAGCTCCGTCGTGATGCAGACGAACCCGCACCGCGTGCAGTTCATCGACACGATTCACGTCAAGGCGCAGGCGGGGCGGCGGGGGCTGCGCTTCTAGTCCTGGGGGTCCGGCTCGGGGGCTTCCCGGTCGACCGGCCGCCTGTGCTTGCGCTGCCGGAACGGCCGCCTCGTCTTGTCCTCATGCGGTCCGTCTCGTTGCCGCGGCAACGGAGCACGCGGCCTGCGCGGCTTCTTCGTCGTTCGGGTGCGGTCCGCGAGCCCTGACAACATGCCTGATCCTACTCCGACGGTTCTTCCGGTCGACCGTCTGGCCCCGGACCCCGACGTCGTGCACCGCGCCGCGAGATTGCTCGCCGGCGGAGGGCTCGTGGCGTACCCGACGGATACGCTGTACGGCCTGGCGGTGGATCCACGGCGTGCGGACGCGGTGGAGCGTTTGTTTAGGGCGAAGGGCCGGCCCGCCGCCATGGCGGTGCCGCTCATCGCCGCCGACATGGGGCAGATCGCAAGGGACGCCGGCCCGTTCACGCCGCTCGCGCGAGCGCTCGCCGAGCGTTTCTGGCCCGGCCCGCTCACGCTGGTGGTGGCCGCCTCGGCTGCATTGAACCCGCGGCTCCTGGGGGGCGGCACGACCGTGGCCGTGCGCGTGCCCGACCACGCGGTGGCGCGGGCGCTCGCCGCGGCGCTGGGCCATCCGGTAACGGCGACCAGCGCCAACCGCTCCGGGGCGCCGCCCGCAACGATGGCCGCCGCCGCCGCCGAAGCGGTCGGCCGCGACCTCGCCTGCGTCCTCGACGCGGGCCCCGCCGAAGGCACGACGCCGTCGACGATCGTGGACGCGCGGGGCGCCGCGCCGGTGCTGCTGCGGTCCGGGGCCGTGGATTGGGACCACGTGCTAAACTCGCTCGGGTGACGCGGACAACCGCCGACGAGCGGCATGCCCGGCCGCAGGAGCGTGCAGGGGTAGTCGGGCTTGCTTTCGGTGCGCGCAGCCGTCACGTCGTAGAGACCTCCCTCAACGAGTTGGCCGGGCTGGCGAGCACGGCCGGCGCCACCGTATTGCTGCGCTCGGTCCAGGAGCGCGAGAACCCTTCGCCGGCGCTTTTCCTTGGGCGCGGCAAGGCCGAGACGCTGGCCGCGGCCTGCGCCGAGGCGGCGATCGATCTGGTGGTTGTGGACGCGGAGCTGACGCCGGTCCAGTTGCGAAACCTGGAAAAGGCGCTCGATCGCCGCGTGGTGGACCGCACGCAACTGATACTGGATATCTTTGCGTCGCGGGCACGCACGCGGGAGGGGCGCCTGCAGGTCGAGCTGGCGCAGTTGAAGTACCTGCTGCCGAGATTGACCGGAGCCGGCGTTGCCCTTTCGCGTCTGGGCGCCGGCATAGGGACGCGCGGCCCGGGCGAAACCAAGCTGGAGAGCGATCGGCGGCGGATCCGCCACCGCATCACCCGGCTGACGCACGAGCTGGAAGCGGTGCGCCGGCGCCGGGCGCGATCGCGCAACCGCCGGCAGAAGGACGCCGTACCTACTGTCGCCCTGGTCGGCTATACCAACGCCGGCAAGACATCGCTGTTCAATCGCCTGACCCGCAGTGACGCGGTGGCTTCCAGCAAGCTGTTCGCGACGCTCGATCCGCTGGTGCGCCCCATCCGGCTTCCCGACCGCCAGACGGTGTTGCTGTCGGATACGGTCGGCTTCATCGACCGGCTGCCGCACACGCTCGTGGCGGCCTTTCGGGCAACGCTGGAAGAGGTGGCCGAGGCGGATCTGCTGCTGCACGTGGTCGACGCCAGCCATCCGGCCCGGGAGGAACGGCTGGCCGCCGTCCACCGTGTGCTCGACGAGGTCGGCTGCGCAGCGGTGCCGCAACTGCTGGTGTTCAACAAGTGCGACTGCATGGACGACATCGACGTGGCGCGCCTTTCCCGGTCGGCTGACGCGGTGTGCATTTCGGCGCGCACCGGATTCGGCGCGGACGATCTGGTGCACCGCGTGGTGCGGTCCGTCGAGATGGACACCAGCCGCGTCACGCTCGAGTTCGATCACACCGCCCTTGACGACCGGCAGCGTCTGGCCGCCCTGCATCGCCACAGCCGGGTGCTGCGGCAGGTGGCCAATGGCGACCGGATATCGGTGGAGGCGGACGTTCCGCGCCGCCTGATCCCGCGCCTGCGGCGGCGGTCGGCCCCGGCGGCAGGAGCGGATCGCGGGGAGGCGCCGCGGCCGTGACGCGGACCATCATGCGGGCCGTGCTGATTGCCGCACTGCTGGCGGCGGGCTGCGCCGTCCGGCCGCCCGTCGTGTCGTCGCCGGCCTATCCCGACTACCTGTACCCGACCGTGCCCGCGGAGCTGCTCGGCTCGCCCGCGGCGCGCCGGCTCGACGATGCATGGGCGTTCTTTCAGGCGGGTGATTTAGCCAACGCGGAGCGCCGCTACGTGGCGCTCGTCGAGACCAGCCCGGGATTCTATCCGGCGGAGACGGGTCTGGGTTGGCTGCACCTGGCGCGCGGCGATGCGCGCGCCGCGGAGCTTCATTTCGGCCGGGCCGTTGCTGCGTCGACGGACTACGTGCCGGCGCTCGTCGGACGCGGCGAGGCGTTCCTCGCGCTGGACGATTCGGAGGCGGCCCTGCGCTTGTTCGAGGCCGCGCTGGTGTTGGACACCGGCCTTTCGCACATCGGGCGCACCGTGGACCAGCTGCGCTTCACGCTCGTCAGCCAGCGGATCGCGGCGGCGCGCGAGCATGCCGCGGCCGGCCGGCTGCCGGCCGCCAGGGAGGCGTATGAGCAGTTGATCGCGGCGTCGCCCGACAGTGCGTTCCTGCATCTGGAGCTGGGCCGGGTGGAGCGCGATCTCGAGGACGCCGCGGCCGCGCTCGGACACGTGCGGCGGGCCATCGAGCTGGATCCTTCGGATCCGGCGGCATTCAGGCTGGAGGGTGAGCTGCACGCGGCGGCGGGGGATCTGGCGGCTGCCATCACGGCTTTCGAGCGTATCGACCGCCTTGCGCCGAGCGGCGAGGTCACGCGGCAACTGGAGCAATGGCGCGAGCAGTTGAGGCTGGCGGCGTTGCCGCCGGAGATCCGGGCGATTTCCGGGCAGGCGATGGTCACGCGCGGCGAGCTGGCGGCGCTGATCGGATCGCGGTTCGCCGACCTGCTCGCGGTTTCACTGGACGAGGGACGGACGGTAATCGTGACGGATACCCGCGATCACTGGGCGCAGGGGTGGATCCTGGACGTGACCCGATCCGGAGTAATGGGCGTCGACGCGGCGTACCGCTTCGATCCGGCGCGCACGGTGCGCCGTGCCGATCTCGCGGAAATCGTGAGCGCCCTGCTGGACCTGCTGGCCGCCGGCGATCCCGGGGCCGCGGCGCGCTGGTCCTCCGGTCAACCCGTGTTCAGCGACATGCCTGCCGGCCACCTGCGTTATCCCTCCGCCGCGCGGGCCGTGACGGCCGGGGCGATGGGCGTGCTCGAGGGGCAGGCATTCCGGCCCACGCTGGCGGTCGACGGCGCCACGGCGGCGCGCGCGATGGATCGCCTGGCGGCGCTGGCGGACGAGGCGGGGTAGGACGCGCGGACCCATGGCGACGCTCACGCTGGCCAATCAGTTGACGCTGGTGCGGTTGCTGCTCGTGCCGGTGCTGGTCATCCTGGTCATCTACGGCTACCCCGGCTGGGCGCTGATCACCTTCATCGTGGCGGGCGTGACGGACGGGTTGGACGGCCTCATCGCGCGCCGCTCCGGCGGGCCGACCAGCCTCGGGGCGCTGCTCGACCCCATGGCTGACAAGCTGTTGCTGGTCTCGACGTTCGTCGTGCTGACGATGCCGGGGCTCGACCTCGTGAACCGGCTGCCGATCTGGCTGACCGTGCTGGTCATCAGCCGTGACGTGATCATCGTGCTGACGGTGGCCGTGGTGAACCTGGCGCTGGAGCGGTTCACGTTCCCGCCGTCGAGCCTGGGGAAGATCGCCACCTTCGTCTACATCCTGACCGGCAGCCTCACGCTGTTGTTCAATTACCTCGGCCGCCCGTCCGTGCTGGTCGACGTGGCCATCTGGGCGGCGCTCGCGGTGACGCTCGCTTCAGGATTCCACTACATCGTCCACGCCGCGCGCCTGGTCAACCGGTAGTCCAGAACGGGGCGCTAACCGAGCCGGCGGCGGACGTCGTCGATCGTGGCGCGCAGCCCCGTTTCCAGAGACACCTGCGGTTCCCAGCCGAGCAGCTTGCGCGCGCGGGCGATATCCGGCCGGCGCACCTTCGGATCGTCGGCCGGCAGCGGCTCGTGGACGATCCGCGACCGGGATCCGGTCGCCTCGATGATCCTCCGGGCGACCTGCACGATGGACATCTCGTTCGGATTGCCGATGTTGACCGGTTCGGCCGTATCCGCGCGCATGAGCCGGATGATCCCCTCGACCAGGTCGCTGATGTAGCAGAAGCTGCGGGTCTGTTCGCCGTCGCCGTAGATGGTGAGGTCCTCGCCGCGCAGGGCCTGGGCGATGAAGTTCGGTACCGCGCGGCCGTCGTCCAGCCGCATGCGCGGACCGTACGTGTTGAAGATCCGGACGATCCTCGTTTGCAGGCCATGGTGCCGGTGGTAGGCCGTCGTCATCGCCTCGGCGAACCGTTTGGCCTCGTCGTACACGCCACGCGGTCCGATCGGGTTGACGTGACCCCAGTAGGTCTCCGGCTGCGGATGCTCCGCCGGGTCCCCGTACACCTCGGAGGTCGATGCCAGCACGAAGGTGGCGCGCTTCGCGCGCGCCAGTCCGAGCGCGTTGTGCGTCCCGAGCGCTCCCGCCTTGAGCGTCTGGATGGGATAGGCCAGATAGTCGGCCGGACTCGCCGGACTGGCCCAGTGCAGGACCCAGTCCACGGGACCGTCGACGTCGATGTAGCGGGCGACGTCCTGCTGGATGAGGCGGAAGTCGCGCCGCAGCAGATGCTCGATGTTGTCCAGGTCGCCGGTCAGGAGGTTGTCGATGCCGATGACGGTGTGGCCGCGGTCGAGCAGCGCCTCGCTCAGATGCGAGCCGATGAAGCCGGCTGCGCCGGTGATGACCACACGGTCACGGCTTGCGGTGCTCGAGCCGGGAGGCGCCAGGAGACGGACTCCTAGTAGGCGTGGCGGTGGAAGAAGACGCGCACCACCGTGAGCCACAGGATCTTGAAGTCGAGCGCGAACGACCAGTTCTCGATGTAGTACAGGTCGCACTCGATCCGCTTCTCGATCGACGTGTTGCCGCGCCAGTCGTTCACCTGCGCCCACCCCGTGAGACCCGACTTGACCTTGTGGCGGAGCATGTACTGCGGCACGCGCTCGCGGAACTGCTCGACGAAGAACGGACGCTCGGGCCGCGGACCGACCAGCGACATGTCGCCCAGCAGCACGTTCCAGAGTTGCGGCAGCTCGTCGATGCTGAACCGCCGCAGGACACGGCCCACCGGCGTGACGCGCGGATCGTTCTCCCGTGTCCACACCGGCCCGGTCTCGCGCTCGGCGTCGTTGTACATCGACCGGAACTTGAGCACCATGAACGGATGCCGGTCGAGTCCCATGCGCTCCTGCCGGTAGAACACGGGTCCGGGCGAAGTGAGCCGGACGATGGCGGCGATGACCGCGAACGGCAAGGCCAGGCCGACCAGCACCACCGCGGACACCGCGATGTCGATGATGCGCTTGACCAGGCTGTTGAGGCCCTGCAGCGGCACGTCGTTGATGTTGATGAGCGGGACGCCGTCCAGATCCTCGAGCCGCGCCCGCAGGGCGATGACGTGCAGTATGTCGGGCGCTATCTTGACGTCGATGCACTCCCGGTTGGCGACTTCAATCAAGCCGAGCATCTTGACGTGTTCTTCGAGCGGGAGCGCGACGTACAGTTGATCTATGCGCTCGCGGCGGATGATCTCGCCGGTGTCGGCGATGCGCCCGTGCAGCGGCAGGCCGCGGTAGCCCGCTGTGTCGGCGCCCGCCGAATCGTCCACGAACCCGGCGACCTCGAAGCCGAACTCCCGGTGCTCCAGCAGCTTGTCGGCGACGTGCCGGGCCAGGTTGCCGGTGCCGGCGATCAACACCCGTTTGAGGCCGACCCCGGCATCGAAACGCCGCTTCGTCTCGATGCGCACCACGGCGCGCGAGGCGTACGTCAGGCTGATGCTCAGGACCAGGTACAGCAGCCAGACCAGCCGCGAAACCTCATAGGCGCCGGTGGCCTGCGCCTGCGCTCCGGCGACGTAGACCTGGTAGTACAGGGTGCCGAGCAGGCCGACCACCACGACCATCACGTTGCTGACGAGCGCCGAGAAGAAGTCGTCCACGCGCGTCCGGATCCGGGGCAGGCGGTAGGCGCCCTGCAGGTTGAACGCCAGCGGCACCAGGATGCCGATGAACGGAATCAGGACGAGGTACTGCGCGAACGGCGGCTGGCCCTTGGGGGCCTCGAACAGCGGCAGCTCGAAGCGGACGAAGTACGCCAGCGCGAACGCCAGCATGCACAGCAGCGAATCGGTTACGGCGTGCAGCGTGACCAGCCGCCGGCTCAGCCGCGTGATCATGCGGCTGAGCCTCCTGCCTGGACCGCCGCGCCCTCGAGCAACGGGCGCATTTCGTCGTGAAAGCGACTGACCGAGAAACGCAACGCCTGGCTGCGGATATGCCCGGCGTCGAAGCGCAGGGAAGCGGCGCGGGCAATTCCTGCGGCGAACGCTTCCGCGGTCGGCTCATCGACCAGCACACCGGTGTCGCCGTCGGACACGGTCTCGGTGACGCCGCCCCGGGCGAGGCCGACCACCGGACGGCCGCAGGCAAGCGCCTCGACCGGTGCGATGCCGAAGTCTTCCTCGCCTGGCAGCAGGAACGCCGTGGCGCCCCGATAGAGCTCCCGGATTTCCTCGTCCGACCGCCAGCCCATGAACTTCACGTCCGGTCCGGCGAGGGCCTGCAGGCGCTCGCGCTCCGGGCCTTCGCCTGCGATCCGCAACGGCACGCGCGCCAGGCGGCACGCATCCATGGCCATCTCGATCCGCTTGTACGGCACCAGCGCCGAGACGATCAGGAAGTACGAACCTGGCGGTGATCCGTTCGGACTGAAGAACGCCGTGTCGACTGGTGGATGCACGACCGTGGCCTCACGATTATAGTATCGCCGGATTCTCGCAGCAACGTGGTGCGAGTTGGCCACGTACCGATCGACCCGCCCCGCCGTTGCCGCGTCCCACCTGGCCAGGCGGCTGAACGCGAGCCGGAAAAGCCTGTTCCGCAGCGGACCCACCCGTTGCGGGCCGAAATAGTTGTCGAACTGATCCCACGCGTAGCGCATCGGCGTATGGCAGTAGCACACGTGCCGCGCACGGCCCGCCCGCACGACCGACTTGGCCGCGCAGTGGCTCGTGCTGAGCACCAGGTCGAACTCGTCGAGGTCGAACTGCTCCACGGCGGCCGGAAAGAGCCCGACGTACCACCGGTAGCGGCGCCGCGCCTCCGGCAGGTACTGGACGAACGAAACGCTTGGCCGCAACGCCTCCAGGCGCGGCGAGACCGCGCCGGGGACGTGCAGCAGCGTGAACAGAGAGGCATCGGGAACGAGATCCGCCAGCGCTTCCAGCACCTTCTCGCCGCCGCGCATTCCCGTGAGCCAGTCGTGTACGAGCGCCACGCGGGCGCCGCGCAGGTCGGCAGGCCGCACCGGCACATTTCTCATCACGCCCGTCCGGCCGCGATCTGCTGGTAGATCGCGTGGATCCTCTTGACTGACTCGGGCCACGAAAACGACCGCGCCCGGGCCAGGCCGCGGGCCCGCAACTGCTCGCGCAGCGCCGTGTCCCCGAGCGCCTTGTGAATGCCGTCGGCAATTGCGCGCGGCTCGTACGGATTGACCAGGACGGCCCCGTCTCCGACCACCTCGGGGAGTGAGGAGACGTTGGACACAACGACCGGCGTGCCGCTGGCCATGGCCTCCAGCGGCGGCAGGCCGAAACCCTCGTACAGCGAGGGAAAGACGAATACGTCGGCCAGCCGGTACAGCGCCGCCAGCGTTGTCTCGGACTGGTAGCCGAGAAACCGGACGTGCTGGTGGAGGTTGTGACGGTGGACCGCGCGGCGCAGCGACGAGTAGCGGGAGACCTCGCCGCCGGTGACGAGCAGCTTCAGATCGTCGAGCCCGTCGCGGCGCAGCAGCACGAACGCCTCGATCAGCCGCTCCACGTTCTTGTGGGGCGACACGTTGCCGCCGTACATCACGAACCGGTCGTGCAACTGGTACCGCTCGCGGACCCGAACGATCTCCTCCTCGGGCGGTTCCTCGAAGAAGAGGTCGTCGATGGCGTTGTAGATGACCGTCACCTTGGAGGCCGGCACGTCGAAAAAGCGCAGTATGTCGTTCTTCGAGGCTTCCGAAACCGTCAGGATGCGGCTGGCGCGGTGGACGGCCGTCCAGAACATCGTACGGGCGTAGGCGTACGCCATGCGGTGCCGCAGGTACTGCGGAAATATAAGGTGGATGCAATCGTGGATCGTGACGATCGATCGGCACGGCGCCAGCGGGGGGAGCACGTAGTGCGGCGTGTGGAACAGGTCGGGCGCAAGGCGGGCGAGGCTGAGCGGAATCGAGAGCTGCTCGCTAATCGAGTACAGCCCGGACGATTCGGTGACGCCGCGGAAGTTGCGGCCCAGCCGCTTCGCGAGCTGTTGATCGCTCCGCCGGCAGAGCAGAACGTATTCCGTGTCGTGATCGATGCGTGCGAGTTGGCGCAGCAGGTTGCGCAAATAGGTGCCGATACCGTAGTCATGCAGCTTGCGCACGTCGATGGCGATCCGCATCTCGTCCACTATAGCGTGGCGCGGCAGGTGCCCCGAATTCTCTCCATTCGGTATCATGGCAGTTTTGTGCCTGCGCGCTGGCGGTGAACATCCGGTGCGCGACCGTGCGGGGAGCCGGCGGCAATGAAAATCGCGGTGGTCGGAACCGGATATGTCGGATTGGTGGTGGGCGCCTGCTTCGCGGAGAACGGCAACACCGTAATCTGCGTCGACAATGACGCGGCCAAGGTCCGCGCCCTGGAGCAGGACCGCATTCCGATCTACGAACCGGGCCTCACGGAGCTCGTGACGCGCAACCGGCGCGAGGAGCGCCTGGCGTTCACCACTTCGCTCACACAGGCTGCGGCGGCGTCGCAGATCGTGTTCATCGCGGTAGACACACCGTCCGGCGAGGACGGCGCGGCCGACCTGACCAACGTCCTCGAGGTGGCCCGGGAGATTGCCGCCGCGCTCGACGATTACACGATCATCGCGACCAAGAGCACAGTGCCGGCGGGCACCGCGGCGCGCCTCCGCGAGGTCGTGGCGGAAGCGACGACGCAGCCGTTCAGCATCGTCACCAACCCCGAGTTTCTCAAGCAGGGCGCGGCCATCGACGACTTCATGCGGCCCGACCGCGTCGTGATCGGCGCGGACGACGAGCGTGCGGCGCGGACCATGCGCACCCTGTACGCACCGTTTACAAGGACCGGCGCGCCCATCATGGTGATGGACTGCGCCAGCGCCGAGCTGAGCAAGTACGCGGCGAACGCCATGCTCGCGACGCGTGTCTCGTTCATGAACGAGATGGCCAACGTCTGCGAAACGTTCGGCGCCGACGTCGACGAGGTGCGCCGGGTGATTGCCGCGGACCGCCGCATCGGACCGGCGTTTCTCTTTCCTGGAGTGGGGTACGGCGGCAGCTGCTTTCCCAAGGACCTGCGGGCGCTGGCCGGACTCGCGCGCGGCAACGGCTATGAGTGTCGCATCCTCGACGCCGTCGAAGCGGTGAACGAGGCGCAGAAGTCACGGCTGGTAGCCAGGATGAAGGAGTACTTCACGTCCCTGCGGGGCAAGACCATCGCGCTCTGGGGCCTGGCGTTCAAGCCGCGCACCGACGACATGCGCGAGGCGCCGTCCATCGCCATCGCCAACGGCGTCCTGGAGGCCGGGGGACACGTTGTGGCGTACGATCCGCAGGCGCTCGAGACGGCCCGCAAGGTCATGGACCGGCGGGTTGCCTACGCGGCAAACGCCTACGACGCGTTGCGCGGCGCGGACGCTCTCGCCATCGTGACCGAGTGGAATGCCTTCCGGGAGCCGGACTTCGCGCGCATGCGGGCGCTGCTGCGCTCGCCCGTCATCTTCGACGGCCGCAATCTGTTCGCCGTGGAACAAATGCGGGCCGAGGGCTTCACCTACTTTTCGATAGGTAGGTAATGGGGGCCGTCCTCCTGGCCGGCGGCGCCGGTTACGTTGGCAGCCACGCCGCGATGTCGCTGCGCGCGGCCGGCCGGGACGTGGTCGTCTTCGACAACCTGCAGACCGGGCATCGCGCGGCGGTGCGCGACGCGCCGCTGGTGGTCGCGGACATTGCCGACCAGGCGGCCGTCCGCGACACGATTCAGCGCCATCGGGTAACGTCGGTAATGCACTTCGCGGCGTTGCTGTCGGTCGGCGAGTCGGTCCGCTCACCGGCCCGCTACTACGCCGCCAACGTGACGAAGACACTGGCGTTGCTCGACGCCATGGTCGCGGAGGGGGTGCAGCGGCTCGTGTTCTCGTCGACCGCAGCCGTTTACGGCGAGCCGCGCGAAACGCCTATCACGGAGGATCATCCCACCCGTCCGACAAACCCCTACGGCGAGACGAAGCTGGCCATCGAGAACCTGCTGCCGCACTACGAGCGCGCATACGGACTGCAGGCGGTGCGCCTGCGCTACTTCAACGCCGCCGGCGCCGCCGCCGACGGGAGCATTGGAGAGGACCACCGTCCCGAGGAGCATCTCATTCCGCGGGCGCTGTCCGCGGCCCGCGGCGGTCCGCCGCTGGTCTGCTTCGGCGCGGACTACCAGACGCCGGACGGCACCTGCCTGCGCGACTACGTCCATGTTTCCGACCTCGCGGCCGCGCACGTGCTCGCGCTCGCGGCGCTGGAAGCGGATGCGCCCCTGCGCGTGTGCAATCTTGGAAGCGGGCGCGGCTACTCGGTGCGCGAGGTGGTGGCCGCGGTCGAGCGCGTCACCGGGCTGCCGGTACCGTGCAAGGCGGCCGGCCGGCGGCCCGGCGACCCCGCGGAGCTGCTCGCCTCCAGCGCGCGTGCGCGCTCCGAGCTCGGCTGGGAGCCGGAGTACGGGGAGCTGGACGTTATCGTCGAGACGGCGTGGCGCTGGCATCGATCCCATCCGGCCGGGTATGCATCGTGAATCCGCTACTGCGGCTGTGCCGCTACGGCTACCCGTACCGCGTCTGGTTCGCGCTCGCGGTGATCGCGATGCTGGTCTACGCGGCTGCCCACACCGGGCGCGCGTACCTCTTCAAGCCGATATTCGACGAGGTGCTGCCCCAGCGCACCGGGCTTGCCTGGGTGGTGTCGGCGGTCATCGGCCTTACCGTCTGCAAGGGGCTCGCGGAGTACTTCTCCGTCTATCTGATGACCGGCGTGGGCGAGCGCATGGTCCGGGACCTGCGCAGCCAGTTGTTCGGCCGCATCCTGGCCCAGTCGGCCGGTTTCTTCGCGCGCCGCACCACCGGCGGGCTGATGTCGCGCATCACGAACGACATCAACCGGATCCAGCAGGTTGTCGCGCAGACCATGGGCGACCTGCTGCGCGAGTCGGCCGCGCTGGCCGGCCTGGCCGGCCTGTTGCTGTACCAGGACACCGGCCTGGCGCTCGTCTGCCTCACCGGCGCGCCGGTCGTCGTCTATCCGCTCATACGGCTCGGCCAGCGCGTCCGGCGCACGACGCGGCGCGGCCAGGAGGAGTTGGAGCACCTCTCGCACATATCCGCGGAGGCTTTCGCCGGCCACCGGATCGTCAAGGCGTTCGCCGGTGAGCAGTACGAGCAGCAACGGTTCGACCAGGCGTCCGAGCGCCTGTACCGGATGAACATGAAGGTCACCAGCTCCGTGTCGGCGCTCCCGCCGCTCATGGAATGGCTCGGCGCGTTCGCGGTCGTCGGCGTCCTGTGGTACGGCAGCCGGGAGATTGCCGCGGGGGAGTTGACGCCGGGCGGGTTCTCGCTGTTCGTGGGAGCCATGCTCCTGATGTACGCCCCGATCAAGCGGCTCAGCCGCGTGAACGCCAACATCCAGCAGGCCCTCGCGGCGGCGGAGCGGGTGTTCGAGACGCTCGACACGCGCAGCGAGGCGACGGACAAGCCGGGCGTCCGGAGGCTGCCGCCGCTGGAGCGGTCGATCGCGTTTCGGGATGTCAGCTTCGCCTACGACGATGCGCCGGGCGAAAAGGTGCTCGACCGGGTATCGTTCGAGGTGGACGCCGGGCAGGTCGTCGCCGTTGTCGGCCTGAGCGGCGCAGGCAAGACGACGCTCGTCAATCTCGTGCCGCGCTTCTACGAGGTGACGGGCGGGTCCATCGCCATCGACGGCGCCGACATTCGCGACGTGACGGTGGAGTCCTTGCGGTCGCAGATCGGGATTGTCACGCAGGACACGGTGCTGTTCGACGACACGATCGGCAACAACATCGCCTACGCGGCGCCGTCCGCCTCGCGCGACGCCGTCGAAGCCGCGGCGCGCGCGGCGCACGCGCACGAGTTCATCGCGACGCTGCCGGCCGGCTACGACACGCTGATTGGCGACCGCGGGCAGCGGCTGTCCGGGGGGCAGCGGCAGCGGGTTGCGATTGCCCGCGCGCTGCTCCGCAACTCGCCGATCCTGATACTCGACGAAGCGACCTCGTCGCTCGACGCCGAGTCCGAGTTGCTGGTCCAGGACGCGCTCGCCAAGCTGATGCTCAACCGGACGGCGTTCGTGATTGCGCACCGGCTGTCCACCGTGCGCCGCGCCGACCGCATTGTCGTGCTCGACCGCGGCCGGGTGCAGGAGATCGGGCGCCACGACGATCTGCTCGCGGCGACCGACAGCCTGTACGCCAAGCTGTATGCGCTGCAGTTGTTCGACCGGGACGGCGCGGGCGATTGACACCATGATCAAGTCCATGACCGGCTTCGCCTCGCTGACGCACGAGGACGAGCTGGTGAACCTGACCGTGACGGCGCGCAGCGTGAATCACCGCTATCTGGACGTGCAGTTGCGCGTGCCGCCCGCGCTCGCCGAGATCGATCAAGACCTGCGCGCCCTGGTGCAGCGGCGCGTCGCGCGGGGCCGGGTGGAGCTGGCGCTTGCGGTGCAGCTCAGAACGGAATCGTCCGTCGAGGTGGATCTGAACGAGAGGCTGGTGGAGGCCCTGGCCGACGCGGCCGCCGGCGCCCGCCGGCGCGGCTGGATCGATGCGGGGCTCACGGCCGGCGACCTGTTGCGGTTTCCGCAGGCGGTCACGGTCCGCGAGCTGCCCGCCGGGGAGGAGGTCCGGCAGGCGGTTCGGGACCGCGTCACCGAAGCGGTCGGCCGGGCGCTCGACGAGCTCGACGGAATGCGCCGTCGCGAGGGAGAGTTCCTCCGCACGGACCTGAGCCAGCGCGCCGCGGCCGTGCGCGAGCTCGTGGGGCGTGTCGTGAAGGAATCGGACGCCGGCAGCGCCGCGCTCCGCGAGCAGTTGCAGGCCAGGATCGATGAGCTGGGGGTCGCCGCGCAGGCCGATCCGGCGGCAATCGCCCCGGAGATTGTCAAGTGGGTGTCGCGCTCCGACATCCACGAAGAGGTGGCGCGGCTGCACGGTCACCTCGATCACCTGGACGGACTGCTCGGCGGCGCGGATCCGTGCGGGCGCAAGCTGGATTTCCTGGTCCAGGAGATGAACCGCGAGATCAACACGATCGGGTCCAAGGCGGAAGGCCGCGACACGGGCACCCTCGTGGTGGCGGTGAAGGCGGAGCTCGAGAAGATCCGCGAGCAGGTCCAGAACGTGGAGTAGCGCATGCGGCGGGGTCTCCTGTTCATCGTCTCCGCGCCGTCGGGCACCGGCAAGACCACGCTCGTGGAGCGGCTCGTGCAGCTCGTGCCCGACCTCGTGCGGTCGTGCTCATACACGTCGCGGCCACCGCGGCCAGGGGAGGCGGACGGGGTCGACTATAATTTCGTCGACGAGAGCCGGTTCGCGGAGATGACCGCCGCGGGCGGGTTTCTCGAGTGGGCGGAGGTGTTCGGGCACCGCTACGGCACGGGCGCGGACGACACCGAGCGCCACCGGCAGGCCGGCCGCGACGTCGTCCTCGTGATCGACGTGCAGGGGGCGCAACAGGTCAGGGAGCGCGGCGTGGACGCGGTTTCCGTATTCGTGCTGCCGCCGTCGTACTCCGCGCTGGAGCAGCGCCTGCGCCGCCGCGCCGCGGCCGACCACACGCAGTTGCAGGGTCGCCTCGAGGCCGCCCGCCGGGAGGTGGCGGCGGCCGGCCGCTACGACTACCTGGTCGTCAACGACGACTTCGACCGCTGCGTGGCGCAGCTTCGGAGCATCGTGATCGCGGAACGCTCCCGCACCGCGGCGGCGGATGACGCCGTGGGAAGCATCGTCGCGGGTTTCGGCGCGCCGGATGATTGATCAATGGCACTTGTTGCGCTGGGCGTTACGGGCGGCATAGGGGCCTACAAGTCGGTCGACGTGGCCCGCCGCCTGCAGCAGGACGGCCACGACGTGACGGCGGTGATGACGGCGGCGGCCTGCCGCTTCGTCGGCCCGCTTACGTTCGAGGCAATCACGCGCCGGCCCGTCGTCACCGATCAGTTCGCGCCTGGCGCCAACGCGGACATCGAGCACATCTCGCTGGCGTCGCGCATCGCGCTGCTGATCGTGGCCCCGGCCACGGCCAATGTGATCGGCAAGCTGGCCAACGGCATCGCCGACGATTTCCTGTCGTCCATGTACCTCGCCACGCGGGCGCCCGTGCTCGTCGCTCCGGCCATGAACAGCAACATGCTGGCGCACCCGACCGTGCAGCGGAACCTGGCGCGTCTGTCCGAGCAGGGCGTGCGATTCGTCGAGCCGGGGGAGGGGTACCTCGCGTGCGGCTGGATTGGCAAGGGGCGGCTGGCCGAGCCGGCCGAGATCGTGGCCGCCAGCCGCCAGTTGCTCAGTCCGGACGGACGGTTGGTGGGCCGCACGGTGCTGGTGACCGCCGGGCCGACCTGCGAGGATCTGGACCCGGTCCGGTATCTGGGCAACCGGTCGACCGGGCGCATGGGTTTCGCCGTGGCGGCAGAGGCGCTCGCCCGCGGCGCCCGCGTGCGGCTCGTCATGGGGCCGACGCCGCTGGAGCCGCCCGCAGGCGCCGAAGTGACGCGGGTGCGCAGCGCCCGCGAGATGCACCAGGCGGTAATGGCGTGCGCCGAGGGTGCGGACGCCGTGGTGATGGCCGCGGCGGTGGCCGACTACGCCCCGGCCGAGGGGGCACGCCCCGGCAAGATCCGCAAGGGTCCCGGAGAGCTCACGATGCGCTTCGAGCGCACGCCGGACATTCTGGCCGAGCTGGGCCGGCGCCGCGCCGGCGCGGCGCTGCCGGTGCTGATCGGCTTTGCGGCCGAGACGCAGGACCTCGTGCAGCGCGGGCGGGAAAAGCTGCAGCAGAAGCAGGTGGATGTCGTCGTCGCCAACGATGTCTCCCTGCCGGACCGCGGCTTTGCGGCCGACACCAACGCCGCCACCCTGGTCACGGCGGAAGGCGAGGAAGACGTGCCGCTGGGGACCAAGCGGGCGCTGGCCGCAGTGCTCCTCGACCGCATCGAGACACTGATTCATGCGCCCGTCCCGTCCTGACCGCCGCACCCCCGACTCCGGGGCCATCCAGCCGTCCGAGCGGTTGGCCGCGCACGTGGAGTACTTCCGGGAGCTGGGCGTGTCCGGCGTAAGCCGCGACCGCGTGTGGCGGCTGCGCCCGGCCGACCCCGAACCCGCCGCGGCAACCGCTCCCGAGCCCCTCACAGCGGCAGATCCCGAGCCCGTTACGGCAGTCGCCGCGGGCGCTCCCGTGGAGCTCTCGATGTTCGATCAGGTGGCGGCGCCGTCCGCTGCCACGGCGGACGAGCGGCTGCGTCTGATTCGCGAGGAGCTCGGGGACTGCACGCGCTGCAGGCTGCACGGCGGGCGCAAAACGCTGGTCTTCGGCGTCGGGAATCCCGACGCGGCGTTGATGTTCGTCGGCGAGGCGCCGGGACGCGATGAAGATCTCCAGGGCATCCCGTTCGTCGGTCGCGCGGGCCAGTTGCTGACCAGAATCATCGAGGCGATCGACCTGCACCGGGAGGATGTGTACATCGCCAATGTCATCAAGTGCCGCCCTCCCGACAACCGCAATCCGCAACCCGACGAGGTGCGCACCTGCGAGCCTTTCCTGTTCGCCCAGATTGATGCGATCCGCCCGCGCGTCATCGTGGCAATGGGATCGTTCGCGGCGCGGACGCTGCTGCGGACCGAGGACGCCATCTCCAGGCTGCGCGGGCGCGTCTTCGAATTCCGCGGCGCCCGCCTGATCCCGACGTTCCACCCGGCGTTCCTGCTGCGGAGCCCCGACCGCAAGCGCGACGTCTGGGAGGACATGAAGAAGGTCCGTTCCATCCTGCGGGACGGGTGATGGCCCGCGGGCTGCTGGTCCCCGTT
Organism: Vicinamibacterales bacterium; assembly: GCA_965207665.1. Taxonomy (GTDB): domain Bacteria; phylum Acidobacteriota; class Vicinamibacteria; order Vicinamibacterales; family UBA8438; genus JAAXGX01. Next base: position 1,717,844 of record CBDBMV010000002.1, read on the forward strand.
GCCGTTCCGGTTCCATTTCTGGGCGCCCTGACGTACCGCGTTCCCGCCGGCATGGCGCCGCCGGCGCCGGGAGTACGCGTCCGCGTCCCGCTGGCGAGCCGGGTGGTCACCGGCTGCGTGCTGCCTGCCGCGGCATTGGACGCGCGCGGCGGCGAGGTCGAAACGCGGGAGCTGGTCGAGTGCCTGGACGACGGGCCGTTCCTGCCCGACGCCGTGCTCGAGCTCACGGCCTGGATTGCCGAGTACTACGCTTGCGGCGCCGGCGACGCGGTGGCCGCGGCCATGCCGCCGTTCGCCTGGACGCGGCGTGCGGCGGCCGGCCGGCGCGGCGCCTCCGCGTTCCGCACCGTGCGGATCGTGCGGCTCACCCCCGCGGGCGAGCAGCTGGCCCGGACCGGTCCCCCCGCGACCTTCGGCCCGCGGCAGCGCGGCGCGCTGGCGCTGCTCGCGGCAGCGCCCGGCGGACTTGCCGCCGCGGAGCTGGCGGCCTACGGCATTGCGGCCGACACCGTGCGCCGGCTGACCGGCAGGGGGCTCGTTGCGGTGGAGCGGCGCCAGGTCGAGCGTGATCCCTTCGCCGCGCCGGACTGGGTGGACGACGCGGGCGGCGCCGGGCCGATCGAGTTGACGGCCGAGCAGCAGGCGGCGCTGCGCAGCCTGACGGCATGGACGGCGGAAGGACGATTCCGCGTCGCGCTGCTGCACGGCGTTACCGGGAGCGGCAAGACCGCCGTCTACCTGCAGCTCGCGGGACACGTACGCCGGCAGGGGCGGAGCGTGCTCGTGCTGGTTCCCGAGATCGCCCTGACCCCGGCCGTGGTGGGAGCGTTCCATGCGGCCTGCGGCGGCCGCGTGGCGATCCAGCACAGCGGACTGTCCAACGGCGAGCGGCACGACCAGTGGCACCGCATCCGCCGCGGGGACGTCGACGTCGTGGTGGGCACGCGCTCCGCCGTGTTCGCGCCGCTGGACAACCTCGGCCTGATCATCGTCGACGAAGAGCACGACGCGTCCTACAAGCAGGAGGAGAGTCCGCGCTACCACGGCCGCGACGTCGCGGTGATGCGCGGCAAGCAGGCGGGCGCCCTGGTGGTGCTCGGGTCGGCGACCCCGTCCATGGAGAGCTATCACAACGCGGCCACCGGACGGTACGAGCGGGTCGTGCTCCGCAAGCGCGTCTTCGACCGGCCGCTGCCGTCCGTCTCCGTCGTCGACATGCGGGACGAGGTCGCCGAGCACGGTCCGGACGTGGTGCTGAGCACGGCCCTGCAGACGGCGCTGGCGGCCCGCCTGGAGCGCGGCGAGCAGGCGCTTGTCCTGTTGAACCGCCGCGGATTCGCCGCCGCCGTGCTCTGCCGCCAGTGCGGGCAGTCGGTAGCCTGTCCCAACTGCAGCGTTTCGCTGACGCTGCATCGCCAGGCCGATCGCGTCCGTTGCCACTATTGCGGCTACGCGGCGCGCCGTCCCGCGGTCTGCCCCCATTGTGCCGGGCCGTTCCTCGAACGCATCGGCGTCGGGACGGAGCGTATCGAGAGCGAGGCGGCCGGCCTGTTCCCCGCCGCAAGGGTGGCGCGGCTCGATCGCGATACGGCCCGGCGTCGCGGTGCGGCGCAGCGCATCCTGCAGCGCTTTGCCCGCCGCGACGTAGACATCCTGGTCGGGACCCAGATGGTGGCCAAGGGGCACGACTTTCCGGCGGTGACCCTCGTCGGCGTCATCTCGGCGGACGTGGGCCTCGGTCTGGCGGACTTTCGCGCCGCCGAGCGGACCTTCCAGCTGCTCGCGCAGGTGGCGGGCCGGGCCGGCCGCGGCGACCGGCCGGGCGAAGCGATCGTCCAGACGTTCCACCCCGGGCACTACAGCATCGAGCACGCGTGCCGGCAGGCGTACGAACCGTTCTTCGACGCGGAGATGCGCTTTCGCCGCGGCATGCGCTATCCGCCGCTGGTGGCGATGGTCAACGTCGTCGTGCGGGCCGAGACATTCGCGCGGGCGATGGAGGAGGCCGCCGGGCTCGCCGCGGACATGCGCGGGCCGCGCGGCGGATACGAAGTGCTCGGTCCGGCGCCCGCGCCGCTTACCCGCCTCAAGGGCGAGCACCGGGCGCAGATCTTTCTGAAGGGCGCCCGCCGCCGCGCACTGCGCGCTGCGGTCCAGGCGGCGCTGGCTCGCCGCCCGGCGTTGCGCCGGCGGACAACCGTCGACGTGGATCCGCTGTCCGTCAGATAAGCGCTTCGCCCGAAACGGCTCCCGGCCTTTTCCGGCTCACTGGCCCGGCAGCAGGCAGCGTTCCCAGCCGGCGTTCGGATCGATGCCGTACGGCACCTGGCCGAGCATGATGTGCGCCCGCGCCGTCCCCGGACACATCAGCCAGGCGCGGTCGGCGGTCGGCCGGGTCGGCAGACCCGTGGCCTCCGCCGTGGCGTAAGGGACGAGGGTGACCGCCAAGTGGGCCGCTTCGGCGCGGCTCGGACCCGACTGGATGAAGATCAGGGTCCCCGGCGTGGCCGTGGTCAGCGTGCCGGCCTCGATCGCGGCGTTCACGGCATCCCACGCCTCGGGAATGGACGCGCCGCGCGCCAGGTGGCCAGTGTAGGCGGCGATGACGTTGCCGGTGCTGCCGTTGATGCAGTTGACGAAGAAACCGGGCTCGGGTCCATCCGGAGTGCAGGTCAGCGCCGTGCGGCCTTCACGAATGACGCGCTGCCGGCCGTCGGCGCCAGTCGCCACCACCGCGGCATCATCCTTGAGCTGCGGCGGAAGCGGCAGCGTGGCCTCATCGATCAGTTCCGCGTCGGTTTGCGCGCCGGCCCCGGCGGTCGACGTGGCCAGAAGCACGATTGCGAATGGGATCGCCCTGCCCATGGAGTCTCTCCGGTGGCGGATCACTCGTTCGGCGTCCACCAGTATGGCGGCGAGCCGATCATGATGTGCGCCTGGTGCGTACCGGGGAACATCAGCCAAGCCTGGTCTTCGCTCGGTTCGGTCGGCAGCCCGGTCGACTCGGCGGTGGCGTCCGGCGTGCGAATCACGATGAGCAGCTCGGTGTTTTCCCTGTCCGGCCCCGACAGCGCGAAGAACATGGCCCCGGATGGAATGGGCGTCAACTCTCCGGACTGCACGCCCGCGCTTACCGCCGCGAGGATTTCGTCTTCCGGCAGTCCCTGCCGGCGCAGCCGGCCGTATTCCGCCATCGCGCTGCTGCGGCTCATGCGCTCGTCGGAGCAGCTCACGTAGAAGCCGGCCGGCTCGTCGCCATCCGGATGGCAGACGAAGGGGTTCGTGCCCTGCCGCAGCACCCGGCGCTGCCCGTCCTCTTCCACGACGACGGTAGCGCCGCCGCGCAGTTGTTCCGGCAGCGGCAGCGTGGCCTCCGCAATCAGGTCCGCATCCGACTGCGCCACCGCCAGAGCGGGTGCGAGCGAGAGGGCCGCAACGAGAAGGGTGCGCGTCATGACCGTCGTCTCCTTTCGTCTGCCACGCCGCGGTGGCGCGCTCGTGCGCACGCCGCGCCCGTCAGGGCTGCGCGACGAGGTCGAGCGGGCTGAACGGAGCGGGGGTGAAGCAGACCACGAATATGGCGGCGGCAACCGCGGCCAGCAGCAGCCGCGGCGTGTCCAGCGGGACGTGCTCGTCGGGAGTGCGCGGATGGCGCGGACCCAGAAACACGAGCATTGCAATCATCAGCACGGCCCAGATGATCCAGCTCGCGGACAGGAATACGAGTGCGACGACGGTGACGGTGGCGCCCAGGCTGACGACCGTCGAACGGGGGCCCAGCACCGCGTAGGCGATGTGTCCGCCGTCGAGCTGCCCGATGGGGAACAGGTTGAGCGCCGTCAGCAGCAGTCCCAGCCAGGCCGCCAGCCCGACCGGGTGCAGGTTGAGCGTGTAACCGTCCGGCGCGTCCCCCCACGTCAGCGAGGCCGCCCACTGGAACAGCAGCGGCTCGCCCAGCGACATGCCGACGAAGTCCTCGGGCAGCGGCACCAGGCGCGACAGGTACAGGCCGAGGAACAGCGCCGGCACGGCGACGACGAAGCCGGCAATGGGGCCGGCGACGCCGACGTCGAACAGCACCGGCTTGCTCTGGATCGGCTGGCGGATGCGGATGACGGCCCCCACGGTTCCGGTCAGTGCCAGCGGCGCCGGCAGGAAGTACGGCAGCGTCGCGTCGACGCGGTAGTAGCGGCAGGCGAAGTAGTGGCCGAACTCGTGGGCGGCCAGGATGGCGAGCAGCGTGAAACTGAACCAGGCGCCCTGGATGAACGAGAACGCCGGGAAGTCCTGGGTGAAGTCGGCGGCGAAGCCGGCGTAGTGGCAGCCACCGGCGGTCGTCGTCGTCAGCAGCGTCGCCAGAAAGAGCAGCAGGTGGACCAGCGGCCGGGACCGCGCCCGCGCGGCCGCCGGAGGCGGCTCGGGCCCTTCACGCAGGGGCCTGCTGTCCCCGTAGGCCGGGGGATACGGTTCAACCGGCGCTGGAGGCAGTGGTTGGCCGGGCGTCTCGGGCGGCAAGTGGCGTGTCCCCGGAGGTCAACCTCCGATGGTTTGCAGGTCCTTGCCCGGCTTGAACCGAATGGTACGGCCCGGAGGGATGCGGACTTCCTTGCCGGTGCGCGGGTTGCGGCCGATGCCGCGCTTGCGGGGCTTGACCTGGAAGACGCCGAAGCCGCGCAGCTCGATCCGGTCGCCGCGGCACATCGACATGCGCATCGCATCGAAGACGGCGTCCACCGCCACTTCCGCCTTGACCTTCGTTATGGCGGCGGCGGTCGATACCTCGTTGATGATGTCGACCTTGATCATGGCACCCCGCTTCTCGACTTAAGCATCATAGATACTATAATTTACGGCTGTCAAGCGCCTTTGCGCCGTTCCGCCATGCCTGCTGCCAGCGCACCGCGACGCAACCGGTCGGTCGTGTTGATCGGCCGTCCGAACGTCGGCAAGTCGACCCTGTTCAACCGGGTGTGCGGGTCGCGCCGGGCCATCGTCGCACCGGTGGCCGGCACGACGCGCGACGTCATCCGCGCGGCGTCGGAATGGCTGGGGACGGCGTTCGAGTTGGTCGATACCGGCGGCCTCTTCGGCGCGAGCACCGATCCCATGCACGCGGCCGTGGCGGCGCAGGGCGAGCGGGCGCTCGAAGGCGCACACGTCGTCGTGGTGCTCGTCGACGGCCGCGACGGAGTGGTCCCCGCCGACCGGCAGGTCGCCGATCGCGCGCGGCGAGTCGGTGCGCCGCTCATCCTGGCCGTGAACAAGGTCGACGACCGCCGGGCCGCGGAGCGTGTCGAGGAGTTCCACGCGCTGGGCATCGCGCCGCTGATGCCGGTTGCGGCCGAGCACGGGCTGGGGATCGGCGAGCTGCTCGACGCCGTGACGGCGCGGCTGCCCGCCGGCCCCGCCGGCAGCGCTCCGCCGGCAGGGCCGGCGGGTCCGGACGAGATCGGCGTGGCCGTCATCGGCCGCCCGAACGTAGGCAAGTCGTCGCTCGTCAACCTCCTGGCGCGTACCGAGCGGATGCTGGTCAGCGACGTTGCCGGCACTACGCGCGACGCGGTCGATACGCTGGTCCGCTGGCACGGCCGGCAGTTGCGTCTGGTCGACACGGCCGGCATCAGGCGGCCGGGCAAGGTGGCGCGCGCGGGACAGGTCGAGTCGGTAAGCGTTACGGTCGCCCGGCGCGCGATAGCGCGCGCCGACGTCGCGGTGCTGGTCGTGGACGCGTCGGCGCCGCTCGCACGGCAGGACGCCACGATCGCCGGCGCCGCGGAACGGGCCGGCTGCGGCATCGTGATTGCCGCCAACAAGTGGGACCTCGTGGAGCGGACCGGCGCATTCGCCAAGCGGTTCGACGAGGAGCTGCGCGACGAGTTGAAGTTCGCCGACTTCGCGCCCGTGGTGCACGTGTCGGCGCTGACCGGCGCGCGATCCTCAAGGCTGGTTGAAACGGTGCAGCAGGTCGCCCGCGCCCGCGCGGCGCACGTCGCCACGGCCGACGTCAACCGGGTGCTGGAACGCGCCGTCCGCCGCAATCCGCCACGCGTTGCCGGCAAGCGCGACGTGAAGATCTACTACGGGGCGCAGGTGGCCACCCGGCCGCCGCAGTTCGTCGTCTTCACCAACACCACCAGCCGGCTCCATTTTTCCTACGAGCGCTTTCTCAAGAACCGCCTGCGCGAATCGTTCGACTTCGTTGGAACGCCGATCCGCCTCAGGGCCCGCGCCCGCCGCCCGCCCGCCCGTGCGCGGTGAACCGCCAACGGGGCTGCTATACTCCTTGCATTCCGGGACCATGGCCGCCACGGTAGCGATTCCGAACCGCCGGTTCTTCCGGAGCGCGGACGTATGCGCGATCGCGGGCGTGCAGCCGTACGTGCTGAACTCGTGGGCGGCGGAATTCCCCGCGCTCGACGGCGCCAGGACCAGGGGCGGTGCACGGGTCTATCAGCGTTCGCAGGTCGAGCTGGTTCTGCGGATCAAGGAGCTGGTATTCGGCGAGGCGCTGACCCTGGGCGCCGCGCGCAGGAGGCTCGAGAGCGAGCAGCCGCCGGCCGGCCCGGAAGCGCAGGTTACAGAGGCCGCGCCGGAGGAGCCGTTCGCGGACGGCATTCGCTGGCAGGTGGCCGCGGTCGAGCAGGAGCTGCGGGATCTCCTGGAAATCCTGGATTCGGAGCCCGGAGATTCGGCCGCTGCGCCGGCGTCCACCGCGGGCGGCGAGTAGTTTTCGATCGCAGCGAGCTTCTTGCGTCGGGATGTGGCGCAGTCTGGTAGCGCACCTGACTGGGGGTCAGGGGGTCGCTGGTTCAAATCCAGTCATCCCGACCATATCAACCCCCTCCTTCCACTCGTCTTGAGGATTCGCTGATGAGCGTGCGGGCCGGCCGCGGCCGACCGCGGCTGCTGGCGGTCGTGGGCCCCACGGCGTCCGGCAAGAGCGCGCTCGGAATCGCGGTCGCCCGGCGGCTCCGCGGAGAAATCGTCAGTTGCGACTCGACCGCCGTCTACCGCGGTTTTGACATCGGCACCGACAAGGTGCCGGCGGCGCTCCGCGGCGGCGTGGCGCATCACCTGGTGGATGTCGCCGATCCGACCGAGCCTTATTCTGCGGCCCGCTACATGCGCGAGGCGGCGACGGCGGTGCGGAGCATCACGGCCCGTGACCGCGTGCCGATCGTCGTCGGCGGGTCCGGCCTGTACTATCGCGTGCTGACGCGCGGGCTCTTCGAAGGACCGGGCCGCAACCCGGCGCTCCGCCGCGTGCTCGGACGCCTCGCGAACCGCCGCGGCGTCGAGCGGCTGCACCGCATGCTGGTCCGCGTGGATCCGGAGTCGGCGGACCGCATCCATCCGCACGACGAAAAGCGCCTCGTCCGCGCGCTCGAAGTGTACGTGCTCACCCGCCGCCCGCTGACCGAGCATTTCCGCAACACCAGGCCGCCGCTTGCCGAGTACGACGTGCTGGCGTTCGCGCTACGGCCGGATCCGGCGGTGACGGCGGACAGGATTGCGCGGCGCGTTGCGCAACAATTCGAAACGGGGCTGCTGGACGAAGTGCGCGGGCTGCTGGCGGCCGGCGTTCCCGCCGACGCACATCCGTTCACCGGCCTGGTCTACCGGCAGGTCATGGAGCATCTGGCCGGCGTGCGGGACGAGGCGGCGACGCGCGCGCTCATCGTCGAGGAGAACCGCCGCTACGCGCGGCGCCAGTTGATCTGGTTCCGCAAAGAACCTAACCTACATTGGATTGACGGCACCGGCGAGACGCCCGCCGCGGTCGACGCGGTTTTGAGCCGCGTGCCGGCGTGACACCCACGTTGAATCTCTCAGTCACCGGTTCCATCCGCTCCGATCTTGAAGCGCGCGAGCGGGACGCACTGTCGGCCTGGGCCGCCAAGAGCGCGGACAGCAGAGGCCGCCAGCGGCCCGAGGCGGACGACCCCATCCGGCCCGCGTTCCAGCGCGACCGCGACCGTATCGTGCACGCGAAGGCGTTCCGCCGCCTGAAGCACAAGACCCAGGTGTTCCTGGCGCCCACGGGCGACCATTACCGCACGCGGCTGACCCATACCCTCGAGGTGGCGCAGATTGCACGCACGATCGCCAAGGTCCTGCGGCTCAACGAGGAGCTGACCGAGGCGATCGCGCTGGCCCACGATCTGGGGCATACGCCGTTCGGCCATGCCGGTGAGCGGGTGTTCAGGGAGCTGGTTCCCGGGGGGTTCAACCACTACGAGCAGAGCCTGCGCATAGTCGACGTGCTGGAGCGCGACGGGCTGGGTCTCAATCTGACCTGGGAGGTTCGGGACGGCATCGCCAAGCACTCCAAGGGCAAGGGCGGCGCGCCGGTGGGGGCCGAACCCGGAAAGCGGGCCGCGACGCTGGAGGGCCAGGTCGCCCGCGTAGCCGACATCATCGCCTACGTGAACCACGATATCGACGACGCGATGCGCGCCGGCATCCTGGCGCCCGGGGAGTTGCCGCCGGAGCCGATCGAGACGCTCGGGCGCACGTCTTCCGAACGGATCGGCCGCCTGGTTGCCGACGTGGTCGAAAGGACGGCGGCCGGCGGGGAGGATGAAGCGCCGGAGATACGCATGAGCGCTCCGGTTCTGGAGGCCCTGCTCGCACTGCGGACGTTCCTCTACCAGGCGGTCTACGAGAACGACGCAGCCACCATGGAGTTCCGGAAGGCCAGGGGCCTGCTCCAGGGGTTGTGGGAGAAGGTGCGGCAGGAGCCGCAACGGTACGTCGACCGCCGGACGCTCGAACGGGACGGCGTGGACGTCGCGGTGCTCGACTTCCTGGCCGGGATGACCGATCGGTACGCGATCCGCCTGTTCGAGGAGCTGTTCATCCCGCGCGCCTGGGGCCGGGTGGGCTCCTGATCCGCGTGATATACTCCGCAGATCGCCCATAACGTAAGGCAGGCCCATAGTGGCATTGGTATTGGACCTGCGCGAGATGCGCGGGCCGGAAGATCGAGTGGAGCAGACGCATCCGGCGGCGACCTTTGCCGCCGGATGCGACGACTATGCCTTCGCGGACAGTGTCACGCTGGCGCTGCGGGTGCGCAAGGACGGCGAGAAGTGCCGGATCTCGGGGCATGTCCGCACCACGCTGGCGCTGTCGTGCAGCCGGTGCCTGGAGCGGTTCGAGATGCCCGAGAACCTCGCGGTCGATCTGTTGTACCTGCCCGACAGCGCGAATCGCGGCGCCAGCGACAGCGAGATCGCCGAGGAGGATCTCTCGATTGCCTTCTATCGTGACTACCAGATAGACCTGCTGCACCTGGTGCACGAACAGTGCCAGTTGGCGCTGCCGATGAAGCCGCTGTGCCGGGATGCGTGCCGCGGGCTCTGCCCGGTGTGCGGCACGAACCTGAACGAGCGCGCCTGCAACTGCGAGACGGCGTGGCGCGACCCGCGCCTCGCCGCGCTCGAAGCGCTGGTCGGCGGGCGGCGGCACTAGCGAAATCCCAGAGGACTCGACGATATGGCGAACCCGAAACGACGTCATTCAAAGGCCCGCACGGCCAAACGCCGCGCGCACGACGCACTCTCTCCGGCCGGCGCCGGCGAGTGCCCGCGGTGCCACGAGCCGAAGCTGCCGCACCACGTCTGCCCCGAGTGCGGCTACTACCGGGGGCGTCAGGTCAAGGCGGTCGAAGACGCGTAGCGCCGGGGCGCGCCCGGCGCACAGCCAGCATGCACATCGCCATCGACACGGCGGGCGGGGATTTTGCGCCCCGTAACATCATCGACGGCGCACTGGTGGCCGCCCGGCGGTTCGGCTTCGGCCTGACGCTGGTCGGCAGCCGGCCGGCGATGGAAGCCGAGCTGGCGCGCCACGACGATGCGTCGCGGCTGGATATCCGATTCGTGGAGGCCGAGGATGTCGTGCGTATGGACGAGGCGCCCGCCGAGGTCTTGCGGCGCAAGCTGAATTCCTCCGTGCGGCAGGCGGCCGAGGTCGTGGCGCGCGGCGAGGCGGCGGCCTTCTTCAGCGCGGGCAACACCGGCGCGACGCTGCTTGCGGCGCATGCCGCTTTCGGCCTGTTGCCCGGCGTTCACCGGCCGGCGCTCGCGACGGTCATCCCGACGCTCCGCGGCACCGCGGTCCTGCTCGACGCCGGCGCCAACGTGGCCTGCCGGCCGCAGCACCTGGTGCAGTTCGCCGCCATGGGACGCGTGTACGCGCGGCTGCTGCTCGAGAAGTCCGAGCCTTCGGTCGGTCTGCTGTCAATCGGCGAGGAAGCGACGAAGGGCAACGAGCTCACTCGCGACGCCCACCGCCGCCTGCAGGCTTCCGATCTGGGCTTCATCGGCAACGTCGAGGCGCGCGACCTGTTCACGGGCCTGGCCGACGTTATCGTCTGCGACGGCTTCACCGGCAACGTTGCGCTCAAGGTCAGCGAGGGGCTCGTCGAGATGGTCGAGGCGCTGCTGCGCGAGGAGCTCAAGCGGACGTTCACGACGCGGTTCGGGTACCTGCTGTCGAGCCGGGCGTTCCGGCGGTTTCGGCGCCGCGTGGACTACTCCGAGGTGGGCGGCGCGCCGCTGCTGGGCGTTGCCGGACTGTGCATCGTCGGGCACGGGCATTCCTCGGCCAAGGCCGTGCGCAACGCCGTCGTGCTCGCGTACCGCTACGCGAGCCAGCGCTTCGTGGAGCGGGTGGCGCGCGAGATTACCACGGTTTCGGGAGAGCTCCGTATTGTGGAGCGAAAGGGCGCCGGATCGTGATTGCGTTCGTGTTTCCGGGACAGGGGTCGCAGCAGGTGGGGATGGGCAAGGCGCTCGCGGCGCAGTATCCCGTCTGCCGCGAGACGTTCGAGCAGGCGGACGACGCGCTCGGCGAGCCCCTGAGCCGCCTCTGCTTCGAGGGCCCTGCCGACGCGCTGACGTTGACGGCGAACACGCAGCCGGCAGTGCTGGCGGTCAGCGTCGCCGTGTACCGGTTGCTCGCTTCGCGCGGCGTACGGCCGGCAATGCTGGCGGGACACAGCCTCGGCGAGTACTCGGCGCATGTCGCGGCCGGCACGCTCTCGTTCGCCGACGCGCTGCGCACCGTGCGCCGCCGCGGCCAATACATGCAGGAGGCCGTGCCGGTCGGCGACGGCGCCATGGCCGCTGTCCTGGGTCTGGACGCGGACGCGGTGGCGCAGGCCTGCGTGGACGCAGCCGAAGGCGAGGTCGTCAGCCCCGCGAACCTGAACGCACCAGGGCAGGTGGTGATTGCCGGCGCGCGCGATGCGGTGGCGCGGGCCGGTGCGCGGGCCAGGGAGCTGGGGGCCCGGCGGGTGCTGCCGCTACCGGTGAGCGCGCCGTTCCACTGCGCGCTGATGCTGCCCGCCCAGGCGCGGCTCGAGCCGGAGCTGCGCGCCCTCGTGGTGTCCGATCCGGAGGTGCCGGTCGTAGCCAACGTGGACGCGGAGCCGAAGCGCGACGCGGCGTCGGCGATAGACGCGCTGGTGGAGCAGGTGAGCGCACCCGTGCGCTGGGAGGCCGTGGTGCGGCGCCTGTCGGCCTCGGGCGTCAGCCACTACGTCGAGGTCGGTCCGGGCGCCGTGCTGACCGGTCTGATCCGCAAGATCGATCGGCGCGCGGCTGCCGCAAGCGTCAGCGATCCCGAAGGCGTCGCCGCCTTGGAGGCTGGATTCGCGCAAGCGCCCGCAGAGTAACCGATGACCGACTTGCACGATCGAGTGGCGTTCGTCACGGGGGCTTCGCGGGGCATCGGGCGCGCGATTGCCGCGCGCCTGGCCGCATCGGGGGCGGCCGTCGCTGCCTGCGCGCGGGAGGATCACGCCGGCGGCGTTGCGGCGGAAATCACGGAGGCCGGCGGACGGGCCGAGGCGTTGAGCGCGGACGTGACCAGCGCCGACCAGTTGCAGGCCGCGGTGCGCGCCGCACTCGACACGTTCGGACGGATCGACATCCTGGTGAACAACGCCGGCATCGCCCGCGATCAACTGTTGATGCGCATGAAGCCCGAGGAGTGGGACGCCGTCATCGCCACCAACCTGACCGCGGCGTACTCCTGCACGCAGGCCGTGCTGCGGCCGATGCTGCGGCAGCGGTGGGGCCGGGTAATCAACGTGGGCTCGGTCGTCGGGCAGTCGGGCAATCCCGGGCAGGCAAACTACGCCGCGTCCAAGGCGGGTCTGATCGGTCTCAGCAAGGCGCTCGCGCAGGAGGTGGCCGCGCGCGGCATCACCGTGAACGTGGTGGCGCCGGGTTTCATCGAGACCGACATGACGGCGGCCATCGGCGACGCGGCCCGCGCAGCGCTGGCCGCGCGGATCCCGGCGGGACGCCTCGGCCAACCGGAGGATGTCGCCGCCGCCGTCTGCTATCTTGCATCAGAGGAAGCGTCGTATATTACTGGCCAGGTAATCGGTGTTAACGGTGGGATGTACATGTAGGAGGCATTGAATGGCCGTAGCGGACAAAGTCAAGGGCATCATCGTGGAGCAGTTGGGCGTGGACGAGGAGGAGGTCACTCCCGACGCGTCTTTCGTGGACGACCTGGGGGCCGATTCCCTCGACGAGGTCGAGCTGCTCATGGTGTTCGAAGAGGAGTTCGGGCTCGAGATTCCGGACGAGGACGCCGAAAAGATAACGCGGGTCAAGGATGCGGTCGAGTACATCGAGTCGCATGCCAAGGGGAAGCAGTAGCCGCTCCGGAGCGCCGGACGGATAGACATAGACGATGTCGCGCCGACGGGTAGTCGTCACGGGTGTGGGTCTGGTGTCGCCGCTGGGGATCGGCACCGGGGCGACCTGGGACGCCTTGTGCGCGGGCCAGAGCGGAATCGGTCCCATATCCCACTTCGACTCGGAGGGCTTTGCCTCGCGCATTGCGGGAGAGGTTCGGGACTTCGATCCGCTCGAGTTCATCAGCCGGAAGGACGTCCGCAAGATGGACGTTTTCATCCAGTACGCGATGGCCGCGTCGACCTTCGCGCTGACGGACGCCGGCATGGATCTGGACCGGCCGCTGGGCCCGCGGGCCGGCGTGTTCATCGCCTCCGGCATCGGCGGCTTCACCACCATCGAACGCGAGCACATCGCGCTGCTCAAGGGCGGGCCGCGCAAGATCTCGCCCTTCTTCATCCCGTCCGCAATCATCAACCTGGCGGCCGGCCAGGTGTCCATCCGGTTCGGGGCGCGCGGGCCGAATTCGGCCACGTGCACCGCGTGCTCGGCGTCCGCGCACGCCATCGGCGACGCCGCCGAGATAGTGCGGCGCGGCACCGCCGACGTGATGATCGCCGGCGGATCGGAGGCCTCCATCACGCCGATGGGTGTCGGCGGGTTCGCGGCCATGCGCGCGCTGTCCACGCGCAACGACGAGCCCCAGCGGGCCAGCCGGCCGTTCGACAAGGACCGCGACGGCTTCGTCGTCGGCGAGGGTTCGGGCGTACTGGTCCTGGAGGAGCTGGAGCACGCGCGCGCACGGGGGGCTCCCGCCTACGCGGAGCTGGTCGGCTACGGCATGTCGGCGGACGCCCACCACATGACGGCGCCCGCCCTGGACGGCGACGGCGCGTTGCGCGCCATGCAGGCGGCGATCGATGAGGCGGGGGTCGACCCGTCGGTGGTGGACTACATCAACGCGCACGGCACGTCGACCACCTACAACGACAAGATCGAGACGCTGGCGATCAAGAAGTGCTTCGGCGAGCACGCGCATTCTCTCGCCATCTCGTCGACCAAGTCGATGACCGGCCACCTGCTGGGTGCGTCGGGCGGGCTGGAGGCCGGCATCACGGCGCTCGCCGTCCGCGAGCAGTTGCTGCCCCCTACCATCAACCTGGAACACCCCGACCCCGACTGCGACCTGGACTACGTTCCGAACCGCAAGCGTGCCGCGGACGTGACCTACGCCCTGTCCAACTCGTTCGGCTTCGGCGGCACCAACGCCAGTCTGCTCTTCAAGCGCTACGAAGCGGCGGACGGCGGGGCCGCCCCATGAAGATCGCGGTCTGCGTAAAGCAGGTCGTGGCGCGGGACTGGCCGCTGCGCGTCGACGAGGACGGCGGCTGGGTCCGCGACGCCGACGCCGGCTTCGAGATGAACGAGCCGGACGCATACGCCCTCGAGGAGGGCCTGCGGCTCAAGGAGCGGCACGGCGGCGAGGTGGTCGTCTGCTCTGCGGGCCCGGCGCGCGTGGGACAGGTCCTGCGGGAAGGGCTGGCGCGCGGCGCCGATCGCGCCGTCCACGTCGAGTCCGACGAGCTGGCGACGGCCGAGCCGTCGGCCGTCGGAGAGGCGCTGGCGGACGCCTTGCGCTCCGAGTCCTGCGACCTGGTGTTGACCGGACTGCAGTCCGACGACCAGGGGTTCGGCCAGACCGGAGTCGTGCTGGCGAGCGCACTGGGGGTGCCGCACGCCACCATCATCATGGAGATCGAGGTGGCCGACGGCCAGGTGCGCGTCAAGCGGGAGCTGGAGGGCGGGCAGTTCCAGTGGGTCACGCTGCCGCTGCCGGCGCTGCTGACCATCCAGAGCGGCATAAACCAACTGCGCTACGCGACGCTCAAGGGCATCATGGCGGCGCGGCGCAAGCCGGTGCGCAAGGTGGCGCCGGCCGCGCCGGCCGCGGCGGGCCAGCGCATCCTGCGCCTGTACGCGCCCGAGAAGGAAAAACGGACGAAGCTGTTCGAGGGCGCGCCGGCCGCGGCGGCCACGGAGCTGGTGCGCGCATTGCGCGAGGAGGCGCGGGTGCTGGGCGCCCGCGAGGGTGGATGAGCATCCTGGTGATGGCGGAGCAGCGCGGCGGCGCGCTGAACCCGGTTAGCTGGGAGGTGATTGCCGCGGCCCAGCAGGCGGGCGCGCCCGTGACGGTGGCCGTCGCCGGCAGCGGCGTGGAGGCGGTTGCCGCCGAGTTGGCGCGGGCTGACGTCGCGGAGGTGCTGGTGCTGGACGAGCCGGCGCTGGAGCCCTATACGCCCGACGGTTTCGTCCAGGCCTGGAGCCAGGCGATCGAGGCCGAAGCTCCCGACTCGGTATTCCTGCCGCATACATACCAGACGCGGGATTTCGCGCCGGCGCTGGCGGCCGGGGTCGGCCGCACGCTGATCACCGACTGCGTCGCGGTCAGGCCCCACGAGACCGGTCTGGCATTCGTCAGGCCGATGTTCCAGGGCAAGTTCCTGGCGGACGTGGCGCCCCAGGGGCCGGGTCCCTGCCTGGCGAGCTTCCAGGTGGGCGCGTACCGGGGCGACGCGGCCGGCAGGCGCGAGGAGCCGGCGCCCGTGCGCCGCGCCGCGCTGACCATCGACGCCGGGCAGATCCGCCAGCGTCCGGAGGAGCCGTTCCAGGAGTCGAAGCAGGCAGTCGATCTCGGACAGGCGGAGCGGATCGTGGCGGTCGGCCGCGGCATCAAGTCGGAGGAGCATCTGCCGCTGGCCCAGGAGCTGGCGCGCGCGCTGGATGCGGAGCTGGCCGCGTCCCGGCCGATATGCGACGCCGGGTGGCTGCCGATGGACCGGCAGATCGGCAGCTCCGGACAGACCGTGGCGCCGGCGCTGTACCTGGCGCTCGGCATCTCCGGCGCCATCCAGCACCTGGTCGGAATGAAGGGAGCGCGCACCATCGTCGCCGTCAACAAGGATGCCGACGCCCCGATCTTCGAGGTGGCCGACTACGGCATCGTCGGAGACCTGTTCGAAGTGGTGCCGGCGCTGATCGCAGCGCTGGCAGCCGGAGAGTAATCTGCAGCGCGACACCCTCGACGTCGACGTCCTGATCGTCGGCGGCGGTCCCGCGGGTCTTGCGGCGGCGTACCGTCTGGCCACGCTCCAGCGCGAGCGCGGCGGGGAACCGCTGAGCGTTGCGGTTCTGGAGAAGGCGCGCGAGAGCGGCGCCCACATGCTGTCGGGGGCCGTGCTGGATCCGCAGGCCCTCGACGAGCTGGTACCCGACTGGCGCGCGCGCGGCGCGCCGCTGGACACCGCCGTCCAGGAAGATCGGATCTACTTCCTGACGCGCAAGCGGGCGCTCCGGTTCCCCGTCACGCCCCCGCCGCTGCGCAATCACGGCCACTACGTCATATCGCTCAACCGCTTCGTCAAGTGGCTCGCGGGCCTCGTGGAGGAAGCGGGCGTCGATATCTTCGCCGGCTTCGCCGGCGCGGAAGTGCTGTTTGAGGGGGACCGCGTGGCCGGCGTGCGGACCGGCGACCAGGGGCTCGACCGCGGCGGCGCGCGCAAGCCCACGTTCGAGCCGGGCGTCGACATCCGTGCGGCGGTGACCATCTTCGCCGACGGGGTGCGCGGCAACCTGACGAAGACGCTCGTTCAGCGCTTCGCCCTCGACGAGGGGCGTCTGCCGCAACAGTACGCCATCGGCATCAAGGAGCTGTGGGAGGTGCCTCCCGCGCGGCTGGCGCCGGGCGCGGTCATCCATACGATGGGCTACCCGCTGCGCCTCGGGGAGTTCGGGGGCGGCTTCATCTACGCGTTGCCGGAAGGGCGTCTCTCGGTCGGCTTCGTGGCCGGCCTCGACTACCGCGATCCGCTCTTCGATCCGCACGCCGCGTTCCAGCAGTTCAAGCGGCAGCCGCTGGTGGCTCGCCTGCTGGCGGACGGCCAGATGGTGCGCTACGGCGCCAAGGCGCTGCCGGAGGGCGGCTGGCATGCCGTCCCGCGCTGCCACATGCCCGGCGCATTGATCGCCGGCGACGCGGGCGGTTTTCTGAACTCGATGCGGCTGAAGGGGATTCACCTCGCCATGCGCAGCGGCATGTGCGCCGCGGAGGCGGCCTTCGAGGCGGTGCGCGCAGGCGACCCGTCGGCGGCGCGCCTGGCGCGCTACGCCCAGCTGGTCGAAGCGGGGAGCATCCGCTCCGAGCTGTATCCCGTCCGCAACGTGCACCAGAGCTTCGGCTACGGGCTGCCGGCGGGGCTCGCGTTCTCGGCCCTGGCGCTCGTTACCGGCGGCTGGTGGTTCCGGGACCCGCTGCCGGCGCCGCCCGGCCACGAGCGGATGCGGCGCGTCGACGCGGCCCGGCCTTCGGCCGCCGGGCCGCTGGCAATCGACCGCAAGCTGACGTTCGACAAGGCGACCAACGTGCACTACTCGGGCACGAGCCACGACGAAGACCAGCCGTCCCACCTGCTGGTGCACGACACGGACATCTGCCGCACGCGCTGCCTCGCGGAGTATCGCAACCCCTGCACGCGATTCTGTCCCGCCAACGTATACGAGATCATCGACGCCACCGACGGCTCGGGCGGCAAGCAGTTGCAGATCAACGCGTCCAACTGCGTACACTGCAAGACGTGTGACATCATGGACCCGTACCAGATCATCGACTGGGTGCCGCCGGAAGGGGGCGGCGGGCCCCGCTACGAAGGGATGTGACCCCACTATCGCGCGCGCAGCGCGCCCGGGCGGCGGTCATCGCCGCGCTCGGGCACCCGCTCATCGCACTTCTGGGCAGGACCTGCCGCTGGCAGGTCGACGGCTACGAGCACTACGACGCGCTGCGGGCGGCCCGGCGCGTGCCGATCTTCGCCTTCTGGCACGGCCGCATCCTCGCCGCGACCTATTTCTGGCGCGATCACGGCATCGTGGTAATGATCAGCGAGAACTTCGACGGCGAGTGGATCGCCCGCATCATCCGGCGCTTCGGCTACGGCACCGCGCGGGGTTCCACATCGCGCGGCGGGCCGCGGGCGCTGGCGCAGTTGCGGCGCGACGTCGGCCGCGGCCGGCCGGCCGGGTTCGCCGTGGACGGGCCGCGCGGACCGTCGCGTTCGGTGCAGCCGGGCGCGGTCTGGCTGGCGGAGCGCACCGGCAGCCCGATTCTGCCGTTCCACATCGAAGCCGAGCGCTTCTGGTCGGCGCGCAGTTGGGACCGCACCCAGGTGCCAAGGCCGTTCAGCCGGGTCGCCGTGGCAATCGGAGAGCCGCTGGACGTCCGGCCGGGCGCGGACGCCGGGGCGCTGGAAGCGTCCCGCGCCAGGCTGGAGGCGTCCCTGCACCGGCTGGCGGAGCGGGCCGCTTCCATGGCGGCCGGAGGGTGACGGGCAGGATGGAGTCTGGCGCGCAATCCGGCGGCGACGTGCTGCTGGTGTTCTCGGAGCGCTTCGGCGGCCACGCGACCCCCGCGGGCCATCCGGAGCGGCCGGCGCGGGCAACGGTCATGGCCGCGGTGGCGCAGCGCTGGGCCGACGGCGGCGGCGCCGTCGCCGCGCCGGATCCCGCTCCGGCAGACGCCCTGCTGCGGGTCCACGATCAGCTCCACCTGGAAACCGTCGCCGGAACGGCCGGCCGGCGCGTGCGGCTGGACGCAGACACGTTCACTGCGCCCGACTCGGAGGAAGTCGCCCGCCTGGCCGCGGGAGCGGCGATACGGGCGGTCGAGCATGCGCTGGCCGGGGCGACCGGCGTCGCCTTCGTGCGCCCGCCGGGGCACCACGCGGAGCGGGACAGGGCGATGGGTTTCTGTCTCTACAACAACGTGGCGGTGGCCGCGGCCCACGCCCTCAGCCGCGGCCTCGACCGGGTTGCCGTTGTCGACTACGACGTGCACCACGGCAACGGCACCCAGTGGATGTTCTACGAAGATCCGCGCGTCCTGTACATGTCGCTCCACCAGTATCCGTTCTATCCCGGCACCGGCGCGGCCGGCGACGTCGGCAGTGGCGGCGGCACGGGCTTCACCGTGAACGTGCCGCTGGAGGCCGGCGCCGGCGACGCCGACTACGGCCTCCTCTTCGACGCCGCGGTAGCCCCGATCCTGGAGGCGTACGGGCCGGACCTGCTGCTGGTTTCGGCAGGCTACGACGCCCACGACCACGATCCGCTCGGCGGCATGCGCGTCTCCACGGGCGGCTACGCGCGGATGGACCGGGTGCTGCGCGGCGTGGCGGAGCGGTGCTGCGGCGGGCGGCTGGCGGTGGTGACGGAGGGCGGCTACGACCTCGACGCGCTGGAGGAGTGCCTGGCCGGCACGCTCGACGTGCTGGCCGCGCCGCAGGCGCTGCCGGCGTCCCCGGAAGGGCCGACGCAGCGCGCCGACGCGGCGCTGGCGCAGGTGCGGCGGGCGCAGGCGCCTTTCTGGCCTGCACTATAATTTTCTCACCCTCTCTTCACTCCTCCGGTGCGCGACTACGACCCCCAGTCCATCGAGAAGAAGTGGCAGCAGCGCTGGCGGGACAGCCGCGCCTTCGAGGTGGCCGAAGAGCCCGGCCGGCCCAAGTTCTACTGCCTCGTCATGTTCGCCTACCCGTCGGGGCACGCGCACGTCGGACACGTGCGCAACTACATGATCGGCGACGTGGTCGCGCGCACCCGGCGGATGCAGGGCTACAACGTGCTGCACCCGTTCGGCTGGGACGCGTTCGGGATGCCGGCCGAGAACGCCGCCATCAAGCACGGCACACATCCGGAACGCTGGACACTCGACAACATCGCCCACATGAAGGGTCAGCTCCAGCGGCTCGGGATCAGTTACGCCTGGGAACGCGAGCTCGCGACGTGCGAGCGCGACTACTACAAGTGGAACCAGTGGCTGTTCCTGCGCATGTTCGAGCGCGACCTGGCCTACCGCCAGCGCTCCGCCGTGAACTGGTGCTCGTCGTGCGAAACGGTGCTGGCCAACGAGCAGGTCGTGGACGGCGCCTGCTGGCGCTGCGACACGCAGGTCGGCACCCGCGAGCTGAACCAGTGGTTCTTCCGGATCACGCACTACGCCGACGCGCTACTGGAGGGCGCGGAGCAACTGGAGCAGTGGCCCGAGCAGGTGCTGACGATGCAGCGCAACTGGATCGGCCGCTCGCACGGTGCGCGTGTACGGTTCGCGGTCATTCCCGGCCGGGAGGCGGATGCGGCCGAGGAGCCCGTCGAGGTGTTCACGACGCGGATCGACACGATTTACGGCGCCACGGCGGTTCTGCTGGCCCCGGAGCATCCGCTGGCCGAGCGCCTGGCCGCGTCGAGCGCCGACCCGTCCGCGTTCCGCGCGCAGCTCGGCCGCTTCCGGGCGCTCGACCGCACCGCTCGTACGACCGGCCAGATCGAGAAGGAAGGCTTCGACACCGGACGCCAGGCCCTGAATCCGTTCACCGGCAAGCCGGTGCCGATCTGGATCGCCAACTTCGTGCTGGCCGAGTACGGCACCGGGGCGATCATGGCGGTGCCCGCGCACGATCAGCGCGACTTCGAGTTCGCGCGCAAGTACGGCCTGCCGGTGCCGGTGGTCGTGCAGCCGGCCGGCGCGCCGCCGCTGCGCGGCGAGACGCTGGAGGCGGCCTCCGCGGACCACGGCGTGCTGGTCGATTCCGGTCCGTATACCGGCCTGTCGAGCGCCGAAGCGATGCGCGCCATGACGCAGGCGGCGGAGGAGCGCGGCACGGGCCGCGGCGAGGTGCAGTTCCGCCTGAAGGACTGGGGCATCTCGCGGCAGCGCTACTGGGGCACGCCGATTCCGATCATCTACTGCGAGGAGTGCGGCACGCAGCCGGTTCCCGATGAGGACCTGCCGGTCGAGCTGCCCAGGGTTGAGCAGTTCACCGGACGCGGCGACTCGCCGCTCGCCGAGGTGCCCGAGTTCGTGGCGGCGGCCTGCCCCGGGTGCGGCGGTCCGGCCAAGCGCGAGACGGACACCATGGACACGTTCGTCGACTCGTCGTGGTACTTCTACCGCTACTGCGACCCGCGCAACGACGTACAGCCTTTCGATCCAGCGACGGTTGCGTACTGGGGACCCATCGATTTCTACAGCGGGGGGATCGAGCATGCGATCCTGCACCTCATCTACTCCCGGTTCTTCTGCCGGGTGCTCAAGGACCTCGGGCTGGTCGCGCACGATGAGCCGTTCACGCGGCTGCTGACGCAGGGCATGGTGCTGCGCAACGGCGCGGTCATGTCCAAGTCCAAGGGGAATGTCGTCGACCCGGACGACATGCTGGCTACCTACGGCGCCGACGCGCTGCGGCTGTACGAGATGTTCGTCGCGCCGCCGGAGCGCGAAATCGAGTGGACCGACGCGGGGCTGGAAGGGAGCTACCGTTTCCTCGGCCGCGTGTGGCGGCTGGTCGGTGGTTTCTGCGAGGCCGCCCCGGACGCTCCCGCGCTCGACGCCGTGGACCTCGAGAGCGCGGACCGCGCACTGCGCCGCAGGACGCATGAGACCATCCGGCGGGTCTCCAGCGACATCGATGTCCGCGTCCATCTCAACACGGCCGTCTCGGCGCTGATGGAGCTGGTAAACGAGACTTACGCGTTCTGTGCGCGCGAGCGCATCGGCGTCGAGCAGCCCGCGGCCGACGAGCCCGGGCGGCCGCCGCGTCCGGCTGCGCGGGCAGTCGCCAGGGAAGCGGTCGAGGCGCTCGTGCTGATGCTGTCGCCGTTCGCGCCGCACCTGGCGGAGGAGCTGTGGGAGGCGCTGGGCCACGCCGGCGGCGTGGTGGCCGCGGGCTGGCCGGAATGCGACGAGGCCGCCGCGCGGGCCGAGGAAATCGTGGTGCCCGTGCAGGTGAACGGACGCCTGCGCGCGCGCCTCACCGTGGCGGCCGACACGCCGCGGGATATGCTCGAAGAGCTGGCGCTGGAAGAACCGCACGTCGGCGCCCATACCGCCGGCAAGCGGATTGCCAAGGTAATCGTCGTGCCCGGCAAGCTCGTGAACGTCGTTGCCCGCTGAGCGGGGGCATTCGGGAGGATCGATGACTCGAAAAAGTGCGCTGATCGGAGTCGTGATGTCGTGCGTTTCGTTCTCCGGCTGCGGGTACGCGCTGGTGGGCGGCGGATCGTTCCTGCCGGACTACATCGAGACTAT
Source organism: Vicinamibacterales bacterium (assembly GCA_965207665.1). Taxonomy (GTDB): domain Bacteria; phylum Acidobacteriota; class Vicinamibacteria; order Vicinamibacterales; family UBA8438; genus JAAXGX01. The sequence goes on from CBDBMV010000002.1 coordinate 1,739,639, forward strand.
CGCCATCCCGCTGTTCGAGAACGGCACGCCGGTGTTCGAGGTCGAGCAGATCGTCACACAGCAGGTACGGCAGGAGTTCATCGGCCGCGGGCGCTACAGGGTCGTGCCCGAGATCGAAGACGTCGATGCGGTACTGGTTGGTTCCATCGACCGCATCGAGATCGAGCCGGCGAGCTTCCGGGAAGACCAGCAGGCGTCTCGTTACGTGTTCACCGTGACGGCGGGCATCTCGTTTACGGACCTGACCACGGACGAGGTGCTGTGGGAGAATCCCAGCATGCGGTTCAGCGACGAATACGAGGTGGCGTCCGGAGGCGGGGATGTCGGAGACGTCTCCGCCTTCTTCGGCCAGCAATCGAACGCCGTGGAGCGCATCGCGCAGGATTTCGCGGAGACGGTGGTCAGCTCGATCCTCGAGGCGTTCTAGCTGAACGGTCGACATGGGCAGCGCCGCGCCTGAGGCGGTCCGGGCGCAGATTGCGTCGGGACAGCTCGATCCCGTCTACCTGATCCTCGGCGACGACGAGCAGTGGAAGCTGGCGCTGGCCGCCGAGTTCGAGCAGGCGGTCGACGAGGGGCTGCGGGCGTTCAACGTCGCGCGGTTCCACGGCGGCGAGGCCGCGCTAGGCGAGGTGCTCGATGCGGCCCGGACCGTGCCGCTGATGGCGCCGCGCCGCATCGTCATCGTCTCGCACGCCGAGCGGCTGCTGCAGCCGGCGCGCGACGGCAAGGCGGCGGAGCAGGATGCCGCGGAGCTGGAGGCATTCCTGGAGGATCCGCCGCAGCACGCCGTGCTGGTGCTGGCCAGCGCGCCCCTCGACGAGCGCCGCCGTCTCAACAAGCGGCTGCTGAGCCGCGCGACGGTGCTGCGCAGCGCCGCCATCGAGACCGTGGCCGACGCCCAGCGCTGGATCCGGACGCAGGTGCAGGCCGCCGGGAAGCGGATCGATCCACAGGCCGTGCGGCTGCTGGGCGAGCGAATCGGCCCCGACGCCAACCGGCTGCGGGACGAGGTCGAGCGGCTGCTGCTGTTCGCCGGCGACAAAGCGGACGTGTCGGTGCAGGACGTGCGGGACGTGGCCGGTCCGGCGGCGGCCTACGACAACTGGGCGGTAACGCGCGCGATCGAGCGCGGCGACGCGGCAACCGCGCTGCGGCAGCTCGCCCTGGCGCTGGAGCAGGGCGCCGAGCCCTACATGGTGCTCGGCCAGCTCGCCTGGGTGGCGCGCAGCAAGATTCCGCCGCCGCGTATTCCGCATGCCATCGACGTGGTCTTCCGGACGGACAACGCCCTCAAGCGGTCGGCGGGCGACCGGCGCCTGCTGCTGGAGCGGCTGGTGGTCGAGTTGTGCGCGGCGGCGGGAGCCGGTCGCGCGTCAGGTCCCGGAAGAGGCCGCCGCCAGGCGTTTTGACAGGCGGGATTTGTAGCGGTCCGCGGCGTTGGGATGAATGATGCGCTTGCCGGCCATGCGGTCGATGAGCGAGACGGTGCTGCGCAGTTGCGCGCCGGCGTTCGCCGCGTCGCCGCTCTCGATGGCCGCGCGCGCGGCTCTCAGCGCACGCCGCAGGCGGCTGCGAAGCTCCCGGTTGTGCGCCCTGACCTTTACGTTCTGACGATGCGCCTTCAGCGCTGACTTGTGGTTCGCCACCCTCAGGTGTCCTTCCGCGTCACGAAGTTAGACCGGGAATTATACCACTTGGGCAGGTGGTGGCTGACTTCGGTGCAAGGCGGGTTTTCACCACGGGCGCTTCAGCGCGCGCCGATCGCGGCGATCCGGGGCGCCGCGGCCCTGTCCCGGGAGTGGTCCCGCGCGGCGCAGGAGATCGCGCAGCTCGAGCTCCTCGGGCGTGGGCGGCGGCGTGACGTCCTCGTACAGCTTGCGCGCGGTCGCCTTCGGGACGTGTTGGGCCTCGACCACCTTCACGACGAGCTCGCGGCCATGGCCGTGGGGGCCGGTGATCCCGATTCTGTCGCCCGCGCGGATCTCCCGATTCGGTTTCGCGCGCGCGCCGTTCACGCTGACCTTGCCGCCCAGGCAGGCCTGCCGCGCGGCCGAACGGGTCTTGCACACGCAGGCCACGTCCAGCCAGACGTCCAGGCGGATGCGTTCAGGCGGGGCGCAATCCGGCATTGGGGCGCTCGGCCTGTTCCTCGCTCACATGACGCTCAAGCATGTTCACTCGGCACGGACTGCCAGCGTGCGAGACAGTGAGTCGCGGCACGCGGCGAAGAGCTCGCCGATCCGCTCCGGCTGCCGGCCGCCGGCCTGGGCGAAGTCGGGCCGGCCGCCGCCCTTGCCGCCGATGATCGGCGCCAGCTCCTTCACGAGCTGACCCGCGTGGACGCGGCCGGCCAGATCCTGCGTCACCGAGACGACCAGGGCCGCCTTGCCGTCATTGCTCGAGGCAAGCACGACAACGCCGCTCCCCGTGCGGTCGCGCAGGGAGTCGGCAAGCGCCCGCAAGGCCTGCGGTTCCAGCGCCTGCACCTGGCGGGTCACGAGCTTGACACCGGCGATCTCGACCGCCTCGTCCGCCGGGGACGCCGCGGGGCCGGCCGCTGCCGCAACCTTCAACCGCTCGATTTCACGGGTCAGACGCCTGGCTTCGACCTGCAGCTTCCGGACGGCCGGCACCGCCTGGTCGGGCGTCGTACCGAGCTGGTGTAGGAGGCTGGCAAGGGCGTCTCCGCGCTGCTGCAGCAGGCTGACGGCCGCCGCACCCGTAACGGCCTCGATGCGGCGCACGCCGGCCGCCACACCGCCTTCGTGGGTGATGATGAACGGCCCGATGTCGCCGGTCGCGCGGCAATGGGTCCCGCCGCACAGCTCGACGGAAAAGTCCGGCACGGTGACGACCCGCACGCGCTCGCCGTACTTCTCGCCGAACAGGGCCATCGCACCGGCCGCGATCGCTTCCGCCGTCGATCGCTCTTCAGTTAGCACCGCCTGGTTGCGGAATACGTGACCGTTGACGAGGCGCTCGACCTCATGCAACTGGTCCGGCGTCACCGGCTCGTGGTGGGTGATGTCGAAGCGCAGCCGATCCGGAGCGACGAGCGACCCGGCCTGGCGCACGTGTGTGCCAACGATGGCGCGCAGCGCCGCGTGCAGCAGGTGCGTTGCCGTGTGGTTGCGGCGGATCTCGTCGCGGCGTGCGGCGTCCACCTCGGCCATGACCTCGTCGCCCAGTTGCAGTGCGCCCTCGCTCACCGCAGTGACGTGCATGCGCGGCCAGTCGAGCTTGAGGCGCACCATGTCCTCCACGGCAGCGGCGCCCCCGCCGGAGGCCAGGCGTCCGGTGTCCGATACCTGGCCGCCCGCCTCCAGGTAGAACGGCGTCTCGCCCAGCACTACGTATCCGGCCTGCCCGGCGGCCAGCACGTCGGTACCGGTGAGCTCGGCTCCGCCCGCGTCGCGCCGGAACAGGTGGGTGACCTGCGTCTGCCGCGACGTCGCCTCGTAGCCGACGAACGGCTGGTCGCCGAACTCCGGCTCGCCCTTCGCGGTGAGCACGTACGGCCCGGCGCTGATCGAGATCTCCGCGCCTTGCCCGTCGCCGAACGCGGCCCCCGCGCGCGCACGGGCCCGCTGCGCATCCAGCTCCTTCTCGAATCCGTCGCGATCCACCTGGAGTTGCCGGGACGCGGCCAGGTCCTCGATGAAGTCGAGCGGCACGCCGTAGGTGTCGTACAGCCGGAACGCGGCTGTGCCGGGGATGACGCGCGAGCCGGCGTCCGCCTCGGCCAGCGCCGCTTCCAGCCGCGGGAGGCCGTCGCGCAACACCCGGTCGAACTGCTCTTCCTCCCGGCGCACGACCGAGACGATGACGTCGCGGTTCGCGTCCAGCTCCGGATACGCTTCTTGCATCTCGCCGACCACCACTCCGGCCAGCTCATGCAGGAAGGGCTCGGTCATGCCGAGCTTCTTGCCGTGCCGCATCGCGCGCCGCATGATCTTGCGCAGCACGTAACCCCGCCATTCGTTGGAGGGGACCACGCCGTCCGCGATCAGGAACGTCATGGCGCGCAGGTGGTCGGCTATGACGCGCAGCGAGACGTCGCTGGTGTCGTTCGACGGGCGGCCCGCCAGCGGACCGTACTCCGTGCCCGCGCGGGCGGCGACGGCGGATAACAGCGGCGCGAAGAGGTCCGTATCGTAGTTGGACAGCGTTCCCTGCAGCACCGCCACGATCCGCTCCAGACCCATCCCGGTATCGATGGACGGGGCCGGCAGCGGCGTCAGCGCCCCGTCGGCCTGGCGCTCGAACTCCATGAAGACGTTGTTCCAGATCTCCACGTAGCGGTCGCAGTCGCAGTCGATGCCGCGGCATTCCGGCGCGCCGCACGGCAGGTGGTCGCCGCGGTGGTAGTGGATCTCCGAGCAGCGGCCGCACGGTCCCGTGTCGCCCATGGCCCAGAAATTCTCGGCGGCGCCCAGCTCCGCAATGCGGTCGGCCGGCACCAGACCCCGCCAGACGGCGTACGCCTCGTCGTCGCGCGGGACGCCGCCCTCGCCCTTGAACACGGTGGCGTAGAGCCGCTCGGCCGGCAGGCCCCAGGCGCCGGTCAGCAGCTCCCACGCGAACGGAATGGCGTCCGCCTTGAAGTAGTCGCCGAACGAGAAGTTGCCGAGCATCTCGAAGAACGTGTGGTGGCGCAGCGAGGGTCCCACGTTCTCCAGGTCGTTGTGCTTGCCGCTGACGCGCATGCATTTCTGCGACGTCGCGGCGCGCTTGTAGTCGCGCGTCTCCCGGCCGAGGAACAGATCCTTGAACTGGTTCATGCCGGCGTTGGTGAACAGCAGCGTGGGATCGTCGGCCGGCACGAGCGGCGAGCTGTCGACCACGCGGTGTCCGCGCGCTTCGAAAAACGCTAGAAAACCGCGCCGGATCTCTGCCGAAGTCATCGCGTGCCTATTCTTTCACAGCCGCCGCCGGCCGCCCGCCGGGTCAGTCGGCGCCTTCCGCCGCGCCGGGGCCGCCGCGCCGCCGCAGTGCGGCCAGCACCGCCGCGGCGTCGAACCCCTGCCGGACCAGTCGCTGGTATGTCCGGCGCTGCGCTGCGCGGCTGTCGAGTGGTCCGTCCAGGCGCCGGACGAGCGCCTGCTCCAGCATCTCCTGCTCGTCGAGCTGGCCGTACTCGGCGTCGACCGCGCGCCGCGCCAGATCGGCGCCGATCCCGCGCTGCTGAAGTTCCCGCACCGCGCGCCGGCGGCCGTGCATGCGGACGTGCGCCGAGCGGCGGGCGAGCAGCCGGGCGGTCCGCTCGTCGTCGAGAGCGCCGGCGCGCCGCAGGCGCTCCACCGCGTCCTCGGTCGCGTCCGGGCCGAATCCCTTGCGCGCCAGCCGCTGCCGCACCTGCGCCGTGGAGAGCTCGCGCCGCGCGAGCATGGCGAGTCCCGCCGCGTACGCATCGGCCATTGCCGGCGTTTCTGGCAGCCGGAGCTGGATCTCAGCTTGCCCCGGCCGCCGCCTCGGCGGCCGTGCTGCGTTCGGATTCCGGATAGACGTACGTGAGCCAGCCGTGGGTGTCGGGCGCCCGGCCGTTGATGATGTCGTAGAACCGCTCCTGAATGGCGGCGGTAATCGGCCCGCGCCGGCCGTTGCCGACGTCGATCCTGTCGACCGACCGGATCGGCGTGATCTCGGCCGCGGTGCCGGTGAAAAACACCTCGTCCGCGATGTAGAGCGCCTCGCGCGGCTGCAGTTCCTCGCGCACGGTCAGGCCGAGGTCCTGCGCAATGGTGAGCACGACGTCGCGCGTGATGCCCGGCAGCGTCGCGGCCGCGATCGGCGGGGTGGTGATGACGCCGTCGCGCACCAGAAAGATGTTCTGGCCGCTGCCTTCGCTGATGAACCCCAGCGGGTCGAGCGCGATCCCCTCGGCGTAGTCGTGGATCACCGACTCCATCTTGATCAACTGGGAATTCGCGTAGTTGGCGGTAGCCTTCGAAATCGACGGAAAGCGGTTGGGCGCCCCACGGCCCCACGAGCTGACCTGCACGTCCACGCCGTTCTCTATGGAGTCCTCGCCCAGGTAAGCGCCCCATTCCCATACCAGGATCGCCACGTCGACCGGACAGGAGAACGGGTTGACGCCCAGCGTGGCGTAGCCGCGGTACATGAGCGGGCGGATGTAGCACTCGTTGTAGCCGTTGATCCGGATGGTTTCGAGCACGGCGTTTTCGAGCTCGTCCTGCCCGTAGGGGCACTCCATGCGGTAGATCTTGGCCGAGTCGAACAGCCGGCGGATATGCGGGCTGAGCCGGAAGCAGGCCGCGCCCTTGGGAGTGTCGTAGCAGCGCGCTCCCTCGAACACACCGCTCCCGTAGTGGACCACGTGCGATCCGACGTGGATCTTGGCGTCCGCCCAGTCCACGAACGTGCCGTTCATCCAGATGCGGCCGCTTCCGAAACTCATCGTCCGTACACTACGAAGTGCCTTATGGTGAGCACCTTACGACGATTTACAGTGTAGCATCACTGCGCCTCGCCGCAAAACGGGCAGCGGCCGGCGCGCGCGTGCAGCGGTTTGTGGCAGTGCCAGCAGAACGGCGCCGTGGAGGGTGGACGCACGACGTTCTGCGGCGTGTCGCCGGCATCCCTGGCGGCTGCCGGCGCGCTGCCCGCCGGCGGCTCCGCGTGGCTGACGGGCTCCCCGGCCGGCGTTTCGCCGCCCGCCGCGAGCAGCTCGTCGTGCAGCTCCTGCGCGCTCTGGTAGCGGTTGGCGATGTCGGGCGCCATCGCCTTCATGACGATGTCGTTCAGCGCGGGCGGGATCGCGGGGTTGCGGGTACGGGGCGGCTGCACGAGGTCCTGCCGCATCAGGCGTTCCAGGTCGCTCGGCGTCGGCGACTTGTACGGCAGCACGCCGGTGAGCATCTGGTACATCGTGACCCCGAGCGAGTAGATGTCGGACGCGAATACGGCCTTGCCTTCGAACTGCTCGGGCGCCATGTAGGGCGGGCTGCCGATGACCGTCGTGCCACGGGCCGCGAGCTCCAGAAAGCGGGATACGCCGAAGTCGGCCACCTTGAGCACGCCCATTCTGGAGATGAGCATGTTGGGCGGACGCAGGTCGCGGTGGATCACGCCCTGATCGTGCGCGTGCCGGATGGCGCTGCACACCTGCGTGGAGTAGTCGAGCATCCGCGGCGTTTCGAGCGCGTTGCCGGCTATGACGTTCTCGAGGGTATCGCCGTCGACGTACTCCATCACTATGAAGAAGACGTTCTCCTGCTTCTCGGCGGTCGTGATCGACACGATGTTCGGGTGATCCAGCGCCGCGAGCAGGCGGGGCTCCTGCAGCAGCTCGGCGAAGTTGAGATTCTGCCGGTGCGGCACCTTGATCGCGACGTCCTTGTCGATCCAGGTGTCCCGCGCGAGATACACCGCGCCGAAGCCGCCGCTGCCCAGGGGCGCCACGATCTTGTACTTGCCGAGCGTCTGGCCCTGGAGCAGCATGCGGTGGCGCCAGTATACAGCCCGTGGTGGAAGTCTCGTGTCGCGCCGGGAGGTCGCCCGCGGGCGCCGTCAGAGGTCGCCCCACACGTGCTGCAGCACCGCGATGGCGGCCGCCGGCGCCGCGTCCGCGCGCAGCGTGCGGACGCCCAGCGTGAGCGGCGTGAAGCCGGCCGCCGCGGCCGCATCCACCTCGCCGTCCGTCCAGCCGCCCTCCGGCCCTACCGCGATGGTGGCGGCTGCCGGCGCCGTGCGCCCGGCCAGCACGCGGATGCTCTCGTGCGGCGCGGGAAGTGCCGGCTCGACCAGCAGAATGCGCAGCTCGCCGGCACCGGGCGCCGCCGCGAACTGCATGAACGAGGCGGCCGGCGCGATCTCGGGAACTACCGCCCGGCCGCACTGCTTGGCGGACGAGACGGCGATTGCCCGCCAGCGCTCGACCGCCGACGGCGCGCCCTCCGGAGCGGGGCGGCTGCGCGCCGTCTGCAGCGGCTGGATCGCCGTTACGCCCAACATCGTTGCGTCGCGGACCACGGTGTCGGTGGCGCGGCCCTTCAGTATTGCCAGCGCCAGGCGCATCCGCACCGCGGGCTCGCGCGCGGGCGCGTGGGGCTCGAGCGTATGCACCGTCACCGCGCTGCGGCCGACCGTTTCGACGCGGGCGGAGAATTCGCGTCCGCGGCCGTCGAACACCCGCACCGGGGCGCCGCGGCGGAGACGCAGGACATGCGCCAGTTGGTGCGCCTCGGCACGCGGCAGGTCGACCGTCCGGCCGCTGCGGCCGGCGTCCGGGGCGTAGAACCGGTGGATGGCCATCAGACCCGGATGGCCAACGCCACCCATTCGTCTTCCGTGTAGCGGGCGCGCAGCGCGCCGTACGGCGCCAGCGCCCGGCGCACGTCGTCTTCCTCGTCGCCGGTCACGCCGCCGACTACCAGCGTGCCGCCGGCGCTGACGAGCCCGGCCAGCGCGCCGGCCGCGCGGCAGGCCAGCGCCGCGTGGATGTTGGCGAACACCACCGCCGCGGGTTCCAGAACGGCGCGCCGCACGTCCGCCCGGCGCACCTGGACGATCTGTCCGACGTCGTTCAGGCCGATGTTGGCGCGCGCGGTCTCCACGGCGTCGGCGTCGATGTCGACGGCAAGGACGCTGCGCGCTCCCCGCAGCGCCGACGCTATGGCGAGCACGCCCGAGCCGGTACCGAGATCGAGCACGTTGCGGTTCCCGAGCGCCAGGGCCTGCAGGGCGCGCAGGCAGAGCCGCGTGGAGGCGTGGTGACCGGTGCCGAATCCCATCGAAGGGCGGATGACGACCAGTGTCGCCGCCGTTGCGGTAGGCGGAATGTCCCACGGCGGGGCGACCACGACATCACCGACCTGCACCGCGCGGAGGCGTGCCTGGCTGCGGGCGGCCCAGTTGCCGTGCGGCACGTCGACGGCGCGCACCGCCACGCCCTGCGAGCGGAAGCTGCGGCCGAGCGCGCGCGCCGCCTCGTCGCGCGACGCGCTGGAGAAGAAGTGCACGCGCCGGTGCCGCGCGTCGAGCTCCTCGATGGCGAACGGGTCGAAGTCGTCCAGGAGCGCGTCGATCAGCGGCGTCAGACGGACGTCGTGCGCGGGGGTTCGCACGTCGAGGGCCGGCCGGCGGTCATCCAAACATGTCCCTCACGCGGTCGAAGAACGGCCGCTCGCCGTCACCCTCGCGCGTGGACGGGCCGGACGAGCGCTGCGGCATGGTTTCGTCGAGCTGCTCCACCAGCCGTTGCTGCTTTTTGGACAGCCGCGTCGGCACGTCCACCGTGACGTTGACGTACAGGTCGCCACGGCCGCGTCCCGAGACGCGCGGCATGCCCTGGCCGCGCAGGCGGAACCGGCTGCCGGGCCGGGTGCCCCTCGGAATGGTCACCGTCTCGTCGCCGTTCAACGTCGGTACCGCGATGCGCCCGCCCAGCACCAGCGTGGGGTAGGTGACCGGCAGGTCGCACCACAGGTCGTCGTCCTCGCGGTGGAAGTACTCGTGCTCCGCGACGCGGACCACCACGAACAGGTCGCCTGGCGGTCCGCCGTGCGTGCCGTGCTCGCCCTCGCCGTGCAGGCGCAGTTGCTGCCCCGTGGCGATGCCCGCCGGTACCTTGACCGTCAGCTTCCGTTCCCGCTCGCTGCGCCCCTGGCCGCGGCAGGCCAGGCAGGGATCCCGGATCACCTGGCCCCGGCCGCCGCACGCGCCGCACGTCCGGGCCATCGTGAAGGGTCCCTGCTGGTAGCGGACCTGGCCCCGGCCGCGGCAGTCGCTGCAGATCGATGGGCCGCTGCCCGCCGATCCCGTTCCGCCGCAGCGGTCACATGCTTCGAGCCGCGGTATCTGGATCACCGTTTCGACGCCGCCGGCCGCGTCCGCGAATTCAAGCTGCAGGTCGTAGCGCAGGTCGGCTCCGCGGCGCGGCCCGCCCCGCCGGCGCTCGCCGCCGAAGCCGAAGAAGTCACCGAGGATGTCGCTGAAGTCGGCGAATATGGTGGGATCGAACCCTTGCGGCCCGCCGCTCCGGCCGACGCCCGCATGGCCGAACTGGTCGTAGCGTGCGCGCTTGTCGGCATCCGCCAGAACCGCGTACGCCTCCGCCGCTTCCTTGAAGCGCTCCTCGGCCTCGGTGTCGCCCGGGTTGCGGTCGGGGTGATACTTGAGCGCCAGCTTGCGGTAGGCGCTCTTGATCTGCTGGTCGTCCGCCCCGCGGGGAATTCCCAGGACCTCGTAGTAGTCGCGCTTGCTCACGACTTCGCCACCCTTACCATCGCCGGCCGCAGCAGGCGTTCGCCCATGACGTATCCGCGGCGGACCTCGCCGATGATCTGCCCGGCGTCATGGTCGGCGCTCTCCTCGTGGGCGACCGCCTCGTGGAAGTGCGGGTCGAACTCTTGTCCGGCAGTGTCGAGCGGCGCAACGCCGCGTCTGGCCAGCACGTCGAGCAACTGCCTGCGGATCAACTCGACGCCGGCGCGGTAGGCCTCGACCGCGCCGGAATCGGCTTCCGCGGCCAGCGCGCGCTCCAGGTCGTCGATCAGCGGCAGCAATTCGGTAATGAGGTCGGCCGCGGCCGTCTGATCGGCAGCCTGGCGCTCGCGATCCACGCGCTTGCGGTAGTTGTCGAACTCCGCGGTCTTGCGCAGCAACAGGTCGCGAAACTCGTCCCGCTCGCGCTCGGCGGCGCTCGGTTCTTCCGGCGCGGGCTGCTCTTCCTGCGCGGATGGAGGCTCGGCGGGCGGCGGGGCGGCCTCGGCAGGCGATTCGCCGGCGTCCACGCTAGTGTCGTCTGTCATCGTCCGGCTGCAGCGCCGCTTGCGATACGAGGACCCGGCTGACGGCCCGCGAAACGCTGTCCACGGCCGAAATGGCGTGCGAGTACCGCATGCGCCGGGGGCCGATGACGCCGACGCAGCCGGTGCCGAGGCCGTCGGAATACGGTGACATGATGACGCTCAGGCCGCGCATCTCGGCCGAGACGTGCTCGGTCCCGATCACGACCGTAAGGCTCGAACCGTCCAGGTATTCGTTGAGCAGCCGGACGAGTTGATCCTTGCGCTCGATCATCGACAGCAGCGCCCTGAGGGTGGCGAACTGCGCTTCGGCGGCGTCCCGGGAGAACTGATCGACGAGGAAGCTGGCCCCTTCGACGAACAGGCTGTTCTGCGGCACCAGCCCCTCCAGCGTCGAGCTGGCGAGCCGCAAGGCGCGCGACAGCAGCCGGTCGTACAGCATCCGCTCCTGCCGCAACTGCTCCGCCACGGCGGCCCGGACGTTCCACAGCGGCATGCCGGCGAACTCGCTGTTCAGGTAGTTCGCACCCTGGCTCAACTCGGACGGCGAGATCCGTTCGTCCAGGTCGATCACCTTGTGCGCCGCTTCGTCGCCGTCGGCGCGCACGATCACCAGGATCCGCGAGTTGTCCACCGGCACGAACTCGATATGCTGGAACGTGCCGCCGGAGGGCGGCCGCAACGCGAAGCCGAGCTGGTGCGACGTGCGTGACAGCTCGTGCGACACGTTCGACAGGACGTCGCTCACCGTGCCGGCCTGCCGCAGGCGCGCCTCCACCTCCGGCGTCGGCCGCGGTGTCCGGCGCGACTGCAGCAGCAGGTCCACGTAGGCGCGGTATCCCCGGTCGGTCGGCACGCGGCCCGACGATGCGTGCGGCTGGTGCACGTAGCCGAGCGCCTCGAGCGTTGCGAGGACGTTGCGAACCGTGGCGGACGATCTGCCGAACCGGCCGTGCCGGGTCAGCCATAGCGAGGAAACGGGCTCGCCCTTGTCGATGTACTGCCTGACAAGCTGGGTGAGGATGCCGCGCGACCGGTCGGGCAGCTCACTGTACGACGGCTCGCGCGCTGGATGAAACATCATCGGTGCTACCCGTCGGCGGCCACGGACTCCCGCTCCCGGGCGGGCGGCGTCCACTGCAGAGCGGCGATCCCGGCGGCCCCGTCCGTTCCGGCCGGCAGCTTGCCGTACTTGACCGCAATCAGTTCGGCCAGGATGCTGACGGCGATTTCCTGCGGGGTGACCGCGCCGATGGCCAGTCCGACGGGTGCGTGCACCACCTGCATCTGCTCGGCCGACAGTCCCTCGTCGCGGAGCGCCTCGTACAGGCGGGCCACTTTCGCACGGCTGCCGATCAGGCCGAGATAACGGAGCTCGCGCGGCACCAGGGCCCGCAGCGCGTCCAGGTCGTAGCGGTGGCCGCGGGTCAGGATGACGACGTAGGCGTTGGGTGGAAAGGAGGTTTTCTCGAGCCAGTCCGGGATTGTATCGACGGCGATCTCGACGGCGTCGGGAAAGCGCTCCGCGCTGGCGAACTTCTCCCGGTCGTCCAGCACGTGCACGTGGAATCCTACCGTGGCGGCGGCGCGGGCCAGGTGGTAGGCCACGTGTCCGGCGCCGACCAGATACAGTTGCGGCGCCGCCTCGACCGGCTCGATGTAGACCTCCATCTGGCCTCCGCAGATCAGCCCCGACTCCTCTGCAATGTCGTCCGACAGCTCGTAACGCACGACTTCCGGCTTGCGGGTGCGCAGCGTCTGGCGCGCCTTCCAGAAGGCGTCGTTCTCATAGCATCCGCCGCCGATGGTGCCCACGATGCGGCCGTCGGCAAACACCACCATCTTGGCGCCGACGCGCTGCGGCGTCGAGCCCTGGGTGCGAATGATTGTGACGAGTGCGGCCGACTCGCCGCGTTGCAGCGCCTCACCGACGGCGTGAAACACTTCTTCGTTCATGGTGCGGCGGCAATCGCAACATTGCCGATGCTGCCGATTATAGCGTGAGCAACCAGTGCCGGCCCACGTCGAGCGGGAGGTCGGCGAGCAGCCGATCGACGACGCCGGGGCCGTAGCGATTGATGAAGTACACGAAGGAAACGGCGCGTTCCTGCGGCGCGCCGTCCGGAAACGCCTGGGCCCGCGTGCGATGGAACTGCCGGCGCAGCGTGGTGTCGCGCCGCTTGGCGGCCTGGACGATCTTGGCGCGCAGGGTGCGCAGATCCCGCTCCATGCGCTGCTTCGTGGTGCGCGCCGCACCGGCCAGCGTCGGGTCGATCCCCGTCACGAGCTCGGCGATGGAGTCCAACTGCGCGGCGCCCTGCTGCTCGGCGGCGGCGACCGCGGCTTCCACCGCCGGGGGCAGTTGCGCGTTGATCAAACCGTTCAGCGCGGCATCGTCGCGGGCCTGCAGGCGCTCCAGGCCGAGGTCGTGCCGCGCCAGAAACTTCAGCGCCGCGCGGTCCAGGACGGTGGCGCTCAGGCGCGGATAGATCAACGGCATCGGGACGCCGAACCGGCGGTACACCTCCCGCAGTTGACCCATGTACCCCAGCTCGTTCGGCCCGCTGACGTACGCGGCCGTCGGAAACAGCGTGTCCTGCACGATCGGCCTGAGCAGCACGTTCGGGCTGAACATCTGCGGCTGGTCGCGGACCTGCCGGATGAGGGCGCCGGACGAGAACAGCGACTCGCCGATTGCGAACGCGTCGTCGCCGAGGCGGATCGGCAGGCGTCCGCCGTTCAGCCGGAACAGCGCGACGGCGCCCGCGGCCGGCGTCACCTGTGCGTGGTAGCCGCGGTCCGTCAACTGCGCTCCCGCGACGGCGGCCAGCCGCGCCGTTTCTCCGCGCAGCAGGAGCTCCTGCTCGAATACGTCCTGGACCAGCGGCTTGGCCGCCGGGTCGGCCCCTTCGAACACCACCAGTCCATGGCGCCCCAGCAGCGTGTCGAGCCAGCGGCTGAACGCCGCCGACATGCCCCTGCCCGGCGCGTACGCGGCGGTCAGGCAATCCAGGGTGGCGTCCGAGAATTCGGTCGGCGGCAACGTCTCGCGCAGCGTCTCGACGAGCGCGCCGATCGACGGTGGCAGGCGCACGCCGGCCACCGGCCGGCCCGGCTCGGGCACGGCGTCGAGCTCCAGGCGGCGCAGCGCCAGCTCCCGGTCCGGCACGGTGCAGGTGCGGACTTCGTCGAGGTCGTGGTCCTCGGCGTCCACCCAGAAAACGGGCACGGCGCTCACGCCGTGCTCGGCAGCGACACGCCGCGCCAGCGCAATGGCGGTGAGAGCCTTGAGCAGGGTGAAGAGCGGACCACCGAACAGTCCGGCCTGCTGCCCGGTCACGATGGCGACGGCGCCCGGCGCGGCCAGGCGCTGCGCCGCGGCCTGCGCTTCCGGCGGCGCGTCGCGCGCTCCGAGCTGGGCGGCCAGGACCTCGGCCATGGGGCCGGCGCGGCCACGAGCCGCCTGGCGCGCGTCGATTACCTGGCGCCAGCTCTCCGGCGCGGTGGGGTCGCCCGGAAAGAAAGATGCAAGCCGCTCGTAGGCGTGACAGTAGTCGCAGGCCAGCGGTGTGGCCCAGGAAAACCGGCGGATATCTATGGGATGGGTGAAGGACGGTGCCGGAGAACCCGGCGGCTCCGCAGGCACGCTCTCGTACTCTCGCAGACGCGCGCTCGGACTGTCAAGCAGCCGCCGGCGGCGCACCGGGCAGGGTAGACTTTCGGCGTCCGCCGGTTCCGTGATAGCATCGGCGAACCCGGTCCGCAGGAGTTCCGCCGCTGACAGACGACGACGTGAATTCATCAAGCGGCCCTGGTGCGTTCGGTCCCTTCCGCGTCTTGCATCAGATCGGGGTCGGCGTCCTGGGGCCCGTCTTCCGCGCCTACAACCCGTCCGACGACCGCCCCTTCATCGTCAAGGAATTGCGGATCGACGCCACACCGGAGCAGGCGCGGCTGTTCGTGGAAATCCTGGAGCGTCCGGCGGGCGCCGGGGCGTTTCATCCCGCCGTCGTCATGCCCGTGGCTGTCGGCATGGAGGAGGGTACTCCTTACCTGGTCCAGGAGTACGTCGCGGCTCCGCCGCTCGACGCGGCAACGCTCCGCGCCGCCGCGGCCGAGCCGCAGCGGGCGCTGGCGCTGCTCGACGAGCTCGCGGACGCGTTCGATGCCGCGCACGGGCGCGGCCTGCTCCACGGCGCGCTCCATTTGCGCGACATCTTCGTGGCGGACGGCCGGCCGCGCGTGACCGGCGTCGGTGTCGTGCCGGCGCTGGAGCAGGTCGGATTGCGCGGTCCGGTGCGGCGTCCGTACACCGCGCCGGAGATGATCGCTGGCCGCTTGTGGGGGCCGGAGGCCGACCGCTACGCGCTCGCGGCCGTGGCCTGCGATCTGCTGACCGGCCGGCGTCCCGCCGGCACGGGTGCGCAGGCCGCCGCCGACATCGCCACGGTCGTGGAGGCCGCGGACGCCGGCGCGCTGCGGGCGTTGTTCGTCGCGGCGCTGGCCGAGGCGCCGGAGCGCCGACCGGCCAGCGCCGGACGCTTCGCGGCCAGACTGCGCAGCGCCCTTGGCGTGCCGGCCGAGGCGCCCCTCGCGAGTCCCGGCGACGCCGTCGCCAGCGCCGCGGCGGAACCGATCGGCATCCGCGGCGAGACGCAGCCGGACGCCGGACCGGAGACCTCCGTTCCTCGTCAGACCGCGCCCGAGGTGGCCGCCGCGGGCGCATCCGAGGATGGGGATGCCGGCGCGCTCGAGGCGGACGTCCGGCCGCCCGGCAGGTTGCCGCCGGCCACGGCCAGGCGGCGGCAGCGCGTGGAGTGGCCATGGTGGTCGCCGGTCGCGATGGCGGCGTCCGCCGGGTTGGTGATCGTGGCGGTTGCCGCTGCGTACGTGGCGGGACTGCGCCTCGGGGGCGACATGGCGGCGCCTGCCGCGGTTTCGGAAGCGGCGCTCGCGCCCGCGGTCGCCCCGGCGTTTCCGGAGGCGGACCCGGTCCCGGTGCCGCCGCCGCCGGCATTCCCGCGGGCGCTGTCTTCGCCGCAGCCGCCGGAGATGCCCCCAGCACTCCAACCTGTCGAGACCCCCGCGCTCGCCATGCCCGCCGCCGCGGAGGGGAGCGGCTGGGTGCTCGTGCGGACCACGCCGCAAGGCGCCGGGGTGACGCTGGATGGCGCGGAACACGGCGTCACGCCGCTTTCCATCGGCGACGTCCCGTTCGGCAGCCGCATGGTGGAGGTGCGCCGTGAAGGCTTCCAGCGCGCAACGCGGGAGGTCACGGTGTCACCGTCCAGCCCGGTGGTGGCGGTCGACCTGACGCTGGCCCCGCTCCCCGCGATTGGCGGCGCGCCGCCCGCGGCGATCCTCGGATCTCTGGTGGTCGAGTCGCGTCCGCCGGGCGCCCGGGTCACCGTTGCCGGGAGCAGCGCCGGCATCACGCCAACCATCGTGTCCGGTCTCGCGGCCGGCCCGCACGAGGTGCGCATCGAGCTCGACGGATACCTGCCGTGGATCACGTCGGTCGACGTGCAGGCGGCGAGTGAGGTGCGCGTGGCGGCGTCCCTAGAAGGAGTGGGAGCACGATGAACGCCGTGCTGGCGCTGGAAAACGGGGTCTGGTACGAGGGCCAGGCGGTAGGCGCGGACGGTTCCACGCGCGGCGAGGTCGTGTTCAACACCAGCATGACCGGCTACCAGGAGGTGCTGACCGATCCGTCGTACGCCGGGCAGATCGTGACCATGACCTGCCCGCAGATCGGCAACTACGGCGTGACGGACGACGACACCGAATCGGGCCGGCCCCAGGTCGCGGGCTTCATCATGCGTGACGCTTCGCCGATCGCCAGCAACTGGCGCGCGGACGCGACGCTGCAGAGCTACCTGGCGGAGCACGGCATCGTGGCGATCGCGGGCGTCGACACGCGCGCCCTGACGCGGCTGCTCAGAAGCGCCGGCGTCATGCGCGGCGTCATCGCCACGGGCGTGGCCGAGCCGGAAGCGTTGATCGAAGAGGCGCGCGCCGCGCCGAAGATGGAAGGCAGCGACCTGGTGCGCGGCGTCACGTGCGCCGAGCCCGGCGAGTGGGAGCCGCCTCGAGACGCGGAGTCGGACGCGTTCGGCATCGCACCGCTGCAGCGCGCCGGCCGTCCGTTGCGGATCGCCGCGTACGACCTGGGCATGAAGCGGAACATCCTGCGCCGCTTCACCGCGCACGGCTGCCGGGTGACGGTGTTTCCGGCGGACACGCCCGCGGCCACGCTCATCGCGACGGAGCCGGACGGCGTCTTTCTGAGCAACGGACCGGGCGATCCCGCGCCGCTCGACTACGCGATCGCCAACGCGCGGGAGCTGGTCGGCTCCGGCCTGCCCATATTCGGGATCTGCCTCGGTCACCAGGTGCTCGGCCTGGCGATGGGCGCGCGCACCTACAAGCTCAAGTTCGGGCACCGCGGCGCCAACCATCCGGTCAAGAACCTGGCGACCGGCCAGGTGGAGATCACTTCACAGAACCACGGATTCGCCATCGAGCCGGATTCGGTGCCGGAGGATGTGGAAGTGACCCACGTGAACCTTTACGATCAGACGATCGAGGGGCTGCGGCACAGGAGCCGTCCCGTATTCTGCGTCCAGTACCACCCCGAAGCGTCCCCCGGGCCGCATGATGCCGACTACCTGTTCTCGGAATTCGTCCGCGCCATGGAGCGTTCGCCCCGCTAGTCCGCCGGACTCCTAGATTCCACGATGCCGCGGCGCAACGACATCAAGCGGGTCCTGGTCATCGGCTCGGGACCCATCGTGATCGGTCAGGCGTGCGAGTTCGACTACTCCGGCTCGCAGGCGTGCAAGGCGCTGCGCGCCGAAGGGCTCGAGGTCGTGCTGATCAACAGCAATCCCGCCACGATCATGACGGACCCGGAGGTGGCCGACCGCACCTACGTCGAGCCGCTCACGTTCGAGATGGCGCGCGCCGTCGTCGAGCGCGAGCGGCCGGACGCACTGCTGCCGACCGTCGGCGGGCAGACCGCGCTGAACCTGGCGGTCGAGCTGGCGGAACGGGGAGTACTCGAAGAGTTCGGAGTGAGCCTGATCGGGGCCTCGATCGACGCGATCAAGGTGGCGGAGGACAGGCTCCAGTTCCGCCAGGCTATGACGTCCATCGGCATCGCCGTGCCGGCCAGCGAGTACGCGCGGTCCGTCGAGGAGGCGCACGCCTGCGTGGAGCGGTTCGGTTTTCCGGTGATCATCCGGCCGTCGTTCACGCTCGGCGGCGTAGGCGGCGGCATCGCCTACAACATCGAGGAATTCCGTGATCTGGTGGGGCGCGGCATCGAGCTCAGTCCGGTCCACGAGATCCTCATCGAGGAGTCGGTGATCGGCTGGAAGGAGTTCGAGCTGGAGGTGATGCGCGACGCCGCGGACAACTTCGTCGTCGTCTGCTCGATCGAGAACATCGACGCGATGGGGGTGCACACCGGCGACAGCGTCACGGTCGCACCCGCGCTTACGCTCACCGACAAGGAATACCAGCGCATGCGTGATGCCGCGCGCCGCATCATCCGGCGTGTCGGCGTCGAGACCGGCGGCTCGAACATCCAGTTCGCCGTGAATCCGGACGACGGCCGCATGGTGGCCATCGAGATGAACCCGCGCGTCTCCCGGTCGTCGGCGCTGGCGTCGAAAGCCACCGGTTTTCCGATTGCAAAGATCGCGGCGAAGCTGGCGCTCGGCTACCACCTGGAGGAGATCCCGAACGACATCACGCGCCTGACGCCGGCATCGTTCGAGCCGACCATCGACTACGTGGTCGTCAAGTTCCCGCGCTGGGCCTTCGAGAAGTTCCCGAAGGCCGACCGCACGCTGACGACGCAGATGAAGTCGGTCGGCGAGGCCATGGCCATCGGCCGCACGTTCAAGGAGGCGTTCCTGAAGGCGATGCGGTCGCTCGAGCTGGGCCGCGACGGCCTCGTGTTCGGCCAGCGGCGCGCGGACGACGACGACGGCCAGTTGCAGCAGCAGTTGGTGGCGCCGAACGACCGCCGGATGTGGGCCGTCTTCCGCGCGTTGGAGAGCGGCTGGACGGTCGAGCAACTGCACGAGGCGACGCACATCGACCCCTGGTTCCTGACCCAGTTCGCAGAGCTGGAGGAATTGCGCCGCGCGGCCGGGGTGGTCGGCTGGCGCGAGATGTCGGCGGATCTGCTGACGGTGCTCAAGCGCGGCGGGTTCGGCGACGAGGAGCTGGCGCGCATCCTGGGCGTCAAGGGCCCGGCGCTCGCGGCGCGTCGTGACGATGACGACCTGCGACCCGCCTACAAGCGCATCGACACCTGCGCGGCGGAGTTCGCCTCGTTCACGCCGTACCTCTACGGCACGTACGAAAAGGAGTGCGAGGCGGAGCCGACCGACACGCGCAAGGTGGTGATCCTGGGGAGCGGGCCGAACCGTATCGGGCAGGGGATCGAGTTCGACTACTGCTGCTGCCACGCGGCGTTCGCGCTGCGGGAGGAGGGGTATGAGACCGTCATGGTCAACTGCAACCCCGAGACGGTGTCCACCGACTACGACACGGTCGACCGGCTGTACTTCGAGCCGCTGACCACGGAGGACGTCCACGCGATCATCACCCGCGAGCGGGCGGCCGGCGCCGCCGTGTCCTGCATCGTGCAGTTCGGCGGGCAGACCCCGCTCAAGCTGGCGCTGGAGCTGCAGGCCGCCGGGGCCGACATCATCGGCACTTCACCCGATTCGATCGACCTGGCGGAAGACCGCAAGCGGTTCGCCAGGCTGCTCTGGGACCTGGGCATTCCGCAGGCGCCGAGCGGCATCGCCACGTCGCGCGCGGAAGCACGGAGCGCCGCCGGCTCCATCGGCTATCCGGTCGTCGTGCGCCCGTCGTACGTGCTGGGAGGGCGGGCGATGGCGATCGTCTACGACCCGGGCGCCCTCGACCGTTACATGACGGATGCCGTGGACGCCTCGCCCGAGCATCCGATCCTGATCGACAAGTTCCTGGAGGACGCGTTCGAGCTCGATGTCGACGCGGTGGCGGATGCGACCGGCGCCGTGGTCATCGGCGGCATCATGGAGCACATCGAGCAGGCCGGCATCCATTCGGGCGACAGCTCGTGCGTCGTGCCGCCCTACCTCGTTCCCGAGCGCCACCTCGAAGTCATCCGCGACTACACGCGGCGCGTGGCGCGCGCGCTCAAGGTCGTCGGTCTGCTGAACATCCAGTTCGCCATCAAGGACGACATCGTCTACATCCTCGAGGTGAATCCGCGGGCGTCGCGCACCGTTCCGTATCTTTCAAAAGCCACCGGCGTGCCGCTGGCCAAGACGGCGGCCCGCGTGATGGTCGGCAGAAGCCTGGCCGATCTGGGCCTGGTGGAAGACCTGGACGTGGCCGGGGTGTTCGTCAAGACGCCGGTCTTTCCGTTCGTGCGCTTTCCCGGCGTCGACACCATTCTCGGGCCCGAGATGAAGTCGACCGGGGAGGTGATGGGCGGAGCGTCGAGCTTCGGGGCGGCGTTCGCCAAGGCGCAACTGGCCGCCGGCCAGCGCCTGCCGAACTCGGGCCGGGCGTTCATCAGCGTGAACGACGACGACAAGCCGAACACGCTGCCGATCGCCCGCGATCTCGCCGAGCTCGGCTTCGCCCTGGTCGCGACGCGCGGCACCGCCGCCTACCTCCGGGCGCACGACCTGGAGGCCGACGTCGTGTTCAAGATCAACGAGGGCCGGCCGCATGTCGGCGACCGGCTGCTGAACCGCGAGCTCGATCTGGTGATCAACACGCCGCTGGGCCGCGAGTCGTTCTTCGACGATTTGACCGTGCGTCGCATCGCGACGATGCTCGGCGTGCCCTGCATCACGACCCTCACCGGCGCGGCCGCGACCGTCAGCGCCATCCGCGCGCTCCGCTCCGAGGAGCTGAGCGTGCTCCCGCTCCAGGAATACCACGCCCGGCCGGCAACTCCCCGCTCCGGAAACTGAGAACCCCTTCGCGCGCTGCCGCCGGTGACGGCGTGCCGGCGCCGGCCCTGGAATTGCATCTGCTTGGGGCATGCGCTGCCCTGCGGCCCTGCCGGCAATCTGTTTTCTCGGCGGCACGGCGCTCGGCTGGCGCGCGCCGGAGCTGGCCGTGTGGCCGGTCGCCGCGGCGGGCGTGCTGGCCTGGGCCGCCTGTCTCGCCGGCTTGGCCTGGCCGTCCAGGTACTGCATAGGTGCTGCCGCCGCGGGGTTCGCCATCGCCGGGATGCTGCTCGGCGCGCACGCGACGCGGGCGGCGACGCGCACCTCGCTCGCGGCATGGTACGAGGCGCGCGGGAGCGATCCGCGGGCGGCAGAGGTCGCCGTCGTCACGGGCCGGCTGCTGCGGGATGCGCTGCCCGCCGAATACGGCGCGCGCCTCCTGGTCGAAGTGGAGCAGGTGCGCGCGCACGGACGCGACGTGCCGCTGGCAGGCGGCCTGCGGGTGGCGGTCGGCGGCCAGTTCGTTGCCGGCCGCAGCGACGAATGGGTGGCGGGCCGCCGGGTCCGGATGCC
The DNA here is from genome assembly GCA_965207665.1 of Vicinamibacterales bacterium. Lineage (GTDB taxonomy): Bacteria > Acidobacteriota > Vicinamibacteria > Vicinamibacterales > UBA8438 > JAAXGX01. The sequence goes on from CBDBMV010000002.1 coordinate 1,760,952, forward strand.
GGTCCTGCTGCGCCGCGCGCCGCGCTACCTGAATCCCGGCGTAGCCGATCAGGAGCGCCGCATGGCCTGGCGCGGCATCGCGCTGCTGGGATCGGTCAAGAGCGCGCTGCTCGTCGAGGTCGTCGAACGCGGGAAGCCGTGGCACGAGGCCGCGGGCGCCGCGCGCGCTTACGTCCGGCGCGTCATCGGCCGTGCGGTCGGTGCGCACGACGCGCGCTCGGCGGGTGTCGTCACGGCCGTGCTGATCGGGGACCGCGCCGGGCTGGACGCCGACACGCGGCGCCGCCTTCAGGCGGCGGGCACGTATCACGTCATTGCCATCTCCGGCGGCAACATCGCGATTCTGACCGGCGTGCTGCTGGGCGTCCTGCGTCTGGCGGGTGCGCCGCCGCGGATCGCCGCCGGAGGCGTCATCCTCTGTCTCCTGGCGTACTGGCAGATCGTCGGCTCCGAGCAGTCGGTCGCGCGCGCAACGATCGTGGCGGTGACGCTGCTGGCCGCGCGCGCCGCCGACCATCGGACGCCGCCGCTCAACACGCTGGCGTGGGCCGCCGTCTGCCTTGTCGCCGCGGCTCCGCTGGCCATCCTGGACGCGGGCTTTCTGCTGACGTTCGGCGCCACGCTCGGGATCCTGGCCGGCGTTCCGCGGATGTTGGACCTCTGCCGCGAGCGGCTCGCGGTCGGCAGCCGGTACGCGCGGGCGCTCGTCCTGCCGCTGGCCGGGCTGCTGGCCGCAACGGTCTGCGCGGAGCTGGCGTTGCTGCCGGTCGCCGCGTCGGCGTTCTCGCGCATCACCGCTGCCGGGCTCGTGCTGAACTTCGTCGCCATACCGCTGATGACCGTTACACAGCTTGCAGGCATGCTGACGGTCGCGGCCGCGGCCGTGTCTCCGGCGCTGGCGGAGCTGTGCGGCTACGTCGCCCACCTGGCCACCGTCGGCATCGTCGAGTCGGCACGCCTCGTGGACGTCTTCCCGCAGTTGACGCGTCGTGTGCCCGCGCCGGACGCGCTGGTGACGGCGGGCTACTACGGTGGATGGGCCCTTGTGTTTGCCGCCGCCGGCCGGCCCGCGGTGCGCGCTGCGGGCTGCGGGGTGGTCGTGGCGGCGGGGCTGGGGATCGTCACGGGTCTGGGTCCCCGCAGCCTCGTGCAGCGGCCTTGTCCGGGTGACGCGGATCTGCGCGTGCTGTTTCTGGACGTTGACCAGGCCGACGCCACGCTGGTCCGGTTTCCGACGGGCCAGTCGCTGCTGGTGGACGCCGCCGGGTCGCTGGGCGGCCGCTCCGCGGTGGGGGAGCGGATAGTGGCGCCGGTGCTGTGGAAAGCGGGGGTAAGGCGGCTCGACTATCTGGTTATCACGCATGGCGATCCCGACCATGCCGGCGGGGCGGAGGCGGTGATTGCCGATTTCCGGCCCCGCGAGGTGTGGGAGGGCGTGCCGGTGCCGGGCTCCGAGCGGATGCGCCGTATCGCCGCGGCAGCACGGGAGGCCGGCGCCGCGTGGCGCACGCTGCAGGTGGGGGATGCCCTGCGGGTCGGCGAAATCGAAGTTGTAGTCCGGCACCCGCCGCCGCCTGCTTGGGAGCGCCCGAGGGTGCGCAATGACGATTCGCTGGTGCTGGAGCTCCGTCACGGACGGGTGTCAATCCTGCTGCCCGGCGACATCGGGGCCGAAGTCGAGGCGCAACTCGGCCCGCGGCTGCCGCGCTCCCCGCTGCGGGTGCTGAAGGCGCCCCATCACGGCAGCCGGACGTCCAGCTCGGCCGCGTTCGTCGCCGCGGCGGCGCCGGCCGTGGCGGTCATCAGCGCCGGCCGCGAAAACCGCTTCGGCCATCCTGATCCGGCTGTCGTGCAGCGCTACGCGGCGGCGGGAACGGCCGTGCTGGAAACCGCTCGGTCGGGCGCGATCGACGTCTGCTCGAACGGCGATCGGATCCACGTGCGGGCCGCGGCGGGGTCGGCGGTCTACCGTTGACGCGGGTCGGAATCAGGTGGTCTCGGCCTGCTTGATGCGGTTCCAGGCCCGGTCCATCTCGTCGGCGGGAACGTCCCGCAGCGGCCGCCCGGCGGCGAGGAAGTGCTGCTCCAGGGCGGTGAAGCGCCGCGAGAACTTGCGGTTGGCGCCGGCGAGCGCGCCTTCGGGCTCCACGCCGAGATGCCGCGCCAGGTTGGCGACCGCGAACAGCAGGTCTCCCAGCTCCTCCTCCACGGCGTCCGCCCGCCCGCGCTGCACGGCGGCTTCTACCTCTGCCAACTCCTCGCGCACCTTGTTCAGGACCGGGGCCGGCTGATCCCAGTCGAAGCCGACGGTGGCGGCCCGGCGGCCGATCCGGTATGCGCGGAGCAGCGCAGGCAGCGCCGGGGGAATGCCGGCGAGCAGGCCGGGGGGCGCGCCCGCCGCGCCGCGCTCGGACGCCTTGATCTCCTCCCAGCGGCGTTTCACGTCGGCCGAGGTCAGCCCGCCGGATTCCGCGTCGTCGCCGAACACGTGCGGATGGCGGCGGATGAGCTTGGCCGCCGCCGCTTCGAGCGCGTCGGCGAGCGTGAAGTGCCCGTCCTCGGCACAGAGCTGGGCCAGGAATACCGCTTCGAAGACCAGGTCGCCGAGCTCATCGCACAGCGCCGGAAGGTCCTCCCGGTCGATGGCGTCGACCACCTCGTACGCCTCCTCGATGACGTACGGGCGGAGCGAGGCCAGCGTCTGCTCGCGGTCCCACGGGCACCCCTCCGGCGAGCGCAGCGTGCGCATGATCGCGACCAGCCGGTCGAGCCTGGCGCCGGCCGTGCCGCCGCCGGAGGGGGGAGGGTCGGGCATGAGCGCGTATGCTAGCATGCCGTCTGCACATGGCCGCCCCCGTCTCGTTCAACGCCTTCGTCGTCTCGCTCGCCACCATGGCGGCGGTGCATTTCGGCGACGTCACCGACCCGCAGACCGGCGAGATGCGGCCGCCCGATCTCGATGCCGCCGGCCGGGCCATCGAGATGCTGGCCCTGCTCGAGGAGAAGACGCGCGGCAACCTGACGGACGACGAGGAGCGCTTCATCGCGCGCGTGCTCGAAGAGCTGCACCGGCGCTACCGCAGCGCACGGAACGGCGCCGGGCCATAATCCTCGTGCGCGTCACCTTCCTCGGGACCGGGACGTCGACGGGCGTGCCGGTCATTGGCTGCGATTGCGATACGTGCCGCTCGGGCGACGCCCGCGACCGGCGCTGGCGTCCTTCCGTCTACCTGCAGCTCGACGGCGGGCTCTCGGTGCTCGTCGACGCATCTCCGGATCTGCGCGCCCAGGCGCTGCGTTTCGGCATCGGCCGCGTCGACATGATTCTCCTGACCCACGGTCACGCCGACCACGTGCTGGGCCTCGACGACGTCCGCATCTACAACTTCCGCCAGGGCGGCGCAATCCCGTGCTACGGGAACGCGCGGACGCTGGCCGGCGTGCGCCGCATGTTCGCGTACGTGTTCGATGCGGCGACCCCGCGCGGCGGCGGCCTGCCGCAGTTGGCGCTGTGGCCGGTCTGCGGCGCGTTCTCGGTGGCCGGCCGGACCGTCGTCCCGGTGCCCCTATGGCACGGATCGCTGCCGGTGTTCGGCTACCGCCTTGGAGCGCTGGCCTACCTGACCGACTGCAACGCGATTCCGGACGAGTCGTGGCCGCTGCTGGAGGGTCTGGACGTGCTGGTGCTCGACGCCTTGCGCCACCGCCCGCATTCCACGCACTTCAACGTGGACAATGCCGTTGACGCGGCAAGGCGCATCGGCGCCCGGCAGACCTACTTCACGCACATGACGCACGACCTGCCGCACGCGGAGACGTGCGCGCGGCTGCCCGCCGGCATGACGCTGGCCCACGACGGTCTCGTGCTGGACGGCGTGGACGAACGGCTGAACGAGTCGGCGCTGACTGCCTGCGGCGCGCTATCATCACGGATTGATCGTGGACGTCATTCGCTATCCTGACGCCCCGCGGCCGGCGCACTGGACGCAGACCGTGCTTGCCCTGGGCAACTTCGACGGCGTGCACCGGGGGCACGACAAGCTCATCGACCACGTGCGGCGCCGGGCCGGCGAGCTGAACGCCACCGCCGCCGTTCTCACGTTCGATCCGCACCCGCCGCGCGTCGTGCGCCCCGACAAGGCGCCTCCGCTGTTGATGACGATCGAGCAGAAGCTCGACCGGATGGCCGCGGCCGGCATGGACGGCGCCGCGGTCGTCCACTTCACCCGCGAGCTGTCGCGCTGGGATCCGGAGACGTTCGTACAGCGCGTGCTGGTGGAATGGCTGGACATCGCGGAGGTCTGGGTCGGCGCGAACTTCCTGTTCGGCCGCGACCGGAGCGGCAACTTCTCGCTGCTGCGCTCGCTCGGCGCCCGCTACGGCTTCCGCGTCGAAAAGATCACGCCGGTGCGCTACAAGGAATTCGTGGTGAGCAGCACGCGGATTCGGCGGCTCATCGGCAGCGGCAAGGTGGACGAGGCGGGCGCGCTGCTGGGGCATCATTACTTCATCGACGGGGAGGTCGTGCCGGGCGCCCGCCGAGGGCAGACGCACGGCGTCCCGACGGCGAACCTGAGCACGGAGAACGAGGTCATTCCGCCGGACGGGGTGTACGCGACGACCGTGACAATCGACGGCAGCATTCATCCGGCTATCACGAACATCGGCCGGCGGCCCACCTTCGAGACGGACGGCGAGCGCGTGGTGGAGACGCACCTGTTCGACTACGACGAGGACCTGTACGGCCGGCGGATACGCCTGGCGTTCGTCCGGCGCCTGCGCGGCGAGCGCGCCTTCCCCGACGCGGGAACCCTGCGCCGCCAGATCGCGGCCGACTGCGACCAGGCCCGGGAGCTGTTCGACCAGTTGGCGCTGTAGCAGCCCGTGGTGAAACCCCGCGTCGCACCGAGACGGACGAGGCGCCCGGCTGGCAAGGCGCGAAGAGCGAGCATATTCGAAGATATGTGAGCGATGAGCAACACAGTCAGGCGGGATGCATCGGTCGTCGAATGCAGCGGGGCTTTCGCCACGGGCTGCCAGCGACGAGACCGCAATGGCAGGTGAGATGCCGCAAGGTTCGGGCGATCTTCATCTCGAGTTGACCGTTCCCTGCGACGAGCGGTTCAGCGCGTTGCTGAGCGACGTGAGCCGGGGGATGGCGGCCTACATCGGCTATGCCGACGCCGATGCCGACGCGGTCGCCGCGACGGTGGTGCAGGCCTCGGCCGGCCTGCTGACCCGCAACCCGCCAGCGGGATACACGAATCTCGATCTCACCTTTGCCGCGCGCGGGCGTGACATGGAGATCCTGCTGCGGTACCGCCGCAGGCGCCGGAGCGGGAAGTCCGCCCCGTCCGACATCCGGGAGCGGCTGTGCGGGTGCGGAGAGGGCGCCGCTCCGGTCGACGCCATGCGGCGCGTGATGGCCGGCGTCGAATGTGGCTGCGAGGACGGCGTCGAGTTCTGCCGGCTGACGAAGCGACTGCCGGACGGTCCAGTCTGATCACGGTGCGCCTCTACAACACCCTCACGCGCCGTCAGGAACCGTTCGCCCCCGGGCGCGACGGCACCGTCAGGATGTACGCCTGCGGCCTCACCGTTTACGCCCGCGGACACATCGGCAACTTCCGCACCTTCGTGGCGCTCGATCTGCTGCGGCGGACGCTGCGCCACGTTGCCGGTTTCGACGTGCAGCAGATCGTCAACTTTACCGACGTCGACGACAAGACAATCAACGCCTCCCGCGCCGCGGGTGAATCGCTGCGCGCCTACACGGACCGCTATATCGCGGCCTACCGCGAGGACGCGGCCGCGCTGGGCATCGAGCCGGTGGAGGCGTATCCCAGGGCAACGGACGAAGAGAACCTGCGGGCCATGGTGGAGATGGTCGCGGCGCTGGAGGCGCGCGGGCACGCGTACCGCAGCGACGGCTCGGTCTATTTCCGGATTGCAACCGACCCGGACTACGGCCGGCTCGCCCGGCTGGACCACGACGGCATCATGCCCGGCGCCCGGATCGATTCGGACCAGTACGCCAAGCAGGACGCGCGCGATTTCGTGCTGTGGAAGGCGTCGGCGCCCGGGGAGCCGGCGTGGGACTTCGGGGTGGGGCCGGGGCGTCCGGGTTGGCACATCGAGTGTTCCGCCATGGCGCTGCGGCTGCTCGGGGAGCCGCCCATCGATATCCATGCCGGCGGCGTCGACCTGATCTTTCCGCACCACGAGAACGAGATCGCCCAGTCGGAGGGTGCGACGGGCGCGACGTTCGCGCGCTTCTGGGTGCACGTGGAGCACCTCCTGCTCGACAAGGGCGACAAGATGTCGAAGTCGGAGGGCAACATCCTGACGGTGAGCGACGTGCTGGAGCGCGGCCAGCGCGCGTCGGCGCTGCGGTACGTGCTGCTGTCGACGCACTACCGCAAGCAGTTGCGCTTCACGTGGGACAGCCTGGCGCAGGCCGAGGAAGCGTTGACGCGCATCATGGACTGCCTGGTTCGGCTCGATGGCGTGACCGCTACCGGGTCGAACCCTGCCATGGAGGCCCGCGCCGCCGCCGCGCGCGAGGCATTCGCCGCGATGATGCGCAGCGATCTCAACACGCCCGGCGCGCTCGGGGTGGTGTTCGAGCTGGTGCGCGACGTGCACGCCGCGATCGACGCGGGCGAGGTGGGTGCCGCCGACGCAGCCGCGCTGCGCGCCGCATTCGACTACTTCGACCGGGTCCTCGGCGTCATCGCCCTGCGCCGCGCGGAGGAAGAGGTCCCGCCGATTCCGGTCGACGAGATCGAGAAGCTGATGGCGGAGCGCCAGGCCGCCCGTGCCCGCCGCGACTTCGCCGCCGCGGACAGCATTCGCGACGACCTGCAGGCGCGCGGCATCGCCCTGGAAGACAGCGCCACCGGTACGCGCTGGAAGCGGCTGTAGAGGTTACTTGTCGTCGCCGGCCGCGAGCGGCAGCTCCGGCGCGTCGAGTTGCCGAACGGTCTTCTCAACTTGTGCCGGCTCGCCGATCTGCTTCGACTTGTCGGCGGCGCCCAGCTCCTCGAAGCGGCGCGCCTGCACCAGCACGCGCGACTGGAACGAGCCGACCCCGTCGTTGTAGGCGTCGACGGCCTGACGCAGGCCGCGGCCCATCTTGTCCACGTGGCCGGAGTACGTGCGCAGGCGCTCGAAGAGCTCCCTGGCGGTTTCGGCGATCTCGTTGGCGTTGCGCTGGATGTTCTGCTGCTGCCACCCCAGCGCGACGGTGCGCAGGAACGCTATCAGCAGCCCCGGCGTCGCGATCAGGACCCGATGGCGCTGCCACGTATCCTGCCAGATGGTCGGTTCGACCTTGATCGCCGCGTCGAGCATCGGCTCGGTCGGTACGTACATCATCGTGAAATCGAGCGAGCCGTCGATGCGCTGCGGGTAGTCGCGGCCCGCGAGCGTCTTCGCATGTGAGGCCAGGGCGGCCGCATGCGCCTTCAGCAGTTCTTCCTGCTCCTGCTCGTCGTCGCAGCGCAGCGCCGCGTCGTAGCGCTCGTGCGGCGTCTTGGCGTCGATCACGACCTTCTTGCCGTCGGGAATGTTCACCACGACGTCGGGCCGCAGTCGCGCGCCGTCCGCGGCGCTGCCGACCGTGTCCTGCTCGACGTAGTCCTCGGGGGAGGTCATGCCGGCGGCGTCGAGCACGTTCCGCAGGTGCTGCTCGCCCCATTGCCCGCGCAGTTGCGGGTTGTGGAGGATCTTCCGCAGGCCGCTGGTCTCGGTCATCAACTGCTCGACGCTGCGGCTGACCAGCTTCGTCTCGGCGCCGCGCGCCTTATCCGAGGCGTCGACGTGCTCGCGCAGCTTCTCCAGGCTCTCGCGCACCGGCTTGACGAGGTTCTCGACCGCGGTCTCGCGCGCCTTCAGATCCTTGCCGGCCAGCTCCTGGTGCTGCCTGAACTGCTCGGCCGCCTGCTTGCGGAACTCCTCCGTGCTCGACTTGAGCACGTCGGAGGCCAGCCCCTTGAAGTGCGTGTCGAGCTCTGCCCGGCGCTCCTGAAGCGCCTGCTCGCGCGCGGCCTGGGTGCTCTTCAAGCCGCTGAGCTCCTCCGTGGCCTGCGCCAGCGAGCCGCGTAACTCGTCCCGTTCGCTGACGGTGGTATTCAGTTGGCGCGTGCGCTCGCGGAGCACGGCGTAGAGCGCGCCGCCGCCGAGCGCGAGGCCAACGATGATGCCGATGACGAGTTCCATGCGGCTGGCAGCCTGTGGATGTTCCGGGCAGCGCGGGCAGACACAGTATACGCGGCGGCGGGACGTCCCCCGGGTTGGTGCCGGTCTTGCATGGATCGGTACCGTGATGCCGACGCTGCACCAGCTCGGACTTGGGAAACGCGGCGAGGAACTGGCGTGCCGCGAGCTCCGGCGCCAGGGGTACGCAATTGTTGCCCGGCGCTACCGCACGCGGCATGGCGAAATCGACATCGTGGCGAAGGACCGGGGCGTGCTGGTGTTCGTGGAGGTGAAGGCCCGGTCCAGCGAGCGCTTCGGAACGCCGCTGGCGGCGGTGACGCCGGTCAAGCAGCGCCGGCTGACGCGCATGGCCCTCGACTACCTGGCCCGCAGCCGCACCAGTGGTATGCCGTGCCGCTTCGACGTCGTATCCGTCGCGGTGGGGGAGGACCGGCCGGTGGTCCAGGTGGTGACGAACGCCTTCGGCGCGGCGGGCCGCTAGAAGTCGCCGTGCGCGGCCTCCGTTGGCTCCCCCGGCGCGGGCTTGATGGGACCACTTCCGCGTGGTAGCCTGTCAGGCACTGCCAGCCGGGCCGAGCGGGAATAACTCAGTGGTAGAGTGCGACCTTGCCAAGGTCGAAGTCGCGGGTTCGAATCCCGTTTCCCGCTCCATTCATTCTTCCCGTGCCGGCTGCGTGCCCCCGGGCGGCGCCGTCGCCAAGTGGTAAGGCAGAGGTCTGCAAAACCTCCATCCCCGGTTCAAATCCGGGCGGCGCCTCCAACCTTGTTCTCTCGAAGCATCACCGCACGGGCTATACTTGGCGGGCAGAGATCAGGATCAGGCACGCGCTGGCTGATCCATCGGCAGCTACAGGCAGGAGGGGGAACGATGCAGGCGCCTCACCGTGTCTTCATTCTCGCGTTGGCGTGCGCTGTCGGGTTCGCGCTGCTGCCGTCCACCGCGGCGGCGCAGGACGCGGACGGGAAGCAGTGGACCGTGCCGCGCACGGAGTACGGGCATCCGGACATTCAGGGACGCTGGAGCAACTCGTTCCTGACGCCTCTCGTGCGGCCCGAGGGACAGCCGCCGACGCTCACCCTGGAGGAAGCGGTCCAACTGGAGCAGGGCGCCCTGGGTCGCCTCGCGGCCAGCTTCGAGCCGCTCGATCCCGACCGTCCCGCGCCGGAAGCGTCGAACAACCCGGGCGGCTACGACCGCTTCTACGTGGACTCGGGCGACAGGATTGTCATCGTGAACGGCGAGCCGCGCACGTCGTTCATTACGCGTCCCGCGAACGGACGTCTGCCGGAGCTCACCGAGGAAGGCAAGCGGCGCCGCGCCGCGCAGGCCGCGTTCGGCAAACAGCACGGGGAGTACGATCATCCGGAGCTGCTGCCGTTGCCCGAGCGTTGCCTCGTGCCGCTCGGTCCCCGGACCGGACCGCCGATGTTCGACGCCGGCTACAACAACAACTACTACATCGTCCAGAACGAGGACCACATCGCCATCATGGTGGAGCAGTTCCGCAGCGCCCGCATCATCCGCCTGGGCGACGGACCGCGGCTGCCCGACCACGTCCGCCCGTGGCACGGTGACTCGTGGGGCCACTGGGAAGGGGACACGCTCGTCGTCGAGACCACGAACCTCCACCCGCTGCAGCACGACGTGCAGCAGAGCGTGTTCGCGAACGAGCTGGACCGGCGGACCGGCAACCGGGTGTCGAAGGAGATGAAGGTGATCGAGCGGTTCACCCGCGTGGACGAAGAGACGCTGCTCTACGACTTCACCGTCGACGATCCGGTCATCTACACGGAGCCGTGGGGCGGCGAGATACCGATGTGGCGCCTGACCGAGCAGATGTACGAGTACGCCTGCCACGAGGCCAACTACGGCATGTTCAACATCCTGCGCGGCGCCCGCTACCAGGAGCGCCAGGCGGCCGAAACGGGCGGCCAGGAACCGTGAGGCCCCGAGTCATGGTGCTGCGTCTGGCAAGAGCTGCCGGCGTGCTGGCGCTCGGGGCGTCCGTCGCGGGCGGGCTGCCGGCCGGCGCCGCGGCGCAGACGGGTCCGCCCGCCGAAGTCCCGCGCGCCGAGATCCCGCGCACGCCCACCGGCCGCCCGGACATGAACGGCATCTGGCAGTCGCTGGGGAACCACCACTGGGACATCGAAGCGCACCAGGCGCGGGCCGCCCTGGATTTCCAGCCCGGACCGATCATCCCGGTGCCGGCAAAGGGGGTCGTCGCGCTGGGCGCGCTGGGCGCCGTCCCGCCGGGATGGGGCGCGGTGGAAGGCGGAGAGATCCCGTACCTGCCGGAAGCGCTGGCCGTGCGGGACGAGAACCGCGAGCACTACCTGGAGCGGGACCCGGCGATCAAGTGCTTCCTGCCGGGCGTGCCGCGGGCCGTCCTGGAGCCGATGCCCTTCCAGATCTTCCAGAGCGAGGGCCACTTCCTGATTGCCTACGAGTTTGCCGACGCCGTGCGGGACATCTACCTGGAAGATCCTGGACCGTCCGTGCTGGACGCCTGGATGGGACAGTCGGTCGGCCGCTGGGAGGGTGACACGTTCGTGGTCGAGGTGGGCGCGTTCAACGGGATGACGTGGTTCGACCGGGCGGGCAACCATCACAGCGCGGCGCTGAAGGTGACGGAGCGCTACACGCTGGTGACCCCGTACCACATCTGGTACGAGGCGACCATGGAGGATCCGAACACCTTCACCCGTCCGTGGACAATCCGCCTGCCGCTGTACAAACAGATCGATCCGAACGCCCGGTTGGGACGGTTCAAGTGCATCGAATTCGTCGAAGAGCTGATGTACGGCGACCTGCGCAAGACGCTGGTGGGCGCCGAGGAGGAGTCGGGAGGAGCACGATGATCAGGAACGCAACGGTACGGACCCTGTTGTTGGGGGCGGTAGCGCTGGGATGGTTCGCGGCGGCGCCGGCGGTGATGCCGGTGGAGGCGCACCATGCGTTCACGGCCGAGTTCGACGCCAACGCACCGATCCGCCTGGAGGGCACCGTCGTGCGGGTGGAGTGGGTGAACCCGCACACCTGGATCCACCTGGAGGTGGAGGAGGACGACGGCTCCACGCGGGTATGGATGGTCGAGGGCGGGACACCGAACGTCCTGGCGCGCAGAGGGCTGCGCCGCGACTGCCTGCCGGCGGGGACCGAGCTCGTCGTGGACGGCTATCAGGCCAAGGACCTCTCCGCCGCCATGGCGAACGCCCGCAACGTCACCTTCAGGGACGGCCGGCGGTTCTTCGTGGGCTCCTCGGGGACCGGGGCGCCGTACGACGGTCAGGCCACCACGGCCGACGCGCCGTGCTGATGGTCACGGATTCCCTCAAATGGATAGCCGCGCTCGGCGTGTTCCTGTGCATGCCGGCGCCCGCGCTCGCGCAGACTGACGGCGCCTTCGTGCCCGTCACCGACGCGATCCTCGAAGCTCCGGATCCCGCCGACTGGCCGACCTGGCGGCGGACGGCGAACGGCTGGGGCTACAGCCCGCTCGATCAGATAGACCGGGACAACGTAGGGGAGTTGCGGCTGGTCTGGTCGCGCGCGCTGGGGATGGGCTCCCAGGCCGGGACGCCGCTGGTGTACGACGGCGTGCTGTACATGCCGAATCCCGACGACGTCATCCAGGCAATCGACGCGGTGACCGGGGACCTGCTGTGGGAGCACCGCCGCTCGCTCCCGGACGACGTGCGCGAGTACATCAAGATCAACTCGACCAACCGCAACATCGCCATCTACGACAACCTGATCATCGATACGACGACGGACGACTACATCATCGCCCTGGACGCCGCAACCGGGCGCCAGGTCTGGGAAACGCAGATCCTCGACTACAGGACGCAGCCGGCGCACCAGACTTCCGGACCGATCATCGCCAACGGCAAGGCGGTCTCGGGCCGCGGCTGCATGCCGGACGCCGGCCCGGAAGCCTGCGTCGTCACGGCGCACGATCCGCGCACCGGGCGGGAGCTGTGGCGCACCCATCTGATTCCCCGTCCCGGCGAGCCGGGATACGAGACCTGGGGAGACGTTCCGTACGAAAACCGGCGTCACGTGGGCGCCTGGATGGTGCCCAGCTACGATCCCGAGCTCAATCTCCTCTACGTCGGCACGTCGGTCACGTCACCGGCGCCCAAGTTCATGCTGGGGGGCGTGGACCACCAGCACCTGTACCACAACTCGACGCTGGCGCTGAATGCGGACACCGGCGAGATCGTCTGGTACTACCAGCACCTGAACGATCACTGGGATCTCGACCACCCGTTCGAGCGGCTGCTGGTCGATACGGCCGTGACGCCGGACTCCGGTGCGGTGAGCTGGATCAACCCCCGGCTGCTGCCGGGCGAGCGGCGCAAGGTGGTCACCGGCATCCCGGGCAAGACCGGCGTCGTGTACACGCTCGACCGCGAGACCGGCGAGTTCCTGTGGGCCACGCCGACGATCACCCAGAACGTGATCAGCAGCATCGACGGGGCGACCGGGGCGGTGCAGGAGAACTCGGAGCTCATCTTCACCAGCTCGGGCCAGCAGGTGCTGGCCTGTCCCACGTACCAGGGCGGCAAGAACTGGGAGGCCGGGGCGTACAGCCCGCTGACGAACACGATGTACTTCCCGCTCCGCAACGCGTGCGGGCGGATGCTGGCGACCAGCGACTTCAGCGAGGATGACCTAGGCGCCGAGCTGTACTCGCTGGTGGTCCGCAACCAGCTCACGCCGGGCATGGAAAACCTCGGCATGGTGCGGGCGATATCCGCCGAAACGGGCGAGACGCGCTGGACCTACGAACAGCGGGCCGCCACGATGTCGCTCGCGGCCACCGGCGGGGGACTGGTGTTCGGAGGTGACGTCAACGGGCGTTTCCGGGCCCTGGACCAGGACACCGGCGCCGTTCTCTGGGAGATCAACCTCGGTTCGCCGGTCAGCGGCTTTCCGATGACCTACGCGGTCGACGGCCGGCAGTACGTCGCGGCGAGCACGGGCGTGTCCGGCAACTCGATGATCTTCGGGCTGCTGACCCCCGAGCTGCGCCCCAGCCTCGGCAACAACCTCTTCGTATTCGCGCTGCCATAACAACCAACGGTGTTCCTGTAACGTCCATCCTCCTCCAGAGCGGGCCATAAACTACTGATTTTACGGCGGTTGTTGCTCGCCATCGCGGAGTGAACGGGTCAGGACGTGTTGTGAAATCCGGCTGCATCCCGCATATAATGGTGGAATGGATGTTGTAGAACAGTCGCCCGCCACTCCCCGCAGAACGAAGCGCCGGGGACGCCATCCCGACAAGGCGCTCTCGGCCGCCTTCGTCCGCCGCGCACCGGCCGGACGCCACGCCGACGGCAACGGCCTCTACCTGTTTGTTCAACCCACCGGAACGCGAAGCTGGGTCCAGCGGCTCGTCATCCGGGGACGGCGCCGCGAGATGGGACTCGGCGCCGCCGGGCTGGTCTCGCTCGCTGAGGCCCGTGAGCAGGCCCTGGCCAACCGCAAGCTGGCGCGCTCCGGCGGCGACCCTCTCTCGGACAGGCGCCGCGCCGACGGCGTCCCGACCTTCGCCGAGGCCGCCGCGCGCGTGCTCGAGCAGAAGCGCGGCGGCTGGCGCGGCCGGTGGCACGTGCACAACTGGTGGCGGAGCATGGAGCGTTACGTCTTCCCTTACATCGGCAAGCGGCCCGTTTCCCAGGTCAACACGGCCGACGTGCTGGAGATCCTGACGCCGATCTGGCACGACAAGGCGGCGACGGCCAGGGAGGTCCGCCAGCGCGTCCGGTCGGTGCTGGAGTGGGCGATCGCGATGGATCTGCGCAGCGACAATCCCTGTGACCGCGTGGCGCCGGTTCTCGGGCCGCAGAACGACATCGTGACGCACCGGCAGGCGTTGCCCCACCGGGAGGTGGCCGCGGCCATCGAGACGGTGCGGACGTCGAGCTCGGGCCAGCCTGTGGTCAAGCTGGCGTTCGAGCTGCTGGTGCTGACCGCGGCGCGGTCGGGCGAGGTCCGGCTGGCGACGTGGGACGAGATCGACACGGCCGGCGCCGTGTGGACGGTGCCCGCCGCACGGATGAAGGCGAAGCGCGAGCACCGGGTCCCGCTCTCCCGGCGGGCGCTGGAGATCCTCGACGCGGCGCGGTCGCTCGGTGACGGCCGCGGCCTCGTGTTCCCGATGCGGAGCGGGCGGCCGATAGCGCCGTCGACGCTGCCGAAGATGCTCGACTACCACCGGATCGCGGCTGTGCCCCACGGCTTCCGGTCGTCGTTTCGGGACTGGGCGGCCGAAGAGACGGATCACCCGCGGGAGGTCATCGAGGCGGCGCTGGCGCATGTCGTCCAGAACAAGGTCGAGGCGGCCTACGCCCGCTCGGACCTGTTCGCGCGTCGGCGACGGCTCATGGACGAGTGGGCAGCCTACCTCGGCGAACCGTAGCACCTGTACTTCGCCATACTCGCATGAGCCATCCACTCTCCGTCGAGCCGCGGTTGCTTGCCAAGTGAACTCCGTCGTGCTGTCTGCACTCGTGCTCATCCGTTCAAGCCGATTTATTTGGCGACGCCGAACCTCTTCGCGGCGATCGTGAACCACGGGAATCTCGACCCTCGCGGTCGTCACCATCGTGCCTCTGCATGCCAAACAGATAGCCTGCGATTGCTCCAAGGATGGTGCCGGCGACACCGTCGACCGCCTTTTCGAGGGCGAGGATCACGGTAGCGCCAATGAGCCATGCGAGGCCCACGAACTGGATGAATCTATGGCCGATGCTCTTACCGTGTAGCCACCGGTTCAGTAAGCCGCCGAACAGCGCACCCAACATGAGTGCGAGCATTGCAACGACGACAACATCTGAGTTCATGGTCGCTCCCCCAATACCCGATCATCGTACGTGATGACGCACCGGCAGCCGGCACATGTTCTGGTTGGACTACCCGCTCCGGAAGCCGTACGGTGGCGCACTCGCCACTGCCCATTAGCGGCTCGGGCCGTAGTCCCGCTCGTGTCCGCGCCGCCGGCCGTGCTGCCGCATCATCTCGACCGCCCGGGCAACGTCTCGGCCAGGGCCGCACAGTGTTCGGTCAAGCGCATCACCTGCGCGCTGAGCCGCTCGACTCGCTGCCGCAAGGTGACGCCCTCCGTGGTCTGCCGCTCGATTTGCTGCCGCAAGGCTTCGACCTGCTCGGAGTGCCGCCGCTGTTCCGTCTCGAACTGCGCGGACAACGTCCGCAAGGCCTCTGCCAACTGCCGCTCCAACTCGGTCATACAGCTCCTTCACTCGCCTGACAGCTTCACGGCAGGCCGCCCGCCAACCCTCCAGGGCGGACGCTCCAGAGAGCCGGCCGGTAGCACGACGAACCTCTCGCCGTCGATCTCGACCAGCTCGATGCGCCAGGTCGCCGTCTCGAGCTCGATCAAGGTCTCGCTGGCCTGCTCGATGTCCACGTTCAGGATCGCCAGGGTCTGGAGCTGGCTCTCGATGCGCATCGACAACCAGCGCATCGTCCCCCAGCTCCCGACGCAGATGACCAGAAAGAGACTCAGGCCCGCCGCCGCGGGCAGGAGCCACGCCCGCGTCAGCAGCGACATGGTGCGGTCGGTGAACGCCGCCATATCGGCGTCGATTGAGCGCTGCGCGCGCTGCGCAGCGCTGCTCAAGCTCTCGCCAAGCCGCTGCAGCTCGGCCGTCGCTGCCCGTTCGATCTCCCGCCGGTCGCTCTCCAGCTTCCGCCGCAGCCGGGCGGCCAAGTCGTTCTGGCTGGAAGTCATGCTCGTACAACGCTCCCTTCAGGCGCCACCGCTTCCCGGTCTTTGGGTCGCGGGCGGTCACGTAGCTGTCGCCCTGGCGCGGCACGTCGAAACCCGTTTCCTTCAGGGCGGCGACGACGTCGGCGCGGCTGCGCACGAGGCCGAGCTCGACGCGCTGCAGCAGGTAGTCGTGGATGAGTTGGCGCGGGTCGGATTCGACCGCGAGGCCGGCCCGCAGCTTCGCCGCGTCGATCAGGGCGCGGTGGCCGGGCTGCTGCGTCCGTGCCCGGGCCGGGTCGTCGGGCCGGCTCCAGCCGTTCTCGTGGTTGAAGCCGTCGCGCAGCGGGCCGAAGGTCTTCTCCCAGCCCGGCGGCGCGATGTTCAGGCTCTTGCCGGTCACCAGGTCGCAGCGCGCGGCGAGGATGTGCACATGCACGCCGCCGCCCCGCTCGCGGTGCTCGACCGCGGTCCAGGCGTAGCGGTCGGGCTCGAGTCCCGCCCAGGCCGTCCGCTCGAACTTGTCGAGGACGGCCTCGATCTGCGCGCGGGTCGGCCGGTCCTCGGGCGCCCAGGCGATGACGCCCGAGGTGTACTTGTGCTGGAAGCCCAGCGCGTCGGCGACCGCGGCCACCTGGCCGGGGTCGCCCCGCAGGACCTCGACGCCGTCGCGGAGGTTCCCGGCCGCGTCGAGCTCGCCGAGCAGGTACTGGGCGGCGGCCCGTGCGGATCCGGTGCCGCGGGCGATGAACTTAATGTGCATCGTCCGCGGCTTCTCCTACGCGGGCGAGCTTGTCGAGCGTCTGCGAGATGGAGACCAGGTGGGCGATGATCTCGACCGCGTCGATGGGCTCGGCGTTGGCGTTGGCCCAGCGGGCGATCTGGTTCAGGTTGTTTCCGATGCGCGCGATCTGGCGGGTGCGCTCGCGCTGGGTCTCGGCCGCCGGCGCGGTCCAGGTGCGGGTGCGCCCCATGGCTTGGCGCAGCAGGCGCGAGGGCGACACGCCGGCCGCGGCGGCCTTGGCCCGCCAGGCGGCATGCTCGGTGGGCGTGACGCGGGCGGCGACCATGACGGTGCGGCGCTTAGCCATATGCGCACCGGCAACGGGGGTCCGGGGGCGGAGCCCCCGCGGTATCGCGCTGCAGCGCGCGTGAAGCCGGGGGGTCGAGGGGGGGCGCAGCGTCCCCATCGCCAGCCTCAATGTTCAACATTGAGTAAGCTGGCTCATGACAGCTAAACGTCATCAGCCAGCTCCGGCCGCGGGTGCTCTATGGCTCTCTGCACCGGCGAATCCTCATGCTGCAGGGCTGGTGAGCCGCGGCGTCATCCCTGGCTCCGCTGGGGCCGATCCGAGCCGCCCCGGGGACGGCTTGCGATGAAGTCGAGCACCTCCTGCTCGACCCAGCGGACGGCCCGGTTGCCGATGCGGATGGGCTTCGGGAATCGGGACTCGGCCATCAGCGCGTAGATGGCCGAGCGGGACAGGGCGGTGATTGCCTTCACGTCGTGCAGGGTCAGGAGCCGGGGCATGGCGTCGCCGGCGCTCGGCTGCACAGGGGGGGCGTGTGGACTGGTCGTCATCTGATGCGCTCCTTGCTGCGGTGGACCGGGGTGATCTGCCCGAAACTGGACAGGATCGGAGCGTATCAAAACGGCGTAACTAACTGCAAATAAGGAAGTTGCGTCCGTATCTGTAGCTATCTGTCGCTGCGTGTCCTCACCTGTCGCATGGCGTTCGGCCAGGTAGGCAGGATTTTCGTCGCGAGAGCTCGAGCCGCGCTGCTGCGCCTCGGGGAACTGGTGATCGGCGCGGTCCGCGTGGGCCGCGCCGCGTGGCGCCGTCGCGGTGGCCCGGCGCCGCTCGTCGAGCGCTTTGGGGACGCTGGCGCGGGTGCGTTCGGCTAGCCGGGTCGGTTCCGTTGCCGCGCACAGCGCGGCGACGGTCTGTCGCGCACAGCGCGCGCAATTTTTCCCTTCCCGGCTGCTTGGTGGGTGCAAGCGGCCGGGAAGGACGGATCCATCGCCCCCCGGTGCGCCCTCTGGCCCGGGTCACCGGAGGTCGTTGTCGCGGCGGCAAGAGGGCCGTGCGTGGCCACATGGTGCTCGGGAAGCTCCCGCCACGGTGGCTCCGGCAGTCGGTGGCATGCGCGGCGCTGGCACGTGCCGGCCACAATTGCGTCGAGGCGGTATGCCCGGTCGGTCCTGTTCAAACGACGACGGCTCCTGATGGACGACTGGGTCAACTATCTCGACGGCGAGAGGGGACGGAGCGAGTCTGGCCCCGACGAAGCCGGCGCTGGCGCGGCGACGATTAGAGCCGCTCGACCATCGAGACGGCGGACGAGCCGGTTCGCGGCTACCCGAAGCAGCCAGTTCCCAAGACTAGGCAGGCGCGAGGGCGGTCAGGAAGCGTCCGCTAACAGCGCGGCCGGCCCGCGGATCCGCGCCGTCGCCTAGCTGACATTCGACGATTCCGGCGATTCCGCTGGGAGTATAATGAGCGCGGATGCCTCTCAAGCACATCGCCTATTCCGAGCTGACGGCGAAGCAGCGGGAGATCTACAACTTCCAGAAGGTGGCGTCGCTGCTTGCAGACTACGGATTCAACTGCATCAAGCTGGACGACGACTGGCAGGGGGCGGACTTCCTGGCATACCACAAGGATGGTTCCACGACGCTCAAGGTGCAACTGAAGGGCCGGCTGACGATCTGCAGGAAGTACCAGGACAAGGACTTGTACCTCGCCTTCCGCGCGAACGGCCGCTGGTATCTGCTTCCGCACGACGACCTTGTGCAGATCGCGCGCGAGACGACCCCGTGGCTTCAGTCGCAATCATGGATCGGTGATGGCCAGTACAGCAGCGACAAGCCGTCAAAACTGATGCTTGAGCGGCTGTCGTCCCATGCCCTTGAGCCGAACGCCTCGGCAGTCAGCCCGTGAACCGCACGATGGCATCGGGGGGCGACGACCATTGGCCGGCATTTGAGGATGCCGTCCGAGAGACTGACCGTAGCCGTGGGTGTTGCGGAGAAGCACCGTAGCTGTAGCCTTGGAAGCTCAGCGGTTGGTCGAACTGCGGGACCGGTGGTTAGACCTGCCCGAATGGGTCGAGTGAGCGGACGAGCCGGTTCCCGGCTATCCGAAGCGACCGATTCCGCGCGACGAGGAGGCGGCGAAGGCCCTCAAGAAGCGCACCCTGACGAACCTCTACAACGCTCGCCCGCGGTGGTTGGCCGAAGCGCACGCCGCCCTTGACGCTGCCGTGGCGGCCGCGTACGGTTGGTCAGCGGACATTGCCGACGACGACGCACTCCGCGAGTTGCTGGCGCTCAACGGTGGCGCCCGGTGACCTGAGCCGCGCCGCGGTTCAGTCCGCGCGGCGAGGCATGCTGATGAAGCCCGTTTCCTTTGGCATCAGACGCGTTAATCACTTGCGGCGGGCCGCAGAGAAGGCCAGACAGTTCGCCTCGGCTCCCGATCGATTGGCGGAGACGAGCCCATTTTCTGGCAGATGGTCCGCCAGTGACGGGGCCAACGACCTGATGCGAGTCTTCGATGCGCTTCGCCTCAAGGCAGGATTCGCGCTACGGGCCTTCGTGTATCGGGAGGGCGGCAACGGCAACGGGATCATTTGGGCGGTGCCGGCCGATGCGCCGCCGGTTGCCGCGGAAGATTGTCCCCGGCTGGAAGACACGTGGTTGCAGCCCCCGCAGCCGCCGGGGGCCGTCCCGCTCATGCAAGCAATCGAGGGCGACGGGAGTCCGTGGTCCTATCTATCGGCATCGATTCTGAGCCGCGAGGCGGCGGAATTCGGGGCGATCTGGCACGGCTGTATCTGGAGCGACCAGACCATTCTCTCCAAGCCCCCGCGGCAGTCCGACGCCCCGGATGCGGAAGACCACGCGCGAAAGCTGACCGGAGACGCACCTGTCGGCAACTGGACGTGGCACGGCGCCGCGCCCGGCACGTGGCAGCCGACCTATTCCGACCTGGGAACGAGCCGGGAAGTAGTCCTGCACATCCACAATCCCATCGGAGAAGAGAAAATCTACCGTGCCACGGACATCTATGCGGTTGGCAGCTACGACCGCCGGACCGAGAGGACGGTGTTGTGCACAGGTGACCGATTCACGGTCTACTGACCGAGTCCTCGGTGGGATGCTGGCGCTGAACGGCAGCGGTCCGTGAGCAAGGCGGGATGCGGGGCGGTTCGCAAACGGCTCGGATGGTCCCGTGGATTCCCAGTCGGAAAGTGGTAATCAACGGCGGAATGGGTGTCGGTTACCCGGCATTAAATGACTGCTGTTCAGTGGGTTACGGGGATTAGGTGACTCGCGCTGCCTTGAAGCCCCGCCGGGACGCCGGCACTTGACGGGGCAATACCTGTATGCTAGTGAGACGACAGGGGCTCCGGCCGGTTGTTGTGCTTCTCGATAGCCGGCCTGGAGGTTGAACAATGAGCGTCGTGGCCACGCAGTTTCCAATACGCCTCACCGAAGAGCTGATCCTTCTGATGCTCGACGAGCAGACCGGCTATATGGAAATGGTCCCCGGCTGGGATTTCTCCTGCGTCATGGCGGGAGCCGTAATTGCGGACCTTACCCTCGAGGACAAGCTGGACACCGATCTGGAGAAGCTGTACCTGGTTGATTCCGATCCGACCGGGGACGGCCTGCTCGACCCGACGCTCAAGGACATCACCGAGTCTGATGAGACCGCGGACACGCAATACTGGATCGAACGCAACACGGTCCGTACCGACGACATCGTCACGGCGACGCTCGATCGCCTGGTGGAGAGAAACATCGTCGAGTACGAGCCGGGCGGATTCTGGGGGCTCTCGCGTTCCGTTTCGCGCTCGGGAACCTATCCGGCCTCCGACGTCGAGACCCGCAAGGAGGCCAAGGCGCGCATCCTGAACGTGATCCTGAACGACGTCATCCCGGATCCGCGCGACGCCATCCTGGTTGCCCTGTTGCATACGTGCGGAGGCTTCAAGCGGCTGCTGGAGCCGGAAGACTACGAGGAGAAGCTCGAACGCATCGAGACGATCGCCAGGCTGGATCTGGTCGGGCGCACGGTCGCGGCTGCGGTGAAGGACAGCACCGTCAAGCCGAAGACCCGCCGCGTGATTCAAACCAAGCCTATTCCGAAGCTTGGATACGCCGGCTTCCTGCGGCAGCGCGATTTTCTCATGTGCAACGTGCCGAAGGCGATGCACGGCATCTTCCGGAAGCACGGACCGGTCGTCCGGCTGCCCTTCAAGATGGGCGGGTCGGAAGTGGTCACCGTGATTGGTGTGGAAGCCAACCGGTGGGTCAACAAGCACGGCCGGTTCTACCTGCGTTCGAAGGAGTACATCCAGAATCTGGAGGCGGCATTCGGCGCGAACAGGACCCTGCCGGGAATGGATGGCGCGGAGCACCGCAGGCTGCGCAAGTCCTTGGCGGGCGCCTATTCCCGTTCCGCGCTCGGGAGGCGGCTGCCGGAGCTCATCCACCATTGCAGGAACTCTATCGGCGGGTGGCGGGAAGGCCAGGTCTTCCGGGTAAACGAGGCGTTCCGGGCCCACATCAGCGCACAAATCTCGAATCTGATGTTCGAAGTGGATTGCAAGGAGTACTCCCATGAACTGCTCGAGTATGAACATCGTGCGCTGATAACGCAGGTGGCGGAGGTGCTGCCGAAGTTCATGCTGAAGACGCCCAGGATGAAGCGCTACCGCAAGCGCGTAGCTGAATTTCAGGAGGCGATCAACGCATCGCATACGCCGGCGCAGAGGAGGGGCAAGCCGCCGGATCTGGCCGATGCAATCCTCGGAGTCCATAGAGAAGATCCACAGTTCCTCCCGGAAACCGACCTGGTCTTCCCGTTCGTCGCGGCGATGGTGGCCAGCCTCTATCTCGGCAGCGGACTCGGATTTGCGGTCTACTGCATGGTTCGGCATCCGGAGGTGTACGAGAAGATCCATCGGGAGGCCGACGCCCTTTTCGGCAACGGGCGCGAACCGCAACCGGAGGACTTCAACCTCGAAAGCATCGACGTCACCCACCGCCTCTGTCTGGAGTCCATGCGTCTGTATCCGGTGATTCCCTGGCAGTTCAGAACGGTCATGAACCAATGCATCGTCAACGGCTTCGAAATACCGGCGCAAACACGGCTGCTGATTGCCCAGACCGCAACGCACTACGACGGCGATCTGTTCAGGGATCCGCTGAAGTTCGACATCGACCGCTATCTTCCGGATCGGGCGGAGCACACGACGCCGGGCGCCTACGCTCCCTGGGGTCTCGGCACGCACACCTGCATGGGAATCCGCTGGGTGGAGCTGCAGATGGCCGTCAATATCCTGCTCATTGCACACCACCTGAAGCTGGAAGTGACGCCCGCAAGTTACGAGCTCGGAATCAATCCGTTCCCGACCTCCGCACCCGACAAGAAGCTGAAGTTCCGCGTCGCTGAAGTCAGAAATCCGGTCGTCTGAACGCTCCAGCCGGCTCGCCCGCGAAGCTGTCGTTCGGGCTCACGGTCAGTCTCCGGCGTCAGTCCGCACCGGCATGCCCTCGGTCGCCAACTGGATTCCGCCGATAATGGCGGTCTGGTCCGCCTCCAGCGCGCCGGTCAGGAACACCTCGTTGTCCGACCGCTGCAGGACCTGCACCGGAACGATGTGCACGGCGCCGTCCCGCGCCACCCAGACCTCGTTGCCGGGCCGGAGCGCCGGCCGCCGCACCCTGAAGTACTCCTCCGGGGCGATCCCGTCGATTTCCACCTCCACGAACTTGCCCACGAGCAGAGGCGGACCGCCGGTTCCCGCGGCCCGGCCGCCATCGCCCGTACCGGTCGGCGAACCGGCCGCGAATGGATCCGGCACGCGTACGATCACGTCGATCGTCCGCGTCTGCTCGTCGAGCGCCGTCTCGGCCCGGTCCACGTAACCTGTCCACGCGTAGTGCGCGTCGCCGTACTCGGCAATCACGCGGGCCCGCACGCGCGTGTCGGCGTTGCCGGCTTCCAACTGCCAAAGGCGCGGGATGAGCGCGGCGCCGGCGTCCGAGAGCGGGACCACAACTTCAACCGCGTCGGACGCGTACAGGCGCCCCACGCCCTGGCCGGCCCCCACGAACTGACCCAACTCCAGGGACTCTTCAAGCACCACGCCCTCGAAGGGGGCATGGATGCTGGTGCGCGACAGGGCCGTCTCGGCCTCCGCGAGGGCGGCGCGGTCTCTGGCCAGCACGGCCTCGGCGGCATCCAACTGCGGCTGCCACAGCGCCAGCGGGCTGGTGTCGGCGACGGACTCGCCGCTTTCCCGCAGACTTCTGAACCGGTCGTACTGCGACCGCGCGATGCGCGCCTCTTCCGTGACCCGCAGCAACTCGACCTCCTGCACGGCCACGCTGGCGCGCGCCTGCTCGACCCTGCCGCGGTAGTCGGCGTCGTCTATTCGAAAGAGCAACTGGCCCCGGCGCACTCGCCCGCCGCTCTGGAAGCTCGGGGCCACCCAGACGACCCTGCCGGTGAGTTCGGCGGCGACGTCCACCGCAGCGCGCGGGCGGACCGTACCCGCTCCGTATACAGGGATGGAGCCGCTGCCGGCCGCGACGGGGGCCGTGGTCACGAACGGGATGCGCGACGGGACGGGCCGGCGTTCAGGCTCGGGCCTCTGGGAAATCAGGATATAGGCCACGGCCACGCATCCGATGAGGATGACGCCGGCAAGCAAGAAGCTGAGTACTCTGCCCATCGCCTCCGTCCGTTCTCGGCCTATTGTTCGGCCAGTCCCTCCGCGCCGGCGGCATGCGCATCCGGAGCGACCCAGGCCCCGCCGAGAGCGCGGTGCACCGCGAGGCGCGCCAGCACCATGTCGCGCTGCACGCCGGCGAGCGCGGACTCGACGTTCAGGAGCGCAAGCAACGCGTCGAGAAAGTCCGGGTAGCCGCCGACTCCCGACGCGTAGCGCTCCGATCGGAGATCCAGAGTCGCTTGGGCTTCCTCCTGCCGCGACAGCAGAAGAGCGTGGCGCTGGCCTTCGCTGTCCAGCCGGGCCAGGGCCGCTTCCACCTCGTTGACGGCGGTGACCACCGTGAGCCCGTAGGCGGCGGCCAGCTCGTTGAAGCGGGCCTCCGCGAGCGCGACCTGCGTCTGGCGCCGGCCGCCGTCGAACACCGGCTCCAGCAGGTTGGCCGCGAGATTGGTGAACCACTGCTGCACGTTGAACAGGCTGCCGACCTGCGAGGTCATGAGCCCGATGGAGCCGGAGAGGGAGAGCGAGGGCTGCAGCTCCGCACGCCGCGCCGCGATGGCGTAGCCGGCCGCATCGAGCCGATGGCCCGCGGCCTGCAAGTCCGGCCGCTGCAGCAGCAGGTCGGCCGGGATGCCGGCCGGTACCGGATCCGCCGCCGGCGCGGGTGAAAGCGCATCGGGAAGGATGGCATCCAGTCCTTCCCGGTAGCCGCCCAGCAGCGTTGCGAGGCGTGCTTCGGCGGCGGCGAGCACGTGCTCCAGTTGCGGCAGG
Organism: Vicinamibacterales bacterium; assembly: GCA_965207665.1. Taxonomy (GTDB): domain Bacteria; phylum Acidobacteriota; class Vicinamibacteria; order Vicinamibacterales; family UBA8438; genus JAAXGX01. The sequence continues at coordinate 1,785,431 of CBDBMV010000002.1, forward strand.
CCTTCCTGCGTCTGGCGCAGTTGCTGGCGCACCCGGTACAGGTCCAGGGAGTCCGCCAGCCCGCGGTCGTAGCGGAGCGCGGTCACCTCCTCGCGCGCCTGCAGGACCTCCACCGTCTCACGTGACAGCGCGATCCGCTGGCGCAGGTCGACGATCTCGTAGTAGGCGGCGATTGTCTCCGCGAGTATGCCGATGCGGACGGCCCGCAGGTCCGACTCCGTGGCCAGGTAGCCTGCGCCGGCCGCCAGCCGCTCGCTGCGCACGCGCCCCCAGAAGTCGAACTCGTAGGCGACGTCCGCGCTCAGTGCGAAGGTGCTGATGCCCAGGCGGTCGGGCAACGTGTAGTCCTCGGAAACTTCCCCGAGCAACTCCTCCAGCCCGAGCTGCGAAAGCTGCGCCCCGAAACCGGCGTTGGTCGGCGTCCTGGAGTCGTCGGCGGAGGCCCGCGCCCCGAGGACCGGGAAGATCGCGGCCTTGGCCAGCCGCGCCCCCTCCCTGGCTTGTCCTACGCGGGCAACCGCTTGGGCGATGTCGAGGTTCGAGGCCAGGACGGTGTCGACCACCTCATCGAGCACCGGATCGCCGAACGCCCGCCACCACTCCTGCGGTTCGTACGCGCCCGCGACGGTCTCCCCGGCGAACTGACCCGGAATGTCGCCGATCGCCCTGGACGCCAGCTCGGGCACGACCGGCTCCGGGGCCATCGAGCAGGCCACACTGAAGCAACTCGCCAGGACGGCCGGTCCGAACCCGGAGCAGGCGATACGGCGGGACCATGGAGCAGGCCCGCGCCGGCCGCCGGAGTGCATGCGCAACAGTATAGCCGCCACGGCCGGAGATTGCCGCAACTGCAGCGTCCCGGATCTGCATTTTTTTGCAGACAAGTGCATTACTCACCGGAGAAACGGCGGGCGGCTTCGCCTGCCGGCCCTGCAGGCCGGGCGCGCCGGGCACGCCCGCTGCACTTCGCGGGCCGCCGCGCGCCCGGTTCTCCCGGCTGCTGTGCGGCGCGGGTTGGCGGCTGCTAGACTGAGTGCCCAACGGGACCGCCCTCCGGGGGCGGCAATGACGCGAGGAGCGGCTGTGTCCGTGCGGGTTGCCATTGTCGGTGGAGGAGTCTCGGGGCTGGGGGCGGCCTGGGCGCTGCACAAGCATCCGGATCGATTCGATTTTCGACTGTACGAAGCGCAGGCGCAGCTCGGCGGCAATGCCATTACGGCCGACATGCCGCAGGACGACGGCACGTCGATTCCATTCGATATTTCCGTCACTGCATGCATTCCCGCCGTATACCATCACATTCTGCTGTTCATGGGGCAGCACGGCATCGAGCTGGTCGACACCAGGTTCAGCTACAGCGTGAAGTACCGCGACGGCCTGTACGCACACGATTTCGACTCCGACATCAGGCGGCAATTGCAGCCGGAAATAGAAAAGTTCCAGAAGCTGCTGCGGCGCCTGCGCTGGTTCGGCCGGCTCAATCGGTCGAAATCGGTATTGCTCAATGCTCTCAATCCGTTCAATTACGTAAGCATGGGCGCGCTGCTCAACCTGGGCAGGTTCTCCGGCGATTTCAGGTACAAGATCCTGAAGCCCATGTTCGTCAACTTCCTGATGGCCACGAACGTATTCGACATGCCGGCGTCCCTGTTCGCCCGGTATCTGGAGTTCTTCGATATCGAGGCGGCGACGCCCATGCAGACGTGGCACGGGGGCACGCGGCAAATATACGAGAAAATGTCGGCCGCCTTTCGGGACAAGATATATCTCGAACGGCCGGTTCGGAAGGTGTACCGGCGTCCGTCGGAGGTGGTCGTAGAGGACGAGAACGGAAGGACGGAGACGTTCGACGAGGTGGTTTTCGCGTGCAACGCGAATCAAACGCTGATGATGCTCGACAATCCGACGTTCCTGGAGGGTTTCCTGCTGTCGTCGATACGCTACGAGAGCGAGCTGCACAACCATACGGTCGTGCATTCGGACGCCTCGGTGCTGCCGGACAACGAGGTCAGGCCGCTCGCCACGCGGAGCAACCACATCGAGCAGTACGGTGCGCGACCCGACAACTATGAAATCACCTACATCATGCACAACCAGCAGCCCTGGGCGAACCCGTCGGACAAGCCGTGCCTGGTGACCTACAACCCGATCAGCCCCATCGACGAAACCAGGATCGTCAGGAAGTGGTGGTTCCAGCACATCGTGCACGACGTCCGGCACGTGGCGCTGCTGGTCCAGTTGTTTCGGCTGGTACAGGGCCGGCGGCGCACGCGGCACTGCGGCGCCCACACCCTGATCAACAGCCAGGAGACCTGCTTCGTGTCCGGCCTCGCCGCCGCGAGGCAGCTGGGGGCGGACTATCCGTTCGATGATCCCGAAGCGCGGAAGTGGTTCAACTTCTACGGGCGCATGCTGTACGGCTGGCGCTTCCGGAAGGCGTGAGGCGCGGCGCTCGCGCGCCTATTCCCGTTCCTGTGCGCGCGCGCCGCGGAGCATGTTCAGCAGGCCGTAGTTGCCCTCGTGGCAGGCGAACTCGTACATCGGGCCCGCCGTGACGCCGCGCGACGCCTGGTCGGTGGTCATCGGCACCAGGGCCGACCAGGGTCGCGTGAACATCTCCGGCTCGGTCATCGTGAACTCGTAGTCCATTTCGGTTTCGCCGACGCGGGTGATGCGCTCGACGAGATGCAACCCGGCACGCGAAGCGCGCCACGTGTTGCGCCACAGGTAGTGGCCCCGCTCGTTGAAGCGAGTGCTCTCGATGACCAGGGTATCGCCTTCCCAACGCCCGGTCCCGCCGCCGAGCCACTGGCCGATGGCGGGGGAGAAGTCCGCGCGGCCGTCCAGCGGGATGACGCGCCATTCGTGGAACATCTCGTTCAGGATGGCTATCCACCCCGGCGCCTGCAGGAAGTGGAAGTTCATGTTGTAGCTCTGCAGCGGCACCAGCGGCAGGCCGTCGGTGAGGCACCGCTCGCCGGTGTCCGCATCCACCCAGGAATCGAACGGCCCGACGCCGTAGCGCGTGAGGTCGGACGCCAGCCGCGCGCGCCCCGCTTCGTTGTACGGAATGCGGCCGTCCGGCGGGTCCACCACCAGCGACGCCTGCCGGCTGTCGAGGATGCGCGTGCCGGCGTCCAGCCAGAACTGGTTGTAGGCGGCGAAGCCCGAGTCGGCGCGGTCTCTCTCGCGCCGGCTCTCGGCCGACTGCTCCTCGATCGCGGCCGCGGCTTCCGCGGTCAGGACCGAGGTGTCCTCCAGCGTTTCGGGCCGCTCCATCGGGGTCAGCGTTGCGTTGGTCCAGATGCCCTGCAGGTCCGCCGCGCCCCATGGCGTGCGCGGCAGGGTCCAGCCGCCGTCAGTTGCCTCGGTCTGGCCGGCCGCCGGCGCCGCCGCCACGCAGAACGCCACCGCCGCCGCGCTTGCCGCCAGTCGCGGGTCGATCTTCATCGCGGGCCGTCCTTTCTCCTTGGGGCTGCGCCGGCTACTGCTGTTCCTGTACGCGGGCGCCGCGGAGCATGTTCAGCAGGCCGTAGTTGCCTTCGTGGCACGCGTATTCGTACATCGGTCCGGACGTCACGCCGCGTGAGGCGTGGTCGGTCGTCATCGGCACGAGCGCCGTCCACGGCCGGGTGAACATCTCCGGATCGGTCATCGTGAACTCGTAGTCGATGGTCTGCTCGTCGACGCGGGTGAAGCGCTCCACGAGGTGCAGGCCCGTCCGCGCCGCCCGCCACGTGGCGCGCCAGAGGTAGTGGCCGCGGTCCGCGAAGCGGTTGCTCTCGATGACCAGCGTATCGCCTTCCCAGCGGGCGGTCCCGCCGCCCAGCCACTCGCCGATGGCCAGTGGAAGGGGAGGGCGGCCGTCCAGCGGGATGACGCGGTACTCGTGGAACATCTCGTTCAGGATGGCGATCCATCCGGGGGCCTGCAGGATGTGGTAGTTCATGTTGTAGCCCTGCAGCGGCACGTGCGGGAGCCCGTCGGTTAGGCAGCGCTCGCCGGTGTCGGCGTCCACCCAGGAATCGAACGGCCCGACGCCGTAGCGGGCCGTGTCCGATTCCAGGCGCGTGCGCCCCGCTTCCGTCCAGGGGATGCGGCCGTCGGGAGGGTCGACCACCAGCGACGTGCGCAGGCTCTCCACGACCGTCGTGCCGGCATCCATCCAGAACTGGTTGTAGGCGCCGACGACGCCCGGGATCAAGCGGTCGTTCGCGACGCGTTCCTCGGCCGAGCGCACCTCGAACTCGTCCGCCTGTATCGTGGTCAGCACGGCGGTTTCTCCGAGCGTCGCGGGCCGCTCCATCGGCGTGAGCGTCGCGTTCGTCCAGATCCCCTGCAGGTCCGGCGCACCCCAGGGCGTGCGCGGAACGGTCCAGCCGCCATCCGCCGCCTGCGTCTGGCCGGCCGCGGGGGCCGCCGCCAGCAGCATCGCCGCCACCGCCGCCGTACGTGTCGCCAACCGCAGGCTGATCGTCATCGCTGGTTGTCCTCTCCACTCGGGACGGCTGCTTTCATGCTCGCCGTCCCCTTCGTACTTCACCGTTGAAGTATCGCGCGATGCCGGTCAGTTCTCAAGCGCATTTCATTCGCGGACGGATTCCATATATGAGTGTATTACACGCATATAATATAAAAATTATTGTTGACATCCGCTGCCGGCTGTGCGAGGATCGCTTGCACGGGGGCAGTTGAGAGGGGTTGGCCACCGCGAGACAAGGACAAGTAAGGACAAGCAAGGAGGAGGAAAGATGATGAACCTGACCCGTTGGAACCCGTTCGAGGAGCTGAACAGCCTGCACCGGGACCTGGACCGCGTCTTCGGTTACACCCGCGGTGACGGGCGGACGCCGGTCGGCGAGCCGTCCTGGGCGCCGGCCACGGAGATCGCGACCGTGCCGGACGGCTGGCAGGTGCGCATGGCGCTGCCGGGCATAGACCCCGGCGACGTCAAGATCGACCTGAACGGCGATACGCTGACCGTCGCGGGCGAGCGTTCCGGCCGCCGCGAGGACGCGGAGCTGAGCCGCTCGGAGATCAGCTACGGCAAGTTCGAGCGGATGCTGACGCTGCCGACCAACGTCGACACCGACCGCGTGGAGGCGAACTTCGACAACGGCATGCTCGATCTGTCGCTGCCGCTGGCCGAGAGCGCCAAGCCGCGGCGGATCGAGATCGGCGGCAAGGGCGCGAACGCCTAGCGCCGCCGGTTCGCGGAGTGGGGAGGGCGGGTCACCGGACCCGCCCTTTCCATGTACGGCTACGTGCGGCTACCTGGACTCCTGCCTGCCCGGGCGGTCCCTGCCGGGTCCGGGACCGCGGCGGAACCGCCGCCGCGCGTTGTCGAACGCTTCCATTTGCTCGGGAGTGAGAATTTCCTGGACCTGGTCCCGCAGGCGTCCCTGCTCGGTGGTGTACCGCTCGCGCATCTCCCGGGCGACGCGCGCGAACGCCTGCCGCCGCGCCTCGAACACCGCTTCGAGCTGTGCGCGCTGCTCGGCCGTGAAGTCCGGTGCCTCGCGCTCGAGCCGGTTCAGGAAGCGGTCCGTCGCGAATCCCGCGCGGCCGCCGGGGGCGCGGCGTTCCGGGGGAGGCGGCGCACCGAGCGCCCATACATTGGCCCGCGTGCCGACCCATAGTCCGCCGGCCACGCCGATCGCCAGGCCGCAGAGGAACACCAGGGTAAAGAACACCGCCATCCAGACGCGCATGCGCGTTACGTTCATGACTGGCCTCCCGGCGCCAGCATCTCGTCCGGCGCCGCGCTCAGGATCGCGTCCAGCAGCCGGTCGCCGCTGACGCCGTCCTGACCCAGCAGCGCGTAGGCCGGCAGCTCGCCGCCTTCCGCTGCACCATATGTCCAGATGTCGACGACTTCCTCGACGTTCCCGGCCGCGGACGGGGTCTGGTTGGCGGTGGAGCGCGCAACGAGGCCCGCCATGAGCAGCAGGGCGGCGGCCACCGGCGCCAGCCGGTACGTCCAGGTCCGCCAACTCAGCAGATCCATCCAGCGCGGGGCTTCCTGCACCGCCGAGAGCACGCGGGCGGCGAAGCCGGCCGGGACTGACGCATCAACGCGCGCCGCCAGCAACCGGCGGGCGGTTTTCTGAGCGGCCAGCGCCCGCCGGCACCCCGCGCAGCCGCGCAGGTGCGCGGCGAACCGTGCGGCCTCATCAGCGTCGTCCGGCCGGTCCGCGGCCGCCCGCAGCAGCGCCGGTATCCATTCCTTGCAGCTCATGATTTCACCAGTACGCGATTGTCCCGCACCCGCACCTCGGACAGCAGCGGCCGCAGCCGGCGCCGGGCGCGGAAGATTCGGGACATGACGGTGCCGATCGGTACGTCCATCGCTTCCGCGATCTCGTGATACTCCAGGCCTTCGACGTCGTGCAGCACGACCGCCGTCCGGAGCTCGACCGGCAACGCGGCCAGCGCGCGGTCGATGGCCTGCCGGCGTATCGCCTGCCGTTCCACACTTTCTCCGCCGCCGGCCAGGTGCCGCTCTGCAACGTCGTCGGATTCGACCCGCGCCTCCCAGACTGCCGACTGACGCAGCCGGGTCCCGCGCAGCGTGTGGGCCGCGTTCGCCGCGATGCGGTACAGCCAGTTCCTGAACGAGCTGTCGCCGCGGAACCGGCGCAGGCCGCGGAATGCGCGAATGAACGTCTCCTGCGCCAGGTCCTCCGCATCGGCCGCGTTTCCGGTCATCGCCAGCGCGAAGTTGTAGATCCGGGTCTGGTAACGGTGCACGAGGGCCGTCACGGCATCCGAATCCCCCGCCTGCGCGGCCACCACGAGCGCCTGGTCTGCGTCCACCCGCTGGTTTCGCATCGTCGGGCCGGCCCCCGGACGCGCGCCTCGTGACGGTAGAGACTCCCGCCCCCGGACTGATATTCCCGCCCCTCGGCCAGTTTATGTGATTGACCCGGTACGGGTTCTGCGCCATTCTTGACACTGCAGACAGTCCACCAGTGTGCCCGGGAGGTATGGCATGGCAATTCGGGGGCGGCTCGGGGGAGGCGTTTCGTGCATGTTCGGCCTGGTGCTGGCGGCAGGTCTGGCGGCGCTGCCGGCGCCGGCAGCGGGCGCCGAGGCGGACGTAACGTTCAGCCGGGACATCGCGCCGATTCTCCAGCGATCGTGCGAGAACTGCCACCGCCGGGGCGGCGGCGGACCGATGGCGCTGGTCACCTACGAGGACGTCCGGCCCTGGGCGCGCTCCATAAAGGACAAGACGTCGCGGCCCGACAACGACCCGGAGCGCATGCCGCCGTGGTTCATCGAGAAGAACGTCGGCGTGCAGCGCTTCAAGAACGACATCTCGCTGAGCCGCGACGAGATCGGGCGGATCGCCGCGTGGGTCGACGCCGGAGCGCCGCGGGGCGATCCCGCCGACATGCCGCCGGCCATCGACTGGCCTTCGGGCACGTCGTGGACGGTCGGGGAGCCGGACCTGATCGTGAGGTCGCCTGTCATCAACGTGGCGGCCAACGGGTCGGACTGGTGGGGTGACACCGCGCCCTTCCCTTCGGGCCTGACCGAGGACCGCTACATCCGGTCGATCGAGGTGAAGGAGGTCTGGCCGGAGGAAGTGCGGGCGCAGGTGGAAGCGGAGCGCAAGGACCGCGCCGACCTGACTTCCGCGGTAATCCACCACGCCGCGGTATACGACCACCCAGCGGATCCCGATGCGCCTGTCCGGGACCGGGGCGACAACCTTGTCGTCTACGAGCTGGGACAGAACGCCCTGGTGTACCCCGATTCCGTGGGCCGGGTGCTGGAGGCCGGAACGCGTCTCTCGCTGAACCTCCACACGCATTCCATTGGCGTGGAGGTGCCGGCCACGCTGGAGATCGGCTTCACGTTCCATCCGCGCGGACACAAGCCGAAGTACGAGCAGCTCCGGTTCGGCTTCATCGGCAACCCCAAGGACTCGCTCGACATTCCGGCCGGCGAAGAGGTGCGCTTCGACTACTACTACACGCTGCCGGAGGCCGCCATCCTGTCGACGTTCGAGCCGCACATGCACGCCAGCGGCGTGCGGATGTGCGTGGAAGCGTTCATCGGCGGCACGACCGGCGAGCGCCAGACGATCAACTGCGCCGGCTACAACCACAACTGGGTGAAGGTGTACTCCTACGAGGACGACGCGGCGCCGCTGCTGCCGAAAGGGACGCTGCTGCACCTGATCGGCTGGTACAACAACACGGCGTCGAATCCCAGAGTGGTCGATCCGCGGAACTGGAAGGGGTACGGCCGGCGGTCCATCGACGACATGTTCATCTTCCTGCCGCGGTTCGTGTTCCTCACCGAGGAGGAGTTCCAGACGGAAGTTGCGGCGCGCGAGGGGCAGGAGGCGAATCCGCGGAACCGCGTCTGCACCGACCGCGGCCAGCAGATCCGCTGCGAGCCGGCGCCCGAGGCAGCGGCCGGACAATAGACCGGTGGATGCGTAACCATGGTCGGAGGCCAGCGGCGGGGTAGTTGCCGGGCGGCGTGCGTGCTCGCCGGTCTGGCGCTGTTTGCCGCCGCGCCGGCCGCCGGCCAGGAGAAGTTCGACTCCGGCCAGAACGTCGTGCCGGTGTATGAAGGCTGGGAAGCAAACCCGGACGGCAGCTTCAACCTGGTGTTCGGCTACCTGAACCGCAACTACCAGGAGCACCTCCACGTACCGGTCGGAGACGACAACTTCCTGGAGCCGGGCGGCCTGGACCAGGGTCAGCCCACCTGGTTCTTTACCAGGCGTCACCGTTTCATATTCCGGATTACCGTGCCGCCCGATTTCGGCGACAGCGAAATCGTGTGGACGCTGACGGCGAACGGCCGGACGGGGAAGGCGTACGCCACGCTGCTGCCCGACTACGCGATCGACAACCAGATGATCGCGTTCGACGGGAACGCGGTAAGTAACACGCGGCTGACCCCCGGCAACGAGCCGCCGTCGCTGCAGGTGGCCGGAGAATCCGCACGGACCGTGCGTGTGGGAGAGGAGCTGCCGCTGTCTGCCGTGATCGGCGACGACGGCATTCCGGTTCCACCAACGGACGAGGCATTGCGCAATTCCCGGTCCGGGCTCAGCCTGACCTGGTTCGTGTACCGCGGGCCGGGCGACGCGGTCTCGTTCGATCCCGCGCAGCCGGTCTATCCCTACTTCCTGCCCGGCCCCGATCCCCCGCCGCCGGTGCCGGCCGACGGCAAGATCGACGTGCGCGCGTGGTTCAGCCGGCCCGGCCGGTTCGTGTTGCGGGCCATGGCGCTCGACGGGGTGCTCTGGCGCACGCACGATGTGACCGTGACGGTGAATGACGCGCAATAGCAGCAGCGCGGCGGTCTGGCGGCGCGTGGTGGTCGCCGCCGTGCTGGGGTGCGCCGTCACGGCCTCGGCGCAAAGCCGTTTCGGCAACTGGGGCCGCCCCGACATTCCGTACGACGGGGGCGTCACCTTCGTCCGGCTGCGCTGGACCGAAGGTACCTACGGCGCCGGCACGGTGGGCCGCGGCGGCCGCAACATGTGGCTGCACGAGTTCCCGCGCGCCGAGCAGAACCTGATGACGATGCTCGACGACTTCACACTCGTCGACGCCAACACCCGGGCCAGCCTCATCCTGACTCTCGACGATCCCCACCTGTTCAAGCATCCGATAGCGCTCATGCAGGAGCCGGGCTTCTGGGTGATGACCGACGAGCAGGCGGCCCGCCTGCGCGCCTACCTGCTCAAGGGCGGGTTCGTGATCTTCAACGACTTCGAGGGCAACCACTGGGAGAATTTCGAGGCGCAGATGCGCCGGGTGCTGCCCGGCTCGCAGTGGCACCGCTTGGACATATCGCATCCAATATTCGACGCGTTCTTCCGCATCGAGAAGGTCGACATCCCGAACCCGCGCTACCACCACCTGTTCGGCCGCGTCCCGGAGTACTTCGGGCTGTTCGAGGACAATGACCCCAACGGGCGCATGATGGCCGTCGCCAACTACAACACGAACCTGGCCGAGTACTGGCAGATGGGCGGGATGGGCTACTTCCCGATCGAGCCGATGAGCGTCGGGTTCGAGCTGGGCATCAACTACATGATGTACAGCCTCACCCGCTAGCGGATTCTTACGAAAGGCGGAACGATGGTCAGGCGATTGGCGGCGGCGTTGGTGTTGGGTTCGGGCCTGTTGCTGCTGGCGCCCGGTGCGGCCGCGCAGGAGGTGCCCGAGCCGCTGCAGAGCTTCGTGCCGGTGACCGACGAGATGCTGCTGCAGCCGAAGCCCGAGAACTGGATCAGCTTCCGCAACGGCTACAGCCTCTGGGGCTACAGCGAGCTGGACCAGATCAACGCCGAAAATGTCGGCGAGCTGCGCCTGGTCTGGTCGCGGGCGATGCGGGAGGGTTACCAGGAGGTGGAGCCGATCGTCTACGACGGCATCATGTTCCTGCCCAATGTCGAGGACATCGTGCAGGCGCTCGACGCCACCACCGGTGACCTGCTGTGGGAGTACAGCCGCAACGTGCCGGACAACCCCTGGAACCTGACCGGCACGCGCGCCCGCTACCGCAACGTTGCGATCTACGACGACAAGATCTTCGTGGCGACCAACGACGCCTTTCTTGTTGCCCTGGACGCGCGGACGGGCGAGGTCGTCTGGGAGACGCAGCGCGCCGACTACCGCGAGCAGGTGGCCCAGACGGCGGGACCCGTCATCGTGAAGGGCAAGCTCGTCACCGGCTCGCGCTGCAACCCGTCGAGCCCGCGTCCCGGCGGCTGCTTCATCACGGGCCACGACGCCGCCAGCGGGGAAGAGCTGTGGCGCATCAACACGGCGGCCACGCCAGACCAGCCGGGCGGCGACACCTGGGGCGGCTTGCCAGTGTCGGCGCGACGGCACGCGTCAGCCTGGATGGTCGGCAGCTACGATCCCGAGCTCGACCTCGTCTACTGGGGCACCGGACCACCCTCGCCGTTGCCCGAGAAGCTGCGCGGTTCCGGGAAGGCCGACCTGCTGTACACCAACTCCACGCTGGCGCTCGACCCTGACACGGGCGAGTTGGTGTGGTACTTCCAGCACCTGCCGCGCGACAACTGGGACTACGACCACCCCTACGACCGGATCATCGTGGAGACCGAGGTGTCGCCCAACCCGGCCGAGGTGCCCTGGATCAACCCGGACGTCCGCCCGGGCGAGCGGCGCAAGGTCATCACCGGCATACCGGGCAAGACCGGCTTCATCTGGACGCTCGACGCGGCCACCGGGCAGTTCCTGTGGGCGCGGCCCACCATCTACCAGAACATCATGACCGGCCTGGAAGTCGACACCGGCCGGCCGATCTTCGACGAGTCGACGGCTCCATATTCGGTGACGGAATCCGTGTTGGCCTGTCCGTACATCCTGGGCGGCAAGAACCAGCCGTCCGGGGTCTACAGCCCGGACACCGGCGCGCTGTACATGCCGCTCAACAACGCCTGCATGGATCTGTGGATGTCGGTGGAAGTGGCGGGGCCGAGCGACAGCTACGACATCCGCACCGAGATGCGGCACGTTCCCGGCGTCGATCCGGAAACCGCGCCGGTAGGGCACATCGAAGCGGTGTCGGCCTCGACCGGCGAGACGCTCTGGAGCTACAAGCAGCGCGCCGCGATCTACGGCTCGCTGCTCGCCACGGGCGGCAACCTGATCTTCTCGGGCGACATCGTGCGCCGCTTCCGGGCGTTCGACGCGCAAACCGGCGACGTGCTCTGGCAGACCATCCTGAACGGGCCGGTCAGCGCCCGCCCCATGACCTACAGCGTCGGCGGCCGCCAGTACGTAGCGATCGGCGCCGGCGGCGTCACCCAGGGCACCCGCTTCCTGGAGATCACCCCCGAGCTGAGCACCCCCAGCGGCAGCAACACGCTGTTCGTGTTCGCGCTACCGGAGTGAACGGCCGGGGCCGGCGCCCCGACATGGGGCCATTTCCGTGGCTGCGCCGGTCACAGCGGTGTGAAGGTGACTGATGCCCGGGTGAAGTAGATCGCCGTCCGAGACTCGAATCCCGAGTCGGCGCCGAACAGCAGCCAGACCCGGCCATCGGGAGGCACGGAGATCGGTTCCGGCGTCGTCAGGCTCTGGAAGGACTTGCGCTCCCACTGACGCGGCTGCTCGCAGCTTCTAGAGTTGGCGATATTGCCGAGGACGACGGCATGTGCGCCGCCACGGGACTGATTGCCGACGTCGATGTTCATCCGCAGGTAGGCGCCTTCGCGGACCGGGAGCGGTTCGACCGCGGTCGCGCCGGCCTTGATCCAGACGCTCTCGCCCGGCGCGCCGCCCACGCCGACGCACCCGGCCGGCGTGTTGGTGGCAATCTCCAGGCCGACGGTGACGCCGTAGAGCGCGCCGGGCCGCAGGCCGCCGATGGGTCCCTTGAAGAACATGAAGAGGTCATCGCTCCGGTTGACTCCGGAGATGAACAGCGCGGAGCGCGGTTCCAGCGGGGCCGGGAGGGGCCGGTAGCCGGAAGTCAGCTCAAAGATCTCCGCGCGGGCCGGCGGATAGTCGGCGAAGCCGGCAGTGAACCCCTGCGGCCCACGATGGAAATCGAAGGTGAACGTCAACGCATCGCTCGGCTCGGTCGGATGGCCCGAGCAGCCGCCGAGCAACCCAGCGAGCGAAAGCGTCACGACCGCGAAGCCGGGCCGCGGGCAGCGCATGGAGGGACAGGGTAACGCAGGGACTGGCCGGCGACGACCGGTGACGCGCCCGCTGACCAGCCGGTTGCCGCTAACATCATGAACGGTTCAGGTGTGTTGAATGCACCCGCTGACGACTGAAGGCTGAGGACACCCGTGCTGCTGCGAACCGCGGTGTTCGAATCATGAAGCTGCCACGCTTTGCACGGGTCCGTGCACGGCGCCTCGTCGAGTCGCCGCAGGAGTTGCTGCGCGTCGTCGAGCAAGCACGGCGCAAGCAGGCATCCGCGGGGACGGCGCGCCGGCTCAAGCGGGTACTTGCGGATCTGAAGACGATGCTCCACCTGGTGCAGGCGTGGGCGGGCGGCGCGTACTCCGGCGTCTCGAACGTCAATCTGGTGCTCATCGTCGGCGCGGTCGTGTATTTCCTCATGCCGACCGATCTCGTTCCGGACTTCATCGCGGGATTGGGACTCGTGGACGACGCCGCGGTGATCGCCTGGGTGGTCGCCGCCGTCAGGGATGAGCTGGAGAAGTTCAAGGCGTGGCGGCCGACTGACGAAGAACCAGGGAAGGAATAACGCGCCAATCCGAATTTCTCACCAGTCCCGACCCCAGAGCCGGTCCAGGAATTCCGTCCAGGGGAGTATCCGCACGTCTTCGACGAGGCGTGGTTGGGGCTCCATCGACACCAGCAAGTAGTGCGTGAAGAGTCCTTCTTCACGCAGAGCCCGGAGTCCTCGTAGATCCCGTGCGCTCACGTGCCGTGCCGCCTTTACCTCGACAGCAAGGTTCTCGAACACGAAGTCGACCTCGAACTGCGACTTGGATCGCCAGTACCGCGGCGTGTCCAGGCGGTGGTAGTCGCAGAACGCCTTGATCTCCTGGAAGATGAAACTCTCGAAGGCGTTGCCGTATTCCGGAGTTCCGGGCGCCAGGCCTCGCCTCCCCTGCAGGTGACGCGCGAGCCCGACGTCGAACAGGTAGTACTTGGACGTCGAGATCGCCTTGCGCTTCCGGCCGCGCGTGAACGCCGGCACTTCATGGGCGATGAGCGTGTCCTTGAGGATTCCGTAGTACTCGCGCACCGTCGACGCCGGCACCTGTGCGTCGTTGGCCATGTTGGCGAAGTTGATCAACTCGCCGTGGGCGAGCGCGGCGACCTCCAGAAACCGGCTGAACGCGCCGATGTTGCGGACGATCGCCTCGGCGGAGACCTCCTCCTTGAGGTAGTCGCCGGCGTACGCTGCCAGGTCTTCCGCCGGTGAGTCGGAGAGGTAGATCGACGGCAGGAGACCGTATTCCAGCGCCCGATCCAGGTCGAAGCGGCTCCCGAGCTCTGTGCGGACGAACGGGTGCAGCGCGCGGGAGCGCGCTCTGCCTCCGAGCAGGTTGACACCCTTGCGGCGCAGGCTCCGGGCGCTCGATCCGGTCAGCAGGAAGCGGACATCCCGCTCGTCGATGATGAGCTGCACCTCGTTGAGCAGCTCGGGCATCTTCTGAATCTCGTCGATGACGACGATTTCGGTGTCCGCCTCGAGGGTTTCCCGGATCAGCGCCGGATTCCGGGCCAGGCGGATGAACAGCGTCCGGTCGAGGAGGTTGTAGGTCGGGTAGCCGGAAAGCTGCTGGCGGATGAGCGTGGACTTGCCCGTCTGCCGGGGACCGAACAGAAAGCAGGACCGTTTGTCCAGAATGGCCCGCACGTCTAGGTAGCGGGTTACGACGGGGTGTGCCATTGGCCTTCCATCCAGCGGTATAGATGTTGAATATCATGACAATGAACAACTTCATTGTCAATCAGCAGGGCCGGCGCGGGCAGCTCAACCGTGCCGAGCTTCTCGCCGGTCCGCTCCAGTTGCTAGCAACGGCGCCGAACCCTATGCTTGGGGCGTCCCGGTCCCCCAGCGCGAAGAGGCGGTCTCGCAGGTCTGGGTGGCCTGCGAGCTCCGGAACCAGGCCAGAATCCACCATGAAGCTCACGAGGCAAATCCGTAAACTATCCAATGGCCTGAGAACCGCGTACGACGGAGCGAACGTCACGAACCGGGTGCGGGACTTCGAAGGATGGACCAACAGGGCGTCACAGGAGGATGCCGGCGCCGGGTACGACCACACGCAGACCGTCAAGGAGTACTACGACCTTTGTACCGAGTTCATGGTCCTGGGCTGGGGCGAATCCCTGCATTTTGCGCCGCTGGCGCCAGGCGAAAGCTTGGAGGACTCCAAGATTCGGCACCAGAGACTCATGATCGCCAAGCTCGAACTGCGTCCGGGCATGACGGTCGTGGATATCGGCTGCGGCATCGGCGGTCCGATGCGCCGCGTTGCCCGCGAGGCTGGAGTCCGGGTTGTCGGGATCAACGCCAGTGAGGTCCAATGCAACGACGCCAGGCGTTTGAACGCGGCTGCGGGGCTCGCTGACCGCACCGACTGTCTGCGGTGCAGCTTCATGGAAATGAGCGCGATCGCAGACCAGACCTTCGACCGTGGCTACGCGATCGAATCAACCTGCCACGCGGCCGACAAGGCAGGCGCGTTCGCCGAAATCTACCGGGTGCTGAAGCCCGGATCCCTCTTCTGGGGCTAGGAAATGTGCATGACGGACCTGTACGACCCCGGAAGCGACCGGCACCTCGCCATAAAGCGGGAGCTCATGCACGGCATCGCGCTCAAGGACATTGCTACGTTCGGGGAGGTAAACCGGGCGCTCGCAACCGCAGGATTCGAAGTCGTCGAGAGTGAGGATCTCGCCGCCCACGAGCACCGTCGGGACGCGCCGTGGTATCTGCCCATGGAAACCATGCGCGGGCTGCCCGGCAGCGCTTTCGTCCGGATTCCGATGGGCCGCAAGGCGCTGCGGCGGGGAGTCCGGATGGCCGAGTCCTTCGGTGTGTTCCCGAGGGGCTCGGCGGAGGTGATTGCGCTCATGGATCAGACCGCAAACGCCTATGTCGCGGGGGGCAGAGCGGGGATTTTCACGCCCCTCTACTGTTTCGTGGCGCGCCGGCCTCTTTCGGGATAGCAGCCGGGCTCTCGGCTCAAACGCCTGTCAGCCGGATCCTTCGCCGACCAGTTCTCGCCGCGTCGAGGTGAGGCGCAGGTGAAACGAGGATAGCGCGGGCACCAGAAACATGATGAGCGTCGTGGTGAAGAGGATGCCGCAGCCGATCGAAGCGGCGAAGGGAACGAAAAACTGCGCCTGAATCGCGTCCTCGAGAATCAGAGGAGTGAAGCCCAGGAAGGTCGTCAGGGAAGTCAGCATGATCGGACGAAAGCGTCCCTTCGCACCCTCGATGATCGCGGTTCGCGCCGGGACGCCGTCCCTGAGTTTTTGATCGGTGAAATCAATCATCACCAGCGAATCGTTCACCACCACGCCGGCGAGGCCGAATATCCCGACAAAGGACTCCGCGCTGACGGCGACCCCCAGCATCCAGTGACCCAGGATCACGCCGATGAACCCGAACGGGATGATCGCCATGACGATGAACGGTTTGGTATAGGAGCGCAGCGGAATGGCCAGCAGCACGAAGATCATGAGCAGCGCGATCACGAATCCGCGATAGAGACCGCCCAGGGAGTCGAGCTGCTGTTGCTGTTCCCCTCCGAAGGCGTACGTGAGTTCCGGGTTTTCGGTGATGAGCCCCGCCAGGATGGTGTTCTCCAGAATGTCATTGGCGGTCGCCGCGGAAACCACACTGGCATCCACATCAGCGGTAACCGTGACAATGCGCTGGCCGTCCTGGCGCCGGATGGCCGGCGGCGACGTGCTCATGCTCAGTGACGCTACGCGGCTTATCGGCACGTCGGCGCCGGTTGGCGTGCGGAGCCAGTAGCTCTCGACATCGGTAATCGAGTGCCGCTGCTCCTCGGGCAACCGCACGTAAACCCTCACCTCGTCGCGTCCCCGCTGCACCCGGACGGCTTCCGCGCCAAAAAAGGCGGCTCGCGTCTGCCAGGCAAGATCGTCACGCGTGAGGCCGAGGGTGCGCGCTTCGGGAAGCATCCCCACCTGGACTTCCGGGATGCCGGGAGTGTGGTCAGAGCGGATGTCGAAGACGCCTCCGATTTCGCCGAGAGCCGCGGCTGTGGAGCTCGCGATTTCCGTCAGGCGGTCCGGATCCGGATGGGACAGCGCGGTCTCGACGGGGTTGCCCAGCGTGTAGATCTGGCTGATGAAGGTGATCGACCGCGCCTGCGGCAGGACACCCACCTCCTCGCGCCACGCCTGCACGACGTCTCCCGAAGTGATGCGCCGCTGCTGCGCGCTCAGGAGCTTGAACTCGATGGTGGCGACATTGGCTTCCGGGTTCAGGGTGGGCGAGGGGTTGAGACCTCCGGTTTCGAGCCGTGATCGCTGGCCAACGACGACCGTAACGCCGGACAACAGGGGAGGCGCGTCGGCGGGCCGGCTTTCGGAAAGCCGCTCCACGGCCCGGCGACCGGCCACCTCCAGTTCCTGCGCCACCGCGTATGTTTGCCGCGCGGTCGTTCCGTCCGGCATTTCGAGGGTGGCGGTGGCGAAATCGCCTTCGACCTCGGTCGCGAAGGTGGACCGGACGATTCCCGCCGGAAGGAGGGAAACGCTTACGACGAGCAGCGCGATGGCCCCGGCGACCGTCACCTCGGGCCAGTCCGTCGCGAACTGGATTCCCCGATCCAGGGGCCCCTGCACAAAGCGCTGCAACAAGGAATCGACGCTGCTCTGGATCCGGTTGACGAATCGTCCCAGGCGCGTTCCGGGCACCCAGTCCGGGCCGCGCAGATGATGGGACAGGTGGTTGGGAAGCACCAGCAGCGATTCGGCCAGCGAGATCAACAGCGTGGCAATGACGACGATCGGCAGTGCCTTCCAGACCTCTCCGAAGCCCGCGGGTATGAAGAGCAGCGGAAGGAACGCCACGACGGTCGTCAGCACGGCGAAGATCAGTGGCACCTTGATTCGTCGCGCACCCCGGATCGCCGCAACAACCCCCGGCGTGCCGCGCATTCGTTCCAGGTGAATGTGCTCGGACACGACGATCGCATCGTCCACGACGATTCCGATGGCAAGCACGAAAGCGAACAGCGACACCTCATGGAGCGGGATGTCGAACAGCATCATGGCGGCCAGGGCGCCGACCGCGGAAACGCCGAGACCGACGGCCACCCAGAACGCCAGCCGGAGCTGGAGAAAAAGGCCGAGCGCGAGCAAGACCAGCAACAGCCCCAGGGCTCCGTTCTTGAGGAGAAGGAGGCCGCGCTCCACGAAGATCGAAGAGTCGTCGCTCCAGATGTCGATGCCCACCCCGTCGGGAAGCGTGGGGGGCAACTCGTTCGCAACGTAGTCGCGAACAGCGCTCGCCACGTCCAGCACCCTCTCGCCGTCGGCGCGCGTGACCTCGACGAACACGGCGGGCTGGCCCTCGTGCCGCACGAGCAAACCCGAGTCCTCGAAGCCGTCGCGGACCTTGGCAATGTCACCCAGGCGCACTACCGTGCCGTCTTCGCGGCCGAGGATGACGATGTCCTCGAAATCCTGCTGATCGTAGCTCTGGCCGAGGGTCCGGATCCGCACCTGCGACTGTTCGGTATTGATGCTGCCCGCGGACAGGTCCAGGGAACCGCGGCGAATCGTACTGGCGACATCGGTCAGCGTGAGCCCCAGGGCTCGCAGCCGCTGCAGCGGCACCTCGATCGAGATTTCGTAGTTGCGGACACCGCTGGTCTCGACCTGGGACACGTCCGGGAGCGAAGCGAGATCGTCCTCGATACGGTAGGCGAGCTCTTTCAGCGAGCGCTCGGGAACGTCGCCGTAGAGGACGAGACGCATCATGCTCTGGGCGTTGGTCATTTCCCGGATTTGGGGTCGTTCGGCTGCGCCCGGGAACGTCTGAATGCGCCCGACCGCCGACTCGACTTCATCCCTCTTCGCGCCCATGTCCGTCCCCGAATCGAATTCGACCCTGACGGACGCTATTCCCGGGGCCGCTACGGACCTGACCGCCTTCACGTCCGCCAGTCCCCGGACCTCATCCTCGATCTTGACGACGATGGCCTCCTCCACCTCTTCGGGCGTGGCGCCGGGGAGCGCCATGGAGATTTCGATCTGGTTGAAGGGCACCGTGGGCCACGCTTCCTGCTCGAGGCCGGTCAGCGACACGAGGCCCACCGCGAGAATGCCGAACATCAACAGATTGGACGCGACGCCGTTGCTCGCCATGTAGGCGATCGGTCCACCGGGTTCGGCGTGGTTGCTTCCGTTGGAACTCATCGGCAAGATTCGGAGCGGGTCCGGAGAACTACTCGCTTGTTGGTCAAGCGGCTACCCACCTCCGAGCTCACGCGGGTTTCGGGATTCGAGCGACGCGAGACTTCAGTTTGGATGGTGATTATAGCAAATGGCGCCCAATCCCCGGTCGGTCATTGCGCGTAGAATACTCGCGTGGGTGTCGTATACCGCGACGAGCACGGCGTGGAGTACGTGTCCGTCCCGTTGCCGACGCACGAGGTGACCGAGGCGGTTCCCATCGACGCCCGCCGCGTGAGCCGCCGGTCGCCGAAGGAGGAGGTCCCCTTCTACGCGGGGACGGAAGGCGCGGAGCTGGCCGCCCAGCCGCGCTCGCACCGGAAGCAGTGGAGCGACGCACAGTGGGTGGCGTTCAGGGAATATCAGCAGCTGGAGTCCGAGCTTGCCCGGACTGATGAACCGGTGGCCGCGGCGATGATCGTCAAGATGAGGTAGCGGCCGACGTCACGTCACCTGCCAGGACCTTCACCCGAGATCGGCGAGCGACAGCACCAGCCGCACCAGGTCCGCCTGCCGCGAGATGGATTGCTTCCGGTAGATCTGCTTCAGGTGCCGGTAGATGGCGCCTTCGGTGCGCCCCGTTGCCTCGGCCATCTCGCGCACGCTCCTGCCTTCCGCCAGCCACACCGCCACCTGCGTCTCGCTCGGCGTCAGCTCCAGGGTCGCGGCCACTACCTCCGGATTGATGCGATGGCGCCGTCCCGGCTCGGTAATCAGCACCAGCGCCGCTACGCGCCGCGCTCCGTAGTCGGGTTGCGGGACGGCCACTGGCTTGACGTGCACGACGAACGGCGGCAACAGGGACGAGCGGCGGAGCCGCATCGACCCGCCGACCGCGGGTGCGTTGGACGCCGGCAGGGCGTCACCCAACAGGCGCTCGAGACGCACCTGGTCGGCCGGCGCGCGCGCGCGCAGCGTTCCCTCCCGGTCCGACAACCCGTCGCTGCTGCGCAGGATGCCGCGGGCGCGGTCGTTGACCTCCAGGATCCGCCCGCGGCGGTCGAGATGCAGCACGCCTGCCCGCGGGTTGTCGAGCAGGGCGGTAACGGTCGCGGTCCCTGCCTCGGCGCGCACCAGCGCCTGGCGGACGCAGACGAACTGCCGGACGTGGGGCAGTAACTGCTTGACCATCGCGATGCGCGAAGTCCCCCAGCCATCCGAGTCGACGGGGTCGCCGATGTTCCAGGCGATGCGGGAGCTGTCCGGACGGTCGAGCCTCGCCCGCAAGCCGTCCTGGCAACCGCCCTTCGGCAACGCCTCGTTGTAGGCGGGCGAACGCTTCAACTCCTCGACCGTGTACAGGTCCCTGGTGTGGATCAGACGGCCGACGGGCCATTGTTCGAAGCGCCGCGCGCATTCATCGACGGGGAAATAGTGCGCGAGGTACTCGCGCTCCAGGTCTTCGCGGCGTTGCCCCCGCTTGTATATGCCGACGAATCGGGTCTGGACGTCACCCTCCGGGCCTCGCCATTCACCCTCCACCGACCAGGAGGTCGTTGCCCGTGATGCCGCACGCCTCGTCGATCAGGGCCGAGGCGGCCGGCCAGCGGGCATCGTCGAGCATGGCGTCGTAGATCGCCGCGAGTGTGCGCTCGAACGCGTCTTGGCCGCTCATGAAGATACCCGGATTATGTCGCCTCTTTGTACAGCGTTGTGTTTTTTTTGGACATACCAATTCTGGTATCAGGCCGCGCAAGGGGCCACCTTTACCATCCTTTATTGCATGGCATTCCACCACCATGTTGCCAGAATTGGCACCGATTGGATTCGGGAATGCCGTACAAACAACCTTGACAAATCAATTTCGGAAAGCGTTAGTTGGACGTGGTTGTTACGCGCTTCGAAACCCTTGGTCTAAATCACCGGCAGCTCTCCTTCTCGAAGTCCCGCCGGTCGAGGCGCTGGGGTGGCGGTGCGACGGTTCAGTGCTTGCTCGTTGATTGGTGCAGGGAGGTGTCTGCGATGAGAATGGCTGCGAACGGAGGGGAGCGTCCGTGGCGAACGGATTCGCGCTCATCTCCTGCCCAGTCGCTGGGGTCGGGGGGCGCAAGTCGGCATCAAGGCGGCACAGAGCGCGGAGTTCCGCGGCGCGCGCGCTTGCTTGTCAGCATCCGCAAGGTCCTGGGGGTGTTGTTGACGCTCAACTATGCAGTCATCTGGGCAGCACCGGTGGTGATTCAGGGGCAGGCCTTCAGGCACGGGCTCAACCGGGTGTTGAGCCCCATCTATCGACTTGTCGACGGCTCATCCACATTGCGGCGATTCGCAGCCAGGTACGTCTATCGACGGCCGGCGCACGTCGACTACTTCGCAGCGTCAGTCCTGGCGACCGCCAGCACCGTCCCGCTCCTTGTTGTGGTATTCGCGTGGCAGGTCGCCTACGGATCCCTTCCGTGGTGGCTGGTAGCCATCCACTACTTCCTGTGGGTCGGCCCCGGTGGACGCAGCATGGCCACCGCATACACGCTGGCGCATCGAGAGGGCCACCTCTCGGGCGGGCGGATGTACCGCCCGTGGATCGGCAAGCGGATTGGCAACTTCTTCGAGAACTGGCTGGGTGTGTTCTTCGGGATCGTGCCGTACAACTTCTCAACGTCCCACCTGCTGCTACACCACAGATTGGATGGCGGAAAAGGGGACGCCCTATACCTCTGGGACCTTGACCGCACCAGGTTCGGCGACATGATGCTCTACCAGTGGCGGTTCCTCCGGTACCTGAGCGGCGTCGCCAGCCTGGCCGAGTTCCACCGGGAGCGGGGCGTCAATCCCACGATTGATCGTGCGAGAGCGACATTGCTTCGCGGTATGGCGATCTACTGGATCCTGGTTCCGTCGGGCATCCTCGCAGTGTTGATGGGTACAGGATCGAGTACCACCGCAGCGCTGTTGTTTCTGTTGTTCATCTATCTGCAACCGCTTCTCGCGATGTCCACGTTCCTGGCGGTCATTAACGTCGGGCAGCACGGATTCCTCGAATTCGACGCCGAGGGCAGGCACGTGAAGCACGTCACTTCGGGAACGATTCTGGATGGCTACGACGATTCGTTCGGCGAGGACTATCACGTCGCACACCACCATTTCCCGAGCGTGCAACACGACACGCTGCCGGACCATGTGGCCTCCGAGCGTTCGGAATGGGCGCGTTGTCATGGTGCCGTCTTCGAGAAAACGACGATCTTCGAGATGGCGATCATGATGCATCTGGGCCAGTTCGAGCGGCTGATCCGGAAGCACTACGTGGACTTTGCCGGCGACCTCACCGTGGACGAGCTCGCGGCCTTGTTCGAACGGCGCGCAAGGCGCACGGAGATGAGCTACGAGGAGTACGAGTTCCGTTATCTTCCGCGACTGCGGGAACGCGTGCAGGAATTGGTTCGGCGCGGGATCTGCAGGGACGAAAACCAGGCATATGTCTACCAGGCACACTGCAACCTCCAGTGCGACCTAACCGTACTCAAGGGCTAGGGGTGAACCGTAACCGGGTTTTCCAGAGACTGAATTACGTGACTCCTGCCACCATGGCTGGAGCCTTCTGACTGCGATAGTACTGCTCTTCGCACTCGACTGGAGGGACGTATCCGATCGGGGCGAGGAGCCGATTGTTATTGAACCAATCGACCCAGTCGAGCGTGGCCAGCTCAAACGCGTCGACGCTGCGCCACGGTCCACGACGGTTGATGACCTCGGTCTTGTAGAGACCGATGACCGAATCAGCCAGGGCGTTGTCGTACGAGTCGCCGCGGCCGGGGACTGAGGGCTCGATCCCAGCCTCGGCAAGGCGTTCGGTGCAGCGAATCGAGAGATACTGCACCCCGCGGTCACTGTGATGCACCAGCGAGGGCGACGAATCCAGATGCTGCTGGCAGCTCTCCTTCTCGAAGCCCCGCTGGCCGAGGCGCAAGGGTGGCGGTGCGGCGGACATGCCATCGAGTGGGTCGGCGGCGCCCCGGTGGCCGGCTTCGGCTTGGCGATCCCGGGCGATCAGACGGAAGCTGCCGACGCAGCAGCGGGCACGACCAGCGATGGTTCAGCCGATTCCTCGGGCAGGGGGCGTGTTCCCGCCCACGAAGATGGCTCGCAACCCTCCATTTCGGAACCAGCCGGCATGGATCGCCAGCTCTGGGACGGGCTCGTCTTCAACGCCAGCGATCGACCGACAGGCATACCACCCGATTTCAGGCCACCCGCATTGCGGCAGACCCTGGTGACGCATCGCACGGTCGTGCCGACGATCGGGATATGCGTGCAGGGGCCTACGCACACCGATTTTGGAAAACGGGTGCAACCCTATGCCAACCATGCGTGGTGGCGGGAGCAGATTCTGCGCTGGACGGGTCTTGCCTGGAGCGGTCAGCTCCGGGTTGGGGCCTGCACTGGCTCCCCGATTAGGGGGTGGATCTACGTGCGCGAAGCGGCC
Source organism: Vicinamibacterales bacterium (assembly GCA_965207665.1). Classification (GTDB taxonomy): domain Bacteria; phylum Acidobacteriota; class Vicinamibacteria; order Vicinamibacterales; family UBA8438; genus JAAXGX01. The sequence continues at coordinate 1,808,792 of CBDBMV010000002.1, forward strand.
CGCCCGCTGCCTTTCGGTGTCCTCGCGCGTGCGGGCACAGTGCGGGAGGAGCATCCGCATTTCGGTGGAAGGTGGGTTGCGTCGGAGCTGAACTGGAGGCAGGGTCTCGAAGATGTCAGCGAAGAGTACTTCGAGGCGAGTCTGGCGCACGAGCTGGGCCATGCGCTCGGGTTCTTCCACGTCCCGCAGTCGTCGGGGTTCGTGATGTCGACAGGCAGCACATCGACGTGGCCGGAAGAAGAGAGCTCGATGGCCCAGTTGGCGTACCGCGTGGGACCAAACGTGCGCTATCCGGGTGTCGTGCGGGAGGTCGATCCCGTCGACTCCGCGGAGAATGATTCGGATCGGCGGGCGCTGACCGCGCTCCATGACAGTACGGGAGGACAGAACTGGACAGACAACACAAATTGGGGCACCGCGGCGCCGCTGGAGCGTTGGCACGGGGTCTCGACCGACGCCGGTGGCAGGGTGAACTGGCTCGAGCTGCACCACAACAACCTGTCGGGGCCAATTCCCGCCGAGTTGGGCAGCCTGTCCAGCCTCGAGAAACTGGACTTCGAAAACAACAACCTGTCGGGGCCGATTCCCGCCGAGTTGGGCAGCCTGTCCAGTCTCAAATACCTGAACCTCCTTCGCAACGACCTGTCGGGGCCGATTCCCCCGGAGTTGGGCGGTCTGTCCGAACTGACTGTTCTGTTCCTTAACAGCAACGATCTGTCCGGGGAGATTCCGCCGGAGCTGGGCAGGATGAAACGCCTCAGGAGGTTGTACCTGAGGGGCAATGATCTGCACGGGCGGATTCCCGTCGAATTGGGCGAACTTCCCGACCTGGACCTCCTCGATCTGCGCAGAAACGCCCTGACCGGCTCGCTGCCCCCCGAGCTGGGCAACCTGCACGGGTTGCGCGACCTGTGGCTCAGACACAACCAACTGTCCGGCCCGGTCCCGCCCGAGCTGGGCCGCATGTCACGGTTGCGCAGTATCGGCCTCGATCACAACCGGCTGTCCGGCCCGCTTCCTGCGTCGTTTACGAACCTGACGGCACTCCTCGGACTGAGAATCCAGGAGAACGATGGCCTCTGCGCACCGGCGGACGACGAGTTTCAAGCGTGGCTGGCCACGCTGGAAGAGTTCGAAGGCCCAATCTGCGGGGAGCAGTCCGTGCCGGTGCTGCCGACGCTGGCGCTGGCGCTGGCGGCGCTGCTGCTGGGCGGGCTCGGGGCCCTCCGGATGTTCCACGAGGAGCGCCGGCGTTGACGGACGGTCGACCGGCGGCTACGAAGCCACACGCAACACCTTGGCGCCCTTGACGCTGTGTCGCTTCAGCTCCATTAGGGCCCGGTTCGCCTCCTCCAGCGGGTAGACCTTCACCTCGGGCCGGATGCCTGCTGCGGCCGCCAGCGGCAGGAAGGCGCGGATGTCGTGCTGCGTGATGTTGGCGACCGACTTGATCTCCTTTTCCATCCAGAGATGCTCGGCGTAACTGAGGCTGCCGAGGACGGCCCGGTCGGCGTCTTCCTTGCGAATCGCGTTGATCACGAGCCGGCCGCCGGGCCGCAGGTTGGCCAGTGCTGCGACGACCGGCGTCCAGGCGGGTGTTGTGTCGATGATCGCGTGCAGCCGCTCGGGCGCACGGTCCGCAGTTGCGCCGGTCCAGTCGGCGCCCAGCTCGGCCGCGAAGCGCCGCGCCACGGCGTCGCGCGCGAAGACGTAGATCCGGCTGCGCGGATAGAGGTGCCGCACAAGCTGCAGAACGAGATGCCCTGACCCGCCGAAGCCGGTGAGGCCGAGCAGCTCGCCGTCCTGCAACCTGCTGAGCAGGAGCGCGCGATAGCCGATGGCGCCGGCGCATAGAAGCGGCGCGGCCTGCACGTCCGTGAAGACGTCGGGGATGGTGTAGGCGTAATCCTCGCCCACCGTCATGAACTCGGCGTAGCCGCCGTCGACGTCTCGGCCGGTGGCCCGAAACGCGGCGCTCAGGTTCTCGTCGGCCGTCCCCGACGAAGCGTGGATCCAGCCGACGCCGACCCGGTCACCGACTCCGAGCCTGGTGACACCCGGACCGGCACTGGCGACGCGGCCTATCACCTGGTGCCCGGGGATGACCGGCAGGCGCGGCGGCGGCGTGCGTCCTTCGATCTCGTCGAGCTCGGTGTGGCAGACGCCGCACGCCGCGACGCGGATGAGGACTTCGCCGGGGGCCGGCTCGGGCGCCGGCAGCTCGACCAGCTCCAGCGGCGTGTCGACCGCGTCCAGCGACACGATCCGCGGGAGCGCCATCGCCCGCATGCGCCCGCCTCCCGCTAGTGCGGCACGAACTTCGTGAGTCCCTGGACGGGGCCCACTTCGCCGACGATGACGTTGCCGGCCGCGTCGGCGGTCACTCCCTCGCCGATCGAGCCGACGCCTCCCATCCCCGAGGGCCGTTCGGATTCGTGCGCCGGGATGAAGTACCTGACTTCCCCCGTCCGGGCGCTGCCCACGCGGAGCCCCTTCACCCAGCCGGGGTTGTAGTTTTCGTCCGACTCGGAGTCGACCGCGTAGAGCACGTCGTTCGCGTCGATGAAGATGCCGCTGTTGCGGCTGAACTGGTACCAGGTGTCGAGATGCGTTCCCTCCTGGTCGAAGATCTGGATCCGCCGGTTGCCGCGGTCGGCGACGAACAGACGCCCCTGCGAGTCCATGGCGAACGAGTGCGGCCCCCGGAACTCGCCGTCGCCATAGCCCCACGAGCCCCAGCTCTTGATGAAGGTCCCGTCGGAAGCAAACTTGGAGACGCGCCCGATGCGCGGCGGGCCTGCATCCGCCGCGCTGTCCGCGTCGAGAAACTGCGCGCCGTGGGCCTCGGCAACGAAGATGCTGCCATCCGTACCGATTTGCACGTCGCTCGGTTGCGTGAGGTGGGTGGGCGGGTCGCCCGCTTCTCCTGGTGTGCCCAGGGTCAGCAGCACCTCGCCCTCCGGGCTGAACTTGATGACCGTGTGTCCCCGACCCGACTCGGTCGGGTTGTCTCCCAGGTTGGCGGCGCTCACGGCGTCGGCAATCCAGACGTTGCCATCGCGGTCGACATCCATGCCGTGCGGCCAGTGGATGAGTCCACCGCCGAAGGCCCGCACGACGTTCCCCCTGGCGTCGAGCTTGACGATCGGGTCGAGGTCGGACTCGGCGCACGAGTTGACGCCGCAGCGGTCCGCGGCCCAGATATGCACGCCGTCGATGTCGACGTTGACGGCGCTCACCGATCCCCAGGTGCGGCCATCGGGAAGCGTGCCCCAGTCCCGGATGGTCGCGTAGGGGTTCGAGCCATCGTTGATCGGATCGACGTCCGCGTGCTCCGGAGGGCCGGTTGCACCCCGTTGGGCCGCGGCGGCCGCCGGCAACACCACGAGCAAGGCGATGGCGAGGGTTGCGTGCAATTTGTTCATCACTTGTCCTATCCCGGATCAGTTTGGTCCTGCGCTGCGGCGCAGACTACGGACACGATGGATGCGTGCGCCCGCGTTGTCAAGCCGGCAAGGCTTTCCGGGCGTGCCCAGCGCAACATTAGCGCTATGCTGTAGCGCAACCTTTTCTGTGGACAGGTGGTGCAGATGGTGAAGGGAGCCGTGTCGGTTGCCATGCGGGCCGCGGCAGCGGCAATGGCAGCCTTCCTGGCGGCGCCGGTCGCGCCGGCTGCGGCCCAGCAGCCGGAGGAGCCGCGGGTGTTCCACACCCAGGAGCAGTCGTTCCGGGTGGTGCCGTTGAAGGGCCTGACCAAGCCGTGGGCGCTCGCCTTCCTGCCGAACGGCGACATGCTCATCACCGAGCACCGCGGCCAGTTGCGCATCGTCCGCGACGGCGTGCTCGACCCCGAGCCGCTGGCCGGGTTGCCCGAGATTTTCGCCATCGGCCGGCGGGGGTTGATGGACATCGTGCTCCACCCCCGCTACGAGGAGAACCAGTTCGTCTACTTCACCTATCACAAGTCGAGTCCCGAACACCGCCTGGCCGCCACGCCGGTGCTCGCGCGGGGCAAGTTCGATGGGCGCGGCGCGCTCGTGGAGACGCGCGACCTGTTCGTCTCGGACGCCGCCTACTCCGGCATGGGGCAGACAGCGCGGCTGGCGTTCGGTGCGGACGGCAAGGTGTACATGGTGATCGGCGTTCCGATTCGCAATCCCGTCGGCACGGCGGAGAGCGCGCAGGACCCGTCGGACCACGGGGGCAAGGTGCTGCGGCTCAATGACGACGGGACCGTGCCCGACGACAACCCGTTCGTCGACGCGCCGGGCCACAGGCCGGAGATCTACGCCTTCGGCATCCGCAATGCGAACGGGCTGGCGTTCCACCCGCAAACCGGCGAGCTCTGGGAGACGGAGAACGGGCCGCAGGGCGGCGACGAGGTCAACATCATCCGGGCCGGCGCCAACTACGGCTGGCCGGTCGTGTCCTACGGCCGCGCGTACACGGGCGATCTGACCGGCACGGACTCCGGGCCGCAGCAGCCGCAGGTGTGGGCCGAGGGGATGGAGGATCCCTTCTTCGTCTGGAGTCCGTCGATCTCGCCGGCCGGGATGATCTTCTATACGGGCGAGCAGTTTCCCAACTGGAAGGGCGATCTGATCGTGGGCGCGCTGCGCGGCGCCGAGATCCAGCGGCTGATCTTCAACGACCGCGGACTGCTGGTGCGCCAGCAGTCGCTGTTGCGGGAGCTCAGGCAGCGCATCCGCGAGGTGAAGCAGGGGCCGGACGGCCTGATCTACCTGCTGACGGACGAATGGGACGGCGCGTTGCTGCGCCTGGAGCCCGTCGATACGGAGCCGGTACCCTAGCGCGCTATGCTGTAGCGGAATCCATTCACGTAACAGGAGACGTAGATGCCGAACCCGATTGCGCACGGCGGACCGGTTGCCCTGGCTGCCGCCGCTGTTGCCGTCATGTCCTTTTTCGGAGCGCCGGCCGCGGCGCAGGACCCCGAGCAGCGGGTCGACTGCGGCGACTGCCCGCCGGCGGAAACGATGTCCTGGGAATCGCAGGTGTTCCACACGCAGGAGCAGACGTTTCGGATGGTGCCGATGCGGGGGCTGGTCCGGCCCTGGGCGCTCGAGTTCCTGCCGAACGGGGACATTCTGATCACGGAGCATGCCGGCCGGCTCCGCATCGTACGGGACGGCGTGCTCGATCCGGAGCCGCTGGACGGCATGCCCGAGGTGTTCTACCAGCGGCGCAAGGGATTGATGGACATCGCGCTGCACCCCCGCTACGAGGAGAACCAGTTCGTCTACTTCACCTACCACCAGGCGAGCCCCGAGCACCGCATGGCCGGCACGCCGGTCCTCGCGCGCGGCAAGTTCGACGGCCGCGGAGCGGTCATGGAGATGCGCGACCTGTTCGTCTCGGACGCCGCCTACTCCGGAACGGCGCAGACGGCGCGCGTTCTGTTCGGGCCGGACGGCAAGGTGTACATGGTCATCGGCGTGCCGCTGCGCAACCTGGTCGGGGTGGCCGAGAGCGCGCAGGACCCGGCGGACCACGCCGGCAAGATACTGCGGCTGAACGACGACGGGACCGTCCCCGACGACAACCCGTTCGTCGACACGCCGGGCCACCGGCCGGAGATCTACGCGCTCGGCATCCGCAATTCGAACGGGTTGACATTCCACCCGGAGACCGGCGAGCTGTGGGAGACGGAGAACGGGCCGCAGGGGGGCGACGAGGTCAACATCATCCGCGCCGGCCGCAACTACGGCTGGCCGGTCGTGTCGTACGGACGGGCGTACTCGGGCGATCTGACCGGCACCGATTCCGGGCCGCAGAGGCCGCAGGTGTGGGCCGAGGGGATCGAGGATCCGTTCTTCTTCTGGAATCCGTCGATCTCCCCGGCGGGCATGTTCTTCTACACGGGCGACCGCTTCCCGAACTGGAAGGGCGACCTGTTCGTCGGCGCGCTGCGCTCACGCGAGATCCAGCGGCTCATCTTCAACGACCGCGGCCTGCTGGTGCGCCAGCAGACGCTGCTGCGCGAGCTCAAGCAGCGCATCCGCGACGTGAAACAAGGGCCGGACGGGCTCATCTACGCGTTGACCGACGAGGAAGACGGCGCGTTGTTGAGGATCGAACCCGTGGAGGAACCGGCGCAGTAGTACCGGTTGGCCGGCCATGCATACGCGCCGCGCTGCTTCGCTCGCCATCGTCCTGGGGCTGGCCGCGCCCGCCGCGGCGCAGCAGACCGAGCCGAGGACCGACTGCCGAAACTGCCCGCCGCCGACCACCCTGTCCGCCGAGCCGCGGGTGTTCCACACGCAGGAACAGACGTTCCGGGTGGTGCCCATGAAGGGACTCACTCGGCCCTGGGCGCTTGCGTTCCTGCCGAACGGCGACATGCTCATCACGGAGCACGCCGGCCAGCTCCGCATCGTGCGCGACGGCGTGCTGGATCCCGAGCCGCTCGCCGGCCTCCCGGAGGTGTTTCCACACCGCCGCACGGGGCTGATGGACATCGTGCTCCATCCGCGCTTCGAGCAGAACCAGTTCGTCTACTTCACCTACCACACGGCGAGCCCCGAGCACCGGCTGGCCTCCACGCCGGTCCTCGCGCGCGGCAAGCTCGAGGGGCGGGGCGCGTTGGTAGAGGTGCGGGACCTCTTCGTGGCGGACGCCGCCTACACGGGTTTCGCGCAGACCTCGCGCATCAACTTCGGACCGGACGGGAAGCTGTACATGGTGGTCGGCGTGCCTGGGCGCTATGAGGTCGGCCAGGCCGACGACGCGCAGGATCCGGCCAACCACCTCGGCAAGCTGCTGCGTCTCAACGACGACGGGACGGTGCCCGACGACAACCCCTTCGTCGATACGCCCAATCACCGCCCCGAGATCTACGCCCTCGGCATCCGCAACGCGAACGGCATGGCGTGGCACCCGGAGACCGGCGAGCTGTGGGAGACGGAGAACGGGCCGCAGGGCGGCGACGAGGTGAACATCATCCGCGCCGGCGCCAACTACGGCTGGCCGGTGGTGTCGTACGGAAGGGACTATTCGGGGGAGCTCACCGGCGGGGTAGCCGGACCGCAGCGAACGGAGCGGCAGGCGGAAGGCATCGAGGATCCCCTCTTCTTCTGGAGCCCGTCGATCTCCCCGGCCGGATTGCTGTTCTACACCGGCGACCGCTTCCCGAACTGGAAGGGCGATCTCTTCGTCGGCGCGCTGCGCGGCATGGAGATCCAGCGGCTGATCTTCAACGACAGCGGCCTGCTCGTCCGCCAGCAGTCGCTGCTGCGCGAGCTGCGGCAGCGGATCCGCGAGGTGAAACAGGGGCCGGACGGCCTCATCTATGCCCTCACCGACGCAGAGGACGGCGCGCTGCTGCGCATTGAGCCGGTAGAGCCGCCGCCCGCGCCGTAGCGTTCGGCGCCGGTTGCGCCGTCCCGCGCCAGGCCGTGACGACTTGCGGAAAGCCGGAGCGAACCACGCTATGCTGTAGCGGAAACCATTCCCGTTCAGGAGAGGCCGATGTTCAAGGGAATCGTGCCGGCTGGAATGCTGGCCGTTGCGTTGGCGGTAGCAATCGTCGGTACGGCGGGCGCGCCCGTTGCGGCCCAGCAGGCCGCGCAGCGGGTCAACTGTCCCGACTGCCCGCCGTCCGGCGAGCTGTCGCCCGAGCCGCAGGTGTTCCACACCCAGGAGCAGACCTTCCGGGTCGTGCCCATGAAGGGGCTGAACCGGCCCTGGTCGCTCGCTTTCCTGCCGAACGGCGACATGCTGATCACCGAGCACGGCGGGCAGCTTCGCGTCGTGCGCGACGGCGTGCTCGACCCCGAGCCGCTCGCCGGCATCCCGGAGGTGTTCACGCCGCGCCGCAAGGGGCTGATGGACATCGCGCTGCACCCCCGCTTCGAGGACAACCAGTTCGTCTACTTCACCTATCACAGGGCCAGCCCCAGGCACCGGCTGGCCGCCACCACGGTGCTCGCGCGCGGGAAGTACGAAGAAGGGCGCGGCGCGCTGGTGGAGGTCCGGGATCTCTTCGTGGCGGACGCCGACTACATGGGCGCGGCGCAGACCTCGCGCATCATCTTCGCGCCGGACGGGAAGCTGTTCATGGTGGTCGGTCAGCCGGCCCGCTATGAAGTGGGCTCGTCCGACTTCGCGCAGGACCCCTCCAACCACGCCGGCAAGATGCTGCGCCTGAACGATGACGGCAGCGTGCCCGACGACAACCCGTTCGTAGACACGCCGGGCCACCGTCCTGAGATCTATGCGCTTGGCATCCGCAATGCGAACGGCCTGGCGTGGCATCCGGAGACCGGCGAGCTGTGGGAGACGGAAAACGGCCCCCAGGGCGGCGACGAGTTGAACATCATGCGCCCCGGCGCCAACTACGGCTGGCCGGTCGTGTCCTACGGCAGGGCCTATTCGGGCGAGCTGACCGGGACGCATTCCGGGCCGCAGCGGACTGCGCGGCAGGCCGAGGGCATCGAGGATCCCGTGTTCTTCTGGAGTCCGTCGATCTCGCCGGCCGGCATGATCTTCTACACGGGCGACAAGTTCCCCAACTGGCAGGGCGACCTGTTCGTCGGCGGGCTGCGCTCCGCCGAGATCCAGCGGCTGATATTCAACGACCGCGGCCTGCTGGTGCGCCAGCAGTCGCTGCTGCGCGAGCTGCGGCAGCGGATCCGCGAGGTCAGGCAGGGGCCTGACGGCCTCATCTACGTGCTGACCGACGAGGACGACGGGGCGCTGTTGAGGATCGAGCCCGTGGAGGAGCAGGCGCAGTAATCCGAGCGGCCGCGGGAGGGAAGCGTGTCGTTCGCGGGCAGCATGGGCGATTCCGTCACCTACGCCAACGGATTGGGCGCGGCGCTCGCGCCCTTCCTGCTCTGGCTGCGCGGGCTGGGGTTCTTCGAGGCGTACGTCTATATACCGCTGATGACGGCTGCCTCGGTCGTCCTCTTCTGGCGGCTCTACGGTACGTTCGACCGCAACCGCACGCTGCGCGGGTCGCGCCTGTCGCGGACGGTCTGGCTGGGCGTCTGCTACGCCCTCTGTTTCCTGGCGGCCAACTCCCTGGCCGTCGCCTTCAAGACGCTGATCGTCGAGGAGATGGACTATACGAGTCGCGTCTGGTTCGAGGCCTACGTCGGACCGCTGCACTTCTACATCACCGCCGTGGCCCTTGCCTATCTGTGGCTGATCGCCCGCAACCGGCGCAACCCGCTGGACTATGCGCTCGGGGTGTTCGTGCAGGCCGGTTTGCTGGGCGGCTACGCTGTCGGCGTGTACCGGCTGCTGAACGAGCCGTTCTCGCTCGCCGACCCGACGACCGGCATCAGCGGCATCGTGTTCTTTGCCTGGTTCGGCGTGTACAACCTCGACCTGTACCGGAGGAGTCAAATGAGGCTTGCATCGATCGGCGCACCCGCGTTGGCGGCCACGCTCGTGGCGCTGGCCGTCGCGCCGCTGGCGGGACAGGGCGGCGCCTCCGGGGCGGAGCCGCGGACGCCCTGGGGCCATCCGGACCTGCAGGGCGTCTGGGAGTACTGGACGTTCACGCCGCTCGAAAAGCCGGCCGAGCTGGCGGGCCGGGACGTGCTCACCGAGGAAGAGGCGGCCGTCATCGCGCAGCGGCTCAGCGCGGAGGCGGTCGGCCGGGACGACACGCGCCCGCCCGAAGGGCAGACGGGCGGCTACAACCAGTCGTTCTGGACGGAGCGCTCGCGCGCCGAGGCGCTGACGCAGCCGTCGCTGCTCGTCGATCCCCCGGACGGCCGGATTCCGCCGCGGACGGAGGCGGAGCAGCGCCGGGCGGCGGCGCACCGTGACGCCGGCGAGCGTCCGGTCCGCCTGCGCGCCACCGGCGTCGGGTCGGACGGCCCGGAGGACCGCGGCCTGGCCGAGCGCTGCATCGTCGGCTTCAGCACCGGACCGCCGATGCTGCCCGGCGGCTACAACAACAACATCCAGATCTTCCAGGCTGAAGGCTACGTCGTGCTGCTTGCGGAAATGGTCCACGACGTGCGCGTCGTGCCTCTGGACGGGCGCCCGCACCTGCCGTCCGGCATCCGCCAGTGGCTGGGCAGCTCGCGCGGCCGGTGGGATGGGGATACGCTGGTCGTTGAGACGACGAACTTCACGCCGAAGATTGCCAGCTTCAGCCCGATGGCGTTCGATTCCGAGCTGGGCCGCTTCCGTTCGATGGCGTTCGGCACCGGCGACTCCCTGCATCTGACGGAGCGCTTCACGCGCACGGACGCCGGCACGCTGGAGTACGAGTTCACGATCGACGATCCCCAAACGTTCACCCGCACGCTGACCGGCCGCCTGCCGATGAACCGCAGCGACCTGCCGCTGTACGAGTACGCCTGCCACGAGGGCAACTATGGCCTGCTGAACATCTTGGCCGGCGCGCGCGCGGAAGAGGAGCGCGAGGGGTCGCGCTAGGGACATGGCGCGGCGACGCCGCGCGGAGAGGGAGGACCGACATGACTCGACTTGTTCGACCGCTGGTAGCCGGCGCGGCGCTGTGTGCCGCAGTTGTGGCGCTCGCCGCGGCGCCGGCCCTCGCCCAGGGCGATGCGCCGCGGACCCCCTGGGGACATCCGGACCTGCAGGGCATGTGGGACCACCGCACGATCACGCCCCTGGAGCGGCCGGAGGAGCTGGGCGACAGGGAATTCCTCACGGAGGAGGAGGCCGCCAGCCAGGAGCAGGCTGTCATCGACCGCAACGAGTACCTGCTGAACCGCCCTCCCGAGACGACGACATCCGGCGGCAATGTAGACAGCCGCGAGGACGGCACGCCCGGGTTCTACAACAACTTCTGGCTGGACACCGGAACGCGCACGGTCGGCACGCGGCGCACGTCGCTGGTCATCGATCCGCCGAACGGGCGGCTGCCCGCGTACTCGGACGCCGGCCGGCGCAAGGTCGAGCGCGACAGGGAATACCAGCGGGAGCATCCGGCCGACTCGTGGGTCGACTTCGACGGCACCGACCGCTGCCTGATCGGCGTGAACAACGGCCCGCCCATCCTCCCGGCGGCCTACAACCAGAACCTGCTGGTGGTACAGAACGAGGACTGGGTGTTGCTGGTGGCCGAGATGATCCACACGGTGCGCGTCATACCGCTCGACGGCCGTCCGGCGCTGCCGGCCCACATGCGGCAGTGGGCCGGGGACGCGCGCGGCCGCTGGGAGGGCGACACGCTGGTCGTCGAGACGACGAACTTCGTGCCGGAGCGGCTGTGGACCACGGCCAACCCGATGGGGAGGCTGCGGACGACCGGCGAGCTGCGGCTGGTGGAGCGGTTCACGCGCCTCGACCCCGACACGCTCGAGTACGTGGCCACGATTGACGACCCCGGCATCTGGAGCCGGCCCTGGACGGTATCGATTCCGATGCTGCGCACCGACGAGGCGATGTACGAATACGCCTGCCACGAAGGGAACTACAGCATGCCGAACATGCTGGCGGGCGAGCGGGCGCGCGAGGCGGCGGAGGCCGCGTCCCGGTAGGGCGGCTACCTGATCAGATAGCTGCCGTCGGGCTGCTCGACGCGGTACGCCGCGTGGCACGCCGCACACGCGGCGCGCATGTTGCCGAGCGCCAGCTCGGCGCCGTCGACGGCCACGGGGTTGGGCGACAGCGTCATGAGGTGGACGGCGACGCTGATCTCCGACACCGACTTGGACACCGCGGCGATCGCGTCTACGGCCGCTTCCACGTCATCGGCGCCGGCCGCATCGCGCTCGCGCCAGTACGACTGCACCACCTCGATGGCCGGCCGCGCGTCGATGACGTGCTCGTTCATCGTCGCGTGATCGCGGGCCTCGAGAGCCTCGGCCAGCCCGCGGGCGGCGGTGTCCAGCGTCTGCATGGCGCCCGCGTATTCCTTGGTCGGCTTCTCGCTGACGGCGTTCGCGCCAGCCGCAGCCGCGGCGGCCACGATGCCGAGCGCCAGGACGTATCGCCGTGCCGTGCGCACTCCCCGAACGTGCATCGCGATAGTATTGCAGCCCGGAGGCCCGCTTGTCAGGCGCATCGAACACTGATTTGCACCGTGATCTCCGCCGCGAGGTAGCCGACCTGTGCACCCGCTTTCCCGGCGCCTACTGGCGTGACCTCGATCGCCAGGAGGCATACCCCACGGAGTTCGTCGACACGCTGACCGGCGCCGGCTACCTGGCCGCCCTGATCCCGACCGAGTTCGGCGGATCGGGGCTCGGCGTGCAGGAGGCCTCGATCATCCTGGAGGAGATCAACCGCTCCGGCGGGAACGCGGCCGCCTGCCACGCGCAGATGTACATCATGGGCACGCTGCTGCGGCACGGCTCGGAGGCGCAGAAGCGCGAGTACCTGCCGCGCATCGCCAGCGGCGAGCTCCGCCTGCAGGCGTTCGGCGTCACCGAGCCGACCAGCGGCACCGACACGACCAGGATCAGGACGTCCGCGGTGCGGGACGGTGACCGCTACGTCGTCAACGGCCAGAAGGTCTGGACCTCCCGCGCCGAGCATTCCGACCTGCTGCTGCTCTTCGTCCGCACGACGCCGCTGGAGCAGGTGGAGAAGAAGACCGACGGGCTGTCGGTGCTGCTCGTGGACCTCCGGACGGCCGTGGGCAACGGCCTCACCATCCGCCCGCTGCGGGCGATGATGAACCACGCGACGACCGAGATGTTCTTCGACAACCTGGAGGTGCCGGCGGCGAACCTGATCGGACCCGAGGGCGGCGGCTTCCGCTGCCTGCTCGACGGGCTGAACGCGGAGCGCATCCTGATTGCGGCGGAGTGCGTCGGCGACGGGCGCTGGTTCATCGAGCGCGCGGTGAGCTACGCCAACGAGCGCGTGGTGTTCGACCGGCCGATCGGCAAGAACCAGGGCATCCAGTTCCCGCTGGCGCGCGCGCACGTCAACGTCGAGAGCGCCGACCTGATGCGCATCAAGGCGGCGCGGTTGTTCGACGCGGGGCAGCCGTGCGGCGCGGAGTCGAACATGGCCAAGCTGCTGGCGGCCGACGCCGCCTGGGAGGCGGCCAACGCGGCCGTGCAGACGTTCGGCGGGTATGGCTTCGCCGCGGAGTACGACGTGGAGCGCAAGTTCCGCGAGTGCCGCCTCTACCAGGTGGCGCCGGTATCCACCAACCTCATCCTGTCCTACATCGGCCAGCACGTGCTCGGCCTGCCGCGGTCGTTCTGATGGGCGCGCGGCCGCTCGACGGCGTCACCGTCGTGTCGCTGGAGCAAGCCGTGGCGGCCCCGTTCGCCACCCGCCAGCTCGCCGACCTCGGCGCGCGGGTGATCAAGATCGAGCGCCCCGGAGTCGGAGACTTCGCCCGGGCGTACGACGATACCGTGCGCGGTCTGTCGAGCCACTTCGTCTGGCTGAACCGTTCGAAGGAGTCGCTCACGCTCGACCTCAAGCGGCCGGAGGCGGCGGACGTGCTGCGGCGGCTGATCGGCCGCGCGGACGTGTTCGTCCAGAATCTCGCGCCCGGCGCCGCGGAGCGCCTGGGCCTGGGGGCCGACGCCCTGCGCGCCGCGCATCCGCGGCTCATCGTGTGCGGCCTGTCCGGCTACGGCAACAGCGGGCCGTACCGCGACCGGAAGGCGTACGACCTGCTGGTGCAGGCCGAGTCGGGGGTCATGGCAATTACCGGGACGCCGGACGAGTGCGTCAAGCTCGCCATCCCGGTCGCGGACCTCGCGGCCGGCATGTACGCCTACACCGGGATCCTGACGGCGCTGTACGCGCGGGAGCGGAGTGGAGACGGCGCGGCCATCGAGGTCTCGATGCTCGAAGCGCTAGGCGAATGGATGGGCTTTCCGCTGCACTACACCGTGTACGGCGGGTCGCCGCCGCCGCGCAGCGGCGCGCACCACGCCACGATCGCCCCGTACGGGCCGTACGCGTGCGCCGGCGGGGAAGCGGTGCTGCTCGGCATCCAGAACGAGCGCGAGTGGGTGCGCTTCTGCGCGGAGGTGCTGCGCCGCCCGGAGCTGGCAGCGGATCCGCGCTTCGATTCCAGCACCCGGCGTCCGGCCAACCGGGAGGCGCTCGACCGGGAAATCGACGGCGTGTTCTCGACGCTGGGCGCCGCGGAAGCGATCGAGCGCCTCGACGCGGCCGGCATCGCCAACGCGCGGCTCAACACGGTGGAGCAGTTCGCGGGCCATCCGCAGCTCGCCGCGCGCGACCGCTGGCGTGAGGTGGCGACCAGCGCGGGGCCGGTGCGTTCGCTCATCCCGCCCGCCAGCATCGATGGAGTGGAGCCGCGCATGGAGGGAGTTCCGGAGCTGGGCGCGCACACCGAGTCGATCCTGCAGGAGCTCGGCTACGACGCCGCGACCGTCGCCGGGTGGCGCGCCGCCGGCATCGCATAGAAGCGGTCGACGCCGCCGGACGGGGGGCGTAAACTACGAGTCACGGGAGGAACCGAATGACGCTGTCGATTACCTACTGCACCCGCTGAAAGTACCTGCCACAGGCCTCCAGTCTGGCGGCCTCCATCAGGAACGCGCTCGGAATCGACGCCGAGCTGATAGAAGGGGACAACGGCGTGTTCGACGTCGTGGCCGACGGCGACCTGATCTTCTCCAAGCACGCCGAAGAGCGCTTCCCCGAGCACGACGAGATCCTCGCCTCCCTTCGCGCCCGCGGCGCGGCCTAGGAGTCCGTGTCGCAATCCCCGCGTGCTCTTAGACTCTGGCCCGGCATCGTCATCGTGACGCTGTTGTGGTCGACTTGGCTCGGACTACCGCTGCTGGTCCCGGAGGCGGCGCCGATCGCGACGGTCAGTGCGCTCCTGGGTGGTCTGGGGGTCATGGTGTGGTGGGCGTTCTTCAGCGGGGCGGCGCCGCTGGAGCGCTGGGGAGCGCCGCTGCTGATGCTGGTCGTCTCGCTCGCCACCGTGCCGCTGCTCGACGTCTCGATTTCCAGCTCGATGATGGGGTTGATGTTCCCGGTCTATACCGCCCCGCTGCTGAGCCTGGTCTTCGTGGCGTGGGCGGTGGCTACCCGCCGGACGGCGGACGGTCCGCGGCGGGTCACTCTGGTGGCCGCGATCGTGCTGGCCTCCGGCTTCTGGACGACGTTGCGCACCGACGGGATGACCGGCGACGCCAGTCACGACCTGACCTGGCGCTGGGCGGAAACCGCCGAAGCACGGTTGCTGGCGACGACCGCCGATGAACGACTCGCGCCGCCGCCATCGGCGACGAATGTCGCCAACGATGCGGACTGGCCGGGGTTCCGCGGCCGCAACCGCGACGGCATCGTACGGGGCGTACGAATCGCGACCGATTGGGAGGCTTCGCCGCCGGAAGAGCTGTGGCGGCGGCCCGTCGGCCCGGGGGTGGGTTCCTTCTCGGTCCGGGGGCAGCAAATCTTTACCCAGGAGCAACGGGGCGATCAGGAGATTGTCTCGAGCTATCTGCTGGCGACCGGCGAGCCGGTCTGGCGACACGCCGCCCCGGTACGGTTCTGGGACTCGCACGCCGGCGCCGGGCCCCGCGGCACCCCGACGGTGGCGGGCGATCGGCTGTATGCGCTGGGTGGCACCGGACTGCTGACGGCGCTGGACGCGCGGACCGGCCGGCGGTTGTGGGCGCGCGACGTGGCCGCCGAGCACGACGTGACCTCGTCCGGATGGGGCTTCGCCGGCTCGCCGCTGGTGGTCGACGAGGTCATGATCGTCGCCGCCATCGGCACGCTGGCCGCCTACGATGCCGGGACCGGCGCCGCGCGGTGGTCCGTGCCCGACGGGGGCGACAGCTACAGCTCGCCGCATCTCGTGACCCTCGCTGGGGTGCCGCAAGTGCTGCTGCTAACCTCCGAGGGCGTCACCAGCGTTGCTCCGGCCGACGGCACGGTGCTGTGGACCCACGACTGGGCCACTTCCAGCCGCATCGTGCAGCCGGCGATGACCGCCGGCGGCGACATCCTGGTGGGCGCGGACGGCTTCGCCGGCCTTCAGCGCGTGTCGCCGACACGCGCTGAAGGCCGGCAAGGCGGCTGGACAACGGAAGTGCGCTGGACGACGACAGGTCTCAAGCCGTACTTCAACGACTTCGTCGTGCACGAGGGCCACGCCTACGGCTTCGACGGCAGCATCCTGGCCAGCGTCGACCTGGAGACCGGCGAGCGCGCCTGGAAGGGCGGCCGCTACGGCCACGGGCAGCTCCTGCTGCTGGCCGATCAGGACCTGCTGCTCGTCCTGGGCGAGCGGGGAGACCTGGCGCTGGTAGATGCGACGCCGGTGGGTTTCACCGAGCGGGCGCGCGTGCCGGCGATAGAGGGCAAGACCTGGAACCACCCGGTGCTGGTCGATGACATCCTGCTGGTGCGCAACACCGAGGAGATGGCGGCGTTCCGGCTCCCCCGCCAGTGAACAACCCGGTCCAGCGAAGCACGCCTGCAGGACGATCTAGTAGCCCACCGCCTGGCCGTCCTTGCGGGGGTCGCTGCCACCGTGCAACATGCCGGTGTCGGGGTTGATCATGATTGCCTGGTAGCCGCCCATGATGTTGCCGCCGCTGCGTACGACGTGGTGGCCGCGGCGGCGCAGCTCGTCGACGACGGCGTCGGAGACGCCCGGCTCGACCGCCAGCGTGCCCCCCGGAAAACGGCTCGGCTCGTGGCGCACGCGGGCGGCGTCGCCCGCCTCCTGCAGGTTCATGCCGAAGTCGATGATGTTCGACAGCACCTGCCAGTGGCCCTGCGGCTGCATGGGGCCGCCCATGACCCCGAACGGCATGAAGGGTTCCCCGTCACGGGTCACGAAGCCGGGCATGTTGGTGTGCAGCGAGCGCTTGTGCGGGGCGAGCGAGTTGAGGTGGCCCTCCTCCAGCGAAAACCCGGTGCCGCGGTTCTGCAGGGCGAAGCCCAGGTCGCCGGGCACGACCTTGGAGCCGAAGCTGCCGAAGATGCTCTCGATCAGCGAGACCGCGTTGCGGTCCTTGTCGACAACCGTGAGGTAGACGGTGTCGCTGTGCTCGAACGGCCGGCCGGGCGTGACGGCGGTGGCCGCGCGGTCACGGTCGATCAGCTTCCGCCGCGTCTCCGCGTATCCCTTCGAAATGAGCTGGCGCGTCGGCAGCCGGTTGGCGTCGGCGTCCGCCACGTAGGTGTCGCGGTCGGCCCAGACCAGCTTCTTGGCCTCGGTGAACAGGTGCAGCGCCTCCGCGCTGTTGTGGCCCAGCGCGGCGACGTCGTACCCCTCCATGATGTTCAGGATCATCAGGGCCAGAATGCCCGAGCTGTTGGGCGGCACCTCCCAGACGTCGTAGCCGCGGTAGCTCGTGCTGACCGGCTCCAGCCAGGCGGACGTGTGGTCCTCGAAGTCGGGCAGCGTGAAGTAGCCGCCGTTCGCCTCACTGAACGCGACGATGCGCCGCGCGATGTCGCCGCGGTAGAACGCGTCCCGGCCGCCCTCGGCCAGCGCCTCGTAGGTGGCCGCGAGCCGCGGGTTCCGGAACACCTCGCCCGCAACGGGTGCCCGGCCGCCGGGCAGGTAGGTCGCCGCCGAGTCGGGCCACTCGGCCAGCGCCGGCGCCGCGGCGTTCCACTGGCCGGCGATGATGTCGGTCACCGCGAAGCCGCCGCGCGCGTAGGCGATGGCCGGCGCGAGCACGTCCGCCAGCTCCAGCGTCCCGAAGCGGTCCAGGAGCTGCTGCCAGCCGTCGACCGCGCCGGGAACGGTCCAGGTGAGCGGGCCGTTGCCGGGCATCCGCTCGTACCCCTGGCGCACCAGGGTCTCGCGGCTGATCGCGTGCGGCGCGCGGCCGGTGGCGTTCAGGGCGAACAGGCGCTCGCTGTCGGCGTGCCACACCAGCGCGAACAGGTCGCCGCCGATGCCGTTCATGTGCGGCTCGACCAGGCCGAGCATGGCGTTCACCGCGACCGCGGCGTCGACGGCGTTGCCGCCCGCCTTCAGGACGTCCAGGCCGACCTGCGCCGCCAGCGGCTGGCTGGCCGCCACCATGCCGTGCGGCGCAATCACCTCCGAGCGGCTGCCGTGCTGGCTGGCCGCCGGCCGGCTGTAGCCGTGGCCCTGCGCCTGCTGTTGTGCCTTTGCAACGGGGGCACTACCGGTCATCACCAGCCCCAGCACGGACAGTCCCGCTGCCGCGCCGACGCACCAATTCACCGCACGCCAGGACGTTCGCATGGTCCCTCCACCTCTTGTCCACCGTGGACAGCATACCGCGGACGTTTACCCGTTTTCCCTTGTTGGCTGTTCTTGTTTGTGCCAACATGGCTCACTCCCGAAATGCGATAGACACACCAGCTCGGCGGATTTGCTGCAGGAGGGCGACATGCGTAACGGCGGCAGACGGCGGCGACCCGGCAACTGGAATGGTGTTGTTCGAATCGGATGTGCAGGGCTGGTAGCCTGCATTGTGCTGTTGCCCGCCGTGGCCGGCGCGCAGGAGATCGGGGGCACGGTCACCGACACGACCGCGGGCGTCCTGCCCGGCGTGACCGTCGAGGCGCGCAGTCCCACCCTCATCGAGCAGGTCCGCACCGCGGTCACCGACGGCTCCGGCCAGTACCTGATCGTCGCGCTGGAGCCCGGCACCTACACGGTGACCTACTCGCTCCCCGGGTTCACCACGTTCGTGCGCGAGGGGATCGAGATCACGAGCGGGTTCACGGCCAACATCGACGTCCAGATGTCGGTCGGCGACATCCAGGAGTCGATCACGGTTTCCGGGGCCACTCCGGTGGTCGACATCCAGAATGTCGAGCAGGTGGCGGTCATCGACCGGGAAATCATCGACAGCATCCCGACGGGCAAGTCGATCAACTCCTACGGTCTTCTGATCCCGGGCATGGTCGGCGAGAATTCGTTCGGCTCGAGCCTCACGCAGGACGCCGGCGGGCTTACCCTGCAGACGCTCGGGACGATGTCCATTCACGGCGGAAGTCAATCCGACCAGATGATGACCCTCAACGGGATGGACGTCGGCGACACGTTCCTGCAGGGGGTCGCGCGCGCCTACTTCCCGGACACGGCCTTCGAGGAGATGTCGTTCAGCTACTCGGGCAACTCGGCCGAGATCGAGACGGGCGGCGTGTCGATCGGCATGATTCCCAGGGAGGGGTCGAACAGCTTCAGCGGCAGCTTCTTCACCACGTTCAGCTTCCCCGACCTGCTGGCGAACAACCTGGATCAGGACCTTATGGACCAGGGCCTGCTGACGGGCACGGCACTGGACGAGACCTGGACGTTCGCCCCCGCGTTCGGCGGGCCGATCGTCCGCGACCGCATCTGGTTCTTCTTTACGCAATCCTCGCAGAAGGCCAGCCTGCAGTCGCCCGGCGTGTTCTTTTCCGTTGATCCGTCCTCGTTCTTCTTCGAGCCGGACACTAGCCGGCCGTCGAACGACACGACCAGAGCCTACGAGCAGTCGCTGAACCTCACGTTCCAACTATCCGAGAAAGACAAGCTCAAGGCCTACTGGACGAACAGCGCTTCCGACAATCCGTACCGGCTGCAGGGCCGCGCGCTCGGGTCGCTCTTTCTCCAGCCGGACGCGGCGTTCGCGGCGGTGACCAGGACCAACGTCTACCAGTTGGCGTGGACGCGTCCGCAGACCAACCGGCTGCTGTTCGAGGCCGGCGTCTCGCACCTGCCGACCGGCTCGCTCAACGCGCCGACCGATGTAGCCGACACCACCGTTCCCGGCATCCTGGAAGTGTCGCCCCTCACGGGCCTCCGCAACGCGTCGTCGTTCCTGGGACAGACGACCCGCAACAGCCCCAAGCGCGTGGAGTTCTACCGCGGGTCGGTGTCGTACGTTACCGGCAGCCACAACCTGAAGGTGGGCTTCACGTTCCAGCAGCAGGGCACCTTCGTCCAGACGGCGCACGGGGGCGGCTGGCAGCGGTTCTTCACCTTCCGCGGAGCGCCGTATCGCGCCACGTTCTACATGCAGCAGGACCAGACCGACAAGGCGAACTCGCTCGGCATCTACGCACAGGAGCAGTGGACGCTCGACCGCCTTACGGTGAATGCCGGCCTGCGCTGGGACTACTTCGACACGTACTACCCCACCCAGGAGCGTCCCACGAACATCTGGGTGACGGCTCCCTTCACCGTCGAGGGACAGACCATAGCGACCTGGAAGGACTTCCAACCGCGGATAGGTCTGGCGTACGACCTGCGCGGCGACGGCCGGACCGCGCTCAAGTTCTCCGTCAACCGCTACGGCAAGCGCAATTCCACCGAGCTGTCGCGGGCCATCAATCCCGGCGGGAGCAACCGCCAGATGAACCGCTCCTGGTTCGACGGCGCCACGAGCCATGCCTTCGGCCGCAATCTGCCGTCGTGCATCGGGCCGGTGGCGTGCGTTGCCGGCGACGGCATCGTGCAGGGCGATCCGACCAACCCGCTGCCCAACGGCGAGATCGTCAGCCCCAATACCACGCCGGGCTTCGGGGTGCCGGTGGTCACCACCTTCTTCGATCCGGAGTGGTCGTTCGGTTGGGGGAAGCGCTACTCGAACTGGGAGGTCACCGGGAGCATCCAGCAGGAGCTGTTCCCCGGCGTGTCGCTCGACGTGGGCTACTTCCGGCGCATCTGGGTCAACCACAACGTGGTGGACAACCGCGCGCTCGGGACGGCCGACTTCGACGTCGCGACGGTAACCGTGCCGACGGACTCCCGGCTGCCGGACGGCGGCGGCGGGACCATCAGCTTCTACGATCTCAACCCGGGCTCCGTGCGGCTGCCCGACGATGTCACGACGTCCGCGAACAACTTCGGCGGCGAGAGCCAGACCTGGGACGGGATCGACGTCACCCTGGACGCGAGGGTCGAGAACGTCCTGCTGCAGGGTGGCCTGAGCACCGGGCGGGCGTCGAACGACTCTTGCGGCCTGTTGTCCCAGGTGCCGGAGTCGGCTCCCACCGGCAGCTCGACCGGGGATGCCGACACCGCCACGATAGAGCACTGCAGCCGCAGCCAGAACTGGCTGACGCAGCTCAAGCTCATGGGCTCCTATACGCTGCCCTACGACATCCAGCTTGCCGCGACCCTGCAGAACCAGCCCGGGCCGGAGCGGGCGGCGCTGGCGCAGTTCACCGCGGCCGACACGAACCTGGGCCGCCCGCTGGTCCTCTATCCGAGCGCCGTCCAGCTCAACATCCTGGAGCCGGGGACGTTCTTCGGCGAGCGCTTCAACCAGCTCGACTTCCGGGTGACGAAGATCTTCAACCTGGGCGGCACGGCACGGTTCCGGGCCATGTTCGATCTGTTCAACGTGCTCAACGCGAACGCCGTGACGATCGAGGATCCCACGTTCGGACCGACGTGGCTGGCGCCGACCGCCATCATGCCGGGACGGCTGGCCAAGTTCGCGTTCCAGATCGACTTCTGACGAGGCAGCAAATGGGTGCAAGACAGGCTGGTCGCAGACGTTTCCTGAAGGAGGGCGCCACGCTGGCCGGGTTGGCGGTGGCCGCGCCCGCGGTTGGCGCCCAGACGCTTGTCCCGGGCAGCGGCCGGGCGCACGTGCCGGGCGGGCCGCACGGGCAGGCCGAGCATCCGCTGGAGCTCGGCGAGCGATCCCGATTCGTCAGGCCCCGGCGCATTCCCATCACGCAGGTCGGACACGCC
Source organism: Vicinamibacterales bacterium (assembly GCA_965207665.1). Lineage (GTDB taxonomy): Bacteria > Acidobacteriota > Vicinamibacteria > Vicinamibacterales > UBA8438 > JAAXGX01. Next base: position 1,830,384 of record CBDBMV010000002.1, read on the forward strand.
GACATGCACGGCGATCCGAACGGGTACGACGCCCTTACGCCAATAGATGAATTAACGGGGACCATCACGCCGGCCGACCTGCACTACGTGTCGCAGCACGGGAACGCGCCCGAGGACATCGACCCGCGCAAGCACCGCCTGCTGATCTCGGGCATGGTGGATCGGCCCCTGATCTTCACGCTCGACGAGCTGAAGCGTCTGCCTTCGGTGTCCCGGATTCACTATATCGAGTGCATCGCCAACCGGCCGAACGCCAGGGAGCAGACACTGAACGACCTGCACGGGATGGTCGCCTGCAGCGAGTGGACGGGCGTCCTGCTTTCGGTGCTGCTCGAAGAGGCCGGCGTGCAGGACGGGGCGACGTGGGTGCTTGGCGAGAGCGCCGACAATGTCGGGCTCGGCACGAACTTCCCGTTGCCCAAGGCGATGGACGACGTGATCGTCGCGTATGCCCAGAACGGGGAGCCGGTGCGCCCCCACCAGGGCTTCCCGCTGCGCCTCGTGGTGCCGGGCTTCGAGGGCAAGTACCACGTGAAGTGGCTGAAGCAGGTCCGGGCGCTGGATCGGCCATACCCGACGTACTGGGAGCAGAGCCACTTCACGAACTATCCGCGCAGGGAACCGCTCAGCTACTACCTGGAGCAGGGCCCGAAATCGGTCATCACCTTCCCGGCGGCGGGCCGGGAGCCGCTCCCCGATCGCGGGTTCTACATGATCGACGGGTTGGCCTGGTCGGGGTGCGGCGCCGTCAGCCGCGTGGAAGTGTCCACCGACGGCGGCCGGAACTGGAAGGACGCCGAGATCGAGGGGCCGGCCCTGCGCGTGGCGTTCACCCGCTTCCAGCTCCCCTGGACCTGGGACGGCCAGGAGACGGTCCTCTTGTCGCGCTGCACCGACGACCAGGGGCAGGTCCAGCCGACGGCGGAGGAGCACTCCGCGTTCTGGGCCCATGCCCGGCCGCCGCACGGCAACCCGATACAGCCCTGGAGGATCACCAGTGACGGGCGTGTCCACAATGCGTTGTAGTTCGGCGCTGCTGCTCGCGGCGGCGCTCGTGCTGGCGAGCGCCGGCGCGGCGGCGGCGCAGGGATCCACGTACGGCCTGGGCCGCACGCCCGCCGACGAGGAGCTCCATCCCTGGGACGAGGCCATCGGGCCGATGGGAGAAGGGCTGCCGCCGGGCAGCGGCACGGCCGAGCAGGGCGCCACGGTGTACCAGCGCCGCCGCTGCGGTGAATGCCACGGGCCGACGGGGGCCGAAGGCCCGGCCCCGCGCTTCGTCGGACCGCTGCAGATGGAGACCTACCCGGCCGGCACGGCGGGTCACCCCGGCCAGAACTTCCCGGGACGCGGCATCTCGAACTTTCCCTTTGCACCACTCATCTGGAGCTTCATCAACAAGGCAATGCCGCTCAACCAGCGCGGCTACCTCACGCATGACGAGATCTACAGCCTGACGGCGTATCTGCTGTACCTCAACGGCATCGTCGGCGAGACGGACCTCATAGACGCCAGGGCGCTGCGCGAAATCGAGATGCCGAACCGCGACGGATACGTTCCCCCGCCGCCGTGGAAGCCCGGCATGCGGCAAGCGGAAGTGAAATAAGGCAGCCGATGCGCCGGGGCTTTGGCGGGACGGCGGCCCTCGCCGCGTGCGTTGCGGTGCTGTGCGCCGCGACGGTGCACGCCGGCAGCCCGCAGCAGGCGACTCCGGAACCGCATTCGTCGGAAGCCTCGCCAGTGCGTCCGCTGGTCGATCGCTACTGCGTGACCTGCCACAACGACAGGCTCCGGACCGGGGGGCTTGCGCTCGACTCGCTGGATATGGAGAACCTGTCCGCCGGAGCCGAGGTGTGGGAGCAGGTAATCCGGAAGATCCGGATGGGCGCGATGCCGCCGCCGGGCCGCCCCCGGCCCGATCAGGCCATGCTCGACGACGTGGTCGAGCATCTGGAAGCGTCGCTCGATCGTGCGGCCGCCGCCAACCCCAACCCCGGGCGCAGCGCCGCGTTCCACCGCCTCAGCCGGGAGCAGTACCAGAACGCGGTCCGCGATCTGCTGACGCTCGAGGTTGACGCCGCCGAGCTGCTGCCGGCCGACGCGCCGGGATACGAGTTCGACAACATGGCGGGCGTGCTGACGGTTTCGCCGGCGTTGATGGAGCGCTACATGTCCGCGGCGCGCAAGGTCAGCCGGCTCGCGGTGGGCCTGCCGCAGCAGCCGGTGGTCGAGACGTACGACGTCCCGCTGAACCTGGTGCAGGAAGATCGCCTGAGCGAGGATTTCCCGCTCGGGTCGCGCGGCGGCGCCGCCTTCCGCCACAACTTTCCCGTCGATGGGGAGTACGTCATCAAGGTCGATCTCCAGACGAACTACGTCGACTACATTCGCGGCCTGAACTCACCGCACCAGATCGAAATCCGCCTGGACGGCCGGCGCGTCGAGTTGTTCACCGTGGGCGGGGATGTCCCGGGACCCGACGCGGACGCAGAGGCGTACAACACGGCGCTCGATACGTCTTCAGCAGCGGCTCCGGCGCGGGGCCAACTGGCGTTCGGGGTGGCCGGGCAGCGCACGCAGTACCGCGCGCCCGGCGCCGCGCCTGAAAGTTACGAGGGCAACATTCTGGGCAGCCTCGAATGGGAACACTACATGCAGCACGCGGACGATGGCCTGCAACTGCGCCTGCCGGTGCGCGCCGGTCCGCATGAGGTGGTCGTGTCGTTCCTGCGGCAGCTCTGGGAGCCCGACGGCGTGCTCCAGCCGCGCCCTTACGGTTTTGCCCTCGCCATCGATGCCACGCCGGACGGTGTCCCGGCGGTGGGCAGCGTCGCCATCAGCGGCCCGTACGCGCAGGACGGAGTGGGGGAGACGCCCAGCCGGCGCGCGATATTCGATTGCCGCCCGCTGCGGGACGCCGACGAACAGGCGTGCGCCATCAGGATCCTCACGAGACTCGCGACCGCGGCATACCGCCGCCCCGCCCGGGATCGGGAGCTGCAGACGCTGCTGGATTTCTATGCCGCCGGCCGGGAGAAGGGCAGTTTCGACGAAGGGATCCAGTTGGCGCTCGAACGGCTGCTGGTAGACCCGAACTTCCTTTTCCGCATCGAACGCGACCCGTCACGCGCCGCACCGGGCACGCCCTATGACGTCAGTGACCTGGAGCTCGCCTCGCGGCTCTCGTTCTTCCTGTGGAGCAGCGTCCCGGACGACGAGCTGCTCGCAGCGGCGGCGCGGGGGCAGTTGCGGGATCCCGGCATGCTCGAGCAACAGGTGCGGCGGATGCTGGCGGATTCTCGTGCGACGACGCTGGTCGACGGTTTCGCGGGCCAGTGGCTCCAGGTACGCAACATCCGGACGGTGTATCCCGACCCGGGCGAGTTTCCACACTTCGACGACAACCTGCGGGAAGCGCTGCTGGAGGAGACGCGTCTCTTCATCGACAGCCAGATCCGCGGGGATCGCGGCGTGCCGGAGCTGTTGAGTGCGGACTACACGTTCCTCAACGAACGGCTGGCGCGGCACTACGGCGTGCCGCACGTCTACGGCAGCCGCTTCCGCCGCGTTCCCCTGAACGGCGGGGATCGCGGGGGGTTGCTCGGCCACGGCAGCATCCTGACGGTAACGTCCTATCCCAACCGCACGTCACCCGTGCTGCGGGGCAAGTGGCTGCTCGAGAACATCCTGGGTACGCCCCCGGCCCCGCCGCCGCCCGAGGTGCCCTCGCTGCCGGAGCGAGGCGAGGGCGGCGGGCACGCCACCGTGCGCGAGCGGCTGGAGGCGCATCGGAACAACCCCGCCTGCGCCGCGTGCCACGCGTCCATCGATCCACTGGGATTCACGCTCGAGAGGTTCGACGCGACCGGGGCGCGGCGCACGCTGGACGAGGGCGCCGTCATCGACGCTTCCGGGACGCTTCCGGGCGGCGCCACGATTGAAGGGTTGTCGGGACTGCGGGCGCTGCTGCTGGACCGGCGCGAGCAGTTCGTGCGCACGGTAACGGAAAAGCTGTTGACCTACGCGCTCGGCCGCGGAATCGAGCACTATGACCTGCCGGTCGTCCGGGGTATAGTGCGTGAAGCCGCCGCGAACGAATATCGTTGGTCCGCGATCATCATGGGGATCGTCCAGAGCACGCCGTTTCAGATGAGGAGCACGAAGTCATGATCGTCACCGGGAAAGCCATTCACCGGCGTACCGTGCTGCGGGGACTGGGCGTATCCCTGGCGCTGCCGTTGCTGGACGGCATGGTTCCCGCGTTTGCGGCGCTGCGGAAGACGCCCGCGAACGGGCCGCGCCGGTTCGGCGTCGTCTACGTGCCGAACGGGATAGCGATGAGCCACTGGACGCCGGAGACGGAAGGCGCGGGGTTCGAGATCACGCGCATTCTCCAGCCACTGGAGGGTTTCGAGGATCGCATGCTCGTGCTCTCCGGCATGTACGGCCCGCCGCCCAACGGCGGCTTTCACGCGAATGCATCGACGCGATTCCTGACCGGCCTGAGTGCAATGCCGTCCGAGTACGAGCTGCAGGCCGGCATCTCGATCGACCAGCTAATCGCGAGATCGTTGGGGCAGGAAACGCAGTTGGCGTCGCTCGAGGTCGCCCTCGACGGCCGCGACGTCTCCGGCTCCTGCGATGTCGGGTTCGCGTGCGCCTACTCGAACACCATCTCGTGGCGCACCCCGACGACGCCGCTGCCGATGGAGAACAATCCGCGCGCGCTCTTCGAGCGCCTGTTCGGCGACAGCGGCAGCACCGACGCGGGCATACGGCTGCAGCGCATCGCGGAGCAGCGCAGCATTCTCGACTCGGTGACCGAAACGGTGGCCGATCTGTCCCGAGAGCTCGGGACCGGTGACCGCACCAGGATCAACGAGTACCTCGACGCGGTGCGGGACATCGAGCGCCGCATCGAGCGGGCGGAAGAGCAGGGCGATCAGGCGTTGCCGGTCGTGGATCAGCCGGCCGGCATTCCGGTGTCCTACGAGGAACACGCAAAGCTGATGTTCGATTTGCAGGTGCTCGCCTACCAGACCGACCTGACGCGCGTGGGCACCATGATGATGGGCCGCGAGTTGAGCGGCCGCACCTACAACGAGATCGGCGTTCCCGACTCGCACCACCCGTGCTCGCACCACCGGCACGATCCCGTGCTCTACGACAAGCTCGCCAAGATCAATACCTTCCACGTGAGCCTGTTTGCGTACTACCTCGACAAGCTGCGCGCGACGCCGGACGGCGACGGCTCGTTGCTGGACCACATGGTGATTCTCTACGGCGCCGGCATGTCGGATTCGAACGCGCATGCCCGGACCGACCTGCCGCTGCTGCTGGTGGGCGGCGGCGGCGACCAGGTCAAGGGCGGGCGGCATCTCGCCTACAAGGACACGCCGATGGCGAATCTGAACCTGGCGCTGCTGGAGATGTTCGGCGTGCATCGGGAGCAGCTCGGCGTCAGCACCGGGGCGTTGGATGTCGAACCGCTTAGCCTCGTCTAGCGCGGTATTCCTGCTGGCGCTTGCCAGCCTCGGCAACGCCGCCAACGACCTGGACCTGGTGCAGGCCGCCAAGGATCGGGACCATGCCTCCGTGCGCGCCCTACTGGCGGAGGGCGCCGACGTCAACGCGACGCAGGCCGACGGCACGACCGCCCTCCACTGGGCCGCGCATTGGGATGACCACGACACCGCCGACCTCCTGATCCGCGGCGCTGCGGACGTCAATCCTGTCAACGAGCTTGGGGCCACGCCGTTGTGGCTGTCCAGCGTGCATGGCGGCGCCTCGATGATCGGGCGGCTGCTGCAGGCCGGCGCGGATGCGAACGCGGCGCTCCCCAGCGGCGAGACGCCCTTGATGACCGCCTCGCGCACGGGCATGGTGGACGCCGTGAGGGTCCTGTTGCGCCACGGCGCCGACGTCAACGCGAAGGAACTCTCGAGAGGGCAGACGGCGCTGATGTGGGCGGTCGCGCAGCGGCATCCCGACATCGTGCGGGTACTCATCGAGCATGGCGCAGACGTACTCGCCCGCTCGGAGGTGCGTCGGGTGATCGTCAACGTCGGCACGGCTGGCGGCGATGCCGAGTTCAACGGCGGCAGCATGGTGGTGCCGGAAGACCGCGGCGGCTACACGCCGCTGCTGTTCGCCGCACGACACGGAGACGTCGAGTCGGCGCGGCTGTTGCTCGACGCCGGCGCGGACGCCAACGAGACTGCCCCGACCGGCACGAGCGCGCTCGTGGTGGCGGCGCACGGCGGCCATACGGCGCTCGCACGATTCCTGCTGAACGAAGGGGCCGATCCGAACGCCGCGGATGCCGGTTACGGCGCGTTGCATGCGGCCGTGCTCCGGGGGGATGGCGAACTGGTAGGCGCGCTCCTGGCGCACGGCGCGGATCCGAACCTGCGGCTCGCGCGCCCGACCCCCGCCCGGCGCCTGGGCCGCGACTGGGCAATGGACTGGACCTGGGTCGGCGCGACGCCGTTCTGGATGGCCGCCATGTTCGGCGACGCCCCGATGATGCGGGCGCTTGCGGAAGGCGGCGCCGCTGCGGACGCGACGCTGGAGGACGGCACGACGCCGCTCATGGCGCCGCTCGCCAGGCGGCACCGCCGACCGGGGTCGGACCGGGCCGCTGTCGAGGCCGGCACGCTGGAAGCCGTCAGAACGGCGGAGGAGCTGGGCATCGACATCCATGCGGCCAACGCCGCGGGCAACACCGCCCTGCACTACGCGGCCGCAAGCGCATTCGACTCGGTGGTGGAGTTCCTCGTGAGCCGGGGCGCGGACGTGGACCTGCAGAACGCCGAGGGCCAGACCCCGCTGGCGATGACCGCCATTCGCTGGCGCCGCGGGGGACGGGACCCCGAGCAGACGGCCGAGCTGCTGCGGAGCCTGGGAGCGCAAGAGTAGGCAGATTGGACCATGCGTGAGCGACGAACCGGCAGGTCGCGGCGCGCCTTCCTCAAGCGCGTCGTTGCCGCCGGGGCGCTGGCCTCGGCGTCCGCCTCCCGCCCGGATGGCTCCCTGGGCGCGCAGCAGCCTGGCCGGATTCGCAGCATCGATCACGTCTCGTTCCCGATGGAGAACACGCAGGCCATGGTCGCGTTCTACCGCGGCCTGGGGGTCGACGTGCTCCACGACGACCGGCGTTGCCACCTGCGCTTCGAAGACCAGAAGATTCACTTCCACCAGCCGCACATGTGGCGGCGGGAGACGTTCACCCTGCGCGGGCCGACGGCGTTGCCGGGTTGCGGCGACTTCTGCTTCGTGTGGGAGGGCTCGCCGGAGTCGCTGCGGGCCGCCCTGGATAGGGTGGGGGCGGAGATCATCGAGGGGCCGGCCGAGCGCGTCGGCGGGCGCGCCGGCGGCACGACGACCGGGACGAGCGTCTACGTGCGCGATCCGGACCGGAATCTCGTGGAGTTCATCATCTATTGATGCGGGAAGGCAGGCTCCCCATGAAAGCTATCGACACGGCGGCGCTGGCGCTCGCTGCCGCTTCCCTGTGCGCGCTGCCGGCGGCCGCCGCGGGCCAGCAGGACCCCGCGCCTGCAACCGGATCGCAGGGTGGGGAAGCATGGACCCTGCCGCGCACCCCCGACGGACAGCCCGACCTGCAGGGGTACTGGACCAACGCCACCTACACGCCCATGGAGCGGCCGCGGAACGTCGACAAGGAGTTCTATACGGAAGAGGAGTACTTCAACCTGCGCACGTACGGCTCTACGAGCGGCGAGGTGTCGGCGAATCCGAATGCGCGGCTGGGGCGGTGGCTGGCAACCGGGGACGAGGCCGATGCGCCCGAGCCCGGCAGCGTGGCCGACGTCCACTACGACTTCGGCCAGTTCGGCCTGGCGCGTAATCAGTCCACCGTCGTGGAGAGCCTGCGCACGTCGCTGGTTGTCGATCCGCCGGACGGGAGAATTCCGCCGCTGACGGAGGCGGGGCAGCGGCGCGCGGCCGAGCGCGCCGAGGCGCAACGGCGGATGGGCGGCCGCTGGGACGCGGCGCAGAACAACGAGCTCGACGACCGCTGCATCATGATGAACGCCGGGCCGCCGGTCCTTCCCGGCGGCTACAACAACACCTACCAGATCGTGCAGGAGCCGGGCTACGTGGCGATTCTGGTCGAGATGATCCACGACGTGCGGCTCATTCCGCTCGACGGGCGTCCCGATATCCCGGACGGGATCCGGCAATGGATGGGGAACTCGCGCGGCCGCTGGGAGGGCGACACGCTCGTCATCGAGACGACGAACTTCACCGACAAGACGGCCTTCCGCGGCTCAGGCAGCGGCCTGCGCCTCGTCGAACGGTTCACGCGGGTCGCCGAGGACACGCTGCTCTACAGCTTCACGGCCGAGGACCCCGAGACGTGGGCGAGGCCGTGGACCGCAGAGGTTCCGATGCAGACCACGCTCGGTCCCGTCGTCGAGTTCGCGTGCCACGAAGGGAACTACAGCATGTACAACGCGCTCCGCGGCGCGCGCGCCGACGAGGAGCAGGCGATCGCGGATGCCGCCAAGCTGGAAGCGAGATAGGAGGGGATTCCATGCGGACCCTGCGGATCTTCGTGCTGGCCGGTGTCGCCCTGCAGCTCGCCGCGCCCGTCGGAGCGCATCACGCCTTCTCGGCGGAGTTCGACGTCGACAGGCCCCTGCAGCTCCACGGCAAGCTCGTCAAGTGGGAGATGATCAACCCGCATTCCTGGTTTCACATCGACGTGGAGGACGAAGACGGCAGCGTCACCACCTGGATGATCGAAGGCGGCAGTCCCAACCAGTTGATCCGGCTGGGCGTGACCAGGAACACGCTGGCGATCGGCACGGAGCTCGTGGTCGACGGCTACCAGGCCAAGGACGGCACGAACAAGGGCGTCGGCCGGGACTTCACGCTTGCCGACGGTAAGCGGCTGTTCCTGGGCGGTTCCGCCGCTGAAATCGAAACCGGCAGGTGAGGCGGCCGTATCGGGAGGGCATATGGGGATGCCGCGGCGGGCTGCGGCGTGGGCCGCGCTCGGCTGCCTCGTGAGCGTCCAGACGCCGGTCGTTGAGGTCCGATCCCAGGACGACCGCCTGCGGACCGTGCGCACCCTGGCCTGCACGTTCGCCGTGACGGCCAGGGGCGACTGGACGGACGACACGGCCGAGGGGTCTATCGAGGGCTCGACCCTGGCGTTCCGCTTCGAGTCGATCAACACCGACGAAGCGAGCGCCGATGTGCTGGGGCGCTTCGGTTCATCCCCCGTCGTGGCGCAGGTGACCGGAGAGCACCTGCACTTCATCCAGGTGCTGGCCGAGGGGCCGCTCTACAGCACCACCGTCTTCAACCGGGAAACGGCCGACGGCAAGCTGCTGGCCGTCCACAGCCGGCACGAGTTCCGGGACGTGCAGCTCCGGGGCTTCACGTCGCGCCCGGAGCAGTACTACGGCGAATGCGAGGAGAGGTAGCCCGCGGCTGGCGTCCCGAGCGCTAGTCCCGCGCGCCCAGTTCCCGCAGCAGGTCCGCAGTCGTCGTTTCCCCGACCAGGCTTCTGGCCGGCACGCGACCGACGCCCTTCGCCCGGTCGAGCGGGGTGTGTCCGCGCGCGTTCGCCGCGTTCACGTCGGCACCCTTGCTCACCAGGTAGCTGACGACGGTGCTGAAGCCGTGGTGCGCGGCGAGGTGCAGGGCCGTGTCGCCGTCGTCGTTGGCGGCGTTCACGTCGGCGCCCAGCTCGACCGCCGCCTTCACGGCTTCGATGCCGCTGTTCATGAAGCTGCGCTGATCGGGATTCTGGCTGAGGGCCAGCTCCATCTCGGCAGTGTCGATCGCGCGGCCCCGCCGATCGTTCCCGGCCTGGATGAACCCCGGCGTGAGCATGCCCGCCGCGGCCATCAGCGGCGTCACCCCGCCGGCCAGGCCCTGCGCCGTGTCCGCCCCGGCCGCCGCGAGCTGCCGCATGATGTCGGCCTCGGCGTACTTGGCCGCAAGGAAGTACGGCGTGGCGCTCGTCAACCGCATCTCCAGCGCGTAGAACTTTCCGTAGCGGGCATGCGGGCTGCCGTTCTCGAGACGCGCATCGGGATCGGCGCCGCGGGCCAGCAGGGCGCTTGCAAGGTCGGCATCGCCTCTCAGGATCGCCGCGTGCAGGGGCGCGTAGCCCGCCTTCGCGGCGTTCGGGTCGGCGCCCTTTTCGAGCAGCCACGCGGCCAGCTCGCCGTGCCCGCTGTGGGCCGCCACGACGAGGGCGCTGGTGCCGGACGGCGGCGTGTCGTTCACGTTCGCTCCCGCCGCCACGAGCAGCCGCACCGACGCGAGGTCCCCCCGCCGGGCCGCGAACAACAGCGGCGTGAACCCGCCCTCGTCGATGACCGACACACCCTCCGCCGCGCCCGTGCGCGGAGAGCTGGCGGTCGCCACGGAACGGACGCGCGAGCGGACGTGGACATCGGCGCCGGCCGCGAGCAACTCGCGCACGACGTCGGGATGCCGCTGCGACGCCGCCCACATCAACGCCGTCTGCGCCTCGGTCGTCTCGCGGGCATCCGCGTCGGCGCCGTGGGCCAGCAGGGCCGCAACCGCTTCGGCGGCGCCGGTGCGCGCCGCCGTCATGAGGGCGGTTTCTCCGCTCGCGAGTGCGGCGTGCGGGTCCGCGCCCGCCTCCAGCAGCCGCCGCACGAGCACTGAATTGCCGTTCTCGCACGCCAGGTACAGGGGCGTCGCCCCGAGCTCGTTGGCTGCATCCGGCCGCGCACCGGCGTCGAGCAGCAGCTCCGCGGCTTCGAGGTCGTCCAGGTAAGCCGCCCAGTGCAGTGCCGTCGCGCCGTCGGGCTGGCGCGCGTTGACGTCGGCCTGTTCCCCGACCAGCTCGCGAACGGCTTTCGTGTCGCCCTGCCGGACGGCTTCAATCAGCCGCAGGTCGGACTCCGCCGCCGCAACGCCGGCGACAAGCGCCATGATGAAGACCACCGGAACAAGGCTTGCGTGGGCGACACGCATTTGAAGGTCCTGCGTCGATGCCGGCTAGAGGCTCAGCGTGGCGTCGAGTGGCCCGGTGCTGTTGGCGAACTGCTCGACGGCCAGCCCCATGGTGTCCATCAGGGTCAGGTGCAGGTTCGACATCGGGGTCGATGGGTGACACCGCACGTGGCGTCCGCCGCCGAGCCGGCCGCCCACCAGCAGGACGGGCAGGTTCTCCGAGGAATGCCGCTGGCCGTCGCTCAGCCCGCAGCCGTACAGCAGGGTCAGCTGGTCGAGCAGCGAGCCGTCGCCGTCGGGCGTCGCCTGCAGCCTGTCCAGGTAGTACGCGAGCAGGCTGGTGTGATACGCGTTGACCTTTGCCAGCTTCGCGATCTTCTCCGGATCGTTGCGGTGATGCGAGGTCGGGTGGTGCGCCTCGGGCACCCCGATCTCCGGATAGGTCCGGCTGCTGAACTCGCGGCTCACCATGAAGGTGATGACCCGTGTCAGGTCGGCCTGGTACGCCAGCACCTGCAGGTCGAACATCAGCTTCGCGTGCTCGTCGAAGGTGGCCGGGATGCCCAGCGGCGGCGCCATCTCCGGGAGCGGCTGGTCGACCTGCGCCTCCGCCCTCTGGATGCGGCGCTCGATATCCCGGACGGCGTCCAGGTACTCGCCGAGCTTGTTGCGGTCGCGCGCCCCCAGGTCGCGGCGCAGCCGCGCGATCTTGTCGGTCACGGCGTCCAGCAGGCTGCGGTCCTGCTCGATGCGGGCCAGCCGCGCGGCGGGGTCGGTGCCGCGCACGTCACCCAGCAGCCGTTCGAAGACCGCGCGCGGGTTGGTCTCCATCGGCAGCGGCGTGGTCGCGCTGCGCCAGCTTATGGTGTTCGTGTAGGCGCAGGTGTATCCCGCCCCGCACGTCCCGACGTCGTCGCCGGACTCCAGCGCCAGCTCCAGCGATGCGAGCTGCGTATGCTGGCCGAGCGCCCTGGCCACCTCCTGGTCCATCGAAACGCTTGCCTGCAGGTCGGCGCCCTGCGTGCGCTTCGGGGATACGCCGGTCAGGAAGCTGGTGGCACCGGTCTCGTGGGCGAAGTCGGGGCCCTTGTTGGTGAGGCCCGTCACGACGGTCATGCGCTCCCGGAACCGCGCGAGCGGCTTGAGCGATGGGGTGAGCTCGAACCCCGTGCCCTCGGTGGCCGGCGTCCACTGCTCCATCACGATGCCGTTCGGCACGTAGACGATGCCCAGGCGGTTCGTCGGGCCGGCGGCGGTCCTGGCGGCGGCGGCCAGCGCCGGCACCATGCCGTCCAGCAGCGGCAGCGCCAGGGTCGTACCGAGTCCGCGCAGCACCGTCCGGCGCGAGATGGCCTTTTTCGTGATGATCATGATTCTGTCCTGCGCATCTGGAACGGCATGCTCCTGGCGATCCCCAGCACGAGCGAGGACCACGTGTAGTCGTCGGCGGCCGCTTCGCGGATGATACGACGAACCGCCGGCATGTCGTAGTGCTGCACGCCGCGTCCCAGCGCGTACGTCGTCAGCTTTTCGGCGACGGTCTGCACGAACTGCTCGGGCTCGGCGAGCAGGACCGTCTTCAGGCCCGTCAGGCCGTCGAACTCCGTCCCGTCGGGAAACACGCCCTGCGCATCGATCGCGGTCCCCGCCTCACCGGTCGCGCGCCACTGCCCGATGGCGTCGAAGTGCTCCAGCGCGAACCCCAGCGGGTCCATGCGGGCGTGGCAGCTAGAGCAGACGGGATTCTCGCGGTGCTGCTCCAGCCGTTCGCGCACGGACGCCAGTTGCCCGCTCTCGCCCCGCTCCGGCAGCGCCGGCACGTCCGGCGGCGGCGGCGGCGGCGGCGCGCCGAGGATGTGCTCGAGTATCCAGTTGCCCCGCAGCACGGGCGACGTGCGCGTGGGATACGAGGTTGCCGTCAGGATGCTGCCGTGTCCCAGCAGGCCCCCGCGGATGCCGTCGTCGAAGGTCACCTTCCGAAAGCGGCTGCCGTACACGTTCGGAATCCCGTAGTGGCGCGCGAGCCGCTCGTTGGCATAGGTGTAGTCGGCGCGCAGCAGGTCGAGCACGCTGCGGTCGGCGCTCATCTGGCTGCCGACGAAGAGCCTGGTTTCCTGCTCGAACGCCTCGCGGAGGTTGTCGTCGAACTCGGGGAACAGGTCGGGCGCCGGGACCACGCTCTGCAGGCGGCGCAGACCGAGCCACTGCATGGCGAAGCCGTCCACGAGCGCCTGCGCGCGGGAATCGGCCAGCATCCGCCGCACCTGCCGCTCCAGCACCGCCGGTTCACGCAACTGTCCGTTGGCGGCCGCGTCCAGCAGTTCGTCATCGGGGATGCTGCTCCAGAGGAAGAACGACAGACGCGACGCCAGCTCGATGTCGCTGACCGGGTATGCCGCGGCGGCGGTTGCCTCATCCGGGTCCCGCTCGACGCGGAACAGGAATTCCGGGTCGACGAGGATGCTCTCCAGTCCCCGCTGGATCCCCGTCTCGAACGTGCCGTCGCGCCGTCCCGCGGCGTAGAACGCCATCAGCGCGTCCTCGTCGGTGGCCGTCAACGGCCGCCGGAGGGCGCGCCGGGCGAGCGCCGAGAGAACTTCGCGCGCGCAGGGTTCTTCCTCCGCTACGCCCTCGGGCTGACAGGTCAGGATCCGCCGGCGGGTCGGCGTATCCCCGGGGCCGGTCGCGTTGAACGGGCCGGCGATGCTGACCCGCTCGACGGCCGCCTCGGGCGACTCGGACGGTGAGCTCCAGCGTTCGGCAATGGCGAGGGTCTTGGCGGTCGCGCGCGGTTGCAGCACGCCGTCGCGTTCCGAACGCGCCTGGAGGAAGGAGACGCCGATCACCCGCGGCCCCGCGGGCACCGTGACGCGAAACTCCAGGGCGTTGTCGCCGTGCAGCGAATACTCCTCCCACTCGCGGTCGCCCAGGACGGTGCCCGTGAACGTCTGCGGTGGCGGTGTCCCGACCGGGCCGCCGACGGGAAACAGCGCTACGCGCCGGCCGTCAACGCGGATCTCCAGTTGCTGCGGCCTGTGGAGACCCCGGATGTAGCCGTAGAGCTGCCGCTGCAGGCGGATCGTGATGTCGTAGTCCGCGTCGAGCGGGAAGTGGTGCCGGAACGCGATCCCGCCGCGCGAGCCGAACGGCAGGTCCTCGCTCATGCGGTGGTCCTGGAACCGGAGCTTGGGGACGAGATACGTCTCGGTGGTCGGCTCTCCGGACGGATCGCCCAGCGCCTGCCGGCCGATCCTGCGCGCCGCGGACAGGTAGCGTTCGAGCAGCGCCGGCGACATCGACAGGATGTCGGCCATGTTGTCGAAGCCCAGGTCCGCGTCGTCGGGGGGCAGCAGCGCGCGGCCGTCGACCTCCAGCGCGAGCAGGTCCCGAATGGCGTTGGCGTACTCGGTGCGGTTGAGGCGGTGGGCGGTCGTCCGGCCGGGATTGGGATCGGCGGCGGAGGCGCGGTCGAGCGCCGTCTCGAGCGTGGAGGCCACGGCGGCGTAGGTGGGCTCGTCGGGCCGCGGCCGGCCGGCGGGCGGCATCGCCCGGGCCCGCAGCTTGCGCACCACCTTTTCCCACGCCTCGGCGTGCCCGCTCACGTGCTCGACGTCCATCGCGTCGAGCGTGAGGCCGGCCGTGCGGAGCTGCCCGTTGTGGCAGGTGACGCAGTAGCGGTCCAGGACCGCCCGGACCTGCGCCGTCCCGCCAGCGGCTGCTCCCGATTCCTGCGCCGCGGTTGCGCTGGAGGGCGCGTATCCAGCGACCGCCGCTACGACGAACCCTGCCGCGCAGGCCGTGACGGTCCTCAGCATGGTTCCTTCAGACGGTTGGGGCGTCATCGGTGCGTACATACACCGCCCCCACGATGCTCCACATTCTACTACCAAAACCCGCGTGACTTACGCTGCCCATTGATGTACAAGTGGTTCCGCATGCCACGACAACTGATATTCGTGATATTCGCAGGACTCGCCGCGTTCCTCCTGGTTACGCCGGCGGCGGCCCAGGACGAGAACGTCTCCCTGGCGGGCGTCATCGACTTCCACACGCACGCAGGCCCCGACTCCCGGCCGCGCGAGATGGACGACATCGAGGCGGCGCTGCAGTTCAAGGAGGCCGGTCTGCGCGGGATGGTGCTCAAGAACCACTTCACCATGACGGGCGACCGCGCCGCGCTGGCCATGGCGCAGGTGGACGGCCTGGAGATCTTCGGCGGGGTGGTGCTGAACCGCTCGGTCGGGGGCATCAACCCCGAGATGGTGCGGCAGATGGTGGCGTTCGAGGGCGGCCGGGGCAAGGTGGTCTGGCTGCCGACGTTCGATGCCGAGCACAACGAGTACCGCGTCGGCCCGGACGGCAACATGGCCCAGCCCACGCCGGACGACCCGGTCGTCCGCGTGTTGGAGAACGGCGAGCCGGTCGCGCCGCTGCTCGAGGTGTTCTCGCTGATCGGTGAGCACGACCTCGTGCTGGCCACGGGTCACATTCTGCCGGATGAGGTGCTGGCCCTGATGCCGGCCGCGAAGGCGCGGGGCGTCCGCCACGTCCTCGTCACGCACCCGTTCCACCAGCACGCCACGATCGAGCAGATGCACCAGTTGGCCGCCGAGGGTGCCGTCATGGAGCTCGACTGGTTTGCCATTCACCGGGGCAGCTACACGGTCCAGGACTACGTGCAGGCCATACGGGAGGTCGGCGCCGAGCACTTCGTCATAACGTCCGATTTCGGCCAGCGGGGCAATCCGACCCACGTCGAGGGGCTGCGCGTCTTCATCCAGGCCCTGCAGGGAGAGGGCGTCTCCGACGAAGAGATTGACCTGATGGCCCGGCGCGTCCCCGCGCGACTGCTGGGGCTCGATTGAAAGGGGAAGACCATGCCGTTCAAGATCGCGCTTTCCGTCTGTCTGATCGTCTTGCTGCCGCTGGCCGCCGCCGCGCAGGACACGGTCCCGCGCACCGCTTGGGGCGCGCCGGATCTCCAGGGGATCTACGACTTCGGCACCGCGACGCCGTTCCAGCGTCCCACCGAGCTCGCCGGCCGCGCCACGTTCACGGCCGAGGAAGCGGCGGTCCAGGAACAGATCAACGCGGCGCAGTTCGCCGAAGGTCTGAACACCGAGAATCTGACACCGCCCAACTACAACAACTTCTGGTTCGACAACGGATCGGGCGTCCTGCCCACCCAGCAGTCTTCCCTCGTCGTGGATCCCCCCGACGGGCGGCTGCCGGCCTTCACCGAACAGCAGGAGCGCAGGTTCGAGGCGGAACGCGCCGCGGGCGGACGTCCGGCGCGGATGCACTTCGGCGGGATCGGCGTCGACGGTCCGGAAGACCGCGGGCTCGGCGAACGGTGCCTGCTCGGCTTCAACTCGGGTCCGCCGCTCATGCCGAGCGCCTACAACAACTACATGCAGGTATTCCAGACCGAGGACTACGTGGTGATCCTCACCGAAATGGTGCACGAGGCGCGCATCGTGCCACTGGACGGCCGCGACCATCTGTCGCGCAGCATCCCGCAGTGGCTCGGCGACGGCCGGGGCCGCTGGGAAGGCGACACGCTGGTGATCGAAACGGAGAACTTCAGGGCCGATCGCGGCATGACCGTCGGGGGGAACTCCCCCGGGCCCAGTGACAAGATGCTGCTTACGGAGCGGCTGTCGCGCCTGAACGATGACTACCTGCTCTACGAATACACGTACGACGACGCGGAGGTGTACTCAAGCACGTTCTCCGTGTCGATCCCGCTGCGCAGCACGGACAACGCCGTCTTCGAGTACGCCTGCCACGAGGGCAACTACGGGCTGATGAACATCCTCGAAGGCGCCCGCGCCGAGGAGGCCGCGGCTAGTCACTGAAGCCGCGGCCGGTAGATCTGGCGGAATGCGGCGTCACTTCTACGCCCTGGGGCTTGCCGCGGCCATTCTCGTGCCGGCAGGCGCCACCGGCGGCCAGGAGTCGTCGCCGGCGCGCACGCCGGACGGCCAACCGGACATCCGGGGAGTATGGACCAACCTCGACCGCACGCCGCTGGAGGCCGCAAGCGCCGAAGCGTGGCGCGACCTCGACGCCTTGGCGCTTTGGTTTCCGGGCATCAACGCGCCGGACGGGCAGCTGACCGGACCGAATCCGTCTCCGGACTTCGGTGGAGAGGTGACCGCCAGGCAGAGCGCCACGCGGCGCTCCATGGTGGTCGATCCGCCTGACGGCCGGTTGCCGATTCTGCCCGCGGCGGCCGCGGTGCGCGACGAGCGCCTCGAGCGCCTGACCGACTCGTGGCTGTTCCACACCCCGTGGGAGCGCTGCATCACGCGGGGCGTGCCGGGCGCGATGTTTCCCACCTACAACGCCGGCCACCTGATCCTGCAGATCCCCGGCTACGTGGTGATCCTGTCGGAGATGATCCACGCGACGCGCATCATCCCGCTGGACGACCGGCTGCCCCGCCTACCGTCGCGGATCCGGCAGTGGGAAGGCAGCTCGCGCGGCAGGTGGGAGGGCGCCACGCTCGTCGTCGAGACGGCCAACTACAACACCAGGGGCACGGTGGGCACGAATTTCGGGACGTTGCGCCTGCGCGGAATCCCGCAGAGCGAAGAGCTCCATGTTGTAGAGCGCTTCACGCTGGTGGATCGGAACACGATCCGGTATGACGTGACGGTGGACGACCCGAACGCGTTCGCGCGCCCGTGGACGGCCTCGATGCCGTTGAACCGCTCCCCCGAGTACGACCTCTTCGAGTACGCGTGCCACGAAGGGAATTACGGCCTGCCGAACACGCTGAGCGGCGCGCGTTCGGAAGAGCGCGCCGGGTCACCCTGACGCGACTGGCTACTACGGCGCGCCGGAGAGGATGTTGTACAGCCCGTAGTTGCCTTCGTGGCAGGCGTATTCGTACAGCGGGTGCGGGTTCCGCTGCATCGGCAGCTCGTAGGTCCAGGGCCGTGTCCACGTGGTGGGATCGTCGACGGTGACCCGGTAGAGCAGGGTCTCGGCGTCGACGCGCGTAAAACGTTCCGTCAGCGTCAGGTGCCTGCCGGCCTCGTCCTGCAGGAAGTTCGTCTCGCGCAGGAAGTTGCCGGTTTCCACGACCAGCGTGTCGCCGTCCCAGTAGCCGCGCGAATCTCCCCGCCACTGGCGCAGATCGGCGGGCAGGGTGGGGCGCCCGTCCAGCGGCACGATGCGCGCGTCGTGGACCATCTCGGTGAGCAGCACGACATGGTCCTCGGTCTGGAACAACTGGACGTTGTTGTTGTACCCGCTCGGCTCCATCGGCGGCCCGGAGTTGAAGCCCAGGATGCAGCGCACCTGCAGGCCGCCGGGTCCCAGGTCCTCGACGAAGCCG
Organism: Vicinamibacterales bacterium; assembly: GCA_965207665.1. Lineage (GTDB taxonomy): Bacteria > Acidobacteriota > Vicinamibacteria > Vicinamibacterales > UBA8438 > JAAXGX01. Next base: position 1,848,697 of record CBDBMV010000002.1, read on the forward strand.
CCGGGCGTCGGCTCGTGGCTCGATACGCCCCGCCGCGCCCGCGCCCGCTCGTCCAGCTCCCGCTGCTTGGCCACCGTATACGCGGGCAGCCGTCCGTCGGGCGGGTCCACGATGAGGGACGGCCGGTCGCGGGTGACCGCCGTGCCCTCGTCGAACCAGAAGTCGTTGTAGGGAATGATGTCGCCCTGCGCGGCCCGGGCGGCGCGGTCGGAGGTTTCCGAGTCGCGGCTGCGGCTCTGGATGACCTGTTCCGAGAACGCCGCGGCCTCCTCGGCGGTGAGCACCTCGTCGGCGGCGTACTGCTCCGGACGCTGCATCGGCGTCAGGCTGCGGAAGTCCCAGACGCCCTGCAGGTCGGGCGCGCCCCACGCGGTTCGCGGCGCCGCGTCCGACTGGGCACGGGCTGTGCCCGCCACGAGCATGCCGGTGGCGAAAACGATCAACGCGGTTGCGAAGCAACGTCCGGTCATCTGCTTCCCTCCTTCACGCTGCGCCTGCTCCCACACGGTGCGATTGGCCCATGATACGGCCGCTCGGCGGGTCCAGTCGAGTGCGAATCTACTCTGCAGGCTCGGGACTGATATCGACCATCCCGGGCGGGTCCAGGCGGCCTTCGCCGCGCCGGCTGCCGGCGAACAGGAGCCGCGGCAGGCCTTTGATGTCCTCGATGATCAGGTAGGACGTCGGCACCAGCACCAGCGTGATGAACGTGGCGAAGACGACGCCGAACGCCAGCGAAACGGCCATCGGCACCACGAACATCGCGTCGAAGCTCTCCACGAGCATAAGCGGCGCCAGCCCGAAGAAGGTGGTGAGCGAGGTCAGGAGGATGGCGCGGAAGCGCGCCACGCCCGCTTCGCGCACCGCGACCGTCAGCTCGGTATGCTGCTCGCGCTTGCGGTTGATGAACGCGACCATCACCAGGCTGTCGTTGACGACGACGCCGGCGAGCGCCACCAGCCCGAACATGGACATCAGCGTGACGTCCATGCCCATGATGGCGTGCCCCCAGACGGCGCCGATGAGGCCGAAGGGAATGGCGCTCATGATGATCAGCGGCTGGATGTACGACTTCAGCGGGATCGCCAGCAGCGCGTAGATGACGAGCATGGCGATGGTGAAGCCTATCTGCAGTCCCGTGGTCGCGTCCTCCTGCTCGGCCTGCAGGCCTTCGAAGACGAAGCGCACGCCCGGGTGGCGCGGGAGCACCTCAGGCAGCACCCGCGCGCGCAGGTCCTCGACGACGGCGCCGGCCGTGGTGACGGCCTCGTCGACGGACGCGGTCACGTTGACCGCGCGGTCGCGGTCCACGCGCTTGATCGACGCGAATCCGCGGCCGGGATCGACGGCAGCCACGTGGCTGAACGGCACCTCGCCGCCGTCGGGCGTGCGGATACGCATGTTCTCCAGGTCGCCGAGCGAGCGCCGATCCTCCAGCGGATAGCGCACCATGACGCGGATGTCGTCGCGCCCCCGCTGGATGCGCTGCGCTTCCTCACCGTAGAACGCCTGGCGGACCTGCCGGCCGAGATCTTCCAGGCTCAGCCCCAGGTTCTCCGCCGCGGGCCTGATGCCGAGCTTCATCTCGCGCTTGCCCGCCCGGAACGTATCGGCGACGCCGTAGACACCCGTGTAGGCGCGCAGCTCGGCCTTGACGTCGTCGGCCGCCGCCCGCAGCCGCTCCATGTCCGGTCCGACGAGCATGACGTCCAGCTCTTCCCCGGCGGACATGGCGGAGGCATTGAACTTCAGATCGACCGCCTCGGGAATCAGGCCGGTGAGCTCGCGCCAGCGGTTGCCCAACTGCTCGCTGCTGTAGGCGCGGGTGTCGGACGCCGCTAGCTCCACGACCACCTCGCCCAGATGGGCGGCGCCCGCGTTGGGGACGGGTCCCATCGGCCCCTGGCGCGATGCCAGCGGCTGGTCGCCGATGGCCGTGAAGATGTGGACGAAGTAGTCCTCACCGGTGGCGTCGATCAGCTCGCGCCGCAGCCGGTCGGCGCCGTCCTCGATACGTTGCACGGCCGCCGCGGTCTCCTGCACCGGCGTGCCGAGGGGCATCGTCAGCGACGCCGACATGAACGGGGCTTCCATGCTGGGGAAGAAGTGGAAGCTCGTCCAGCCGCCGAGCACGATGCCGACCGTCACGATCAGCATCGACACGCCCGTGGCCGCGGTGGCGTAGCGCCATTGGAGCGCCACCTCCAGGGCCGGCCGGTAGACGCGGCGGATGAACGACTTGAGGCCCTCGGAGAAATGCCGCTGGAAGCGGCGCCAGGGGCCGGCGCGCCGGCGCGCCGGGATGTGCGAGAGGTGGGCCGGAAGGATGTTGAGCGACTCGACCAGCGAGAACAGCAGGCACGGCACGACGACCAGCGGAATGACGCTGAAGACCTTGCCCATCATGCCGGGCACGAACAGCAGCGGCATGAAGGCGGCCACGGTCGTCAGCACCGCGAAGATCACCGGCGTGGCGATCTCGCGGGCGCCCTCGATCGACCCGCGCAGACCCTCGCCGTGGCGTTCCTGGTGGGCGTAGATGTTCTCGCCGACGATGATCGCGTCGTCCACGACGATGCCCAGCACCAGGATGAACGCGAACAGCGACATGAAGTTCAGCGTGAGCCCGAGGCCGGGCATGAGCATGATGGCGCCGAGGAACGAGATGGGAATCCCCAGGCTGACCCAGAACGCCAGCCGCAGCTCGAGGAACAGGCTGAGCAGGATGAACACCAGCAGGAATCCGGTGCCTCCGGTCCGCAGCATCAGGCGCAGTTGCGAGTCGATGATCTCGCCGACGTTCTGCCAGACCGTGATCGAGATGCCCTCGGGCAGCGTCGCCTGCGTACGCGCGGCGTACCGCTCCACCCGATCGGCGATCTCCAGGGCGTCCTGATCGCCGGTGCGGAAGACCGATAGCAACACGGTCGGCGCGAGGTTGAAGCGGGCCGACTGGTCGGTCTCGGCGAAGCCGTCCACGACCGTGGCGACGTCGCCCAGCACCAGGCGCGTGCCGTCTCCCCGCGTCAGCAGCGGCAGGGCCGCGTACTCGTCGCCGCGATACGCCTGTCCGATGGTGCGGAGCAGGACCTCCCCGGCGTCGCTGCGCACCGAGCCGCCCGGCAGGTCGAGCGACGAGTTGCGCACGGCCGCGGCCACGTCGTCGAACGTGAGGCCGTGCCGGCGCAGCGTCGATTCCGACACTTCAATCGATATCTCGTAGGGGCGCGCGCTGGTCACCTCGACCAGCGAGATCTCGGGAAGCGCGGCCAGCTCGTCGCGCACGCGCTCGGCGATCTCCTTGAGCACGAACTCGTCCGCGTAGCCCGACACGGCCAGGTCCACTACCTGGGCGCGCGCGACGAGCTCGCGGATGATCGGCTTCTCGGTCTCCACGGGAAACGTGTCGATGGCGTCCACGCGGCCCTTGACGTCGTCCAGCACGCGGCGGATGTCGGCGCCGAGCTCGAGCTCGATCATGACGCTGCCCATGCCCTCCGAGGCCGTCGAGACGATCTGTTTGATCCCGTCGATGCCGTAGATCGCCTCCTCGATCCGCACGCACACCGCCTCCTCGACCTCTTCCGGGGCGGCTCCCAGGTAAGGCACTTCGACGTGGATGCGGTCGAGCGAGATCTCCGGCATCACCTCGGACGTCACGTTGACGGAGGCGATCAGCCCGCCGATGACGAGCAACGCCATCAGCAGGTTGGCGGCGACCGAATTGCGGGCGAACCAGTCGATGATCATTTGTTATGGAGCTGCGCGCGTCCCGCGCGACGCAACTTCTCATTATGGCGAATTCGTTTCCGCGCGGGCCAGAGGAGGGGTCGTGACAGCGGCATGAGAATGCATTATCATGCCGATGCGACACCATGAATGAATCTCTCGCAACCGTCCCGTCGAGCACTTTTCTGGTTTCCGGGTCGCGCGTAGCGGCGTGCGCCGCGGCCTGGTGCAGCCTGCACTGCGCGCTCACGCCGTTCCTGGTCGCGGCGGCGCCCGCGCTCGCGCTTTCCGAAGGCGTCGAGCGAACCATGTGGGTCGGGAACGTCCTTCTCGGCGCGCTGATGCTCGTTCTGGGCCCGGCCCGCAAGAACGCGGCCGTGCTCCTCACCTTTGTCGCGGGGAGCGCGCTCTGGGGCGGTTCGCTCGCCGGTTGGTTCGAGCCGCTGCCCGAGACCGTGACGTCGGTCGCCGGCAGCCTTGTCCTCGCAGGCGCGCTGGTGCAGAGCGCCCGCGTCTGCCAGGCCAGCGCGTGCTCGGCATGCGCCGACGACGAGTACGCCGATCAGGCAGGCTGACGGCGATCGCTCACTGCAATGCAACGAGACACTCGTCAGCGCACGGCGATACGCCGCGTGTTCATGAGCGTCGAGCGTCCCCTGACGCCGGACGAGGTCCTCGAGCACGGCCAGCAGATCGTGCCGTCGCTCGGGTTGGCGACCGTCTATCGGAACGTGAAGGCCCTTGCTGGTGAGGGGTGGCTATCGGAAGTGGACCTTCCCGGCGGCAGGCTGCGGTACGAGTTGGCCGCGCGCCCGCATCACCACCACTTCCTCTGTCGCCTCTGCGATCAGGCGTTCGACGTCCATCGGTGTCCCGCTGAAGTCAAGGAGCTGGCGCCCGAGGGCTTCGAGGTCGACGGCCACGAGCTGATTCTCTTTGGCCGCTGCGCGGCGTGCAGGTGACCGGACCTACACCGACAGGCGCTTGAGGGTGCCGGTGCTGTCTCCGAAGCTCTCGACGGGTGTGCCCAGCATCTCGAGGACGGTCATGTGCAGGTTCGCCAGGGGCGTGCCCTCCGGATAGCGCACGTAACGCCCGCCGCTGATCCCGGTCGCCTTGCCGCCGATCAGCGCGATCGGCAGATCCTCGTGGAAGTGGGTGTTGCTGTCGCTGATCCCGGTCCCGTACAGGAACAGCGTCGAGTCGAGCATCGTTCCGTCGCCTTCCGGCGTCTCCGCCAGCCGCTTGACGAGGTGGGCGAACTGCCGGAAGTGGTACTCGTTGACCAGACCCAGCCGCTGGAGGTTGATCGGGCGGTCCTGGTGATGCGACAGGGGATGGTGTGAATCCGACACGCCGATCTCGGGATACGCCCGCGAGCTCACCTCGCGCGCCAGCATGAAGGTGCTGATGCGCGTCATGTCGGTCTGGTACGCCAGCGCCAGGAGGTCCATGAGCAGCGTGGCGTGCTCGGCGTAGTCGCTCGGCGTGCCGATCGGCCGGTCGACCACCGGCAGCTCGGTCGCGCTCTGGCGCTCCGCCAACTGGATGCGGCGCTCGGCATCGCGCACCGCCTCCAGGTACTCGTCCAGCTTGACCTGGTCGCCCGGTCCGAGGGACAGCCCCAGGTGCTTCAGCTCGCCATTGACCGCGTCGAGCAGGCTGCGGTCGCGGCGCATGCGCGCCTGGCGCGCCTCCGGGTCGGTCGTGCCGCTCGCGCCGAACAGCCGCTCGAACACGGCGCGCGGGTTGTTCTCGATCGGCAGCGGCGTGGTCGGCGTGCGCCACGCCACCGTGTTCGTGTACGCGCAGCTCGCGCCGCCGTCGCACGAGCCGAGCATGGAGTTCGATTCGATGCCGAGCTCCAGCGAGGTCAACTGGGTTTCCGTGCCCAGCTCCCGTGCGGCGATCTGGTCCATCGACACCGCGGCGTAGACGTCCGCGCCGGCTGTGAGCTTGTACGGCACGCAGGTCAGGAAGGTCCCGGCCGAGCGCGAGTGGTCGCCGCCGCCCTTGACCTTGTTGGCCGCCTCGTCGTCGAGGCCGCCGCACATAAGAACGTTCTGCTTGAGGTCGGAGAGCGAGCGCAGGATCGGCGGCAGGTCGTCGAGCGGGCCCGCCTGCTCGGGCGACCAGAACGGCATCGACATGCCGTTGGGCACGTAGAACACCCCGAACCGCTTGACCGGCGCGGCCGCCGTCTTGCTCAGCGCCGTCAGGGCCGGCACCATGCTGTCGAGGAAGGGCAGTGCGAGCGCCGTTCCCAGCCCTCTCAACACCGTGCGACGCGGCAGGAATTTCCTGGTGACGTACATGTCGCAACCTCTCCCGGCTAGCGATTATCGCTCCGATGCGCCGGATCCGCAACCGCCGCCGTGGCGACAAGGTTGTCGGCGGCAGGGGCCTGCCGCATCCGGAACGGCGTACTCGTGACGATCCCGTTGATCAGAGCCGACCAGCGCTGCCCGTCCTGCGCGACGTCGCGCACGAGCTGCCGCACCGTCGGCGCGTCGCGGTAGTCGAGGCCGCGGCCGAGCGCGTAGGTCAGCAGCTTCTCGGCCACCGTGTCCACGAAGGTGGCGCCCCGGCCCAGCAACGCCTCGCGAAAGGCGCGCGGACTGTCGATCGTCTGTCCCCGCCAGTCGATCGTCGCGTTGATGGGCGCGCCGCGATCCGTCTCGCGCCAGCGGCCGATGGCGTCATAGTGCTCCAGCGCGAACCCCAGGGGGTCGATCATGGCGTGGCAGCTCGCGCATACCGGGTTGCCGCGGTGCTGCTCCATCTTCGCGCGCAGCGAGGTCGGCTCGCCGGCCGGGTCGTTCTCCTCCAGCGGCGGGACGTTAGGCGGCGGCGCCGGCGGCGGCGCGCCGAGGATGTTCTCCAGCATCCACTTGCCGCGCAGCACCACCGACGTGCGGTTCGCATACGAGGTGATCGTCAGAATGCTGGCGTGCCCCAGCAGGCCGTGGCGCCGGTCGTCGTCGAGATCGACGCGGCGGAAGCGGCTGCCGTACACGCCGTCGATGCCGTAGTGCCCTGCGAGCTGCGCGTTCAGATAGGTGTAGTCGGCCCGCAGCAGCTCGGGGATCGGCCGGTCGTCGCGCACCTGGCTCTGGAAGAACAGCTCCGTCTCGCTGACCATGGCCTTGCGGAGCGTATCGTTGAACTGCGCGAACAACCCGCCGTCGGGCGACTGCTCGTTGATGTTGCGCACCTGCAGCCACTGGCCGACGAAGTCGTTCATGAAGCGGACGGCCTTCGGGTCGGCCAGCATCCGCCGCACCTGCCGGTCCAGCACGTCCGGATCGTTCAACCGGCCCGTCGCGGCGACCTCCAGGAGCTCGTCGTCCGGAATGCTGCGCCACAGGAAGAACGAGAGGCGGGAGGCCAGCTCCAGGTCCGACAGGCGGTACGGCTCGCCCGCGGCGACCCCAGCCGGCTGCCGCTCCGCCCGCAGCAGGAACTCCGGCATCGACAGTATCGCCTCGAGCCCGCGTTCGATCCCGTACTCGAAGTCGCGTTCCTGCCGGCCGTCCTCGTAGAACGGCAGCAGGACGTCCAGATCGCGCTCCGTCACCGGCCGCCGGTAGGCCCGCCGCGCCAACGCACTCAGGATCTCGCGCGCGCATTCCGCCTCGTCTTCCGCTGCGGCGTCGGCCGGCCGGCAGGTGAAGATTCGAGCACGGCTCGGCGTCACGTCGGGAACGGTTCCGTCGTAGGGGCCGGCGATGAAGAGGCTGTAGATCCCCGGCTGCCCGTAGACGCCCGCGACGGGTGACGGGTTCGAATCGGTGAAGGCGACGCTCACCAGCCGCTGACCGGCCTCGACAGGGATGCGGAGGTCCATGCCGTGGTCCGCCGTCATGCGGTACTCGTGCGTCCGGAGCGATTCGACGTCGTCGTCGGCGATTGTCAACCCGGGCAGCGCCCCCGGATACTCGCCGCCTATGTTCCAGGTCTCGATCAGCTCATGGTTGATGCGCAGCTCGATGTCGTGGGCGTCCTCGGCGATGCCCCGGACACGGCCGCTGGTGTCGCCCAGGCCGCGCTCCATGCGGATCGAGAAGAGGTACTCGCCGTCGAGCGGGAAAACGTGTCGCGCGGACAGCCCGCCATGCGTGCCGAACGGCATGTCCTCGTGCATCCGCTCGTCCTGCCGCTCGAATCCGAGCGTGTAGAGCCGGCCGTCCGGCCGGTTGTCCGGGCTGCCCACCGCCATGCGGCTGATGGTCGTCGCGGCGGTGATGTAGCGCGCCATGAGCGACGGGGTCATGGCCAGCACTTCCGCGTTGTTGTCGAATCCGAAGCCGGCCATGTCGCTCGGGAGGAGCTCGGCGCCGTCGACCTGCAGTGCCAGCAGGTCTTCGATGGCATTGACGTACTCGACCCGGTTCAACCGCCGCGACGCGACCCGGCCTGGCGCGACCCGCCCCGCGGCCTCGCGATCGAGCGCCGTCTCCAGCGCCGCGACGAACGTCTCGACGTCCTCGCGCGCGGGCCGCGGACGGCCCTCCGGCGGCATCTGCCCGGCGCGGAGCTTGCGCACGACCTTTTCGAGCGCCTCGGCGTGGTCGCCGACCCGGTCGAGATCCACGCGATCGAGCATCAGGTTCGCGGTCTGCAGCCGCTCGTTGTGGCAGGTGATGCAGTAGCGGTCGAGGAGCGCCCGCGAGGGCGCCTGGGCGGCGGCCTCCTCGACAGCGCCGGCCACGAGCGCCAGCGCGGCGCCGACGACGATCGCGATGCGCGGCAGCATATGGCGGCCTGTGGCTCAGCGGCTGTCCGGGCCGCCGACGGTTTCGGCGAGCGCCTCGCGGTCCGCGCGCTCGTGGATGGTGCCAGGTATGCCCAGGCGCGGGTTGGCGCCGAGCTGCTTGAGGAACTCAGCGGTCTCGGGGAACGCCTGGTACTGGAACGACTGCTTCGCGCCTTCCGCCATGCGGTAGGCGGTGCGGCCGCGGTAGTCGCGCGCGTCGATGTCGGCGCCCTGCTCGACCAGGTACTGGATCACCTCGTTGAGGCCGCGGAACGTGGCGCCGTGCAGTGCCGTGAATTCTCCGTTGTTGGCCGCGTTGACCTCAGCGCCCGCTTCGACCAGCGCCCGCACGGCTGCCTCGGCCGGGGGCGAAGGCCTGCCGCGCGGCATGAGCGGCTGGTGCGACCGCACGCCCAGCCCGGCCGCCATCATGAGCGGGGTTGTGCCGTCATCGGTCGTGAGGTTCGGGTTGGCGCCGGCCGCCACGAGCGCGCGGATGATGTCCGCGCTGCTGTCGTAGCGGTACTGCGAGGGCGGGCCCTGCTCCCCCTGCAGGCCGCCGCCGTTCGAGGACTTGGCGGCCACCCAGAGCGGCGTCGCGCCGCGGACGTCCCCGGTGCCGACCGAGTTCTGCTCGAACACGCCGTAGCGCGTGGTCCCGATGTAGCTCAGCACGACCGCCGACTTGTCGATCCGCGCATTGGGGTCGGCGCCGCGCGCCAGCAGCGCCGCGACCAGCGGCCGCCGCCGCTCGGGGCTCAGTCCGCTGATCCCGCGTCCTCCAGCGTCCACCGCCCGGCGTCCGCCGTGTTCCCTGTACCAGTCCACGAGCCAGGTGGTGACGTCGCCGGCCGCGGCATGGATCGCGGGTACGCCGTCGATCGTGCCGCGCGGATCGGCGCCCTGCTCCAGCAGGAACATCGCGAACGCATCGTGGCCGCTGATGATGGCCAGCGGCAGGGCGTGGGTGCCGTCCGATCCCGGCTCGTTGACGTCGGCGCCCGCCGTGATCAGCAGCCGCGCCAGCTCGACGTCTCCGTTGCGCGCGGCCAGGAGCAGCGGCGTGAAGCCTTTCTTCGACGACACGCTCACGTCGGCTGCGCTCTCCAGCAGGATGTGCACGACGGCGGGATGCGGCGCCTCCACCGCCCACATCAGCGCCGTGGCCCCGGTGCTCGGCGTCACGGCGTTGACGTCGGCGCCGCGGGCGAGCAGAGCGCGCACCACGTCGCGGTCGCCGGTGTCGGCCGCAATCATCAGCGCCGTGAGCCCGCTGGCCTGGGCGGCGTTGGGGTCGGCGCCGGCGGCCAGGAGCGCTTCCGCTACCGCGTCACCGGCGTTCTCGCTCGCCCGCATGAGCGGCGTCACGCCGTGGTCGGTGGCGGCGTTCGGGTCCGCGCCCGCAGCGAGCAGCGCCTCCACCGTCTCCAGGTGGTCCCAGTGCGCGGCCCACAGCAGCGCCGTGACGCCATCTGCGCGGCGCTCGTTGACGTCGGCGCCTTCTGCCAGCAACGCCCGCACCTGCCGCCAGTCCTGTTGCGCCGCGGCGGTGACCAGCGGCATGTCGGCGGCTCCGGCCCGCAGCGCTACAGTCGTTGCGAGCAGGAGCAGGAGGAATCCAGTGCAGAAGCGGGCGCTCAACGCATCGCGCGTGCGCATGGAGGCCTTTCCTCGGTTGCAGAAGCTATCGCCGCAGTTTAGCTGCCCGCGCATCAGGTTGACAACGGGCGCGCGGGATGGTGTATTGCGCAGTGAACCTTGGAGGGTTGCATGAGCTATCGATACCTGTCAGCCGCGACTGTTCTCCTCGTCGTGCTGGCCGCGTTTGCCGCACCCGCGGCGGGGCAGGGCGACCGGTTGTATTCGGGGGCGCCGACCGGCCTGGACGGGCTGCTGCCGCCGGCCGAGGGCGAGCTGCCGCAGACTCCGTGGGGTGACCCGGATCTGCGGGGCGTCTGGAACAACTCCACCGATACGCCGATGGAGCACATGACGGAAGCGGAGAAGGAGCGCGACCAGCTCGCACGGCAGGCCGTGATTGCGGCCACGCAGGGCACCGGCGCCGCCTGGATCGAGCGGTCGGGGACGATGATCCGGGAGGCGCTCGTGGTGGACCCGCCGGACGGCCGGATCCCGGAGCTGCTGCCGGCGGCGAAGCAGCGCCTGATCGAACGCGAGAACGCACGTGAGGGGCGCGGGGAGGCCGATTCCTGGCTCGACCGCAACAGTTGGGAGCGTTGCATATCGCGAACCATGCCGGTGACGATGATCCCCAACGGCTACAACGCGAACTACCAGATCCTGCAGACGCAGGACCACGTGGCCATCCTCATCGAGATGATCCACGAAGCGCGCATCATCCCGCTCGACGGCCGGCCGCACGTGGACGACGGCGTGCGGCAGTGGCTGGGCGACAGCCGCGGCCGCTGGGAGGGGAATACGCTGGTGGTCGAGACGGAGCGGTTCAACGACCGGCTGGACGGCGGCGACTATCAGCCGTCGCACATCATCCAGACGGGGCACCGCGGCCCGGGCGGCACGCTGCGCGTGGTGGAACGGTTCACGATGCGCGACGCGAACTCGATCGACTACGAGCTCACGATCGAGGATCCGGAGATCTACACCCGGCCATACACGCTGTCGATCCCGATGACGCGGCGCGACACGGACGGCAACCAACTGAACCACCTGTTCGAATACGCCTGCCACGAAGGCAACCACGGCATGTTCAACCTGCTCAGCGGCGGCCGCGCCGACGAGCAGCAGGCGCTCGAAGCGGCCGCGCGGGTGTCCCGCCAGCGGAAAGAGGCCGGCCACCCCGGCATCCGCGAGCCGGCGGTGCCGTTCCTGGCCGAGGAGTAGGGCGCCGGGACGGTTGGTGCCCATGAACTCTCGGTGCGGCTTCGTCGCGCCAGCCGCCGCCGCGGCGGTGTCCCTGGCCCTTGGTTTGACCACCGCCGCTCTGGCGGCCGCAGAGAACGACGAACGTCTCGTCGAGGCGGTGAAGAGCCGCGACCGGGCGGCAGCGCGCGCGCTTGTAGACGAGCGCGTCGACGTCAACGCGCCGCAGGCGGACGGCGCCACGCCGCTGCACTGGGCGGCGCATTGGGACGACCTGGAGACCGCCGATCTGCTGATCGCTGCGGGCGCACGCGTCGACGCGGCAAACGACTACGGCGTGGCGCCGCTCGCGCTGGCGTCGACGAACGGCAGCCTCGCCATGGTCGAGCGGCTGCTGGGCGCGGGCGCCGACCCCAATGCCGCCGACGAGCACGGCGCTGCGCCGCTCATGTTTGCGGCGCGCACCGGCAATCTGGACGTGATCGACGCGCTGCTCGCCGCCGGCGCCGAGGTCGACGTCCGGGACGACGCGCATGGCCAGACGGCGCTGATGTGGGCCGCCTCGGCCGGGCACACCGAGGCGCTGCGGCGCCTGATCGCGGCCGGGGCCGACGTGCAGGCGAGCTCGGCCAGCGGCTACACGCCCCTGCTGTTCGCGGTCCGCGAGAACCGTGAAGCCGCCGTGCTGCTGCTGTTGGAGCGGCAGGCCGACGTCAACGCCGCGGCGGCGGACGGCACGACCGCGCTCGTCATTGCCGTGGTGCACGGCCGCTGGCCACTTGCGCATCTGCTGCTGGACCACGGGGCCGACCCCGACGCCGACGGCGCAGGATTCGCGCCGCTGCACTGGGCGGCGGGGGTTTGGGAAACGGCGCTCACCACGACGGAAGCGGGCGGGACTACCGGCTGGGACGGCTACGCGGGCCGCGGGCCGGGCAAGCTGGCACTGGTCGAGGCGCTCCTGGCGGCCGGCGCGGACCCCAACATCCGGCTGCGGAACAATCCGCCCACGCAAGGCTTTCTGGGCTTTCGCCGCATGGCCATGGCGGGGGCAACGCCGTTCATCGTGGCGGCGCGGGCGGCGGATCTCGACATCATGCACGCGCTGCTGGCTGCAGGCGCGGATCCGCTGCTGGCGACGGACGACGAAACGACTGCGCTGGTCGCGGCGGCAGGCTACGCCTATTCCATTGGAACCGACATCCATCCGGAGAGCGACGCGCTGGCGGCGGCGCGCCTGATCATCGACGCCGGCGTGGACGTCAACGGCGCCAACACCGTCGGCGAGACGGCCCTGCACGCGGCCGCCTACACCGGCTGGGACAGCGTGGCGCAACTGCTGCTGGATCACGGCGCGGAAGTGGACGCGGAGAACATCGTGGGCTGGACGCCGCTGGCCATCGCCTCCGGTTTCTTCGACACGACCACGATGACGAAGACGATTCACGAGAGCACGATGGCGCTGCTGAAGGCGCACGGCGCCCGGCCGACGCCGCCCTCGCACGAGCAGAAGCGGCTGCGGTACTGACGCAAATGTCAATCGGCATCAGGCCGTCCCACCGGCCGCGGCGTGTTGTGGGGGTCGTTGCGACAGTGGCGGTGGCCGGCGTCGTTTCGGCAGCGGCCGCGTCCGCCCAGCCCGGCGCGGACGGCCCGGCAGCGCCCGCCGAGCACTACGGCGCGGTCATCGAGCGCTATTGCGTAACGTGCCACAACGAGCGGCTGCGAACGGCGAATCTCACGCTCGACCAGGCGGATCTCGCGCACGTCGCGGCCGACGCCCAGTTGTGGGAGAAGGTGCTGCAGAAGCTGCAGGCCCGCGAGATGCCGCCGGCCGGCCGGCCGCGGCCGGATGAGGCCACCTATGCCGGCTTCGCCTCCTGGCTCGTGGAGAACCTGGACGCGGCGGCGTCCGAGCGGGTGAATCCCGGGCGGTCGGCGGCGGTTCACCGCCTGAACCGCGCCGAGTACACCAACGCCGTCCGCGATCTCCTGGCCCTCGACATCGACGGCCGATCGCTGCTGCCGGCCGACGACGCGAGCTACGGCTTCGACAACATCGGCGACGTGCTCACGGTCTCGCAGCCGCTGCTGGAGCGCTACCTCTCGGCCGCCCAGCGGATAAGCCGCCTGGCGGTCGGCGATACGGACGTCGGCGCGGGAGAGGTGATCTACCACGCGTCGCGCAACTTCCGCCAGGACGACCGGATGGGAGAGGAATTGCCGTTCGGCACCCGCGGCGGCGTCAGCGTGCGCCACACCTTTCCGGTCGACGCCGAGTACGGTATCCGCATCGAGCTGCAGCGGGCCATCATGTCGGGCCGGTTGAAAGGGCTCGGCGACCGCGCCGCAGACCTGGAGGACGAGCACCGGATCGACGTGCGGCTGGACGGCAGGCTCGTCAAGAGCTTCACCGTGGGGCCGGCCGACATCGTCGGCGGCATCGACCGGCGCGGCGGCCTGCAGGCAACGCAGCAACTCGATCAGGAGCTGTTCGTACGCCTGCCGGTCGACGCCGGCCCGCATGCGGTGACCGTGACGTTCCCCAGGCGGAACGGCGCGCCCGAGGGTCTGCGGCTGCCGCTGCCGACGCGCAGTTTCAGCCACAACGACGATTCCAGCGGCCTGCCGGCCATCAGCGCGGTCACGGTAGGCGGGCCGTACGACGTCAGGGGCACGGGGGATTCTCCGAGCCGCGAGCGCATCTTCACTTGCCGTCCGGCCGGCGCGGGCGACGAGGAGCGCTGCGCCGCAAACATCCTGTCGGCGCTGGCCCGGCGTGCGTACCGCCGGCCCGTGACCGGCGCGGACGTGGACCCGCTGCTGGCAGCGTACCGCGACCGGCGGGCAGCCGGCGCGGACTTCGACGCCGGCGTGCAGGCGGGAGTGTCCGCCGTCCTTGTCAACCCGCACTTCCTCTTTCGCGTCGAGCGCGACCCGGACGGTCTCGCCGCGGGAGATGTCTACGGCATCGGCGACGTGGAGCTGGCGTCGCGGCTGTCGTTCTTTCTCTGGAGCAGCATCCCCGACGACGAGCTGCTCGCGCTGGCCGAGCGCGGTGAGCTGGGCGAGCCGGATGTTCTCGTAGCGCAGGTCGGGCGAATGCTCGCGGATCCCCGCGCCGCGGCGCTGGTGGACAACTTCTTCGGCCAGTGGCTCTACCTGCGCAACCTGGGCCGGCTGCAGCCGGACGCGGAGCTGTACCCCGTGTTCGACGACAAGCTGCGCGACGCCTTCCGCCGCGAGACCGGGCTGTTCCTCGCCAGCCAGGTCCGCGAGGACGCCAGCGTGGTGGATCTGCTGCGGGCGCCGTATACATACCTGAACGAGCACCTGGCCCACTTCTACGGCGTGCCGGGCGTGTACGGCAGCCACTTCCGCCGCGTGGATCTGGCCGACGGGCGGCGGGCCGGGCTGCTGGGCCACGGCAGCATTCTGACGGCCACGTCGTACGCCAACCGCACGTCGCCCGTGCTGCGCGGCAAGTTCGTGCTCGAGTCGATTCTCGGCGCGCCCCCGCCGCCCCCGCCGCCCGACGTGCCGGCGCTGGAGGAGGACGGCGCGGCCGGACAGCCGCGCTCGACGCGCGCGCGGCTGGAGCAGCACCGCCGGAACCCGGCCTGCGCGACCTGCCACGCGAAGATCGACCCGCTCGGCTTCGCGCTGGAGAACTTCGACCCGATCGGCCGCTGGCGCGAGACCGACAACGGCGTGGTGGTGGATGCATCCGGCACCACGGCCGACGGCGCGACGTTCGACGGTCCGGTCGAGTTCCGCGCAGCGCTGCTGGAGCGCAAGGAGCAGTTCATTGCAACGGTTACGCGCAAGCTGCTGACCTATGCGCTCGGCCGCGGCCTCGAGTATTACGATCAACCGGCGGTGCGCGAGATCATGCGGCGCGCGGCCGCGGACGACTATCGCTGGTCGGCGCTGGTCGGGGCCATCGTGGACAGTCCGCCGTTTCGGATGAGGAGCGCTCGATGATCGTCACACGACGCGGGCTTTCGCGGCGCACGGTGCTGCGCGGCATGGGCGCCTCGCTGGCGCTGCCGCTGCTCGACGGCATGGTGCCGGCGTTCGCCTCGCCGCAGACGGTGCGCCGGTTCGGCGCGGTGTATGTCCCGAACGGCATGTCGCTGCTGCACTTCTTTCCGGAGACGAGCGACCCCGGGTTTGCGCTGTCGCCGACGCTGAAGCCGCTGGAGCCTTTCCGAGACCGGCTGGTCGTCTTCAGCGGGCTGGCCAACCTGGTGGCCAACGCCCGCGGCACGGAAGGCGTGGGAGACCACTCCCGCGGCGCCGGCACGTTCCTGAGCGGCGTGCCGATCAAGAAGACCGAAGGATCCGACATCCGCTCCGGCACCACCGTCGACCAGATCGCGGCGCACGTGCTCGGGCGCGAGACGCAGCTCGGGTCCCTGCAGCTCGCCATGGAGTCGAACGAGATTTCGGGCGCCTGCGATTCGGGCTATAGCTGCGCCTACATGAACACGATCTCGTGGTCCAACCCGACCACGCCGCTGCCCATGGAGCGCGATCCGCGGGCGGTGTTCGAGCGGATGTTCGGGGGCAGCGACTCCACGGATCGTGACGCCCGCCTCGCCCGCATCAAGCAGGACCGCAGCGTCCTGGACGTGGTCAACGCGGAAGCGCGCCGCCTCAACAGCACGCTCGGACCGGGCGACCGGCGGCGCATGGACGAGTACCTGGAGGCGGTGCGCGGCGTGGAGCACCGCATCCAGCGCGCCGAGGAGCAGAGCGACCGGGAGCTGCCGCTCGTCGAGAAGCCGCGCGGCATCCCGCCGGCGTTCGCCGACCATGCAAGGCTGCTGTACGAGCTGCAGGCGCTGGCGTTCCAGGCCGACCTGACGCGCGTGTTCAGCTTCCTGTTCACGCGCGAGACCACCGTCCGCGCATACCCCGAGATCGGGGTGTCGGATGCCCACCACCAGATCAGCCACCTGATCAACGACCCCGAGGCGGTGGAGAGCGTCGCCAGGGTCAACGCGTTCCACGTGTCGCTGTTCGCCCAGTTCCTGGAGCGGCTGCGCGCCACGCCGGACGGCGACGCCAACCTGCTCGACAACGTGCTCATCGTCTACGGGGCGGGCATCGGCAACGCCAACCTGCACTCGCACGACGAGCTGCCGATCGCGCTGGCTGGCGGCGGCGGCGGACGCGTCAAGGGTGACCGGCACCTGGTGCTGCCGAAGGACACGCCGCTGACCAACCTCTACGTGTCGGTGCTGGACAAGCTGGACGTGCCGATCGAGCAGTTCGGCGACAGCACCGGCCGCATTCCCGGACTCAAGCTCGAAACGCTCTCGGGCGTGTGAGCCCGGCCGCCGGTTACGGACAGGTATTGCCGAGCGGTCCCACGCCGCCGCAGTAGCTGACGTCCTGGATCTGCACGGTGATCCCGTCCGGGTCCCGAATCGTGATCTCGGGTGTGTCGCCCGCGCCCGGCCGGCCCGCCGGCCGCTGGTCGGCCGCGGGACGCAGCCGCAGGCGGCCCTCGACGCCGTGCTCCGCCAGCGTCTCCATCACCTCCTCCGGGTCGAACTGCTCGATGCCGAGGCAGAAGTGATGACCGCCGCCTTCTCCCGCCCGCAGGGCGACGAACTGCGGACCCGCGCCGACGGTCAGAATGGGGATGTCGCCGCGCGCCTGCGATGTCCGGTGCGCGAATCCGAACACCCGCCGGTAGTACCCCAGCGAGCGCGGTACGTCGGACACCGGAACCGACACGTGGTTCAGCGTGCGCGCGGCGAACGCGCCCCCGCCTGGCGCGGGTACCGCGGGGATGCCGCACAGCTCGCCCAGGGCGCCCACTCCGCCGCAGTAGCTGGCGTCCTGAATCTGCAGCAGCACGCCGTCCGGGTCGTCGAACACCAGCTCCGGCGTGTCGGCAGCGTCCACCACCACCGGCCGCTGCGCCGCGGCCGGCCGCAGATCGTATCGCCGCCCCTCGTAGGTCCAGGGGAAGATGCGCGCCTCGACCCCCAGATCGGCGAGCTGGCGCATGACCCGGTCCGGGTCGAAGCCGTCGATATGGATGCTGAAGTGGTGGCCCGCGCCGCGCGGCCGGCCGGGTGGGGCAGGGCTCAGGGCGACGAACTGCGGCCCGGCGCCGATGGTCATGATCGGCAGGTTGCCGCCGGCCTGGCTCGTGTACACCGTCAGGCTGAACAGCCGCTGGTAGAAATCCAGCGAGCGCGGGACGTCCGCCACGCCGATCGATACGTGGTTCAGGTCGAGGACCGCGAAGGGGTGCTCCCGCGGCTGCGCGCGGAGACCGGCGCCGGCAGTCAGCGCCGCCGCCGCCCGCAGGAAGTCGCGCCGGCCGATCCGCAGCAACATGAGGGCACGATTGTCGCGTCGCCGGCGGCAGAAATGCAACGATAGCGGCGACGGGAATGCAGGAAGTCCAACGGCGGGAATACCGCGGCCGGCCGGTTGCGGTCACTTTCGAGCGGCTTCCGCCCACGCGGGCGCTGATGCTGCCGCTCGCCTGCACCGCGGCGGTCGCGGCGTTCGCCTGGCTGCCCGCTGCGCAGCGCAGTCCGTCGCTGGCATGGTCGCTGCTGGGGGCGGCCGGCGTCCTGGCGCTGTGGCTGGTGCTGCTCCTCCTGCGCGCGGCCGGGTCCGGGCGGCGCTTCTCCATCGTGCTGCAACCGCGGGCGCAGCACTACCTCCAGGCGTGCGCACAGGCGTCCGTGCTGCTCTACTGGGGCTGGCACTGGCGTCCGGTGTACGACCACCTGCCGCTCATCGCGGCGCAGCTCCTGTTCGCCTACGCGTTCGACATGCTGCTGGCGTGGTCGCGCCGCGACAGCTACGTGCTCGGCTTCGGTCCGTTTCCGATCATCTTCGGCATCAACCTGTTCCTGTGGTTCGTGCCGGACTGGTTCGCCTTCCAGTTCCTGCTGATCGCCGCCGGCTTCGGCGCCAAGGAGCTCCTCCGCTGGGAGAAGGACGGCCGCAGTGCGCACATCTTCAACCCGTCCTCACTGCCGCTGGCGGTCGGCTCGCTCGTGCTGCTGCTCACCGGCGCGACCGACCTGACGCTGGGGCAGGAGATCGCGACGACGTTCGACATCCCGCCCTACATCGGCTTGGGGATCTTCCTGATTGCGCTGCCGGGGCAGCTCGCGTTCGGCGTCGCACCGATGACGCTGGCCGCCACGGTGACGCTGTTCGGCCTCGGCGCGGTCTATCACGCCGCGACCGGCACGTACTTCTTCGTCGATTCGTACATCCCGGCCGCGGTCTTCCTCGGCATGAACCTGCTGTTCACGGATCCGTCCACTTCGCCGCGCAGCGAGCTCGGCCGGCTGGTCTTCGGGGTGCTGTACGGGCTGAGCGTGGCTGCGCTGTACGCGGCGCTGGAGGCCGCCGGCGCCCCGACGTTCTACGACAAGCTGCTGGCAGTCCCGCTGTTGAACCTGTCGGTGCAGGCGATCGACCGCTGGGCGCGGTCGGACGCGGCGCGCCGGTTCGATCCCGCGGCGCTCGGTCGGGCGCTTTCGCCGCGCCGCCGCCATCTCGTCTACATGGCGATCTGGACCGCCGCGTTCCTGCCGATCAACGCGGCGGAGGGGGTAGGGGACGTCCGCGAGGCGGGCCTGCCGCTGTGGCGGCATGCCTGCGACCGGGGGCGCCTCGAAGCATGCCGCGCACTTGCGGCGACGTACGCGCCGGAGTGCGTGGCCGGATCTCCGCGGGCCTGCAACGAGCTCGGCATCCTGGCCGCCGATGGACTGGCGTCCACCCCGCTCCCGGCGGCAGAGGCCTTCGCCCGCGCCTGCGGCCTCGGCCTGTCGGAAGGCTGCGCGAATGCGGAAGAGCTCGCGTCAGGTGGCAGCAACTGGCGCCGCCCCCCGGAAGACTGAGGAACACGCGGTGAGGCGCTACTTCTCATGGCCCGAGTGCCGGGAGGGAAATTGCCTTGTCGTGCGCTAAACAGCAAAAAAGCAATGTTCTCAGCGTCAAGAAAGCAACAATCCCAGCAGCAAGAATGCAATGTCTACAACGCTTCCAGAAGCTCGTGCAGCTTGAAGACCGTTCGGTGGTTGCGGACGGTAACGTGCTGGTAGACGGGAGCGGCGGCCAGCTTCATCAATGTCGTGCGGGTCTGGTGCTGCTTCGAGATGGACCAGAAAATCACGCCGGGTCCGCTGGAGACCGTCTCGATCTCGCCTTTCGGGACGGGCAGTTGCTCGATGACCCGCCGCGGCGTGAAGCCGCGCAGGGTGAACAGCGCGTTGTGCTTGCGCTCGTCGTTCCTGCCCCAGTCGTCCGGGGCGGAGGCCACGGCGGCCCGGTAGCGCGCGCGAGAGAGGACGACGACCCGCACCCGGTTCGAGAGCCGCTCCGTGAGCGCCCCCTCGATCGCGTCGGACAGCGCCGCCACCCGCGATTCGTCCGAGCGGAACAGCACGTTGCCGCTCTGGATATAGGTGCGAACGCTGTCGAACCCGAGCTGCTCGAAGCAGCGGACAAGGTCGTGCTTGCCGATGACGTTCTGCCCGCCGACGTTCAGGCCGCGCATCAGCGCCAGAAACGGGGTGCAGGTCTTGTGCATACGGCGTCAACGTCGAGAAAGGCGGCCTTTCAGCTCGACTCCCAGAGGCATATTCTAGAAGCTGGCGGACGGACCCTGGAGCGGTTTCCGGACGCCGTCAACATGCAGAGATTCAGGGTGGCGTGCGCAACGCTGCTGTCGGCCGCGGTCGTCGGGTGTTCGCAGGCGGCGTCCGGGCCGGACGCGCGCGTCGCAACAGCCGACCCCGCGGAGGCGGCAGGTTCTCCGGATGGCCCCGCGGCGCCTTCCGCACGGGCTCCGACGCGCAATCCGCTGCGGAGCGCCTACTTCGGGGACTTCCACGTGCACAGCAGTTGGTCGCTGGACGCCTACACGCTGGGCGGCAACCGCGACGATCCCGCCCTGGCGTACCGCTTCGGACGCGGCGAGGAGGTGACCAAGGCGGACGGCACGGTGCACCGTCTGCGCGTGCCGCTCGACTTCATGGCGGTTACGGACCACGACGCCTGGCTGGGCGAGGTGCATCTCTGCGAGGACGAGAACGACGACGCCTTCGACACGGCAACCTGCGCGGAGGTCCGTGCCAACCGCTGGTTCGGTTACCCGGAGTTCGAGATGCGCGGGCGCCGCCCGCCCGAGATCTGCGGGCAGGGCGAGGCCACGATGAGCTCCGGCAACAAGTGTTACGAGCGGGCGCGGCACCTGTGGCACGAGATCCAGCGCAACGCGGACGCCTTCAACGAGCCGGGCGTGTTCACGACCTTCCCGGCCTACGAGTGGACGGCCAACCCGCCCGGCTATGGCCACCTGCACCGGAACGTCATCTTCCGTGGGGAAAGGGTGCCGGAGTGGGGCGGCTCGTCGGTCGAGATGGAGAACCGGCCGGAGCGGCTCTGGGAGTGGCTGGAGGCGGCCTGCACCGGCGACTGCCAGGTAGTCGCCATCCCGCACAACTCCAACCTGAGCGGCGGCCTGTCGTTCGCCGATTCGGGCTGGGCGCCGCATACGCCGGAAATGTTGCGGCTGCGCGCCTGGGCCGAGCCGCTGGTGGAGATCCACCAGATCAAGGGCAACTCGGAGTGCTACCGCGGCCTGGGCACCACGGACGAGGAGTGCAACTTCGAGCCCTACCAGCCAGTCTGCGAACCGGGGCAGCGCGAAGGGTGCGCCAACGCGTCCGACTACGTGCGCAACGCACTCAAGACCGGCCTGCGGCTGGAGGCCGACTACGGGGTGAATCCGTTCAAGTTCGGCTTCATCGCCAGCCCGGACGACCACCAGAGCCTGCCCGGGGCTACGGATGAGGACGCCTTCACCACGAGGCCCGTCAAGTGGAGCACCGGCGGCTTGTTCGGCGCGACCGCCCCGGTCCCGGGAGGATGGTGGCGCGACCAGCCCGACGGCGGGAATATCAGCAACCCCGGCGGCCTGGTCGGCGTGTGGGCGGAGGCCAATACTCGCGAGGCGATCTTCGACGCGCTGCGCCGCCGCGAGACGTTCGGCAACAGCGGCACGCGCATCCACGTGCGCTTTTTTGCCGGCTGGGACTACGCGGCCGACCTCGACACCCGGCGCGACATGATCGAAGCGGCGTACGCCGGCGGCGTGCCGATGGGCTCGGACCTGCCGGACCCGCCGGCGGGCGACGACCTGCCCGACCCGCCGGCGGGCGACGGCCCCCGCTTCGTCGTCTGGGCCATGAAGGACCCCGCCAGCGCCAACCTGCAGAAGATCCAGATCGTCAAGGGTTGGGCAACGCCCGACGGGCAGACGGCCGAGCAGGTCTATGACGTTGCCTGCGCCGACGGGTTGGAGCCCGACCCGCAGACCCGCCGCTGCGCGGACAACGGCGCCACGGTGGACCTGTCCGACTGCAGCTATTCCACCGAGGTGGGCGCGGCCGAGTTGAGCACCACCTGGACCGACCCGGATTTCGACCCCGCGCAGCGGGCGTTCTACTACGTCCGGGTGCTGGAGAACCCGACCTGTCGGTGGACGACGCACCGGGCGCTGGCGCGCGGCGTGCCGCCGCCACCGTCCGACCCGCCGACCGTGAAGGAGCGCGCCTGGAGCTCGCCGATCTGGTACACGCCCGCCGTTCCGGCAGGTCCCGTTTCGACGCCGTGAAAAGAAAGAGGTGTGAGATGTTCGCAAGTACCTGGTTCGGAAGGCCGGCGCCGGCTTTGGCGCTGACGTTGTCCGTCCTGCTCGCGGGATGCGCCGGAGATGACGGCGCGCCGGCGGCGGAAGCGGTTCAGCAGAAGGCGACCGCTGCGGCGTTCGGCGACCTGGAGCGCCATGTTGCCACGGCGGAGATCGAGCGGCTCAAGGCGACCTACTTCCGCTGCCTCGACACCAAGGACTGGGCCTGCCTGGAGACGGTGTTCACGCCCGACGCCGAGGCGGTCTTCAACGTCGCGGGCTCCGGCGACCCGGGTACGCCCGACAACCCGGTGACAGGCGCGCCCGCCATTGCCGCGTTCACCAGGCGCGGGGTGGAGCAGCTCATCACCATCCACCACGGTCACATGCCCGAGATCGAGATCACCTCACCCACGACCGCCACCGGCATCTGGGCGATGGAGGGCATCCTCAAGCTGCCGGACGGGGGGACTATCCAGGAGGCCTGGGGCCACTACCATGAGACATACGAGCGGATCGACGGCCGCTGGCTGATCAAGACGCTGCGGCTCACCCGGCTGCGGGTCGACCGCCCCGAGTGACCCCGGGCTCGGCTCAGCGCCCGGCTTCCCGTCTTGCCTCCGGCGTCGCGCCGCCCATGAAGATGCGGGCGCCCTGCTCGATGCGGCGGGTGACGTCCACCGCGCCGTTCATCGCCACGGGCAGGCCGAACTCCTTGCCGGCCGCCAGAATCTCGTCCACCGCTACGGCCAGCGCCTCCTGGTCCTGGAGCAGGGAAACGCTCAGGTCGCCGGTGCCGGCCCACAACACGGCGCCGATGTTGTGCTCCGCCAGCGTGCGCGCGATGTCGCGCACGTTCTCCACGGCCAGCCGGTTCTCGATGATGAACCAGGGGATCAGGTTGCCGTTCGAATCGAGCCGCCAGATGTCCGACTGCGCGCGGTAGTCGGGGACGGACAGGCCCCAGTAGCGCGCGGCGACCGCGGCGCCCGAGCCGCGGATGCCGTCGGGCTCGAAGTCGGGCGCGTCGGGCTCCTGCGGATAGCGCATGGCGCGCACGGCGGTCAGCGCCTGCTCGGCGGTCTCGATGTGCGGGAACACCACCCCGTGCACGCCGGCGTCGAGCACGCTCTTGACCATCCACGTGTTGTGCTGGAGCTCGCGGCCGTAGGCCGGGACGCGGGCGATGATCGTCTTCGTCACGCTCATGTCGCCGGTCGTCACGAGCGCACCCGGGTCGAGCAGGAACTGCATGTACGTCCGCATGTCCTCGACGTCGAACGGGTTGTGCTCCAGGTCGTACATCACGACGTCGATGTTCTCGTCGGCCGAGTGGGTCATGGCGTCGATCGGCGCGTTGCCGATGCCGCTGAAGTTGGCGAAGTTGCCGAACACGATCGTGCCTGCGTCGAGCAGGCGGGCGAGCTGGCTGACCCGCGCCGCTTGCGGACCGGTCTGGCCGCTGGTGGCGGGCGCCTGGAGGCAGCCCGCGGCCAGCGCCAGGATGAGGGCGGCAGCCAGCAATCCGGTTCTTTTCCTCATGGCAGCCTTCATGTTAGTCGCTCCCCGTGCCGCGCCAGACATTGTCGGTCGGCGTCCGCTCGAAGGACGGCCAGGCGTCGATCAACGTGAACGGCGCGTCGGGTTCGACCGTCGCCGGCACCGGGCCGATGCGCCGGCGCTCGCCGCTGTCGTCGTCGAAGCGCTGCGTCACGTGAATGGTAGCGGCCAGCGGCTCCCAACCGCCGTCGCGCCAGATCCAGCGCCGGCCGGCTATCTCGAGGTTGCGCTCCGCCTGCTCGACCAGGACGTCCGACGACGCCGGCGGTCCGAGCAATTCCCCGGCTACGCCCGCCCCGACCGCCTCGGCCAGGGCGTCGGCGAGCGGCGCGCCCGCCCGGATCCCGGCGATCACCGCGTCGACCGCGGCGGCGGCGGTCAGGCCGACGGACTCCGCCCAGCCGACCGTCGCCAGCGGCGTGTATTCCTGCACCCACGGCACGTCGCCGGCGGCTGCTACGCCGACGGCGGGCGCGTCGAGGGCGCCGAGGGCCTCGACGACCTGGTCGCTGGCCCGCGCCTGCAGCGCCAGCCACGCGTCTACCCCGTCTTCCTGACGGACGCACTCCAGGCCGACCCAGCCGGGGACGCCGACCCGCAGCCAGTCCTCTCCGGGCTCCTTCCGCAGGTCGGCCCCGTCCGCCGTCTCGCGCGCGGCCAACGCCGCGGCGATCGTCGCCCGGCGCCGCCAGCGGGCGAAGCCCTCTTCGGCGATGTCCCAGCCCTCGTGCTCCGGCAGCCACAGCAGGTAGCCGTGGAGGGCGGTCTCGCCGCGCTCGCGCGGCGCCTGCAGCACCATGCGGACCGTGGGCGCGCGGCCGAGGGTCGCCTCTACGCAGGCGTGCATCGCCGCGAGGTCGTCGAGGACGCCGGCGGCGTCGCTGGTGCGCTCCGGCCCGTGCAGCGCGGCCAGGCCGCCGCGGCGGGTCTCGACCGGCGCGTCAGGCCACCACGCGGCGGCGAAGTCCAACGGTCCATCCGTGCGGCCCGTGGTGGCGACCGTGGCGCCGCCGGGGCGGTCCGAATCGCGACCACCGCCGTCGAAGGTCACGGACCAGAGCCAGTCTCCCGCGGGCGCCACACCGGTCGCGGGCGCCAGTGCGCCGGCCGAGGCTTCGCCTGGCGCGGGGTCCAGACCGTGGGCGCGCCGTTCGCGGGGCGCGCGCACCAGCCGGTCCGCGTCGTGGCCGAGGGTCGGCAACAGGTCGGCGGCGCGCAGCCACACGCCGGAGGGATGCAGCCAGGGGCTCTCCCCCTCGGCCGACCATCCCTCTCCGCGGGCGACTACCTCCAGCTCCACGGTGCAGCCCTCGGCCGCAGGGCCGCAGGCGTCGAGCGGCAGCGCGAAGTGATCCAACGCCACGGTCGCCGATCCTTCACGCCCGCCGACGGTGGCGCGCGCGATCTCGACGCCGTGCGGCAGCGAGCCGTGCAGCACCCCCGAACTGGAGCGCACGCCATCGAGGCGCCAGCGGGCCGTCGCGCGCCGCTCGGCCTGGTCGATCTCGATGGCCGCCTCGCCGCCCGTTACCGCGAACGCTGCCGCCGACGCCCACCAGTGCGCCTCCCACGCCGCGTCGTCCGCGGTTTCCGCCGCGGCGGACCTGTAGCCCCCGAGCCCCACGAG
Organism: Vicinamibacterales bacterium; assembly: GCA_965207665.1. Lineage (GTDB taxonomy): Bacteria > Acidobacteriota > Vicinamibacteria > Vicinamibacterales > UBA8438 > JAAXGX01. The sequence continues at coordinate 1,873,897 of CBDBMV010000002.1, forward strand.
TTGTTCGTGCAGCACGGCGTGAACGCCGATGGCCAGCGCGATGGCGCCCGCGGCCAGCGCGCCCGCACCGCCTCCCAGCCTTCCCATGCCGGTCCGCCAGCGGAGTGGCGCCGTGAGCGCGGTGCCGCGGGGCCAGGCGAGCCACGCCAGGGCGACGACGGCGACCGCAACGGCCAGCTTGAACAGGTCGGCGGTGAGCAGGTAGCCCAGCCATGGCGCCCACCCGGCAAGCTCCGACAGCGTGATGCTCGGCGGCACGCCGACCTCGGCCGGCGGGTAGGTGGTGACGCCCAGCTCGTGGTTGACCACGATGAAGAACGCACAGATGACGCCGGCCCCGTGCGCCGCTCCGGCGTGGCGGATCAGCGCGTGGGCCACCAGCACCAGCGCGCACAGCTCCAGCAGCGGCGGCGCGAGCACCAGCCCGAAGTAGAGCAGCGGGTCGAGCAGATTGAACGCTCCGGGAACCGCCAGCAGCGTCACGACCCAGACCGCGAGCGTCGGCGTCAGGGCGAACGCGACGGTGACGGCTGCCGCCGCGAGGGCGCGGCCCGCCACCCGGGCGCCGAGCGGCGCCGGGGTGGCGTCGGCGATCTCGCCGTAGCCGGCGCGGTCGTCGCGGCGCGCCATGACGCCGACGAACGCAGCCACCATGAACACGATCACGAGGTAGTAGAACTCCACCAGGAACGGTTCGACGAAGCCGGGGCGGGGGAGCAGGGGGCCATCGGCGTGCAGGACGACATGGACGAACGTACCGCCCACACCCATCGCGGCGAGGATGAACAGCGCGAGGGGCGTCGCCCAGCCGCGCAGCGACAGGGCGCAGTGCCAGGCCGCCTCGCTCCAGGCGGCGCCGAGCCACGACGGCCGCTCCGGGGCGCCGAGCGGTGGGGCGCCGGCATCCGCAGGCTCCGCTTGCGTCTCGCCTGCGGCTAGTTCAGCTCCCCGCACGGGCGGCGCCCGCTCCAGCGTCAACCGTTCCCGCTTCACGCGGCGCAGCACGACGCCGAGCAGCAGCAGCGGCAGGAGCGTCCAGGCGAGACGGTTGGCTATCAGCGGCGGGGTCATCTCCAGGACGCCCTGCGCCTTCTCGCGCGGCGTCCAGAGGTTGGACTGTTCCTCCGCCTCGGCGAAGGCGGTGGGGTCGAAGAGCGACGCGAGCGCCGGGTTCGCGTCGCCGCCGCGCACCACTACCATGGCGACCATCCAGACGACCATCACGGCCGCCGCGCAGGCGAACGGGCCCGCCAGCCCACGCGTCCGGATCGCCGCGCACACGTACAGGGCGCCGAGCCCGGCCGCCGATGGCAGGGTCAGGATCAGCAACGAATGGCCGATCGCGAAGATCGGCTGCGGCCCGACGGTCTCGGGCGCGAATACGCCGAGGACGCCGAGGGGCGGCACCAGCAGGAACCCGATACCCGTCGCGAGAGACAGTACGCAGGCGAGACCCAGCGCGCCGAGGTAGCGGCCGGCAAGCAGGGCCGGCAGCGAGACCGGCGCCGCCAGCACCACCTCGTGCAGGCCGGCCGTCCGGTCGCGCACCACGACCTGGGCGAAGAGCCAGGCCCAGACGAAGAAGAGCCAGACCGCCTGCCCGCTCATCATCAGGTAGACCAGGTGCGGGCTGTTGCGCGGCACATGCGTCGCCCCCATGTCGCGCAGGTAGTCGGCGTTCAGCAGCACCAGCATCAGGTAGGCGATCAGGCCGGGAAACGCGATCGGGATGAGCGGCCCCCGGCAGCCGGCGCGGAACTCGTGCCAGGCCTCGGTTGCCGCGAAGCGCAGGGTCGTCACGCCACCGACTCCTCGTCGCGGACTCCCGCCCGCGCGATTGCCGCGTGATAGACGTCCTCCAGACACGGCGCGTGCGGCGCCCATGGCTCGCCGGGCGTGACCGGCGCCTCGACCACTACGCGCGCGCCTGCCGGAGTCGCCGAGACATGCAGCGCGGCACCCGGCACCGGCTCGCCGCGGGGCACCATCCGCGACCACAGGCGCCCTTGGAACGGAGCGGCCAGGGCGGCCGGCGTGCCCTCGCCGACTATGCGGCCGGCAGCCATGATCGACAGCCGTTCGCAGAGGCTCTCGACGTCGTCGACGATGTGCGTCGACAGCAGCACGATGTTGTTGGCCGCGATGTCTGCCAGCACCCGGTGGAAGCGGCTGCGCTCGGCCGGGTCGAGTCCGGCGGTCGGCTCGTCGACGATCAGCAGGCGCGGGTTGCCGGCCAGGGCCAGGGCGATGCCGAACCGCCGCAGCATGCCGCCCGAATAGGTGGCCACGGCGCGGTCGGCGTCCGCGCGCAAGTTCACCCGCTCGAGAAGCTGCGCAACCTCGCGCCGGCGCTCGGATGCGTTGGTCCGGCCCTTCAGCCAGGCGAACCGCTCCAGGAGCTGCCGTCCCGTAACGGTCGGGTAGGTGCCGATCTGCTGCGGCAGGTACCCCAGCCGCCGGCGCACATAGTCGGGGTCGGCGAGCGCGTCGACCCCGTCCAGCGTGATCGACCCGCTGTCGGGCTGCTGCAGCGTGGCCAGCGTGCGCATCAGCGTGCTCTTGCCGGCGCCGTTCGGGCCGAGCAGCCCGTACAGCCCTGGACCGACCCGCAGGTCGACATCGTCGAGCGCCCGGATGCCGCCCGGATAGGTCTTCGTCAACCGCGAAACCTGCAAGCCGTCGCCTTCTCCCTGCATGCAGTCAGCCTTGAGTTGCCGGTTGGCCGGACTGGCCCGCGCCGTCTGTGATGGCCAGATTCAGCCGGTACTGGGAGGTCTGCCGCCGCAGCAGGAACGGCGCGAAGCGCGCCGCGAGCCGGAGCGGCAACGGGATGCGTTCCAGCAGGTCGGGGTCGGCGTCGAGGAACGTCTTCGACGCCAGCAGGCGGACGCCTGCCCCCCACGATTCGATCTCCAGCGGGTCGTCGCAGCACCAGCGGAACCAGCTCTCCCGCTTGAGGTGGCGCATGGCGTCGTGCCGGTGCTGGTTGTTGACCATGCGGGTCGCCGTCGTGTCGAACGCGATCCACGCACCCGGAAAGTGCTCCGCGAGTCCGACGATCGCGCGGCGCGCGTCCGCGGCGTCGAGGTACGGCAGCACCGCCTCCGCGACGAACATCCAGGGGCCGCCAGTCGCCTTCGCCTGCGCCATCCAGTCGGTCTCCAGAACGGACGCGGCAATCATGGTGCGCCGCGCCCCGTCGTCGAAGAAGCGCCGGCGCAGCGCGATCGTGTCCGGGAGGTCGAGGTCGAACCAGCGCAGTTGGCCGTTGTCGACACGGTCGAAGCGCGTGTCCAGTCCGCAGCCGATCTCGACCACCGTGCCGCGAGGATTGGCGTCGAGGAAGCTCTCGACATAGCGGTCGAACATCCGCGCGCGGAGCATGGCGCCCTTGAGGCTGCGCCCGCCCTCCCATTTCGCGAAGTCGTAGTCGAGGCTGCGCACGATGGCGGCCGCGCGCGGGTCGTGCAGCAGGCCGCGCGGGTTCTCCGTCTCGCGGGCGCGCGCCAGGAGCGGGATCAGCAGCGTTTCCTGCACCGGACCGAGGTCCACCTTCATGGCAGGGCGAAGGCGACGAGCTCGCCCTCGTGGTCGCGCTCGCTGATGGCGACGACGATGTACTGCTTGCCGTCGTGCATGTATGTCATCGGCGCCGCCGATGTCCCGGCTTCCAGCTCGGTCTGCCACAGGACGCGCCCGTCCGCCTTGTCGAAGGCGCGGAACATCCGGCCGCCGGCGTGGGGTGGGAGCACCTGCATCGACCGCGAGCCCTCGCCGAGGAACAGCAGCGTCTTCGTCAGCAGCGGCGCCGCGCGCCCCGGCGCGCCCAGCCACGGCAACTCCAGGTCCTGCAGCGCGATGTGGTCGCGCGGGCCGGGACTGTTGGGCCGCATCCACACGTGCTCGCCGGTGTTGAGGTCGATGGCCGTGATCCGCCCCCACGGCGGCTTGACCAGCGGCAGGCCGCGCGGGCCGTCGATGTACACGTTCGGCGAGCCCTGCAGGTAGCGGAACGGCGACACGTCCGGGTCACCCTCGCGCAGCCAGATCATCGTCGTGGTGGTGATGGACGGCACGTACAGTACCTGGGTCTCGGGGTCGTAGGCGGCCCCGTTCCAGTTGGCGCCGCCCACCCAGCTCGGCACCTGCAGCGTGCCCAGTGTGCCGCCGGGCGACTCGTCACGCACCGACGGCGGCGTGAAGATCGGTCCCGAGCGGTACTGCCTGAATATCTCCAGCGCCTCGGCGCGCAGTTCCGGCGTGAAGTCGATCAGGTCGTCCTCGGTGATCCCCTGCAGGTCGAACGGCGCGGGCTTCGTCGGGAACGGCTGTGTCGGCGACAACCGCTCGCCGGGCACGTCCGACTGCGGCACGGGCCGCTCCTCGATGGGCCAGACCGGCTCGCCGGTGACGCGGTCGAAGACGTAGGTGAACGCCTGCTTGCTGACTATGGCCACCGCCCTGATCGGCCGCCCGTCGACGGTGATGTCCGCCAGGATGGGCGTGGACCCGAAGTCGTAGTCCCAGACGCCGTGGTGGATGGCCTGGAAGTGCCAGATGCGCTCGCCGGTCTCGCAGTCGAGGCAGAGCAGGCTCTCGGCGAACAGGTTGTCGCCCGGCCGGTGCCCGCCGTACCAGTTGTGGGTCGCGGTGGCGGTCGGAATGTAGGCGTAGCCCAGCTCCTCGTCGGCGCTGCCGACCGTCCACATGTTGGCCGCGCCGGTGTGCTCCCAGGAGCCGTCCTCCCAGGTCTCATGGCCGAACTCGCCGGGGCGCGGAATGGTGTTGAAGGTCCACTTCAGGCGGCCGGTGACGGCGTCGTAGCCGCGGATGTAGCCCGGCGACTGCTCTCGCCTCTCGAACTGGTCGATGACGAAGATGCCGATGATGACCGTGTCACGGCAGATCAGCGGCACGGCGGTCCAGCGGTACTCCTCGAGGTGGGGCACCCCGGCGGCCAGGTCGACCATGCCGCCGGCGCCGAACTCCCGCAGCGGATCGCCGGTCCGCGCGTCGAGCGCCACGAGCTGCTGGCCGCTCACGATGAACACGCGCTCGTCGTTGCGCTGGGGGTCGTCCCAGAAGCTGACGCCGCGCGTCGAGCCGCCGCGCGGCCGGCCGGCGCCGTCCTCCAGCGCCCGGTAGACCCAGACGGTCTCGCCCGTCGCCGGGTCGATGGCCGCCGCCTGTCCCAGGTTCGTGCCCATCAGCAGCCGCCCGCCGATCATCAGCGGCGTGGCCTGCAGCGTCGGGTTGAACTGCAGCTCGGGATCCTCGTCCTGCAGCTCGTGGTCGACCGACCGCCAGCGCCATGCAATCCGCAGGTCCTGCACGTTGTCGGGGCCGATCTGGTCGAGCGGCGAGTACTTGCTCCCGCCCACGTCGGCGGCGTAGCTGCGCCATTCGCCGCCCGCCCCGCCCTGCTGCGCGTCCGCGGGTGCGGCGCCGCCAAGCAGGACCGCACCGAGGGCGCACGCCCCGGCCCGTTGCCGCCAGATTTTCGGCATGTATCTGTCTCCTATCTCGCGGGCAGCGCGAACGTGACGAGCATGTTGCTGCCCATCGGCGCCTCCATCTCGGCGGCGTAGCTGGTCAGTTGGAAGATGGACGAACCGCCGACCGGCACGGTCAGGTACTGCCGTCCGCCCGCCATGTACGTGATCGGGAAGCCGGTGATCTGGCTGCCCATGATGGTCTGCCAGAGCAGCTCGCCGGTCTCGGCGTCGAAGGCGCGGTAGCGGCGGTTCAGATCGCCGTGGAAGACGACGTTGCCGGCCGTCGCCAGCGTCGAGCCGGCATTCGGCGCGCGCGTGCTGAAACGCCACGCCTCGCGGCCGGTGGAGATGTCGAGGGCGCGCAGCTCCGTCAGGTCGCCTTCCTCCTCGTAGCCCGGCTCCGGCTGGGTGAACCGGGGGCCGGTGCCCGAGACCGACCGGTCGTTGACCGTCTGGTTGAGGCAGGAGCGGTTGATGGGAATGTAGAGCAGGCCCGTCTGCGGGCTGTAGGACCACGACCACCAGCCCTTGACGTTGTGCCCGCAGATGATGAACTGCTGGCCGTTCTCGCGCGCCACCAGGTCCATGTTGATGAACACCTGGCCTGTGGCCGGGTCGATGTCGCTGATTACGAAGCGCTCGGTGCTGGTGTAGGGCAGCGGCGTCCCCCACAGGAACTCTCCGGTCGCGCGGTCGAGCACGAACAGGCCGCCGGGCTCGCCGATGGTCACCGCGACCTTGCGCTGCTCGGCGGCGCCGGCAATGCGGGGGTTGATCCACATCACGGCGTCCGGGTCGGGGTTGACCACCGTGTCGATCAGCGTGCGCTCCTGCACGAAGTCCTGGTCCCAGTCGTCGCAGGGCAGGTGCTGGTAGTACCACTCCATTGCGCCCGAGTCGACGTCGAGCGCGACGGTGGAGTTGGAGTACAGCTCGCACGGCGTGCTGTCGCCGACGTCCCAGGCGCCGCGCCGGATGATGCGGGGATAGGGGAGGGGAACGGCGATGCCCCAGTAGACGAGCCCGAGCTCCGGGTCGTAGCTGCCGGGCGAGCCCCACGGCGAGACGTGCACGCGTTGCGCGGTCGGCAGGTTGCCCCACGTCCGGCCCCCCGGGTCGTCCGCGCCGGCCGCCGTGTACACGCGCCACAGCTCTTCGCCGTCGTCCGACGCGTGCGCCGAGATGAAGCAGCGCGCGTTGAGGCTGGCCGGACTGCACGTGCGTCCCGTGAGCACCTTGCCGTCGATGATCATCGCGCCCGAGGAGTGCGTGATGCCGTCCCGGTAGTCGGCGAGCCGCTGCTCCCAGGCCTGCTCGCCGGTGCGCGCGTCGACGGCGACCAGGTGCGCGTCGGCGGTCAGGTGGTAGATGTGGGTGCCGTAGATCGCCAGGTTGCGCGTGCGGTTGCCCAGCGCGGCGTACTCCCGCAGGTCGTTCGGCTGCTGCCGGCGGTAGTCCCAGAGCATGTCGCCGGTGGTGGCGTCCAGCGCCTGCAGGTGATCGCCGTTGTGGGCGATGTACATCACCCCGTCGTAGACGAGCGGCCGGATTTGCTGCGGGCCCTCGTCCATCGCCCGCATCCAGACCAACTGCAGGGTGTGCACGTTGTCGCGGTTGATCTCGGACAGCGGGCTGTACGCCTGGAAGTCGTAGGTCCGGTGCGCCATGAGCCAGTCGCCGGGATCGGGCTCCAGCAGCATCTCATCCGTGATCGGGACGAACGGCCTGACCTCCCGGGTGACCGTCTCGCTGTTCTGTGCGCTCAGAAGCGCCGGGCAGCACAGCACTGCGATGCCGATCAGGACATGGGGGCGCGGCAGCGGTCGTTCGGGCATGACTGCCTCCGGTAGACTGCCGGGCATTCTATCGCGGTCCTGGCCCCTTGAACGAGCCGTGCGCGGGCTAAGATTCCCCAGTGCATACCGGCTGGAGGTTGCGCCAGGGACTCATGTGCGCGGCGGCGCTGCTGGCGGCGACCGGCTGCGGGCAGTGGACTGACGGTCCCCGAGCCGGCTCGCCCGTGCTCCTCGTATCGGTGCCCGCCAGCCTGTCGGACGTGATGGGTGAGGTTGCGAATGCATTCGAGGGCGAGACGGACGCCCGCATCCTGCTGAACGTGGCGGGCTCGCACCTGCTGGCGACGCAGATGCTGGAGGGCGCGCCGGTGGACGTCATCATCAGTGCGGACGTGCGCCAGATGGATCGCGTGGCTGCAGCCGGCCGGATCGATGCCGCGACGCGCGTGGACCTGCTCTCGAACCGGCTGGTCGCGGTCGTTCCGGCCGACCGCGAGGGCAGCGTCAGCGGACCGGAGGATCTGGCGCGTGACACGATCCGCCGGATTGCGCTCGGCGATCCGGAGGCGGTCCCGGCCGGCGTCTACGCGCGGGGCTGGCTCTCCGCGGCCGGGCTGTGGGGCGCGGTTGCGGAGAAGGTGGCGCCGGCCGGCAGCGTGCGCGCCGCACTGCGGGCGGTGGAATCGGGCGCCGTCGACGCCGGCATCGTGTACCACACCGACGCCCTGACCTCGACCGGCGTGGCGGTGGCGTTCGAGGTGCCGCGCGGGAGCGCGCCGTCCATCGTCTACCCGGCGGCGCTCGCCGCCGGCACGCCGAATCCGGAGACCGGCCGGCGTTTCCTCGACTACCTGCGCGGGGAGGTTGCGGTGCGCCTGTTCGAGGCGGCGGGTTTCGTGCTGCTCCAGCCGGCGACCGGCGGCAGACCCTCATGACGGCCGAGCTGCTGGAGGTAACCGGCTTCACGCTGCTGATGGCCGCGCTCGCCACGCTGGTCATGCTGCCTCCGGGAGTGGCGCTGGCCTGGGTGCTCGCGCGCTACGAGTTCAGGGGCCGGTCCATCGTCGAAACCCTGGTTTCGCTGCCGATTGTCGTTCCGCCGGTGGCGACGGGAATCATCCTCCTGAAGCTGCTCGGCCGCCGCGGTCCGATCGGGCAGCTCCTGGAGCCGCTCGGCGTCGAGATCGTGTTCACCTGGCGGGCGGTCGTCGTCGCCATGGCGGTGATGGGGCTGCCGCTGTTCACGCGCGCCGCACGGGCGGCGTTCGAGCAGGTGGACCGCCGCTACGAGGCGATCGCCGGCACGCTCGGCGCACGCCCCTGGCGGGTCTTCCTGACGGTCAGCCTGCCGCTTGCCCGGCGCGGCCTGCTGGCCGGGCTGGTGCTCGGCTTCTCGCGGGCCGTGGGTGAGTTCGGGGCGACCATCATGCTGGCGGGCTCCCTGCCCGGCACCCGCACGCTCTCAGTCGCCATCTACCGCCATGCCGAGCTGGGCAACGACACGGCCGCGATGATCCTGATCGCCGGCTCGGTCGCGATCGCCTTCGCAGCCGTGTACGCTGCCAACCGTTTCGCGCGAACGCCATGAAACCGATCGTGATCGAACTGACGGTGCAGCTCGGCAACGGCCAGGACGCCTTCCGTCTCCGGTTGCCCAGAATCGCCATGGCGCGCACCCTGGCGCTCTTCGGGCCGTCCGGCGCGGGCAAGACCACGGCCCTGGATCTCGTCGCGGGTCTGCGGCGGCCCGACTCCGGCACGGTCCGCATCGGCGACCGCGTGCTGTTCGACGACGAGCAGAAAGTCGACCTTCCGCCCCACGCGCGGCGGGTGGGCTACGTGGCGCAGGATCTTGCCCTCTTTCCGCACCTCAACGTCCGCCGCAACGTGCTGTACGGCGCGCAGTCGCGCCGCGGGGCGCTGGCCGCGCCGGAGCGGCTCGCGCAGGTGGCGGAACTGCTGGAAATTGGCGGCCTGTTGGACCGCCCCGTCGGCGAGCTGTCGGGCGGTGAGAGGCAGCGCGCAGCCCTGGCGCGCGCGTTGATGACCGAGCCGGACCTGTTGATGCTCGACGAGCCGCTCGCGGCGCTGGACCACAGCCTGCGGGGCCGTATCATGCCGTACCTCGAAGCCATCCGCGACGTGATCGGCACGCCGATGATCTACGTGTCGCACTCGGCCGACGAAGTGCGCCGCGTCGCGGAGTGGGTGCTGGTACTCGATCGCGGGCGCGTCGCCGCGGCCGGCCCACCGTCCGAGGTGTTGTAATCCGGCGGCGGCCCGGTCGCTTCAGGCGTGCGCGGTCAGCGGCGAAACCGGCGGCGGCAGGTCTTCGAGCCGGGTCAGGATCATGTCCGTCATGACCGGCGTGCGGTTGAAGTAGCCGTCGCCCAGTGCATCCGCAATGGCGCACAGCACCGCGCCGGCCCCCGCGCCATGCGATGGCTCGCCGACGCCGCGCGCACCGACCGGGGTGAACGGGTCGGGCTGGTTCACGGCAATCCACGGCAGCTCGTGCTCGTGCGGCACGTCGAGAATCGTGGGGGGACGGTTGGAATAGAACCGCTTCGACACCTGGAGGCCCCAGCGGCGGTCGTACACCCACTTGCGGGCCAGCGCTTCGCTGAATCCCTGGATGCCGCCGCCGTGCAGTTGCGCGGCCATGGTGCGGGGATTCACCACGGTGCCGCAGTCGGTCGCCACGCGGTAGTCCTTCAAGGCGATGGCGCCGGTCTCCACGTCCACCTCCACTTCGGCGAAGCCGATGCAGAACGACTGCACGCGGCCGCCGGTGGGGTAGTTGTCCCGCGCCACGCCCATCAGTCCGAGCCCGGCCAGCGCCGTGGCGGAGGCCGTGGTCATGGCGTTGATGTCCTCCGGCAGCGCGTGTCCGTCATAGCGGCCGCCAAGCGCGATGGCCCGCTGCGCCGCCTGGCCGAAGCTCAGGCCCAGCGCGCGGTTGCCGCGGCGGAACACCCGCGCGTCCGCCACTTCGTAGTCGTTCGGGACGCCGCCGAGATCGCGCGCCGCTATCTCCTGCAGCTTGCGCCGGGCGTCCTCGCCCGCGGCATGATTGGCGCGCGTGTGAGCGTAGGTGGTCATCGTTCCGGCCTGGAGCGAGCTCCACGGCAGGTGACGCGCGGTGTTGCCCCAGATCACCTCGGCGTGCTCCCAGTCGGTCTGCAGCACTTCCATGGCGGCGCGCGCGGTGTCGAACACCGACGCCGTGCCGAGGTTGCCGACGCCCTGCTGGATGTACACCCTGCCGTCCGGCCGGATGGTCAGCAACCCGTCCATGCCGGACGCGCCGGCCGCGAACGCGCTGAGCGCCACGCCGATGCCGGTCACCCGCGTGCCGTCGCGCCGGCCGCTCTTCGCCCGCATGGCCGGCCAGTCGAACGCCTTCTCGGCGGCGTCGGCAGTCTCCCGCACGAACGCGCTCGTCACGTTGGGCTGCTCACCCTCCCGCGGCTGGCCGAACCGTGCCTGGCCCGCCGGCGCGTTGACGCGGATCATGTCCAGCGGATCGACATCCAGCCGCTTCGCCGCCTTGTGCAGCAAGGGGGCGAGCATGGAGACGGCCTGCAGGCCGCCCGGCGCGCGCTGCGGGGCGCGGGGCGGCGTGTTGGTGTAGATGGACAGGCCGCGCACCCGCTGGTTGAGCGGCTGGTACATCAGTGAGGCGTAGTCGCCCGCCTGCACGTAGTCACCCGACCGGGCGTACGGGCCGCCGTCCTGCACCAGGTACATGTCGATGGCGGTGACTCGCCCGTCGCGGCGGAAGCCGATCCTGACGCGGCCCTGTACGCCCGGCCGCGCGCGGCCGATGAAATGTTCCTCCTGGCGCGTGATCCGCATCATCACCGGCCTGCCGGCCTTGCGGGAGAGCAGGGCCGGAATGGCCATCTGCAGCGACCCCAGCCCCTTGCTGCCGAAGCCGCCGCCGCAGTACTCGGCAATCAGCACGACGTCCTCGGGCGGCACGCCGATCATCCGCGCGGCCGGACCGAGGGTGCGGGCGGTGCTCTGCGTGGAGGCGTGCAGGTAGCACTTGCCGTTCTGCCAGTACGCCATCGCGCTGCGCGACTCCATCGGCTGGTGCGACATGGACTGGTGGATCACCGTCTCGTCGAGAACCAGGTCCGCCTGCGCGAAGCCCGCCGCGACGTCGCCCACCTCCCATTCGGTGGTGGCGGGGCCGTCCGCCGGCAGCTCGCCGCGGTCGATGGCCGCCCAGTCGGCGGCGTCCCACTTGATGGTGGCCAGCGCCATGCCGGTCATGGTGTTGCCGTCGAGACGGGCGTTCGGCCCGCCGGGACGCAGGCTGTCGAGTGGATCGAGCACGAAGGGCAGCGGCTCCAGGTCCAGGACTATCCGCTCGACCGCGTCGGCCGCGGTGGTTTCGTCAACCGCCGCCACCGCCAGGATCGGCTCGCCCTCGTACAGCGGCTCGTCGGTCAGCGCCCGCTCGTTCGGTGCATCGACCGCCGGCAGGTCGTCGGCTCTCAGGATTGCCGCCACGCCGGGCAGCGCCTCGGCCGCGCTCGTATCGATGCGCCGCACGCGGCCGTGCGGCATCGGGCTCACGAGCAGCTTCGCGAACAGCATGCCCTCGGCGCGGAAATCTTCCGCGTAGCGCGCGCGGCCGGTCGCCTTGGCGACCAGGTCCGCGGTCGAGTACGACTTTCCGATGAGCCTGGATTCAGCCATGGCGGCGCCCCCCGTGTATCTGGAGATCCGAGCTTCAGACTAGCGCCCGCAGGGCCCATTTGCAACGGCCGGTTGCGGACCGGCCAAGACGTACAATGGAAGCGTCATGCAGCAGTGTTCACGTTGCCTGCCTTTCATCCTGGCCCTGGCCGCGGTGCAGCTCGCCGCGCCGGCGCCGGCGCCGGCGCAGGAGCAGGTCCACGTCTTCAGGGGTGCGACCGTCATTCCGATTGCGGGGCCGCCGATCGAGTCCGGCGTCCTGATCGTTCGGAACGGATCGATCGCCGCTGTCGGCGGACCGGAGGTCGCATCGCCGCCGAACGCGGTGGAACACGACGTCACCGGGCGGGTGCTGCTGCCCGGGCTCGTGGACAGCCATTCGCACGTGGGCTCCGTGTCGGGGGGCGACCGCTCGTCGCCGCTGCATCCCGACGTGCGGGGGCTGGATTCCATCGACATCGCCTCCGACAGCTTCTGGCGCGCCCGCGCCGGCGGGATAACGACCGTGAACGTGATGCCCGGCTCCGGGCACCTGATGTCCGGCCAGACCGTGTATCTCAAGCTGCGGGACGGCGGCCGCACCGTCGAGGACTGGCTGTTCTGCGGCGATCCGCTCACCGGTGTGTGCGGCGGGATGAAGATGGCGAACGGCACCAACTCGATGCGCGATCCGCCGTTCCCCGGCACCCGGGCCCGATCGGCGGCGCTGGTGCGCGGGCTCTACCACGAGGCCCAGACGTACGTAGAACGGCAGGCCGCCCGGACGGACGCCGACCCGCCGGCCGCGCGCGACCTGCGCATGGAGGCGCTGGCCGAGGTGCTGGCGGGAGACCGGATCGTCCAGCACCACACGCACCGCCACAACGACATCGCCACCGTGCTGCGGCTGCAGGAGGAATTCGGCTTCCGGGTGGTCATCCAGCACGGCACGGAGTCGTGGAAGCTCGCGGACGAGATCGCCGCCGCGGACGTGCCGGTGTCCGTCACGTTCATCGACGCGCCGGGCGGCAAGGAAGAGACGCTCGACTGGTCGCTGGAGATCGGCGCGATTCTCGAGCGCGCGGGCGTCGACGTGGCCTTCAACACGGACGACTTCATAACCGACTCGCGGCTGCTGCTGCGCGCGGCGGCGATCTCGGTGCGCAACGGCATGTCGCGCGAGGCGGCGCTGGAGGCGCTGACCCTGGCGCCGGCGCGCATGCTGGGCCTGGAGCACCGCGTCGGCTCGCTGGAAGCCGGCAAGGACGCCGACTTCGTGGTGCTCTCGGGCGATCCGTTCAGCGTCTACACGACGGTCGAGCAGACCTGGGTCGAGGGGCAACTGATCTACGACCGGTCGAACCCGGAGCACCGCCGCTACGCGGTCGGCGGCCATGACGTCTACCGGACGACGGCCGAGGAGGAAGAGGTGCTGCGCCGGTTGCTGGAAGGGGAAGGGCGGTGAGCGTGCGCCCGAGCCGCCGGCAGCGCCCCCGCCTGCCGCTCGCGGTGCTCGCCGCGATGCTCGTTGCCGGAATGGCGGCCCCGGCCGCCGGTCAGGTCGCCGTCCGGGCCGGGATGCTCCACACCGTGTCCGGGGCGCCGATCGAGGATGCCGTGGTGATCGCCGGCGCCGACGGCCGGATCGAATGGGTGGGTCCGGCGTCCGAGGCGGACATCCCCGCCGGCGCCGAGGTGCTCGAAGCGGCCGTGGTCACCCCCGGCCTCGTGGATGCGCACTCGGTCGTCGGCCTCGCGGGCGCCCTCAACAGCAACGTCGGGCAGGTCCGCGATCAGGACCAGCTCGACCGCACCGCGCCGATCCAGCCCGAGCTGCGCGCGGTGGATGCCTACGACGCCACCGAGACGCTGGTCGAGTGGGTCCGCTCCTACGGTGTCACGACGCTCCACACCGGCCACGGTCCCGGCGCGCTCATCAGCGGCCAGACGATGATCGTCAAGACGCGCGGCCGCAACGTAGAAGAGGCGACGGTGGCTCCGGCGCGGATGCTGGCGGCGACCCTGGGGAGGTCGGTGGCCTCCAACTTCGAGTCGCCGGGGACGGCCTCCAAGGGCGTGGCGATGCTGCGCGGCGCGCTGATCGAGGCGGAGGCGTATCGCGATCGGGCGCAACGCGCGGCGGCGGGCGGCGCCGATGCTCCCGAGCCGCCGTCCCGCGATCTGGCGCAAGAGGCGCTCGTCCGCGCGCTGGACGGCGAGCTGTCGCTGCTGGTCACCGCCAACACCGCCACCGAGATTGCGGCCGCGCTCCGGCTGCAGCGCGAGTTCGGCTTCGACCTGGTGCTGGACGGCGCGGCCGAGGCGTACCTGCTGCTGGACGAGATTCGCGCAGCGGGCGTGCCTGTGGTGCTCCACCCGCCGATGAGCCGGGTGCGCAACGGGTCGTTCGAGACCGCCGCCCGGCTCGCGGAGGCGGACATACCGTTCGCCATCCAGACCGGTTTCGAGGACTACGTGCCGAAGACGCGGGTGCTGTTGTGGGAGGCGGCCATCGCCGCGGCCAACGGCCTGGGCCGGGAAGGGGCGCTCGAAGCCGTCACCCTGGGCGCCGCGCGCATTCTCGGCGTCGACGGCCGGGTCGGTTCCATCGAAGTCGGCAAGGACGCCGATCTCGCCCTCTTCGACGGCGACCCGTTCGAGTACACCACCCACGTCTGCGGCGTGATCATCGAATCCGAGGTCCTGTCCCGCGAGTGCCGCTAGCTCATTTTGGTGCCATAATGTGGGGTCATTACATCCCTGATGCAAAACGGAGGACGCCAGTGAGAGTCGGCGCCATCATCGCCGCGGTCGTCATGTCCGCCTTCCTCGCGGCCGGCAGCGCCGCGGCGCAGGACTCCGAGGTCACGTTCACGAAGGACGTGGCGCCCATACTGCAGCGGTCGTGCCAGGTGTGCCACCGCGAGAACAACATGGCGCCGATGTCCCTGATGACCTACGAGCAGACGCGGCCGTGGGCCCGCTCCATCCGCAACAAGGTGGCGGCCCGCGAGATGCCGCCCTGGCACATCGATCCGAAGGTCGGCATCCAGCACTTCAAGGACGACCGCTCGCTCAGCGACGAGGAGATCGGCGCCATCGTCGCCTGGGTGGACGCCGGCGCGCCGCGCGGCAATCCGGCCGACCTGCCGCCGCCGGTCGAGTTTCAGGACTTCGGCGCGTGGACCATCGAGCCCGACGTCATCGTGACTTCGCCGCCGCACGCGGTGCCGGCCGAGGCCGGCGACTGGTGGGGCGACTACATCGTGCCGTCCGGCGTCACGGAGGACCGCTACATCCAGGCGATCCAGACGCGGGCGGGCGATCTGCGCGTCGTGCACCACGCGCTCACGTACGCGGTCACGGATCCGAACCCGCTCGCCGACGACAGCTCGAACGACCTGTTCCTGAACGAGTACGCCGTGGGCAAGAACGCGGACGTGTATCCCGACGGCACGGGCAAGCTGTTCCCGGCCGACGCGCAGGTGCGTTTCAGCTTCCACTACCACTCGGTCGGCGAGGAGGTTGTCGACCGGACGGACCTGGGGCTGAAGTTCTATCCGCGGGGGTACGAGCCGGACCACATCCTCTGGTCGCGGCAGCTAGGCCTGGCCGGCGAGCTGGACATTCCGGCGGGCCAGATCACGCGCCACGACGGGTACGCCAAGATGTACCGGCCGGGCAGGCTGACCGGCTTCCAGCCGCACATGCACTTCCTCGGCACGCGGCAGTGCCTGGAGCTGATCTATCCGGACGCCAGCACCGAGATGGTGAGCTGCGCCAACTTCGACTTCAACTGGCACATCGTCTACAACTACGCCGACGACGCGCAGCCGATCTATCCGGCCGGCACCACCATGCACGTCATCAGCTACCACGACAACACCGCGGCGCATCGCGGCAACCACGATCCCAACAACTGGGCGGGCAGCGGCAACCGCACGATCGACGAGATGGCGTTCGGCTGGATCAACTGGTACGACCTCACCGAGGAAGAGTACGAGGCCGAGCTGGAGACGCGCCGGAAGGCGAGCTCCGACAATTAGGTCCGGAAGCGTTTCATGAGAGCGCTCACCCGGCGGCGGGCGGTTGCGTGCGCTCTGGCGGTGCCGTTGTGCCTCTGCGCCGTAGCAATTTCCGTAGCAATTGCGGAGGCGCAGGTCAGTCGCCGCGACGTGCCGCTCGTCCTGCAGCCGCAGCAGCGATTCGACACGGGCCAGGACGTGCAGCCGATCTACGAGGGGTGGCAGCGCAACCCCGACGGCGGCATCACCCTGCACTTCGGCTACCTCAACCGGAACTACCGCGAGCAGCCGAGCATCCCGGTGGGCCCGGACAACTTCTTCTCGCCGGGCGAGCCGGACGGCGGCCAGCCGGCCTATTTCTATCCGCGCACGCACCGCTTCGTGTTCTCCGTGCCGGCGCCCGCCGGGATGGGAACCGCCCTGGAGGACGGTCTGGTCTGGACGGTGCGGCACAACGGAAGCGAGCAGACCGCCGTCGCCTGGCTGCAGCCGGAGTGGGAGATCGACGAGGACACCATCGTCAAGAACACGGGGCTCGGCTTCGGACGCGCCAAGGCCGAGTGGTATGACAATCAGCCTCCGCGGCTGACCGTGAGCGCCGAACGCTCGACGGTGGCAGTCGGACAGCCGCTCGCGCTGACGGCGGTAGTCGAGGACGACGAGTTGCCGGGCAAGTTGCCTCCGCAGCGCGGGTCAGGCGGCACCGGGCAGGCCATCAGGGGCGTGCCGGCGCTGACGCCGCCGCCGGATGCGCCTGCCGTGCCGGACAACATTCCCTGGTACCGGCGTCCGCGGCCGGCCCGCAACGGGCTGTCGGTCCACTGGGTCGTCTACCGCGGGCCAGGCGGCGCCAGCATCGACCCGCAGGACTTCCAGCGTGCGGTGGCGGAGCAGGAGGTGGAGCCCACCGGCACGCAGCAGCGGCGCTACCCTGGCGCTCGACCGGGCAGCGACGCATCGACCGCCGTGGCGGGCGATGGCTGGACGTCGGCGACGTTCGAGGCGACGGTGACTTTCAAGGAGCCCGGGACGTATACGCTGCGGGCGTTCGCCAGCGACGCGATGCGGCTCACGCCGGCGGACCTGACCATCACCGTGCATTGAAGCCTGACTGGACGGCGGTGATAGCATGTTATGCAATCACCCATTTGGGGTATTGAGCGGTCGGCATCTCGGATAGCGACAGCAGGAGGGAACGCCATGGTGGCGAGAGCGACCCTATGCACCTTGATTGCCGCATTCGGTCTGGCGGTCTTTGTCGCCGGCAGCCCTGAAGTCACCGCCCAGGTGACTTCGTCGGCCGTTCGCGGGCAGAATATCGCCCCGGTCTACGAAGGTTGGGAGAAGAATCCGGACGGCTCCTTCAACTTGCTGTTCGGCTACTTCAACCGCAACCTCGGCGAGCGGATCGACATTCCGGTAGGTCCGGACAACACCATCGAGCCGGGCGGCCCCGACCAGGGGCAGCCCACGCACTTCTATCCGCGGCGCAGCCGGTTCCTGTTCAAGATCCGGGTCCCCGCGGACTTCGGCGACAAGGAGCTCGTCTGGACGCTGACGAGCAACGGCCAGACGGAGAAGGCGTACGCTTCGCTGCTGGTCGACTACTTCATCGATGACACGGTCGTCCAGAACAACAAGGGCGCGGGCGGCGGCGCCGGGGGGCAGTACGTCCTGACCGGCAACGTGCCGCCGAACCTGCAGATCGAGGGGCCCCAACGGCGCGAAGTAGCGGTGGGCGAGCCGCTCGACCTCGTTGCGGTAGTCACCGACGACGGCATGCCGCGGCCCCGGACGTTGATGCAGACCGGGCAGGTCACGCCCGACAGCAGCTCCGGGTTGTGGCAGGCCTGGTTCGTCTACCGCGGTCCGGGAGAAGCGGTTGCTTTCGAACCGCTGCAGCCTTCCGTGTGGGAAGACATGCGGCCGGCGTCGGAGGGGGGCAACTCCAACTGGTCGCTCGGCTGGAAGGTGCCTCCCGCGCCGCCCGATGATCGCTGGGAATCGACGGCGACGTTCGACGCGCCCGGGACGTACGTGCTGCGGGCATGGGCCGACGACGGTGGCCTGATGTCCTACGACGACATAACGGTGGTCGTGACGGGCGCCGCGGCGCAGGAGCAGTAGTTGGCGACGACCAGGGAGAATGCAACGATGCGCGACATGACACGATTCGGTCGGCGGCTGGCACTCGGTATGGCGGCGGCGTTGCTGACGGCGGGCCTGGCCGCGCCCGCGGCGGCGCAGGACGCCGAGGTCACATGGTCGAAGGACATCGCGCCGATACTGCAGCGCAGTTGCCAGCAGTGCCACCGCCCGGACGGCGGCGCGCCGATGTCGCTGATTACCTACGAGGACACGCGGCCGTGGGCGCGCAGCATCAGGCAGCGCACCGGCCTGCGCGACAGCCAGGACGCGATGCCGCCCTGGTACATCGAGAAGGACATCGGCATCCAGGACTACAAGGGCGACGTTTCGCTGAGTGACGAGGAGGTTGCGGCCATCGCGAGGTGGGTCGACAACGGCGCCCCGCGCGGCAATCCGGCCGATGCGCCGCCGCTGCTCGAGTTCGCCGACGCATCAGTCTGGACGATCGGCGATCCGGACTTGGTCGTTTCGTCGCCGTCGATCGAGATCGGGGCGTCGGATCCCGACTGGTGGGGACCAATCGGCGATACGGCGATCGAGGGGTTGATGGAGGATCGCTACGTCGCGGCCATCGAAATGAAGGAGATCAACGACGTTGAGCCCACGGGCGGGCGCGAAACGGTCGGGTCGCGCTGGGGCATCCACCACCTGGTCTGGAACGTCGTCCATCCCGACGAGTACACGCTGGAGGAGCTCGAAGCACTGAAAGCGTCCGATCCTGACGAGTACGCCCGCGTCGTCGGCGTAGCCGCCGTCGAGGGCGGCTTCTGGCCGGTCCACGAGGTGGGGCGCAACGCGGACTACTTCGACCCGAAGGCCGGCGTGCTGCTGCGCGCCGGGTCGAACATCGTCTTTTCGTCGGCGCACCTGCATTCGACCGGCACGCACATGAAGTCGCGCCTCGACATCGGCTTCAAGTTCCATCCGCGCGACTACGAGCCCGAGTACACGAACATGCTGCTGGCGTACGGCACCGGCGATCTCGACATCCGGGGCGGCACGGCCAACCAGAAGATCGAGTCGTTCAAGACGCTGCTGTTCCACGCGAAGCTGACCATCTTCGAGCCGCACCTGCACGCGGCCGGCACGCGGATGTGTCTCGACGCGATCTACCCGGACACGGGCCGGATGGAGACGCTGAGCTGCGCCGGCTACAACCACTCCTGGGTGCGGGCGTACTCCTACGCCGAGCACGCCGCCCCGGTGCTGCCAAAGGGCACGGTGCTGCGCATCACGGGCTACTTCGACACGTCGCCCGGCAACAAGAACGTGGCCGATCCGCGCAACTGGGCCGGCATGGGTGACCGCTCGATCGACAACATGCTGATCAACCTCGCACAGGGCGTGCGGTTGTCGGACGAGCAGTACGCCGCCGAGCTCGAACAGCGGCGGCGTGCCCTGAACCTGACGCCCGGGCAATACGTGACCGGCTGCCCCGGTTGCGGCGCCCATGCCGCGGACGCGGGACAGGACCAGTAGCGGGCCGCGAGCGCGGCCACACGGCAGTCGCCGGTACGGCGGCTGGCAACCCCCACCTTGACGGGTACGTGCGCCGTACCGCTGTGATAGCATTCACGGGTTAGGTATTCTTGCGTCCTTTGGCCCACTCTCGCAGGGAGATGCTTCGATGACGACTCGGTGGACCCGGATACGGACAGCACTGACAGTCTTCTCAATCGCGGCGGGCGCGCTGCTGCTCGCGCCGCCCCCGGTCATGGCCCAGGACGCCGGCCATGAGGTCACCTTCGCGAAGGACATCGCGCCGATTCTGCAGCGGAGCTGCCAGAACTGCCACCGCCCGGACGGCGGCGCGCCGATGTCGCTGATCACCTATGAGGACACGCGGCCGTGGGCGCGCAGCATCAAGCAGCGGACCGGCCTGCGCAACAAGCCGGACACCATGCCGCCGTGGTACATCGAGAAGGACATCGGCATCCAGGACTTCAAGAACGATCCTTCGCTCAGCGACGCCGAGGTCGAGGCCATTGCGACATGGGTGGACAACGGCGCCCCGCTCGGCAACCCGGCCGACATGCCGCCGCCGCTCGAGTTCCTCGACGTCGACCAGTGGTCCATCGGTGAGCCGGACCTGATCATCTCGTCACCCACCGTCGAGGTCGGCGCGTCCGATCCGGACTGGTGGGGACCCATCGGCGAGACGCCGACCGGGCTGACCGAGGATCGCTACGTGGCTGCCGTGGAGCAGAAGGAAGTCAGCGAGCGCGAGCCTACGACGACCGCCAAGCGGTCCACGGTGGGTGCGAACTTCGCCATTCACCACATGATCTGGAACGCGGTGCACGAGGATCGGGCCAGCGACGAGGAGCTCGCCAGGCTGCGCGAAGAGGATCCGGCCGAGTTCGAGCGCCGCGCGGCGCAGGCCGCCGGGCAGGGTTTCTGGCCGGTGCACGAGGTGGGCCGCAACGCCGACCACTTCGACCCGCGCGCCGGGCAGTTGCTCAAGGCCGGCTCGCGCATCGCGTTCACGTCGGCGCACCTGCACTCGACCGGCGCGCACACCAAGACGCGCCTGGACATCGCCTTCAAGTTCCACCCGCGCGGTTACGAGCCGGAGTACACGAATCAGCCGTTGTTCGCGGGAACGCTCAACATCGACGTGCGGGGCAATCAGGCCGACCAGGCGGTGGTCGCGTACCAGACCCTGCCGCGCCACGCGAAACTGTCGCTGTTCGAGCCGCACCTGCATGCCGCCGGCGTGCGCCAGTGCCTCGACGCGATCTATCCGAACGGCCTGAGCGAGACGCTGAGCTGTTCCGGCTACAACCACAGTTGGGTGCGGGCCTACGTCTACGAGGACCATGCCGCGCCGCTGCTGCCGCGGGGCACGATCCTGCGCATCACCGGCTACTTCGACACCACGGCGGGCAACCGTAACGTTGCCGACGGACGCAACTGGTCCGGTCTTGGCCACCGCTCGATCGACCAGATGATGATCAGCCTGACGCAGGGCATGTACCTGAGCGAAGAGCAGTTCGCCCAGGAGTTGGCCGAGCGGCGTGAGGTGCTGGACGTTGGCGAAGGCGACTACGTCCTGGGCTGCCCGCTGTGCGGGAACCTCGACGAGGGTGCGGCCGCGCAGAACCAGCAGTAGGCTGCCGCCGCTTACAAGCGTGCCCGGGGGTGATGTGATGTTGACAAGGTGGATGCAGGCAGTAGCGGTTGCTGCGCTCGTGTTGGGACTTGCCGTGGTGCTTGCCGGGCTGCCGGTGGTGAATGCGCAGATCGCGACACCGCATGGGCAGAATATCGCCCCGGCCTTCGAGGGCTGGCAGGAGAACGAGGACGGTTCGTTCAACCTGCTGTTCGGCTACTTCAACCGCAACTGGGCCGAGCAGTTGCACATCCCCGTCGGTCCGGACAACAACATCGAGCCGGGCGGCCCGGACTACGGGCAGCCGACGTACTTCTATCCGCGGCGCAACCGGTTCCTCTTCAAGATCCGCGTGCCGGCCGACTTCGGCGAGCAGGAGCTCGTGTGGACGCTGACCAGCAACGGCGTCACCGAGCGCGCCTACGGCTCGCTGCTGATCGACTACTACACCGACGACACCGTCATCCAGAACAACAAGGGCGCCGGCGGCGGCGGCGGCGGGCTGTACGAGCTGGCCGGGAACGAACCGCCCGAGCTGCGCGTGGACGGTCCGCCAACGCGCGAGGTGAAGGTGGGCCAGCCGTTGCAGCTCGCGGCCTACGTCACCGACGACGGCATTCCGGAGCCGCGGCCCTTGCCCAACATTCCGTTCCGGTTCCGCGCCACGCCCGACAGCGCCTCGGGCCTGTGGTTGTCGTGGATCGTCTACCGCGGCGAGGGGTCCGACGTGAAGTTCAGCCCCAGGCAGATCTCCGTCTGGGAGGACATGCGCGACGGCGCCAATTCGCCGTGGGCGTCCGGCTGGACCGCGCCCGAAGCGCCGTCGGACAACCGCTGGGAAGCCTCGGCGACGTTCGACGAGCCCGGCACCTACATCATCCGCGCCTGGGCCGATGACGGCGGGCTGATGTCGTACGAAGACATCACGGTCCGCGTGACCGGATAGCTGCGCGGCGGTTCTCCCGCCGCATCTCTACTGCAGCAGGAACTTCACGGGCATGAACAGCCCGCAGGTGTAGAGGTTTCCCTGCGAATCGACGTCGAAGAAGTGCTGTCCGGCGCTGTCGAACTCGCCTACTGCCTCAAGGTCGTCGCGGCGCATGATGTAGATCTTGCCCGCGGCGTTGATTCCGGCGCCGTACACCAGCCGCTGTTCCGCGTCGTGCGAGAAGGCCACCGAGTTTATCGGCCCGGGCGTCGGCGCCTCCTTGACGAACGTGCCGTCGGGCTCGTACACGTGAATCAGGTTGTGCGCGCGGTCCGCGACGTACACCAGCCCGTCCGCCGCCACGTTGGCGCCGTGCGCAAAGCGCGGGAAGAAGCCGGTAGGTCCCGGAAAACCTGACCACGCCGGCAGCGGGCCGGCCTCGAACGAGTCGTCCGGCGCTTCGCCGTAGCGGCCCCAGTGCCGCTTGTACTCCCCCGTGTGCATGTCGAAGACCACGACACGCTTGTTCAGGTAGCCGTCCGCCACGTACACCTCGTTGGTGCGGGCGTCGAAGTCGACGTTGGACGGATTGCCGAGGTACTGGGTGTGATCGCTGCCGCCCGTCTTGCCCAGTTCACCGAGCTGCAGCAGGAACTCGCCGTCGGGCGAGAACTTGAGCACCAGGTGGCCGCCGCCGCTGATCCAGACGTTGCCCTCGTGGTCGACGTTCAGGGCGTGCTCGCGCACCGGATGCGGGTGCTCGTCGACGCGCGACAGGCGCTGGCTGTCCATGCGGTAGAACCAGGGGTGGCCCTGGTCGCGGCCGCCCCATGAACGGAGCAGGTTGCCTTCCTGGTCGAACTCGAGCACGGGCGGCGCCGGCACCTTGCCTTCGTCCTCGATCTCGTCGCGGTAGTTGTCGGGTGCGTGCAGCACCCACACGTGGTCGTTCGGGTCGACTGCGACACCCCATACGATGCCGAGCCGCCAGTCGCCGGGCAGCGGCTTGGGCCAGGACTCGTCGCGCACGAACGTCGGGATTTCCGTCTGGGCCTGCGGGCTGCACGCCGGCATCCCGACCAGGACCGCCAGGGTGATGAGCAAGGCCAGCGCAAGCCGCATGATTCGTTCTCCCTTCGGCAAATGCCGCGCGGCGACGCCGCCGGCGCGGGAGATCTTAGCATTCGGAGAGCTTGCCGCCTGGGAGTTCGGTAACGTGGCTTGACCCGCGGAACGGGTTACAATGCGGCGTCGAAACCTTCATCCGGGAGCAGGTGCCATGCAGCGAAGACAACGATGGGTCACGTTCGGGCTTGCCGTCGCCGTGGCGGCCGCCGCGCACGCCGCGACGGCCCAGCAGGGCGATCCGCAGCCGATGTCGTTCTTCATCACCAGCGTGGGCCTCGGAGACGGCGCCAACCTCGGCGGTCTGGCGGGCGCGGATGCGCACTGCCAGTCGCTGGCCGCGGCGGCCGGCCGCGGCGACTCGACCTGGCGCGCCTATCTGAGCACCCAGGGGCCGAGCGCGGTCAATGCACGCGACCGGATCGGCAGCGGCCCGTGGTACGCGCACGGCGGCCGCCGGCGAATTGCGACCGATCTGGCCGTGCTGCACGGCGACACGCTCGACCTGGCGCGGGTCGGCATTTCGTTCGGCAAGGGGATAGCGCTGACGGAGAACGGCGACCAGGTGGGCGGTCTGGGCGATCGGCCCAACCAGCACGACATCCTCACCGGCACGATGCCGGACGGCCGCGCGTATACGGACGGCAACGACCATACTTGCGGCAATTGGACGAGCAACTCCGAGGACGGCTCGGCGCAGGTGGGTCACCACGACAAGCAGGGAGGTCCCAACGGGTCCTGGAACTCCGCGCATCCGAGCCGCGGCTGCGGCCAGGCAAACCTGGTGGCGACGGGTGGGGCCGGACTGTTCTACTGCTTCGCCGCCAACTGATCGCGGTCGGTTGCCGCGCGGACGAGTGGGCGTAGAATAGGAAGATACTCCGTCGCGAGTGGCCGCGCGGCCCGCAGGCGGATGATGGAGGATAGCTCGATGCTCTCATGCATGCGTTTGCGGTCTGCCGTGGGTTTGGGCCTGGCCGTCGCTCTGCTGCTGGCGTTGTCGGCAATGCCCGCGGTCGCTGCCGCAGAGGCTGACGTGACGTTCACGAAGGACGTTGCGCCCATCTTCCACCGCTCCTGTGCGAACTGCCACAAGCCGGGCTCCATCGCGCCGATGTCGCTGCTCACCTACGAGGATGCGCGCCCGTGGGCGCGGTCGATCAGGGACAAGGTCTCGCGTCCCGACGACGACCCCGAGCGCATGCCGCCGTGGTTCATCGAGAAGAACGTCGGTATCCAAAAGTTCAAGGACGACCCGTCGCTGACGGCTGAAGAGGTCGCCACCATCGCGGCCTGGGTGGACGGCGGTGCGCAGCGCGGCGATCCCGCCGACATGCCGCAGTACGACCTCGAAGGGCGGGAGTGGTCGATCGGCACGCCGGATCTGATCGTCAGGTCGCCCTCGATGACGCTGCCGGGCGTTGCTCCTGACTGGTACGGGCGGATGGGACCGGCGGCGACCGGGTTGAACACGGACCGCTACGTGAAGGCGGTCGAGTTCCGCGAGGTCCGGCACCAGGAGGGCGAGGCCGAGCGCGCCAAGGAAGGCGACCTGAACTACTTCGTCGTGCACCACGCGGTCGTCATGGCCACGCCGGGATCGCTGGCGGAAAGCGACGCAGAGGCGGACGACTCGGCGGCGGATGCGGCCGAGGGAACCGCGTCGGCGGAGGGCCGCTACCGCGGGCTGTTCAACGTGGTGTGGGAGCTGGGACAGAACGCGACCATCTATCCGGACACCCTCGGCGTCAAGCTGCCGGCCGGTTCGGGCCTGAACTTCGACCTCCACACGCATTCCATCGGCACCGAGGCGACCTTCTCCATCGACGTGGCGTTCGATCTCCACCCGGAGGGGTACGAGCCGAAGTACACAAACGCTTCGACGTTCGGTTCGCTGACCTACGACCTCGACATCCCGGGCAACAAGGAAACCGTGATCGAGGCGATGTTCCCGATGCAGCGCGCCGGGCTGGTGCTCAACTTCGAGCCGCACCTGCACTCCAGCGGCCGGCGGATGTGCCTGGAAGCGCTGTACCCGAGCGGGTACCAGGAGACCATCAACTGCGCCGGCTACAACCACAACTGGGTGAAGGTGTACCACTACCAGGACGACGCGGCGCCGCTGCTGCCCAAGGGCACGGTGCTCAAGGTGACGGCGTGGTACGACAACACCGCCGGCAACCCGCGCGTCGCCGACCCGCGCAACTGGAAGGGCTGGGGCAGCCGCTCCATCGACGACATGCTGTTCCTGCTGTCGCGGGTGATCTGGCTGACCGACGAGGAGTACGAGGCGGAGTTCGAAGCCCGGTCGAAGGGGCTGACCGTCACGCAGAACAACGACTAGCGGCCACCACTGCCATCGAGCCATTGCGCCAGACGCACTCCGCGTCGAGGCCCGCGGCCCGCATCGCCGCCAGTTCCTCCTCCAGCGGGAAGTAGGTATCTTCCTCGGCCCATTCCGCGAAGTGCTCGAACGCGCGCTCGCGTTCGATGCCGCACGCCGCCATGTGGTCGGCCCAGGCGGCGTACGCGGCCTCGCGGCCCGCCGGATCCGCCGGCATGACCGCGTCGGCGTTGACGAAGAGCCCGCCAGGCCGCAGCGCTTCCCGGATGCCTTCGTAGACGGCCTGTTTCTCCTTCAGCGTCGGGACGTGGTGCAGGGCGAGTGAGGCCGCAGCGCCGTCGCAGCGCGGCAGCGCGGCGTGAAACGACAGCTTCCGGTACCGCACGCGGCTTCCGAACTGCGCCAGCCGCGTCCGCGCCTGCGCCAGCATCTCGTCGTCCACATCGATCAGCTCGACGGCCCCGGCGTCCCCGTGCATGAGGATCGCTTCCGACAATGCGCCGGTCCCCGCGCCCAGGTCGATGACCAGCTCCGGACGGAGCGGCGCCAGTGTCCGGGCGGCGACGCGCAGCATCTCCTCGTAGCCGGGAATGAAGCGGCGGATCGTCTCGTCGTACGCGTCGATTTCGAGCCGCAGGTGGCGGCGCACGGAATGCGTGGACATGCGGCGTGGTCCGGATCAGAAGGCGAGAAGGATCCGGAACCCTTCTTCGATGCGCTGCTCCGCGCGGGCCCTGGAATCCGCGATGCCGCAGACGACGCCAGCCTCGAGACAGGCCTGCAGCACCTTCTGGATCGCCGCTTCGGTCTCGGGTGCATGCTCCGCTCCGGGCGGCCCGACCCCCAGCGACATGGCCAGGTCGGCCGGTCCGATGAACAGCGCGCCGACGCCCGGCACCGACACGATTTCCTCGACGTTATCGACGCCGAACGCCGACTCGATCATGATCAGCGCGAGCAGCTCGCCCCGTGGATCGAGCGGCCACACGTCGGCCCGCGGCACGTAGTCGGGAACGGAAAGCCCCCAGTAGCGCGCCGCCCGTCCCGGGCCCCACCCGCGCAGGCCGGGAGGACCGCCATCGGCTTCACCGCGCTGCGGCGGATAGCGCATCGCCTGCACGGCGAGCCCTGCCTGCTCGCGCGTCTCGACACGGGGAAACACGACGCCGAACGCCCCCATGTCGAGCACCTGCTTGACGGCGAAGCGCACCGGCTCGCCGCCTTCCATCGGAATGCGCACCAGGGGCGTCCGGTCCGGCCGCGCCGCGCCGTCGGGCTTCAGGTCCCTCAGCCGGTCCTGGAGCCGGTCGAGCAGGTACGGCCCGTGCTCCATGTCGATGAACTGCCAGTGCTCGCCGGTGATGGCCGCCTCGCCGCGCTCGATCTGCTCTATCGCGCGGTTGAGGCGCGGCGCGTCCTGCGCAGAGAGAGACGCCAACAGCCCGCCGCCGACTGCCACGCCGGCAAGCGCCAGAGCACACTTGCGCCAATTTGCCATGAAATCCCCCCGCGCCAGGTTCCGTCGAGTATCGCGGCGGTCCGCCGCCTACTGGTTCGACGTGTCGCCGCGCCAGGTGTCAGCGACGAAACGGCGCTCCTTGATCCGCCACCCCTCGGAGGTCTGAACCCAGCGGTCGGTGTACTTGCCGAACAGCGTGATCTCGATCGGGCCGTCTTCCTGGCGCTGCTCCACCTGCAGCATGTAGCCCATGCCGCGGGCGCCTTCCTCGGTCGGCATGATCACCACGCTGGCGTTGACGTGGCGGATGCCGGCGCTGTGGCGGTTCCGCACGCCCTCGTAGAACTCCTTGAGCGCCGCGCGGCCGACGACCGGATCGCCGCCCGACGAGAAGCTGCCGTCCTCGGCGAACATCCAGGAGGCGTCGTGCTCGGAGCCGGGGTCGACGTCGTGCGCGTACAGGTAGTACATCTGCCGGATTTCCAGGTAGTCCTGGGGCGACAGCATGTCGGACGTGCGCTGCTGTTGCGCGAGCATCCAGGTCGCACCGCTCGCGGCCAGCATCAATACGACGACGACGAACGTCAGCCTGGCGAGTTGCATGGTGTCTCCTCCTGGCGCCGGCGCGGCGCCGTCACACGCGGTTCGTCTCGCATTCTAGATTACTATTCGCGACGGACAAGTTCGCTGTCAGGGAGTTTTCGGAGGGTGGCCCGCGCCGCTCCCACGATACAAGGAGAGATGACGATGAGCAGATCAACAGGAGCATTGTGCGTGGCCGTGGGATTTGCGGCGTTGCTGCTGCTCGGCGCGGCGTCCGACGCGGCGGGGCAGAGCAGCGGCAAGGACCCGTTCGAGGGCACGTGGGTGCTCAACCCGGCCCTGTCGTGGCAGTTCCGGGGCGAGCAGAACAAGTACGAGATCATCCGCATCAGCGTCGAGGACGGCGTGCAGACGTACCGCGTGCAGAGCATGGGCGCGCGGTCGAACGTCGATTCCC
This sequence comes from Vicinamibacterales bacterium, assembly GCA_965207665.1. Classification (GTDB taxonomy): domain Bacteria; phylum Acidobacteriota; class Vicinamibacteria; order Vicinamibacterales; family UBA8438; genus JAAXGX01. The sequence goes on from CBDBMV010000002.1 coordinate 1,902,018, forward strand.
AGTCCGGCTACAGCAGCAAGTACAACGACGACGAGTGGGTGCACTACCAGAACTACATTCCCGGCAACTTCCGCGACCAGGAGCTGCTGACGATCTGGGTGGACGACCGGACGCATTACCGCATCGCCCGAACCAGGTCGACCGGCGAAGCGCGCTACATCCTGATGCGGCGCATGGAGGAGGACCTGCAGACCTATTCGGCGACGCTGTTGACCGTCGACGGCGAAATCACGCTCATCCGCGTATTCGAGCGCTGCGACGAGCCGTGCGAGCCGCCGGAGGAATATCTTCCGCGGGAGTAGCGGATTCCAGCCGGCCGCCCGGGACGACACGGCCCGGCGGGCGCTACTGCGCTGGGAAGTAGCCGATCTTCTCGCCGCGGTTGGTGCCCATCCAGATCTCGCCGCCGATCTGGATGGCCGCGGTGCAGGCCGCGAACCGTTCGATGACGGGATGGTCGATCACCCGTGAGACCTCGAGCGTTTGCGGGTCTATCCGCCCCACGTGGAACGTCTCTTCCGGCGTGTTGAAGTGGTCGGCCCCGGCGGCGAAGACGGACCCGTCGGGCTGCATCCGCAGGTTGTCGGGCCGGAAGTGCAGGTCGACGGACTCCCGCTCCACGGGATCGCGTCCGCGTGACACGCGGATGAAGCGCTGTTCTCCCCAGCCGGCGATGTAGAACCACTCCGCATCGCCGGAGATCTCCAGGCCGTTGGGGCCGCCCGTCGCGCTGCCGGGCACCTCGGTCCAGCCGCCGCCGGTGCGCCATTCCCAGACCGAGCCGGAGATGGCGCCGGTCAGGATCTCGTCGATCGATTCCGCCAAGCCGGCGGTGCGGAAGCTGGTGGCCGCGAACCCGCCGTCCGGCAGGGCGACCACCGAGTTCAGGGTCAGACCGTCGGGCGCCACGGCGCAGCCCACCCAGGTCAGCTCGGGTGGGTTCGCGTTCGCGTCGACCTCGTACACCTCGACCGATTCGCGAAAGCCATGGTGCACCATGTAGACGGTGTGGACCCCGGCGTCGCCCGGTTTCAGGTACAGGCCGTGGGCGCGGAACTCGGCGCCCTCGCTCGGGTCGACCGGTCCGGGGCAGTCGGGGTAGGTTTCGGCGTCGAGCCGCTCGCGCGGTGCGGCGGTGGGGTAGAGGACAGAGCTGGTCTTGTCGCTGACATTGACCAGGTGAATCATGCCGCCCTCCTGGTTGCCGGAGGCGATGACCCATTCCTCGCCCGGCAGCACGGCCAGGTCCTCGGGGCTGATCATGTCGCAGATGAACCGGATCTCGCCGACTGGCGCGCAGTCGTCAGCCGCCTCCGCCATCTCATCCGCCGGTTCCGGAGCGGCGGGCGGCTCCGGCGCTCCGCAGCCCGCGGCGGAGACGGCGAGCACGGCGGCACACAACATCCAGTCCAACTTGCGCATGAGCACTCCTCCCTCGTGGGCCATCACTGTACGCAGACGGAACAGGCGGACGCAAACAGCAGCGCCTCCATCAGCGTCGAGCTTGCTAGTATTGGATCCTCGTGCGCTCGACGGGGGTGACCATGAAGGCACATGTGAGATCGCTCGCCGGCGTTGTTGCGGCCTGTGCGGTGATCGTTGCGTGGAGCGCGGGTGTCAATCACCACGCCGCCGCGCAGCAGCCAGGGCAGACCGCTCCTGAATCCTCCTTGTCCTCTGCCGCCAGGGACGCCTTGCGCGGTGCGGATCGTCCGGACGTTCCCCTCCCAGGCGCCCCCGCGGTCCTTGAGGATTCGTCCGGGCACCCATTCCGTGTTGTTCCCATCACGGGGTTGAGTCACCCCTGGTCGCTCGCCTTTCTCCCGCACGGAGACATCCTGGTTACAGAGTTGGGAGGGACACTTCGGATCATTCGAGACGGAGCGCTCGATCCGGATCCGCTCGCCGGCGTGCCGGAGGCGAACTCCAGTGCGTGGCGCGCGGGGCTGATGGACGTCGCGGTGCATCCGCGCTACGTCGACAACAAGCTTGTCTATCTCACGTACTCGAAGACGCTCGCGGAACAAGCGGCCGAGGCCGTCTCGCCAGGCGTCGGGACCGCGGTTGCGCTGGCGCGGGGCCGGTTCGAGGGGGGCGCCGCGCTTTCCGACGTCAAGGACATATTCGTATCCGACATTCAATGTGGAGCGGCTTGCGCATCACGCATCGCGTTCGCCCGCGACGGCACGATCATCATGACGATCGGCATGCCGCGCGGCGACGCTCCGCAGGATCCCGCCACCCACGCAGGCAAGATCCTGCGTCTGAACGACGACGGCACCGTACCGCCGGACAACCCCTTTGTCGGACGGGCAGGCTACCGGCCCGAAATCTATGCGCTCGGCATCCGTAACGCGGTCGGGCTGTTCGTTCATCCGGAAACCGGGGAGATCTGGGAAACCGAGCATGGCCCGATGGGCGGCGACGAGATCAACATCATCGAGGCCGGCAAGAACTACGGATGGCCGGTCATCTCCTACGGCCGTGACTACTCCAACCAGCCAATCGGATCCGGTGAGCGCCAGCGGGAGGGCATGGAGGAACCGTTTCTGTTCTGGAATCCCTCGCCGGCAGTGGCCGGCATCACCATCTACACGGGCGACAGGTTTCCGGCCTGGAAGGGAAATATCTTCGTCGGCGCGCTCGGCGAAGCCTCGCATCTGGGGGCCCGCCAACTGCACCGCATCGCGCTGAGCCGGCTGGGGCGCCCCCAACGCGGGCGCAACTGGACGCTGCTGCACGAGCTCAAGCGCCGCATTCGCGACGTCAAGCAGGGGCCTGACGGATTGTTGTATGTTGCCGTGGACGCGGTTGAAGGCGCCGTCTTGCGGATCGAACCCGTCCAGGCGGCCCGTTGACGGGTTGCCGGCGCAACCGTAAGATACGAACGGGACAAACGCACGAAGCAGGGGGTAGTCATGCGCCGTCTGGCCTTGTATCGGTTGCTGCTCGTAGTCGGATTCTTCGCCGCGCTCGGACTTGCCTCGACGGTTGCGTCACAGCGGACCGCAGCGTCCATGGCTACCGCCGCGCAGGCGTTTCTGGACACGCTGCCGCCGGAACAGCGCGTCGTGGCTAACCTTCCGTTCGATTCCGACGACCGCGAGCGGTTTCACTACGTGCCCATCGAGATGTTCGGCCGCCGCGGCCTGACGCTCGAGGCCATGAACGAGGAGCAGCGCGCGGCCGCCCACGAGCTGCTGTCCCGCGGGCTGAGCGAGTCCGGCTACGAAACCGCGGTCGACATCATCGAGCTGGAGGGCATCCTCGGCACGCTGGAGACGAACGGCCGCATGAACCGCAATCCCGGCTGGTATTTCTTCTCGGTGTTCGGCAACCCGTCCTCCGAGGGCACCTGGGGCTGGCGCGTGGAGGGCCACCACCTCTCCTTGCACTTCACGGTCGTCAACGGTGAGACCATCGCCAGCACGCCGGCGTTCTTCGGTAGCAACCCGGCCGAGGTCAAGGAAGGCCCGCACATGGGGATGCGGGTGCTCGGGATGGAGGAGGACGCCGCGCGGGCGCTGCTAAAGGCGCTCGATCCCGAACAGCAGCGTGCCGCCATCATCGACGACGAGGCGCCGCGCGACATCGCCACCGAGGCGTTCTCGAAGGTTCACGCGCTCGGCCCCGGCGGCGTCAAGGCCGCGGATCTCACCGCGGGCCAGCGCAGCATGCTGATGCAGTTGATCCGGATGTATGCGTCGCTGATGGAGGATGATCTGGCCGCGGAGCGCATGGCGAAGCTGGAAGCGGCCGGCACAGACGACATCCTGTTCGCGTGGGCGGGCGGCATGGAGCGCGGCGAACGCCACTACTATCGCGTGCAGGGGCCGACGTTCCTGATCGAGTGGGACAATACGCAGGGCAACGCCAATCACGTCCACTCGGTGTGGCGCGACTTCGACGGCGACTTCGGCCGCGACATCCTGCGCGAGCACCTGCGCGCCAGCGCCCACTGACCCCCGCGGGGCGGCTCAGCTCTCCGCGGCGGCGTCGGCCCGCGCCGAGTGCGACAGCGGCCCCTTCGGAAGGCGGCCGTCCACGTCGGTGAAGCCGTACTTGTCGGCCAGCTCGCGCGCCGACACGGCGCTGCCCGACATCTGCAACACGTCCGCGTCACAGGCCAGCGCCGTCACGGCCCGCCCGCAGAAGCGCGGCGACTCGGCGCCGCTGATGTCGAACATCTGCTCGACGTTCGGCACCTGCTGCAGCCGTTCGTTGTAGACCAGTCCCGGCCAGAGCGACACGACCGCCACGCCGTGCTCGCGGAGCTGATGGGCGGTATCGGTGGTGATGCGGTCCAGCGCGCACTTGCCCACGCCGTACGCCACGTGCCAGGCGAACCCGACGGCCCCGGATGAGCTGATGTTCACGATCAGGCCGCGCTTGCCGGCCACCATCGGCCTGGCGGCGTGCCACGTGGCCGCGTACGCCGAGCGCGTGCCCACGTCGATCATGTCGTCCCAGTTCGACAGCGGCGTCTCCCAGAACGGCAACCCCGAGACCAGCTCGGGGGGAATGAGGAAGGCGTTGTTGACCAGCACGTCGAGGCGCCCGCACTCGTCCGCCACCCGCTCGAACAGCGCGGCCACCTGGGCGTCGTCGCGGTGGTCGCAGGCAACGCCGATGCCGCGCCCGCCGAGCGCGTCCACCTCGCGCGCCGTCGCTTCCAGGCTGCCCGGCAGCGGTGCGTCGCCCTCCTTCAGCGTGCGCCCGGTGGCGTAGACCGTCGCCCCGGCCGCTCCCAGCTCCAGCGCGCAGCCCTTGCCGATGCTGCGGCTGGCGCCCGTCACTATCGCTACCTGTCCGTCAAGTGCTCCCATCTGCTCCTCTCGGTGTGATCGTCAAAACGTCGCAATCGGGTTGATCGGTGAGCCCGTGCCGCCCACCATCCGCAGCGGCGCTACGGTCAGCAGGAACTCCCAGCGGTTGCGCGCCGCCGCGGCGTCGGCCGCGTCGTCCAGGGCGACGTTGTCGAACAGGTGCACGCCCAGGTACACCAGGGCGAAGTTGTGGACCGGCAGGCCGGTCAGCTCGCCGCCGGGCGGCACGGCGTCCTGCGGCGACTCGCCGGCCAGGACGGCGATGTCCCGTTCCCGCAGCCAGGGGATGACCGACGCGTCGAGGCCGGCGCTGTGCTCGCGGGCGTTCCAGGCCCCCTGAGCCTCGCGTCGCGCCCAGCGTCCGGTGCGGATGAACAGCGCGTCGCCGGAGGACACTCGGATCCCGGCCTGCCGCTCCCACGCCTCCAGGTCGGCGGGGTAGATGCGCTCGCCCGGCTCCAGGTACGGCACGCCCTTCAACCGCGGGATGTCCATCAGGATGCCGCGCGTGAAGATGCCGTGCTCGGCCACGTCGATCGCGTTGCGTGGTTGCCCAGTGGTCATCACGGCCTCGTCGTCGTCGACGTAGCCGTTGTAGGAGACGTCGTTGTCGGTGCCGTGGGCCAGCGAGTCGATATGGGTGTGGGCGAAGCCGTGGTACCGCAACTCGAACCAGTCGAGCGTCGGCCGCGCCATGTTGCGTACGTACGGGCCGGTGCCGGGTATGTTGAGCTCGGTGTCCGGGTTGCTCTCGTAGTCGGACCGCCGCGCGAGCGACACGGAGAACCCTTCCTGCACCAGCTCCGCCGCGGCCCGGCGCTTGGCGCGCGTGATGAGGTTGAGTGCGCCCATCTGGTCGTCGTCGCCCCAGCGCCCCCAGTTGCTGAGCTCCTGCTTCCAGCGGTCGATCTGGTCGGGCGTGACGGTCTGCGGGCGGTTGCCCTGCGCCGCCAGCGCCGCCACGGCGGCGACAGCGACCGCCGCCAGTACGAGACTGCCGCTTCGTGCGGTTGCGTGCATGGCGTCAGCTCTCCCTGTGTGGAGTTCCTATTCGAGCGTGAAGACGTACAGCGCGTTGCCGGTGCGGGGGTAGCGGATCTCCGGGGAGAGCAGGTCGGGCACCCGCCGCGGGCTGCCGCCACCCAGCCCGGTCGGGACTGCGATGTACTGCTTGCCGTCGACGGCGTAGGTGATCGGAAAGCCCTGGACCGACGTGCCCAGCCGCTGCTCCCACAGCACCGTGCCGTCCCGCACGTCGAATGCACGGATGCGCCGGTCGAGGTCGCCCGCGAACGCCAGGCCGCCCGCCGTGGTCAGAATGCCGGTGATGAAGGCGGCCCGCTGCTCGATCGACCATGCCTCTTCGAGCGTATCGACGTCGTATGCGGCCAGCTTGCCCAGCTTCCCGTCCGTCCCCGGCATCTCGAACCAGAGGCGGTCCGCCCCCGTGCCGCCCGAGCCGACCTCCAGCACCACGTCGTGGCCGGCGAGCTCCATGCAGCTCTGGCTGAGCGGGATGATCAGCCGGCGCACCTCGGGGCTGTAGGCGATCGCCTGCCAGTTGTTTCCGCCCGCCGTGCTGGGGCAGACCGACACCCAGTCGCCGACGCCCGCGGCGGCGATGTCCTCGCGGTAGGTCACCGCCCCGGTCTGCGGATCGATGTGCGAGAAGACGTTCTGGAAGACGGTTTCCTTGTGGTCGAGGAACGCGCCGGTCTCGCGGTCGAGCTTCCACAGGATGCCGTGCTTGCCGATGGTATAGAGCGCCCCCTGGCCGTCGCTGTCGACGAGCACCTTCTCGTAGCCCTCGTCGAGGTCGAGCGCCTCGCCGGGCACGTGCTGGAAGTACCAGACGATCTCGCCGGTGTCGGGGTCGAGCGCCAGCGTGGAGTTGGTGTACAGCACGGCGTCAGCGGTCGTCAGGCCGCGGCTGGCCGGCACCCACGGCTTCGCCTGCGCCACGCCCCAGTAGAGGAGGTCGAGCGCCGGGTCATAGCTGCCGGCAATCCAGGAGTCCCCGCCGCCGCGCAGCTCCAGCGGCAGGTCGCCCCACGTGTCGCCGCCCGGCTCGCCGGGACGGGCGATGGTGAACGTGCGCCATACCTCCTCGCCGGTCTCGACGTCGTGCGCGGTGATGAAGCAACTGTCCGGCTGGAACCGGCTGCAGCCGTTGATGCCGTTGATCGCCTTGCCGCGGACGACGAGCGGACCGGCTGTGTTGCTGTAGCCCAGGGCGGGGTCGGCGACCCGGGTCTCCCACACGAGCTCCCCGGTGCGCGCGTCCAGCGCAATCATGGCGGCGTCCGCCGTGGACAGCACGAGGCGATTGCCGTGCAGCGCGAAGTTGCGCATGCCGCGTTCGCCGCCCGCGAAGCTCTCGGGAAATTGTCGGCGATATTCCCAGAGGCCGCTGCCGGTGCGCGCGTCGAGCGCCTGCACGACGCCGCCGGGGTTGGCGAGGAACATCACGCCGTCGTGCACGATCGGCGTCGGCTGGTTGCGGCCGTCCTCCATCGACCAGATCCACGCGAGGCGCAGCCGTCCTACGTTGGACCGGTCGATCTGGTCCAGCGGGCTGTAGCCCCAGCCGTCGTACGTCCGGCGGTACATCAGCCAGTCGCCGGGCGGTGGCTCCCGGAGCATCGCGTCGGTGACCGGTGCGAGCTCCAGGGGCTCGGCTGGTTGCCGCTGCGCCTCCGGCTCCTGCTCGGCGGCCTGCAGCGCGGCCGGCGGCGGCCCGCCCGCCAGGACGCACAGGCTGCCCAGGATGACGAGGCCGCCAATCCAGGCCGTGCTCGGATATCCGTTCATCGCGCCGCTCCTCGCCGGATTGTAGCAGTCCCCCGGATGGCCGCCGCGTACCTTGTGGCAAACTGCATGCGTGATGCCGCCGCGGTTTCCGATGGAAGGCTACATCCAGTGGGGCTTCGCCACGGCGCTCGTGCTTGCCCTGGCGGCCGGCGCCGCGGGACAGGGCCGCGGCGCGGAGCCCGCGGTTGCGGCTGATCCGGCGCTGTCAAGAAGCATCGATGACGGCGTGTACAGCGACGCGCAAGCCGAACGCGGCCGGGCGCTGTACCTGGCCCAGTGCGCAAGTTGTCATGGAGATGACCTGACCGGCATGGGGTTTGCGCCCGGTCTCGTCGGAACCGAGTTCCTCTCGCTGTGGACCGGCCAGACCATCAGAGACTTCTACAGCCGGATTCGCACCACGATGCCCGAGGCCGATCCGGGAAGTCTCAGCCCGGCAGAGACGATCGACATCGTCTCCTACCTGTTCGAGGCCAACGGCTTCCCATCGGGACCCGAGGAGCTGGAGCGCGAGATCCTCGAGACGATCACGATCACCACGGGCGCGATGGTGCACGATTAGGGAAACAAGGCGATGTCTCAGACGACGTTTCGGTGGCGGGCGCTAATTGCAGTCCTGTGCGCGGGCCTCGCAGGGGTACCGAGCGCGGCCCACGCCCAGCAGGGGGCAGTGGGGGGGCAGTGGCGGAGCTATGGGGGTGACCGCGGAAACACGAAGTATGCGCCGCTCGATCAGATCACCGCGGCGAACGTTGCACGCCTGCGGGTGCTCTGGCAGCGTCCGATCGTAGCCGAGAGGTTGACCGAGGAGTTCCCCGACCTGAATCCGTCCTCATTCGCCAAACCGACGCCGTTGCTCGTCGATGGTGTGCTGTATGCGTCGAACGCCGTGGGCTTGGTGGAGGCGATAGATCCGACAACGGGTGACACGCTGTGGGTGCAGGAACCGCGGGAGGCGGGCTTCCGGGGTGTGGCGGGGGGCAGCGCCACGCGCGGGCTTGCGTATTGGGCAGAGGGGTCGGCACGCCGGATCGTATCGATTCGGGGCGAGCGTTTGTTTGCGCTCAGCCCGGAGACCGGAGGGGTGTATCGCGGCTTCGGCGTCGACGGCAGCGTCGACCTGCATCGTGATGATCCTCGAGCGGGCACGTTCACCTCGACGTCGGGTCCCAGCGTCGCGGGCGATGTGATCGTCGTCGGCGGAGACCAGGCCTTTACTCGCGACTTTGGGCTCACGCAGGAGGCCGCACCGGAGGATATTCGCGGGTACGACGTGCGGACCGGCGAGCTGCGCTGGACGTTTCACGTGATGCCGCGGCCGGGCGAATTTGGCGCGGAGACGTGGGGCGGCGATTCCGGGTCGGTGGTCGGCGCCATGGGCGCGTGGGCGCCGATCAGCGTGGACGAAGAGCTCGGCTACGTGTACGTCGCGCTGGGGGCGCCGGCAAACGCATGGTATGGGGGGCATCGGCCCGGAGCGAACCTGTTCGCCAACAGTCTGGTATGCCTTGATGCCAGCACCGGCGAGCGCGTGTGGCATTACCAACTGGTCCACCACGACGTCTGGGACTACGACCTGCCGGCTGCGCCGGTGCTTGGCGACATCACGGTCGACGGCAGGCGGATCCAGGCGGTGATGCAGGTCACCAAGCACGGGTTCCTGTTCGTTTTCGACCGGGTGACGGGCGAGCCGGTCTGGCCGATCGAAGAGCGGGCCGTTCCGGCATCGACGGCTCCAGGTGAGCAGGCGTGGCCGACGCAGCCGTTCCCGACGAAGCCGGCTCCCTTTGAGCGCCAGGGCGTTACGGTCGACGACCTGATCGACTTCACGCCCGAATTGCGGGCGGAGGCGATGGAAATCGCCGAATCGTACCTGCTCGGGCCGCTGTTTACACCGCCATCGGTCCCGGCGGACGGCCTGCGGGGTACGCTCACGGTGCCCGGAGGTACCGGTGGCGGCAATGTGAGCGGCGGGGCGTTCGATCCCGACACCGGGATGTTCTACGTAACTTCGAACACCCTCCCATGGGTGAACAGTCTGATCACGCCCCCCGAGGGCACCATCCGGTACGCGCATGGTGCGGAACTCTACCCGGGCGGAGGGGGAGGACTGCCAATCGCCCCGGGTCCGCAGGGTCTACCGCTGCTCAAGCCTCCCTACAGCCGGATCACGGCGATCGATCTCAACAGCGGCGAGCATGCCTGGGTGGTCCCGAACGGCGAAGGGCCCAGGGACCACCCGCTGCTGCGGCATCTGAACCTTCCGCCGCTCGGACACGTGGCGACCGTGTCGCCTCCGGCTCCCTTGCTCACGCGAACCCTGCTCTTCGTGGGCGAACCGTTCAACCTGCTCGCTGCCGGCAGCGGAAGAATGTTCCGCGCTTACGACAAAGGTACGGGCAACGTCGTCTGGGAAACGGAGCTGGCGGCCGAGGTCAGCGGAGCCCCGATGTCCTACATGGCCAACGGCACGCAATACGTCCTCGTCACCATCGGCGGAGCCGGTCAGGCGGTTCCCGAGTGGGTGGCGCTGGGGCTTCCATAGAACCGGCAACCGCGATGTCTCTGCAGGGTGCATTCCGTCGATCGTGCGTCCTCGGCCTGTGCGTGGCGGTGTGGGTCTGGCCGGGTCATGCCCACGGTCAGGAGCGCACGGCGTCCAGCGAGTGGCGGAACTTCGGAGGCGATCGGGGAAACACGAAGTACTCGCCGCTCGACCAGATCGACGCGGAAAACGTTGCCGGCCTGCGCGTGCAGTGGCGGCGCCCCATCGTGGCGGATCAGCTCACGGACGCGTTTCCTGATCTGAACCCGGCTGCGTCGTCTTCCGCGACCCCGATCGCGGTCGACGGCGTGCTGTACGTGTCGAACGGCGTCGGGCTGGTCGAGGCTATCGATCCTCGCAGCGGCGACACGCTCTGGATTCAGGAACCCATCGAGGAGGGCTTTCGGGGCGTGGCCGGCGGGAGCGCCACCCGCGGCATTGCCTACTGGGAAGCGGGCTCAGAGCGTCGGATCGTATCGATCCGCGGGGAGCGGCTGCTTGCCATGAGCCCGGAAACCGGCAGCAGGTACCGGGACTTCGGCAACGACGGGAGCGTCGACCTGCGCCGCGACGACCCACGCGCATTTCCGTTCGTATCCAGCTCGGGCCCCGTTATCGCCAGCGACGTAATCATCGTCGGCGGGGACCAGCTCATACGCGGCGAGTTCGGTACGGTGCAGCAGGGCGCGCCGCAGGACATCCGCGGCTACGACGTGCGGACCGGCCGGTTGCGCTGGACGTTCCACGTGATGCCGCGGCCCGGAGAGTTCGGCGCGGACACCTGGGAGGGCGGGTCCGGAGCCGTCGTGGGCGGCATGGGCGGGTGGGCGCCGATCAGCGTGGACGAGGAGCTGGGGTACGTCTACGTCCCGCTGGCGTCCCCGACCAACTCCTGGTATGGGGGGCATCGCCCCGGCCGGAACCTGTTCGCCAACAGCCTGGTGTGTCTCGATGCCGGCACCGGCGAGCGCGTCTGGCACTATCAACTCGTCCACCACGACGTGTGGGACTACGACCTGCCGGCCGCGCCGGTGCTCGGGGATATCACGGTCGGCGGCCGGCGGATCAAGGCGGTCATGCAGGTCACCAAGCACGGGTTCCTGTTCGTGTTCGACCGGGTGACGGGCGAGCCGGTCTGGCCGATCGAGGAGCGGCCCGTGCCGGCCTCGACGGCGCCCGGCGAGCAGACCTGGCCGACGCAGCCGTTCCCGACCCGCCCGGCGCCCTTCGAGCGGCAGGGGGTTGCGGTCGACGACCTGATCGACTTCACTCCCGAGCTGCGCGCCGCCGCGGAGGAGATCGCCGAATCCTACTTGCTCGGGCCGCTGTTCACGCCGCCGTCGGTGCCGGCGGACGGGTTGCAAGGCACCTTGACACTTCCCGGCGGGACGGGGGGCGCGAACGTGGGGGGCGGTGCCTTCGACCCGGCCACCGGGATGTTCTACGTCACTTCCAATACCAGCCCGTGGGTGAACGACCTGATCACGCCGCCCGACGGCACGCTGCGCTACGTCCGCGGGCCGGAGGCGGGCTTCTCCGGGGCGTGCTGCGAGCAGTACGCGCCACCGGGTCCGGAAGGTCTGCCGTTGCTCAGGCCGCCCTACAGCCGCATCACGGCCATCGACCTCAATAGCGGCGAGCACGCGTGGATGGCGCCGAACGGCAACGGGCCGCGCGACCACCCGCTCCTGCAACACCTGAACCTGCCGCCGCTGGGGGAGCCGAGCACACTATCCGCTCCGGCGCCCCTGCTCACCGGCGCGCTGCTGTTCGCCGGCGAGAACTACAACCCGTTCGATCCGGGCGCGGGCAGGACGTTCCGCGCCTACGACAAGGCCAGCGGCGAGGTGGTGTGGGAGACGGAGCTGGCGGGTGGCGTCAGCTCCGCTCCCATGAGCTACATGGCCGGCGGCCGGCAATACATCCTGTTGACGGTCGCTGGATCCGGCCGGTCACCGGCCGAGTGGGTGGCGCTGGGTCTGCCGTAGGCCGCTTCAGATGAGCAGCATGCCGCCGTCCACGACCAGCGTGCTGCCGGTCACGTACTCCGCCGCGGGAGACGACAGGAAGACGGTAGCGCGCGCGATGTCGTCCGGCTCGCCCTGGCGTTTCAGCGGCATGGCTGCCGTCAGCCGTTCCGCCATCTGTACGAGCTCGTCCGGGATTGCGCCCTCGGGCAGTACTTGCGTGCCCGGCGTCTGGATCGCGCCCGGCGCGATGGCGTTGACGCGGACCCCCAGCGGACCCAGGTCCTTCGCGAGCGACTTGGTCAGCATCACGACGCCGCCCTTCGACGCGTCGTAGTGGGGGAGGTTGCCGATCGGCTTGATGGCGTCGACCGAGGCGATGTTGACGATCGACCCGGCGTGCCCGGCATCGGCCATTGCGCGGGCCGCCGCCTGGGATGCGAAGAACAACCCCTTGAGGTTCAGGTCAAGCGTGCGGTCCCAGACTTCCTCGGAGAGTTGCAGCGCCGGAACCATCGGGTAGATGCCGGCGTTGTTGACCAGGATGTCGATCCGGCCGTAGCGCTCGACGGCCGTGGCGACCGCGGCGTTCGCGCCGTCCGCGGTGGAAAGGTCGGCGACGGCGCTGCTGGCCGTGCCGCCGCGTTGCTCTATGGCGCCGGCCGCCGCCTGCGCTCCGTCCGCGTCGATGTCAACCACGAGTACGGTTGCGCCCGCCTCGGCCAACCGGTCGGCGATGCCCTGGCCGATGCCCTTGGCCCCGCCGGTGACAACGGCTACCTTGCCGCTGAGGTCGTACAACTGCGCCAGCGTCATGCCGCTGGCTTCCTTCACTGGTGCCATTCCCCTGCCTTTCCTTTCATCATGCGTACACAACGTTCACATCTGAAGCCCGAGCGTCATTACGCCGAGCGCCGCAATCCAGCTCCCGAGCACCCGGAATGCCATCCGCATCCAGGGCGCGCGCAGGCCGCGCACGCAGCCGGCGCCATAGATAACCACCAACAGGCCCGCCAGGGCAACTCCGGGCACGAAACGGAGGGCCGCCACCTGTCCCCCGAGCTCCGCGGCATTGGCCCAGCCGATGGCCGCCGCCGGCAGCGCCGCGGCCGCCACGGCCACCGTGGGCGGCAGGCTGGCCGCCAGCGCCACGAGCGCGCCGAGCGCCACCATGGAGCCGATCGTGACCGCCTGGAGATCCGGCGGCGCGGGCAGCGCCAGCGCCAGTGCGGCGCCGGCGATCAGGGCGACCGGCACCGCCGGGATCACCCGCAGCGTCGTGCCGCGCGGCTGCTGTCCGGCCAGCAGGCCCAGCGCGGCCAGGGGCAGCACGTGCTCCACGGTGGTCAGCGGGTGCAGCATGCCGGCATAGAAGTCGCCGACGCCGGCCATTGGATGCGCTTCTGCAGCCGCCGGCCAGACGACGGCCAGCAGCGGCGCGCAGGCGATCGCCGCCCGGCGCGGATGCTGCATCACGCGCCGGCCAGATTCACCAGCAGGTAGACGCCCACGGCTCCAATCACCGCCCCCGCGCCGCGCAGGGCGAGAGCCCCGGCCGGCCAGCGGTCGACCAGTCCGATGGCGATGCCCGCGGCGTGGAGGAGGCCGGTCACCAGCACGAAGCCGGCCCCGTACGCCAGCGGGTCGGCCGCGCCGGGCAGTTCGGTGCCGTGCGCGTGGCCGTGAAAGATGGCGAATCCGCCGACGAGCACGGCGGCGGCGGCGATCGGCGGGCGGGCCGCCAGCACGATCATCAATCCGAGCGCGGCGGCCGAGCCGGCGATGGCGAACTCCACGGCCGGCAGCGGGGCGCCCCGCACGCCCAGTACGCCGCCGATGGACATCACGAGCGGGAATGTCAGCGGCAGGAGCCAGATCGCGGGCCGGCCGAGCTGCGTGCCCCAGATGCCCACCGCCACCATGGCCAGCAGGTGGTCGATGCCGGTCAGCGGGTGCAGGAACCCGCTGAGCAGCCCCGAGGCGACACCCTGGCCGGTGTGCGCCAGCAAGGGCGAAGACAGGAGGAGCAGCAGCAGCGCGGCCAGAGGCGCCGCGGTGAGCCCGCCGGTGGATCGTTCTGTTGCCTGCGTCATGCTTCCGATCCTACCGCGCAAAGCGGCTGATGCGAGCCGGCAGGCGCAGGTTTCTGACAGAATACGCGCCGAAAGGAAAAAACATGAGTGACGAGGTTCGACCGTTCCGCATCGACATCGACCAGGCCGATCTCGACGACCTGCGCGACCGGCTGGCCAGGACGCGCTGGCCGGACGGCGAGACGGTCGACGACTGGAGCCAGGGCATACCGCTGGCCTATGTGCGCGAGCTGTGCGATTACTGGCGCGACGGCTACGACTGGCGCGCCACCGAGGCGCGGCTGAACGCCATTCCGCAGTTCAAGACCGACATCGACGGCATCGATGTCCACTTCCTGCACGTGCGCTCGCCGGTGGAGAGCGCCGCGCCGCTCGTGATCACCCACGGCTGGCCGGGATCGGTCGTCGAGTTCCTCAAGATCATCGGGCCGCTGTCGGACCCCGCCAGCCACGGCGGATCCGACGCCGACGCTTTCCACCTGGTGATTCCCTCGATCCCCGGCTACGGTTTCTCGGACAAGCCGGCGCAGCACGGCTGGGGCGTCGAGCGCATCGCACGCGCCTGGAGCGTGCTGATGGCGCGTCTGGGCTACGAACGCTACTTCGCGCAGGGCGGCGACTGGGGCTCGATGATCACGACATCCATCGGCACGCAGGACACGGAGCACTGTGCCGGCTTGCACACCAACATGCCGGTCGTCTTCCCGCCGCCGGAAATGCTGGCGGAGCCGACTGAACAGGAGCGCGATGCGCTGGCGGGGCAGAAGTACTACCAGGACTGGGATTCCGGCTACTCCAAGCAGCAGAGCACGCGCCCGCAGACGCTGGGCTACGGCCTGGCCGATTCTCCCGCCGGGCAGGCGGCCTGGATCGTCGAGAAGTTCTACCAGTGGACGGACTGCAACGGCCATCCGGAGAACGTGCTGACCCGCGACGAGCTGCTGGACAACGTGATGTTCTACTGGCTGACCGGCTCCGGGGCGTCGTCCGCCCGGCTGTACTGGGAGAGCTTCCGCGGCGTCCCGCTGGACCCGGTGACCGTGCCGTCCGGCGCGAGCATCTTCCCGAAGGAGATCTTCAAGGCGTCCCGGCGCTGGGTGGAGCTGCGCTTCAAGGACCTGCGCTACTACAACGTCCTGGATACGGGCGGCCACTTCGCGGCGTTCGAGCAACCCGACACGTTCGTCAACGAGCTGCGCGCCTGCTTTGCGAAGATGCGGTGAAGGATCCGGCGGGTCCTGTCACCGGGCGGGCCGGCGGTGCTCGGGCGCACCCCTAGGTTACGTCTAACGGGCTCGGGCCGTCAGGGATAGGCCCAGGGGCATCCGGGCACGGTCCTACCTATGGCACTGGTCAGGTGACTCACGTTTACGTCGCTGTACCACGCGCCAACAAGGACTCTGAGCAACGGGCGTTGCCTTGACCGTTGCATCTGTGCGCGTTGTTGCGCCCTGCGCGCCGCCGGACCGCCCGGCGCCACCCGCCGGGCGGTATCGCGGTGCGCTGAACCGGTGCCCTACCCTTGCGAACCGGATCGAGACGCCAGTCTGTTCACGACTGACGGCAGGGTTAGCGTCACGGAATCGGTTGTTGTATGGATCAATGGTGCCCTCAGCGTAGCGAAGACCTTATTGGCCAAGCCACTCAGGCACTCAGTCTACGCGCGGCCACCAGTCAGTCAGTAGCCGATCACACACAGCGAGAATGGCATGGTGATGCGGGAGTGTCCGTACAGCGCGTCGGCGACGGAAATAGTGTTCTCGTAGTCTCTGCTGATAGTTGCGCGACCGCCCGCGGTATATCGGTACGCCAGTGGCACCGCGAGGAGCAAGTGCGCCATTTCGACCATGACGAGGGCCTGAATCAGATCGCGATAGACAGCGTTGCCCATCCATGCGCGGCCCGCCTCGACTTCCAGCCCGGCGCGCCACGCGGGCTGCCAAGCGTCGACCTCGTACTGAAGACCAGGTTGGGCGTTCTCTCCGAAGAAGACTGGCCGCTTGATTTTGTCCTTCTCCCGTTTGCTAGCCTCGACCGTGAAGCCCAGGCCCAATAGGTCCGCCCGCAAAATGGCGAGCACTTGATCGCTGGTCAAGCCCTTGTCTAGTTGAGTCGTGCCGATCTCGCTAAAGTGCCGCTCAAACACCTTCACTACCTCAGCAATGAATTTGGCCGGCGGCTGTGTTCTTGGAAAAGTAGAGAAGCGAACGTGCACACTAGACCTCATACTTGAGGACCACGTTCTGAACGAGGTCCTCGACGAAGACGGCCGCTTTAGTGTCAGATACCTTGATCCCCGACGGGTGGGCGCAAGAGTTTCTCACACCCAGACTGGTGTCGAGTATCTTGCGCACATCACCTGAGATTATCTTCGCCGCGCGGCAAATTTCGATGAATTTGGACTCCTTAATGTCATTGAAGTCATCACGCTGAGTGACCGCGTTTAGTTTCACGCCATTGTCCTTCGCCAGAGATGCATTAAACTCACCCAGACTGTGTTGGAGTATGTGAGCGAACAAATGGTCGATGGCCAAGATCCACGCCATGGTGACCGTCGCACGATTCGCGCCAACCTCAAGACAGTCAATCGTTTCCTTGAGAAACTCCCGTCCGCCACCTTCCGGCACCTCGCGTTCTAATGCGCGCAGCGTCACATTAGTCTGGGCGACAACCTTCTCTGCAGTTAGTTTCTTGGCAATCGCTTCGCGCAAATGTCGTTGCAACTTATAGCCGCCATTCGCCTTGATGAACTTGGCAGGCTTCGTCTTAAGGCCCTCTGAAAGCCGTGCAGTTACACCCTTCGGTGCCACTAGGTCGCAAGCAACAAAGCAGTCGCTGACCTGCTTGGGCATTGCCGACGTCTGGCCAGCCTCGACGGTTAGATAATAGACGAAGAGCTCCACCAAGGAGGACTGACTCTGGTTCGCAGCGTCCTCAATCGAATTGTAGAAGCGGTTGACTGCCTCGGTCATTCAGTGCTTTTCCTTTTCAGATCGTGCTTGAAGTGATTGTTGCCGAGCACCGTGACCGAAAGTTCTGTCGGCGAGGTATAGTCGATGAATCCAAACTTTCGACCACTCGCATCGTGGAATGCTTGTGCGAACGCCTTTGGCACTCGCTCATTTGACACCTCGTAGCATGTGTACACTTGGTCCGTATTGGGCGATTCGATCCCCGATTCTTCCTCAAGAAACTTGAGGAAGATAAGAATCTTCTCCGGATGATTCTTGGCCTGAAACTGTCCGTAGAACGCAGACAAGCCAGAAGTGTCGAGATCCTTATCCATCTTGGGCGTTCTTGCGTCGATGCCACCTCCGCTCTTCTCGCTAGTGGTCTTTTTGGATGCCGCGCGGCGTCGGTTTGGCTGTTTCTTTGTTGCTGGCTTGGAATTCGGTGCGTCCACGGGCGCATGTGGCGGTGAATTGCCCATTCCATCTAATAGCTTTCTTTTGAAGTCGGCATAAACTTCACGAACAAATTCGGTGTCGCCCTCGACGTCAACGACGCCTTGCGAGAGGTTAATGTGGAGCTTCGTGTGCAACGACCTACTCAATACTGTGGAATTTCGATCATCCATCTTAACAAGATACAATAATGCTGGTGTCCTTGCAAATCAAAGTCGCTTGTAGCGCTGCAACGTCGACCTATCAGTTGGCGGGCATCAGCGTAAGCAAACTAAAGGAAGCAAGAGATGCTATCGCGACGGCGACTTCGTGATTCGACTGGAATGAGCGTCTGACCATATGCAGGAAAGAGTCTCGATCTGCAACTTCGGAGGATCGATCGGTTGATGCTGTTGGTGGCGACCGAAAAACGCCTACGCTGGCGGTTCGCGATGTCAACGGGGCGTTCGACGATGTTGACGAGGTCAACACCGAACAAACGGGGAGTGGAGGTACCAGTGGGAAACGAAGATGCTACTGGTGCGCTTTGCGGAAAAGGGGCATCGAGAAAGGAGAGTTGTAGAAACGCTTGAGGTGAGTCGGTGGACGAGACGCGCGTGGATCCAGACGGGTCAGTTGAAACCTGACCGATGGTTAGGTGGCTGGTGGTGGTCGTTGCGACGGCGCCACTCCATCCGTGGCAGCTTCTTCTATGACAGCGCAGTCGCCGGCGACGAGGACGTCAAAGCGCAGGCATTGTGCAGGGTAGAGGGCGCGGCCAGCGTGTGGCCCACGGGACGTGGGGCGAACTTCGGATGCACCGGCTCGAGATATATGATCTTGAGGCGCTCGATGCGTTGCCGGACCGCCCCTACCTGGAACTTTGCGGTCACTCCGTATCGTCCGGAGGCTATCGGCGAGATAACTTCCGCACCGTCCACGATCACGTTCTCGAAGCGTACAGGCTTCGATTGCCATTGGCGCGTGATTGCGTGGTCTCGCGTCCTGTGCGCCTTCAGACCGCCCGGCGCCGCCCGCCGGGCGCGCTGTCGTGCGGGCTAGTGCGTCGGTCAGTGGTGGGCGGTTCGGGGTAACCTGACGGGTATCTGACCGGAGGGGTGCGATGAACCGCTGGATCTCGCTGTTGCTTGCGGCTCTTCTCGTCGCCGCCGCTGGTCGCGCCCCGGCGCAGACGGCGGATCGGGGCCACGGCGAGGAAGCCTTCAACGCGCGGCTCGTCGGCGCGCACGGCCTGCAGGGGCGCTCTGCCTACCAGCCGCTGCCGGTGCGGCAGGAGGAGCGGCGCATCGTTTACGTTGGTCACCACGCCGGGGAGGTGCTGAATCCGCTGACCGGCGCCGTCGAGACGAACGGGACGTCGGTGGTCGACGTCAGCGATCCTTCCGCACCTCGGCTCCTGACCCACATCCCGGCGACCGGCGGTGCCAGCGGGGCGCAGATGGTCCAGGTATGCGCGGGCGACTTGCTCCCGGGCGGGGGCGCCGGGCGTTTCTACCTGCTGCGGTCGAACGGCAACCAGAGCCATGAGGTCTGGGACGTAACCGACCCGGCAAGTCCCGCGTTCGTGCGCACGGTGGCCGAGATGGGCCGGACGCCGTCGGGAGATCAGCACACCCACAAGAACTGGTGGGAGTGCGACACCGGCGTCGCCTACCTGGTCGGGACGGTCGACGGCTGGCGCGCGCCGCGCGTCATGCAGGTCTTCGACCTGGCAGACCCGGCCGCTCCGCGGCGCATCCGCGACTTCAGCCTGCCCGGCGTCCAGCCGGACGCGAGCGGCCCCATACCCGGCGGATCGGGCCTGCACGAGGCGGTCCGGCTGGGTAATCGCATCTACATGTCGTACGGCACGTCCACCGCCGGCGTCGTGCAGATCCTGGACCGCGAGCGGTTGCTGAGCGGTGACCCGGATGCGGCGGCGCCGCTCGGGGCGAGCCCCGCCGCGCTGGCCTACCCGGAGATCGGCCGCGTCGACCTGCCGTCCTACTGGGGTGCGCATACCGCGATGCCGCTGCTGGGCGTGGAGGTTCCCGACTACGCCGGCAACCGCGACAACGCGACGCGCGACTTCCTGTTCGTCGTCTCCGAATCCGTTGCCAACCGATGTCAGGAGACGCGCCACGTATCCCTCATGCTCGACATCACGGACGAGGCCCGCCCCCTGCCGATCGGCACCTTTCAGGTTCCGGAAGCGAGCGGCGACTTCTGCGATCGGGGCGGCCGCTTCGGCCCGCACGCGCCGCAGTGGTCCATGGAGCCGCCGTTCTACGGAAGGCTGATGGTGGTGTCGTGGTTCAACGCGGGTGCGCGG
This sequence comes from Vicinamibacterales bacterium, assembly GCA_965207665.1. Lineage (GTDB taxonomy): Bacteria > Acidobacteriota > Vicinamibacteria > Vicinamibacterales > UBA8438 > JAAXGX01. The sequence continues at coordinate 1,921,975 of CBDBMV010000002.1, forward strand.
GTCATCGACGTGCGCGACCCGTTCAACATGAACGAGGTGGCCTACTACATACCCGCGACGACCGAACGAACGGCCGAGCGCTGCGCCACCATCGACGGCGTCGAGATCTGCCAGGTGGCGATCCAGACGAACAAGGTGGAGGTTGACGACCGCGGGCTGATCTACCTGGCGGACCGCGCCGACACCGGGCTGCACATCGTGGAGCTGACCGGCCCGGCCGCGGCGATCATCAATCCGGCTGAGTGAGCTCAGGCAGAGCCGCGCCACACGAACAGGACGCTCAGCAGCAGGCCCGCAACCCACCCCGCCGGAGACAGCAGCAGCGCTTCCATCGGCTCGGCCATCAGGTTGGGCAGCAGCGCAATGGAGGTTGCGGGGCCCGCGACGAACGGGGCGCTCGCGGCCGCGGCGACTCCCGCCAGTGAGCCGGCGACGCGCAGCAGGGCAGCCGCACGGCGGCGCCGGGCGATCCGGCCGGAAATCGCTGCCACGAAGGGCTCATCAGTAGGTTCCGCCGGGTTAGCCTCGGCGAACAGGTGCACGAGGGTCTGTTCGGTTTCGTCAGTCACGATCCTTGACTCGGTGCCGCGGGGGTGGTTGGTTGGCGCCGTCGCCCACGAGCCACTTGCGCAACCTGGCTGCCCCGCGCGATATGTTCGACTTGACCGTCCCTAGCGGTAGCTTCGTAGCCTGGGAGATCTCGCCGTGGCTCATTCCCTCCGCATGGGCCAGAACCACGCACAATCGTTCGGGAGGTCTCAATCTGGCGAGGGCGCGATCCAGGTCGACGCGCTGCGTCACGTCAGGCGCGCTGCTGTCGGTTGCCGACTCTTTTTCCGGGAGGTCATCTATCGGAATTCGCTTGCGGCGGGCATGCTGCAGCCAGGTATTCACGGCAATCTGCCGCAGCCAGGGGCCGAAAGCGGCCGGCTCGCGCAGCCGCTGCAAGTTCCTCCAGGCGTGCATGAATGTCTCCTGCGCCAGGTCGTCGCCTAGGGCCGGGTCGCCGCTGACCCGCCCTAGCAGCCTGCGCACGGCGCCCTGACGGCCTCGCACGAGCTCCTCGAAGGCGGCATCGCTGCCCTCCCGCGCGAGAGCGACGAGGGCAGCCTCCGCCGATGCACGCTCCGTGCGATCCGTCAAGAAGGCACCGTGCTCACGAACGCTCTGACGGTCCGTGTTCCGCTTCGGCCGCCGCCGCGCGTTTGCGCAGGAGTTGTCCCACTACCAGCAGCGCGACGCCGATCAACGCCGCCAGGCACCCGACGCCGAGCAGGGGATACAACGCTCTGGGTGCCTCACCAAGGCTGACGAAGCCGCCCATGAGCGCCAGTCCGATGCCTCCCGCTAGAGTAACCGCCCCGCCGATCAGCAGTCCCTCCGGCGTGAGCCTCGACTGGTGCCGGAGCATCGCCCTGAGCGTCGCGGGATCGATCTGTGGTTCCTTCTCGATCAGTGCTCTTATCGTCTTTTCCCGCTCCCTCTTGATCGCGAACTCACGCCAGAACGAGCCGATCGCGGCGATGGCTACGAACACCCAGAACGCCACTCCGACGACACTGTCCATGGGGCCCATCCGTTGCCTCCTATGTTCGTCTTTCGTTTTGTACAGATGCCGCGAGATGGCCGTTTGGATGCAGGTGGAGCATCAGCAACTCAGGGTAGTGCCCTGTACTGTTGTCAATGGCAGCCGCAAGCTGCACACTGTGTTGTAGTGTGCGGAAGCTGTATGGCCGGCGTCGTCGTCGCGCCGTGCCAGGGAGACAGGCCAATGAGAGGTGGTCAGGCCGGAGCGCGCTGGTTTGGGTTGACTGCAACCCTGCTGCTCATGAGCGCGGGGTGCGGCCCGGTCCAGGAGACCGACGAAGCACCCGCGTCGGCCGCAGGTCGCGCAGCAGGGGCCGACGCGCCCGCGGGCACGGTTCATGTGCCGGCATTCGACCTGCCGCCCTCGGCCGCGCTGTCCACCAAGGCGCTCGAATCCATCGCGGCGCGTCCAGGGGGCGGGGCCGCCGTCGGGTTCCCGCGCACCGGCAACATCGAGACCGAGGAGGACTACGCGGAGTACGTCGTCAGCTACCGCGCGCAGCTCGACGCCGCCTACGCCAAGCCGCTGGCAGACGCCGTCATGCAGGCGTTCCCGGTCGCGATGCAGCCTGCCGAGATAGCTGGCGTGCCGGTCGAGGAGTTCGAACCGACGGCAGGCATCGATCCGGGGAACGAGAATCGCGTGCTCATCAACCTCCACGGCGGGGCCTTCATGGCCGGAGCGGTATATATCGGCCGCGTAGAGTCGGCGCCTATCGCCGCGCTTGCCAGGATGCGCGTGGTCTCGGTCGACTATCGCCAGGGGCACGAGCACAGGTTTCCCGCCGCGAGCGAGGACGTCGCTGCCGTCTATCAGGCGTTGCTGGATAGGTATCCGCCCGGCAACGTCGGCATCTACGGCTGTTCGGCCGGCGGGGCGCTGACGGCGCAGGCGACCGCGTGGTTCCTGGACAAGGGCATACCCGTGCCCGGCGCCATCGGCATCTTCGGCTCCGGCGCCGGCTCCGGTTCCGGCGATTCACGCTACTTCTCGGCCATAGCGTCCGGCGCCACACCTCCGCCGGCGAACGAGCCGCCGCCACCGTACCGTGGCGGCCGCTTCGGCTACTTCGCCGACATCAGCCAGGATGATCCCCTCGTGTACCCGACCAGGGATCCCAATCTCCTGGCGCAGTTCCCGCCCACGCTGGTGATCACCGGCACCCGCGCCACGGACATGAGCCGGGCCATCGAGACCCATCGTGCGCTGACACGGGCAGGTGCCGAGGCGTCCTTGCAGATGTTCGACGGCCTGGGGCACTGCTTCATCTACCAGCACGCCCTCCCGGAAGCGCAGGACGCGAACGCCACCATCGTGCGTTTCTTCGATCGCCACTTGGGCCGCTAGCTTTTCGAGGCGCGAGCCGGGCAGGCGGGCGTCTCGCGGGGCGGGATGCCGGCGCGAGTTGCCGTGGTATGGTGCGGCGGTCCCGGTTCAGTTGCTCACATCGTCGGAAGAACTGGAGGAATCCCATGCGGACAGGTCGCGCAATCGCGATGCTCACGGCGGTCGGTGTGCTGGTTGGCGCCGGCTGGGTCTCGTCGCAGCACCGCGGCGGTCAGCCGGAGTTGACCGGAGCGGACATCGTCGAGATCCAACAGCTCTATTTCCGGTACAGCCAGGGGCGCGATTGGGACGACGAGGAGCTGTTTCTCACGGCCTGGGCCGACGATGCGGTCTTTACCGAAGGCAACGGCGTGGTCCATGCCGGCATCGAGGGGATACGGGCGCAATTCCGGGAAGAAAGCGCGAGCGGCATAAACAAGCGAATCACGCACGACAACCCCAACATCCTGATCTGGCGGGACGCCGAGGGCGTCGTACATGGACGCGGGTATTGGAACGTGGTCGACATCACCCAGACCCCGCCGCAACTCATGCTGACCGGACACTACTTCGACACGTTCAGGAAGACGCCGGACGGTTGGCGCATCCAGACTCGCGGCTCGAAGCGCGGGTGGGACTGGCGCCTCGAAGACCAGGGCTAGCCGACCGCGGTTGCGGATTCGCTGACCTGCATGAGCTTCTCCTGCACCGCGGGATCCTGCGCTTCGGGGTTGGGAGCCGTAATCGCGTCCTCGCTCACGTAGGTCCCGGTGACGCCCTGGTACTCTGACGATACGGCCAGTCTCACGACGCGGTCGGCGCCCACTGCGGGCGGAGATGCGAACACCCGCATGACGTAGCGAAAGAGTCCCTGAACCCCCTTCATGTCTCGCAGGAGATTCGAGCTGATGAAGCCGGGGTTCAGGCAGTTCACCGTGACGCCGGTGCCCTCGAGTCTCCGTGCCAGGTCGATTGTGAATGCGTTCAGCGCGAGTTTCGCTTGCGGATAGGCCTTCAACGTGCTGAAACCGTGCTCCATCTGCAGGTCGTCGAAGTCGATGTGGCCCAGGGACTCCGTGTCGGACGACACATTGACGATGCGGGCGGGCGCGGAACGCTTCACGCGTTCCAGCAGCAGGGTGGTGAGGAGAAACGGTCCCAGGTAGTTGATCGCCCAAGTGGTCTCGAAGCCCTCCTCGGTCACGATTCGCTCGGGGACATTCGCGCCGGCGCAGTTGACGAGAACATCGATCCGGCTGTGGTCGGCCAGCACACGTTCCGCACAGGCGCGGACGCTCGCCATCGACGCGAGGTCGCAGATCTGGAATTCCACGGCCCCTCGTCCCACCGCCGCGGCGATGTCCCGAGCGACCGCCGCGCCCTTGGCCGCGTTTCGTCCAAGGAGGACGACGTGGGCGCCCATGTTGCAGAGCATCTCGACGGCGACGCGACCCATCCCGTCTGTCCCCCCGGTGAAGACGACCGTCTTCCCGGAGAGGTTCCTGTCCGACTCGGGTATCGCGTGGCGCGGGTCTGGTGCCCTTCGTTGCGGAATGAAGGTATTGAGCACCATGCCGACTTGTTTGCCGATCGAAGCCACTTCTATTCCTCCAGCTCGGCCATGGCGGCGGCGAGCCTGCGGCCCAGCTCGACCAGTCCCGCGGCGTTGTAGTGGACCCCGTCAGCGCCAAACTCCACGCCGTCGGCAGACACCAGCGCGGCATTCGCGTCTCCATCGACGAACGCCTCTTGCGCGCCGAGAATGATCGGTGCGTGCTTGTAGAACTCCCCGTTGGGGCCAGGCTCGTACCCGAAGTCGGCGCCGAACAGCGCCTGGGCTTCCTCGATCATCCCTGAATCGCCCACTTCACTGATAACCACCGGCAGGTCGTCGACGCGCAGCGCGGCTCGCGCGAGATTCATGAACTGCTTGAGATTGCCTTCGTAGCGCCGTGCCGCGGGCTCGCTGCCGCGGCCGGCCTCGGTCTCGCCGTGCACCCACACGATGCCGGCCGGCACGAGGGTGTCGTCCACGCCGTCGCCATCGATGTCCCTGACGGCCGTCGCGTGGCGGACCGCGGCCAGGAAGTGGTCGTAGATGTTGATGCCCTTGCCGGGACCCTCACCCCCGTTGTAGTCGTGCGCCCACGACCCGAACTCGAACGCCGCTTCCACGTCGAGCGCCGAGCCGCCGCGCGCGACCTTGAGCAGCGCGATGTTCTCGTTCGGATGGAGCTTGAGGATCTCGCGCCCGAAGCTGATCTCGGGCCCGAAGGCCGGACCGGGGCCCGGCTCGAGGACTTTCCACTGGCCGCGTCCGTCGACGGGCGCCATGCCGTCCGGGCCGGTCGCACCTTCGTAAATCATGACGCCCGCTACCGGCTGCTGCAGTTCTTCCGGCAGGTCGGCAACCATGCCGACACCGTTCATGTTCGACTGGCCGCCGAGATAGTAGAGCCGGTAGACCTTCGCCTCGACGGCGGCCGGAACCGACATCAACAGGGCCAGCGCGAGCCCGCCAACGACAAGCCAACGACTATTCCGACGCGTCATGGACTGTCCCTCCTTCACCTTGTCGTGATCGAAAACCTCGGACGCTCGGGAGGTCATTCCGGCAGGGCGAACACGAACAGCGTGTTGCCTGCGCTCGGCCGCATCTCCGGCGTGAGCGCCAGGAAGACTGCCGGGTTGCCGCCCATGCCGGTGCTCGCCACGACATATTGAGTGCCATCGACGGCGTAGGTGATGGGAAAGCCGCTGATCGGCGAGCCGAGGTTGATCTCCCACAGCACGTCGCCGGATCGATCGTCCAATGCGCGAAAACGCCCGTTCGAATCGCCGCCGAAGACCAGCCCGCCGCCCGTCGTCATCAGCGAAGTGGTCGCCGCGCGCTGTTCGTACTTCCACGCGGTCTCGCCGGTTTCCACGGAGATCGCGTGAATCGATCCGACCTGGTCGGTGCCGGGTGCAATCTGGTTGCGGTAGGTCAGCGAATACAGCTCGCGGGCAAGGCGGCTGTTGTCGCTCTCGATGGTCATGATCCGCGCGCAGGTGTTGCGCAGCGGCATGTACATCAGGTGGGTCGCGGGGCTGTAGGCCCCCGCCTCCCAGTCCTTTCCGCCGCTGAGGGTTGGACAAATCACGACTTCCTGCCCCATGTCCGTGAAGATCAGCTCCGGATTTTCCGACACGGCGCCCGTCTCGCCATCGATGTCGTCGATGAGGTTCTGGGCAATCGTCGGCTTCGCCCACAGGAACTCGCCCGTTTCGCGGTCGAGCGTGTACACGACCCCGGTCTTGCCCGGGATGCCGGTGACCACCCGCCGCCGTTCACCCGGACGCAGGCGCGGGTTGATCCAGTTGACCGCGTCGGCGCTGGGAGCAACCGCCGTATCGATCAGGAGCCGCTCGAACGGATGGTCCATGTCCCAGTGGTCATTCAGGTGCTGGTAGTACCACCTGATCTCGCCCGTGTCGGCGTCCAGCGCGAGCGTCGAGTTGTGATAGAGGTGCGTGTTCTCCACCCCGCCGAGGAGAAACTTCGGGCCCGGCGAGGTCACCGACGTGCCGACGTAGACCAGGTTCAGCTCGGGGTCGTAGCTGGGCACCATCCAGGAGCCGACGTGACGTCGCTCCTCGTAGGGAACGTCGCCCCAGGTCTCGTCTCCCGGCTCGCCGGGACGGGGGATGAGATGCCTGCGCCAGAGCTCCCGGCCGGTCGCCGCGTCGTGAGCGGCGATGAAACAGGCGTCGGGGCCGGCCACCGGCATGCACCCGCGACCGGAAATCACCTTGCCGTTGGCGATGATCGGGCCGGCCGTTTGATGGGCAGGGTGGGTCTGGTAGTCGAGAATCCTGGTCTCCCACACCATGTCCCCGGTGGCCGCTTCGAGAGCGAACACGTGGTCATCGGTGCTCGTGTCGATGATCAGGCTGCCGTAGATCGCGATGTTGCGATTGGCCGAACCGAGCTTGATGAAGCTGGTGAGGTCAGCGGGCCGCGGGCGGCGGTGTTCCCAAATCAGGTCGCCGGTCACCGCGTCAATGGCCTGGATGACGTCGTTCGGGTTCGGCATGTACAGCACGCCGTCGTAGACCAGCGGGGTTCCCTGCTGGCTCCCGTTCGACAGGGCGCGCGACCACACCAACCTCAACTCGCCGACGTTGTCCCGGGTGATCTGGTCGAGCGGGCTGTAGCCCCAGCCGTCGAGAGTCCGACGCCACATGAGCCAGTCTTCGGCCGCTGGGCTTTGGAGCACGGCGTCGGTGACCGGCGCTCTCGTGGGCGGCGACTGCGCGGACAGCACCGGCGCACCCGCGACGACCGCCAACCAGAGCGCAATCGCGACGCGGGACGGGCACCTCGATCCGTGCAGGCGCATTGTGGTTCGGCGAGGTCGCGGTGTGTCTGCGGTGCCCTCAGGTACCTGCTACTCGCCTCAGGCGTGCCGGCGCCACCTGCGCACCCGGGACAGCCTGCTCGGCCCAGAGCTTCATCAATCTCACCGCGATATCGAGGGCACGCTCCGGCGAAGCGCCGTTCTCCGTCAACCTCAACCAGAAGGAGCCGTCGATAATGGCCATGATTCCGGGTCTCACGGTCTTGTCCCGGGCAAGCGGGCCGAGCGCATGCGTCACAAGGCCTGCAACCCGCTCGTCCCACTCCTTCTGCGACCGTGCGAGAGCGGGAACACTGGCGCTCTCCGTCGCGATCACTTTCCGCCACGTCGCACCGGCGGCATAGCATTCGTGCAGTTGTCGAATGAGTGCGGCCATTCTCTCGAGCGGATCGCCGAGGGCGTCCCACTCTTCGACACGCGGCGTCGGAAGCGTTCCCAGAGCGTAGGACAGCGTTTCCTCAATCAGTCCTTCCCGATTCGAAAAGTGATGAAAGACGCTGCCCTGCGCTACCCCGGCGCGGCGGGCAACTTCCGCCATCGACGTGCGTTGTATGCCGCGTTCCAGGAAGCTGGCGGACGCCGCGCGCAGGATGCGGAGGCGGGTCTCGGCGATGGACTCCCCGCGCTTGCGGAACGTGTACTTGCGTTTCTCCTGCGCCAGCGGACCGGCCGGCCCCTCCGAGCGAGCCCGGAAATCTCCGACTTCCGTCCGTTCGGCGATGGCAACCGCAGGAGTGCTCTTGGACACCAGATCAACGGGTCACGGTGACCGTGACATCCTTGTAGTCGAGGAGCCCGCCGTCGTGGCCGAGCGCTCGAAGCACGTAAGTACCGGGTTGGCTGAACGTCGCCGTGGTCCTGAAGGTGTTGTCTGGCGGCACGGGCGGCGTCTCCCACCCGACCGACCAAGGCGATCGGGCTCCGTCCCGATGGTCCATCCAGACCTTCGTCTGGGGCGGGTCGAACACGACTTCCCCTGGACCCCGATACCGGAACCAGGACAAGCGGAGTCCCGTGGCCGAGTCCGGCGCGAAGTGGCTCTGACCGACCGCGAAGTACTGAACCGGCCGCGGCGCCGGCTTGCCGTCGTCCAGCGCAACGGCCGCCAGCGCCACCGGTTCACCCGCGCTCACCGTCATGTTCTCCGGGACCTCGAGGGTGACCGCGGGCGCCTCGTTGCCGATCATGTCGGGGTGGAACCCGGTCAGCGTTCCGGCGCCGAAGTTCGCCATCATTACCGTCGCGTCGACGGCATACTCGGGGCGCAGCGAGCCGTACGCCTTCCAGGTCTCGCCGTTGCCGGTCAACGACCAGACGATCTCGTTGTCGCCGAAGTCCCCCGGCACATTCACCCTGAAGACGAACTGGTTGCGCCTGGGGAAGAAGTGGGTGGGTTGCCCCAGATCCGGTCCTCCGGGCTCCATGTGGTTGTCGGGACCGATCGGCAGGTCGAGCTCTTCTTCCCAGTTGCGGTTGTAATAACCGAACCAGAGATCGATCGTGCCGTCCTCCCGAGGCCAGAACCCCTCGTAGGCCGGCGTGACGCTCTGGCCCCGTAAGGGCGCCTGTGCGCTCGGGCTGGGCATCGCCGCGAGCACGCCCACCCCGACCACAAGCGCCATGACGGCAGTTCCCTGGAGCCCCCGAAAGCGTCGCGTTCTCATTCGTCTACTCGGCCGATCCCGGAGTTTCACCACCGAGTGCTAGTTCTGGCCCGCGCGGCCCTGCGCCTCGTCGTCCAACTGCTCCCAGGACGGGTTCGTAATCTGCGGCAGCTCTTCGTAGCCGCAGAGCGGGCAGCCGAGCGTCGCCTGGCCCGGGGCCAGCTCCAGCCGCTCGCGCCGCATCGCCATCTCTTCCTCCAGTTGCTCGTCGGTCAGCTTGATCGGCGAAGCGATCAGGATGGCCATGTTGTCGATCGAGCGATGGCCCACCCCGCCCCAGTTCCGCGGGTCGACGACGTTCTTGTTGCTCGCCGTCGTGTCGAAGTACGCCGTGACATGCAGCAGCGTCCCCTTCGGCAGCAGCGGCGCGTAGTCTTCGTGGTAGTAGTAGACCTTGACCCAGTTGTGGTCGTAGCCGGCGCAGTTGAGCACCTCGGTGCGGCCGGCCCAGATTGCCTCGACGCACATCCGCACACCCGCGGCGTGCATGTGGGGCTCGAAGGTCGTCAGCTTCCAGTGGTCGTTCAGCGTGGTGTAGATGTGCACTTCCTGGCCGGTCAGGTTGGGCTTGAGATCGATCTCGCCGTTGCCGATCGTCATGGCAAACACCTCGCGCTGCGGCTCGTAGCCCTTCGGGTGGAACTTGTAGGCGGCGCGCAGGAACGCCGTGGTCTCTTCACCGTTGGAGTGCAGGTGAATCGACGGGAACATGAGCTGCGAGCCGGCCAGCATGAGGCGCCCGGCCAGCGGGTCGAACACCTCGGCGTTGCGTCCCACTTCGTGCGTCTGACCAACCGGCGGCGCAAGCTCTCCATCCGGACCGAGCAGCGATTGCAGCGCGTGATGGAAGATGAACTTACCGCCCGTGCCGCCGCTCACGCTGCTGATCTCCTTGAACTGCATGGCCGCAACATAGCGGTCCTCTTCGAGGCCGGTGGGCACCGGCGGCAGGGCGCTCCACCAGTCCGGAGCGTTGGCCGCCATGGTGACCGGCGGGCTGTCGACGATCAGGTCGGGAACGCCGATGTCCCACTCGTTCTCGGCGGTGAACGTCAGCGGCGGGGGGGCGTCGTCCGGGTTGCCGCGCGGCGCGCCGTTGTCGACCCAGGTCGCGATCGCCTGGATCTCTGCCTCGGTCAGGGAAATGTCGTCCTTGAACTGCTGGATCCCGATGTCCCTCTCGATGAACCACGGTGGCATGACGCCCATCGCGTCGCGCAGCCCGGTGCGCTGCTTGATGCTGCGGGCCCAGGGACGGACCTCCTCGTAGGTGAGCAGCGACATCGGCGCGACAGAGCCCGGCCGGTGGCAGCTCTGACAGCTCCGCTGCAGGATGGGCTCGATGTCCTTGGTAAAGGTCACTTCCGCCGCCCGGTTCTGCTCGGCTGCGGCCGGTGACCACAGCGCCGCTAGCAGCAGGCCCAGCCCAGCTCCGGCAGTTGCGACTCCGCGTATTACCGTCGGCGCGACAAGTGATCTCGGGCTCGAACGCATGGAACTCTCCTCAGGTTGCCGGCTGCCACCCAAACCTCGGCCTTGCGTGGCTCCCATGTTTTGACTATAGTGACCACTCAACGTGATGTCAAGGTCTGAGGTGGACTCTCTGGCGGCGTTGTCGGCTCCGTGCTTCGGTGGTGTTGATCCCGGGTCCAGGAGGGAGAAGGAACATGAGCAGGCAGCACGTTGCGTTGGTGATCGTCGTCTCCGCGGTTGGCTTTCTCGCGTTCGCGACGGCTGATCTCGCCGGTCAGGCCGAGCAGGCGTACGCGGTCCCGAAGACCCCCTGGGGCGATCCGGACCTCCAGGGCGTCTGGAACAACAACACGGTCGTACCCCTTGAGCGGCCCGAGGCCCTGGTCGGCCGCGACTCGCTTTCCGACGAAGAGGTCGCGGAGCGGCGTCAGGAAAGGTCTGACGAGTTCTTCGGCACGGCACTTGGCGGCACCGGCTTCTACAACGAGTTCTGGTTCGAGTACGGCCAGGACACGAACCGCACGTCGCTGATCATCGAGCCGCCGAGCGGCAGGTTGCCGGCGCTGACGCCGCACGCGCAGCAGGAAGTGGCCGACGTCACCGCGACACGCTTCGCGGCCGCGGGGTCCACCGACCACTATCTCGATTTGAGCGCGTACGATCGATGCATTACACGCGGCATGCCGGGTGCGATGGTCCCCGGCTTCTACAACCACAACTACCACATCATGCAGACGTCCGACTACGTCGCGCTTGTCGTCGAGATGATCCACGACGCCCGGATCATCCCGCTCGATGGGCGCGGCCACATTGCGCCGTCGATCCGGCAATGGCTGGGCGACTCGCGGGGAACCTGGGAAGGCGACACCCTCGTCGTCGAAACCACGAACGTCAACGACAAGGTGCGGGAGCGGCCCACGTTCGTCCAAACGGTCTTCGGCACCGGCGAGAACCTGCGTCTGGTCGAGCGGTTCACGCGGGTCGATGATGACACGATCGACTACCGCTTCACCGTGGAAGACGACTCGGTCTTCACCGGGTCGTGGACGGCGGCAATCCCGATGAATCGGTTCGACGGCACGCTGTTCGAGTACGCCTGCCACGAGGGAAACTACGGGCTGCCGAACATGCTCCGCGGCGCGCGCGTCAAGGAGGCCGAGGCATCTCGGCCGTAGGCGGTGTCCATGACTCGTCTCTCGCCCCTGGTGTTGCTGGCGCTGGCGGCCGCCGCCGGGTGCGCCGCGGACTCCTCGCCGGCGCCGCTGACCGAGACCGTGCAGGTGAGCGGCGGGATTCTGGAGGGTATGCGCGAAGACGGCGCGCTGGTCTTCCGCGGCGTCCCCTTCGCCGCCCCTCCTGTCGGTGATCTGCGGTGGCGTCCTCCACAGCCGGTTGCTTCGTGGGAGGGTGTCCGGCCGGCCCGCGAGTACGCCGCCGGCTGCTGGCAGCGCCAGTTGGACCTCCCTTCCTTCTACGGTGACATCCCCGCCGTGGTGGATGAGGACTGCCTGTACCTCAACGTGTGGACGGGGGCGCGGACGGCGGACGAGAGGCGCCCGGTGATGGTCTGGATTCATGGCGGCGGTCACATGACCGGTGGCGGCGACACCGCCTTGTACGACGGCACGGCGCTGGCGGAGAAGGGCGTCGTGGTGGTGACCATCAACTACCGGCTGGGCCCGCTCGGCTTTCTCGCGCACGCGTCATTGTCCGCGGAGCAGGACCCGCCTTCCTCGGGGGCCTACGGCATTCTGGACCAGATCGCCGCGCTCGAATGGGTGCAGGAAAACATCGGCGCGTTCGGCGGGGATGCAGGGAACGTCACCATCTTCGGGGAATCCGCGGGGTCGTGGAGCGTGTGCTACCTGACGGCGACGCCGTTGGCTGCCGGTCTCTTTCACCGGGCCATCGGACAGAGCGGCGGCGTGTTCGAGCCGCTGCCCGACCTGGCGCAGATGGAGGCGATGGGGGAGGAGTACGCACAACGCCTGGGAGTCGGCGAGATGGGCCCGATGGCGGTCGCCGAGCTCCGGGCCCTCGATCCGGAGGCGATCTTCGCGGCCCTCGGCGAAACGATCCAGGGCGCGTCGCTGATGCGCCCCAGTGTGGATGGCTGGCTGTACCCGCGTGATGTCTATACGACGTATACCCGGGGTGAGCAGCACCGGGTGCCGCTGCTGCTTGGCTACAACGCCGACGAAGACAGCACCATCGGCGCGGCGATGCCGCTTCCGGGAACTCGCACGGCCTACGAGCAGGCATTGCGGCAGATGTGGGGCGAGTCGGCGACGGCGATTCTCGACAGCTACCCGGCGGATTCGGATGGTGCCGCGGGCCCCATGTTCGCCAAGCACATGGTCGACCACGTGTTCGGGTGGCAGATGCGGACCTGGGCTCGGCTGGCGTCGGAGACCGGCGGCCAGCCTGTGTTCCTCTATCACTTCCGGCGTGTACCTGCCGGGCCGCGCGCCGAGCAGTACGGCGCCTACCACGCCGCGGAGATCCTCTACGCGTTCAACAACATTCCAAGCGAAACAGCGCGGTCCCGATTCGAGGTGCAGCCGGTGGAAGCCGATCTGCGGCTGGCCGAGACGATGTCGAGCTACTGGACGAACTTTGCGCGCACCGGCGATCCCAACGCGGAAGGTCTCCCGATTTGGCCGCGCTATGCAGCGGCCACCGACGAGGCTCTCGTGCTCGATGCAGACATTCGCGTGGAACGCGCGATCAACGACGTACGAATCGATCTGTTCGATGAGCACTACGCGAGCGTGCGCGGGCCAGGCGCAGCGTCCACCTCGCGGTAGCGGCAACAACGCTGGAGGGAGGGATCACGTGAATATCGCGAGATTCAGCGTAGTCATGATGCGTGCGGCGCTGGCTGGCGCCGCAACGGCCTTGCTGGCCGCGCCCGCGGCCCTGGCGCAGACCGCTGGGCCCGTCGCGAACACCACGCACGGCCAGGTTCGCGGGACCGTGAACGACGAGGGCGTCCTGGGGTTCAGGGGAATCCCCTACGCGGCCGACACGGGCGGCGACAACCGGTTCCTGCCGCCGCAGCCGCGTGAGCCCTGGGACGGCGTCCTGGACGCCACCGAGTTCGGCGCCAGGTGTGCCCAGAGCGGCAATGGCGTCCTCTTCAATCCCTCGGCGCCGCGTAACGTCAGCGAGGACTGCCTGTTCGCGAACGTGTGGACTTCCAGTCTTTCCGGTCGCCGGCCGGTCTTCGTCAACTTCCATGGCGGAGCCTGGCGGTCGCTCTCGGGCAATACGACCGACGGTGCGGCGTTCGTGGAGCTCGCCGACGCGGTGGTGGTCAGCACCAACAACCGCTTGAACCTGTTCGGGCATCTCTCGCTCGACGACTCGTTCGGCCCGGAGTACGCCCATTCCGGAAACAACGGCATGCTCGATCTGCACATGGCGCTGCAGTGGGTGCATGACAACATCGCCAACTTCGGCGGCGACCCCGACAACATCACCATCCTCGGCCCGTCGGGCGGCGGCGCGAAGACGCTCCACGCGATGGCCATGCCGATATTCGACGGCATGTTCCAGCACGCCATCGTGATCGGCGGACACGATCTCTGGAAGCGCAACACGCTGCAATCCGCTCGCGAGAGAAGCGCCGCCATTCTCGAGAGGCTCGACATCGAGCCGGGCGACATCGAGGCGCTGCAAACCGTGCCGATGGACGCTCTGCTCGCGGCTCACGATGAGGTGCTGCAGGCCTTCGGCCCGGATCCGTCTGCCGGTCCGATACCCTGGACACACTACGACCTGCTGCTGCCGGTGATCGATGGCGACACCCTGCCGCAATATCCGATCGATGCGATCGCCAACGGGGCGTCGGCCGATGTCGACCTGATGCTCGGCACGTCCCGGATGGAGCACTGGATAATCGACGACAACGAATTCTTCAGCGGTGGCGAGCGGTCGCAGCCCTGGGGCTGGCTGACACGTGATCAACTGGTCGCCAGCCTCACCCCGCATCTGGGAGATGCGACGAGCGAGATCGTTGCGGCCTATGAAGAGACGATGCCCGGCGCCTCCCCGTCGAGCCTCCAGCATCGGATTACCAGAGACCGCTTCTGGCATCTGCCGCACCTGCAGGTTGCCGAGGCGAAGGCCGCGGCTGGCGGCAAGCCGGCCTACCTGTGGTTCGTGGATGCCGACGTTGTCTCGTCCGTTGCTGCGACCGGTTACGGCGAATCGGCCTTCACCGGTGCCGCGGCCGGACAGTTCACGACCGCGTGGACCAGCTTCGCCGAAGACGGCGATCCGAATCACGAGGGCATGCCGACGTGGCAGCCGCACACGTCCGAAGACCCGGCCATGATGGTCTTCGGCCTGCAAACCTACGGGACCGAGCCGCTCGAGACGCTGAGCATCTGGAAGGACGAACGCTAGTCACTCCGGCAGCGCGAAGACGTAGATCGCGGCGCTCGGGCGCGGGGGAGTGGGGATATCGGGCACGAGCGGCATGAAGCCGGTTGTATTGAAGTAGCCGAAGCCGACGACCACCGCGACGTACTGCCTGTCGCCAACCGCGAAGGTGATCGGCGCAGAGCTTGGCACGTCGCTCAGGCGCACACTCCAGAGCTTGCGTCCCGTCCGCTCGTCATACGCCGCAAACATCCGGTCGAGCCCACCGGCAAAGACGACGCCCCCGGCCGTCGCCAGCACTCCGGTGGTCATGGGCGCGTGCTGCCGTTCGGTCCACAGGATCGTGCGGTTCCGGAGGTCGAAGGCTTGCACCCGTCCGTAGCGGCCGTCGCTGTCAGGCACCGGACGTGTCTGGGGCATGTAGCCGCTCGAGAGTGCAATGGGCACGCTGACGGGGTGCAGGTCCATGCACGATTCGTTCAGCGCCATGAACGCCACCTGCGTGTCGGGGTTGATCGAAGCCGGTGGCCAGTTCTTGACCCCGAGCCAGTTCGGACACACGGTGTAGACCATTTCCGCACCGGGAACCGGCACGAGTGCGCGATCGATCGTCTTGGCTCCCGTCGCCGGATCGATCTCCGTGATGAAGTTCTGAATGCCGGCGTCCATCGAGAAGAGGTAGCTCCCGTTCGCCGCGTCCATGGCGTCGAGCACGCCCGGCTTGCCCATCGTGACGACGGCCTTCGTTCGCTGGCCGTCGACCGACAACGGGACGATGATGCGCTCGAATGCCCAGTCCAGATCGTACGGATCGCCCGCCTGGTGCTGGAAGTACCAGGCCATTTCGCCGGTATCGGGATGCAGGGCCACCGTCGAGTTGGTGTAGAGCGCATCGCGCTGCCCGGGGTACGCGGGCTCATAGGCCAGCCACGCCGTGTCATACGTATTCCCGGTGCCGAAGTAGATGAGGTCCAGGTCGTAGTCCATGTACGCGGTCGTCCATATGGCGGCGCCAGTGCGGTCGCCGTCCCGCATGTCGGCCCAGGTATTGCCGCCCGGCTGGTCCGAGGTAGGGATCGCGTGCCAGCTCCACAGCGGCTCCCCGCCGTCCGCATCAAACGCCTGAATGGTTCCTCGCGTCCCGGGGAAAGACCCGACGCCCTGGAAGACCGTGCCGTTGGCCACGAGCGGGCCGCCCGACGGGCGCGCCGACAGCTCCGTCGCCCACGCGAGCTGCCCTGTTCGTGTGTCAAGGGCGCCGAGGCTTCCGCCTGCGAGCAGGACATACAGATGGTCACCATACAGGGACATGTTGCGGTTGGCGACGCCGGGACCCACGGCGCTCCCGTCCGGCGCATGGGTCCAGAGCAGCTCGCCGGTCGCCGCATCGAGCGCATCGAAGTTGCCGCCCCCGCTGGCGGCAAAGAGGACCCCGTCATGCACCAGCGGCGTCGAGGGGTTGGGCACCGGGTTCAGCGTGTGCGACCACGCAAGCTGGAGCTCGGACACATTGGCGGCCGTGATCCCGGTCAGCGGGCTGAAGCCCAGGCCGTCGGGCGTACGGCGCCACGTCAGCCAGTCGCCCGGGGCCGGGTTTCTCAACATCTCGTCCGTGACGGGCGTCAAGCGCTCCGTGGGATCGGGCGGCGCCGGCCACGGTGGCAGCGTCACGTCCCAGGCGAGTGGGCCGGCGCTCGGTACGGGTATCCCGGAGAACTGGATGACCAGGTTTGCGGCTGCCTCGTCGTCGGTTGTCAGGGCGACCTCGCCCGGCGCGTGCCCGTTCTCGCTCAGCATCAGCGCCACCAGGTTCGTGTACTGCTCGGTCGTCAGCGCATCAGGCTGTTCGGGCGGCATCTGCTGCCGCAGGTAGTCGCGCAGTCCGGACGCGGACTGTCCGGACCAGCGAGCTCTGAAGATACGGCTGGTCAGCGACGGTGCGATGCCGCCGTTCAACGACGGCCCATGGCACGATGCGCACTGGGCGTCGTAGACCACCCGGCCCGCCTGGACCTGGTCGCTCGTCAGCGGGATCGTCCCCGCCCCCGGTAGCTGTGCCGCGGCTTCCGGCGCCTGCGCCAGGCCGCTCACGAGCCACAGAAAAAGAAAAACGGCGATCGGACCAACCGATCGAGGAAGCTGTCTCATGTTGTTATCCCTGATGAGCCTTGCGTAGCTCCAGTATAATGACTATAGTAACCGGTCAACGAACATCAATCAACACACAAGAAGGCAAGGAGGATATGAAATCGCCAAGACTGCTCACCGTGGCACTCCTGATGGCGTTCGTGCCAGCCCTTCCGGGCGCCGGCCAGGAGCAGGAGCAGGGCGGGTTCGCGGAGGGCGAGTTCGCGCCGATCGGCATTCCGCCGGTGCCGCTCCCGTCCGAGCCGGTCGTCTACAACACCGCCGAGGGGCGCATCCGCGTGCGGGTGATCGCAGACGGCCTGCGGCGTCCCCAGGGGTTGGTGCTGTTGCCCGACGACCGGATGCTGGTTTCGGAGCGGGAGGGCCATCTGCGGCTGATCGACCAGGGGATGCTCGACCCGACACCGATTCCGGGCGTGCCCGAGGTGTTCACCGCGGTGTCGCTGGCCGGGTTGCTGGATGTCGAGATCCATCCGGGCTTCGCGGAGAACCGCTGGGTCTACCTGACGTACTCGAAGGCGACCGAGACCGGGGCGACGGTCGCCCTGGCGCGCGGGCGCCTTGTGGAAGACCGTCTGTCCGAAGTGACCGACCTGTTTGTCGCCGATGCTGACGGTGTGGGAATCGCGGGATCCCGCCTGGCGTTCGGTCCGGACGGGATGTTGTACATGGCGGTCGGGGGCGCGATTGGCGGGGCCATGCCGCCCGAGCTCGCCCAGGATCCGGCCAGTCACTTCGGCAAGATCCTGCGCCTGCGCGACGACGGCTCCGTCCCGCCCGACAATCCGATGGTCGGCCGGCCGGGCCATCACCCGGAGATCTTCTCGCTGGGCCATCGCAACCAGCTCGGCCTGACCTTTCACCCGGAGACCGGGGCGCTGTGGGCCAGCGACAACGCCCCGATGGGCGGCGACGAAGTCAACATCATTCTGCCCGGCAGGAACTACGGGTGGCCCGTGGTGTCGTATGCGCGGGAGTATCACGGCCCGCGGGCGAGTGAGCGGCCGTGGCAGGAAGGCATGGAGCTGCCGGAGTTCGCCTGGATTCCGTCGATCGCCCCGACGGGCATCCTGTTCTATACCGGCGACCGCTTTCCGGCGTGGAAGGGCAACCTCTTTGTGGGGTCGTTGATGACCGGACGCATCGAGCGCACCGGTCACCTGGAACGGGTCGCCTTCAACCGGCAGGGTCTCGAACAGCGGCGCGAATGGCTGCTGGCTGAGCTCAGGCAGCGGATACGAGACGTGCAGCAGGGTGCGGACGGGCTGCTCTATGTCCTCACCGACGGTTCGTTCTTCGCCCGCGAAGGCCCCCGCGACGCGGCGGTCTTGCGCATTGAACCCGCGCCATGATCAACTGGTGCACGCCTGCAGGAAAAATGAGCGGTGTCCTTGTCCGTAGCGAGCGACGCAGACAAGGGAGGCTTGTGATGGTGCGAGTAATCCTGGTGGCGATGTGTGCTCTTCTGGTTCCGGGCCTGGCCGGTGCTCAGTCGTCCGCCGGGACCGAAGCCTGGCGGACGCCGTGGGGTGATCCAGATCTGCAAGGCACGTGGACGAACACGACCACGACGCCGTTGCAGCGTCCGGCCCAGTTCGCGGATCGTGATCTCCTGACGGAAGAAGAGGTGGCCGAGCTCAACGCCCGGCGACGTCAGGGTAGCGATCGGCGACCTCAGCGGGGCGATACCGGCGCCTACAACAGCTTTTGGCTCGATTCGGGTGAACGCACGCTGCGGACGTCGCTGATCACCGAACCCGCCGACGGCAGGATTCCGCCGGTGACCGACCGGGTGGCCGCCAAGGACAAGTTCTTCTCGGACACGAGATTGCCTGATGCTGGACCGCTGGACTCCTACGAACAGCTGAACCTTTATGACCGGTGCATTACGCGTGGGCTGCCAGGGGGGATGCTGCCCGGCTTCTACAACCACAACTATCAGATTCTCCAGACGGCGGATTATGTGGTGATCCTTGTCGAGATGATTCACGACGCCCGCATTATTCCGCTCGATGGCCGCGCTCACCTTCCGTCGAGAATCGGCCAGTGGTTGGGCGATTCACGAGCCCGTTGGGAAGGAGACACACTCGTCGTCGAGACCACCAACTTCGCCGCCAAGGCGGATGAACGAGCGATTAGTTCACGGGCTGGGCTCCCGCTCGTATTGGGCGGCGGTGAAAACTTGCGGCTGGTCGAACGCTTTACCCGCGTCGCTGCGGACGCGATCGACTACCAGTTCACTGTCACCGACCCAACGACCTACGTCAGTCAGTGGAGCGCGTCGGTTCCGATGAGCGCGCTCGAGGCCCCGTTGTTCGAGTACGCCTGCCATGAAGGCAACTATGGCCTCCCGAACATTCTTCGAGGCTCCCGAAACCAGGACCCGGATAGATAAAGGAAACACCCTGGTCGTCGAGTCCGCGAACTTCAGGGCCGTCCGGAGCATGCGCAGTGCGTTGCCAAGCATGCGGTCACGCCAGAGCGTGAGCCCCGGGACGGCGTCGTGGACGCAGGTAGCTGCGAGCGTCCGTAGCGCCGTTTTCATCGTTCCTGCGGGCGCTCCAGCTCGGCCATGGCGACGGCGAGCCTGCGGCCGAGCTCGATCAGGCCTGCGGCGTTGTAGTGGAGCGCGTCCGGGCCGAACTCCACGCCCTCATTCGTTCTCACCAGCACCGCGTTCCCGTCTCCCTCGACGAACGCTTGTTGGCCGGCGTAAACGATCGACCCATACTTGAAGGCGCTCCCGTCGGGACCGGGTTCGTAGCCGTAGGGCTCGGTAAACAGTCGCGCGAGGACCTCGGGCATTCGCGAATCGCCCACTTCGCTGAGCACCACCGGCAGGTCGTCGACACGCAGCGCCGCCCGCATGAGGTTCATCAGCTGCTTGAGATTGGCGCCGTAGCGCCCCGCCGCCCGCTCGCTGCTCATGCTGCTGGACTCGGTCCCGCCATGCACCCACACGATGCCGGCCGGCACGAGAATGTCGTCCACGCCGTCGCCGTCGATGTCCCTGACCGCGGTCGCGTGGCGGACGGCAGCCAGGAAGTGGTCGTAGAGGTTGATGCCTTTGCCGGGGCCCTCACCCCCGTTGTAGGCATGGTCCCACGATCCAAAGTTACGGCCCGCTTCAATGTCGAGTGCCGAGCCGCCCTGTGCGACTTTGAGCAGCGCGATGTTCTCGTTCGGATGGTATCTGAGCATTTCCTGCCCGAAGCTGAACTCGGGCCCGAAGTTGGAGCCGGAACGCAGCTCAAGCGCTTCCCAGTGACCGCGCCCGTTGACGGGGGCCACGCCGTCAAGGCCCATCCCCCCCCGGTAGATCATGACTCCTTCCACCGGACCTCGTTCTGACTCCGGTATGTCGTCGCCGCTCCCGGAGCCGACCATGTTCGACTGCCCACCGAGGTAGTAGAGCCGGTAGACCTTCGCCTCGACAGCGGCCGGAACCGACACCAGCAGGGCCAGCGCAAGCACCCCGATGCCAAGCCAACTAGTATTCCGACGTGTCATGGATTGTCCCTCCTGAAGTTATTCCGGCCGTCCTCTATCAACCTGAACCGAAAGGAACCATGGACGATAGCGTGGTAGACGTTATTTTGACTATAGTGACCGGTTAAGGAAAGATATTGACCAGAGCCCCGAGGGAGCACTCTGCTTCGAAGGAGAAAGACTATGAACTGGCGGCCCGTCTTGTTGGTGATCGTCGTCTCCGCGGCGCCCGCGTCCAGGAAGCCGAAGCCTCTCAGCCGTAGGTGGTCGTCGCCTGAGCTCACCGAAGCATGATCAATCAGCTGCACGTAGCTTGGCGAGTCCTCATCGCAGCCGTGACGGCCGCCGGGCTGGCGGCTGTCTCAGCGAGTGCCCAGACTGAGCCGGCGCCCCGGACGGAGTGGGGCGAGCCCGACCTCAGGGGTTTCTGGACGATTCGCACGATGACGCCTCTCGAACGTCCGCCCGGCTTCGAGGACAAGCCCGTCGTGACGGGCGACGAGGCCGGGCTGCTTGTCGACGCGCTGCGCCAGGGAACGGCCCAGGCCCTTGATGCCATATTGAGCGCAGACTACGAGCAGGGCTATGGCGGCGCAGCCGACGGCACGGCCCGCTACGGCCTGCTGGATGGCCGGACTTCCCTGGTCGTGGTCCCCCTGAGCGGGAAGATCCCGAGGACGGCATACGGCAAAAAGCGGGTGGAAGAGTACGTCGCACGCTTGTTCGAGTCGCCTGCGGGACCGGAAGATCGCACCTTGTCCGAACGCTGCATCATGCTGGGGCGGGGGCCTCTGCCGGTCAATCCGGCTCACGGGGTGAGGTTGTTCCAGACTCCGGATCACGTTGTCATGTACAGCGAGCTGTATCACGACTCGGTCATCGTGCCGCTCGATGGCCGCCCGGCCCGTTCCCCTGCGATCCGCCAGTGGCTCGGCGACTCGAGAGGGTACTGGGCACAAGACACGCTGGTTGTAGAGACGACGAACTTCAACCCGCGCTGGACGTTCGAAGGGTCCGGTCCGAACCTGCGCCTGGTGCAGCGCTTCCGCAGGGTGGATCCGACGACGCTCGCGTACTCGTACACCATGATCGATGCCGATGCGTTCGAGTCTCCGTGGACGGCGGAGTTCCCGCTTACGTACACGGACGAGCCGCCCCTGGAGTACGCCTGCCATGAAGGCAACCGCAGCATGCCGCTCATGCTGTCCGGGGCTCGCGCGGAAGAGCGGCGCAACCAGGGCAGGTAGGTCCTTGGGCGGAGGTTGCGGGTACGCCGCAATGGAGGAACCATGAAGCGAGGGCTGAACGTCGCAATTCGAGTCGCCATCGTGACCGTTGGTCTCGCGTGGGCCATGGGAGCAACTCCTGGACAAGGTCCCGCGCCGCTGGCGGCGGCCGAGGACGGATGGACGCTTCCCCGCACGCCGTGGGGGGCGCCGGATCTGCAGGGCATCTGGAGCGGGAAGACGATGACCCCGCTCGAGCGTCCCGAGAGGTTTGCGGGACGAGAGTTTCTGACCGATGAGGAGGTGGCGGTCCTCGAAAGCGAGGCCACGACCGAGCCGGGTCGAGACGCCCGCGCCGCGAAGGGCACGCATGTAGATCTCGAAGGCGCTTACAACGACGTGTTCACCCACCGGGCGACCAACGTCGTCCGGACCAGGCGGACATCGCTGATCGTGGACCCGCCGAGCGGGAGGGTCCCTCCACTAACATCCCAGGGGCGGCAACGGGTCGAGGCGGCCGCCGGGGCGCCGGAAATATCCGGGCGATTCGGCACGCACTATGGCCTTGCCCCGGAACGATCTGCGGCCGATCACCCGGAGGACCGCGATCCCGACCGGTGTCTGGGAGTGACGGTTCCCCCGTTGTCCGCCAGCGCGGCTTTCCGGAGGATCGTGCAGGCTCCGGACCATCTGACCATTTACTATGAGAACTCGAATGCCGGAGGCGCCTATCGCACCATCGCGCTCGACGGTCGCCCTCATCTTCCTGCGCACATCCGGCAGTGGCTGGGCCACTCGGTCGGTCGCTGGGAGGACGATACGCTGGTTGTCGAAACGACCAACTTCACGGATCAGACGTACGCCGTGCACGGCCAGCCGTTTGTGCTGGGATTGCAGGAGAACCAGCGTCTCGTCGAACACTTCACCCGCGCCGGACCGGACCTGATCATGTATCGGGTCACCGTTGACGATCCGAGCATGTTCACCCGGCCGTGGACCATCGAGATTCCCTTGACGAAGCAGAGTGACGAGGAGAATCTAATCTTTGAGACGGCGTGTCACGAAGGCAACTATGCGTTGACAAGCATCCTGGCTGGCGCGCGGTTGCAGGAAGCCCGCGAGACGACCAGGGACGGGAGCCGATGAACGGTTCCTCCGGCAAGGTCACATGACAAGGTAGGTCCATACCTCAATCAAACTGAGGGGCTATCCGACGTATAGTCGTCAGGATTGCGACGGATCGCGATCGAAAAGGGGGATACAAGATGTTGCGTCTCATGTTTTTGATGCTGTTGACCATCGTGGTTACATTCGCGCCGGCTGTCGGTCTGGCTCAGACGAGTGCGGAAAACTGGACGGCGCCGCGGACGGCCTCCGGCGCGCCGGATCTTCAGGGTGTGTGGGATTTTCGCAGTCTCACTCCCATGGAGCGCCCGGTGGAGCTGGGCGAGAAGGCGGTGCTGACACGCGAGGAAGCACAGGAGTTCGCTGCTTCACGGGCCGCCGCGAACGCGGCGCTCGACGAGGAGACGCCCTACGACACGGTTGGCAACTACAACCAGTTCTGGATGGACCATGGGACGCAGGCGACGAATCGCACGTCGTTGGTCGTCGATCCACTGAACGGGCGGATTCCTGCCCTGACGCCGGAAGCGGCAGCCCGCCGCGCGGCAGGCAGCGAGGCCGGCCGCGGACTGCGGAGACACACACCGACGCCCGGGGGCTTCGTCGAGGATCTCGGCCCCGGCGGTCTCCAGGTACGGTGTCTGGTCGGCTTCAACGCGGGTCCGCCGATGACCCCGAGCGCCTACAACAACAACATGCAGTTGTTTCAGACCGACGACCAAGTGGTCATCCTGACCGAGATGGTTCACGACGCCCGCGTCATCCCGCTCGACGGACGGCCCAACCACGGAATACCGCAGTGGGCAGGCGAATCACGCGGCCGCTGGGAAGGCGACACGCTGGTCGTGGAAACCAGGAACTTCCTGCGCGAGACGGCGTTCCAGGGCGGGCTCACCACCCCGCAGTTGACGCTCGTGGAGCGCTTCACACGCTCGGCGCCCGACGTGCTGACGTACGAAGCGACCGTGACGGATCCCGATGTGTGGACAGGCTCCTGGACGTACTCCGTGCCGATGGCCAGGAGCGAGCACCCTCTGTATGAATACGCCTGCCACGAGGGAAACTACGGCCTCTACAACATCCTCGCCGGGGCGCAGACGAATCCGGAAGCCAACGTGATGACGGCGGAAGAGGCCGCCGAGGAAGCCCAGAGGCGTTGAGCCGCTCCGAGCCAACGGGCGGCCTTCGACGGGAATCCGGTAACGGGGTCGACGTTGCTAGCGGACCTCCAGTGACTCGACCTGCAGTCGTGGTGCGCCGTCCTGCGGCTCGATCCAGTGTCCGGTCACCTGCACCAGTTGGTCGCCCGGCTCGACGGCCAGGGGCGTGAGGCCGTCCGCCGCGACGAGCTGAAGGGTGAAGTCGGGTGACAGGGCGAGGGCGGGCGTGCCGTTCACGTTGGTGACGCGCCCGACGGCGGTGACCACCACGCCGTCGGGAACGAAGCCGACATTGAGCACCGTGTCCTGCACTGCGGCCAGGTCAAGGTAGTGGCCGGGCTCGACGGCGATGGCGATCTGCCCGTCGGGGGGACTGACCTCGACGCCGGCGACGTAATCGAGGCGGCGCAGGCGCCGGTCGAGCCCGGCGGCGCACGAGGGACACGACAGCTCCACCTCGATGGTCACGCGCACCATCCCCGGCAGGTCCGGTGACTGCAGGAGCGCCGCGCCGGCGCCGGTCGACAGCGGACCGAACAGCAGTGCGGCCAACCCGCAGCGCAACGCGCCGAGTGCGGCTCCGGCCAGTCGAGAACGGTTACGCCGCGCGGATTTCATTGCTTGCCGGCGTGATCCAGCCGCGGATGGTCAGTCCGGCAGCGCGAAGACGTACATCGCGTTGCCGCTGTCTGGGACGTAGATCTCGGGGCTGAGCGAGGCCGAGACGATTCGGAACACGCCCATGCCGGTCGGGACGGCGACGTACTGCCTGCCGTCCACCGCGTAGGTAATCGGGTAGCCGTGCGCAGAGTGGCCGAGGCGCCGTTCCCAGAGGATTTCGCCTGTCTCCACATCGAAGGCCCGAAAGTAGCGGTCGAGGTCGCCGGCGAAGACCAGTCCTCCGGCCGTCGTCAGCGCCGAGGTCAGGAACATCGCCCGCTGCTGGTAGCTCCAGCGCTCCTCGAACGTCCGCACGTCGAACGCTGTTAGCCTGCCGATGTTCCCTTCAGACTCCGGCATCGGCAGCAGCAGGCCGATGCCGCCCTCGTTGCCGCTGCCTTCCACCAGCTCCACGGGCCGGCCGGTCATGGTCATGCACGACTGAACCAGCGGGAAGACGACCGCGCCGGTCTCCGGGCTGTAGGCCGAGGCCATCCAGTTGCGGCCGCCGAAGTACCCCGGACAGGCGGGCACCGGCTCGCCGATCTGCGCTTCGCGGATGTCGCGCCTGTAGGTGACGCGCCCGGTCTCGCGGTCGATCGACTCGAAGACGTCCTGGTAGACCATTTCCTTGATGGCGAGAAACCGCCCGTCGTTGCGGCGCAGCTTCCAGAGCAGCCCATCCTTGCCCGCCGTCAGCAGCACGGGCTCGCCGTCGATATCGAGCAGCATGCGTTCGTACACGCTGTCGAGGTCGAGCGTCTCTCCGGGCACGTGCTGGAAGAACCACTCCACCTGACCCGACCGCGGATTGAGCGCCAGCGTCGAGTTGGTGTAGAGCGCGTCGTGGGTCGTCGCCATGCCGCGGCTCGCTGCCACCCACGGCTTGGCCTGCGCGGTCCCGATGTAGAACAGGTCCAGGCCCGCGTCGTACGCGCCGGGAATCCACATGTCGGCCCCGCCCCGCAGGTGCGGTGGAATGTCGCCCCAACTGTTGTTGTTGGGATCGCCGGGTTGCGCGATGGTCGACGTGCGCCAGAGCTCCTCGCCGGTGTCGGGGTCGTGGCCGGTGATGAAGCAGCCCGCGTCGGTGAACTGCTCGCAGCCGTTGATGCCGCTGACCACGACGCCGTTGGCGATGACCGGCGCGGAGGTGTGCGTGAAGCCCTGCGTGTAGTCGGCCTTGGTCGTCTTCCATACCTCGTCGCCGGTGCGCATGTCGATGGCGACGATTGACGCATCGTAGGTTGCCAGGAAGATCTTGTCGCCGTAGAGCGCCAGACCACGCGTTGCCCCGGTGCCCTTGAGCGCGTCGGGCGGATAGCCGTAGCGGTACTCCCAGATGAGATCGCCCGTGGCGGCGTCGATGGCCTGGACGACGTTGCCGGGGTTCGCCAGGAACATCACGCCGTCGTGCACCAGGGGCGAGGTCTGGTTCTGCCCCTCATGCATCGCGAGGACCCAGGCCAGCTCCAGCTCGCCCGCGTTGTCGCGGGTGATCTGATCCAGGGGGCTGTAGCCCTGGTTGTCCGGCGTGCGGCGCCAGCTCAGCCAGTCGGCCGCGGGCGGCCGGCGCAGCAACTCGTCGGTGACCGCCGCCAGCCCCGTGGCTCCGCTGTCGCGGTAGCGGGTCGTGCTCGTCTGGCGCGCCGCCGCCCCGCCCGGCGCAAAGCCCAACGCCGCCAACAGTGCCGGATCCATCTCGACGGAGCTCCGGATCACCGCGGCGATCTGCCGGTAAGTCTCCTCGCCGAGTTGCCCCTCCCTGCCGGGCGGCATCTCGGCCTGGAGGTAATCGACGAGCTCGGCGACGGAGCGCTCTCCCCACACGCTGTCGAAGGTCGTTCCGGTCAGCGCCGGACCGTGGGCGCTGCCTTCGAGCCGTTGCCCGTGGCACTCCGCGCATTGCGCCTGGTAGGCGGCCGCGCCGGGTCCCGCCGCGGCCCCCTGCGCCGCGGCGTGCGGCGCGAACGCCATGACCGCGGTCATGGCCAGAGCAACAATCGGCGGTAGCTTCCAATTGGTAGTCACGTCCTCAATCACCGTTGAGCCTCCAACAGCCGGGCTCCCATGAGAATGCTGGTCAGCGCGTAGTTGCCCTCGTGGCAGGCCGATTCGTAGATGCGGTTCTCCCTGTTGTCGAGCTCCGTCATCGGAATCTCGATGGTCCACGGGCGGGTGAACACCGTCTCGTCCTCGATGGTGGCCTGGTAGAGGAGCTCTCCCGGGCCGGTGCGGGTGAAGCGCTCGACGAGATGGAGGTTGTCGCGGGAACCCTCGTAGTTCGTCTTGTCGGAGAAGTTGGTGGTGTCGATGACGAGCGTGTCGCCTTCCCACCTCCCGCGCGCATCCCCCAGGTACTGGCGGATGCCGCCGGCGAGGTGCGGCCGGCCGTCCAGCGGGACATGCCGGTACGCGCCGCCGTTGTGCCCATGCTCGTAGTAGATGCTGACCAGGTCCGGCGACTGCACGATGCGGTGCAGGGTCGCGGACGAGCTGGCGGCCGCGAACCGCAGCGGAATGCTCGCGCCGAGGCAGCGGTCGTTCGGCCGGTCCTCCGGGCCGTCGCCGCCCCGATCGTTGTCCTCCGCGAGGTAGCGGCCGCGCTCGGTGAACGTGGAGACCATCTCGGCCGCGTGGCGCTCGCGGACCTCGGGAATCCACGGCACCTTGCCGTCCGGCGGGTCAATGATCTGCGACGTGCGGCCCGTGCTGATCACCTCGCGGCCGAAGCCGCTGAACGCGCTGTTGTAGGTGCCCACGTTGTCGCTCGACCCGCGTTCCCGCGTGCCTCCCACCGACGCGTCGACCCGGGTGAGCACCGCGGCCTCGAGCTCCGCCCTCTCCTCTTCCGTCACGAACTCGCGGCCCTCGAACTCGTCGGGCCGTTCGAGCGGCGTCAGGATGTAGCCGCTGGTCCAAATCCCCTGCAGGTCGGGTGCTCCCCAGGGCGTCCGCGCCGGGGCCCACTCGGCGTCAGCGGCTGTCTCGGCGGCGTCCTGCCCGAACGTCGGTTGCCACGCCAGTCCGGCAACCAGGAACACAACCAGTCCGAGCGCCAGTGCGAAGTGTCTGCCAGTCATCGGTCCTCCGCTTTCTCGAGGTTCCGCTGGATGCTGAGGATGTTGCTCAAGCCGTAGTTCGCTTCGTGGCAGGCATACTCGAAGATCTGCCAGTACGAGGGATCACGCCTGCCGGTCATCATGAACGTCCAGGGGCGTGTCCAGGTGGCGGGATCGTCGATCGTGATGGCCACCTCGATGGTGTCGGCATCGACGCGCGTATAGCGCTCGACCAGCCGCAGCGTCGCCCCGGCGCCCTTGTAGTTCGTGCGATCGCTGAAGTTGGCGACCTCGACCACGAGGGTGTCGCCGTCCCAGTGCCCGCGGGAGTCGCCGAACCACTGCCGGATCCCTTGCGTCAGCGGCGCGCGTCCGTCCAGCGGAATCAGGCGGTGCTCGTGCAGCCGCTCGTACAGGATTGCTACATGTCCAGGACTCTGGACGATCTGGAAGCCGTTGTTGTACGCGCTCGGGAACCAGGTGTGCGGCAGACCGCGCGTGATGCAGCGCTCGCCGAGGTTGAAATCCTCCGGGCCGTTCAGCGGGCTGCCGTCGAAGGCGCCGCCCACGAATCCCAGCACCGAGTCGGGGTCGATCTCGCGCGACTGCGCGCCCAGTGTTAGCGGCGGGATCCGGCCGTCGGGAGGGTCGATGACCAGAGATGTTCGGGCGGACGGCCGCTCGGCGTACTCGAACCAGTGCTTCGGCCCGGTTTCGTCGCGCGGCGGGCCGTCGTGCTTGTCGTCCCTGGCCAGCCGCTCCTCGACGTCGGCGCGTTCGGCGAGCTCTTCGGAAGTCAGCTCGGTCCGCTCGCCGAACTGCTCCGGCCGCTCCATCGGCACGCTGCGTTCGGCGTCCGTGGTGTAGATGCCCTGCAGGTCGGGGTCGCCCCAGGGTGTCCGGGGAACCTGCGCCGTAGCCTGCGAGTTCAGCATGCTGCCAGCCAGCACGCCCGCGCACACTGCTGCCCCGTATCGATATCCCATTTGCGCGCAACGTTACCCACCGGGCAATTGGAGTGTCAACCAATTCCACCTCGAGAGCCTGCCGCGTGGAAGCGTTCCGGCTTTGCGGGATATGATGGCGGGGATTGGCGATTCAGGTTCTCTGGAGGAGGTTGTGACATGTGGGGTGTCAGGATGGCGGGTGCGCTTGTCGTGGCGGTCGTTGGACTGGTGGTTCTGTCCGGATTGGCGGAAGCGCAGGAGCCGCCGCGGACCGGGTGGGGCGAGCCGGATCTGCAGGGAGTCTGGGACTTCCGCACCCTCACGCCGCTCCAGCGGCCGGAGGATCTGGGCGACAAGGCGTTCCTGACGGCCGAAGAAGCGGCCCAGCGCGAGAAGGACGAGTTCGACCGGAACCTCCGTCTTTGGGAGCAGGACCGGCGCACTACCGTGGCCGGCGAGAACGTCGGCGGCTACAACAACTTCTGGATGGACCGCGGCACCACGGTCATCGAGACGCTGCGCACCTCGCTCGTCATCGATCCGCCGAACGGCCGCATTCCCGAGCTCACGGAGGAGGGCCAGGCAAGGGCGCAGATTCCCCTGGGTTCGTTCAGGGTCGAGTTCCCGGAGACCTACACCGACCTGAGCACCTACGACCGCTGCATACTGGGCTTCAATGCCGGGCCTCCCATTACGCCGGCCGCCTACAACCAGAACGTGCAGATCTTCCAGACGCCGCGGCACCTGGTGTTGCTTACCGAGATGGTCCACACGGTGCGGGTCATCCCGCTGGACGGACAGCCGCATCTCGACGGCCGGGTGCAGCAGTGGTCCGGCGACTCCCGGGGGCGCTGGGAAGGTGACACGCTGGTGGTGGAGACCAGGAACTTCGCGGAGAAGCGCGCCTGGCGCGGGTCATCCGACAGGATGACGCTGGTCGAGCGTTTCCGCCGCCTGGACGAGGACACGCTCGAGTACGAATACACCGTGACCGATCCCGGCACCTGGCAGGCGCCCTGGTCGGTCAACCTGCCGATGGTCAGGAACGACCAGCCGGTATTCGAGTACGCGTGCCACGAGGGCAACTACTCGATGGTCAACATCCTCGGCGGCGCGCGCGTCCTGGAGCAGCAGGCGGACGGCCGGTAGGCGCCGGGCTACGGGGCCTCTGCTTCGCAGTCCCAACAGATGACGCCGGGCTCGGCGGACGGCTCCTTCGGCGTGCCGTCCTGGGCGCGCAAGCCGCTCAGGATGTTGACGATGGCGTAGTTGCCCTCGTGGCAGGCCACCTCATACATGGGGCCGGGGGTCGACCGCAGCGAGATGGCGGCTGTCCACGGGGCGGTCCACCGCGTGGGGTCGTCCACCGTGTACTCGTAGCGGATGAGGTCGCCGCTCTCGCGGGTGAAGCGCTCCACGAGCCGGCGGATGTTCGGGCCCGAGCCCACCTGCTGCAGCCGGTTCGAGAAGAGCGTCGTTTCCACGACCAGCGTGTCGCCCTCCCAGCGCGCACGCGCATCACCCGTCCGCTGCCGGATTGTCCCGTGCGGCCGATCGGAGATGGGGATGACACGCCAGGTGCGGAACGCCTCGGCGTAGATCACGAAGTAGTCGGGCGTCTGGAGCAACTGCACCAGGTTGTTGTAGGGCAGCGGTGAGATGGGAAGGCCGTGGAGCGCCAGGCAGCGGTCGCCCTGTCCCAGCTCGCGGTAGTCGTCCGCGGGCAGGATGGCGCCGAAGCCCTTGCGGCGCGCCTGGTCCCGCTTGCCGCCCTCGGTCATCTCCGGAAACCGGCCGTTCGGCGGATCGATGATCCTGGATGTCCGCCGGTCTGCAACGACCCTGGTTCCGAAGTCCAGACCCCACTGCCACGCGTGCCCGTTGGCGCCCGCTGCATCACCCGCCTCCGCGGGCCGCACGGGCGCGGCAAGGATGTTCTGCTCGCGGTCGACGGCGGCCTGCTCGAGTGACAGGGCCTGGTCCTCGGTGAGGTACTCCTGGTCCGCGAACTCCTCGGGCCGCTGCATCGGCGTGATGCTGCTGTAGTCCCACAGGCCGTCCAGCGCGGGCGTCCCCCAGGGTGTCCGGGGCGCCTCCTGCGCCGGCGCGGCCGACGCCGCCAGGAGCAGCACACCCGGGAATACGACAGCCCGCAACAGGTTCGTGGCTTGCAGGTGCATCTATCAGGCCCAGGTCAGGGTCCCGGTGCTCTGGCCGAACGCGTCGGTCTCCACGCCCATGTTCTGCAGCAGCGTTACGTACAGGTTGCAGAGCGGCGCGTTGTGCTCGCCGTCGTGCACGACGTGCTGTCCGTGGGAGAAGCCGCCGCCCGCGACCAGAATGGGCAGATCAACCGGCGTGTGCGCGTTCGCGTTGCCGAGATTGCTGCCGAACAGGACCGTCGTCTGGTCGATGAGCGGGCCGTTGGCGTCGCTGCGCTCGGTCAGGTCGGTCATCAGGCTGTTGAAGGCCTGGACGATCTCCACCTCGACCTTCTTGAGCTGCGCGATCTTGGCCTCGTCCTGCCCGTGGTGCGACAGGTTGTGCTGATCGGTCGTCACGCCCGGAACCTGCGGCACTACGCCGTGGTCCTGGATCATGAGGCTGATGACCCGCGACGAATCGGTCTCCAGGATCAGCGGCATCAGGCTGAACATCGCCTTGATGCGGCCGATGAGGTCCGCGGGGTTGGGGATGTCCTCCGGCGGTTCCGCGTCGACGGCCGGCTTCGGCCTCTGCTGCCAGGCCTTGACCTCGCCGAGTTCCTGCTCGGCCGTGCGCACCGCCTCGAAGTACGCGTCGAGCTTCTGCTGATCGATCGCGCTGACGCGCCGGCGCAGCACCGCCGTCTGCGACTTGAGCCGGTCGAGGATGCTGCCGCCGTCGTTGAGGCTCTGCGCCTCGCGCTCGACCTCCTCGGGCGTGCCCTGCAGGAACAGGTTCCTGAACAGGCGGGCCGGGCTGGCCTCGGCCGGCACCATCGCGCCGCTCGTGGTGAACGACTGGCTCTGCGCCGTGGCCGTTGCCATGACGATGGAGGGGAAGCGGGTGGCATATCCGAAGTGATTGGCGGCCACCTGGTCGAGCGAGATCGAGTTGCGGAACCCGTCGAGGCCGGGCCGGCGGGCGGCCGTCAGCCAAGTGATCTCGGAGTTGTGCGGCTGCCGGCCGGTCTGCTCCTCGTGCGAGAACCCCGTGAACAGCGTGTACCGCGAGCGGTGGCCGTCGATGAGATTCAGGTACTCGCTCGCCTCGTAGCCGGCGCCGGCCGTCTTCGGGAACCACGAGTCCGAGTAGAGCCCGAGGGTGCTGCAGATCGTCACCAGCCGCTTCGGCGACGCCGCCGCCGCGCGCGCCAGCGCCGGGTGCATCGACTCGAGCATCGGCAGCGCCAGCGCGACGCCTGAAGCGCGCAGGAACGTGCGGCGGCCGACGGTTCCATTGATGGCCATGCCTACTGTCTCCTGAACAGGTCGTTGCGGACGACCTGGTGAATCATCGCGCGCACCGGATGCCCCGCCGCGCGGCCGTGGTCGACGATCTGCTCGACGTTGTCGCGGTCGGCGAACTCGATCTCGGCGCCGGTCGCAATCACCAGCAGTTGCGACGCCAGATTGCGCGCCACCTGATCCACCTCCGCGTCGAGCAGCAGCCGCTTGTACTCGTGGATGCCAGTAAAGGCGTCGCCCTCCGGTGTCACGCCGCTCGCGTCGACCGGGGGACCCTCCCCGAACGGCTCGAAATAGGTGCCCCCGCCGGGCGCGGGGACCTCGCGCGGGGACGTGCGGTAGCGCGTGCGGAACCCGCCGATCGGGTCGAACGACTCGAGTGCGAATCCGGGCGGGTCGATCCGGCGGTGGCAGCTCGCGCAGACCGGGGCGTTGCGGTGCGCGTCGAGCTGCTCGCGGATGGTGGTCGTGCCCCGCGTATCCGGCTCGATGCCGCCGACGGACTCCGGCGGGGGCGGCGCCGGCCGGCCCAACAGGTTCGCCAGCACGAAGTTGCCGCGCGGAATCGGCGAGGTCGTCGTCCCGTTGGCGGTGATCTTGTGGATGCTTGCCTGCGCCAGCAGCCCCCCGCGCGGGCTGTCGGGCGGCAACTGCACCTTGCGCATGTGCTGGCCCTTGATGCCCTCGATCCCGTAGTGGTCGGCCAGGCGGCGGTTCACGAACGTGAAGTCGGCGTCGACCAGGCGCCCCGCGCCCAGGTCCCCGGCGATCAGCTCGGCCAGGAACAGCTCGGTCTCGCGCACCATGGCCTGCCCCAGCCGGTCGTCGTACTCCGGATAGAGGCCCGGGTCCGGCGAGGTGGCCTTGATCTCGTACAGCCGGAACGCCTGGCCGGCGAAGTCCTTGACGAAGCGCCCGGTCCGCGGGTCGTCCAGCATCCGGTCGACCTGCCCGGCCAGGGCCGCGGGGTCGGCCAGCCGGCCCGCGCGCGCGGCCTCGAACAGCTCGGCGTCGGGCATGCTCCGCCACAGGAAATAGGACAGCCGCGTCGCCAGGCTGAACTCGTCCAGCGTGCCGGGAGCGCCCGTGTGGAAGAGGAATGACGGCGCGCTCAGAATGGCCCGGAGCGGCACGCGGACCGCGTCGATGAAGGGCCGTCCCGCGTCCAGCAGCGGACGCGCGAGGCTGGCGTAGGCCTCCAGCTCGTCGTCGCCCACCGGCCGGCGGAACGCCCGCGGCGCGAACGCGGCGACGATGTCCGCCACGTGCTCGTAGGGGTCCTTCGTGAGTTGAATGTAGCCGTCCGCGTCGAAGTCGATCCCGACCAGCAGTTGCCGGGTGCTCGGCGGCGGCCACGTGTCGAACAGCGGGCCTTCGATGGTCATCGACTTGAACGCGATGCCCTCGCTCGGCCACTCGTCGATGACGTGCGCGTAGCCCTGCGACGGGTCGGTCAGCTTCTCGTAGGGATTGGCGTCCGGCGGCATGTCGAGATCGGCCGGCGACACGCCGATGAGATGGCCCGGGCGCATGAACGGCGTCAATTCGACCGTCCGCGGTCCCTCCAGGTCGAACGAGCCGATCAGGTCGTCGAGTGACGCGGCCACGCCCGACAGGCTCCCGCGGTACACCATGAGCGTGACCGGCGTGTCCGCCTGGTACGGGTAGGCGTCGATCGTCACGCGGTAGCGGCCGGGATAGGGCACGCCGAAGCCTTCCGAGCTGCTGTGGAAGGTGTAGGTGGAGGTGAAATCGAAGAACTGCACGTAGGCGTCGTCTAGCTGCTTGACGCTCCCCAGCCCCAGCTGCACGGCCCTGCGCATGAAGTAGAGGTACTGCGACTTGGCGTAATCGATGAAGTAGGGCTCGGCGGGCGGCGGCGGCCCGGTGACGATGGCCGCATCGAGCGCCCGGTCGGCCGCCTCCAGGTAGCTGCGCACGTGCAGCGGCGACATGCTCTGGTTCGACGCGACCGTATCGATCCCGCCGGAGTCGGCTTCCGCCGGCAGCGTCAGGCTGAGTTCCGTCGCGATGTACTCGTCGATCCCCAGGAGGTCCTGCAGGGTGTATCCGTACTCGAGCCTGGTGAGCCGGCGGAGCGGGGTGCGCTGCCCGCCGCGGGCCGCGAGGTTGGCGTCCACCAGGGCCCGCTTCAGCGAGCCCAGCGCCGTCTCTACCAGCGCCGCATCCGGTCTCCGGGCGGCCGGCGGCGGCATCTCGCCCGCTTCGACCCGCTCGTAAATCTGCTGCCACTTGCGGAATTTCTCGTGGTCGGTGAGATCGAACCCGAGCTCGTCGAGGTTCAGGGGAGTCACCGTCCGGGGTCCGTGGCACTGCAGGCAGGAGGCTTCCAGCAACGGCGTCACGTCCGCCTTGAACGACTGGGCCGACGCCGCGCCCGCCCCGAGTCCGGATGCCAGAACGACGACAAGCACCCCCGGCAGTCTATGCATGGCTCACACTCTTAGAGGAACTACGGCATGCGAAACGCCGCATTGAACGAGAACTCCAGGTCGACGGTCTCTCCCGCCGCCAGCTCGATCGGCGTCGGGGTCGGCTGCAGCGGGCGCCACGTGGCGGCCGGCGAGCCCGAAGGCACCGCGCTCAGGCCGTCCCAGCCGCCGTTGATGTCAAAGAGGGCCGACAGGTAGACGGGAGATGCGGCTACGCCCGAGAACTCCGCCGTCTGGCCGTTCTCGGTCACAATCTGCGCGGCGATCGGCACGGCTCCACCCGCGATGTCCGGCGTGTCGTAGAGCGCGAGGTAGATGGCGTGGGTCGCGTCAACGTCGCCGGGCCCGGTGTAGTTCACCGTGACGTTCAGGGCGGACCCCTGGGCGGCCCATGCCAGTCCCGCCGCCGCGACAACCGCGGCCACGGCGACGCCGAGCACGCATCTGGCGTTCATCATGCCCATCTTCCTGGACCTTACGGACGACCCGACTATACCAAAGTAAGCAACCACTTACCAGATGGGGCCGCGCGGCCACCGGGATCGCGTTCAGGGCTTGGGGTGCGCCAGCAGCCACTCCACCGTCAGCCGCGTGAAGTGCTCGGACAACTCGGGCACGTGGGCCCCGCCCTCGATGGTCCACAGCTCGGCCGACCCGCCCGGCTTGCAGCCGCTCGTGTAGCGCGAGACGGTCGTATCCGCGCCCGGCAACGTACTCACGAGGTCGAGCGTTCCGGTGTCGACTCCCTTCGTCGCGCATCCGTTGCGGCCGGCCCAGTTCTCGACCGACGCCCTGGCGCTCGGATAGGACGCCCCCTGAATCTCTCCGCCGTCATACGCGATGGCTTCATCGGCGTCGCCGTGGATCTGCAGTACGTGCACCGGGTTGGCCGGTGTGGGTCGTTCGACCGACTGGTCGGCCCCGGCGAAGCTCGCTATGGCGGCGATGGCGCCCGAGTGGTCGTGGGCCAGCCGGTGCGCCATGAAGGCCCCGTTGGAGTGGCCGATGATGAAGACGCGCCGGTCGTCGATGTTGTACTTCGACTTGACCGCTGCGATGATGCCCATGATGTAGGCCGAGTCGTCGAGCTCCTTGCCCTCCCAGTTGCAACAGGCGGCCGACGCGTTCCAGAAGCGCGGATTGTTCTCGGCGGCGGACGGGGTCCCGTCCGGCGCCACCGAGATAAAGCCGTACGCGTCGGCGAGCCCGCTGAGCCCCATGTACTCGTCCTGCACGGCGCCGGTTCTGCCGTAGGTGTGGAGCAGGACGATCAGCGGCGCGGGGGCGTCGGCCGTGTAGCTCGAGGGCACGGTGACCGGCAGGGCGCCGCGGCCGGCGTCGACGGTCTGGGCGGTAGCCGCTCCGGAACCCGCGAGCAGCGTGGCGAGAACGAGGCAGTGTATTTTGCGCATGCGCATATCCTACACCTGACAGCCGGCGGAGAGGCGGTTGCAACCAGGGCTTCCGGCAAGTAAGGTGAGTGTCTACTTATCTGGCGGAGGGACCAACATCATGCGTCGTATTCCGTTCTTGCTTGCCGTGGCGCTCGTCGCCGCGATCACCGGCGTGTTCGGCGCGACCGTGTATTCTCAGGCGCCGGCCGGAAAGCCGCGGATGTCCATCGGCTTCCTCGGCGTCGGCATCAACGTCAGCGACCTGGCGCGTGCGGAGAAGTTCTACACGGAGGTCTTCGGGCTGCGGCGGACCTTCCGCTTTCCGCCCGAAGGCGAGTTGACGGAGGTGGGCCTGGCCTTTCCCGGTCAGTCTGGTGTGACCCTCCTGCTGGCGCGCCTGAACGACGACCCGCTCCCGGACGGCAAGTCGGCGTACGGACGCATCGTCTTCAACACCGACGACGCCCGGGCGCTGGCGGACCGCATGATCGCCGCCGGATCGGAGTTGCTCGCCGACGTCGGACCGCCCGACGGCCCCGTCATCCTGTTCCTCAGCGACCCGGACGGCTACCAGGTCGAGCTTTTTCAGGCCCCGCCGAGCGACCAATGAAGCGTAGCGTGGGTTTGGCGTCCCTGATGGTGCTCGGTCTGACCCTGGCGGCGGGGACGCACGGCGCGCAGGAGCCCCGCCCGCCCATCGAAGTCCATCAGATCACCGATGCTCTCTACATGCTGGGGTCGGGAACCACGACCGGCGGCAACACGGCGGCCTTCATCACGGACGCCGGCGTCGTGCTCGTCGACACCAAGCTGGAGGGGTACGGGCCGGACATCCTCGACCACGTGCGGCGTCTCACCGACAAGCCGGTGACGACGATCATCAACACGCACGTCCACTTCGACCACAGCGGCTCGAACACCGAGTTCCCCGACACGGTGCACTTCGTGGCGCACGAGAACATCAGGCGCCACATGGCGCGCAGCGACTGCCAGCCGATACCCACCAACTGCGACGACTTCCAGGGCGAGAACGCGAAGTACCTGCCGTCGACGACGTTCTCGGACCGGCTCACGCTGTTCACCGGCGGCCCGGACCAGATCGACCTCTACTACTTCGGCCGCGGCCACACCGACGGCGACACGTTCGTCGTGTTCAAGGCCGCGCGCACGATGCACACGGGCGACATGTTCCAGGGCAAGCTGCTGCCCTTCATTGACGCCGACAACGGCAATGGCGGGAGCGCCATCGAGTTCGGCCGCACGTTGACGAGGGCGATCGCGGACATCTCCGACGTCGACACCATAATCACCGGGCACTGGGAGACGCCCCTCGCCTGGCGCGACCTGGTCGACTACCGGGACTTCTACGCCGACCTGGTTCGCCAGACTCGGGAGGGCATCGACGCGGGGCGCAGCGCCGAGGAGACCATCGCGGCTTACACCAAGCCGGCGAGGTTCAGCGACTACAACGCGCCTGCGGAGGGCACGTTCAGCGTGGCGAGCATCGTCAGCTACATCTACGAAGGACGTTAGCGCGCGGGGCGGACCTTGAGGCCGTCGAGGAGGAGGCGGGCGTAGGCTTCGACGACCATGTCGTCGGAGAATCCCGTGTCGAGGCCGTAGAGCTTGCGGCGAATGGCTTCGTGGACGGGCAGGCCGGTCAGGGCCGCCGCGAGGAGATTGGTGCTTTCCGGGCTGAACGCCCCTTCGGCCTGCCGCTGCCGGACATAGTTCCGCAGGAAGACGAACAGCGGATAGTCCTGCATCTGTTCGTACAGGCGCTGGTTGTCCGCCGGCTCCTGCTCCAGCCAGGCGTACTGCAGCATGCGGTGGAGATCCCGGTCGTGCTCGTACCCGTAGAAGATCGCTCGAATGAGCGTGCGCAGCATCCGTTCGTCTTCGCCCCGCTCGACGTAGTCCTGCAGCTCGGCGACGAGCTGCTCGGTGCCAACGCCGGTCCTGCGCTCGAATGCCGCGGCGTACAGGTCGTTCTTGGTCGGAAAGTGCTTGAAGATGGTCGCCTCGCTGACCCCGGAGGCCTGGGCGAGGGATTTCGTGGTCGTGCCCTTGAACCCGTGCCGGCCGAACAGGGCGATTGCGGCGTCGATGATGTGGGCCCTGCGCTCGGGGGCCGACATCCGGCTGCCGGACTTCGGCGCCTTGGCGGGTGCGGGGTCTGTGCGGGCGTGGTTGGGCACGTACGGAAATACGCCCCGGGGAGTCGTGCGACTCCCCGGGGCATGGGCTGCTAGAAGGATACCTGCGTGCCGAACGACAGCACCCGGCCCCGGTTGATCTGGATCGGCCGGTAGAAGTCGTCGTTGATCGTCCCGCCACCTCCGAAGAACCGGTTCCGCGTGAAGACGGTCAGGGTGTTGAACAGGTTGCTGGCGTCCATGTACGCCCGAATCCGCACGCCGCCGGGCAGCGTCATCAGTTTCTGGAATCGGATGTCGAGCTGCGTGGTGAGATCCTCGAACTGCGTGCCCGGCTCGATCAGCGAGACATCGACGTTCTGCAATACTGGCTGGAAGGTGGCATCCAGCGGGGACACGAGTGGCCGGCCCAGGTCGGTTGCGTCCACCTGGTAGGTGGCCAGGATCTCGTTGCCCGCGAACACCTGGAACAGACCCGAGATCATCGTGTCGAACGGCAGCGGGATGCCCCCCGAGAACTTGAAGTTGTTGCGGAACCCGCGCGAGTTGTCGCAGAAGTCGAGTCCGAAAACCGGAGCTGCGCCATCGTCGTTCGCCGGGTTGCCGTTGGGACTGTCCAGCCGCGGGTCCGTGCAGAAGTTGCCCGAGGCCTGGCCACCCGTCCAGCTCGCCTGCGCGAAGCCATCGTTCCACAGCCGGCCGTCGACGATCACCTCGAACCCGTTCCAGCTCCGCGAATCGTCGGGCGCCTGGGTAAACAAGATGTCGCCCGTCGAGTACCCGAAGTCAGGGGTGGCGTACTCGTACACCGTGAGCTGCTGGTTGCCGCCGCCCGGCAGCCGCGAATCGGCCGGCCCGGTGAAGGGGATTGCGGCCCAGTTGCTGGCG
This sequence comes from Vicinamibacterales bacterium, assembly GCA_965207665.1. Taxonomy (GTDB): domain Bacteria; phylum Acidobacteriota; class Vicinamibacteria; order Vicinamibacterales; family UBA8438; genus JAAXGX01. Next base: position 1,960,969 of record CBDBMV010000002.1, read on the forward strand.
TTGACCGCGGTGTTGTCCGCCCAGCGGAAATTGCCGTACTCCCGCCGGATCCACTTGGCGGTGACCGACCAACTGTTGCCCAGCTCGTGCTCGATGCCGGCGTTGTACTCCCAGTTGGCCTCTCGCAGCGCGTCGGGGTCGAGCCGGTTCGCCGTGGTCGGCGTACCGAAGTTCGGGTTGAACGACGAGCCGATCTCGGCGAACTGGGGCGTCCCGTCGGGGTTGATCGGCGTGCCGTCACCGTTGGCGTCGAACCACGTGCGATAGTCGAAGAGAAAGCCGAACGGACTGAAGACGTTGGTGATGCCGAGCGCCTCGTTCGCCACGTAGCGTCCCGCGAACGCCTTGAGCGCCGTCCGGCCTGTACCGAACAGGTCGTAGGCCACGCCGAAGCGTCCGCTCCAGTCCGACCAGTTCGGGAGGTCGTTGATCGGGTCGGCCACGACCTCCGGCGAGAAGTAGCCGGCAGGCCGGGTGCCCCCGGCCAGGGAGCCGTTGAACCAGTCGTAGCGCACGCCCAGGTTGACCGTGAAGCGGTCCACCGTCCAGGCGTCCTGCGCGTAGATGCCGCACTCGCAGTTCTGCTTGCGCAGGTCCTCCGCGTCGCCGTTGCCCATGACCAGCAGGAAGAGCGGGAAGCCGTTGAAGGTGTACGCCGAGAAGATGTCGCCGTTGTTCTTCCAGCGGCCGTACTGAATGTTGTTGCCGTACTGGAAGCCGGCCTTGAAGTTGTGCGACCCGGTGACGTACGAGACCGACGCGTTTGCCATGCGCCGGTGGTCCTCGGTGAAGAAGTCCTGGAGGATTCTGGTGCCCGACTGGAGGCCCGTGGCAACGTCGTTGAAAGCCACCCGCCCGATGCCGTTTTCGTCGAAATCACGGAACGCGAGGTCCAGCCGCTGGTACGAGAAGGTCGCCTCGATCAGCACCCGGTCGGTGGGCGTCGACGTCCAGCGCGTCGTGCTCATGTAGTTCGGGTCAGAGGTGCCGTTGAAAAGCGCCTCGGATGCAACGCGGCCGAAGCCGGTGCCGACCACGCGGCCGAAGTCGTTCTGCTGCGCCGTAAACGCCGAGGTGACCTTGTTCGCCTGGTTGACCTGGTAGGTGATCCGGATGTTCTGCACGCTGCTGGTGCCCTCGCCGAACGCGCGCAGATCGTCGCCGAGGCCTTGCGGCGTGGACGGCTCATCCGGATCGAAGAAGATGTCCGTCCGGTAGGTCTTGTTGCGGTTCCTCACGTACGAGCCGAAGAACCACAGCTTGTCCTCCTTGAGCGGGCCGCCGAACGCCGGGTTCAGGCTGTAGTTCCACGCCACCGGCGCAAAGGCGAATCCGGCCGCCTCCAGCTCGGGCGTCAGGTTGCTGGAGGCGAAGTTTTCGCGTCCGCCGTCGAGGAAGAGCTCCCCGGAGAAGGTGTTGGCGCCGGCCTTGGGGATCATGTTGGTGCGCACGCCGCTCTGGGGATACTCGGCCGAGAGCGCGCCCGTGTCGAACACCATCTCCGCGATCGACGCCTCGTCGGTGACGAGCCCGATACCGCCCACGGACTGGCTGCGGCCGCCGAGCTGCGTGCCGGTCTCGACGCCGTCGATATGGCCCTGGCTGTCCGCGCCTGTCGAGCCGTGCACGGTCGGCCCACGCTCTGCGCTGGAGCCGGCCGTCGCGAGGAAATTGTTCCGAGCGTCGACACCCGGCGCGTACTGCATCCCGGAGATGATGCTCTGCGCCGCCGGCAGCGCGTTGACCTCGTCGGTGACCAGCACCGTCTGCTCACGGGTGTTGACCACGTCGACCAGCGGCGCCACGCCGGACACCGTCACCGTCTCTGCGATCTGGCCCACCGTCAGCTCGGCGTCGACGTTCGCCGTGAACGAGCCCTCGAGCACGATGCCTTCGCGCACCACGGTGCGGAAGCCCTGCAGGCTGAAGGACACCGAGTAGGTTCCGGGCGGCAGGTTGATGAAGTGGTAGAGGCCGGCGCCGTCGGTGGCGACGGTGCGGCTCTGCTCGATCAACTGCGGGCTTGCCGCGACGACCGTGACGCCCGGCAGGACCAACCCGGTTTCATCCTCGACCGTGCCGGCGATGCCTGCACGATCCTGCGCGTGGACCGTGCCTGGCGCGACCAGCGCCCCCGCCAACAACAACAACGCCGCAAGCGCCGTCAGCTTACCGTTCCGCAATTCCATGTCCCCCCCGGAATGATGGTGAGTAACCACTCTGTTACCTGGATTACACACGTATGCAACCGGGAATTTAAGCACATCAAAGGTGACTGCACAAGGCATTTTTTCGGCGGGAACGGGACGAAAAAGCAGCCCGGCTGGTATCATGGCGGCGTTCGCAAGTGAGTGCTCGCTTGCGGAATGGGGAGGAGCGCATGGCCATCCGTCGCCGCGTAGCTGTACTGATAATGATCGGCCTGCTGGCGCCGGCCGGCACAGCAGCCCAGCTACCCGGCACGCAGCCACCTCGAACGTCCTGGGGAGACCCCGATCTGGGCGGGGTCTGGGACTTTCGCACCATCACGCCGCTGGAACGGCCGGAAGAGCTGGGCGACCAGGCGTTCCTGACGAAGGAAGAGGTCGCCGCGGCGGAGCAGAAGGCCGTCGACCGCGACCGCTACATGAACGAGAAGCCGGCGGAGCGCGCCACGAAGGGCGGCAACGTGGGCGCCTACAACTGGTTCTGGATGGACTTCGGGACCGCGGCCGTGGAGTCCGGGCGCACGTCGCTGATCGTCGATCCGCCCAACGGTCGCCGGCCGCCGATGACCCCCGAGGCCGCGGAAGCGTGGAGCAAGCGCCCGCCATGGGGCCAGGAGCCGCCGCCCGACAGCTACACGGACATGAGCGTCTTCGACCGCTGCGTGGGCTCGATGGCGCTGCCGATCTACCCGACGGCGTACAACAACTACGTGCAGGTGTTTCAGACGCCCGACCACGTGGCGATGTTCGTCGAGATGATGGGCTCGGTCCGCATCATCCCGCTCGACGGGCGCCCGCATGCGAACGTCCCGCAGGCGCTGGGCAACTCGCGGGGCCGCTGGGAGGGCGACACGCTGGTTGTGGAGACGGAGAACTTCAGCCGCGGGATGGCGCTGATCGGCGCCAGCCGCAACGCGCACAGCCTGGTGGAGCGCTTCACGCGGGTCGGCCCCGGCAGCATCGAATACGAGTTCACGGTCGTCGATCCGACGGTGTGGACGAAGCCCTGGACCGCCGTGCAGACACTGCGAACCGCCGCGGGAGCCGTCTACGAGTACGCCTGCCACGAGGGGAACTACGCCCTGCCGAACATCCTGGCGGGCGCCCGCGCCGCCGAGGCGCGGCCCGCGGCCGGACGCTAGATCCCCATGCCTGCAGCCTGTCCCGACCGCCGGCGCCGCGCTGGTGCAACGCTGGTGCTCGCCGGCTGCCTGCTGACCGCGGCGTTGTGCGCCGACTCGGCTCTCGCACAGCCGGCGTCCGGCCGCTGGCAGACCTACGGCACCGCGAACGGCGCATGGCGGAGCTACGCCGGCGACATCGCCGGCACCAAGTACTCGCCGCTCGCGCAGATCGACGCCGACAACTTCAGCGACCTCAAGATCGCCTGGGAGTGGACCTCGGCCGATCGGATGCTCAGCCGCGCGACGCCAGGCGGCGGCGAGTGGCGCGGACCGCTGGAGGCCGTGGTCGAGTCGCTGGTCGCCGACACGCCGAACCTGTACCGCGAGGGGCAGTCGCCGAATCCCACCCGCTTCCAGGCCACGCCGCTGATGGTGGGGGGCGTCCTCTACTTCAACACGCCGCTGTCGCAGGGCGTGGCGGTCGACGCGGCCACGGGCGAGACGCTCTGGGTATTCAATCCGAAGAGCTACGAGGAAGGCACCCCGTCGATGAGCGGTCCGTGGACGCAGCGCGGCGTGGCCTACTGGACCGACGGCGCCGGCGACGAACGCGTTTTCTGGGGCACCGGGAACGGCTATCTGGTGTGCGTCGAGGCGCAGACCGGCCGGCCCTGTGCCGACTTCGGCCCCGGCGGCAGCGGCATGGTTGACGCCATGGTGGGCATCCCGCGTGTCGACCGCGCGGCGCGCGACTACCTCAACGCCATGCTCTACTCGATCAACTCGCCGCCGATCGTCGTGCGCGACAAGGTGATCCACGGCTCGCAGATCGCCGACGTGAGGGTCACGAAGGAAGCCCCGCCCGGTTGGGTCAGAGCGTGGGACGTGCGGACGGGCGCCCACGAGTGGGACTTCCACACCGTGCCGAACAGCGCGGACGAGTTCGGCGCCCACACCTGGCTCAATGATTCCTGGCGCTACTCGGGCAACGCCAACGTCTGGTCGATGCTGGCCGGCGACAACGACCTGGGGTACGTGTACCTGCCGACCGGCACGGTGACCAACGACTACTACGGCGCCGACCGGCCGGGTGACAACCTCTTCTCCGAGTCGATCATCGCCGTCGACGTCGAGACCGGACAGCGGGTCTGGCATTTCCAGGCCGTCCACCACGGGTTGTGGGACTACGACTTTCCGACGCACCCCAACCTGCTCGACACGACCGTCGACGGGCGTGACGTGCCGCTGCTCGCGCAGGTCAGCAAGCAGGGGTTCATCTATGTCTTCGACCGCGTGACGGGTGAGCCCGTGTGGCCGATCGAGGAGCGGCCCGTCCCGCAGGAGACGAACCTGCCCGGCGAGGCGCCGTCGCCGACGCAGCCGTTTCCCACGAAGCCGCCGCCGTTCGAGTACCAGGGCGTCTCGATCGACGACCTGATCGACTTCACGCCGGAGATCCGGGCGATGGCCGTCGAGGCGGTGCGGGACTTCGAGCTCGGGCCGCTGTACACGCCGCCGCTGCGCGCGGTGGACGGCGGCGTGCAGGGCACCATCCAGCGACCGGCCATCGACGGCGGGGCCAACTGGGGCGGTGCGGGCGTCGACCCCGAGACCGGGCTGCTCTACGTGCCGTCGCAGAACCGCTTCTCGGTATTGACGTTCTACGAGCCGGACCCGGCCGATGGCGCCACCATGGCGATCACGCAAGGCGCGTTCGGTTCGGGACGGCAGCCGAGGATGCCCCAGGGACTGCCGCTGTTCAAGCCGCCCTACTCACGGATGACGGCGGTGGACCTGAACACCGGCGAGACGGCCTGGATGCAACCCAACGGCGACGGCGACCGCTACCGCAACCACCCGCTGCTCCGCGACCTCGATCTGCCGCCGCTCGGGGGCGACGGCCGCGGCGGTCCGCTCGTGACGCGGACGCTGCTGATCAGCGCCCTGTCGGCGGGCGGCGCCGGCGGCGGGCCGCGCCTCGTCGCGCGCGACAAGGCTACCGGTTCAATCGTCGGGTCGGTCGATCTGCCGAGCGGCGCCATCGGCACGCCGATGACCTACATGGTGGAGGGCCGGCAGCACATCGCCCTCACGGTCGGCGGTGGCCCGCGGCTGATAGCGCTGGCGCTGCCTGAGTAGATGACTCTCGCCGTCGCCGGCTGGGGTCTGTAGCAGATGCAGGCTGGGATGAGCGCCTGACTCGTTGCCCGCTAGCGCCCCTCGAGGAGTAGCGGGACGATCTGCTGGAGCCGGCCGGGGGGCGCCGCGAATTCACCGTAACGGTCGGGCAGCGTGTAGCTCCCGACGATCTCCGCCGCGCTGCGGCCGGCCGCTCGTCCCTCGTGTACCTGCCGCACCATGTCGTTGTAGAAGCCGGCGTTGTCGACGAGGTCCTGCCAGATGTGCGGATCGTCGGCGTGGCCGGTGATGACGGTATCCACGTCGGGGATGCCGTCCGCCGCCCCCTGCAGCGTGGAGCCGAACTCGGTGGCGCTGCCGTTCGAGTTGGCGGCGTCTATGAACGGCAGACCCTTGCGGGCCATCATGTCGCCCGTATGGACCGTCCGCGCATCCTTGAACACCACCCACGTGTCACCGTCGGTGTGGCCGCGGCCGAAGTAGTACAGGTCGATCTGGTCGGCACCGCTGAACAGCGTATGTTGCGTCGCGAAGGTCGTATCGGGCAGGAACCTGGTGTTCTCGCCCTGAAACTGCTCGCAGTTCTTGATGGAGCCGCCCTCGAACCCCGCGCCGTCGTCGCAGTCGGAGCTGGCCATGTGCGCGGCGGTGTTCTCGTGCGTGACGATGTTGACGGTGTCAGGGAACTCGGGGTTCGAGCCGCTGTGGTCCCAGTGGGTGTGGGTGTTGATGATGGTGGTCACCGGCATGTCGGTGATTTCCCGGACGCTCGCGAGAATGTCCGCGCCGTAGCCCTTGATCTTGGTGTCCACCAGCACGACGCCGTCGGACGTCAGGAAGACCGCGGTGTTGCCGCCGGTGCGCATGCCCTGCTCGGCCGGGTCCGACGTGAGCATGTACAGGTTCTCCGCCAGCTCCAGCGGGCGGATGGGGTGGCGCTCCGCCTGTGCCTGGTTGGACGCCGCCGCCAGCGTCACACCGATCACCGTCACCGCCGCCAGACACGCAACTCGCCTCATCGCCGCCTCCTTCAGAACCGGCTGTCACTATACCACCGGCGCCCGCCGTGCTTGCCCGACCGCCGGTCTGGTGTAAGCTTGGTGTCGAGGTCGGGGCCGGTCCTGCCGGACAGGAGACCTCCAATGACTCCGGAACTCATAGCCATCCTCGGTGTCGGTGTCACCTTGGCCGGCATTCTGCTGGCGACTCGCCGTGACATCAACATCCGCCTGGACCGGGTGGAAGCCCGGATCGACCGCCTCGAGAACAGAATGGACCGGCTGGAAACGAGAATCGACCAGATTGACGGTCGCCTGAAAACCGTTGAGCTGGGCCTTGCGAAGCTGGTAGGGCTGGTGGACCAGATTGACGGTCGCCTGAAGACCGTGGAGTTGGGCCAGGCGAAGCTGGAAGGGTTGCTGGAAGGTCTCCGCGAGGCCATCGCCGGCCGCCGGCCTGCCGACACTGCCGCCTGACGCTCCCCGTCGATGCGCTTCGGAATGAGATTGTTTTTCGGCTTGTGGCTCGCGGCCGCTGTGGGTACGGGTGTCGCGCTGGCCCAGGAGTCTCACGGGCCGTGGCAGAGCTACGGCACCGAGAACGGCGAGTGGCGCAGCTACGCGGGCGACATCGCCGGCACCAAGTACTCGCCGCTGGACCAGATCGACGCCGGCAACTTCAGCGACCTCGAGATCGCGTGGGAGTGGGTGTCGGTCGACAATTTCGTCAGCCGCACCACGCCCGGCGGCGGCGAGTGGTGGGCCCCGCTCGACACCATCGTCGAGACGCTCGTCGAGGAGACGCCCAACCTCTACCGCAGCAGCCAGCCGCCGAACCCCTCGCGCCTGCAGGCGACGCCGCTCATGGTTGACGGCGTGCTGTACTTCAACACGCCGCTCTCGCAGGGCGTGGCGGTCGACGCGGCGACCGGCGAGACGCTCTGGGTGTTCAACCCCAAGGGCTACGAGGAAGGGACGCCGTCGATGAGCAGTCCCTGGACGCAGCGCGGCGTCGCGTACTGGACGGACGGCGCCGGCGACGAGCGCATCTTCTGGGGCACCGGGAACGGCTACATGGTCTGCGTCAAGGCGCGGACCGGCCAGCCCTGCCCCGACTTCGGCCCCGGCGGCAGCGGCATGGTCGACGCCATGGTCGGCATCCCGCGGGTGGATCGCGAGGCCCGCGACTATCTCAATGCGCTGCTGTACTCGATCAACTCGCCGCCCATCGTCGTGCGCGACCGGGTCATCCACGGCTCGCAGATCGCCGACCGGCGCATCACGAAGGAGGCGCCTCCCGGCTGGGTCCGCGCCTGGGACGTGCGGACCGGGGAGCACGCGTGGGATTTCCACACCGTTCCCAACAGCCCGGACGAGTTCGGCGCGCAGACCTGGGGCAACGAGTCGTGGCGCTACTCGGGCAACGCCAACGTGTGGTCCATGCTGGCCGGCGACAACGAGCTCGGCCACGTGTACCTGCCGACCGGCACCACGACCAACGACTACTACGGGGCCGACCGGCCGGGCGACAACCTCTATTCTGAGTCGATCATCGCGGTCGACGTCGAGACGGGCGAGCGTGTCTGGCACTTCCAGGCCGTGCACCACGGGTTGTGGGACTACGATTTTCCGACCCATCCCAACCTGGTGGACCTGGAGGTCGACGGACGCGCGATCAAGGCGCTGCTGCAGGTCAGCAAGCAGGCGTTCGTCTATGCGTTCGACCGGGTGACCGGCGAGCCGATCTGGCCGATCGAGGAACGCCCGGTGCCGCAGGAGACGAACATGCCCGGCGAGGTCCCGTCGCCGACGCAGCCGTTCCCGACCAAACCGGCGCCGTTCGACTACCAGGGCGTGACCATCGACGACCTGGTCGACTTCACCCCGGAACTCCGGCGGATGGCCATCGAGGTGGTCAGCAACTACAAGATCGGGCCGCTCTTCACCCCGCCCGGCCGCTCGATTGAAGGCGGCACCCAGGGGACGCTGATGCGCCCGCCCGATTTCGGCGCCGCCGGTTGGGCCGGCGGGGCGGTCGACCCCGAGACCGGGATGCTCTACATCCCGTCGCGCAACGTCGCCGTCGCCATCCCCCTCTACCAGCCTGATCCGGCCCTCGGCGCCACCATGCTCTACACGCACGGGGCGCCGGAGGAGCAGCGGTTGCGCCAGATCCGCGAAGGGCAGAGCTACCAGGCGCGGATGCCGCAGGGCCTGCCGCTGCTCAAGCCGCCCTATTCGCGGATTACGGCCATCGACATGAACACCGGCAAGCACGCCTGGATGGTGCCCCTCGGCAATGGCGACCGCATCCGCAACCACCCCCGGCTGCGGCACCTGAACCTGCCGCCGCTCGGGGACGGTACCATCGGGGGACCGCTGCTGACGAAGACCCTCCTCATCAGCACCGTCCCGACCGCCGGCAGCCAGGGCGGACCGGCCCTCGTCGCCTGGGACAAGCAGACAGGGGAGATCAAGGGAAGCGTCGATCTTCCAGCGGGCACCGTCGGCACGCCGATGACCTACTCGATCGACGGCCGGCAGCACATCGCGGTCGCCATCGGCGGCGGACCGCGGTTGATCGCCTTCGCGCTGCCCGAGTGAGATTGCGCTTGCGGGCCCGGACCGCGGCTGGGCCTACCGTTCGGTGACGGTGACGGTGACCTCGCGGGAGGACTTCAGCGCGATGTCGTGGGCCAGCGCCCGCAGCATGTAGGTTCCCGGTTCGCTGAAGGTCGCCGTGGTGGCCAGCTCCCCGTCCGGGCTGAGCAGGGAAGCGGCCCATTCCGGAACGGGCTCGATGCCCTGGCACAGCGGACTCGCTCCAGCGCGGCGCCGCTGGTCCGGATTGAATTGCGGGGGATCGAAGGTCACGTACTCGTCGTTGCCCCGGTAGACCAGCCAGCCGGCCATCAGCTTGGTCAGGTGCGTCCGGTCCGGGCGCGGCTCGGGCAGGCCGTCGTCGCTCACCCGGGCGGTCAGCTCCAACGGTTCGCCTACGGCCACGGTCCGCTCGGCGGGGCCATCGAGCTCCACCACCGGGTACTGGTTGTCGCTCTCGCCGAAGCGCTGGCCATAGCTGGCCTCGTTCATCATCGTGATCTGCCGGTCGAGGACATACTCGGGTCTGAGCGACGCGTACGCCTTTTCCGTCCGGCCGTGCACGGTCAGGGTCCACACCAGTTCCCGGTCGCCGAAGTCCGCCGGCACCGGAACCTTGAAGACGAACTCGGCGCGGCGGGGATAGAAGCGGGTCGGCTGGCCGCGATCGGGGCCGCCCGGCTCGACGTTGTTGTCGGGACCGACCGGCACATGCACGATTTCCTTGCAGTTCCGGTTGAAGAACCCGAAGACCATGTTGAACGTGCCGTCCGGGTTGGCTTCCCAGCCCTCGAAGGCCGGCACGACGTTCTGCCCGCGGTCGTGGGCCATCTGCGCCGCAGCCGCGGGCGGGAAGAGCGCAGCGAGCGCGGCGACGCACGCCGCGGCAACGAGCGTCCGGCGTCCGGAAACCATGTTCACCGGCCGGTAAGTGGGTGGCGGATAGGAAGCAGCCGTCAATTCTGATTGTCGGTGCTCTGGCTCAGGCGCCTGGCCTCCCGTTCGGCCGCAATCTCGGTGAACTGCTCGTCGGTGAGGAAGGTGAACTTCGCGAGCTGGACGAACATGTCGTCGATCGAACGCTCGCCGTGTCCCTTCCAGTTCCGGGGGTCGACCACGTTGCGGTTCTTCGCCGTGTTGTCGTACCAACCAGTCAGGTGGAGCACCGTCCCCTTCGGCAGCAGCGGCGCGTAGTCATCCTGGTAGACGTAGACCTTCGCCCAGTTGTGGTCGTAGTCCGCGCAGCTCAGTACCTCACGGCGCGGGCTCAGCCGGTAGTTGTGCGTGTTCTCGTCCGGAGGATAGATGGCCTCCACGCACATCCGCCGTCCGCTCGCGTGCATGTGGGGCTCGAACGTGTTCAGCAGCCCGGGCTGCGGCATGATGTAGTAGCCGTCGAGCCGGACCTCGTCCTGGTCCGCCGGAATGTCGAGCGCGTCCCCGATGCCCCCGATCGCGCCGAACTCCCAACTGCCGTACTTCGGCTCGTACCCCTCGGGATGGAACACGAACCCGATGTCAGCCCGCACGGGCACGATCTCGCCCGACGCGTAGAGGTGCACGGTGAACCGGAGGTCAGAGTCGGCCGGCAGCACGACGCCGACCTCTTCCGGGTAGGTCGTGGCGTTCTGGCCGATCTCGTGCGTCAGCCGGAACTGTGAGCGCTCCGTTTCCGATGCGTAGTACTCGTCGCCGGTGTGGATGCCCATGTGGTGGATAGTGAAGCGGCCATAGCCGCTGCCCTCGTTCGCCTTGCGCAGGAGCCGCTCCTGGGCGCCGGCTTCCATCAGGCGCACCTCCTGCACCTCGACGGCCTTGATGTAGCGATCCGTGGTGAGGCCGGTCGGCACGGGGCCGAACTCGTCGTGATAGTCGGCCGCCACGGCGGGCACGGTCATGACCGGCGAGGACACGACGAGGTCGGGCTCGCCGATGGTCCACACGCCATCCTCGGGAAACACGAGCGGCGGGGGGAGATCGGCCGGGTTGCCGCGCGGGGCGCCGTTGTCGGCCCAGGCCGCCAGCATGGCGATCTCCTTGTCGCTCAGCGAAATGTCGTCCTTGTAGTGCTGGATGCCGATGGTCTTGTCGATGAACCACGGCGGCATCTCGCGCAGGGCGGTCCTGTCCTTGATCGCGCGGGCCCAGGGACGCGTTTCCTCATACGTGAGGAGCGACATGGGCGCCACGGACGCCGGGCGATGGCAGTTCTGGCAGGAGCGCTGCAGGATGGGCGCGACGTCCTTCGAGAACGTCACTTCCGTGTCGCGCTCGGCCGCCGCGTTGGCCGGCATGGCAACCAGTCCGGCTGCTACGAGCAAGGCTCCGACGAACAGCATCCTCGCGGGACGCGAGATGATCAGTTCTCTTGCCACGGCTTCAGGCCTTTCTCTTGAGTGTCCCAATTCTAGCGCGATTGCGCCTCCAGTCAAGGCGCAGCTAGGCGCCCGCGTAGACAGGCAATCCAGCCGCGAATGGTGGTAGCCTACGAGCGGCCCGGAGGCTGCGGACGACCGGCCGCCGGGGGTTTGGGGCGCAGCCCCATGTAACAAAGGAACGTAGGCATGCAGACCCTGGGCCGGATCGGCGGGTTCGTTCTGGCTGCTCTAGTCGTCGTTGTAGCCGCAGCGGCGCCGGCCGGCGCCCAGTACGGCGCACGGGCCGACGGCGAGTGGCCGACGCATGGCGGGGATTTGGGCAACACGAAGTACTCGCCGCTCGATCAGATCACCGCGGACAACTTCGACCAGTTGGAGATTGTCTGGCGCTGGCGCTCGGCGGACGGGTTCCTCAGCAAAAGTGACGCGGCAGGCGGAGAGCTTTGGACCGACTCGCGGCTGATCTTCGACGCGCTCGACCGTGAGGACCCGGACCGCTGGCGCGACCGCGAGCCGCCGTACGTCGCGCGGTTCAAGGCGACGCCCCTCATGGTCGGCGGGCGGTTGTTCGTGAACATGCCCACGTCGGTCGGCGCCGGCATCGACGCCCGCACGGGCGAGACGCTGTGGGTGTTCAACCCGAAGAGCTACGAGGCGGGCACCACGACCATGACCGCCCGCTGGATCCAGCGCGGCGTGGCCTACTGGACCGACGGCGATGCCGAGCGGGTGCTATGGGGGACGAGCGACGGGTACCTGGTGTCCGTCGACGCCGCCACGGGCAGGCCCGACGCCGCATTCGGCCGCAACGGCCGGGTCGACCTCATGGACGGGCTGCCCAACACGCGGCGCGGCGACCGCGACTGGCTCAACGCGCTGACCTACTCGGTGCAGTCGCCGCCGATCGTGGTGGGCGACATCATCGTCTCACCCGCGTCGATTTCGTCCTACAACATCAACCAGGAACAGGTGCCGGGCTGGACTCGCGGCTGGGACGTGCGGACCGGCGCGCGCCGGTGGACCTTCCGCACGGTGCCGCAGGGCGACGACTACGGCAACGACACCTGGGAGGGCGACTCCTGGCGCCGGTCGGGCAAGGTCAGCGGGTGGACGATCTACAGCGCCGACGAGGAGCTCGGCCTGCTGTACATCCCGCTGAACACCGTGGCCCCCGACTACTGGGGCGGCCAGCGGCTGGGCGACAACCTGTTCTCGGAGACGCTGCTGTGCCTCGACATCGAGACGGGCCAGCGCATGTGGCACTTCCAGGCCGCGCACCACGGTCTCTGGGACTACGACCTGCCGGCCGCGCCGAACCTGCTCGACATCACGGTCGACGGCCGCGAGATCAAGGCGGTGGCGCAGGTGACGAAGCAGGGGTTCGTATTCGCGTTCGACCGCGTGACGGGTGAGCCGGTGTGGCCGATCGAGGAACGCCCCGTGCCGGCGTCGGATATTCCCGGCGAGCGGGCCTCGCCGACGCAGCCGTTTCCGACGAAACCCGCCCCGTTCGAATACCAGGGCGTCACCATCGACGACCTGGTGGATTTCACCCCCGAGATCCGCCGGATGGCCGAGGAGGTCGTGTCGCACTTCCGCATCGGACCGCTCTACACGCCGCCCTCGCTGGTCGTGGAGGGGGGCAACCAGGGCACGCTGGCGCGGCCCAACGCTTCCGGGGCAGCGACCTGGGTCGGCGCCGCGGTCGATCCGGAGACCGGCATGCTGTACGTCCCCTCCAACAATCTCTATTCCGTATTCCGGCTACGCGAGGCGTACCCCGGCGAGCCCGGGAACCTGCGCTACCGCGAGGCGCGTGACAGCGGCACGCCGCCGCGCATGCCGCAGGGCCTGCCCCTCTTCAAGCCGCCCTATACGCGGATGACGGCGATCGACATGAACACCGGCGACCACGCCTGGATGCAGCCGCTCGGCAACGGCGACCGCATCCGCAACCATCCCGCGCTCCGGCATCTCGACCTGCCTCCGCTGGGCGGGGACAGCGAGGACCACGGGCCGCTGCTCACGCCGACGCTCCTGATCAGTGCACTGTCGGCTGGCGGCACAGGCGATGGCCCGCAGCTCGTGGCCCGGGACAAGGGGACCGGGGAAGTCCTGGCCGCCATAGACCTGCCGCGGGGGGCGCTGGGGAGCCCGATGACCTACCTGCTCGACGGCAGGCAGTACATCGCGCTTACGATTGGCGGCAGCCCGGTTCCGGAGCTCATCGCGCTGGCGCTTCCCGAGTGAGACAGGATCCAGACAAGGAGTTGTGATGATTTTGCGAAAGAGAGCGCCATGGATCGCGGGACTCGGTGTGGCGCTGCTCGCCGGTTGCGCGGCGCCCGACCCGCCGGAACCGGCCGACTGGACGGTCACGGTGCTCGCGCAGGGCAGTCCGCTGCACGCCACCAACGGGATGTACTTCGGCCCCGACGGACGCCTCTACGTGGTCAGCGCGTCCAGCGCGACGGTGGCTGCCGTCGACAAGGAGAGCGGGGAGGTCCTGGAGCGCTGGGGACCCGAGCTCGGCGTACAAGGGCCCGACGACATCACCTTCGGGGCGGACGGCTCCGCCTACTGGACCGAGTTCGCCTTCGGCGACGTCGCCAGGCGCACGCCGGACGGGACGATCTCCGTGATTGCCTCACCCGGCCGCGGTGTGAACCCGATCACGTTCTCGGACGACGGCCGGCTGTTCGTGTCGCGATGTGCGCTGGGCCACGAGCTGTTCGAGATCGATCCGGACGGCGTCGAGGAGCCTCGCCTCATCACGGATCAGCTCGGTCCGGGCTGCGGTCTCAACGGCATGGACTGGGGGCCGGACGGCCGGCTGTACGGCCCGCGGCCGACTGGTCGCGAGGTGATGCGCGTGGATGTCGACAGCGGCACGTATGAGTCCGTCGCATCCGGCTTTCGGGCGCCGGTCGCGCTGAAGTTCGACTCGCAGCACCGGCTGCACGTGCTCGACAGCGGCACCGGCGAGGTGTTCCGGGTAGACATCGAGACCGGCGACAAGGAGCTTGCCGGCCAGACCGCGCCGAGCGCCGACAACCTGGTCTTCGATGCGGACGACCGGCTCTTCGTGTCGAGCTACGCCCACAGCTTCATCCTGGAGGTTCTCGGACCCGAGGAGAACCGCACGGTCATGGCCGGCGGCCCCAGTTTTCCGAGCGGTTTGGCCTGGCTGCCGGGCAATGGCGGCGCGGGCCGCCTGTTTCTGGCCGACCGCCGGGCGCTGCGGGAGCTGGATCCCCGGACCGGCGAGGAGCTCCACAACGTGGTCGGCAACACCACCGACGTGGGAGAAGCGATGTCGGCGTACCCGTATGGCGGGCAGCTCCTGCTTGGCGGCGCCACCACGGTCAGCATCTGGGATCCGGACGGCGACCGCCTCGTCCAGCGCTTCGAAGGTTTCGAGGAGACGAGCGACGTCCTCGCGCTGGGCGATGACATCATCGTGAGCGAGCACGAGACGGGCAGCGTGCTGCGCTTCAATCCGGCAGCGCCCGACGCCCGCGCCGTGCTGGCAAGTGGTCTCGACGAGCCTGCCGGTCTGGCCGCGCACGGGGACGACCTGTACGTCGCCGACCGCAGCGGGTCGCTCCTGCAGGTTCTCGACGACGGCGAGCGCCTGGATCCCCCGCGCGTGGTGGCTGATGGACTGGCCGGGCCCGAGGGTATCGCCGCCGGCGAGGATGGCGCGCTGTACGTCGTCGAGCAGGAAGCGGGCCGCGTGACGCAGGTGGATCCCGAGACCGGCGCCGCCACGCCCGTCGTCGAAGGTCTCACGCTCGACAGCCTCGAACAGAAGAGCATCGGGGTGACGACTGCCGTCGGATTCCTGTCCGACGTCACGGTCGGCGACGGCAGTCTCTATCTGTCGAGCTACGCGGAGAACCGTGTATACCGCATTGATCGTTGAGGCGGAGAAGACAAGACCATGTTGACAAGACAGTCAGGATCACCCTCGCATGGCGCCGTCCGTGCGTGGATTGCAGTCTGCAGCGTGGCGCTGCTCGGCGGCTGCGCGGCGCCGGACCCGCCGGAACCGGCCTCGTGGACCGTGAGGGTGCTCGCCCAGGGCAGCCCCCTGCACGCCACGAACGGCATGTACTTCGGTCCCGACGGGCGCCTCTACGTCGTCAGCGCGTCGAGTGCGGTCGTGGCGGCGTTCGACCCCGAGAGCGGGGAGCTCCTGGACCAGTGGGGCCCCGGTATGGGCGTGCAGGGCCCCGACGACATTACCTTCGGTCCGGACGGCTCCGCCTACTGGACCGAGTTCGCCTTCGGCGACGTCGGCAAGCGCGCGCCCGACGGGACGATGTCCGTGATTGCCTCGCCCGGCCTCGGCGTGAATCCGATTACGTTCTCGGATGACGGCCGGCTTTTCGTGGCGCTGTGCGCGCTCGGTGAGGGGCTCTTCGAGATCGATCCGGACGGTGTCGAAGAGCCGCGCCTCATTGCCGACGGGCTCGGTCCGGGCTGCGGCCTGAACGGCATGGACTGGGGGCCGGACGACCGGCTGTACGCTCCGCGATTGACGGCGCGGAAGGTGGTGCGCATCGATGTCGATAGCGGCGCGTTCGAAACGGTCGCCACCGGCTTCGAGGCTCCGGTGGCGCTCAAGTTCGACTCGCAGCACCGGCTGCACGTGCTCGACAGCGGTACCGGCGAGGTGTTCCGGGTAGACATCGAGACCGGCGAGAAGCAGATCGTCGGGCAAACCGCGCCGAGCGCCGACAACCTGGCCTTCGACGCGGACGACCGGCTGTTCGTGTCGAACAACGCCCACAGCTTCGTCGTCGAGGTCCTCGGACCCGAGACGAACCGGACGGTCGTCGCGGGCGTCGTCAGCTTCCCGGGCGGCCTGGCCTGGCTGCCGGAAGCCGATGGGTCGGGCCGACTGTTCCTAGCCGACCGCCGGGCGCTGCGCGAGTTGGATCCCGAGACCGGCGAAGAGCTGCACTTCGTGACCCGCCACGAGGGCGACGTGGGCGAGGCGCTGACGGCGCACCCGTACGGGGATCACTTGCTCCTGTCCGGCGCCACCAACGTCAGCATTTGGGATCCCGATGCGGATCGCCTGGTCAATCGCTTCGAAGGCTTCGAGCAGGCCAGCGACGCCCTCGTGCTGGGCGGCGACATCATCGTGAGCGAGTACGAGACGGGCAGCGTCATTCGCTTCGATCCCGACTCGCCGTATACGCGGGAGGTGGTGGCCAGCGGTCTCGAGGAGCCCGCCGGCCTCGCGGCCCATGGCGGCGATCTGTACGTGGCGGACCGGGCCGGAACGCTCCTGCAGGTCATCGACGGCGGCGAGCCCGTCGAGCCGCCCCGCGTGGTGGCTGACGGTCTGGCCGGCCCCGAGGGTATTGCCGCCGGCGAGGATGGCGCGCTGTACGTGGTGGAGGAAGACGCGGGCCGCGTAACGCGGGTGGATCCCGAGACCGGCGCGACAACACTGGTGGCGGACGGCCTCAGTCTCAGCAGCCTGGAGCAGAAGAGCATCGGGGAGTCGACATCGGTCGGGTTCCTGTCCGGCATCACGGTCGGCGACGGGAGCCTCTTCGTATCGAGCTATGCGGAGAACCGCGTATACCGCATCGATCCGTAACAGCTGTGCAAGAATGGGCCGTGTCGGTTCGCCGGGGACGTCAGCAGGCGGGAGGAGTTCCGTGAGCAAGAAGAAGACGGCGGTGTCGAGACGGCGGTTCCTGAAGGAGGCGGGCGTGACGGCAGGCGCGGCCGCCGCGGTGGCCCCGGCCGGCGCGTCCGCGCTCGTGGGCGAGGCCGCTGCCGCTCCGCCCGATGCCGATATCCGGCTCGCGCCCGAGTTCGAGCCGTCCCGAGTTGCGCCCCTGCCGGAGCGCACGTGGCCGATGACGGCCGCCAACGTGTTCGCCGAGTGTTGCAAGGCGGAGGGGCTCGCGGCATTCATCCACTGTCCCGGCAACTACGCGGTCCAGAACGCGCTGGCCGAGGCCGGCATCCCCTCCTACGGGGGGCGGCACGATGGACACATGGGACACGCCTGCGACGCCTTCTACCGCGTCACCGGCGAGATCGCGGCGATCAACGCGCAGTGGGGCGGCTGCTTGGCGATGGGCATGTCGCCGTTCACGATCGCGCACAGCGCCTGCTCTCCCATCCTGATCCTCAGCGGCGCCGGCCGGGTCTCCGACGAGGACACGGGAAGGCGTAAGGGGATGGTGGCCGGCACCTGGCGCGACCAGTGGATGACCACGGGCGTGACGAAGTGGGGCAAGACCATCCTGACCGCCGACCGCGTCTGGGAGCACACCGCCGAAGCGTTCCGGCAGATGAAGACCGGGATTCCAGGGTCGACGCACCTGATCTTCCCGAACGACGTGCTCGCCGCCAGGTTCGAGACGCCGCGGGAATTGAGCTACCACTACGACAAGTCGAAGTACCGCACCGAAACCAGCCCGCACCCCGAGCCCAAGGCCATCACGGCGGCCATCGACATGCTCAGGAAGGCCGAGCGGCCGATGATCGTGTGCGGCCAGGGGGTCTTCGCCAAGAAGGCCTGGGACGAGCTGAAGGCGTTCGCGGAACGGATGCAGATTCCGGTCGCCGAAGCCGCCCCGCAGAAGGGGACATTCGCGGACGACCACCCGCTGTCGGCGAGCGCGGCCCCGGACTCCTACGGCAGCGTCGACGTGGTCCTCGTCGTGGGTCACTACCGGATGCCGCCGCTCGGCCAGTGGGCGTTTCCCTTCAACGCGAAGTACATCCGGATACACCCGGTGCCGGAGGAGATCGGCCGCGATATCCCGATCGACGTGGGCATCGTGAGCTGTGAGAAGGCCGCTCTGCAGGCGCTCAACGACGAGGCGCCGCGCGTGAGCCGCGACAGTTGGATCGCCGAGGTGCGGGCCGCCGAGGAGAAGTACAACGCCAGGCGGGACGAGATCTACGCGCAGTGCCGGCCGTACTCCGAGCCCGGCGCGGTGCACCCTGCGGCCATCGCCCGGGCGGTGGGCGATTTCCTGCACGGCGGCGAAATCCCCAGGGACGAGATGACTATTGTCTCTGGAGGCTACGGGATCGCGCGCTACACGCGGCAGTACCTGCGCGCGTACCGTCCGGGGCAGATCCTCAACGGTCCGTACTGGGAGATCGTCGTCGGCCCCGACATCGCCTACACCCTGGGGGTCGGCGTGGCGATGGAGCTGGGCGCCGGCCCGCAGGCGGCGCACCGCGGAGCGCCGATCCTGACCATTACGGGAGACGCCGGCTTCGGCATCACCGGGTTGGAGATGGAGACGCTGGCGAAATACCGCATCCCGGCGATTGTGGTGGTCTACAACAACAACGCCTGGGGCACCTGGTCCGCCCAGCGCGGGCGCGCCGGATCCAGTGACCGGCCGCGGAAGGAGCACCTGCACCTGTTCCAGGAGAACCTGCGCTACGACAAGGTCGGCGAGGCGCTGGGCTGCCACGGCGAGTACGTCACCGAGGCGGCCGAGGTCCTGCCCGCGCTGCGCCGCGCGTACGACGTCGCGGTGAACGACCGGCTGCCGACGGTCCTGAACGTCCAGGGCAAGAAGGAGTTCTGGGACGGTTCCGTGTATCCGCCGGCGATCCTGGGCAAGGTCGAGCCGGGCGTCGGCGCCTACTCCTACTGACCGGGCTCGCGCCCTGCGATGGGGAAGCTGCCGGCGGCAGTCGTCCGGGACGGGCTGAAGGCCTACGCCGAGCGGGGGATCTTCAAGGAGCTCCGCGAGACGAAGGCAAGGTCCGGGAAGACGCGCTTCCAGTTCCTTCTGTTGGATGAATCAGTGACGGTGGAGCTTGCGGAGCGCGACCAGACGCTGGTCATCCGCGACATGCTGCGGCAGGTGCCGGCCGGTATGTACGCGGACCTGCAGGACTTTCTGGAGGCGCTGTTCGAGCGCGGGCTGCCGCCCCACCGGCGCCTCGACCGGCGCTCGGCCGACATGCGATTCACGCGGCGGCGCGGCCGCGTATCGCTCGTCGTCAAGGTCAAGAACGGCAGGTACAGGTACGCCGTGGAAAAGCTCGTCAGCCTGATGGGTTGGGTGCGCACCCACCTGCAGCAGTGGCACCCGGCTTACCTGTGGGAAGTAGCTGGCGAATCAGAAGGATAGGAGGATTGCCATGAAGACGCGCGTTGCCATCGTCGGAGTAGCCGTCGTCTGCGTCGCGCTCGCTGTTCCGTCGCTGGTTACCGCCCAGGGGAGCGCGCCGGCAAAGCAGGTCGAGCCGTTCACCCACCTCAGCGCGCCGCGGGTCGAGCTCGGCGAGCCTACGCCGGGCGGTAGCGAGATGCGGCGGCTGTGTCCCAACCGTCTCGACCTGTGCGAGAAGTACTGGGCGTACACCGTGTACTTCGTGGACGGCTACACGATTCCCTTCCGCGACAAGGAGATCCTCATCCTCCGCACCGCCTGGTTGTCGCGAGGCGAGTACATCTGGGGGCGCCACTACGTCAGGGGCAAGGAGTCCGGTCTGACGGACGAGGAGATCGAACGGATCACCGAAGGGCCCGCGGCGCCGGGGTGGAGTGACTTCGACGCGACGCTGCTACGAGCTGCGGACGAGCTGCACACGAGCCGTTTCGTCAGCGACGCCACCTGGAACGCGCTGTCCGCGCGCTATACCGAGGATCAGGTGCGGGAGGTGGTGATGATCGTCGGAGACTACACCCAACTCGCCATGTTCCAGAACAGCCTCGGGGCGCAGTTGCCGCCGGGGTACGACGGCCTCCCGGACTAGCCGCGCATTCGATCAACGGCCGGGAATCATGATGTGCGACGCGGAAGTCCCCGCATCCATGATCCAGGTTCCCGCTTGGTTGTAGGCGCCCTCTTCCGGCAGCTTCAGGTCGTCGCCCGTCGCGAACGGCACCGCCACCGTGATGTGGGCCTGGTGCGGTGTCACCGAGGCCTGGTCCTGGCCGGTCAGCGAGTACCAGACGCTGCCGTACGCCGGCGCAACGCGCGACCCGTCGGCTTCGGCGGCCGCGATCGCCTGGCGCCCACCTTCCGCGTTGCCGCCGGACATCCTCAGCCGGTGGGTCTGCTTGGCGCGCTCCAGGTTCCCCTCGTCGGTGCACTGGACGGCGAACGAGCGGCCGGGCTCGTTGGATCGGTCGTAGCAGACCAGGCCGTTGGTGCCCTCGCGTAGCACTTCGTGGCTCCCGTCGGCCGCGATGCGCACGACCATGGCCGCTTCCGCCAAGGCCCTGGGCGCCGCGAGGACCGCGCGCGCGATCTCCTCTTCCGCCGACTGGGCCAGCACGGGCGTGGACGCCGCCGCGAGGACAAAGGAAACAATCAGCAGCCGCTTCATCGATTTACCTCCCTGTTCCTTGTCATTGTAGCGGTAGCGTCACGCATCAGTTTCCCGATCGGCCGAGCTGCGGATCCGGGTACGGCTTGATGACGCGTTGCTTGATGCGCCAGCCGTCCGCGGTCCTGACGAAGACGTCCTCGTAGTGGCCGGCGCTGGAAACCGTGGGCGGCGTAGCCGCGACGTCGAGCAGCATGTAGTAGGTGCGTCCGGTCGCGCCGTCGGCCGTCGGCGTGAGCACGACGCCATTCGTCCAGTGCCGCCTGCTGCTCGCGCCCCCGCCCGGAACGCGCGTGGAGCGCCGGTACTCCCGGAGCCGATCGTGACCGACGAACGACTCGCCATCGGGACGCGTCCAGGAGCCGTCGGGAGTCCACTGGGAGACCCACAGGTCGCTGTCGTTGAAGTCCGCTCCCTGGTTCAGGCTCGTCAGGATGTGCCGGATCTCGGCCTGGTCCGCCGGAGTGAGCTGCATGGCCGTCCCGCCGCCCTGTGCGCCGGCCGGGCCGCCGCCCGCGAGCACCATCCCCAGCAGCGCGGCCACCGCGATCATCTGTCTATGCATGACGCCTCCTCTGCCATCCGCGTAATCGACCGTGATTACATCACACTGGAGCAATTCGAAGAGACGACGAGTTGGACGTCAACCCGCTGAAACCGGCGCCGCCCGGACGGCGCCGGCGACGACGTCGATGAGCGCGTCGAGGTCCGCGGCGTCGTTGTACAGGTGCGGCGCGACGCGGATGGCGCCGCCGCGCAGCGAAACCGACACCTGCCGCGCGGCGAGGCTGCGGCCAAGCTGCGCGATGTCCACGTCGGCTGGCAGGCGCACGCCCAGCAGGTGTCCGGCGCGCCAGCGCTCGTCCTCGATGCGGCAGCCCAGCTCGCGGAGCCGATCCGCCGCCGCGGCGGTCAGGGCGCGCGTGTGCGCGGCGACCGTTTCCGGCCGCCATTCGCGCACCTGCTCGAGGGCGGCTTCGAACATGGGCAGCAGAATGAAGTTCGATCTCTCGCCGACGTCGTAGCGGATGGCGCCCGGCCGATAGTCGTCGCGGTAGTTGACCAGCTCGTTGAAGCGGTCGCTGGCGGGGCGGGTGATCCAGTTCTCCTCGAGCGGCGTACCGCCGTCGAAGGTGGGACCGAACCAGGCCGCGCCGACGGAGTAGGGGCCGGTCAGCCACTTGTAGCCGGCGCAGGCCAGGGCGTCGGGCCGGATGCGCCCGACGTCGAACGGCAGCGCCCCGACCGACTGCGTCCCGTCGATGACGAAGCGGGCGCCCACGGCGCGCGCCCGCGCGCCGATCGCTTCGAGGTCGAAGCGCAGCCCGTCGGTCCAGTGCAGCTCCGGAACGGCAACCACCGCCGTCCGCTCGTCGATCGCGTCGAGCAGGGCGGCGTTCCACGCCTCGGCGCGCGAGGCGGCGGTGTCCGGCGCGGCGACGGTCCGCAGCGTGGCGCCCGCCTCGCGGCCGGCGCGCCGCCAGGTGTAAACGACACTCGGGAACTGCTCCTGGACGACTACCACCGTCTGTCCAGGCGCGAGCGGCGTGTTGCGTGCAATCGTCGCCATGGCGTACGAAACCGACGGAATGATCGCCACGCGGTCCGGGTCGGGCGCGCCGATGATGTCCGCGAAGAGCCGGCGGACGCGCGCGCCAGGCTCGAAGAAGTCCGGCACTCCGAGCCGGGCGGGCGCCTCTATGCGCTCGATGGCCCGGCGTCCGGCCGCGGCGACGTGCTTCGAGGCCGGCGCCATGAACGCGCAGTTGAGGTAGTGCGACTCGGCCGGCAACGAGAAGAGCGACCGGTATGCGCCTGGTTGAGGCCCCATGCCTCCAGCTTAGCAGCCGCAGGTACGGGCGCCGGGGCCGGAAGTTCCGACCGGTCTCCGCGCAACTCGGCGTTCGGCTATGGCTCCGCCGGCGTGTACCAGATGGGGGAGCTCCAGGCGCGTTCCTTCACGGTCGGCGGGTCGGATGGGGGCGGCGCCATGCCGCGCGCCAGCGCGCGGTGGGTCGTCCACCGGCAGGTCGGGTTCTCGAGCACCCGGACGTAGTAGAACGCCCGCTGCGCGGGATCGAAATCCGGGTCGGTCCAGGTGGTGCTCAGCTCGGCGGCGCCCAGATCGGTCGAATAGCTGCAGTCGGACAGGTCCACCGTGGCGCCGTTGTCCGCGCAGCGGCGGGTCTGCGGGTCGGGCTCCAGCCCGTCGGCGCAGGCGACGTCGTAGACCTGCTCGGCCGTCTGTACGCCTGAAGGGGCGAACGGCGCCGAGGGCTCGCCGGTCTCGGCCCAACCCTTGACGATCTGGATCTTCTGCAGGTTCGCGCTCGCGGGGTCCCTCATGGCCCAGACGACGAAGCGGGGGCCGTCGAGGGTATCGCCGCCGGGCGGGTCCGGCAGGTCCGAGCCCATCGGCACGCCGCCGGCGTATGCCGCCTCCAGCATGTCTCGCCGGGTATCGAGGTCGGCGGGGTAGTCCCAGCCCGCGAAGAAGCGCACGGGGATGCGGGGACCGCTGTTGCCAAAGGTCTCGCGGCGGCGCAGCGCGTCGAAGATGGCGTCGCGCGTATTGGCATCGGCCCACACGCCGACCAGGCCGCCGGGATTGTTGGCGTTGCCGCCGTCGGGCCGATCGCCGAACCAGGCCGGGCCGCTGTCGGCACCCCGGCCCAGCATGCCGGAGCCGATGCCGCCGCTGGTGCCGAACTTGACCGGCCGGGTGGCGAATTCTTCCTCGTCGGCCGCTCCCGCGAGGCTCTGGTGGTCGTCCGGGCTGGCGATGAAGCCGAACTTGAACGGATTCACGCCGTAGTCGGCCTCCAGCCGCAGGCCGGCCTTGAGCGCGTTGCGGACGTAGTCCGACGCGGTGGCGCAGCCCCCGCGCTCGCCCGGCTCGCAGATGGGCTGGTAGGTCTCGAAGTTGCATTCCTCGTCCGTGGTGCCCAGCCCCACGTAGCACTCGGAGTTGCCCTTGATCTGGTGAATCTCGACCAGCGGCTCGGTCCGGGCGCGCAGGCGCAGCGTCTGCGGCGTATACGGTATCCATGCGTATTCCTCGAAGGCCGAGCCGCCGCTCAGGTTGGAGTTGTGTGGAATCGCCAGCACCTGGCAGTCGCCAGTACACGCCTCCTCGAGCCATTTCCAGAGCCGCTCGGGACGGTTCTCCATCGCGACGGATGAGCCGCCCCACTCCGGCACGGCGCCACCGCGGAAGATGACGTTGCGGTGCAGGTGGCCGAAGCCGGGCGGGTTGGCCGTCCATTCGTACGCCGGAAAGGTGGTGAAGCGCCCCGGCTCGTTGAACGCGTCCGCGTTGCGCTGCACCGCGTGCCACTGGTGCCGCGCGCGCTCGTAGCACTTGTTGTCGGCGGACATGGCGGGCTCGTTCTGGCCGCAGATGTCGGCGGGCACACGCCCGCGCGCTTCGAAGTCCCCGTAGCCGAACCAGGCGCTGGCGCGGATCTGCTCGCAGGTGGGCGTGGCGTAGGCGGCATCGCTCTCGTCCAGGCACAGGTGGACGGTGCCGAGCCAGATGTCGTGGTCGGTCACCGCCATGAAGTCGAGAGGCACCCGCAACTGCAGCGTCCGTCCGTCGGCCGTCGTCACCTCCTCGCCCCGGCCGAAGCGGTACGCCATGGAGGGGTCGTTGCGGTTGCCGCCCAGCGAATAGGCGTCCAGGGACCAACTGCTGTGCACGTGGAAGTCGCCGTAGTAGGCGTTGCGCAGCGGGTTGCGCTCTACCTCCGGGGCGGCGGTGTCCGCCGCCGCGGCCGGTTGTGCCTCTTCTCCGCCGGGCGCATCCTGCTCCGGCCCGGCGCAGCCGGCCGCAAGCAGCGGCAGGCAGATGGCCGCAAATGTCACGCCGCCGAAGAATCGAGAGCGCTTGCACCGCATCGTCACACCTCCCGTGCTGCGGCCGCCGCGGCTATTGCCCCGCGGGCGTGTACCAGATCGGCGAGCTCCACGCCCGCTCCTTGATAACCGGCGGCACGTCGACCGCCAGCTCGGCGCCGCTCTCCAGTGCGCGCCATGTCGTCCAGCGGCAGGTGGGATTCTCGAGCACCCGGACATAGTAGAACGCCCGCAGGGACGGATCGAACTCCGGGTCGGTCCAGGTTGCGCTCAGCTCCGCCGCGCCCGCGCCGCCCACCGTGCTGCAGTCGGCCAGGTTCACCTGCGCACCGTTGTCCGCGCACCGCCGCGTCCCGGGGTCCGGCGGTTGGCCATTGTCGCACGCCACGTCGTATACCCGCTCGGCGGTGCCGCCGTCCGGGTCGTCCCAGCCCTTGACGATCTGCAGCTTCTGCAGGTGGGCGCTGTTCGCGTCGCGGGTGGCCCACACGACGAATTGCGGTGCGTCAGCGCCGCCGGTCGCCGCCGGCAGGTCGCCGCCCATCGGCACGCCGCTGCGGTAGCCCTCTGCGACCAGGTCCGGGCGCGTATGCGTGTCGGCCGGCAGTTCCCAGCCGCCGAAGAAGCGGATCCGGATGCTCGGGCCGCTCGTGGCGAACGTCTCGCGCCGCCTGAGGGCGTCGAAGATCGCGTCGCGCGTATTTTCTTCGGCCCAGACGGCGGCCAGGCCACCCGGATTGTTGACGGGCGTGCCCAGCGTCAGGGAGCGGAGCTCGGGATTGTTGAGGATGGTGCTCGGCGTCGTGGCGCCGATCTCGCCGAAGAAGCTGCCCTGCCACGCAACTTCGTCGACCGACCCCGACATGCTGCGGTGGTCGTCGGTGCTGCCGATGATGCCGTACTTGAACGGGTTGATGCCGTGCTCAGCTTCGACCTCAAGACCGGTCTTGAGGGCGTTACGGACGAGGTTGGACGCGACGGTGCACCTGGCCACGACCTGTTGCGGATTGGACGGCATCGTGTCCGGGTCGCAGGGCTCGAACACCTGCTCGAAGTTGCACTCCTCGTCCGAGGTGAGCAAACCGGATGCACACTCCGAGTTGCCCTTGACCTGGTGGATTTCGATCAGCGGCTCGCGCCGCGCCCGCCGCTCGAGGATCTCGGTGGTGAACGGGGTGCCGTCGGCGTTGTTGGGCGCCAGCGCGACGCCCATCCCATAGTTGGTGTTGTGCGGAATGGCGATCACGTCGCAGTCGCCGGTGCACGCCGCGTCCATCCACTCCCAGAGCCGCTCCGGCGTATGCCGCGTGGCGACCGATGTCCCGTTGTCCCACGGTGGGATGTCGTCGCCGCGGAAGAATACGTTGCGATGCAGCATACCCCCGCTGGCCGACTGCACCGCGGTGAACTCGAAGGCGGTGAACGTCGTGAACACGCCCGGCTCGTAGTAGGCGTCGGCCATCTCCCGAATCAGCGTCCACTGGTGTGCGGCGCGCTGGTCGCAGCGGTTGTCCGGACCGGGTTCCGCGCTGCCGCAGAACTCCGGGTCGCGCCGCGACTGGAGCCACGCGCCGCGGATGCGGGCAAAAAACGCCCCGCGGCTGCCTGACTCGAGCTCTCCGCACACGGCGAGGTCGCGGGTGGGCGCCTCGGGATCCTGGCAGAGCAGCACTTCGCCCATCCAGCCGGCGTGGTCGGTCACCGCCATGAAGTCGAGCGGCGTGCGCAGTTGCCCGCGCAGATTGCCGTCCGTGTCGGTGATCGGGTCGCCCCGGCCGTAGCGGTAGGCCACCGAGGGGTCGTTCTGCATCGGGTGGCCGAACGCCCAGGCGTCGAGCGACCAACTGCTGTGAACGTGCAGGTCGCCGAAGTAGGCGTTGCGGAGCGGGTTACGATCCACTTCCGGGCCAGCCGGTGCATCCGTCGTGCCCGCCGGTTCTGCCTCCTGACCGCCGGGAGCGTCCTGCACGGGTCCCGCGCAGCCGGCCGCAAGCAGCAGCGGCAGGCAGATGGCCGCCAATTTCTCACCGCCGGGAAATCGACAGCGCGTACACCGCATCGTCAAACCTCCCAGGCTGCTGCTGCTAGCGCGCCGGCGGCGTGTACCAGATCGGGGAGCTCCAGGCGCGTTCCTTCACCGCCGGCGGGTCGGACGGGGGCGGCGCCACGCCGCGCGCCAGCGCCCGGTGCGTCGTCCAGCGACAGGTCGGGTTCTCCAGCACCCGCACATAGTAGAACGCCCGCAGCGCCGGGTCGAAATCCGGGTCGGTCCAGGTGGTGCTCAGCTCGGCCGCGCCCAGGTCGGTCGGGTAGCTGCAGTCCGAGAGGTCCACCGTGGCGCCGTTGTCGGCGCAGCGGCGCGTCTGCGGGTCCGGCTCCAGGCCGTCCGCGCAGGCGACGTCGTAGACCTGCTCGGCGGTCTGCCCGTCGGCCTCGGCCCATCCCTTCACGATCTGGACCTTTTGCAGGTTCGCGCTGTACGGATCCTTCATCGCCCAGACAACGAAGCGCGGGCCGTCGCCGGCGTTGCCGTCCTGTGGCTCCGGCAGGTCGCCGCCCATGGGCACGCCGCCGGCGTACGCCGCTTCGAGCATGTCGCGGCGGGTGTCGAGGCCGGCGGGGTAGTCCCAGCCGGCGAAGAAGCGCACGTGGATGCGCGTGCCGCTGTTGCCGAACGTCTCGCGGCGGCGCAGGGCGTCGAAGATCGCCTCGCGCGTGTTGGCCTCCGCCCACACGCCAACCAGGCCGCCGGGATTGCTGCGGTTGCCGCCGTCTTCCCGGTCGTCCCACCAGCCTGCGCCGCCCAGCGCCTGTCCTACCAGCGGGAGGCCGCCGCCGGTGCCGAACTTGACCGGCTTCTCCGTGAAGTCGTCCTCGTCCGTCGCGCCCGGCAGGCTCTGGTGGTCGTCCGGGCTGGCGATGAAGCCGAACTTGAAGGGATTGACGCCGTAGTCGGCCTCGAGCCGCAGGCCCGTCTTCAGCGCGTTGCGGACGAGGTCCGGCGCATGGGCGCAGCGGCTCTGCTGGCCCGGCTCGCAGACGGGGTAGTAGTTCTCGAAGTTGCACTCCTCGTCCGTGGTGCCCAGGCCGCGGTAGCACTCGGAGTTGCCCTTGATCTGGTGGATCTCCACGAGCGGCTCGGCCCAGGCGCGCAGGCGCAGTATCTCCGGCGTGAACTGTGTCCAGCCGAACTCGCCGAACGCCAGACCGCCGCTCAGGTTGGAGTTGTGCGGAATGGCGACCACCTGGCAGTCGCCGGTGCAGGCCGCGTCCAGCCACTCCCAGAGCCGCTCGGGGCGGTTGCCCATCTCTACGGCCGCGCCACCCCACTCCGGCACCGCGTCGCCCCGGAAGATGACGTTGCGGTGCAGGTGGTTGCCGCCCGGGGTGGTCGTCCATTCGTACCCCGGGAAGGTGGTGAACACGCCCGGCTCATAGAATGCGTCCGCGGTCCTCTGGATCTCGTGCCACAGGTGCCGCGCCCGCTCGTAGCACTTGTTGCCCGAGTCCATCGTGGCCGCGCGCTGCCCGCAGATTTCGGCCGGCCGCTGTCCCCGGCCCTCGTGCGTCCGCGGGGTGAACCAGGCGTTGGCGCGGAGCTGCTCGCAGGTGGGCGTGGCGTAGGCGGGGTCGCTGTCGTCGTTGCAGAGGTTGACCTCACCGATTCCGACGTCGTGGTCGGTAACCGCCATGAAGTCGAGCGGCACGCGCAGGCGGTGCACGGTGCCGTCGGCCTTGGTCACCTCTTCGCCCCGTCCGAAGCGGTACGCCAGAGCCGGGCCGTCGCGGTCGCCGCCCAGCACGTAGGCGTCCAGCGACCACCCGGTGTGCACGTGGAAGTCGCCGAAATAGGCGTTGCGCAGGGGGTTGCGCTCGGGTTCCGCGCCGCCGTCCGCAGATGTCTCGGCGCCGGTCACCGGAGAGTCCACGGCGGCGGGCGTATCGGGCGCAGATGGGGCGCATGCGGCCGCCACCAGCGGCAGGCAGACCGCCGCGAATCTCACGGTTCGACAGGCGTGTACCAGATCGGCGAGCTCCACGCGCGTTCCTTCACCGTCGGCGCGTCGGACGGCGCCGGTGGAACGCCGCGCGCCAGCGCCCGGTGCGTTGTCCAACGGCAGGTCGGATTCTCCAGTACCCGCACATAGTAGAACGCACGCAGCGCCGGGTCGAAGTCCGGGTCGGTCCAGGTGGCGCTCAGCTCGGCCGCGCCGAGGTCGGTCGGGTAGCTGCAGTCGGACAGGTTCACCGTGGCGCCGTTGTCCGCGCAGCGGCGCGTCTGCGGGTCGGGCTCCAGCCCGTCGGCGCAGGTGACGTCGTACACCTGCTCGGCGGTCTGCCCGTCCGCTGCGGCCCAGCCCTTCACGATCTGCACCTTCTGCAGGTTCGCGCTGTAGGGGTCCTTCATGGCCCAGACCACGAAGCGGGGACCATCGCCCGCGTCGCCGCCGGGCGGCTCCGGCAGGTCGGCGCCCATCGGGACGCCGCCGGCATACGCCGCCTCGACCATGTCGCGCCGGATGTCGAGGTCAGCCGGGTAGTCCCAGCCGGCGAAGAAGCGCACGTGGATGCGGGTGCCGCTGTTGCCGAACGTCTCGCGGCGGCGCAGGGCATCGAAGATGGCGTCGCGCGTGTTGGCCTCGGCCCACACCCCGACCAGGCCGCCGGGATTGTTCGGGTTCCCGCCGCCGTCCCGGTCGCCGAACCAGTCGTTTGCGGTGCGGCCCTGGCCGATGAGACCGAGGCCGCCGCCCGTGGCGAACTTGAATGGCTTGACCGTGAAATCGTCCTCGTCGGTGGCGCCGCCGAGGCTCTGGTGGTCGTCGGTGCTGCCGATGAACCCGAACTTGAACGGATTGACGCCGTAGTCGGCTTCCAGCCGCAGGCCGGCTTTCAGCGCATTGCGGACGAAGTCCGGGGCGTTCATGCACCCCTGGCGCTGCCCAGGCTCGCAGGCTGGCCAGCGGTTCTCGAAACCGCACTCCTCGTCCGTGGTGCCGAGACCGAGGTAGCACTCCGAATTGCCCTTGATCTGGTGGATCTCGACGAGCGGCTCGGCCCAGGCGCGCAGCCGCAGCATTTCCGGCGTATGCGGCGCCCAGCCCGAGTCGGCGAACGCCAGCCCGCCGCTCAGGTTCGAGTTGTGCGGAATGGCGACCACCTGGCAGTCACCGGTACAGGCCGCGTCCAGCCACTCCCAGAGGCGCTCGGGGCGGTTGCCCATCTCGACGGCCGAGCCGCCCCACTCCGGCACCGCGTCGCCCCGGAAGATGACGTTGCGGTGCAGGTGGCCGTAGCCCGCCGGGAACGCGGTCCATTCGTAGCCCGGGAAGGTGGTGAAGCGCCCCGGCTCGTTGAACGCGTCGGCGTTGCGCTGGATCTCGTGCCACAGGTGCCGCGCCCGCTCGTAGCACTTGTTGCCGTCGGTCAGCGTGGCCTCGCCCTGGCCGCAGATCTCGGGCGGCAGCCTGCCCAGCCCTTCGAACTGCGACATGCGGAACCAGTTGTTGGCGCGCACTTGCGCGCAGGTCGGCGTGTCGTAGGCGGCGTCGGTCTCGTCCTCGCAGAGATGCACCTCGCTGAACCAGATGCCGTGGTCGGTCACGGCCATGAAGTCCAGCGGCACGCGCAGGCGGTGCACCAGGCCGTCGGCCGTGGCCACCTCCTCGCCGCGCGCGAAGCGGTACGCCAAGGCGGGACCGTCGCGGTTGCCGCCCAGCACGTAGGCGTCCAGCGACCAGTTGGTGTGCACGTGAAAGTCGCCGAAGTAGGCGTTGCGCAGCGGATTGCGATCGATCTCCACACCGCCGCCGGTCGGAGAATCTGTCTCGACCGCCGGCGCATCGTCCGTCGCGGGGGTTTCTGGTCCGGTTCCGCCGCACGCCGCCGCCAGCAGGGCGATCCCAATCAACGGCAGCCAGCGCGCAGCAGGCCGCGTGAGGTAGGTCCGTCGTGGTCGCTGTGGCTGCATGGCTGGGCCTCCCCGGGCTGCTCAGCTTCCCTCCGGCGTATACCAGATGGGCGAGCTCCAGGCCCGCTCCTTGATAACCGGCGGCACGTTGTCCGGCAACTCCGCACCGTTCTCCAGCGCGTGCCAGGTGGTCCAGCGGCAGGTGGGATTCTCGAGCACACGGAGGTAGTAGAACGCCCGCAGTGACGGATCGAACTCGGGATCGGTCCAGGAGGCGCTCAGCTCCGCCGCCGCGCCGCCGCCCGTCGTGCTGCAGTCGGCCAGGTTCACCTGGGCGCCGTTGTCCGCGCAGCGGCGCGTCTCGGGGTCCGGCGGCCGGCCGTCATCGCACGCCACGTCGTATACCTGCTCGGCGGCGCCGCCTTCCGGGTCGTCCCAGCCCTTGACGATCTGCAGCTTCTGCAGGTGGGCGCTGTTCGCGTCGCGGGTCGCCCAGACGACGAATTGCGGTGCGCCCGCGCCGCCCGCAGCCGCCGGCAGGTCGCCGCCCATCGGCACGCCGCTGCGGTAGCCCGCTTCGACCAGGTCCGGTCGCGTGTGGAGGTCGCCGGGCAGATCCCAGCCTCCGAAGAACCGGACCCGGATGCGCGGTCCGCTCGTCGCGAACGTCTCGCGCCGCCTGAGCGCGTCGAAGATGGAGTCGCGCGTGTTCTCTTCGGCCCAGACCGCCGCCAGGCCGCCCGGGTTGTTAATCGGCGTCCCGGGCGTCGTCGCGCCGATCTCGCCGAAGAAGTCGCCCTCCCAGGTCTCTTCGACCGCCGACCCAGGCATGCTCCGATGGTCGTCGGTGCTGCCGATGACGCCGTACTTGAACGGGTTGATCCCGTGCTCGGCCTCGACCTCCAGGCCGGTCTTGAGCGCGTTGCGGACCAGGTCGGAGGGGTCGTTGCAGAATACCGGGCGGCCCCCGGCGTCGGCCGGGGGCGCGTCCGGGTCGCACGGTTCGAATAGCTGCTCGAAGTTGCATTCCTCGTCGGAGGTGAGGAGTCCGGTCGCGCATTCCGAGTTGCCCTTGACCTGGTGGATCTCGATCAGCGGCTCGCGCCGCGCCCGCCGCTCTAGGATCTCCGCCGTGAACGGCGTGCCGTCGGAGTTGTTCGACGCCAGCACGGCGCCCAGGCCGTAGTTGGTGTTGTGCGGAATGGCGATCACGTCGCAGTCGCCGGTGCACGCCTCGTCCATCCACTCCCAGAGCCGTTCCGGGGAATGGCTCCAGCCGAGGGCCGCCCCGCCCCACGGCGGGATGTCCTCGCCGCGAAAGAAGACGTTGCGGTGCAGCCAACCGCCGCTGGCCGGGTGCACCGCGCTGTACTCGAACGCAGTGAACGTCGTGAACACTCCCGGTTCATAGTAGGCGTCGGCCATCTCCTGCACCATGGGCCACTGGTGCGCCGCGCGCCGGTCGCAGCGGTTGTCCGGACCGGGCTCGGCGCTGCCGCACAGATCCGGGTCGCGCTGGGACTGAAGCGACAAGCTGCGGATGCGGAAGAACGCCTGGATGCTGCCGGCCTCGAGTTCCCGGCACATGGCGATGTCGCGCGCAGTTCCCTCGGGATCCTGGCAGAGCTGGACTTCGCCCAGCCAGTTGTCGTGATCGGTCACCGCCATGAAGTCGAGCGGCGCGGCGAGCTGGCCGCGCACATTCCCGTCCGCATCGAGAATCGGTTCGCCCCGGCCGTAGCGGTACGCCACCGAGGGGTCGTTCTGCATCGGATCGCCGAACGTCCAGGCGTCGAGCGACCAACTGCTGTGCACGTGCAGATCGCCGAACCAGGCGTTGCGCAGCGGGTTGCGCTCCGGCGCCGCGTTGGCTCCGCCGGTTTCCGCCCCGCGGGGGTCGTCGTTCCGGACGCCTGGCGCTTCCGGCGCCGGCCCCGCGCAGGCGGCGGCCAGCAGCGCAAGGCAGACGGCCGCGGCCGCCGCGCTTGCTCCGAGTGGGGATTGTGCTGAGCGCGTGGTCACGTCCGCCAAGACCGGGTTAGCCGAATATCACCGCGCAGCGCTGCAGGAACCAGAACGACGCCAGCGAGCCGATTGTATATGCCGGGATCGACTGCATCCACGGGCGGGGGTGGACTTCGAGCGTCCGCAACGCGCCGAACAGCGCCAGCGCGGCCGTGATGAAGGCGATCTGGCCCACCTCGACACCCACGTTGAACGAGAGCAGCGCCAGCGGAATGTCGCCCGCCGGGATGCCGATCTGCGACAGCGTGCCGGCGAAGCCGAAGCCGTGCAGCAGGCCGAAGGCGAACGCCACCACCCACGGCCGGCGGTAGGTCAGGCTTGGCGCCCCCCGGTCGCGCTGCGTGATCTCGACCGCCAGGAACACGATGCTCAGGGCGACCAGCGCCTCGACCGGCGCGGGCGGCACGCGCACGAAGCCCAGCGTGGCCAGGCCGAGCGTGATGCTGTGCGCCACGGTGAACGCCGTGATGGCTTTGAGCAGGCGCCGGAACCCGGCCACGATCCACAGCACGCCGAAGACGAACAGCAGGTGGTCGATGCCCGAGAGGATATGGTCGACGCCCAGCCGGAAATAGCCCCAGCCGTCCACGCGCCGGTTCGCCTGCTCACCCACGACGAACGACGGCTCCTGCGGCCGCAGGATCTGCGTGACGCTGTTGCCGTCGGCGAACTGGATGCGCACAAGCGCGTCCATGATCGTTACGCGCAAGCCGTCGATTCCTATCGTCTGGCCGGCCAGGCCGGTCTCGCCGCAGGCGACGACCCCGTTCGTAACGACTGAGCCCGGCAACTCCACCTCCGTCGGGATGTCGGGCACCGTGCAGTGCGCCGGCAGGACGGGAACGATGGCGGGGGGCGG
Source organism: Vicinamibacterales bacterium (assembly GCA_965207665.1). Taxonomy (GTDB): domain Bacteria; phylum Acidobacteriota; class Vicinamibacteria; order Vicinamibacterales; family UBA8438; genus JAAXGX01. The sequence goes on from CBDBMV010000002.1 coordinate 1,994,405, forward strand.
GCCTTCGACGGCGGGGATCCGCCAGATGACCGCGAACGTGCCCGGGGCCAGCTCGTTCAGGCCGAGGTAGGCCGGCAGGCTGGTGTGCGCCTGTGCCGGAGCCGCGGGCAGCGCCAACAGCAATCCGACGCTCACGGCGAACGGCCGCGCGGCCCGCCGCATGCGGCGCGTCAAGCCGTCAGTTTCCCGCCGCATCGCCAGCCAGCGCGTCGGCGTCGACGACGATCTCGAACCGCCGGCGCAGCCCCTCGTAGTACGCGTCGGCCGCCGAGCGCAGCCGCTCCCCGCTGAGATCCCGCGCGAGCTGGCTGCGCACCTCGCCGAGCGCCGGCAGGCGCGACGGCACCCGCTGGCGGATGCGGACGACGTGCATGCCGTAGCTGGAGGGCACCGGGCCGCTCCACGCGTCCACCGGCAGCTCGAACAGCCGCCCGGCGAAGCGCGGGCCGAACAGGTCCCGGATCTGGTCGCGCGACTGTGGCGGGTACTCGTACTGCAACATGAACCTGTCGCCCAACTGCGCCGCATCGGCGGTTGCGACCTCGCCCGAGGTCAGTTGCGCCAGCGCATCGCGGGCCGCGGCCTCGGCTCCCGCGCCCCGATTGCTGCCGCTGAAGTACACGTGGGAGAAGCTGACCTGGTCGGGAATGCGGTAGCGCTCCGCGTTCTCGTCGAAGAACGCCTGCAGCTCGGCATCGGACGGCTCGACCGTCGAGGCGACGCTCTGCGCCAGGAACTCGACCTTCTGCGCCAGCCGGCGGCGGACGATGGTGTCGCCCTGATCGAGGCCCGACGCGATTGCCTCGCGGTACAGCACCTCCTCGCGGATGAAGTCTTCGATCAGGCTGTCGAGCTCGCGCTGGGTAGGCGGCGCGCCCCGTTGCCGCGTCCACGTCTCGCGCAGTTGCTGGATGCGGTCCGCCGTAACTTCGATGCGGTTGCTGTTGTCGCCCATACCGAACGACTGGCCGAACAGGGCGCTAAGGCCGAACAGCACGCCGCCCGCCAGCAGGAAATGAACGAGCGGCTCTCGCAGCAGGCGGCGGAAATCCATGCGCTACGGGGCGGCGGGCGTGTACCAGATGGGCGAGCTCCATGCCCGCTCCTTCACCGTCGACGGGTCGGAGGGCGGCGGCGCCACGCCGCGCGCCAGCGCCCGGTGCGTCGTCCAGCGGCAGGTCGGGTTCTCGAGCACCCGGACATAGTAGAACGCCCGCAGCGCCGGATCGAAGTCCGGGTCCGTCCAGGTGGTGCTCAGCTCGGCCGCGCCCAGCTCGGTGGAGTAGCTGCAGTCGGACAGGTTCACCGTGGCGCCGTTGTCCGTGCAGCGGTGCGTGCCCGGGTCGGGCTGCAGCCCGTCCGGGCAGGCGACGTCGTACACCTGCTCGGCGGTCTGCCCGTCGGGTTCGGCCCAGCCTTTCACGACCTGGACCTTCTGCAGGTTCGCGCTATAGGGGTCCTTCATGGCCCAGACCACGAACCGGGGGCCGTCGCCGGCGTCCCCGCCGGGTGGCACCGGCAGGTCACCGCCCATGGGTACGCCGCCGGCGTACGCCGCCTCGATCATGTCGCGCCGGGTGTCGAGGTCGGCGGGATAGTCCCAACCGGCGAAGAAGCGCACGTGGATGCGCGTGCCGCTGTTGCCGAACGTCTCGCGGCGGCGCAGGGCGTCGAAGATGGAATCGCGCGTGTTGGCCTCGGCCCACACGCCGACCAGGCCGCCGGGATTGCTGATGTTCCCGCCGTCGGCCTTTTCGTCCCAGCCGAGGTCCCGGCCTATCAGCGGGAGGCCGCCGCCGGTACTGAACTTGACCGCCTTCTCGACGAACTCGTCCTCGTCCGTCGCGCCCGGCAGGCTCTGGTGATCGTCCGGGCTGGCGATGAAACCGAACTTGAACGGATTGACGCCGAAGTCGGCCTCCAGACGCAGGCCGGTCTTGAGCGCGTTGCGGACGTAGTCGGGCGCATGGGCGCAACCGCTGCGCTGGCCCGGCTCGCAGACGGGGTAGTAGTTCTCGAAGTTGCAGTCCTCGTCCGTGGTGCCCAGACCGCGGTAGCACTCGGAGTTGCCCTTGATCTGGTGAATCTCCACCAGCGGCTCGGCCCAGGCGCGCAGGCGGAGCATCTCCGTGGTGAACGGCGTCCAGCCGAACTCGTCGAACGCCAGCCCGCCGCTCAGGTTCGGGTTATGAGGAATGGCGACCACCTGGCAGTCGCCGGTGCAGGCCACCTCCAGCCATTCCCAGAGCCGCTCCGGGCGGTTCTCCATCTCGACGGCCCCGCCGCCCCACTCCGGCACCGCGTCGCCGCGGAAGATGACGTTGCGGTGCAGGTGGCCGTAGCGCGCGGGAGTGGCCGTCCACTCGTAGGCCGGGAAGGTCGTGAACACGCCCGGCTCATAGAACGCGTCGGCGTTGCGCTGGATGTCCTGCCACAGGTGCCGCGCCCGCTCGTAGCACTTGTTGTCGGCAGTCATCGTGGCCTCGAGCTGTCCGCAGATGTCGGGCGAACGCCGCCCGCGGCCCTCGAAGGCGCCGGTGCCGAACCAGTCGTTGGCGCGGAGCTGCTCGCACGTGGGCGTGGCGTAGGCGGCGTCGCTCTCGTCGTTGCAGAGGTGCACCTTGCCGAGCCAGGTGTCGTGGTCGGTGACCGCCATGAAGTCGAGCGGCACGCGCAGGCGATGCACCGTGCCGTCTGCCTTGGTCACCTCCTCGCCGCGCCCGAAGCGGTACGCCAGCGAGGGGTCGTCGCGATTGCCGCCCAGCACGTACGAGTCCAGCGACCAACTGCTGTGCACGTGGAAGTCGCCGAAGTACGCGTTGCGCAGCGGGTTGCGCTCCGGCTCCGCGCCGCCGCCCGCCGGCGCTGCCGTCTCGGCAGCCGGTGAGTCCTCAGGCTCCGGCGCGGGTCCGGCGCAGGCGACCGCCAGCAGGCCGATCCCGATCAGCGGCAGCCAGCCGGGCGCCGGCCGTATTCTGCCCTTGCGATGAGATCGGCATTTCAGCACGGCTGGGCCTCCTCAGCTTCCCGCAGGCGTGTACCAGATAGGCGAGCTCCAGGCGCGTTCCTTGACCGTCGGCGGGTCGGACGGGGGCGGCGCCACGCCGCGCGCCAGCGCCCGGTGCGTCGTCCAGCGGCAGGTCGGGTTCTCCAGCACGCGCACATAGTAGAACGCCCGTAGCGCCGGGTCGAAGTCCGGGTCGGTCCAGGTGGTGCTCAGCTCGGCCGTCCCGAGGTCGGTCGAATAGCTGCAGTCGGACAGGTCCACCCGCGCACCGTTGTCCGCGCAGCGCCGGGTCTCCGGGTTTGGCTGCAGCCCGTCGGCGCAGGCGACATCGTACACCTGCTCGGCGGCCTGCCCGTCGGCTGCGGCCCAGCCCTTGACGATCTGGACCTTCTGCAGGTTCGCGCTGTTGGGATCCTTCATGGCCCAGACGACGAAGCGCGGACCCTCGCCCGCGTCGCCGCCGGGCGGTTCCGGCAGGTCGGAGCCCATCGGCACGCCGCTGGCGTAGGCCGCCTCGACCATGTCGCGCCGGGTATCGAGGTCGGCGGGATAGTCCCAGCCGGCAAAGAAGCGGACATGGATCCGCGTGCCGCTGTTGCCGAAGGTCTCGCGGCGGCGCAGCGCGTCGAAGATCGCGTTGCGCGTGTTGGCTTCCGCCCACACCCCGACCAGGCCGCCGGGGTTGCTGATGTTGCCGCCGTCTTCCTTCTCGTCCCAGCCGAGGGGTCGGCCTATGGCGGCGAGGCCGCCGCCGTTGCTGAACTTCACCGGCTTGTCGGTGAAGTCGTCCTCATCGGCCATTCCCGGCAGGCTCTGGTGGTCGTCCGGACTGGCGATGAATCCGAACTTGAACGGATTGACGCCGAAGTCGGCTTCCAGCAGCAGGCCGTTCTTCAACGCGTTGCGGACGAAGTCGGGCGCGTTCGCGCAGCCGCTGCGCTGACCCGGCTCGCAGACGGGGTAGTAGTTCTCGAAGTTGCACTCCTCGTCCGTCGTTCCCAGGCCGCGGTAGCACTCGGAGTTGCCCTTGATCTGGTGAATCTCCACCAGCGGCTCGGCCCAGGCGCGCAGCCGGAGCATCTCCGTCGTGTACGGCGTCCAGCCGAACTCGTCGAACGCCAGCCCGCCGCTCAGGTTCGGGTTGTGCGGGATGGCGACCACCTGGCAGTCGCCGGTGCAGGCCGCTTCCAGCCACTCCCACAGCCGCTCGGGACGGTTCTGCATCTCGACGGCCCCGCCGCCCCACTCCGGCACCGCGTCGCCGCGAAAGATGACGTTGCGGTGCAGGTGGCCGTAGCCGCGCGGCTGGGCCGTCCACTCGTAGGCCGGGAAGGTGGTGAACACGCCGGGCTCGTTGAACGCTTCGGCATTGCGCTGGACCTCGCCCCACAGGTGCCGCGCCCGCTCGTAGCACTTGTTGTCCGCGGTCATCGTGGCTTCGGCCTGCCCGCAGATGTCCGGCGGCCGGTTGCCCCGGCCCTCGAACGCCCCGGTGCCGAACCACGCGTTGGCGCGGATCTGCTCGCACGTGGGCGTGTCGTACGCGGCGTCGCTTTCGTCGTTGCAGAGGTGCACCTGGCCAAGCCAGGTGTCGTGGTCGGTGACCGCCATGAAGTCCAGGGGCACCCGCAGGCGGTGCACGGTGCCGTCCGCCTTGGTCACCTCCTCGCCGCGCCCGAAGCGGTAGGCCAGCGACGGGTCGTCGCGGTTGCCGCCCAGCGAGTAGGCGTCCAGCGACCAACTGCTGTGCACGTGGAAGTCGCCGAAGTACGCGCTGCGCAGCGGGTTGCGTTCCGGGTCCGCGCCGCCGCCCGCCGGCGCTGCCGTCTCGGCAGCCGTTGAGTCCTCAGGCTCCGGCGCGGGTGCGGCGCATGACGCCGCCAGCACCACGATCCCGATCAGGGCCGGCCAGTAGGTAGCCGGCCGCGCACGTCGCGTCCATCGTGACCGGCGTCTTGACATGCCGCGCCTCCTCAGTTTTCCTCCGGCGTATACCAGATGGGCGAGCTCCAGGCCCGCTCCTTCACCGTCGGCGGGTCGGACGGCGGCGGCGCTACGCCGCGCGCCAGCGCCCGGTGGGTTGTCCAGCGGCAGGTCGGGTTCTCCAGCACCCGGACATAGTAGAACGCCCGCAGCGCCGGGTCGAAATCGGGGTCGGTCCAGGTGGTGCTCAGCTCGGGCGCGCCCAGGCCCATCGAGTAGCTGCAGTCGGACAGGTCGACGCGGGCGCCGTTGTCCGCGCAGCGGTGCGTCAGCGGGTCGGGCTCCAGGCCGTCGGCGCAGGCGACGTCGTACACCTGCTCTGCGGTCTGCCCGTCGGCCTCGGCCCAGCCCTTCACGACCTGGATCTTCTGCAGGTTCGCGCTGTAGGGATCCTTCATCGCCCAGACGACGAAGCGGGGGCCGCTGCCCGGGTCGCCCGCGGGCAGGATCGGCAAATCGCTGCCCATGGGCACGCCGCCGGCGTACGCCGCCTCGACCATGTCGCGGCGGGTGTCTAGGTCGGCGGGGTAGTCCCAGCCGGCGAAGAAACGCACGTGGATGCGTGTGCCGCTGTTGCCGAACGTCTCGCGGCGGCGCAGGGCGTCGAAGATGGAATCGCGCGTGTTGGCTTCGGCCCACACGCCGACCAGGCCGCCGGGATTGCTGCGGTTGCCGCCGTCGGCCCGCTCGTCCCATCCGAGGGGCAGGCCTATCACGTCGAGGCCGCCGCCATTGCTGAACTTCACCGGCTTGTCGGTGAAGTCGTCCTCGTCAACCATTCCCGGCAGGCTCTGGTGGTCGTCCGGACTGGCGATGAAGCCGAACTTGAAAGGATTGACGCCGAAGTCGGCCTCCAGCCGCAGGCCGGTCTTGAGCGCGTTACGGACGTAGTCCGGCGCGTGCGCGCAGAGTCTGCGTTGCCCAGGCTCGCAGGCCGGGTAGTAGTGCTCGAAGTTGCACTCCTCGTCCGTGGTTCCCAGGCCGCGGTGGCACTCCGAGTTGCCCTTGATCTGGTGGATCTCCACCAGCGGCTCGGCCCAGGCGCGCAGACGGAGCATCTCGGTCGTGTACGGCGTCCAGCCGAACTCGTCGAACGCAAGCCCGCCGCTCATGTTCGGGTTGTGCGGGATGGCGACCACCTCGCAGTCGCCCGTGCAGGCCGCCTCCAGCCACTCCCACAGTCGCTCGGGCCGGTTCTGCATATCGACGGCCGAGCCGCCCCACTCAGGCACCGCGTCGCCGCGGAAGATGATGTTGCGATGCAATTTGCCGTAGCCGTTCGGTTGGACGGTCCACTCGTAGGCCGGGAAGGTGGTGAACACGCCGGGCTCGTTGAACGCTTCGGCGTTGCGCTGGACCTCGCCCCACAGGTGCCGCGCCCGCTGATAGCACTTGTTGTCGGCGGTCATCGCGGCTTCGGCCTTCCCGCAGATGTCCGGGGGGCGCCGGCCCCGGCCCCAGTGGCTCGCGTAGTCGAACCAGGCGCTGGCGCGGATCTGCTCGCAGGTGGGCGTGGCGTAGGCGGCGTCGCTCTCGTCGTTGCAGAGGTGGACGGTGCCGAGCCAGATGTCGTGGTCGGTGACCGCCATGAAGTCCAGGGGCACCCGCAGGCGGTGCACGGTGCCGTCCGCCTTCGTCACCTCCTCGCCGCGCCCGAAGCGGTACGCCAGCGAGGGGTCGTCGCGGTTGCCGCCCAGCGAGTAGGCGTCCAGCGACCAACTGCTGTGCACGTGGAAGTCGCCGAAGTACGCGTTGCGCAGCGGATTGCGCTCCGGCTCCGCGCTGGCGCTCGCCACCTCGGCTTGGGCCGTCTCCTCATCCCGCACGTCAGGTGCATCCGGCACGGTTCCACCGCAGGCGCCCGCGAGCAGGCCGCTCGCGGTCAGGACCAGACGCACGACAGCGGGTGCAACCATCTGCGCCGTTTTTCCTTTCTCGATACCGCGATCGCTATCCCGGGTGCGCCGAGACGTACGTTTCCACCGTCGGCAGCGTGCTGATGGCAGCGCCCGCCTTTTCTTCGGCCAGACGCAGCTCGTAGAGCTTCTGCAGGTTCAACCAGAACTGCGGGCTGGTGCCGAAGAAGTGGGCCAGACGCAACGCCGTGTCGCCGGTGATGCGGCGCTGCCCGTTGAGGATCGCGGTGATGCGGTTGGTCGGCACCTCGATATGCCGACCCAACGCAGCGGCGCTCATGCCGATCTCTCGCAGTTCCTCGGCAAGATGCTCTCCCGGATGTATCGCTGCAATACCCAAAATAAATGTCCTCCTCACGCGCTGCCCTGGCGCGTCGTGATTACGAGTGATAGTCGACGATCTCTACATCGGCAAACTCCTGCGGCTTGTCCTTGACGCACTTGAAACATATCCGCCAGCGGTCGTTGATCCGGATGCTGTATTGACCTTCTCGATCTCCCTTCAGAGCCTCCAGACGGTTGCCGCGCAACGCCGCCAGATCCTGGATGGACTCGGCCGCTTCCAGGCGGTCCAGCTTGAGTCGAGCAGCGCACTTGATGCCGTCCAGGGCCTTCACGCGCTTGCCGGCCGCGAACTTCTCTGTTCTCTCGTCGCGGTAGCTGACGATCACGCGTCCGAGCCTGGCAGATAGTACTCGTTACGTCAAGCGTAATTTCAGGGCGTGTACCAGATTGGGGAGCTCCAGGCCCGCTCCTTGATCACCGGCGGCACGTTGTCGGGCAGTTCGCCGCCGTTCTCCAGTGCGCGCCAGGTGGTCCAGCGGCAGGTTGGATTCTCGAGCACCCGCACGTAGTAGAACGCCCGCACCGACGGATCGAACTCGGGATCGGTCCAGGAGGCGCTCAGCTCCGCCGCGCCGGCGCCGCCCGTCGTGCTGCAGTCGGCCAGGTTCACCTGCGCGTCGTTGTCCGCGCAGCGGCGCGTCTCCGGGTCCGGCGGCTGACCGCTGTCGCACGCCACGTCGTACACCTGCTCGGCGGTGCCGCCATCGGGGTCGTCCCACCCCTTGACGACCTGCAGCTTCTGCAGGTGCGCGCTGTTCGCGTCGCGGGTCGCCCAGACCACGAATTGGGGCGCGCTGGCGCCGTCGCGCGCTGCCGGCAGGTCGCCGCCCATCGGCACGCCACTCCGGTAGCCCTCTTCGACCAGGTCCGGGCGGGTGTGGAGGTCGGCCGGCAGGTCCCAGCCGCCGAAGAAGCGGACCCGCATCCGGGGCCCGCTCGTCGCGAACGTCTCGCGCCGCCTGAGCGCGTCGAAGATGGAGTCGCGCGTGTTCTCTTCGGCCCAGACCGCCGCCAGTCCGCCCGGATTGTTCAGCGGCGTCCCGGGCGTCGTCGCGCCGATCTCGCCGAAGAAGTCGCCCTGCCAGGTTTCCTCCACGGCCGATCCCGACATGCTGCGGTGGTCGTCGGTGCTGCCGATGATGCCGTACTTGAACGGGTTGATGCCGTGCTCGGCCTCGACCTCCAGGCCCGTCTTGAGCGCGTTGCGGACGAAGTTGGAGGCGACCGTGCAACTGGCGGCGCCGAGCTCCGGATCGGACGGCTGATTGTCCGGATCGCAGGGTTCGAAGACCTGCTCGAAGTTGCACTCCTCGTCCGAGGTGAGCAGCCCCGGCGCGCACTCCGAGTTCCCCTTGACCTGGTGGATCTCGATCAGCGGCTCCCGCCGGATCCGCCGCTCCAGGATCTCGGGCGTGAATGGCGTGCCGTCGGCGTTGTTGGGCGCCAGCACGACGCCCATGCCGTAGTTGGTGTTGTGCGGAATGGCGATCACGTCGCAGTCGCCGGTGCATGCCTCGTCCATCCACTCCCAGAGCCGCTCCGGCGAGTGCCGCGTCGCGATCGACGCCCCGCCGCCCCACGGCGGGATGTCCTCGCCGCGAAAGAAGACGTTGCGGTGCAGCCAGCCGCCGGTCGCGGGGTCCGAGCCGGTGAACTCGAAGGCGGTGAAGGTGGTGAACACGCCCGGCTCGTAGTAGGCGTCGGCGACTTCCTGCACCATGGGCCACTGATGCGCGGCGCGCTGGTCGCAGCGGTTGTCCGGGCCCGGCTCCGTGCTGCCGCACAGCTCCAGGTCGCGCTGGTTTCGGTTCGCCGCGCCGTAGTGCCGCATGAACGCCGCGCCCCCACCGGCGCGCACCTCCTCGCAGACCGGCAGCTCGTAGGTGTCCGCCTCCGGATCCTGGCAGAGCTGCACCTCGCCGAAGAAGTTGTCGTGGTCGGTCACCGCCATGAAGTCGAGCGGCGTGCGCAACTGCCCGCGCAGATTGCCGTCGGCGTCGGTTATCGGATCGCCCCGGCCGTAGCGGTACGCCACCGACGGGTCGTTCTGCATCGGGTGGCCGAACGTCCAGGCGTCGAGCGACCAGCTCGTGTGGACGTGCAGGTCGCCGAAGAATGCGTTGCGGAGGGGGTTGCCGGCGCCGCCGCCGGACTGCGCGGTTTCCTCGCTGCCCGCGCTTCCGCCGTCCTCATCCGGTGCGGGCGGACCCGCGCAGCCGACCAGCAAGGCGGCCAGTCCGATGAGGAGCGCACGCATCACGGACTGACGACGACGTTCACGTCCTGGTACGTCTGGAGGCCTCCGTCGTGAGCCTGGCAGCGCAGCACGTAGGTGCCGGGCTCGCTGAACGTGGCCCGTACGACCCAGCGGTTGTCCGCCGGAATCGCCGGCGCTTCCCAGCCGGCCGACCAGGGCGATCCGCCGCCGTCGCGATGGTCTTCCCATACCTTCGTCTGCGGCGGGTCGAACGTGACAGGCGCGGGGCCGCGGTAGCGGAACCACGACAGCCGCAGGCCCGTCGCGGCGATCGGCGACGAGCGGGAGCGGCCGACCCAGAACGACGGCAGGCCGCGGGGCATCGGCTTGCCGTCATCGGTGGCGACGGCTTGCAGTGCGACAGGCTCGCCCACGACCGCCGTCAGCCTGCGCTGCGTCTCGACTGTCAGCTCCGGCGCCACGTTGCCGACCGTGTCGGGGCTGAAGCCGCTCGGCCCACCGCCGCCGAAGTTGGCCATCAGAACGGTGTCGTCGACCGCGTATCCCTGCCGCAGCGTGCCGAATGCCTGCGCCGTAACGCCGTTGGCCGTCAGCGTCCAGACAATTTCTCCCTCGCCGAAGTCAGCCGGCACCGGGACGCGGAACACGAACCGATTGCGCCGCGGCAGGAAGTGCGTGGGTTGTCCCAGATCCGGGCCGCCCGGCTCCATATGGTTGTCGGGGCCGACCTCGATCATGGGTTGCTCGACCCAGTTGCGGTTCAGGTAGCCGAAGATCAGGTCGTATGACCCGTCCGCCTTCTCGACGTATCCCTCGTAGACCGGCGTGATGCTCTGGCCGTGCTCGCGGCCGGGCTGCGCGCCGGCCGCGACGGTGACAATGCCGGCCAGCATCGCCGCCGGCACCATGCCGGCGCGCAAGTGGCTGTAGACGTTCATGCTCATGATCGCGCGCTTGCTATTGCTGATCGGCGGCCGGCCGCGCGGGCTGTCGGGGCAGTTCCTCGAAGCCGCACAGCGGGCAGCCGATCACGGTGTCGCCCGCGGTGAGCTGCAGCCGCTCCCGGCGCGCGGCTATCTCCGCCTCGAACTCTTCGTCGCTCAGGATGAACGCCGGCGCGAGCACCAGCAGCATGTTGTCGACCGCCCGGTGGCCGAAGCCGGTCCAGTTGCGCGGGTCGATGACGTTCGGGTTGGCCGCCGTGCTGTCGAAGTAGCCGATGCCGTGCAGGATGGTGCCCTTGGGCAGCAGCGGCATGGCGTCCTCCTCGTAGCGGTAGTAGCGCAGCCAGTTGTGATCGTAGCCGGCGCAGTTGAGGGTCTCGACGCGCCCGCCCCAGATCGATTCCAGGCACATCCGCACGCCAGCGGCGTGCATGTGCGGCGCGTACATGGTCAGCTTCACGTTCTGCTGCAGCGTCTGGTAGAAGTGCCGCACCTGACCGTCCTGGTTCGGCAGCACGTCGATGTCGGCGGTGCCGAAGCCGATCCGTCCGATGCGCTTCGTCGGCTCGTAGCCCCGCGGATGGAACTGGAAGGCGATCTCCAGGTGCGCGGTCGTGTCCTCGCCGTTGGAGTGCAGATGGACGTCGTCCCACTGCAGCCGGGAGTTGCCCGGCACGAAGCGCCCGGCCTCCGGGTCGAACGTGAAGCCGCGTGGGTTGTTGCGCAGGTCGTGAATGGTCGGCCAGTCGCCGTTGTCGAGCTGGTTGCCGTCCTCGTCGATCAGCGCGAAGAACGCGTGGTGGAATATGAACCGTCCGCCGATGGTGCGGGCGCTGTCGCCCACCTCCTTGACCTGCATCGTCTTGACGTAGCGGTCCTCGGTCAGGCCGGTCTCGACCGCCGGCAGCGCGCCCCACCAGTCGGGTTCGTCCGCTCCCCGCGAGGCCGACGGGCCGACGACGACCAGGTCGGGCTCGCCCATCTCCCACTCTCCGGGGCCGGCGAATTCGAGCGGCGGCGGCGAGTCGTCCGGATTGCCGCGCGGCGCACCGTTGTCGACCCAGCGTGCGATGGCCGTGATCTCCTCCTCGGTCAGCGACATGTCTTCCTTGATGGCCTGGATGCCGACGTCCCTCTCGAGGAACCAGGGCGGCATGGCGCCCATGCGGTTGCGCAGCGCGGTGCGGTTCTTGATGCTGCGCGCCCAGGGCCGCACTTCGTCGTAGGTGATCAACGACATCGGCGCGAGCGAGTTGGGCCGGTGGCAGCTCTGGCAACTGCGCTGCAGGATCGGGACGATGTCGCGCGTGAAGGTGACGTCGTCATTCCCGGTCGCCTGCCCTGCCGCCACCGCGGGCGCCGGCAGCAGCACGGTCGCCGCGGCGATCCCCAGCGCGGCGAGGCCGCCGAATCGTAGTTGTGGACTTGATGTCACGAACCTGTCCTCCTAGAAGTTGAGCTGGAACGCCACCTTGAACAGCCGGCCGGCCTGGAGTCCCGTGGGACGCAGGTAACCGGCGGCGAGACCATAGCGTTCCCGCCCGACGGCGTTGCCGTTGAACACATTGTAGATCTCCAGGAACGAACCGATGTTGGCGCCCGCATCGCCCATGTTGATGATCTTGCCGACGCGCATGTCGAGCTGGGTGTGCCGGTCGCCGTACGCCTGACCCGGCTCGACCACGTTGACGGTGATGCTGGTCTCGGTCGGCGTGCGGCCGAGCGCCGCCGCCGCGACGGGCGTGGGCACCGCCATGACGGCCAGGCGCGGCGTGCCCTGCCGGGAGAAGAGCATGCCCGATACCTGGATGTCGTACGGGAATATGTACGAACCGTACACCGACCCCTGCGATATCCACGGCGTCGAGTTGTCGCAGTGCTCCAGCGCCACGACGCTCTGGCCGGAGCCGGCCCCGGCGTTGACGATCTCCGGCAGCGCCGTCTGCAGCGCGCAGCTGTCGTTCGTTTCCTTGCCTACGGCATAACCGCCCTGCAGCAGGACGCCCTCGAAGTTGGCGGCGAAGTTGAAGTCCATGCCGTGCCAGCGGCGCAGCCGCCCGCCGAAGGAGTTGGCGTGCGTCGTGATTTCGTCCGGCACCGCAACGTAGGCCGGGTTGAGATCGAGCAGCGTGACGTCGTAGCCGCCGCCTCCGGGCAGCCGCTCGTCCTGGGGCACCGTGATGGTGTAGCTGTCCCAGGCTTCCGCGGGGATGGCCTGGTCGTCCACCACGTCGAAATTGAAGTAGTGGCGCCGGAAGTACCCGATATCGATGGAAACTCCTTCGGTGAGCTCGTGCTGGATGCTGCCCGAGTACTCCCAGTTGCCGCTCTTCTTGCCCCAGCCGAAGGCCCAGTCCGGGTCGAGGAACACCGTCGGCTCGGTAGAGGCGAATCCGGGCGTGTTGTTGGGGCTGATGATCTCGCCGTTCGGCGCCGGATTCAGCGGATCGCCCTGCACGAGGCCGTCGCCGGCGATGCACTCCACCGGACCGATGCACGACGGCAGTCCGGGAATCCGAAACGGATTACCCCCGTCGAACCACGAGCGCGGCATCAGGGTGTTCTTGCCGGTCGGGTTGAGCTGATTGACGAGAGCCAGATCCCGATGCTCGCCGTAGCGCGAGGCAGAGCCCTTGAGCGCAGTCCGTCCGTCTCCGCGCAGGTCGTACACCACGCCCATCCGCGGCTGCAGATCCTTCCAGCTCGCCACGGTCGCGCCCGGGAAGAAGCGCTCCACGGGCGCCCAGGTCATCGCCGGCGCGACCTGGTCGGGGTAGAACCCCTTGAAATAGTCGAACCGCAGGCCGGCGTTGATCGTCAGGCGGTCGATCGTCCACTGCTCCTGCGCGTATACGCCGACGTTGGTCAGATTCGCATCCCGGGGCGGCCGGGCCTGGAACCGCGCCTGGATCGGGTTGCCGCGGACGGTGATCATGTTCGTCCAGTTGTTGCTGCTGAAGTACGCGAACTGCTCGAACTTCTGGTTGATCTGGGTCCCGATCTTCAGGTTGTGGCTGCCCGTCACGAACGACATGGAGCCGCGGACGTTGGTGTTGGTCGTCGAGATGTGGAATTCGGTCCCCTGGAAGATGAACCCCATGTTGCGGGACATCGTCGACGTCGTCGCTTCGAATACGCCCGGCAGGTCGGGCCGCGCGTTGATGTCCTCCCGTCCCGTGCCGCGCATCCGCTGCACCTCGGACGAGAGATCGGGCCAGCGGTTGCTGACCGGCTGCATGCCGACGCCGAACTCGAACAGGATGCGGTTGGTCTGCGGCCGGACCCACGTGAGCTGGTAGGTGTTCACCCACGCCTCGTTCTCGCTGCCCGCCTCGGGGGCGATGTAGAGCGGGTCGAGGTCCGAGCCGGACAGCGCCGGCAGGATGTGCCGGCGGTTGCCCGGCAGGCTGGCGTATGCCTGCACCTTGTCCTTCGACGTCGCCTGCCACGTGAGGCGCAGGCTGCCTTCCGTGATGTCCTTGCGGGAGAACAGATGCCGGTCGAGATCAGGGACGTAGCGCAGGGAGCTGGTGTCGGTGTTGGCGAAGTAGTTGGCCGGATACAGGGATCCGCGGCGGTGGGAGTACGTCGCGAAGAACCACAGCCGGTCCCGCGCGATCGGGCCGCCGATGGCGGGCGCGACCGTCCACGCCTGGTCCAGCTCGACGCCGCCCTCACGGCCGCCGGTAATGCCGCGGTCGATAAGGTCCTGGCTGACGTTGTTGGCCAGCCAGGCCGAGTGCGTGCCGTCCAGACGCAGGCTGCCGCTGAACGTGTTGGATCCCTCCTTGGGGATCATGTTCAGCCGCACGCCGCCCGTCTCGACCTCGGCCGAGTTGCCGGAGTAGTCGTAGACGAACTCCGCGATGCCGGTGTCGAACGGGGTGAAGTGCGGGGCCCCGTCGAACGACGGGCTGCTGATGTCCATCCCGTCGAAGTGGATCTCTGCGTCGTTCGGCTGCGAGCCGTGAATGGACATGCGGTTGCGGCCCTCGCCCGAGATGCCGGCCGTATCCGCCGACAGGCTGGTCGTGGAGCCGCCCGCGATGTTCATGGCCGGGATCAGCAGCGCCAGGCTGTCGTACTGGCGTGCTGTTGGCAGCGACTCGTAGATTTCGCTGTCGATCGCCGCGCTCTGCTCGATGCTCTGCACGTCGATGGCGGGGGTGGCCTCGGTGACCGTGATCGTCTCGGCGAGCTGGCCGACCGCCATCTCGACGTCGATGTTTGCCGCAAACCCCGTGGTCAGCTCGATCCCCTCACGTACGAGTGTGCTGAATCCCGCCAGCGAGAACGTCACGGAGTAGGCGCCCGGCTCCAGCGCCACGATGCGGTACTGGCCGTTACCGTCGGTAACCGCCGTGCGCACCTGCTCGATCAGTGCCGGGCTGCGGGCTTCGACCGTAACGCCCGGCAGCACGCCGCCCGTCTCGTCCGAGACGGTGCCGCCGATCGTCTGCGCGCTCGCCGCGCCGGCGGCGAGGCACAAAAAAACGGCGGCCAGGGCCGCCGTCGGAAGGATACGTTCACCGCGCGGGTACACCGAGGAACTCCATGACTCAGTCATTCAGATCCCTCCCGTGATTCACGACGCCGTGTGTAGTCGCCATCTTACGCGATGGGAAGCGGTTTGCAAACGCTTTGTCGTCTGCAAGAATGCGCCGCATGCAGCAGGAGGGCGGCTACTACGTCGGGGTCGACATCGGGGGTACCTTCACCGACTGCGCGATCATCGATGCCGCGGGTGAAATAGCCACCGGCAAGGTGCCGACGACGCCGGCGGATCTGGCGGACGGCTTCTTCGGCGCCATCGACGCGGCCGCCGCGGGGCTCGGCCTGGACGCGGAGCGCGTGCTGGCCGCGTCGACCAAGCTGGCTCACGGCACCACCGCCGGGACCAATGCGCTGGTCACCGGCCAGATTGCGCGCGTGGCGCTGCTCACCACCCGCGGCCACCCGGATGCGATCCGCATCATGAACGACATGGGCCGGGCGCTGGGCGCGTCGATCGAAGAGCAGCTCGACTGGTCGATCAGCAGCCGGCCCGAGCCGATCGTTCCCAAGCAGCAGGTATTCGAGATCACGGAGCGCGTCGACTACGCCGGCGACGTGGTGGTTGCATTGCGCGAGGACGACGTCGAGGCGACGCTCGACCGCTTCGCCGAGCGGGACATCGAGGCGGTGGCGATCGCGTTCCTGTGGAGCTTCGCCAACCCGGCGCACGAGATCCGCACCCGCGAGATCATCCAGCGGCGGTTCTCCGACCTGTACGTGTCGTGCAGCCACGAGGTGGCGCCGCGCATCAGCTCGTATCAGCGCACGAC
Organism: Vicinamibacterales bacterium; assembly: GCA_965207665.1. Classification (GTDB taxonomy): domain Bacteria; phylum Acidobacteriota; class Vicinamibacteria; order Vicinamibacterales; family UBA8438; genus JAAXGX01. Next base: position 2,010,142 of record CBDBMV010000002.1, read on the forward strand.
CGCCACCGTGATGAACGCCCAGATCGGGCCGTTGATGCGGGCCTACATCGACCGCATCGCGGACGGGGCCCGACTGCGCGGCTACGAGGGCCCGCTGCTGATGGCGCAGTGCGACGGCGGCTTGCTGCCGGCGGACGCCGCGCGCGATTTGCCGGTGGGCACGCTGCAGTCCGGACCGGTCGGCGGCATTGCGGGCGCGGCCAAGGCCAGCCCGGCCGTGGACGATCCGGACGTCATCGTCGCCGACATGGGCGGCACCACGTTCGACGTGGGCGCCTTCTCCGGCGGCGTCCTGCGCAGGCGCAACGAGAGCGTCATCGAGCGCCACCTCACGCACCTGCGCAAGGTGGACATCGAGTCGGTGGGCGCCGGCGGCGGCAGCATCGCCTGGCTCGACCGCGAGAGCGGCGTGCTGCGGGTCGGCCCGCACAGCGCCGGCGCGGACCCCGGTCCCATCTGCTACGGGCGCGGCGGTACGGAAGTGACCGTGACCGACGCGGACCTTGTATTGGGCGTGCTCAATCCCGATCGCCCGCTGGCCGGCGGCCTGCGCCTCGACGTCGAGGCGGCGCGGCAGGCGATTGCGGAGCTGGGGCAGCAGGTCGGACTCGACACCATGCGCTGCGCGGCCGGCATCGTCGAGATCGTCGACCGCCGCATGGAGGATCTCCTGCGCCGCGTCACGATCCAGGCGGGCCGCGACCCGCGGCGCTTCTCGCTGTGGGCCTACGGCGGGGCGAGCGCCGCGCACGTCGGCCTGTTCGCGCGCGGGCTCGGTGTCAAGCGGGTGCTGATACCGCTGGGGGAAACTGCCTCCGTCTGGTCCGCCTGCGGCTGTGCGCTGCTCGACCAGCAGCGCCGCTACGAGACGTCGACGTTCCTGAAGACGCCCTTCGATCTCGACGCACTGCGCGCGCAACTGGCGCAGCTGGAGCGGCAGGCGCGCGATTATGCCCGGCTCCTGGGGCTGGAGGGCGGCGAGTTCGTGCTGGAGCGCTCAGGCGACCTGAAGTACGCGCTGCAGGTGTTCGAGGTGGAGACGCCGCTGCCGGACGGCCCCATCGACGGCGGGTGGGCGGAGCGCCTGATTGCAGCGTTCGAGCGCGCCTACGCCGACCGCTTCGGACCCGGCACCGGCTACGCGGCGGCCGGCGTGACGTTGACGGCGCTGCGCGTTGTCGTGCGTTCCACGAGCGAGACGCCGGCGCTCCGGCGTCCGCCCAATGCGCCAGGGGTGTCCGCGGCGCCCGCCGGCGCCCGCTCCGTTTTCTGGAAGGAATACGACGCCGCGGACGAGACGCCGATCCATGACGGCGCGGCGCTCGACGCCGGAGCGCGCATCGTCGGCCCCGCCGTCGTCGAATACCCGACGACGACCGTCGCGGTGCGGCCCGGACAGGCGCTGTCGGTGCACCCTGACGGCCACTTGGTGCTTGACCTGGAGGGACGAGCATGACCCAGGCGATTGCCGCATCGACCCCGGCGCGCGCGGCGCTGCGCAAGCAGCGCAGCTTTCTCCACGGCTATATCCCGGAAGCGCAACTGGAGGTCCATCCGTCTCTCGAGTTCCATACCGACGCCGACGAAACGATCGATCCGATCACGTACGAGGTCATCCGCTCCAAGCTGTGGAACCTGAACCTCGACCATGGCGACACCATTCGCCGCGTCTCGGGTTCCAGCATCGTCATCGAGGGCCACGATTTCAACGCCAGCCTGACCACCGAGCTGGGCGACGGCGTGGTGTTCGGACCCTACGCGGTCTTCTTTGCCGGCTGCGCCGACGTGGTCATCAAGTGGACGCTCGAGCACCGCTCGGCCAACCCCGGCATCCGCGAGGGCGACGTCTTCATCCAGGACGACCCGTGGGTGGGCACCAACCACCAGCAGGACACGGCCGTCTTCGCGCCGGTGTTCTGGGACGGCAGGCTGTTCGCCTGGATCTACAACTGCGTCCACCAGCGCGAGCTGGGCGGCTCGGAGCCCGGCAGCTTCGTGACCGACACCGACGACTGCTTCAAGGAGGCGAGCTTCATGCCGCCCATCCGGCTGGTCGACGAGAGCGTGCTGCGCGACGACATCCTCGACGCGTGGACGCGCCGCTCGCGCCTACCGGACCTGATCTCGCTGGAAGTCAAGTCGCAGTTGGCCGGCCTGAACTTCGCCCGCCAGCGCATGCGGCAGATCCTGGACGAGTACGGGCCGGCCCGCGTCAAGGGCGCGATGCACCGCATGACGGAGAACACGGCGCGCACGGTCGGGCGGCGGCTGGCGCGGCTGCCGGATGCGACCTGGCGCGACGAGCGCTACCTGTGCGGCGCCAAGACCGACGACTTCGGGCTGTACCGCATCTGCCTCTCGCTCATAAAGCGCGGCGACCGCCTCTGCATCTCGAATCGCGGCACGGATCCTTCGGTGGGCTCGTTCAACGTGGCGCCGGGCATGCTGCGCGGTTCCGTCCTGGCGGCGCTGTTCCCGCTGCTCGCCTACGACCAGTACCTGTGCGGCGCCGGCTTTCTGCGCCAGCTCGACTGGGAGTTCGAGCAGGGCAGCATCACCTCGGCCTCGCACCCGGCGGCGGTCAGCACGTCGGTCGGCAGCATGGCCGTCCTGAACCAGGCGCACTACCTGGGCGCCAAGATGATTTCGGGCGATCCCGAGCTGTCGAGCCGCGCGCTGGCCCCGTGCGCCATACACACGCTCAGCACCGCCGGCCTGAAGGGGCTGGACCAGTATGGACAGCCGTTCCTGGACAGTCCGCTCGACGGCATTGCGGGCGGCGGCGGCGCGTTCATGGACCGCGACGGAATGGACCACGCCGGGCCGATCTGCGGCGTCATCGTCCCGATCACCGACATCGAGACCTCCGAGCGCAAGATCCCGATGCTGTACCTGTACCGCCGCGAGCTGCCGCAGACGGGGGCGCACGGACAGTGGCGCGGCGGCGCGACCATCGTGGCGGCCTGGATCGGGCACAAGACCCAGGCCGGCTTCGCCTCCAACGGCGGCCTGCTGCAGAGCGTCACGCAGGGCTTGAGCCTGAACGGCGCGCTGCCGGCCACGGGCGGCCGGAACTGGTACGCGGCGGACACGGACGTGCAGGAGTGGCTGCGCGCAGGCCGCATTCCGGCCGACCCGCGGGAGCTGCGCGAGATGGCGCCCCACGGCGGCATGGCGCCGCCCAAGTCGCTCGATATCCGCCTGATGCCGCAGGACGTATTCGAGATCATCCCCAATCCCGGCGGTGGATTCGGCGACCCGCTGCTGCGGGCGCCGGAGCTGTTGCAGACGGATCTACGAGAAGGACGGCTGCCCCGCGAGCAGGCGGAACGGTATTACGGCGTCGTGCTCGACGATGCCGGGGGAGTTGATGCCGAGGCGACCACGAAGCGGCGGCAGGCGATGCGCGAAGAGCGCCTGGCGCGCAGCCGTGCGCCGCGCGAGCCGGTCGACGGGACCGTCGAGCCCGGGAGCGCCGAAACCGGCCTGCTCGCCGCCGTGGCGCTGGCGGAGACCGATGCGGGTCGCATGCAGGCCTGCCGGCACTGCGGCAGGCTGCTGGCCACGGCCGCCGGCGCCTACCGCCGCGGCTGCCGCGAGCTCGAGGACGACATGGCCGCGCTTTCCGAATTCCACCTGGATCCGCAGGAACAGGCCGGCCAGCGTCTGGTGTTGCGGCGCTACATCTGTCCCGGCTGCGCCCTCGCGCTGGACGCCGAGCTCTGCCGCCCCGAAGACCCGCCGTACGTCGACCTGACGCTCGCCTGAATCAGAAAACCGCGACCGGATTGACCGCCGAACCGGCGCCGTTGTCGACCGGCAGTGTCGTGACGACGAGCATGAATTCCCAGCGGTTCGCCGTCGCCGCCGCCTCGGCCAGCGCGTCGAGATCGACGCCGTCGACCAGCGGCATCCCCAGGGCCACCAGCGTGAAGATGTGCATCGGCAGCGCGGCGCGACCCTCGATCGGGCCGCCGTCGACGCCCCCGTCGGCGCCGATCAGCGCCACGTCGCGCTCCCGGAGGAACGGCATCAGCTCGTTGCCGTAGCCGCCGGGACCGGCGGTCCGCAGGAACAGGGCGTCGCCGGCCGCGATCGTGATGCCGGACTCGCGTTCCCAGGCCTCGATGTCGTCGACCCCGACGTTGCCGGCGCCGGGCATGTCCATGAGGATGCCGCGCGTGACGATGCCATCCTTCAACGGAGCCACGCCGTTCCGGGTACAGCCGCCCGCGGCGGTCGCCGTCTCGTCGAACCTGCGGCCGTTGTAGGTCAGGCCGTCCCATGCGATGTGACAGAGCGCATCCAGGTGGGTCAGCGGGCTGGCGTGATAGCCGATGCGGTGCTGCTCCTCGATCCACGCCATGCGCTCGCCGAATTCCTGCTCGCCGATGGCGAACTCGTTCTCGAAGCCGCGCTGGAACGTCACGCGCTCCCCGAGCGTCAGGCTGCGCGACAGCGACACCGTTACCCCCTCCGTCACCAGCGCGACGGCCTGAATCCGTTTCGCCGGCGTGATGAGGTTTAGTGTCCCGAGCTCGTCGTCGTCGCCCCACCGGCCCCAGTTCGACAGCTCCGTCATCCAGCGATCGAACTGTTCCGCCGTCACGGCGGGCCGCTCTCCGGCGGCGTCCGGTTGCCCGGAGGCTGCCTGGCCAGGCCTTCCCGAACCGCCCGGCGCCCCGCAGGCGAGCACCACCGCCGCCGCCAGTGCGCAGGTCGACGCATTCACTCTCATCGCAGGTATTCCTTTCCGGCGGGATCAATTGCAGGCGTCCGCGCCCCAGTCGCTCCCGGGACCCGTGTGGGGCCGTTCCAGGTATGGCCAGGGCTCGCCCAGAGTGCGGGTCTTGATGCGCCAGCCGTCCGCCGTCCTGACGAACGTGTCGTCGAAGTATCCGTGCCCCGCGATGACGGGCGGCCGCGCCGACACGTCGATCACCGCGAAGTAGCCGCGTCCCTTGGCGCCCCCGGCGGTCGGCGCCAGAAGGATGCTTGAGCTGTTGTGGGTCCGGTTCGAGCGCGCGGCGTTGGACCATATCGTGTCCAGGTACGCCCGCAGCGCCGCGTGGCCGGCGTGCCGCTCGAGCCCGTGGAATACGCCGTCGTCGGCGTAGGCCGACAGGTACAGGTCGGGGTCCTTGAAGTCGAGCCCCTGGTTGTAGCGGGCATAGAGCTGGTGGATCTCCGCGATGTCCGCGCCGGTCAATGCTGTGCAGCCGTCATCCTGCGCGTGCAGCCAGCCGCCCGCCGCCAGCCCGCCGAGCAGAACCGCCATTGTCGTCGTGCGCCATGTCCACATTACGCATCCTCCTTGGTCGTTCGGGGTGGCCGGAACAGGGAGAGGGTATTCGAAGGCTGCGGCGGCGAGACGGTCAGGGTGAAGCCGCAGCCGGCCGTTCCCCGGCGCGCGTGCCGCGGAGTCCCAGCTCCATCGAGTAGTTGCCCTCGTGGCAGGCGTACTCGTACAGCGGGTTCTCCGTGCGGCGCATCGGAATCACGGCGGTCCACGGACGCGTATACACGGTCGGATCGGTCACGGTGAACCGGTAGTCGATCGTGTCCGCGTCGATCGGGGTGAAGCGCTCTTCCAGGTGCAGGTTGCGGCCGGTCGACAACGCCGTGAAGACCAGTATGAACGCCCGCTGCTCGGCCTTGGGCGTGAAGTTGGTCGTCTCGACGACCAGCGTGTCGCCCTCCCAGCGGCCGCGGGAATCACCCAGCCACTGGCGGATGCCCGAGGGCAGGTGCGGCCGCCCGTCCAGCGGGATGACGCGCGCGTCGTGGATCATCTCGACCTGCACCGCCACGTGGTCCGGGGTCTGCACGATCAGGTAGTTGTGGTTGTAGAACCCCGGAATCATGGCGCCGGGAAGGCCGCGGGTGATGCACCGCTCGTACATGTTGGTGTCTTCCCACGAGGCGTGCAGGCCCTGCCAGCGGGCGACGAAGGCATCGTGCCTGGCCTGCGCGCGGGGCGTCAGCGGCGGCAGGCGCCCGTCGGGCGGGTCGACGATGAGCGACGTCCGGCGGATCAGCCCGCCGCGCTCCATGTAGACCTCGTAGATGTAGTTGAACCGGATGCGGTCGAAGAACTCCGGCTCTCGCGCCGCGCGCTCTTCCTCCGTCAGGATCGCCGTGTCCAGCAGGTCGTCCGGCCGTTCCAGCGGCGTCGTGGTGGCGTTCGTCCACTGCCCCCGCAGATCCGGATCGCCCCACGCCGTGCGCGGCACGGACGTGTCCTGCAGCGACTGGGCGCCCGCAATCAGTGGCAGGGCGAAGAGCAGGCTCGCGACGGCGACCTTGTTCATCGACACGGGCTTCCCCCTGCTCAGCGGGCGCCGGCGAGGATGTTCACGATGCTGTGGTTGCCCTCGTGGCACGCGTACTCGTACACGGGCCCGTTGGACCGGGCCATCGGGATCTGCGCCGTCCACGCGGCCGTGTACCACGCCGGGTCGTGCATGGTGAACCGGTAGAGCAGCGTGTCCTCCCCGGTGCGCGTGAACCGCTCAACCAGCGTCAGGCCGCGGCCGAGCGGCCGCATGTTGCCGCCGAGCATCTCGATGCGCTCCGACGCCGGCGCGGCGGGATCGCCGCCGTCCCGCCGCCGCGGGCCGTTGCTGGGATCGAACACCTGATCGGTGAAGTTGGTGGTCGTCACCACCAGGGTGTCGCCCTCCCACCGGCCGCGCGAATCGCCCAGCCACTGGCGGATGGTCGGCGCCACGGACGGGCGGCCGTCGAGCGGCACAAGGCGCACGCTGTGCACCATCTCGTTGAGCAGCGCCACGTGCTCCGGTGTCTGCACGATCTGCACGTTCGCGTTGTAGAGCGTCGGGATCATCGGCGGGCCCGAGTTGAAGCCCAGGATGCAGCGCGTGAAGAGCCCCCTGCGGCCCAGGTCCTCGACGAAGCCGCCCGGTGTCGGCGCATCCACGGAGATGCCGCGCCGGATCCGCCGCGTTTCGGCATGCCATTCCGCCGCCGCCGCAGTCAGCGGTGGAATCCTGCCGTCCGGCGGGTCCACCACCAGCGACGCCTGCAGCGGGGTCCGGCGCAAGTCGGTCCAGAAGCGGTTGTATCCGCCCACGTCGCCGCCGGTCGGCTCCGCCTCGATCGCGGGCGTGCGGTTGTCCTGCTCGAAGCGCAGTTGCGTGTCGGCATGCGCCCGCTGGGCCGCCTCCTCCTCTGTCAGCAGTGCACGCGCGCCGAATTCCTCCGGACGCTCCAGCGGCGTGTTCATGCTGTAGTTCCACACACCCTGCAGGTCCGGGTCGCCCCACGGCGTGCGCGGCGGGTCATTCGCCTCCCCGTTCCGGGTCTGACCCGCAAGGGGCGGCGCAAGGACGGCCGATAACAGCAATACGGCGAGGATTCGGTGGGTCATTTGCCGCTCCCGACACGTCAGCCTAGCACCTGCGTGGAGCATGTCAACGGCCCGTCCGCAGGGAACGGCCCCTTCCGGGTTCCGTGGTAGAGTGCGCCCGAGGTAACCGCAATATGAGGATGACCGCGCCGCAGGCAGGAAACGGGGTCCACTCCGCGAGCCGGTTCGCGCTCGCGGGAATCGCGCTGGCCGGGATGTTGGCCGCAGCCGCGCCGGCCGGCGCACAGGCCGGGCCGCAGGCGGTGACGTTCGCGAAGGACGTCGCGCCGATTCTGCAGCGCTCGTGCGAGAACTGCCACCGCCCCGGCGGCGGCGCTCCGATGTCGCTGGTCACGTACGAGGACGTGCGGCCGTGGGCGCGGGCCATCAGGGGCCGGACCGAGGCGCGCGAGATGCCGCCCTGGTACATCGACAAGAACATCGGGATCCAGGCGTTCAAGGACGACCCGTCGCTGAGCGACGCGGAGATTGCCACGATTGCGGCCTGGGTGGACGGCGGCGCCCGGCGGGGCGATCCGGCCGACATGCCGCCGCCGCGCGAGTGGCCCGCGGGTGACCAGTGGAGCTTCGGCGAGCCGGACCTGGTGATCTCGTCGCCGCTGATGACCGTCGAGGCCGTGGCCCCCGACTGGTTCGGCATGATCAACCCGCCCGTGCCCACGGGTTTGACCACGGACCGCTGGGTCAAGGCGGTCGAGATCAGGGAAGTGCTCTTCGACGAGGACGGCCTGGAGCTGGCGTCCACCTCGGACGCGTCGGACGGGAAGTCCGACGCCGCCCGGGCCGACCTGAACCTGTACGTCGTGCACCACGCGGTCATCATGGCGCTGGTGAACAACGCCGAGCAGGAAGATCATCCGAACCGGTCGCCGGATCCCGATGCTGGCGTCGGGTCACCGGACGGCTCGTTCGGCATCATTCACGAGCTCGGGCAGAACGCCACGGTCTTTCCCGACTACGTGGGCGTGAAGCTGCCGGCCGAGTCGGTGCTCGCGTTCACGAACATGCACCTGCACTCCATCGGCACGAAGGTGAATGCGCGCGTCGACGCCGCCTTCAAGCTCCATCCCGAGGGCTACGAGCCGAAGTACCTGCAGGTCACGGCCACGCAGGCCGGCGGGTACGAGATGGAGCTCGACATTCCGGCCGGCGAGAGCAACATCCTGCGCGACGGCTTCTACCGGCTGCGGCAGCCGGCCATCATGATGACGTTCGAGCCGCACCTGCACTCCAGCGGAACGCGGATGTGCCTCGAGGCGCTCTACCCGAACAACGTGCGTCAGATGCTCAACTGCGCCAACTACAACCACAACTGGGTGCGGGTCTACGTGTACGAAGACGAGGCCGCGCCGCTGCTGCCCGCCGGCACCGTCCTGCACATGCTGGCGTGGTTCGACAACTCGCCCGCCAACACGCGCGTCTCCGACCCGCGCAACTGGAAGGGCTGGGGCAACCGCTCGATCGACGACATGTTCTTCCACCTGCCGCGGATGGTGTATCTGACCGAGGAGCAGTTCGAGGAAGAGGTCGCCGCGCGCGGCACCCCGCAGCCCTTCGCCACGTCCCAGGACCAGCAGTAGCCGCAGGTATCCATGACAGGGCATCGGGCGTGGCGGCGGATTGCGGCGGGAATGGCCGTCCTCTGCATCGCGGCAGGGGCTCTGACCGTTCTGACGGCCGCCGGCAGTCAGACCATCCTCTACTCGCGGGGCCAGAACATCGCGCCGGCTTTCGAAGGGTGGGAGGCGAATCCGGACGGGACGTTCAGCCTGTGGTTCGGATACATGAACCGCAACATGGACGAGAAGCTGCATATCCCGGTCGGCCCGCACAACCGGCTGGACCCGGAGCCGCTCGATGGCGGGCAACCGACCTGGTTTCACCCCCGGCGCAACCGTTACGTGTTTCGCGTAGTCGTGCCGGCCGACTTCGGTGATCGGGAAGTGGTGTGGAGCGTGACCGCGCACGGCAAGACCGACAGCGCCTACGGCAGCCTGCGGCTCGACTATGTCGTCGACAAGCTGATGAAGATGATGGACATCGGCGGCGTCGGCGTACAGCAGGCCGAGCTGGACAACGTGGCGCCGGTCGTTCGGGTCCAGGGCGCCCGCGAGCGCTCGGTCCGCGTGGGCGAGCCGCTGGCCCTGCAGGCGTTTGCGAGCGACGACGGCATACCCTCACGGTTGCCGGCCATGCGCTGGCCGCCGGTCAAGCACAACGCCTGGGGGTTGCGCGTGTCCTGGTACGTATTCCAGGGCGACGGTGACCAGGTGAGCTTCGAGCCGGAACAGGTCAAGGTCTACCCGGACTACCGGGGCAACTCGCCCTGGACACCCGGATGGATGCCGCCGCTGCCGCCCGATGACGGCCTGTTTCCCGTCACCGCGACATTCCGTGAGCCCGGCACCTACGTCCTGCGCGTGATGGCGCACGACGGCGGTTCCATCAGCAACGAGCAGGTGACGGTCAACGTCACTGCGCCGTGAGCCGCAGATCCGTCGGGAAGTCTTCCGGGTGGTACGCCCGCTTCCTGAACAGCCAGCCTTCCGACGTCTTGACCAGTTCGTCGGTATAGACGCCGCGGCCGGTGATCACCGGTCCACCCGCTGTGGCCCCGTTCACCAGGAGCAGGTAGGCGGTGCCCCGCGCCCCGTCGGCGGTCGGCTCGATCAGGATGTTCGTCGGTACGTGCCACGAGCGCGGTTGGCCGCCCGCGCCCTGGTCCCAGCTGCCGCCCGGCCTGGCCAGCTCGCGCAGCTCCGCGCGTCCCCGCGCCGGCTGCGGCGCGCCGTAATCGAATTCGCCGTCCTCGGTGAACGTGCGCGCGTACAGCCAGCCGTCGTCGGCCTGCGTGTCGACGCCATAGCTGTAGCGGGCGTACAACTGGTTGATCTCCGCGTGGTCCTGGGCCGTCAGCGTCGCCGCCGTGCTGGCGTCCCGCGCCAGAAACGCCGCGAACGCCAGCGCGAGCAGCACGAGCAGTCCTGTCGTCTTCCTGCGCATGAATCCTCCTCGATAACAGGGGGCCGATAACTGATCCGTCAGGGTAGCACTTGTGAGCGGCTTTCCGTGTTAGAGTCCGGCGATCAGGGGAGATGTGACGATGAAGCTGGTTGTATCGAGCTTGGCGCTGGCCGTGCTGCTGGCTGCTCCCTGGCCGGCCGCCGCGCAGGCAGCGGCGCCCCACGGGGTGACATTCGCCAGGGACATCGCCCCAATCCTGCAGCGCTCGTGCGAGAGCTGCCACCGCACGGGTGGCGGCGCGCCCATGCCGCTGGTGACCTACCCGGAGGTGCGGCCCTGGGCGCGCGCCATCAAGGCGCGCACCGGGACGCGCGAGATGCCGCCGTGGTTCGTCGACAAGAACATCGGCATCCAGCGCTTCAAGGACGATCCCTCGCTGAGCGACGACGAGATCGCGACAATCGCGGCCTGGGCCGATGCCGGTGCCCCGCAGGGCGACCCGGCCGACCTGCCACCGCCGCGGGAATGGCCGGCCGGCGGCAAGTGGAGCATCGGCACGCCGGACCTGGTCGTTTCCTCGCCGGTTTCGACCGTCGAAGCGCTGGCGCCCGACTGGTACGGCATGGTGAACCCGCCCTCGCCCACGGGATTGACCGAGGACCGCTGGATCAAGGCGGTCGAGATCCGGGAAGTAATCCTCGACGACGACGGCAATGAAGTGGTTCCGGCCGTCGCTGCCGCCGCGGCGGGCGGCGCGGCGCGTGCGGACCTGAATCGGTCCGTAGTGCACCACTCGGTCATCAACGCCAGGCGCAACTCCGCGCCGGAAGACGAGGCGCACCCGAACAGCGGGGGCGAGAGCGCCGCGGCCAACCGCGACCTGTCCCTGTTCGGCATCGTGCACGAACTGGGCCAGAACGCCACCGTCTTCCCGGACTACGTGGGCGTCATGCTGCCCGCCGATTCCTCCCTCACGTACACGAACATCCACCTGCACTCGATCGGCACGCGAGTGCACGTGCGCGTCGATACCGCCTTCAAGTTGCACCCCGTGGGGCACGAGCCGAAGTACGTGCAGACGAGCGGGGCGCAGTCGGGCGGGTTCGAGCTGGAGCTCGACATTCCCGGGGGTGACAACGACGTCTTTCGCGACGGGTTCTTCCGCGTCACCAGTCCGCAGATCCTGATGACGTTCGAGCCGCACCTCCACTCCAGCGGCAAGCGCATGTGCATCGAGGCGATCTATCCGAACAACATGCGCGAGATGCTCAACTGCGCCGACTACAACCACAACTGGGTAAAGGTGTACGTCTACGAGGACGACGCTGCGCCGCTGCTGCCGGCGGGGACGGTCCTGCACCTGCTGGCGTGGTACGACAACTCGCCGAGCAATCCGCGCGTGTCCGACCCCCGCAACTGGAAGGGGTGGGGCAACCGGTCGATAGACGACATGTTCTACCACCTGCCGCGGATGATCTTCCTGACTGAGGAGCAGTTCGACGAGGAAGTCGCGGCGCGCGAGACGCCGCCGCTGTTCGCGGCCACCCAGAACCAGCAGTAGCGCTGTCGGGCAATGCGCTCCGGAACGGCACGGTCCATGAGAGTGAATCGCGGGCGCTCATGGATGCGCGTGGCGGCGGCGCTGTCCGCCGCCGCGGCGCTATGCCTGCTGGCTGTCGCCGCGGTCAGCGGCCAGACCATCATCTATTCACGGGGCCAGAACATCGCGCCGGTGTTCGAGGGCTGGGAGCGCAATCCCGACGGTACGTTCAGCATCTGGTTCGGGTACATGAACCGGAACATGGACGAGAAGCCGCATATCCCGGTCGGCCCCGACAACCGGCTGGAGCCCGGTCCGTTCGACCGGGGACAGCCCACCTATTTCCAGCCCCGGCGCAATCGCTACGTGTTCGCGGTCGAGGTGCCGGCCGATTTCGGCGACGGTGAGGTCGTCTGGACCGTGACCGCCCACGGCAAGACCGAGAGCGCCTACGGCAGCCTGCGGGTCGACTACATCGTCGACAACCTCATGAAAATGATGGACACCGGCGGCCTCGGCGTCACCGAGCTCGAGCAGAAGAACCAGCCGCCCACGGTAGCGGTTCTGGGTGACACCCGGCATACGGTCCGCGTCGGAGAGGCGCTCGGCCTGAACGCGACCGCGCGCGACGACGGCATCCCGGAGCCCAAGGCGGCGGCCTCGCTGTGGCCGGGGCTTGCCACCCCCATCAAGGACAACTCCTGGGGTCTGCGCGTGGCGTGGCTCGTCTACCGCGGCGTTGGCGAAGAGGTGACGTTCGATCCGGAGCAGTTCAAGACCTATCCGGACTACCGGGGCAACTCACCGTGGACGCCGGGCTGGGGGCCGCCGCCACTGCCGGAAGACGGGCGCTTCCCGGTGACGGCAACGTTCGCGGAGCCGGGGGAGTACGTGCTGCGCGTCATGGCGCACGACGGGGGCTTCATCACTACCGCCGACGTGGCGGTCACGGTGACCGGGGGATGAAGCATCTCGCGGGACTGGCGGCCGCTGCGTTGGCGCTCGGCGGAATGCTGTCCGTCCCGGCCAAGCAGGCGTCGGCCCAGGCGCCGGCCTACACGGCCCCGCGCTTCTACGACGGCAATCCGGACCTGAACGGCATCTGGCAGGCTGTCGGCACGGCGCACTGGGACCTGGAGGCGCACCACGCGCGGCCGGGACCCCCGCAGTTCGGCGCGTTGTTCGCGGAGCCGGGCGGCATGAGCTATGTCGACGGCGGGACCATCCCGTATCAGGACTCGGCGCTGGAGCAGAGGCGTGAGAACTTCGAGCAGCGCTGGACGGCCGATCCCGAGGCCAGGTGCTACATGCCGGGCATACCGCGCGCAACCTACATGCCGTTCCCGTTCCAGATCGTCCAGAGCATGACCAAGATCATGGTGGTCTACGAGTTCGCCGGCGCGCAGCGGACGATCCACCTGGACGAGGTGGCGGAGACCTATCCCATTGACACCTGGATGGGCCACTCGCGCGGCCGCTGGGAAGGGGACACGCTGGTCGTCGAGGTGAACAGCTTCAACGACCAGACCTGGTTCGACCGGGCCGGCAACTTCCACAGCAACGCGCTGCTGGTGGTCGAGCGGTTCACACCCGGCGGCGCCGATCGCATCGATTACGAGGCGACCATCGAGGATGCCAACGTGTTCACCCGGCCGTGGACGATCCGCATGCCGCTGTACCGCCGGCAGGCGGAGCACATGCAGTTGCTGGAGTTCAAGTGCGTCGAGTTTTCCGAGGAGCTGCTCTACGGGCATCTGCGCGCGGAGCCGGAGCGGTGATTGCCCGCAACGGAGGTGCGTGATGAAGCATTGGCGTGATTCCGTCGTGGCGGCGATGGCGGCCGGCGGACTCGTGCTGGCGCCGGGCGCGGCAGTAACGGCGGCGCCGGCCAACCCGCAGCAGGACGCCGGCGACTGGTCGGTGCCGCGCACGCCGTGGGGCGATCCGGACCTGCAGGGGCAGTGGTCGAACATGCTCGAAGCGCAGACGCCGTTCGAGCGCCCGGACGAGCTGGCGGCCCGGGGCATCACCGATCCCAGGAACGCCGAAGCGTTGAGCGAGGCGCAGGCGGCCGTCGACGATCCCGAGAACCAGCGCGTCTTCGAAGAGCAGATCGACGCGGCGGGCGGCCGCGGCACCGGCGCCGGGCCCGTGCACTGGTACGAGAACCTCGCGCCCAGGAAGAACCGCCTGTGGTTCGTGGTCGACCCGCCGGACGGCAAGGTCCCGCCGTTGACGTCGGAGGCGCAGCAGCGGGCGGCCGCGACGGCCGCGGCGCGCGAGGGGCTGGGCGACGACGAGCCGCGGGCGGGCCGCTGGACCGAGGATCTCAGTCCGCTCGTGCGCTGCATCACGCGCGGGCTGCCGGCCGTGTACGTCCCGGGGGCGTACAACAACAACTACCAGATAGTGCAGAGCCCCGGATATGTGACGATCCTCTATGAATGGATGCACGAGACGCGAGTGATTCCCCTCGACGGGCGCCCGCACCTGCCGTCGCAGGTGCGCCAGTGGATCGGGGATCCCCGCGGCCGGTGGGAGGGCGACACACTGGTCGTCGAGACGACCAACTTCACCCACAAGACGGACTACCTGGCCGGATTCTCGAGCCGCGAGGTGCTGCAGGATATCGGCGTGGCCGGCGAGACGGACTACCGCGCGGACGAGAACCTGACGCTGGTCGAACGCTTCACGCCGGCGGGCCCGAACACCATCGACTGGAGCGTCACCATCGAGAAGCCGGGGACCTGGACGCGGCCGTGGACGTTCTCCATGCCGCTGACTCGGGAAGACACGCAGGAGTGGATCTACGAGTTCGCGTGTCACGAGGGCAACTACGGCATCGCGAATATCCTCAGCGGCGCGCGGGCGCAGGAGGCGGCGGCTCGCGAGGCGGGAGCGCAAAGATAGCGGCGCCGTGCTATCGTTTCGACACCCTGCAAGCCGCGGAGGCGCTGGCCGACGCCGGCTTCGATAGAGTGCAGGCCAAGGCGATCGTATCGACAATGAGCAACGCGGTCGGCGAGCACGTGGCGACGAAGACGGACTTTGCCGCATTGCGGGCAGACTTCGCCGACCTGCGGACGGACTTTGCCGACCTGCGGGCGGAGGTCAGGACAGAAATCGCCGAACTGAAGGCGGCACTCACGTGGCGGATCGTCGTGGCCCTGGGTGCATTCGCCGCGCTGACGCGGTTGATGCCCTGATCCGGCCTCTACCGCTTCCCGGGCTAGGGTTCAGTGATGTGTATTGCGCTGGAATTCGGCGGCAGGTCGAAGGTGTGCAGATCGCGAACCAGAATGACGTCGTCAGTGACGTCTCGCAAGAACATCCTTTCGGCTAGCGCGTTCGCCGGGGCCGGAACGAGGTGGTAGTAGGCGAGCTGCCTGATGCCCGCGTTTCTGGCCCTATCCGGCAGGCTGCGGCTGTCGGCGTGGTAGTCGATTACGTCGGTCATGATCTGCGGCTGTCGCGTCAGGTCGAGCACCGTCGCGGCTTCGATCATCGGATCGAGCAGCGCGCGTGACAGGGCATCGTGCAGCAACAGGTCCGCGTCCTGCGCCGCGGCGAACAGGTTGTCCGCGGCATTGCTGTCGCCGGAGATCACCACCGACCGTCCCTGGTAGTCGACGCGGTAGCCCACCGCGGGTTCGATCGGGGGATGCTCGACGGCAAATGCCCTCACGGCCAGCAACTCGTCCTGCCAGACGATCTCATCCGCCCGGAATGGCATCGCCTGCATCGGTCCCGCGCCGGCTGGCAGCAGCTCGGGGCCATGGTGCGCGACGCGGTAGCCGCGGTCGAGCTGGTAGGCCTGGTTGAATCCACCCACCACCAATTCCACGCCAGTGGGGCCATGCACCGGCAAGGGTGTCCTGCGACCCTGGACCCAGGAAGCGAGGTTCACGTCGGGCAGGGCGGCGATGTGATCCGAGTGAAAGTGGGTAAGGAATACCCCGTTCAGCCGACCCATGGGCAGGCGTGCCTGAGCCATGCGCAGGGGTGAGCGTGCGCCCACGTCGAACAGAAAGAAGTGTTCCGGCGTGATGACGGCGATGCAGGCCTGGGCGCGCGCCGGGTCATTGCCCAATGGTGAAGCACTGCCGCAGACCAGCACGCGCATGCCGTCGAGCGGTGCGGGCGCTTGACCCATGACCGCAAGCGCTCCGCGCCTGAACAGGGCGTCCTGTCCGGCGGCCGTGTTGTAGACCACCGCGGCCGCGCCGGCAAGGATCGCAACGAAGGCCAACAGCGCATACGACAGTTTCTTCATGGGTTCAGCATGCACTCCCGCCGGCGTCGGCCGCAAGGACGGCGCAATGGTGTACGCTGCCGGGGCCGCCAGATCTCCGGACGCGGCAGCGACACGGACAAGGAGCACGCGATGCGGACACTGACATTCGCCCTGGTCGCCGGCCTGGCGGCGCTTGCCATGCCGGCGGACGCCGCCCAGTCGCAGCCGATCACGACCTGCGAGCCCAAGGGACCGGCACGGCCGGTTTGCAGCTTCACGAACCCCGAGGACCTGGTGGCGCTGCCCGGCGGCGAGGCGATTCTCGTCAGCGAGTACGGCGGCATGGAAGGCCACATTCCGGGTGCGCTGGCGCTGCTCGTGCTCGATACGGACGAGCGCCGGGAGCTGTTCCGGGGCGGCGCCGCGGGAGGCGCGGCCACGCCCGGCTGGGGCGATCCCGCTTGCCCGGGGCCGCTGTCTGCCGCGTTCAGCCCGCACGGCATCCATCTGTCGACGCGCGCCGGCGGCGAGCTACAGCTCCTGGCAGTGCAGCACGGCGGACGCGAGTCCGTCGAGTACTTCGAGGTCACGGGGTCGGGCGCTGACTGGTCCGTGGAGTGGCGCGGCTGCGTCGTGGCGCCGGACGACGCCTGGCTCAACTCGGTGGCGGCGCTGCCCGGCGGCGGGTTCGTCACCACGCGCATGATCGAGCGGCCGACCGACGGCTCCGATCTCCCCGCGGCCATTGCGCGCGGCGGGTCCGGCTACGTCCTGGAATGGCTGCCCGATCGGGGTTTCGCGATTCTCGGCGGGAGCGAGAGCCAGATGCCCAACGGCATCGAGACCTCGGCCGACGGACGGCTGGTCTTCCTGAACGGCAGCGGCGAGGTGCGCCGCATCGTGCGCGCGACCGGCGAGGTCGAGGCACGGGTGGAATTGGGGGGGCTCGACAACGCGCGTTGGGCTTCCGACGGGCGCCTTGTGGTGGCGAACCTGACGAGCGAGACGCCCGACGATCTCGCCCTCTGTTTCCAGCTTGAGAGCGGGGCCTGTCCGATGTCGTTCCGCATCGTCGCCATCGATCCGGATTCGATGGAGATGGAAGAGCTCTACAGCAACCACGGGCCGCCGATGGGCGGCGGCACCGTGGGGCTCGTCGTCGATGACGAGCTGTTCATCGGCTCGTTCGCGGGAGATCGCGTCCTGCGCGTGACCCTGGATTGACGTGGAGGATGTCATGAGCACCTGGAAGCTGGCGATATTCGGATTGGGCGCGATGGTTGCGGTGAGCTGCGGTGCGCCGGCGCCCGAACCCGAGCCGGAACCTGAGCCTGTTGCGGAGACCGCGCCCGAACCGCCGCAGTTCGCCGTCGCGGGCGAGCACCCCTGCGACCCGGTGGGAGAGGTCCGGTTCATCTGCGACATGGTCAGCCCCGAGGACATCGCGGTAGTCCCTGGCGCCGAGTGGGCCATCGCCTCCGGCGCCCGGACGGGTGGGCGGATGTACCTCATCAACGTGGGCGACAAGACGTCGACCCTGCTGTTCCCGGCGCCCGGCAGCGAGGTGCGGCACGATGCCGCGGCATATCCCGACTGTCCCGGGCCGCTCGATCTCACCGACCCGGACGTGTCGGTCTGGCACGGGCTCTACATGGATCCGGGGGCGGACGGCGTCCACACCTTGCTGGTCGTCCATCACGGGCCCCGGGAGTCGATCGAGTTCTTCGAGCTCGACGCCCGCGACGGACCGCCGAGCCTGGCCTGGACGGGTTGCGCGGTAGCGCCGGACGGTGCCAGGCTCAACTCGGTGGTCGCCCTGCCGGACGGCGGCTTCGCCACCACGAACGCGGGAATCGGCGTGTGGGAGTGGCAGGCCGACAGCGGGTGGGTGGTGCTGCCGCAGAGCGAGGACACCGCGGCCAACGGCATCGAGGTATCGCCTGACGGCGAGATCCTGTACATCGCCGGCTGGGCCGAGGAGAAGCTGACGCGCCTGTCGCGCGGCCGCACGCCGGTCGAGAAGGAAGTCATCCCGCTCGGGTTCAGGCCGGACAACCTGCGGATGGCGCTCGACGGGTCGGTCATCTACGCCGCCGGGCATACAGACAGGGACGGCAACTCGATCACCGATCCGCGGGAGCCGACGACGGAGACGACCAACGTGGCGGCCATCGATCCCGCAACGCTGGAGTTCGAGCGGATACTCGTGCAGCCGGCCACGCCCGGTTTCATCGCATCGACGACCGCCATCCGCATCGGTGACGAGCTGTGGCTGGGGTCGTACCGCGGCGACCGTCTCGCCTACGTCCCGGCGCCGTAGCCGGTCCGGCCGGCCACGCCGGCGAAGGTCGCTACTTCAGGCCGAGCTTCTTGCCGGCCGCCAGCAGGGCGATGGACTCGCGGATGCGTTTCTGCCGCGTGGCCGGCCGTTTGGCTGTATGAATCCAACCTACGAACTGGCGCCGGTGGGTTCGGGCGAGCGCTTGGAAGTGGCGCCAAGCCTGCGGCTCGGCTTGGAATGCGGCGGCGATATAGTCCGGTAGCTCCGGGATGGCCGGCGGGCGGACAGGGCGCAGATCGGTCGGCGCGGCAGCCAGGCCGGCGGCGGTGAGCAGGCCGCTCTCCTCTAGCTCGACCCAGCGCCGGCGGTTCGACGGTGACCAGACGCTGCGCGGCTTGCGCGGCGTGAACTTGCGCACGTAGCGGTCCTCGTCGAGGCGCCGGACGAGACTGTCGATCCAGCCGAAGCACAGCGCCTGGCGCACGGCCGCCTCGTAGGAGATGCACGCGACGCCGGTGTGGCGCTTGTGAAACAGCAGCCAGACGCCCGGGCTCGTCGTGTGGTGCGCCGCTAGCCACGCACGCCAAGCCCCACCATCGCGGAGATCCAGAGTTTCCAGGTCCTTGGCCATGTGGTGTGTTGCGGCGTCGCCCGCGCCGCACCCGGGACTACGGCAGCGCCACGGCGACCAGCGCGGGGATCTCGCCGCCGACCGTGAGAGCGATGTACTGCCGGCCTTCGTGCAGGTACGTCATTGGCGTGCCGATGGGGCGGCCCGGCAGGTCGACCGATCCGAGTATCTCGCCGGTGGCCTTGTCGCGGGCGATCAGGCGCGGTCCGTCGCCGGCGCCCCCGGCGTTCAGGCCGCTCACCAGCAGCGTCTTCGTCACCAGCGGTCCTCCCGCGCCGTCGCCGCCTAGCGGCGGCAGGTCAAGTTCGCGCAGCAGCGGGTTGTGGCGGTAGCGGTTGCCGTCGCCGTTCGGCTGTATCCAGGCGTGTTCGCCGCGGTTCAGGTCGATGGCCGTCATGCGGGTGTACGGCGGTTTCAGCAGGGGCAGGTCCCGCGGCATCCGCGGCTGGCGCCCGGACAGCAGGCCCTGCGAGACGTAGCGCAGGTTGCCGCCGTCGGGGCGCGCGTACTTGACGGCCATGGCGCGGTTGGTGGACGGCACGTAGAGGATCCCGGTCTCCGGGTCCACGCCCGCGCCGCTCCAGTTGGCGCCGCCGCCGGCCCAGGGACGCTGGATGGTGCCCTGGAGGCCGCCCTCGACGGCAAGCATGGCTGGCGAGAAGAGCGGACCCAGCCGAAAGTCGCGCACGGCCTCGAGCGCCATCGCGCGTATCTCGGGCGTGAAGTCGACCAGATCGTCGATGGTCACCCCCTGGTACTCGAACGGCGGCGGTTTCGTCGGGAACGGCTGGGTGGGGGAGAGCCGTTCGCCCTCCAGGTCCGTGTCGGTCGGGACCGGGCGCTCTTCAATCGGCCAGACCGGCTCGCCGGTTACGCGATCGAAGACGTAGGTGAACCCCTGCTTGCTGACCTGGGCGACCGCCTTGATGATGCGTCCGTCGACGGTGATGTCCAGCAGGTTCGGCGCGGCGGGGAAGTCGTAGTCCCAGATGCCGTGGTGCACGGCCTGGAAGTGCCACAACCGCTCGCCGGTCGCGAGGTCGACCGCCAGGAGGCTCTCGGCGAACAGGTTATCGCCGGGGCGGTGTCCGCCGTAGTAGTCGGCAGTGGGGGTGCCGGTGGGCAGGTAGACGATGCCCAGCTCCTCGTCGGCGCTGATCGGGCTCCAGACATTGGCGTTGCCGGAATAGCGCCAGGATTCGTTCAGCCAGGTGTCCGCGCCGAAGTCGTCGGCCTGCGGCACCGTGCGGAACACCCACCTCGTGGCGCCGGTGCGGGCGTCGATCCCCTTGACCCAGCCCGGCGGAGCCTCCCTGGTGATCGGCCCGTCCGAGATGACCGTCGGCGTGACGACGACGCCATTCGCCACGAGCGGCGGCGACGCCACGCCCATCAGGTGGTCGCCGCGGTGCGTCTTCTGCCGCCGATCGGCCCGCGGGATGCCGGCCATCAGGTCGGCGCGCCCGTTGTCACCAAAGCTCTCGATCGGATTCCCGGTGTCGGCGTCGAGCGCCAGCAGGTACGCCTCGCTGTTGCCGAAGAAGATGCGCCGGTCGTCGCCGTCGGCCCAGTAGGCCACGCCGCGCGAGTTGTAGAAATGGGTAGGGCGGACCTTCAGGTACGCCTGCGGATCGTGCAGCCAGCGGGTCTCTCCGGTGCCCGCGTCGACGGCCGCGACGATGTGCAGGGGCGTGGAAAGGTAGAGCACGCCGCCGACCATCAGCGGCGTCGCCTGGAACATGCGGAACTGGACTTCCGGCACCTGCTGCCGGATGGCGTCGAGGTCCAGCGACAATTCGGGCAGGTCCCAGCGCCAGGCAAGGCGCAACTGCCCGAAGTTGGCGGCGTCTATCTGATCCAGCGGCGAGTACTTTGTGCTGGCCAGATCGGCGCCGTATGCGCGCCACTCGCCGCCGTCCGTCCCGGTCTGCGCCTCGACCGCGGCATCGAGGCCGAGGGCTGCAAGGCAGACGAGGATCACGCCCCCGGCGAATCGTCTCGGCATCATTGGTCGGCGTCGCGGGTCGCCAGTATCGCCGGTGACCCACGGCCGCATTCTGGCAAAGTCCGCCGGGGCTGTCCATCTGGTCCTCGGGCAGCGTGAGTCATAGAATGCTCGTAAAGCGAATCCATGACACCTGCGAACGATAGTGCGGCTCGACGAGACCTGCCGCTCGGCACGGCGGCCCTGGCGGCCGGAGTCGGTTTGCTGCTGATGACGGTGTCCGCACCGTTCGCGCACCTCTATGTGTTGCCGCAGCTCCTGGCGCCGGGCGACGCCGCTCAGACGGCGAGCAACCTGACGCAGAACCGCGGGCTGCTCCTGGCGGGCATACTCGCCTGGCTCGTGAACTACTCCGCGGACGTCCTCGTCGGGTGGGCGCTGTTCTACTTTCTCGCGCCGGCCAGTCGGGCCGTGTCGCTGCTGGCGTTCGCGTTCTGCCTGATCTACACGGCGGTGGGGCTGAGCGGAGTGCTCAACTATGTCGAGGCTCTCAGGCTCCTCGACCCGGCGGAGAACGCGGTCGCCCTGGGCGCGGATCACCTGCATGCACAGGTCTACGTGCTGCTCAATGCATACCAGCACGACTGGAGTTTCGCGCTGATTGTCTTTGGCGTCGTGTTGCTGCTGCGCGCCTATCTGGTGGTTCGAGCGGAGCACGTGCCGTCGATACTCGGAGCGTTGCTCGCCGTGGCGGGGTTCGGGTATATCGCTACCGAGTTGGGGCGGCATGTTGCACCGGACGTGAACCTTGAATTCCTTTCCGTCACGGGCTTGACCGAGGTCATCTTCATGATCTGGCTGCTCGTCAAGGGCAGGCGCCTCTAGCCCGGATTTCCAACCTGTCGGTCACTCAGGCAACGCGAAGGCGAGCAGTTCGCCGGAGTAGCCGGCGCCGCTGACGGCCACGACCAGGTGCTGCCGGCCGTCGAGAAGATATGTCATGGGGGAGCCGGTCTGCGGCGCCGGCAGATACACCGCGCCGACCTCCACGCCGGACGCCTTGTCGTAGGCGCGCAGCATCGCGCCGCGCTGGCCGCCGGGCGTTGTGAACGCGCCGCCGTCGCCGGCGATGACGAGCGTCCGCGTGACGAGCGTGCCGAGGCGTCCCAGGCGGCCGGTGCGCGGTATGTCCAGCCCGCGCAGTGCAGGGTGGTCCCTGACATTGTCAGCCGTTTCGCCATGCGGGATCTGCCAGACGATCTCGCCCGCGTCGAGGTCGATCGCCGTGATGCGGCCCCACGGCGGCTTGATGATCGGCAGGCCCTGCACGGTGAGCCGCGGAAACCGGAAGATCGCACTGCCGCCGCCCTGCTCCGGGGCGAGGGCCAGACCCTGGACCCAGTCCAGGTCCGTGTGCTCGGGCGCGTGCACCAGGCCCATGCCCCAGGGGCTGGTGTTGGAGAAGATATAGAGGATGTTCGTGTCGGGATCGAGCGCGCCGCCCGGCCAGTTCGGTCCGCCGGTGGGGCGCGGCAGCTGAATCGTCGCCTGCGGGCCGGGGAAGCGGCTCACGACCGGCGGCGTGAAGATCGGGCCGATGTTGTAGTCCGCCACGAACGCCTCGGCCGCAGCCCTGAGCTCGGGGGTGAAGTCGATCAGGTCGTCGACGGTGACGCCCTGCCGTTCGAACGGCGGCGGTCGGGTGGGAAACGGCTGCGTCGGCGAGTACCGCTCGCCGGGAACGTCGCCCGCCGGCACCGGCCGCTCTTCGATAGGCCAGACCGGCTCGCCGGTGGCGCGGTCGAGCACGAAGACGAAGCCCTGCTTCGTCGGCTGGGCTAGTGCCCGGATAGTTCGGCCGCCCACCGTGATGTCCGTCAGGATCGGCGCGCACGGCAGGTCCCAGTCCCAGATGTCGTGGTGCACCGTCTGGAAGTGCCAGCGGCGCTCGCCGGTCTTGATGTCGAGGGCCAGGATGGTGTCGGCGAACAGGTTGTCGCCGGGCCGGTGGCCGCCGTACGCGTCGTTCGTCGGCGCCTCGGTCGGCACGTAGACCAGGCCCAGCTCCTCGTCGGCCGACATCTGCCCCCAGGCGCCGGTATTGCCCGTGTACTCGCGCGAGTCGTTGAGCCAGGTATCCGCCCCGAATTCGCCGGCCATGGGCACGGTATGGAAAATCCACAAGCGCCTGCCGGTGCGCACGTCGTAGCCGCGCACGAAGCCCTTGATGTTGCGCATGCTGCGGGGCGCCACGCCGGGGGAGTGGGCGGCGCCCACGACGATGACGTCGTCGGCGATGATCGGCGCGGCCTGCAACCCAATGTCGCTCTCGACGGGATCGATGACCT
Organism: Vicinamibacterales bacterium; assembly: GCA_965207665.1. Taxonomy (GTDB): domain Bacteria; phylum Acidobacteriota; class Vicinamibacteria; order Vicinamibacterales; family UBA8438; genus JAAXGX01. Next base: position 2,033,475 of record CBDBMV010000002.1, read on the forward strand.
GGTCGGCCTCACGCTTCAGGTCGACAATCCCGGCGTCGCCGAAGCCGGGCACAGGCCGGCCTGTCCGGGCGTCGAGCGCGACCAGGTGGTAGCCCGGCGTGACGAAAACTATTCGTTCGTCGTCGCCGTCGGACCAGTACGCGAGGCCGCGTCCCGAGAGGCGCCGCGGCGCGGCCTCGCCGCGCGCGCCCTCATCCATCCGGTACGTCCAGAGCAGCTCGCCTGTCGCGGCGTCGAGCGCCACGACGGCGCGCCGGGTGCCGGCGGTCGAGTAGAGCACACCGTTTACGACCAGCGGCGTCGACTGGAAGTTGAATTCCGGGCGGGGTCCGAGGTTGTCGGTCTTGAAGCGCCAGGCGACCTCGAGCTGGTCGAAGTTGGCGGCGTCGATCTGCGCCAGCCCGGAGTAACGCGTGTTCGCGAGGTCGCCGCCGTAGGTGGGCCATGCGCCTGGCGGCGCGCCGACCTGGGCCGCTACGGCCGCTTGCAGCGCGATGAGCAACGCACACGCGACGCCCGCGGCCAGCAGGCGCATCGCTCTCGCATTCATGTCAACAGGTGCGCGCTGCCGTCCGGCCGCTGTTACTGGTCGTTCGCCCGGCGCGCGGCCTCCCGCTCGCGGACCATCGCGTCGTAGTCTTCCTGCTCCAGCTCGATGTACCAGACGTGGGCGTGGTACATCTCGTCGTAGCTGCGCTGGCCCCAGCCTACCCACTGGTTCGGGTCCGGATTGAAACGGTTCGACGCGGTGTTGTCGTGCCACGCCGAAACCCTGACCAGCGTGCCCGCCGGCAGCAGCGGCGCCACGTCGTCCTCGTAGACGTAGTTGATGTGCCAGTTGAACTGGAAGTCGTCGACGTGGCTCAGCATCTCCACGCGCCCGTCCGGATAGACCGCCTCCAGCGACATGGCCTTGCCGCGGATGTGCATGTGCGGCTGGTAGCTGAGGATCTTCGTCGGCTTGGTGATCGGCGTGAAGCCCTGGTGCTTCGTGACGGTGTGCGGAGGGATGTCCAGGTCGCCCGTGTTCACGCCCATGCGCGCGTGCTGCACCTCGTACTTCGGCACGTGGCCCCGGGGATAGAACCACAGTCCGACGGTCAGGTAGTCGGTGATCTCCTCGCCGACCGAGTGGTAGTGGATATCGAAGCGCACCTGCATGTTGGCCGGCATGCGCTGGCCGGTGTTGTCGGCATAGAGCTGGCCCGGCTTGCCGACCGCGTACTCGACCAGCCAGCGGGCGTTGCCGTGGTGCACGATGCGCCGGCCCTCCGGGGTCGGCCGCACTTCGATCGCCTTGATCCAGCGCTCCTCGGGCAGCCCCGAGTCGACGACCGGCTGCCACCACTGGTCGGTGCCCTCGGCCGGCTGCGTCCACGGGGTGGACTGCACCAGGAAGTCCGGCGGCCGCCCCAGCAGGTCGCCCATGCGCCAGCGCTCGCCCTGCGGCCATTCCTGCGGCGGCGGCATGTCGCCGGGATCGCCGCGCGGGCCGCCGCTGTCGACCCAGCGGACGATGGTCGCGATCTGCTCGTCGCTCAGCGAGATGTCGTTGACGAACTCCTGGATGCCGACGGTCTTGTCGATGTGCCAGGGCGGCATCTCGCGCGCGACCACCTTGCTCTTGATCGACCGCGCCCAGGGCCGCACTTCCTCGTAGGTGACGAGCGGCATCGGCGCCATCTGGCCGACGCGGTGGCAGCCCTCGCACTTCTGCTGCAGGATCGGCGCGATGTCGCGGGTGAATGTAGGGTCGTCTGCGGCCGGCGCCGCGGCGGCTCCGGCGCCGGCGAGCACGAAGGCGACGGATGCCGCGCCGGCAAACGCCGCGAACCGGAATCGTGATGTCACAGTCATGCTGCCCTCGCTTCTCCCGCTACTTCACCAGTACGTCCACGTAGCCGTTCGTCCAGCAGCACTGGAACCCGACCGCCATCGTCGTGAGCTGCGGTCCCGAATCGTCCCACGCCAGGACGCGCAGAACATATTCGCCGGGCGCGTCGAACGTGGCGTGCGTGACCGCCTTGCCGGCCGCGTCCAGCGCCGGCTCGAGGTCGCTGAATGTTACCTTGCCGGGGCCCCGGAACTTGCTCCACACCACGCCCAGCCGTGGCTCGCGGGTGAGCGGATAGTTGCCCGAGCTGCGCAGCACGAGGTCGTCGGCGACCCACACATCGAGCGGCACCGTATCCGAAGCCAGTGCTGCCAACGCCGTCCGCACGCCGCGCGGACCCTGCGCGTGGGGGCCCTCCGGCTCGAACCGCACGACCGGCGGCGTGTTGTCCGTGCTGACCTGGCGCAGCGCGTCGATCTCCCATTCCGGTCGCAGGTGTCCCGGAACGGACACGGTCTCGCCGTGGGCGGTCAGGGTCCAGTTGACCGTCCGGTCGCCGAAGTCGGCTGGCACGGTGATCGCGAAAACGCCGGTCTGGCGTCGCGGCAGGAAGTGCGTGGGCTGGCCCTGGTCCGGTGGCCCGGGTTCGAGCCGGTTGCCCGGGCCAACCGGGATGTCGAGCCGCTCCTCGTAGTTGCGGTTCATGTAGCCCCAAGACAGGTTGAACGTGCCGTCGGCGTTGGCGTACCACCCTTCGAACGCCGGAGTCACGCTCTGGCCGCGGGGGGCCGCGACCGGGACGTCCCTGAACGGCTGCGTGTGTATCCGAGTCTGTGAATGGGCCCAACCGGCCAGGCCGAGCATCACCGCCGCGCCCGCGCTGGCGGCGATCAATCTGCCGGACGGTAACATGGCGGCCATCACCTCGGGAGCGCCTCGTAGAGCGCCTGCATGTACTCGGCGCCGAACCCGCGCGGCACGTCGCCGCGCTGGATGAAGCGGATGAAAATGAGGTCGTTACGGGGATCGGCCGTCCACTGCACGCCGGTCGCGCCGTGCCACCAGAACGAGCCGACCGAGGGGCCGCCCTCGCTCTGCTCGGTGGTGATCTGCAGGCCGAGCCCGAACCCCGCTCCGCGCCAGAAGTCCTCGAAGAGGAAGAAACGCCGCTCCGGCTCCTCCGGCAACTGGTCGGTCAGCATCTCATCGACCGAGGCTGCGGACAGTATGCGGACGCCGTCCAGCTCGCCCCTGCCAAGCAGCATGCGCCCGAACCGCAGGTAGTCGTCAACGGTCGAGACCAGGCCGCCTCCGGCCGAGGGGAACTTCGGGGGCGCGGCGTAGCGCGTGCTGTTGTCCGCGACGGGCACCAGCGTGCCGGGCTGCTCGCCTCCGCGGTAGTAGGATGCGAGGCGGTGCCGCTTGGCGGCGGGCACCCAGAAGCTCGTGTCCGGCATGCCGAGCGGCTCGAAGATGCGGGTTCGGAAGAACTCGGCCAGACCCATGCCGGAGGCGCGCTCGATCAGCACGCCGGCGACCATCGAGGGCGTGTGGTACACCCAGCGCTCGCCCGGCGCAAAGGCCAGCGGGAGCGCGCCCAGCCGCTCCATGTACTCGTCGGCGGTGAAGTCGCCGCGGCGCATCGCCGCGAACTCCTGCGCGATCGGAGCCTCGGACGCAATGCCTGCCCACTCCGGGAAACCGAGGCCCATGGTGTAGCGCAGCAGGTCGCGCGGGGTGACGGCGCGCGGCGCGTCGTACACCTGATCGAGCGGGCCGTTCGGATCGCTCAGCACCTTGGGGTCCGCCAGCTCGGGGAGCCAGCGGTCCACGGGCTCGTCGAGGTCCAGCTTGCCCTCCTCGACCAGCATCATGACTGCCACCGCCGTAATCGGCTTGGTCATGGACGCGAGCCCGAAGATCGTGTCGCGCGCCATGGGCGCGCCGGTCTCCAGATCCTGGACGCCCCTGGCGCTGACCTGCACGTCGCCGCGGTGGTACACGAGCGACACCGCTCCGGCCAGCTCGCCGGCCTCGACGTACTTGTCGAGCACGGCGGTGACGCCCGCCAGCGGGTCCTGCGCCAACGCGGAAGCGGGTCTTCCGCCGGTCAGGGAAACGCTACCCGCGAGGGCGGCCAAGCCCATGCAGACAGCAACAAGCGGCGTTCGACGGAACATCAGCAGCTCTCCACTATTCGACCGGGTTCATCCCGCCGCGGCCCGTCAGTGCGCCAGCGGGTCCGGCCGCACCTGGAACTTGAAGACCGGCGCCACGTTCACGGTGCCGCCCTCCGCGTGGAACGGCGCCCGGCTGCCCGAGGTGGTCCAGATCGCCCGGCCTTTCCAGCCGGCATCGGGATCGTCGATGCGCCCGTCGAGGCCCTTCGCATAGAAGCTGCCCAGCGGGTACGGCACGCGGAAGGTCAGGAACTCGCCGTTCACCAGCGCCAGCACGCTCTCGGAATGGTTGCCGGTAGCCAGCGGGACGTTCTCGCCGACGCCGAGCAGATTGAAGCGATCCGTGAAGTTGTAGTACGCGGATTCGGCGCTGGCCGACTCCACGGCCCCCTGAAAGTTCGGACCCGGAAAGGGGTGCAGCGTCCAGCCTTCGGGACAGTGCCGGCCGATCGCGTCCGGCCCGTTCAGCGGGCCGGCGCACTTGTCGCGGTCGAAGCTCGCCAGGTGGCCGCTCGACAGCACGGTCCAGACGACCCCGTCGCTGTCCACGTCCATGCCGCGCGGGGAATACCCCTGCTCCGGCGCGTCCGGTTCGTTCCACGGCACCTCGAAGAACTCCGTGAGCGCCGTGTGCGTCGGATCGTCGCCCGGCACCACGCGCACCAGCCCGCCCGGCATGCCGCGCGTCGAGCCCCAGATGGAGCCGTCCGTGGGGCTGGGCGCGACGCCGTAGAAGCCGCGCGCGATGCGGGTGTCCTTCGCCGGATCCGGCGGGTCGCCGGGCTCGACGTAGTCGTCCCGCTGCCCGTTGCCGTTGGTGTCGAGCACCTGGGCCGTCCAGCCCTGCGCCAGCTTCTCGTCGCCCGTCTCGTCGTATACGCGCGTGTCGAACCAGGCGACCACCGGGCCGCTGCCGGAGAACCAGAGCTTGTCGTCTTCGTCGAGATTCAGGTGGTGCGTGCCGAAGCACGTATCCACCGTGGTGATCTTGCCGGCTTCCGGATCCCACAACTGCATCTGCCGGTTGCTGCGCGCAATGGGAAACGCCTTTGCAGGCGGATGGTCCGACCCCTCCTGGCAGAACGCGGGCGTCTCCGGCGGCCGCACCCGCGCCGCAATCCAGACCCGTGCGCGCTCGTCCATGGCGAAGCTGTGCGCGTTGCTCTGGCTATCCCAGATCACGGCGCCGCCCCAGTACGGCGACGACATCAGCGGCGGCGTGGACGCCGTGGTCGGCGTGTTCGGGTCGCGGACTTCCAGCGTGATCTTGTCGGCCTGGTGCTTGCCGGGGTCGAGCACCGGCATGTAGTCCGCGCTGTTCTCCGGCGCGCCGTAGACCGGACCGTTAGCGTTGATCCACGGATTGCGCTTGTCGGCCGAGATCAGGTCGTGCAGGTACGCCTCGGGCTCGGCCCAGTCCCACAGGCTCACGACGACATTGCGCTCCACTCCCTGCGGCCGGGCTGGGGGCGTCTCCGGATACTCGCCCGCGGCGATGCGCTCGGTCCAGTCGGCGTACATCGCCAGCGCCGGATGGCGGCCCACCTCGTCGAGCCGCCGGTCCATGTTGATGCCGGCCTGGCCCGACTTGATGCGCCGGTCCCAGGCCTCGACGTGCGATTCGAAGTCGGCGAAGGCGGCAGGGATCTCGCGGGTAGCCCGGTTACCGAGCTGGTGGCAGCCGGTACAGCCGTCCGTGTTGACGACGCCGCGGATCCACGCGCCCTGGCTGGCGATCGCGGGCGAGATGCCGTTGCCGTCCGCGCCAGTGCCGGGGAACTGCTCCGGCGCCGGGACCCGCAGCAGCGAGAACCACTCCAGGGAAGGATAGTACTGGGCAGCGGCCCGCGCATCGGGCGCCGGTACCGCCGTCAGATCGAGCAGGGCGCCCGGTTCGACCTGCACCTTCTCCGAATCGACGAGGCCGTAGCCGCGCACCCATACGTCGTAGGTGGCCGGCGGCAGATCGGGCACGAGGTAGCGGCCGTCGTCGCCGGTGACCACGATCTTGATGTGCCGCGTCGGCAGCTCCCGCGTCTCGGCGATTACCCAGACGCCTGCCTCGGGGCCGGCGGGACCGGTGACCACGCCGGCGATGTCGTCGTCGTCCATCGGAATTGCGGGAGCAGAAGACTGGCAGCCGGACAGCGCGACCAGCACCAGGAGTGCGGCGCCCGCAAACATGCCGTTTCTCGTAGCGACCAGGAACCGTGCCATCCTCGACCTCCTTCAATGCGCCATCATAACGCCTCCTGTCGGCGCGGGCGCCATCCTTGTTAGGATGCGCCGGGACCATTCACGTGGACACCACGAACGTTGCGGTCACGGGAGCCAACAGCGCGGTCGGCGCCGCGCTGTTGCGGCGTATCGCCGACAGGGAGGCGCTGCGCGCCGTCGCGGCGGTGCGCCGCCCGGAGGCGCTGGCGGGCCTGCCGCAGTCGCCGCGCATCGCGGGGCGCCTGCTCGACTACGGCCGGCCGGAGAGCGTGCGCGACGTGGTGGCCGGGGCCGACTGCGTGGTGCACCTCGCCGGTGTGCTGATCGAGAGCGGGCGGACCAGCTATCAGTCGGGCAACGTTGACACCACGCGGGCGCTGGTGGACGCCGCGCTGGACGCGGGGGTGGGACGCATCGTATTCGTCAGCTCGCTCGGCGCCGATCCGGGCTCGCCGAACGGCTACTACCAGTCCAAGGGAGAGGCGGAGAGCCTGGTTGCCGGCGCCGGCATTGCCGCCGCCATCATCCGCACGCCGCTGCTCCTGGGTCCTGACACGGCCGGCGGCCGGGCGCTGCTGCGCGACGCGGCTCGCCGCTCGGCCCGCGTCCTGGGTGGTGGCGCGCACCTGCTGCGGCCGCTCGACGTCGAAGATCTGTGCAGCGCCATCCTTCGCTGCTGCACGGAGCCGGCGGCCGGCGTGCGCACGTACGAGCTGGTCGGGCCCACCGCGCTCAGCCAGCGCGACCTGCTGCTGCGCACCGCGCGGCTCCTCGACACCGACCTCACCGTTCGCTCGATGCCAATCCCGCTGGCGAAGCTGGTCGCGCGCTGCGCCGGACTGGTGAGAACGGGCGGCCTGACACCGGCTGTGATCGACGTGATCACCGCCGCCGAGACGGTCGGGCGGAACGCCGACGAAGATCTGAGCATCGAGCTGACGCCGCTGGCTGATACGCTGGCGCGGTTGGTGGAGGCATCCAGAGCGACATGAACCTATCTCCCAGCGACGAAACGCACTCCGGCGACACCGCGCCGGCCGCACCGCCGCAACGCAGCCGCGCCGGCCGCGCCGCCTTTCTCGTCCTGAGCCTGGCCTGCTTCGCCTATCTTTATTTCCGGCTCGACGGCGCCGCCGCCCGCGAGGGGCTGTCGCTGGCCGCCTACATGGCGGGCGTCTTCGCCAACGTCGAATGGCTGCCGTGGATCGCGCTCATGGTCGGCTATTCGGGGCTCTATTTCTGCATCGACACGCTGGTGGTGAGCCGGGCCCTCAACTGGTTCATTACGCCGGTGCGCTACCGCGACATCCTCCCGATCCGCGCCAGCGCCTACATCATCTCGATCTTCAACGAGCAGATCGGCAAGGGTGCGATGGCCTACTACCTGAACCGGCGCGACAAGGTGCCGGGCTGGGAAGTCGGCTCCGTAATGCTGTTCATAATGTTCTGCGAGACGTTCTACCTGCTGTTCTGGGCGACGGTCGGTTACGCGGCCAGCGGGCCGGCGCTGCCGCCGGCGTTCGGGCTCATCCCCTGGCTCGCCGCCGCCGCCGTGCCGGTACTTGCCCTGTGGGTGCTGTATTTCCGCGGTGCGATCCGGGTCGGCGCGGCGCTGCGGGAGCGGCGCATCTTCCATGCCTTCAGGCACGCCGACCTCAAGCATTACGCGCTGTTCCTGGTGCTCCGCTCGCCGGCGCTGCTGGCGGCCGTGTTCGTCTACACGACGGCGCTGCGCCTGTTCGGCGTCGACGCGTCATTGCTGGAGTTGCTCGGCTACCTGCCGGTCATTTTTTTCGCCGCCGCCGTGCCGACGCCGATGCGCGCAGCCGCCATCACGTCCTGGGTGATCCTGTTCCCCGAGAACGAGGGCGAGATGGCCGCCTTCGGCTTCGTCCAGCACAATTTCTTCATCCTGTTCAACGCGCTGATCGGCGTGGCGTTCTGGCGCCGCGCCCAGCGCGAGCTGTTCGGCTAGGCGGCGATTGCCGGCATGGCCCACCTGCTGACGGGCATCCGGCTCGCGCTGGCGGCGCCGCTGGCGGTCGCCTACGCCCGGCCCGGATTTCTTCACGCGGGCCTGGTTGCGGTGCTGCTCACGGTGGCCATCTTCACCGACCTGCTCGACGGGGCCGCCGCCCGGCGGCACGGCACGGCCTCGGCCCGCGGCCAACTGTTCGACCACGCAACCGATTGCCTGTTCGTCGCCGCCACGTTGACCGGTGCGGCGCTGTCGGGCCGCGTCACGGCGCTGCTGCCTGTGCTGGTGGTCTTGGCCTTCGCCCAATACGTCATCGATTCCCGGTGGCTGCACCGGGAGAAACGGCTGCGGATGAGCGCCATCGGCCGCTGGAACGGTATCGGCTATTTCGTGCCGCTGGTAGTCCTCGCCGCCGCGCCGCTGGAGGTGATTCCGGGCCAGGCGGCCGTGTTGACGCCGCTCGCGGCCGCCACTGCCTGGGTGCTGGTCGGGTCGACGGTGGTTTCGATCGTCGACCGTGCGACCGCGGCGCGCCGCGCCCGCGGATAGTCGACGAGTTCAGGCGCGCTGCAACGCCGGGCGCGTGCGGTAGGTGAGCGCGCGCAGGGCCCACTCGGCCGGGCCGAAGCGGAAGCGCCGCAGCCAGAGCGGCGATGCGATCAGTTGCACCGCCCAGACGCCGGCCACCACGCCGATCTGTCCCAGGCGGTCGACCGAGCCGTACCAGCCCAGACTGTGGCCGTAGAAGATCGTCGTGCAGATCACCGTCTGCAGCAGGTAGTTCGTCAGCGCCGTCTGGCCGACCGCGGCAAACGGCCGGGTGGCGCCGCGCAGCGCGGGCGTGTGGCACGCCAGCATCACGAGGCCGATGTAGCCGAGGCTGACCGGAATGCTTCCCCAGTAGTTGAACTGCTCGCCCTGGAAGAACGACCAGATGTCCCAGCCGTAGCGGAAATCGAGAGTGAGCCCGTACGAATCGATCGACCAACCGAGGACGAGCGCCGCGGCTGCCAAGGTGCCGTAGAACCGCCGCGAGCGCCCAGCATTGAAGACATCGAGCTTGTAGAGCGCCATGCCGATCAGCATCAGGCCGCCGGCCCGCCACATGCCCCAGGCGAGCAGGATGAACGTCTCGAAGGCGAAGGCGGTCGCGGAGCGGGCGGGGAGTTGTTCCAGCCAGCCGCCCCGATATGCCGCCAGGTCGGCGTCGACCATGGCCGGTGGCGGTTGCCAGATCGCGTTGATGAACTCGGTGCGAGCGGCTTCCGGCCAGTAGGGCAGCGCAGCGCCGCCGAATAACGAGATGGCTGATGCCACGCTGATGGTGGCGGCGCCGATCGCCAGCAGCAGCCTCGGCGACAGCCGGCGCAGCGGATACACCAGTGCGCCGCACACGGCATAGAGGAACAGGATGTCGCCGGCCCACAGGAGGTGGGCGTGCAACAGGCCGATGAGCCCGAGCCAGGCCATGCGGCGGTAGTGCCGCCGGCGGGCGTCGCCGGGGTCTGCCGCCCGCCCGGCCATCAGGACGATGCCGGCGCCGAACAGCATCGAGAAGATGGTCATGAACTTCTGGTCGGCCAGCAGCCGGCTCCAGGTGAAGACCTGGAGGTTGGCCCCCTGCAGGTCGCCGTACGCAGTCGGATTGAAGTACGCCGCGTCCGGCATCGCGAAGTACTGGATGTTGATGGCCAGGATGCCGAGCAGCGCGAAGCCGCGCAGCACGTCTATCGCGTCGATGCGCGCCGCCTGCGAGACGGGGCCGCCAGCGGGGGCTGCGGCGGGGTCCGTCATTGCTCCTGGGACGGCATCTCGCCGAACGCCTTCAGCACCTCACGCGTCATGTCCCAGCGGTCGAAGCCCTGCCGGCCGTAATCGAGTCCGCGGCGCACGATGACGAGATCATGCGTCGGCACTATCACCACGAACTGCCCGCGGTTGCCGGACGTCGCATACGCGCTCTTCGGGACGTCGTTCCTGCCGTCCGGTACGAGCCAGAACTGGCCGCCGTAGAAGTTGCCGGTCGCTGCTGTTGAAGGCGCGGGCGTCCGGACGAAATCGATCCATTCCTCGGAGATGATCCGCTCGCCGTTCCAGACTCCGCCCTGCAGGTACAGCAGCCCGAAGCGCGCCAGGTCGCGTGCGTTGGTATACACCTGACTGCTGAGGACGAAGTCGCCGAAACGGTCGGTGCTCACGAGCGTGTTGCGCATGCCGATGCGGTCGAGCAGCCGGCGGCGTGGAAACTCGGCGTACGCGTGCTCGTCGCCCAGCGCGCGCTTCATGGCGTAGATGCCGAGCAGCGTGTCGTAGTTCTCGTAGTCCCAGTTCGTGCCCGGCTCGCGGATGAGGGCCCGGCTGCGCGCGCCCCTGACCGAGCTCGCCCCGGCCCAGTACGAGAGGCCCGAACCGATCGCGTACTCGCGGCCGCCGTTGTCGACCGGCGCGAGCCCGCTCGACATGTTCAGGACGTGGCGCAGCGTGATGCCGGCGCGCGGGTCGCGGCCGGTTGCGGCCGCGGGGAGGAACTCGTAGCCCAGCGGCTCGTCGAGCGCGAGCTTGCCGTCGTCCACCAGCATCCCGACCAGCGTCGACGCGATGCTCTTCGCCGTCGACCACGTCCGGGTCCGCGTCGTCATGTCGAAGCCCGGCGCGTAGCGCTCGTGGATGATCCGCCCCCGGTGGACGACAAGGAGGCTGAGCGTCACCTGCTCCGGCGATGCCCGGTCGAACGACCAGTCGGAGGCCGCCTGCAGCGCGTCCTCGTCGATGTAGGCGGGGAGTGCATGTGACGCCACCATGTCGCCGTCCGGCCAGGCGATGGCTGCCGGATCGCCCGGCGGCTGCGCCAGCGTGAGCTGCGGCAGGCCGTCGATGTCGTCGAGCGTCTGATCCGGCGCGAGGATCACGCAGCCGATCCCCTCGCGGAACACCGCCCGCATGCGCGGCGCGCCGTGCCCGGCGCCGATTGTCACGGCCTTGCGGCGCTCGTCGACGTCGTAGTCGCCGCCCGCGGCCGTCCCGACCGGATCCGGCAGGAACGCCAGCTCCTGCGCGAAGACCTGCTCCAGCGTGCGGTTCGATGTGAACAGGCCGTTGCACATCAGGATCGCCTGCTGCCCGTAGCGCACCATCCGCCGCTGGTGCTCCCAGTAGTCGTAGGACTCCTGCTGCTGCGCGCTTGCCCCGGCGCCGAACAGCAGAATGCTCGCCAGCGTTCCGGCCAGAACGTTTCTCATCGGAGCCTCCGTTTCGCCACGCGTACGTCGCCGTTCGGCAATTCTACCCGCTTGATTCACTACCCCGGCTGGTCTAACCTAGCCGCTTGGGGAAAAGGGGAATAATGCGCCTGCTTGCATTCACGTCGGCGACGATGATCTTCGGCGGAATGGTCGTGCCCGCGGCCGCCCAGGACACCCCCACCTACAACGAGCACGTCGGCAGGATCCTGCTCGACAACTGCGCGAGCTGCCACCGGCCGGACCAGGTGGCGCCGATGTCGCTGCTCAGCTACAGCGAAGCCCGGCCATGGGCGCGCGCCATCAAGGCCAAGGTGGAGTCGCGCGAGATGCCGCCCTGGTTTGCCGACCCGCGCTTCGGCAAGTTCTCGAACGACTCGAGCCTCTCCGACGCCGAGATTGCGGCGGTGGTGGCCTGGGCCGATGCCGGCGCACCGGAGGGAGACGGCGCGGCGCCCGAGCCCCCGGAGTTTTCGGATTCCGGCTGGAGCCACCCCTCGGGTCTGCCGCCGGACTTCATCTACGAGTTCCCGATCGAGTGGCACATCGAACCCGAAGGCGAGACGCCGAACTTCAACGTTTACACGCGCCTCCCGTTCGACGAACCCATGTGGGTCACGGCAACCGAGGTCCATCCGGGCAACCGCGCCGTCACGCATCACATCACGACGGGCATCACCAACATTCCGCCGGGGATGAAGGTCGGCACCGGTCCCGTGTGGGCCGGCGGCCCGGTCGCCGACTACGTACTGGTTCCCGACCCTGACGGCCAGGATGATTCCGGCCCCGACCCGGTCGAGCAGCATTCCAACCAGGTCACGCGCGGCAAGGTCAGTGACGGGTTCTCGACCGGCTTCGGTACCTACGTTCCAGGCAAGAGCCTGACGGAACGCAGGGAAGGCTACGTCCAGGCGATTCGAGGCGATCTGTTCACCCACATCCGGTGGAATCTCCACTACCAGGCGACCGGCAAGCCGGAGACGGCCCGGCCCAGGGTCGGGGCCTGGACGGCCGCCGAGCCCAACCACGTCAAGTTCGCACGGCGCCAGCTGCCCCTGAAGGAATACACGGCCGAGGGGCAGACGCTGGTGGCGCCTCCGCCGCCATCCGATCCCGAAGAAGCGCGTGCGCTGGCCGAGAGCATTCTGATCAACCAGAACCTGAATCCGCTGCTGGACCCGATTCCGCCCCACGAGGCGAACTGGACCGTAACCGGGATCGGCGGATTCCAGAACGACTCGCTCCTCCAGGACATATGGATCCACGCCCATACGCGGGGCAAGGACTTCACGTGCGTCCTGACGTACCCGGACGGCCGCGAGGAGATCGTGCTGCGGGTCGAGAACTACTCGTTCGACTGGCAGTACAGGTACTACTTCGAGGAGCCGCCCCTGGTGCCGGCAGGGAGCACCCTCAAGGTGATCGGCCGCTACGACAACTCTCGCGCCAACCGGTCGAACCCGGCGCCGCACAAGCCGGGCTACTGGTCGGAGCAGAGCTGGGACGACATGTTCGTCGTGTCGGCCGGGTACACGCTGGCGGGCGACGAGAACGCCGGCGACAACTGACAGCCGGGAAGCGCCGCGTGCGAGGCAAACTGGCGATAGGCGCCGCTGCATTCGTGACGGCGGCGATCTGGCCGGCCGCGTCCAGCGCTCAGGACTCGACGGGTCCGCAGGTCGAAATCGTCCAGACGGTCGGGTGCGCCGAGCAGCGGAGCGACGACGGAGTCACCTGGTGGCTCACCCGCGCCGCCGATCCGCAGGCGATCGGTCCGGGTCCCTTCGAGCAGCCGCAGGTGGACGCGGCCCGGAGCCAGGCGACCGGATCCCGTGAATTCCAGCTCATCGGCTTCGCGGAGTTCGTCGACCCCGAGACGCTGCTCGCATTGGCGGATCGCGCGCTCTTCACGACGGAAGAGCAGGTCAACGCAACCAACTCGCTGCGGCAGGGGAGCTTCGTCCTGGTCAAGGGGCTCCTCATCGACGCCGACGGAAGCGCCCGGATCAACCTGCTGTCAGTCGTGGGACTGGCCGACGCCTGTGAGTAGGGTAATGATCGCAATCCGAGTCGTTGCCGTAGCCGGCATCATCGCGTTCGCGTTGCCGGTCGCCGCGCAGACAGACGCGGAGATCGAGGCGGAGCCGCTCGTCAAGCTGCAGCCCGGGGAGACGGCGGTGCCGGGCCAGTGTCTGACCCAACAGGAGCTCGATCTGATCGGCGGACTGAACGCCCTCACGCGTCCCACCGTTGGTGTCGAGGGGGAGGGCGGGGGCGACGACCCGCCGCCGTTCGATCCGCACTTCTTCGTGGGCACGTGGGAGTTCGAGAGCGTGCTCCCCGAATCGCCGCTCGGCGAGGCGGGCGAGTTCTACGGCACCGAAACGGTGCGCCATGTCGAGGACTGCACGTACGAGAGCCGGACGACCGCCACGCTGGCCGGCAGCAGCCTGACCATCACGTCACGTCTCATCTATGACCGGCGCGCGAAGTACCTCGTGCGGATCGACGACGACAGCCGCGGCTTCGAAGTGTTGAAGGTCGGGGTGCTGCGCGGCGATCCGGGCGGCTACTCGTCGCACCACTGGGAAGCGCCGGTCATCAACGTGGGCGGCAGCGAGGTCAGATTGCGGGGCAGGACCTACATCACCTCGCCATACGCCGTGGAGGATCGCAACCAGATCTCGGTGGACGGCGGACCGTTCACGAATTTTGGAACGGTCGAGCGCGACCGGGTCGACGAGTAGCCTCGCCGCGGCTCCCTCCTGTTCCCGGCCCCTTGGTCGCGCACGATTCAACCCTGTAGAAATCTGATGTCAGCAGTCCTGATCGCCGGCTGCGGCGACGTCGGGGGTGAGCTGGCGCGGCGGCTGCTGGCGGACGGGTGCACGGTGTACGGGCTGCGCCGCCGCACCAATCTCCTGCCGGAGGGCGTGCGGCCGGTTGCCGGGGACGTGAGCGACCCGGTGAGCCTGCAGGCCATGCCCGCTGGCATCGACTTGCTGTGCTATACGGCGGCAGCGGACGCGCGGTCCGCAGCGGCCTACCGCGCCGCGTACGTCGACGGTCCCCGCAACGTGCTGCGCGCGGTCGTTCGCACGAGCTCGCCCCGGCGGGTGCTGTATGCGTCGAGCACGCGCGTCTATCCGCAGAGCGCTGGCGAGTGGGTGGACGAGGCATCATCCACTGTGAGCGACGATCCATATGCGCGGCTGTTGCTGGAGGGCGAAGCGGCGGTCCGCGAATCCGCGGCGGCCGCCGTCGTCGTGCGCTTCGCGGGCATCTACGGCCCGGACCGCACGCGGCTCATCGAGCGGGTGCGCGCGGGCGATCCGTGCAGCGCGGCCTACACGAACCGGATTCACCGCGACGACTGCGCCGGCGTGCTCCGGCACCTGCTGCGGCTCGAGCGCCCGCTGCCGCTGTACCTGGCTGCCGACGGCGAGCCGGCGACGCAGTGCGCGGTGATGGCGTGGATGGCGGAGCGGCTCGGGCTGCCGGTGCCGTCCAGTGCGGATACCGAGTCGAGCAAGAGCGGCAAGCGCTGCCGCAACGCGCGCCTCGTCGCCAGCGGCTACGAGTTCGAGTATCCGAGCTTCAGGGAGGGTTACGGCGCGGTCATCGCGGGGATGGCCCGCCGCGCGGGATGACGGCGCCGCCTCATTCGTCGAGGTCGATCACTACCAGGTGGGCGTCCATCCAGGCCGGCAGCCACCCGGGCACGTCGGGCCGCAGGCGCTCGAACACGCTGCGCTTGTAGTCGGGGTCGTCGAATACCACGCGCGCGCGGCCCGTCAGCGTCTCGCCGCGGATGGTCACGGTGACCGGCGCGTTGCCATCGCGCACCGCGCGCCACCAGGGGCCGTCCGCGCCGACGAACACTTGGCTGCCCTCGCGCCGGTAGTTGACCGGCAGCGTGCGGCCGTTGGGCAGGCCCAGCAGCATGACGATGCCGGCCCGCTTGCCCTGCGGATCGTTCTGGATCTCCCGTACGACCCGCGGGTTGCCGAGCAGCAGGGCATAGGCCAGGAGGCCGAGGAATACGAGCCCGACCAACGCCGCGATCAGGAACAGCCACTGCCCGACGGACATTCCGTATTGGGGACTGCTAGTTCGCCAGCGGATGCGGCCGTATCTGGAACCGCACGATCTCGCTGGTCGTCCCCTTGCCTCCCTCGATGTGGAACGGCGACCCGGTGTTGAAGCTGGACCACACGCCGCGCCCCTTCCACCCGGCGTCGGGATCGTCGATCCGGCCGTCGAGGCCGCGGCTGTAGAAGCCGAGCGGATAGGGCACGCGCATTACGACCCACTCGCCGCTGTCGGGATCGAGCGCCAGCAGGGAGTCCGACGAGGTGCCGTTGGCGATCGGCACGTTCGCGCCGAGGCCGAGCGTGTCGAACTGATCGACCCAGTTGTAGTAGTGATAGTCCGCGTTCGCCGAGCCCTCGACGCCCTTCAGCTTCGGCCCGGGGGTCGCATGGAGCGTCCACCCTTCCCTGCAGTGCTGGCCGGTGGCCGCCGGTCCGTTGAGCACCGTGCACTTGCTCCTGTCGAAGCTGGCGAGGTGGCCGCTGCCGCCGAGCGCGGTCCAAATCACCCCGTTCGTGTCCACGTCGATGCCGCGCGGGCCGAAACCCCATTCGTGCGGATCGCCGTCAGGGTCGTATGGCGGCTCGTAAACCTCCGAGATGCAGCTCTGGGGAGGGTTGTCGCCGGGATCGAGTCGAACGAGCCGCCCCGGCACGTCGAACCGCCGGGAGATCCAGACGGAGCCGTCGGGGTGCGGAATCACGCCGTAGGCGCGCTTGAACTTGTCGAGGCTGCCGATCCGCGTATCTAGCGCCGGGTCGATCTCGACCTCGCCCGCCGCGTTCGGCTCGTTCCACGGCCGGGTGATCCGACCGTCGCCGTTCGTGTCGATCACGGTCGGACACCAGCCCTGCGACGCCCGCTCGTCGCCTGTCTCGTCGTACAGGCGGGTGTTCAGCCAGCCGACGGCTTCGGTCGATCCGCTCAGCCAGAGCGTATCGTCGTCATCGTCGGCAAACTGCAGGTGGTGGGTGAAGTAGCAGGTGTCGATCAGCTCGAACTCGCCGGTCTCCGGGTCGTAGTAGGAGAGCTGGCGGGACTCGGCGCGATGCTGGATCGGATAGTACTGCGCGGACGGGTGGTCCGACCCTTCCAGGCACCAGCTCGGAACGTCGTTCGGCCGCACCGCCTGGGTAATCCAGAGGCGCCCCTTGCCGTCCAGCATGGGGTTGTGGGCGCCCCGGCTCTGGAGATTGACCGGCTCGTCGCCCCAATAGAGGGAGGGAATGGCGGTCGACGACCCCTCGTACGAATTGCCGCGCGGAGCCCGTTCGATCCGGGTCGGCAGATCCATGCGAACCGACTGGTGCGTATTCGGATCGGTGATGACGAGCCCTGCGCCGCCGACACCGTACACCGGCCCATTGGCGTTGAGCGTCGGATTGCGCTTGTCGGTCGTTATTTCGTCGTGCACCATGCCCCGCGGGTGGCCCCACGCCCACATGGTCAGGACCACGTCGCGCTCCCTGCCCTGCGGGCGCGGCGGAGCGGGCGGCACCTCGCCGGCCGCGATGCGATCGGTCCAGTCGGCGTAGAGCTGTGTGGCGCGAGACCGTCCCAGGCGATTGATTTCGACCATCATCGCCGGACCGTTGCGGCCGGCCCGGATACGGTAGTCCCAGGCCTCGACGGCCGAGTCGAAATCATCGAGGTCGAGCATCGGGAACTCGCGCGTCGCCTGATTGCCCAACTGGTGGCAGAGCTGGCAGCCGTCCTTCAGCCGATCGATCCAGTCGGCCTGCGTGTACATGGTTTCGCCGATACCGTTGCCCCGCGGACCGGTGCCCGGAAAGTCGCTTGCCGGCGGCACCTCCAGCAACGAGTACCAGTAGTTGGCCGGGTAGATCTGCGCGGCCTCCTGCGCCGTGGCGGCCGCGGTGGCCGTCAGCTCCAGATCGTCGCCGGGGCGCGCCGGCACCTTCTCGGAGTCGACCAGGCCGTATCCGCGCACCCACACCTCGTAGGCGGCCTCCGGCAGATCGGGAACCAGGAACCGTCCGGCGTCGTCGGTAACGACGATCTTCCGGAACCCGGTGTCCAGGTCCCGCGTTTCCGCCATCACCCAGACGCCGGCCTCCGGGCCGGCCGCACTGGTCACCACGCCGCGGATGTCATCGTCCTGGGCCGCGACGAAGCTGTTCGTTGCCACGAGACCAGCCGCCACGAGCGCCGCCGCCGCACAAACGCCAATCGCACGAGTCTTTCCGGTCATCGGTCTGTCTCTTGTGTATAAGGTGCTATCCGATCTGGTACTCCGGCGTGCTCATGATGAGGTGGGTCACCATGCGCAGCGGTTCCTCGAGATACGTGCGGGCGCGGTTGATGTCGGAGGTGCCCAGCTCGTCGTCCAGGAACTTCACCATCGCGTCACGCGTTCCCGGCGAGATCGGCACGCGCAGGAACCGTCCCAGCAGGTAGTCGACCGCTTCGGCCGTCGTGCCGGCCCCGGCGTCCAGGACCATCTGCGTCATGTCGACGCGGGCGCTGCCGCGCGGCGTGGGAATCAGCTTGCGCATTGCTGCCGCCCAGGCCTTGTAACCCGACACGCGCGTGTTGAAAAGCTCGTCGCGCTCCTGCGCCGCCATGTCGAACATCGACATCCTGTCCGGGTCGTCGATCAGGGCGATGGCGTCGGTGAAATTGGCGCCGCTCCGCAGGCGCTCGCCCACGATGCCGTCCCCGCTCAGGGTAAGGAAGTTCGGGTCGTTGAATTCGACGACCTCGGGGAACAGGTAGTCGAAGGCGACGTTGCCGCGCTCCTGGATCAGCGCCGGCGTGATCCACGACTTGCCCTGCGCCCAGCCCGCCACCGACGGCGGGTTCAACAGGTGCTGACCCAGCGCGATCGTCGTCCGGTTGAAGTCCGGCACCCCGGGCACGTCCTCCGCCCCCAGGTGCTTCAGCAGCGTCACCACGTGCTCCACCGGGCCCTTGATGTGCGCCCCGTAGCTCGCCTCGCTGTAGAAGTCACGCGACAGGAACATCGCCGTCAGCAGCGGCCGCAGCTCGTAGCCGTTGCCGCGGAAGATCGAGCCCAGCTCCGACACCAACTCCTCCGACGGGTCCTCCCGCACGAAGAAGCGGTAGATCTTCGCCCCGATGTACTCCGCCGTCACCTCCTGCTCGAGGATGATGTCGAGCACCTCCACGCCGTCGAAGTTCCCCGTCCGCCCCAGGAACGTCTTCTCCTCCTCGTCGTGCAGCGCCGGGTGCACCACGAAGTCCAGGTTCTCGAAGTTCCAGCCCGTAAACGCCCGCGCCGCCTCGCGCACGTCCATCTCCGAGTAGTTGCCCACGCCCATCGTGAACAGCTCCATCACCTCGCGGGCGAAGTTCTCGTTGGCCGCGCCCTTCACGTTCACGCCCGCGTCGAGGTAGTAGAGCATCGCCGGGTCCTGCGCCACGGCGATCACCAGGTCGCGGAAGTTGCCCGCCGCGTGCCGCTCGAAGGTCTCGATCTGCAGCAGCATCTTGCGGTAGTCGCGCACCTTGTTCTCGGCGGTGGCGAAGTGGCCGTGCCAGAACAGCGCCAACTTCTCCTCCAGCGGGCGATGGGTGTCGAGCATCCGCTCGGCCCACCAGTAGTTCAGGCGCCGGGTTTCGAGTTGGGTGGCGCGCAGCCAGTAGAAGAAGCGGTCCGACACCGGCTGCATGTGGCGGTTCACGGTCTCCGGCTTCACCCGCACGCCCATGCTTTCGCCGCGCTTCATGGCCAGTTCGGTCGCCGCCGGACGGCTGGGAGGGAAGTCCGCCAGCGACTCGTCCCAGAACCCGGAATGCTCGAACGGTTCCAGGTGGTCATTCGGGACGTCGCCGAACTCGACGAGCGAGCGCACCGCCGCCTCGGGCGTCATGTCCGCGAGCTTCTGGATGTCCTCGGGGGTGCCGCCGAAGCCGGCGCGTGACAGCAGGTGCGCGGCGCGGTCGTAGTTCCAGTCGGCCGCCGTGATCGGCGTGAGGTCACCCTGCCAGCCCGCGGGCCCGGGCGACCAGTCTCCCTGGCCGGCCGCTGCCGCGTTACCGGCGGCAAGGAGCAGCAGCGCGGTTCCAACGGCCGCCCAACGGTTGTATCTGAAACTCATGGATAGGTCTCCGTCGCATCCGGTTGCTGCCGACCTGCCCATTGTGGACGACCGGATGCGATTGTCAAGTGCGGGCCGCGCATCCCGTTGACACCGTTCACCGGCGCTATTCGCGCACGGCAGGCGCCAAACCTTGGTAGAGAAACCGCTGCACGCGCCGGCCCTGCAGCGTCTCGGTGACATAGAGGTTACCGCTGCTGTCGACGTCGACGTTGTGGGGCACGTCGAGTTGCCCGCCCCAGTGGCCGTGCCGGCCAAAGTGACCCAATATCTCCATCGAGTCGCGGAGGGCGATCCACACGCGGTGGTTGGCGCCGTCCAGCACGTAGAGATACCGCTGCATCGGGTCCGCGGAGAAGGCGATGCCGGACGCCGCGCCGGAGAGACGCGTATGCGGCGCAACGAACATCTCCCTCTGGAATGCGCCGTCCTTCGTGAACACCTGCACGCGATCGTTGGCGCGGTCGCCGACGTATACCAGTCCGTCCGTGGAGATCCCGATGCCGTGGGCCGTTCGAAACTGCGTGGCCGGCGGCGCGTCCGGGTCGTACGGCCCGATGTCCGTGTCGTCCGGCCGGTTGCCGTAGGCGCCCCACATCCGCCTGAACTCTCCGGTGTCGGCGTCGAAGACGATGACGCGCCGGTTGCCGTAGCCGTCGGCCACGTACAGCTCGTTGGTCGCCGGATCGACCTTCATGTCGGCCGCGCGCTGCAGGTTCCGGGTGTCGCTGTTGCCTCCGCTCCGGCCCTGGCGTCCGATCTGCAGCACGAACGTGCCGTCCCGCGTGAACTTGAGGACGTGCGCGTCATCGGGGCCGTTGCCTGCCGTCCAGACGTAGCCGTTGTGGTCGACGTGAATGCCGTGCTCGCGTTGCGGCCATTCGTAGCCGGCGCCCGGGCCGCCCCACGATGACAACAGATTGCCGTCCCGGTCGAACTCGAGGATCGGAGGAGCGGGTATGCAGCACTCCGCGATGGGCGGTTCCTGGGCCGCCGCAGTGTAACGCTGGTCCTCCAGCAGGACGCTGCGCCGGTGTATCACCCAGATGTGGTCGCGGTCGTCGACCGACACACCCACGACGGGTCCGACCGCCCACTTCTCCGGCAACGGCTTGGGCCACGCCGGATCCCACTCGAAGGTCGGCGCTATCGCCGCGTCCTGGCCGGCGGCGGAAGCGACGAAACCGGACCCGACGACCGCGACCAGGGCGCAAGCCAGCAGCGCGGTAGCGGGGCCCTGAAGGGGGGTTCGCGTCATCGCTCCTCCACAGGTTACTAGGCCC
This sequence comes from Vicinamibacterales bacterium, assembly GCA_965207665.1. Lineage (GTDB taxonomy): Bacteria > Acidobacteriota > Vicinamibacteria > Vicinamibacterales > UBA8438 > JAAXGX01. The sequence goes on from CBDBMV010000002.1 coordinate 2,054,380, forward strand.
AGCGTAGACAACTGGGCGAAACGACCTCCAACGTCTGGCCAATCGGCGCCAGCCGCCCGGCGTCCTCGTCGACGGAGTACACGACGATCCGGTTCCCCATCTGCGCGGCCGCCAGCGCCCAGCGCCCGCTCGGATCGAACACCATCGCCCAGGACGAAGGCGAGCCGAGCTCGGCCTGGTCGGAGGCGGTCAATCTCCCGTTGGACGGGTCGATGCGGAAGCCGGCGAGTGTGCCCGCGCCGCGGTTCGTGACGTAGACGAGCCGACCGCCGGGATGCATGGCGATGTCGGCCGGCCGGTTCGAGTCCGTGAATCCCGCCGGCCGCGTCGTGAGGTTCTGCAGGACCTCGAGCCTGCCGTCGTTCTCGTCCCAGCTCCAGGCGGAGATCGACGAACCCTCCTCCCCGCAGGAGTACAGGTAGCGGCCGCCCGGATGCCAGACGACGTGCCGCGGGCCGGCGTCGCCGACGTCGGCGGCGAGCTGGTGCGTGGCGAGCGCTCCGGTTGCGGCGTCGAAGCGCAGGACGCGGCAGCGGCTGCCCCAGATTTCCGGCACGATGGCGTACCGCTCGGTTGGCGAGAGCTGGACGTGGTGGGGGCCGTACGGGATGCCCGGGACGGTGGGAGGCTGCCGTCCGGCCCCCTGGCCCAAACTGCCGCCTGCGGGCTCGCGGCCGATCATGGCGGACCGTTCGCCCAGCGAGCCATCGGCATTGAGGCGGTAGCAGACGATGCTGTCCGTGATGAAGTTGGTCGTCAGCAGATTGCGGCCGGTGCGATCGACCACCCCGACTGTCGGTCCGCCCCCGCCGCTGCGGACCGTGTTCAGCTCGCGCAGGGTATCGCCGTCTGCGGCGAATGCCGAAATCAGGTTCTGGCCGTCGACCTCCGTGGGCCACCGGCACGTGTAGACCATGCGCCGGTCGGAATCCATGGTCAGGTTGAACGGATTGCTCACCTCGGCCGCGAGCACGGGCTCGCCGGCGCGGCCGGTCTCCGGGTCGAACGTGAAGGTGTAGATGCCGCGGCTGTGCGGGCCGGGTCCGGTGCCCCCGAAATACGCCGGCACCTGCGCGCCCAGGGGGGCGGTGAATGTGCCTACATAAGCACGCAGGGGGCCGGCCTGTGCGCGCGGGAACGCCCGGCGTCCGGCGGCCAACGCCAGACCTGCACCCAGTACCGTCCTGCGGGAGATGCGCGGCATCGGGATCCCGTGTCAAACCCGGCGAAATCGAACTCCGTCGAACCGTATCACCGGCGGGGCCGAAACTCAACGCCGGCGCGTCGCGTCAGCCGCTGGTGGATTCGCGGGCGGCTGCATCCGCCAGTCTGCGGATCCGGGCGGCATGCGCGATGCGGCCCTCGTTGACGAACGCCTCGTGGTTGGCCACCACGTCCGCCTCGTCGTACACGTAGTTCACCATCATGCCCGCCGATTGGGAGAGGCCGGCCGGCGACGGGTCGCCCATCCAGTTGATCCGCTCCAGGCGTGCCCCGTTGCGCAGGTGGAAGCGGGCTACCGGGTCCAGCGGGTGGCGACCGCGCTTCTCGCGCAGCAGGTAGTGCGCGCAAAGCCGCAGCAGGTGCTCTTTTTCCTCATCGCCAATCTCCGAGCCCGCCGGCCATTCCGGGCTCTCGGTGCCCTCCATGTCGCTGCCGCCGGGCAGCCGCTCGTCGCGGGATGCGCTCACCAGCCACGCACGGAATCCGGGAATGGGCGACAGGGTGGCGAACTTGCGCAACCGGGGCGTTTCCGCCGCGAGCTCGTGCACTACCTGCTTGATCAGGAAGTCGCCGAACGAGATGCCGTGCAGTCCGCGCTGGCAGTTGCTGATGGAATAGAACACCGCCGTGTCGGCTTCGATATCGTCCTCCACCTCGCCAAAGATGAGGTCGTGGACCGACGACGCCAGTCCACGGCAGAGCGCCACCTGGACGAAGATGAGCGGCTCGTCTGGCAGCGACGGGTGGAAGAAACCGAAGCAGCGGCGGTCGGCCGCGAGGCGCCGTTGCAGGTCCTCCCAGTTGAGGATCTCGTGCACCGCCTCGTACTGGATGAGCTTCTCGAGCACGAAGGCGGGCGTGCGCCAGTCGATGCGCCGCAGTTCGAGGAATCCGCGATTGAACCAGGCGCGCAGCAGGTACAGGAAATCGGCGTCGAGCGGCTCCAGCGCCGGCTCGTCGCCCAGCGCGTCGAGCAGTGACTCGCGCATGGCGAGCAAGTCGGACATGCCGTTGGGCACGGCGTTGAGCAGGCCGAGCAGGTCGCGTCGCGGCGACTCGGCGGCGCGGGCCAGCGCGGCGGCCGTCGCCGGTCCGGGGTCGTCCCGGTAGGCCGCGATGGCCGCATCCAGCGCCGCGGCGTCGGGGCCCAGGTCGCGCGCCAGGTAGTCGAAGAACTTGCGCCGTTCGCCGGCGTCCAGCCGCGCGAACGTGTCGAGCGCGCCGCGCGCGAGGGTGACTACCGAGGCTTCACCGCGCGTGCGCAGCAGCGTACGGCAGTCGTGACAGAGATCCTCGGCTGCCGCCGCCGGTCTGCCCAGGGCGCGGCCGAGCAGGCCGCCGCGCGCCCTGGCGAGCCCCGCCATGATCCCCTGCCAGAACGCATTGCGGAATCTCATGGCGGACCGCTCGCATTCTACGCGCTCCTACAGTCCGAATCCGCCGCCGCCGAAGGCGAACGTGACGCCGCCGCCGAAGACCCGCGACTTGGCGGTGTTGCGCCCCGCCACGACCTGTCCGCCATAGAAGTTCACGCTGATCAGGTCGGTGACGTTGGCGAGTAGCCGCCCGCCCACGAGGTGAATGTCCTCCTGGAGCGCCGGGAAGCGGCTCGGCGAAAAGCCGGGGCCGCCGATGTCGATGCCGTCGAGCGCATTGACCGTCTGGTAGTCGGCGCCGATCGTGATCACGTCGTTGACGGGGAAGAACGCCGCCAGGTTGACGTAAACGTCGTTCGGAACATCTACGTCGCCCCCGCCGGCCCCGCCCACGGCGCCCGTGTTCACCTCTGTGCTGCCGCGCACGCGGAATCCGATCTCCCCGGAGAAGCCGACATTGGTCCAGAACTTGCCGACGATCGCCGACGCCTCGAAGCCGTGGCCGCCGTCGCCCAGCGAGTTGATGTAGCCGGTGTCGTAGCTGCCCGCCGCGATGAGGGCGCCGCGGATGGCGACGCTGGGCGCATCGGTCGTGTACTCGTCGACGATGCGCCAGGTCACGCCGATGTTGGAGTCGCCGAGACCGTTGTAGCTGTCCTGACCGCCCGCCGGTCCGACGGCGCCCGGCACGAAGCTGCGGGCCCAGGCCGACCTGATGTCGAGCGCCACGGCGTCGGTGAAGGCGTAGTTGGCGCCGAACCAGAGCGTGTTCTGCGACAGGTGCGCGTCCGTTGCCTCCAGCGGACCGCGAACCTCGGTATCGCCGCGGAAGAACGACGTGGCGTGCTGGTTGGCGAAAGTAACGCTGATGGAGCCGGTCTCCGGCTCCGCGATCCAGGGCGTGCCCTGGGCGTACGCGGGCTGCGCCTGCAGGCACGCCAGCAGCGCCAGACAGGCGAGGATGGGGATGAGCGAGCGATGATGGCCGTGCATATTGCTGGTATCTCCTGTCATTGACATATCCAATTGCTGGTCCGGCGCTACAGCTTGTAGCGGCGCGAGAGGAAGTAGTGCACCAGCTCCATCCTGAGGGCGCATTCCTCATCGTCGGCAGTGGCGCCGCCGCCGCACAGCGCCCGCACGGCCTCCGCGTCTCCGGCCGCGGCCTGGCCGCCTTCGTAGACCGCCTGGAGGCTGGCCGTCAGGCTCGCCGCCCGCTCGCGGTCGAGATCGTTCTTCTGAAGCGGGCAGTCGTCGCACACCATCTCGTTGAATGTGAGCGCCTTGCCCTGTGAATACGCCGCACGCGGGCTCACCTTGCCCGCGCCGGTGCCGATGGATCCCGACGCCTCGACCGAACCGGCGAACAGCCATGCGCCCGCGGCGAGCAGCATGCCCAGCCGAACAAATTGCAGCATCAACTCGTCCTCCCCATCGTACTGCCGTCGTACATTCGACAGCCAGAACACCCAACTGTAACAGGAATATTCCCGGAGCGGACTGCTCAGCGCCGCGGCTCGTTCAGCGCCCAGTCGTAGTCGTAGTCGATCGCGCCCTCGAAGCCCTTCAGAAACGCCGCGAGCTCGTCGTCGGCGTATTCGACGAGGTGCTCGATCACCGCTTCCTCGGTGCCGCCGAAATCCTCCGGGTACCACTGGTAGATGCTCGACAACACCATGAAGTCCTCGTCGACCACGTCTACGCCGCGCGGGCTGTTCACGTAGGCGTGCGCGCCGGCTTCCAGCAGCGACTCGGTGTTGGCGGTGGTGAATGCGGTCTCGATCAGATGCGGGCAGGTGTAGGCGGCGCAGTTCACCGCGTAGTGGATCCGCTTCTCCCGCCAGATGGGGCGCAGGATGCCGTGCTCGATATCGTCCAGGGTCAGGTCCTCGCCGGCCACGTTGGCGTGCACGTCGCCCCAGGGACCCTCGAGCGGAATCACTCCTTCGTGGATTTCCTTGATTGAATCCACGGGGTACTCGTCCAGCACGACCTTCACCGTGAGCGCGTTGTAGAAGTTGATCCAGTACGCCATCTGCTCCGCGCGGGAGTAGTCGCGCGGGTCGATCGCTTCCAGGTTTCCGAGGTATTCGGCCAGCCCGGCGGAGTCGCCGGAATGCGCCGCCAACCCGGCATAGTCGAAGAGATTGACGCCGTCCGCGTCGGGGCGGACGTAGCCGTCGAGGATGTCCTGCCAGGCGCCGTGGTCGATGCTGGCGGTGTTGGATTCGTCGCTTGCATCCCAGCCCGCAATGCGTTCCGCCTGCGGCGGTCCGCAGGCCGCCGCCAGCAACGCCGCGCCAAGCAGGCCCGCTGCGAGGCCCCTCCCGCGGCCGGCCGCTGTTCGCGTCGTTTGGCTTCCCTCAGTTTCCATCCGTGCGCTTCCTCTTCTTCCTATTGAACGGCGGGATACTACTGCATCGCAAGCGGAAGATCGTTCCCAGGATGCCGGCGCTGGCGCCGATGACGCCTCTCACGGTGCCGCCCACCTTCGACCGGCCGGCCCGCCGCCGAAGGCTGTCCACGGGCGTCTCGACGAGTTGCAGTTGCGCTTGAATCGCCTTGACCTGCATCTCCACGGTCCAGCCGTAGGCGGTGTCGCGCATGTCGAGCCGCCGCAGGGCGTCCATGCGGATGGCGCGGAACGGACCGAGGTCGGTCAGCCGCTTGCCCCACAGCAGCCGTATGAGCACCGCCGCGACGCGGTTGCCGGCGATCTGCGGCGGCGACAGGGCGCCCGGCTCCATGCGGCCCAGCGCGCGCGAGCCCACCACCATGTCCGCGCCGTCCGCGATGGCGCGCAGCAGATCGATCGCCTGCTGCGTCCGGCAGGACCGATCGCCGTCGACGAACAGCACCGCGTCCACAGGGCGCAGGACAGCCAGCGCGGTAAGGCAGGCGATGCCGTAGCCCGGCGTGTTTTCGACGGCTACGCGCGCGCCGGCCTCGCGCGCCCGGTCCGCCGTGCCGTCCGTCGAGCCGTTGTCGCATACGACGAGGTCGTCCACGACGCGCTGTCCGTTCTCCGTCCGCAGATCCAGCAGCTCGGCCACCACGGCGGCGATGTTGCCGGCCTCGTTGCGCGCCGGAATGACGACGCCGACGCTCAGACCCTCGTACATGCCGTGCCCTCAGCCGCTCGCGGCGCCGGACGGACCGGCACGACCGCGCCACCGGCGCCGGATGATGTCGCAGCCAAGCCCGGCGAGAATCAGGCTGAATTCCAGCCCCCGCGCCCACGGCGGCTGTCCGTACGGGTGCATCTCGTAGTCCTGAAGGTTCAGCCCGGTAACGTAGCTCAGCAGCACGGCGACTGAAGCCGTCCACGCCCATACGCCCGGGAAGATCGCCGCGAACGGCAGCAGCCACAGCAGGTACCAGGGATTGATGACCGGCGATACCGCCAGCAGGGCGCCGAAGATCCAGTCGCCGCGCGGAATTCCACCGGCAGGGCTCCTATAGTACTTGAGGGCGTACCAGCACCAGAACGCCGCGAACGCCAGGCCCAGGACGAGCCGGGCCTCGAACGGCGGCAGCGCGGTCTGCAGCACCGCGAACAGCGCCGAGTTGAATTCCCATTCCTGTGCGAACACCTGGAATGAGGCCAGGTCGCTGGCGCCTCGAAGCGCAAATGGGGCATACACCGCCGCAAGCGTGCCGGCGAACAGCAACCAATGCCGCACGCGGGCGCCGGCCAGCACCAGCGGCGCCAGCACCAGCCCGAACGCCTTGGCGCCCGCCGCCAGCCCCAGCGCGACGGCGGCGAACCGCCAGCGGCGCTCCCGCGCCAGGACGATCGCCGCCAGCAGCAGGCAGGCGCCGGCGCCGTCCGGGTGTGCGGTGAACGCGATCTCCTTTACCACCAGCGGACACCAGGCGTAGAGCAGCACGTTGCGCGCCGGCGCCAGGCGCAGCAGCAGCGCCACCGCAGCCAGATCGAACGCGATCAGGATCGCCTGCAGCACCGCGACGCTGCCCGGCTGCAGCCAGTAGCCGAGCAGGAAGATGAATTGCGTGACCGGGGCGTAGATGGTCGGCAGCTCCGGAAAGTTGATGCCGTCCAGCACCGATTGCATGGCCGGCGGCACGCCGGGGTCGACGAAGAACGCCTCCGGCGCCGCGCCATAGGGCGTACCGGTGGTGGCGAAGCGGTAGCCGTCCCACAGGTAGCGGTAGAAGTCGTCCTCGTAGAACGGGCCGCCCGCCAGCCCGCAAAGGCGGAAGGCGACGGCCCAGAAGATCAGCCGGCCGACCGGCAACGGGATGTCGAACCGCCGGAAGTACAGGAAGAGTGCGAAGACCGGCAGGCCGGTCCACGCGACCAGCAGGAAGAAGGCCGGCAGCGGCGGCTCGCCGGACTGCCTTGCAAGGATTGCCAGCGCGGCGTATCCCAGCAGGCACCAGAGTCCCACCGCATCGACGTACCACGCTGGCGCTGCGCCGCCACGCTCACGCCAGGGCGGCACCGTCGCTTACCGGGACGAGGCGCGGCCCTGCCGCTCGATGGCGCGCTGGCCCGACAGCATGAGCGACATGCTGTAGTTGCCTTCGTGGCAGGCGTACTCGAACAGGTCCTCGTCCGTCCTGACGAACGGGTACTCGCCGGAGAACGGCCGGGTCCAGCGGGACGGGTCTTCGATCGTGAAGTGGTAGGTGATCGTGTCGGCGTTCACCCGGGTGAAGCGCTCGACGGTGCGAATCGTGTCGTCGGTGCGCCCGTTCGAGGCGCGCAGCAGGATCTGGTCGTTGCCCTGAGCGCCGGGGTCGCCCTCGGTGCGCCGGACGTTGGTGGTCTCGACGACCAGCGTGTCGCCGTCCCAGCGGCCCCTCATGTCGCCCATGTACTGGCGGATGTGCGACGGCAGGTGCGGCCTTCCGTCCAGCGGGATGATGCGCGTCTCGTGGATCATCTCGACGCGGATGGCCACGTAGTCCGGCGTCTGGGCGATCACGTACGTGTTGTTGTACGGGCCGGGCAGCATGGGCGGACCCGCGGACCAGACGATGCACCGGTCGTTGAGCTGAAAATCCGTCCAACTGTCGGCGTAACCGCTGCCGGACGCGGGCCACGTCTCGGGGTCGCCGCTGGCGCGGCGCTTCTCGGCCTCGCGCCGGGCCCAGTGCTGCTGAAATTCAGGCGTCTCCGGCGGCAGGCGGCCGTCCGGCGGGTCGATGATGATGGATGTGCGTCCCGTGGTGCGCGTGCCCCAGTCCAGCCAGAAATTGTTGTAGAAGCCCACGTCGGATCCGTTCACGCCCTCGTGGTCGCGACGCGATGTCCGGCCCCCCGCGGAGCTCGCCTCGCGCGGCGCGTTGAGCAGCCGCTCGTTGCGTGCGATGCGTTCCTGTTCGAGCGTGGCCATCTCCTCCGTGGTGAGAAACTCGCGGCCGGCCAGCTCGGGCGGGCGCTGCAGCGGCGTGAACGTCTTGTTGGTGTAGGTGCCCATCAGGTCCGGAGCGCCCCACGGCGTGCGGGGCGCGACCCAGCCGGCGTCCTGCCCGGCCAGCGTCAACGGCGCCAGAACGACCATCGCGACCACGCACGAAAACGCCGCGAGCCTGCCACGATCCATCGCACACCTCCTGCCGCACCCGTGATTCTAACGCCAGCAGGCGGGCGTTTGCCCGCATGCCGCGGGTCACGCGTCAATGCGTTGTGCAGGTCCGCAACGCGGCACTACGATGGGCATGTCAGCGGCGCCGGGTGGCCGGCAGTCGCTGCGTCGACGGGAGGCTGCAATGGAGGGGACACACGAACCGGGCTCGATGAAGCTGGCCGGAGCCCTCGCGCTGGGAGTCGTTGTCGGAGCCGGCGGGTACGCCGCTTTCGCAGCGGGGGAGGGTGCGCCGGCCATGGACCCGGCCGACCAGCGCCTGCTGCACGAGCTGGCTGCCAAGGACGAGATCCGGGAGCAGATCTACAACTACGCGCGCGGCCTCGATCGCATGGACCGGGAGCTCGCGACGCGCGTCTGGCATCCCGACGGGACGGCGAACTACGTCGGCACCTACGAGGGCACCGGAGCCGGGTTCGTCGACTGGGTATGGCCCAGGCACGAAACCATGACGGCCCATTCGCACCAGATAACCAACGTGCTCATCGAGGTTGACGGCGACACGGCGGTCAGCGAGGCATACGTGATGGCCTCGCTGCACACGCAGACGGCCGACGGCGCGACCACGCTGCTGGTCCGCAGCCGCTATGCGGACACCTGGTCGAAGCGCGACGGGCGATGGGCGATCGACCACCGGCTCGCCATCACGGACTTCCGCACCCTGTCCGTGGCGGAGGAGCCCGGCGAGCCGACCGAGGGCCGCCGCGACCGCGGCGATCCCTCGTACCAGGCGTACCCCTTCTGAGAGTTGCTTGCGCATGTCACCCGGACCGACCGTAACGGGTGTAGCAGAGATCGCGCTCAGCGTGCGCGACCTGCCTGTGATGCGGAGGTTCTATCAGGAAGTGCTGGGGTTCGAGCTCTGGCGCGAAGCCTGCTACGAAACCGGCCCGACGCCCGATCCGGACGGCGCGCCGACGATCACGTTTCTGACAATCAGCGAGCTCGACACACAGCTCGGGCGCCACGGCCACCCGCTGCTGCTCGCGCTTATCGATCACCGGCGGCACATACTTGCGAGGGACCGATTCGATGGACTCGAGCCCAGGCAATCGACGCTCAATCATCTCGCGTTCGAAATACCACCCGATCGCTATGGGCCGGAACGCGAGCGGCTGACGGCGCTGGGGCTCGAGCCCCGGCCCGCCGAGTTTCCCGGCACGAGCGCACGGGCGCTCTTCTTCCATGATCCGGAAGGCAACCTGGTCGAGCTGATCTGCCACGATCCGGCTATCCTTCCCGGGGGGACATCGTGAGAATTCTCTGTGCAACCGCAATCGTCCTCGTGGCGCTGGCGCCCGGCGCCCTGGGCCAGGACGGGGAGATGGTCGAGTGGCCGTACGTGGGCGGCACGCAGGCCCATGACAAGTACTCGCCGCTGTCCGACATCAACCGGACGAACGTGGGCGAGCTGGAGATCGTCTGGAGCTGGGATCCGAACGAGCAGCCCATGCCGGAGCTGGGCGCCCGACCGGGGCGGTTCCAGGCGTCGCCGCTGATGATCGACGGCACGCTGTACTTGCCGACGATGTACTCGCGCGTGGTGGCGCTCGACGCCGAGACCGGGGCCGAGAAGTGGATCTACGACCCGCGGGTCTACGAGGACGACGCCAGCGGCGCGAGCCCGGGCGGCAACTTCCACCACCGCGGCATCGCGTTCCGGCGCGAGGGCGACGCCCTGCACCTGTTCCTCAACAGCCGCACGCGGCTGTACGCCATTGACGCCGCCACCGGCCGGCTCATCACGAGCTTCGGCGACGGCGGCAGCGTGCTGCTGACCGAGGGCCACGGGCGCGGGGTGCCGAGCTACACGTTCGACCAGACATCCCCCGCGGTGGTCTACGACGACCTGGTGATTGTCGGGAGCCGCGTTCCGGACCGCGTCCAGCGGCGCTTCGACACACCCGGCTCCGTGCAGGCGTTCGACGCGCGCACGGGCGAGCGCCGGTGGATCTTCTTCACCATCCCGCAGTCGAACGACGCGTTCGGCGCCGACACCTGGGAGAACCAGTCGTGGCGCTATACGGGCCACGCCAACGTCTGGGGCCTGATGTCGCTCGATGAAGAGCGTGGTCTGCTGTACGTCCCGACGAGCACACCGAGCAGCGACTACTGGGGCGGCCGGCGCCCCGGAGCCAACCTCTTCGCCGAATCGATCCTGTGTCTCGACGCCCGCACCGGCGAGCGGCAGTGGCACTTCCAGACCGTGCACCACGGGTTGTGGGACTATGACCTCACCGCGCCTCCCACGCTGGCGACGATCACCGTGGACGGGCGGACCATCGAAGCGGTGGCGCAGGTGTCGAAGCAGGGCTTCACCTACGTGTTCGACCGCGTGACGGGCGAGCCGGTGTGGCCGATCGAGGAGCGTCCGGTCGACACGGAGACCGACGTGCCGGGCGAGGTGCCCTATCCGACGCAGCCGTTTCCGACGAAGCCGCCGGCGTTCGCCGGCCAGGGTATTTCGCTCGACGACGCCAACGACCTGACCCCGGAGATCCACGCCCTGGCCCTCGAGGAGCTGGGGCAGTACCGGCTCGGGCCGATCTTCACGCCCCCGAGCCTGCAGGGCACGCTGCAACGGCCGACGGTCGGCGGCGGCGCCAACTGGGGCGGGTCGGCATTCGATCCGGAGACGGGTTTCCTGTACGTCCGGTCGACGGAGGGGGTCTCCCCGAATCAGATCTGCCGCAACCCGGGTGAAGATCCCGATGTCGACGTCGAGTACAGCAACAACTGTCCACGCGGCGCGGTGACGGCCATCTTCCGAGGCCGGCCCGGGGCGATCCCGCCCGTGCGCAGCCGGCTGGGCCCGGTGCCGGTCATCAAGCCGCCCTGGGTCCGCGTGAGCGCGATCGACCTGAACCGCGGCGAAATCGCCTGGCAGATGCCGCTCGGGGTCGGCAGCCGCGTCGTGCGCAATCACCCGCTGCTGCGGGATGTCGATCTGCCGGAGCGGCTGGGCGGCCCTGGCGGCAGGGGTCCGCTGGTCACCGCCGGCGGCCTGGTGTTCTTCGGCAGCGGCGACGAGCACCTCTACGCCTTCGACAAGCTGACCGGCGAGGAGGTCTGGCGCGGCGCGCTGCCGTTCCAGGCGGGCGGCAATCCGTCGACCTACCGGACGCGATCGGGCCGGCAGTTCCTGGTCATCCCAACCGGCGCAGGTCCGGACGCCGCGCTGGTGGCCTTCGCGCTTCCTTCGTGAGGCGCCTGCGGCGGGACGGAGACCACTGCCGATGTGTAACCGCACCCGGCGCTGCGCCGCCCTGGTCGTGCTGATCGCGGCCAGCGGAGTGCGCGCCGCTGCACAGCCGGCGACGCCGGCCTGGGAATGGCCCACGCGCGGCGCGGATCTCGCCAACACGCGCTATGCGCCGCTCGATGAGATCGACGCCGCCAATTTCGACGCGCTGGAGCTGGTGTGGCGGTTCGGGACGGCCAACCTGGGCCCTCGGCCCGACTATCGCTGGCAGACCACACCGCTCGTGGCGAGTGGCGTCATGTACACCACTGCCGGCAGCCGGCGGGCGGTCGCGGCGCTCGACGCGGCCACCGGCGAGCTGCTGTGGGTTCACCGGATGGACGAGGGGCGGCGCGGCGAGCTGGCGACCCGGGGCGGCTCCGGGCGCGGCGTTGCCTACTGGACGGCCGGCGGCGAGTCGCGCGTCTTCTACATCACGCCCGGCTATCGCCTTGTGGCTCTAGACGCGCGGACAGGCCTCAGGATCCCGTCCTTCGGCGTGGACGGCATGGTCGATCTGCGGCTGGAGATGGACCAGCCGCTCGACCTCGTGACCGGCGACGTTTCACTCAGAACACCGCCGGTCGTGGCCGGCGACACCATCATCGTCGGCGCCTCGCACGCACCGGGTCAGGTGCCGCGCAGCCGCTCCGCTCCCAAGGGGCACGTGCGCGCCTACGACGTGCGGACGGGCGAGCGGCTCTGGATCTTCCACACGATTCCTGCGGCCGGCGAGTTCGGAGCCGACACCTGGCTGAACGACTCGCGCGTCTACACGGGGCACACCGGCGTATGGGCGCAGATCACCGTCGATCCAGAGCTGGGGCTGGCGTATCTCCCGATCGAGACGCCCACCGGCGATCACTACGGCGGGCACCGGCCGGGCGACAACCTGTTCAGCGATTCGCTGGTGGCGGTGGACCTGGAGACCGGCGAGCGCGTATGGCACTACCAGTTCGTGCATCACGACATCTGGGACTACGACCTGCCGTGCGGCCCGATCCTCGCCGACATCGTCGTTGACGGGCGGGCCGTCGAGGCAGTCGTCCAGCCCACGAAACAGAGTTGGCTGTACGTGTTCGACCGGGCGACGGGTGAACCGGTGTGGCCCATCGAGGAACGCCCCGTGGAGGCCGGTGACGTGCCGGGCGAATGGTACGCCCCGACGCAGCCGTTTCCGACGAAGCCGCCGGCCTACGACCGGCAGGGCGTCACGTTCGATGATCTGATCGACTTCACGCCCGAGCTGCGGGCGAAGGCGGTGGAGATTGCATCGCGCTACAAGCTGGGGCCGATCTTCACGCCGCCCGTGGTGAGCCGCGCCGAGGGCCCGCTGGGCACGTTGACCCTGCCGAACATTGCCGGCGGCTCGAACTGGCCCGGCGGGTCGCTGGATCCGGAGACGGGCATCGTGTACCTGGCGTCCAGGACATCCATGATGTCGGTGGCGCTGGTGGAGCCGAACCCGACGACTTCAGACATGAACTTCGTCGTCGGGACGGCCGCGGCGGCGGGGCGTGAAGCGGACGGGGCCACGCCGATTCCAGTGACCGGGCTGCTGGTCGACGGCCTCCCGCTGGCCAGACCGCCCTACGGGCGCATCACGGCTATCGACCTGAATCGCGGCGACATCGTCTGGCAGGTTCCCCATGGCGAGACGCCCGACGTGGTCAGGAACCATCCGGCGCTGCAGGGTCTTGATATTCCCCGCACGGGCAGCAGCGGCGGCGGCACGCTGGTGACGAAGACCCTGCTGATTGCGGGCGACGATTCCACCTTCACGACACCCGACGGTATCCGCGCCGCCATGCTGCGCGCCTACGACAAGGCGTCGGGAAGGCAGGTCGGTGCGCTGCAACTTCCGGCGGCAGTGACCGGCTTGCCGATGACCTACTCGCTGGGGGGCGTGCAGTACATCACGCTGGCTGTCGGCGGTGCGGGCCACCCCGCCGAGCTGCTGACCTTCCGGCTCCCGTCCTGAGGGGGCTACCGGGCGGACGCGGATCAGCGCGGGGAGATTTCGTCCTCGACGGCAACGTCGCGCAGCCGTTCCTGCACGTTGCCCGCCAGCCCGATCGCGGTATCGGCCCCGAGGCCGGCAATGAACTCCGCCGTCTCGGGATATTCCTGGAAGTAGAACGACTGTTTGCTGCCCTGCGCCAGCCGGTATGGCGTGCGCCCCCGGAAGTCGCGCGCATCGATGTCGGCGCCGCGGTCGACCAGGATGCCGACCACTTCGTTGAGGCCGCGGAACGCGGCGCCATGCAGCGCCGCGAAGTCGCCCTCGTTGACGGCGTTGATGTCGGCCCCCGCGTCGAGCAGCGTCGCCACCGCCGCTTCCGCGCCGCGCGACCGCCTGCCGCGCCGCAGCGTGTAGTCGTTGGTGCATTGGCCGAGGCCGGCCGCGGCCATGAGCGGCGTCGTCTCGTCGTCGGTGACCACGGCGGGATCGGCGCCGGCCGCCAGGAGTGCGCGGAGAACCTGCAGCCTGGCGTCCACGTCGCCGGACGCGACCGCCTCCGCACGCGGGTTCCCGTTGGCCTCGCGCGCCGCGATCCACAGCGGCGTGGCGCCGCGGAGGTCGCCGGTGCCGCACGAGTACGTCTGGAACGCTCCCCGCCGCGGGTGCGCCAGATAGTCCTGATCGACGCCGGGCCCCGCGATGCGTGCATTCGGATCGGCGCCGCTCGCGAGGAGTGCATCAACCAGGGCCGGCCGCTCGACCGGCCGCACGCCGTTCGGCAGCCGGAGCAGCGCGTGCTGCTGGTTCCATTCGGCCAGCCAGGGGCGGACGTTGCCGGCCGCCGCATGCAGCGCGCGGATCCCGGCCAGGCCGCCGTCGGGGTCGGCGCCCTGCTCGAGCAGGAACCGGGCGAACTCCGCCTGGCCCGCGACGACGGCGAACGGCAGCGCGTGCATGCCGGCCGAACCGGTGGCGTTCGGGTCGACACCCGCGTTCAGTAGCGCCTCCGCCATCTCGACGTCGCCGTTGCGCGCGGCCAGCATCAGGAGCGTCAGTCCCCTTGCCGTCGAGACGTGCAAGTCCGCGCCGGCGCCGGCCAGCAGCCGGACCATGCCCGTGTCACGTCCGGAGACGGCCCACATCGCGGGCGTGTTGTGCGTCTTGTAGGTGGCCGCGTTGACATCGGCGCCATGTTGCAGGAGGGCGCCGACGACACGGTGGTTCCCGGTTCTGACCGCCGTCATGAGAGGGGTCAGTCCACTGAGCACCTCGGCTGCATCCGGATCGGCCCCGGCGTTGAGCAGCGCCTCGACCATGTCGAGGCCGGCGTTCTCGCTGGCCAGCGCAAGCGGCGTGACGCCGTGGTCGTCGGCCGCGTTCACGTCCGCCCCGGCGCGCAGCAGAAGCTCGGCCAGCGCCACGTCGTTCCAGTGGGCCGCGAACAGCAACGCGGTCGCACCGTCCGCGCGCGCGGCATTCACGTCGGCGCCCTCGTGCAACAGCGTCTCAACGGCTGCGTGGTCCCGTGCAGCCGCCGCGTCGACGAGGCGCGCGTCCTCGCCGCCGCGGGCGCCGGGCGATGCCGTGTAAAAGGAGACGACGATCAGCGCCAGCAGCAGGCTGCTGCATGCCGTGTCCAGGGGATTTTTCACCGTATTCTTTGCAATTTTTGAGTATATCATCGTAGCTGCGCGCGAGGCCCGGCGTTGGGAGTCAATCGGAATCTTCAAATGGCACGGAGCTGCATCGCAGTCATCGCCGCGGCGTGCGTGATGGGCGTGGGAGCGCCGAGCGGCGCCGGCGCCCAACAGCCGGCGGCCGCGGCACCCCCGCAGCGTGCGCTGCTCGACCAGTTCTGTGTCGCCTGTCACAACGACCGCCTCCGGACCGGTGGTCTCTCGATGCAGCAGCTCGACATCACGGACGTTGCGGCGAACGCGGAGACCCTCGAGAAGATAGTCCGCAAGCTGCGTGACGGGGAGATGCCGCCCGCCGGCCGGCGGCGTCCGGATGCCGTCGCAATCGACAGCTTCGCCACCGCGCTGGAAGCGCGGTTGGACGCGGCCGCGGCGCCGGATCCGGGCCGCGTGGCGTCCCGCCGTCTGAACCGGACTGAATATGTCAACGCCGTTCGCGATCTGCTGGCGCTCGAAATCGAAGGTGCGGACTTCCTGCCCGGCGATCTCGCCGGGTTCGGGTTCGACAACAATGCCGACGTGCTGTCGATTACGCCGTCGCTGATGGCGCGCTACATGTCGGCGGCCACGAAGATCAGCCGCCTGGCGCTGGCGAGTCCGGACAATCGGCCGGCGTCGCATTTCTACTCGGTCCCCGCCCGGGCGCGGCAGGACGCGCGCATGGACAGCCGCCTGCCGTTCGCCACGCAGGGCGGCCTTGCCGTCCGGCACACCTTTCCCCTTGACGGCGAGTATCTCTTCCGGATCCGCCTGCAGCGCAATTCGGTGTCCTACGGCATCGAGGGGATCGAAGAGGACGAGCATGCCATCGAGCTGCGCGTGGACCACGCGCTGGTCAAGCGCTTCGCGATTGGAGGCAAGCACCAGGGGCTGGATCCCGGCACGATCATCGGCGTCGAGGAAGACGATCTGGAAGGCCAGCGGATTCACACGTATCGTCTGACCGCCGACGATCACCTCGAAGTCCGCGTGCCCGTCGGCGCCGGCACGCGGACGGTCGCCGCGGCGTTCACGCGCACCATGCCGTCGGCCGCGGCAAGCGGTTCGCGGATTGGGATCGACAAGCTGCAGATCGCCGGTCCCTACGACGGCCAGGCGCCGGATCACACGCCCAGCCGCAGTCGGATATTCGCCTGCTACCCCGGGCGCGCCAACGAGGAGGAGCCCTGCGCCCGCGCGATAATCACGACCCTCGCACGGCGCGCGTACCGGCGTCCCGTGACGGACGCCGACGTACAGCCACTGCTGGAGCTCTATGCGGCGGGCCGCGGCGCGGGCACGTTCGATACGGGCATCGAGCGCGCCGTGGAGGCGTTGCTGTCGTCGCCGAAGTTTCTCATCCGAATGGAAGAGGAGCGGGTCGATGCGGGCGCCATCTACCGCTTGACCGACCTGGAGTTCGCCTCGAGATTGTCGTTCTTCCTGTGGAAGAGCATCCCGGACGACGAGCTGCTCGATCTGGCGGCGCGCGGCCGGCTGGCGGATCCCACCGTTCTGGCGGCGCAGGTCCGGCGCATGCTGGAGGACCGCCGCGCGACGCGGTTCATGGACGACTTCGTGGAGCAGTGGCTGCAGGTGCGCAACATCCACTCCCACGAGCCGGACGGCGCGCTTTTTCGCGGCTACGACACGACGCTGCGCGACGCCATGGCGCGCGAGACGCAACTGTTCTTCGCCAACCAGGTGCGCGAGGACCGCCCGGTGCAGGATCTCCTGCGAGCGGACTACACCTATTTGAACGAGCGCCTGGCGCGGCACTACGGCATCGACGGCGTGTACGGCAGCCACCTGCGTCGCGTGCGGCTCTCCGACGAAAGGAGAATGGGCCTGCTCGGTCAGGGCAGCGTGCTGACGGTGACGTCGTACCCGGACCGTACATCGGTGGTCCTGCGCGGCAAGTGGGTTCTCGAGAACCTGCTCGGCTCGCCGCCGCCGCCGCCGCCGCCGAACGTGCCGCCGCTGGAAGAGAATGCCTCGGGCGCCCGGCCGGAATCGCTGCGGGAACGGATGGAGCAGCATCGCAGCAATCCGGTATGCGCCAGTTGCCACAACCGGATGGACCAACTCGGATTCGCCTTGGAGCACTACGATGCGGTGGGCCGGTGGCGCGATACCGATGGCGGGGCGCCCATCAACGCAAGCATCATGCTCGCCGGACAGACGGTGGACACCCCGCGCGAGTTCCGGGAGGCGCTGCTCGGCTACGGCCACGACGCATTCGTGCGAACGGTGGTCGAGAAGCTGCTTACCTACGCCTCTGGCCGCGGACTCGGCTATGCCGATGCGCCGACGGTGCGGAACCTGATGCGCGACCTGGCCCGGAACGGCTACCGCTGGTCCGCGCTCGTACAGGGCGTCGTCGAGAGCGCGCCGTTCCGGATGCGGCGCGCGGCGCGGGCGGGCGCGTCGGGACCGGCCTCGAACGCGGCGCCTGCGGGGGAGTAGGGTAGACTCGCGGGGGCAATCCGATGGAGACGAGCAGCATGATTGTCACCGGGAAGCACATCCCCCGCCGGACCGTGTTGCGCGGCATTGGAGCGACGCTGGCCCTGCCGCTGCTCGACAGCATGGTGCCCGCGCTCACCGCCACCGCCCGGACGGCGGCCGCGCCGGTGCGCCGGCTGGGCGTGATGTACGTGCCCAACGGCATGTCCATGCCGTATTGGTATCCGCGCGATCTCACAGAGGGCGCGCTGGTGACGCTGCCGCCGATCCTGCGGCCCCTGGACGCCTTCAAGGACCGGGTCGTCCTGTGCGGCGGGCTGGCGACCGAATCGGCGAAGCTCCTGCGCGGCGGCGACCACATCAAGTCGTCGGGCACATTCCTCACCGGAACTCCGTTCGAGGATCGCAGCGCGCAGGTGCGCGCGGCCGTTTCGATGGACCAGATCGCGGCCGCCGAGCTGGCGCAGGACACGCAGCTCGCATCGCTGGAGCTGGGCATGGAAGACCCGGGGTTGCTCGGGTCATGCGACGGCGGACTGAGCTGCGCGTACACCAACACCATCGCCTGGCGCACGCCCACGACGCCGCTGCCGGTGGAGAACGACCCCCGTGCCGTGTTCGAGCGGCTGTTCGGCACGGCCGGCAGCACCGATGCGGACGCGCGGCGGACGCGCATGACCATCGACCGCAGCATTCTCGATTTTGTCAACGGCGACGCCGAAGATCTGCGGCGGGTTGTCGGTCCGGCGGACGAGGTCAAGCTGACGGAGTACTTCGACGCGATACGCGACATCGAACGGCGCCTGCGGCTGGCCGAGCAGCAGAGTCTGGAAGCACTGCCCGTGGTCGACCAGCCCGAGGGTATTCCGAGCGACTACGCCGAGCACGCGGTGCTGCTGATGGACCTGCTGGCGCTGGCGTACCAGACCGACATGACCCGCATCTGTACGTTCATGATGGGCAGGGAGGTCAGCAACCGGCCCTACCCCGAGATTGGCGTTTCCGATTCGCACCATCCCGTGTCGCACCACCAGGACGAACCGGCGAAGCTGGAGCGCCTGAGCAAGATCAACGAGTACCACATGCAGCAGTTCGCCCACCTGGTCGCCAGACTCGCGGCGACCCCCGAGGGCGACGGCACGCTGCTGGATCACACGCTGTTCCTGTACGGCACCGGCATCAGCGACAGCAACACGCATTTTCACGACGACCTGCCGATCATGCTGGTCGGGGGCAGAGGGACCGGCATCGGGGGCGGGCGCTACGTCCGCTACCCGAAACAGCCGCTCACGAACCTGCACCTTGCCATCCTGGAGAAGCTCGGGTTCCCGCTCGAGAAGCTCGGCGACAGCACCGGCAGGCTGGACGGCGTCCTCGACGTGTAGACGTCGAGGAGAGGTGAGCTCCAGGGCGGGCTAGTTGAGCAGGGCCTCGATCTAGCGTGCGGTGCGGGCTCAGGGCGTGAGAATTCCGTCGGTAGGCGCATCGCCCACCCGGTGCCAGATCAGGTCGTCGCCTCCGCCGCCGCTGCCGGGGACGACGATGCGCTGGCCGTGCGGATCCACGATGCGGCTGCCGGACCCGCTCAGGCTCCCGTCGGCCAGGTAGATCGACCAGTCCGTCTTGTAGTCATCGACGAACACCGAGGTGATGGTGTTGACGCCGCCGCGGGCGCTGACGCACGGGTAGTGCTTGCCGTCGTATTTGAGGGTGTAGCGCATCGTCACGCGGCCGTCCCTGTCGCGCACGGTGGCGATGACGAAATTCTCGCCGCGATCTTCCCAGACGACGGTGCCGGTACTCGAGCCGCGGTCGTTCTGCACCGCTTCCCACACGCCGACGTAGCGCTCGTACCCGCTGCTGAACTCGCGCGGCGTCGGGCCGGCCTCGGCCGCCTGCCGCGCCAGCGTCCACGTCGACCCGTCCGGCCTGCCGACCGTCAGCGTCGATCCGTCGCCGGAGACGGACCAGCGGCTGCGGTTGATGCGCGTGCCGCCCATCTTGTAGGTCACGTCAATCGTGCGCGAATCGACTGCCGCCGAGGCGATGGTCGACGTGACGTCACCGCCGCGGAACGCATACGGGTAGTCCTTGCCGTCCTGGCGGAACGCGAAGACTTCGAGCGGCCCGGCGTCAGGCGAGGAGTCCGCGGTGGAGACGTAGACGATGCCCCCGCCCCGGTCTTCCCACGTCATGGTGACGGCCGGAGCAGCGGATGACCACGTGCCGTGGAACGCAGCGTACGAGCCGCCGCCGGACTGCGCCCACGCTGCACCCGGCAGCAGCAGCAACGCGGCCGGGACGAGCAGATGAAACGGGTTCAATCGGTGTCTGCGCATCGCTACCTCCCGGACAGGAGAAACGCAGGCGGAGCCGGCGCCCGCGCCCGGCCGGTTACGCCTCCTATAGCGAGAGGGGTTCGAGATCGATACGTCCCGTGCTGTCGCCGAAGCGGTCCGCGTGGACGCCCGCCCTGTCCAGAAGCCCGACCAGCAGGTTCGCCATCGGCGTCTGCTCCGCGTACCTGATGTGCCGGCCGCCCTTGAGCTGTCCGGCGCCGCCGCCCGCCACCAGCATCGGCAGGTTCTTGTGGTCGTGGAGGTTGCCGTTGGATATGCCGCTGCCGTACAGCAGCATGGAATGGTCCAGCAGGCTGCCCGCGCCGTCCGGCGTCTCGTGCAGCTTCCGCAGCAGGTAGCCGAACAGCTCCACCTGGTAAGCGTTGATCTTGGCGATGGCCGCGATTTTCTCGGGGTTGTCCTGGTGGTGCGAGACGGCGTGGTGCCCGTCGTTGACCCCGATCCACGGGAACGGGCGCGCATTCTGCTCGCGTCCCACCATGAACGTGAACACGCGCGTGATGTCGGCCTGGTAGGCCAGTACCTGCAGGTCGATCATCAGCTTCGCATGCTCGTCGTAGCTGTCGGGAATGCCGACCGGCTGCGCGGGCAGCGCCAGGTCGGGCTGGCTGGCCTGCGCCTCCGCCATGCGGATGCGCCGCTCGACCTCCCGCACCGTATCGAGGTACTCGCTCACTCGGCCGCGGTCGCCGGGGCCGAGCGTGGAGCGCAGCCGGGCCAGGTCCTCGGTGACCGCATCGAGGATGCTGCGGTCGGCGCGCGCCTCGGCCTGCATCTCGGCCTCGCTGCCGCCCTCGCCGAAGAGGCGCTCGAACACGCGGCGCGGATTCGTCTCGCACGGCAGCGGCGTGGTGGGCGACGACCACGCGATGGTGTTCACGTACACGCAGTTGTAGCCGTCGTCGCAGTTGCCGACGAGGAAGTTCGAGTCGAGGGCCAGCTCCAGCGAGGGCAGCCGCGTGTCCCTGCACAACTCGCGTGCGGCAATCTGATCGACCGTCGTGGCCAGCCGCACGTCGGAACGCACGGTCATCTTGGGGCGCGCCGCGCTCAGGAAGGTCGCGTTCGCCCGCGTGTGCTCGCCGTTGCCGTCCCGGCCGTTACCCTGAGCGTTCTTCATCTCCAGGTTCGTGACTACGGTCAACTGGTCGCGGTACGGTGCGAGCGAGCTCAGGATGGGCGGCAGCTCCTCGATCCTGCCCTCCGCGGCCGGTGTCCACAGGTTCTGGTCCGCGCTCCACGTCACCGACCCGTGCGGAAAGTAGACGAACCCCAGCCGGCGCACCGGGTTCGCCGCGGTCCGCGTTGCGGCCGTGAGGGCGGGCACCATCGCGTCGAGCAGCGGCAGCGCCAGCGTGGCGCCCGCGCCGCGCAGGAACGTCCGCCGCGGCAAGGCGATCTTGCGAATGATCATGACTCGATGCCTCTCATCTGAAACGGCGTGCTGCGGACGATCCCCAGGATGAGCGACGAGAACCGAAAGCCGTCCTCTTCGGCGTCGCGCACGATCCGGCGCACCGCAGGCGCGTCGTAGTATTCAACGGCGCGGCCGAGGGCGTACGCAAGCAGTTTTTCGCTCACCGTGGTCACGAACAGCTCCGGCCGGCTCAACAGAGTCGCCTTGAGGCCGTCCACGCCTTCATAGGCGGACCCGTCGGGCAGGCTGCCGGTGACGTCGAGCGGAGCGAATCCCTCGGTGCGTGTCCTCCAGCGGCCGATGCCGTCGAAGTTCTCGAGCGACAGGCCGATGGGATCCATAAGTGCGTGGCAACTCGCGCACACCGGATTCGCGCGATGCTGGATCATGCGTTCGCGCATCGAGAGCACCTGCCCGCGGCCCGCGTCTTCGAGCGGCGGCACGTTCGCCGGCGGGGGAGGGGGCGGCGTGCCGAGGATGTTCTCCAGGACCCACTTGCCGCGCAGCACCGGCGATGTGCGGGTCGCGTACGACGTGACCGTGAGAATGCTGGCGTGGCCCAGCAGCCCGCCGCGCCCGCTATCGGGATCCAGGGCGACGCGCCTGAAGCGGCTTCCCCGCACGTGGGGTATCCCGTAATGCCTGGCGAGCCGCTCGTCGATGAAGGTGTAGTTGGCGGCGATGAGATCGATCGCGCTGCGGTCCTCGCGGATGATGCTCTCGAAGAACAGCTCGGTCTCGCGCCGCATCGAGCGGCGCAGGTTGTCGTCGAAGTCCGGAAACAGCCAGGCGTCCGGGGTCGTCTCCGGCAGGTTGCGCAGATACAGCCACTGCGCCGCGAAGTTGTCGATCAGCGCACCGGAGCGGGGATCGGCGAGCATGCGGCGCGCCTGCCGTTCGAGCTCTGCGGGATTACTGAGAACGCCGCGGTTTGCGGCGTCCAGCAGTTCGTCGTCGGGAATACTGCTCCAGATGAAGAAGGACAGCCGTGAAGCCAGCTCGAGATCGCTGACGCGATAGGCGCCCTCGGCGTCTTCGGGTTCCCGCTCGATGCGCAGCAGGAACTCCGGATGCGCCAGCAGCCGCCTCAGCGCCCGGTGGATGCCCGCCTCGAAACCGCCCTCCGGATCAGCCTGCCCCTCCGCATGACCCTCGCGGTAGAAGGCGAGCAGGTCGTCCAGGTCCGCATCGGTCAGCGGACGGCGGTAGGCCCGCCGCGCCAGAGTCGTGAGAATGGTTCGCGCGCAGTCGATTTCTTCCACGCTGTTTGCCGGGCGGCACACGAAGATGCGCTCGCGGCTGGCGGTATCGGCGCGCGCGCCGCCTGTCTCGAAGGGCCCGGTAATCTCGATGGTTTCCAGCACCGGCTCGGCCCGCTGGTCTTCGCCCTGTGCGACGTGGGGCCGCTCGAACGGCTGCTGGTGTTGCTCGATCAGCTTCGCGCCCTTGTTGACGAACGCCACCCCCAGCGCTTGTTTGCCCGCATGCACGGAGAGGCGGACGCTAACGTCCGGCCCACCGCTCGTGTCGTCCTCGTTCGAGGCGTAGAGATCCGGTTGTCCGTCGCCGTCCGCCGCGTCGCGACCGGGCATCCGCGGGGGTTCCAGGCGCTCCGTGTGCACCACCTCGCCGTCGAGGGTGACCACCAGGTCGTGCGGTTCGGAGATGCCGGCGGGTCCGACCAGGCCCAACTGGAGGAAATCCCGGCCCAGCATGATGTCGACGTCGTATGCGCCACTGGCGGGAAACGTGAAGGGCACCACGGCTCCACCGCGGGTGCCGAACGGCAGGCCCTCGATGTGGCGGTTCTGCGTGAGGTCCGAGGGTACGACGAACGTGTGCGAAACCGGCCGCACGGCCGCGCCTACAGCCAGGCGGCTGACCTTGCGCGCCGCGAGCAGGTAGGACTCCATCCGCCCCGGATCGAGCCCTCCCAGGCTTGCATTGTCGAACCCGCCGCTGGAATCGTCCGCCGGGAGCAGGTCGGCAACGTCGACGTCGAGCGCGAGGAGGTCGCGGATGACGTTGCGGTACTCGGTGCGGCTCAGGCGCCGCAGGCCGTCGCCCCTGCCGGGTTCCGGTCTGCGCGCCGCCGCCTGGTCGAGCTCGGACTCCAGCCAGGCCACCAGCCCGTCGCGTTCGGCGTGGTCGGGGCGCGGCCGGCCGGCGGGCGGCATCATCCCCGCGCGCAGCTTGCGCACGACCTTTTCCCACAGCTCCGGTTGGGCGCCGACAGCGGTTATGTCGGCCCGGTCGAGCACGAGATCGGCGGTCCGGAGCCGCTCGTTGTGACAAGCGAGGCAATAGCGGCTGATCAGGGCGCCGTGAGCGGGGTCTTCGCGAGCGCTGCCGGGCTGCGCGGTCGCCGGCAAGGCAGTTCCGGCAAGCAGCAGCAGACTTCCGATCGCCGTTACCGAGGTCCTGGCCTGCATCTTCGGCTGGCGTGCGGCGTCCCGGGAAGAGCGGCATGCTGCGTCGCCGCGCCGCCCTGAGTCACCACAGGCCAATGTTACAGTGATCGAGCAGCGAAGTTCTTCGTAAGATGCGAAATTATATGCAATAATCGCGATCTGCCGCAATCCGGCGGCGCCCCGAGTGCGCGCCGCGACGACGATGACCGAGACAATTACCCACCTCCGGAAGGCCGGGCTGCTGCTGTGCCTGCTGCTGACGGTTGCGAGCGCCCGCACGGCCGCGCAGTCGCAGCCGCTGGTGGAGGCGGTCCGTGGCGCCGATCTCGAGGCTGTGAACGCCCTCCTGCGCCAGCCGGAGATCGATGTCAATACCCCGGAGGCCGACGGCATGACCGCGCTGCTCTGGGCGGCCCACCTCGATGACGCCGGCGCGGCCCGACTACTGCTGCGCGCCGGTGCTGATGTTCACGCCGCCAACACGTTCGGCGTCACGCCGGTACGATTGGCCGCCACGAACGGCAGCGCGGAGATGCTCGCGTTGCTGATGGCTGCCGGCGCGGATGCCAACGCCGCGATCGGCGACGGGGAAACCGCGCTGATGACCGTGGCGCGTACCGGGAATGTCGACGCCATGCGCGTGCTGCTGGAGAACGGCGCGGATGTGGACTCGGCGCTCCCGGGTGGGCAGACGGCACTGATGTGGGCGGCGGCGGAGGGTCACTCTCCCGCCGTCAGGGCGCTGATCGAGGCCGGCGCGGACGTGGGCGCCCGGACGGATGTCGAGGTGCCCCGATTGTTCCGACGCACCCCCATCGGCGGATTTACTGCGCTGCTGTTCGCGGTGCGGGCCGGCCAAATAGACGCCGTCCGGACGCTGGTCGAGGCCGGCGCCGATATCCACGACGAGCTGCCGGACGGCACCGGCGCCGTAATTCTGGCGGCCACGAACGCGCACTACGAGCTCGCCCTGTATCTCGTCGACCAGGGGCTCGACCCCAACCAGGGCGTTGCGGACGACACCGAAATCGGCTACACGGCGCTGCACGCCATCTCCTGGGTTCGCAAGCCGCCGTACGGCTACAACCCGCCGGGCCCGGTCAACCGCGGCAACGTTGAAGACCTGGAATTCGTGAGGCAAATGGTCGCGCGCGGCGCAGACGTAAACGTGCGCATGACTGAGGATCCGAACACCCGCTTTCGGAAGGGCTACAGTTGGCTCGGCGCGACGCCGCTGCTCATGGCGGCCAAGGTGGCCGATGCGCCGCTGGTGCGCGTGCTGCTGGAGCTGGGCGCCGATCCGACGCTCACGACCGAAGAGAACACGACGCTGCTGATGGTGGCCGCCGGCGTCGGCATCGCATCGCCCGGCGAGGACGGTGGCACCGAGGCCGAAGCCTTCGAATGCATGCAGGTCGTGCTCGATCTGGGGGGCGACATCAACGCGGTAGACGACAACGGCGAGACGGCGCTGCACGGCGCGGTATACAGGCTGGCGCCTTCCGTCGCGCGGCTCGTTCTCGACCATGGAGCGGATACGTTCACCCTGGTGAATCTGTCCGGGTGGACACCGCTGCACATCGCGGACGGCGTGTTCCGACAGGGCACCTACAAGGAGTCCCCGCAGATCGCGGAGATGTTACGGGAGGCGATGCGGGCGCGCGGTCTGCCCGTGACACTCGACGCATTGGCGGCCGGGAGCATCAGCGCCGCCGCCGACCAGGAGCCAGCGGTGTCGGTCTGGTCAGGTGTCTACAGCGACGAGCAGGCCGGCCGCGGCGAGCAGGTCTACCGCCGCCGCTGCCGCAAGTGCCATCGCGGGGACCTGAGCGGCGACGGCGCCTTGCAGGGCGACGGCAGCGAGGTCGTCCCGAGCCTCGTGGGCGTCTCCTTCGAGCAGCGCTGGGACGCCGCGACCGTGGCCGACCTGTTCCTCACAGTCTCCCGCGCGATGCCGTGGGATGCGCCGGGCAGCGTCAGCCCGCAGCAGAACATCGACGTGGTCAGCTACCTGCTGAAGATGAACGGCATGCCGCCCGGCGCCGACGAGCTGCCGGCTGAAACCGAGCGGTTGGACCGCGTTGGCATCACGGCCCAACCGCCCGGCTAGGCCGGAGTCTTACCAATCGACCTTGGCGCCGAAGCGGGCTGTGCGGCCCGGAACGGTCGATACCGGACGCGGCCAGCTGCCCCCAAACGTTCCCGATACTCGCAGGACCGAATTCGTGTTCAACAGATTGAAGAAATCTACGAGTCCCTGCACTCTTACCCCGCCGATCCGGAAGAACTTGCTGATACGCCAGTCGAGCATTACCACGCGCGACTCGAACAGCGTGTCGCCGGGTGCGTAGAGCGGGACGGACACTCTCGCCGTGCAGGCGGCGCCGGTACGGGAGCCGCAGGCGGCGAGGTCCCGGCCGAGCGAGGGTGCGATTTGGGCGTTCGAGTACGAGAGGTTGGCGTCAATCGGGGCGCCCTCGACGACCCGGAACGTCGCGCTCGTCTGCACGTCTCCCGGCAGCGTGTAGGTGCCGTACAGCTTGAACTGAATCGTCTCCGCGAGCGGCGGACCGCTGTCGCAGTACAGCTCCTGCTGCGGCGAATCGATGACGGTGCAGTTGTTGTCCCAGGTACGCCCGATGCTGAAACCGCCGCCGAGCAGGGTGCCGTCCGCGAATCTGCCTTCCGTGGTTACGCGGACGCCATTGAACACCTGGGAGCGGTCCCCGAAGTTGTCTTGCAGCGTCACGTAGTTGTCCACCCTGCCGAACATTGCCGGATTGATGTCGTACAGGCCGCAGATTTGGTACCCGCCGCCGTTTGGAAGCTGCGCGTGGGTGGGCGCGGTCACGCAGAACGGATCGTAGTCCGCCGACGTCACCGCGCGGTTGTCGGTGGCCTGGAAGCCGCCGTACCAGGTGCGGTCATAGGCTACCTCGACGCCCCACCCTTCCACGATCTGCTGCTCCAGGGCGACGGTAGCCTGCCAGTTGTGCCCCCGGCCCTCGTTCAGCAGGGCCGGGTCCGTGGCGGTCACCGAGCGGGCCTGCCCGAACAGCCGGTTGTTCAACGCGCCGCACTCGCCGTTCGCCCCGGCGCTCGTCAGGTCGCAGTCCGGGACGAAGTTCATGTTCGCGTCGGACCAGGTGCGATCCGCGATCGTCGAGATGCGCAACGCGGGGTGGTAGTTGAGGAGGAGATTGGATCCGACCGAGTTGACGTACTTGCCGAAGGACGCCTTGATGGCGGTCGTGCCGTCGCCGCGCAGGTCGTACGCCGCACCGATGCGCGGGACCAGCGAATGGTAGCTGGGCAAGGCATCCCCGCCGATCGCGGCTATCGGAATCGCCGGAACGAACGGCCCCGCGGGCCGGGTCTGCTGCGGGATGGAGGCGACGAAAGAGTCGTAACGGAAGCCGGCGTTCAGCGTGAACCGGTCGAGCGTCAACTGGTCCTGCACGTACAGGCCAAGCTCGCGAAAATCCGACAGATTCAGGTGCGGCGACGCGATCTGCCGCAGCCGCGCCGGCAGCCCTCTCGCGAAGTAGTAGAAGACAGGCGCATCTCCCACAACAGGCGAGGCCGCGTCGCCGTAGTTGCTCTGCCGGTCTTCGTGGACGAACATCATCTGTACGCCCGCCTTGAACGAATTCGTGCCGGTGACGTGCGACACCGACGCCCTCGCCTGCGCCTGCTTGAAGATCGAGTGGCTGAAGTAGTCGACCCCCGGCGGCAGGGCGCTGACGCTCCTGCCGTTGTAGGTATAACCGGGGCGGACGATGTCCGTGCCCACCAGCTCGCGGACGCCGATGTCGCGACCCGTGGTGTTCTCATCGGGCTTGTGGGTGTTCTGGTCGTGGAAGTAGCTGAAGCCGGCTTCGAACAGCAGCCGGTTGGAGGCGGGGAACGTCCAGTTGGCGTTCGTCAGGTGAACGGGATCGAAGTTCGCGTTGGCATTCGCCTCGGGGGCGGTGTTGAAGACAGTGAAGAGGAGGCAGACACAGCTCTTCTGATAGCTGTAGCCCCACGACACCTTGTGATCCCGGGCGGCCTGCCAGGTCAGCCGGCCGCTGACGTCCGCGAAGTGGTTGTCGGTGAATGCGCGCCGCTCCAGATCGGGCTCGTAATTCACCACCCCGCTGTTCGGGTCGCCGATGTAGATGTCGTCCAGCTTGTTGTAGAAGTTGCCGGGGGCGTACTCCTGTCCGCCCCACCAGCGTGCCGCGCCGAAGAACCAGAGCCGGTCGCGCGCAAGCGGGCCGCCGGCGTTCAGGGCGTAGTCCCAGAGCTTCCGTGCCTCGGCTGCAGTGCTGACGCCGCGGGCCCGAATCTCGTCGTTGAGGTTCGACCACTGCGTATCGCCGTTGCCGAACGCCACGTCGACCAGGCCGGAGAACGAATTGCTGCCCTCGCGCGGGATGTAGTTGATGTTCACCCCGCCGTTCGCGTGCTCCGCGCTCATCGTGCCCAGCCCCAGCGCGACTTCCTGCATGGCCTGCACGTTGACCGAGTAGCTGCCGAACTGGCCGTCCCCGTTGCCGCCGAGGTTGTTGATCATGACGCCGTCGAACAGCAGCCGCTGCTGCGGGCGCCCCGCGATAGTGAGCTGGGCTCGCTCGTGACGGTTGCCGCCGACGTCGAACTGATTCGTGACGACCCCGGGCGTCAGCGTCGCGAATCCCTGCAGGCTCTGATTGGTCGGCAGCGCCTGAAGCGTTTCCTGCCGGATGACGTTGTCGGTCTGGGTGTTCTGCACGTCGACCACCGGACTGGCGCCGGTCACGATGACGGTCTCCGCCACCGCTCCAACTGCCAGCTCGGCGTTGGCCGGCGCGGTGAACCCCGTGCTCAGCTCGATCCCCTCGCGCCGGAGGGTCTGGAATCCGGGCAGCGTGAAGGTGACGCTGTAGGCCCCCGGCGGCAAGGCGACGATCCGGTAGGCGCCCTGGCCGTCGGTGACGGCCGCGCGGACGCCTTCGATGAGCGCCGGACTTTCGGCTTCCACCGTGACGCCCGGCAGCACCGCGCCTGTCGAGTCCGTCACGCTGCCGGCAATCGAGGCGGTGCTCGCCGCCTGTCCGGCCGCCCCGGACGGAATGAGAACGGTGCCCGCAAGCGCGAGCATTACGGAAAGAGCGCCGAACAGTCCTCGCCTGGCCATGAATGCACCCTCCTCTAAGCTGGTTGCTTCAACGTTGGCAGCGATCCGCTCATTGCGTGCACTCGCCGTATTTCCTACATATAGCGAAGATATTCAGGCCGCGGTTGTCGCGTCGGCAGTGCATTCCGCGCAAGCGCTGCCGATGCGCTCCTGCGCTATATCTTCGCCTTGTGTGATAGATTGACCCGCATCATATCGCAACCGGGTCGCTTGTCAACCCGGACGCGCAGTGGCGTATACTCGGCGCTGGCACGGGACGGGTCTTGGCGGTGAGAGGGCATCATGCTCTGGCTGCTGGAACATGTGAGTCCGTCGTGCGGTCCTCTCCTCGGGGACCTGCTGGAAGAGCGCCACCGCGGGCGCAGCCGCGGATGGTTCTGGCGACAGGCGTTGTCCGCCATTGCCGTCTCTTGCGCGCACCAACTCCGGGCCCACGGACTGCGGGGAGCCGCGGCGCTGCTCACCGGTTGGCTCTTTGTTTGGGTCGCCGGACTCGCCGATTCGGTTGCGATTCTTCAGCTTCCCGACCTCCGGCTGAGCAAGCTGCTGGCAGGTCTGGTTCCTGCGAATGCCGCGTATGTCGGCCTGCTCTTCGACGCAACATTCGCGGCGGGACTGATGTTCCTGGCGGTCGCGAGCGGCTGGCTCGTCACCGCCCTCTATCGGCCGCTGGGACTGGCGGCGATGCTCGTCTACTGCGCGTCGTTCTCGCTGTTCGGCGCCTACCGCATGCTCGTGCACGCCACCGGCTGGTTCCCCGGTGAAATCGTCCTCGGGCAGGGGCCGGCGTGGGTGAGCGCTACCTGGTCGGGTTTCCTGATGCTGAAGGTGGCGCTCTACTTCCCGCTGTTCAGCGCGGGCATCCTGCTGGGCGGCTACCTGGCAACCCGCGTCAGGCCGGAGTATCCCCGGGCTCGGGCAGGTCTTGCCAGAGTGCCGTAAACGCGCGGCGGGACTCGCGCGCCGCCTGCGATCCCCTGGCGCTGGCCTGAAAGAAGCGCTTGGCGCGCCCGCCGCGCTCCGGCGTCGGATCGCCGAGCGACGATGTCAGCAAGCCGCGTTCCTGCAGCCGATCGAGGGCCGCATAGACGCTGCCCAAAGCCACCGGACGGCCGGTCGTGTCTTCGATGGTGCGCGCGATTGGCACGCCGTAGGCGTCGTCGTCCAGCTGCATCACCGCGAGGAGCACCATCAACTCAAAGCTGCCCAGGTAGTCTCGACGAGTCATATTTATCCCGGAATGATAACAAATGGTTGCCGACCGTCCGCGGTGGAGCACCGGGTGGCAACTGCCTCCGATCACTACTGACCGGCGTCGCTTTGCTCCGCCATCTCGCGCTCCTCTGCGCGGGCGCCGGCGAGCGCGTTCTGCAGGCCGTAGTTGCCCTCGTGACAGGCGTACTCGAAGATCGGGCCCGCGGTGCGCGGCAGCATCTGCGACGCCGTGAACGGTCTGACCCAGGTGACGGGATCGTTCACCGTGTACTCGTAGCGCAGCCAGTCCGCGTCCACGCGCGTGAAACGCTCGACCAGGTGCAGCGCGCCGCCTTCACCCACCGCATCGGTGGACGTGGTGATGAAGCTGGAGCGCTTGTTGGTGAAGTTGCGGCTCTCGACTACCAGCGTGTCGCCGTCCCAGTGGCCGCGCGAGTCGCCCAGCCACTGGCGGATGGCGGAAGAGACGTGGGGCCGGCCGTCGAGCGGCACGATGCGCGCCTCGTGCACCATTTCGGTGAAGAGCACGACGTGGTCCGGCGTCTGGAAGATCTGCAGGTTGCTGTTGTAGGCGCCGCCGTTTAGGGGCGGCCCCGTGCTGTAGCCGAGGATGCAGCGCTCGGACAGGCCGAAATCCTCCGGGCCGCGCGCGGGGTTGTCCCCGGCGAGGAAGGCGAGCAGCAGCGGCGCCCGGATCGGCGGCGTGCGGTTCGCGCGCCACGCGGCTTCGCGCGCCTGCGCTGCCGGCGTGAGCGGCGGGAGGTGGCCGTCGGGCGGATCGACGATCAGCGACGTGCGCCGATCGGCCGGTACGGTCGTGATTGCGTCCGACCAGAAGGCGTTGTAGGCGCTCTCGATGTCGATCGAGGGATCCGGATGCCGCTGGTCCTGGCCGGCGGTCGCCTGCGCCTGCTCGCCGAGGCTGGCCGCTTCCTCCTCGGTCATGAACTCGCGGCCTTCGTACTCGGCCGGGCGTTCGAGCGGAATCAGCGAGTTGTAGTCCCAGACGCCGCCCAGGTCCGGCGCTCCCCACGCCGTTCGCTGTGCGGTCTCCGGGGTACCGGACTGGCCGAGCGCGGCCAGCGGGATAGCCAGTACGACCGCTGCAAGACAGGACGTTCGCGATGGACGTGCTCTCATGGCTGTGCTCCTGGTTGCGGCGTGTTCCTAGCGCTCGGGCAGCGTCAACGAGACTGGCGCTGTAAACAACTGAATAAAAACAAGTTTACGGGGATACCTGGAAATGGCATCCCACGGTGTACCCCACAACGTCGGGAAACCCCTGCGACAGCATGCGCGTTGGTGCTCATGTCGATGGTTGACGTGGCGGCGATCGGTCTACGGCCAAATCAGTTGCTTGAGCTTGTCGCTGAGCCCGGGAAAGGACACACCGAAGAAGAACCCAGTCCGGTCTCGTTGCGTGTCGTCGAGGCCGGGATTGGCAGAGCGCAGGTACATGCGGCCGTAGTCGAACCGGTACACGTTCCGGATCTGAACGAAAACCGAAGAGCTTACAGCCATAAGGCCAAAGTCGTCGTACTGGCCGATGCCAAAGCCGGCGTTCAATCCCAGCGTTAACCATCGGGGCTTACGCATCGCAACGTCGACGCCTGCCAGTTGCAGACTGAGCCCGTTCCGGAAGTCGATCTCGCCCGGCTCAGCCGAGTCGGTTGCCTTCTCAAAACGTCCCGCGGGGACTACAAGTGTCGGCTCGAAGCGCCAAGTGCCGTTGGCCGAGCAGGCGAAGCAACCGGCCTGCTGGCGGCGGGGGTTCGGCGCGGCTTGGGCGAGCAGGGCGTTCAGGTGGGAGATAGCCAGCGCCCGGAACACCCCTTTGGGGAAGTGCCGCAGATAGCCTTCGAAATCTTTTGGGTCTGTGCTGTTCACGATGGTTTGCCAGCACATGACATCCTGCCTGAGGTCGTGCGGTGTCCGCGAGCTAGGGTGACACGGTGATGCGGTGGCGGGTTCCTGTTCGCGGACGCCAGTCGGCTCTCGCGGTTTTGCCGCCGCTACCGGCCCTGCGAGGAGCGGCGGGAAGAACGACACGCACATCGCCATTACAATTAGTTTGAGCATCCTCGTCTACCTCCGCAGCGGGTGGATCGTTGATGTTCACCGGATGGCCTCATTCGGGCTGCGGCCTCACGAGATATCGCGATGCAAGAAAGTGATCAACGACCATTGCTTCGGTGGCAGAAGTAGTATAGGCCGAACTGACTAGCCTGGATCTTCGACCGGTGGCCACTCGATGCTGAACTCCTGACAGACCCGTTGCTAAGTAGCCGCCCCGAGGATAATCCCTGCGATGATATCTCGCTCTTCGGTTGTCCGATGGGTGAGACTCGGCACTAGCAACTCAGGCCGCAGCTGTTCATCGGAGGCTGAGGATCATCGCTCCGGTAGCAGCATCGGATCAGGACTCTCTCCCTCTAAAAGAAGCAGCCCTAGCACCCGTCGACCGCCAGCCACTTCCCACGCAGCGTCCATGTGGCGGATCAACTGACTTCGCTTCTCCATGAAAGTCGTCTTGCTGGTGGTAGATCGTTCGGTGCGCTTTCCCTCCACAACCAGAACGATACTGTCGGTCTCGATATAGGCGTCCCGACAGGACTCGCCGTCGAGAACGAACCATATCTTTCCCTGAACCGTACCGGGTTTCCTGGAGGCTCCATTTCCTGGGAGGATGGAGTCGATGGGAAGACCGAGTCGGTATTCACCGGAGGTACGGGAGCGTGCGGTTCGGCTGGTACTGGAACACGAGCGCGAGCATGACTCGCAGTGGGCGGCGATATTGCACAGGTTCGGATCACGGCGACAGCAGTTTCTGAGCGCCTGGCGGGTTTCGAGGAACTCAAGGAAGCGACCAATGTCATCGCGCGCACTCGTGCGCACCCAGAAGAGACGGGCGCGCGCCCGACCACTGTCGTAGTCGCGCAGGAGGACAGGGGTGAGGTGGTGGGGTCCTCGACTAGCTCGACGACACACCGAGGCGAGTGGGCCGCACGCTAGAGAAGGCGGTCGATGATACAATTGACTTGCTGAGCGACCCGTTATGGCTTAGGGCGTCGCTTTCGCCACCCACCTGAGGTCGTGACGCGGGCGGGTCGGAGGCGCGAGGACCGCACTAGAGCGATGATGCAGAACATACTTACCGGGTTGGCGATAATCGGCGCGATCTGCGTTATTGTTTCGTTTGGCCCTGGTGGCCAAGTTGAACCCCCAACTCCTCCCGAAGGAGTGGTTTACCAGCCCGAGGACCCGCTATTGCCGTCCATCGTTACGACGGTATCAGAAGGCAGATCCTTGGCTTCCAGGAACTGCCCACGCGAGGTGGAACAGCAAGTCGCGCGCAACTTACGCTGGATCGACAGCGCGATCGCGCCGAAGATCACACACTTTGACTGGCTAGATCGTGACCACCGCTTGGCTGTCTACAAAGGCGATCAGGTCAAGTTTCAGAATGAAATCGGCGCGTGGGTCCGCCACACCTATAACTGTATAGTCGACCTGCGAACGCACCGCATTGTTGAGGTTTCGGTCGTTCCTGGGCGTCTGCGCAGAATCGGCTTGTGGGGCGGTGGACCTTGACTCGGCAACCGAGCCGGAAGGCAAGGTCTGAGCGGTAGGAATCAGACGAAGACCGGCACCGGGCTGTAACGTGGTGGGCGTGACGTAGCAGTACGTGAAAGCGCCCCGGCCGACGAGCCGGGGCGCCCACTTCAACCAGAACCGGCCCGACCCCTGACCAGGATAGGCCATGCACCGGGAGGTGCCCAGCGCAGGACGACTATACCGCAGGCGCACCCGCGTCCGTCAACTCGATCACCTTCACCGCGTTCACCCACCCGTTCAAGTCGCACCGGCGCCGGATCCGGTACGTCGACGAGCGAAAATGCGTATTTCGGCTGATCTTGAACACCGATTCCGGAGTAAGGTGAACGCGGATTTCTGTGGAGGTTGAACATCGATTCCGGGATGTTGAACGCGGATTCAGGCATCGCGCCGCCTCGCCATGCGGTAGCCGACGACGCGCCGGCTGAAGATAAAGGCGGGGCTGACCGCGCTGTTACCGAGTTTGCGTCGCAAGTTCCTGACGAAGATGCGCACCAGGTTCTCGTCGGCGCTCTCGCGCTTGGCCCGGACCCCGCGCAGCAGCGTTTCGAAGTTCACGACCTGCGAGGCGTCGAAGCGAGAGCAGGCGCAGCAGCTCGCAATCGGTGGCGGTAGGGTGGACAGTCTCGCCCAGGAAGTCACCCGGCGCTCGGCGCAGTCGATGGTGGGTCCCCTGATCACGAACGGCCCGGGCTCGGCGCGGTAACTGCGCGCCGCCGTCAGCCGCGCCACCAGCTCGGTCGGCTCGGAACGCGCGCTGCATAGTGGCGCGCCTCAAGCGAGGCGGCCTCGGATTGCAGCTTTGTCGCCCGTGCTAGCGTGCCGCAATCAACTCCGTGGCGCGGCAGTCAGGGCCGGCACGCTTGGCGCTACAATACACCCGGCGGAAGCGGCCAGCTTTGGTCGGAACAGAACAGTGTCGGGGCCGCTGGTGTTATGGCGTCGGCGGCGGCGGGGCGAGGCGCATTCGTGAATATCGAGGTCGAGCAAGAGCGGGACGGCGACGCGTTGGTGTTGCTGCCAATCGACAGGCTCTACGGAGCCAACGCCCGCTCGTTCGAACTGCTTCTCATGAGGTTCATCGACGGCGGCGAGCGGCAGGTGGTTGTCGACTGCAGCCGCCTCGATTTCATCAGCAGCGCTGGCATGCGGGTACTGTTGGTTTCTGCCAAGGCGCTTGAGACGAACAGGGGAAGACTTGTTATCTGCGGATTGACGACCGGCGTCGAGAAAACCCTCCGCATGAGCGGCCTGCATCGGGTCGTCCCTCTCGAAGCTTCGCGCAGGGCAGCCGTCGCAGCCGCTGGCACCCCTCTGCAGACTCGTGCGCGAGGCGTTTTTCCGGTCAGTCGAGACACTCCCAACGCGTCAGTCTCACACATGCGAAGTGCACCGGCGCCGCCGGGCGGCGAACCGCGGCGTTGAAGCAACCGCAGTATCCCTGGACGCGCAGCGGGGATTGACCTGCCGCGGTGCGTGTGATGCACGCGTCGGGCGCGGGGAGTCCGCATGGCATTGCGGATGATTTCGGCCCGGTAGCGATCGATGCCCGCGGCGGTCAACTCTTGGGAGAGAGCGCGTGTGTAGGGCGGGGCGCGAACGCATACGGCCGGCGGGGCGGGGCGGACCTGCGGTGTTTCGGGCGGCTCATGTGATCGCGCTCCACAGCTGCCATGCTATTCCGATCAGGCACGCGAGCACGATAGCGGCGAACAGCAGCGCGACGAACCGTGGGTAGGACGGCGTCAACAGCCTCACGAAGGATCGCCGCACGATCGCGTCGTGGTCGCGGGCGGTCATCGCGTTACTCGCTCGGCGTGAGGGCGTGCTCGTCGAAGGTGAATCGCTCGAAGCGGCTGTCGCTGTGGATCTGCGCCAATTGCGGCTGCAGGGTCGCGTTGATCAGCCACGCGCACGCCCGCGCTGCCTTAACGCTAGCACTCGTCCGTGGCAGTCCCCATCGGCCCCAACATGCCTTAGTTTAGCCTGTAAATCCAGTTTTTATCCCTTGTGCGGGTACGCGCCGGTCCAGGGCAGTCCGTCCCAATCTCAGACTTTACTGTGGGCGTACCGTGGGTTTACTCTTTTGGTAGAAGGCGGGCCAGCGCAATGGAGAGATTGACAGCCAAGCGGGCCGAGACGCTGCGGAAGCCGGGCCGGTATCAGGCGGGCGATACGGTGTACCTGGTCGTGGCCAAGGGCCGGACGGGCCGGGTCAACAAGCGATGGGTTCAGCGGCTTCACGTCCAGGGGAAGCGGCGCGATATCAGCATCGGCACGTACCCGGCCGTTACGCTGTTCGAGGCTCGGGAGCGAGCGCACGACAACCGCATGATGGCGAAGCGGGGCGGAGATCCCTCCGGGCGAGCGTCGACCGTGCCGACGTTCGCGGATCTGTCGGCCAAGGTCGAGCGAGGGGGCCAGTGGCGCGGCCAGACCCGTGAGACGCGGCGGCGGACCCTGGCGCGGTATGCGGGGCGCCTGACGGGGCGCCCCGTCGACCAGATCGACGGGGCGGCCGTGCTTTCGGCGCTCGGGCCGGTCTACCGCGACAAGCCGGCGACCGGCAAGCTCTTGCGCGGTTGGGTCCGGGGGGTGCTCGCCGTGGCGCAAGCTCTCGGGCATGTCGACGTGAACGCGGCGGGCGAAGTGATCGACGCGGCGTTGCCGAAGACCCCGAAGACGCGAGAGCATCGGCGGGCGTTGCCGTACGCCGACGTTCCCGCGGCGCTGGCGGCTGTCGAGGCGTCCGGGGCCGGTCCGGCAGTCAAGGCGGCGATTCGCTTCACGGCGCTGACGGCGGTACGGTCCGGCGAGGCTCGCGGCGCGACGTGGGACGAGGTCGATCTTGAGGTGCGGGAGTGGCGCTTACCGGCCTCGCGGATGAAGAGTGGGACGGAACATCGGGTGCCGTTGTCGGATGCGGCTGTGGCCGTGCTCGAGGGCATGAGAGCGCATTCTGACGGCGCGGCCGATTCGCTGATCTTTCCTGGCGTGGGCCGGCGGGAGCTCAACGGCGATACCTTGATTAAGGCGCTGCGGAGAGCGACCGCGACGGATGCGGACGTTCACGGCTTCCGGTCGAGTTTCCGCACGTGGGCGGCGGAGCGTTCCGGGGCGACGAGGGACGTGGCGGAGCTGGCCCTTGCACACGTGGTCGGCGGGGCTGTCGAGCGGAGTTACGCGCGAAGCGATCTGTTCGACCAGCGGCGCGTGTTGATGGACCAATGGGCCGCGTTCGTGACCCGCCCCGGCGCCGACGTGACGCTGTCTGCGAGGCGCGTCACGCCTCAGTAGAAGCAGTTGCGCAGGTGCCGTCTCCCCGTCGGGGGGATGGCCGCCACAACGCCATTCCGGCCCCGGATACACG
Organism: Vicinamibacterales bacterium; assembly: GCA_965207665.1. Taxonomy (GTDB): domain Bacteria; phylum Acidobacteriota; class Vicinamibacteria; order Vicinamibacterales; family UBA8438; genus JAAXGX01. Next base: position 2,091,490 of record CBDBMV010000002.1, read on the forward strand.
AATGCCGGCGGCACACCCCCCACCTCTGTGCGCGTCATGTCGATGTCGACGATCAATGCGACCACACCCGGGTCGGTGTCCGGTCTTGGGCGCAGAGCTCGGTGGGTGGCAGCCGTGTCCGCAATTCTCCGACTGCCCGAAGCGGGCGCGCCGCCGACGAGAACAACCTGGCCACACCGATTGACAGTCGGGAAGGAATCAGGACCGTCAGAACAATGGATTCACAATCCGGCCAACCACCGCGAGGAACTTCGTCGCAGCACTCAGCACATCCGTCACCCGCTCGAGATTCTCTAGTGCACCTGCGAGCCGCCGCCGACCCTCGATCAGGTGCTTCTCGTTATCGACGAGAGCATCGCGAATGTCGGCGAGCTGTTGGTTCTCGAGTCTCAGAATGGCGTGCTGGATGTCCAGCAGCGTGCGCGCTGCCGCATTCTTCGTCTTTTTGTCCTGATCCTCAAGCGCGAGGTTCCACCGCAAAGACATCATCTGCTTGCGGGCGGCACGCAGCTGTTTCAGCGTCGCGTTGCGGTGCTCCGTGGCATTCATGGAGTTCCTCCGATGTGCAAGTCAGCGACATCCTCGACTAGGGTGATAACGCGTTGGATATCATGGAAGAGTGACTGAATTCCGGCGGCGTCGAGTCGATCCTCTACTAGCGCCAGGTAGGCGACGCGTAACGATCGAGCAGCGTCGGCGGCAGCATCTACAGACGTGAGCAGCTCTTGACGACGAAAGGACTCCATCCGCCGCTGGCTCCAATCGGACGGCAGCACCCCATTCCGAGCGTACGGTAGCTCCACCAGCTCGCTGTACTGAGCAGAAAACTGTATCTCCATATCAGCACTCATCTGGTCTCGGAGCGCAGCAAGAGCGGCCCGTTGCAGGTCGAGCTCTCGCTCGATGGTACCCGCGTTGGCTTGCAACTCACGGTTGAGCGCCGCAGACTGGAAGCTGCTTATGGCCAAAGACACACCCCGGCCAAGGATCTCCTTAACTCTGGGAGTGCCCGCAGTGATCTTCCCGTTCAGTTCCGCCATATTGCTCACCAAATCTTGGGTGGCGGTAGTGATGCCGGACGCTTCGTCGGTCTGGGCGAGGGCACGGATGGCGACAAAATAGCTCTTGAGTAGTGCCGCGTGCCGCTTCAGGTCGTTCAGGACCAGGAGACGCGCGCGCAGAACCTCGTCGCTGCTCTGTAGGCGTTCCAGGCGCTCCATACTGTCGGCCAGGTCCTCACGAGCCCGAAGCAGCAGGAGGGTGTCGGTTGCGACAACTGCTTCGAATGCATCGTCGACGACCGGTGCCACGGCATCGGTGAACTGGATTCCGGCACGGGCGAAGGCGTCGAATTGGCCGACCCTCGCCGTGGCGCAGGCGGTTGAGATCATTCCGAGAGTGACGACAAGAACGACGCGGCCAGTTCGATACAAGTAGAGAACCATCATCAGAATCCCTCTCCAGCGTATACTAACGCCCTCTCGCCGGCGGGTGGACTAGGGTCGATTCCACGAGCATGACGCTCGACGCGCGAGGCTGCTCCAGTGAACCGTCCGTTTGACGGTCACAGTGACCGATCGCGGAGGCGCGCGCGGAGTCGACATGGCAGCGTGCGAAGCGACGCCCAGCGCCAGGATTCATCGCGCCTACTCGTGGACAATCTAGACCGACATCGTATCCAAGGAGGTTATTCGACATGGAAAACGAGCAATTGAACGAAGCAAATGCAGAAGCGGTCAGCCGGCGCACGTCGGCGACCATGCGCGGCATCATCATTGGCGCGGCGGCCGTCTTGCTGCTGTTTGGCTGCTGGTCAGCCAGCGTGTTGTCGTCGAAGTCTGCGTCCAGCGGCGAGGAGACCACCGCGTTGGGGATGACGTGGTACATCGCAAGCATCACCGCGCTCATTGGCATAGTCGCGCTGGGCGGCGTGTTTGTGAAGATGGACCGGGGAATCCGGCAACAAAATCTCCGAGCTATAGGGATCGTCCTCGTGGCGATTCTGATAACGCTGCTAGCGATCGCCTATGGCGATGGATTCGAAGCTGTCTTGGGACTGCTCGGGGCTATTGTGGGGTACCTGTTTGGGAAGGACTCGTCGTCAAACGACGGCGATGATCGAGCCGACCGAAGAGGGAACGGCGGCGGGGGAAATGGGAACGGTGTAGGCAGCGGAGAAGGCGATGGCAGCGGCAGCCCAACGCCCAGGACACCGGAAACCGCGACAACATCGGGGACACACCTCAACACCGGAGCCAGCGAATGATTGGTCCGAGGAAGTGAGATCCTTTGGGCATCACGTGGTAGACGCGGGATCCGTGCGCTATCGGTGACCTCCGTTCTCGCGATCGCGGGCGCGCCCATGGGGACCATCGGACGATCCGACCGCAGCGTGAGCCAGGAGGTCGAGGGGTGGAAGCCCAGACGCGGGTTTCCGTCGCTGGTGCGGGAGGGTGTCAGCGGTCGTACCCGCGGTCATTGTCGCGGGCCCTGGCTTGCGGCTGCCGGGCAACGGTCGGCTTTGGCCCTCGGCGATCGATCTGGTCGAGCCGGTTGATCGCGTCAATGCTCGAGCGGCTCGCGGAGTCGAGGACCGTGCGGTCCCGGCCGGCGTTGCCGGCGGTCCGGATGGCGGCGAGGACCTGGGGGGCGGTGACCGGGCCGTTGTTGTTGAGGTGGGTGGCCACGCCGGACTCGACGAGGGCTCTGCTGGCGTCTTGGGCAGCGTACGTCTCGGGTTCGAGCGAGCCCGCGCCGATGGTTTTCCGGATGAAGAGCATGTGGCTGTGGAGGGCGATCTCGACGCGGGTGTAACGGTGGGCCTGGAACGCGGCAGCAGCCTCGGGCCCCAGCTCGGTGCCGGCGACACGACGGGAACTGCGGATCGAGTCGTGGAAGTTATGGGCGAGCATACCGGCGGCGTTGCGCCAAGCGCTCTCGATGGCCGCGGCCCGTTGCTTGGAGACCATGCCGGCGGCGGCAGCGAGAGCAACGGGGTCTTCGTCGGCGGCGGTCAGGACGTCGAAGACGTCGCGTACGAGCAGCTGGTCGACGCGTTTGAGCTTGCCGCACAGGATCTGGTGGCTGGAGAGGACGTTCTCAAGCTTGCCGTCGACGATGGCGACGGCGTGGCCGTACGGGGGATCGGGTCGGAACGTGGAGATGTCGAGAAAGCCGCGCTCGAAGGCGATCTTCACGCGGCCGGCGGCGACGGCTTCGGGGGTGCCGCCGAGCTGGTTGACGATGTTGCGGTCATTTTCCTGGAGCAGGTCGATCAGGGTGTTCCGGCCGGGAAGCAACACGTCGATGTCGGTGCTGATCCGGTGCTTCCAGCGGGCTGCGAGGATCGTACCGCCGCCGAGGTGCGGGGGAATGCTCCGGCCGAACGTCTCGGGCGGTATCGCGTGAACGATGCTGCGCTTCGCGGCCCACAGGCCGGCTGCGGGCTGGGGAAGCGTCAGGTTCTCCATGGGCTGTCCGGACGCGGCGGAGGCGTTGCGAAGGCGTTGATCAAGCGGACCCGCAGCGGCGGCACGGCGCCCTGGCGCCGGGCGGCTCGGGCGAGTCGCCGCCAGGTGAACGCGCCTTCCGTGTGGGCGTTGACGAGCTCCTCGAAGGAGGCCTCGTTGATGAGCACGGTGGCTATGGAACGTTGGCGTCGGGTGGGGTTGTCGGCGCGCAGGGCGTGGTAGAGCTCGACGCTGGTCGGGCGGACGCGCCAGCCGGCGCAGGCGCCGCCGAGCAGTCCGCGAATGACCTGGGAATGCGGACCGGTGGCGTCAGGGTCGGCGTCGGGACGTATCGCGGCGAGCTGGTCGGCCGTGGCGTAGTCGTCGGGGAAGGCCTCGATGGGGGCGAGGGTGGGCCGTGTGGCGGCAGCGAGGCGCCGACGCTCGGTCTCTGCTTTGCTCCAGGCCAAGGTCGCGGTCATCCGGGAATCGGTGGTTGCAGGGGGAAGCACGGTCGCGGAGGTTGATGTGCTGTTGGCCCGTTGCTGGAGGCTCCCGCTGGTCGAGTCGTCAACACGGGCGGGCGGGTGGGCCAAGAGAGACTCCCGCCCGCGGGGGCGGCGCAGGTCCCTGGGCGGTCGCTTGGCGGCAGAGGTGGCCATCGGGTCGATCATCGGATCGTACGAGCCGTCCTGGCAAGCCGGCGCGCGCATTGTCGCGGTCGGCCGTCGAGATCGTGGTGAGGCGCATTCCGGTCGTAGGGCGGCGGCGTGATGCCGACGGAGGCGACCGCAGTCCCGGCCGGAGACGGGGCCGGCCGGCCGAGGATGTGATGCCTCGCGGCGAGCCAGGCGGCGATGTTGACGTTCGGCGCGTTGACCTGGATTGCCCGCAGGTAGTCGAGGAAGACGGCGGATTCGCGCGAGCAGGTCTCGGGCGGAGGACGGCTCGGTAGGCGGGGCTGCCTATCGGGGTGCGCTGGGACCTCTCACCAGCGCAGGCAGGGATCGGCGATGTCCTCGAGAATCGGAACGGCCTGCGGAACGCGGTAGAGCGCGTCGCTGTCGGCCGCGCCGTGTTCAGCCGTCGCGTAGGAGTCCTCCGCGGCGCCCAAGGCGTGGCTGACCAGCCACCGCGGGACGCCGTAGAGCGCGTCGTTGTCGGCCGCGTGCTCCTCGAGCATCGCGGTGATGGAGATTTCCGCAGGGTTGAGGGCGCGCGTGAGCAGCCACCAGCGGCGCCTGGTGCAGTGGATGCAGCGCTGATAGCCGTCGTGCACGAGGCGCCCGCAGGTGCCGGCGTCGATGGGCAGGTCCACGCCCACGCAGAGCAGCTTGCGCTCCTCGCGGACGCGGCGCATGTAGTAGCGCCTGGCGATGCGTTTGCGCAGCCGGCGCAGGTCTCGCCGTTGCTGCGAGGGGAGCAGGTCGATGAGCTTCATTTGTCTTCCTCCGACGGTGAACGGGGCGGTATCGAGGGGAGCGGCCGCCTGGGCGGTTGCGCCGGGTCGGCGGGAGCGTCAGCTGTCGATTCAGGCGGGGAGCTTGGCGGCGGGGGCGGCGATCACGCGGCCTGTCGCTCGGGCGGCGCAGTAGCGAATCGCGTGCTGCGTCCAGCGGCCGGCCTCGCCGCGCGAGTGCGCGAGCGCCATCCGCGCGTGGCCGCGGCCGGTGATGACGGGCACGCGGGTCGCTGCGGTCAAAGCCATCGGCATACCAGCTGGCGCTGGGCGCGTGTGCTCCGGGCGTGTCGGCCTCGCGCTGGCGGTACGGCCGCGCGGGGGTTGCCGTTCGGGGTCCCGCGGCGGAGCGTCTCGGCGATCCAGGCGGTCACCGCGTCGGCCGCCGCGGTGTCGCCGCCGTAGCCTCCCGAGACGGCGCATTCGATGACGCGGACGTCGACGGGGCCGTCGCCCTGGTCGGCGATGGCGGCCTCGGCGGCCGCCTCGTCGAGCTCGCGGGCGAAGTGGGCCATCGCGGGCTCGTCGAGGTAGGCGGCCACGGACCGCGGATCCGTTCCCGCGAGCCGCTTGGCCGGGCGCAACCGCGCGTCGGGCCACGCCAGCCAGTGGCGCACCGGCGCCGGCGCAATGCTACGGACCAGGCTCCCGACCGGCACTGGGCGCGGGTGGGCCGGGTCGAGGAGGATTCCGGTCCAGGGCTCCGGTCCGGCGACGACGTCGCACAGCAGGATTACGGCCTCGGCCACCCACGGGTCCGGCGTCACGTGCCCCGCGCCGCGCGCGTCGGCGCCGGCGAGCTGCGCGAGGCGCCTGGGCGTGAGCCCGCGGGGCTTGAGCCGGGTGTTTCTGAGCGGCCGTCCAACGCGGTGGACGGCGTAGTCCTCGGGGCGCGTAGGCGCACTGGGACTGAGTCCGAACATGGCTTCGTGCTCCTTTCGGGGCGGATGCGCCGGAGAGTCCGGCGGCTTGGTTACTTGGGAGGCAGCGCGAAGAGCCAGTCGCTGCGCGAGGGGAGGTTGCCTACGGGATCGCCAGCGGCTCCTCGTCGGCGAGCGCGGCCGCGAGCGGCAGCTCCGCCCGGGCCAAAACCTGCTGGAGGTCCAGCTCCACGTCGCTTATCGCTTTGCTTACTTCCTGGAGTCGTGGGGCCTCATGCCCGTCGGGTCGTTCGTCCCCTCGCCGCGCACAGCGCGGCGAAAAAAAAGCGCGCACAGCGCGCGCCGAATTTTTCCCATTCCGGCGGCCTGGGGTCAGGCGGCCGGAGAGGTGGACCGGGGGCGAGGGGCAAGGGGTCAGGTTACATGATGGATCGAGCGTAGCAGCAACCCAGCCCCCCGCTGTGCGCCCAACCGGCCTGGGTCTCCGGAGGTCGGAAGTGCGCGCCCGGCGGATTGGGGATGCGGTCTTGAGCGGTCTCGGCCGCCGGCCGGCGGCCCGGACTGGGACCGTGCGGCGAGCGGGCAGGATCGGCGGGCAACTCGTCGCGCGTATCGATCAGCGGCTTGGTTCGTGTCCCCGGTCTCGCGGAGCCGGAGATCGGGCCGGCGCCCGCTCGGGCCGCGTGTCCGGCGTGCGGACCGGAACCTGGCGCTGACGCTCGGCAGTACGCTCGTCCGGTTGTCGATCGTGGCGCGGGGCAGCCGCGGACGGAGCGCCCGCCCGCCGCTGCGGCATGAGCCTGTCGAGTTCGGCGGTCATGGCCGATCGGACGACGCGGGCCAGCTCGTCGCGAGCCGCCGCGAGATCACGGTAGCTCGGCGGGCCGAGAGACTCGCGTGTCGGCCTTCCGGTGATCTGGCGGAGCGTCCAGGATTGGGCTTCCCACTCCCTGAGCGCCTGCCGGTGGCGCTGGTCGGCCGCCGCGTCGCTTATGGCGAGGCAGCGGCGCCGAAGTGCAGCAGACTCGCTTGTGAGAGACGAGTGCGGCGCTGCGTTGCGGATCTGTTCGAGGACCGCTCGGTGCGCCGCTGGCGTCCCCGGCCGGGCGCTGAGCGACTCGGCGACGGAGACGGCCGTTTCTGTCGCCAGCGGTATGTTTCCCCACTTGCGGGCGGCCGCCTGTGCGGCGGCGATCAGCTTGGCGGCCTGCCGCCGCTCTCGCTCCGCACGGTCGGCCGCGGCGGCGCGCGGATGTTCGACGTCGCCGCCCGGAGGACGATCCTCATGATGCGCGGCTTTCGACGGGCGAAGCCTGCGGAGCATCGTCTGAACGCGCTCGCGCACCCACTCGAAGAGGCGCTTCACCAAGGCCGGCCGCGCTGGCGGCTCGGGCCGCTCGGCGGCGATGGCGAACGCGCGGGCGCGATCCGAGAGCGTGCGCGTGATGCGCCTGCCGGCGCCGCCGGTATCGGTAAACGCGTCGAAGCGCTCGCCGGCTCGTTGCCACGCCGCGGCTGGGACTCTCGGGAACTGCTGTTCCGCCTCGAGGACCACCCGGTGCTGCCAGTTGGCCGCTTGCCGACCGCCGAGGCTCCGCGACGCGACATCCATCGCCCGCTCGATGTCGATCGGCGCGGCCGTACGCGGCCAGGACGGGCTGCGATCTTCGAGCGCCGAAAACAGCGCTGCGTCGCCGCCGGGTGTTGCGAACAGGTGCTGCAGGCGGGATACGCGTTTCTGCAGCGCCTCGGCGTGCGCGATAGCGTCGTCGACGTCCGCCGTCGTGAAGCGCCGGTTGCCCTTGCCGATCTGCCGGCGGTAGCGGGCGGCGGCGGCCTTGTCGGTCAGCACGGCGCAAAGGCGCCCCTGGCGCCGCGTGTCGGACTCGGCGGCGTCGAGGGCCGCATCGACGTTTGTGCGCGAGCTCGAGATGTTGCCGCCGACGCTCCACTTCGGATCGAGATCGGCCAGGTACGCGAGATACAGCTCCACGCCCCCGGGCAGGAGGCCGAGCGCAGTTTCGCGATCCTTGACCTTCTGCTTCCACTTCGCGTCGTCCCGGCGCCGCAGGGCTTCGCGCCGCGCGGCGGTTTCCTTCCTGCGCCGGGCTGCCTCCTCAACCCGCCGCTGCTCCGCCTCCAGCGCTGCGATCTGCGCGTCGAGCCTCTCGATGCGCGACCTCGCCTCGGCAACTTCCGCCGTGTCCCGCGCGTGCGCCAGCCGGGTCTCCCGCGCAGCATCCGATGCCTGCTCGTACTGGGCGTACCGGTCCGGCATCAACTCCGGCGCGCCCGGCGACCGATCCTCCCATTTGTGCTTGGCCGCGGGGCCGATGTGCTCAGAGGGCGGGTTGAGGAGAAGTCGCTCTTCCTCCTCGGTGTCGCCGGCGGCGCGCGCCCGCGCCAGTTGCGCCTCGTGGCTCTCGGCCGTCACCCGGTCCGCCACGCCGGCCCGCGCGAACGCCTGGTTCATCTGCGCCGCCCACGCCTGCCGCGTCTCCTCGAGCCACTCCCGCGGCTTCGTGCGCTCGCTCTTCCGCGCGCCCCCCTGCGCGGGGTCCCGGCCCGCCAGCGCGGCCCGGCGGAACCACGCGTCCGCCGGCCGCTCCACCCCGTCGTTCACCCGCTCGGAGAACACCAGGTGCAGGTGTGGGTTGTCCGGCGTCCCCGGTTCCCTCGACAGGCCGGCGTGGAGCGCGAGGGTGTAGGGCATCTCGCCGGCCGTCACATGCGCGGCGAAGCGCCGCGCCAACGCGAGCTGCCCGGCCATGTTCAGCGAGTTGGGAAGCGCCGCGGTCAGCGAGCGGAAAAGCCGCCCGTTGCTCCGCTCGTGACTGTCGGCCGCCGCCCAGTAGAGCCGCGCGTCCGATGACGCGAACGCCGGCATCGCGCCCGACTCGACGTGCACCACCTCGTCCTGGCGGGCGCGGGCGTAGCGGCCTTCGCGGCTGATGTAGTCGTACTTCGCCGCCGCCGACTGGCCGGTCGCGCGTGAGCCCGTCTTCACGTTCAGATGGCAATACACCAGGCGTAATGCTGCGGGCCTATGCCCTCACCGCACGTCGGTTTCGCGCCAGCGAAACCGGTAAGTGCGCCCTTCGGGTAATGAACTACTTTCGAGTGGTCCTTGCAAGACCATAGGGATCTCGCGGCTGCGAATGTGACTACCGCTGCTTCGGTGGCCACCTGTGCGCATGCTATGTACCGGAGACATGCAGACATCAAGGCGCGTGCACCAGATTGCGAAGCTCGAGACGCGGCGGCAGCAGGTCGCCGCAAAGGCGCGGGACGCTGACAAGCGCCTCGCGGACCGTCTGCGTCAACTCCAGGCGGAAGAGGCTCGGGCCGAGCGCAAGCGCGAGACGCGGCGCAAGATCGTCATCGGCGCCATCGTCCGCGGCGCGCAGATGTCCGAGACCGCGATCAGCCTCGGCTGGCTCGAGGCGCAGATCCGCGCTCTCAAGCGGCCCGACGACCGCGCGCTCTTCGGCCTCGACCCCGAGCCGGATGTTGACGCCCCCGATGCGGACAAGACCGAGCCGGCGGGTGCGCGGATCACGTCGCGGCAGAAGAAGCTGTTGGCCCAGCTCGTCGAGGAGCATCCCCAGGTCGCGCGGGAGCTGGGCGTGAATCCCGACGAGCCCGGCCTGGAAGCGCTCGACAAGGAGAAGGCGAGTTTCCTGATCCAGGCGGTGCTCAACCGCGTCAACCCGCAGGCGGCCGCCGACGAGCGATGACGACAGCCTCGGTGTCCTGCCACTGGACGTCCGGTTCAGGGGACGGCACAGAGCCGCACGCCACGCTCCTGGAGATGGGCTGAGCACAGTCGGGGAAATACGTGCGACACTGAGACCAACTCCGTGGCGGACATGCAGGCGATCACAGCGGGGGCGGCATCCGCGAGCAAACGCGAGACAGTCGCCGCGGCCAGGTTGAGCGAACTGGCGGCCGAGGCGCGGGCGGGCTGGGACGCCACGACCCTCGAGCGGCTCATCGTCAAGGGCCTCACGCGCGTGAGGCCGCAATGAGCGAGCCTTGACACGTGGACATTCTGGAATTCTGGGGCAAGGCCCAGCCGATCGACGTTGCCCGCGAGCCGGGATGGCACCCGCTGGTATTCCACAGCCTTGACGTGGCAGCCGTCGGGGAGGCCCTGTTGATGCGGCACCCGGGATTGGGGCGCGCCCTTCCGGGCCTGCTCGGCCTGACTCAGGACCAAGCGGTCCATCTGGTTCGTTTCCTTCTCGGCATACATGACATCGGGAAGTTCGCCAAGAAGTTTCAGGCCAAGGTTCCCGACCTCTATCCGGACTGCTTTGGTGACTCCCCGGCCGGTGTTGCAGCCCGCTACGATCACGGTGCCGGCGGGCTCGGTCTGGCTCGCGCCGTGCCCGATCTGTTCAGTCTGCCCGGCGAATCCAGCGATGGAGTCTGGTGGCCCTTGCTGTCGGCGGTCATGGGCCATCACGGAGCGCCGCCGGACATTGGAGTCAACCCCAGCCATGCTGCCGTAACAGCCGAATTCGGCCGGTCGGGCATCGAAGCCGCGAGCTCGTTTGTCGAGCGCCTGCGACAGTTGTTTACTCTTCCGAAGGAACTGCCACGGCTCGAGCGCGCGCGGATCAGACGCGCGTCCTATGCCGTAGCCGGCGTCGCGGTACTTGCCGACTGGATCGGATCAAAACAGGAGTGGTTCCCGTACCAAGATCCCGCTTCGGGCGTCGAAGGCTACTGGAGTCTTGCCAGGCAGCGGGCCGCCGACGCCATCGAGTGGGCGGAAGTGCTGCCAGACGGAAGCAGCAGTTCCCTTGACTACGGAGACCTGATCGGTGAGCGCATCGAGCCGAGTCCCATGCAGCAGTGGGCCGGGACAGTGCAGCTACCTACCGGCCCTGCGCTGTTCATGATTGAGGACGAGACCGGCAGCGGCAAGACGGAGGCGGCGCTGATGCTGGCGCATCGACTGATGGCGCACGGCCATACCGATGGTCTGTACATCGCGCTCCCGACGATGGCTACGGCCAACGCGATGTTCGACCGGCTCGCTGCCTCGTACCGCCGTCTCTTCACTGCGGATTCCCGTCCGTCGATTGCGCTGGCGCACGGCGCGCGCGACCTGCACCCGGGTTTTCGGTCCGTGACACTCCGCGCCGGGCGTGAAGAAGCTCTCTATGGTGGCTCGGAAGGATGGTCGGAGCAATCGGACACGACGGCATCCGCCGCCTGCGCGGCGTGGGTCGCGGAAGACCGGAGGCGGGCGTTCCTGGCGGATGTCGGCGCGGGCACGATCGATCAGGCGCTGCTCTCTGTGCTCCCGAGTCGGCACCAGTCACTGCGACTCCTGGGTCTCATGCGACGCGTCCTCATTCTCGACGAAGTGCATGCGTACGACGCGTACGTACAGCGCGAAATGGAGCGGTTGCTCGAATTTCAGGCCGCGCTCGGCGGCTCGGCTATCCTGCTGTCCGCGACGTTGCCGTTGTTCACCAGACACCGGCTCGCCAGAGCATTTTCAAAGGGTTTGGGGGTCTCGGCGCAACACACCGACTCCAGCATGCAGTACCCGCTAGCCACGGTCTGTGCCTCCGACGGCGCCTCCTTCACGAGAGTGCCCGGACAAGCTCGCCGTGCGCGCACGCTCCCGGTGCGGTTTCTCCGGTCGTCCGAAGAGGCGTTGTCCCAAGTCGTGCATGCGGCCGGGGCGGGCAAGGCCGTCCTGTACATTCGCAACACCGTCGACGATGCTCTCGTCGCGCACGCCACACTGACGGCACGCGGTCTTGCTCCCGCACTCTTCCACGCCCGGTTCGCGCTGGCTGACCGCCTCAATATCGAGACGAGCGTCGTCGTGAGGTTCGGCAAGAGAAGCGAGTCTGCCGCTCGATCAGGACAGGTGCTTGTGGCAACCCAAGTGGTCGAGCAGTCTCTGGACCTCGACTTCGACGTTCTCATTAGTGATCTGGCCCCGATCGATCTTCTGATCCAGCGTGCGGGAAGGCTCTGGCGGCACGACCGCCTGGAACGCACGGGCCACCCGGAACTGCTCGTTGTCGCACCGGAAGCCGCGCCCGACGCGGACGAACAATGGTTCGCGAGGGCCTTCCCGCGGGCAAAGTACGTCTATCGGGATCATGCTCGCCTCTGGTTGACCGTGCGGGCCCTGGCGGACGCCGGGGTGATCGAGAGTCCCGCAGGTCTGCGCGGACTAGTCGAGTCCGTCTATGGACCGGAAGCCGACGCACGTCTTCCGAGGGCATTACAGAGCTACTTCTTCGACGCCGAGGGCAGGGCAGGCGCCGACCGGGGCATCGCAACGGCCAATCTGCTCGATCTCAGCAAGGGCTACGTGCGGGATGGTGGCGCCTGGGACGCCGACGTTCGAACACCCACACGGCTCAACGACGACCCGCAAGTCACGTTACGGCTTGCACGCATCCGCGACGGCCGCGTGGAGCCGTACGCCGCCGCTGGCGCCGGAGATGAGCTATGGCGCGCGTGGCGTCTCAGCGAGGTCTCGGTCCCGGCTCGGCGCGTCGCGGGGGAGTGTGTTCTGCCGGAGCATGCTGATGCCGTGAAGCAAGCGAAGGCATCCTGGACGCGGTACGACGCAGACAAGATCCTTGTCGTGCTTCAGGAGACGGTCGCTGAGAAGGCGTCCCTATGTCGGTTGGCGGAGGCTGCCGGTCCGGCGGGTGGCAACGTCCGCTTGAGTTACGATCGAACTCGCGGGCTGGAAGTGTCGACAGAAGGCGTTGATCGCGGTGCCGGCCAGCACGAATCTGGAGGATGAGCCCGGGAGCGACTGAGTCCTGCGGGCGTTCCTTTCACGAGCCTCAATTACAGGAATGCGTGAGAGTCCAAGTGTTTTCAACCTGATCACCGCACCATGGGTGCCCGTCCAGCGGCGCAGCGGCTGCGTCGAGCACATCCAGCCTTGGCGGATCAACGAGCGCATCGGCGAAGACCCGTTCGTTGCGTTCGCTTGGCCCCGGCCAGACTTCAACGCCGCGGCCCATGAGTTGTTGATCGGACTGTTGACTACCGCTGCCGCACCGACTGACGAAGACAAATGGGAGGAATGGTGGCTGGAACCACCACCGCCGGACGTGCTTCAGCAGCGTTTTTTGGTGGTAGCCCATGCCTTCGATCTGGATGGCGACGGGCCGCGGTTTCTGCAGGACCTCGATCCGCTGAAGGGCGCCGAGAACAAGGACGTGGCGGCGTTATTGATTGACGCGCCAGGGGCTCAAACGTTGCGGAACAACGCGGACTTGTTCGTAAAGCGAGGTGCCACGCCGGTGCTCTCTCGCGCGGCAGCAGCGATGGCGCTGTATACACTGAGTAGCTACGCCCCGTCTGGAGGAGCGGGCCACCGAACGTCGCTGCGGGGCGGCGGTCCAATGACGACACTGGTCGTTGCGACCCGTTCCCGGTACGATGCCGCGCTCTGGGGCCGCCTCTGGCCCAACGTGGAGAGCCGTGAACAACTTGAGGCCCGAGCTACGGAGGCGAAGGTAGAGCACGACGCCGCGGCCATCTTTCCTTGGCTCGCCCCATGTCGCACGTCGAATCCGAAAGCGGGCGGCAGACCGACAACCCCATCCGATGTCCATCCTCTCCAGGTTTATTGGGGCATGCCGCGCCGCATTCGACTTCTGTTCGAGAATGCCGAAGGGCGGCGATGCGGCCTTACCGGCGCGGACGATTCGGTGGTGGCAAGGAACTACCGGACAAAGAACTACGGGATCAACTACTCGGAAGGGTTTGAGCATCCTCTGACACCCTACTACCGCCAGAAGCCGTCAGCTACGGTGAAGTTGCCGGTTCACCCAAACCCGGGCGGTATCAGCTATCGCCTGTGGCCGGGGCTCGTCGTCCGCAGCAGCGACGGGCTTCGCGAGCCGGCGCGCGCAGTTAGAAATTGGCAACACAGGTCAAGAGGGGGCGTGAACGAGGCCAGGTTTGTAGCGTTCGGCTACGACATGGACAACATGAAAGCGCGTTCTTGGAACGAAGGCGAGATGCCGCTCTGGCGCCTGAACGACACAGCCCGCGAGGAGTTTGTCGACTATTTCATCCAGCGCGTAACCGGCGGCGCGGCGACGGTAGCCCGCCAGGTGACGGGCGCTGTGAAGGCAGCTCTGTGCGATCGTCCGCGCGACGCGACTGGCGACTACGGTTTTGTGGAGGAACGTTTTTTCCGAAACACTGAAAGCGCGTTCTACGCGGTCCTGGAGGATGCAGTGGCTTCGATCAACGCGGACCCCGACAGCGATGACCCTACGATCTCAGCCCGCCAGCGCTGGGCGCCGGTGATGGAACGGGCGGCACTGCAGCTGTTCGATGAATACGCGCCGCCGGATGGGCTGGAAGATCGGGACATGCATCGTCACGTCAAGGCACGATTCCATCTGTGGCTCGCGTTGCGGGGCCGCGGCAAGGCAGGTCAAGCGCTGTTCGACGGCGACCTCGCTATCGTTTCACCCGAGACCACGCGGATGCGAAAGCGCAGGCAGGAGTCGGCATGATGGAGGCGCGGGAGCACGTAAGTACCGCCTACGAATGGTGGCGGCGTCTGACGGCGAAGGAAGGCGCCAGACTTGGCCAACGGCGAGCGGCGCTGGCACGGATGCGGCGCGCCGCGACGCCGATCGAGGTGATGCAGGAGCCGGAGGCGCTGCGCCTCATCGAGAGACTGCCGCGCAGGCCGGAGGACGTAGCGATCCTGGCGGGAATTCTGGCGTTCGTTCGCGAGTCCGACGACCGGTCTGTTGCCCGCACCGTCGGCCGTACCAGGCTCGACGATGACCAGTCGGCCTTGTTGTCCGAAGGCCGTTTCCGCCGGCTGCTCCAGGCGCAACACGGCGAACTCATGGAGGCCTTGCGCCGGCTGGTACGCATGACCAACGGCAGAGCCGATGTCCGCGACCTGTCTTTTTCCGTTCTCCACTGGGGCGATGGTGTAAAGAAGCGCTGGATATTCGAATACTACGCCGTCCGCCAGAGTCTCCCTTCGGATGAAGGCACATCCGTAAAGCCAGCTTCAACGCCACCCGAAAAATAGGAGCCCGCGAATGGCCGACTTTCTTCAACTGCACCTGCTCACTGCGTACGGTCCGTCCAATTTGAACCGGGACGACACCGGCCGCCCCAAGAGCGTTGTTTTTGGCGGCGTTCCGCGCCTGCGCGTGTCGTCGCAGAGCCTGAAGCGCGCCTGGCGCACGTCCGAGGTCTTCCGCAGAAGACTCGATGGTCACCTCGCAGCCCGCACTCAGAGGCTTGGCAAGGAGATCTTCGACCACTTGCGCGGGCGGGACGTGGAACAGGACAAGGCCTTGAAGTTGGCGCGCGACATTTCGGCCGTTTTTGGAAAGGTCAAGAAGGAAGAAGACAAGGAACCGACGTTCATCGAACAACTCGCCTTCGTCTCTCCAGAGGAACGAGAGAAGGCGCTTGCGCTGGCCGACGCGGCGGTGGCCGGGAACGCCGCCGAGCCTGCGGCGGACGACGTACTGCAGGTCACGGACACGGCCGCGGACATCGCCATGTTCGGCCGCATGCTTGCCGACGCCGCAAAATTCAACCGCGAAGCAGCGGTGCAGGTGGCGCACGCCGTGACAACGCATCGTGCCGTCGCCGAGGACGACTACTACACGGCTGTCGATGATCTCAAGTCTCGGAGTGAGCCAGAGGACACGGGGGCCGGCTTCGTCGGCGTGCAAGAGTTTGGCGCCGGCGTGTTCTATCTCTACATCTGCGTGGACCGGGAGCTGCTGCTCTCTAACCTGGGCGACGCGCGAGGCGCGCGAGCGGTGCGCGATGCGGCCCTCGCCGCCCTTGTGGAAGCCGCAGCCACGGTCTCGCCGGGCGGCAAGCAGGCGAGCTTCGCCAGTCGTGCCCGCGCCATCTATGTGCTTGGCGAAAAGGGCGGCGCTCAGCCGCGGAGTCTGGCCGCCGCCTTTCTCAAGCCGGTTGCGGGCGCCGACCAGGGCCAACAATCCATCGCTGCTCTTGAGGACTTTCTGGCTCGTCTGGACGCCGCCTACGGCGCCTGCGCGGACGACCGATACACAATGAACGTACAGAACGGCCAGGGTGTGCTGGGCGATCTGATCGCTTTCGCCGTAAGGTGATCCGATGCGCATTCTGCTGTTCACCCTCTACGCCCCGCTGGGCGCGTGCGGCGAGATAGCTGTCGGCGAACGCCGCATGAGCTGGGCGAGACCAGGGCGCTCCGCTGTACTGGGCCTTGTGGCCGCTGCCGCCGGTATCGAACGCGCCGACGAAGCTGGCCACCGAAGATTGGATGCCGGCCTTTACTACGCCGTGCGAACGGACTTCCCCGGCCGGCCGCTAGTCGACTATCACACCGCCCAGACGCCGAAAGCCCGCAAAGGCAGGATCTTCGCAACACGCCGGCAGGAGTTGGAATCGGACGGCGTCAACACCGTTCTCTCCAACCGCGAATGGCGCGCGGATGTGTTCTTCACCGTGGCGCTGTGGCGGCGCCCCGAGGCGGCCGTGGATCTCGAGGAGACAGCCGCGGCCCTGCGACGCCCGCATTTCGTGCTCTATTTTGGCCGCAAATCGGCGCCGCCCGGTTTACCCCTTGACCCCGAGATCGTTGAAACGGACACCTTCATGGCTGCCTTCGACGCTCGGCGGCGGAACGAGGAAGAGCAGCGTATTCTGCAGCTCGCTCGCTCCACGGACGCCATGGGCGATGTAATCGCGTGTGACCACGACGCCCCGGGAGCGCCAGCCGAAACCCGCGTGGAACGCCGCCGTGACGCGGTGTTTAGCCGCAAGCGCTGGCAGTTTGCAGACCGGCTGGAACGCGTCATCGTGAGGGGTGGTGATCAGGCATGACGGCGACGCGCTACCTGTCTCGCGCCCGCCTGAAACACGACGCGTCGGCCGCTGCACTGGCGCCGTTGCTCCTGGGCAGAACGGGAAGGGGAGGGGCAACTGGACAACCGGGGCATCACCTCGTCTGGTCACTGTTCGCGGATGATCCGGATCGGCGGCGCGACTTCCTGTGGCGAGAGATGGAGACTGGCGTGTTCCTAATCCTGTCCGCGCGCCAACCTGAAGATCGACACGGACTGTTCGAGATTGCGGCGCCCAAGCCGTTCACGCCGGCGCTCGAACGCGGCGATCGTCTGGGATTCTCGCTGCGCGCCAATCCTGTGGTTCGTCGCCGCCTGCCGTCCCTTCGCCGTTCGGTGAAGCACGACGTTGTGATGGACGCCCTGCGCTCCCACGGCAAGGGCTCGCGAGCAGAGCATCGTCTGGCGGTCGTGCGCGAGCAGGGCATCGCCTGGCTCGCACGCCAGGGTATCAAGTGCGGGTTCGAGATACAGGCGGGCGACGTGCGAGTGGACGGATACGATCAACACCGCGTCTCCCGGCGCGATTCGGCGCCGGCGATGTCATATTCGACGCTGGACCTTGAAGGCGTATTGACGGTCAGCGATCCAGGCGCGTTTCTGGCAGCCATAGCCCACGGTTTCGGCGCCGCGAAGGCCTACGGCTGCGGACTGATGCTCATCCGCCGGGCGTGAGCCGGAACCGGAATTGGTTCAGTCTGAGCAGGACAGTTTGGTGAAGGTGTCCTTTCGTCTCGGCGATGGAGCACGCCCGGCCGAGCCGCGTTAGGACCCTGCGGAGCCAAGTGCCCGATGATGGCAAATCTGCCGGGAATCCCGCCGCCTCGGCCTATCCCAATCAAGGAGCGTGCTTCCCTTCTGTTCATCGAGAGAGGCCGGTTAGATGTCCTCGATGGCGCCCTGGTCGTCGTTGACAAGAACGGTGTGCGAACCCACATTCCCATCGGGGGCCTTGCATGCCTGATGCTCGAACCCGGTGCGCGCATATCCCACGCCGCGGTCGCGCTGGCAGCCCGCGTGGGCTGCCTTCTCGTCTGGGTAGGTGAGGCGGGCGTCCGGCTCTACTCCGCCGGACAGCCGGGCGGCGCCCGCGCCGACCGCTTGCTCCACCAGGCGCGACTGGCTCTCGACCCGGAGGCCCGCCTCAAGGTGGTCCGCAAGATGTACGACATGCGGTTCGGCGAACCGGCGCCAAGCCGGCGCTCTGTCGAGCAGCTACGCGGCATCGAAGGCGCGCGCGTCAAGCGAATGTATCAAGTCCTGGCCCAGCAGCATGGCGTGAAGTGGAAAGGGAGGAAGTACGATTCGGGCGATTGGGAAGCCGCCGATCTGCCAAATCGATGTCTCAGCCAGGCGACGGCCTGCCTGTACGGGCTGGCCGAATCCGCTGTCCTTGCGGCCGGATACGCTCCGGCTGTCGGCTTTCTGCACACCGGAAAACCACAGTCTTTCGTCTACGACGTGGCGGACGTGTTCAAGTTCAAGACGGTCGTACCGATTGCGATGAAGGTGGCCGGACAGGCGCAGCGCGGAATCCAGCCGGCCACATCAGATCCCGTCAGGACGGTGCGGTGGGGGTGTCGCGACAGCTTCCGCAAGACCGGCGTGCTCCACCGGATCATTCCGGCGATCGAGGAAATGCTCGCGGCCGGAGGTCTGGAACCGCCGGCGCCGCCGGATGAAGCGCAACCTGTCGCCATACTGGAGCATACCAGCGGTGATGTTGGTCATCGTGGTTAACAACGCCCCGCCGAGGTTGCGCGGACGTCTCGCGGTCTGGCTGCTCGAGATCCGTGCTGGCGTCTACGTTGGAAACTACTCGCGGCGAACACGCGAGATGATCTGGAACCACGTGGAAGCGGAAATCGAAGACGGCGACGCCATCATTGCTTGGCCGGTGCCGAACGACGCTGGCTACGATTTCGAGACTTGTGGAACCAACCGCCGAGTCCCGACAGATCTGGACGGAATGAAGCTGGTACAGTTTCTGCCTATGCTCACCAACGCTAGCGACTCACGCCCGGACCGGTCCGCTGAGTAACCGCCATCGTGATTGCCTCAACATCCCTTCCTGCTCGGTGCCCACCTGTCGCGGCGACAAACCACTCATAATCAACATCTTCCAGGAAGAGCGTTCCCCGCCCGCGCGGGGATGAACCGCGGCCTCGGCCATCTCTGCCGCGGCGGTCAGGGCGTTCCCCGCCCGCGCGGGGATGAACCGTGATGGGCCGACCCGATATCCGCCTCGAGCTGGCGTTCCCCGCCCGCGCGGGGATGAACCGGCGCGGGCCGCGTCCCGCGGGAGCTCGGCCGCGCGTTCCCCGCCCGCGCGGGGATGAACCGTGCGGATCGGGACGATGCCGAGCTGCTGGAAGGCGTTCCCCGCCCGCGCGGGGATGAACCGTTGCCCGCGGCGGAGGGTCCGCGCTACGGCGCGCGTTCCCCGCCCGCGCGGGGATGAACCGGCGCCGAGCTGCCGCTCGAGGCCATGCGCTATGCGTTCCCCGCCCGCGCGGGGATGAACCGTTCGACCGCACGTCGTTCCGGCGGATCAAGACGCGTTCCCCGCCCGCGCGGGGATGAACCGAGCAGACCGCCAGGCCGCTCGCGGAGTTGGAGGCGTTCCCCGCCCGCGCGGGGATGAACCGGTCGCCGGCAAGCGCAGCTCGGCCGGAAGCAAGCGTTCCCCGCCCGCGCGGGGATGAACCGACCGGCGAGGTCGTCACAGACTGGCACTCTGGGCGTTCCCCGCCCGCGCGGGGATGAACCGGCCATCGTTTTGTTGCTCGCTCTGCTGCTGGCGCGTTCCCCGCCCGCGCGGGGATGAACCGTACCGCAAAGACGAATGGTTCCTCGAGGGCGCGCGTTCCCCGCCCGCGCGGGGATGAACCGGTGGATGCTGGACTATTGACAGACCTGACAACGCGTTCCCCGCCCGCGCGGGGATGAACCGATGGGTTCGTTGTCTCCGGCCTCTGCGTAGCAGCGTTCCCCGCCCGCGCGGGGATGAACCGGCTGATGGCCTACGCCACGACGACAACCGTTCGCGTTCCCCGCCCGCGCGGGGATGAACCGTAGACACGGCCTCTGGACCACTTCTCGGAAACGCGTTCCCCGCCCGCGCGGGGATGAACCGTTGATGGGGTTGGTGTTTTTCGCTGTTGCCATGCGTTCCCCGCCCGCGCGGGGATGAACCGGTCGACGAGGACGGGCTGCAGGTGCACGCGCAGCGTTCCCCGCCCGCGCGGGGATGAACCGATCGGCACGAGCTCGCCGTCCTTCGTCGAGCTGCGTTCCCCGCCCGCGCGGGGATGAACCGGTGATCCACCTAATCCACCGTCCTTAGCTGTCGCGTTCCCCGCCCGCGCGGGGATGAACCGTAGTCGCTGTGGCTGCCGTGGATGCTCTGCACGCGTTCCCCGCCCGCGCGGGGATGAACCGAACGGCCCCAAGTTCTTACCCTTGATTGCCACGCGTTCCCCGCCCGCGCGGGGATGAACCGGCCGAAGCCGAGTCGGTCGAGCACGACCTGAGGCGTTCCCCGCCCGCGCGGGGATGAACCGCATGACGTGCATCAGCGACAGCCGCACGGCCCGCGTTCCCCGCCCGCGCGGGGATGAACCGTCCACGGCCCCGCCGCCGATGGTCGGCGCGTTGCGTTCCCCGCCCGCGCGGGGATGAACCGGTCGAGCACATGGCGGCGCTGGTCGAACGGCGGCGTTCCCCGCCCGCGCGGGGATGAACCGGTTCCGGTAGTGGCGGCCCTGTTGGTGGGCGCGCGTTCCCCGCCCGCGCGGGGATGAACCGCTGGCCGGCTATGTCTCGATTTCCCCGAGTGCGCGTTCCCCGCCCGCGCGGGGATGAACCGGTGGCCGGCGGCATCGGCCGCGCTCGGGACGCGCGTTCCCCGCCCGCGCGGGGATGAACCGTTCGTGATCGCGCGCTGCACGGCCGCGGGCGTGCGTTCCCCGCCCGCGCGGGGATGAACCGACGGCCTGCTGTCGGAGTCGGTCAAAATCACGGCGTTCCCCGCCCGCGCGGGGATGAACCGAATGTCGTTATCCGTCAGCTCGTTAGAGCCGCGCGTTCCCGGCCCGCGCGGGGATGAACCGAGGCTCGCCGGCGTTCGGATGGCCGTCAGGAAGCGTTCCCCGCCCGCGCGGGGATGAACCGGCGCAGCGCGCGTGAGAAAGTCCCGACGGTCGGCGTTCCCCGCCCGCGCGGGGATGAACCGTGGCGCGCCGCGCAGCAAGCCTACGACAACTGGCGTTCCCCGCCCGCGCGGGGATGAACCGCCGTCGAGCGCTGCGAGGTCCTGGGCGGCGAGGCGTTCCCCGCCCGCGCGGGGATGAACCGCCGATGGAGCTGTATATCCCGTTCGTCCACTGGCGTTCCCCGCCCGCGCGGGGATGAACCGGCCATCAATCCAAAACGGCTGAGATTGCGACGGCGTTCCCCGCCCGCGCGGGGATGAACCGATCAACGGCGTGACGTGCGTCGTCTACTACGAGCGTTCCCCGCCCGTGCGGGGATGAACCGGCGTTGTGCTCGGTCTGATCGAGTTCCAGCCAGCGTTCCCCGCCCGCGCGGGGATGAACCGTGTGACCGCCGCCAGATAAGGCGCGTCGACAAACGTTCCCCGCTCATGCGGGGATGGACCGTCAATGCCTGTTGGAGCGTCAAGCCCATCCAGGATTTCCCCGCTCACGCGGAACAACAGTTCCGGGCTCGGGCATTCCGGCAGCTTCGGGACGGCGGGATGGGTGAGTGAGCGGGATGGGCGAGTCAGAGGCGCGGGCCGTGTGCGGATTCGACTAGGTCGGCCAAGTCGTCGATCTCGCGGTAGAATCCCCCGTCATGCCCGTCATGCCCGTCATGCCCGTCATGCCCGTCATGCCCGTCATGCCCGTCATGCCCGTCATGCCCGTCATGCCCGTCATGCCCGTCATGCCCGTCATGCAGAACATCAACCGTCGCGGTGGAAACTGCTTGCGGCCGTGGGCGGCAGTCGCGCGTGGGTGGAATCGTGGGCGTACCCGGCGCGTCCTGACAGAAACATCAATGAATCCGGAGGTTATTCGCTGTATTCGTGCTATCGCTGCCAGTACGAAATCACTCAGGCGGAGTGGCAGGCGGTTATGGGAGCCAATCCGTCACGCTTCTCCACCTGTGGGCTGCACCCCGTGGAGACGGTGTCGTGGTATGACGTGCAGGACTTCATTGAACGTCTGAACGGACAGGCTGACGGGAATCTCTACCGGTTGCCGACGGAAGCGGAGTGGGAGTACGCGGCCCGAGCCGGGACGACGGCAGATCGCTATGGGAACATAGACGTGGTCGCTTGGCACTGGGGCAACAGCGGGCAGCGCAGGCATCCGGTCGGCGAGAAACTGCGGAATGCGTGGGGGCTGTACGACGTGCTGGGAAACGTTACGGAATGGGTCGAGGACTGGCACGCGGACTACGCGGGCGGGTTTGTGACGGATCCTCTTGGCCCCAGGCACGAGCATCCGAGCCTCGGCGACGAATACGCGGGCTTCCGTTTGCTGAGAACACGATAGCCCTGACGGTATCGCGCCGTTACACATGGCCGCGCCCGCGTTGCGAGACCGCGGCCTCAGACTCGTGAGGATGCTGTAGTAACGCGCAGGCAGGTCCAACGCCAGAGCGAGGCTCGACGAGCATGAGACTGACAATCCTGCTACTTGCAGTTCCGGTCGTCGCCTTGGCCGTACAGCTACCGCCCGAAATGGAGGCGGATCGCTTCCTCCTGCAGGCCGAGAGCGCGATCGAGGAGCAGGACTTCGAGCGCGCGAAGACGACGATGGACCGGATCCTGGAGCTCCAGGCCGAGCATGACCTGGTGCTTCCGGAGCAGTTCCCGTTTCGGTACGCCCAGGTACTCGAGCGGCTTGGGCTCTACGACGAGGCGATGGTGGCCGCGACGCGCTATCTGACGAGCGTGGGCCGTGACAGCGAGTTCTACCGCGAGGCCCTGGAGCTGCTGAACGACGCGGAGGAGGCGAAGGCCGCGGCTCGCGAGGCCGCCGAATCGGCGAGGGTTGCGACAGAGGCACAGGCCAAGTTGGCGGCCGCGGCGGCGACGCGGCAGCCCGGCGACGTCTGGGAGTTCGACGGCATTGAGTTCGTCTGGGTGCCGGCCGGAGAGTTCCTGATGGGCTCGACGAGCTCGGAGGCGTGGCACGACGAGGATCCAGTGACGCGGGTGCGGATCAGCCGAGGTTTCTGGCTCGGCATGCATGAGGTGACACAATCCGATTGGCAAAGGGTGATGGGTACGAACCCCTCGTGGTTCTCCGGCTGCGACCGTTGCCCGGTGGAGACCGTTTCCTGGAATGACGCGCAGGACTTCATTCGGAGCTTGAATGGGCAGTCCGGAGGAAATCGCTACCGGTTGCCGAGGGAGGCGGAATGGGAATACGCGGCGCGGGCAGGTACGACCGCGGACCGGTACCGCGACATCGACGAGGTCGCGTGGTACGAGGAGAACAGCACAGGAAGCACGCATCCGGTGGGACAGATGGCGCCAAACGCGTGGGGACTTCACGACATGCTTGGGAACGTTTATGAGTGGGTGCAAGACAGTAACGGCGACTACCCAGGGGGATTCGTGACGGACCCCCGAGGGGCCACCTCCGGCTCTCTTCGGGTTAGCCGCGGCGGTAGTTGGGGCGGTGACGCGTCGCGCTGCCGGGCATCACATCGCGCCTTTGACTCGCCTGACACCCGCAATGAGTACGCCGGCTTCCGGCTGCTGAGGATGGAGTAGCCTCGAATGCTCTTGCCCTCGCAGCTAATGCGGTCGCGGTTCGCGGTGAGGCCGCTGACGTGAGCCGACCGAAGAGCTGGCTGGCGGAGAAGCGCCGGACGCCGGGCGAATGCTGACCGGGGCGTGGAACGCGGGCGGTAGCGGCGCACCGAAGGGTCACGAATCAGTTCGGTGCTTGCTGGGTCACAAACTCCGCCCAGCGATCCATTAAGTCACGGCGCTTCTCGAACAGGTCCGACCGGGCGTAGGACCGCTCTACGGCGCTTCCCACCTGATGTGCCAGAGCCGCCTCGGCGACGGCATGCGGAACACTCGTCTGTTCGCTAGCCCAGTCGCGGAACGAGGAGCGGAACCCGTGCACCGTGCAGCGGTCTCCGTAGATCGCCTTCAGAGCCTGTGCCAGTGATGACACGGCGATGGCTTGGCCGGGGCGTAGCGGCGACGGGAAGCACAGGTCGGCCGGACTGTGCAGTCTCTTCATTGCCTCCAGCGTCTCGACGCTGGCTGGGGACAACGGCACTCGATGCTCACGGCCGCCCTTCATGCGCTCGGCCGGGATGCGCCACTCGGCGGCCTGCAGGTCCATCTCGCTCCACTTGGCGCCGCGTGCCTCACCCGACCGCACGGCGGTGAGTATCGTGAACCGGAGACAGGCCTTCACCGCCTCTCGCGCTCCACTAGCTGCCATCCTCTCCAGAGCGGCGCCTACCTCCCGGTAGGGAAGCGCCGCGTGGTGTTTCTTTGCCCGCCGAGCAGGCAACGCCGCGCCGATGCCGTCCGCGACATTGAATTCGAGGTGCTCGCGGGCGACGCCCCACGCGAGCGCGCCGCGGATCCAGCCGTGAAGCTTCGACCCGATGGCCGGCTTCTCCGCCATGAGGGGCGCCAGGATGGCGATCACGTCGGCCCTGCGGATCTGGTCGAGGCGCCGGTCCATGAGCCCGCCGCAGTACCTCTCGAGAGCGTTCTCCCGGTTCTTCGCTCCGAGGCCCTTCCACGTTGCTCCCGCGCCGACGCGCTCACACGCCTTGCGGAATGTCGGGGCCCTCGACGACCCCACCGCCGCAGTCGGGTCTCCGCCGCGGCGCGCCACCTGACGGTTGGCGAACGCGGCCGCGCGCGCCTCGGCGAGGCCGACGTACGGATACCCGCCGAGCCCCAGGTCGCGGCGCCTGCCGTTGACGGTCAACCGCTGGACCCAGTGGCGGCTTCGCCCGCCGGGCTCAACGACGAGGAAGAGCGTCCCGCCGTCGCTGTGGCGGCCCGGTCGCAGGGTCGCGATCTGTTTGACTCTAAGTCGTCCTGCCATCTGGTTATCCTCGCTTCATAGTATCCCACGAATATACCACATAGGGACGTGGATGGGGTGACACACGCACGGAGCGGCAGAGACACGAATGCCGCAAAAACCCCCGAAATACCGGGAATATTGAGACGCCCGTGGTGCTCTAGGGACTGCTACGGATCCAAACTATGTTCTGGCAGCGCGAAGACGTAGAGCGCTCCGCCGCTGCTCGGCGCATAGACGTCCGGGCTTACGAAGCGCCGGATGCTGGTGAACGGCCCGGTCTCGGTCGGCACGGCGACGTATTGCCGGCCGTCGATCTCGTAGGTGATCGTGAAGCCCGACGCGGAGTTGCCCAGCCGCGTCTGCCACAGCACCTCGCCCGTCCGCACGTCGAACGCCTTGAAGTAGCGGTCGACGTCCCCGACGAACGCCAGGCCGGAGGCGGTCGTGACGACGCCCGTGGAGAACGACGCCCGCTGCTCGTGGCTCCACAGCTCTTCGAGGGTCCGGACGTCGTAGGCGCTGAGCCGGCCGAACGTGCCGTTGCCGCCCTCACGCTCGAAGAAGCGGACGTCCGACCCGGTGGAGGACCCCGAGCCTTCGACCAACTCTATCCTGCGAGCCGCCATCTCCGAGCAGTGGTTCTGGTTCAGCGGCACGATCAGCGCCGACGTTTCGGGGCTGTACGCCGAGGCCGGCCAGTTGTGGCCTCCGTAGTACGCCGGGCAGGACAGGATGGGTTCACCGATCTTCATGTTGATGATGTCGGGGCGGTAGGTGACCCTGCCAGTCGCGGTGTCGATCGATTCGAAGATGTTCTGGAACACCGTTTCGCGGACGCCGCGGAAGGCGCCGTCCCCGCGCGCCAGTTTCCACATGAGCCCGTCCTTGCCGACGGTGAATACGAATTGCTCGCCGCCGGCGTCGATCAGGACGCGCTCGAAGACCGCGTCGAGATCGAGCGATTCTCCCGGCACGTGCTGGAAGTACCAGACGATCTCCCCGGTCCGGGGATCGAGCGCCAGCGTCGAGTTGGAGTACAGCACGGCGTCGGCCGTCGTGAGGCCGCGGCTGATGGCGGCCCACGGCTTGGCCTGGGCGGTCCCGATGAAGAACAGGTCCAGGTCCGGATCGTAGGTCCCCGGGATCCACGTCTCCGCGCCCCCGCGGACTCCCCGCGGCAGGTCGCCCCAGGTGTCGCCGCCCGGCTCGCCCGGCTGCGCGATCGTCGACGTGCGCCACAGCTCCCTTCCGGTTTGCGGATCGTGGCCCGTGACGAAGCACCCGGCCTGCGTGAACTGGCCGCAGCCGGTGATGCCGCTGATGACCACGCCGTCCGCGATGACGGGACCGGCGGTGTGGTAGAAGCCGTCCTCCTCGTCGGCCTTCTTCGTTTCCCACGCGAGCTCGCCGGTGCGCGCGTCGACGGCCACGACCGACAGGTCGGCCGTCGTCATGTAGACCTTGTCCTGGTAGAGGGCGATCGAGCGCATGAGGTTGGACCGGCGGCCGTCCGGATACTCGCGGCGGTACTGCCAGATGATGTCGCCGCTGCGCGCGTCCAGCGCCTGCAGGACGTTGCCGGGATTCGCCAGGAACAGCACGCCGTCATGCACCAGCGGCGCCGTCTGCACGCGGCCGGCCTCCATCGTCCACACCCACGCGATGCGCAACTCGTTCACGTTTTCCGGCGTGATCTGGTCGAGCCGGCTGTAGCCGTGGCCATTCGGGGTGCGGCGCCACGACAGCCATTCCTCCTCCGGGGGGTTCTCGAGCAGCGCGTCGGTCACCGGGGTGTAAGACCCGACCGCGCGGTTGACGAGCTCCGGCGGCCCGCCACTGGGAGGAGCCAGCCCCCGGTCCGCTGCTTCTACGGCGCCGTGGCCCGGGCCGGCGGCGTCGGGCGCAATCGCCAGCGCCGAGTCGGCTCGCAGCGATTCGGCTCCGGCGGCGTGGCCGTTGGCCTGCAGGATGTACGCGACGATGTCCAGATAAACGGAATCGCCGAGGGAAGCCTCGGCGCCCGGCGGCATCGTGGCGCGAGTCTGCTCGAACAGCGCCCGGGCCGACTGCCCGCCCCAGACTGACGTGAAGTTCGGACCCGCCAGCGCAGGCCCGAACCCGCCGCGCAGGTTGTCGAGGTGGCACTCCGCGCAGTGGTTGGCGTAGGCGTCGCGCCCGGCGGCGGCCTGGGCTTCCGTATACGACGCGGAGGGCGCCGGCTGGGCCGCTGCGGGAGACCCGCCGATTGCAATGGCCAGCGCCGCCGCCGCGCCGGCACGCGAGAGCGATGCGCAAGTTCCGAGTGGCAAGCCGTATTCTCCGACCGTTCGGGGGCGATTCGCAGTCAATATATTCGCGTTAGTTGACGACGGTCAACGGTGACCTGCTGGCAATCCAGTCACCGCGCTGGTATAGGTAACGCTGCAACCGGAGGAAAGCCAATGCGGCCTGCAACCAGTTTCCCGTGCTGTCTCGCGGCGGTTGTCCTGATGGCGGGGGGCGTGCCCGCGCAGACCGACATCGGGCCGGCGGCGCTGGAGCTGCACGATCGCTACCTGGCGGCGTGGAATGCGCAGGACGCAGACGCGTTCGCCGCGACGCTGCACTATCCCCACGCTCGCCAGGCGCCGGGCGCGCCCGGCAGCACTTCGTGGCAGGACGCAGCGGAGTACGCCGCCGGGATGGACTTCCGGCCGCTCATCGCCCGCGGATGGGTGCACTCGTACTGGGACGCGCGGACCGTCGTGCAGGCCGGCGGCAACAAGGTTCACGTGGCGGCCCGCGCGCGGCGGGTCGACGCCGACGGGCGGACGTTTCAGACGGTGCAGACGCTCTATGTGATCACGGAGCACGATGGCCGCTGGGGCGTCCAGGCGCGGTTCTCGGCCGGTCCGCCGGCTACCGGCCGGGTTGCGGACGCCAGCCGGCAGGCCGCCGTGGAGGCGGTCGAAGCGTATCTGGACGCGGTAAACCGCCGCGATGGACAGGCGTTTGCCGCCAGCCTGCACTATCCCCACTACCGGGTCACTATCGAAGGGCAGGTCCAGCCGTCGGCGGCCCCGCAGGCCGTGAGCAACACCACCTTCGAGCGCCTGGCCAGCACCGGCTGGGTCCGCACGGAGTCGCACAACGTCAACCCGGTGCAGGTGTCCGCCGACGGGGTCACCGTCGCGCTGGAGCTGCTGCGCTACAACGCCGCCGGGGAACAGATCGCGCGGTTCGACACGCTGTACTTCGTCACGCGCCAGGATGGGCGCTGGGCCCTCAAGGGCAGATCGAGCTTCGCACCGCGGTAACCGTTGATGCCGCAGAGCTACCGCGCTGTCTTCCTGCGCGCCGTTGTGCTGGCGGCCGCGGCCTGCGGTCCGGCGGGTGAAGCGCCGCAGCCGGCGCCGACGCAGGGTGCGGCGTGGTTCGAAGGCGCGCGGCTAATCGATGGCAGCGGCGACGCGCCAGTCGAGCGCTCGGCGTTCCTCGTGGAAGACGGCGCGTTCACCTGGGTCGGCGAGCAGGGCGAGCGGGAGCCTCCGCCGGACGCCGCGCGCGTGGACCTGTCTGGCAACACCGTCATCCCGGCCCTGCTCGACGCCCACCAGCACATCGGATTGACGAATGTAAAGGACGGCACGCACAGCAAGGAGAACTACACGCGGGCCAATCTGGTCGAGCACCTGGAACGGTCCGCCTACCATGGCGTGGCGGCGACGATGAGCCTGGGCCTGGAGTTCGACGAGCCGCTGGCGTTCGCGCTCCGCGACGAGGTCATTCCGAACGCCGCGCGTTTCATGACGTCAGGCCGCGGTATCGCCGCAACACCCATGGCGGGGCCGCAGCAGGACTACCGTCTCGGCATCCCCCGCGGCGCGGAGACGGTAGCCGAGGGTCACGCCGCCGTCGAGGAGTTGCACGGGCACGGCGTCGACATCATCAAGATCTGGGTCGACGACCGCCGCGGCTCCGTGCCGAAGCTGGAGCCGGAGGTGTACCGGGCGATCATCGACGAGGCGCACGCGCGCGGCATGCGGGTGACGGCCCACCTCGGCGGCACCAGCGGTCTCGCCGACGCCAAGGACCTCCTGCGCGCCGGCGTCGATGGTTTCGCGCACACCGTTCGGGACCGCGACATTGACGATGAGTACATGACGCTCGTCCGCGAGTATCCGCACGTCTGGACCGTTCCGAACCTGCCCGGCTCACCGGTGACGCTGGACGACCTGCCGTGGCTTAGCGAGACGCTGCCGCCGTTCGAAGTCGAGAACCTGCGTGCGCAGGCCGAGCGGCTCACGGCAGACGGCCCGAGCGAGTCGTTCGCGCTGCAGTGCCGCAACCTCGCGCGCAACCGCGAGGCCGGGATGATCATCGGCATGGGCACCGACTCGGGCGTCAGCGTCGGCTGGACGACGCACACCGAGTTGCGCGACATGGCCGGCTGCGGGCTCACCGCGATGGAGGTGATCGTGGCCGCGACGCGGGTCAACGCGGAGATCCTGGGCCTCGACGACCTCGGCACGGTGGCGGCCGGCAAGCGCGCCTCGTTCGTGGTGCTCGACGCGGACCCGCTCGCGGACATCCGCCACACGCGGCGCATCGCCGCGGTCTACCTCGGCGGTGAAGCGGTGGACCGCGACGCGCTCCGGGCTCGCTTCATGGACGGCGTGCGCTGACGGCCCGACGCCCCGCGCCAGGGCGGATCAGCGTTCGAAGAGGACGTGGGGCAGCCGCTCCGGATCGTCCGGCAGGGGAGTCTCACCGGCGGCAAGGCGGTTGCCGCTCAGAATGTAGGCGACGAGGTCGGCCGTTTGCGCGGGAGTAAGCGTTTCGGGCGCGTCCTGCGGCATCGTCTCGCGTATGAACCCGAACAGCTCGCCCAGCGGGCGGCCGCGCCAGGTGTTGCGAAAGGTGTGGTCGCCAAGCAGCGCCGCGACCTCGGGGACTATCGCCCGGATGGGGCCGTGGCACGACGCGCACTGCCCGTCGTACAGCGCCTGGCCGCGCGCGGCCTGCTCTTCGGTGTAGATGCCGTCCTGCAGCGCGGACGGCGCCGCAGCCGCGGCAGTCGCGCAAGCCAGGGCCGCCGCCGCGGCAACGCGCAGGCGCCTCATTCCGCGGCTACGGCAGGACGATCGTGGCGTTGCGCTTCGGAACCTGGCCGCCGGTCGGAATCTCGGCCACCTTCTTGACCGTCGCAATCTCGACCACGGCGACGCTGTTGTTCCCCGACAACGAGACGTAGGCGTACTTGCTGTCGGGCGTGATGGTGATCCAGTTCGGCGAGTGTCCCACCCTGACACCCCCGACATACTCCAGGTCCGGCAGCGTGTAGACGTAGACGCTGCTGTTGAAGCTGCTGTTGCCTATCAGGTACTGGTTGTCGGGCGTCACGCCGATGCCGTGCGCGGTGTTGCCACCGTGGCCGGGAGTCTGCTGGTCGGGCGGCACCTCGGGGTACTCGATGCGCCGTATCTCCCTGCGGGTCTCGAAGTCGACCACGCCGAAGCCGTTGAAGTTGGAGAGCTGCGCGTAGATCCGCCGCGTGGAGCCGTCCGGATTCGTATCGAACGCCATCGGGCGGATGCCGCGGTCGAAGTAGGTGACCCAGGCGGGCATGTCCGTCATGGTGTCGACCACGGTGATGTTGCGCGCGCCGATCATCCCCGCGATGGCGTACTTGCCGTCCGGGGTGACATAGGTATTGTGCACGCCGCCGTGCACCGAGATGGTCGCCACGATCTCTTCCGACTCGGTGTCGAATACGTCGAGCGCGCCCGGCGACTCCGCGATGGCGATGTACACCTTCTTTCCGTCCGGCGTGATCGCGATGTTGTTGGGCCGCCCGGTGAGCTTCACCTTGTTGGTCACCTTCAACGCCTTGACGTCGACGACGTCAACGGTGTCGTCGGCCTCGTTGGCGACGTAGAGGTGCAGTCCGTCGGGCGACGGCGCCGCCCCGTGCGCCCGTTCGATGCCCTTGACCTCGCCGACCACCGTGTTGGTGATGGGATCGATGATGTGAATGTTGTCGCCGGCGCTGTTCGTCTGCACGATGCGCACGGTGCCCTGCGCGGCCGCCGTCAGCGGCAGCAGCAGGAGCGCGGCCGCCGCGAGCGCGAAGAACGTGCTGCGTGTCATGGCCATCGTTGAGCTCCTGTGTGAAATGAGGGGCGCGCTAGCGCGCCTTTTCTCCACGCACCCAGGCGGCGAGCGTCTGGAACTGCGGATCGTCCTGCGAGCTGAACTGCCGCCCGCCGGTATGGAACTCGTTGCCGCCGGCTGCGGGTTCCAGCGGGTGCACCAGCAGGCGGCTCCCCAGCGGATCGCCCGGCGTGACGAGGCCGAGGACGGACTCGAAGTTGAGGCGGGACTGCTCAACGCTCCACGTCTCCGCCCCCTCGGGCAAGCCTTCGAGGAAAGCGGCGCGCTCGTCGCCGGCGTGGCAGACGACGCAGCGCGTGTAACCCTCGCGCTTCTCGAGGAATATGGGTTCGACCTGCGTCCGGTAGAAATCGAAGTCGAGCTCCGCCGGCTGCGCCAGCAGTGTCAAGGCCAGGACGAGGATCATGGCTCGCCTCCTGTGGGTCGCGTCCGACTAGTCGGGCAGGCCCATGTAGCCTTCCGGCAACGGCACGCCGAGCGTGTTCTGGAACATCGCGAGCTGCGTGTAGCTGCCGACGATCTGCACGGCCTCCCGCTGCTCATCCGCGTTGTACTCCGCGCCCAGCGCGCTCCAGGTCGCGTCGCTGACGAAGCGGGTGGTGTGCAGCTCGTCCGCCACCCGCAACAGCGTGGCTTCGAAGTCGCTCCATCCCGCGGCGTCCGGCCCCTGCGTCACGCGCGCGATCTCCTCCGCGCTGAGTCCTGCTTCCTTGCCTATCTCGTCGTGACGGCCCCAGATGTAGTCGCCGCGCGAGAGCCATGCGGTGCGCAGGATCAGCAACTCCCGATGGCGGAGGGGCAGGATGGTGTTGCGCATCCAGTTCCCCGTATACGCCCAGTACACCTGGCAGTTTTCCTGACTCTCGGGGCAGGCCCGCCGCAACGGGCTCTCGCCGTCCGCTTCGTTGCTCAGGTCGACCCTGGGAGTGGTGAGATGCTCGAACTCCGCCACGCGCATCACCGCGCTGGTGACCGGCGCCGCGGCGGGCGGCTCGGGAGCCGGCGCCGGTTCCGGTTCAGGTGCCGGTTCCGGCGCGGCGCAAGCGGCCAGTAGCGCAACAGCGAGCAAACCGGACGCGAGGAGGATTCCGCTGACGGCAGGGCGCGACTTCATGATCGCCTCCTTGGCATGCAGTCGACGACGCTTCCGGATACCTACGGAGCGTATGCGGTTGTCCTGAGATTATCGACTACGCCACCCGCTGCGACAAGAGATATCAACTGCCCCAGCTGTAGTTGAGGCGGGCGTAGTAGTAGCCGCCGCTCATGCCCCACGGCGTGAACTGGCTGTAGGGCAGGCCGAAGATGTCGGCGAACAGGTCCATGCGCTGCGAGAAGATGTCGAAGACGTTCTGGCCGCCCACCGCCAGGGTCACGTCCCGCGTGATCGGTATGGTCGCTTCCAGGTCGACGATGTAGCGGCCGTCGAGCAACGGCGCGTCGGCGCCGCGCACGAACCGCGCGTCGAAGTGGTCGACCCACGCCCCGTAGTAGTTCAGCCGGGCGAGCACGCCTACCCGCGCCACCTGCTGGTTGACGGCCACGTTCCAGCGGGTGCGCGGCACGCCGCGCTGCAGGCCGAGCACGTCGCCGGCGGTGAGCAGCTTCGATTCCTCCGTCAGCTCCGTGTGCGTGTAGTTCATGGTGAAGCTGAACACCGTGCCGCCGCCCAGCTCGGGCGGCGCGTAGGTCGAGACGAGGTCGATGCCCTGGTTCCGGCTGGAGAAGTCGTTGATGAAGAAGCGGAAGAACTTCAGCGTGCCCGCCGAGGCGATCCCTTCCGACAGCAGCAGCGCGCGTTCGTCGTCGTCCAGCGTGAACGTCTGCGACAGCGCGAGGCGGTTGTCGACGTCGACGCGGAAGTAGTCGGCGGTGAACGTGAACGGGCCGGTATCGACGACCAGGCCGGCGGTCGTGTTGATGGACGTTTCCGGCTCCAGTGGCTGGCCGCCCTTCAACTGCGCGGCCAGGAAGGTCGACGGCACGTTGGCGCTGTCGACCAGTTGCAGCGTCGTGGGGTCGATGGTCGTCTGGACGTTCAGTGTGTTCTGCTGGCCGGGCGTCGGGGCGCGGAAGCCGGTGCTGACGCCGCCGCGAATCGAGATTGCGTCGCTCAACGCGTAGCGGGCCGACAGCTTGCCGTTGGTCGTCGAGCCGAACAGGTCGAAGTGCTCGAAGCGCAGGGCGCCGCCGACGGTCCATCCGTCTTCCGGATCCCGCAATTCCAGGTCGCCGTAGAGCGCGACGTTGCTGCGACTCCAGGTGCCGGCCGTGTAGTCGGGAAAGCCGGGAAAGCCGTTGGAACCCGAGACGAAGCCCTGCGCCGCGTACGGTCCGACCTCCCAGGACGGCCGCCCGCCCGCACCGATGGTGAAACGCTCGTCGCGCCACTCCGCGCCGGCCGCGATGTTGACGATCTCGCCCACGGCGTGCGACACGTCGAAGTTGAGATTCACGTCTTCCTGCCGGTAGAGGCCCGGATCGAATTCGCGCGGCGTGTCCAGACCGAGCGAGGCGTTGACGGTGTTCAGGAAGAAGAAGTCCGACTCGTGCATGCCGTAGCTGGCGCTGGCGTCCCAGAGCACGCCGTTGTCCAGCATCCCGCGCAGGCCGCCCACCACCGACGCGTCGCTGACCTCCCCACCGAACCGCGGCGTGAACCCGCCCGGGGCGAGTTCCAGGAACGTGAAACAGTTCGGGTTCGCGGCCACCTGCGCGAGGGCTGCCGAGTCCGGTACGTTGTCGGCGATCGGCACCGTCGGGCAGTTGCCGGCGCCGGGCGTTCCGGTCTGGGCCCACAGCCGGTCGCCCACCATCAGCGTCCCGCCGTCGTCCAGGCTGTAGATGTTGGCGCGGTTGTTCGGGTTCCGGAAGTAGAACCCTTCCGTCACCTTCTTCTGGGCGTAGTTGGCGTGGCCGTAGAACTCGACCGCCCGATCCCCGCCGGAGCCGAAGTTGGCGAACAGCTTCAGGTCGTCCTCGATCGTGGGGTTGCCCCAGATCTGCGCGGGATCGGCCACGTGGGTGTTGCCGGCCGCGATCAGCGCCGCCGCGTCGGCCCGCTGCACGCTGCGGTTGGTCGGGTCGGCGTTGCCGTACTCCAGGCTGAGGTTGACGAACCCGGTCCGGCCGACCGGAATCCCCGCGTTGGCGGCGATGTTGAACGCGTCGCCGTCACCCGCCCGGTAGGTGCCGGTGTTGAGCTCCACCGAGCCGCCGGTGCGGTTTTCCTTGAGCAGGAAGTTCATCACGCCGGCGATGGCGTCCGAGCCGTACTGCGCCGAGGCGCCGTCGCGCAGCACCTCGACCTGGCGCAGCGCGATGGTCGGAATGGTCGAGATGTCCGGACCCTGCGCGCCGTCCGTTACGCCGGCGAACCAGGCGATGACGGACGAGCGGTGGCGGCGCTTGCCGTTCACCAGCACCAGCGTGTGGTCGTGGGCCAGGTTGCGCAGGCTGGCGGGCCGCACCAGCGTGGCCGCGTCGCTGATCGGGTGCGTGGCGACGTTGAACGAGGGAACGAGCGTCCGCAACTGGTAGTCGAGCGTGGAATACCCTTGGCTGACCACGTCCTGCAGGGGGATGGCGTCGATCGGCACCGGTGAGGAGGTCACCGACCGCGGCCGCGCGCGGCTGCCGACGACCACGATCTGCTCGGCAAGCTCGACCGTCAGCGTTACGTCGAGGCTGGTCGCCGCACCGGCGCTGACCTCAACGCCCTCGCGCACGACCGCGTGGAAGCCCGGCAGCGAGAACGTGACGGCGTAGGTTCCGGCCGCCAGGCCGCCGATGGCAAAGCTGCCCGTGTTGTCGGTGGTGGCGGTCCGCGGCGCGCCGCTCGCCGTGCTGCGGGCCTCGACGGTCACGCCGGGCAGGGCCAGGCCGGTCGTATCGCTGACCGAGCCGCTGATGCCGTCCTGCGCGCGCGCGGCCGCCGGCGCCAGGAAGAACAACCAGAGGGCCATGCAGGAAAAACGCCACGCAGTCGTACACCTGCGCTCACGCATCGCTGCAACTCCCTCGGGGGCGGCGTTGGCCGCCCCCTTGGTCTCCCTGTAACGGTAGGTCCTGAGGAAATGTCGTTGCGCGGTTCGGACGCCTACATGCTGGCGCCCCAACCGTAGTTGATGCGCACGTAGTAGTAGCCGCCGTTGAACCCGAACGGCCCGAACTGGCCGTAGCGGTTGCCCACGCCGTCAACCGCGTACGGATTCTCGTCCGGGTACGTGTTGAAGATGTTCTGGGCGCCGACCGACAGCGTGATGTCGTTGAACGGGAACCCAACCTCCACGTCGACCAGCGGCTTGCCGGGATACAGCGGATACAGGTACGAATCGGCCGCCCCCAGGTGGTTGCGCGCATCTTCGCGGTCCCAGTACGAGCCGTAGAAGTGCAGGCGGGCCATCAGGGTCCAGCGGTTCTCGGTATGGGTGGCCCCGACGTTCCAGCGCGTTCTCGGCAGCCCCAGCGTCAGGGCGGCGATACGGTCCGCATCGATATTTTCGGGGTTGAAGGTAGTGACCTCGGTGTCGGTGAAGTTGAAGACGCCGCTGAACGTCGTCCGTCCACCGATTCCCAGCGGGGTCCAGGTGCTGACGACATCGAGTCCCTGCGTCCGGGTCGAGAAGTCGTTCACGAAGAAGCGGAACACCGCCAGGTTGCCCGCTTCCGCAAATCCTTCGGCGAGCAGCGTGGCGACCTCCACGTCTGAGAGGGAGTAGTTCCGGGTGATCGTGAGCCGGTCCGCCACGTCGATACGGAAGTAGTCCGCCGTGAACGTGAAGGTGCCCGCGTCGACCACGGTTCCGACCGAGTAGTTGATCGATTCTTCCGGCTGCAGCGGTCCGCCGCCCCGCAACGCCGCGATCGGCGAGGTGGAAGGAATCGTGCCGTTGTTGACCAGGTCGTTGATCTCGTAGTCGAACTCGGTCGTCACGTTCAGCACGTTCTGCTGGCCGGGCGTCGGGGCGCGGAACCCGCTGCTGACGGCGGCGCGCACCGCGAACTCGTCCGTGAAGCCGTAGCGGCCCGACAGCTTGCTGTTCATCGTGGTGCCGAAGCTGTCGTAGAAGTTCTCGATGCGGACGGCGGCGCCCACGGTCCAGTCGTTGTCCACGCCGTGCACCTCGACATCGCCGTACACCGCGACGTTGGCGCGGTCCCAGGTGCCGGCATTCTCCGGACGGGTGCCGTTGTAGCCGTTCGAGGCCGAGCTGAATCCCTGCGCGCCGTAGGGACCGATCGCCCACGACGCCGGATCGCCCTCGCCGAGGTGGTACTGCTCATTGCGCCACTCGACGCCGCCCGCGATGTTGATCATGTCGCTCGCCGCGTACGAGACGTCCGCGTTGAGGTTGGTCTCGGTCTGCCGCAGCAGGTTCGGCTCGAAGTAGGTGGGGCTCTCCGGGCCGAGCGAGGCGTTGACCGTGTCGAAGATGAAGGTCTGCACGTTGTTCCGGCCGTTGTTGAAGCTCACGTCCCAGTTGAGCCCGGTCATCGTGGTCCCGCGCACGCCCGCGACCACCGAGTAGTCGTAGACGTCGCCGCCGAACTGCGGCGTGAACCCGCCCGGCAGGCCCTCCGCCGCGCCGAGGAACGGCTGGTGGAACGTGAAGCAGTTCGGATCGTTGCGGACCTGCTGGAACGCCACCGGGTCCGGGGTGCCGCCGGTAATGGTGACCGTGGGGCAGTTGGCCGAGCCCATGCCGTTGGCCGCCAGCACGTCGCCCACCAGCAGCGTATCGCCGCCGTCGATCGAGTACACGTTGCCGCGGTTGTTCGGGTTGCGGAAGTAGAACCCGCCGGTCACCTTCTTGCTGGCGTAGTTGGCGTGGCCGTAGAACTCGGCCCGCTCGCCGCCCGTGCCGAAGTTGGCGAACACCTTCAGGTCGTCATCGACGAGCGGGACGCCCCAGACGCGCGACGTGTCGCGCACGTTGGAGTTGCCGCCGTTGACGACCGCCTGCG
The DNA here is from genome assembly GCA_965207665.1 of Vicinamibacterales bacterium. GTDB lineage: Bacteria > Acidobacteriota > Vicinamibacteria > Vicinamibacterales > UBA8438 > JAAXGX01. The sequence continues at coordinate 2,128,369 of CBDBMV010000002.1, forward strand.
TGCCGCCGTCCTGCAATGCGCGGTTGGTGGGCTGCGTGCCGCCATACTCGAGGCTGAGGTTCAGGAACCCTTCCGGACCGAGCGGCAGACCGGCGTTGCCGGCGAACGTGAAGGTGGGGGCGAACCCGCCGATCCCGTTGCACGAGCGGCCAACCGCGCCGCACGTGGCCGGGTCGCCGTCGTTCTCCGTATAGAACTGGCCGGTGCGGAACTCGATGCTGCCGCCTTCGCGCGCGTTCTTCAACTCGAAGTTGATGACGCCGGCGATGGCGTCCGAGCCGTACTGCGCCGCCGCGCCGTCACGCAGCACCTCGACCTGCCGCAGGGCGATGGAGGGGATGGCCGACAGGTCGGGTCCCTGCGCGCCGTCGGCGACGCCGTTGCCCAGCCAGGCGATGACCGCCGCACGGTGGCGGCGCTTGCCGTTGACGAGGATCAGCGTGTGGTCCGGCGCCATGTTGCGCAGGTTGGCCGGCCGCACGATGGTGGCCGCGTCGCTGATCGGCTGGGTGTTGACGTTGAACGACGGGACGACCGTCCGCAACTGGTTGGTGAGGTCGATGTCGCCCTGACTGACGAAGTCCTGGGCCGTGATGACGTCGACCGGCACCGGCGACGCGGTGATCGACCGCGGATCCGCACGGGTTCCGACGACCGCCACGGTCTCCGCGAACTCCACGCCCAGTTGCGCGTCGACCGTCACCATGGCGCCCGCGGCTACGCTGACGCCTTCCTGGACGAACGACTGGAAGCCCGGCAGGATGATCGTCACGTCGTAGGTCCCGGGCTGCAGGCTAACCGAGTAGGTGCCGTCACCACCGGTGAATGCAGTCTGGACCCCGCCCGCGGCGTCGCGCACCTCCACCGTCACACCCGGCAGGATGCCCCCGGTCGTGTCCGTGACGGTCCCGGATATTCCGGTGTCCTGCGCCGCCGCGGCTCCAGGCGCGACCGCAATTGCGGCCAGCGCCAGAAGGATGAAAATGGAGTGACGTCTCATGGCTACGTGTCTCCTTCTTCCATGCTGCAAGGGTTCTCGCGGGACGGGTCGGCGCCCGCATTCGACCGGCCGGCAAGCGTCTGAGACACCGGCATATTCCGCCTGTCATGGTCAGGCTACCTTCACGTACCCCATGTTTGCAGCCTGCGCGTGACGAATAGTCAAGGATAGCGCGACAATTCGGTTACATCAAGGGACACGGAGCCGTGCCCGGCGGCGTGGCCGTGCGGACAAACGGTTCCATCGCATGTTGCCGGCATGTGTCGCAGGTATAAAATCGTACGGTCAGGCTGCCGCGCTTCGGCAGCATCGGAGTGAAAGGGGGGACGGAAGATGATGCAACCGTTTCGGGTCAGCGCCGGGCTGGCGGTCGCCGCGGGCGTGGCGGCGCTGCTGCTCCTGACGCCGGGGCTGGCAAGCGCGCAGAACGCCGCCATCAGCGGCGCGGTTTCGGATACCACGGGGGGCGTGCTGCCCGGCGTCACGGTCGAGGCCCGCAGCCCCGACATGATCGAGGAGGTGCGCACGGCCGTCACCGACGGCGCCGGGGCGTACCAGATCGTCGCGCTCGAGCCGGGCACCTACGCGGTCACCTACAGCCTGCCGGGTTTCAGCACGGTCATCCGTGAAGGGATCGAGCTGAGCATCGGGTTCACGGCGAACATCGACATTCAGCTTTCCGTCGGCGACATCCAGGAGACGGTCACCGTCTCCGGCGCCAGTCCGGTCGTCGACATCCAGAACGTCGAGCAGCGGCAGGTCATGAGCCGCGAGGTCATCGACAGCATCCCGACCGGCAAGTCCATCACCGGCTACGGCCTGCTGGTGCCCGGCATGGTCGGCGGCGAGTCGTGGGGCACGCCGCTGTCGCAGGACACCGGCGGCATGTCCGTCCAGAGCCGGCAGCGGATGTCGATCCACGGCGGCAACCACGAGGACCAGCAGCTCGAGATCAACGGGCTCGACGTCGGAGACGCGCTGAGCCAGGGCGCCAACCTCGCCTTCTTCCCCGACACCAACATGGAGGAGATGGCGTTCCAGTACTCGGGGAACTCGGCCGAGGTGGAGACCGGCGGCGTGCGGATCAACATGGTGCCCAAGGAAGGCGGCAACCAGTTCAGCGGGATGGCCTTCACGACCTTCACCTGGAAGGGTCTGCAGGCCAACAACCTCGACGACAACCTGATCGACCGCGGGCTGAGAGATCCCAACCTGGTCGACGAAGTGTGGTCGATCAATCCGAACATCGGCGGCCCGCTGGTAGAGGACAGGCTGTGGTTCTTCCTGGCGCATACGACGCAGCGGGCCAACATCTTCCCGGCCGGGTCGTACTGGGCCGCCAACCCGCTCGAGCTGCCGTTCATGCCGGACTTCAACGACCGCGTGCTCGACACGTCCACCGCGCGCGAGCAGTCGATCAACCTCACCTGGCAGGCGTCTTCACGGGACAAGATCAAGCTGTACTGGACCAACAGCTCGACGGACCAGGACGTCTACCTGCAAGGCCGGACACTGACGACGTTCTTCGTCGCGCCCGAGGCGTCGATCGACTCGCAAATCGACACCAACACCTACCAGGCGACGTGGACGCGGCCGCAGACCAACCGGCTGCTGTTCGAGGCGGGTGTCTCGCACGAGCCGATCGGCTGGACCTTCTTCCCGACGGAACGCGCCGTCAACAGCCTGCCGGGCGCCATCCAGCTCGGGCCCACCATCGGGGTCCGCAACATGGGCGGCTGGCTGCAGGGCGGGTCGACCAGCCGCTGGAGCCCGAAGCAGATCGATTCGTACCGCGCGTCCGCCTCGTACGTGACCGGCAGCCACAACCTCAAGTTCGGGGTGTCGGCGCTGCGCCAGTGGACGTTCGTGACGCAGATCAGCGAGAGCACGCCGCCTTGGACGACGACGATTCATTTCGGCGGGTTCCCGATCCTGGCGAGCTTCTCCGGCGCCTTCGAACAGGAGCAGGCGGCGCTGACCTGGGGGATCTACGCGCAGGATCAGTGGACGATCGACCGCCTGACGTTGAACCTCGGCGTGCGCTGGGACGATGCCGACGCCAGCTACCCGTCCCAGACCCGGCCGACCAACATCTACTTCACGGAACCGCTCGACGTTCAGGGCGCCACCGTGGTGTCCTGGCAGGACATCCAGCCCCGGTTGGGACTCGCTTACGATCTGTTCGGCGACGGGCGGACGGCGCTCAAGGTTTCGGCCAACCGCTACGGCAAGCGCCAGTCGAACGACTGGGCCGAGCGCGCCAACCCGGTGATCGCGAACCGGTCGCACAGCCGGTCCTGGAACGACGGCCTGACCGGCTGCAGGACCCCGGGGGTCTGCATTCCGGGGGACAACATCCCGCAGGGCGATCCGACCAACCCGGCGCCGAACGGCGAGCTGTTGTCACCCAACACGAATCCGGCGTGGGGCACGCCCACCGTCACGTTGTTCCTGGATGACGACTGGGCGTCCGGCTACGGCCAGCGGGCGTCGAACTGGGAGTTCACCGGCGGCATCCAGCACGAGCTGACCGCGGGCGTATCGCTCGACGTCGCGTTCTTCCACCGCCGCAACATCAACCTGCCGGCGCTGGACAACCGGGCGATCGGACCTGGCGACGTCGACGTCTTCGAGGTCCAGGTACCGAACGATTCGCGCCTGCCGACCGCCGGCCAGATGATCACGCTGGTCGACATCAAGCCGGAGGCCATCGGAGCCGTGGACGAGGTCATCACCTCCGCCGACAACTTCGGCAGCCAGACCCAGCAGTGGAACGGCGTCGACTTCACCGTCGACGCGCGGATGGAGAACCTGCTGCTACAGGGCGGCCTGGCTACCGGGGCGTATTCCTCGAACTTCTGCGACACGTGGGATGCGCTGCCGGAGTCGCTGCTGGCCGGCGCGCGGCTGAACCGCCAGCTCGTGCCCAACGGACGGCGGGCGCGTTCGACCGGCGAGGCCCAAACCGCATCGTTCTGCGACAACAGCGAAAACTGGCTGACGCAGCTCAAGCTGATCGGCTCGTACACGCTGCCGTACGACGTCCAGCTCGCCGCCACGCTTCAGAATCAGCCCGGACCGGAGCGCGTTGCGCTGGTCACCTACTCGGCGGGCGCGATCGCCGACATCCTGGGGCGCGCACCAACCGACGGCGCACAGACCGTCAACGTCATTCCGCCCGGCAGCGAGTTCGGGGACCGGTTCACGCAGCTCGACATCCGCTTCACGAAGATCTTCGACTTCGGCGGCTCGGCGCGGTTCCGGGCGATGTTCGACATCTTCAACGTGTTCAACGCCAACTCGATCACTTTCGAGGAGCCGGCGTACGGCAACTTCCTGTGGAACCCGCAGGTGATCCTGCCGGGGCGGTTGGGCAAGTTCGCCTTCCAGATCGACTTCTAGCAGTCCGTGAATCGCGCTGCAGTTCATGGGGGTGGCCCGGACGGGCCACCCCTTTTTTTCTACGGTCGATGCCGCGGCTGAATCTCGTAACGGCATCGTATTTGCGCTAAGCTAGCGGATCGCCCGAGGCGCTGTCGCCGTCGGGAGGGAGGAGCAACGAATGCATATCGTCAGGAGAAACCGCTCGCGCCTGCGTGCGAACTTGACATGGCTGGCGGGAATCTGTGCCTGCCTGCTGCTGGCGCCCGGACTGGCTGAGGCGCAGCAGATCGGGGGCACCGTGACGGATGCGACCGGAGCCGTGCTGCCCGGTGTGACGGTGGAAGCGCGCAGCCCGGCGTTGATCGAGCAGGTCCGGACCGCCATCACCGACGGCAGCGGGCAGTACCTGATCGTCGCGCTCGAGACGGGCGAATACTCCGTCACGTACAGCCTGCCCGGCTTCGGCACCATCGTGCGCGAAGGTGTCCAACTGAATACCGGCTTCACCGCAACGCTCGACATTCAGCTTTCGGTCGGCGACATCCAGGAGACGATCACCGTCTCGGGCGCCACGCCGGTGGTCGACATCCAGAACGTCGAGCAGGTGGCGGTCATGGACCGCGAGGTCATCGACAGCATTCCGACCGGGAAGTCGCTGACCAGCTACGGGCTCCTGGTGCCCGGCATGGTCGGCGCGGAGTCCTACGGCACGAGCCTCGCGCAGGACTCGGGCGGGCTGACGTCGCAGACGCTCCAGCGCCTGTCGATTCACGGCGGCTCGCAGCTCGACCAGACGGTCAACGTCAACGGGATGGACGTGGGCGACGCCTTCACGCAGGGCGCCAACATGTCGTACTTCCCGGATACGAACTTCGAGGAGATCTCGTACAGCTACTCGGCCAACTCGGCGGAGGTGGAGACGGGCGGTGTCTCCATCAACATGATTCCGCGCGAGGGCGGCAACCAGTTCAGCGGCGCGGCCTTCACCACGTTCACGTTCCCCGGGCTGCACGCCGACAACCTCGACCAGGACCTGATGGATCGCGGCCTGGCGTCCGGCACCCTCGTCGAGCGGAACTGGACGGTATCGCCGTCTATCGGCGGCCCGATCGTGCAGGACCGTTTGTGGTTCTTCGCCACGCACACGTCGCAGCGCGCCGACCTGCAGGCGCCGGGCGTGTTCGAGGCGATCGATCCCCGCGCCCTCGTGTTCGAGCCGGATCCGAACAAGCCGACTGCCGACGAGTCGTTCGTTACCGAGCAGTCGATCAACTTCACCTGGCAGGCTTCCGAGAAGGACAAGATCAAGGCGTACTGGACCAACAGCACGACCGACAAACCGCTGTACCTGCAGGGACGCACGCTGGGTTCCATCTTTGTCGCGCCCGAGGCGGCCGTGAACACGGACATCCGGACCAACGCCTACCAGCTCGCCTGGGTGCGCCCGCACACCAACCGGCTGCTGTTCGAGGCGGGCGTTTCGCACCAGCCGATCCAGTTCACCCTGGCGCCTTCCGAGCTGCACGTCGCGGATCTCCCGGGCATCCTGGAGTTCTCGCCGGTCTCCGCGTACCGCAACATGACCGGCTGGCTGTCGGGACCGACGGTGCGCGAGAGTCCGAAGACGATCAACTCGTACCGCGCCGCGGCGTCGTACGTCACCGGCAGCCACAACCTGAAGGTCGGCTTCACCCTGCTCCAGCAGAAGATCGCGGTGGGCCAGGAGAGCTCGGCCAACTGGATCTCGCTCAACACCTTCCGCGGCTTCCCGATCCGGGCGAACTACTACGGCAGCTCGACGTCCGCCAACTACGGGAGCCCGACGCTCGGGATCTACGCACAGGAGCAGTGGACGCTCGACCGCCTCACGGTGAACGCCGGACTGCGCTTCGACTACATCAAGGCGGGCTATCCGGACCAGACGCGCCCGACGAACGCATGGGTAACCCAAAGCTTCGAGATCCCGGGCGCGGTGGCGGTGACGTGGAAGGACTTCCAGCCGCGGCTGGGCATGGCGTACGACGTGCGCGGCGACGGGCGGACGGCCATCAAGTTCTCGGCCAGCCGCTACGGGGCGCGTGACTCCACCGACTGGGCGGAACGCCTCAATCCGGCGCTCAGCAACCGCCACCAGGTGCGCTCCTGGAACGACGGACTGACCGGCTGCCGCGACAACGGCGTGGCCTGCATTCCGGGCGACGGCCTGCCGCAGGGCGATCCGACCAATCCGGCGCCCAACGGCGAGTTGCTGAGTCCCAACACGAACCTGTCGTTCGGTGCGCCGACCATCACCCGCTTCTACGATCCGGAATGGGCGCTCGGCTGGGGCAACCGGCAGTCGAACTGGGAGATTGCGGCGAGCATCCAGCAGGAACTGCGCGACGGCGTGTCGCTCGACGTGGGCTACTTCCGGCGCAACCAGGTGAACCTGAGCGCGCTCGATGACCGCGCGGTCGGTCCGGAAGACTACGTGACGGCCACGGTGAACCTGCCCCAGGACGACCGGCTGCCGGACGGCGGCGGCGGGACGCTCAGCTTCTACGACCTGCTGCCGGGGTCGGTCCGCGCCTCCGACGAGTTGCGCACCAACGCCGACAACTTCGGCGGCGAGAGCCAGACCTGGAACGGCCTCGACTTCACGCTCGACGCCCGCGTCGAGAACCTGCTGCTGCAGGGCGGCGTGAGCACCGGCCGCGTGTCGCACGACTACTGCGCCGTGCAGTCGGCGCTGCCGGAGTCGGTCACGAGCGCCGCGGTCAACCCCGCCCCGATTCCGACCCGCACGTTCGGCCGCAACGACGCGGCGCCACTCGAGTACTGCCAGCGCGACGAGAACTGGCTGACGCAGGTCAAGCTGCTCGGCTCGTACACGCTGCCGTACGACATCCAGATCGCCGGCACACTGCAGAACCAGCCGGGGCCGGAGCGCGTGGCGCTGGTGCGGTTCACGGAGTCTTCGCTCGGCCGGGCGTCGACGCTGTATCCCTCGGGCGTGCAGCTCAACATCATCCCGCCGGGGTCGCTCTACGGCGATCGGTTCAACCAGTTCGACATCCGCTTCACGAAGATCCTCAACCTTGGCGGGGGGGCGCGGCTGCGGGCGATGTTCGACATCTTCAACGTATTCAACGCGAACACCATCACGCTGGAGAATCCGAGTCTGGCGGGCCCGGGCGATCCGAACTGGCTGGCGCCGCAGGTCATCATGCCGGGCCGGCTGGCCAAGTTCGCTTTTCAGCTCGACTTTTAACGCTTGACAGTTCCATGTATCCAGGGGGGCGGCGCCAACGCGTCGTCCCCCTTTTTTGTGCACGCGGTAGCGAGCGCCGGATGGTGTAGACGCGGCCGTCGCGGGCGCACTACGAAAACCGGGACGGCCGGACTACCGCCCTGCCGCTTCGAGTGACAACCAGCCCCGGCCTTACGGTTTTCTCCGCCGCGCCCGCGACGGCCGCGTCATCGATAGGCACGGACTTGCTGGGGTTTCTGGTATCTTGACCGGCATGATTCCGGCCTCCAGGGTTGCTGCTGCGCTGCTCGCCGCGGTGGGTGCCATCGTGTGGCCGGGGCGGCCGGCGCTCCTGCACGCGCAGTCCGGCGCGGCGGCGGGGGAGTGGCGGGCGTACGCGGCGGACAAGGCGGCCACCAAGTACTCGCCGCTGGACCAGATCACCGGGGACAACGCCGCGGACCTGCGCATCGCCTGGCGCCAGTCGACCATTCCCGAAGCTGTCCGCAACGGGAATGCGATGCGGCCGCCGCGTAGCTCGCAGAACACCCCGCTGATGGCGGGCGGCCTGTTGTACATCAGCACCGGACTCGGCTCCATCGCGGCGCTCGACGCCACCACGGGCGAGGTGGTCTGGTACGACGACCAGGCGGGTGTGGAAAGCGAGGCCCTCCGCGGGAGGGTACAGCGTGGCAATGCCGTGCGCGGGCTCGCGTACTGGGAAAGCGATGGCGCGGACCCCGGCGGCCGCGACGCGCGGGTCATCGGCGTCGTCGGCCCCTACCTCGTCGCGTTGAACGCACGGACTGGCGAGCGCTATCCCGACTTCGGCGACGGGGGAGCGGTGGACCTGCGGCGCGGCTACGACGGCCGCACGGTGGAAATCTTCAGTTGGCGGTCCGCGCCGCTGGTGGTCAACGACGTCGTAGTGGTCGGGTCGTACATCCACGATTTCCTCTCGGCCGTGCAGCCGACGACCAAGGCCGGGTCTCCGGGAGACGTCCGCGGCTACGACGTCCGCACCGGCGAGCAACTCTGGATCTTCCGCACCGTTCCGCAAGAGGGAGAATTCGGCAACGCGACCTGGGGCACCGACCCGAACGAGGACCAGCCCTCCTGGGAATACTCCGGCCACACCAACATGTGGGGCTCGCCGAGCGGGGATGAAGAGTTGGGGTACGTCTACCTGCCGCTGAGCACGCCGACCAACGACTATTACGGCGGACACCGGCCGGGCGACAACCTGTTCGCCGAGAGCATCGTCTGTCTCGATGCGCGGACCGGCGAGCGCATCTGGCACTTCCAGGCGGTGCACCACGGCCTGTGGGACTACGACTTCGCCTCGACGCCGAACCTGGTCGACATCACGGTGGACGGGCGCCCGATCAAGGCGGTGGCCATCGTCAGCAAGCAGGCGTTCACGTACGTGTTCGACCGCGCGACCGGCGAGCCGGTCTGGCCGATAGAGGAGCGGCCGGTGCCGCAGTCGACGATCCCCGGCGAGCGCACTGCGCCGACGCAACCGTTCCCGACGAAACCGCCGCCGTTCGACCAGCAGGGCGTCACCGTCGACGACCTGATCGATTTCACGCCCGAGCTGCGGGCGGAGGCGCTCGAGATCCTCGAACGGTACGACTACGGGCCCATCTTCTCCCCGCCCACGCTGATGGACGAGCGGCCGGACGGCAAGCTGGGACTGCTGCAAATGCCGGGCACGGCCGGCGGCGCCAACTGGCCCGGCGCCGGCTTCGACCCCGAGACGGGCATCCTCTACGTGCACTCGGCGCACACGCAGGTGGTCATCGGCATCGTCCCTCCGGAGAATCCCGACGCCGACGCCACCTTCGTGCGCAAGGCCTACAACTACGTGCAGGGGCCGCGGGGGCTGCCGCTGTTCAAGCCGCCGTACTCGCGGCTCGTCGCCATCGATCTCAACCTGGGCGAGATTCTCTGGACCATCCCCGTCGGCGACGGCCCGCGCGACCACCCCGCCATCCGCCATCTGGACCTGCCGCCGCTGGGCCAGGCGGGGCGGGTTGCGCCGCTCGTCACGAAGACGCTGGTGTTTCAGGGCGAGGGCGGCAGCGCGGGTCCCGTCATTCCGCTCTGGGGCGGCGCGGGCGGCAACATGTTCCGGGCCCACGACAAGGCGACCGGCGATATCGTGACCGAGATCGAGCTGCCTGGGCAGATGACGGCGGCACCGATGACGTACATGGCCGGCGGCAAGCAGTACATCGTAGTGACGGTCGGGGCGACGCGAGCTCCGAGCGAGTACGTGGCGCTCGCGCTGCCGTGACCGCAAGCGGACAGGAGCATCCAGGGATGACTATCCAAAGACGAAAACGCCGGATCTGGCGCCCGGGCGCCCTGTGCGTCTGTCTCGGACTGCTGGCGTGCGCGCTGGTCCTGGCCTTGCCGGTTCCCTGGACCGGACCGGCGCTGCATGCACAGACCGCCGAGCAGATGGCCGAGCGGATCGCGGAGACCGCCGCGGCCAACCTGCGCGGGCCGGAACCGCCGCCCGAATTCGAGCTCGACACGTCCTGGCCGAAGCCGTTGCCCAACAACTGGGGACTGGGTCAGGTGTGGGGGGTCGCCGTCGATGCACGCGATCACGTCTGGGTCGTCCACCAGATCGCCTCGCCGCGCTACATCCAGCCCATGCGGGATGCCGGCCAGGAGCCGGCGCCGGCCGTCCTCGAGTTCGATCAGGAGGGCAACCTGCTGCAGGCGTGGGGAGAGTCCGGCCAGGGCGGCTGGACGCAGGGCGCCGGCCGGCCGTTTCCGGCGCAGGCCATCAACGTCGACTGGGAAGGCAACATCTGGGTCAGCGAGGAGACGCGCGGCAACGCCGTCGTGAAGTTCTCGCCCGAAGGCCGGTTCCTCCTGCAGATCGGCCATGTCACCCGCACCAACGGCAGCGGCGACACGACGCTGCTCGGCGGGCCGTCGGGCATCGACTTCTACGAGCCGGACAACGAGGTGTTCATCGCCGACGGGTACCGCAACCAGCGGGTCATCGTCTTCGACACGCAGACCGGGGAGTACAAGCGCCACTGGGGGCGCTTCGGCCTGCCGCCCAACGACAACTTCGAGCCGGGCGACCAGCCTACCTGGGGGCCGTCGCCGTTTCTGATCGGGCGGCCGCCCAACATGAGTCCCAACCTGCCGCGGTTCGTGCACGGCGTGAACGTGTCGCGCGACGGGCTGGTCTACGTCGCCGACCGCTCCCACAGCATGCTCTACGTCCACCGGACGGATGGCACGTTCGTCGCGGAGAAGAAGCTCCCCGGGCCGTTCAACTCCGTCACGTTCTCTCCGGATCCCGAGCAGCAGTACATCTATGCCGGTGGGATGAATGCGACCGCGCGCATCTTCATCCTGCGGCGCAGCGACCTGGAGATGCTCGGCTCGTTCAGCAGCTCAGGGCAGCACTACATGGATACCGATTCACACGGCAACCTGTATACGTGCGGCCAGCGCATGCCCCAGCGCTGGCTGCTGAAGGACTAGCCGCAAACGGATGCGAACGCTTGACCGCGGATTGATCGTCGCCATTCTGTTGCTCGTGGGCGCGCCTGCGGCGGCGCAGCCGGACGCTCGCGGCTACGAGCCGGTCACGGAGGCGATGCTGCTCGAGCCGCCGCCCAGCGACTGGCTGATGTGGCGGCGGACCTACAACCACTGGGGCTACAGCCGGCTCGACCAGATCGATGCCTCGAACGTAGGCGGCCTGCGGCTCGCGTGGGCCTGGACCATGGAGCCGGGCCGCCAGGAGACGACGCCCCTCATCCACGACGGGATGATGTTCCTGGTGCAGGCGTGCGACTACGTCGAAGCTCTTGACGTCCGCGACGGCACGCGCATCTGGGAATATCGGCGGGACCAGGTCGAGCACGTCGCCAGACTGGCCTGTGTCAACCGCAACGGCGCGCTCTACGGGGACAAGCTGTTCATCGGCACCCACGATGCGCATCTGGTTGCCCTGAATGCGCTGACGGGCGAGGTCGAATGGGACGTGAAGGTCGGCGACTGGACGGCCGGCCAGCACTATTCCGGCGGCCCCATGGTGATCAAGGGCCGCGTCGTCGCCGGCATGTCGGGCTGCTACAACCTCAACACGCGCTGCTGGGTCTCGGCCCACGACGTGGAGACCGGCGCGGAGGTCTGGCGGACGTACACCATTCCCCGCGAGGGCGAGCTCGGCTACGACAGTTGGGGCGACATCCCGGACGAGCAGCGGCGCGGCGGCTCGCCCTGGAATTCGCCCAGCTACGACCCGGAGCTGAACCTGATCTACACGGGGGTCGGCGTGCCGATTCCCTGGGGCTCCGTGCAGCGCGGCAGCGGAGACGGCGACGTGCTGTACACCAACTCCACGCTCGCCCTGGACGCCGATACCGGGGAGATCGCCTGGTACTTCCAGCACATTCCCAATGACGAGTGGGATCTCGACCATCCGTTCGCGCGGCTGATCGTCGAGACCGAGGTCTCGCCGGGGGCGGTCGAGTGGCGCAACAACGGCATCACCCCCGGCCGGCGGCGCAAGATCGTGACCGGCATTCCCGGCAAGACCGGCATCGTGTGGGCGCTGGACGCGGCCACGGGCGCGTTCCTCTGGGCCCAGCCCACGACCCCGCAGAACGTCATCGTGGACATCGACGCGGAAAACCGCAGGGTCATCACGAACGAGTCGCTCAAGTTCCCGCAGGTCGACGAGCCGGTCTTCGTCTGCCCCAGCTACTACGGCGGCATCAACTGGCAGGCCACGGCCTACCATCCCGGAACGAACCTGCTGTACGCACCCGTCAACAACGCCTGCATGACCCTCACGCTCAACGAGTTCCGCGACCGGCCCGGCGCCCACCACGGCTCGGCCCGCGTCGCCCTGGAGCCGGCTCCGGACATCGACGGCCAGATCGGCCAGTTCATGGCCATGGACCTGGCGACCGGTGAGCCCGCCTGGGTGTACCGCCAGCGGGCGGGCGTCGCGGGGTCGGTGCTCGCCACCGGCGGCGGCCTGGTGTTCGTGAGCGACGACGCGCGCCGCTTCCGCGCCTTCGACGCGCGGACCGGCGACGTCTTGTGGGAGCAGATCCTCAACTCGAGCGCCGGCGGGTTTCCGGTCAGCTACATGCACGACGGCGTGCAGTACATTGCCATCGCCGCTGGCGGGGGCATCAACTTTCGGGGGCTGACCCCCGAGATCCAGCAGCCGGGACGCGGCAACATGCTGTTCGTCTTCCGGCTGCCGTGAAACTCGGCTGATTCGTGGTCAAGGAGGCAATCATGTGGAGATGGCTTGCAGGCGTCGTGGTCGTAGTCGTCGCTTTCGGAGCGGGCGTCGCGTGGAGCGAGGCGCAGCAGGGGCCCACGCTGACGGCCGAGGACCGTGCGGAGATTCAACAGCTGCACGCGCGGTACGCCCAGGGGACCGACTTCCGGCAGGGAGACATGTGGCTGTCGGTCTTCACGGATGACGCTGTGTTCCAGCCGGGAACGCATGCCGCCGAGGTCATCGGCATGGAGGCCCTCACCGAGTGGCGCCGGCAGAACTTCGCCGCGCGGCCTGCCGACCGCCAGAACCGCCACTGGAACAGCGGCTGGGTCATCACCCCGACGCCGGAGGGCGCGGAGGGACGTCTGTACTACCTCGGGGTCAACGTCACCAGCGGGCGGCCCGTACTGGGTGGCTCCGGACATTACGAAGACCTCTACGTGAAGACGCCGGACGGATGGCGCATCAAGCAGCGCCGCGCGGTGTCGGACAGCGATATGCACTGGCTGGCGGGGCAGTAGCGTGCCAGCGGCGTCCATGTTGCGCCTCGGCGCCGCCAGCATCACGGTTGCCCTCGCCGCCGTCGTGCTGTCGGCCGTTCCGGCCGGCGCCCAGTACGGCGCGGCCAACGGGGAATGGCGCAGCTACGGCGGCGACGTGGGCAGTACCAAGTACTCGCCCCTGGACCAGATAACGGCCGACAACTTCGAGCAGCTGGAGATTGCCTGGCGCTGGCAGTCGGTCGATGCCCGCCTCGCGAGGCGCGAAGCGGGCGGGACGTGGGTCGGTCCGGCCCGCGAGGTGTTCGAGGCGTTGGCGGCGGACAATCCCGACCTCTGGTCGTCTGAAATCTACAGCCGGCGCCCGAGCACGTCCCTGATGATCGCCACGCCGCTGATGGTCGACGGGGTCCTGTACATCAGCACGCCGCTCTACCAGGCCGCGGCGATCGACGCGCGGACCGGTGAGACGCTGTGGGCCTACGACCCGCGGGCGTACGCGTCGGGGACGCCGGCCGTCGTTCCCTGGCGCCACCGGGGCGTGGCGTACTGGTCGAACGCCGGCGACGCCCGCGTCGTCTGGGCAACGGGCGACGGATACCTGCTGGCCGTCGATGCGAAAACCGGCCGCCCGGCGGCCGACTTCGGCGACGGCGGGCGGGTTGACCTGATGGCGGGGGTTCCCCGCGCGACCCGCGGCGAGCCGACCGGACTGCAGAACCTGCTCGCGCTGTCCTCGCACTCGCCGCCGCTCGTCCTGCGCGACACGGTCATCGTCGGCTCGTCGATGACCGACCAGGTGCTGACGCGGGAGATGCCGCCGGGCTGGGCGCGCGCGTACGACATGCGCACCGGCCGCCACAAGTGGGACTTCCACACCATTCCCCAGAGCGCGGATGAGTACGGCGCCGACACGTGGTTGAACGAGTCATGGCGCTACTCGGGCGCTGCCAACATCTGGTCGTTGATGAGCGGCGACGAGGAGCTCGGGTACGTCTATCTGCCGACCGGCAGCGCGACCGGCGACTACTACGGCGGGCACCGGCTGGGCGACAACCTGTTCTCGGAGAGCCTGGTCTGCGTCGACATCGAGACCGGCCAGCGCGTCTGGCACTTCCAGGCAGCGCATCACGGCCTCTGGGACTACGACCTGGCGTCGGCCCCCAACCTGCTCGACATCACCGTCGACGGGCGCGCCATCAAGGCCGTGGCCCAGCCGAGCAAGCAGGGCTTCATCTACACGTTCGACCGGGTGACGGGTGAGCCGGTCTGGCCGATCGAGGAGCGCGCCGTGCCGACCGATACGGACCTGCCCGGCGAGGTCCCATCTCCCACCCAGCCATTTCCGACCAGGCCGCCGGCGTTCGAGTACCAGGGCACGTCGATTGACGATCTGGTGGACTTCACGCCGGAGATTCGCCAGATGGCGATCGAAGCGGTTGAAGGCTACCGCCTGGGTCCGCTCTACACGCCCAACTCCCTGCGGGGCACCCTGATCCGGCCCACGCTGGGCGGAGGCGCCAACTGGATGGGTGCGGCGGCCGATCCGGAAACCGGGCTGCTGTACGTGCCGTCGACCAACGGACACTCCATCGTCCCGTTCAGCGAGCCCGACCCGGACTCGGGCGCCACTATGCGCTACATCTGGCGCTGGCGGGGAGGCGCCGGCGGCCCCGTGATGCCGCAGGGGCTGCCGCTGTGGAAGCCGCCGTATTCGCGCATGACGGCGGTCGACATGAACCGGGGCGAGCATGCCTGGATGATCCCGCTGGGCAATGGCGACCGGTACCGCAATCTCCCGCTGCTGCGCGACCTCGATCTGCCTCCGCTCGGCGGAGACGGCCGCGGCGGGCCGCTGCTCACGCGGACGCTGCTGATCAACGCCCAGACCGCCGGCGGCACCGGCGGCGGACCACGGCTGGTGGCGTACGACAAGTCGACCGGTGAAATCCTGGGGGCGATCGATCTGCCGGCCGGCGCCCTGGGAACGCCGATGACGTACATGCTGGACGGCCGCCAGTACATTGCCCTCACCGTGGGAGGCCGGGTGCCCGAGCTGATCGCCTACAGGCTGCCGTCATGAGGGCGAGCGCGGCGTTGTGCGTGACGCTCGGCGCGCTGTTGTCAGCGGCAGGCGTCGAGGCCCAGACCGGACGCTTCGAGCCGGTCACCGACGCGATGCTGCAGGACCCGGACCCCGCCGACTGGCTCAACTACCGGCGCACGCTGGACGGCTGGGGCTACAGCCCGCTCGACCAGATCGACCGCGGCAACGCGCACGAGCTGCAGCTCGTCTGGTCGTGGGCGCTGGCGCCCGGCATCAGCGAGCCCACGCCGCTGGTGTACGACGGCGTGATGTACCTGCCCGACGGCGGGGGCAGCGGCATTCTCGCGCTCGATGCGGTTACGGGCGAGCTGCTGTGGGATTACCACAAGGAGTTCGAGGAGCCGCCCGACCTCATCCTGCTCAACCCGCTCCGGCGGCGCACGCGCAACATCGCGATATATGGCGACCGGATCTACTGGATCAGCTACGACGCGCACCTCATCGCGCTGGACGCGCGCACCGGGGCGCTTGTCTGGGACCGCACGCTGGTCGACTTCCGGGACGGCTACCGCATGACGAGCGGGCCCATCGTGGTCAACGGACGGATAGTCAGCGGACTGGCGGGCTGCGACCGGTTCCAGACGGACAAGTGCTTCATCTCGGCGTACGACTCGGAGACCGGCGAGCGCGTCTGGAGCACGCCGACGATCGCACTGCCCGGGCAGGCCGGCGACTGGTCATGGGGAGACGTGCCAGCCCTGGAGCGGGCCGGCGGCGACGCCTGGATTCCCGGCAGCTACGATCCCGAGCTCGGCCTGATCTACTGGGCCACGGCGCAGGCCAAGCCGTTCACGCGCTTCCAGCGGGGCACGACCGGCGACGTGCTGTTCACCAACAGCGTGCTGGCGCTCGATCCCGAGACGGGGAGGATGGTCTGGTACCGGCAGCTGCTGCCGGGTGAGACGCACGACCAGGACGAGGTGTACGAGAACCTTCTCGTCGACCACGACGGCCGCAGGTCGGTGTTCAAGTTCGGCAAGATCGGGATCCTGTGGGAGGTCGACCGCGAGTCGGGAGCGTTCGTGGCGGCCCATGACCCCGGCTACCAGACGCTCATCGACGTCGACGCGACGGGCCGCGTCACCTATCGGCCCGGGATGATGCCCGAGCCCGGGGTCCGCATCAGTTGGTGCCCCAGCCACGGCGGCTTCAAGAACTGGCAGGCGATGGCCTATCACCCCGAGACGCAGGCGTTCTACATCCCGCTCTTCCTGCACTGCTCGGAGAGCATCTACGAGGTGGGCGGCATCGAGGCCCGCGAGGGTGGGGGCGGCATGGGGCGCTCGAACAGCGGCAACATGCGGCCCCATCCCGAGAGTCCCGACGCGCTCGGAGAGCTGCTGGCGATGGACGTGAACGGCGAGGTCCTGTGGCGACACCGCATGCGCAGCCCCGCGACGACCGCCGCGCTGACGACCGCCGGCGGCCTCGTGGTGGTCGGCGACTGGGACCGCAACGTGCGCGCGCTGGATGTCCGGACCGGCGAGGTGCTGTTCCGGACGCGGTTGCCGAACGGCGTTCAGGGTTTCCCCATCACCTACGCCGTAGGCGGCAGGCAGTACCTGGCCGTGCCCACCGGCCAGCTCGACGCCGGCGGCCGGGCGTCGAATCCGCTGCGGATGGATCCGGATCTGCGCCGTCCGCCGGTCAACGCCAACGGTATCTTCGTGTTCGCGCTGCCTTAACGCTGGTAGTGGTCCGTGGCTGTCCCCATCGGTCCCAACATGCGTCTTTTTCTTCGACAAATATGGGAGTTAGCCTTCTTGAGAGTCCGTGCGGGTCCAGGGCGGTTCGTCCCAATCTCAGGATTGACTGTGGGCGTACCGTGGGTATAGGCTTTCGGTAGAAAGCGGGCCAGTGCAATGGAGAGACTGACAGCCAAGCGGACCGAGACGCTGCGTAAGCCGGGCCGGTACCAGGCGGGCGACACGGTGTACCTGGTCGTAGCCAAGGGCCGGACGGGCCGGGTCAACAAGCGATGGGTTCAACGGCTTCACGTCCAAGGGAAGCGGCGCGATATCAGCATCGGCACGTACCCGGCCGTCACGCTGTCCGAGGCTCGGGAGCGAGCGCACGACAACCGCATGACGGCGAAGCGCGGCGGCGACCCGTCCGGGCGTACGTCGACCGTGCCGACGTTCGCGGACTTGTCCGCCAAGGTCGATCAAGGGGGCCAGTGGCGCGGCCGGACGCGAGAGACGCGGCGGCGGACCCTGATGCGGTACGCGGCGCGTCTCATGGGGCGCCCCGTCGACCAGATCGACCGGGCGGCTGTGCTCTCGGTGCTCGGGCCGGTGTACCGCGACAAGCCCGCGACCGGAAAGCTCTTGCGCGGTTGGATCCGGGGGGTGCTCGCCGCGGCGCAGGCTCTCGGACATGTCGACGTGAACGCGGCGGGCGAAGTGATCGACGCGGCATTGCCGAAGACCCCGAAGACCCGAGAGCATCGGCGGGCGTTGCCGTACGCGGACGTTCCCGCGGCGCTAGCGGCGGTCGAGGCGTCCGGGGCTGGTCCGGCAGTCAAGGCGGCGATTCGCTTCACGGCGCTGACGGCGGTACGGTCCGGCGAGGCTCGCGGGGCGACGTGGGGCGAGGTCGACCTTGAGGCGCGGGAGTGGCGCGTACCGGCATCGCGGATGAAGGGCGGGGCGGAACATCGGGTGCCGTTGCCGGGTGCGGCTGTGGCCGTGCTCGAGGGCGTGCGAGCGCATTCTGACGGCGCGGCCGATTCGCTGATCTTCCCTGGCGTGGGCGGGCGGCCGCTCAACGGCGACACCTTGATCAGGGCGCTGCGGAGAGCGAGCGGGACGGATGCGGACGTTCACGGCTTGCGGTCGAGTTTCCGGACGTGGGCCGCAGAGCGGTCCGGGGCGACGAGGGACGTGGCGGAGCTAGCCCTTGCCCACGTGGTGGGCGGGGCTGTCGAGCGGAGTTACGCGCGAAGCGATCTGTTCGACCAGCGGCGCGGGCTGATGGACCGATGGGCCGCGTTTTTGACCGGCCCGGTGCGTACCCGGTAGTACGCCCCGGTCGAGGCGCTCGGCGACGAGACGGTGCGAGACATCGCCCGCGAGCTGGTCGAGAGGGGACGAAGCAACGTGACCAAAAATTGGACATTGCGAGGGAATGTCGACGCCCATCTGCGGCGCCTCGTCATGCGCATACTACGGAAGCATGGCTACCCTCGGACAAGCAGGTGTCGGCGATCCTCACGGTGCTGGAGCAGGCCGATGGCCTCTCCGTCGACAGGGCAGGATGATTCCGCGATCTGCGGCTTCTCGGTACCGACCGCCGTGTTGGACGGACAGCTGCCCGGAGTAAGAAGCTGAACTGCTACACCTCGGTCACCGCACTTGGCGATTCTCTCGGTCTTCCCGACGTCGAACACCTCACCATGGGGGAGTCTCGATGCCATTCTCTAATGGGAATCTGGCCATATTTGATAAACTCAGGCCGACCACGCCGCCTCAAACCAGATTGACAAAACGCCGTGTCGTACGGGCGCCGCCACCAACAAGCGTGCCTGGCTTGCCAGAGACGCGGTGATGGCGGTACTCTCCACACGAGACTCGGCTATCGCTAAACCGTCGATATTCACTTCGCATTAGGAGCCCAATGTCCATGTCAAAGACTGTTAAGATTGTGGTCGGCTTAGTGAGTTTCGGCGCCTCCATAGTGACGCTCTACGTGTTTTTTGATCTAGGCCAGCTACTCCGACCGTCACGGTGGAGGGTTGAGAGTGGATCGGTACAAACGAGCGTGGTCGCCTCTCTGGATGCTGCCGAATCCACAGAAGACGAAGCAACACTCCTGGTAACTTGCGGGGTTCCGACGCCCTTCCAATTGAATGTTGCTATGGACTGGCACTCCTCGCTTCAACGTGCCACCAGCATGGCCTTTAGTGTCAAATACCGGTTCGACGAGGAGCAGTTTGTATCTGACAGGTGGTTTCGGACCACACGGACGGCCATGCTAATGAACGGACGCGACAACATTTTCCGATTCGTGGAGAAAGCTCGGCGCTCAGATCAACTGGCAGTGCAGACTGACACGGAGGGGCGGACGATGTCGGCAACCTTCGACCTGCACGGCGCTGAAGATGCCGTCGGTCAGGTTGTTGAAGCGTGCAATTTGAGCGAATAGCCCGCGTGGCCGTTCCCATTGCGATCCGTGGACCACGAAGGGAAACGACAGGCAGACCCTGGTGGGGCCCGGCCGGACGCGCGGGGCTACTGGAGCGGATCGCTCGGCGCATGAGATGAAGTATTGGGGATCACAAACTCTACTTGACTTCCCTGCACTCCAGCGCTTCCAGCTAGCTGAGCTTCGTAGTATGCGCTTGCTTCGAGTGCTGCTGTACAGCGCGCAGGTCGGATGAAGCCACTTCGAGCATTGATCGCTCAGTTTAATCAGATTGAAGCCATGTAGCAACCAGTGAAATCGCATCACGTGCGGCCTGTACAGACGCTGCTCGGTTCGGAGACCGTCCTCAATCGCGCCACGTGCGGAAAGATCTTAAGGAGGATAGCGATGGTACCAACGAGACGGACTGATGCTGCCGAGCAGCGCAGGTCAGGTACGTCAGACTATTGGGGGACGCTCAATAGTCCCTTCGCGATCTGGTTGCTGACGTCAGTCGTGTTGGGCTTAGCCACCTTCTCTTACAATCAGCTAACCCGACTACAATCAGAGAGCCGGGCGGACGAGGCCCAAGCAGCGGACATCTTCTTCGAGGCACATTTTCGAATTGGGCAAATGGATCGCGTCTTGGCTGAGTTTCCGGGACGCTCCAAGCCGGCCATCCTGCCGGTGTTCGTGGGAATCAAACTCGGCGGTATCGTGTCCTTCCCACTGGGAGATGAGTTCAACGTGTGGGTTGACGGCAGTGGGAATGGAAATCGTGCTCTACCGAGCGGACGAGGATTCCAGAACGACGAATTCAGCGGTGCATCGCTTTTGGACCTGTGGTATCGCCACTTCATGTTGACATGCGGACGCCGGCCTCAGGAGGATGAGATCGAGCAGCGCTCGAGTGTTTTGGAAGAGCTCGATGCGGTCGTCGAGGAGGATGTGCAGGACCAGGAGGATGCCGTTCGACGTGTGAGTCGCATATGGGAGCGAACGAGGGAGAACTTCGAGATGTTCCTGACGCCTGGGCCGCGGTTCGAATGTCTGGCTTCGGACTAGCTTGACTATACGCAGCGAATCCGATGACCGTAGCGGCCATGAACCTGGAAGCGCGGCACCAGACGGCATCCAAGCTATTCATCCGCAGAGCAGCTTCAGTTTACGTCGGCCATGTGTCGCTGATCGCGAAGGCGCTCCGAATTCGCCCAACGCTCCAAGGCACGCTGTATCCACTGGAGAAGATGGATGCACAACCGGTCGCAGAATGGCTGGCAGCAAGGGAAACAGTTGGCAGTGCGACTGGCTTTCTGGGGCTACTGCTGTGATCCTGCAGTACGCTGTTCGGTACTTCCGCCTGCGGCTATAGGAGGTCGCGGTTCGGGCGCACGCATTGGACGGACCGGAATGAGGCGACCGACTTATTGGCCACGGGAGCTCTGGCAGCGTCTCTAGAGGGACGGCGGTGGCGCGTGCCTGTGCAATCCGTGGTCACACGCCGCGTAGCACCGAGAGCGGCGAGGCTCTCTAGGAAGGTAGGCAGTAGATGGCCAGCATCGTGGTATGCGCGGACGGCACCTGGAACCGGCCCGAGGAAGACGTCGAGAAGGATTACCCGACCAACGTGCTGAAGGTGGCGCGGGCCGTCCGGCCCGATGCGCCGGGCGGCAGGCAGCACGTCTTCTACGACTGGGGGCTGGGCTCGTACCACGACCGCGTCGCCGCGGGGGCGACGGGCAGGGGCATCCACAAGAACATCGTCGACGGCTACCGCTACATCGTGCAGAACTACACTCCCGACGACCGGATCTACCTGTTTGGGTTCAGCCGCGGCGCCTACACGGTCCGCGCCCTGTGCGGCCTGATCCACAACTGCGGCATCGTGAAGCGTCCCGATGCCGGGCGCATCGCGGAGGCATGGAGGATCTACAAGCGCCCGTCGCGGCCGTACCATCCGAACGGCGTCGAGGCGGTGGCCTTCCGGAAAAAGCACAGCCACGAGAGCCGGCAGGTGCACTTCGTCGGGGCGTGGGACACGGTCGGGGCGCTGGGCATCCCGTTCAGCATGCTGGGCTTCCTCGATGGAAAGGACGAGTTCTACGACACCAAGATGGGTCCGAACGTCCACATCGCCCGGCATGCTCTGGCCATCGACGAGAAGCGCAGGGACTTCGAGCCCACGTTGTGGAGGCCAAGGGACGGCGTGGACCTCAAGCAGGTCTGGTTCAGCGGCGTGCACGGGGACGTCGGCGGCGGGAGCAGTCCCAGCCGAAAGACGGGGACGACGGTCTCGGACGTCGCGCTGGACTGGATGCTGGGCGAGGCCGAGGCCGCGGGTTTGGTCCTGGAGCCGCACCTGCGCGACGGCCTCACCGATGGCGTCACCGCTCCGCTGAACAAGTCACGCCGGCACATCTACAGAGCGAGGAGGGCCGTGCACAGGCGGTTGTCCCGCCCGGGAATCCCGACGAAGATCCACCCGAGCGTCAAGCGGCGCTGGGAAGCGGACTCTCGGTATCGACCGCCGCGCCTAGTGGATCTCGTGGACGGTGGATGGGACAAGGTCGACGTCGGCACATAGCCGACACGCGTCCTTGGTCGCGCGGTAGCAGCGGTAATAGTGAACCGCGCGGCGACGTTGCGCAGCTCAGGAGCCAGGTCCAGAACGGTCAGCCGGTGCTCAGCAAGCTTGCTCCGCGGTTCGTCCACGCGCAGGGCAATCGTCTTGTGATCCGCAAAGGGGGTGAAGATCACGAGAGTAGATGGGGGCACATCTCGCCACTTCCGTTTCTCGCGGCT
Source organism: Vicinamibacterales bacterium (assembly GCA_965207665.1). Classification (GTDB taxonomy): domain Bacteria; phylum Acidobacteriota; class Vicinamibacteria; order Vicinamibacterales; family UBA8438; genus JAAXGX01. The sequence goes on from CBDBMV010000002.1 coordinate 2,150,794, forward strand.
AATGTACAAGTCTGTCGTTGCGGACTTGGCAACCCGAACCGCGCCAAGGAGCGGGAGAGGACGGGATGGAATGGACGCGTCACGGTGTGCTCGTGAACCGCTTTTCTTTAGCACCATGATGCTGCTGCACCGCAGTGCCGGCAGTCCATGTGGTTTTCCATGTCCCGTGACAGGACAAGAGCGTCTATCGTCGTGGGACGTGCGGCCAGCGTCGGGCTCGTCGTCCGGCGACGACAGCAGCCCGTAGTGCGCTAGCGCCGACTCCTGGCACCTGTTGTGGGTTGTGGAGTTGGAAGAAGGTCCGCAGTGGGCTCGCGCGCCTGTCACTCGGCTTGGTCCGGCAACAGCCGGCGTGCGCATTCGTCCATCGTCGCGGCGATTCCATCGTTGGCCAATGCGTTGCGTACGGCCTTGGACAGGCTCACTTGTTCCTTTCCGGAGTCTGCTTCGAGTTCGGTCACCACCGCTCGGACGGCGATCTTCTCGGCCTGTGTGCAGAGTGCGGCGATCTCGCGATGGAGCGGGATGGTGCTGTCGTAGCGGGGGATCGGCACCTTGCGCCACGGGTGGAGGTCGAAGTGGCGTCCGCTCTCCTTGGCGCTCGTGAAGGCGTGCTGCAGGCAGTTCGTGTTTAGTAGAACCGTCAGGTAGGTTGCCTCTGCGGTCGTCCGGGCTTGGTACCAGTACAGGGTGTCGTCGGCGACCGCGCTCCCGACGTGGGTCCGCGCCGCCCGCATAATGTCACCCGACTTCGGGCACAGTACGAGGTTCCGTCTCGTTCCGCGTCGCAGCGGAAGTTGCGCCGTCAGTTTCCGCCGGTTGGCGAGCTGTTGCAGCAAGGTCGGCGGTGTGTTTCTTCCGGCTCCGGCGTGTGCCGTGTACAGGTCGTTCAGCAGCAGCCAGCCCTCCTCGGTGATGTCGTCCTCGTTGAGGAGGTTCCCGTCGCCGTCCATAGGAATGATCGCCTTCCTGCTCGATCGCGCCGCGAAGCACGGGACGGTGCCGGAGGAGAATAGGTCGATCAGCCAGCGTTTCGGAACCTCGACCGTGCGCGGTTCCACAATGTTCCATGGCGCTTTCGTGGATTTCCGTGTAGTCACCCGAACCCGGTCTTGCCGAACCGCCGGAGATGTATGCTCGGCGATCGTCAGCACATGCGGAACGATGGTGGCGCCTTGCTGGAACTCGGCATCGCCGGACTCCGTGAAGTAGGCCGACGGCCGCTGGGCTGGTTGCTTCGGTGTCGACACGAAGCGAATGCGCTTAAAGGCGGTTTCGAGCGTCTCGTCCGGTTGCGGGCGGGCTACTGGTCGCTTCGTGGCTTCGTCGATCGGCATCGTCGCCCTCAGCGCCGGGGCGGCAGTCCGAGCCATCGGCCGGTGCTCAAGGAGTAGGCAGCATCGGGTGGCATCCCCGCCGCCGAACGGCTGCAGGTCCTCGAGGTCGACGGACTGGGCCAGTGTGTCGTGGTGCAGCTCGCGGAACGCGGCCCAGTGGCCGGCTCTGAGTGAGGATTTCTTCACCAGCCAGATCGCAGGGTTGCTCCCCGGGTTCTCGAGGTAGAGCTCGCGAGCCCGCCTGATGAAGAAGGCAGCGATGTCGGTGTGCGGCGCCTGCTTCCCGCCCTGGTAGATCCCCAGGTTCTGGCCGAACTCCTCCATCGCCCGTTTTCGGGGTACGTGTTGGATCTCGGAGAGCTTCACCCATGGGGGGTTGGCTACGATCCGGTCGACCTTCTGCTCGGAGAGCAGATGGGGTCCGGCGAGGTTAACGGCGTACCACGTCCAGACCGAGTTCCCCTCGTCGTTGATGGTTTCGGCTAATTCGTCGCGCGCCCGCTTCAGATCCTCGCGATCGGAGAGGTCAAGCCCAATCAGGACGGCGTGCGCGATCGGCTGTTCGTCGACCGCGGCGCCGACCACGCGACCCATGTCTTCCGCGAAACTTGAACGCCGCACGAAGCTCATCGGGAGCGAGATCTGGCGCCCCTTGGGCGTCAAGATGCGCATCGTGCCCTCGACGTCGAACACGCGGGTCGACTGGTTGTCGGCCATCAACGAGTCTCCCATCCGGATCTGAATGGCGGCCGCACCGGCCCTTGGCGTGGTGGGCAGGACCCGCATCATGTTCGTCTTGGCGATCTCCACGGCGACAGGGTGGACGTCGATGCCGTGCACCAGACTGGCGGTGACGTCCGCCTGCCGTCCGGGGCTGAGCTGGTTCATCTCGGGGGCGTCGAGGAGCCGCCGTGCGGCGTGGTAGAGGAACGTTCCCGAGCCGCAGGTCGGGTCGAGGACCCCGACACCCTGGAGGCGGGTACCCGTGCGGGCGCTGACCTCGGCCTGTTCGATAGCCCTTGAGCACCACGTTTCGTCGAGCGCCTCCTGGACGATCAGAGCCGCGAGCCAGTCCGGGGTGTAGAACTCGCCGAACACCTTCCGGTCCTGGGGCGAAACGAAGTCCATGTACAGGGACTGCATGACGTCGTGACGCCGGCGCTTCCAGTCATGCTCCTCGACGGTTCCGTGGAGCTCGTCAGCCCATTCCCGGCCCGGGCGGGAGTCGGTGATCCAGGACACGAAGCCGTCGTCTAGGGCAGCGAGCCAGTCCTTCCGGTCCCGGGTCAGTCCTTGCGCGACGAGTCGGGCGATCGCGATGAGCAGGGAGTGGGTGACGAACAGACGGTCGGCGTCATTGTCATGGGGCGCGATCCCGGATACACGCAGCATGTCGAGCCACAGTTGCTGCTTGGTCTCAGTGCGGCTTTGCACGGCTCGGGGAAGTTGCCGGTACAGGCTCTCGAGGCGCTTCTCGTGGTCCCGGAAGAGATCGGCGGGGTCGGTCGGTACCCATGGTTTCCCGGTCCGTTCTGTTCCGAACGCGGCCGTGAGCGCGGCGATCAGCGTGTCGGCGTTGGACGTCGTCTTGGCCGGGATGGTCTCGACCTCGGGGTTCTCCTCGTGCGGGTATCGCCAGCTGTGCCAGATGGTTCCATCGGTGACGACGCCCACCCATGGTTGCTTGGATCGCTCCTCGGGATCCCAGTCGAACGATGAGAGCTCGTTCCGGATCTCACTCAGTACGTACCGGTCGAGCTGCTCCTTCGGACTCTCTCGGTCGGTGCCCTGTGGTTTGTGAGGATCGGCCGCCAGGCCCCGCGCCTTGATCTCGATGACTACGCGGTGGTGCGGGACGTAGATGTCGATGGATCCGCCCGGGATCGAGTGCTCGGTTTCGACGGGTCCGTACCCGAGCCCGGCGATCAACTGCGAGAGGTCGACCTTGGCATTGCTCTCGTTCCGGTACCGCCGACGGTTTTGTTCGCTCGCGCTCGTCAGCGCGGCCGCGAGGTTCGTGGCGTTGTCGGTAGACATGCTGGACTGAATGGGCATCGGAATTCCGTAGTCAGAGAATGCCAGACTCCGATTGTGCGAGTAGTTCGTCGATCTGCTGACGGTCTGCTAGTTCCTCGTCAGGCGTGTAGCCAAGCCAGAGTTGGCGGTAGTTCGACGCGATGTAGTTCTTGATCGTCTGACCGAGACGTTGCCTGGTGGCCGCTAGGGCAAACAACTTCAACGCGAGGATTGTGTCGGCGCGATCCTGCATCCGTTGCGGGAATGCGATGATCGCGTTGGCAGTTCGTTGGGCCGCATCGGCCGCGTTCAGCAGAAGCCATAGCCGGCCCAAAAAACGTAACGAGTCAAGGTCGAGGTTCCCCTCTTCATCGAAGCGGTCGGAGGCGATACCAATGAGTTCGGCGGCAACGATTTCGTCGAACGGCGCGTCCCTGCGGCCTTCGCGAGCGTTCTTGATCCTGCGCTGGTCGGTGAGCGCCCACAAGGCGGAGGGTCCGACGCCCGGGTGACGCGCATGGTCCAGCAGCCACGTATCGCTCGGTTCGCCAAACTCGACGACGAACCGGGCGGCGTGTTCTGCGGCGATGGCGTCTTCGGGTGCGCCATGGAGGTGGCGGCCGGCGAATCGGCAGTGTGACCTTAGGATCTCGGCGAGAGTGCGGACAACTACAGGGTTCATCTCGCGGCTGAGCTGCTTGAGTGCGGGGAGTGCATTGAATGCGATGATGAACCAATGTTGGGCGATCCGGTTGGCAGTGGTGAAATTCGGATGGTCTTCCTCAGCATCCCACACACTCAACGGTAACGCGCTGCACCGCGACGAAATCCACGTCGGCAGGTCGAGATCGTCCTTGGCCAGGGCCAGCGAGGTACCGAGACAGATGATCCACTCACGCTCGTGCCAGTCTCTCCAGTTGAAGAAAAAGTGGTTGCGTCGAAACGCCTCGGCGACCTGCCGTTCGTGCTCTTCGAGAGTCGCTCGGGCGATCTCGGCGGCTCGATCCGGTGCCGCCTCGCGTAGTGCCCAGGCAACGTCCGCGACGTGTCGGTTCCAGGTCTTTCGCGGGGTCAGTTGTAGCCCGGCGCGGAGTTCCGCAAGCACTTTGTCTGACCACGACTGGCGAGCGAGGCGCGCCAGCATTTCCGTGCAGGCTTTCTCGAGCTGGTCGATTCGATGTGGCTTCGCGCCGTCGGCGACGTTACGTCCATGGAGCACGTAGGGGGCGTTGCTGAGTAGTTCGCCGATCCAGCGCGCACACGCGAGAGGAGCGAGGACCGCCAGTTGATCGACGAGGCTGGTGAGAAGACCGGCGGCAGCGGCATCGAGGTCGTCTCGTGGCTGTCGGAGCTCGGTACTCCAGTTGCGCCGGTCGGCCCGCGCGCGATCACCAAACCGCCTATCTTCGTCGAGGCCGTTGACCGTGTTTAGCGTGTGCACGATTGCCAGTGCGACGAGATCATCACATGAATCTTCCGTGATCCAATGCAGAGTCGTGCGGTGGTCCAACGGCAGGGCGCTCCGGAGCCTGTCGCAGGCTGCCCGCGCCTGCATCACCGGGTGATCGAGGTGTGCGATTAGGGATTCGAACCGTTCGGGACGCAGCACCACCAGGAGCTCGATTAGGCCGGCGGCCGCAGGGTGCAACGCCGTGCGGACGATCTCGAAACCATCGCTATCGAGACGCCGAAAGGTCTCCAGCCTTCCGTCGCGCACCAGAGCGCTCTTCGGAATTCGAGCGTTCGTGGCATCAATCTCCGGCAACATCCGGGCCGCGTTGAGAACCTCGTCTCGATCGCAGAGTCTCTCCAACGCTCCGAGCGCAACCTCGACGAACGAGTCGATCTCGTCGGGGGACCAGCCCGATCGAATGAGACTCGCGGCGCGATCTGCGTCGACGGAACTGGCGGCCCAGATTGCGATCTCCGACCGTTCGGTTCGGATACCTTCGAGGATCAGGGCGGCAACCGGCTCCTGAAGGCGGGGCTTGAGGCGACGCTGACCCCCATGCAGCTCGAACCAATCCCGAATCGCCGCGATCGTACGGTCCGGGTCGGTCGACGAGACGTACTCTCGAACAATCGAGTCGATCAGGTCATAGGACGACCGTATGTTCGATTGCGATGCGCCTTCGCCGAAGAGACGCCAAACGGCAGCTCTTGCCTCGACAGGCAGGGAGATTTCGGGTCCCTCGGTGCGGGTCATCAGGCGATTTCCCGAACGAGTGGCCCATCGGTGGTCGATTCGGTATCCAACGACCAGAGCCACTCTGCTTCAGCACGATAGACGCCGTAGGGGATGCAAACGAAGGTGACTCCACCCTTGAGCCAGCCGTTGAGCGAGTGGGTGATGATGATCTCCCGCCGGGGCGTTATCAGGTAGCGATCGTGAAACCACGGTTTGTCATGCTGTCGTTGGCAGAAAGCCCGGACACGGACGTGCTTCGTGAGATGGTTGGGGTACTTCGACCACCAAGGTTGCGCACCGTCGTTCTTGAACTTCTTGCCGCCGCACAGGACGCATAGCGGGCGTCCGGTCGTAGCTGCGAACATGTCGAGATACAAACGCGTTCCCTCGTCTCCTTCCAGGCATTGCTCGAAATATGGGTCGGCAAGGTAGGTGGGCCCTTCCCGGTCGGCGTCTCGACGCAGAAGATCGACGAAGCACCGGACAGCTTGGTCGAACTCGTGCGGCTGGAAGCGCCACAGATTTCCGTTCCGGCGGGCAGCGGCCTCTCGCTCGTGGATCTGACGGTCGAGCCATTGTCGCCGGATGCAGTTGTCGAGCTGGGCCTTGCCGTCGTCGGCGTCGACCGTGCTCGTCGAGATGAGGCCTGGTGTTCTGACCTCGTGGATCAAGCGGTCTCCACCGTCAAGAAACCGTTGTGTCGGGCCGGACTCGATCTCGATCCGAAAGTCGATCTCCTTGAGCGGGAACGTTTCCTTCAGGTCCACGCACTGTCCGTCGCCCTTCCGGTAGACCGTAAATCCGATGTGGTCGAAATCGGATGGAACCTCGATGGCCGTCTGGCCTACCACAACGGGGATCTCTCGCCGCAGCACCTCGTCGCGGCTGTGGCTGGCCCAGATCGTGGCCCGATAAGTGCCGGGCAACGGGTCGTCCGCGACCACGTGGAACCGGAGCGTATGGTCGCGATGCCATGTCAGATCGCAGGTGATCGAATCTTCTGCTCCGGCGATCATGAGGTTTCCGATTCGATCCGATCGGCGGTCGAGCGGGAAGCCTAGACGTGAGAGTCCGGGCGGCGCCCGGCCCTCGAGATCATCAAGCACATCCAGCCAGCGTTGGCGAGGTTCCGCCGCGAAGCTCCAGTACTCCTCGATCTCCGCACTGTGTCTAGCGAATGGGCTGCGCATTGAGGCGTCGGCGAATCGGCGATCGTATCGATAGGCCCAGTGGCGGCGGGGGACCGGTTCCAACGCATAGCGAATTTCAAGGCCGTTGATCTCAAGAGTACCGGAATCCAGGATGCGGTTCATCAATGCACGGCAGCGCTCGAAGGTAGCGTCGAAGAAAAACAGCCGAAGTGCATGCCCGAGGTCGTGGGCGGACCAAGACTCGTCAGGCTCGCCGGCCCAAGGTCCGAGCGCATCCCGTCGGCGGTGACGTATCAACGTGAAAAGGTTGCGAGGCTGTGCACCCGGAGCATCCCAAACCAGCACCGTCATCCGGGCGGTGCGATCCACTACGCCACCCGTGGTCACCGTAGCGCGGGCCGGTATGTCAATCGACAACCCCCGCTCGCGCGCCCAACGAACTGCTTCCGCGAGCGCCACGGACACGTTGCGCCCGTCCCTTCGCGTAGCTAGGTGCTTCCGATGAACGTGCTGGCGGACGTAGGTCTCGCTCTTGCCCACGGCCCGCGCCAACTCTGCAATCGTGAGATTCACTGTGCTGTCTCAGATCGTAATGGGCCGTACGTTACAATCGTGATTTACAGATGTCAATAAGGCCACGGAGCTTCGATTCGACGATGGCGCCCGCGTTCAGGGCCGGCGGCAAGCGCGGCCGTTCGGGGCGGGGTACCTCGCGGGCGGTCCTCGTCATGCCATCGGGCAGCACAACTGTGCAGCCAGAACGTGGGCAGCGGGCGACCTTGATGTCCGAGCGCGCCCGAGAGCCCCATTGCCTGTGGCAACGGACGACCGCAGCCGGAGCGCACTAGGTGTACCGGTAGAGATACCCGGTCGTGGACCTCTACGTTGGACTCGACTCGCCGCAGCGCGTGGCTGACCGACAGTGCGATGGTCCTGGTGTTTTACCGGCAGATGTCGGCGCGGGCCATGGCGGTCTCGAAGCGGAAGCGCCACGATGTCGCCGGGGCGCCCGTGTGGAGGTGGCGTTCCAGCAGTTGCGCGAGGTGGTCCGCGATTTGGTGCGTCGTCGCACCGCCCGTGAGGCCGGCCTTGAAGAGCCGGAGCCCGGCGTAGCTCATGCGCTACCCGCCGGCCGAGCCGCTGGGGACGATGGCTTCGAGGCACCGCAGTTCGGTGACGGTGCCGACGACGATGCGCCGGTGGCGGTCGAGGAATGTGAAGACGCTCCCCACCAGAAGCCGTTGCCAGCGGTGGGGCGAGTCGAGCGGTTGTTCGGGCATCGTGGTGGAAGGCGTGCCGCCGTGCGGCCGTTAACGCGGTTCACCCGCTGCCGGCGGGTGCTTGCTCCAGATGATCGCCATGTTGCTAGCTTGCCTCATGGCGCTGGTCTTCCGGTGCGCTAGACCGGGAACTGGTTTGCGCGGGATGCGGCGCCGAAGCGAATTCGCACTACACTGCACCAGTGTCGCGCGTCAGACTTTGTTCACGATTGCTTTATGACTCTGCAGGACATCGTGCTTAGGGCAAACGGCTACGTTCTGAACGTCGCCCTAGGCAGGCGCACCGTGCTATTGGAGGCGCACGATTTCGGTACGCCGGTGGCCGAGAGCGTCCCGGAATTTAGTCACCCGAGGAGCCACCCACTCATCTGCTTCGTCAGTTTCTCGGATGGTGCGATTACCCACCTCGCTGAAGGTCGCCGCGGCCACAAGGGAGGAACGCGTCTCAGGCGCCTTAATCTCCTAAACCTGACGAAACTCGGTGCACCTGTTCCCTATGGGGCTGTGTTACCAGTCCTCCCGCCGCGCCTCCGGCGTCACGTCGAGACGCGCTTTACCGAGGGAGGCCTCCTACCGCCAAAGTCGTTTGTGGCCGTCGTGGACGCTGTGCGGAGCCTGCTGCCTGAAGCGAATCGCCTACTGGAGCGCTTCAGCGAAACGCGCCGACGACTGATCGCCGACCTCAGCGCGGAGGCCCGCACGGTACTCGCCTATCAGAAGGAAACCGTGGCCACCGCTCTCACTCTCGCCGGCATCAAGCGGCAGGTACTGCAGGACTGGCGGCCGAGCGCCGAAGCCGGCAAGGTTCACTCTTTCCTTGATGGTCTTCGCGAAGCTCACCTGCGAGAGGACCAGATGGTCATCAACGATCTCGGCACTTTTCCCGGATTCGAAACCGTTCGCCGGACGCAACACGCGACGGCCGTGTTCACCAACGACCGCGTTAACCTCACAGTGGTGATGGCCAATCGCCTTGGTCTGGAGCAACAACTCGGCGCAGACCTCATCTACCGCAACGAAACCTACGGCTCATTCGTGTTGGTGCAGTACAAGGCGATGGAGCATGAGACAGGCACCGCCAGATTTCGGCTACCCAACGACCAGCTCGAGAGGGAGCTCAGCCGCGCGGAGGAGCTATGGGCCAATTTCCAGAGCGGTCAGCATGATGGGAGTCTGGACGGCTTCCGTCTAAAGGAGAATCCCTTTTTCCTGAAACTCTGTCCCCGCATCGTGTTTGATCCGGACGATGCTGGTCTGGTTCGCGGCATGTACCTCCCACTCGAATATTGGCGCCGACTTGAGCGAGATCCTGGCATTATGGGCAGCCGCAGCGGCAAGGTGATCACCTTCGACAACGCTCGCCGTCACTTCGATAACACAACCTTCGCACACTTGGTCGCCAACGGCTGGATTGGCACAACCATGCCCCAAACGGCGATTCTGGATGTTGTCATTCGTGAGATCCTCGCAACCGGCCGAACTGTCACAATCGCCGTGAAACGCGATATGGACCGGGCCCGCTTCCCAGAGCAGGATGCGCGAGAAGAACTGCCGTGGGAGGAAGAGGGATTCTAACCGTCCCCAAGACGTCCAGAATGCTGCATCGCGGCTCGGGCAACTGTCCATGTAATTTGGGAAGGTGATCACGGCGGCGTCACGTTAAGTTGGTGGCGAAGGCGTGTAGCTCGGCGATCCGTCCTTCGCTACTTCTCTTGCCGCACGGCATTCTCCAACACCGTTAAGCCAATCTTGAGCTGCTCCCGTCGGGAACGCGATCGGATTTCACCACACGCCAAAAGGACGACCTGTATAGCGGGATTCACATCCTGGGCAAGAACTTCTGGATGGAGTGCCATATACCACGCTGTAAGGGCCAGCATTTCTTCGGTCTGCTCACAGCCAAGAAGGTCCCAGTATATCGCGGCAATCAGCAGCACGGAGTCGTTGGTTTCTTCCGAAAAGTCGTCCGAGACTTCGTTTGGATCGTTGTCGGCGTGTTTGAAGAAATTGGCGAAGCTGTTACCCGTGCGCCAGAACTCCCTCTCCTTGCCGGGTCTGATGAGGGAATCGATGGGGTCCTCTAGGCCTTTCTGTTTCGCAAGATCCCTGACAATACGGAATCCCGCCATGGCGACCGTATGGATTGCGACGGGGTCGTCGTTTCTAAAGAGCATCCGAATTCCAGCGTTGATTTGCCGGCGCGCGGCCTCAAGCTTGGTGATCTTGGACTCATTCATATGATCAACCACGGCGACTTGCCGTTACCTGCTAAGCGTACCGCGTCACCAGACCACGTGTCCGTCGGCCGCTGGTAGACAAGTCGTTTTGGTCGAGAGGGCATCCGCTTCTCGATGTCGCCAACCAGACCGAGGGGGCGTATGCGCGGTCGGACCTGTTCGAGCGGAGGTGGTGGCTCATGGACGAGTGGGCGAGCTATCTCGCTAGAAAGTCAACTTCAATCCAGGCGCCCGCCACCACCACAGTTGCGCGAGTTGAGGCGCGGGAGTTGGCGTGACCGGAGTCAGGTTCGTCGGCATGCGTTCTTCCGGTGGTCAACATCGAGGATCAACACTTCGTTCTTGTCGAACACATAGAGTGCTCGGTAGGGGCCGTTGCGAATCCGGTATGCCGCACCGGTTCTCGCTTGCCGCGTTCCCGGCTTCAACTTTACCGAGCCCGGCGGATGTGGATCGTCGGAGAGCGCTTTCAACTGTTCCGCAAACCGCTGTCGCCGGGAGGGAGGAGAAACGTCTGCAAGTTCCCTGGCACCGGTCCCCAGCAACTCCGGGATCCCTTCCGTCAAGGAGTTCTCGGCGAGATCCCATTGGCCCTAAAGAAGTCCGACCAGAATTGCGTCGCACGATCGACGACGTCCTGGAACAAGAGCGTTTGACCGCAGTCTAGCTCTATTTCAAGATGCGAAATGTCAAAACCATGACTAAAGCCGCGGCTGAAGGCACCTCTGTGACGCCGCGCCTCCCTAACTTTGGCCACATACCGGGTAATCTTGCCATGCTTCGTTTCGTTACAAATGTCTCGTAGATGGGCCAAGTCAGGACATTTGCGGCAGATGTGAGCTTGGAGTGTCTTCAGATTCGGAAATCGGGAATGCGGATGAAGCGTTGCGAAGACATGGTCACAAAGATGCCAGGCCTTGCAGGCACAATCTCTCGCTAGATCCTCGTTGAGGTCATCAGCTCTAAGCCGCTGTACGCCATTCTTCAGTGCTTCAAGCAACGAAGGTGCAGCAAGACCGAATGAACGTGATATTGCGGTGGCGTTTTTTCCCTTGGTGCGCATCTGGATTTTCAACAGTACCACGAAAGGAGCCGGCTACGGGCCAAGCGGGAGGCATCCCTCGTTCGTCCACGGCCAACGATAGGCGGTCGGTCAGCGACATATTTTCCGGCGCAGAAATGGCTGACGCGGAACAGCGGTGGTCGGTGGACCGAAAAGGCCGTGTTCGGGACGTAGTGGGTACCGCGCCACGGCCCCGGCGGTCGTCGCGGCACTGGGCGACCATCCGGGTTGCCTTGCAGTTCCCCGCGAGCACTATGTCGGTGGTCGACGCGCCTCGGCTCGTAAGTTCCGACGCCAGCCTCTCGGCCTAAGTGGGCGGTCACGGCCGCCGCCTGAAACTGCCGCTGTGAGGATTCGGGTGTCGCTTGACATTGGTCGCACGTGTATCTCGACGACCTCACGTATGAACTCCTGCATGGAGCGTAGCGTAGCTGCGGCCGAGCCGAGAATGTGTTTGGAGTTGAGTCGCTCATGCAAAGCTCCGCATAGCTGGATCAAGCCCAAGCCGTTCAGCGCGTGCGGTAAGACGTGGCCCGCAGACGGATTGCGCGACTGCGGACCGCCGAATACGTGCGGCCGATCCGTTCCGCAACTACCTTTAGCCGGTTGTGGTGTTTGCCATCGCCGGCGATACCGTGCTGTCGGTTCTGCTCTGCGGCTTCACGCACCAGCCGGTCTTCGGCTGGCGTCCATAGGCGCCCGCGCGGCATCAACCGCGATGATACCAAGCGCCGGCCCTCATTGGATCGGCCTTCCAATACATGCAGGTTCGCCGGCGCGTCGGTCGCACACTGTTCGCCAACGACGCGGAGTGGCTGTTCGACGCGGCGTATTCGGACAACGGCGGCGGCAGGACCTCGGTCTGCTCCTGGTTGATCAGCGCCTTGAGCTTCTTGCCGGGCCTGAAGTAGGGGAAGAGCTTCGGCGGCACGTCCACCCGGTCGCCGGTTTTCGAATTGCGGCCCCTGCGCGCGCCGCGGCGCCGGAGGCGGAAGCTGCCGAAGCCGCGCAGCTCGACCTTCTCACCGCGTCGCAGCGCCTCGACGATGTTGCCGAGCACGGTCTGGAGGACGACGTCGGCGTCCTTCTTCGTGAGGTCGGCGGCCTCGGCCACCTGGTCGACGAGCTCCGCTCTGGTTAGCGTGCCGTCGCGCACTGGTTGGTCATTCATCGGATGGGCACCGGGCTGGCGCCTGACGCGCGCATGGGCGGCCGTCGGCGAGCAGCGCGGCGAAATGATAGCAGGGACGGCGCGCCACCAACGGGAGGACTCGCAACCGCGGCCGGCGAGGCTCGCAAGGCGGCGCGACGGCGTTCCCCGCTCGAGCGCCGCGTGCCTGATCTCCGGCCGTGATGCTGTTCCGGATTGACCGGTCTGCGGGGGCGGCGGTTGATCTCTGCCTGCCTCCAGGCCCCGATCGCCGTCGTGCGGGTGTCGGCGGCTTGAGGGGCCAGGTGGGTCGCGGGTGTCGGCGTGGTCTCGGCCGCGTTGGTCGAGGCTCCCCCTGGTCGCGAGGCCAGCCGGGTGGGCGGGTGGGTGAAGAGAGCCGCCCGCCCGCGGGGTTGGTGCGTATCCGCGGGTGGTCGTTGCTGGCGCTAGCGGTCAGCGCGCCCTACCGGCCGCCTCGGGGGCGGTGAACTTCGCTCGTCATCGGTCTACCTCCTCGCAACTGCGGACGTAGCGCGAGACGGTCCACGCCGCGATGCCGAGGGCCTTGCCGATCTTCTTGAAGCTGAGGCCCTCGTGGCGGAGCTCGAAGATGCGCGCGACGGTGCCGACCGGGAGCGGCGGGCGAAAGCCGCCGCGCCGGCTGGACACCCGGCCCGGGCGTCTAAGCGTTGCCCGGTCCGCCGGCATCGGCGCCGTGCGCGGGTCGTCGACGTCCGGGGCGAACTTGCCGAGGTCGTTCCAGTCGAGGCGCGCGCGCTGCGGCCCGTCGGGCATGAACTCCTCGAGGTTCTGGTCGAGGGCGCCGTCGCTGCCCTGCCAGACGACCTCGCCCTCGGCCAGTGCGCCGGTGGCGGCTGCCCGCAGCGCGGTCAGCTCGGGCTCGGGCCCGCCGCAGACGACCGACACGCCGGTGACGTGGCCGGCGCCGGTGCGCCAGCTGACGTCGGTCAGCGCGGACAGGACGTCTGGCCTCGCGAGGGCCGCGGCGAGCGCAGAACCCTGCAGCCGCAGCCTGGAGGTGACCGTCAACGCCCGCATGGTGCAGCCGGCGTTGTCGATGGAGCGGACGACGACCCTGGCGCCGACCCGCTGAACGGTTCGTTCGGACATGGTTCTCCTCTCTTCGGGGATGTGCGGCGGACGGGGCCGCCCGCCGGGCGTGCCGAGTGGCCGGGCGGTGCTGCTACGTGAGGTCGAGTGGGTGATCGGGGTCGACGGGTCGACGGCGCTGCGTGCGGGCTAGTGGCGGGGCGCGCAGCGGATCGACAGGTGGCGGGACGGGTCGGCGTGGGCCGCGGTCATGAGGGCGTTCTGACGGAGGAAGCGGCTAGGTTTGCGCGCGCGGCGGCGTGGGCTGTGGAGATGCGGCGGGCGCTGAAGGCGACTGTGATCCGGGTGGATGTCGTGGGCTCTCGTCAGGATGGTCGCGACAGCGGGGTCGCCGGCGGCGTGCCGGTGAGCAGCGTCATGCGCGACCGCTTTTCCGGGCGAGGGCGCGGCGCGACCGCCGCCGCGGGGCCCGCGACCGGGGCCTGGCTGGAGCGCTCGGCCGCCCGGTCTCCTGGGCGGCGAGGCACCGCGTGATCGCTTCCTCGCTCGCCTGGCCTGGTCGCCTCTCGACGGCGCGGCGCAACGCCGCCGCGTCCGCCGTCGGGTTCCGCCCTGGTGAAGATCGGCCGCCCCGGCGCGTCTTCGCCCGGCTCGGCCGCGAGCAACAGCTCCGCCTGGGCCGGGACCTGCTGGAGGTCCAGCTGCACATCGTTAATCGCGCGGTTCCCTTCCTGGGGTCGTGGGGCCTCATGCCCGTCGGGTCGTTCGTCCCTTGCCGCGCACAGCGCGGCAAAAAAATAGCGCGCAAAGCGCGCGCGAATTTTTCCCCTTCCGGCGGCCTGGGGTAGGGCGGCCGGATGGGTGAACCGGCGGCGAGGGGCGAGGCGTCGGGTTACATGGTGGATCGAGCGTACCAGCAACCCAGCCCCCCCCCGTGCCCCTCAACTAGGCCGGGTCTCCGGAGGTCGGGAGTGCGGGACGTGCGGATCGACGCCGCGGTCTGGAGCGGTCTTGGCCGCCGGCCGGCAGCGCGGACCGGGACCGTGCGTTCAGCGGGCAAGACCTGCCCAACGCGTCGCGGGTATCGATCAGCGGCCTGGTTCGTGCCCGCGGTCTCGCGGAGTCGGACGCCGGGCCAGCGCCGGCTGGGGCCGTGTGTCCGGCGTGCGGATCGGAACCTGGCGCTGACGCTCGGTAGGACGCTCGTCCGGTTGCCGATCGCGGCGCGGGGCAGCTTCGGCGGGCGGAGCGGCCGGCCGACGCTGCGGCATGAGCCTGTCGAGCTCGGCGGTCATGGCGGAGCTGACGGCGCGGGCCAGTTCGCCTCGAGCCGCGGCGAGATCACGGGCGCTCGGCGGGCCGGGAGACTCGCGTTGCGGTCTTCCGGTCATCTGGCGGCGTGTCCAGGATTGGGCCTCCCACTCCCGGAGCGCGTGCCGGTGGCGCCGGTCGGCCGCCGCGTCCTCCGCGGCGAAGCAGCGGCGCCGCAGTGCGGCAGACTCGGCTGTGAGAGACGAGTGCGGCGCTGCGTCGCGGATCCGTTCGAGGACCGCGCGGTGCGCCGCGGGCGTCCCCGGCCGGGCGCTGAGCGACTCGGCGACGGAGACGGCCGTTTCTGTCGCGAGCGTAACGTCTCCCCACTTGCGGGCGGCCGCCCGGGCGGCGGCGATCAGTTCTCCGGCGTGCCGCCGCTCTCGCTCCGCACGGTCGGCCGCGGCGTCGCGCGGATGTTCGACATGGCCGCCCGGAGGACGATCCTCATGGTGCGTGGCTTTCGACGGGCGAAGCCTGCCTAGCAGTCTTTCGACGCGCTCGCGCACCCACTCGAAGAGCCGCTTCACTAGGGCCCGCCGCGCCGGCGGCTCGGGCCGTTCGGCGGCGATGGCAAGCGCGCGGGCGCGATCCGCGAGCGTCTGTGTGATGTGCCTGCCGGGGCCGCCGGTATCGGTGAATGTGTCGAAGCGGTCGCCCGCTCGTTGCCACGCTGCGGTTGGGGCATTTGGGAACTGCTGTTCCGCCTCAAGGACCACCCGGTGCTGCCAGCCGGCCGGCTGCCGGCGGCCGAGGCTCCGCGACGCGACACTTGTCGCCCACTCGATATCGGTCGGAGCCGCTGTGCGCGGCCAGGACGGGCTGCGATCCGCGAGCGCCGAGAACAGCGCCGCGTCACCGCCGGGCTCGGCGAACAGCTCCCGCAGGCGGGAGACGCGTTTCTGCAGCGCTTCGGCCGGCGCGAGCGCGCCGTCGATATCCGCCGTACCGGCCCGCCCGTCGCCTTTGTCGAGCTCCTGCTGGTAGCGGGCGGCGGCGGCCTTGTCCGTCAGCACGGCGAAAAGGCGCTCCTGGCGCCGCGCGTCGGACTCGGCGGCGTCGAGCGCCGCCTCGACGTTTGGGCGCGAGCTCGAGATGTTGCCGCCGACGTTCCACTTCGGATCGATGTCGGCAAGGTGCGCGAGGTACAGCTCCACGCCCCCGGGCAGGAGGCCGAGCGCGGTTTCGCGATCCTTGACCTTCTGCTTCCACTTCGCCTCGTCCCGGCGCCGCTGGGCTTCGCGCCGCGCGGCGGCCTCCTTCCTGCGCCGGGCTGCCTCCTCGGCCCGCCGCTGCTCGGCCTCCAGCGCCGCGATCTGTGCGTCGAGCCTCTCGATCCGAGACCTTGCCTCGGCGGCTTCCGCGGCGTCCCGCGCGTGCGCCAGCCGGGCGTCCCGCGCGGCAGCCGATGCGCGCTCGTACTCGGCGTACCGATCCGGCATCAACTCCGGCGCGCCCGGCGGCCGATCCTCCCATTTGTGCTTCGCCGCCGGGCCGATGTGCTCTCCGGGCGGATTGAGCAGTAGGCGCTGCTCCTCTTCCGCGTCGCCGGCCTCGCGCGCCCGCGCCAGTTGCGCGGCGTGGCTCTCGGCCGTCACCCGCTCCGCTACGCCGGCCCGCGCGAACGCCTGGTTCATCTGCGCCGCCCACGCCTGCCGCGTCTCCTCGAGCCACTCCCGCGGCTTCGTGCGCTCGCTCTTCCTCGCTCCCCCCTGCGCCGGGTCCCGGCCCGCCGGGGCCGCCCGCCGAAACCATGCGTCCGCCCCGCGCTCCACCCCGTCGTTCACCCGCTCGGAGAACACCAGGTGCAGGTGCGGGTTGTCCGGCGCCCCCGCCTCCTTCGAGAGCCCGGCGTGCACGGCGAGGGTGTATGGCATCTCGCCTGCCGTCACATGCGCCGCGAAGCGCCGCGCCAACGCGAGCTGCCCGGCCATGTCGAGCGAGTTGGGGAGCGCCGCCGTGAGCGAGCGGAACAAGCGCCCGTTGCTCCGCTCGTGGCTGTCGGCCGCCGCCCAGTAGAGCCGCGCGTCCGACGCCGCGAACGCCGGCATCGAGCCCGACTCGACGTGCACCACCTCGTCCTGGCGGGCCCGGGCGTAGCGGCCCTCGCGGCTGATGTAGTCGTACTTCGCCGCTGCCGACTGCCCGGTCGAACGTGAGCCCGTCTTCACGTTGAGGTGGCAAAACATGAAGCGTGTTCTGCAGGCCTATGCCCTCACCGCACGTCGGTTTCGCGCCAGCGAAACCGGTAAGTGCGCCCTTCGGGTAATGAACTACTTTCGAGTGGTCCTTGCAAGACCATAGGGATCTCGCGGCTGCGAATGTGACTACCGCTGCTTCGGTGGCCGCCTGTGCGCATGCTATGTACCGGAGACATGCAGACCTCAAGACGCGTGCACCAGATTGCGAAGCTCGAGACGCGGCGGCAGCGGATCGCCGCCAGGGCGAAGGACGCCGATAAGCGGCTTGCGGACCGGCTACGCCACCTCCAGGCGGAAGAGGCACGGGCCGAGCGCAAGCGGGAGACCCGGCGCAAGATCGTCATCGGTGCCATCGTGCGCGGGGCGCAGATGTCGGAGACGGAGATCAGCCTCGGGTGGCTGGAGGCGCAGATCCACGCCCTCAAGCGGGCCGACGACCGCGCCCTCTTCGATCTCGACCCGGAGCCGGCCGCCGACGCCGCCGACGCGGACGAGACCGAACCGGCGGGCGCGCCGATCACCTCGCGGCAGAAGAAGCTGTTGGCCCAGCTCGTCGAGGAGCATCCGCAGGTCGCGCGGGAGCTGGGCGTCAATCCCGACGAGCCCGGGCTGGAAGCGCTCGACAAGGAGAAGGCGAGCTTCCTGATCCAAGCGGTGCTCGACCGCGTCAACCCGCAGGCGGCCGCCGACCAGCGATGACGACTCGTGCGGTCGGCTGGGCGGATGGCCTCCGGAAGTGAACGGAAGGGCGGTTTACCGGGGGACGAGGGAGTTGGCCGGTGGGCGCAGCCGCCGCGCGCTCTCTCTCACTCGCGAGATCGGTCACCGCCCGCTGTTCGCCTTCGCGTCTGGCGGCGAATCGGTCGACCGTTCGCCGGGCGCTGCGGGTTCGTTGCGGGACGCCTCCGAGCGCAATGACAAGAACCGCGCCAACTGTTTCACGTTCTTTACCTGCTGCAGCAGATCCTCACATTTGGGAGCGCTCCGCAGCACCCTGCGTGACCAGGATCCGGTCAACATCGAGGCCTCTGAGTTGGATGGCCAGCCTGCACGACGCCCTCAAGGCGTCGGGCTACGACGGCGACCGTCTGGAGTGGTTCCTCCTGCGGACCGTCTTTTGCCTGTTCGCCGACGACTCATCGAGAACCTGATGGGCAAGCGTTGAGGGCACGCGGCGGGCCAAAGCGGTGGAGCGGCGGCCAGATAATCCAACACTGGGTGGCCAGCGGGCTGGTGGAGGCCGAACCGCGCTTCCGCCGGGTGCGGGCTACGGCGACCTGCGATACCTTGGTCAGCGCGCTGGACGCGCTGGTCACGCCTGCCAGCACGGTCGCTGACGTGGCGTAGAATAGCCGCTTCACAGCGGAAACCGGACGTCCGTCGCTCGCACAGTTCAACAACGAAAGGGACAAACCCGATCTCGACGATGGCAGTCCCTCGGAAACGCCGTTTACCCAGGCGGCCGTCCCCGTCCTGCCCGAAATGCAACGGCTGGATGGTCGTACGGACGGCGACCGGCGGCCCGAAAAAGGGGCGCCGGTTCTGGAGTTGCTCCCGGTACCCCGAGTGCAAGGGAGTACTGAAGTACGAAAGAGAGCCGTCGGCGAAACCCGGTCGGAGCACGCCGCCGGTCGGCCAGCCCCAGTCGAAGCGGGCGCGGGACATGCCCGTCGACTGGAGCGAACGGGCGGACACCCCCCGGCCCGACTATGCGGCCGAGTACAGTGACGCTGGCGCGCTGCCTGGCGTGGTCCACGAAGCGCTCCGCTCCGACCCACGCCTGCCCGCGGTTCTGGGACAGTTCCAGCTCCTGTCCCTGCGGACCCGGAACCGCGAGACGACCCAGGACGCAGGATTTATCGCCGGGCTCCTGCTGAAGATTCTCCGGCGGGGCCGGCTGCCCCTGGTGACCCTGGGAGTCGAGCACGACGCTCTGATCGGATACGGACTGGCCGACATCGTCCGGGAGTTCAAGGACGGCGACGCCGAAGTCGGCTGGACCACCGACCAGCAATCCAGAAGGCTGCGTGTCAGCGCCGAGTCGATCCTGGCGGCAGCCATCCACCGCTCGCCGTTCGACCCGGATCCGGCGTTCGAGTTCGACCCTGGCGCTCCGCGCCAGCTCGTCGACAGCCAAGCCGAGGAGCGGTTCCTGAAGACCTGGGTTCCGAAAGCCCTCGGGCCATCGGCCGGCCACTCGTTCACACCGCAGGCGCCAATGGACAAGCTAGTGGAGTCGGCCGACTGGAAAGCGGGCGGGGCCGCGCGGCGGGTCGACTTCCTCTTCAGCCACCCTGGCGGAGACCCGTTTGTGGTCGAACTGGACGGCCCCGAGCACGACCGGCGGAGCGATAGGGCTAGGGAAAACGAGCTCGCCCTGGCCAACATCGACGTCATCCGCGTGAAGAACCATGAGGTCACGGTTGGCCAAGGACCGGCCCTGGAGCAGATCAAGGACCGCTGTCTGAACGCCATGCGCGCGTTCGGGGACCCTCCGGAGGAGCACCGGGCCGCCGCGGAACTGGTGTTGAACTGCGCCGACGCGCCCAAGATTCAGTACGCCGTGATCCGGGCCCTCCAATTCGGCTGGCTGACCGGGGGAACCGCCTGGAGCATCGGAATCAAGGGTGCCGCAACCGTGGGTGCCGCCGCCGTTCGGGACTCCCTGATCCTGCTCTGCTGCCTAGACGCCCTCTACGGAACGAACTCGACGCCGGAAACCTGCACGGTGCACACGGAAGAAGCCGAATCGTCGGTCTGGCGGCGGGCCGACAGGAATTGGACGGAAACGGACGGACCCCGCTCAGAGAGCGCGCAGCCCGACGGCAGAATCGACCGGCTGACGATAGCGGTGGAACGGCGGTCCAGTCCGTTCACGGCCGTCCGGTACGAAGAGAAGCCGGACTTCGTGATTCGACCGGCGTACCTACCGGTTCCGCTCGCGCAGGCGCCGTCGCCCAGCCAGAAACGACGGCCGGTGGTCGAACAGTCCTACGAGAATGCGAAAGGCCCGCTCACGAGGCTGCTCCGTCACATCTTCCGGAAGCGGGACTTCCGGCCGTTCCAAGGAGAGGCCGTGTTCAACGCTCTTCGGGGGAACGACGCCGTGGTCCTGCTCCCGACGGGAGCCGGTAAGAGCATCATCTACCAGCTCGCCGGGCTGCTGATGCCCGGGCTGACGGTGGTCGTGGACCCGATCAACGCCCTGATCGAAGACCAACTGGAAACCTTACGCAACTACGGCATCGACCGGACGGACGGAATCACCAAGGACATCGAGCCCACCGAACAGCGGCGGCTGCTAAGGCGGATCGCGAGAGGGCAGTACTTCTTCATCTTCCACTCGCCCGAGCGCCTTCAGACGCCGCGGTTCCGTGCAGCCCTGCGGGAACTCGCAGAGACCTCGCTCGTGAACCTGGCGGTAATAGACGAGGCCCACTGTGTATCGGAATGGGGGCACCAGTTCCGCCCTGCGTACCTGCACCTGGGGCAGAATTTGCGGGAACTGGCCCACGGCGGGAGAGACGGCGGGCCGCCGCCGATACTGGCTCTAACGGGAACGGCCTCCAGGGCGGTGCTGCGGGACATGCTGACGGACCTGAAGATCGACCGTGGCCGTTCCGACGCCCTTCTACGTCCGACATCGTTCGATCGCCCCGAGGTCCACCACCGGATCGTGCGGACCTCGCCGCGGGAGAACCCGACCGCGGCACTGCGGGGGGTACTGCAGACGCTGCCAGGAGAATTCGGGCTGCCCCCGGGGGACTTCTACCGGCCCGCTGGCGCCCACACTCAGGCGGGCATCGTGTTCGTTCAGAACGTGAAAGGGGCGGTGTACGGCATCCTGGCCGTGAAGGAGCACGTCCAGACCGCGACCCACGCCCCAGTGACGCTGTACAGCGGGAAAGCCCCGAAGCAGGACGACGACCCCCACCAGAGGGACTGGGGGGAGCAGAAGCGCGAAAACGCCCGGGATTTCAAGGAGGACCGGGTACCTGTGCTCGTGGCCACGAAGGCCTTCGGGATGGGTATCGACAAGCCGAACATCCGGTACACCGTGCACTTCGGCATGCCGCCCTCGATCGAGGGCTACTACCAGGAAGCCGGACGGGCAGGCCGGGACGGCAGGACCGCCCACTCCGTGGTCGTGTTCTCCGAGCACGACCGGGAACGGTCGGACCGTTTGATGGACCAGAACATCACGGTCGAGGAGCTCCGGAATAGATACGCGCAGACCGTGAACTCCACCAGGACGAGCGATGACGTCACCCGCGGGCTTTGGTTCCACCTGAATGCGTTCAAGGGCCCCGACGCCGAAGTCGCCGCCGTTAAGGAGCTGATCGAAACCCTGGGCGACCTCTCGGCCGGCCTCCACAAGGAGATCCCGTTTGCACGTCGGAACGAAAAGCACGACCCGGACAAGCCGTCCCGGGAGAGCAACGAGAAGGCCCTGTACCAGCTGCTGAAGCTCGAAGTGATCCGGGACTACGAGGCCGACTACGGCGCCAAGAAATTCGTCGTCTACGCCGACGCCTTCGACCTCGAGAGGTGCCGAGACAACCTCATCGAGTACGTACGGGCGACAACCCCGGGACGGACCGATGCATTCTCGGCCAAGGCCGAGAAGATCTCGGAGACCGGCCCAGACGGCCGGGCGGGGGCCATCTTGGCGTTGGCCCGGATGCTCATTGAGTTCACGTACGACGTGATCGAGCGGTCGAGGCGGCGCGGGATCTTCGAGGCCGTGTCGCTGGCGCGGCACGCCACCGACGACGACGACGTGAGGCGCCGGATCCTGGATTACCTACACGAAGGGCTGGGCGCGCAGTACATCGACGAGTTGCTGGAGAAGGAGACTGTCGAGCTAACCGCTTGGTGGGCGCTCGCGGCCAAGGCCAAGACCAAGATGGACGCCGGGGAGCTCCGGGGCCTCTGCATCCGGGCTCTGGAATCGCAGCCCGACCATCCGGGGCTGCTGTTGACTAGAGCGGTCGCGGAGGCGATGTGCTCCGACCACGACCATTCCGTGAGCCGGGAGGGCATCCGGGACGGCCTGGGCATGGCCTTGTTCAAGTACGAGCTCCCGGAAGCCGACATCCTGGCCGGGGTCGATGGCCTGTTCGACATCGCCGAAGGCGGGCTGCACGCGAAGGCCGCCGGCGCCGGCAAGGGTGCCGAAGACGGAGACGGTAACGGAAGCCCGGAGCGGCCCGCGGCGTTCAAGGAACTGGTCAATGGTCTGAGCCCGGTCCTGACCATGGGTGTTTTGGACTTCGCCGACCAGGCGCGCGAAGGGGCCTTTCTGAAACCGGCGACCCGCGAGCGGGCCGCCGGTTTGGACGACCCGTCGACCGCGGCCGTCCTGGCCGAGAACTACGCACGGAACGCCGTCAACGAACTTCACAGCGCCGTCAGGCGCATTCTGGACGGCCGGCCGGCGGCCGCCCCACCCGGGAGTAGCGAATGAACACCATGGACGAAATCGCCGGCCGGCTCGGAGCCATCGAGGAGAAGACCAAGGAAGTTGTGGCCGACCTGGAAGAACTGGGCAGCATCCAGAGGAGCCTGGAAGGGTCCAACAAGACGCTGACTGCGGTCAACGCCCACGTCACGGAGATCGTCCAGACCGCCCGAAGCACCGTGGACGGGCTGAACGATGCCGTCACCGTCTTCCGGGAGGCCATTGCGGTCATTCGCCACTCCGATCCACAGGTCGTGAGGAACTCGCTGGAGCGACTCGAGGCCGAGAACCAACGGATACTGACGAAACTGGACGTCGTAGACGAACTCACGAGCGAGGTGCGGACCCTCCGAGCCCTGGTAGAGGAGACTGCCGAGAAGAGCGACGGCAACACGCGGAGCGCGGTCGAGTGGGCCGTCGAACGGCTCGGCGGCCAGAACCTCTTCGACCGGGTGCTCGGCCGCACCACCAGGAGCTAAGGATCGTGGACACCGATGCGCTGCGTAGTCTTTCAATATGAATGAATTAAACGGCTGTGGTGGCAGTCCAAGAGGTGTCGAGTAAGCTACCGGCAGCGTTTCCGAGGTGGACGGTCGCGGGGCCGAGCGGTCCGGTCGCGCGTGGGTAGAATCGTGGGCGTACCCGGCGGATCCTGCCGGATACGCCAATGAATACAGGAGTTGTTCACTGTATTCGTGATATCGCTGCCGACTACCCGCTCACCTCGAAGGTGACGTCCTCGTAGGTCGCCAGGCCACCGTCGTGGGCGATGCAGCGGAGCACGTAGGTGCCGGGCTCGCTGAAGGTCGCCCGCACCACCCACTTGTTGCCCTCCGGCTGCTCGGGGGTTTCCCACCCGGGGCCCCACGGGGAGCCGGAGTTCGCCCGTGTGTCTTCCCACACCTTGATCTGCTGGGGGTCGAAGGCGACGTCGGCCGGGCCGCGGTAGACGAACCACGACAACCGCAGGCCGGTCGCCGCGAGCGGCACCGTTCTTCCCGCCGGCTGGGCCAGGTTGACCGGCCGCATGGCGCGCGGCTTCGGGAGTCCGTCGTCGTCGCGCGCGACGGCGGTCAGCGTGACCGGCTGGCCCAACGCGGCGCTGCGTTCGAGCGCGCCGTCGAGCGCCAGCTCGGGGGCGACGTTGTTGTACAGCTCCCCGGAGATCCCGGCCCCGTTGTTCGCCATCATGACGTTGTTGTCCATGAAGTAGTCGGGCTTCAGGGTGCCGTACGCCGTCTTGGTGATGCCGTGGCGCGTCAGCGTCCAGACCAGCTCGCCCTCACCGAAGTCGGCGGGGACGCGGATGCGGAACAGGAACCGGTTGCGGCGCGGCAGGAACCAGGTCGGCTGGCCCTGGTCCGGACCGCCCGGCTCGATGTTGTTCCCGGGGCCGACGGGAATGTGGAACGACTCCTCCCAGTTCCGGTTCATGGTGCCGAACACCAGGTTGAACGACCCGTCGGCGTTCTGCTCCCACCCCTCGTACGCCGGCACCACCTCCTGTCCGGAGTCGTACGAGCGGCGCGGCTGCGACTGCTCGGCGGCCGTGTGCTCCAGGGCCAGACCGGCCGTGAAGGCAGCCAGCACCGCAACGAACAGCAGTGGTTGCAGTCCGAGCGCGCGTCCTCTCGTCATGTGCTCGCTCCCAAGTGTCGGAAAGTACCGATTTGCATGGAGATTGGGCCGTATTCTAGTACGCTGACTGGGGTATTTCAACAGCGGGGAGGTGTCCGATGACGAGGCCGAGGCGCATAACATTCAGTCTGGCCGTAGCGGCGGGCGTCGCGGCCCTGGTATCCGTGCTGGCCGGGCAACAGGCGCCGGCCGGCGACGGCGCGCTGCGCGGCGTCGTGAACGGTGCGGAGGGACCCGAGGCGGGCGTGTGGGTGATCGCCGAGACCGACGATCTGGACACTCGCTTCCGCAGAATCGTGGTCACCGGCGACGACGGGCGGTTCCTGGTGCCCGACCTGCCGGCGGCCGACTATCGGGTCTGGGTGCGCGGGTACGGCCTCGTCGATTCGGATCCGGTGACGGCCAGGCCCGGCCGGACGCTCACGCTGCAGGCTGCGGCGGCCGCCTCGCCGCGGGAAGCCGCGCAGGTCTATCCGGCCAACTACTGGTACTCGCTGCTCGAACCGCCGCCGCCGAGCCAGTTTCCGGGCACCGGCGCGGACGGGAACGGCATTGCTCCCGGGCTCCGCAGCCAGGCGGCCTGGGTCGACGTCACCAAGCAGGGCTGCCAGCTCTGCCATCAGATGGGCAACCGTTTCACGCACGACATCAGCCACCTCGAACAGTTCGACTCGGCGCTGGAGGCATGGGAACACCGCCTGCGGTTCGGGCAGCGCGGCGCGCAGATGACCCGTGTCCTGGATCGCTTCGGCCGCGACCGCGGCCTGGCGATGTACGCCGACTGGAGCGAGCGGATCGCCGCCGGCGAGGTGCCGCAGCCGCCGCCCCGCCCGCAGGGCGTCGAGCGCAACGTGGTGCTGACCATGTGGGAATGGGGTGACGAGACCTCGTACGTTCACGACGAGATCGTGACCGACAAGCGGCAACCGACCGTAAACGCGGACGGATTGGTCTACGGCGTCTCCATCACGCAGGACACGCTGGTGATCACCGACATCGCCCGGCACGAGTCGCAGGTGCTCGACATTCCGCTCCGCGCGCCGGCGGAGGAGGTGCCATCCTTCTTCCCGACGGAGCCAGGTTTTCAACCTTCGCCGTACTGGGGCGAGGAGATCATCTTCGACGCGCCCGGCAACCCGCACAACCCGATGATGGACGCGCGCGGGCGGGTGTGGATGACCTCCACCATCCGCGGCCGCGACAATCCCGACTGGTGCAAGGCGGGCTCGAGCCACCCGTTTGCGCAGTACTTCCCCGTGAACCGCAGCGGACGGCAGATCTCGTACTACGATCCGGCAACCGAGTCGTTCACGCTGGTCGACAGTTGCTACGGCACGCATCACCTGCAGTTTGCGGAGGACGATCAGGACACCCTCTGGTTCAGTGGGGATCCGAACGTGGTTGGCTGGCTCGACACAAAGCAGTTCGACGCGACGGGCGACGAGCAGGCGTCGCAGGGGTGGTGTCCGACCGTGATCGACACCAACGGCGACGGGCGGATCACGCGGCCGTGGAACGAACCGGGCGAGGACGCGGACCCCGCGCACGACACGCGCGTCCCGGGCTTCTCGTACGGGATCATCGCCAACCCCGTGGACGGCGCGGCTTGGGTCGCGCGGACCGGACCGTTCCCCGGGCGGATATTGCGACTCGACCGGGGCGACAACCCGCCCGAGAGCTGCATTGCCGAGGTGTACGAGCCGCCATCGATCGAGAACCCGGCGATAGACCCGGCGCGGACCGGCCACGCCCCGCGCGGCATTGACGTGGACCGCAACGGCCTCATCTGGACCGCGCTCTCGGGCAGCGGGCACCTGGCCAGCTTCGACCGCAGCAAGTGCCGCGTCCTGAACGGTCCCGACGCGACGGGGCAGCACTGCCCGGAAGGCTGGACGCTGTATCCGACGCCCGGGCCGCAGATGAAGGGTGTAACGGACTCCGGCAGCGCCGACTTCCACTACTACAACTGGGTGGACCAGTTCGACACGCTGGGATTGGGAGCCAACGTCCCGATCGCGACCGGCTCCGGGTCGGACTCGCTGCTGGCGCTGCAGCCCGACAGCGGTGAATGGGTCGTGCTGCGGGTGCCGTATCCGCTCGGCTTCTTCGCCCGCGGCCTCGACGGGCGCATCGACGATCCGGACGGCGGCTGGAAGGGCCGCGGCCTGTGGGCCAACTACGGCTCGAACACCAACTGGCACATCGAGGGCGGCAAGGGCCGCCACAGCTCGGTCATCCAGTTTCAGCTCCGTCCGCACCCGCTGGCCGAGTGAGCCGCGCCGGCGCAATGCGCGCTGACGGGAGAACGATGATGATGAACGACCACGGTTGCGTGTTCTCGCGCGCCATGGCGACCGTCTTTATCCTCGTGTCGCTTGCGCCCCAATCCGTTGCGGGCCAGAACCGCCCGGACGGCGCGGAGACCCCGCAGACGGCCGCGGCCGATTCGTGGACGGCGCCGCGCACGCCGGACGGACAGCCGGACTTGCAGGGCGTCTGGCTGAACACGAGCGCCACGCCGTTCGAGCGGCCGCGGGCCCTCGCGGGGCGGCAGTTTCTCACCGACGAGGAAGTGGCCGAGCTGTCACGGCGGGCGGAGCGGATCTTCAGGGAGAACGACGCCGATCTTGCCATTGGAGACACGCTGTTCCTGACCGTCCTCGCGGATGTCGACGCCTATCGGCGACGCGGGGCGAACCGCGCCGCCCGCTTCATGGTGCAGCGGGAGTTCGACAACCGCACGTCGCAGATCGTGGACCCGCCCGACGGCAAGCTGCCGGCGCTGCTGCCGGCGGGGCTCGAGAGGTGGGAGGAGCTGGTCGCCCGGGACGTGAATCCGGCAGGTCCGGAGGACCTCCATACCCGGGTCCGCTGCCTGACGCCGGGGATGCCGCGCATCGGCCCCGGTCCCCGCGGCGATCCCTTGTACGGCTTCTACCAGATCTTCCAGTCGCCGGAGCATTTCGTCCTCATGATGGAGACGAACCACGACGCGCGGATCGCGCGCCTGGACGGTTCACCACCGCTTTCCCCGCGCATCCGCCAGTGGCACGGCGACTCGCGGGGACGTTGGGACGGAGATACGCTGGTCATCGAAACCTCGAACTTCTCAACCAAGAGCCACTACCTCGGCGCCGCCGAGAACCTGCACCTCGTAGAGCGCTTCACCCGCGTCGGGCCGGACACAATCCGTTACGAGGTGATCTTCACTGACCCCACGACCTGGGCGAGTCCATGGACGGCGGATGTCCGCCTCAGCCGGCAGGATGCCGACATCTACGAGTTCGCGTGCCATGAAGGCAACGCGGACAACATGCTGACCATCCTCGCCACCACGCGCACGCACGGACCGCGGACCGCAGCAGCGTGGGAGCTGCCGCCCGCACGCTGATCGCCGCAACCCCACAGCGGGCCTCCGACTTGAGCGGGCGCGTCAGTAGATTGCAACGGGGGCGACGGTCGAGCCGGTGGCGCCCTTCAGCTTCAGCGGCTGCACGACGAAGGCGAACTCGTACACGCCGGCCGCGGCCAGCTCGTTCAGCTTCATCCGCTCGACGAGGTGGATGCCGTTGATCACGAGCATGATCTGGTGCACCGGCGTGGAGAGCTCCGGGTCCGGGTTGGGGGATACCTCCACCGGGACGTTGTCCGCGCCCACCAGCATGGGGTCCTGCGCCACCAGCCATTGCCCGGCCGCAAGCCCGATACCCGGGCCGTTGGCCGAGAAGCGTTCGCCGTCGGTGTCCCAGTACGTGCCCCAGCCGGTATGGATGAGCACGGCGTCGGCCGGTTCCAGCGCAACCCCCTGGCGGTCGAGCGCCTGCTGCAGGTCGTCAACCGTGATCTCGTAGCTCTCGGGCAGCACCGCGACGCCCTTCAGGGCCGCCACGTCGATCAGGACGCCCCGCGTCATCAGGGTGCCCACGTTCTCGATGCCGAGCCGCGTGAACCCGGAGCGGGTCATCACGTCGTTCTGATCGATGCAGTTGTACAGGTCGTCGCCGATGGTCTGGTGGGTGAAACCGTCGAACTGCGTGCCCACCTGACCCATCTCGGCGACGATGATTTCCTCGTTCGAGCCGCGCCTGTTCGACTCCGGGCTCATCCGGGTCGGCTTCATGTAGAGGTCGAAGTGGCGCGTGCCGCCCAGCGGCATGTCGCTGGAAAGCACCTGGCCCAGCTCGATGACGCGGCCTTCGCGGATCAGCCCCGCGGCCCGCAGCACCGTTTCCGTTCCCATGTGGTTCACGGCGCCCAGCTCGTCGCCGGCGCCCCATTTGCTGGGGCAGCGCTCCTCACGCGGAGGCGGCGACCACGACTGGGCAGAGGCAACGGGCGCCGTACCGGCGAGCCCCGTCACGACGAGACACGACGCCACAACAAGGAGCGTACTGGTCCGCATGGTTCTCCTTTCGAAACGCCGCCGTCATTCCGGCAGCGCCAGGGCCACGAGCTCCACCTCGGCGTTGGCGCCCGTCGCGATTGCGATGTACTGCCGGCCCTCGTGCAGGTAGGTCATCGGCGCGGCGGCCGTGTGGCCGTCCAGCTCGATCTCGCGCAGCAGCTCGCCGCTCTGCTTGTCGAATACGTAGACGAGCTTGCGGCCCGCATCGGGATCGCCCCACGGATCCCACATCGGCACGATGGGCGTCTCGCCGGCGCCGCGGTCGCGCTTCCAGACGGTGGCGAAGACCAGCGTTCCGGTCACCAGCACGCTCTGGCCGTCGATGTGGTCGCCGAGCGGCGGCAGGTCCATGTCTCTGAGCAGCGGGTGGTTGCGCGGGCCGTTGCCGAGCGGACTCATCCACAGGTGCTCGCCGCGGTTCATGTCGATGGCGGTCAGGCGCGCGTACGGCGGCTTGAAGAGCGGCAGGCCTTCCTGCGTCACGACCGAGCGGCAGCAGCGCATCAGGGCGCGCTGCTCCGGCGACGGCGAGCGGCTGGCGCCGACGCGCAGGAAAGCGGGCGCCGTGCGCGACGGCACGTACAGGACGCCCGTCTCGGGATCGAAACCGGCGCCGCCCCAGTTGGAGCCGCCGCGGGTGCCGGGCAGCGCGAGGGTGCCCCGCGTGGAAGGCGGGGTGTAGACCGGGCCGTGGTCGAACAGGTTCAGCGCCTCGACTGCGCTCGCCCGCAGCTCGGGCGTGAAGTCCATCAGGTTCTCTACGACGGCGTCCTGCAGGTCGAACGGCGGCGGCTTCGTCGGGAACGGCTGGGTAGGCGAGGCCTGCTCGCCCGGCACGGTCGACGCCGGGACCGGCCGCTCCTCGATGGGCCAGACCGGCTCGCCGGTCGCGCGGTCGAAGACGTAGGTGAACGCCTGCTTGCTGGCCACCATGACCGCCTGGATGCGCCGGCCGTCCACGGTTATCTCTCCAAGCACCGGCATCGACGCGAAGTCGTAGTCCCACAGGCCGTGATGGACGGCCTGGAAGTGCCAGACGCGCTCGCCGGTCTGCGCCTCGACGCAGACAATGCTCTCGGCATACAGGTTGTCGCCCAGCCGGTCGCCGCCGTACGTGTCGTTGGTCGGCGTGGACGTCGCCATGTACACGTAGTCGAGATCCGGGTCGTACGCCATGCCGGCCCAGACGTTGGCGTTGCCGGTGTGCTCGGCCGAACCGTTGAGCCAGGTCTCGTAGCCCGCCTCGTACTCCTTCGGCACGGTGTGGAAGGTCCACAGCTTGCGTCCGGTGCGCACGTCGTACGCCTGCACGTCACCCGGCGGCAGTTGCCGGGTTCGCTCGTCGCCGATCGTGCCGCGGCCGGAGTCCGCAATCGAGTTGCCGACGATCACGACGTCGCCGGCCACCAGGGGGCGCTTCGCCGAGAAGTTCGTGCTGCGCCGCACGTTGCGGATGCCGAGCGTCAGGTCGACCTTGCCGGCCGCGCCGAACGCATCGTCGGGGCGGCCGGTGCGCGCGTCGAGCGAGATCAGGTAGGCGTCGTGCGTGCCGATCAGCAGCCGCTCGGCGTTGCCGTCGGTCCAGTACGCCACGCCGCGCGTCAGGAAGCCGCCGTTGTTCGGCCGCCCGATGCGGTAGCTCTCGGGGTCGTACACCCAGCGCCGCTCGCCGGTGGCCGGGTCGAGCGCCATCACGATGCCGAGGCCGGTCACGGTGTACAGCGTGCCGTTCACCATCAGCGGGGTGTCCTGGTAGCGGACGCGGCTCAGGATCGGGTCGTCCTGGAAGTCGAGGTCGGGATTGCGCGCGCGCCAGACGATCTCGAGCTGCTGGATGTTGTCCTTCGAGACCTGGTTCAGGGGCGAGTACTTCATGCCGTACGTCGTCCCGGCGTAATGGCCCCATTCGCCGGCTTCCAGGCTGGGTTGCGCCGGTGCCAGCGCCGGCGCGGACAGCCCGAGCAGCGTGGCCGCCCCACATGCCGCCGGCAGTCCTGAGATACGCCTGAAGCGCGGTTGCATGGCCGTCTCCTGCGCCGGTCGGAACACCGGCACGGCGCCATGATAGCGGAGTGCGGGCTTGCCGGCGGATCGCGTCCGCTAGAATGGCGGCGGTCCTGCTTCATGCGTAACGCCAGCCGGCGCGAGTTCCTCGGCAGCGTGGGCGCCGCGGCGTTCGCGCTGCCCGCGGCGGCGTGCATGCGGCCGGCCGCCGAGCCCGCCTACGATCTGCTGATTGCCGGCGGCCGCGTCATCGACCCGGCGCAGGGGCTCGCCGAAGTGCGCGACCTCGCGATTGCGGACGGCAAGGTCGCGGAGCTGGCAACCGCCATTCCGGTGGAGCGGGCGCGGCAGGCGATCGACGCCCGCGGCCGCATCGTGACGCCCGGCCTGATCGACCTGCACGGACACGTCTACGACGACGGCATCACCATCTCCGTGGATCCCGACCTGGTCGGCGTGGCGCGCGGCGTGACCACGATCGTTGACGGCGGATCGACCGGCGCCACCACCTTCGCAGGCTTTCGCAAGTACGTGATCGAGCGCGCGGAAACGGACGTCTACGCCCTGCTCAACATCGCGTCCATCGGGCTCGTGGTGACCAACGAGCTGTTCCTCGATCCCGCCATCGTGGATCCCGAGGCCGCCGTCCGGGTCATCGAGGCGAATCGCGACCGAATCCTGGGAATCAAGGTGCGGGTCCGCGGCTGGCGCGAGGGGCTTCCCGACGACCTCGAGGCATTGCGGCGCGCGCGCGAGGCGGCGGACGCCGTGCAATTGCCGCTGATGATGCACTGGTCCAACGAGCCGGAGCTGCTGGACCTGTTGCGGCCGGGCGACATCATGACGCATCCGTTCAACCCGCCCCGTGCGGGTCCGAGCCTCCTGGACGAAGAGGGCCGCGTCCTGCCGCAGATCCGGGAGCTGGCCGAGCGGGGCATCGTCACCGACTTCGCGCACGGCGGGCACCTGCAGTGGGACATCGCGGAGCGCGCCGCGGCCGACGGATGGTTTCCGGACATCCTGTCGACCGACATCCACCGCCGCCACATGGCCCCCGACGGGGTAGTGGTCGACCTGGTGACGATGCTGGCGAAGTTCATCCACCTGGGATTGAGTCCCGAGGAGGTGATCGACCGCGTGACCGCGCGGCCGGCCGCGGCGCTCGAATTCCCCGAGGAGATTGGCACGCTGCGCCCGGGGGCTGTCGCGGATGTGACCGTGCTCGACCTTACGGACGAGCCGATAGAGATGGTCGACACCAACGGCGACGTGCGCACCGGCACGCGGCGGTTGACACCCGTGGCGACCGTCAAGGCCGGAGCGTTGGTGATGACTGACGGGCTCGATATTGTTTAAGGTGACGGCGGGGATGCATAAGGACCCGGCATGGAGGATCGCGCGGCGCTTGCGGCTGGCGGCCTACTGCGCCCTTGCGCTGGTGGTCGGGGCGTGGGCGGCGACCGCCGCGCCGCAGCGGCCGCGGCAGTCCGAGCAGCGCGTCGCCGGACCCGGCGAGACGCAGTTCAACCTGCAGTTGCTGCGGCCCACCGGCGGGCCGGTGATCCCGATCTTCGAAGGTTGGTACCAGCACCCGGACGGCAGCTACGAGTTGTCGTTCGGCTACTTCAACGTGAATACCGAAGAGGTGCTGGAGATTCCAATCGGGCCCGACAACTTCATCGAGCCGAGCCGCTACGACGGCCAGCAGCCGACCCACTTCCTGCCGATGCCGGACGGCGATCGCCGCCACTGGGGAGTGTTCACGGTGTCGGTGCCGGCCGACTTCGGTGAGCAGGACGTGGTGTGGACACTGCGCGTCGACGGCCGGACGTACTCCGTGCCGGGTCGCGTGACGCGTTCGCCGTACCAGCTTCACGGCTGGATATTCCCGGGTGACACGACGGCCTCGCCGCTGCTCACTTTCGATCCGGCGGGGGAGCCCGGCCGCGGACCCTGGGGCGTGCGGCACGGCCCGCTCCAGGCGACCGTCGGCCAGCCGCTGCCTCTGGCTCTCTGGACGACGCGGGATACGCCGTTCCGCGACGACGGCCGGCCGATCAACGTGCGCTGGTTCAAGCACCAGGGGCCGGGCAACGTGACGTTCAGCCGCGTGGACGACAGGCTGGAGGCCGAGGCCTGGCGCGCGGCCGGCGCCGGCGGCGAGGCGGAGACGCAGGCGACATTCAGCGCGCCCGGAGAGTACGTGCTGCGCGCGCTGGCGTACAATACGATTCGCGAGTTCGAGTTCCAGTGCTGCTGGACTAACGGCTACGTGCACGTCAACGTGACGGACTGACAGTCCGAGGAGAACGCGATGCAGCGCGTCATCGTCCCGGCCGCGGCGCTTGCCGTGACCGTTCCCTTGCTTGCAACGCCTGCGCTGGCAAGCGGGCCGACCTTCAGCGCCGACGTGGCGCCCATCTTCCAGCGCGCGTGCCAGCGCTGCCACCAGGAGACCGGCATCGGGCCGATGTCGCTCGTCACGTACGACGAGGTGCGGCCGTGGGTGCGGCAGATCCGCGACCGGGTGGAGCGGCGCATAATGCCGCCCTGGCACATCGATCGGACCGTCGGCATCCAGGCGTTCAAGAACGACTTCTCGCTTACCGACGACGAGATCGACACGGTCGTGCAGTGGGTGGACGCGGGTGCGCCGGAGGGCAACCCGGCCGACCTCCCGCCGCCGATCGAATGGCCGCCGGCTTCCGATTGGGAGCTTGCGGGCATGCTCGGGGAGCCCGACATGGTCGTGAGCTCCCCGCCGTACACGGTCACCGCCAACGGGCAGGACCAGTGGTGGAACCCGAGCATCGACTTCGAAGGCATCGCCGAGCCGCGCTGGATCAAGGCGGCCGAGTTCAAGCCGTCCTATCCGCTCGGCGTGCAGGTTGTCCACCACGGCCACGTCCGGCTCCAGCAGCCGGAGGACGACTTCGTCGTGCGCCTGGCGGGGATGGGCGTCGGTAAGCGCTGGGAGGTGCTACCAGAAGGGGTCGGCAAGCTGGTCCAGCCCGGACCGGCGCAGATTCGCTTCAGCCTGCACTACTTTCCGGTCGGGGAGACGGTCGAGGACGACGTGGTAGAGGTCGGCGTCTGGTTCCACCCGCCCGGCTATCAGCCCGAGAGGGTGACCGAGGGTGAGGTCCGGCTGCTGATCGACGGGACGTTCACCTCAGGGCCCAGAGCGCGCGACCTCATCATCCCGCCCCACGGCTATCTCACGCTGGAGCATGCGTACGTCATGGACCGGCCGGTGATGCTGCACAGCTTCCGTCCCCACATGCACATGCGCGGCTCGGGGATGTCCATGGAGGCGATCTATCCGGACGGCCACCGCGAGTTGCTGAGCAGCGTCAACCGCTACGACCACAACTGGCAGATCCAATACATCTACGAGGACCACGTGCAGCCGCTGCTGCCGAAGGGCACGGTCCTCATGTTCCACTCCCACTACGACAACACCGTGAACAACCCGATCAATCCCGATCCCGACCAGTGGGTGCTGTTCGGCGCGCGCGGCGTCGACGAGATGTCCCACGCCTGGGTCGGCATGACCTACCTGGAAGAAGAGGACTTCGCGCACATGGCGGCCGAGCGCGAGGCTGCCGCCGCATCCGACGTCGGTCGCTGACGCCGCCGCCGGTTTTCCGGCTTGAAGGGGTTGCAATGGCCGCGGGGAAACGGGGACCCGGTCAGGCGCGGCGCCTGCTCGAGATCGGCGGACTCGTTCTCGGGCACGTGGCGGCGGTGGCCATCGGGTTCGTCATGATGGTCATCGGCCTCGGGCTGGGCGTGACGATGATCATGCTGCCGGTCGGCCTGGCTATTGGCCTGGTCGGCGTCGGGATCTTCGTGTGGGGCCTTCTCGGCCACCTCGACGGCAACAAGTGAGGCGGTCACGCGCGGTCTAGTGGGTGGGCCGCGCTGGGATCGAACCAGCGATACCCTGATTAAAAGTCAGGTGCTCGACGACTAAGATAGCGGACCAAGTTATTGAAATAAAAGAACTTAAGAGATCGACGTAAAGTGCTGCCAGCCGGGTCTGACATCCCGAACCCCTGCTCGCCGGAATGCTGCTGGTGGTCCGTTCGACTCATGCGCCGGCATCGCGTCGTCGCCTCCCGCCGGTTGCCCGCCACGTTGCAGCTCACCGTCAACGCTTCCAGGATCTAGTTTCCAGTCCGACTGCCAAGCGAACTCACGTGGAGGTCAGCGTACCTACGTTCGGACGCACCAAGCAGTCGGGGCAAAATGTTCGCGCGAAAATCATGCTGAGCATTCCGCGTCTTGCGCGGAGTATGCCAACAGATTTTGGTGATTTAGAACAACCATGTTGAATAATCCGCATGTTGAGCGGATAATGCATCATGGTTCACGACCGGCGCTCCGGCCTGTCAAGCTATATCAGCGGGTTACTCGCCGCGGGCCGTACGGTGTTCACCGCCAAGGAAGCCGAGCGGGCGCTGGGCGTTGGACGTGGTGCATTTCTGGACGCTGCCGAGCGACTGCAGCGCCGCCAGGCACTGCTGAATCCGCGGCGAGGATTCTACGTGGTCGTTCCACCGCAATACGCGTCCTGGGGGGGACCGCCACCGGCCTGGTACATCGACGCGCTCATGCGCCATGAAGGCCAAGCCTATTACGTTGGGCTGCTCAAAGCTGCGGAGCTACATGGTGCAACCCATCAGGCCGTCATGGAGTTCCAGGTCATGTCGGCCAAGCGCCTGTCGAAGATCCGCGCGGGCCGCAACCTGATCGTTTTCTACTTCCGCCAGAATCTGGATGCGGTGACGGCAGGGACTGAGGATCGCAATACCGACACCGGCACGATGAAGATCTCGTCGGCTGCGCTGACGGCTCTGGACCTCCTGCGCTATCCGCAGGCGTCAGGCGGCATCGACAGTGTAGCGACGGTCCTTTCCGACCTCGCAGAGAAGATCGATCCAGAGCAACTCGCCTCGCTTTCGGCGTCGGTGGAGCGGCCGATCGTTCAGCGTCTGGGGCACCTTCTGGAGTATCTCGGCGAGGACGCTGCGACGGGCGCGATGCTCGAGGCATTGCAGGCCCGGGGATCGCTTCCATGGACCGAACTCGACCGACATGAAGTGCAGGATCGGGACTTCGCGCCCGAGCCCCAACGGCGTGATCCCCGTTGGCGCGTCATTGTCCGGCGCGTACCGGAGCCCGACGGATGATCCCCACGCAGAACATCGTGGCGTGGGGCAACGTCGCTCCCTGGACGGAGGCGCGACAGATCGAGCAGGACCTCATCATCAGCCGTGCCTTGGTTGAGATCTTCTCGGACCCGATGCTGCGCGACGCGCTGCGGTTTCGTGGCGGAACGGCGCTCAACAAGCTGCACTTCCCGGCGCCGCTGCGCTATTCGGAGGACATCGATCTTGTCCGTACATCGCACGGTCCGATCGGTGCAGTCCTCACTCAGTTGCGTGCCGTTGTGGAACCGTGGCTGGGGCGGGCGCAGTTTGAGCAGAGCAGTGTAGCGCCTAAGCTCCGCTTCCGGGTCGAGGCCGAAGATGGCGGAGTCCCGATCCGGTTGAAGGTCGAGATCAACACGCGCGAGGTCGAGGCCTTCGATGTGCCGGCAGCGCTGCCGCTCGAGGTCGCGAATCCGTGGTTCGTCGGGAGGGCGGCTATCTCGACATATTCGCGGGAGGAAATGCTGGCGACCAAACTGCGGGCGCTGCTGCAACGGGACAGGGGGCGCGATCTCTATGACCTTGCACATGCGCTCGAGGTTTTCGAGGGGCTCGCTACCGACCGTGTCGTCGAGATGTTCGGACGGTACCTGGCCCTCTCCGGCCGGGTCATCTCGCGGGCCCAGGCTCAGCAGCGCATGTTCGCCAAGCTGGCCAATCCGCACTTCATGTTAGACGTCCGCCCATTGCTGCCGGCCGCTCGGGCGGAAACTCTGACGGAGGAGTCGATAGCGGAGGCGTTTCGCCGGGTGTTCATGACCCTCATCGATCAGTTTCCCGGCGAGCCCTGGAGGAGGACGCTGACCATGAAGCAGAGGTTCGGCATTCGGTGGTGAGAGTGAAAGTCGACGTGCGGGATCGATCGCCTCCTAGAGTATTGCGCCAGTGGCTTCGCAGCCTGACAGTCCTGGGTGCATATTCCAATCCGGCCATTAGTGGATGCTCAAAAACCGGCATTTCGGGTAGCAGCCCGAGATTGTTGTGCGACATAGAAATCTGGCAACACAAGCGGCACAAGTATTTGACGCGGAACAACGCGTTGTCACGAATCGTCTCAATCTACATGCCCACCAGTGTAGGACACAGGATCGGTCCCCTTGATCGCCGCTAGGT
Source organism: Vicinamibacterales bacterium (assembly GCA_965207665.1). Taxonomy (GTDB): domain Bacteria; phylum Acidobacteriota; class Vicinamibacteria; order Vicinamibacterales; family UBA8438; genus JAAXGX01. The sequence continues at coordinate 2,187,636 of CBDBMV010000002.1, forward strand.
TGACTTCCACACAGGCCATTAGACCTCGTCAACCTGGCTGGAAGTCACGGCAGCTTTTGTGCTGACGAGGCCGACCGCGTCAGTCTTCGGGAACGCCACGCGAGTTGGAGCAAGCGGCCGACGCACGCTGTCGCGGTCAATCCCGGCGCGCAGCGTTGCCAGCACGCCGGCGGCTTCGAGGTAGTTGCTTGCGCGGAAAAACTGACCGTCTGCCCAAGGGAGCTCAGACAAGTCGTTCCTCATGAGGTTAGGATTTTCCACAGCAATTACAGGAATCCCTTGCTCTAGTGCAGCTAGGGTCGGAAGTCCAAGACACCCATCAGGAATTATCAGGCATGAAATATCTGAGGCCGTGAAAACCCCAGGTCGAGTCATATCCTCGGCGTCGGTAATAATCCGTGGGCTTCGCTGCAAGCCCTTTAAGATACATTGCAGGAAGGTTATTGAGACAGCTTCAGCGGCCATCCGTGGATCAACGATTCCGGGATCCGCGTTGGCGATTTCGCGGGATTCAAACATCGGAGAATGAGCGGTAGGTACGTTGAACACGCTCGAAAGCGCATGGGTCAGCATAGCTTCCACACCACCCCACGGATTCACCATCTCACCGCCAGCGTCGAAGTACCCCTGGTGGTACTCGGGAGGCACATCGATAACCGACGATAGCGCCACGGCATCGTACTGACCCCGTCGCTTGACTAGCAGTTCGCACAGCCCCTCCATGTCCTCAATGCGCCCTGCGGCTCTTCCCGACGGGGAGTAGCGAGCTAGAAGTTTGGCGGGTGGCTCGAGGCACACGACCTCGTTACACAACAAACCGTACGATGCCCGAGCGCCGCTGACGGCATTCACGGCAGCATTGACGAACAGCGAATCGCGGTGAGCATCGATCACTACCAGCACCCGATTGGACCGAACCGGCAGAAGTCCCACCGTTCCCATGAGGAGCCTTGTGACGACGCTTCCCTCGACGTAGAGAGCGTTGGAGGGCATCTCATTCACGTCTGAGGCGTTAACTACATTCGGATGCAAGACAACGTTGTCTGCAACTTCCGCAAGCATCCGTGCCACAGGTCCGGCATCACCGGCGTGTCCGCCGAGTTCTGCTCCGATACCAGTGGGTATCAACAACACAACGTTGAACCGGTCGGCACTGTTACCAAACCGACGGCGAAACTGAAAGATCGAGCCAACTGGCCGGGACGGGGATTCGCCAGTTGCATCGACCGTACCAAATTCGCAGTGATAGACTGATTGGCTGGTCGAGGTGACAACGAACCGAATCGGTTCCCAGCCGATTGGCACATGTTGTAGACACCCATCCCGAAGATGTGTCAATAGCCCACTATGACCCGGTACGACGTCTACATCACATTGTTGCTCGAGTAGCGACACAGCCATATATTCCTTCTAACCTCTTGGATGCACTCGGTTCGGCGGCTACCGTCGGACAACAACACTTGACGTCCAGTCCGTTGACCCGAACCAGTTCGCTGTGAATTCGGCTGCATCGTCAGTGCTAAACTCCTTGCAGGAGAAGATGTTAACGTATGCGGCCTTCATCAGATCGAGTGTATGGATCACAATCGTGCTCGTGAGGATGAACTGGACTGCGCTTGTGCCCTTCGTCTTCGGGTTGGTCTGATGCTCATCCTCTGGAACGTCTAGATCATCCCAGAAGTGTAAGTCGCACCGCTCCATGTCTATGAGAACGCAAAGCTCTTCGAGAAATTTTTCAATGGAGGCTCGCGTGAACAATCGGGAGTCACATCCATGCAGGTCTAGAATGAGTTCACATCCATATATTGGCCTGGAAGTCTCAATTAGTTCGGTGCTATTTTCGGTGCCGAGTTGTGCGCGGCCGTCAGTCATTGGTGCCTGATTCCTGTGAAAGACTGCGTCGTATTCTCAGAAACGAATATTTTTTGAGATTGGCCTGCCCTCAGTCAAGGATCCAGTTTTTGTGGGAGAGCCCAGCTGAACTGAAAATCTCCCATCGGCTCCGGTCGGACGGTCTCCGGCCTGGGTTTCCATGCGTCGCGATGCCATCGCTAGGAGCAGGACGTTGTCCAGGGTCTAGTCCGCCACCTGCCGTTTCAGCCAAGCCTTCTCGTGCTCTTGCTCCGTCGACTGTTTGGCTTGGTCCAGCGACAGTCCCCCCCCTACGCGTTCTGCTAGCGGTCGTACGCCGGTTCACTGCTCCTCCATTGTCTTGCAGAGCGGCGGCGTCCGCAAGCGACGACCCAAATTCACGTCAGCCTGGCGCAGGGGCGCGCTGATTGGCTCCATACCGGAGCGCTCGCGGGGCATCCCAAGCCTGCCGCTTTCCCGCAGGGTCCTGACGCTCGGGCTAAATCGGTTCCTGCGGGGCAACGTCGTCCCGTGGGTCGCGATCGCAGAGAAGTACCGGTTAACGTTGAACATCTGTCTCAGTTCGAACCCGCAGTCGCGGTGCCCACACGCTCGAAGACGCGTTCGAACGAGAAGCCAGCGGCGACGCCCCAGACAATAGTCAACCCGACGTCCGTCAACGTCAACGGATTTGGTCCGGTACCCGGCACAGCTGCCCCATCAATTAGGCCACCGGCAATGATACCGTAGGTCAAAGCGCCGGCGACAAAACCAAGCGCTGTTCCGGAAACGGCTCGCCAGATCTCTCGTTTTCCTTGAGTGTTGCCGACTTCCACAACGTCGGATTCGTGCAAGCTACGAAGCCACCCCACGAGGGCGCCGGTTACGCCGAGCATCGCCCAGTTGATGACTCCTAGGGGTCCAGGATTAGCTTGGTGAAGAACCGGGACGAGACCTATCGTGAGGAATATAGGAATCGCAGCAGCGTTGACGAATAGCAGATCTCGGACCAGGGCTGAGCCCTGGGCCCACTTGAGCTTGTAGTCGGCAAGATGCTCGTGCAGGGTCTTGAGAACCGCCCGCAACTGTTCGCTCTTGTCATCCGCGTCGTTTCCCGTTGAGTCGTCGATTTTCTTCACGGCATCGTCAACGCGTTGCCGCCACTTCGCATAGTTCTCGCGGTCATATTGGTACTTGCTATCAGTGGCGTACTCGTCCAGGTCGTCCATCACGGAATTTGTCGTGGCGATGAGATCCTGGGGTTTGGAGAAATCGACCAGCATCTGGTTCAGGGAGAGAACTGCGTACTCTGTCCAGAGCGCGTCCCCCATCTTCTGTAGACGGTCGATCTCTCTGCTGAGGTTTGCCTTCTTTTCTTCTATGTTCTCGGGTCGGCTCGGATCGAGCAATCTCGGCTCCACCGTTGTAGCCTCAACAATAGACGCCTCGACCATACTCTTGTCCTCGAGTCGGTTATGGTGAACATTGACTTCGTGGCGAATGTAGATCGCGAGAACGAAGAAGGTGAGTGCCAAGATCAAGCCTAAATACGCCGGGCAGTGATCGGACCAACAGACCAGGCCATCGAAACAGAGTTGACTCACAGCCAGCATCAGCCCGACGAAGGCAACAAAAAAGGCCCAATTTGCGTAGCGACGCTTTGCCTCAGGAGGCGAGCTGTCCTTATCGTCTTCAGTGGTGCTATCCATGCGCCCAATACTCCTTCGTACCTATGACGTGACAATGGGAGAATCAGGATACAGGAAAACCTGGGCAGTCAGCGGTTCCGCGAGTGGTCCGAAATGTTGCCGGTGCGCGACGGCCTCGATGCGCACGGGCGTCGCGCCGGCGAAACGGCGGTCGGGAAACGCCTGCGCGCCGTCGACCTCGCCCTCGACCCTCAGCACTCCTAGTTCGGTTACCACCTGCGCCGGAGTCGGCGCGGACGCCGGATCAGACACGAGGGGCGGCGCTTCGGACACGACTGGCGCCTCCTCCCTGGGCTCTTGCGTGGCTGGACGCGACGCGAGGAAGTACACCACGACGGCACCGGCAACGGGTAGGCCGACCACGCTCATGCCGACGAATCCGCGTCGAGTCATGCGCACGCCGTGCGTGTGACGACCGCGACTTTCGCCCCGACGGTCGAGCGATTGAGTGTTTCGGTGACGCGGCGCAGGACGCAATCGTCGGTCCGGTTCGCGCCTTGGCGCCCGTGAGTGCCGTGTTCTGCGCGGCGGGTCTCCGTCTCGCAAAACTTATCAGTATGCTCCAAAATCGGCTGGCTTCCACTAGTCCGCGTCGCGCTAGGCCACATCCGGCCCACGGTACGCGATCCCGGCCGCGCTCCTTGGAGCCACGCACATCACCACGTGTGGCGCCGGCGGTCGCAAGAGGCACCGGAGTCCGGCGACCGCTGGCCCGCGCGACGCACTCGCCGGGAAGGACCTCCAGCGGCGTGGGTGGCAGCCTGTGAGTTGGCTCCGCTATCGCGGGATCTGAGCCTACCGATGAACCGCCTCCATGAGATTCGTTGGTTGGATGAAAGGTACAACAGCAGCTTGTTGCTCCGCGTGTAGTGCCAATCTTATCTATCCTCGCGGCGCGGCACGGCCGGTTGTGTCCCGCGGCTGCCCTCCGTCCACCAGACTTCGATCGGTTACGCACGAGAATATCGAAAGTGCATGACTTGCTACTGTGAGCGGCAGTACTGCTAGCCGGTAATCTGGTAGGCATCGGGGACTTCGTGTGGGGCCTTCTCGGCCACCTCGACGGCGACAAGTAGGGGCGGGAGTCTCACACCTTCTTGCCGGGCGCCGCCGCCGCCGCTATCTTGGAGAGAGGGGCCGGAACACACGGAGGCATGTCATGCAATGGACCAGACTGACGATCGCCCTGGCACTTGCGCTCCTGGCGCAGGGTGCCAGCGCGCAGGAACTCGAAAAGGCCGTCTTCGCCGGCGGCTGCTTCTGGTGCGTGGAGTCGGACTTCGACAAGGTGCCGGGCGTCGTTTCAACGATCTCGGGCTATACCGGGGGCACAACCGAGAACCCGACGTACCCGCAGGTCACGGCCGGAGGCACCGGCCACTACGAGGCGGTCGAGATCACCTACGATCCGTCCCAGGTGAGCTATGACGCGCTGCTCACCGCATTCTGGCACTCGGTCGATCCCACCGACGACGGCGGGCAGTTCTGCGATCGGGGTCACTCCTACAAGACCGCGGTCTTCGTGAAAGAGGAGCAACGCCAGCTCGCCGAGGACTCCCGGCAAGCGGCGCAACGGACGCTCGACCAGCCGATCGTCACCCCGATCCTCGACTCCGCGCCGTTCTACGCCGCGGAAGACTATCACCAGGACTACTACGAGAAGAACCCGGTCCGCTATCGCTTCTACCGCTTCAGTTGCGGCCGTGACCGGAGGGTCGAGGAAGTCTGGGGCGAGCGTGCCTACGAGGGTATCCCCGGGCACTGACGGCGATATGCGCTGGTGGGCCGCGCTGGGATCGAACCAGCGACACCCTGATTAAAAGTCAGGTGCTCTACCACTGAGCTAGCGGCCCAAGTCATTCATAATAAAAGGGTCCTTCAAGCATCGTCGTATTCCACATTGTACGCCCGTACCGGACAGCGATGCGCGTACACGCAGGGATCGCCACTCCAAGCGTCCGTTCGGGGCGGCAGAGACTGCAGGTGAAAGCGGAGACGAGACCGTGAGCATGGCTCAGTACGTCCTGCGATGCCTCGGGCTGGCCGGTGCCCTCGCGGCGCTTCCGTGCTCGGCGCTGGCGCAGCCGGCCGACGAGGCGGGCCCGCCCCGTACGCCCTGGGGCGTGCCGGATCTCCAGGGGACCTGGTCGCTTCCCACGATGACACCCCTCGAGAGACCGGCCGAATTCGAGGACAGACTTCGTCTCACAGAAGAAGAAGAGGCGGAGTTTCTTGCCACGCGGCGGGGTCGCATCCGCGAGGGGCTCGCTCGGGCCCTGAGCGCCGACTTCGAGCTGGGCGATGGCGGGGTCGACCAGTCCATCTACGACCATCCGCTGCTGGACGGGCGCACGTCGCTCGTCGTCTCACCCGAGAACGGGCGGATTCCACGCACCGAGGAAGGCCGCTACCGGGTGGGCATGCCAGGTCGGCGTATGAGCGGCATCCCGGAGGGCCCCGAGGACCGGGCACTGGACGAACGCTGCATGGTGGGCGGGATGCTGCCGCTCCGAGGGAGTGCGTTCCCGGCCCGGATCTTCCAGACCCCGGATCATGTGGTCATCCACTACGAGTTCATCAACGCCACGATCACGGTCCCGCTGGACGACCGGCCGCAGGTGTCCAGCGCCATCCAGCAGTGGACCGGGACCTCGCGCGGCTCCTGGGACGGCGACACCCTGGTGATCGAATCGACGAACTTCGACCCGCGCTGGACCTTTGCGGGGTCCGGGGCGGGTATGCGTCTGGTGCAGCGTCTGACGCGGATCGACCAGGCCACGATGCATCAGGAGTACACCGTCTACGACCCGGACTCGTTCACGGAGCCGTGGTCGGCGGAGTACCCTCTGACCAACACCGAGGAGCCGATCTACGAGTTTGCCTGTCACGAAGGCAATCGGAGCATGACGCTGATGTTGAACGGCGCGCGGGCCACCGAGCAGAAGGCCCGGTTCGTCGGCGCGTTCGGTCTCTCGTCGTTCGAGCGGGTCGGTGGGGCGGCCGCGGACGATTCGGCGTTCACCGACGGGATGCTGTCGTATGACGCCAGCGGCCGGGTGTCGGTCCAGCTTTCAAGCCGTGAGAGCTATCTGGCCTACTACGGCCGATATGACGTGAACGTCTTTCGGAGAGTCGTCGAGCATGAGGTCGAGGGCGGGTCTCGACCGGATGTGCGGGGCAGGACGCTGAGCTACTCGTACGACCTCGCGGACGACGGCGACACGCTGGTGCTGTCGCTGATGGGTGACGACGGAGTTGAGGGCCGCGCCACCTGGCAGCGTCATCGCTAGTCCCTCCGGACTGGGTTCGTCGCGGTTCGAGGCCGGCGAGACGTGCGACTTGACGGCTCGCCAAGCCGCGCCGAGTTACGCTGCGTTGTGCCGGCAGGTGCGAGGCAACCCGGATTGTAAGGAAACTTGGTTCAAGCCCTGGACGGACAAAAAGTCAGGTGCTCTACCACTGAGCTAGCGGCCCAAGTCGTTCCGATACAGGCATTGTAAGCTCGTACGAGCCGACGATGCTGGAGTCGCTGATGCCTGACCGTCGCACGCCCTGCCGGATGATTACGGCGCTCGCCGGCGCCGTCGCCTGCCTGCTGACAGCCGTGCTCGACGCCGAGGACTGGCCGCAGTGGCGCGGGGTCGACCGGGCCGCCGTGTGGCGCGAGACCGGCATCGTCGAGCGCTTTGCCGAGGGCGGGCTCATCGTCAAGTGGCGCACGCCCGTGCGCGCCGGCTTCGCCGGACCGGCCGTCGCCGGCGGACGCGTCTTCGTCCTCGACTACCAGGAGACGCCGGGCAGCCGCACGATGGACGGTCATGAGCGCCTCCTGGCGCTCGACGAGGAGACCGGAGCGGTCCTCTGGACGCGGGAATGGCCGGCCACCTACCGCAACATAGTCCCCGTGTTCGCCACCGGCCCCCGGGCCACGCCGGCCGTTGACGGCGACCGCGTCTACATCCTCGGGGCGGCGGGCATGCTGTCGTGTTTCGACACCGCCAGCGGCGATCTGATCTGGCAGATCGACACCGTGGCCGACTACGGCGTCACCGTGCCGGTCTACGGCGTCGCGCACTCGCCGCTCGTGGAGGGCGAGCACCTGATCACGCTGCTGGGCGGCGAGCCCGACGCCATGGTCGTGGCGTTCGACAAGGCGACGGGCGCCGAGGCGTGGCGCGCGCTCGATACGAACACGGAAGCGGGCTACTCGTCGCCAATCGTGATCACCGCCGCGGGCGTGCGGCAGTTGATCGTCTGGCACCCGGCCGCGGTCACGTCGCTCGACCCGGCCACCGGCCGCATCTGGTGGGAGCACGACTTCCCGCTCGATAGCGGGCTGACGATCGGCACGCCGGTCCGCAGCGGGCGCTACCTGCTCATCACGCAGGTGGAGAACGGTGGCCTGATGCTGGCGCTCAACCCGGACCGTCCGGCGGCGCGGCTGGTCTGGACCGGCGCCAACCCCAGCCGCACCGACCGCCCGGTGCAGCGGTCCATGACGTCGACGCCCATCGTGGTGGGCGACGCGATTTACGGGCTCAACAGCTACGGCGAGCTGCGCGGCGTGGACGCGACGACCGGCGAGCGGCTGTGGTCGAGCGACCAGCTCGTGCCCGAGGACCGCTGGGCGAGCTTGCACCTCGTGCAGCACGAGGACCGCGCGTTCGTCTCCGTCGAGACCGGCGAGCTGGTAATCGCCCGCTTCACGCCGGCCGGCTACGAGGAGGTCGACCGCACGCACCTGCTGACGCCCGACACCCGCACCCGGGGCGGCGGCTCCAACCGCTTCAGACAGCACGACCGCCCCGTCCTGTGGGCGCATCCGGCGTTCGCGAACGGCCACGTCATCGCGCGCAACGACACCGAGGTCATCCGCGTGTCGCTGACGGCCGCGGACTACGCCCGGTGAATTTGGCTGTTAGGGACCGCTACACGGTGCCGCCCGAAGACTGGCAGCCGGGCAGACCGCGCCCCTGGACGGTGGACCCCTAGACCGCGATCAGTAGATCGCTACCGGGGCGACGGTGGACCCGGTGGCGCCTTCAAGCTTCAGCGGCTGCACGACGAACGCGAACTCGTACACGCCGGCCGCGGCCAGCTCGTCCAGCCGCATCCGCTCCACCAGGTAGATGCCGTTCACCACGAGCATCATCTGGTGGATCGGCAACGAGACCTCGGGGTCCGGCGTGGGCGAGACCTCGATCGGCTGGTTGTCGGCCCCTAGCAGCATCGGATCCTGCTCCACGAGCCACTGTCCCGCGGCGACTCCGATGCCAGGGTTGCCCGCCATGAAGCGCTCCCCGTCGGTGTCCCAGAGCACGCCCCAGCCGGTGTGGATCAGCACGGCATCGCCCGCTTCCAGCGCCACTCCCTGCCGGTCGAGCGCCTGCTGCAGGTCCTCCGCCGTAATCTCGTAGCGGTCGGGCAGCATGTCGACGCCCTTGAGGGCCGCCACGTCGATCAGCACACCGCGCGTCATGAGCGTCCCCACGTTCTCCACGCCCAGCCGCGTGAAGCCCGACCGCGTCATGACCTCGTTCATGTCGAAGCAGTTGTAGAGGCTGTCGCCGATGGTCTGGTGGGGAAAGGCATCGAACTGCGTGCCCACCTGGCCCATCTCGGCAACGACGAGCTCCTCGTTCGAGGCGCGCCGGTTCGAACCCACGGGCGGGCCGGTCGGCTTCACGTAGAGGTCGAAGTGGCGGGCGCCGAGCGGCATCGAGCTTCGCAGCACCTGTCCGAGCTCGATCATGCGGCCGGCCTGAATCAGGCGTGCGGCCTTGAGCAGCGTCGCGGGACCCATGTGGTTGGCCGCTCCCCGTTCGTCTCCGGCGCCCCACTTGCTGGGACAGCGTTCGTCAGGCGACGGCGGCGACCAGGACTGGGCGGTGGCGGGCACGGCCAAGCCAGGCAGAAGGACGAATGCGGCAGCGACGGCAATGGAAAGGGCGGTGAATCGCATGACTATCCTCCGTGAAGGTCTTCGACCACCGCTGATTGTACTCAGCCTCTCCCGAAGAAACGGCGCCAACTCATCGCCAGGCCGGTCCAGACCATGACGGCGGCGCCCAGGGACACGACGCCGGCGATCGACTGGCCGATCACGCCGTACACCTCTCCGGTGTGCGCGAACCGCAGCCAGCGGCGGATCTGGAAGCCGCGGCTGAAAGCCGGATAGCCGGCGCGCCCGACCAGCTCGCCTGTCGCCCGATCGAACAGCAGGTCCTCGCTCTGCGACGGCTGGCGGCCCGTCCCGCGGTCGACCGCGATGACCAGGGGTTCGTGAATCGACTCGGGAAGGTCGACGGTCATCGTTCGCCATTCCGGCGTCTCGGCGCCGGCTCTCGTGACCAGTGTCTGCAACGCGACGAGAGGCGCCGCCGGGTCCGGCGGGACGGACGGCTGGTCCCGCGCGTCCGATTCCCACGGCCGCGGCGACTGCTGGTACGGCGGCGCGTCGCCGGCCAGTCGATGTACCAGGTCGGCGGCCCACTGATACGAAATCGTGGCGCCGCTGGCGGCGATGACGGCGAGTGGAACGGCCGACCAGAAGCCGATCACCCTGTGCCAGTTGTAATCGCGCGCCCTTCCCGTGAGGCCGCGGCGAAACCACAGCGCCTGTCTCCAGGTGGCGCGGTTGCGGCTCGACGGCCACCACAGGTAAAGCCCGCTGACGATGAGAAACAGGAACCCGAGGTTGGCGGTTGCGGTGAATGTCCGGCCGACGATGCGGTATTCCCCCTCGAGGGCAAACCACCGGTGCCAGTACAGGACGTTCCGGAGGAAGCGCCGCGTGCGCGTGTTGCCGTCGCCGAGCCGCGCGCCGGTGAAGCGATCGGCATGGACGCTGGCTCCGTCGTCCATTTCGACGATCGCCGGCTCGCGCGGATCCCTTGCCAGCGCCACGGACACGACGCGATCCGCGGGCTGGTCGCCGGTGACGCGCGCGAGCAGCGCGTCGAGCCCGAGCGGTGCGGCGTTCGGGGCCGGCGGATTGGAGCGGTATTCCCGTTGCGCCCAGCGGTTGAGCTGCGCCTCGTAGGTGAGGATTACACCGGTCACCGCCATTATGAGAACGACGATGGCGGCGGTGGCGCCGACCGTCAGATGAATCCAGAAGATCGCCCTGCGCAGGGGCATGTCAGGCCGGCAAGCGCAGGCGGCGTCGCCTGCGTCCGCTACTGGGAGTCGCTGTCGGAAGCGCCGTCCGAGTCGGTCCCGCCCGGGCACGCCGCGGTCAGCGCGGCGCCTGCCGCGATTGTGCCGGCGGCGACCGCACGCGACAGAAACGAGCGGCGATCGACCCGGACCGTTGTGATGTCCGCGTCCGTCAGAGGTGTCGGCGATCCCGCACGGTGCGTATCGGACTTCAGGTTCTCCGGTCTGCGCATGAAATTGCTCCTGAGACTATTGGGCAGCACTGTTCAAGACATGTTCAGCGGCGCGCGCCGTGGTTGTCAAGCCATGTCATGACCGCGGCAGCCCGAGATAACAACGCGGGAACGCAGTACGATCGGACACATCGCACGGGGCGCTCACATGACGACCGACCACACGAAGCCCGGCCCGGCGGTAGACCGCGACTGGTTCGCCTGGCTCGTCGATCCGCTGTCAACGGCGAAATTCGAGCGCGACTACTACGAGCGGCGGCTCGTTCACATTCGGCGCGAGGCGTCGCCGTACTACGCCGAGCTGCTCTCGGCGACCGATCTCGACGTCGTGCTGGGCACCCACGCGGCCAGCTACCCCGACATCAAGCTGGTCGGGGGCGATGGCGACGTCGCCCCCGGCGAGTACACGAACGACGCCGGCCGGATCCAGCCGCTGGAGGTCGCGCGACTCTTCGACGACGGCGCGACCGTCATCTTCAATCAGCTCCAGACGCGTGTTCCAACTCTGGCGCGGCTGTGCGTCGCGCTGGGGCGGCGCTTCTCTTCGCGGGTCCAGACCAATGTTTACCTCACGCCGCCGGACGCGCAGGGATTCGGCCCGCACTGGGACACGCACGACGTCTTCGTGCTGCAGATCAGCGGCACGAAGCGCTGGTCGATCTACGACACCAGGGTGAGCCTGCCGCTCCGGGGCCAACGCTTCGAGCGCGGCACGCCTCCCGGCGACCTCAGCGACGAATTCGAGCTCGGTCCGGGCAGCGCCGTCTACCTGCCGCGCGGCCTCATGCACTCGGCCCGTTCTACGGGCGAGGCGTCGTTGCACGTCACGCTTGGTCTCACGGCGTTCACATGGGCCGAGTTCCTGGTCGAGAGCGTCAACGCGGCCGCGCTGGAGGAAGAATCGCTGCGGCAGAATCTCCCGCGTGAGTTCGCTCACGAGGGTCTTCCTGTCGCCGAGAGGGAGCGTCTGTTTCGCGAGAAGCTGGCGCTCATTCAGTCACGGCTCGACGCAGAGGCCGTGTGGCGCCGCTTCACGGACGAGGTCCTGGCCGCCGACGTACCGCTGTTCACCGACCTGTTGAGCGAGCGGCTCCGCGAAGATCGGCTGACGTCCCGCTCGCGGGTGAGGCGCCGCGCCGGTCTGCTCACCGAAGCCGTGACGGAGGGCGAGACGTGCCTCCTGCGGTTCGGCGGCCGGGAGCTCAGGCTGCCGGCCGGCGTGTTGCCGGCGCTGCAGTTCGCCACGACGGTCGACGAGTTCGCCGTCGATGACCTGCCCGACTGTCTCGATGCCGAGGGGAAGCTGACGCTCGTGACGCGGCTCGTGAGAGAGGGCGTTCTCCAGCGCCGCTAGCCCCGCGGAATAACCCTCCAGAAAACGACGGCGGCCGCCGCGACGTGCTGCAGCATCAGGGTCACCACGGCCGGGACCGTGGCGTCGGGAAACGCCGCCGCGCCGCTGCTTGTGAACATGTACAGATCCGGCAGCAGCGACAGTAGCAGGGCAACGATGACAATGTTCCGGAACAGCGGCACGGGATTCGCGGACGTGCCATCGACCGCGAGGGCGACCAGCAAGCCGGCGGCGACGCCGATTACCGTGAAGAGGATGGTCGGGACGGCCGTCGCCAGCGGCTCGAACTCCGATGGGATGTCGAATAATGCGAGCGCCCCCGCCCGCAGGACCAAGTTGGCCGCCACGGCCCCGACGATCGTCTGCAGCCACACCACCCAGGCCCGTGGTCCCGCCGTCGCCAGTTGCTCCGCGCTCATGCCGTCACCCCCGTCTGTAATCGGATTCAATAGCCTTTGGTGATTCCCAAGTGAAGCATACCAGCGGCTCGGCGATCTAGCGGGGCGCGAGGCTCGACCGGGCCTTCACTCCGAGCGACTGGATTCACTCTGCGGGCGGACGCTTCGGATTCTCGAGATCGGGCAGGTTGCCGTCGCGGTGTTCCGGATCGCGGGCGCCTGCGCGTTCCTCCAGAATGATCTGGATCGCCGCCTTCTTTTGATCGTCGAGCAGCTCATCCATCGTGCCGGCGGCGGCCGGCCCGAGGGTCACGCGGCGGCGACGCAGGCGCCAGGCGCCTACAAGCAGCCACACGACGAGAAGAAGAATGACACCGGTAACGTAGTTCAGTATGTCCATTTACCCCGCACCGTGCCCGTATGCTACTACCCCTGCATGAAAAGAGCGCTTTACTTTAAATTTACACAGAGTTAACATTCTGGACGAACCGGTCACTGACCGTTATCCGCAAGAGGAGGTGAGTGATGAGAACGACCAGCATTCTGCTCTGTTTCTTCGTCGCGATGGTCCTGGCGGCGCCGCCGCTTCTGCAGGCCGCCGGGCCGGCGGAACAACCTGCCGGACAGCAGGTCCAGAAAATGATCGCGGTCGGCCCCTCCCTGGTGGTCGGGGCGCCCGGCGACGTCGAGTTCAGCATCCGGATCAGTCCGACCATCAAGACGCACGAGCTCCGCGTCTTCGCGGAGTCCGAATCGTACTACCGCAGCACCACGATCGGACTGGATGGTCTCGACTCGGAACCATTGCATCACTTCACCTGGCGTTCGTTCCCCGTAGGGGAGTACCAGGTGGTCGGCATGCTGGTCGACAGCGACGGCTCCGAGGAAATCATCGTGCGCAGCGCGCTGAAGGTGATCAACCGCTAACCCGGCCTTGCGTGACCGGGCGCGTTCGGGCACCCTATCGGGGTGCGCGTGCAGAGCGACCGCAGGCGCCGCCGTCAGGCTATCGTCCTGGCGGCGGCGTTCTGCGTACCGGGCCTCGCTCCGGGGCCTGCTGCGGGCCAGAGCGAGTCTGTTGCGGCGGGCGAGTGGACGGCGCCACGGACCCCTTCCGGCCATCCGGACCTGCAGGGCGTGTGGGTCAGCCTCAGCGCGACGCCGCTGGAGCGCCCGGCGTCACTTGCCGGACGCGAGCTGCTCACAGACGAAGAGGTCGCCCGGATGCAGGGGCGCGCGGACCGGATGTTCAACGACGGGAACAGCGACTTCGCCGCGGGCGACAACCTGTTCCTGGCGGTCCTCGGCGACGGGGAGCGCTACGAGAACCCGCGGGCGACCTGCAACTCGCTGGCCATGCTCGGCCGGCAGTTCGACAACCGGACCTCGCTCATCGTCGATCCGCCCGACGGCCGGATCCCATCGCTTACGGCCGGGGCGGAGCGGCGGCTGGCCGCCGCCGCGGCCATGGAGATGCGTCCCGATGGTCCCGGCGACCTTTCCACGTGGGTGCGGTGCCTGACGCGCGGGCTGCCGCGGCTGGGCGGCTCATCCGGCGCCGGCATCTACAGCTACTGGCAGATCTTCCAGACCGCCGACCACGTCGCGCTGGTCATGGAGACGATCCACGACGCGCGCCTCATTCCGCTCGACGGCCGCCCGCACCTGCCCGACCGCATCCGACAGTGGCTCGGGGATTCACGCGGGCGTTGGGAAGGGGACACGCTGGTGGTCGAGACCGGGAACTTCTCGTCGGAAGCCACGGTAATGGGCTCCGACCGGAACCTGCACCTGGTGGAGCGGTTCACGCGGGTGGCCGAGGACACGATGACCTACGAGGTGACGATCACGGACCCGACCGCTTGGTCGGCGCCGTGGACCGTCCGCCTGCCGCTGACCCGCACTGATGAGCCGATATACGAGTTCGCGTGCCACGAGGGCAACCACTACGGCATGGTGGGCATTCTCGCCGGTGCGCGGGAACAGGATCGCGCGGACGCCGCGGCTTCCGGTGGGGGCCGCTAGGGCGATGGTGGCGACACCCCTGCCCGGGGGTCATTCATAGAGCAGACCCCGGTGGAAGCCGGCTGCGGCGAGGTGCTGGCGGCAGAATTCGGCCTGGGTGTCGATGACGTAGAACGCCGCCCCGTTGCGCGGGCCGAGCAGGATGCTGGCGCGGTAGGGCTCGACCTGCACGGTGTAGTCCACGCCGTGGCCGCCGAGCAGCTCTTCGACCTGGCGCGCTTCGGACAGCTTGCCGGCGATGTAGATGCGCGACAGTTCGTAGTTGGCGAGAGCCTCGGGTTCGACAAGGGCCATGACGGGGCAACGGGTTCCGGAACGGTTGACAGGGGCAAGATTATAGCGGTTGAGTGATCGATCCCGCCCGCGCGTGACACAATGGAGCCGGCATCGCAACTGTGCCGCCTGCGTCACGCGAGCATGAAGGGAGAAGCGACGTGACCCGTCGTTCCGTGGTGTCTGTCGTGCTGGTCCTGCTGGCCGCCTCCGTCCTCGCTTCGGCCGCGCTGGCGCAGTGGGGCTACGGACGCTCCCGCTACCCGCCGCGCTTCAGGCCGGCCGGCCACGTGGACGAGGGTTTCACCTTCTGCCGGCTGATGTACACCAGCAACCGCCGCGAGCGGTCGGGGCGCGGCTGGTCGACAGACTATCCGTACGCGGACATCAACTTCATGATCCGGTTGTCGGAGATGACGTCCACGCACGTAAACCTGGATCCTGTGGGCGAGCCGAACCACTGGGTGGTGACTGTCACCGATGACTCGCTGTATGGCTGTCCGTTCCTCATGACGTCGGATGTCGGCACGATGAGCCTGCGTCCGGTGGAGGCGGCGCGGCTGCGGGACTACCTGCTCAAGGGCGGATTCCTGTGGGTGGACGATTTCTGGGGGTCGCGCTCGTGGGCGCAGTGGGCCGGCGAGATAGCGAAGGTGCTGCCGCCGTCGGAGTATCCGATCAAGGACCTGCCCCTGGACCACTCGGTCTTCAAGACGATGTTCCACATCAACGAGATCCCGCAGATCTCGAACATACACTTCTGGCGCTGGTCGGGCGGCGCGACGACCTCCGAGCGCGGGCCGGACAGCGAGGTGCCGCACTTCCGCGGCATCATGGACGAGCACGGACGCCTGATGGTGGCCATGACGCACAACACCGACATCCAGGACGCGTGGGAGCGCGAAGGGGAGGATCCGCGGTTCTTCGAGCGGTTCTCGCCCGACGGCTACCAGTTGGGCGTGAACGTCGTGCTGTACGCGATGAGCCACTGACCACGGCGGGTTGGAATCTCGCCGTTCGGGAGGACGCATGAAGACACGGACGCACCGCACGCATGACAGTGGATGGACGCGCCGCGAGGCGCTGGGGATGCTCGGCGTGGGCGCCGGGCTGGGCGTCGTGTCGGCCGGTTGCGGCGGGACGGCGGGCGCCGCGCAGGCGATCCGGTTCACCAGCGCCGAGGCGCCGGACTTCATGAGCGGCGCGGTCATCCGCACGCTCCGGGGCGACGTCGATCCGGGTCAGTTGGCCAACGGCGCGACGTTGATTCACGAGCATCTCCGCGGCGGCACCGTGGACCAGGTGCTGTACGAAGTGGACGCCGCGGGCGCCGACGGCGTGGCGTGCCTCGTCGATTCGGCCACCGGCCGGCGCGACCAGCAGGCAATCGACGACCTGCAGGCCGTGGCCGACCGGACCGACGTGCACATCGTGCGCGCCGGGGGCTACTTCCAGGACATCGGCTTCTCCATCTATCCGGTGGATATCGCCGAGGCCAGCGAGGACGAGCTGTTCGAGCAACTCGTGCAGGATGCCGCGGACCAGCGCTGGGGGGCGTTCGGCGAGATCGCCTCGTCACTGGAGATGCGGCCTGACGAGCGCAAGGTGCACCGCGCCATCGGGCGCGCGCACGTCGAGACGGGCCTGCCGATCTTCACGCACACGCCGCACGAAAGCTGCCCGAGCTGTGCGATGGACCAGATGGACGTGATGGAGTCGGTCGGAGTCGACTTCTCCCACCTCGTCATCGGCCACATGTCGACCATCAAGCCGGAGCACGACCCGATCGGCACGCACTCGGCCATCGCGCGCCGCGGCGCGTTCGTCGGTCTCGACACCGTCGGCCACCAGATGAGCCGCTCGCAGATCCCGGAGATCGACAAGGTGCGGATGGTGCAGGAGCTGCTCGACGCCGGCTTCGAGGACCACATCGTGTTCTCCTCGGACATGGGCAACCGCAACCACTGGAAGGCCAACTACGGCCTCGGTTACTCCACGGTCCTTATGCAGTTCGCGCCGAAGCTGCTGTACGCCGGCGTGCCGGAGCAGACCGTCCGCAAGATCCTGGTCGACAACCCGCGCCGGTTCCTCGCGGTGGTGCCGAAGGCGTAGCTGCTACGCGGCCGGCTCCAGCACTGCCTTGCAGAAGTCGAGGCAGCGGCCGACCTCGGTGAGCGTGTCGCCGCCCTGATACTCGTACTCGATGTTGGCGGGGATGTCCCAGCCTTCGTCCCGCAGGAGCAGCAGCACCTCGCGGATCGGCGTGTCGCCCTCGCCCCAGGGCACGTTGGGGCCCTGGTCTCGCTTGCGGTCCTTCAGGTGCAGCGTCACGATCCGCTGGTGGTTCGCCTTGAGGTAGGCGACGGGATCGTAGTTGGCGGCCGTCATGTGGCCGATGTCCAGGTTGACGGCGATCGGGGCCGATCCGCCGATGCGGATGGCGCGCTCGAAGTCGTCCGGCGACCCGAACTCGTTCGGATCGATCCACGAGTGGTTGTGCATCGCCACCGGCATGCCGTGCATCTCGGCATAGCGGGCGATGCGCGGCACGGTGTTCATCTGCGCCGAGGCGGTAATGACGGGGGCCCCGAGCGCCTGCGCCATCTCGAAGCCGCGGGCGATCTCCGCGTCCGAGAAGTCGTCCCTGAAGCTCAGGTTGTAGGAGTTCAGCTCTATGCCGGCGTCCTCGAAGCGCGCCGCGACATCACGGAAGTGGGACAGCGGCGCCGTGGCGCGCCATTGCCGCAGCCGTTCCCGGTTCTCCGGCCGGTACAGCTCGCGCGGCTCGACGTGCATCGAGAACAGCTCGCAGCTCGTGAGGCCGAGCTGCTGCATCGCGGCGATGCTCTCCTCCAGGTTCATGTCGCGGAAGCTGTAGCTCTGGACCCCGATCAGCACGCCGGCGAAGCGCGATTCGGCCGCTGCCGGGCGCGGGCGAACAAGCGGCAGGATGCCGCCGGCCGCCGCGGTGACGCCGCCGAGCGCCAGTCTGTGCCATTCACGTCGGGTCAGTTGCGTCATGCGAGCCTCCGGTGCGCAGTATAGTTGCCTGCACTGTCGAGGATTGCATGGATCGACGCGAAGCGCTGCGGCGGATGGTGCTGGGCCCGGTAGGCGCAGCCTGCGCCGCCGCCTGGGTGGATAGCCTGACCGAGCTGGCGCTCGCCAGCGCGGCGCCGGCACAGGCCGCGGCCGGCACCGCGGCCTGGACACCGCGGGTGTTCACGGCGCACCAGGACGCCACCGTTGTTGAAATCTCCGAGCTGATCATTCCGCAGACCGAGACCGCCGGCGCGCGCGCGGCGCAGGTGGACCGGTTCATCGACACCGTCCTGGAAGACGCGCCGGCGGACGAGCGCGACTCGTTCCTGCGCGGCCTGGCCTGGATGGACCGCCGCTCTCGCGAGCTGTCTGGGGCGGATTTCGTCGACACGCCGGCCGCGGCGCAGGTGGCGCTGTTGACCGCCGTCAGCACGCGGGACGGCGCGGCGGTCGCCGACCGGGAAGGCGTCGAGTTCTTCGAAGCCATCAAGCGGCTGACCGTAACGGGCTACTACACGTCCGAGGTCGGCATGCGCGAAGAGCTCGGTGACGACGGGACGCTCTACTTTTCCGGCGTTGAAGGCTGCATGCACGTCGGGCACCGCGCGTAATCGAACCGATGCAGCAGACATTCGACGCGGTCGTGGTCGGCTCCGGCGCCACGGGCGGCTGGGTGGCCAGGCAGCTCACCGAGGCGGGGCTGCAGGTCGCCGTGCTCGAGGCGGGACGGCGCCTCAACCCGTCCGAGGACTATTCGGAGCATACGCCGCCATACGAGATGCCGTTGCGCGGCACGCGGCTGCCGCGCGAGCGGCGGGAGAAGCAGCCGGTGCAGTCGCGCTGCTACCAGTGCGACGAGTACGCCAACCACCTGTTCATCGACGACACCGAGCATCCATACACGACGCCCGCGGACCGCCGCTTCGACTGGATCCGCGGGCGGCACGTCGGCGGCAAGTCGATCATGTGGGCCCGGCAGTCGTACCGCCTGAGCGACTACGACTTCAAGGCGGCGTCGCGCGACGGCTTCGGGGACGACTGGCCGCTCGGCTACGAAGAGCTCGCGCCGTACTACGACCGGGTGGAGCAGTTCATCGGCATCAGCGGCCGGGCGGAGGGGTTGCCGCAGCTTCCGGACGGCTCGTTCCTGCCGCCGATGGCGCTCACGTGCGGTGAGGAGATCCTCAAGAAGGCGGTAGCGGACCGCTTCGGCCGCACGCTGACTATCGGCCGCGCGGCGGTGCTGACGCGGGCGCTCAACGGGCGCCCGGCCTGCCACTACTGCGGTCCCTGCGGGCGCGGCTGCCGGACCGGCTCGTACTACAGCAGCCCGCACAGCACGCTGCCGGCGGCGGCGGCCACGGGGCGGCTGACGCTCATTCCGGACGCCGTGGCCAGCCACGTGACGACGGACGCGGAAGGCAGGTGCACGGGCGTCTACTACGTGGACCGGCTGACGCGAAACCACCGCGAGGTGGCCGGCAAGGTCGTCGTCCTGTGCGCCTCGACGCTGGAATCGACGCGCATCATGCTCAACTCCACGTCGAGCCGCCACCCCAACGGGATCGCCAACTCCAGCGGCGTGCTCGGGCACTACCTGATGGACCACGTGATGGGCGGCGGCGCCGGCGGCACGCTGCCCGTGCTCAAGGGTGTTCCGGACACGCGCGGCAACCGGCCGAACGGCATCTACATCCCGCGCTTCCGCAACCTCGAGACGCGTGAATCCGGGTTCCTGCGCGGCTACGGCTTCCAGGGCGGGGCCAGCCTCAGCAAGTGGGGGCACGCGAACTCCATCCCCGGATTCGGCGCGGAATTCAAGCGCCGCGTGAAGGCCGAGCGGCCGTGGAGTGTCTATCTGGGCGGCTTCGGCGAGTGCCTGCCGCGCTTCGAGAACCACTGCCGCCTCGATACGGAGCGGGTGGACGCCTGGGGCATTCCGATCCTCCACATCAGCGCCGCTTTCGGCGACAACGAGCGGCGCATGGTGGCCGACATGGCGGATACGGCCGTGGAGATGCTGGAGGCCGCCGGTGCGGAGGGCGTCTCCCGCCAGGAGAACATCTCACCCCCCGGACTGGCGATTCACGAGGTCGGCACGGCGCGCATGGGCAACGACCCCGCCACGTCGGTGCTCAACCGCTGGCAGCAGGCGCACGAGGTCGGCAACCTGTTCGTGATGGACGGCTCGGTCTACCCCTCTTCGGCCTGCCAGAACCCGACGCTCACCATGATGGCGCTCGCCGCCCGCGCCTGCGACTACCTGGTCGAGGAGTACCGCGCCAGCCGCGTGTAGTCCGCCGGTGTAACGCTCGCCGCCTACCGCGACAGCAGATAGGTCATCTTGATCGCGAGCTGCCGGTTGCGCACCCACAGCGGCCGCCGCAGGTGCGGATCGAACCCCAGCGGGTCGCCGTCGAGGCGCAGCTCGTCGTAGGCGATGTAGATGTCGCTGCCGGGGCTGTAGATCCAGTTGAAGCGGATGCTGTTGCTCAGCTCGCCGGTGGTGGAGTTCCACTGCGACAGCGAGCGGAACGTCATGCGCGGCGAGAGCGTCAGATCCAGCCGTACCGACGCGAGGTCGGCGATGAAGTCGCCGCCTGGCAGGCTTACGTCGCTGCGGTTGAACATGGCCTCGGCGGAGATGCGGCTGGTGGCCCGCACGCCGAGCGTGGCCCGCCAGTCGGTGCGCGTGCCGTCGAAGAATGTCTGCGGCGAGTACTGCGCCCGGCCGTACAGCCGCCGGGAGGGATCGGAACTGTACATGAACATCCACTCCCCGAAGCGGTAGGTGCCGGCCGGGATGCTGACGTTGATGTCGGGCCGTATGTTGAACGGCACGTCGAGCTGCTCGAAGTAGTCGTTGTACCAGAATATGAACCGGGTGCCGTCCTCGAAGTAGGTGCCGATCATGTTGTGGATGCGGCGCGTCAGCAGCCGGTTGCGCTGGTCGGTGGTGTAGGTGAGGCTCCACATCGGGTCCAGCATGCGGATGTTCCAGCGGTCCGGCCGGGGGTTCCATTCCCCGTGAATCTGCGACGTGCGGATGCCGACGCGCGGGACGAAGCCCACCTCCGGGTTGAAGTGCTCCTGCAGGTCGACGTACTCGCCGTAGAAGTGAAACGACTGGCTCAGCCAGGTGCCCCGCGCGTAACCGGCCATGTCGCGCGCCGTCTCGCCCGGCGCGGGCGGCGTGTAGCGGCCGGGGAACGACTCGTGCGGCGTCTGGGTCTTCGCCAGGAACCCCGTCAACGTGAAGTTGGGGTGGAGCGCCAGCGTCGTGTCGGCCGCCAGCGTGCGGTTGAAGTGCCCGCCGCCCACCGCGTCCTTGTTGATGATCAGCGCGCCCACCTTCGACCGCGCCAGGATGTCGCGGCTGTAGCGTCCCACGAAGAAGTTCTCGCCGGCGTCGCCGAAGTCGCCGGTGGTGATGTTCATCGCCGCGATGTTGTTGCGGCCGCTCTTGCCGGTCAGCCGCGCCCCGCCGATGATGGGTATCGGCTGTCCGCCGTCCGACAGTCCGATCCGCCGCGTGAAGAACAGGTCCGCGGTGCGCCCGAAAAGGCTGGCGCTGCCGACGTTGAACATGCCGGCGTTCTCCAGGAAGAAGTCACGCTTCTCGGGAAAGAAGAGCGGGAAGCGCGTCAGGTTGACCTGTTGCTCGTCCACCTCGACCTGCGCGAAGTCGGTGTTCAGCGTGAGGTCGAGGTTGAGGCCGGACGAAACGCCGTACTTGACGTCCATGCCGTACTGGTTGAATCCCGAGCCGTCCAGGCGGCTCTCGACGCGGTCCTGCCGTCCGCCGGCCAGGACGTACGGCGTCAGCCGCAGGTCCATGCCCCGGTTGACGCCACGGATGCCGGCCAGCGTGCCCGCCTGGCTGACGCGGGTGAGCTGGTACTCCTTGGAAATCGGCGCCCAGAAGATCTGCTCGTTCTTGCGCCGGATGTTGCGCATGAAATTGGCGCCCCACACCTGCGTCTCGGCGGTGGGGAAGCGCAGCGTGACCATCGGGACGGCAATCTCCGCGACCCACCCTTCGGCCGTGCGCCGCGCCACGGCATCCCACACCCCGTCCCAGTTCACGTTGACGTTGGGGCTGTTCGAGCCGCGGAAGCCGCCCTCGCCCTCCTCCGCGACCTGTTGCTCCAGCTTGGCGCCCAGCGGGCTGACGACGAACATGTAGCCCGAGCGGCGGTCCTGGAACGTGTCGAGGATGAACTGGAAGTTGTCCTCGTCGAACAGGCGCGGCGAGTCGCGGCGCATCTCGGTGGCGATGACGCCGCCGGGCTGCGAGTCGAACGCCTCGACGCCGATATACAGGGCGCGCGCGTCGTACAGCAGCCGGACGACCGTCCGCTCGGTCGCGGGGTCGCCCTCGGAGGGTTCCTGCTGGGTGAACGTGTCGATGATCGCCGCCGTCTGCCAGACCGCCTCGTCGAGGCGCCCATCGATGCTCGGGGCGTCCTCGACACGGCGCGGCTCGACCCGGTACAACTCGCTCGGGGTGAGCGGGGCGGCGTCGGCGCCGGATGCGCTCTGCGCGCTGGGACCGGATGCCGGCGGCTGTGCCGCAGCCGTGGCCACGGCGAGCGCCCACACGCTCGCGGTAACCTGTACGACGCGGCGCATGCCGTGAGTATAGCCGCCCCTGTGGAATGCAGTTCTTGGTCGGCAGAGAAAGAACGGAGCGATTCATGGCGCGCGACGTGACGTTATTTACCGGCCAGTGGGCGGATCTGCCGCTTGCCGACCTTGCACGCAAGGCCGGGCAATTCGGCTACGACGGGCTGGAGCTCGCGTGTTGGGGAAAGCACGTCGACGTCGACCGGGCGGCGGTCGACGCCGCCTACTGCGCCGGCCTGCGCGAGCTGCTGCAGGAGCAGGACCTCGGCTGCTGGGCGATCTCGAACCACCTGGCGGGGCAGCTCGTCTGCGATCCGAACGACGAACGCTCGGACGCGTTCGCGCCGGACGCGCTGGCCGGCGACCCGGAGGCGAAGCGCGCCTGGGCCATCGACGCGATGAAGAACACCGCACGGGCGGCGCGGAACATGGGCGTGCCGGTCGCGTGCGGTTTCACCGGATCTCCGATCTGGCACCTGCTGTATGCATTCCCGCCCGTCAGCCAGGCGACGATAGACGCCGGCTTCGCGCGGTTCGCGGAGTTGTGGAATCCGATCCTCGACGTGTTCGATGAATGCGGCGTCCGATTCGCGCTGGAGGTGCATCCCACCGAGATAGCCTTCGACATCGTGACCGCCGCGCGCGCGCTCGACGCGGTCGGGCGGCGCGAGGCGTTCGGCTTCAACTTCGACCCCAGCCATCTGCAGTGGCAGGGGATGGACCCGGTTCGCTTTATCGACGAGTTTCCCGACCGCATCTACCACGTGCACATGAAGGACGCCGCCCTCACCCTGGACGGCCGCGCCGGCCTGCTCGGATCGCACCTCGACTTCGGTGCGCCGGAGCGCGGCTGGGACTTCCGCTCGGTCGGCCGCGGAGACGTCGAATTCGAGGCGATCATCCGCGCCCTGAACCGTGTCGGGTACCGCGGGCCGCTCTCGGTCGAGTGGGAGGATTCGGGCATGGACCGCGAGCACGGCGCGCGCGAGTCGTGCGAGTTCGTCAAGGGGATAGACTTCGAGCCTTCCGACGTCGCCTTCGACGCGGCGTTCGAGCGGCGCTGAAGCGGGCGCGGTGGGGATGTCGGGCCGAACGCTGAAGATGGGCATGGTCGGGGGCGGCCCCGGCGCGTTCATCGGCGACGTGCACCGCCGCGCGGCGCAGCTCGACGGCGGCGTCGAGCTGGTGGCCGGCGCCTTCTCGTCCAGTCCGCGCAAGTCGCGCGCCAAGGGGCGCGAGCTGGGCCTCGACCCGGCGCGCGCCTACGGCTCGCTGGAGGCGCTCATCGCCGGCGAGCTGGCGTTTCCCGCCGGCCAGCGGGTCGACTTCGTCTCGATCGTCACGCCCAATCACCTGCATTTCGCGATGGCGCGGGCGCTGCTGGCGGCGGGCATCCACGTGGTCTGCGAGAAGCCGATGACGTTCGATGTTGCGGAAGCGCGGCGTCTGCGCAGGCTGGTCTTGCGATCCGGATGCATGTTCGCGCTGACGCACAACTACACCGGCTATCCAATGGTCAAGCTGGCCCGCGACCTGGTGCGGTCCGGGGAGCTCGGCCGCGTGCGGAAGGTCGTGGCCGAGTACCACCAGGGCTGGCTGTCGACGCCGCTGGAGCGTAGCGGCATGAAACAGGCCCGCTGGCGCACCGACCCGCGGCAGAGCGGTGCGGCCGGTTCGATCGGCGACATCGGCACGCACGCCGCGAACCTGGCCGAGTACGTCACGGGCCAGCGGATTACGGCCGTCGCCGCCGACATCACGGCGTTCGTCGGGCGCCGCAGGCTGGACGACGACGCCGGCGTGCTGTTGCGCTTCGCCGGCGGCGCCCGCGGGGTGCTGAGCGCAAGCCAGGTAGCCGTCGGCGAGGAGAACGGCCTGTCGCTGCGCGTGTACGGCGAGCAGGGCGGGCTGCGCTGGCGGCAGGAGGCGCCCAACGTGCTGCAGGTGACTGCTCTGGACGGTCCGGAGGAGACGTGGAGCCGCGGTCAGGACCACGTTGCTGCGCGCAGCCCTGCCGCCGCGCGCGCCACGCGGCTCCCGTCGGGTCACCCGGAGGGATTCATCGAAGCGTTCGCCAACGTGTACGCCAACGCCTGCGAGACCATCCGCGGCCGCCTCCGCGGCGCGGATCCGGATCCGCTTGCGCTCGACTATCCGACCGTTGACGACGGCCTGCGCGGCATGCTGTTCATCGAGGCGGTTGTCGCCAGCGCCCGCTCCAGCGAGAAGTGGACGCGCCTGCCGCGCGCCTGACGGCGGGTCGCGCTAGTCGGAGCCGGCGATGCGCCAGAGCGACGAGACGGTGCGGACGATCAGGCTGCCGCGCACGACAGCCGGCGTGGCGTTGACCATCTCCTCCAGGGAGTTGACGCCCAGCAGTTCGTAGTCCGGGCCGGCGCGGATGACGTAGGTGTCGCCGTCCTCGCTCATGGCGAACACCTTGCCGTTGTACGCCCACGGCGAGGTGGTGAACCCGCTGGTGCCGCGGGCAATCCGCACGCGCCCGTAGACTTCCTCCCCGGTGCGGGCGTCGTGGGCGGTCATGAACCCCTGCGTGTACAGCCCGTAGAAGAGCCCGTCGTACACGAGTCCCGACGGCATGTACGTGCCGGCGTCGTCGTGGAACCAGACCACGTGGGAGTTGCTCGTCTGCCCGTCCGCGAGAGAGATGTCGCCGCTGGCCCCCGGCCTGATGGCGTAGACGGGGCGGAACAGTTGCGACGGAAAGCCCGAGCTGACGTACAGCAAACCGCCGGCCGAGATCGGCGTGGGGGTGGTGCTCACCGACAGCCCTTTCAGCTCCCACAGCCGCTCGCCGTCCATGCCGAACGAGCGCACGCGGTTGTTGCCCAGGATGACGACCTCGGTGCGCAGTTCGTTCTCCCACACGAAAGGAGAGGACCAGCCGTACGCCTCTTCCGTCTTGGGTTCGATGACGTGCCACAGCTCCTCGCCGGTCTGCGTGCTGTAGGCGGCGAAGAACCAGGACAGCGCCTCGTGGTCGGCGGCGATGAAGATGCGGCCGTCGTGCAGGGCCGGGGAGGCGGCCTGGCCGATCCCGACGAAGTAGTCGGCGTCGAGCGTGCGGCCGGGCGAGAGGCGCGTCGCCGTCTCCGCGCCGCCCGGCGCAGCGGGTACGCTGACCCCGCGCGACCAGGCGATATCGCCATTCAAGTCCACCGCGAACAGCCCGGCGCTGGCGTGGAACACGTAGACGAACTCGCCGTCGGTGACCGGCGTCTCGGTGGCGTAGGTGTTCTTGGGATGCTTCTGGTTGGCCGGAATTCCCGTGCGCAGCTCCCGCTGCCAGCGCGTCCGCCCGGTCTCGAAGTCGATGGCGTGCAGCATCCACGTGTAGGGCGTGGCGAGCGGCGGCGCGGTGGCGATACCGTCCACGGAGGTGACCGGTGCGCCTTCCTGCCCGGGCTCCGGGATCAGGTCCTGGCCCGGTATCTGGCGCGGCTCGTCGCTGAGGACGGACGTGACGAAGACCAGGTCGTCCCAGACGATGGGCGAGCTCCAGCCCTGTCCAGAAATCTCGACGTTCCAGACGACGTTCTCGGTGCGGCTCCACGTGTCGGGCAGCGCTGCGTCGTCCGCGATCGCGCCCGAGGTCGCGCCCCGGAACCGCGGCCAGTTCTCGCCGACGTCGTTCGTCTGCCCGAACGCACCGGGCATAGCCGCGATCGCCAGCACAGCGCCGGCTATGGCGACCCGGCACAGCCTGGCGCACCTGTGTAGACAGAACCGCATATGGCCTCCCGCAACGGAGAATCGAATGGGTAGTGGTTTAGGATAGCAGTCGCACATGCTCGTGGTAGGGCGCCCGAGCAGACGCAGCGGGGTTCTCGGAACGATCCGCGTGGAGGAAACGATGATGCTGAAAGCCGCAGCGACTCGCACTGTCTGGACCATTGCATTCGCCATCACCATCGCCGCGTTGCTCGGCGCAGCCGGCTGCGGCGGCGGCCAGGACATGTCCGGCGCGCGGCCGTTCGAGGTGGCCGCCAGGGTCGCGTTCACCGAGGGGCCGACCGTGGCCGACGACGGGTCGGTCTACTTCACCGACATCGACAACAACCGGATTCTCGTCATGGATCCGGACGGTGACGTGGAGACCTTCCGCCAGCCGAGCAACCGCGCGAACGGGTTGATCTTCGACGAGCAGGGGCGGCTCATCGCCTGCGAGGGCGGCGATGGCTACACGGCCGGGGCGCGCGTGACGCGCACGACGATGGCGACGGGCGAGATCGAGGTGCTCGTGGACAGCTACGAAGGCAGGCTGCTCCACCGCACGAACGACGTGACGATAGACGGCAGCGGGCGCATCTATTTCACCGATCGGCCCGAGCCGGGACAGGGCCCGGAGTACACGGGTGTCCACGGCGTGTACCGCATCGATCCCGACGGCTCGGTCGAGCGGATCCTGACCGAGCCTGAGGTGGAGCGGCCGAACGGCGTCGTCGTCTCGCCTGACGACGACACGCTCTACGTCATCGAGACGGAGCAGGCCGAAGGCGGGCCGCGCAACATCCTCGCATTCGATCTCGCGGCGGATGGCAGCGCCAGCAACAAGCGCGTCTTCCACGACTTCTATCCCGGCCGCAGCGGCGACGGGATGACGATCGATACCGAGGGGAACCTGTACGTCGCGGCCGGCCTCAACCGCCTGCGGGGAACGACCGAGACGCTCGACACCCTCGCCGGCGTCTACGTCCTGTCGCCGGACGCGGAGCTGATCGAGTTCATCCCGATCCCGGAGGACACGATCACGAACGCCGCCTTCGGCGGGCCCGACATGCGGACGCTGTACGTGACCGCCGGGAAGACGCTGTTCCGGATCAGGACGGACGTGGAGGGGACGCCCCGCTAGCCGGTTACGTTGACCGTGATCTCGCGGGTGGTCTTGAGCCCGCCGTCGTGCGCCATCGCACGCAGCATATAGGTGCCCGGCTCGGCGAAGGTGGCGGTCACCGTGAATGTGCCGTCCTCGGACAGCCGCTCGCGCCACCACTCCGGCGTCGGCGGGAATTTCTTGCCGCACATCGTGATGCCGCGCGCCCGACCGCGAAAATCCGGATTGAACTGCTCCGGCTCGAACGTCACGTGTTCGGCCTCGCCGCGGTACACCGACCACCCGACCATCAGCCCCGTAGCGTCCGAGTCGTTCTGACCCGTACGCGGCTGCGGCAGGCCGTCGTCGCTGGCGCGCGCGGTGATGGTGAGCGGCTCGCCGACCGCGATGGCCCGCTGGGCGCCGCCGTCTACATGCAGCTCCGGGGCGAAACTGTCGGCCTCACCGGCGCGCTGCCCGAAGCCGGCCTCGTTCATCATCGTGATGCGCTTGTCGAGGATGTACTCCGGGTGCAGCGTGGCGAACGCCTTCTCGGTCTTGCCGTGGGCGGTGAGGGTCCACACCAGCTCGTTGTCGCCGAAGTCGGCCGGGACCTGCACCTTGAAGACGAACTTGCCCCGCCGCGGATAGAAGCGCGCCGGCTGGCCGCGGTCGGGGCCGCCCGGCTCGATGGTGTTGTCGGGCCCGACCGGTACGTAGACCTCTTCCTCGCAGTTGCGGTTGAAGAAGCCGAACACCAGGTTGAAGGTGCCGTCCGGGTTCGGCTCCCAGCCTTCGAACACCGGCGCGACGTTCTGCCCGTGGGAGAATGCCTGCTGGCCGGTGACCTCGGTCGGGTACGTGAATGCAAGCACCGCCACCGCAATAGCGCTGGCGATGCCCGCACGCACACAGAGTCGCGACATCAGTTCTGCTGGTTGGTAGCCTGGTTCAGCCGCATCATCTCGCGCTCGGCCACGACCTCCGCGTACTGCTCCTCGTCGAGGAAGGTCACCTTCGGGAGCAGCAGGAACATGTCGTCGATGGACCGGTTGCCCCAGCCCTTCCAGTTCCGCGGATCCACGACGTTGCGGTTCTTCTGCGTGTTGTCGTACCAGCCGACGATGTGCAGCACCGTGCCCTTCGGCAGGATCGGCGCGTGGTCGTCCTCGTAGACGTATACGCGCGCCCAGCTGTGGTCGTAGGCGGAGCAGTTCAGCATCTCGCGCGTCTGATCCGGGTAGACGGCCTCGACGCACATCCGCTTGCCGCTCGAGTGCATGTGCGGCTCGTAGGTGGTCAGGATGCCGTGCTGCGGCATGGTGTAGAAGCCGTCGAAGCGGACGTTGTCCTCGCCGGCCGGGATGTCGAGGCCGTCGCCGATGTTGCCCATGGCCAGGAAGCCGGACTGCTTGTACTTCGGCTCATAGCCCTCGGGGTGGAACACGAAGCCGACGTCGGCGCGCACCGGAATCTCCACGCCCGAGGAGTAGAGGTGCACGGTGAAGCGCAGCTCCGAGTCGGCGGCCAGCGTGATGCCCGTGTCGTCGGGATAGACGGTGGCGTTCTGCCCCAGGCTGTACACCATCCGGAAGCGGCTCCGATCCTCGAGCGAGAGGTCGGTCTGCTCGGTGAACACCTCGCTGCTGTGGACGCCGATGTGGTGGATGGTGAAGTTGCCGAAGCCGCTGCGCGCCTTCTCGCGCGCCTCGGCCTGGGTCGCGTCGTCCCACAGGCGAACTTCCTTGACCTCGACCGCCTTGATGTAGCGGTCCTCGGTCAGGCCGGTCGGCACCGGGCCGAGCTCGTCGTGGTAGTCGGCGGAAACCGCCGGAGCGACCATGCGCGGCGAGGAGACAATCAGATCGGGCTCGCCGATGGTCCACTCGTCCGCGTCCGCCCATTCCACCGGCGGCGGCATGTCGGCCGGATTCCCCCGCGGCGCGCCGGCATCGGCCCAGGCGCCGATGGTGGCGATTTCCTCATCACTCAGCGAGAGGTCGTCCTTGAACTGCTGGACGCCGATGTTCTTCTCGATGAACCAGGGCGGCATCTCGCGCAGCGCCGTCTTCTGCTTCATCGACCGCGCCCAGGGGCGCGCATCCTCGTAGGTGAGGAACGATATCGGCGCGAGGGCGCCGGGCCGGTGGCAGCTCTGGCAGGACCGCTGCAGAATCGGCGCGACGTCCCTGGTGAACGTCACGTCGTCGGCCGCGGCGGCCGTTGCCGGGGCAACGCCGGCCAGCAGCGCGACTGCGGCGGTTGTCACAAGGGCACAACGGATGATGGCGTGCATGCGGAGTGTCTCCTCTCGAGCCGTCAGAGGTACGGTGCGCAAATACAAAAACCGACTCGTAATGCTACGCGCGGGCGCGCGGGGGTGTCAACAGGAAGCGTCGTCGCCGCCGGGCGTCAGCGGACCGTGACGTTGACGTCGGCGTGGTCGATCAGCCCGCCGTCGGTCGCCATGACGCGCACGACGTACTCGCCCGGCTCGCTGAACGTGGCCGTGACCGGCCACTGGCGGTCTTCGGGCAGCGGTGGAGTCTCCCAGCCCGGGGTCCAGGGGGAGTTGGAGCCGAGGCGATAGTCCGGGTAGGTCTTGAACTGCGGCGGATCGAACGTGACGTGATTGCCGTCGCCGCGGTAGACGTACCAGGCCACGCGGAGGCCGATTGCGTTGCTGCGGCTGCGCGGCGAGCCCGGACGCCCCTGCGGCGCCGCCTTGGGCTCCGGAAAGTCGTCGTCGCTCGCCGACGCGTTCAGCGGCAACGGCTCGCCCACGGTTACCGCGTACTTCGAGGCCGAGTCGAGCGTGACCGAGGGCGCCTCGTTCAGCATGTCCCGCCCTTCGGGGTCGCGCCCGAAGTTGCCGACGTCCAGCATCGGCAGTTGCTTGTCGATGATGTATTCCGGGATCAGCGTGCCGTACGCCTTCTCGGTCTGGCCCTGCGTGGTCAGGGTCCAGACAAGCTCCTTGTCGCCGAAGTCCGCGGGCACCCGGATCTTGAAGTGGAAGCGGTTGCGGCGCGGCATGAGCCAGGTGGGCTGGCCCTGGTCGGGGCCGCCCGGCTCGATGCTGTTCTCGGGGCCGATCGGGACGTGGAGATGCTCTTCGAGGTTGCGGTTGAAGTAGCCGAACACCATGTTGAAGCTGCCGTCCGGGTTCTGCTCCCAGCCCTCGTAGGCGGGCGCGACCGTCTGGCCGCTCAGGTAGACGAGCTGCTGGCCGCTGGCCGCGGGCAGGGAGAACAGCACGAGCGCCGCGACGAGACACAGGGCGCGCGCGTGCATGGCGTTCAGTTCGTCACGGTGACCGCGACGTCCGCGTTCGTGATCAGTCCGCCGTCGTGCGCCATGACGCGCAGCATGTAGTCGCCGGGCTCCGAGAACGTTGCCGTCACCGGGAACTTGCCGTCGGCGGGGAGAGGCGGCGGCTCCCAGCCCGGCGTCCAGGGGGAGTTGCCGCGGTAGTCGGTGTACACCTTGAACTGCTCGGGTTCGAACGACACGTTGTCGCCCTCGCCGCGAAAGACGAACCAGGCCACGCGCAGGCCCCAGGCGTTGTAGTTGACGGGCACCCGCGGCGCGGCCGCCTTCGGCTCGGGAATGCCGTCGTCCATGGCCACGGCAGTCAGGTGCAGCGGTTCGCCCACGCCGACCGTGCGGTCCATGCTGCCTTCGACACGCACCTCCGGCGCGCGGTTCCGGCGCTCTATGTCCTTGACGCCGAGCCCCCCGAGGTCCTTCATCCGCAGCAGGTCGTCGATCACGTAATCCAGCTTGAGGCTGCCGTACGCCGTCTCGGTCTTGCCCCTGGAGGCGAGCGTCCAGACCACTTCCTTCTCGCCGAAGTCGTGCGGCACCCGCACGCGGAACACGTAGCGGTTGCGGCGGGGCAGAAAGTACGTGGGCTGGCCCTGGTCGACGTCGCCGGGCTCGAGTTTGTTGTCGGGACCGACCGGCACGTGGACGTGCTCGTCCATGTTCCGGTTCATGTAGCCGAACACCAGGTTGAAGCTGCCGTCGGGGTTCTGCTCCCAACCCTCGAATGCCGGCGCGACGTTCTGCCCGCGCGAGTAAATGATGGTCTGGCCGCTGGCCGCCGTCAGGGCGGTCAGACACAGCAACGCGGTGCAGAGCGCCGTCCGCGTCAGCAGTCGCTTCGTTACTACCGCAGACATGACTGTTACTGCTGGTCCTGCGAGCTGACGAACTGCTGGCGGACGCCGCGCAACGTCACCTCTTCCTCGAACTGCTCCTCGGTCAGATACACCATCCGCGGCAGGTGGTACAGCATGTCGTCGATCGAGCGGTTGCCCCAGCCCTTCCAGTTGCGCGGGTCGAGCACGCGCGGGTTCGACTCCGAGTTGTCGTACCACGCCAGCAGGTGCAGCACCGTGCCGGCCGGCAGCAGCGGCGCGACGTCGTCCTCGTAGACGTAGACCTTCACCCAGTTGTGGTTGTAGTCCGCGCAGTTGAGCATCTCGCGGGCGTTGTTGGGATAGATGGCCTCGATGCACATCCGCTTGCCGCTGGAATGCAGGTGCGGCTCGAACGTCATCATGATGGCGGGGCGGGTCAAGCGGTAGAAGCCGTCGCGGAAGATGTCCTGCTCGCCGGCCGGGATGTCCAGCTCCAGATCGAAGGCGCCCGACTGCGCGCCGAACCCCTGCATGTATTTCGGCTCGTAGCCCTCGGGGTGTAGCTTGAACGCCGTGTCGACGCGCACGCGGACCTCCTGGCCGACCGAGTGGTAGTGCATCCGATCGTACGTGAGGACCGAGTTCGCCGGCAGCCTGATGCCGACCCAGTCGGGGAAGTACGTCGCGTTCTGCCCCAGCTCGTGGGTGATGTTGAAGTTGCCGGCCGCACCGAGCGGGTTGTCCGTCTCGGCGTCCGGCGTCATGGCGGTGATGACCGCATGGTGGACGACGAACAGGTTCAGCGCGGCGCGGCCGCCATCGCCCGCCTTGTCGCCTGCCGAGACGGCCGCGGGCTCGAGCTCCCGATCATTTTCGTCGACCAGCACCTCCTTGACCTCGACCGCCTGGATGAAGCGGTCGGTGGTCAGCCCGGTCGGCGTCGGCGGGCTGATGCCCCCGAACCAGTCGGCGGCCACGGCCTCGACGGTGGCTATGGGCGACGAGACGACCAGGTCGGGCTCGCCGATGGTCCAGCGGCCCGCCGACCACTGGCGCGGCGGCGGCAGGTCGGCCGGGTTGCCGCGCGGCGCCCCGGCGTCGACCCATTGACCGATCAGCGCGATCTCATCGTGACTGAGCGACGGGTCGTCCTTGAAATGCTGGATGCCGATGTTCTTGTCGACGAACCACGGCGGCATCTCGCGCGCCTCGGTGCGGGCCTTGATGGCGCGCGCCCACGGCCGCACGTCCTGGTAGCTGATCAGGTTCATCGGCGCGCCGCCGCGCGGCCGGTGGCAGCTCTCGCACGAGCGCTGCAGGATCGGCGCGATGTCCTTCGTGAAGGTGATCTCGTGGTCCGCCTGGGCCGCTGCGCCCGACGGAGCGCCGGCCACGATCAGAACGGCGGCCGCCGACAGCATCAGCACCTTCGACAATCCAAGCCTCGATGCCCTTAGCATCATTGCACCTCCACGCAGGTAGACGGAATTGGACAGTCGGAAATTGTATCATGCGCGGACAGACGTTCAGCTTTCCCGGAGGAGATGCATGGCGATTGAGAAATGGGACGAAGAGGGCAAGTTCTGGGAGGACGACCACGGCCTGCTCGACGAGGGGCAGATCGCGAAGCTGGAGCGCGCGGATGCGTCCGAGCCGCTGCGCTCGCCGATTCCGACCCGCATGATCTCCAACGGCGAGTACATGCCGGTGCCGCAGACCGACGACCAGAAGCGGGTCGAAGCGCGCATCGTCGAATTGGCCGAGACGGCCAGCCGCAAGCTGGGCATCGGCAGGCGGCAGTTCCTGGCGTCGACGGGCGGCACGGCGGCCGCGCTGATCGCCATGAACGAGGTGTTCGGCCGCTTCTTCGACGTCGATCCGATCGAGATGTTCGAGCCGGCGGCGTACGCCCAGGCCGGCGCGCCGCGCGACCTGTTCGTCTTCGACGACCAGTTGCACCTGGTACGCGGCACGAACCTGCAGAGCGGGCATTCGCTGCGCGCAGCGGCGCAGGGGCCGACGGCGGGTGAGCGCTACGCCCCCAGCGCCGACCGCGGCGTGGACGAGGGCGGCGAGGCGTGGCGCCCCTGGAACCCCGACCTCGTCGGACTGCCGATGAGCCCGTCGAACTTCCAGCTCGTGCAGTTCATCAAGGACGTCTACCTCGACAGCCAGGTGACGATCGGGCTGCTGAGCAACGTCACCGCGTTCTCCGCGACGCCCGTGGGGCAGCGCGGCGATCCCAATGTCGAGAACCGCCCACCGCGCAACTACCGGGAGGCGGAGGCGGCCGAGACCATCACGGCCGCGCAGACCGCCGCGGCGCGCGACTTCGTCAACGAGATCTCGGGCTCGCGCCGGATGATGTGCCACGGAATGCTCTACACCGGGCGCGGCAACCTGGAGTGGATCCAGCAGCAGATCGACGAGAACCACCCGGATTCCTGGAAGGGCTACAACATCTCCAACGCCGCCAAGGTGGACGAGGACCCGAACAGCCTGATGCGCCGCTGGCGGCACGACGACGAGGAAGTCGCGTATCCGACGTTCGAGCTGATCCAGAACGTCTACAACCGCATCCGGGACGAGTACCCCGGCTTCAACAACATCTGCGTCCACAAGGGGCTGGCCCCCGGACCGCCGGACCCGGTGCTGGGGCATCCGGCCGACCTGCCGAAGGCGGCGCAGGACTGGCCGGGTCTCAAGTTCGTGACATACCACTCCTGCATCCAGCAGACGACGTGGCACGCGGACTCGCTGCAGACCATCCGCTCGCGCACGCTGCGCGACGGGGTGCCCGACATCAAGTGGACCACCGAGTACGCGCAGCTCGTCGCGCCCTACTCGAACTGCATCGCCGAGATCGGCACCACGTGGGCCTCGTCCATCGTGACCTTCCCGACGGTGGCTGCCCACATCATGGGGCAGCTCATGCGCTACATGGGCGAGGACCGCATCGTGTTCGGCTCCGACTGCGTCTGGTACGGCTCGCCGCAGTGGCAGATCGACGCGTTGTGGCGCTTCCAGATCCCCGAGCAGTTGCGCGAGGAGTTTGGCTATCCGGAGCTGACCGACACGGCGAAGCGCAAGATCCTGGGGCTCAACTCGGCGGCGCTGTACGGCATCGAGCCTGTCGAGGGCGCCGAGAAGGACCGCATCTACCGCCCGGTGCCGGCGGACTACGAGGACCGGATCTCCGACGAGCTGAAGACGATCATGGAGTTCCCGGGCTACACCGCGGACAACATGTCGAAGCTCAAGAACAAGTACGCCGAGCTCGGTCCCGTGCCGGGGCATACCCGCTACGGCTGGATCCGCACGAAGGTGTAGCCGCTCCGGGCTGAGATCCATGCCCGCGGAGTGGTCGGCCATCGGCGCCGGCCTGTTCTGTCCGGTAGCGGTTTCGCCCGCGCCCGGCCGCGTAGTGCTGCTGGCCAGGACCGCCGCCGGCGAGCTGGCTCGGCGCGAACGGTTGCCCGCCGGCGGATGGGCAGGAGCCCGCTCGCTCGGCGTCCCCACGGCCCGCAGCGCCGGCGGCGGCATGGACGTGCCGGTCGACTGGCAGGTGGCGGCCTGCGGCGCAGGCGCTGACGGGGACGGCGCCGATGACGTGGAGATCGTCGCGCGCAGTCCCGACGGGGATCTGTTGCACATGCGGCAGCGCGGCGGCGGTCGTGCGCGGTTCGAGTGCCTGGGCGCGCCGGCCGCGGTGTCGGGCGGACGCGCCATCCCGGTCGGGATTGCGAGTCCTCCGGCGGTGTGCCGCGGGGCGTTCGACCGGCTCGAAGTATTCGCGGTTGAACCGGGCGGCGAGTTGCTGCACGCCGTTCGGCGCGCGGGGGAGTGGGAGCCGTTCGACGCGCTCGGCGCTCCGTCGGGTACGCCCCGGATCGAGGCGGTCGCCGCCTGTGCCTGTGGACCCGCCAGCGTCGCCGTGTTCCGCAGGGGCGCCGCCGGCGACCTGTTGCTGAAGTGGTGGGACGGCGCCGCATGGAGCAAGTACGCGTCGCTCGGCCAGCCGCAGGCGCCGGATCCGTCGTATCCGGCCGTGCTGGCGCCGGCGCCGCTGACCGGCCCGCCCGCGGCGTGCAGTTGGGGGCCGTCGCGGCTGGACGTGTTCGCGCGCGGTGCGGACGGCGGTCTGGTTCACGCCTGGTGGGACGGCGGAGAGTGGAGCAGCTTCGAATCGCTGGGTCTGCCAGTGACCGCCGGACAGGCGGTGCCGCTGACCGGCGCCGTCAGCGCGTGCAGCGCCGGAGAAGGGACCTGCGAGGTTGTGGCCGGCGCCATCGACGGCAGCCTCTATCACGCAGTCTGGAGTAGAGATGCATAGACGGAAAACTTCGACGATTTCCCGCGCGACCTGCGCCGCGTTCTTCTGCCTCGCCCTCGCCGTGCCGCCCGCCGTTGCACAGCAGAGCCCGGAGTACCAGCCGGTCACCGACGCCGAGCTGCGGGATCCGCCGCCCGGCGACTGGCTGATGTACCGGCGCACCTACAACGGCTGGGGCTACAGCCCGCTCGACCAGATCACGACCGCCAACGTCGCCGATCTGCGGCCGGTGTGGGCGTTCGCGACCGGCCTGACCGAAGGGCACGAATCGCCGCCCGTCGTCAACGACGGCGCGATGTTCATCACCACGCCGCAGAACAACCTGCTGGCCCTCGACGCGCGCACCGGCGACATGAAGTGGCGCTACGTGCGCGTGCTGCCGGAGGACCTGCTGCAGATTCATCCCACCAACCGGGGGGTGGCGCTGTACGGCGACAAGGTGTACATGGCGACGGTCGATTCGTTCGTCGTCGCGCTCGATGCCGAGACCGGCAGCGTCGTGTGGGAAGCGGAGGCCGGCGACTGGCGGATCGGCTACTACATGACCATGGCGCCACTCACGGTCAACGGCAAGGTGCTGGTCGGCGTGTCGGGCGGCGAGCTGGGCATTCGTGGCTTCGTCGCCGCGTTCGACGCCGAGACCGGCGCGGAAGTGTGGCGGACGCATACGGTGCCGGCGCCGGGCGAGCCGGGCAACGAGACCTGGCCGGGCGACACCTGGCAGACCGGGGCCACGCCGGTGTGGGTGACCGGCACCTATGACCCGGAGCTGAACCTGACGTACTGGGGTACCGGGAACGCCGGTCCGTGGCTCGGCGACCAGCGCCCGGGAGACAACCTGTACGCCAACTCGGTGATCGCGCTCGATGCGGACACCGGCGAGCTCAAGGGCTACCACCAGTACCACTGGAACGGCTCGTGGGACTGGGACGAGGTGGCGGCGCCGCTGCTTGTCGACATCGACCGCGGCGGACGCACGGTGAGCGGGCTCGTGCACCCCGGACGCAACGGCTATCTCTGGCTGCTGGAGCGGGAGGCGGATCGCATCGGGTTCATCGACGCCACGGCGTACGTCTACCAGAACGTGTTCACCAGCATCGATCCCGAGACGGGGCGCCCGCAGTACGACCCCAACCGCAAGCCGCGGACCGGCACGCGCCTGGATTTCTGCCCGTCGATCTGGGGCGGCAAGAACTGGCCGCCAGCGGCGTTCAACCCGGTGACCGGCCTGCTGTACTTCTCCGCCAACGACAACCTGTGCGCCTTCATGAACACGCGCGAGGTGGAGTACAGCCCCGGCAAGGTGTTCACGGGCGGATCGTCGCAGATGTACGTGCGGGAGGGCGCGGAGCACATCGGAGAGCTGCAGGCCTGGAATCTGGACAGTGGCGAGCAGGTGTGGACGCGCGAATTCGAGTCGCACAACTGGGGCCCTGTCCTCACGACCGCCGGCGGGCTCGTGTTTGCCGGAGGCACCAACGACCGCTACTTCCGCGCATTTGACGGCCGAACCGGCGAGACGCTCTGGGAGCAGCGCACCAACACCGGCGTGATCGGCGTGCCGACGTCCTACATGGTCGACGGCGTGCAGTACATCGCCGTGCAGGCCGGCTGGGGGCTCGACGCGGCACGGATGCAGAACGCGCTGGACCGCAGCCGCGGCACCACGACGCTCCTCCCGCAGGGCGGCGTGCTGTGGGTCTTCGCGCTGCCGGAGTAGAATGAGAATCCGTAGCAGTCCGTAGAGTGCTGCGTCCGTCCCGGGTCTTCGAAAACCTCGCCGCAAACCAGGTTTCCGGTGCGTCGGTTCGACCTGTTTGCCCTCATATATGGTCCACTGCGGACTGCTGTAGGATGTGCGGTCATGGATTCATCGTTCGAGTCTTTCTTGCGGATCACCGGTCGCGCGGTGCTTGTTCTCATTCTTCTGGCAACCCGCGCGGCATTGCCGGTTGGCGCCCAGACCTCCGGCGCTGGCGCCGCCGTTCAGGCGTCGGGTGAAGCACCGCCGGGGCAGGTCGCACCGGGAGCCTTGAATCCCACGGCTGGCGAGGCGGCGCTCGCGGCGCAGATCGACGGGCCGCCGCCGCCGGTGGCGCCGGCCGTCATGAACCGGGACGCAGGCGACCGGACAACGGTGCGGGCGATCCGTCTCACCACGGGTATCAGGCTGGACGGTGTGCTGGACGAGGAGGTGTATCGCGAGATCGCGCCGATCTCCGACTTCGTGCAGCAGTTGCCGACGTCGGGCGCGCCGGCGACCGAGCGCACCGAGGCCTGGATCATGTTCGACGAGACGAACGTCTACGTGTCGGCGCGCGTCCACGACACGGCGCCCGAGAGCGAGTGGGTCGCCAACGAGATGCGGCGCGATACGAACCAGTTGCGCCAGAACGACACGTTCGCCGTGCTGTTCGACACGTTCTACGACCGCCGCAACGGCTTCAACTTCTATACCAACCCGCTCGGCGCGCGCGCCGACCAGCAGATCACCAACGAGGGGGACTTCAACAGCGACTGGAATCCGGTGTGGGACGTGCGTACGGGACGCTGGGAAGGCGGCTGGACGGTGGAGATGGAGATACCGTTCAAGACGCTCCGCTACCGGGGCGGCGGAGCCCAGCTCTGGGGCGTGCAGTTGCGCCGGTCCATTCGGCGCAAGAACGAGTGGGCGTACCTGACGCGCATACCGATGTCGGCCGGCGGCGGCCGGGGGACGGCCGGAATCGTGCGCGTGTCGGCGGCGGCCACGCTGGTGGGGCTCGAGCCGCCGGACGCCAGCCGGCTGGTCGAGATCAAGCCGTATGTCATCGGCGGCGTGACAACCGACCGGAACTCCATTCCCGCTCGGGAAAATGACGGCAGCGGCGAGTTCGGCGCCGACGTGAAGCTGGGCATCACCTACAACCTGACGGCGGATCTGACCTACAACACGGACTTCGCCCAGGTCGAGGTGGACGAGCAGCAGGTCAACCTCACCCGCTTCAGCCTGTTCTTCCCCGAGAAGCGGGAGTTCTTCCTGGAAGGCCGCGGCATCTTCGACTTCGCACGCGGTGGCCTGGGGGGCCCGTGCGCCGACCGACGTCAGCGAGGCTCCCACGCTGTTCTACAGCCGGCGCATCGGGCTGGAGGGCGACGCCGAACGGGGAGCGGTCGTGGTGCCGATCCACGGCGGGGCGCGCATGACGGGGAAGGCGGGCGCATTCGACGTCGGCCTGCTGAGCATCCAGACGGAGGAGTCGCCCGAGGCGGGCACGGCGTCGACGAACTTCACGGTGCTGCGCTTGAGGCGGGACGTCCTGCGGCGCAGCAGCATCGGCGCGATATTCACGAACCGCTCGGTTTCGCTCGTGGGTCCCGGCGCCAGCCAGGCGTACGGCGTCGACGGCACGTTCTCCTTCTACGAGAACGTCGACTTCGTGACGTACTACTCGCGGACGCAGACACCTCTGGGCGACGGCCGCGACGCCAGCTATCAGGGCCGCTTCGACTACGGCGGCGACCGCTACGGCGCGACCGTGGACCACATCACCGTCGAGGAGAACTTCCTGCCGGAGATCGGCTTCCTGACGCGCGACAACTACCGCCGCACCACGTTGTCCGGCCGCTTCAGCCCTCGCCCTGAGGGCAGCCGGATCGTGCGGCGCTACTCGTTCGAGGCCGGCGTCGACTACTTCACGACGGCCGACCGGGGCTTCGTCGAAACGCGCGAGCGCACCGCGGACTTCTCGACGGAGTTCCACAACAGCGACCGGCTCGAGGTGAACCTGACCAACTCCTACGAGCTGCTGCTGGAGCCGTTCCGGATCTCCAGGGACGTCGAGCTCCCGGTGGGCGGCTACGACTTCACGGCGGTCATGATCGCCTACGAGCTGGGCGCGCAGCACAGGGCGAGCGGCCGGCTGGCGTTCACGGCGGGCAGCTTCTGGAGCGGCAACATCCGCACGCTGGAGTACCTGCTGGGCCGCTTGAACGTGACGAACCAGTTCTCCGTGGAGCCGACGATTTCATTCAACGATATCGAGCTGCTGGAGGGGGAATTCACCACCACGCTGGTCAGCACGCGCTTCAACTATGCGTTCAATCCGTGGATGTTCTTCGGCGGCCTGGTGCAGTACAACTCGGGTAGCGACATCGTGAGCTACAACCTGCGGCTGCGCTGGGAGTACAGCCCCGGAAGTGAGCTGTTCGTGGTGTACACCGAGGAGCAGGACGTCAATAGTCTGCGGCCCATGCGGATGGACGACCGGCTGCGCAACCGCGGCTTCGTCGTCAAGCTGAACCGCCTGTTCAGGCTGTAGGAAGCCCTGCGGCGGAGGCCGCAACGGGGAGCGTGCGAAATGCCACACACAGGGGCGGTGTCCGGGTCGGACTCGCCGGTTGAGCCGATAGCGATAGTGGGCATGGCGTGCCGCTTCCCGGGCGCGCCGGACCTCGCGGAGTACTGGCGGCTGCTGGAAGCCGGCCGGCAGGTCGTGAGCGAAGGCGAACCCGGTTCGGGGATCGGGCGCGTCGGCGAGCTGTTCCCGGACGCGACCGCCGCCGGCGACGCCTGCCGCTTCGGCGCCTACCTGGACGATATCGATCAGTTCGACCCGGCCTTCTTCCGGATCTCACCGGTCGAGGCGCAGGTGATGGACCCCCAGCAGCGCATGATGCTGGAGACGAGCTGGCGGGCCATCGAGGATGCCGGAATCAGCCCGGAGACGCTGCAGGGCAGCCGGACCGGCGTCTACACGGGTACGAGCAACCCCGAATACCGGCAACTGGTCCTGGAATCCAGCGAGCCGGTCGAGGCGGCCTTCGGCCTGTATGCCAGCATCGGCACCAGCCTGCACGGCGTCAGCGGCCGGGTGGCGTACGTGCTCGGAGTGGCCGGCCCCTCCATGATCGTGGACGCGGCCTGCGCGTCGTCGCTGGTCACGGTGCACCTGGCGGCGACGGCGCTGCGGCGGGGCGAGGCGGACATCGCGATCGCGGGCGGCGCGCACGCGATCCTCGACCGGCGGCTGTTCGAGCAGCGGGCGATATCGGGCATGTTGTCGCCGGACGGCCGGTGCAAGGCGTTCGACGCCGGCGCCAACGGATTCGTCCGGGGTGAAGGCTGCGGCGTGGTGGTGCTGAAACGGCTCGGCGCGGCCGAGGCGGCCGGGGATCGCATCTGGGGCGTAGTCCGGGGCTCGGCCGTCAACCACGTCGGGGCCAGCGTAGGGCTCACGGTGCCGGACGGGCCCGCGCAGGAGCAGGTCATCAACGAGGCGCTCGCCCAGGCGGGTCTCGCGCCGGCGGAGGTCGACTACCTGGAGGCTCATGGCACCGGCACCGAGGTCGGCGATCCCATCGAGCTGGAAGCGGCGGCGGCCGCGTACGGCAGGGAACGCGATCCGGAACGCCCGCTGCTGGTCGGGTCCGTCAAGACCAACATGGGCCACCTCGAGCCGGCGGCGGGCATCGCGGGCCTGATCAAGACGGTCCTGGCGATGCGGCGGGAGTGGGTTCCGAAGCACCTGCACTTCAACAACCCGAATCCGCGCGTGGACTGGCAGCGACTGCCGCTGCGCGTGGTCGCCGAGGCCGAGAGCTGGCCACGCCATCCCGCCCGCCCGCCGCGTGCGGGCGTGAGCGCCTACGGGATGTCGGGCACCAATGCGCACGTGGTGGTCGAGGGTTACGGCAAGCCGGCCGGCGAGGTATCGGGCGTGGAGCACTGGGTATCCGGCGCCGCGCTGAGGGTGCCGGCGCCAAGCCCCGAGCTGCCTGCGGAAATGACGACGCACGAGCATGTTCCGCGGCAGCGTACGACCCGCCTGCTGCCGTTGTCCGGCAAGACGGAGACCGCGCTCGGGGAGCTGGCGGAGCGCTACCTCGCATGGCTCGGCGACGGCAACGGGCACGCAGCGCCGGGAGCCGATCCGCTGCAGGCGCTCGCCGACATGGCGTGGACGGCGGCCGTGGGCCGGCAGCATCATGTCCATCGCGCGGCCGTGCCCTTCCAGGACGCGGACTCGTTGAGGGAGCGCCTGCGCGCCGTGGCGGACGCCGTGCCGGCGCCGCGGCCGGCGGCGGTAAAGAAGGTGGCCTTCGCCTACACCGGTCAGGGCAGCCAGTGGCCTGGCATGGGCGCGGCGCTATACGAGAACGAGCCGGTGGCTCGCGCCGTGCTGGACCGTTGTGACGCCGTCTTTCGGGAGGCGAATGGCAGCAGTCTGCTCGACGTGATGTTCGGGCGCGAGGGAACGGAAGGCCGGCTCGACCAGACAGCATGGTCCGCCCCGGCGCTCTACGCCCTGGAGTGCGCGCTCACCGCGCAGTGGTCCAGCCTTG
The DNA here is from genome assembly GCA_965207665.1 of Vicinamibacterales bacterium. Lineage (GTDB taxonomy): Bacteria > Acidobacteriota > Vicinamibacteria > Vicinamibacterales > UBA8438 > JAAXGX01. The sequence goes on from CBDBMV010000002.1 coordinate 2,229,941, forward strand.
GGGTGCGGCCCGACGTCGTGCTCGGCCACAGCATGGGGGAAGTGGCGGCGGCCCAGGCGGCCGGCGTGTTCGGCCTGGAAGACGGCATGCGCTTCGCCATGGCCCGCGGATCGCTGCTGGGCGCTACCGAAACGGGCGCCATGGCGGCGGTGTTCGCGCCGGCCGACCGGGTCCTGGCGGCGGTCGAGAAGCTGAACGCGGAATCCGACGGCCCGGGGTTGAGCCTCGCGGCCGACAACGGCACCCACCGTGTGGTGAGCGGCGCGGTTCCCGACATCGACGCGATCTCCGAACGCTTCGAGTCCGAGGGCATCAACGTGAAGCGCCTGCGGACCGTCCAGGCGTTCCACAGCGCCCTGCTGGAGCCGGCGCTGGACGACCTGCAGGCCGCCATGGACGGCGTCGAGATCGCAACGCCGTCAATCGACTATGTCAGCAACGTGACGGGCACGGTTTTCGACCCGGGACAGAAGCCGGACGGCGCCTACTGGCGGCGGCACGCCCGGCAGCCGGTGGCGTTTGCCCGGGGGGTCCGGACGTTGGCGGAGCTGGGCGTAGACGTGGTGGTGGAGCTCGGTCCGCGGCCGGTGCTCGGGCCGCTGACGTCGCTCGTCTGGCCGGAACCGGCCGCCGGGGGTCAGGCGGGACGCCAACCCGCGGTGCTGTGCAGCCTGCCGGGCACGCCTGAGGCAGGCACGCCCCCGGACGCCGGATTCGTGGAAGCGGTGGGCCAGGCGTACGAGGCGGGTCTGGAGGTGTCGCTCGAAGGCCTGTACGCAGGTGAGGAGCGCCGCCGGGTTGCGGTGCCCGGCTACCCGCTGCAGCGCCACCGCTACTGGATTGCAACCGCCAGGCGCCGGCGGTCCAGCGCCGGCCATGCACTGCTCGGCGTCAGGCATGAATCCCCGGCGGGCGAGCTCATGTTCGAGACGGAGCTGTCCGCTGCCGATCCCGCGTGGCTGACCGACCATCGGGTCTTCGGCCGCGTGGTGGCGCCGGGAGCGCTGTACGGAGCCATGGCGGCTTCGGCGGCGTTGGCCGAGGGTAGCGGTGCGGTCGTCGTGGAGGACTTGCAGTTGCACAGTCCGCTGATCCTGCCGGAGGAGGAAGCCGGGGCCGACGCTGGTGACGCCGGGCGGCCCGTGCAGCTCGTGCTGGACGCGGACGACGGCGCGCGGGCGCGGCGCGTCGCGATCTACAGCAAGCAGCACGAGCGCGGCTGGACTCTGCACGTGGAAGGGCGCCTGGCGAGCGGCGGCGCGTCGGAAGCCGGCGCGCGTGTGGATTTGGAACGGCTGCGGCACGGCATGGCCGCGCAGGACGTCGCGGCGCTCTACAGCGCCAAGTCCGAGGCCGGGATTGACTTCGGTCCGGCGTTCCGGGGACTACAGGCAGTCTGGGCGGCGCCGGGAGAGGCCCTCGGCGAGATCGCCATACCACATGACGTGGACCGGCAGGGACTGGAAGTGCATCCGCTGCTCATCGACGGCTGCTTTCAACTGCTGTCGGCGGCGCGGAGCCCGGCCGCGGACGGGGCGCCGGTTACGTACATGCCTTTCGGCTGGGAGCGGCTGTGGCTGACCGGGCCGCTGCCGGACCGGATCGTCTGCCACGTGCGGTTGGGCGACGAGGTTCCGGGCATTGATGCCGGAGCGGGCGCGCCGGCCGAGCTCGCGACTGCCGAGCTGCGGCTCTACGACCCGCAGGGAGCCGCGCTGGGCGGCATCCACGGCTTCACGGTGAAGCGGGCGACCCGCGCCGCCCTCGCCGCGGCGGTGGAAGGACTCGACGACCTGCTCTACGAGGTGGTCTGGCGCGAGCGTCCGCTCGCCGGGGGAGCGCAGCCGGCCGATTTCCTGCTCGATTCGGACGCCCTTGCGGGGCGCGTAAACGCGTTCGAGGACTATCTCTCGGAAGCGGCCGTCAGCGCCGCGGAGCGGAGCTGGCTCGAGAACGCGCTGGGCCGGCTGGCCCAGTCGTACACGCTCGCGGCGCTGGCCAGGTTGGGCTGGAAGCGCACCGCGGGCGCGCCGGTGGAGCCCGAGCAACTGTGCCGGGAGTTGGGCATCCTGCCGGAGCATGGGCGCCTGTCCGGGCGGCTGCTGGGCATGCTGAGCGACGCGGGCATCCTCGCGGTGCAGCCGGACGGATACGTCGTGGCCGTGGGCGAGGGCGATGCGTTGCCGCACGCATACCTCGGCGACCCGGAGGACTATGCGGAGCAACTGTCCGCGCAGCATCCGCACGGGGCGGTTGAGCTCGGCGTGGTGCGGCGCTGCGGCGGCGGCCTCGCGGACGTGCTCACGGGCCGCGCCAGGGCTCTCGACCTGCTGTTCGGCGGCGAACCCAACGTCGGGGATCTGTACAAGACGGGCGTCGCGAACCGGGCCTGGGGCAAGCTGCTCGGCGACGCCGTCGCCGAGGCGGTGGCGGGCCTGCCGGACGGCCGGCGCCTGCGGATCGTCGAGGTCGGCGGAGGTACGGGTTCGGCAACCGGCTGGATTCTGCCGAAGCTCCCGTCCGGGCGGTTCGATTACACCTTCACGGACATATCGGCGGGGTTCTTCGCGGATGCCGAGGCGCGCTTCGGCAAGAGCGAGGAGTCGGTCGAGTTCAAGGTGCTGGACATCGAAGCGGAGCCCGCGGGGCAGGGGTTCGAGCCGCATGCCTACGACCTGGTGATTGCGGCCAACGTGTTGCACGCAACGCGCGACCTCGGCGCAACGCTTGGCAACTGCCGGGAGCTCCTGGCGCCGTCGGGTCAACTGCTGGCGCTCGAGAGTCTGTGCGGCGAGAGCTGGCGCGACATCGTATTCGGTCTCCTCCCGGACTGGTGGCGGTTTGCCGACGACTACCGGCCGCACCACGCGCTTGCCACACCCGACGTCTGGCGCCGCGCGCTGGCCGCTGCGGGCTTCGTCGACCCGCGGATCCTGGGCCACGAGGCCACGGACGACCCCATACGGCCCGCGCACGGCCTGGTTCTGGCGCGCGGCCCGGCAGTGGTGGCCGAACCTCCCGGAGCATGGGTCCTGGCCGGCGACCCGGCGGGTCTGGCTGCCGGGCTCGCCGCCGAGCTCGCGGACAGGAACCAGACCGTCGTGGTAGCCGGTGCAACCGACGCCGGCGCCGCGCCGACCGCACGCCCTGGAGTGACCCACGCTGCCGTGGAGACGCAACGGAGAGACTCCTGGCGCGCGTTGCTGGAGAACCTGCCGGGGGACGCGCCGCTCAGGGGCATCGTGCACCTCGGCGCGCTGGAGGGGCGCGGGCTGTCGGCGACGACGGAGCAGCTCAAGGAGGATGTGACCGCGGCGGCCGGCAGCGCGCTCGCGCTCGTCCAGGGTTGCCTGGACGCCGATCTCCAGCCGGCCCACGGCGTGTGGTTCGTCACGTGCGGGGCGCAGGCGGTCGAACGGGAGCGCGGGGGTCAGCTCGCCGGCGCCACGCTGTGGGGATTGGGAAAGGTCGTGGCGCGGGAGGCCGCCAGCCTGCAGCCGAGGATGATCGACCTCGATCCCGCCGGGGAGGCCCTGTCGCCGGACTTGATCAACGAGCTGTTGTTCCCGGACCGCGAGAACCATGTCGCGCACCGCGCCGGGAGCCGGCTGGCGGCGCGCCTCGTGCGGGGCGCGGACGGAACGCAGCGGCTGGCGCTCCCCGCAGAAACGGGGTGCCGCGTGCGGGACGATCGGACCTATCTGATCACCGGCGGCCTGGGCGGGATCGGAGGCGCGGTGGCCGAGTGGCTGACGGATCAGGGAGCGCGCGCCATCGTGCTCAACGGGCGCCGCGCACCGGGCGCGGAGGCCGAGGCGGGCATTCGTGCGCTGCGGGAACGGGGCGTAACGGTACAGGTGGAGCTGGCTGACGTGGCCGCCCCGCCGGACGTGCAGGCGATGCTGTCGCGCATGGACGCCGATCTGCCGCCGCTGGGCGGTGTGTTCCACAGCGTGGGCGATCTGTCGGACGCCGCGCTGGAGAACCAGAGCTGGGACCGGTTCGAGCGCCTGCTGTGGCCCAAGGTGCTGGGCGCGTGGGAGCTCCATAGTGCGACCCTGGGGCGCGACCTGGACCTGTTCGTCCTCTTTTCGAGCATGGCGGGTGTAAGGGGCAACCCGGGCCAGTCGAACTACGCGGCGGCAAACGCGTTCCTGGACCAACTGGCGGGCCGCCGGCGTGCGCTGGGGCTGCCGGGCCAGGTAGTGCAGTGGGGCACGTGGCTGCGGGTGGGCGAGGCCGCGGAGGCAGCGCAGGACCGCGGGCGCATCGCCGATTCGCTGGCGGCGTCCGGCAGCGGGTGGTTTACCCCGCAGCAGGGTATCGAAGCGCTGGACCGGGTGGTGCGGCAGGATCTGACGTCGACCGCCGTGGCCTCCATAGACTGGCGGATATACGCGGACCTCCTCCCCGATCGGCCACCGTTTCTGGAGGAGCTGCTGCCCGCGGACGAGGAGGAGAGCGCCACCGCGCCGGACGCCGGGAGCGACCTGCTGTCCGCGATTCGGAGCGCCTCGCCGGCCGAGCGCGAGGAATCGCTGGTTGCGTTCCTCCTGGGCCTGCTGCAGACCGTCCTGAGGCTGCCGTCGGCGCCCTCTCCGACCACACGGTTCTTCGACCTCGGCATGGATTCGCTGATGGCGGTGGAGCTGCGGACCCGCATGAACCAGACCCTCGCGGGGGAATACGTCGTGCCGAACACCGCGGTGTTCGATCACCCGGATGCGGCCAGCCTGGCCCGGCACCTGGCCGGAGAGCTCGCCGCCACGGCCGACACCGCAGAAGCATCACCGCCCCCGGAACCGAAGCCGGTCGCACAGGTCGCCCGCCAGCCGCGACGGCATGACGACGATGCGGTTGCCGTCGTCGGCATGGCGTGCCGGTTTCCGGGCGCTTCGGATCCTCAGGACTTCTGGAACCTGCTGGAGGCCGGGGAAGAGGCCGTGGCGAACGGCCGCGACGGGACCGCTGCCTGGAACGGTTGCGTCGGGGATCCCGCGGCGCAGGATGCCTTCTGCCGCCGGGGCGGGTTCGTCGACGGGTTGGACCGGTTCGATGCAGGCTTCTTCGGCCTTGCTCCCATCGAGGCGAGAAACATGGACCCGCAGCAGCGCCTGCTGCTGGAGACCAGTTGGCAGGCGCTGGAGGATGCGGGGATGGCCCCCGCCAGCCTCGCCGGCAGCCGCACCGGTGTGTATTTCGGCATCGCCCTCAGCGAGTATCGCGACCTGATGACGGCCGGCGGATACGGTGGCAGCGCGTTCGGCAACTGCGGGAGCATCGCCGTCGGACGGGTCGCCTTCCTGTTGGGGCTCCAGGGTCCGGCAATGCCGGTGGACCTCGCCTGCGCGTCGGCATTGGTCGCGGTGCACCAGGGGGCGGTGGCCATTCGGCAGGGCGAAACGGAGCTGGCGCTTGCCGGAGGCGTGAACGCGGTGCTGTCGCCCGCATCTACCAGGAGCTTCGCGGCCATGAGCATGCTGTCGCCGGACGGCAGGTGCCGCGCGTTCGACGCGGACGCCGACGGCTACGTGCGCGGCGAAGGCTGCGGCGTGGTCGTGTTGAAACGCTTGAGTCGGGCTGAGGCGGACGGAGACCGCATCTGGGGCGTCATCCGGGGCTCGGCGGTCAACCAGAACGGTTTCGGGGCCGATCTGCTGGCGCCGAGCGGCGCAGCGCAGCAGCGGGTCATCGAGGACGCGCTCGCCCGGGCCGGCGTTTCGCCGGCGGACGTCGACTACCTCGAAGCGCACGGCATCGGTTCGAAGCTGGGCGACCCGATTGAGGTGGAAGCGGCCGCGGCAGGGTACGGCAAGGGCCGCGACCCCGAGCGTCCATTGCTGATCGGGTCGGTGAAGACCAACATCGGACACCTGGAGTCGGCATCCGGGATTGCGGGTTTGATCAAGGTGCTGCTGGCGATGCGGCGGCAGGCAATTCCCGGGCAGCTCAATTTCCAGACGCCAAGCCCGCTCGTGGAATGGGACCGGCTGCCCGTGCGGGTTGTTACGGAGACGACCCCCTGGCCGAGCCATCCGGAGCGGCCGCCCACGGCGGCGGTCAGCGCCTTCGGTCTGTCGGGGACCAATGCGCACGCGATCGTGGAGGGCTATGAACCGGCGGATGCCGCGGGCGCGCGGTGGCTCGCGCCGGGTCCCGCCCGGAAGGTAACCGTGCCCCCGCCGCAGTCCGCCGCCGGTCTGGAGTTGTCCCAGGAAGGATTCACGGGACGGCGCGCTCGCATGCTGCCGCTGTCGGGCAAGTCCGACGCCGCCCTCGTGGAACTGGCGGAAAGTTACCTGTCGTGGCTGGACCGGGAGGCCGCCCGGATGCCGTCCGACGAGGAGGCCGCCGCCGCGGCATTCGCGGACGTGGCATGGACGGCCGGTGCAGGCCGGAACCACTTCAAGCATCGGGCGGCGGTGGTGTTTCGCGATGCGGAGTCGCTGCGCGGTGGACTGCGGGGAGTGCAGGCGGCGCGCGGGTCCAGGGTGACGCGGGAGTCCCGCAAGACCGCCTTCGCGTATGCAGGGAGGGGCGGCCAATGGCTCATCGCCGGGAGCAGGCTGGGTGAGACGGAGCCGGTAGCGAGAGCGGTGCTCGATCGCTGCGCGGAGGTATTTCGCGACGCAGCGGGAGGCTCGCTGCTGGACACGATCCACGCATGGGGTGACGCTGACGGCGTGCCGGAAAACGCCGCGGCGGCGCTGTATGCGGTGCAGTGCGCGCTCACCGCCCTGTGGGCCAGCGCTGGCGTCGGTCCGGGGGTGGCGGTGGGCCACGGCGCCGGAATGTGGGCGGCGGCCCAGGCGGCCGGCGCATTCAATCTGGATGACGGGATGCGGATGGCGATCGCCGGGTCGACGTCGGTCGCAACGGGCGGCGTGCTTCAGGAGCCTGCACTGCAGATGGTCAGCGGCGAAACCGGACGGGTGGTCGACAAGCTGGACGCGGCGCTCGACGGCGTCAGCCCAGGTCGTCCGGACCGGGAGACCGCGTCAAGACGCGACTGCTCCGCGGCGCTGGCGGAGCTGGCCGTGGACGTGGTGCTTGAAATCGGACCCCGTTCCGCCGCGGAACCCGCCGACGACGGGCCGACCGCGCTGGCGGGCTTGCCGGGCCCGTCCAACGGCAACGGTAGCGCGGGGGAAGGGTTCGTCGATGTGGTTGCGGCGGCGTACGAGGTGGGGCTCGATGTGGACTTTTCCGGCCTGTTCGCCGGCGAAGCGCGCCGCCGGGTCGGGCTGCCGACCTATCCCTTTCAGCGCCGCCGGCACTGGGTGTAGCTCCGGTGGTCAGGCAGCCGCGCATCCGGTTGACTGGCACGACACGCCGCACCGGTTTTGGTATCATTCGCGATATCCTTCAACACCAGTCCAGACTTGGAGAATATTCATGGCATCAACCGAAGAACGCGTCAGACAGTTGGTCGATTCACACTTGAGCATTGAAGGCCGGCAGAGCGGGGCCGCGCTCGACCTGAATGCCGCCTTTGCAGACGTGGGTATCTCCTCCATGGCCGCGGTGGCGTTCATGCGTGAGATCGCCAGCGAATTCAACGTCCAGATGTCCGCCGGAGATTGCGCCCGGTTCGCCAACCTGCAGCAGTTGATCGACTTCCTGGACGGCAACGCCGGCTAACCCGAAGCGTCGCCCTGCCGCGCCGGCTCGGCGGGACGGCGCCAGCTCCCCGGCAAGTGACAGCTCATCGTTCGGCCGTGTGTTGGTGGCGCCCACTCGGGGAAATGGTCGGCGCCACGGTCGTGCACGTCGACCTGACCCCCTGCGCAAATCGCGAGACGGTTGCCTGGGAGTGGCTCGACCGGGACGAGCGCTCGCGCTGGAAACGCTTCCGATTCGCCGCGCCGCGGCGGCGGTTCGCGTTGTGCCGGGCCGCGCTTCGCGCACTCCTCTGCGGCGCACTTGGCGCCGTCAACGAGCAGCTCGCATTCACCACCACCGAACACGGAAAGCCTCTGGCGCGGTTGAACGGAAGGCCGGCCGCCATCAGCTTCAACGTCAGTCACAGCGGCAGGCACGGACTCGTGGCGTTCGCTCCCAGGGGACGGCTGGGAGTAGACGTTGAGGAACGAGCCGCGCGCTACGACATCGACGGCCTGAGCGAGACCGTTTGCGGTCCGCGGGAGCGCGCCGAGCTCGCGGCGGCACGCGGAGACGACAGACTTCGCCTCTTCCTGACGCTGTGGACGCTCAAGGAAGCGCTGGTGAAGGCGACGGGCCGCGGTATGTCGTGCGACATTTCCCGGTTCGAGATTCCAACCGCGATGCGCCGCGGCCAGGCCTCGGGGACGTTCCGGTTTCGCCACATGCCGCACACCAATTGGCGGCTGAAGACCCTGGGCAATGCGGCGTACGCCGGCGCGGTCGCCCACGAACAAATACCGGATTCCGCCGCCGGGCCGCGGACGCAGCCTTGACCTCAACGCCAGGCGCATCGTGGGAGATACCCGAGCCTCTTTCCGTCCACGAGGTTCGGATGGAGTACGACGCCGTCATCGTCCTGCGGCGCCACGGCAACCCGGACGGCCCGCGGCTCGTCCTGAGCCATGGGAACGGCCTCGCCATCGATCTCTACTACCCCTTCTGGTCCCTGCTGCTGGACGACTTCGATCTCATGGTGTACGACCTGCGCAACCACGGCTGGAATGCGGTCGGAAACATGAGCGCGCACAATGTGCCGACTTTCGTCCTCGACCACGACCGTATTCTCGAAGCCATTGACGAGCTGTACGGAGCAAAGCCGAAAATCGGCGTATTCCACTCGGCTTCCGCATTGGCGAGCCTGTTGTCCGCCGCACACCGCGAAACGCTCGCGGCGCGGGTGCTGTTCGATCCGCCGTTGTGCAGACCGGGCGTCGGCGAGTACGAGTTCGAAGCGGCTGCGGTGCGCGCCGCCGCGACGGTGCGGCGGCGCACCGATCGGTTCCGATCGCGCGAGGAGTTTGCCGGGGTCCTGCCGTTCTTTCCCATCTTCAGTCGCGTCGTTCCCGGAGTCCATGAGCTGGTCGCCAGGACCACCCTCCGCCGGTGCGGCGACGGAAACGGATACGAGTTGAGATGTCCCCGCGAATTCGAGGCGCAGATCATCGATTTTTCGGGCGTATATGCGCTGCTTGTCGACCTTCAGGCGCTGCGCAGCCCCACGAAGGTAATCGGGGCGGATCCGACGTTGCCGTACTCTTACCTGCCAACATTCGACTGCAGCGGCATTGCGAAGGTGGACTACGACTTCATCCCGGAGGCGACGCACCTGCTGCAGCTGGAACAACCGCACGAATGCGCGGCGGAATTGCGGAAATTCGTGAGTAGCGTTCTGGATCCGTGACCGGGCGCCCGGTTTACGACGGCGCGACGCGAACCGAGATCACCTCGGTCTCGCGGTACTGCCGGTGGGTGACCGATGCTCCGTAGTGCCGCAGCAACCGCAGCGGCGCCTCGCGCTCCATCATCGATTCCAGATCGGGCACGTCCAGCTCCAGCACCCCCGGCGCGGGCTGCGTGAGGATCGCTATCCGGTCTTCCAGATTCGTGGCGTCACGCGGCGCGCTGATGAATTCCAGTTCGGCCGCCGTGCCGTCGCTGTACGCGTTCAGCAGCAGCTTGCGGCGCCCGCCGCTGTCCGGTTCGCCACTCTGCTGGCGAAGTATGACGAACACCTCGTCGGCAACCGCCTGCATGCGGTTGGTCATGTCTGCATCCCAGCCGCGGCGTCGCGAGAATTCCTCCAGGAACTCGTTGATGTCAACGAGCGCGCCGGTGCTCAGTTCCGTCTGGATGCGCCCGCGGCCGTGCGTTCCGAGCCTGGTGAAGGCGGTCAGGAGGATGACCGTGATGCCTCCGGCGGTGAGTCCGTTCTGCAACATGGCTCCGCACACGCCCCCGCAGGGGGGCGCAAGGAGCTCGAACTGAAAGCCGAGTCCGACCGCGAGCGCGACGCCGACGACGAGGCCCGTGCGATAGTCGGGAGCGTCCCGCATGATCAATCGCATGCCTTCCACGAAGAGCGGACTGATCACCACCATAAGGAAGATTGCGCTCACCGGACCGGGAATGCCGACCAGCACACCCCAGACCTTGGGCAGGAAAGCCGTGGCGATCAGCACCGCGCCGGTGATCAACGTCACATTCCGTGACGCGCATCCGGTCTGCTGCACGAAGGTCGTGCCCCTGGGTGCCGTGGTTATTGGCATTACGGCGGCCAGGGCGGCCAGGAGGTTGCCAATTCCCGTGCAAATCGTGGCGCCCTGCACCAGGCGGTAGTCGAGGGCGCGTTGGCGGCGCCACGAGACCTGCTGCACCGAGAGCGCAATGGAGTTTCCCTGCAGGACGGTGATGATGGAGAGGAACAGGAAGGCCGGAAGCAGCGACCAGAAAACGGGACCTAAGCCGAAGCCCAGGCCGGGCCAGCCGTCGAGCGGTACGCCGGCGGGCGGGGCGTTGTTTGCCGGTCCAAGGTCGTAGACACCGAAGGCCAGGCCTGTCGCGGCGCCGGCCGCGATACCGATGAGCGGCGCCCACATGCGCCAGGCCAGCGGACCGCGGAGCAGCAGGCCGAGAATCGTGACGCCGGTCACGGCCATGCAGGCAGGCGCCGCCGCGGCCGAAGCGCCATCCGGCACGTCGGCCGCATTGGCCAGCACGACGGCCATGACTGAAATGACGAGCAGAATGATGACGGTGCCGCTCACCGTCGGCGTAACGATTCGTCTGAGATAGGAAAGCCTGAGAGAAACGACAATCTGGGAGATTCCCGTAACGAGAATCAGCGTCGCCAGCACCGCCGGCCCGCCTTCCACCAGCGCGACGACGCAGAACGGAATGGCGATCGAGGACGGGTACGTCACGACCATCAGCCCGCAGCCGACCGGGCCGGCGCGGACCGCCTGCAGCATGGTCGCCGCGCCGTTGACCACCAGCATCGCGAACACCGCCCAGGAGACGAATGCAGCATCGGCCCCGGCCGACTGGACCAGGATCAGCGGGAACAGCACGATCGGCGTGACGATCAGCAGGGCGGACTGAACGCCCAGGCCCAGGGCCAGCAGCGGCGGCGGCCTTTCGTGCGGCTCGTAGCGGGGCGAGTTGCTTGCACTGGTGGACATGGGGGCCGCGGCCAGGCTCTGTCGCGAATGATATTCTGGTGCAGACGATCCGGGCCAGGACGCATGGCGGAGTCCGGCTGCGTGCCGTATACGAGGAGAATGAGATGCAATTGAACCGCAAGGGAGTGCTGGCTCTCGTCGTTCTGGCGCTGGTCATGTCCGCGCGCGGCGCTGCCGAGGACAGGGTGACGGCCGCCGAGGTCGTGGACCGCGCGACCCTCAAGGCCTTCGTCGAAGGGGCGAAGGCGGAGTTCGAAGCGATCACGGAAGTAGACGAAGGCGCAAAGCTCAGGGACCGGCTGAGACAGGAGGGCCCCCTGAAGTCGGGGTCGATGTTCCTGATCATGTTCCTCCAGAGCGGGGAGCCGTTCATCCACGGGAACGATCGCTCGGCGGAGAGCAAGAACCTGATCGACGTCGAGGACGACAACGGGAAGAAGGTCGTTCAGGAACTCCTGGCGGCCGGCAACCGGGGCGGTGATTTCGTCGAGTACCACGACGGGGAGCCGAAGACGGCATACGCCGTCGCGTACACCTCCGGGATCACCGGAAGAGTTTTCGTGCTGGTCGGCGGCTGGTCGCAGGACGTTTCCCATGTCCCGTTCAAGGCCGCGGCCCAACTGCCGACGCCGGACGTCACCGCGTCGCAGGTCAGGGACCGCGAGACACTGATCGCCTTCGTCGAGGAAGCCGCCGAGGTGTACCGCGAAGCCGTCCAGACGCAAGGCTACAGCGCCCTCGTCGGGATCAGAAACGCATTCCGGACGGAAGGAGGGGACTGGAAGTCAGGCTCCATCTACCTGTGGGTCGTGAGCGCCGGGGGCATCACGCTGTTTCACGCAATCGAGCCGTTCCGCGAAGGCAAGCCGACGGACCTGACGAGGACGGACATCAACGGGGTGAAGTTCGCCGAGGAGCTGGTCGTAGGTGCGCGGCGCGAGGGTCGGAAGTTCGTGCGGTACCACTACGACGACCCGACCGTCATCGGAGACGAGGACACCGGTTCCCCGAAGCTGGGTTACGCGGTGAGCTTCTCGGTTCCCAACTCGGATCAGAAGGCCGTCATCGGCTCCGGCATCTATATCCGCACCACGGAATCGATCCCGACGTCGTGGCTGTCGCGCTTCGGCCGCGAGGTGACCGAGCAGGTGCTCGACGGCGTAACGGACCGCATCGAGGCGCACCGGGCGCCGGGCTTCAGCGGGACGATCGCGGGGCGGAGTCTCGCCTTCGGCGAAGCTGGCGACCGCCTCGCCGACGGCGGCACGTCCGGCGGCCCCGCGCTCTCCCCGTGGCAGCGCACGCTGGGCGGTTTTGCCGCCTCGCTGGGCACGTTCGCCGGCTACGGCCACGGTAGTGCAGTCAACCGCAACGCCGGCTACGGAGGCGCTGCGGACTGGGGACACGGTGGCGCATTCGCCCTCGGCACGGGTCTCGGTCCGCCCGGCGCCTTCGGCGGCGCCCGCGGCTTGGGTACCGTCGCGGGCTATGGCGACGCTGCCGGCATGGGCTACGGCGCGCGCATGGGTCATGCCGTCTACGGCGGCAACCCGGGTCTTGTCGGAGGGATGCATGCAGCGCGCGATCCGCTGGCCGACTTGCTGGTGGGCTCGGAATTCGGCTTCACCCAGGAGGAGGACGGCGCGGGCGGCAGCCTCGCGGTCTGGGGACGCGGCGCGTACACGTCCTTTGGCGGTCTCGACCAGGGCCTCTCGCTCGACGGCGGGGTGACCACGGGACTGGTGGGCACGGACTATGCGCGCGGCCGCTGGCTGACGGGCGTCGCGGTGTCAAGAAGCTGGGGCGACGGCGGCTACGTCGGCCGCGGCGAGGGAGAGCTGGAGTCGACGCTTACGGCCGTCACGCCGTACTTCGCGTACCAGGCCAGGGAGGGGCTGGACGTGTGGGGAGCGGCGGGCTACGGCGTTGGCGGGGTGACGGTGATGGAGGCGGAAGAGGTCATGGACACCGACATCGGCTGGGCGATGACGGCGATGGGCGCGCGCGGCGACCTCATTGCCATGCCCGCCAGCGGCGGCTTCTCGCTGGCGCTGGTCTCGGATGCGATGTGGACGCAGACGACGTCCGACTCGGCGCCGGGGCTGGCGTCCTCGTCGGCCAGCGTGAACCGCCTGCGGATGGGCGTCGAGGCCGGCTGGACGGTGCTGCTGGGCGGCGGCGGCTCGCTGACGCCGCGAGTGGAGACGGGGATGCGGCATGACGGCGGCGACGCGGAGGTCGGCTTCGGATTGGAGGTCGGCGGCGGTGTCAACTGGTCGATGCCGGGTGTCGGACTCGCGCTGGACGTGGAGGCCCGCACGCTGCTGGCGCACGCGGACGACGGGTACACGGACCGGGGCTTCGCGGCGCAACTGGTCTTCGACCCGTCGCCGGCCACGCAGCGCGGACCGTCGCTGAGCCTGCGGCAGGCGAGCGGCGGGATGCCGAGCGGTGGGCTGGATGCGCTGTTCGCGCCGCATCCGATGTATGGCGGCGGCGGCTACGGACCGGGCCGCTGGACGGCGGAGGCCGCGTGGGGCCTGCCGGCCTTCGGCGAGAGCTTCACGGGCAGCCCGCACGTCACGTACGGTCTCTCGGGGTTCGCGCGGGAGTACGGCGTCGGCTGGCGGCTGGCCCCGGAGCGTCTCGCCGAGCACCACTTGTCGCTCGACGTTCTGGCCACGCGTCGCGAATGGGGCGGGGAGTGGTCCGAGTACATGACCGGGATGTTCGACGTGGGCGCGTCGGCCGCGGCCGGCGGGGCGGCCGACCACGGCGGACGGCTCGGCTTGCGGGTGGCCTGGTAACGCGGCGGTGCTCCGAAACGCCGGCGCCGTGATCGCGGGACTCGTCGTCGGGATGAGCGTCAATCTCGCGCTCGTCCAGCTCAACACCGTCTTCTTTCCGCTTCCCGACGGCGTCGACGTCACCGATACGGCGCAGTTGCGGGATGCGATCCGGGACCTCCCGGCGGCAGCCTGGATTCTGGTATTCGCGGCCCACCTGGGTCAGTCATTCGTCGGAGCCTGGGTCGCTGCTCGGCTGGGCGCCTCGCGCTGGATGACGCTCGCGATGATCGTCGGGGCCGTGTCGCTCGGAGCGGGCATCGTGAACGCGATGATGCTGTCGGCCCCGGCGTGGACATGGATCGAGATGCCCTTCTATCTCGTCGTTGCCTGGATGGCCGGCCGCATGGAAGTTGCGCGTCGGATGGCGGTGACCTCCGGCAATCCCGAGGCGTAGTGATGGCGACCCGGGCCGGCAGGTTCCTGCCGGTCCGGGAACGGGCCCGCGTTCCGTGCCATCCCGGCGCGTGGCGCTAGTTAAGGCCGGCGGCGTCGATGCCCGCCTGGCCGCAGATGGCGTCGTTGGCGCCCGTGTCGCCGCTGACTCCGATGCCGCCGATGTGCTGGCCGTCGGCCGTCATGATCGGCAGCCCGCCCTCGAAGAAGTTCAGGCCGGGAACGAAGGCGACGGGGGAGACGCCGTTGCCGAAGGCCGCCTGACTCCACTGCTGCGTCGACCGCGGGCTGAGGGCCGAGCTGCGGGCCTTGGCCATCGCGATGTCTTGTGACAGGAGCTGCGCGTCGTCCATCCGGTGGTAGGCCTTCAGGTTGCCGTGGTTGTCGATGATGGCGATGTGCATGCGCCAGCCCTCTTCCGAGGCCTTGGTCAGGCAGCCGTGAACCATGGTCATGGCTGCGGCGCTGGTGAGCACGGGACGGTCCTCGGTCTGCGCGGCGGCGGGAACGGCGCTCAGCGTGAGGACGGCGAGACAAAGGGCGACGAGGCAGTGACGTGTACGCATTTGCTTTTCTCCAGAGTGTGTTGTGAACGAGCTAACGCTAGTGGCCGGCGGGCGTCCACGCCCGTGCCTGCCGCTCGGCTTCGGCCACGTCTTCCGGGCGCATCCGCCGGGCCAGTGCGTCGCGGGCGTCGACGGCGCGCGTGCGTGCGGCCACGGACGCCTCGCGGCGGTCTGCATCCAGGCGTGCGGCGGCGACACTGTACCACAGGTATGCTGCAACGTCGTCATGCTCGACGCCGTCGCCCGCGGCGTACATCTGCGCCAGGTTGAACTGTGCGATGGGTTGGCCCCGCTCGGCCGCCAGGCGGTACCAGCGGACCGCTTCGGCGTCGTTGCGATCGACGCCGCGGCCATCGCGGTACAGCCTGCCCAGGTTGACCTGGGCTCCCATGTGCCCCTGCTCGGCCGCGGCCCGGTACAGCCGTGCGGCTTCCGCGGGATCTGCGGGTACGCCGCGCCCGCGGTCGTGGAGCTGGGCGAGATTGAACTGCGCCTCGGGGTAGTCCGGCTGTAGCGCGAGCGCCCGCCGCAGAGCCGCGACCCCGTCCTCGAAACGGCCGGCCTGCACGTGTACGACCCCGAGGCTGTTGTGCGTTTGAGCCACGTCCGGATCGAGCGCCGCGGCGCGCTCCAGCGGCTCCAGCGCCTCCGCCGCGCGGCCGGCCCGCAGCAGCACGTATCCCAGCTCGTTCTGGTATACGGCGCGCTCCGGATCCTGCTGCGTGAGGCGCCGATAGTGGGCGATGGCGTCCTCCGTGCGGCCCTGCGACAGCAGCGAGACGCCGCGCGCCAGAGCCACCTCGGAGCCCGACTCCGCCTGCATGGCCGTGAACACCACCGTCCACACCGCCACGTAGGCCAGGTGCCGCCGCCGCGGCAGGAGCCCTGCCCCCAGCCGCGCCGGATCCAGGCGCTGCAGCAGGTCCGATCGCGCCGCAGCATCGATTCCCTTGATCAGCAGGTTGAGCACCGGCACCGCCAGCAGCTTGTCGTAGTGGGTCGGGATGCCGGCGCGCTCCAGCACGCCGAACAGGACGATGACGCTCAAGCCGTACAGCACGCCGAAGATGATGCGCCCCAGCTCGGTGCGCGGCGAGGTCGAGGGATCGTTGAACAGCAGGTGCATGCCCAGGAACGCCGCGATCGGCACGGCGCCGCCCCCCAGCGCCGCCGGGCTGAAGAAATGGCTGCCGGTGAGGGCGTAGTGCGCCAGGATGAACAGCCAGGTGGTGGTCACCGCCGACAGCGTCATGGAGGCGACGCCGAACAGCAGTTGCGCCGGCACGCTCGCCAGAAAAATCAGCAGGTAGATGTGTGGCGGAAATATCTGCGTCACCGCAATCTCGGGACCCCAGGTGATGCCGGTCGCGCCGGTCAGGATGAGCCCCAGCGCGAACAGGCCGAGCGGGAACGACGACGGGTTGAAGATGTGCGCCCGGCGGCCGTCCTTGTTCCAGCGGACGAACTCCTTGACGGCAAAGCCGACGGCGATCATCAGGAACTGCAGGTAGAACCAGTCCGGCTTGAACCACATAAAGAGGTTGATGCTGAAGATGATCGGGAACGGGCCGAACCCCAGCACGTAGCGCTCGCGCCGCGACCAGGTGAGCAGCATGTCGAACGCGTAGGCGAACGCGAGCTGCGCGGCGATCAGGTGCGCCGAGTCGTACACCTCGCGCCAGTACCAGCCCCAGTAGATGTAGACCGAGAGCTGGGCACACGCCTGCACCCAGTGTTGCTTGCGGAGGACGACGTCAAGGGCGAAGGTACGCCGCCGCCGCCGGCCAGCCAGCACATGGAGCACGACGGTCCAGGCCAGGAGCAAGCCGCCGGCGCCCGCGATCGCCGCAAACAGGCGCGGCTGCCGGGCAACCGATCCTGCCAGGGCGAACGCCAGGACCAGCAGCGAGAACGCCTGTGGGAGCAACAGCGCCCGCGCCGGCGGCAGACCGGCGAACCGGGCTGAGGCGGCCGCCGGCTGCGCGCCGGTCGGCTGTGTCCCGCGCGTCTTCCGCGCCGCGCGCTGCTGTCGCTGCGACATGAAGGATTATGGCGCCGCTTCAATGCCGGCCCGCTGGCAGCCGTCCCTGAACCCCTGCGCGCAGGCGAGACTGTACAACTCTCCTGGGGACATGTCTCGCAACGGCCCCTTGTTGCCTTGCAGAATGACCTGGTAGTCGGCCGCGGCCGGCGCCATCCGGCGCGGCGCGCTCCACGCACTCTCGTCCAGGTTCGCGCAGCCGGGCTCGTACCCCAGGTCGCACGCCTCCCGGAACGCCCGCGTGGCGAACTCGGGGTTCTGGCGCGGGTTGATCAGGATGCCGAACTCGTTGCACGCCCAGCCGGAGCGGGCGCGGCAGTAGTTCGACACCAGGTTGCCCAGGTTGCGGCAGGCGTACGTGCGCCCCTCGGTGCACGCCTGCTGCCAGAACGGCACCCACTGTCCGCGGTGGTTGTCGCCGACCCCCTGCGCCGCGCTGATGGCAATGAACACGACGGCCCAGACGCCGACGTAGCGCAGGTTGCGGCGCGGGCCCGTGAGGGAGCGGCCGAGGGCGGCTGGATCGACGCGCCGCAGCGCATTCGACTGCGCCACGCGATCGATCACCTGGATCAGCAGGTTCATGACGGGCACGGCCAGCAGCTTGTCGTAGAACGTCGGTATGGTCGCACGGTCGAGCACGGCGTAGAGCGCAATCACCCCTGTCGCGTAGAGCACGCCGAACAGAATCCGTCCGAGCTCGGTGCGCGGCGACGTGGACGGGTCGTTGAACAGCAGGTGCATCCCCAGGAACACGGCAATCGGGATGTACGAATCGAAGAAGTAGTAGACGCCCGTGGAGGCGAAGTAGGCCAGCCCGAACAGGTACATCGTGACGACCGCCGACATCGTCATCGTGGTGACGCCGAACAGCAGTTGCCCCGGCAGGCTGACCAGGAAGATGAACAGGTAGATCTGCGGCGCGTAATTCAGCGTGTTGGCGATCTCGTAGCCCCAGGTGATGCTCGACGTTCCGGTCAGCAGCAGCACTAGGGAGCAGACGCCGAGCGGCAGCGATGACGGGTTGAAGACATGCACCCGCCGGCCGCCCTTGTTCCAACGGATCAGCTCCTTGGCGGCGAAGCCGGCCGCGATCAGCACGAACTGCAGATAGAACCAGTCCGGCTTGAACCAGAGGAACAGGTTGATGCTGAAGACGACCGGCACGGGGCCGAACCCGAGCGTATGGTCGTCCCGGCGCGAGAGCGCGAGCAGCGTGTCGAAGGCGTACGCGAACAGGAGCTGCGCCGCGATCAGATGCGCCGAGTCGTAGACCTCGCGCCAGTACCAGCCCCAGTACAGAAAGATCGACGCCTGCGCGAGCGCCTGGACGTAGTGCTGGCGGCGGAGGACGATTTCGAGCGCCAGGGGCCGCGGCCGGCGCGTCTGTTTGACCGCCAGCAGCGCGCTCCACGCCGCGAGGAAGCCGGCCGCGCCGCACAGCGACCAGTACAGCCGTGAACCCGGCGCCACCTCCGGCAGGAGCACCAGTCCGGCCAGGCCGGCCGCGCAGGCGAACGGAAACGAGAGGATCAGCCGCGTGCCGCCGACACGCTTCTCCGGCTGGTTGTTGATTGGCGGGGCGGGCTGGCGTCTGGCCTTGCGTGCGGTCATGGTCGAGGCGGTCTGCGCCGAACGGGATCAGCGGAGCGTGTTCTCCAGCAGCATCACCGACGGCCCGTTCTCCCGCAGCTCGGTGAACAGGTCGAGGTGCATGAGCATCCCGAGCTGCAGGTACGCGCCGCCGAGCACGACGTCGACATCCCCGTCGCCGTCGAGGTCGCCGGCGTCCATCGTCATCCACCTGCCGCGCGACAGCTCGCGGCTGCTGGACGCTGTGAACTGCAGGCCGCCCTGATTCTCCAGGTACACGAACGATTCCCGCAACGCCGCGGAGAAGTCGGGAAAGTACGAGATGGCGGCGATGTCCACGTCGCCGTCGTTGTCGAAGTCGGCCGACCTGGCGATGAACGCGCCGTAGAACGGGTAGAAGTACGCCTCCTCGAAGCGCAGCCCGCCGCGGTTCAGGTAGATCCGCACACCCTGGTAGCGCTTGCGGGTGTTGTAGGGGTCCGAGTCGACGTTGTCGCCGTTGACGACGAGCAGGTCGTCCAGGCCGTCGCCGTCGAAGTCCTGCAGTTCGAAGTACGTGTGGCCGTACGCCGGCTGTGTCTCGAAGATTTCCCGGCGCTCGAACCGGTTGCCGCCGGCGTTGAGCAG
This sequence comes from Vicinamibacterales bacterium, assembly GCA_965207665.1. Classification (GTDB taxonomy): domain Bacteria; phylum Acidobacteriota; class Vicinamibacteria; order Vicinamibacterales; family UBA8438; genus JAAXGX01. The sequence goes on from CBDBMV010000002.1 coordinate 2,249,133, forward strand.
GATGTAGAACGCCTCGCGCGATTCCGCGATCAGCACGGCGATGTCCAGCCGGCCGTCGCCGTTGAAGTCGGCCACCTCCACCTTCACGCCGCCGGCGCGCGGGATGAGCACATGCTCCTCGTAGCCGCCGTCGGCGCGGGCCTCGAACCAGGACGTACGGCCGGTCACGTGGCCGAAGCCGCAGGCGACGAAGTCGAGCCGGCCGTCGCCGTTCAGGTCGGCGACCGCCATGTCGGCCATCCGGTACAGCCCGCCGACGACGATTGACGCCGGGGCCCCTTCGATGCCGCCGTCAACCAGCTCCAGCGCACTGATGTGGGCCAGGCGATCCTCGGTGGGCCGGCTCGCGTCGAGGTCGCCGATGGAGCCGACGTACGCCGTGTCGTTCATGAACACGATGTCGATGGGGTAGATGTTGGTGGGGGGGCGCTGTCCGGCGAGCTTGATGCGTCCATCCATCCCGAGCACGGTCAGCGTATTGAGCGCACTGTCACCGATGTACGCCTCGCCGGTCTCCGGCCGGATGTGCACCAGGGTGGTCACGGCGCCCGGCAAGCGGTAGTCAGATTCCACGACGCGGAAGCGGGGCAGCTCCCAGCGCGGCGGCGGCCTGTTCTCCTGCGGCAGCGGCGCGTCCGGCGCACTTTCCACGTAGTAGGCCCGCAGCGCTTCCCAATCGGCTTCCGACAGCGCCGGGCTGTCGGGGATTGCACCTTCGCGCAGCAGCACGTCGCGTCTGGCCGCCACGGTGTTGCGTCCGACCTCGGGTTCGCCGGCGAGCCAGTCGAGGTCGCGCATGCCCATCAGCAGACCCATGTAGCCGAGCGCGGTCTGCCAGCTTTGCCTGGGCAGGATGTCGGGATGCGGCTCGAGGTGGCACTCGCCGCAGTGCCGCGCCGCGAGCTGCCCGCCTTCGCTTGCCTGATTCCCCTGCGCGACAGCGGGCGGTGCGGCGCCAATCGTGAGGCAGACACCCAGGAGGAGCGTGCCGGTCGTCAGTACGTGGGGCGTCCGCATGCCGTCACGCGGCAGTATCGCACCATTCGGGCAAAAAGAGAGGCCCTGCCCCCGGTTCCGGGAGCAGGGCCCTGTGGTGGTTCGGATGCGGCGGTAATCCTAAAACCCGAACGACGCGCTGATCTTGAAGATGCGCGCCATGAGAATCCGCCGGACGTCCCGATAGGTCGCGCCATACGTGGGATTCTCGTTCACGATCGCGTCCGAGTTGAACGCGTTGTAGATGTCCAGGTTGATCGCGGTGCGCGTGCCGCCGAACTCGAAGATCTTGCCGACGCGGAAGTCGAACTGGTGCAGCCGCTCGCCGTACAGCGAGCCCGCGCCGGTGCCGCCCCGCGGACTCGCGGTGAGCGCATCCAGGGGCACCACCTGCACTTCGACGTCGCCGCCCTCGGAAGGCGGCCGGCCGAGCGCGGCCGCTATCTGCGTTCCCGGGAAGGTCACGTCCGCCTCGATGAGCGGTCCGGGAATGCTCTGGAACGTTCCCGACAACTGCACGTCGATACGCGGGATGATGTAGGCCCCGTACGCCTTGACGTTCGTCAGGAAGTTGCCCTTGATGTCGCAGTGCAGCAGGTGCGACGCGGTCGAGCCCGCGGCCGGCCGGCCGAGGGAGAACGACACCGCCGGCCCCGTGTTCTGCACGACGTCGCAGTCGTTCATGGACGCGCGGCCGGTGCTGAAGCCGCCGGCCAGCGTGAGTCCGTTCTGCATGCGGGCGTTCAGGTTCACGTCCACGCCGTTCCAGTGCTGGAAGGAGTCCCCGAAATCACTCGCGAAGGTCTGGTAGTTGGAGATCGGGAAGCCCCCGGCGATCGATTCCGGCTTGGGGTCGAGCAGCGGACCGACCTCGTAGCCGCCGCCTCCCGGGAGTCCTTCGTGCGTCGGCGCCGTCAGGTAGTACTGGTCGTAGCCGTCCTGGCCGAGCGCCTCGTTCGTGATTGCCAGCAGGTTGCCGTAGACCTTGCGGAACCAGGCGACGTCGACCGATATGCCTTCGACCAGCTCGTGCTGCACGCCGGCCGAGAACTCCCAGTTCCAGCCGCGGTTGCCCCAGCCCGAGATGGTGTCGGGGTTGAAGCGCGTGTTGGGCACGTAGTTGGCCTGGCCCCAGTCGCTGGGAATCGAACCGCAGAAGTCCACGCCGAGGAAATAGGCCGCGAAGTTCGGTGGGCCCTGGGCCAGCGGGCTGGTCAGGTCGCAGTCGGGCCTGAAGTTGAAATTGCCGTCATGCCAGGTGCGCAGCGGGTTGCGCGTGATCAGCTCGGCGGGGTTGCCGTCCCAGATGTCGATGGAATGACCCCGCACGTACTTGTTCATGCTGACCTTGAGGGCCGTGCGGCCGGTGCCGAACAGGTCGTATACGGCCGAGACCCGCGGCGTGATGTCCTTCTGGTTGAAGTGGTCGATGTCGGGCGTGGTGAAGTCCCGGTTGGGCGTAAGCGGCCCGGGTCCGAAGTACATCGACGGATGCGTAGTGCGGTAGCGGTCGAAGCGCACCCCGAGGTTGAGGGTCAATTGTCCCAGGGTCCAGGTGTCCTGCGCGTAGATCCCGGTCTCCGATTGCCGCGTGTTCTCCGGGTACGGCGCGGCGGACTGGAACAACAGGACCGGCAACGGATAGTTCGCCGCGAGCGGCAATCCGAACAGCCCGCCCAGCCCGCTGACGACGCCATACCGGAGATTGTGGTTGTTGTCGGTGTCGTAGCGGTCCGTCTTGGCGTAGAGATGGGTGAACCCGAACTTGAACGAGTGGCTGCCCGTGACGTACGAGAGCGACGCGCGCGCCTGCGGAACGGTGGACGAGAAGAACGACCAGATCGTGCTGACGACCGGCAGCCGCCCGTGGTACGCGTAGTTGGTGCCGTAGTCGTACACCGGGATCAGGTCGTGGACCGGATCGCCCTCCGGCGGCCGCGGGCCGCTGGAGCCGTTCTTCTCGTTGCGGGCCATGAAGCCGACCTCGAGCAGCACGCGGTTGCTCAGCGGGGCCGTCCACGTGACCGTTCCCGACCAGGTATCGGGGTACGTGGCGTCGTACGCCCCTTCCGGCGTGACCAGGTTGTTGGCGCCCCAGCCGCCGGTGCCGAAGCCGGTCTGGCCGCACTTGCAGGCCCGTTGGTACTCGTAGGAAATCCCGATCTTGTTCCGCTCGCTGGCCTGCCACGTGAAGCGCGTCGTTCCGCTGTTGGACCAGTTGCCGTGGAATGCCTGGCGGTCGAAGTCGGGCTCGTAGAAGAAGTTGTTCGGGTCGCCCGCGTTCTTGTTGTAGTACGTCCCGCCGGCGAACATGCGCGACTGGGTGAACCGTCCGGACGCGTAGAACCACAGCTTGTCCCGCGCGATCGGCCCGCCGTACGACGGGTTGATGTCGTACGTGTCCCTGAGGGAGTTGGCCGATGACAGTCCCCGCTCCACGATCCGGTCGGTCAGGTTGTCGCTCTGCCAGTCGCTGGTCGCGCCGGTGAGGAAGAGCTCGCCGCTGTACTCGTTGCCGCCCTCCTTGGGAATGACGTTCAGCACGACGCCGCTGCCCCACCAGTCGGATCCCACGCCCGCGGTGTTGACCGTGGTCTCGGCGGTCGCGCCCAGGTTCGGGACGAAGCCGTTGTACGACTGGTACGCGTTGCCCAGGATGAAGCCGTCGCTCTGAATGCGGAAATCGTCGGTCTCGCCGCCGTGAACCGACAGTTGCGCCAGGTCCAGAAGGTCGGTTCCTCCTACCCCGCTCGGCTGGCTGGACACGACGGCGGGCACCAGGACGGCGACGTTCTGTACCGTGCGGCCGGTGGGGATCGCGTCGAGTACGGTCGAGTCGAACACCTCTTGCTGCTGGGCCTGCTGGACGTCCACGATCGGCGCGGCGCCGGTGACCGTCACGGTCTCCTCGACGCTGCCGACGGACAGTTGCACGTCGACCGCGGCGGCGAACGAACCCTCCAACTCGACGCCCTCGCGCACGACGGTGCTGAACCCGGGCAGCGTGAACGTCACCGAATAGGTGCCCGGCCGGAGGCTGACTACCCGGTAGGCGCCCGCCCCGTCGGTGACGACGGTGCGCGAACCCTCGATCAGGGCCGGGCTCGATGCGACGACCGTCACGCCGGGGAGCACGCCCCCGGTCGAGTCGGTGACTGCGCCTGCAATGCTTGCGTCCTGGGCGGATGCGGACGCCGGAACCAGCACGGCGATGCCCAGAACGATGAACGTCAGCTTCACGATGCGTGGCATGAATCCCTCCCCCATGTAAGGCGAGCGGTATGACCGGCAGCGTAGTCCATTCATTCCGGTGCGTCAAACGCCGGCCGCGCGGGAAAGGAGACCGGCAGCGGCGGTAGGGAAGCCGAACGCGCGGGCAAAGAAAAAGGGGATGGCCCCGGAAGGCCATCCCCTCGAAGGTGCGCCGCACTGGCGCCGGCGCCGGCGCCGGCGCCATTCGGCCCGGCGCCATCAACTACGCGCGTTCTAAAAGTCGAACTGGAAGGCGAACTTGGCGAGCCTTCCGGCCATGGTCACCTGCGGCTGCAGGTAGGCGGCGCCCCAGCCCGGCTGCTCGCGCGTCACGGCGTTCGCGTTGAACAGGTTGAACAGGTCGAACATGGCCCGGAACTGCGTGCCGCCCGTCATGCGGAAGATCTTGGTCAGCCGCAGGTCCAACTGACTGAAGCGTTCGCCGTACCACGATCCGGGCGGGATGACGTTCACCTCGACGGACCCCTGCGTATGCGGCCGCCCGTTCACCAGCGTATCTCCCCGGTACGTCACCTCGGCGATGCGCTGGGGCCCGGGCTGGTTCTGCAGCGTCGCTGCGATCTGCACGTCGTAGGGCAGCGTGTACGTCCCGAGCAACTTGACCTGCGTCAGCCAGTTGTGCGACGCGTCGCAGTAGGTCTGCGGCGTCCCGGCGCCCGTGAAGGCCCGCTCGTTGAACTGGACCTCAGGCAGCGCGTCGAGTATGTCGCAGTTGTTGGTGCTGGTGGCGCCGGTGCTCACGCCGCCCTGGATCAGCAGGTTCTCCAGCCGGCCGTCAATCGTGATGTCGAAGCCCTGCCAGTTCTGAGTCTGGCCGCCGAAGTTGTCCGCCGACTGGAAGAGGGTGTCCGGCCTCGTGATGGTCTCCGGGCGCTGGTCGTAGAGCGAGATCGACGCCGGCAGGTCCGGGTTCAGGTCCCGGAGTCCCTGCGGAATGTCCACGCTGAACGCCTCGAAGTCTCCCGCACTGAGCGCCTGGTCGTCCTCCACGAAGAAGTGGACCCACGAGCGCCGGAAGTAGCCGACGTCGAGCGACAGACCGGCCGCCAGCTCCTGCTGGATGCTGGCCGTGATCTCCCAGTTCGACGGCCGGTTGCCCCAGCCGTTGCGCCAGTCGTCGGCGAAGAACGTGGTCGGAATGGGGCTGCCGAAGAACGGGGTCGGATTGGGCGAGAGCAGCTCGCCGTTCGGCGCGTTGATGAGCGGATTGCCCTGCACGAGGCCGTCGCCGGCGATGCAGGTGGAGCCGTCCCACCCCGTGAGGCCGCCGTTGTTCGGTCCGGGCCCGTCGCTAGGTATGCACAGGTTGTCGATCCATGTCCGGTTCATACCCGTGTTGTTCAGGCCCGGGTTCAGCAGGTTGGCGATGTCGGTGGAGTTGCGCTTGCCGTAGCGGTGCGCGCCGAACTTGACCGCCGTGCGGCCGTCGCCGCGCACGTCCCACGCCAGACCGAGGCGCGGCTGCAGGTCGCTCCAGCCGTTGGCCTTCTCCCCTGCCAGGACGAGGTCCTGCTCGTTCGGGTACCAGGTGCCCGCGCCGGGAATGCTCTGGTCGGGCCAGCTCGACTCCTCGTAGTCGTAGCGGACGCCGGCGTTGATGGTCAGCCGGTCGAGCGTCCACTGCTCCTGGGCGTAGATGCCCATGTTGCGCGCGCGGTTGATCTGCCAGCGCGGCGTGCGGAAGGTGGCCCGAAACGGCCCGCTGGGAAGAGCCAGGATGCTGTACCACTGGTGGAAGTTGTAGTTGATGGTGTTCTCGCCCAGCCACAGGCCGCTCGCGCCGAACTTCAGGTTGTGGCTGCCGGTGACGTACGAGACCGACGCGCGGACCATGTTGGTGTGCTTGGGGCTGTTGCGCTCCATCGCGCCCGAGAACCAGCCCGACATGTTGCGCGTGGCCCACAGCGGGGCTACCTGGAGATTGCCCGGCAGATTGAGGTTCGCCTCCGGCACGGCGTGCAGGTAGTAGCGCACCGGCAGGTGAGAAACCCCGGCCTCGAACAGCAGCCGGTTGGTGTGCGGCCGCGTCCAGGTGGCCTGGTAGGTATTGGTGCGGATTTCACCGCCCAGCGACGCCTCCGGCGAGATGGCGATGGACGCCAGCGTGCGGCCCTGCAGCAGATGCGGCTGGTCGGTACTGCTGTTGGTCCAGTACAGCTTGAACTTGTCGCGGTCGCTGGCCTGGATGGTGAAGTTGACCGACTGCTCGCGGATGGTCGTGGCGTCGATGGCCGGGTTGCTGAGGTCTTCGACCCGGTTGTAGTTGTTGGGGTCCATGACGGCTTGCGGCGTCTGGTAGAAGACGCCGCCCGCGATGGTGTCCGCCTTCTGCGACGTGTGCGTGGCGAAGAACCAGACGCGGTCGCGCACGAGCGGGCCGCCGACCACCGGGTTGACCGTCCACACCTCGTCGATCAGGGTCGGCGTCAGGCTGGGGTTCTGCGTCAGCAGCTCGGTGTCGCCGGTGACGTTGTCCGCGTTGAGCGCCTGGAAGGCGAACGTGGTGAAGAAGTGGCCGCTCCAGTCGTTGCGCCCCTCGCGCGGGATCATGTTGATCCGCACGCCGCCCGACTCGATCTCGGCCGGGCTGCCGGAGTAGTTGAACGCCAGCTCCTCGAAGTTGGAGTCGGGGAAGACCGAGTAGTTGGCGCCCTGCGTCAGCGAGTCGCCGACGTCCATGCCGTTGATCTCGAGCTGCTGGTCTTCCTGGTTGCCGCCGTGGATGGCCAGCCGCTGCAGGGTCTGGCCGGTGATGCCGCCCTGGTCCTGCGACAGGCTCGTCAGGTAGCTGTCGTGGCCGCTCATGCCGGGCACCAGCAGCGCGTACGACTGGAACGACTTGCCGGTGGGGATGCTGTCGATGACCTCGCGGTCCATGACCGCCCGCTGCTCGACGTTCTGGATGTCGACCACCGGCGTGGCCCCGGAGACCGTGATGGTCTCCGCTATGTCGCCGACACCGAGCTGGATGTCGATGTTGGCCGTGAAGCCGCTGCTCAGCTCGACGCCTTCGCGCAGGACCGTGCCGAAGCCGGGCAGCGAGAAGGTGATGTCGTAGCTGCCGACCTCCAGCGCGACGATCAGGTACTGGCCGTTGCCGTCGGTGACGGCGCTGCGCACCCCTTCGATCAGCGCGTCGCTGCGTGCCTCGACCGTCACGCCGGGCAGCACGCCGCCCGTGGTGTCAGTAACCGTGCCGCCAATCTGCTGCGCGCCGGCCGCGGCCGGTATGAGCAGCAGGATGGCCAGGACTAACGCTCTCTTCATTTGGGTCTCCTCCCCGTTGATTGCGTAGCAGCCCCCTGTGGGTTGCGTAGCAGTCGGTTGATCGCATGCAAACGCGGCACCAGGTACACTACGCCCCAAAATCTCGCGGATTTTACGTCATTTCGGAACGGGCGTGTCAACCGCGCGGTTCAATTCTTTGGATTCCGTCCGGAAAGTTGAACTGATGCGGCCCGCTTCCGCCGTCCAATCGATGCGTGTATCATGCAGTTCCACTGGAGGAAACGCATGCCCAAGCACGATGATCTTCTTGCCCGTCTGAGCCGCCGGGACGCGATGCGGCTGCTGGGGATCGGCGCTGCCGGCGCGGGCGCCGGTCTTGCCGCCGGTTGCGGCTCGGGGCCTGCGCCCGAGCCGGAGATGGCGGAGGAGGCAGCCCCGGCGATGCCGTCGGTGACGTTCCCGGAGGGTGCGATCGTACGCACCATGCTCGACGACATCTCGCCCGACGTCATCGGCAACGGGGCGACGCTGTTCCACGAGCACCTGGCCTTCAATTTTGCGAGCCCGCCGGCGGAGCCCAGGGCGCCCGGGACCGATCCCCCGCCTCCGCCGACGAACGACGAGATGGTCGACCTGCTGGTCGAGGAGCTGCAGATGGCCGCGTTCGACGGCGTGAGCTGCATCATCGACTCGTCGATCGGGCCGCGCACTGAGCAGCAGCTCGCCAACCTGAACGCCATGGCGACCCGCTCGGACGTGCACATCGTGCTCGGCGGCAGCTACTTCCTGGCGCCGCGTTACCCGGACGAGTTCAACGACATGCCGCAGGAGGAGATCACGGCCGGCATGGTCGAGCAGGCGCAGCGGGAGCGCTGGGGCGCGCTCGGCGAGGTGGGCAGCTCCTTCCCGGAGATGCACGACATTGAGCGCAAGGTGATCGCCGCCCACGCGCAGGTGCACGTGCAGACCGGTCTCCCGATATTCACCCACGTGCCGCACGAGAGCTGTCCGACCTGCGCGATCGACCAGCTCGACATCTACGAGCGGGAAGGCGTCGACATGGCGCACCTGTGCATCGGGCACATGTCGACCGTCAAGCGCGAGGACGATCCGACGTGGGAGACGCACAAGGAGATCGCCCGCCGCGGCGCGTTCGTCGGCTTCGACACCGTGGGGCACCGCATGGCGTCGTCGTTCATCCCGGAGCGGCAGAAGGTCGACATGGTGCTGAACATGATCGACGCCGGGCTGGAGGACAACGTGCTGCTGTCCGCCGATTTCGCCAACACGACGCAGATCAAGGCCAACTGGGGCAACGGGTTCTCCACCGTGCTGGTGCAGTTCGTGCCGAAGCTGCGCTACTTCGGCGTGCCGGACGAGACGATCCACAAGATCCTGGTCGACAACTCGCGACGCTGGCTCGCGTATCGGCCGGTCTGATGCGCGGCCGGCGGTGGTGGACTGGAGGAATCGACATGCGCTACCGATGGCTCGCGTCGTCGACCGTGGCGGCCGGGGTCGCGGTGCTCGCGCTGGCGCCCGTTGCGGCGCAGGCGCAGGACACGTTCCGGACGCCGTGGGGCGACCCCGACCTGCAGGGAGCCTGGACGAACACCACCACCACGCCCATGGAGCGTCCGGAGGAGCTGGCCGGCCGCGACACGCTGACCGCGGAGGAGCGCGCCGAGCTCGACGCGGAGGCGATCCGCAACGCCGACCGGCCGCCGCCGCCCGGCAGCACCGGGGCGTACAACGACTTCTGGTTCGAGCGCGGCGTCCGCTCCGAGCAGACGGCCTGGGTGGTGGACCCGCCCGACGGGCGGCTGCCGCCCATCACGGCGAAGGAGCGCACGCGCATGGCGGAGATGGCGGTGGTGCGCAACGCCGACGAATACCCCACCCACTGGGAGGACGTGAACATCTACGAGCGCTGCATCTCGCGCGGGATGCCCGGCACGATGATGCCCGGCTTCTACAACCACAACTACCTGATCCTGCAGACGCCCGGCCAGGTGGTCATCCGTGCGGAGATGGTCCACGACACGCGCGTTATCCCGCTCGACGGCCGCCCGCACATAAACTCGTCGATCCAGCAGTGGCTGGGCGATTCGCGCGGCTGGTGGGACGGCGACACGTTGGTGGTAGAGACGCGCAACCTGACGGACAAGCTGTGGGAGCGGCGGTTCTCCAACACGGTGTACGGCACCGGCGAGCACATGCACCTGGTGGAGCGGTTCACCCGCGTCGACGCCGACACGATTGACTACCGCTTCACGGTGAACGACCCGACGACGTTCCAGCGTCCGTGGACGGCCGCCACGCCGATGGAGACGCTGGAGGAGCCGCTGTACGAGTACGCCTGTCACGAGGGGAACTACGCAATCGTGAACATGCTGAGCGGCGCCCGTGCGCGGGAGCAGGCGGCGGCGGATAATCGCTAGCAGGACATGCAGGGCGGCGCCCGTCAACGGCGGTGGTCGAAGACGTGCACCACCTCGACGGTCTTCGTCCCACCCACGTCCGTGACGTGCTCGCCGCCCAGGCGCTCGCCATTCTGGCCGTAGCGCTCCACTACCTCGGGGGGCTGCGGCGGCAGCGGGAACTGCACGACGACCCGCACGCTGCCGCGGGGCCAGTTGAACGTGTTGATCCTGGCCCAGTACGTGCCGTCGGTCACGGCGCTCCGGCCGGCTTCCATCAGGTTGGTGGCGGGCCATTCCGCGACGGGGATCGTGTTGGCCGCCTCGTGCGTGACGCGGTAGTTGAGGTGCGCCCCGTCGGGCAGGTTCGTCTCGCCTTCGAGCCAGAGCACGCGCCACTCCGAGCGGTGCCGGACGGTCAGCTCGACGGCCTCGGCCGGCGGCGCGCTCGGGCCGGCGCAACCCGCGACGCCGCAGGCGGCCAGTGCGACGGCCGCCGCCACAGTCCGATCGATTTTGCCCATTGCGGCTCGGATTATAGATCCGGGCTGTAGAATCCGCCGATGCCGGATTCGTCGCCCACCGTAGAGATCGTGCGGCGTCCGATCGTGGGTGTGATGGGCTCGAGCGTGGAGCCTCACGCCGAGCGCGCCCGCGAGGTCGGACGCTGGATTGCGGCCGCGGGCTACCACCTGCTGACGGGTGGCGGGGTGGGCGTGATGGGCGCTGTCACGGAGGCGTTTGCCGGCGTGCGGGACCGCCGCGGCGCCGCGCTGGGCATCGTGCCCTGCCTGCCCGGCGACCCGGCGGCGACGCCGCTGCCGGGCTATCCCAATCCCTGGGTGGAAATCCCGATCTACACCCACCTCGACACTGGCGCGGGAGAAGACGTGCCATCGTCGCGCAACCACGTCAACGTGCTGACATCCACCGTCGTCATCTTCCTGCCGGGGAGCGTCGGCACGGCGAGCGAGGCGCGGCTGGCGCTGCGCTACGGGCGCCCGGGCGTGGCCTACCTGCGGTCGCGCGAGGAGATCCCGGAGTTGCCGGACGGCATCCCGATCGAAGCGGACTTCGAGCGGGTAGCGGCGTTCGTCAGGCGCCACGCCGGCCCAGCCCCTACTGCGTGATCTGGCGGCGCACGGCGGCCAGCCGCACGGCGAGCACGAACACCGGCATGGCCTGGTCGATCTCGTCCAGGGTGGCGAAGCTGGGCGCCAGCCGGATGTTGGCGTCGTCGGGGTCGCGGCCGTACGGGAACGTCGCGCCGGCCGGCGTCAACTTGACGCCGGCGTCGGCCGCCAGCCGCACCACATCGCGCGCGGTCCCGGGCGCCACGTCCACCGAGATGAAGTAGCCGCCCCGCGGCCGCGTCCACTGCGCGCTGCCCGCCAGCCCCGCGTCGAGGAAGTCCAGCACCCGCTCGAACTTGGGGCGCATGATGGCGGCGTGCCGGCGCATCAGCGCACGGATGCCGTCGAGGTCGCGCAGGAAGTTGACGTGCCGGAGCTGATTGAGCTTGTCGGGTCCGATGGTCTGGACGCCGAGATGCTTCCTGAACTGCGCCAGGTTGCCGGGCGAGGCGGCCATGAAGGCGACGCCGGCGCCGGCGCGCGTGATCTTCGACGTGGAAGCGAACATCACCACGCTGTCCGCGGTGCCTTCGGCCCGGCAGCACGCCATCAGGTCGAGCAGCACCGGCGGATCGTCGTACAGGTCGTGCACGGCGTAGGCGTTGTCCCACATGATGCGGAAATTCGGGCCGGCAATGGAGCCCAGCCGGGCCAGGCGCCGCACCGTGTCGTCCGAGAACGTGTGCCCGGTCGGGTTCTGGTACTTGGGCACGCACCAGATCCCCTTGATGGACGGGTCATCCGAGACCAGCCGCTCGATCTCGTCCATGTCCGGCCCGCTGTCGAGCATGCGCGTGTTCAGCATCTCGAAGCCGAGCGACTCGGTAATGGTGAAATGCCGGTCGTAGCCGGGCACGACGCACAGGAAACGCGGCTGCGCCGTTTCGCTCCGCCAGGCCGTTCCGCCTTCCAGCGGTCCGTTGAGCCAGGCGTTCAGCAGGTACTGGTACATGAAGGTGAGGCTGGCGTTGCCGCCGGCAATCACCTCGGCCGCATCCACGCCGAGCAGGGCCGCGCCCAGGCGCCGCCCCGCGGGCAGGCCGTCGAGTCCGCCGTAGTTGCGCGCGTCGGCGCCGCCGGCCGCGAGGTCGGCGCCGTCCAGGGCGCCTTCCAGCCCGTTCGACAGGTCGAGCTGCTCCGGGCTCGGTTTCCCGCGGGTGAGATCCAGCTTGAGACCGCGTTCCTGCAGCGCGGCGTACTCGCTCGCGAGCGCGCGCTCTTCGGCGGCAAGGTCGGTGTCGGAGGTCAGGTCGGTCGGCACGGCGCACATTATAGCCGTGCGGCCGCCGACCCTCCCGGGCACCGCCTATCCGAGCACATCATCGAGCGACCGGCTCAGGATCTCCACGCAGCGGTCGAGCTCGGCGTGCGTGATGACGATTGGCGGAGCCAGCAGGTAGCTGTCGCCCTTTACCCGGCTCAGCATGCCGCGCTCCCTCGCGCGCGTGAGCACCTGCGGGCCGACCTTGCGGCCGGCCGGGAACGGCTGCTTCGTCGCCTTGTCCTCGACCAGCTCGACGCCGCACATCAGGCCCTTGCCGCGGACGTCGCCCACGTGGGGATGATCGACGAGCGCGCCGCGCAGCGCGTCCAGCAGGTAGCGCCCCTTTGCCGCGGCCTGCTCGGGGAACTGCTCGTCCTCGATGATGCGCAGCGTGCGCAGCGCCACGGCGCAGCCGACCGGGTGCGCGCTGTAGGTGTAGGCGTGCATCCAGGGTCCGCCGTGCTCCCGGAGCGTGTCCGCAATGCGGTCGCTGATGCCGATCCCGCCGAACGGGAAGTAACCCGACGTGATGGCCTTGGCGAACTGCATGATGTCGGGCTCCACGCCCCAGTGGTTCAGCGCGAACATCTCACCCGTGCGGCCGAACCCGGTGATCACCTCGTCGGCCACGAGCAGCACGTCGTACTCGTCGCAGATCTCCCGGATGCGCGGGAAGTAGTCGTCCTGCGGCACGATGACCCCGCCGGCGCCCTGCACGGGCTCGGCGATGAACATGGCGACGCTGTCGGGGCCCTCCCGCAGGATCGCCTGCTCCAGCTCGTTGGCCGCCGCGAGCCCCTGGCTGACGCCCGGCGGCGCCTCGTAGCGGTAGGGATACGGCGACGGGATGTGCGCGAAACCGGGCACCCGCGGCTCGAACAGCGGCCAGTACGGGGCAATGCCGGTAGCGCTCATCGCCGCCAGGGTTACGCCGTGATAGCCGTCGATGCGCGAGATCACCTTCGTCTTGCCGGGACGCCCGCGCATCTTCCAGTAGGCGCGGGACAGCTTGATGCTGCTCTCCGTCGCCTCGCCGCCACCGCTGGTGAAGAAGAAATGGTTGATCGAGGGGTAGCACAGCGCCGCCAGGCGCTCGGCGAGCTCGATGGCGCGCGGATTCGAGTTGCCGCTGTAGCCGGAGCAGTAGGGCAGCGTGGATGCCTGCTCGCGCATCGCTTCCGCCAGCTCGCGCCTGCCGTGCCCGGCCGTCACGTTCCACAGCCCGGCCAGCGCGTCGATGCATTCGCGCCCGTCGGCGTCGGTCAAAATGGCGCCGTCGCCCTTCACCCAGACGCGCCCGCCGTCGTGCAGCGCGGGTTCGTGGAGGGGATGCACCAGGTGCGCCTGGTCGCGCGCAATCAACTCGGCGTTCGTGAGGTTCGTTACTGTCATGTGCCTGAAACCATACTAACAGTCCGCCCGAGGGGCCCCGCGCGCCTCGTGCTATATTCCAGCGCCTGTTCGTGCGTTGTTCAGGCAGGGGGAAATCATGAAGTGCATCAGCCTGTTCGTGGCGGCGATCGTGGTGCTTGGCGCAGCCGGTGCATTGGCCCAGGGGGCGACGCTGTACGTCCGCTACGAGCACCAGGGCAGCGTGGAGTACGGAGTCCTGGAAGGCGAGACGATTCACGAGTTGAGCGGCGCGCCGTTCGACGCCGGACGCCGGACCGGCGCCACGCGGCAGTTGAGCGCGGTGCGCCTGCTCCCGCCGACCGCCCCGGAGAAGGTAATTGCCGTCGGCTTCAACTACAGGAGCCATCTCGGCGACACGCCGGAAGCGGAGTACCCGGGCATCTTCTCCAAATTTCCCACGTCGCTCATACCGCACGAGGGCGTCATCACCTACTACGACGACGCCACCAATCTCCACTATGAAGGCGAGATGGTGCTCATCATTGGCAAGACCGCGCGCAACGTCTCCGAGGCCGACGCACCCGAGCACATCTTTGCCGTGGCGCCGGGCAACGACGTGAGCGAGCGCGTCTGGCAGCAGAACGACCTGCAGTGGTTCCGCGCCAAGGGCGCCGACACGTTCGGGCCGGTCGGGCCCGTGATGGCCAGCGGGGTCGACTACGACGACCTGCTGCTCCAGACCCGCGTGAACGGCGAGGTCAAGCAGTCGCAGCGGACGGCCGACCTGATCTTCGACACGTCCGCTATCGTCAGCTACGTCAGCCGCTACATCACGCTGGAGCCGGGCGACATGATCTTCACCGGCACGCCCGGCACGACCAGCGCCATACAGCCGGGTGATGTCGTCGAGATCGAGCTCGAAGGCGTGGGCGTGCTCCGCAACACCGTGGGCAGGAAAGGGGCCCGGCCAACCGACCAGCAGTAATGGAAACTCCTCTGACGCCCCTTGAGTTCATGCGGCGCGCGCGCCGCCTGTACGGCGGCCGTGAAGCCGTCGTCGACGGCGACCGCCGGCTCACCTACGAACAGTTCTTCGAGCGCTGCGACCGCTGGTCGGCCGCGCTGCAGCGGCTCGGCGTGCGGCCCGGCGACCGGGTGGCGTACATCTCGCCGAACACCGTCTCCAACCTGGAGTCGTTCTACGGCGTGCCGCAGATCGGAGCCGTGCTGGTGCCGATCAACTACCGGCTCAACGCGGCGGAGGTGCAGTACATCCTGCAGCACAGCGGGGCCTCGGTCGTCTGCGCGCACTCCGATTACCTGGAAATGGTGGACGGCATCCGCGGCGAGTGCCCGGACCTCAGACACGCCGTCGCGCTGGAGGGCGCGCGGGACGGCTGGCAGGACTACGAGGCATTGCTGGCGGCCGCGGATCCTGCGGCTGTCGAGCGCACGGAGATAGCCGAGCAGGACCTGCTGACGATCAACTACACGAGCGGGACCACGTCGCGGCCGAAGGGCGTGATGATCACCCATCGCAACGCCTACATGAACGTCGTGGGCACGTTGCTGCACTTCCCGCTGACCTGCCGTGACCGCTACCTGTGGACGCTGCCGATGTTCCACGCCAACGGCTGGACCTTCGTGTGGGTCGTGACGGCGGTCGGCGGCGGGCACGTCTGCCTCCGGCAGGTCGATCCCGCCCGGGCGTTCGGCCTGATCCGCGACGAGTCGTGCACGGCGCTGTGCGCCGCGCCGACGGTCCTGATCACCCTGGCCAACGCGTCGCCGACGGTGCGCGGCGACGTGCCGCGCGGGGTGCGCGTCATGACGGCCGGCGCGCCGCCCGCGGCCGCGACCATCCAGCGCCTGGAGGTCGAGCTCGGCTGGGAGCTGCTGCACGTCTACGGATTGACGGAGACCGCGCCGTTCATCACGGTCTGCGAGCCGCGGCCGGAGCACGACGGCCTGGGACCGGAGGCGCTGGCGAAGGTCAAGGCCCGCCAGGGCGTGGAGCTGGTCACCTCGGGCGAGCTGCGGGTGGTCGACGACAACGACGAAGAGGTGCCCGCCGACGGCGAGACGCTGGGCGAGATCGTCGTGCGCGGCAACGTCGTCATGAAGGGGTACTACGAGGATCCCGAAGCGACGGCCCGCGCCATGCGCGGCGGCTGGTTCCGCAGCGGCGACGCCGCCGTCGTGCAGCCCGACGGCTACGTCGAGATTCGCGACCGGTTCAAGGACGTCATCATCAGCGGCGGGGAGAACATCTCATCCATCGAGGTCGAGGGCGTGATGATGCGTCACCCGGCGGTGCAGGAGATCGCCGTGGTCGGCATGCCCGACGAGAAGTGGGGCGAGAGCCCCCACGCCTTCGTCGTGCTGGTTGCCGGCGCTTCCGCCACCGCGGCCGAGCTGACCGCGTTCGCCCGCGAGCAGATGGCGCACTTCAAGACGCCGCGCAGCTTCACGTTCGTGGAGCAGTTGCCCAAGACCGCGACGGGGAAGATCCAGAAATACGTGCTGCGTGGCGGACGCCGCGCCATTGCCGCGCAATAGCGCCCGGCTCCCGGTCTCTACTGGATGGCGATCAGCTCGACGTCGAAGACGAGCATGCCGAACGGTGCGCGCCGGCCACCGTACGCCAGCTCTTCCGGAATCCAGAAGCGCCGCTTCTCGCCGACGACCATCAGTTGCACCCCTTCGGTCCAGCCGCGGATGACGCCATTCAGCGGGAACGTGGACGGCTGGCCGCGCGTGACGGAGCTGTCGAACATCTGGCCGTCGGTGGTCCAGCCCGTGTAGTGGACGGTCACGTTGCTGGTGGCCGTCGGGTGGTTGGAGCCGCTGCCGGCCTCGATCACCTTGCTGGCGAGGCCCGAGGAGGTCGTCTCGGCGTCGGCAGGCACCGCGCCGACATCGGACGGCGCCGGGATCTGTGCAGCGTAAGCAATTGCCGCGCCGCCGGCGGCGAGCAGCACGAAGATCGGAAGTAAGTGGAGCAGTTGCATGCTGGTCAGCTTCATCATGGCGGTTATGGTATCACTACCGGACTTGGGGTAGATTAGGGGACCTACCCGTATGCGCATCACCTACATCACGGCCGGCGCCGGCGGCATGTACTGCGGAAGCTGCATCCGCGACAACGCGCTGGCCGCGCGGCTGACCGCGGCGGGCCACGAGGTGCTCCTGCTGCCGCTGTACACCCCCTTGTTGACGGATGAGGAGAACGTCAGCTCGGACCGGCTGTTCTACGACGGCATCAGCGTGTACCTGGAGGAATGGGTGCCGCTGTTCCGCCACACGCCGTGGCTGCTCGACCGCCTGTGGGAGTCGCCGCAGCTCATCCGCGCCGTGGCCGGACGCGCGGTGCAGACGGAGCCGGAGAGCCTCGGCGACCTGACCGTCTCCGTGCTGGAGGGGACCGACGGGCGCCAGTCCAAGGAGGTCGCCAAGCTGGTGCACTGGCTCCGAAGCCAGCCCCGGCCGGACGTCGTCGACATCTCCAACTCGATGCTGATCGCGCTGGCGCGCCCGCTCAAGGAAGCGCTCGGCGCGCCGGTCTGCTGCACGCTGCAGGGCGAGGACATCTTTCTGAGCCGCCTTGGCAAGGCGCACCGCGACCGGTGCATCGAGTTGATTGCCGAGCACGCGCAATACGTCGACCGCTTCGTCGCGGTCAGCGACTACTGCGCCGAGCGCATGTGCCGCTTCCTCGGCATCCCGGGCGCGAAGATCGACGTCACACCGCTCGGCATCAGCGTGGATGGTCTGGAGAATTCCGCCAGACCCGAACGCAACGGCCTGACCATCGGCCACTTCGGCCGGGTGGCGCCGGAGAAGGGGCTGCACGTGCTGTGCGAGGCGTACCGCCGGCTGCGCGAGGCGGGCCGCATCGAGCGCGCGTCGATCAAGGTGGCCGGCTACCTTTCGCCGGGCCACCGTTCGTACCTCGATTCCATCCTGCAGCAGGCCCGCGAATGGGGGCTGGACGGCGACGTGTCGTACCACGGCAAGCTGGACCGGGAGCAGAAGCTGGAGTTCCTGTCCACGCTCGACATGCTGGCCGTACCGGCCGTCTACGACGATCCGAAGGGATTGCCGCTGCTCGAAGCGATGGCGTGCGGCGTGCCGGTGATCGTTCCGCGGCGGGGTACCTACACCGAGTTCGTCGAGCGGACCGGGGGCGGCGTGCTCGTGCAGCCCGACGACGTCGGGGCGCTCGAAGCGGCGCTGGAGCGGCTGGCGGCCGACCGCAACCACCGCGAGGAGCTGGGGCGGCAGGGCGCGGCGGGCGTGCGCGAGCACTACACCGCCGAGGTCATGGCGGAGCGGGCCGTCGACGTCTACCGCAAGGTCGTGTAGCCGCCGGATGCGCGCGCCCGGGACTGTTGTCGCGTTGCTGCTTGCCGCGCTCCCAGCGGTGCCCGCCGCTGTTCAGGATTCGATCATCGAGGGCGTGGTCAGGGACGCCACCGGACTCGTGCTGCCGGGCGTCACCGTGGAGGCGCGCAGCGCGGCGGCCGGCGTACTGGCGGCGACCGCCATCTCCGACGGCGCGGGCCGCTTCGTGATCGCCGCGCTCCCGCCCGGCACGTACGACGTGACCTTCACGCTGCCCGGTTTCGAGACCGTCGTGCGGCGCGGTGTAACGGCCGGCGCGGGAAGCACGGTCACGCTCGAGGTCGTGCTGTCGGTGCAGCTCGCGGAGCAGGTGGTCGTGGTCGGGAGCCGCGCGCAGCCGCGCTCGGTCACCGCCTCGATGGTGCCGATCGACGCCATTCCGGCCACGGAATTCGTCGGCCTGGGCCAAACGGACGTCGGAGACCAGCTCCGCACCCTGGTGCCCTCCTACAACGTGAACCCGCAGCCGGTCGGCGATGCGGCGCGCATCATCCGGCCGGCCAACATGCGCGGTCTGGCTCCCGATCACACCCTGGTGCTGGTCAACGGCAAGCGCCGCCACCGCGGCGCAATCATCACCTGGCTCGGCAACGGCGTCGCCGACGGCGCGCAGGGGCCGGACATATCGACCATCCCCGCGATTGCGCTGCGGCAGGTCGAAGTATTGCGCGACGGGGCTTCAGCGCAGTACGGCTCGGATGCCATCGCCGGGGTGCTCAACTTCCTGCTCAAGGACGATCGGTCGGGCGGCAGCGTCGAGCTGCACACCGGTGGCCACGGCGCGGGCGACGGCGGCGCCTACACGGTCGCCGCCAACGCGGGCCTTCCGCTGGGCCGCGCTGGCTTCGCCAACCTCAGCATCGAGTACGGCAACAGCGCCCCGACCAGCCGCAGCGTGCAGCGCGACGATGCGGCGCGGCTGATCGCCGCGGGCAACGACGCGGTCGCCGACCCGGCGCAGGTCTCGGGTGCGCCGAGCATCGACGATAACCTCAAGCTCTGGGGCAACTTCGGCCGCCTGTTTGGCGGCGTGCAGGCGTACGGCTACGCCAACTACGCAAGCCGGCGGGTGACCGGCGGTTTCTTCTTCCGCAATCCGAACACGCGGAATGCCGTCTTCAGCGTCGACGGCGGACGGACGCTGCTGATCGGCGACGTACTGGACGCGCGGGACGGCCTGGCCGACGGGTCCGCGGGCTGCCCCGCGGTGCCGGTCGCCAGCGACCGGCCGGATCCGGCGGCGCTGGCGCGTGTGTTCGACGAGCCGCGCTGCTTCTCCTTCCAGGAGCTGTTCCCGGGCGGCTTCCAGCCGCAGTTCGGGGGTGAGGTGCGCGACACGTCGGCGGTCGGCGGCGCTCGCGGCGAGCTGCCGGGCGGCGTGCTCTGGGACGCGAGCGCGGGCGTCGGTTCCAGCACGGTCGACTTCTTCATCCACGACACCGTCAACGCGTCGCTCGGTCCGGCCACCCCCACGTCGTTCGATCCGGGTTTGTACGGGCAGCAAGAGGTGGGACTGAACATCGACTTCAGCTATCCGCTCAACGACCGGGTGCACTTCGCCGGCGGCGCCGAATGGCGGCGCGAACGGTTCGAGATCGGTCTCGGCGAAGCGGCCTCGTGGCAGATCGGCCCGTACGCCGCGCAGGGCTTCAGCGCCGGTTCCAACGGATTCCCCGGGTTCAGCCCGATCGCGGCGGGCGACTGGAGCCGATCGAACACGGCGCTGTACGGCGACGTGGAGGTGCGCGGAGCGGACGACGCCTGGACGGCCGGCGGCGCGCTGCGGCTGGAAGATTTCGAGGATTTCGGCACGACCACGAACGGCAAGCTGGCTGGCCGCTACCGGCTGGCCGGCGCCGTCGCGCTGCGCGCCAGCGCCAGCACCGGATTCAGGGCGCCGACACCGGGCCAGCAACACGCGTTCAACGTCTCGACCGAGTACGACCATGCATTGATGGACCTGGTCAACAACGGCACCATCCCGCCCACGTCGCGCGTGGCCCGGCTGCGGGGCGGCGCGGCGCTGCAGCCCGAACGCTCGGTAAACTACGCGCTCGGCGCGGTGGTCGACAGCGGTCCGTTCAACGTCACCGCGGACTACTTCCGCATCCGCCTGAAGGATCGGCTCGCGCTCACGCAGCTCTTCGCGCTCACGCCGGCGGAGGTCGACGGCCTGCTCGCCGAGGGTGTCACCAGCGCCCGCAACCTGCAGAACTTCCGGTTCTTCACCAACCACTTCGAGACGCTGACGCAGGGCCTCGACGTGGTGGCGACGTACGCGCCGCCCCGCTTTGGAGGGCGGACGGTGTTGGGCGCCCTGTTCAACCGTACTGCGACGCGCGTCACGCGCTTCGATCCCGAGGTGCTCGACGCGTTGCGGGTCCGCGAGCTGCAGGAGGCCATCCCCGGCACGCGCTGGAACGCCAGCGTGCAGCAGGCGGCCGGCCGCTGGCGCCTGCTCGGCCGCGTGAGCTACTACGCCGAGTGGTTCGACTCGCGCGACCTGTACGTGTACCACGGCGACGCGGTGGTCGACCTCGAAGCGGCGTATCCGCTCGGCGACTCCGTTACGCTTACGGTCGGCGGCCAGAATGTATTCGGCAACGACCCGGAGGAGAACCCGATCGCCGGCGAGAAGGGCAACCGATTCAGCGTGTACACGCCGTTCGGCGCCAACGGCGCGTTCTACTACGTGCGTATCAATTACGCCTGGAGCTCCGGCGTGTGAGAATGGTCGAACATTCGGAGCCGCGCAAAGAGGGGGACGACTATGAACGGCAAGCTGCAGGCTGTACTGGTGCTGGGGTGGATTCCGACGCTGCTGGTCGCAGGCGGGGTGCGCTGGTTCGCGCCCGAGGGCGCGGCGGCGCAGGAGCGGACCCCGATCAAGGTCACGCGGATCTACACCGGCGAGGACGGCAAGACCCACGCCGAGGAGCTGGAGGTGCCGTTGAGCCCGGGCAACCGGGCGACGACGGAGCTGTCGGAGGCTGTGCCCGTCACGAGCGTGCAGTTCCGGCGCAACTCGCCGGCCTACTACATCGATTGGCACACCGCGCCGCGCCGCCAGTACGTCATCACGCTGGCGGGGGAGAGCGAGGTCGAGATCGGCGACGGCACGCGGATCCGCCTGCATCCGGGGCATATCCTGCTGGCTGAGGATACGACCGGCCAGGGGCACATTTCACGCGCCATCGGCAGCGAGGATCGCATCTCGCTCTTCCTGCCGCTCGCCGAGCAGTAGCGGACGGTCGGCGCCGCCGCCACGGGCGGTCAGCGGATGCGGTAGATGAGGAGCGCGGCGCCGTCCGCGACGGCGAGGATGTCGCCGGCGATGGCCGCGTCGTGGGCAGTGCCGGGGGTGTCGTGGGTTGCCGCCAGCAGCGGCGACGCCGGATCCGATACGTCCACCCATTCGACGCCGTCCTCGGCGACCGGGACGGCCATCCTGCCCGCACGCACCGCCACGCGCTGCGTGCGGCCGCCGGGGCGGGACGGCCGGTGCGAGCCGAGCAGACGCGGATTCGACGGATCCCCGAGGTCGAGTATCTCGACCACGCCGCTTCCGGCCAGCACCACGTAGGCGCGCCCGTCGTCGCCCGCGACAACCGACTGCGCCGATTGCTCGCTGGCATACACCCCCTGCAGCGCGGGCGCCGTCGGCGTCGAGACGTCGAACACGTGCACACCCGAGGGCTGGTCCGCAACCAGGATGCGCGAGCCGCCGCCCCCGATTCCCCATTGATAGCCCGCGGTTTCTTCCGTATGCACCAGGGCGGGCGCCGCGCCGTCCGCGGCGTCGACGATTTCCAGGCCGGTCATGAGGTTGATGACGAGCGCGGTAGAGCCGGAGGTCGTGACGCCGAGCGCCTGGCCGGCGGTCGGATGGGTGGCGAGCAGCGCGGGCGCGTCCGGGTCGGAGACGTCGACGATGTGGAGGCCGTCGAGCCCGGCCGCCAGATAGACCCGCCCGCCGGCGGGGTGGAGGCTCCAGATGCGGCCGGGTACGGCGACGTCGCCGCGCACCGCCGGCCGCGAACCATCCGAGAGGTCGATGATGCGCAGCGTGTCTTCCGCAGCGGCGTACGCGTAGGCGCCCTCGAGCGCCACCAGGTTTGCCGGAACGTCCACGGTCGCCTCGAGCTCGAGCGGCCCGGTCTGCGCCGCCGCGCCGGTCGTGCAGAGCAGCAGCGCGATGGCAGCCGCCAGCAAGCGTGGCAACCGGAGCGGGTGCGGCAGGCGGGTTGACACCGTGTGCTCGTTCAGTCGCCGCGCGCTGCCCGTTCGCGCTCGACCAGCGCGCGGCGCAGGATCTTGCCGGACGGAACCTTCGGAATCGCGTCGATGAACTCGACGCGGCGCACCTTCTTCTGCGGCGACACGCGTTCGGCGACGTGCTCCATGATCTCGTCGGCGGTCGCGGAGGCGCCGGGTTTGAGCACCACGAACGCCTTGGGCACCTCGCCGGCTTCGATGTCGGGGCTCGGAATGACCGCGGCGTCGGCCACCGCGGGGTGCGACTGCACCACCGCTTCGAGCTCGGCCGGCGCCACCTGGAAGCCCTTGTACTTGATCAGCTCCTTCACGCGGTCGACGACGTACAGGTAGCCGTCCTCGTCCGCGCGGCCGATGTCGCCCGTATGCAGCCAGCCGTCCTCGTCGATCATCGCGCGGGTGGCTTCGGGGTTGTTCAGGTATCCCTTCATCACCTGCGGGCCGCGCACCCAGACCTCGCCGAGGCCGCCTGTCGGCGCATCCTCTCCCGTGGCGACATCCACCACCCGGAAGGTGGTGCCCGGCGCCGCCGGGCCGACCGAGGTCGGCTTGTTGACGCCGTCGCGGGGGGTGAAGTGCGTCACCGGGCTGGTCTCGGTCAGGCCGTAGCCCTGGCGCACGGCCACGCCGATGCGGGCCCCGCAGGCCTTCGATACCGGTTCCGGCAGTGGCGCCGCTCCCGACAGCAGGTCGGTCAGCGAGGACAGGTCGTAGTTGTCCACTGCCGGATGCTTGGCCAGGGCCAGCACGATGGGCGGCACGATGTAGCTCATGGTCACCCGGTGCTGCTGCACCAGACCCAGGAACTGCTCGAAGTCGAAGCGCGGCATGGTGACGACCGTGGCGCCCACGCGGAGCGCGCCGCTCATCAGCACCACCATGCCGTAGATGTGGTAGAAGGGCAGGATGCCGACCATCGTCTCGCGCGGCGTCAGCCGCTCCACGGCGTCGGTCTGCACCACGTTGGCCACCAGGTTGCGGTGGGTCAGCATCACGCCCTTGGGCAGCCCGGTCGTGCCGCTCGAATAGGGCAGCGCCACGATGTCCTCGCGGGCGTCGATCGTCACGGCGGGCGGCGGGCCGGATGACGGCAGCGCGGCGAACGGCGTGGCGCCTTCCGCCGCGCCGAACACGAACAACTCACGGACGTCCGTACCGGCGATCGCCTCGCGCGCCCGGTCGACGAACTGCGGAATCGTCACCAGGAACTTCGCCCCGGCGTCGCGAAGCTGGCGGTTGAGCTCCGCCGGCGTGTAGAGGGGGTTGATCGTGGTGACCGTGCCGCCGGCGGTGGCAATGCCGAAGAAGGCGACGGCGTACTCCGGCAGGTTGGGGCTGTAGATGGCGAAGACGTCGCCCTTGCCGAATCCGCGCGCGGCCAGCCCGGCGGCAGTGGCGCGCGCGGCGCCGAGCAACTGCGCGTAGGTCAGCGTGCGCCCCGACGGCCCGTCGATCATCGCCGCCTTGTCGGGCCAGCGGTCCACGTGCTCGAACACGTAGTCCGGCAGCGGGACTTCCGGAACCTCCACGTCCGGAAACGGGCTGCGGTAGAGCAGCATCGTCAGTTTCCGCGCGGGAATATCGGTCTGGTCTCGACGATGTCGAAGGACTCGAACACGGCGTGCACGATGTACGGGTCCTCGGCGTAGGCCTGCTTCGCCGCGTCGAGGTCGTCCGCTTCCAGCACGATGAGGCTGCCCCTCATTTCCCCGTCCTCGCTGAGCAGCGGGCCGCCGTAGCGCAGCCGGCCGGCGGCGTCGAGCCGCGCCATGTGTTCGAGGTGTGCGGGACGGTGCGTCTTGCGGTGCTCGAGACCGTCCGGACGGTCGCGGGCGATCAGTGCGAACCAGGGCATCGTTGTCGACCTCCAGATCGGGCTGCCGCATTCTATGTCAGAATCAGGTGGACGCGAAATCAGGAGGGGACATCATGAGAGCCGTGAAAGCGACCGTACAGACCGGCTGTTGCCTGCTGATCCTGCTGTGCCTGGCGCCGCTGCCCGCGGCGCACGCGCAGGACGTCGAGTGGATGCAGGTCGACATCGTGAACGTCGTGCCCAACCGCGTCGAAGACTATGTCGAGTTGCAGCTCGAAGAGGTGAACCCCACGCTCCAGAGGGCCGGCGTGCCGTGGCGCTCGGTATGGCGGGTCGCCGAATTCGGCAACAGCTACGAGCTGCAGCTCGTGACGCCGATGAGCAGCCTGGCGCAGTACGACACCGGCGGTCCGCTGGCGCGCGTGCTGCAGCCCGACCGGCGGCTGCGGCTGGTCGACCGGCTGCGGCGGATGACCGTATCGCGGAAGCGTTACGCCATGCGCTACCGGCCGGACATGAGCGTCGAGGCGGACGACGTCGGAGGCCTCTCGCTGGCGCGCGTCACGACGTTGCAGGTGGCGCCCGGCCGCGGGGCCGCCTGGGAGGACTTCCTGCGCTCCGCCCTGCCGAAGTTCACCGACGCGAATCTCGTGTTCGGTGTGTATGAGCGCGTGTTCGGACCGGGGCCCTCGTCGTGGCTGATCGTCGAGAACTACTCCAGTTTTGCCCAACTGGAGCAGCCTTCGCTGGTGGCGCGCGCCTTCGGCGAGGAAGCCGGCGCCCTTACCGCGAGTCTCGCCGGCGTGCTCACGTCCATCGAGCGGACGGTGCTGCGCTACGACGCGGAGCTGAGCTATTCCGCCATTCCGGCCAGCACGCGCTAGCGCCGGCCGCCGGGAGAACGCCGCATGTCGTTTCAGTTCTATCAGTTGATTCATTTCTTCTCGGCCATCATGCTGGCCGGGATCGTGTTCGCCGCGCTGGCCAATCCGCAGCCCGAGCGGCGGCGCAACATCCTCATCTGGTCCGGCGTGGCCGCGCTCGCGGCGCTCGTGAGCGGCTTCGGCATGCTCGCCATCGGCCGCTTCGGGTTCCCCGGCTGGGTATTCGTCAAGCTGGCGGCCTGGCTCGCTCTGGCGGCGATCGCCGGCATCGCCTTCCGCCGCCCGCAGCAGGCGCAGCCACTGACGATCGTCGCGGTGCTGGCCGTGCTGCTGGCGGTCGGCATGGCGGTGCTGAAACCGTTCTGACGGCGCGCCGGGGCGGGCTAGATCAGCGCCAGCCCCTTCGAGGCCAATCCCTCCACGCGTGCCCCCAGCGCGCCGAAGCGCGCGTCGTGCGTCTGCCCGCGCTGGAACCGGACGTGGATCTGCTCCAGCACGACGGCGAGCTTGAAGGCGCCGAACACGTGATACCAGCGCGCGTGCTCGACGTCGAAGCCGGTCGCGCGGGCATAGCGCTCCACCAGCGCGGCGCGCGACGGAAGTCCGGGCGCCCAACCGGGGCTGGGGCTGACGCCGCGCCACGCCGGATCGTCGCCGGCGTCGGTCCAGCAGTTGAGCAGGTAGCCCAGGTCCATCAGCGGATCGCCCCGCGTGCACATGTCCCAGTCCAGCACCGCCACGATCCTCGCCGGATCCGCGGCGTCGAGCAGGATGTTCTCGATCTGGAAATCGTTGTGCAGCAGCGTTGCCGCCTGCTGCTGCGGCCGGTGGTCGCGCAGCCAGGACGCGAGCCGGTCCACGCCGGGCAGCGCGCGGCCGGTCGCCGCCCAGCGCCGCGTCCAGCCGGCAAGCTGCCGCTCGACGTAGCCTTCCGGCCGGCCGAGGTCGCCGAGTCCGACCGCCCGCGGATCGACACGATGCAGCGCGGCGAGGGCGTCCACCAGCGCCTCCCCAAGCCGCCTTGCCGTGCCCGGGTCGCCGGCGACATCGGGCGGAAGCTGGTGGCGGATCACGAATCCGTGGCGGCGTTCCAGCACGTGGAAATCGACGCCCAGGACAGCGGGATCGGTGCACAGCGCGTAGCTGCGCGGCGCGAGCGGATACGCGGCGCCCAGCCGCGACAGCACCCGGTGCTCCCGCTGCATGTCGTGGGCCGTTGGCGCCACCGGACCGATCGGCGGCCGCCGCAACACGTATTCCTTCCCGCCCCAACGCAACAGGTAGGTGAGGTTGGCGTAGCCGCCGCCGAACTGCCCGGCGATTTCCAGCGGCACGCCGGCGTCGGGCAGGTTCGCGCGCAGCCACGGCGCGATGCGGCCCGCGTCGAGCTGCTCGTCG
Organism: Vicinamibacterales bacterium; assembly: GCA_965207665.1. Classification (GTDB taxonomy): domain Bacteria; phylum Acidobacteriota; class Vicinamibacteria; order Vicinamibacterales; family UBA8438; genus JAAXGX01. The sequence continues at coordinate 2,275,577 of CBDBMV010000002.1, forward strand.
GGCCGGACGTCGGTCAGCTCGGATGCGCGGGGTGGGTGCACAGGCTCATATAATAGGCGCCGTCCGGCTTCGCTGATGGGCACCGTTCAGCTCCGCCGGACCTGCCCCGCAGGGAAGCCACATGCGAACCGTCCACGGGCTTGACGCCCTGGAGCAACTCGTCGGAAGCGAGCTCGGCACGAGCGGCTGGGTGCGGATCACGCAGGAGATGGTCGGCGCGTTCTCCGACGTCACGGGCGACCACCAGTGGATCCATCTCGATGTGGAGCGCGCCGCGCGCGAGCTGCCGGGCGGCAGGCCGATCGTGCAGGGGTTTCTGACCCTGTCGCTGGTCGTCCGGTTCCGCAACGAGATCCTGGATCTGCGAGGCGTGACGCGCACGATCAACTACGGCCTCAACCGCGTGCGGTTCATCAGCCCGGTGGCGGTGGGCGAGCGCGTGCGCGGCACCGAGACGCTCGTGGCCGCGGAGCGCGTAGCGCCGGACGCGCTGCGCCTGACCAGCGCGTGCGTCGTCACGGCCGAGGGCGCGGAGAAGCCGGCCTGCGTGGCGGAGTTCGTAACGCTCGTCTACGAGTGAGCGGGAGTCTGGTCGCGCTGCTTCCGCAGCTCGACGCGGGCAACGGTGCGGCGGTGCACCTCGTCGGGGCCGTCGAGTATCCGCAGGGTGCGGCTGTGGGCCCAGGCCCGGGCGAGCCCGAAATCCTCGGATACCCCGGCGCCGCCGTGGAGCTGGATGGCGCGGTCGATGACGCGCTGGGCCATGGACGGCGCCACCGCCTTGATCATCGCGATCTCCGCGCGCGCGGTCTTGTTCCCAACGGTGTCCATCATGTGGGCCGCCTTGAGGGTCAGCAACCGCGCCTGCTCGATCTCCATGCGCGAGTTGGCCACCGCTTCCATGACGACGCCCTGCTCGGCGAGCGGCTTGCCGAACGCCACCCGCGTATGCGCCCGCGCGCAGAGCGCCTCCAGCGACCGCTCCGCGAGGCCGATGACGCGCATGCAGTGGTGGATGCGTCCGGGACCCAGGCGCCCCTGGGCGATCTCGAAGCCGCGCCCCTCGCCGAGCAGGATGTTCTCCCGCGGCACGCGTACGTCTTCGAAGCTGATCTCCCAGTGCCCGACGGGCGCGTCGTCGTAGCCGAACGCGGTCAGCGGACGGACCAGCGTCACGCCCGGCGTATCCCGCGGAACGAGGATCATCGACTGCTGCCGGTGCCGCTCGGCGGAAGGATCGGTGCGGCCCATCAGGATGAAGATCTCGCAGCGGCTGTTGCCGGCGCCGGTGATCCACCACTTGCGGCCGTTCACGACGTACTCGTGGCCGTCCCGCTCGATGCGGCAGCGGATGTTGGTGGCGTCCGACGACGCCACGTCCGGCTCGGTCATCGCGTAGGCCGAGCGAATGGCGCCGTCGAGCAGCGGCGCCAGCCAGCGGCTGCGCTGTGCCTCCGTGCCGTAGCGCTCCAGCACTTCCATGTTCCCGGTGTCGGGCGGGGCGCAGTTGAACACTTCCGGCGCGATCGGCGAGCGTCCCATGATCTCGCACAACGGGGCGTACTCCAGGTTGGTCAGACCGCCGCCTTCTTCGCTCTCGGGCAGGAACAGGTTCCAGAGGCCGGCCTCGCGCGCCCGGCGCTTCATCTCGTCCATGATCGGCGGCGTCTGCCAGCGGTCCTGCTGCGCCGCGTGCTGCTCCGCGTACGTGCGTTCGTGCGGATGGACGACGTCGTCCATGAAGGTGAGCAACTGCCGGCGGAGCGCCTCGACGCGCGGGCTGAACGTGAAGTCCATTGCGTTACGCGGCCGCGGTCAGGTACGGGATGGTCTGGGGCCCCTCGGGCAGGACGCACAGACGGGCCGCGGGCCCGCAGCGGTCGAGTTGCCGGCGTGTCGTCTCGCCGACGTCGTCGATCGGGGTCAGGTGCGCGGCGCGCACGGCGTCCGGCGAGAGGCCGTCCGCCTTCAGGAACACGGCGGCGCGCCGCTGGATCTGCGCCTGGACCTGCACCTCCCACTGGTCGTGCCGGTTGTGGCCCGGCGCGCAGATCATCTCCAGCAGCGCGTCCGGCGAGTCGCGCGCGCTCAGGATGGCGCCGTAGTCGCCGTGGTCCGGCAGCCCGTCGGCACACTCCGCCGCACACACGATGGCGCCGCCCGGCTTGACCACCTGCGCCGCGGCCGACAACCCCTTGACGGTCTGGTACAAGTTCTGGTCCAGGGGATAACCGCTGTTGGTGGTCACGACCACGTCGAACGGCGCGTCGAACGGCTGCATGGCGCTGCGCTTCACACGCTCCGCCATCGCCGCGTGGACCGCGAACAGCTCGCCGGCCGCCACGCTGGTGATCTGACGGTCGCGGTTGATCGCGACATCGACGCTGAAGTGGACGCCCACGCGCGCGGCGATGCGACGAATGGCGTCGTGGATCGGGTTGCCCTCCGTTACGCCCCAGCGCGCGTTCGGACTGGCGATCATTTCCGCGTCGTGCAGGCGCATCGTCGTCCTGAAACCGGCCAGGCCCGGCGCGACCAGCTTCGGGCCGCCGCTGAAGCCGGCAAAGAAATGCGGCTCGACGAAGCCGGTTGTGATCCGGAAGTCGGCTTCCACCCAAAGCCGATTCAGCCACACCGGCACGCGCGGCTCCACGTCGCCCAGGTACGTCAGACCGTCGTCGTCGAACGCGCTGTGATTGACGACGCGGTAGCGGCCGACAATCTCCTCGCCCAGCATCTCGACCAGCTCGCCGCGGTCGTTCGGGCGGTGCGTCCCGGTCGCGATCAGGACGACGATCCGCTCGTCGGGCACGTGCGCCAGCTCGCCGAGGAGCACCGGCAGCAGCGTGCGGCTGGGCATCGGCCGGGTGATGTCGCAGACCGATATGGCGACGGTCTGCTCCGGCCCCACCATTGACGCCAGCGGCGGCGCGCCGAGCGGCGCCTGCAGCGCATCGCGGATGGCGCCGGCCTCGTCCGGCAAGCCCGGGATGTAGGTCGGCTCCAGGACGGTAGTGCGATCCTCGGGAAAGTCGACCGCGAGCCGCCCGCGGCCGTAGGCAAGCTGCACGTTCACGCGGAGATCATAGCGCGCCGCCGGTGAGGACCTTTCTGATGCCCTCGGCCGCGGCGGCGGCGCGGGCTGCAATCTCCCCGGCGGTCAGCGTGCTGAGCGGATGCGGTATTACGACCGGCGCCAGCAGCTCCGCGCCCAGCGCCGTACGCTGCAGGTCGGCTTCGTGCAGAAATGCATCCGTCACGATCACGGCGGCGGGTACGCCGCGCCGCTCCAGCTCGACCGCGTCGTGCAAACTGCACGACGTGCAGGAGCCTCAATCGCCGATCGCCGTGATCACGGCGTCGCTCTCCGCCGCGATCCGGTCCAGCAGCTCCGTGGCCGCGGGGCGCGAGAAGCTCGACTTCGCATAGTGGCGCACGCCGGCAAACGTCAGGTCGGATTCCAGGGTGGCCACGGCCTGCCGCAGCAGCTTCGACGCGTTCCACTTCGTGTTGTCGAGGACGCCGAGGCGGACGCCGTCGAGCGCCGCCAGGCGCGCCGCCGGCGGCAAGGGATCCGCGGTGACGGATCCCCGCGGGTCGTAGACGATGCGTCCGTCCGGCAGCCGCCGCTGGTTCGGGTTCGGCATTCGTCCAGTCTGCCGCATGCGCTCCGCCGGCGCAACGCTTGCGCGCGTTGGCGGCCGCGATATGCGCGAGACGGCTTTCTGCTAACCTGCTGCGATGAGCAAGGTACGGGTACTGGTGGGCACGCGGAAGGGCGCGTTCGTGCTCACGTCGGACGGCGCGCGCAAGAACTGGAGTGTGGAAGGCCCGCACTTCGCCGGGTGGGAAGTGTTCCACCTGAAGGGGTCGCCCGCGGAACCCGATCGCATCTACGCGGCGCCGGGCGGCGGCTGGTTCGGACAGGTCATCCAGCGTTCCGAAGACGGCGGCAAGACCTGGAATCCTGTGGGCAACGAGTTCAAGTACGAGGGGGAGGCCGGCACGCACCAGTGGTACGACGGCACGCCGCACCCCTGGGAGTTCGCCCGCGTGTGGCACCTGGAGCCGGACCGCGAGGATCCCGACACCGTGTATGCCGGCGTGGAGGACGCGGCGCTGTTCCGGTCGACCGACGGCGGGAAGTCGTGGCGCGAGCTGCCGGGCCTGCGCGGCCACGGGACCGGCCCCTCCTGGCAGCCGGGCGCCGGCGGGCTCTGCCTGCACACCATCCTGCTGGATCCGCAGACCGAAGGGCGCATCTACACGGCCATCTCGGCGGCCGGCGCGTTCCGCAGCGACGACAACGGCGAGACGTGGCGGGCGATCAACCGGGGCCTGCGCTCCCAGGGCATTCCGGACGAGGACGCGGAGGTCGGCCATTGCGTGCACCGCATCGCGATGCATCCGGGCCGCCCCGGCGTGTTGTTCATGCAGAAGCACTGGGACGTCATGCGCAGCGACGACGCGGGTGAGTCGTGGCGCGAGATCAGCGGCAACCTGCCGAGCGACTTCGGATTTCCGATCGAGGTGCATCCGGGCGAGCCGGAAACGATCTACGTGGTGCCGATCAAGAGCGACTCCGAGCACTATCCGCCCGATGCCCGGCTGCGCGTGTACCGCAGCCGCAGCGGCGGCGACGAGTGGGAGGCGTTGACCAACGGCCTGCCGCAACGCAACTGCTACGTCAACGTGCTGCGCGACGCGATGGCGGTGGACTCGCTCGACGCGTGCGGAGTCTACTTCGGCACCACGGGCGGGCAGGTATATGTCTCGCCGGACGCAGGCGACACGTGGGCGCCCATCGTGCGGGACCTGCCGGCGGTGACGTCGGTGGAGGTTCAGACGCTGCCATGATCCGCGTGGTGCTGCCGGCGGCGCTGTGCACCCTGGCCCGCGTCGAGCGCGAGATAACGCTCGACGTTGCGGGGGACGTCACGCAGCGCGCCGTCATCGACGCGCTGGAGGCGGACTACCCGGCGCTGCGCGGCACCATCCGCGACTACGCGACACAGCGCCGCCGGCCGTTCATCAGGTTCTTCGCCTGCGAGCAGGACCTGTCCCATGAGCCTCCCGACGCGCCCCTCCCGGAGCCCGTCGCCGCGGGCGTCGAGCCGTACCTGATCGTCGGCGCCATGGCCGGCGGTTAGCTGAGCCCGGCTACAGCTCGCAGGTGCCGTCGGTGCAGTCCCTGGCGTTGGCCGGCGGACGGCCGTCGATGGCGCGCAGCACCGGCGAGGTCATGTGTCCCCAGCCGGGCAGGAACGCCGAGAACCGCCCGGCCGGGCCGCCGGCGACGAACACGTGGATGTCGCCGGCTGCGGGGACGACCGGGATGCGCGCGCCCGGCTCGCGCGGGTACCAATCCGGCAGGTTGCGGTTGTAGATCTTGCCGTAGCGGTCGCCGAAGCTGACGGCATCCCACGTGTTGCCGGCCTTGTCCCATAGGTAGCGCCGCACGTCCTGGCGCGTCCAGCCCTTGCCGGCAATCGTCGCCGCGTGCTCCGGTCCGATGATCACCGCGCATGAGCCGCTGCTCACGGCGTTGTTGTGCGCGATGGTGCTCATGGCCGAGGCGACGCTGTCGAGGATGCCTTCCGCGTCGTTCGCCACGTGGTTGGTGACGCTGTGCGGCCCCTCCGCGGCGATGCAGAACACGGTGCTGTCCCCCTGCGCGTAGCCATGCTCCACGTGGTACGGCGGCCAGGGGCTGGCCTCCTCGTTCTCGGCGATGCAGAAGGTGTACTTGCCGGGGTGGCCCAGCGTGCTTTTGTCGAGGTCGCCCGGCCAGGCGCCGCCGACGTTGAGCAGCACGAGACGGATCGCACGGCCGACCGTGGCGTTGGCGCGGCAGCCGGAACCGAACACGTTGGCGCCGGCGTTGAGGCCGATCTCCTTCCGGACCGGGCCGTTCACCACGACCAGAGGGGCAGCCATGTGGGTGGTGGCCTGTACGCCGTGCAGGTTGAAGTGGCTGCTGGCGAGCGCCAGCAAAGCGGCGCGCACCAGGGGGGCGTACTCGGGCCGGCAGCCGGCCAGCACGAGGTTGATCGCGAGCACCTCGCGCGTCAGGTTGCCCCAGCGGGGCGGGATGCGCGCTTCCAGGTGGGCGGGTTCGCCGCCCAGCGCCGTGACCATGGCGGCCACCAGCGCCGGCGTCGGCGGCACCACGGGCAGGCCGTCCGTCCAGCCCTGCTCGAAGTAGCGCTCGATCAGATCCGGCGTGTCGCCCGCCGGCTCACGCCGCGGCATCCCCGAACCCCTTGCCCTGTTCGGCAAGCCGCTTGAGGAGCGGGGCCGGTGCGAGCCGCTCGCCGTGCTCGTCGTACAGGCGGCTCATGGCGTCGTAGATCGTTCGCAGCCCGACCAGGTCGGCCCAGAACATCGGCCCGCCGCGGTAGCGCGGGAAGCCGTAGCCGTGCATCCAGACCACGTCGATGTCGCTCGCGCGCAGGGCGATCCCCTCTTCCAGGATCCTCGCTCCCTCGTTGACGAGCGGATAGAGGCAGCGCGGCACGATGTCCTCGTCGGCGATGGGACGGCGTTCGATGCCGACCTCGGCCGCCGCGGCGACGATGATTTCCTCTACCACGGGGTCGGGAACCGGGGCGCGGCTGCCCGGCTCGTAGCGGTACCACCCCGCGCCCGTCTTCTGGCCGAAGCGGCCCAGCTCGCAGATGCGGTCGGCGATGGGGGAGTAGCGCAGGTCGGGCGGCCGCGTGGCCGCCTGCCGCTGGCGGATGTACCAGCTCACGTCGTTCCCCGCGAGGTCCGACATCTGGAACGGTCCCATCGGCAGGCCGAACGCGTAGATGACGCCGTCCACCTGCTGCGGCAGCGCCCCTTCCTCGAGCAGGAACTCCGCCTCGCGGAGATACGGCGCGAGCATGCGGTTGCCCACGAACCCGTCGCAGACTCCGACGAGCACGCCGACCTTGCCGAGCCGCCTGGCGAGCTGCATGACGGTGGCGATGGTCCGCGCGGAACTGCGCTTGCCGCGCACGTTCTCCATGAGCCGCATCACGTTGGCCGGACTGAAGAAGTGGGTGCCGATCACCGACTCGGGCCTGGAGGTGACCGCGGCGATCTCGTCGACGTCGAGCGTCGACGTGTTGGTGGCCAGCACGGCTTCCGCCTTGCACTCGGCGTCGAGTCGCCGGAATACCTCCCGCTTGAGATCCATGCGCTCGAAGACAGCTTCAACCACGATGTCGGCGTCGCCCAGATCCTCGTAGCGCACGCTGCGCGCGATGCGCGCCAGCCGCTCGTCCATCTGCTCTTGCGAAGGCGGCCCTTCGCGACCGTGGCCGCGTAGTTCTGCGCCACCACGCCGAGTCCCTTGTCGAGCGCCTCGTCGGAGACGTCGACGACGGTGACCGGGATGCCGGCGTTGGCGAAGTTCATGGCGATGCCGCCGCCCATGGTGCCGCAACCGATCACCGCCGCCCGCTCGATCTGCAGCGGCTCGGTGTCTTTGGGCACGTCCGGGATCTTCGTCACCTCGCGTTCGGCGAAGAAGGCGTGGCGCTGCGCCGCCGACTGGTCGGAAGCGCGCAGCCGCTCGAAGATCTGCCGCTCCCGCGCCATGCCGGCGGCGAACGGCAGGGTCACGGCCGTCTGGACGCACTCCACGCAGGCGTACGGCGCATCGAATCCGCGCGCCCGCCGCGCCATCTTCTTGCGGAACGCGTCGAATACTTCCGGATGGGCGCGCGCCGCAGCTATCCGCTCCTCAAGCGCGGAGGCGCGGCGCAACGGCGCGCCGTCGTTCGCCAACTGCCTGGCGCGCGCGATCGCGGCGGCCAGCAGGTCGCCTTCAACGAGCTCGTCCGCGATTCCGATGGATACCGCCCGCTCCGCCGGCAGGAGCTGCCCGCCGACGATCACGTCGAGCGCGGCCTCCACGCCGATCAGCCGCGGCAGGCGCTGCGTGCCGCCGGCGCCGGGGACTATGCCCAGCGTCACTTCGGGCAGGCCGAGCCGCGTACCCGGCGCAACGAGCCGGACGTGGCACGCCAGCGCCACTTCCAGACCGCCTCCGGCGGCGACGCCGTGGATGGCGGCGACCACCGGCTTACGGGACGCTTCCAGTTCGTCGAGCACCGCGGGCAGGGAAGCCGCGCCGGGCGGCGGCGGCGCGTCGAACTCGCGGATGTCGGCGCCGCCGCAGAACATGCGTCCCGCGCCGGCGACCACGATGGCCGCCACGCCTTCGTCGGCCAGCGCTTCCATGACGCAGTCGCCGAGCGCCGCGCGCATCGCGAAGCTCAGGCCGTTGACCGGCGGGTTGTCGAGAGTAAGCAGGGCAACGCCGTCATGGCGCTCGATGGCGACAGATCCAGACATGCGATACGAGTCTATTTCCTCAGGATGTGATGGCGCTCAGGATGGCGTCGATCGCCGCGCGGGCCTTCGCGCGGAGCTCTGCGTCGGTGGCGTCCTGGATCGGGTGGGCGACGTAGACGGCGCGATCGGCGATGGCCGGCATGCCCAGCGCCGCGGACTGGCGGCGGGCAGCGTCGACGAATTCCGACGACGCGACCATGACCGCCGGGATGCCCCGCGCTTCGAACTCCGCCAGGTCGTGCACACTGCACGACGTGCAGGACCCTCAATCGGCCAGCGCCTGGATGACCGCCGTGCAGCGCGCCGCCACCTCTTCGCGCAAGGCGCCCGGAGCCGGCTTGGTGTAGGTCGGCTTGCGCAGGCGCACCACGTCGATGCCGGGCAGCCGCCCGGCGACGAGACGCGCCACTTCGTCGCAGAAGACGTCGCCGCGCGCCTTGGAGATGTCGACGATGCCGACCGCCCCCTGAAGACGCCCCGGACGCGCGGCGAGCGGTCTGGAGATAGGTTCACGCTCGTCGGTCGGATCGAGGATGACCGTCGAGTGCCGCATGTTGCCTCTCCGCTTCAGTTCCGCGCCGCGGGCTCTACTGGAACTCGGTGCCGGTCATCAGCTTGAGGTTGCGGCCGTTGCCCTCGTGACAGGCGTACTCGTACAGGATGTGGTCTTCGGGTGCGCGTACGAGCCCCTCGTACCTGAGCGTCCAGGGCTGCGTGAATACGTTGGGATCCTCGATGGTCGCCTCGTAGTTGATCGTGTTCTCGTCGACCGGGATGAACCGCTCCACGACGCGCAGGGCGCCGCTGTGGAAGACGCCGTGGCCGGAGTTGAGGGAGTTGCCCGGGGCGCCCTCCGGCGGCGCGCCGTGGCCGACGGGCCAGGTGTTGTCCGTGAAGTTCGTCGACTCGACCACCAGCGTGTCGCCCTCCCAGCGGCCGCGGGGATCGCCCATGCCCAGCTTGATGGCCGATGGCAGGTGCGGGCGTCCGTCGAGCGGGATGTAGCGCGAATGGTGGTTCCACTCGTACAGGATGAGAACGGCGCCGGGCACCTGCAGGATCTGATAGGTGTTGTAGCCGACCGGCAGGTGCGCCCGCGGTACCGCCGCCGGCAGGCACTTGACGCGCGGGTCGAGGTGCTCCAGCTCCTCCTGCCGCTCCATGATCTCGTCGCGCCTGGTCGCGGCCCAGTCCTGTAGCGGGACGCGGCCGTCCGGCGGATCGATGATCATCGGGGTCCGGTTGCGCTCGCGCCGCGCAGGTGCGTCGCCGTCGGGGCGGAAGAACCGGGAGAAGGTGTAGTTGTGTTCCGTGTACTGGACGTCGCCCCACGGCTCGAGGCGCGGTGTCTCCAGCGGTTGCGACTGGCCGGGCAGATAGTGCCCGCGCAGGTCGGGGTCGCCCCACGGCGTGCGCGGTGGCGCGTATTCGCCTTCCTGCGCGGCGAGCGGGACCAGGAACGCGACGGTGACGAACGCTGCTAGCGCTGCGATGGACAAGAGCCGCTGTCTGCTCACGGCAGGCCTCCTCGTGAAGCGGGTCGCAGTCGAGAATATTCCGCGGGCCGCACCGCGTCAATCCATCTTTAGATGGGGCTGCGCCCCAAACCCCCGGCGGCTGCTAGAGTCGGTGCGTAGCGGCGGGTAACGCATGGTCGACAGCACGCTGAAGCGGGATGGCGGTACGGCACGGGTCGATACGGCTCGGCTGGCCGCGGTCTGCGCGGTCGGCGTCGCGATCTGGCTGGCGCCGGAGCCGGACGGCGTCGAGCCGCGCGCGTGGCAGTTGCTGGCCATCTTCGTCGCGACGATGGTCGGCATAGTCCTGCGGCCGCTGCCGATGGGCGCCGTGGCGCTGATCGCGGTGGCCGTGGCGGTGCTTTCCGGCACGCTGACGATTGCAGAGGCGACAGCCGGTTTCGGCAACACGGTGGTCTGGCTGGTGGTGGCCGCCTTCTTCATCGCCACGGCCTTCGTCAAGACCGGGCTCGGCACACGCATCGCGTACCACTTCATGCGCGTGTTGGGCCGACGCAGCCTCGGGTTGGCGTACGGCCTGGTCGCCGCCGACCTGGTGCTCGCCCCCGCCATTCCCAGCAACACCGCTCGCGCCGGGGGCGTCATATATCCAATTCTCAGGTCGCTCTGCGTGTCGCTGGACAGCGCCGCCGAAAGCGGCACCGAGCGGCGGATTGCCGCGTTCCTGACGTTCACGGTGTACCAGGGCGTGGTGGTGACCAGCGCGATGTTCCTCACCGCGATGGCGGCGAACCCGCTCGTGGTCGAGTTGGCCGCGCAGCAGGGCGTGGAGATCTCCTGGGCGCTGTGGGCCGCGGCGGCCGCCGTCCCGGGAGTCCTGAGCCTGCTGCTCGTACCGTTGCTGATCTACCGGTTGTACCCGCCGCAGATCACGCATACCCCCGCGGCCCCGGAGTTCGCCCGGCAACGGCTCGGCGAGCTGGGCGCGATGACGCGGCACGAGCGGATTCTGCTGGCGGTGTTCGTCCTGCTCCTGAGCCTCTGGATCGGCGGCGGCGTGCTCGGCGTCAACGCCACCACGACGGCGCTGGCGGGCGTGGCCGCGATGCTGGTTACCGGCGTGCTCGCCTGGGAGGACATCCTGCGGGAGCGGAGCGGCTGGGACACGCTGATCTGGTTCGCGGTGCTCGTAATGCTGGCGAGCCAGCTCGGTGAGCTGGGCCTGCTGGCATGGTTTACGGACCGCGTATCAGGCTTGCTGGGGACGGGCCACTGGCTTCCGGCCTTCCTGAGCCTGAGCCTGATCTACTTCTACGTGCACTACTTCTTCGCCTCGAACACGGCGCACGTCAGCGCCATGTACGCGCCGTTTCTCGCCCTCGCCCTGGCGGTCGGCACGCCCGCCGTCCTCGCCGCGCTGCTGCTCGGCTTCTTCAGCAATCTGTACGCGTCGCTGACGCACTACGGAACGGCGGCGGCGCCGATCCTGTTCGGCTCCGGGAACGTCGCCATCGGGACGTGGTGGAAGCTGGGTCTGGTCATCAGCATCGTGAACATCATCATCTGGGTGGGCGCCGGCAGCCTCTGGTGGCGTCTGCTCGGACTCTGGTGAGCCGCGGGCGCCCCGGTCCCCGTCAGCCGGGCGGGTCGCCGCTGCCGGCCACGAGCCTGGCGGCCACCTTCGAGAGCCCCAGCCGGTGTCCGTGCGGGTGGATCCAGCGCGCGGCCGTCTCGCGCACTTGCGCCGGCCGTGACTTGAGGCGCACGTAGACCGGCTCGACGTCGAGGTCGAAATGCGTGAAGCCATGCCGGAACACGTCGGCGGCGCGTACCTGCGCGACGAGCTCCGGTGTGATGCCGGCCGCTTCGAGGAAGCTCTCCACGGGCTCTTCGGCGCCGCGCTGCGGCGGCGACCAGAGGCCGCCCCAGATGCCGCGCGGCGGACGCTGCTCGACGAGGCAGGCGCCGTGCGGATCGACCACCACGAAGAAGCGGCTCCGTTCCACACGGCGTGCGCGGCGCGGCCCCCGCTCCGGATAGCGCTCGGGATCGCCCGCGGTGCGCGCCTGACAGTCCGCGCTCACGGGGCATGCGGCGCAGCGCGGCCGACGCCGCACGCAGACCGTGGCGCCCAGGTCCATGATGGCCTGCGTGTAGTCCGCCACGCGCTCTGCGGGGGTGTGCGCTTCAGCCAGGCGCCACAGCGCGTCGAGCGTGGCCGCGGCCGAAACCGGGCCCGGGACGGCGTGCCGCCGCGCCAGGACGCGCTTCACGTTCGCGTCCAGAATGGCCGCCCGTCGCCCGCAGCCCTGCGCGACGATGGCCGCCGCCGTGGAGCGGCCGATACCCGGCAGCGCCTGCACCGCCTCGACGGTGTCCGGGAACACGCCTCCGTGCTCGCGCACGATGATGCCGGCGGCGCAGTGCAGGTTGCGGGCGCGGGCGTAGTAGCCGAGGCCGCTCCAGAGGTGCAATACCTCGTCGAGGTCGGCGCCCGCCAGGGTGCGGACGTCAGGAAACCGGGCGAAGAAGCGCTCGAAGTATGGCTCGACCGTGGTCACCCGGGTCTGCTGCAGCATGATCTCCGCTATCCAGATCCGGTAGGGCGTACGTTCCCGCTGCCACGGCAGGTGCTTGCGGCCGTGAACGTCCCACCAGTCGAGCAGGCGGCGGGCGAACGAGGCGCCGCCGCGTGACGCCGGGGACGTGTCTCGCACGGTATCGGTACCCATCGACCTGCCGGCCGCCGCGGGCGGTCGCCTCGAATTCGTCGGCCGCAAGACTATAGAACGCGGCGGTGCAGGTGGCCCGCGGATCCGGCGTGTATGATGGCGGCAATCCACTGGCGGACGGCGCCCCGCCCCGCCGGGCGCCGGCTCGAGGAGGACGCGATGCGACAGTCATTCGGCGCATGTGCCGTGGCGCTGGCCGCGATCGGACTCGCGGCCGGCATGGATCTCCGCGCGCAGCAGGACACGGCGGGCGCCAACGCGGTGCTGCCGTGGGCCTACGTGCTCAACGATCCCGACGCTGTCGTCGAGACTCCCGATCCGGAGGAGATCGTCACGGTGCCGGGCTCCAGCCTGTCCATGCGGCGCGGGGACATCACCCTTGCCAACGGGCCGCCCGACTGGCACCCCGACGGCCATCCGCCGATGCCGGAGGTCGTGGCGCGCGGCGGCGGCGACGACGTCATGGCGTGCGGCTACTGCCACCTGCCGAATGGTCAGGGCAAGCCGGAGAACGCCGGCGTTGCCGGCCAGCCTTACGAGTATCTCGTCCAGCAGATGACCGACTGGCGGAACGGCCTGCGGAAGCCCGGTGAGCCGCGCATGCGGCCGCCCTCCCTGATGGAGCGGATCGGTCTGGCCACCAGTGACGAGCAGGCCCGCATCGCGGCCGAATATTTCTCTTCGATCGATTTCAAGCCGTGGGTCGAGGTCGTCGAGACGGACACGGTCCCGGTGACGCAATACGCCGGGTGGATTCACGAGGTTGTCGAAGGCGGCGGCACGGAGCCCATCGGCACGCGCGTGGTCGAGACGCCGGTAGACATCAGGCGCAACAAGGCGCGCGACGACACGGCCGGCTTCATCGCCTACGTGCCGCAGGGAGCCGTGGGACGCGGCCGCGAGATCGTGACGACCGGCGGCGCCCGCTCGGTCTCGTGCACGATCTGCCACGGGGAGGACCTGCGCGGGATCGGCCCGATTCCGGCGCTGGCCGGCCGCTCCCCGACCTATATGGCCCGGCAGCTCTACGACCTGCAGACCGGTGTGCGCAACGGCGCGTGGTCCGACCTGATGGACGCCGCCGTGAAGGACCTCACCGAGGAAGACATAGTGAACATCGTGGCCTACACGGCCAGCCTGGACCCGTAGCGGCGGGTGCCGCTAGAACTGGTACTTCAGGCTGAGGCTCACGCCCCAGAACCGGCTGTCCTCCGTCGTCACCTGGTAGAGGATCGGCTCACCGCGGCCGATGTCCGATTCGTGGCTCCGTAGCTGGTTCCAGGGACGGGGCTCGCTCGCAAACTCGCCGAAGTCCGCCCACCGGAACTTGACGCCCAGCGTGACCGGGTCGCTCAGCCGATAGTCCACGCCGCCAAGCAACTGATAGCCCGCCATGGAATCCGTCAACCGGGCTTCGGCCAGGCTCGTCGTGCCGGCCAGCCTGGCGCGCAGCAGCGGATCGCTGAACGTCGTGATCCGATCGGGATCGTGGTTCCGCTTCCAGAGCGAGAAGTAGTCCAGCGACGCCCGCTCGAGGCCGACGCCGGCGCCGACGTACGGGGTCCATGACGCCGAGGCGGGACCGAAGTCGTAGTACACGTTCCCGAAGAAGTTGTGCGACCGCAGGTCGTCGACGCCGCCCTCCGCCACCGCGATCTCCTGCTCTCGCTTCGCGAGGATGACCGCCGTTGCGGTGCCGGTATCCGTGCGCTCGTTGTAGGGGGTAAGCCGGTGGAAGTACTCGGCTTCGAGCCTGACGGCGCCCCAGTCGTAGCCGACGGCGAACCCCGTCCGGATGCCGGGAGCTCCGCCCAGCTCGTTCAGCCACGCCGCCCGCGGCGGAGCGGTGTCGCATTCGTTGCCGACCTCCACGCCGAGCGGATTGATGAGCAGGTCGCACCTGGTGCCCCAGTCGTTGTTGGAGCCATGGACCTCCAGCGGCGGTGCGGCCGCCAACCCCAGGTCCATCTGGATGTACGGTCCTGTCTGGGCGGCGGCCGGGCTGCAGCAGATCAGCAGCGCCGCCGCGAGCATCGGAACCTTGAACCTCGGATGCATGCACCCCCCCTTGCGCCGCTGAGGATAACCGACCCATCATTGTCGGTAGGGATGAAACGTCACGAAAGCCTCGTTCCGCTGTCGCGCGACCATCACTTCGGCCTCATCATGGCGCAGCAACTGATTTTGGGCCGGGCGACGAATCCCCGTGCCGACTGGCCGACCGACCGGGCGCAGCAGGTGCCGCGGTTGTTGGCATTCTTCGCGAGTGATCTCCGTCCGCACTTCGACATCGAAGAGGCGCACGTCTTTCCGGCCGCGGGCCGCAGCGTTTCCGAGGGCGGTCGCCAGGTGCAGGCGCTGCTCGCGGACCACGACGCCATGCGGGCGATGATTCGCAGCCTCGAAGCCGATCCGGTCACCGAGCTCGACGAGCGCCTGCCGGCGTTCGGCCACCTGCTCAAAGCGCACATCCACAAGGAAGAGCGGCAACTCTTCGAGCGGATGCAGGCCGCCTGTGCGCCGGCTGAGTTGGAGACGCTCGGCGCCCGCGTGGCTGCCGCGCACGACTCGGCTGGACCCGCGTGCAAGGTGTGAGTTCACACGGAACCCGCGCGAGATGATGCGGCGGCGTGCGTTCTCGTTGGGTTTCGGACTGTCAGCAGTGGGCTTGCTGGTCCTGGCGGCGCCTGCGTCGTGGGAAGGGCCTGTGCTGGTCGACGTGGCGCCAGGTCACGCCATCGCCGTGCTCGACGCGGTCGGCATTGTCCCGCTGGTCTTCGGTTCTGTCCTCCTGTTCCAGGCCTTGTGGCTGCGCCGGGGACAACTCGCCAGCTCGGTGTCTAGCCGGCCTGCTGTTGGCCTGGCCGTGGCCTTCGCCGCCGGCGCGGGTCTGGGCCTGCTGATTGCGTCGGCTTTTTCCGGCTTCTTCTGGTGGTGGGCCGTTGGCGCGGCGCTGTTCGCCTGCACGGTGGTGGCCGCCACTCTGGTCGCCAGTGCGGAGAACGGCCCAAGACCAAGACAACGGTTGAACAGGAAGGGGACGACGAGCACTTGAGCAGGAGTCCCCAAGCCGCGCACAGCGCGGCCCGGCGGCGCGGCGCGGGGCGACGGGGTCCCCGCTAGCAGCCGCCGGGGGTTTGGGGCGCAGCCCCATCTAAGTGATGACGCGCCGCGTGACGGCCTTGGAGCCCTGTTCGCCGCTGGCCCAGCCGCCGACGGCGGCGGAGAACTTGCCGGCGGTGCCGCCTGCCACCACGATCAGGATGTTCTCCGGCGCCAGGAACTTGGGCAGTGTGCGGTCGAGCGCCGCGGCGGTCGGCTGCCCGCTCTCGTCCAGCCAGTCGCGCGGCAGCGCCTGCGGCCGCATGCCCTTGTGGAACTCCTCGCTCGGCAGCAGGTCCCGCAGGGGGCGGGCGGTCACTTCCTGAATGCGGGCGCGGACGTCATCCCTGGTGTAGCCGTCCCGCTCGAACGTGCGCGCGTGCTCCGGCGACACCACCAGCAGCGCCTGGTCCATGTGGTGCAGTTTCACGTGCGCGATGCTCTCCAACGAGAGTCCCATGCTGGCGGCCAGCGAGCGCCCGCTGCGCGAGAGCTGATCGCGGATCGCGCGCGGCGCCTCGGCCGCAAACACCGTCACCGTGCTGTCGCCGGGGTCGAATCCGCGCTCGACGTGCAGCGGCTCCCAGCAGCTCAGCTCTTCCAGCTCGCCGATGCAGGCGCCGACCTTGCCGGGCTGGCCGAGCGTGGCCATGTCCACCTCGCCGGGCCGCCCGCCGCCCACGTTGCGCACCAGGAGCTGCAACGCGCGTCCGATGGTGCTGTTGGCGCGCGCGCCCTGGCCGAACGCGTTCGGCCCGCAGTTGATTCCGATTGCGTTGCGGATCGGCCCGTTGACGATGATGAGCGGCCCCACGAAATAGGTGGTCGCGAGCACCCCGTGCAGGTTGAAGTCGTCGGTGCAGGCCGCTTCCACCGCGGCGATGACCACCGGCAGGTACTCCGGCCTGCAGCCGGCCATCACCGCGTTGATGGCGACCTTCTCCACGGTTGCCGGCGCGAGGTTGGGCGGCACGTGCGCGACCACGTCCGTGGCGGCCCGCGAGGTGCCCTCCAGCATCCGCAGCACGCGCTCCTCCGTGGGGGGCACCACCGGGAGCCCGTCGGTGAGCCCGCGGTCGAAGAGGAATTCGAATTCGTCACTGTCGCGGGCGGTCGGCACGCGGATCCGCCGCGAGGCCAGCCGTTCCTCCCCGCGCCGCACGGCGAGCCGCCGCGCGATATCGGGGTCGTTGACGCGCGACGCGCATCCCGGCCGCTGTTCCGGGAGGCGCTCGCCCTCCGCCTCGAACGCCGGAACGGAAGTTCCGCAGCGCTCGGCCGCCAGCGCCGCCAATGCCTGGAACTCCGGCCGCGACCAGCCCTCCATGGTCGCGAGCACCGCGGCGTCCGGACCGGCCAGCACCAGGACCGGAACGGCGTCGAAGCCGTAGTCCGCGGATGCGTCGAGCTCGTCGTCCAGAACCACGGTGAACGACAGGCCGTGCCGTTCGGCAAATGCAGCGGTGTCGGCCGCGCTGCTCTGCGAAATGGCCACCACGGCCAGGCCTGACGGAGAGAGCGCGCGGGCGACGCGTTCCACCGCCGGCGCGGTCAGCCCGCAGGTCGCGCAATCGTGCTTGATGAAGAAGAGCAGCGTGGCCGGGTGCGGCGATGCGCCGCCGAATTCCAGGCGCCGCCCGGCGGCGTCCGCCAGCGCGAACGGCGGAGCGGGGGCGCCTGCAGCCGGCAACGTCGACATCGCGCCAGTATAGGGCGTCAGCAGAACGTCCGGATCAGGTCGGCCAGCACGTCGCGGCAGACGCGCACGGAATCGATACGCACGTACTCCTCGGGACCGTGCAGGCCATCACCGGCGGGTCCGAACAGCACCGCCGGCGTGCCCGCGCGGCCGAGGATCGCGGCGTCGGTCCAGAACGACATGCCGGCAGGCGCCGCGTCGAGGCCGCGGTTGCGGAGCACCTGCCCCAGCGCCCTGCAGACCGGGTGGTCGCCGGCGATTTCGTGCGGTGGACGCGTCATCATCGGCCGCGCCGCGGCGTCGAAATCCGCGTCGTCGCGGCTGAGCTCCGCCAGAGCGGCCCGCACCTCGTTCAATCCCGCGTCCGGCGGCTCGCCGGTTATCGTGCGGCGCTCGAAGTGGAGCACGCAGCGGTCCGGGTAGATGCTGTGGGCCTGCCCGCCGTGGATGGTCGAGGCGTGGAGCGACGGATTGCCGAGCAGCGGGTGCGGGGCGCCGGCCTGGAGCGCCGCGTCAACGGCTTCGAGGCGCGCCAGGACCCGGCCCATGTGCAGGATGGCGTCGCGCCCGTCCGCGGGACGGCTGCCATGCGCGGCGCGGCCGCGCGTCCGGACCTCGACCCACTCGAACCCCTTGTGCGCAATGGCCACGCGCAGGTCGGTCGGCTCGGTCACCACGGCGCCGTCGGCCGCGTGTGCGGCCGCAAGCAGCTCCGCGCCGGCGCTGGCATGCTCCTCGTCGGCCACGGCCGCAATCACCAGCCGTCCGGCCGCGAGTCCTCCGCGGCGTGCAACGGCCGTGGCAGCGTCCACCATCGCGGCCACGCCGCTCTTCATGTCCTGACTGCCGCGCCCGTAGAGCCGGCCGTCACGCTCCAGCGGTTCGAACGGCGCGGTCATGCCGGCGACGCCGACCGTGTCCGTATGGCCGCAGAGCATCAGCGTGCGCCCGCGGGTCCGGCCCTCGATGACGCCGACGACGTTGGGGCGGCCGGGCGCGGCGTCCTGCAACTCGACGTCGATGCCGGCCCCGCGCAGCTCCGCCGCGATTCGCTCGGCGATCGCGGCCTCGCCGGCGCCGCCGGCTTCCAGGGACGGATTGACCGAATCGATGGCGATCAGGTCGCGCAGCAGCCGGATGACGGGATCCAATCTCACTCGGGCAACGCCAGCGCGATGAGCTCGGGGACCCGCGCGCCACCGACGGTGAGCGCGATGTGCTGGCGGCCGTCGAGCATGTACGTCATCGGCGTGCCGATGGCGCCGCCGGGCAGGTCGGTCCAGCCGACCTCGGCGCCGGTCGCCTTGTCGTAGGCGATGAGCCGCGGCCCGTCGTTGCTGCCGCCGGTCGTCAGCGCGTAGATCAGCAGCGTCCTGGTCACCAGCGGCCCGCTGCGGCCGGAGTCGCCGCCCACTGGCGGCAGGTTCAGGTGGCGGAGCAGCGGATGGTTGCGGATGCGGTCGCCGTTGCCGGTCGGCGTCATCCACACGTGATCGCCTGTGTTGAGGTCGATTGCCGTCATCCGCGAGTAGGGCGGCTTGAACAGCGGCAGGCCCTGCGGCATCTCCGGCCGCGAGCTGCCCGCGCCGCGGACCTCGATGTAGCGCAGCGTCGCACCTTCGTCCGGCTCGGGCACCCGGTACTGCTTCACCGCGAACGCGTTGCGCGACGGGACGTACAGCAGCCCCGTCTCGGGATCGAAGCCCGCCCCGCCCCAGTTGGCGCCGCCTCCGGTGCTCGGCCGGAACACGGTGCCGCGCAGGCTCTGCGGCGTGTAGAGCGGGCCGATCCGGAACGGCTCGACCGCCGCGATCGCCATCTCCCGGATCTCCGGGGTGAAGTCGGCCAGGTCGTCTATCGTCACGCCCTGGTACTCGAACGGCGCCGGCCGGGTCGGAAACGGTTGGGTCGGCCACGGCGCCTCGCCTTCGAGGTCGGTTTCCGTGTTCACCGGGCGTTCCTCGATCGGCCAGATCGGCTCGCCCGTCACGCGGTCGAACATGAAGACGAAGCCCTGCTTGGTGATCTGCGCGACGGCCTTGACCGGCCGCCCGTCGACCACGATGTCGACCAGGTTCGGCGCCGCGGGCAGGTCGTAGTCCCACAGGCCGTGGTGCACGAACTGGAAGTGCCAGACCCGCTCGCCCGTCTCCAGGTCGAGCGCCAGCAGGCTTTCCGCGAACAGGTTGGCGCCGGGCCGGTGGCCGCCGTAGTAGTCGGGCGCCGCCGTGTTGAGCGGGAGATAGATGTAGCCGAGCTCCGGGTCGGCGCTCATCATGGTCCACACGCCGACCTTGCCGGTGTGGCGCCACGAGTCGCCTTCCCAGGTGTCGTTGCCGAACTCGTCGCCCTGCGGGATGGTATGGAACGTCCAGTTGGTCGCCCCGGTACGGGCGTCGAAGCCGCGCATCCAGCCGGGCGGTCGCTCCTTGGTGTCGTTCAGCGACGAGATCGACATCGGCGTGACCACCGTGTCGCCGACGACGATGGGCGGCGACTGGACGGAATAGAGCAGGGCGTTGAGCCAGTCGCGCTCGCCGCGCGTGGCGCGCGGGATGTCCTTCATCAGGTCGACGCGGCCGTGCCCCCCGAAGCCGGCGCACGGGACGCCGGTCTGCGCGTCGACGCAGACCAGGTAGCCGTTGCCGGTGCCCCAGAAGATCCGCTCCTCCCGGCGTTCGGGTCCGTCGGACCAGTACGCCACGCCGCGCTGGTTCCAGCGCGCGCTCATCGTGGTGGTGCCTTCCTCGTAGCTCTTCGGGTTGTAGACCCAGAGCGTCTCGCCGGTACGCGCGTCGATCGCAGCGCCGACCGAGGTGGGCATGTTGACGAACAGCCGCCCGCCGACCATCAGCGGGGTCGCCTTGAAGTTGGTGATCGTCGGCGGCAGGGCGTCGCGCCAGAGGTTCGGGTCGCGCCGGTTGAGCTCGTCGAAGATCAGCCGCGAGTCGGCGCGCCACTCGCCGCCGCCCGGCGTTTCAAGGCTGAGTACGGCATCCGCCGACCGCCAGCGCCACGTCACCTCCAGGGCGCCGAAGTTGCCAGCGTCGATCTGGTCGAGAGGCGAGTATTTCGATCCGGCCAGGTCGCCGCTGTAGGTGGGCCATTCGCCGTTGGCCGGCGCCCCGCTCTGCGCGGACGGGCCGGCGGTCGTCAGCAGCGCCAGCCCCAACACGCTCGCGCACCACGGACCGCGCAATGACTTCATGGCAACACCCCCGTCCGGCCCGGGTATCTTAGCAGTCCCGCCCGGCAGGCCCGGCGCGGGGCGAGGGGGCCCCGCTAGGGCCTGCCGGGGGTTTGGGGCGCAGCCCCATGTATCGATGCCGCTAGAATGATCCGTGACGGTCGTTACATTTCCCGGAGCGAGGACACCATGACGCGCCTGTTGTGCATGTTGATCATTGCCGTACTGCTTGCCGGCCTGCCCTGGCTGGTCGATCCGTCGGTTTCCGCCGTGGCGGGCGCCCAGGAGACGCCCACGGGCGAGCCCGCGTACCGCTTCGAGGAGCTGGCCGACGGCGTGCACTTCGCCATCGGCACGGGCGCGATGACGGTGTTCAGCAACTCCCTGATCATCATCAACGACGACCACGTGATGCTGGTGGACACCAGCGTGACGCCGGCCGCGGTGCGCGCGCTGGTGGCGCAGATCGAGGCCGAGCTGACGGACAAGCCCATCCGCTACGTATTCAACTCGCACTACCACTTCGACCACGCGCACGGGAACCAGATCTTCGGCGACGACGTCGAGGTGATCGGTCACGAGTACGTCCGCCGGATGCATCTCAGCAACGTGCTGGAGCAGCGCACCAACCGATCGTTCGACGCGGCCGTTCCGGCGCAGATTGCCCAGCTCGAGCAGCAGCTTGCCGCAGCGTCGGGCGCGGAAAGGGCGCGTCTCGAAACCGATTTGCGAATCGCCCGGGCGCACCAGACCGCGCTGCGGGAAACCGTGCCGATGCCGCCGAACGTCACCTACAGCGACACGATGACGATCCACAAGGGCGGCCGCGAGGTGCAGCTGCACTTCGTGGGCCGTGGCCACACCGGCGGCGACACGATCGTCCTGCTGCCCGCCGAGCGGATCGCGTTCACCGGCGACTTCTTTCTGGGCTCGCCGGGCGCGCCGCGCCTTTCGTACATGGGTGACGCGTTCATAGACGAATGGCCGGCCAGCCTGGGCCGCCTCAAGGAGCTCGACTTCGACCTCATCGTGCCGGGCCACGGCGAGCCGTTCCGCGAGCGGGAGCAGATCGACCTGTACCAGCAGTATCTGCGCGAGCTGTGGGCGCAGGTGGCGGACCTGCGCGCCGAGGGCCTGTCCGCCGAGGATGCCGCCGGCCGCGTCGACATGAGCCGCTACGAGGCGAACTACGGCAGCCGCGCGCGCAACGTCGACCCGCGCGCCGTGACCCGTATCTACGAGCTGCTCCAGATCCAGATGCCGATATAGCCAGGTTGCGGCCGGCGCCGGCGCGCGCCGCATTGCCGTAGCAGCGAAGGGACTTGTCATGCGAAGTCGTCTTGGAGGAAGTGACGCCGCGGCGACGGCGATCATGCTTGTGGCCGCCGCTTTTTGCGGCGGGGCGCTGGCGAGCCTCCTGCTCGGTGCGCCGGCAAGGGCACAGGGCGGCGAGGCCCTGACCGCTTCACAGATCAATCTCGTCGATGCCGGCGGGATGCTGCGGGGCGTGCTGAGCGCCCGTGACGAGCGGGGCCAGGCGTCGCTGGCGTTCTACGACGCGGACGGGCGGACGCGCGCCCGCTTCGGTGTCAGCCCGCAGGGCGATCCGGAGCTGGAGCTCGGCAACGCAGCGGGGGAAGCACGCCTTGCGGCCGCCGTGACGGGCGACGACGCGCTGCTGACCGTCGGGGACGAGCGGCGGGCGCACGGCGTGCTGGGCGCGGCCGCGGGCGTGCCGCTGCTGAGCTTCGGCGACGGGCGGCAGGCGCGAATGCAACTGCAGATGGGAGAGGACGGCCGGCCTAGCGTGGTGCTGGCCGGCGCCGACGGCCAGCGCAGCGCGGCGCTGAGCATGGACGGCGAGGACGCGCCGCTGCTGACGCTGTACCATGCAGGCCGCCAGCGGGTGACGCTGGGTGTGGTGCAGGAGGCAGCTGTAATCAACGTGAGCGGCTCGGGACAGTCGCGCGTGGTCATCGGCGTGGCGGCCGACGGTTTTCCGAGCGTGACGCTCTACGATGATGCGGGCGAGGCGGTCGGGTCAATACCGTAATTCTGCAAGCGAGATTGGCTGATCGGGAGGATTCGGAATGGGTGAGATGGTTCGGTTTCCGATGAACGGTGAGAGCGGCGGCGGCTACCTGGCGCCGCCGTCCGGGGGCAGCGGCCCCGGCGTGGTGGTAATCCAGGAGTGGTGGGGGCTCGTGGACCATATCAAGGCCGTCGCCGACCGGCTCGCCGGGGCGGGCTTCACGGCGCTCGCGCCCGACTTCTACGACGGGCAGACGACCAGCAGCCCGGACGAGGCCGGCAAGCTGATGATGGCGCTCAACATCGACGGCGCCGAGAAGAAGCTGCGCGGCGCGGTCGACTTCCTGCTGTCGCGCGGTGAGGCGCAGGGTGACCGCGTGGGCACGGTCGGCTTCTGCATGGGCGGGCAGCTCTCGCTCTACGCGGCCTGCGCGAACCCGCGGGTCGGAGCGTGCGTCGACTTTTACGGCATCCATCCGAACGTGCAACCCGACCTGGCCGCGCTGCAGGCGCCGGTGCTCGGTTTCTTCGCCGAGAAGGACGGCTTCGTGCCGCCGTCCGCCGCCCGGCAGCTCGAGAGCGACCTGCAGGCCGCGGGCAAGTCCGTGGAGATCACAGTGTTCGAGGGCGCCGATCACGCCTTCTTCAACGACACGCGTCCCGAGGTGTACAACGCGGCGTACGCCGCCGAGTGCTGGAGCCGCATGGTCGCGTTTTATAACGCGCACCTGCGGTAGTCGCCGTGGGCGTCCAAGGATCAGGCGGGGCGAGGAGTAGCGGTCAGGAGTAGCGGGTGGCGGGCAACAGCTTCGGGCAGGCGTTCAGGATTACCACCGGCGGGGAGGCGCACGGTCCCGGCAACCTCGTCATCATCGACGGCTGCCCGGCCGGCCTGCCGCTCTGCGAGGACGACCTGGCGGTCGACCTCGCCCGCCGCCGTCCCGGTCAGAGCCGCATCGTCACGCAGCGGGACGAGCCCGACACGCCCGAGATCCTTTCCGGCGTGTTCGACGGCCGTACCACGGGCACCAGCATCGCCATCCTCATCCGCAACCGGGACCAGCGCAGCAGCGACTACGCCGCGATAAGGGACAAGTACCGGCCCGGCCACGCCGACTACAGCTTCGACGCCAAGTACGGCTTCCGTGACTACCGCGGCGGCGGGCGCTCCAGCGCGCGCGAGACGACCGTGCGGGTGGCCGCCGGCGCGGTGGCGAAGAAGTTGATCGCCGCCGCCTTCGGCGGCCGGGTGGTGGGGTACGTCCGCCAGGTCGGGAAGGTGGAGGCGTCGATCCCCGATCCGGTGGGCGTGACGCCCGAACAGGTGGAGCGCCTCCCGGACGGCGAGCCGAACATCGTCCGCTGCCCCGATCCGAAGAAGGCGGCAGCGATGGTGAAGCTCATCGAGCAGATGCGCCAGGAGGGCAACTCCGTCGGCGGCCTCGCGGAATTCGTGGCCAGCGGCGTGCCGCCCGGGCTCGGTGAGCCGGTGTTCGACAAGCTGAAGGCCGACCTTGCGAAGGGCCTGTTCAGCCTCCCGGCCGTGCTGGGCGTGGAATACGGCATCGGGTTCGGCTGCGCGCTGCTGCGCGGCACGGACAACAACGACGTATTCGTTGCAGACCAGTCAGGCGGACAGACGCGGGTCGCCACGCGCACGAACCGGCATGGCGGCATGCTCGGCGGCATCTCCACCGGCATGCCGATCGTGCTCCGCGCGGCCGTCAAGCCCACCAGCAGCCTGCCGCTCGAACAGGAGACCGTGACGAGCAGCGGCGAGGCGACCACCATAATCACGAAGGGCCGCCACGACCCGTGCCTGTTGCCCAGGTTCGTGCCGATGGGCGAGGCGATGATCGCCCTCGTCCTGGCCGACCACTGGCTGCGGCAGACGGGTGCGCGAACCGACTCCTAGCTGTCAGGGTCCCGGCGATCGCTCCAGCGGCGCGACGCAGTGCTGGTCCGCCGCGCCGTCGGCCACCGGCCAGCCGCGGAAGCCGCCGCCGGTCGCCGCCAGGTAGACCGCGGGGGTGAGTGCGTCCGGGTCGAACGTTGCCGTTCCGCCGCCGCGCTCGCCAGCCAGGCGGCCAACCGATTCCCGAAACGCGCCCAGCGCCGGCACGTCGAACAGCGCGAAGAACGCGCGGTCCGACGGACCGCCTGACAAGCCCTGCTGCACGGCCATGCACCTGGGCTCGACGCCCGGGCTCTGCAAGCCGGCTTCGCGGGCCAGCTCCAGCAGCTCGGCGGGTGTGACGACGCCGGCCAGACTGTCGCTGAATTCGCCGCGCAGGATGATGCTGACGGCGTACCCCGCCGGTGGGTTCATCGATTCCATCGTGCGCGCGAATACCTCCTGGAACAGTCCCATCGGCAACTCGCGGGGCGGCAGCAGCGCCAGCAGCGGTCCGTCGGGTCCCAGCGCCGGGTTGAGCGCGAGCTCCCAGCCGGTCAGATGCGCGGCAGGCAGTTGATACGGGGCGGAGGTGGTCTCGCGGAGCGTGCGCAGGAACAGCACCGAGAGAACCGCCAGCACGGCCAGACCGAGCACGATTTTGCCGAGCACCGAACGTCGCCGCGCCATGCCGCGAGCATCCTAACGCGAATGCCGGCTTCCTGTTAACGTAGTACGCAGTTTCTGCACTTCGCATGCGGCGCGGGTGTGCAGAATCTGCAAGGAGGGAGTCGTACTCGTGCGCAAACCCCGTCGTTCACTTGCGGCCGTCGTGTGGGCGGCCGTCTTCCTGGCCCTGTCCGGCCCCGCGGAGGTACGCGGCCAGGAGCTGCGCGGTCCGCTGGAGATAAGCGCGGCGGCGTCCACCGGCATGTCGTCGCTCCGCCGGTTCGACGCGCTGGTCGAGACGCTGGCGGCCGGCGGCGAGCTGGTGCTCGCGTCGAGCCGGCCGGATTCGCAGCTCCAGGGCCGCACGCAGCAGTTCTTGCAGCAGTACCACGAAGGCGTTCCGGTACTTGGGGCCGGCGTGTCGCGGCAACTGGCCGGCGGCGCGACCGTCTCGCTTCTCGGCACGATAGAGACCGGCATCGAGCTCGATCCGCAGCCCCGGTTCCAGTCGGTCGAAGCCCTGGAGCTGCTGGAGCAGCAGACCGGGGTCGGCGCGCTGGCGAACGCACTGCCGGAGCTGGTCATCGTGCAGGTGCCCAGCGGGCGGTACGTGCTGGCCTACCGCGCGACGATGCGCGATCTCCGGACCTACTTCCTGGATGCCCACCGCGGATTCATCGCGCATGACGTGAGCGCTGTGCGGGAGCAGAGCGTGGGCGCCGGCAACGGCATCCTGGGCCAGCCCAAGAAGCTCAGCACCTCCCAGGCCGGCGGCACGTATCAGGCTTACGACCGCCTGCGCCCGGCGGAGATCATCACGCTCGACCTGCGCTACGACGCCGAGCGCTTCGAAGGTCTGCTCCTCGGAGACGTGGTTTGGGCGTCCGGCGACGTGGCGAGCGACGCCGACAACACGTGGACCGATCCGGCGGTGGTCGACGGGCATGCGTACATCGGATTCACGTACGACTACCTGGCGACCCGCCAGGACTGGCACGGCATCGATGGCCGTGACGGCCGCATATTCAGCATGGTCAACATCGAGCGGGGCTTCTTCAATGCGTTCTTCGCTTTTCCGCCGGTGGGACCGGGAGACCTCGGTGTGTTCGCCTTCGGCGAGGCCGAGGATGGTCCGCCACTCGTATCGGTCGACACCGTCGGCCACGAGCTGATGCACGCCGTGACGTACCACTCCACGGAACAGCGCACGGGCACGCCGCTGACCGACAGCTACTGGTCGATTCCGGGACCTGCGAGTTTCACGCTGGAAGAGCCGTCCCGGTTCGTGCTGCAGGCGGGCGTGCACGAATGCGGGCAGAGCTATACCTGGGACCACCCGCTAAGGGAAGAGTTCATAGGGCGCAAGTTTCGATTCTTGTGCCGCGACGGGCGGTTCCTGTTGCTTGCGAACGAGGGCGGCGCCATCCATGAATCCTGGTCGGACGTGTTCGGCACGGCCGTCGAGTTCATGGTGCACGAGCCGGCGCAGGGTCCCCTGCGCGCGGATTATGTAATCGGGGAGGATGACACGCCGCCCGCCCTTCGATCTCTGGAGGCGCCGCGTTCACTGATTCTGGAAGGAACCAGGGGACCGCTGACCTACCCGGATGCGGCCGGCGACATGGTCCGGTTCCTGGTCGGCATCTTCGAGGACAACGAGCGGGGCTTCTTTTCGCCCTTCGTGTCCGTGGACGGTGAGAATATCTTCTTCATTCAGTCCATCTTCTACGACGGGGTCCACTGGAACTCCACGGTCCTTAGTCACGCGTTCTACCTCGCCATCGAGGGCGGGACGCACGAGACGAGCGGCCTCACCGTGCCCGGCGTCGGCGGAGACCGCCGTCGCGACATCGAGAGGGTCTTCTTCCGGGCGATGACGGAGCTGATGCCGCCGAGCGCCAACGTGGAGATTGCTGCGCTGGCGGTCCGCGTGGCGGCGATCGACCTGTTCGGCGTAGGCAGCGATGCTTTCGCCGCCGTCCACCAGGCCCTGAACGCCGTCGGCCTGCCTATCGAACAGAACGATGAGTGAGGATTGCAGACTGATGACGAATTCAACCGGCCGCCGCGGCGCATACCGCCGGATTGCGCCGCGGTCCGTTGTAACCATCGCTATTCTCTCGCTCATCCTGCTGGCCGCGACCGGCCGGCCGGCGGCGGCGCAGTCGAACGAAACGCGCGGCGCGCTGACCATCAACGGCGGACTCCAGACTGCGGCGAGCGACTTCTCCGACAGCGTGCGCTTCGGCCACGCGTTGTTCGGGCCGGAAGAGGGCTCCCTCGACGCGCGCTATCCCGGCAGCGACGACGCCCTGTTCGACGTGGGCGGCAGCGTCCGCGTGTGGCGCAACCTGGCCGTCGGCGCCAGCGTGTCCTGGCTGACGCGCGAGACCGACGCCGACGTGGCCGGCCAGTTGCCGCACCCGTTCTGGTTCGACCGTCCGCGGAGCGTCAGCGGGACCGCGACCGGGCTCGCCCGCACGGAGACGGCAGTGCACGTGCACGCGCAATGGGTGATTCCCGTCGGCCGATCGGTGGCCGTCACCCTGTTCGGTGGCCCGACGTGGTTCAACGCCTCGCAGGACCTGGTGGCGGACATCACGTTCGAGCAGGCCTACCCCTTCGACTCCGCGTCGTTCGGCAGCGCGAATGCGGGTGAACGGTCGGCGTCGACCGTCGGTGCGCATGCCGGCGCCGACGTCGCCTACTATTTCTCCGAGCGGATCGGCGTCGGCGGCATGGTCCGCTTCAGCCGTGGATCGGTCGAGCTCGATTCCCCGGACGGAGATGCCTTGAAGAACGACGTCGGCGGCGTGCACACCAGTGGCGGGCTGCGCATCCGCTTCTAGCACACCATTCACGAGAGGTGAGGACCATGCGGTGGATCGATACGCTGGCGGTTGCGGCAGCGGCATGGTTGGCGGCGGCGCCTGCCGCGGCGCAGTACGGCGCGCCGGTCGACGGTGAGTGGCGGCGCCACTCCGGCGACAGCGGCAGCACGAAGTACTCGCCGCTCGACCAGATCACGGCCGACAATGTCGGCGACCTTGAGCCGCTCTGGCACTGGAAGACGGTAGACACCCACCTGATTCGCTCCACGCCGGCCGGCGATTCGCTGATCGCGGCGGACCGGCTGTTCGACATCCTGCAGGAGCAGGAGCCGGACCGCTGGACCGCCTGGGACGGCAAGACCCAGACGCGCTCCCGCCCCTCGATACGCTCGCTGGTGGCGACACCGCTCATGGTCGACGGTGTGCTGTACCTGAGCACGCCGCTGTACCGCGCGGCGGCCATCGACGCCCGCACCGGCGAGACGCTGTGGGTGCACGACCCGCGCGCCTACGAGTCGGGCACGCCCGCGATTGCCGAATGGCGGCACCGGGGCGTGGCGTACTGGGAGAACGGCGGCGAGGCGCGCATCGTCTGGGGTACGGGCGACGGTTACCTGGTGGCGGTGGACGCGAAGACCGGCATTCCGGACCCGAATTTCGGCGACAACGGGCGCGTGGACCTGACGGTCGGCGTGCCGCGCTCCGAGCGCGGCCGGCGCGACGTCCTGAACCTGCTGACGCTGTCGTCGCAGTCGCCGCCGATGATCATCCGCGACACCATCGTCATCGGCTCGACCATCAACGACCGCACGATCACGAAGGAGGCGACGCCCGGCTTCGCGCGCGCCTTCGACATTCGGACGGGCCGCCACAAGTGGGACTTCCACACCGTGCCGCAGAGCGCCGACGAGTACGGCTCGGACACCTGGCTGAACGAATCGTGGCGCTACAGCGGCAACACGAACATCTGGTCTCTCATGAGCGGAGACGAAGAGCTGGGCTGGGTGTACCTGCCGATCGGCACGGCGACCAACGATTACTACGGCGGCCACCGCCTGGGCGACAACCTGTTCGCCGAGAGCCTGGTGGCGGTGGACGTCGAGACCGGCCAGCGCCAGTGGCACTTCCAGGCGATCCACCACGGGCTGTGGGACTACGACCTGGCCTCGGCGCCGAACCTGCTCGACATCACGGTGGACGGTCGGCGGATCAAGGCGGTGGCGCAGGTCAGCAAGCAGGGCTTCGTCTACGTCTTCGACCGCGTGACCGGCGAGCCGGTGTGGCCGATCGAGGAGCGCCCGGTGCCGACCGACACGGATTTGGAGGGTGAGGTCGTCTCGCCGACGCAGCCCTTCCCGACCAGGCCGGCGCCGTTCGAGTACCAGGGCACGTCGATAGACGATCTCGTGGACTTCACCCCGGAGATTCGCCAGATGGCGGTGGATGCGGTGGAAGGGTTCCGCCTGGGTCCGCTGTACACGCCGCAGATGCTGGGCGGTACGATAATGCGCCCGGCCGTGGGCGGCGGCGCCAACTGGTCTGGCGCGGCGGTCGATCCGGAGACCGGCTACCTGTACGTGCCGTCGCGGAATGCCCACTCGGTGATTCAGCTCACCGACCCCGAGCCGCACGAGCCGTCCACCCTGCGCTATATCCGCCGCACCACCATGGCCGGCCCGGTGATGCCGCGCGGGCTGCCGCTGTGGAAGCCGCCGTACACGCGGATGACGGCGATCGACATGAATACCGGCGAGCACGCGTGGATGATTCCGACCGGAAGCGGCGACCGCATCCGGAACCATCCAATGCTGCGCGACCTCGGCCTGCCGCCGCTCGGCGGCGACGCCGGCAGCAGCGGCCCGCTGCTGACGAAGACGCTGCTGTTTCACGCCGTAACGACCGGCAGCACGGACAACGGCCCGCGGCTGGTGGCCTACGACAAGACGACCGGCGCCGAAGTCGCGTCGATCGACCTGCCGGGCGGCGCGCTGGGCGCGCCGATGACCTACCTGCTCGACGGCCGGCAGCACATCGCGCTGACCGTCGGGGGCGAGGCGCCGGGGCTGATCGTCTTCCGGCTGCCCGACTGACCGGCCGGGCCCGTAACGCACCGTGCCGTCCGACTCCGAGCCCCGCCACGGCCGATTTCGGACCGTCCTGCGCTGGACTCTGCCGGCCGTGCTGGTCGCCGTGCTGCTGCCGTGCTGGATCCTGTTCCTGTCGGGCGGCCTGCGGGCCGCCGTCGGCTGGCTGCTGCTGATATTCGCGGGGCTTGTTCTTCCGCCGCTGTCTCTGCTGGTCGTGCTCGTGCACGGCATCCGCAAGCGGCGCTTCAGCCGTCCGATGGCGGCCACGCTGCCGCTGGCGCTGGTCGCTCTATGGCCCGGTTTCTGGGGCTTCGGCCTGCTGACCATCACCTTTCCGTACGATCTCGACAGCTCGGAGCCGGCCGCCACCGTGCGCCTGCCGTCGAACGAGCCGCTGCGCGTAGGCTGGGGCGGCGACCGGGTGTCCACGAACTACCACGCGGCCTATCCGGATCAGCGCTGGGCCTACGATCTCCTGGTCGAGCCCGCCGCCCATGGCTCGGACAGGCTGGAAGACTACGGCTGCTACGGGACGACCGTCGTGGCGCCGGTGTCGGCGCGCGTGCACCTGGCGACGGACGGATTGCCGGACCACACCCCGGGGCGGATCAGCGGCGACGTGGAGAACTTGACGGGCAACACGGTCGTGCTCCGCCTCGATACCGGCACGTATCTCGTCATTGCGCACCTGCAGCCCGGAAGCGTCAGGGTGCAGGCCGGCGACGACGTCGAGGAGGGTGAGCCGATCGGCGCCTGCGGCAACTCGGGCAACACGAGCGAGCCGCACGTCCACATCCACCATCAACGGCAGGATCCCGGCAGCACCCTGGCCAACGTGGCGGAAGGTCTGCCGCTCTATTTCCGTGACCACGGCGGCATCCCGATGCCCGAGGGCGGCCTGGACATCGACTGGAGCAGCGGCCGCGTAACGCTCACGGGCGCGACGGTGCGGCACGCGGTTGCGACGCCATGACCCGGCGATCGAAACTTGACAACCGCTGTCGGGTCGGCCATCCTGACCGCTGCATTTGCAGCAACAAGGCGCCGCCTGGCGGCGTCAACCGCGTTTCGGCGCGGCAGTAGGAGCAGTCGGCGTACGGCAGGACCGGACTCCGACGAATGACCAAGCAGGAGTACGGGAATGCCGGTAATGGGCACGGTTAAGTGGTTCAACGACAGCAAGGGTTTCGGATTTCTCACCCGTGACGACGGCGAAAAAGACGTCTTCGTCCACTATTCCGCCATCCAGGGCGATGGCTTCAGAAGCCTGACCGAGGGCCAGCGCGTGGAGTTCGACGTGGTCGACACGCAGAAGGGTCCCGCCGCGGAGAACGTCGTCAGGCTCTGATCTTCCCCGGTCTCACCGCAACGGCACGTCCGGAAAACTCTCGTCACCCGGCTCGAGCTGTACCCCGTACGCGTTGAGCGACATCGACGTCGCCCGGTAGGAGCTGGGGGTGTAGACGGCGCTCATCGCCTCCACGGTGTCGTACTCGGCGGTCAGCGCGCGCCACGTCTCGTCGGAGACGATCGCGTTCTGGTACAGCTCGTCGACGACCTGCAGCAGCGTCGCGTTGAAGCCGTCCGCACCCGGTGCGTTCGGCCCGAGGGCCACTGCCCGCGGGTCCACGCCGTGGTAGCGCGCGCGGCCCACGGTGCCGACGTGCTTGGCCCATTCGTACACTGCCTGGCAGTCCCAACCGATACGCAGGATCAGGATCTCCCGGTCGTGGGGCGTGAGCGGTGAAACCCGGTTGATGTAGTTGGCCCGCCGGCCGCGCGCCTGCGCCAGCGCGGGGTGCCGCGCAAACGTCCGCGACACCGCGATGCCCGGTCCCTCGAGCGGCTCGAGACGCGCCGCCGCCAGCGGCGGCTCGCGCGCCGGAACCGTGATCCGATACGGCACGTCGGAGGGCAGCCGGTCGGGCGTGTCGTCGTCCGGCTGGATGCCGAACGAGTTGTAGATCATCGACAGCACGGTGAAGTGGTTCACCGTTTCGACGGCGTCGATCAGGTTGTGCTGGCTGAAGCGCTCCGCCAGGGCGCTCCAGGTGGCGTCGGTCACCGACGAGTTCAGGTAGAGCTGGTCGGCGAGTTGCAGCAGCGTCCGTTCGAACGGGTCCCATCCGCTTGCGTCCGGGCCCTCCGCGATGCGGCGGATCTCGGCGTCCGTCAGCCCGCCGTCACGCGCGCGCGCCGCGTTCGTGGCCCAGAGCGGCTGGCTTCCGCAGAGCCAGGCGGTCCGCAGGATCAGCAGCGAGCGCTGGCGCGGCGACAGCGTCGAGTCTTCGGTCAAGTAGACCGTTACCGGCATCAGGCCTTCCACGGTGGCCGGGACGTTGAGCAGCGTGTGGAGCTGATTGTCGGCCCGCCCGTCGCCCGCGTAGCGGGCGGCCAGGCGATAGTGCTCGCTGGTCCACTGCGACTCCGGCAGCGGCGCGATGCGCGGCTCGGCAAGTCCCATCGGTTGCCGATCGGCGCGCGGCGGGTCGGGCAGCGCCTGGGCCGCCGCCGCGCCTGCGTTCAGGACGGCCAGCAGCGCCGCGCCTGCAACTGTCGTGTGGAGATGATTCGCCACCATGGCTACGCCTCCCGTGGCACGAAGGCCAGGAACCGCCGGGGATTGTCGATCGTGATCTTGTGCAGCGTCGCCTCGTCCACGCCGGCATACCGCAGCTTCGGCACGAACTGCACGATGGCCGTGGAGAATCCGTTCCCCCAGTTCGACTTGAGCTGGTTCGAGGCGGCGAAGTCGGCCGCCAGCAGCACCTGGTCCTCGTAGCCCGCCTCGATCACGTTGAGTACCATTCTCACCTTGTCGGCTTCGGGAATGTCCGCCGACGTATCCAGGCTCAGCTCCCGCCCCACCGTATCGAAGCCGAGCCAGGCTCCGCGCCGGGCAATCTCGTGGTGCACCGTCCAGCCGGGGTCCTGCTCCGCGGTGATGTCCGAGAGATGTCCGATGCAGACGCGGCTGAAATCGACGTTCTCCTCCTCGAACACGTCGAGCTGCTCGGGGCCGCACGGCCGGCAGCCCTCGTGCTCGATGTGGGTGAAGATCGGAAGGTTCGTGGCGTGGTGCGCCCGGCTGACCGCGTGCAGGAAGGTGCGCTCGGTCTCGTGCATCTCCAGCGAGGTGCCCACCTCGCCGAATGCGCCCCAATTCTGATCACGCGCGTCAGTGGTCAGGTGCTCGGTCAGCTCGTCCACGTTCATGGCGGCGACGTTCTCGGGGAACGGCGCGCGCCAGTAGGCGCCTGCCGCGACCACCGCCACCCCGGATCGCGTCGCCATCTGCCGCAGGAACTCGAGCTGCTGCTCCGAACGGCGGTGGATGGCGGCGTCGACGATGCACGCGAGTCCGTCGGTTGCCGCGGCCATGCGCAACTCTTCCGAAACAAGCTCCACGAACGTCTCGGCCTCTTCGTCGGTAAGCGGGTCGTTGAATCCCCGCTGCGTCTCGGAAGGCGGAACCGCGTAGGACGCTCCGATGTTCAGGTGCTCGTGGAAGAGGGTGTGCCCGTGTGCAAGAGTCGCGGGGTCGATGTCTCCCAGCACGGTGCGGATGACGGCTCCGGCGGGAAAGGTGACGTCCGGCATCGCGGCGGGCGCTTCCGCCGCGCTCCCGCCGCCGGATTCACCAGCCGGCGGCGCGCCGCTGCCGCAGCCTGCAGTGAGCGCCAGGCCGGTGCCCGCGCCGAGCAAGCCGAGCGCCTCGCGGCGCGTGAAGTACGAGAGATGACGCGGTCGCCTGCCCATGTGGCCTCCCCAGGTCTTGCCGGGCGTTCAGTGTAGCAGTCTGTTGCAACGCCCCGGTTCCGCCCGGACCACGCTCTATCTCCAGCCCTCGCGTTCGATGAGCCGCTCGATGTGCGCCAGATGGTGCCGGCCGTGCCAGGCATACATGCCCACCGTAGCCGCCAGCGTGGCCGCGCCCGACTCCGGGTGCACGAACTCGCGCTGCAGTTGCGTCCAGCTCAGCGATCGCAGCAGGTCGACCCAACGGGCGTGCAGCGCCTCCAGGAATTCGAGCGAACGGTCGATCGGCCCGCGGCAGTCCGGCAGCGCCGCCCACCCCTTCTCGTCGTACGCCTTGATCAGGGGTCGCTCCTCGGTCAGCGTCCATTTGAAACGCACGAGGCTGTTCATGTGGCTGTCGGGCAGGTGGTGCACCACCTGCCGCACCGTCCAGCCGCCGGGCCGGTACGGCGTGTCGAGCTGGCTGTCCGCGAGCGGTGCGACCGTGCGCCGCAAGTCGGCCGGCAGCGCCGCGATGTCGTCAATCCAGGCAGCGACCTGCTCCGGTGTTGGTGGGTCCGTTGCAGCAGGCTTTCCAATGGGGTACTGGAGATCCGTTGTCTGTGTCATGTGCTGAGTTATAGCAGGGTAGACTTGCGCCGGCACGCGGGTCGACGCGCCGGTGAGACAGCGCGCCGGCCGTGTAGAAACGGAGCAGCGAGCGTGGACAGACAGAGATTCCTGATTACGGGCGGCAGCCAGGGGATAGGGGCGGCGCTGGTGGGGCTGGCGCGGGAGCAGGGGCACGAGGTCGTATTTACTGGCCGCAACACCGGGCTCATCGACAAGGTCGCCGGCGAGACGGGCGCGTTCGGTCTGCAGGCTGACGTATCGGTCGCCACGGACAACCGGCGCACCGTTGACGAGTGCGTCGAGCGGATGGGCGGCATCGACGTCCTGGTCAACAACGCCGCGTTCGGCTATCTCGCCGAGATCGGCGAGGTCGACATGGACCGCATGCGGGCGGTGTTCGACACGAACCTGTTCGGCCTGGTCGACCTGACGAACCGCGTCGTGCCGCTGTTAAAGGCCCAGCAGCGTGGCTATATCTTCAACATCTCGTCGACCTCCGGCATGAAGGGCGGCCAGCGCGGCACGGTCTACGCGGCCAGCAAGTGGGCCGTGCGCGGGCTCAGCCAGTGCTGGCAGACGGAGCTGCGCCCCCACGGCGTGCACGTCGTCAGCGTCTGTCCGTCCGAGGTGCAGACGGACTGGATGGGCCGCACCGGGCGCAACAATCCGAACAAGTTGTACGCGGTCGACATCGCCGAGACCATCATGGCCGCGCTCGCCATGCACCCCCGCGCGCTCTGGCCGGAGCTGGCGATCTTCGCGAACAACCCCTGGAAGGAAGACTGAGCCGACCCCGTCCGGCTCAGTACCGCACGCGGACGCCGCCGATGGCCCAGGCTCCGGGGGTGACGAAACCGTCCTCGTAGTAGGTTTGGTCGAAGAGGTTCTCGACCTTCGCGTAGATGTCCAGTCCGAGGCCCGGCCGGGCCAGCAGGTCGTAGCGGACGACGAGATCGGCCTTTACCGGGCCGCCGAAGATCAGGCGGCGTCCCAGCGCGCCGAACGGCGAGAGCGGGTAGTCGCTGGCCGCGAACAGGTCGAAGGTGACGCTGGCGCGCCGGGCAATCCACTGCGTGGCGCTCAGCGTGAACACGTGCTTCGACAGCCCCGGGATGCCGTAGAAGTCGGCGCCGATGGTCGGCGTGTCCGATTCGGAATCGGTGTAGGTATACGCGGCCCGCAGGTTCGTCGACAGAGACGGGGCGGCCTGCGCGCTCAGCTCGACCCCGCGCGCGCGGCCGCCTCCGGAATTGCGGTAGCCGAAGAAGCGGCCGAACGGATCGGTGGCCACGGGGAAGTTCGCGAAGTCGAAAATGATGGTGTTGTCCAGCTCCGTGTAGAACGCCGTCGCGCTCACCTGCACCCGCGAGTCGAACAGCCACTGGTCGACGCCGCCGTCGAGCGCCACGGCGCGCTCCGGTTCCAGCCGTGGGTCGCCGTAGAAGCTGAAGGAGCGGAAGAACGAGGAGAAGGTTCCGCCGAACCGTTCGAACGGCGACGGCGCGCGGTAGCTGTTGCCGACGTGCAGCCGCAGCTTGGTCCCGCTGTCCGGGACGAAGTAGGCCGCGGCCGCGTCGCCGGTATAGGCCGTCGGGACGTCGAACTCGACTGCGTCATACGGGTGCCCGCCGCCGACGAACGTCGGGTCGGGCAGGTTGAACGTCTGTACGCGCCCGCCGAAGCTGATTTGCAGGCGCCCGTCGAGCAGCTCGATCCGGTCCTGCGCGTACAACGAGTGGCTGTAGGAATCGATGGTAATCGTTGCGGTGTTGCCTGACGCTTCCGTAAAGAATTGCTCGCGCTCGAACTCGTAGCCGGCGCTGAAGAAGTTGGACGCGCCGAACGCGGAATCGAGCCGCGCCTGTACCACGTCGGTCCGGCCGTCGTAGAAGCTGCTGTTCGTGTCGAACGGCTGGAAGCCGACGCCGACCGGGCCGTTCGCGTGCTCGCGCTGAGTAGCTACGGCCTGGTAGCCGATACGGTAGGTCGTGCCTGGCGCGACGGTGTGCCGTACCACCGCGCTGCCGTTGAGGAACGACGAGCGCAGCATGGCGTCGGGGTCGTTGGCGCTGGGAACGAACGTCGCCGCGCCGGCTGCTATCGGGAGGCCCTGCTCGAAGCGTTCGAGCTGGTCCGTCGGCAGCGCGACCGCGGGAACGACGCCCGCGGCAGGGAAGTTGGCGAGCACCGCTGCCGGGAACTCCGGGCTGTTGCGGGTTCGCGCCTCGTTGTCGCTGTACCACATGCGCCCGGTCGCCGACAGCGTCGGGCTGAACTGATAACGCAGCATGCCCTGCGGCGAGACGCTGCGGTACGGATTGGCGCCACGCACGCCCTCGGTAACGTCGAGGTAGGAAATGGCGCCGCTGTAGGTCAACCGGTCGCCGGCCAGTCCGCCGCTGATGCTCGGCAGGGCGCGTAACATGCCGAGTCCGCCGCCCTCCAGGAGCACGTCTCCGCGCGCCGGTCCGCCGCCTGAACGGGAAGTGATGTTGATGACGCCGGCCATCGCACTCGAGCCGTAGAGCGACGATCCGGACCCGCGCAGGACCTCGATCCGCTCGGTATCGACCGTCGCCAGACTCGCGAGGAAGCCGGTGGCGTCGCCCTGCGGAGCGGCTGCATCGCGGAAGCGCATGCCGTCGATCAACACGGCCGTGTCGTAGCTGCGCATGCCGCGCGTGGTGATCGTCGTGAAGCTGCCCGGTCCACCCAGCGACTGCACGCGGACGCCCGGCAGTATGCGGACGGCCTCGGCCACCGACATCTCGTTGCGCAGGGCTATGTCTTCCGCGTCGACGGCATCGAGCGCCTTGGCCACCTCCTGCACCCGGAGCGGCGTGCTCGACGCCGTCACGACCACCTCGGCGGTGATGCCGGAAACGCCCAGCGTGAGGTCGTGGGCCTCTGCCCCGGCGACGCTCACGACGGCTGCACCGGACAGCGATCCGCCCGATCCCCGGGCTTCAAGGACGTATTCGCCCGCGGGGATGCCGGTGAACGCGTAGCTGCCGTCGTCGCTGCTGACGGCCTCGCGCAACTGTCCGCCGGCGCGGTCGAACAGCCGCAGCTCGGCTCCGGCGACCGCGCCGCCCTGCGGGTCGCGGATGCGCCCCGACAGGCTGTCGGCAAACGCCATTTGCGGTGCGGCGACCGCGGCGGCCAACACAACGAGTAGCAGCCAGCTCCGGCGAGAGCAGGGCCGGGTTGCCGGAACCGATGAACTGGAACGGAAAACAGCGAGCGGGCGGGCGGGACGATCCACGATTCCTCCTTGCCTCCCCATCGGAGGCGGTGCGAGGTGCGGCTGGATCGGTCTCCTGGCTCGCAGGTGCCGCCTACTCTCCGCGCCTTCCCGCGCGCTGGGGCGCAGTGGCTCGCTTGCGGATTTCGTACCTGCTCACAGTTGCGAGGGCAGCGCCGGTTTCCCACCGGACTTCCCGTGCATCCAGCCGCAACTATGACGCGCAGAGGATACACGGCGTGCTCCCGGTGGCGCAAGGCACGTGGCTCAAGCCCGCGTGGCGGACAAGGTCTTGACGTGCGACGTCCAGCGGCGGTCGAACTCGACCCAGTGCCGCTCTTCCAGCAGGTCGGTATGGCTCACCGGCAGTTCCATGACCTCCGGCCGGGGCGACATGCGGTTGGAGATGGAGTACACGGTGGCGGGCGGCACCACGGTGTCGTGCAGGCCTACGCCGACCAGCGCGTCGCACGCGACGCGGTCCGCGTAGTTGACGGTGTCGAAGTACGCCAGCGTGCGCATCACCGCCGCTTCGGCGGCGGGACGGCGCGCCAGGTATTCGTTGACCTCCAGCGTGGAGCCGCCGGTCGCCAGCCGGCGCCGGCCTGCGGCCCAGCCAAGCGTCGGCACGGCGGCGACCAGATAGTCCGCCTGCGGCGCCACGGCCTGGGCCATGATCGCCAGCGCGCCGCCGAAGCTGCGCCCGTGAAATACGGCGCCCGCGCCGTCGCCCTGCAGCAGCGCGCCCACCTCCGCTGCCCGTATGTAGTCGCACACGGCGCCCCGGAGTATCGAGGTCTCAGGATCCCCTATGCCCGTGAGGATGTAGCCGTCGGGATCCACCGGGCAGGTCTCGCGCGACAGCCCGAAACCCCGGATGTCGAAGCCGAGCAGGTCAGCGCCGCTGGCGGCGACGTGGCGCGCGTCGAGCACCGGGTTGGAGTGCGAGTTGTAGCCGTGGGTGGTGATCACCAGCGGCCGGGCCCGGTCGCCGCCTGCCGCTTCGGATGCGATGAAGAAGCCCTGTATGTCGGCGCCGTCGAGCGAGGCGAAGCGGATCGGCGTGATGCGGTTGCCGTCGGTCGTCGTGACGGCGATCCCGAGTTGCGGATTCGCCGGCGTGCGCGCCAGGAGCTCCAGCGTCGCTGCCCAGAACGCGTCGAAATCGCCCGGCCGGGTCAGCGGTGGGCGGGTTTCCCGGATCGGGGTAGAGTCATAACCGGACATGTCCGTAACGACCGAAGAGTTTATCGCCCACGCCGCGGGGCGCGTTCAGCGTGACGGCGCCGCAGACGGCCTGGCCTGGGAGCGGCTGGCGGCTCTGGCCGGCGAGCGCGAGTGCGAAGCGGGGCACGTCCTGACCCGCCAGTTCGCGCCGGCGACGCACCTGTACATGGTGGCCAGCGGCGGGCTCAAGTTCCTGAACCGCATCGAGGAAGGCAACGAGGATATCGATGTCGGACGCTGCCGCGCGCCATGGACGCCTATCGGCTGGTCGGGATTCCTGACGCCGCGGCGGTACTCCACCACGGTGGTCTGCACCTCCGACTGCCGCGTGCTTCAGTTCGATTTCGACGCGCTCGGCGCCCTGCTCGCCGACGAGCCCGAGCTGGAGACCGGTTTCCTGGAGCTGATCCTCGGGCGCTGCCTGGACGTTCTGGCCGAGCGCCGCGCGCGCATCGTGGAGCACTCCCGCACGCCGGTGAACTTCGCCGACGCACTCGACGCCAAGGGCGAGGAAGAGACCTACAATCGCGCGCCGCCGCCGGTGATGGAGCTGCTGCGGCGTGCGCCGTTCTTCGAAGTGCTCGAAGAGGGTCACCTGCGCCAGCTCGCGCAGGCGGTCGAGAGCCGCTACTTCTGCCGCGGCGAGCCGGTGGTGGAGCAGGGCAGCCGCAGCCCGGGACTGTGGGTGCTGGCCACGGGGCGGGTGGCGCTGAACTACCGCCCGGCGGGCACGAAGGAATACTTCGCGCTGCGGTCGCTCACCCTTCCCGGGTCGGTCGTGGCGCTCGCCGGCGTGGCCGGCGTCGAGCGGACGCAGACCGCGGTGCGGGCGACGCGCGACTGCACCATCTACCGCATCGATCCGCAGCGGCTGGAAGCATCATTGACCGGTGATCCCACGCTGGCGCTGGCGCTCGCGCGCCGCGTGCTGTGGCTGGTAGCGAGCCACCTGCGGGCCGCGCGCGCGGTGTTCATCTCCCGGCACTTCGCGCAGGAGCGGCTGGCCATCCGCAATCTGCTGGAGCAGAGCTGCACGCAGCTCAGCGTCAACTCGCCGCTGCACCGCCTGCCGCACCTGCTCGACAGCCACCTGACGCTGGGCGACGCGTTTGCGCTGCTCGACCGCATGACCGACAGCAAGGACGCACTGGAGCGCTCGCTGGCGCAGCTCAGCCAGGACATGCTGGGCGAGGTGCAGCGCGAGCACGAGTTCTTCGAGGCGCTGCGGCAGGTCTACCACGCCGTGGCCACGGCGCCGCCGGGAATGCCGGCAAGGGACGTGCGCAAGCTGTGCGCGCGAGGGTTCCGGTCGGCGTTCCGCCAAATGCGCTACGTAGTCGAGGGGGAGCACAACCTGCCCGCGGAGCCGGGGCAGATTTTCATCTTCAACCACCTCAAGAACCACCGCCACAACACGCTGCCCAACAACTTCCAGCTCACGCTCGATTCCCACTTCGTCAGCTCCATGATCCTGGACCCGCGGTATGGCGACAGCGGCATCCGGGTGGTGCGCCACAGCCGGGGCACCGAGTACGGCCACCAGGCGTACTACGACCGGCTCGGCCATATCTCCGTCTACACCCACGAATCGGACCGCATCGAGGAGACCGAGGCGCAGCGGCGGGCGCGCCGCGACCGGTTCTTCGAGACGGCCGGCGGCTACCTCCAGGCCGGCGCCAACCTCATCCTCAGCCCCGAGGGCACGAGCTACTGGACCGAGGACTCGCCCGGGCCGTTCAAGCCGGGGGCTTTCCGGCTGGCGGCCAGCCTGCAGCCGGAGCCGTGGATCGTGCCGATTGCGGTCGCCAACTTCGACCGGCGTATCCATTCCACGGTCTGTACGGCCATCATCAAGCCGCCCTTCAAGGTGTCCGACGTGCTGCCGGACGTGGCGGACAAGGATCAGTTAAGACGCTTCCTGCTCAGGCTGCGCGAGATATTCGCCTCCTACGTCGAGGAGGCGCGCCGGCTGGCGCGTTCCAAAGCGCCCGAACCCGTACAATGACGCGTCTTTCGGCGTAGGAGAGAGAGTTGGTAATCGGCAAGAGAATCCGTACGTACAAGTGGTATGTCGCGCTGCTCCTGGTGGCCGCCGGCGGCATTGTCCCGGCTTTCGGACAGACGCTGGGGTCGATCGAAGGGACGGTGTCCGACGCGCAGGGGCTGGCCGTGCCCGGCGCCACGGTGACGCTGGCGGGCGAGGCGCTGATCGCGCCGCAGGTCGCTGTGACGCTCATCGACGGCTCCTACCGCTTCCGGGCGCTGGGACGCGGGTCGTACGACCTGACGTTCGAGCTGCCGGGGTTTCAGACGGTGGTTCGCGAAGGGGTCATCGTGGAAGGCAGCCGCGTGATCCGGATCGACGCGTTGCTCGAGCTGGCGGCGGTGGCCGAGACCGTCACGGTGACCGGCGCCGCGCCGGTCGTGGACATCCGCACGACGGCGCTGGTGAACGACTTCGGCACGGCGGAGCTGCAGGAGGTGCCGTCCGCCACGGACGTGTGGGCCGTGCTCGGCCAGACCGCCGGCGTCCGCATGCGCGGCTTCGACGTCGGGGGCTCCCATAAGAGCCAGCAGACCGGCTACGAGAGTTTCGGCATACGAGACCAGAACCGGATTCTCGCCGACGGCGTGGACACGACCGAGGGCGACGGTGGCACCGGGTTCTATTTCGACTACTACTCGATCGAGGAGTTCACGACCACCGCCGCCGGCGCCGACGTGGAGATGACCGCGCCCGGCTCGCTCGTCATGATGACCATGAAGAGCGGCGGCAACGAGTTCAGCGGGATGTTCCACGGCGACTACGAGCACGAGAGCTTCGTCGGCGAGAACACCGACGCGGACCTGGAAGCGCGCGGCTATACCGGCAACCCGAACCTGCTCTTCTTCGAGACCCACGCAGATCTCGGCGGCCCTATCGTGCGCGACCGCGCCTGGTTCTACGCGTTCTACAACCACTTCCGCATCGACAAGGCGGTGTCGGGAATCGACCGCTCCGTGGCCACGGACCTGGGCGACTTCGACAACTTCGGCGGCAAGGTGACGGTGCAGCTCACCGGCAGCGACCGGCTGATCGGCTACACGCAGTGGGGCCTGAAGGAGAAGCCGAAGCGCGGCCTGTCGACGGACGTGGGGCCCGACTCGGTGCTGGCGCAGGCGAGCTGGAGCTGGGCCCACAAGGCGGAGTGGCAGCGCGTCTGGAGCAACCAGACGTTCATGACCGCGGCTTTCAAGCACTTCGGCTTCAGTTGGCCGATGGTGCCGCAGGTCGCTCCCGGGTCGCAGCCGCCGCGCCTGGACACGGCCAGCGGCCGCCTGAGCGGCGCCGGCTGGTTTCCCGGCGACAACGGCGCGCCGCCGTTCACCTTCGTGCGTTGGAAGCCGCAGGTCACGGCCACGCTGAACCACTACGAGCCGGACTTCGGCGGCAGCCACGACCTCAAGCTCGGCTACGAGTTCCAGATCGACAGCAGCCGCGTGGGCGCCAACGCCAACTCCGGGCCCATTCGCTATCTCGACGACAGCGCCAACGGCCGGCCCTTCAACGTGGACCGCATCATGCTCTTCAGCGTGCCGGCGGAGGGCGAGATCGCA
This sequence comes from Vicinamibacterales bacterium, assembly GCA_965207665.1. Lineage (GTDB taxonomy): Bacteria > Acidobacteriota > Vicinamibacteria > Vicinamibacterales > UBA8438 > JAAXGX01. The sequence continues at coordinate 2,318,072 of CBDBMV010000002.1, forward strand.
TCCGACGACCGCAACCGGCACCACGCGGCGTTCATCCAGGACACCTGGCGGCCGACGGACAGGCTGTCACTGAACCTGGGCGTGCGCTACGAGCAGCAGCGCACGTACTTTCTCGACGCGGCATCCGAGCCGTTCCTGGCCGACTTCTTTCCGACCGGGACGACCGAGGGCCGCACGAACGTCGTCTGGAACACCTGGGCGCCGCGGCTGGGCGTGACGTTCGCGCTGGCGCCGAGCACCGTGCTGAAGGGGCACTATGGCCGCTACTACATCAACCTGGCCGACTCGCATGGCGCCGCCAACCCCGCCAGCGTCGCCTGGATCCGCTACGCCTTCCTCGACCCGAATGCGAACGGCGTCTACGATGGTCCCGCCGAGCTGGGCGCCAAGCTCGACGAGCAGGGCGCCACCGGGCTGGCGCTCGCCACCGAGGGGACCCCGGTGGATCCCGAACTCGAGCCGGAGTACGTCGACGAGCTCAGCGTCTCGCTGGAGCACGAGGTGGCCGCCGACACGTCGCTTCGATTCTCGTACGTGCGCAAGGACCTGAACGGGGACAGCGGGATATGGAATGCGCCGCAACAGGCCGCGCTGCTGGCCGGCCGCGGCATTTCCTGTACGGCGGATCCCGGCTGGGACTGTCCGCTCAACGCACTCACCGGCGCCCCGCTCATTGTTCAACGCGTGCCGGACGACGTGGCCGGAATGGTCGACAACCGCATTGCCGCCTTCCCCGGCATGACGGCGGCCTACGACACGCTGCAGTTCGCGGTGAACCGGCGCTTCACAGGCGGGTTCCTGCTGCAGGGAAGCTTCGACTACCAGTGGCGCGACGAGTTCCGCGCGGCCGGCGGCGAGAACCGCAGCCCGCTCTTCGCCGACCCGCTGGTGGTCGGCTCCGGCGGGCACGGGCGGATCTGGCAGAACCACAGCCTCGACGTGGACGCGCGCCAGGCCACGACCAACTGGGGCGCCCGCCTGCTTGCGCGCTACACGCTGCCGTACGACCTAGGCGTCTCCGGCAACGTCCGCCACCAGAGCGGCTGGCCCTACGCGCTGATCCAGCGCGTGGACATTCCCGGCACGGGCACGAACCAGCCGATCTTCCTGACCGACCTGTCCGCGAACCGCTCGGAGAACGTGACGATGGTGGACCTGCGGTTCGACAAGGCCTTCACCGTAGGCACCGGTGGCCGCGTCACCCTCATGCTCGACCTCTACAACCTCTTCAACTCCAATGCCGTGACGAACTTCTCGCTGCGCACCGGCGACAACGAGCGCGTAATCGCCGCGCTCGACCCCGTCGCGATGAAGCTGGGTGTGCGGTACCAGTTCTGAGGCGGCGCAAGCTAGCCGCCGAAGCGATAGACGAATCCCAGGCGCAGCAGTCCGAGCGTGTGCTCGACCTCGTAGAGACACGGCCTGTACGGGCCGCCGGGTCCGCAGCGGTTGTTGCGCCCCCGATTGACCGCGTACGTGCTCCGTCCGAACGCCATGTACGAGGCGTCGAGGCGCAGCGCCCACGCGCCTGCGAGATCCGCTTCGACGCCCGCCGCCACCTGCCATCCGAAGTCCGTCGAGATCTCCCGGAAGGAGTCGTCCGGGTCCATCCTGGGCGGCATGTCGCGGAAGAAGTCGATGTCGGTGACCGAGTTGTCGACGTCGGCCACCGCCAGCCCGCTCTTGCCGAAGACCGTGACGCGGCCGATGGTGAAGTCGCTGCCGGCGCCGGCAGTGGCGATCCAGCGGAACTTCGCCTCGGCGGTCTCGTCCAGTCCCCGTGGATCCAGCAGGTTCGTCGACGCCCGCATGTCGCCGAAGGTGGCGTCTGCCTCTATCCGTAGCGGCACCGGACCGATGCCCAGCCTTCTGCCGACCAGCGCGCTGCCCGTGAGTTCGACGTCGTTGTAGTCCAGCGCGGAGCCGGGATTGCCCCAGTTGGCGAATCCGTCGACGTCGACGATCCGGTTGAATGCGCGGGAGGAGCCGGCGAGGAGACCGGCATAGGTGCAGCCTGCGTCGTTGGCATCGTCACACGCTGCCCCCGCGGGAGCAGCGTGCGCGAGCAAGAAGAGAGCTGCAAACGCGAGGAGGGCGCGGCGTCCGGCGGGGCGCCACGACGCGACAGATGAGTTGTGTGTCACCAGGTTTCAAATCCGGTCAGTTCCGGTGAGACTGTACAGCGGCGTCGCCAGCGGTGCTTGCCGTTGACGCATCGCAACACCGGGCATAGCATGGCGGCATGGCCAAGCGACACACGCTCTCTACCGTCGTGCTCGCGTTGTTCCTCGTCGCCGGCGCCGCGCCGGCAGCGCAGGCGCCCAACACCGTTCCGGCGGAAGGTGGCGACATCGTCGTCACGCCCATCCTGCACGCGAGCGTGCAGGTGGAGCATGCCGGTACGGTTGTCTACGTCGATCCCTGGAGCGTGGCCGACCTGTCGGAGGCCAGGCCGGCCGATCTCATCCTGGTCACGGACGATCCGTCGCACCACCTTGATCCGGCGGCGATCGAGCGGTTGCGCAAGCCGGGCGCCCCGGTCGTGCTGACGGCGAAGGCCCACGAGAGTTTTCCGGACGGAACAGTCCTGGCGAACGGCGAGCGGGGAACGTTTGCGGGCGTGCCGGTGGAGGCCGTGGCGGCGCACGACATGACGCCGGGACAGCCGTGGCATCCGCCCGGCGAGGCGAACGGCTACGTCGTCACGCTCGGCGGACAGAGGATCTTCTTCTCTGGCGTGGGGGAGTGCGTCCCGGAGATCCAGGCGCTGCAGGACATCCACGTGGCGTTCATGCCGATGAACCTGCCGCTCGACCGCATGCGGCCGCGGCCGGTGGCCGAGTGCCTCAAGACCTTCCGGCCCAGGGTGGTCTACCTGTACCACTACGACAACGCGTCCGCGCGGTGGTTCGCCAATCCGGACCAGCCGCGGCCGGACAACGCCACCGAGATCGCCGCGACGATCCAGGCGCTGCGCGACGCCCTGGAGGGCGAATCGATCGAGCTGCGCGACGCCGACTGGTATCTCCGGCGCTAACCCGCGGCGGCTCAGCGGCGGGTTTCGGGGAGGCGGCGCTCGCCGGGGCCGTCGTATTCGTGCCCTGACGGGTCGATGAAGCGCATCGGGGGCTGGCGGCGCTGCTCCTCGAGGGCGTGCGCGATGACGCCGGGGAGGCGGGAGATCATGAACAGCGCCCCGGCCTGGTCGGCGTTGAGGCCGATGTCGCCGCAGATGGCGGCGACGGCGCCTTCCTCGTTGATGTGCGCCGGCTCGCCCGGGGCATCGCCGTGCCGCTCGGCAATCACGCGCTCCACGGACTGAATGAACTGCACGTGGTCGCCGTCGAGCTCCAACTCCAGCGCGAGTTGCAGCAAGCGCGTGGCGCGCGGGTCGCGCGTGTGGAAGCGGTGTCCGAAGCCGGGCGGCAGCTGATCGTCGGCAAGCACCTGGTCGACCAGGCGCCGCGCGGCGTCGTCGGCCGAGACCCAGTCGCCGATCAGGCCCAGGCCCTCGTTGAGGAAGCGCAGGCACGCCTCGATGCCGCCGCCGCCGCCCAGGGGCGAGCCGAAGGCCAGCACGCCGGCCGCCGCCGAGGCGCGGATGGGCGCGCCGGTAGTGGCGACATTGCACGCGGCCAGCGTCGACGGCGGCGTCGCGCCGTGGTCGATCGACGACACGAGCAGCGCATCCATCAGCCGTCCCACGGCGTGCGACGGCAGGTCGCCGGTAAGGAGCAGATAGACAGCCTCGGCGAACGAGGTGCGGCCCATCAGGTCGTCGATGCGGTAGCCGCGGACGAGAATCCGGTTCGGCTCGATCAGGGTGATGCCGGTATGCCACGCCGCCGGGTCGGGGCCGCCGGACGCTGCGCGCGCCTGCTTCGCCGTTGCGGTGCGGCGCGCGCCGTCTGCGCGGGTGGAGCCGCCGCCGGCGCGAGACGTGCGGCGCGGCGCAGGCTTCCGGCTGGGCATCGGACGCCACTATACACGAAGCGGCATCACCTCCTTGGGGCTGCGCCGCATCATCAAATTGGGGCTGCGCCCCAAACCCCCGGCGGCTGCTCGCGGGGACCCCGTCGCCCCGCGCCGCTGCCGCCGAGGCCCGCCGTGCGGGCCTTGCCGCTACGGGAGCTTGGCTATGTAGGGGAGATGGCGGTAGCGCTCGGCGTGGTCCAGGCCGTACCCGACGACGAAGACGTCCTCGATGGTGAATCCGACGAACTCCACCGGCACCTCGCAGCACCGCCGCGCCGGCTTGTCCAGCAGGCAGGCCGCGCGCAGCCGCAGCGGGCCGTGCCGCTCGAGATATGCGCGCAGGCCGCTCAGCGTCCTGCCGGAATCCACGATGTCGTCGACGACGACGACGTACTTCCCGTGCACGTCGCCTGGCTCCAGCGTCCAGACCAGCTCGCCCGAGGAGGTGGTTCCGCTGCCGTAGCTCGTGCAGCGGGCGAAGTCGACGGTGACCGGCCTGGAGAAGGCCCGCACCAGATCGGCCATAAATACGAAGCCGCCGGTCAGCGCGCCGACGAGATGGATGGTAGTCTCGGATGGAGCGTCCTGTTCGATGGCGGCCGCGAGCTCCCGGACGCGCCGCCGGATCCGCTCGGCGGAGAAGAGAGGAGCGGGAGACGTGTCGTTCGCGACCATGAAGCAGGCAGGGTACTACAGGCGCGCGGCGGCCGGCCGTCCTGTGGCGCCGTTGGCGCTGGCGCTGCTGCTCATTGCGGCGGCGGCGTCTCCGGCCGCGGGCCAGCCCGACGCAGCGGACCGCCATGCGGACCTCAGGTGGTTCTTCGAGGCGGCGAATCCGGAGGACAACGACGTGGCGGAAACCGCGCTGGAGCAGATCGCGCCGCTCTGGCGCGACGGCTACGCCATGATCCTGCGCGACATGCTGCGGCTGATGCAGCCGCCCGCCCCGCCGCGGCCGACGGTCGATATCTCGGATCCGAACCGTCCGCAACCGGCATTCGAGTACACCATTCGCCGCGAGCACCCGTCCACGAAGGTGTGGCGCCGGTTCATGAAGTTCGCGGAGGACCAGACGGGGGAGCGGTTCCGCGGCGAGTTCGACCGGCTGCAGCAGTGGATCTGGTCCCTGCCGTACGAGCCGCACCCCGACTACGCACTGTTCAAGGGGGAGTGGTTCGCCGCCATCGACGCCCGCTTCCGCCAGTTCTTCCCGCGCGGCGTGCAGGCAACCATCCGCCTTGACGAGATCGACTGGGGCGGCGTGGTCGTCAACGGCATCCCGCCGCTGGAGTATCCGGAGACGCTCGCGGCCGCGGACGCCGACTACCTGGACGACGACCACATCGTCTTCGGCATCGCGGTCGACGGGGAGACGCGCGCCTACCCCAAGCGCATACTGGCCTGGCACGAGATGGCGCTCGACCGGCTCGGCGGGCTCGAGCTCACCATCGTCTACTGCACGCTGTGCGGGACGGTCATCCCGTACGAGAGCGTGGTCGACGGCCAGCACATCAAGATCGGCACCAGCGGCTTTCTCTACCGTTCGAACAAGCTGATGTTCGACCACGGGACCCGCAGCCTGTGGAACACGTTCGAGGGCGTGCCGGTGGTCGGCCCGCTCGTCGGCAGCGGCCTGCGCCTGCGGCACCGCTCGGTGGTGACGACCACCTGGGGAGAATGGCGGCGCACGCACCCGGAGACGACCGTGCTGTCGCTCGAGACGGGGCACCGGCGCGACTATTCGGAGGGCGCGGCCTATCGCGACTATTTCTCCCACGATCGCCTGATGTTCGAGGTGGCGCTGACCGACGACCGGCTGGACAACAAGGACGAGGTGGTCGTGATGCAGCTCGCCGACGCGGCCGGATCGTCGCAGCCGCTGGCGATAGACGTCGACTTTCTGCGCGACAACCGCGTCTTCCAGACCGAGCACGCCGGCCACCGGCTCGTGGTCGTGACGACGCGCCGCGGCGCGAACCGCGTGTTCGACGCCGGCGACGGCCGGTTCACGGAGCTGCGCGGCGACGGCGTGGTGGTCGACGACACGGGGACCGGCTGGCAGGTCACCGAGGACGCGCTCGTGCCCGAGGACGCGACGCGGCAGCCTCGGCCGCGGGTGGCCGCCCAGCGGGCGTTCTGGTTCGGCTGGTACGCGCAGTTCCCGGAAACGACGCTGATCAGGTAGGCGTTGCGGTCACCGCACGGAGATGTCGGTGCGCACGTAGCCGCCTTCCGGCGTCCACTGCACGCGCTGCGCGGCAAGTTCCTGGCCCGGCTCCGAGAAGTACACCAGCACCTCGATGTAGCTCTCCTTGAGCGGCTCGACCAGCGCATGCGCGATGCCGAGCGTCTCGTCGAGCCGGTGGGTCTCCACCTCGACGATCAGCACTCCCAGCGCCGACAGGTAGTCGATTACCTGCCAGCCGAGCCCGCGCATCGAGGGCCGCGGGCGGAACTGCGCAAACGGTGGGTCGACCGGCCGCGGGTCGGCCAGGAGCCACGGGCCGGGCGGCGAAACCGGGGGCAGCGCGTCCGGCGCCGACCACCGCGTGAAGGCCGCGCCGAGGCCTGCCGCAGCGGCTACCGTCAGCGCGACCGCGGCCAGGATCAGCTTGCGCATGGAATATGGGCGCCGGAATGGGCAATCGCGCCTGGATGGGATATCCTAACAACTGCCGGCGGCAAGCAAGGAGCGACCGAAGGTGACACGATTCCTGGTTCTCGCGGCGATGTTGGCTGTCCTCGGTAGCGGCGGCGCGTACGCGCAGGAGCTCGGGCCGGGCGATGCGGCTCCAGCGTTCGAGCTGCCGGGCAGCGACGGAAACACGCACAGCCTGGCCGACTACGAGGGCAAGACCGTCGTCCTGGCGTGGTTCCCGAAAGCGTTCACGGGCGGTTGAACGGCCGAATGCAAATCGCTGCAGGAGAGCAGCGACGATCTCGAGCGGTTCGACATCGCCTACTTCATGATCAGCGTCGACGATCCCCAGACCAACAAGGAATTCGCCGAGTCGCTGAACACCAGTTTTCCCCTGCTCAGCAATCCGGAAAAGGATGTGGCGCGGGCGTACGGCGTCGTGAATGCGGAACGCGAGTTACCCTTCCGCTGGACCTACATCATCGGTCCGGACGGCAATATCCTGCACGTTGATCGGGAGGTCAATGCTTCGACGGCGGGAACGGATCTGGTAGCCCACCTCACCGAGCTGAACGTGGCGCGGCGTTAGCTGGACGCCACCCGGTGGGCCTGCGTAGTCGATGCGGCAGGCGCGGCAGGGGACGCGGATCGGCGGGTGCGCGGCAGGCTGGCGTCACTCCGGCCGGGTCGGGTCGTCCGCCTTGGCGTCTCCCATCTCGTCCTTGAATCCCCGGATGGCCTGCCCGAGGCCCCGCCCCAGCCCGGAGAGCCGCTTGGCGCCGAAGATGAGAATCAGGATGCCGAAGATGATGATCAGTTCGGGAAGCCCGATCGGTCCGAGCAGCGCTAGCATGGCAAGTTTCATCGAGGCACCTTCCTTCGGGTCAGGATACCACTTTCGAGGCCGCCGGGCGGCGCAGCCTGCACACACCTGCACATGACTTCCGCCGCGGGCAGCGCCGGCGCCAGCACGACCGGCGGCGACGGACGCTTCGATGCGCGCCGGCGCCAGATCGGCCTGGCGCTCGGTCCGTTGCTGGCCGCGGTGGTGTTGCTGCTGCCGCTCGACCTGTCGCCCGAGGCGCAGCGGCTGGCGGCCGTCGTCACGCTGGTCATCACGTTCTGGGTCACCGAGGCGCTGCCGCTGGCGGTGACGGCATTGCTGGGCCCGACGCTGGCCGTCATCTTCCAGGTGGCGCCGGCCGGCGCCGCGTTCGCCCCGATGGCCAACCCCATCGTGTTCCTGTTCATCGGCAGCTTCATCCTGGCGCAGGGCCTGTTCGTGCACCGCGTCAACGAGCGCATCGCCTACGGCGTGCTCTCGTGGCGCATCATCGGCGCCCGTCCGACGCGGATCCTGCTCGCCTACGGCATGCTCGCGGCGTTCCTGTCGGCATGGATGAGCAACACCGCGACCGCGGCGATGCTCGTGCCCATCGGCATGTCGCTCATCGCGTTCATGGAGAAGGAGGGCGGGACACCCAGCCGCTACGGCACCGCCGTGATGCTGATGACGGCGTACGGCTGCTCCTTCGGCGGCATGGCCACCCCGGTCGGCACGCCGCCCAACCTGATCACGATCGCCATGCTCGACGACCTGGTGGGCGTGCGAATCACGTTCGTGGAGTGGATGGGGCTGGCCGCGCCGATCGCGATCCTGCTGATGCTGATCGCCTTCCTCTACCTGAACCGGATCGGCCGCTCCGGCGTCAGGGAGATCGCGGGCGCCGCGGCCATCGTGACGGAGCGCAAGCAGGCGCTCGGTCCGTGGACGCGCGGCCAGCGCAACGCGGTGATCGCCTTCGGCGTCACGGTCTGCCTGTGGATCGGCCCCGGCCTGCTGGCCCTCATCATCGGCCGCGACCATCCGCTGGCGCTGTTCGTGCAGGCCAGCATGCCGGAGGCGGTGGCCGCCCTCACGGGCGCCATCCTGCTCTTCCTGTTGCCGGCCAGCCGCGAGCAGCGCACGACCATCACGTGGAAGCAGGCGGCGCAGATCGACTGGGGCACGATCCTGCTGTTCGGCGGCGGCCTGTCGCTCGGCGCGCTGTCGTCGTCCACCGGACTGGCGCTGGCGGTGGGGGAGGGCATCACCGGCCTGCTGCCGACCGACACCGTGGTGCCGCTGACGTTTGCCGGCGCGCTGTTCACGGTGGTGCTGTCCAACGCGATGTCGAACACCGCGGCCACCAACATCGCCATCCCGATCGTCGTCTCCATCGCGCAGGCGGCGGGCGTCGACCCGGTGGTGCCGGCCGTCGCGGCCGGCCTGTCCGCCTCGGTCGCGGTGGTGCTGCCGGTCTCGACACCGCCCAACGCCATCGTCTACGCGTCGGGCCGCGTGCCGATAGTGCTCATGATCCGCCACGGGCTGCTGATGAACGCGATGGCGTTTCTGGTCGTGCCGGCGCTGGTGCTGCTGATGGCCTGAGGCTGGGATAGTGCGTCCTCTGCTGCGGTTTCCGATCGTGCGCTTCATGCGGCGGCGGCAGTTGCTGTTTCCGCTCGTCCTGGTTGCCATTGCCGGCGCGGTGCTGTTCCAGGGCACGCTGGAATATGACGCGGCCCCGCCGCCCAATCCGCGCGCGCCCGTGCCGGGAACGGTTCCGGCCGAGCCGGCGCGGACCGTGGTGCGGGCCGATCTCGAGAAGACCCCCCTGACCTACTTCGCCGACTACTGGGCGCAGCTTGCCGAGCGTGCGGAGGTGCACCTGACGTCGGTCGGCGCTGCGGGGGCGCCGGCAATCGCCGTCGGCACGCGCCTGGTGCTCGCCCCGGCAGAGCCCGCGGCAGCGGTGCTGGCGGCCGAACGGCGAGCGAGCCTGGTGGGCGGCGCGGCCGCGGACGGCGCGCGGGAGCTGGGTCCGTTCCGCCTGCGCGGCTGGGAGCCCGACCTCGGGCTCGCGTTGTTCGAGGTGACCGGCGAGGAGCTGATGCCGTTCACGCTCACGGACCCGCGCGTGCTGCCGTCCGGGTCGTACGTCGGAGCGGTGACGCTCACGGCGGCGGGCGAGCCGGCTGTCACCCCCGGCTACTTCGTGGCGGTGAAGCCGGAGAACGACGGGTTGCCCGATGACCTGGTGGTGTCGATGAACCTGGCGGCGATACCGGCGCTGGCCGCCGTGGTGAACCTGGACGGGGCGCTGCTGGGCGTCGTGCATGCGACGCCGTCCGGCCCGCGCGTGACCTCCTCGACCAGCATGCTGCGGATGATTGAAGGCTTCCAGGTGGACGAGGTGTGCCGCGGGCTGGAGGTCGCGGACCTGGACGACGCGGTTCGCGAGCGGTTCGTGATCGAGCGCGGCGTGCTGATCGAGTACGTCGACCCGGCCGCGTTCCATCCGGAGCCGTCCCTGCGCGGTGGCGACATCCTGCTGGAATGGGGCGAAGAGGACGTTACCTCGGCGGAGCAGTTCCGGCAGTTGTACGACGCCGGGGCCCCGGGCGAGCTGGTGCGCTACCGCGTGCTGCGCAACCGCCGGCGGATTGCCGGCGGCACGGTCCTGCCGGACACCGAGTGCACGCCGGTGAGTCAGGGACCGGTGCGGTTCGTGTCGTCAGGCATGGCGCTCGAGTGGGTGGACGCCGCGGGGGGAGATGCGCCCGGCGCCCTGGGCTGGGTGGTTGCGGCCGTGCGGGCGGGCGGTCCGGCGGCGCGGGCGGGAGTCGCGGAAGGGGACCGGCTCGTGTCGCTCGAAGGTGCCGCGACGGATGCCGAGGACGACCGTGCGGCGCTGGAAGCGGCGTCCGAGCGCACAGCGCCGATGCTCCTCTCGCTGCGGCGCGGGGATCGCATGCGGCTTGCGGTCGTGCAGCCGGAGGAGCCGCCGGCTCCGGACGCCGGAAACGAAGGGGAGCGGTAGCGCTCCATGGCTGCGGATCGCTTGTCAACTCAGCGCCTGGCCGACGTCCTGGCCTGGTTGTCGTCCGCGGGCCGGGCGCTGGCGGCCCGCGCCGCCGTCTGGGAGTGGGCGCGGGTGTGGCTGCGCGCTTCGTTCCTTCCCGAGCAGAACTACCTCATCATCCTGGCGGTAGTCGTCGGCGTGGTGACCGGCCTGGGCTCGGTCGGCTTCATCTACGTGCTGGAGATGACCACCGCCTTCGCCCGCGGACCGGTGGCCGGGTTCCTGGAAGGTTTCGGGCCGGCCCAGCTCGTGCTGCTGCCGGCGCTGGGCGGGTTGATCGTCGGGCCCATCGTCCACCGCTTCGCGCGGGAAGCCAAGGGTCACGGCGTGCCGGAGGTGATGACCGCCCTCGCAGCGCACGGCGGCATCATCCGCCGGCGCGTCGTAACGGTGAAGGTCATAGCGTCGTCCCTGACCATCGGGTTCGGCGGCGCCGCCGGCCGCGAGGGGCCGATGGTGCAGATCGGCTCGGCGATCGGCTCGGTAGTCGGCCGCTTCACCAATCTCTCGCAGCAGAACATCCGCACGCTCGTGACGTGCGGTGCGGCGGGCGGCATCGCCGCCACGTTCAACGCGCCGATTGCCGCCGCCATGTTTTCGATGGAGGTGCTGATCGGCCGCGTCCATACCGGCTTTCTGCTGGTGCTGCTGACGTCGCTCAGCTCCTGCATGATCGCCCGCTACTTCCTGGGGAACTTCCCGGCGTTCATGGCGCCGGCCTATGACCTCGTCAGCCCCGGCGAGCTGCCGCTCTACTTCCTCATGGGCACGCTCATCGGTTTCGCGGCGATGGGCTACATCAAGCTGCTGTACTGGTCGGAGGACGTCTTCGGCGCCTGGAAGTTCCCCGACTGGCTCAAGCCGGCCGTGGGCGGGCTGCTGGTCGGGCTGATACTCAGGTTCTTCCCGCAGATATACGGCGCCGGGTTTCCGGCCATCGAGTCGGCGCTGTGGGTCCGGTTCCCCTGGGAATTGCTGCTGGCCTTGTTCGTCGCGGAGATGGTGGCCAACTGCGCCACGCTCGGCTCGGGCGGATCGGGCGGCGTCTTCGCGCCGAGCCTGTACATGGGCGCGATGCTGGGTGGCGCGTTCGGGTCGCTGGCGAACGGCTTGTTTCCGGAGTGGACTGCCGGCTCGGGCGCCTACGCGATGGTCGGCATGGCCGCGTTCTTCGCCGCCATCGCCAAGGCGCCGACCACGTCAATCCTGATCCTGTTCGAGATGACGAACGACTACCGGATCATGCTGCCGCTGATGGCGGCGGTGGTGGGCAGCGTGTACGTCTCGCACCGCATGTCGCCCTACAGCATCTACACGCTGAAGCTGCAGCGGCGCGGCATCGACTTCCCCGGCCGGCAGGCGGACGAGCCCGCGCCGGTGGCCCGGCCCGCGTCCTCCACGGAGCCGGCCGGAGCCTGAAGGCCGGCGGTGCGGCCCGTCAGGTCTTATGGCGCCTGGGACGTGATGGTGATCATGTTGAGCGCCTCTTCCTCTGTCGGCAGCTCCATGTCACCCGCCGGAAAGTCGTTGCGCTGCAACATGTAGGCCACGATGTCGGCGTACCCCTGCGGGCTGAGGCTGGCCGGCGCCCCCTGGGGCATGGTGGCGCGGATGGCGACGTACATGTCGCCCACCGAGAGGTCGCTCCAGCGGAAGTCGAAGGCCGCGCCGGTGAGCGCGGGGGCTATGCCGTCGCCGAGCAGGTCGGCGAGGTGGCACGTGGCGCACTCCTGCTCGTACGCGGTCTCGCCCCGCACCGCCTGGTCTTCGGTATAAACGCCGTCCCAGACCGTCTTGTCCTGCGCCCCGACCGCGCCGGAGGCGATGATGATCGCGATACCCGCCGCTGCCGCGACCGCCAGCAGCCGTCTCGCCCGACCGTTCGTTCCTCGCACACGCATTGCTTCTCGCCTCGTCATTGAATCCTCGTGGGTTGCTGTTGGGAAGGCCAAGCATGGCCCACCGAATCGAGACAATATACCATCTGCGGCTCGCCGGCTGCGCCCGGGCGTCGCCCCGCGCTGTGCTATCGTGGGGCTGTCGTGACATCCGCCTCGCCGCCGGCGCACATGCCCGATGGCGGTGACTGCCGCCGGTTTCTGGACACCGTCTCGCAGTTCGCGCGCGTGCACGCGGTCAAGCTGTATCGGCTGCCGGCCGCGCTGCCGGACGGCGTGCCGCGGTTGCCCTGCCTGGATCACGAGGCGCGCCTGCACGAGAACATCTCGCCGCACGCCGCGATGTACATCGAGGACAGGGACGGCGGCGGGCTGCACGAAGTGGTGTGGGTGCCCGAGCGCCGGCACATCGAGATCGACGTCGTCTCGACCGCCGACGAGCATACGCCCGCGGCGCACGAGCGCCTGCTGGAGCGGCTCGCCGCCGGCTTTCCGGACCACCAGGTCCGCGTCAACGGCCCCTCCTGGCTGCGCGGCGACCGCAGGGTCTCGCGGGCCTGCCGGGCGCAGGTCTCCCTGCGCGAGGTGCTGGTCGGCACGGACTTCAACCGCCTGGACGCCGCGCTCGACCGGCTCGACACGATCGGCAAGCTCATGGAGAAGGAATCGCGCGTCGCGTCCTGGAGCGTGCGCACCGTGACCGGGCCGCTGGTGGCCGTCGCCGGCTTCCTCTCGTACAGCCTGCTGGGGTTGCTGACGCCGCAGGTCGGCGAGGGCGTGGTCCAGGTCCTGCGGTACGTGGTCGTCGGCGGGCTCGGGGGCGTCTTTTTGTATTTCGGCCTGAAGGCCGTCCACCTCACCGAGATGGCCAACCGCGTCTGGAAGCGCTGCGCGGAGTACGGCCTCATCCTGGCCGAGCGGCGTCGGATCGGCGGCGACGTCAGCCGGGCGGCTACGTCGGTGTCCGCACGATCAGCAGCAGAAAGATGACCGCGTTGATCCCGTGCGAGGTGAAGCAGAGCACGCACGGCACGCGCGTGATGAACAGCAGCGACCAGGTCAGGAAGACGGCAAGTCCCACCGTCAGCAGGCTGGCGCCCAGATACAGCATGAACACCTCCGGCCGATCCAGCAGGCCGAGTGGCGTCCCCACCAGCAGGGCCAGATAGAACGCCTGGCCCAGCACGGAGTTGGGCAGTCCGAACACCCTCGCGCGGGGTGTGAACACGATGGAGGCGCAGGTCTGCTCGCCCATGCGGCAGAAGGCGGGAATCCACCGCGTGTCGGGGCGCATCCAGCGGTACGCCACCGCCGTGAAGTACGTGGAGATGCAGAGTCCGACGGCCGCCAGCGCGATGACGGCCGCGTCGATGGCTTGCACTACCAGAGGTCCGGCAGCAGCCACTCCCGGCCTGGAGCCAACTGCACGTCGAACGACTTGAGCGTGATGTTGACGAAGTTGTAGTAGCCGATCAGCCCGGTCAGGTCCATGACGCCGCGGTCGCCGAGCAGCTCGCGCGCCCGCGCGAAGGTTGCGGAGCTGACCCGCTGCTCGCTGATCACTTCGCGCGTGAACTCGATGATCAGGCGTTCCACGTCGCCGAGCCCGGGCACGTCGCCGGCATCATCCAGCGGACGGCGCTCCTTGACCAGCTCGATGATCTCCGGCTCCAGCCCTGCCGTGAGGGCGAGCGGTTCATGCGCCGTCCATTCGTACTGGCTGCGGACTTCGCGGGCGGTGGCCAGGATGGTCAGCTCGGTGAGCCGCTGGTCCTTGTCGGTGCCGTAGCGCAGATAGGTGCTGGCGGGGAACAGGTGCTCGATCATGCCCGGGCTGTACAGCCACATGGCGACCGGGCCCCACAGGCTGTCCTCGTAGCGGCTGCCCGGGGCGCGCACGATGTCGTACGCCCGCTGGCCGTCGGCGTCGTACTGCTCCCGCTGGGGCAGCGGCAGGCGCGCCCACGAATCCCTGTTGATGTCGGCCGGGATGTCGGCCTCCGTCACTACCCTGGATGCTGCCGCCGCGGCCGGCGGCGCCGCAGCCTCCGGTGCAGACTCGGTTTCCACGGCGTCGCCCGCCGCGCAGGCGCCGGCCAGCGCGGCGCAGCCGATGGTCACGATGATGTATCGCCACATGAGTAAATTTCCTTGTTAGATGGGGCTGCGCCCCAAACCCCCGGCGGCTGCTGGCGGGGACCCCATAGCCCCGCGCCGCGCCGCCGGGCCGCGCTGTGCGCGGCCTGGGGACGGCAGATGGAACGCTTGCCGTCCCCTCGTTGTTCAACGGTTATCTTGACTTCATCTCGATTTCTGCGCTGCCAACCTGGGTTTGCGTCCCAAACCCCCGGCCGGCGATGGTGACTCACGGCTGCCGGGGTGTCAAGGTCCATTCCGCCAGCACGCGCCGGCAGGTGCAGAAGCGGCCGAGCTGGCACAGCGCCACGCGGGCGCCGTCCGCCGCCGGCAGGGGACCCGGCTCCGGAAGCGCGCCGACGCCGACGGTGACGTGCGGGTCGAAGCGGTCGTAGGCCGCGTGCGCCCGGAACCTCCGCACCCACTCGACGTCGGCGTCACGCGCCGGCAGGCTGCCTGTGGCCAGGAACGCCGTTGCGTCGCCCTGCGCGGACTCGAATTGCCGCAGGCGGTCCATCAGCCGGGCGTGCAGACGGATGAGCGCGTCGGTCGGCTCCAGCCGCACGGTCGACGCCGTCCGTCCGCGGCTCAGTCCTGCGGGCGCCAGCCGCAGCGGCGCCACGCCGCGCAGCGCTGCCGCCGTCTCGTGAACCACGTCGGGCAGTTGGGCCGCCCCTATGAACAGTTGCACCAGCGTGACGTGCGGCAGGTGCGTGTCGTCGAACCGCAAGCCGTCGGGCGGCGGCAGCAACTCCGCGTTCAGGCGCAGCACCGGCTCCAGCAGCGGGTCGGGCAGCAGGATCGCGACGTCAACCGCGAGCAACTCCGGGGCGCGGCCGCCCGGCGGCGTCATGGTCGGGGCGTTTGCCGCGTGTCCATCTCCGCCTTCTCGCGGTAGGGCACGAGGTGCCACTCCAGAAACGTCCAGATGCGGTTCCAGGAGTCGCGCTGGGCGCGGCTGTCGACCCGCATATACCCGCGCGCCCGGTCCACGCGGCGGTTGAACGTGTGGCCGTCGCCGTACTCGTCGATCGGTGGATCGACGTAGATGCGCGTTTCGGCCAGGTGCGGCTTCTTGTACTCGAGGGCGTGAATGAGTTGCTGCGCTTCCACGAAATCGACGTCCCGGTCGTTGTCGGCGACGTGTACCAGCAGGGGCGTCTGCAGGCGGTCGATCTGATAGAGAGGAGAGCGTTCGATATACAGGCGGCGCCGCTCGTGCACCGCGCCGCCGATGCGCTTCTGCCGCACGAACCGTTCGGCGTAGCGTGGTCCCTTGTAGGACAGACGGAAGACGAGGTTGGTGACCGGGACCAGCGCGGCAGCCGCCTTGAACGAGCGCTGGTCGCGGAACACCGCGTGCATGGCGATGAAGCCGCCGTGGCTCCAGCCGATGATCCCGAGCCGTTCGGGGTCGACGTAGGGCATCGTGTCCGCCAGGTAGTTGACGGCCGTCAGGCAGTCTTCCACCTCGTATCCGCCGTAGTCGATCGCTTCCTGGTGTTCGCGGCCGTACCCGGTGCTGCCGCGGTACTCCGGCGCCAGCACGACGTAGCCGCGGTCCACCGCTTCCTTGATGAACGGGAAGTAGAGCGGGTCGAGATCGCCGTGCACGCCGCCGTGAATCCACACCAGCGCCGGATGGCCGTGCGTCCCGCGCAACGCGAGCGGCTCGAAGATGTAGATGGGAATGTCCAAGCCGTCGGCCATGCTGGCATAGGACGTCTTCCGCATCCGGAGCACGCCCTCGCTCAGCGTGCTGAAGGTGCGGTCCCGATCCAGCTTGCGCAGCCGGTCCCGTTCGTACTGGTCGTAACCCTGGGCCGCGGCCGTGGCCGCCAGGCGCACGGGCGGGAAATGGCCGGCGGCAACACTGCAAAGCGCCAGGGCGCCGATGGCCGCCAGCGCCCGCCGCTGCAACCGCGTGGTTCTGTTCATCCGTCGTTCCGGATCCGGCGCACAGTGCCTTGCGGTTGCACCAGCCGCCGCAGCACTTCCACGAGGCGTTCGTTCTGCTCGTCCGTGCCCACTGTAATGCGGACGCGATCGGCCAGGAGCGGCTCGTCGAAATACCGTATCAGGATACCCTCCGCCTTGAGTTGCCGGTAGACGGTGCGCGCGTCGCCGCCTGGCGGGCGCACCAGGAGGAAATTCGCATCGCTCGGCCAGACGCGGCAGCCGATGCCGGCCAGCGCCGCGGACAGCCGTTCGCGCGACGCGCGGACCCGCTCGATGTTCGCGAGCGTATGCGCGGTGTCGCGGATCGCCGCGGCGCCGACCCGCGCCGACACCGCGTCCACATTGTAGCTGTCCTTCACCTTGAGCAGTCCCGTCAGCAGCGCTGGCCGGGCCACCGCGAAACCCAGGCGCAACCCTGCCAGCGAATGGCTCTTCGACAGCGTCCGGAGCACGACCACGTTGTCGTGACGCGCCGTCAGCTCCAGCGCGTCGCCTGCAGCGAACGCGGCGTACGCCTCGTCGATGACCAGGACGCCTCGCAGGCGCCCGGCCAGCTCGCCGAGGTCTGCATTCGGCATGCGGTTGCCGGACGGGCTGTTGGGGCTTGCCACGAGCGTCAGGGCCGCCGCCGCTGCCGCGAGCCGGTCGACCGGCAGTGCGTACGAGTCGTCGAACGGCACCTCCACCACCGGTGCGTCCTGCATCCGCGCCAGCGTGCGGTACAGGCTGTAGGTCGGCGCCGGAAACGCCACCGGCCGGCCGCTGTCCGCCACCGAGCGGAAGAGCATCGTGAGCAGGTCGTCGCTGCCGTTGCCCGCCACGATCCACGCCGGATCGACGCCGAGCACCGCGGCCGCGCTCGCTCGGAACTCGTCCGCGGCCGGTTGCGGATAACGCCGCAGGCCGTCGGGCTCCACCGAGCGCAGCGCGGCCAGCGCGGCGGCGCTCGGGGGGTACGGGTTCTCGTTGGTGTTCAGCTTGACGACCGCCGCGCCCGCGGCGGGCTGCTCCCCGGGCTGGTACGCGGTCAGCGCATCAATCGCCGGTCGGAAATACGACATGCGTTGCGTTCAGCAAGGGGCGTCAGGCCTGCCGCATGTGCGGGTAGCGATAGTCCCGCGGCGGGATGAAGTTTTCCTTCGTCGTGCGCGGGCTGACCCAGCGGATCATGTTCAGGAGGCTGCCGGCCTTGTCGTTGGTGCCGGACGCGCGCGCCCCCCCGAACGGCTGCTGGCCGACGACGGCGCCGGTCGGCTTGTCGTTGATGTAGAAGTTGCCGGCCGCGTAACGCAGCTTCTCGGAGGCGAGCACGATCGCCTGCCGGTCGCGGGCGAAGATGGAGCCGGTCAGCGCATAGGGCGACGTGGTGTCGCACAGGTCGAGCGCCTCCTCGTAGCGGTCGTCCTCGTACACGTAGATGGTCAATACCGGACCGAACAGCTCGGTTTCCATCGTCGCGTACGCCGGGTCGTGCGCCTGGATGATCGTCGGGGCCACGAAGTAGCCGATGTCGTCGTCGCACTTGCCGCCGCAGATGACGTCGGCGCCGGCGTCGCCGCGGGCCTGCTCTATGGCGCCCGAGAGCGTCGTGTACGAGGCCCTGTCGATCACGGCGCCCATGAAGTTCGTGAAGTCGCACACGTCGCCGTACGCTATCGAGCCGACCTCGTCGCACAGCCGGTCGCGGAACGTCTTCCACATGCTGGCGGGAATGTAGGCGCGGCTCGCGGCGCTGCACTTCTGGCCCTGGTACTCGTAGGCGCCCCGTATGAGGCCGGCGGCCAACTCGTCCGGGTCGGCGGAGGCGTGGGCGAAGACGAAGTCCTTGCCGCCGGTCTCGCCGACGATTCGGGGGTAGTTGCGGTACCCCTTGACGTTGCTGCCGACCGTCTTCCACATGCTCGTGAACACTTCGGTGCTGCCGGTGAAGTGCACGCCGGCCAGGTCCGGATGCTCCATCGCCGGCGTCCCGATCGTGCCGCCGCTGCCGGGCAACAGGTTGATGACGCCGGGCGGCAGGCCGGCCTCCTCGAAGGCGCGCATCATCCAGTACGCCGAGAACACCGCGGTCGACGCCGGCTTCCACAGCACGGTGTTGCCCATCATCGCCGGGCTGGACGGCAGGTTGCCCGCGATGGACGTGAAGTTGAACGGCGTCACCGCCAGCACGAACCCTTCCAGCGGGCGGTACTCCACGTAGTTCCAGATGGTGGGCTGGCTGCCCGGCTGCTGCTCGAATACCTCCTGCATGTAGTGGACGTTGTAGCGCAGGAAGTCGATCATCTCGCAGGCCGCGTCGATCTCCGCCTGCATCACGGTCTTGCTCTGGTTGAGCATCGTCGCCGCGTTGATGATCGGCCGGTACGGGCCGGCCAGCAGGTCGGCCGCCTTCAGGAACACCGCCGCGCGCTGCTCCCACGGCATGGCCGCCCACGCCGGCCGGGCCGCGGCCGCAGCGTCGATCGCCTGTTGGACGGCGTCCGCGTCCCCCTTGTGGAACGTGGCGACCGAACGGGCATGGTCGTGCGGCAGAATGCAGCGGCCGAGGTTGCCGGTCGTCACGGCCTCGCCGCCGATGATCAGCGGGATCTCGATCGAGCCGCCGGAAAACTCCGCGAGCTTCGCCTTGAGCTCGGCCCGCTCGGGCGAGCCGGGTGCATGGTCCAGGACAGGTTCGTTGCGTGGAATCGGTGCGTTTACACGGGAATTCATCATGGCTGATCAAGTGTACATGCTGTTTCGCGACGGCGGTTGCTCCAGGAGCGGCGTCTGACATATCTTTGAATGTTTGTCTTCATTTTCGTGCCGAGGTAGCTCAGTCGGTAGAGCACATGACTGAAAATCATGGTGTCGGCAGTTCGATTCTGCCCCTCGGCACCACTGCTTCCTCCTTCCCAAGCGTCCCTGCAGCGCTGGAAGAACCGGCGCAAGTCTAGACTGGCCAGTTATTAGGCGGCGGTTGGATCCCCGGCCGCACCGGCCGCCGACCGACAGGGCGTTGACAACCGCCAGGCACCCGCCGCCCGTCGTTGTGCACGACGGCAACGACAGCTAGAATCTCCTGGACGGCGACTCTTGCCTTGGAACGGTTGCTGTCTTGATTCGCAAATCGCGTCTTCTTCGGAGTCGAATATGCCGCGCTTCTGGCTGATGAAATGCGAGCCGTCGGCGTACGCCATCGACGATCTGGCGCGCGACGGGCAGACGTGCTGGGAAGGGGTGCGCAACTACCAGGCGCGCAATACCATGCGCGACGACATGCGCGTGGGTGACGGCGTGCTCTTCTACGCTTCCAACGCGGATCCCGCTGGTGTCACGGGCTTGGCGAGAGTGTGCCGGGAGGGGTATCCGGACCACTACGCATGGGAGTCGGGGCACCACTACTTCGACGCCCGCAGCACCGCGGAGAAGCCGGTCTGGTACATGGTGGATATCGAGTTCGTGGAGCGGTTCCCCGGCACCGTCGGGCTGGCGACGCTGAAGGCGACCCCCGGCCTGGAGAAGATGATGGTCGTGCAGAAGGGGAGTCGGCTGTCGGTCCAGCCGGTGACGCCCGACGAGTTCGATATCGTCGTCCGGCTGGGTCGCGAGACGCAGCCCGGCTAGCGGCACTTCACGGCGCTGCCGTCGACTCTTCCGAATCCTCCACGGCCGTGTTGTCCGCCGCGTCCTGCGCCGCACCACCGGCCGTGGCGCCTGCTTCATATTCCCGGAGGACGCGCAGAAATATCTCGCCGTAGCGCTCCAGCTTGCGCGCGCCGACCCCGGAGATTTCACCCATCTCGTCGAGCGTCCCCGGTCGGATCTCGGCCATCGCCGCAAGCGTCGCGTCGTGGAAGATCACGTACGGCGGCACGCCCTGCTCCTGCGCCAGCTCGAGCCGGCGCGCGCGCAAGGCGTCGAACAGGCCCGGTGGGCCCGCGCCGACGGCCGCCTTTGCGCGCTTCTTGCGCTGCGCAGGGGCTGGCAGCGCATCGCGCCGCAGCTCCACCGTGACGCCGCCGCGCACCACGTTCCGTGCCGCCGGGGTGAGTTCCAGCGAGCCGTAGCCGTCGATATCGACACTGAGCAGTCCGCGCGCGACGAGTTGCCGGACTATCGACCGCCACTGGCGGGCGTCGAGGTCGGCGCCGGCGCCGAAGATCGGCAGCCGGTCGTGGCCGAAGCGGCGCATGCGCTCGTCGTCCTTGCCGCGCAGCACGTCCACGACGTAGCCGGCGCCGAACCGCTGGCCGGTCCGGTACACGCAGGACAGCGCCTTGCGGGCCGGCTCGGTCGCATCCCATGACTCCGGCGGGGTCAGGCAGTTGTCGCAATTGCCGCACGGTTCGGCCAGCGTCTCGCCGAAGTAGCCGAGTAGCGCCTGCCGGCGGCAGTTGGTCAGCTCGCAGTAGCCGAGCATGGCGTCGAGCTTGCGGATCTCGAGCCGCTTGCGTTCGGCGCCGGCTTCCGAGCCGTCCACCATCTGCCGCAGCATGATCACGTCCTGCAGCCCGTAAGCCATCCAGGCGGTGGCCGGCAGGCCGTCACGGCCGGCGCGGCCGGTCTCCTGGTAGTACGCCTCCAGGCTCTTCGGAAGGTTGAGGTGGGCCACGAACCGCACGTCCGGCTTGTCGATGCCCATCCCGAAGGCGATGGTGGCCACCATGACCACGCCCTCACCGCGGACGAACCGGTCCTGGTGCGCCTCCCGGTCGCGAGCGCTCATGCCGGCGTGATAGGCGAGCGCGTCCACGCCCCGCCCGCGGAGCCATTCCGCGGTCTCGTCCACGCTGCGCCGCGACAGGCAGTAGACGATGCCGGCGTCGCCGTGGTGCTCAGTATCGACTATCCGCGCGAGCTGGTCGCGAGGGTTCGTCTTGACCGCGACGCGGTACTGGATGTTGGGGCGGTCGAAGCCGCTCACGAACCAGCGCGCGCCGGTCAGGCCGAGCCGCTGCGCGATCTCGCGCCGCGTCGCCTCGTCCGCGGTCGCCGTCAGGGCCATGCGCGGCACGGCGGGGAAGCGCTCCCGCAGCAGGGACAGCTCCAGGTACTCGGGCCGGAAGTCGTGGCCCCACTGCGAGACGCAGTGCGCCTCGTCGATGGCGAACAGGGCGACGTCGATCCCGCCGAGCAGCGCCAGCGTCCTGTCGCCCAGGAGCCGCTCCGGGGCGACGTACAGCAGGTCGATGCGGCCGGTCCGCAGCCGGCCTTCGACGTCGAGGACCTCGCCGTACGACAGAGTCGAGTTCAGGTACGCGGCGCGCACGCCCGCCTGGAGCAGCGCGTCAACCTGGTCGCGCATCAACGCGATGAGCGGCGAGACGACCACCGCCGTGCCGCTGCGAATGAGGGCGGGAATCTGGTAGCAGAGCGACTTGCCGCCCCCCGTGGGCATCAGCACCAGGCTGTCGCCGCCGGCCACAGCATGATCGATGACCGCTTCCTGCTGCCCGCGGAAGCTGGCATAGCCGAACACCCGCTCCAGGATCTGCCGCGCGCCGGAGGCCATCCGGCGATCGTACAACGGTGCTGTTGTAAACTCGGTGTGAATCATGACAATCATGCACATGTTGCGCCGGGTCCGTTGCGCGCTCCTCGTCGCGCTCCTGCTGGCTGCGCCGTCCGCGGCGTCGGCCCAGACCGAGTTCCACATTCAATACGGCTCGCTCGACAACCCGTTCTCGGGCCAGGCGGAGCAGACGGTCATCCTCACGTTCCAGCACGCGCTGTCCTGGAGCCTGGGCGACAGCTTCTTCTTCACCGATTTCCTCGACGACGTTTCCGTCGACGGATTCAACGACCGGGACTTCTACGGCGAGTGGTATCCGACGCTGAGTCTCGGCAAGCTGGCCGGGCGCACGGTGGGCGCGGGCCCGCTGCGCGACATCGCCATCATCGGCGGCATCAACTTCGACGGGGACGTGGACTTCTTCAAGTACCTGCCCGGCGTGCGGGCGTCCTGGGACGTCCCCGGCTTCTATTTCCTGAACACCGACGTGACCGCCTTTATCGACGCCAACACCGGCCTCGAAAAGGGAGGCGGCGCGCCGAAGACCGGCAACAGTTGGATGTTCGACGTGAACTGGGGCTCCGCGATCAACGCCGGCAACCAGTCGTTCGTGTTCACCGGCCACGCGGAGTACATCGGCGGCACGACCGATGAGCTCGGCCGCGAGGTGAAGCCGTGGGTGCTGGCGCAGCCGCAGTTCATGTGGGACGTCGGCAAGGCCGTGGCCAACCAGGCGAACCAGATCTTCCTCGGTATCGAGTACCAGTACTGGCTGAACAAGCTAGGCACCGACGTGGACGAGAACGCTGCGCAATTGCTTATTGTCTGGCGGCTATAGCAGCAGGCCGCGCGGCGGGTTTGGGTAGGAGCCTCCTGTCGTGGAATTCGATGCATATGCGTTCGACGACGGCGTCTACGACGAGATGTTCCAGGCGGCGGGCGCGCCGCGCCCGCACTGCCGCGATCTGCACGACTGGCTGCGCCGGCTCTCGGCCGAGGAGATCAACGGGATACAGGAATGGGTGTCCCGCTCGTTCCTGAACGAAGGCATCACGTTCACCGTCTACGGTGAAGGCGAGGCGGACGAGCGGATCATCCCGATCGACTGCCTGCCGCGCATCGTTTCCGCGGCGGACTGGCGGCTCATCGAGAGCGGCCTCGAGCAGCGGATCCTCGCCCTCAACCGGTTCCTGGCCGACGTCTACGGCGAGGGGCGCATCGTCGAGGACGGCGTCATCCCCGCCGACATGGTGTACGGCTGCCCGCAGTACCGCCGCGAGATGCGCGGCGTCCAGCCCGCCCACGGCACGTGGGTTTCCGTGTGCGGCACCGACATCGTCCGCACGACCGACGGATTCTACGTGCTGGAGGACAATCTGCGCGTGCCGTCGGGGGTGTCGTACATGATCGCCAACCGGAAGGCGATGAAGTCGAGCCTGCGGCGCTTGTACCGGCTGTGCCGCGTGCGTGAGGTGGAAGACTACGG
Organism: Vicinamibacterales bacterium; assembly: GCA_965207665.1. GTDB lineage: Bacteria > Acidobacteriota > Vicinamibacteria > Vicinamibacterales > UBA8438 > JAAXGX01. The sequence continues at coordinate 2,341,563 of CBDBMV010000002.1, forward strand.
CCGGCGGTTGCTGCAGACCCTGCGCGAGGTTGCGCCGGAGGGCTGCACCGAGCCGGCGGTGGTCGTGCTGACGCCCGGCGTCGGCAACGCGGCTTTCTACGAGCACATGTTCCTGGCGCATGAGCTGGGCGCCGAGCTCGTCGAAGGGCGCGACCTGGTGGTGCGGGACGACGTGGTGTACATGAAGACCACCGAGGGACTGCGCCGCATCGATGTCATCTATCGGCGGATTGACGACGACTACCTCGACCCGCTCGCGTTTCGCGCCGATTCCGTGCTCGGCGTTCCGGGTCTGGTGAGCGCCCACCGCGCCGGCAACGTGGCGCTGGCGAACGTGCCCGGAACCGGCGTGGCCGACGACAAGAGCAACTACGCTTTCGTGCCGGACATGATTCGCTACTACCTCGGCGAGGAGCCGATCCTGGCCAACGTGCCGACGCATCTCTGCCGGCGGGCCGAAGATCTCGAATACACGCTCGACAACCTGGAGCACCTCGTGGTGAAGGAGGTGGGCGGCGCCGGCGGCTACGGCATGCTCGTGGGCCCGCACGCGACGCCCGCCGAGCGCCAGGCGTACGCCGAGCGGTTGCGCGCCGACCCGGCCGGCTTCATCGCCCAGCCGGTGCTCGCACTTTCACGCGCCCCGTGCGTAGTGGATGGAAGGGCGGAGCCGCGCCACGTCGATCTGCGTCCCTATGTGCTGCGCGGGCGGGAGACGCGCATCGTGCCGGGCGCGTTCTGCCGCGTGGCGCTGCGCCGCGGCAGCCTCGTCGTGAACTCCAGCCAGGGGGGCGGCGGCAAGGACCTCTGGGTGCTGGCGGACCAGGAGCCCGATGCTGTCGCGTAGCGCGGAGGGCCTGTACTGGATGGGCCGCTACTTCGAGCGGACCGGCCACCTGTGCCGGCTCCTCCGCTGGCAGGTCGAGTCGCTGGTGGACCGGCCGATCCGGGAAATCCACTTCGGCTGGTACCGCATTTACGGCAGCCTCGGAAGGGCGATTCCGGGCGCCGAGGCCGAGCTGGTCGGCGGCGACGACGACTACATGCTCGTCGATTCGTTCGCCCTCGCCGACGATCTCACGTTCGAGCGCTCCAACGTCGACTCGGTCTGGAGCGGCTTCACGCTCGGGCGCGAGAACGCGCGACAGATGCGGCACTACCTGAGCACCGAGGTCTGGACGAACCTGAACCAGGCGTACCTGAAGTTCCGCAACCTGCGTATCGAGGACATCTGGAAGACCGCTCCGGAGTCGTTCTACGAGGCGCTGGGCTACGACATCGACGCACTGGCCGGCGCCGCGGACACGACGATGTACCACGACGACGCGTGGCGCTTCATGCGCATCGGCTGCTTCATCGAACGCGCACAGTTGACGATCTCACTGATCCTCGCGCACGTTGCGGCGACGCGGCGGACCGGCGAGTCGCTCAACGACGACTGGTCGAGCCTGCTGCGGGTCTGTCAGGCGCTCGACGTGTACCGCCGGCGGTACGGAGTGGCGGTGCGACCCGACCGCGTTCTCGACTTGCTCGTCACCGACGAGCGGCTGCCGCGCTCGCTCACACGCGGGGTCGACGCCGTTGCCGAGGAGCTGGCCATCATCCGGGCAGGTCCCGGACCGGCGGCCGATGCACTGCGTATGGCCAGGTCGCTGGCCGAAACCATTCGCGGCGACTGGCCGGATCGGCCGGACCTGGATCGCCGCGAGAGCGTCCTGGACGACTTGCGGCAGGCGTGCCGCGAGCTGCACCGGCTGATCGTGGCGGCGTACGTCGATTATCCCGTGAAAGGCTAGCCGTCCAACCGGGCCGGCGCGGCGCGGTAGCGGCCGCGCCGACGGACCGGTGTCAGAGCGCGCTCTGGGCGTCCTGACGCGTGTCCCGGATCGGAATGATGCGGTCGAATCCGCTGATCTGGAACACTTCTTTGATGTGGTCCTTCATTGAGCAGAGGGCGATGGCGCCCTTGTGGATCTTGAGGGTCTTTGCGGCGATAAGCAGTACGCGCAAGCCGGAGCTGCTGATGAAGTCCAGGCGGCTGAAGTCGACAATGACCCGATGATCGCCGGCGCTGATGCGCTCCGTGACGATCGACTCGAACGCGCGCGCGTTGCCGCTGTCGATCCGACCCGCCGGAATCAACACCAGCGTGTTTTCTTCCCGTTCCTCCGCAACTTCGATGTTGCTCGTCACGAATCGCTCCTCGGTTACAGCTAGTCCTTCGTATCGGTCTCGACGTTGATCGTCAGTAGGTTCCGGCCGTCCTCGAGACGGTAGGAGACGTGATCGGCCAGGCTCTTCACGAAGTGCAGGCCCAACTTGCCGACCTGCCGATCCTCCAGCGCCGCGTCCACGTCTGGCGCCTCGGCGGCGGTCGGATCGAACGGCTGCCCGTCGTCCTCGACTGTCAGGGTAATTCCGCCTTCGCCGACTTCCAACCGGATGTTGGCCCTCAGCGTTCCGCCGTTCGAGTTGCCGTGCATCACCAGGTTCGTGACCAGCTCGTCGAGCATCAGGTTGACGACGTATACCTTCGGCTCCGGCAGCTCGTTTGCTTCGCCAAACGTCTCGACCATGCGAAACAGGTTGCCTATGTCGGACAGCTCCGGCGCCAGAGAGAAGCGTAACTCGTTGATCATCAGGACATTCCCCGCGCCGGTAACCGGCGCATTATAGCAGCACCACGGGCGGTCAGCAACGCGACGGCAGTGCACGTCCGCTGCAAGCGCTTAAGCAGCTAATCCCGGCGGCGCAGCACGAGGCAGGTCTTGTCGTCGGTGGGCGCGGTGCCCTCGGAGAACTCCTCGATCGACAACCAGATGTGGTTCACCATTTCTTCCGGCGACCGGCTCCCGGCGCCGTCGAGCGCGCGCTCCAGCCCCTCGTGTCCGAACAGCTTGCCCTTGCGGTTCACCGCATCGGTCAGGCCGTCGGTGTACACGAAGAACGTATCGCCCGGCGCGAGCTGCGCGCGGCGGCTGGAGTAGTCGAAGTCCTCCATGATCCCCATGGCCATGTCGCCGGTGGTCGGCAGAGGCTCCCGGTTGCCGTCGGGCTTGATCAGCAGCGCCGGATCGTGTCCGGCGCAGGTGTACTCCACCGTGCCGTTATCGAGGTCGAAGACGGCGAGCAGACAGGTGACGAACAGCCCCATCGGGTTCTCGGCGCAGAGCCGGTTGTTGATATCGGCCGCGATGATGTCGACGCCGATCGGGTCGGCGGACGCCGCCCTGATGGCGGCGCTCGACGCGGCCATGAACAGCGCGGCGGCCACCCCCTTGCCGGATACGTCGCCCAGGGCCACGAACAGCTTGCCGGCTTCCGGCACGTGCATCTCGATCAGGTCGCCGCCCACCATCTGCGCCGGCGTCATGCGGGCGTGGCCGGTCAGGTTGCCGACGTTGGTGTTGCCCTGCTGGACAAGCGCGGCCTGCACGACCTTCGCCATCTCCAGATCCTGCTCCATCGCCTCGTACGCCAGGCGCAGTTGCCGGTTGCTGGCCTCCAGCTCCTGCGTCCGTGCGGCAACGAGCTTCTCAAGCTCTTCCTCGCGGTTGAAGACCTGCACGGTCATGTCGGAAAACACGCGTGCAAGGCGTCCGATCTCGTCTCCGCGGCGGAGCACCAACTCCATCTCCGGGGATTCGGGCTGCGTGCCGCCTTCCACCTGCTTCGCCGCCTCGGCTATCGTCTCGATGGGGCTCGTGAGCTTCCGCGAGCCCCACAACGCCCCGCCGCCGGTCAGCACGAGCAGCAGGAATGCGATGGCCGTCGTGTTCAGCCCTTCGCTGATGACGGTGCCGGCAATCTCGTCGAGACCGACCTCGATGGCCAGCGCGCCGATGGCGATGCCGCCGGTGTTGATGATCGGCGCCGCTACGACGATGCCGCGCGTCTCGGGAGAGAAGAGGCTCAGGCTAGCCCGGCTGGTCACGCGTTGATCGGCCATGGCTGTCTGCACCATCACGCCCGCGCCGCTCTCGAACTGCTCGACGAGACTCGCCTGGTCGTCGCCGGACTGCAGGGCCAGCCGCGGCGCGGCCGCCGCCAGCTCCCGATCCTGGTTGACGATCCAGATGGTGTCTATGTTCTGGGCGCGGACCAGCACGTCGGCCTCGCGCTGGTACACGGAATAGAGCAGGTTGCCGTAGCTGCTCTCGATCAGGATGCCGACCTGCACGATCCGCTGCTTGTCCGGGTCGGCAGCCGCGACGTACTTGTAGACGAGGCCGTCCGACGGGCGCGGCTCCGACGGATGCTCATGGAACAGGCTGGAGCTGCCGAGCGCCGCGGCGAAATCCTCGAAGTACGGCATGGCGCCGACCAGGTCCGGAGTCTCGGACGCGGGCAGGTTGGAATACAGCACCTTGCCGCTCGCGTCCGAGACGCGGACCTCGCCGATGACCGTCGTGCCGGTGATGTGCAGCAGCCGCTCGTTGATTTCGGCGGTGGACCAGCCGCCCTCCTCCGCCGCCACGACGAAGCGGCGGACCAGTTCGGCCTGGCCCGTCATCTGCTGGCCGAGAATCCCCTCGATGACGTCGGAAACGTCGCCCCGCTCCGAGGCGGCCAGGTTCGACAGGATCTCCTGGTCGCCGAAATTGAAGACGTTTCCGACCTGCACTATGCGCGACTGGTCGATGCCGCCGACGCCCACGTACTTGACGATATCGCTGTCGATCTCGCGCACGACGGCCGGCTGCACGATGAAGCCGTCGTCGTCCGGCGGGGCTGCCAGCAGCACGAAGAACTTCGAGGCCTGCGGCTGCACGGCCGGATCGGGATCGAACCGGAACGGCACCCGCACGCCGGCTTCGTCCTTGACGTTCGTGAGGTAGGAGAAGCCGACCTCGTCCGTGATCCAGAACTCGTCGATCACTGTGTCCCGCGTGATCTCGTCGAGCGTTTCATTGAGGCGCGCCGCATCGTATCCGGCCGCCTCGGCCGCGGCCACCATCTCGGCGGCGACGCGCGCCTGTGCCGTCATCTGGGTATCGAGCGTCGCGTCGAGCGTGCGGGCGACGTTGGCGAGCGAAATCTCGCCCATCTCGGCGTAGCTGTCCGCGAGCAGCTCCGCCAGACGGACGGCGTTCGCCTCCGCCTCGTCCCGCAGCGTGTTGGCCGAGTTGTAGAGGAGCGTCGCCGAAGTCGCCGTGATGGTCACGACGAGCAGGGCCGCCAGGGCGACGAATACGCGGACGGCCAGCGGCGCCTCGTCGACCAGTTTCCACAACCGGCCGAGCATGGACGCCGGTGGGCCAGTCCGCGTTGAACCGTTGCTGGCTTCCGTCATTGCGGCATTGGCTCCAGGCGTCGTGCGACCGCGCCCGCGCTGTTCAAACCCCTCATTTTGAACGCTACACGATGCGGTTCCGTGATGCAACCAGACGGTCCGCGGCCTGTTCCGGCGCCGCTATTCGTAGTACTTCCTGTACATGCCGCGGCGGAACAGCAGGCCGCCCAGCGGTCCGAGCCAGCCCAGCACGTGGTACATGTGGCGCAGGTCGGTCAGCTCTATCAGGTTGCCGTCGGGATCCTTCGCGAAGAACAGCGTGTGGCCGCGGGGCGACCGTTCGGGCGGGCAAACGCACTCCACGCCCCTGGCCACGAGGTAGTCGTACCACCGCTGCGTGTTCCGCACGTTGAAGCAGATGTGGGTCAGGCCGACGCGGTTCCACGGTACGTCTATCGGCTCCTGGCGCGGCTCGAACCCGAATATCTCTATGACAGCGCCGCCCGGCACGCGGATCCATCCGATCTTGCACGACGGCTCCTCGGCGTCGACGCCGAAGAAGCCGCGCACGCGCTCGACCGGTGCGTCCGAGACGCCCACGAGGGGGCAGCCGAATACCTCCCAGTAGAACTTCACGGCGGCGTTGAAGTCGGACACGGTGATGCCGGTGTGGCTGAACGATCGGACCTTCACGGGGCTCTCCTCAAATCGGCTTCGATCATGTGATCCGCGACGCGCAGCGCCTGCGCCGCAATGGTCAGGCCGGGATTGACGGCGGCCGACGACGGAAAGAACGACGCGTCCACGACAAAGAGGTTCTCCACGTCGTGCGCCCGGCAGTACGGGTCGAGCACGGATGTGCGCGCGTCGCTGCCGAAGCAAGCCGTGCCGCACTGGTGCGTCGTGTTGCGGGCCTCGTGCGAATGGGTCATCACCACCCAGAAACCGAGCCGCCGGAAGATGCGCTTCATCTCCCGCACGAGCCGCCTGTGGGCCACCATGTTGTTCGGACGATACCGCAGTTGAATGCGGCCGTCCGCGGCGAGCGTCACGCGGTTCTCGCTCCGCGGCAGGTCCTCGGTCATCGCCAGCCAGTCGACGCCGCGCGCCATCCAGGCGTCGTAGGCCCAGAGCGGCACCCGCGGCTCCACGGTCTGCGCCATGACGCCGTGCGTGCGGCCCTGCGACTGGAGCTGTCCGAGCGGGTAGGGAGTGTCCGGTCCGCGCAGATAGAAGTCGTTGATCGCCACGGTCTTCTGGAACACGGTGTGGTTCTTCCGGAATGGATGAAACCCCTGCATCATGGTGGCCAGGTGCGCCATGTAGCGCGCGCCCACGAGGCCGGAGGAGTTGGCCAGCCCCGCTGGGTGCCGGTCGGTGGCCGAGCGCAGGAGCAGCGCCGCCGAGTTCACTGCCCCGCACGACACGGCCACCAACGGCGCGCGGACGCGTGAGATCTCGCCCCGGCGCTCAATCTCCACCGCTTCGATCCGCCGGCCGGCCGGGTCGGTCAACAGCCGGTGCGCCAGCGCGCCGGTCCACAGCGTGACGTTGTCGCGCTCGAGGATCGGTTCCACGCAGCACGTTTCCGCCTCGCTCTTGGCATGCTCGCGGCACGGAAAGGAGTTGCACGTGTCGCACAGCACGCAGCCGCCGGGTTGCCCGGGATTGAGCAACCCGAGCGGCAGTGGCGACGGGTGCAGGCCCTGGCCGCGCAGCCGCTCGACGATCGCCGCGATCTCGTCGGAATGGGGAATCGGCGGATACGGGAAGGCGCCGCGCGGCGCTTCCGTGGGATCGAGGCCGCTCTCGCCGTGCACCTGGTACAGCCGTTCCGCGCGATCGTAGTACGGCTCGAGCGTGCCGTAATCGATCGGCCACGCGGGCGAAACCCCGTCCGCGTGTTCGGTCTCCTCGAAGTCTTCGCGGCGCAGGCGGTACAGCACGCTGCCCCAGAACTTGGTGTTGCCGCCGACGCAGTAGTGCGTGTACGGCCGGAACTCCCGGCCCGCCCCGTCGAGCCAGCGCTCGGTCGTGCGGTAGCGCAACTGCTTCCAGACCGCTTCCGGATCCCAGTTGGCCGCTTCGCGGGGAATGAAGTCGCCGCGTTCGAGGATCAGGATGCTGGCGCCGGTGGGGGCCAGGGCGCGCGCGAGCGTGCCGCCGCCCGCGCCGGAGCCGACGATGATGACGTCCCACGGCTGGTCTGTCACGGGCTCCTAGCGCTCCGCCGCCGCGTAGATCTGCTCCATGACGCGGTGGTCGGCCATGGCCGCTTCGAGGCTCATCTCCGGCGCCGGCCCGCCGCGGATGGCCGCGATGAAGTCGCGGTACATCGCCTGGTAGCCCCGGATGTCACGGAACCCAGGGAGCAGCAGGCGGGGCACGCCGCGTCCGCGCACCAGCGCGAAGGCGCCGTTCGACTCGAACGTGATGATCCCGTCGCGGCCGATCAGCTTCGACAGCCGCAGGCCGCGCAGCAGCGACGGCGTCTCGCGCGAGTAGTACAGCGTGCCGACCGCGCGGTTGTCGTAGTGGAAGGCCACGAGCATGCTCTTACGGCGCGTGTCGGGGGCGCGGCGCGGCAGTTCCGGGCGGTAGCCGCGGGCCGTCGTGATGGCGGGCCCGAGACTGTTGGCGAGGTGCAGCCAGTGGATGCCTTCCTCGAAGAAGGCGTCCCCGCCCGCCAGCGCCTCGTCGTTGCGCCAATCCGCGGCAGTCTTGAGCCGTTTCGCCAGCGTCGTGAACTGCGCGAAGATCATCTCGCCGATGGCGCCCTCGCGAAGCAGGCGCCGCAGGCAGACGGCCAGCGGCTTGTAGTGATCGTTCTCGCCGACCAGCACCACACGCCCGGACCTGTCGCGGGCCGTGCATACCTGCTCGTAGTCGGCGAGCGTCAGGCAGGCCGGCTTCTCGATGAGCACGTGCTTGCCGGCGGCGAGCGCGCGTTGCGCCAGGTCGAGATGCAGGTGGGGCGGGACGGCGATGACAACGGCGTCCACATCCTGGTCGTCGAGGGCGCCGTCGTAGTTGCCGTAGCTGCGCCGTCCGGCATGCCGCCGGCGGAACGCTTCGGCCTTCGCCGCGTCGCGGCTGGCGTAGCTCGCGCGCGCCTCGGCGCCGAGCCTTCGCAGGTGGCGGCTGTGCACGCCCGTGATGAAGCCGCAGCCGAGAAACGCGACGTGGATCGGCTCTGGCACGGCCCAATTATCGGGTACTCCGCGCACGGGCCCGCCGCGCGCTTGCGAAACGTTGCTTCCGGCGGTCAACCGGACCATACTCTCAGGTAACCCAAGGAGATAGAGATGCCAGGACGATGTCTTGCGGGAGTGCTCGCGGTACTGGTGATTGTGGCGCTGGCGCCGTTGCCCGCGGCCGGACAGTCGGGCGCGCCGGAGGCGGGCTGGACGGCGCCCCGCACGCCGGACGGTCAGCCCGATCTGCAGGGGATCTGGACCAACAACAGCGCCACCCCGATGCAGCGGCCGGAGATCCTGGGCGACAAGGCGACCCTGACCGCGGAAGAGCTGGCGCAACTGCAACAGACGATCACCGAGTTCCGGGACGCCGAGCAGGCCGGCGATCTGCTCGGCGACCGGCTGTTCCAGCAGGCGCTCGGCAACTCGACGTATCAGGACTTCGACGTGATCACCGGCAACTACAACGCGTTCTGGCTGGTCGAGCGCGAGCTGGACGCGCGCACCTCACTGATTGTCGATCCGCCCAACGGCCGCTTTCCGCCGCTGACGCCGACCGCACAGGCGCGCGCCGCGGAGCGCAGGGCGTACACCGCCGCGCATCCCTCCGATGGTCCCGAGGACCGCACGCTGGGCGACCGCTGCCTGCATTTCGGCGCGCCGCGCATGGGCGCCGGCTACAACAGCTACTTCCAGATTCTGCAGACGGCCGACCACGTTGCGATTCTGCAGGAGATGGGTCACGAGGCGCGCCTGATCCCGCTGGACGGGAGGCCGCACGTCAACGCGGGTATCCGCCTCTGGAACGGCAATGCGCGCGCCCGCTGGGAAGGCGAGTCGCTGGTGATCGAGACCAGCAACTTCTCGCCGCAGGCCCGCTACCAGCAATCGAGCGAGAACCTGCGGATGGTGGAGCGCTTTACACGCATCGCGCCCGACACGATCCGGCACGAAATCACGCTTGACGACCCGACCACCTGGACCCGGCCGTGGACGGTCATGATCCTCCTCAAGCAGACGCAGGATCCGCTGTTCGAGTACGCCTGCCACGAGGGGAACTACGCGATGCCCGGCATCCTGGCCGGGGCGCGTGCCGAAGAGGCGGATTCGGCCGCCTCGGAGTAGCGTTCCGCCGGAACGGTTGGGCAACGGAAGATGAGCGGCCGTCCACTCGCGGTCGTGCTAGCGGTGTTGGTGCTCACGGCGCTGACGCCGCCGCCCGCCGCAGGACAGCCGGATACCCGCGACACGGGCTGGACGGCGCCCCGGACGCCGGACGGCCAGCCGGATCTGCAGGGGCTCTGGGCCAACAACAGTGCGACTCCGATGCAGCGCCCGGAGATCCTGGGGGACAGGGGAGAGCTCACCGGCGAGGAGTTAGCGCAACTGCACGAGCGCGTGGCCGCATTTCGGGACACGGCGGAGCAGGCGGGCCACCTGCTGGGCGATCGGCTGTTCCAGCGGGCGCTCGGCAATTCGACGTATCAGGATTTCGACGATCAGACCGGCGACTACAACACGTTCTGGCTGGTCGAGCGCGAGATAGAGGATCGCACGTCGCTGATCGTGGACCCGCCCAATGGCCGTATCCCGCCGCTGACTCCGGCGGCGGCCCGCCGCTCCGCAGAGCGCGGGGCGTACGCCGCCGAGCATCCCTCGGACGGTCCGGAGGACCGCACGCTGGCCGACCGCTGCCTGCACTTCGCCGCGCCGCGCGTGTCGGGCGGCTACAACAGCTACTTCGTGATCCTGCAGGCGCCCGGCTACGTTGCGATTCTGCAGGAGATGGGCAACGTGGCACGCGTGATTCCGCTGGACGGACGGCCGCATGTCGACGACGGCATCCGCCTCTGGAACGGCAACGCGCGCGGGCGCTGGGAGGGCGAGACGCTGGTGATCGAAACGCGGAATTTCTCGCCGCAGTCCCGCTTTCTCAGGTCCAGCGAGCACTTGCGCCTGGTCGAACGGTGGACCCGTGTCGCGCCAGACACCCTCCAGCAGGACGTCACGCTGGACGACCCGACCACCTGGACCCGGCCGTGGACGATCCGGCTGTTCCTGAAGCAGACGCAGGATCCGCTGTTCGAGTGGGCCTGCCACGAGGGCAACTACTCGATGGAGGGCATCCTGGCCGGCGCGCGCGCTGAAGAAGCCGCCGCGGCGGCGGGCGCACGGTAGCGCCCCACGCAGTCGCTCCTAGGGGAGCGCCAGCGCGATCAGCTCCGGCGGGTTGCCGCCGACGGTAAGGGCGATGTGCTGCTTGCCGCCGGCCATGTAGGTCATGGGCGCGCCCAGCGCCCCACTCGGCAGATCGACCGACGCCAGTTCTGCGCCCGTCGCCTTGTCGTAGGCGACGAAGCGCGGCCCGCCGTTGCTGCCCCCCACCGACAGCGCAAGCATCAGCAGCGTTTCCGTAACCAGCGGGCCGCTGCGGCCCCAGTCGCCGCCGACCGGCGGCAGGTCGAGGTCGCGCAGCATCGGGTGGTTGCGGATCCGGTCGCCGTTGCCGGTCGGAATCATCCAGGCATGCTCCCCGGTGTTCATGTCGATTGCCGTCATCCGGGTGTAAGGCGGCTTGAACAGCGGCAGCCCTTGCGGCATCGCCGGCAGGTCGCGCCCGCCGTCGCCGGCCAGAATCACGTCCTCGGGCGCGCCGTGCGTGAAGCGCAGGTTGCCGCCCTGGCCCTCCGGGCTGTAGAAGCGGATCACCGTGGAGTGGTTCGTGGACGGCACGTAGAGCAGTCCGGTGTCCGGGTCGACCGCCGCCCCCGACCAGCTCGCCGCGCCCGCGCCAGGCGGCCGGAACAGCGTGCCGCGGGTAACGCCCGGGACCGCGCGGTCGGGCGGCGTGAACAGCGGTCCGAGGCGGAATCCCTCCACCGCCTGGATCGCCAGTTCCCGGATCTCGGGCGTGAAGTCAACCAGGTCGTCGATCGACGTGCCCTGGTACTCGAACGGCGCGGGTCTGGTGGGGAACGGCTGGGTCGGCGCCGGCACCTCGCCGGGGATGTTGCTGTCGGTCGGCACGGGCCGTTCCTCGATCGGCCAGATCGGCTCGCCCGTGACCCGGTCGAACGCGTACAGGAATCCCTGCTTGCTGACCTGCGCCAGCGCCTGGATGGGCCGGCCGTCGACCGTCACGTCGAGCAGATTGGGCCCGGCGGGGAAGTCGTAGTCCCACAGCCCGTGGTGCACCGCCTGGAAGTGCCACACCTTGCGCCCGGTCTCGACGTCGACGCAGACGATGCTCTCGGCGAACAGGTTGTCGCCCGGCCGGTGGCCGCCGTAGTAGTCGTTCGTGGGGGTGCCGGTCGGCAGGTAGACATAGCCGAGGTCATCGTCGCCGCTCAGCCACGTCCACACGTTGGCGTTGCCGGAGTACCTCCAGGAATCGTTCAGCCAGGTCTCGACTCCCTCTTCACCCTCCTGCGGCACCGTGTGGAAATCCCACTTGTGCTCGCCGGTGCGCACGTCCCAGGCGCGGACCCAGCCCGGCACCGCCTCCTGCATGATGCGCCGGTCGGCGATGGAGGAGCCGTGGATGACGACGTCGCGCACCACGATCGGCGGCGACTGCACGGAGTAGAGCATGGCGTTCAGGTAGTCGCGCTCGTTGCGGTCGGCGCGCGGGAGACCGACGGTCAGGTCGACGCGGCCGTTTTCCCCGAATCCCGGGCAGGGCAGGCCGGTCTCGGCCTGCACGCAGATGAGGTAGCCGTTGCCGGTGCCCCAGAAAATGCGTTCGTCGGTCCCGTCCGTCCAGTACGCCACGCCGCGCTGCCGCCACGTGACGGTCATCGTGGTGGTGCCTTCCTCGTAGCTCTTGGGGTTGTGCACCCAGATGGTCTCGCCCGTCTGCGCATCCACCGCCGCGCCCTGAGAGAGCGCCGTGTTGAAGTAGAGGACGCCGTCGATCATCAGCGGCGTGGCCTGCATCATGGAGATGCGCGGCGAGTTCTGCCTGCGGTACAGGTTCGGGTTCTGTTCTTCGAGGTGCTCGACGATGTTGTCCAGGCTCGACCACCATTCGCCGCCGTCCGCCGTGGTCGTGCTCACGTAGGCGTCGGCCGACTTCCAGCGCCACGCCACCTCCAGATCGGCGAAGTTGTCGCGGTCGATCTGATCGAGCGGCGCGTACTTGGTGGCGCCGTTGTCCGCGGCGTAGCTGCGCCATTCTCCGCCGGTGGCGCCGCGCTGCGCGAAGGCGTAATCGGGCGCCGCCAATACGGCCAGCGAAGCGAGAGTGAGCATGTAGAGCATGAGCTTCATTGATGTCTCCTGAGGTGCGCGGGCCGTCACGGCGCCGCGGCCGCCGGCGCGTACGCCCACAGCGTGCGGGGCAACAGGGCGCCCCACCGGTCGTCGTACGGATGCACCTGCTCGACGCGCATGCCGTCCCGATATACCGGGCGCCCTTCGCCGGCCCAGCGGAATATGGACCCCTCCAGGTTCACGGCGTTGGCGTGCCCCTGCTCGCGCAGGCGGTCGACAAGGGCCGCCGAGCGGTAGCCGACGGAGCAGTAGACCACGACTCTCGCGGCCGGCGCGGCCGCCGCCAGACGCCCCGCGGCGTCGGCGTCGGCGCCCACGAGGCGGGCCCCCGGGAGATGGCTCACCGCGAACTCGTCCGCCGCACGGGCGTCGAGGATCACCACGCCAGTTGGATCCGCCGCAAGCTCCGCGGCCAGCTCGGCCGTGCTCACGCCGGGCACGTCCGGGAACTCGCCCGCGATCATCGCGTCCACGGCGCTCCAGTCGAGCGGCTGCGAGTCCCCACTGCAGGCGGTTCCCGCCACGACGAGCAGGGACAGGGCGATGCACGCCGCCGCGCCGCGCACCCCGGCCCTCATACCGCCTCGGCCGCGGTATCGGCGCGCGGGTGGCGAAGGCCGGCAGTCGCCTCGTGCGCCACGCGCTCCAGGAAGCAGGCGCCGACCTTCAGCGCATTCTCGTCGACGTCGAAGAGCGGGCTGTGCAGCGGGATGTACTCGCCGTCGGCGCCGCGCGTGCCGATGCGCACGTAACAGCCCGGAATATCGCGCAGGTAGTAGGAGAAGTCCTCGGCGCCCATGCTGGGATAGTCCTGCTCGACGACCGCGTCCGGTCCGACCACCCGTTGCGCCGCGCGCCGCGCGATCTCGGTCTCGCGGTCGGTGTTGACGACCGGCGGCGACCATTCGCCCATCGTCACCGCAATCTCCGCGTTGTGCTGATGCCCCAGCGCGTTGGCCATGCGGTGCAGGCCGTCGACGATCTGCTGCCGGGCCTCGTGGCGCGTGGTGCGGATGGTGCCTTCGAGCACCGCATCCTCGGCAATGATGTTCGGGGCGCTGCCCGCGCGGACCGACCCGACGGTGACGACGGACGGAAACGCCGGGTTGATCGTGCGCGAGACCAGGGTCTGGATCGAGGTGATGAGGAACCCCGCGATGACGACGGCGTCCACCGCCTCGTGCGGCCGCGCGCCGTGTCCGCCGCGGCCGCGCACGCGAATCGTGAAGCGGTCGGCGCGCGCGGTGATCGTGCCCCGCGACACCATGATCTCGCCTACCTCGTAGTGATGCGTGACGTGTACGGCGAAGATGGCGTCCGCGCCGTCGAGCATGCCGGAGCGCAGCATGACCAGCGAGCCGTTGCCGCGCTCTTCGGCCGGCTGGAACACGAACAGGACGCTGCCGGCCGGAGGCGACGATCGCAGCATGTCCGCGGCGCCGAGGAGCATGGCCATGTGGGCGTCGTGGCCGCAGGCGTGCATCGTCTCGGGCGTTTCGGAGGCGAACGGCAGCGCCGTTCGTTCCGTGCACGGCAACGCGTCCATCTCGGCCCGAATCGCGACCGTCGGCGCAGCGGGATCGGTGCCCGTCAGACGGCCGACAACGCCGCCGCCGGGTCCGCCGTACTCGTACGGGATCTCGAGCCGGTCGAGCTCGGCCATGATCGCGCGGGCGGTCTCGACCTCCTCGAACGAGAGCTCCGGATGCCGGTGGAAGTGGCGGCGGAGATCCACCATGCGCTGGAAGACGTCGTTGGGCGGAGCTGGAATCATCTCGCGCTCATTGTCTCCGATCAGCGGTGCATGCGGCCATGCGGCGCGTGCCTAGAGGCCGAGCAGGCGCGGCAGGTCATCCACCACGGCACGCTCCGCGTCCGCCTGCGTTGCGCCCAGGGCGATGACGTCGAGCTTTCCGCAACTCTTCAACGGACCCACGTTATAGAAGATGAAACGGCCCGTCTGGGTGCGGGCGTCGAACGCCTCGCCGCCTACCCGCTCCAGCAAGTCCCCGAAGCTGACCGACAGCAACCCGTCGTGCACGAAGTCCTGCGCCCGGTACGGCGGGCGCGGTCCCGACACGACCCGGTCGACGAGGTGCATCGGCGTGCTGGTGCCGCCCCAGCGCCCGTTGCATTCCGTGAACCGCACGGTGAAGTTTCCGTCCGGGTCGCCGAGCACCAGGTGGTCGAACGAGCAGCGGCCGACGTAGCCGAGCGCCTGGAGCGCACCGGCGATCTCCCGACTGGCGCCGGCCAGCGCCCGGTTGACCGGCGCGGGCAGCGTGGACGGCCGGCTGCCGACGAACACCCGTTCTTCCCCCGCGAGGATCTGCTCGTAGATTCCGTCCAGGCGCGGGAGGCCGTCCGCCGGCGCCGGAAGCCACCATTGGGTCGACGGCGACGCCGCCGCTTCCTCCCAGGCGACGGCGAGGATCGGTTCGGGCGGCTGCCAGTCGGTACGGTCGAGAAAGGCGCGGACGCCGGTGACGATTGCACCCGGTTCCTCGGAGCGGAGCGCCGCCGCCTCGAACACCAGGTTGCCGGTCCCCGACGCGCAACGCGTGCGCTTCAGGCCGACGCCAGTGTAGCGCGCGGCCAGGGCGCACAACATGGCGGCGCACTCCTCGGGGGAGGTGACGGCGTGTGATTCGGGCATCCAGCCGGGACCGAGCACGCGCTCGACGAGCTCGGCGAAGAGCGCCTTGTCGTTGGCGATCCAGGTCACCGGTGGCGGCGGTCCGAGCACGGACACGGGAACCCCGGCCGCGGCGGCCAGGCCCGCCGCCAGCGCCCACACGTCCTCCGTGGACATATAGGGGTGGACGGTGAGTCCCCCCGCCCGGCGCGCGCCGTCGGCGAGCCGGTCGAACGCGTCGCCTGCGCTGCAGCCGCGCGCGATGGCCAGCCGGTCGTCGTTGCCGCCTGCTTCCAGCCAGCAGGCGCCGCCGAGCAGCAGCCGTTCCCGGCAATAGGTCTCATACTCGGGGTCGGGCGGCGTCACGGTCGCGTACAGGTCGCCCGGTTCCGCGCGGACCCGCGCCCGGTGCTGGTACTCCTCGACGCCCGCGATTGCCGTGAGGAAGGGAATGGCCGAGACATCCTCGAGGTGCAGCACCCGCCGCTGCGCGGCCGCGGGTGTCCAGCAGCGCTCCCGAAACGGCTCGACCTGCGCGTCGAGCTTCAGCCGGTCGGCCAGATCGCGGACGGCAGCGGAGGCAGACACGCGGGGAAAGGGGACTCAGGAGGCGGTTTTCGAGGCGCCTGCCTTGAGACGGTGGCGCTTCACCGCGGCGGCGGCGTCGGCAAGGTTCGGGTCGACCCGGCCGTTGAATACCGCCCCGTCATCAATCGCAAGCCGAGGTGCGGTCAGGCGCCCCTCGACCCGGCCGTCGGCCAGGATCTTCACGCTGCGCGTCGCGGTCAGGTTGCCCTTCACGTTGCCCCGGACCGTGATGCTCTGGGCAAAGATGTCCGATTTCAGCTTCCCGTGCGTACCCACCGCTACGCCATGCTCCGGCGCGTTTATCTGACCGTCGACGCGTCCTTCGATTACAAGGTGGGTCGTGGCGTCGATGCTGCCCTTGATCGCTACACCCCGGCCGATCGATGACACTCCGCCGCGATCTTCCAGCCCCTGCCGCAACGCCGGGTCAATGGCAAGCAGGTCAGCGACGAGCGTCTCGTCGTTGCCAACGGGTGGTCTCATCAGCCGTATGCGAAGTCTTCAACTGGCCAGCGAATATTCGAGTCTACCCGCCGGCGCGAACGCCGCGCAACCCGCGCAACCGCGTCGTCATGGGCTGCGCGCCGACCCGACTTGCGCTGCGGGGTCCGGCTGCCGGAGAATACCCCAGTTAACTTCATGGCAGGAGGGAGAGCCATCATGCACGGAGGGTTCACGCGACGTGGCCCTGATTGGCGCAGGTGGATCGTCGTTCTGGCGGTCGCGCTGATTGGTGCAACGTCCGTCTCGACCGTCTGGCATGGTCCGCACGACGCAGATCAGGACTGCGCCGTCTGCTCGTTGCGGCACCACGCGGTCGCCGACCTCATAGGCGCCTCGCCGATAGGTCCGGCCGACACGTCAGAGCCCGGCATCCCGGTGGTCACGCCGCTGTGGATCGCCGCGGACCACACCCCGCAGCTCCCCGCCCGCGCACCTCCCGCGTAGCTTCCCCGCAGCTTTTTCCAGCGCTTCATTTGTTTGGCGGTCGCCGTTCGCGCGGCGCGCCCGGCGGGGCTGTAGTGCAGCCCGCGCGCGGTGCGCCGCAAGCACCCCGTCGATCGCTCCACGGAAACCTGGTGCGCCAGCGGTGGCGCACGCGGGAAGGGAAGGCCAATGTATAGACACTTGAGAAGCAGTCCGCTCACGGCCATCGTCCCGGTCGTGCTTGCGGCGTTCGCCGCGCTGGCGGCGCCTGTCCAGGCGCAGGATGACGGCACGGTGCGCGGGACGGTAACACTGACGGATAACGGAGGGCCGGTCCACGGCGCGGTCGTGCTCGTCGTGGGCACGGGACAGTTCGGTCTGACCGCCGAGGACGGGGCGTTCGAGATCATGAATGTGGCGCCGGGCAGCTACGAGGTGCTCGCCCAGCGCGAGCACCTGACCGCGGGCCGGCAGATGATCACGCTGGCGGCCGGCGGTACGGCGACGGTGGACTTCGAGCTGGGCCTGTCGCCCGTGCACGAGGACGTGACCGTTACCGCGTCGGCGGGCGGCGCGGAGACGACGTTCGAAGCGTTCAATTCCGTCGAGACGCTCGACTCGTTCGACCTCGTCGCCGATGTCCACGGGAGCCTGGGTGACGCTCTGCAGCGGGAGCCCGGCATTGCCAGCAGGAGCTTCGGCCCGGGTTCGACTCGGCCGGTCATCCGCGGCTTCGACGGCGACCGCGTCCTGATCCTGGAGGACGGGATCCGCACGGGCGACCTGTCGAGCCAATCGGGTGACCACGGCGTCACGATCGATCCGAACTCCGCCGAACGTATCGAGATCGTGCGCGGGCCGGCGACGCTGCTGTACGGCTCGAACGCCGTCGGCGGTCTCGTCAACATCATCACGCCGCACGAGAGCTACCGCGACTCGCTGTTCCAGGGCACACGGGCGCAATTGAGCGCCGACGCGGGCAGCGCGAACGAACAGGCGGGCACCAACGCCAGCCTGCAGCATGCGCAGAACAACCTGCTGTTCTGGGCCGGCGGCAGCACGCGGCGCACCGGCGACTACGACACCCCCGAGGGCACGGTCGCGAACTCGGCGACAGAGTTGACCAACGCCCGCGCCGGCATCGGCTACTTCGGCGACCGCTTCTTCGCGAGCGGCGGGGTGACGGCGGAGAACGGCCGCTACGGGGTCCCGTTCGCCGACCAGTTCCACGGCCACCACGAGGAAGACGAGCACGACCACGGCGTTGAGGACGACCACGGCGATGAGGAGGAAGTCGAGATCGACCTCGACTCGCGGCGCCGCGTCGGGCGGTTCGATATCGGCGTGCGCAACTTGAACAACCCCGTCATCGACCAGGTGAGCGTCAGCCTGAACGTCATCGACTGGCACCACGACGAGCTCGAAATCGAGAACGGCATGGAGAACGTCGGCACGCGGTTCGACAACCGGACCTACGTCGTGCGCGCCGACGTGGAGCAGCGCCAGACCGAGCGCCTGTCCGGGCGGTTCGGCGCGTGGACGCAGGTCCGCGACTTCGAGGCCGCGGGCTTCGAGGCGCTGGCGCCGCAGACGGACCTCACCTCGTTCGCGGCCTTCGCCTACGAGGAGCTGAGCTTCGGGCGGTTCCGCCTGCAGTTCGGCGGCCGCGTCGAGCGCAACGACTACCGGTCGATGGAGCGCACCGGCGGGCACGTGCACGACGACGACGACGACCACGACCACGAGGACGACGACGACCACGACCATGAGGGCGAGGACGACGACGACCACGACCATGAGGGCGAGGACGACGACGACCACGACCATGAGGGCGAGGACGACGACGACCACGACCATGAGGGCGAGGACGACGACGACCACGACCATGAGGGCGAGGACGACGACGACCACGACCACGAGGGCGAGGACGACGACGACCACGAGGGCGAGGACGACGACGACCACGACCATGAGGGCGAGGACGACGACGACCACGACCACGAGGGCGAGGACGACGACGACCACGACCACGAGGGCGAGGACGACGACGACCACGACCATGAGGGCGAGGACGACGACGACCACGACCATGAGGGCGAGGACGACGACGACCACGACCACGAGGGCGAGGACGACGACGACCACGACCACGAGGGCGAGGACGACGACGACCACGACCATGAGGGCGAGGACGACGACGACCACGACCACGAAGAGGAAGTTGTCATCGTGGCGCCCGACCCGCGCGATCGGGACTTCATGGGGGCATCGGCCTCAATCGGCCTGCACGCCGATCTCGGTGGCGGCAATGCGTTCGTGGCGAACGTGACGCAGTCGCACCGCGCGCCCGCGCTGGAGGAGCTGTACAACTTCGGTCCGCACGTCGGAAACCTGGCGTTCGAGGTCGGCAACCCCGATCTGGAAGCCGAGACCACGCTCGGTCTGGACGTGAGCCTGCGGCATCAGAGCGACCGCGTGCGCGGCAACCTGAACTTCTTCGTCTATGACATCGACAACTTCATTTACGGCGACCGCACCGACTACTTCCTGGACAATTTGAGCGTTTACAACTTCATCCAGGGTGACAGCCGGTTCCGCGGTTTCGATGCAAAGGGCAGCGTCCGGTTGGCGGGGCGCGCCTGGGCCACGCTCGGCCTGGGCTACGTGGATGCGCGGTTGACCGCGACCGACCAGGCGCTGCCGCGGATTCCGCCGTTGCGCGGCACGCTGAGCCTCGACATCCCGTATCGCGGGTTCACCGTGAGTCCCGAGCTGGTGTTCGCGGCGAAGCAGGACAACATCTACCGCGGAGAGACCGAGACGGACGGCTACGTGTTGGCTGACATCCGCGCGTCGTACGTCTGGCCGCGGCAACACACCGCGCACATCCTGACGTTCACGGCGTACAACCTGACGAACGAGCTGTACCGGAACCACAACTCGTTCATCAAGGATTTCGCGGCCGAAATGGGACGCGGGTTCAAGGTGGGCTACTCGGTGCGGTTTTTCTAATACCACTTGGGGGACGACGGGTCGAGTGCCCGTCGTCCCCTTCCTCTAACCGCTAGGATTCCTCTTCCGGTTCGGCTGGGCGCTCGTGGGCGTGGAGATGATCCACGTGATGATGCTCCGTGCAGCCTTCGAGCGACTGCTCCACCTGGATGGTGATGTGCTGGATGCCGAAGTCGTCGGAGGCGATCTTGCGCAGGCGGCGCAGTATCGAGTCGAGACCGCTCGCGTCCAGGTCCCGATCACAGAGGACATGCGCGGTGAGCGCGTCGTAACCCTGGGCAATCGTCCAGACGTGGACGTCGTGAATCAGGACGACGCCTTCTACCTCTTCCATCGCGCTGCACAGGCGATATACGTCGACGTGTTCCGGGACGCCTTCGAGCAGAACGTGCACGACCCTGGCGAGCAGGCGCCAGGTGGTCAGCAAGATCAGGACGCCGATGACCACGCCTGCGATGGCGTCTGTCAGCGTCCACTCGAAGAGCCAGATGAGCGCGCCCGAGATGACCACGCCGACCGTGCCCAGCCGCTCGGCTATTACGTACCCGATGACGTCGTCCGGCTTGACGCTGCGTCCCGCGGAACGGTGCAGTATCCACGCCGCGAGGATGTTGACGACGAGGCCGGCGCCGCCGACGGACAGCATCAGCCGGCCATTGACGTCCGGCGCTTCCTGGATGCGCTGGAACGCCTCCACGACCACCCAGGCGGCTATGAGCCAGAGTGTGAGCGCATTGACCAGGGCCGCCAGAATCTCGAGGCGGTGAGAACCGAACGTGCGCTCCGCGGACGCCTCCCGCGTGGCGGATCGCAGAGCTATCAGCGCCACGGCGATGGCCGCCACCTGGGGCAGCATGTGCGCCGCGTCCGCGAGCAGCGCCAGGCTGCCTGACAGGATGCCGCCGGCCACCGCGGCCAGCATGTAGCCGGATATCAGGACAAGCGCGCCGAGCAGGTTCCGCTTGCCCGCCTTGCGCAGGTCGGCCGACAGGGCTTGTACGCCGAAGCCGCTGTGATGACGGTGGTCATCACCACTCATGGGGCGACGATTGTAGCGCGCGCCGTCGCTCCGCGGTCAAGCCGCGCCGTCGCCGGCGACCTGCCCGTAGAACGGCGTACTTCTGCGATCAGAACGCGAACTCCAGGCCCACGTAGCCGCTGCGGCCGATCTCGGCAATCCGCTGTCCGGAGAATGGATCGAGCGAGTTCAGGTGATTGAAATAGAACTCGTCGGTCAGGTTGCGTACCCCCGCGCGCAGCGTCACACCGTCGACCAGCTCGCCGCCGGCCGTCAGATCGATTGTCGTCCAGCCGCTGGTAGGCAGCTCCAGGCGCGCGGTCGCCACGCGGTTCTGCTCCGCCGTGTTCGTGACCTGCAGCTCGAGCCACCACGTCCGGGACGGGTTGTGGATGTCGATGGCGTATTGCTGCTCGAACGGCGGCACGCCGAACAGGGGCTCGTCGAACAGCAGGTCCTCGGCCCGGACGAACGACCAGCCGCCGCGCAGGCTGAGCCACGGCCCGGCCTCGGACTCGGCCCGCAGGTCGAGGCCCGCGAAGCGGGCGGAGTCGGCCTGCACGTAGCGAAACACGTGGGCGGGGCTCAGCGGCAGGCGCCGGGTCAGGTTCGGGTCGTAGGCCACCGTTATGTAGTCGTTGATCGAGCGCCAGAACACGTCCGCTTCGAACGTCGCCTGCGCTGCGCGCAGCATCGTGCCGGCGTTGACCTCCAGGCTCTTTTCCGGCACCAGCAGGGGATTGCCGACGAACTCGGCCGCGGTCTGGAACTTGACGGCCGGGAACCGGTCGGCGTAGCGCTCCAGCACGGACGGGTTGCGGACCGCGCGTCCGGCGCCCAGGTTGACCAGCCAACTGTCCGTAATCCGGAGGCTGGCGTTGGCGGCGGCGCTGAGGTTGACGTTGTTCTGGCCGAAGTGGTCGGCGGATACGAGCATTGTCGGATCTGCGCCGTGCCGGCCCGTGCCGTGCGCAGGCATGCCGTGCCCGCCCATGTCGTGGCCGCCGTGCGCCGGCGTCTGCGGATGGAAGTGGCCGTGTACCGCGTGCAGACCGTACGCCGGGACAGCATTTTCCGCGAAGAACCGGGTCACGCCGCCCACGCGCGCGCTCTCGCCGTCCACGCGGATGGTCCCGCCGAAGGTGCTGCGCGCCAGGTCGTACACGACCTGCGCGTAGCCGCCGACGTTGACGATCTCGGCGTCCGGCCAGACCGGGTGCATGTTGTGGTGGATCTGCCCCGTATCGCGGTCGCTGACCGTTTGCGTCGCGTTCTGGTGGAGCCGGTAGGTGTCGAAGCCGAGCTTGTAGCTGAGCGGTCCGCTGGTGAGCGTCGCATGGAACCGCCCGCCCAGCGTGTCCGACGAGGTCGGGAGGTCGACGTCGATGGCGAACGGCGGCGTCCGGTGCGGGTTCGCCAGCGCGGTCGGCTTGTTGTCGTTGTTCATCAGGTGGCTCTTGGCGTTCAGGTACACCTGCGCCGCGACTTCGCTGACCAGCCCGCTGGGCCGCTGGTGCGAGAAGTCCAGGGCGTGCGATTGCGTTTCGAAGAACGTCGCGTCGAGGATCCGGCCGGGATAGTCGATGTCGTTCTGTTTCTGATAGCCGCCGGTGTACTCGAGCAGCGTCCGGCTGCCCAGGCGGCCGCCCAGGCTCCAGCGCGTATCGAACGACTCGTAGTCGCCCTGCACCGTGGCGCCGTCGCCGTCGGTGTAGTCGCTGCCGGTCCGCGTGTTGTGCTGAAAGGTGAATCGAACGCGGTCCGAGCTGCCGTACAGGCTCGCCAGCGCGTCGTTGGCGCCTCCGTTCGAGCCGTAGTTGTAGCCGGCGCGCCCGCCGATCTCGAAGGCGCCGCCCGAGAACGCGGGCTTGAATGTGTCGGCGCGGATGGCGGTGAGCGTGCCCGCGCCCCACGTAAGCGCGTAGGGACCGCGCACGACGTGCAGCGACTGCAGGGCGTGGGGACTGACGTGGCTCAGCCCCGAATCCATGCGCGCCGGCCCCGCGGCGAACGTGCGGGTGCCGTCGACGAACACGCCGATCTGCTCGGCGTACAGCCCGCGGACCGACGGATCGAGGTTGATGGCGCCGCGCCGCACGGCGGTGACGCCGGCGTGGTCGCGCAGCGACTGGGCCAGGTCCTGTGCGACGCGCCGCTCGATCTCGTCCGCCGTGATGATCAGCTCGTTCGCGACCTCCGGCATCAGCGCGGAGACGGTCACTTCCTGCGAGAACGAGCCGATCTCGAGCACGATGGCCGTCTCGGCGCCGCTGGAGCCCACGGTAATGGCTTCTTCGTGCGTCGTGAAGCCGAGCAGCAGGGCGGCGAGCTCGTAGTTGCCGGGGGCAACGTTCGGAATCGCGAACCTGCCGGTGCGGTCGCTGATGGCGGAGGCGACGAAGCCGTCCGCCGTCGTGCGGAGGACGACCGACACACCGGGCAGCGCGAGGTTCTGCTCGTCGGTCACCACGCCGGTGACGGCGGCGCCTTCCTGTCCTCCGGCAGGCAACGCACCCGCGAGGACCAGAAGGGCCGAGAGCACGGCCGCCGGCCGCACTCGTGAGAGCCTGCAACGCATCTCCAATTTCCTCCATGCGGCGCCGATCGAGCGGTGGAACGGACTCGCGCCCGGATTCCTGCGCTCGGCGGCGCACGCCAAACTCGACGGTGAAGAACGGAATGAAAGAGCCGGCGCGCCGTCAGGCGCGGGGCGGCGGGGCCAGGGGCCCCTGGTCGAGTGAGGAAGTGGAATACGTTGACAGGATCGCCCGTCCGCTCTCATCGAGGCCGGCCTGCGGAGCGGCGGTCTCCGGTGTGAAGCCGGTGAGACTCAACAGGCCCATCAGCGCGTCGTCGAGCGACTCGCAGGTTTCGAGCCGCGGCGTGTCCTGCGGTCCGGCAGGGGCGGCCTGCTTCAGCGGGCAGAAATCGCCGTGGTCCTTGCCGCTGCAGCATGCCGGCGTGCCGTCGGCGGCCAGCACCGCCTGACAGCAGAACGCAGCCGGCAGCAGCGCCAGCGCGGCCAGCTTCCACGCGATGACGCCGGTCACCGTTCCCGTGCGGAGCGCGCGAACAAGACGCATCTAGCTACCGGAAGATAACACATCCCCCGGCTGCTAGGATCTTGCAATGCCTGACGTCTACGAGCAGACCTACCGGCGCGCGCAGGACGATCCGGAAGCGTTCTGGGCCGCCGCGGCCGAACCGTTGTATTGGCACCGCCGCTGGAGCGCGGTGCGCGACGACTCCCGCCCTCCGTATCATCGCTGGTTCGCAGGGGGGCAGCTCAATACCTGCTACAACTGCCTGGACCGCCACATCGAGCGCGGCCGCGGCAGGCAGCTCGCGCTCGTCTACGACAGCCCGGTCACCGGCTCCGTCCGACGCTTTACCTACAGCGAGCTGCGCGACGCCGTGGCGCGGGTCGCCGGCGCCCTGGCGGCGCAGGGTGTGACCGCGGGTGATCGCGTGATCATCTACATGCCGATGGTGCCGGAGGCGGTGATCGGCATGCTCGCCTGCGCGCGGATCGGCGCGGTCCACTCGGTGGTCTTCGGAGGGTTCGCGCCGAAGGAGCTGGCGGTGCGCATCGACGACGCGAGACCGAAGCTGGTGCTGTCCGCATCGTGCGGCATCGAGGTCAACCGTGTCGTGCCGTACAAGCCGCTGCTGGACGAGGCCATCGCCCTGGCGACCCACAAGCCGGAACGCGTGATCGTTCTCCAGCGGCCGCAGGCGGAGGCAGAGCTCGCCGGCGGGCGCGACGTCGACTGGCATGACGCATGCGACGACGCCGAGCCGGCGGCCTGCGTGCCGGTGGCGGCGACCGACCCGCTCTACATCCTCTACACGTCCGGAACCACGGGCGTCCCGAAAGGCGTGGTGCGCGACAACGGCGGCCACGCGGTCGCTCTCAACTGGAGCATGGAGCACGTCTACGGGGTCGGCGCGGGCGAGGTGTATTGGGCGGCCTCCGACATCGGGTGGGTCGTCGGCCACTCCTACATCGTCTACGGCCCGCTGCTGCGGGGCGCCACCACCATCCTGTACGAGGGCAAGCCCGTCGGGACGCCCGACCCGGGCGCGTTCTGGCGCGTCATCGCGGAGCACGGCGTCAACGTCCTGTTCACGGCGCCGACCGCCTTCCGGGCGATCAAGAAGGAGGATCCGGACGGGCGGTTCATCGGGCAGTACGACCTCTCGCGGTTCCGGACGCTCTTCCTGGCCGGCGAGCGGTGCGATCCCGACACGCTGGTCTGGGCGCGCGAGCAGCTCGGCGTCCCGGTCATCGACCACTGGTGGCAGACCGAGACCGGCTGGGCGATCGCCGCCAACTGCGTCGGCCTGGGGATGCTGCCGGTCAAGCCCGGGTCGCCGACGCGGGCCGTGCCCGGCTTCGACGTCCGCGTCCTGGGCGAGTCGGGCGAGGAGATGCCGGACGGCGACATCGGCGCCATCGTGCTGAAGCTGCCGCTGCCGCCCGGATGCCTGCCGACGCTGTGGAACAACGACGCCGGTTACGAGCGGTCGTACCTGTCGCGCTATCCGGGCTACTACCTCACGGGGGACGCCGGCTACCGCGACGACGACGGCTACCTCTACATCATGAGCCGCGTCGACGACATCATCAACGTCGCGGGACACCGGTTGTCGACGGGGGGCATGGAGGAGGTGCTCGCGTTCCATCCTGACGTCGCCGAGTGCGCCGTCGTCGGCGTCGCCGACGCGATCAAGGGCGAGATCCCGATCGGCTTCGTCGTGACGAAGGCAGGCGTGACCCGGGGGGAGGCGGAGATCGTCCCGGAACTGGTGGAACGGGTCCGGGAGTCGATTGGCCCGGTCGCCGCCTTCAAGATTGCCGCGGTCGTACCGCGCCTCCCCAAGACGCGGTCGGGCAAGATCCTGCGCGGCACGGTGAAGAAGATCGCCGACGCCCAGCCCTACAACGTGCCCGCCACCATCGACGACCCCGCCATCCTCGACGAAATCACCGAGGCCCTGGCGCGCCTGGGCTACCCGAAGGAAAAGTTGTGAAAGCGGGAGACGGGGGTCGAACCCGCGACCTTCAGCTTGGGAAGCTGACACTCTACCACTGAGTTACTCCCGCTCACTGGCCGGCCGGACGCCCATTCTACCAGACGGTTACCCGCGGCCCGGGTCCCTGATGAACGCCAATACCTCGTCGCGCTTTTCCTCCATCATCGCAGGCGTCTCGCCTTCGAGGTTGAGGCGCAGGAGCGGCTCGGTGTTCGACGGGCGCACGTTGAAGTGCCACGTCGGGTACTCGACCGAGACGCCGTCCATGCGGTAGACGTGCGCGTCGCGGTAGCGCTCGGCCAGCGCGTCGACGGTGGCGGCCACGGCGGACATGTCGGCCATCTCCGTGTTGATCTCGCCGGAGATGAAGTACTTCTCGCGCAGCGACGCAAGCAGCTCGCTCAGCGTCCGGCGCTTGACCGACATCAGCTCCAGGATCAGCAGCGCCGGGATGAAGCCGTTGTCGGCGAAGAAGTTGTTCCGGAAGTAGTAGTGCCCCGTGACCTCGCCGCCGAACGCCGCGTTCTCCTCGCGCATCCGTTTCTTGAAGAACGCGTGACCGACGCGGTTCATCAGGGCGACGCCGCCGCCCGCGGCGACCGTGTCCTTCACCGCGTAGCTGGCGCGCACGTCGTAGACGATGGCGGCGCCGGGCTCCTTGCGCAGGAACGCTTCCGCCAGCAGCGCGGTGACGAAGTCGCCGGCGATGAACCCGCCGTCGCCGTCGACGAAGAAGCAGCGGTCCGCGTCGCCGTCCCACGCTACGCCGGCGTCGGCGCCGTCCGCCACGACGCGCTCGACCAGGTCGCGCCGGTTCTCTTCCAGAAGCGGGTTCGCCTGGTGGTGGGGAAATGTGCCGTCGATGTCGAAGCAGAGCCGGCTCGTCCGGCACGGCAGCCGGTCGAACAGCGGCGGCGCCACGAGTCCGCCCATGCCGCTGCCGGCGTCCAGGACGAGATTGAAAGGCCGGATCAGGGCCGGATCGATGAACGACAGCACGTGGTCGACGTAGTCGTCGAGCAGGTGGGCTTCCGTGCGCCGCCCGCGGGCCGCGCGGTCGGGAATCCGATCGTCGAGAATCATCGCCCGGATATCGGATATCCCCGCGTCGCCGCTGAGGGGCAGCGCCTGCCGCCGCACCAGCTTCATGCCGTTGTACTGCCCAGGATTGTGCGAGGCGGTGATCTGCGCGCCGCCGTCGAGCTCGTCGCGCGCAACCGCGTAATAGAGCATGTCGGTGCCGAGCATGCCGAAATCGACCACGTCGGCCCCCTGGTCCAGGGCGCCGTCGGTGAATGCCGCCGCGAGCGCCGGCGAGGAGACGCGCATGTCGCGCGACACCGCAATGCGTCCCGCACCCAGGTAGGCCACGTAGGCGCGCCCGATGCGGTAGGCGAGATCCTCGTCGAGCTGATCGGGGTAGATCCCCCGGATGTCGTACGCCTTGAAGATGCCGGGATCGATGGTTCGCGTCATGTCTTGCTGTATGCGGTGACGACCGAATCGTCACCCAGGACGGCGCCCGGGCCCACGACAGCGTTCTCCTCGACGTGCGTCCGCCGCCCGAGCACCGCGCCGCGCACCGTCGCGCCGGCGCCAATCACGCAGTCCGGCCACAGGATGGAGCCGTCGACCACCGCGTTTTCCCCGACGGCGGCGTTCGCGCCGACCACGCTGTTGGCCATGACGGTGGCGCCGGCCGCCACCCGCGCGCCGGACCCGACGAAGCAGGGCGCCTCGACGCGGGCGCCGGCGGCGACCCCGGCCGCCGGGTCGATCAGCGGCGCTTCTGCCGCGCGGCCCGCAAAGGGGTGCGCCGCGCAGCGGCCGGACATGATGTCGCGGTGCACCTGCACGTACTTCTCGATGGTGCCGATGTCTATCCAGTAGCCGCGCTCGACGTAGGCGACGAAATTCTCGCCGCGCTCGACCAGCGACGGGAAGTAGCGCCGCTCGATGGAGTACTTGGTGGCGGCGGGAATGCGATCGAACGTATTGGGCTCCAGCACGTAGATCCCGGCGTTGATCGTGTCGCACGTGATCTGGTCCGGGTCCGGCTTCTCGCGGAAGGCCCGCACGTTGCCGGCGGCGTCGGTTTCGACGAGGCCGTACGCGGACGGGTTGTCCACCGGCGTCAGCACGATCGTGGCACGCGCGCCGCGGGAACGGTGCAGGTCGACGACGGCGCGGAGGTCGATGGCCGCCAGCACGTCGCCGTTGAAGACGACAACGGTGCCGTCGAGGTGCGGCGCGGCGAACTTGACGGCCCCGCCGGTGCCCAGCGGCTGCGGCTCGACCAGGTAGCGGATCCGCGGCCCGCCCGCGTCCAGCTCCGCCGCCGCGCGCTCGATGGCGTCGGGCTGGTAGTTGAGGCTCAGTATGACTTCATCGATCTCGGGGAGCCGGGCGAGCAGGTCGAGCTGGTAGTGCAGGAACGGCCGGTCGAAGATCGGCACCACGGCCTTCGGCGTGCGGAGCGTGAGCGGTCGCAGGCGGGTGCCGAAGCCGCCCACCAGCAGGATGGCCTTCACGCGATCAGAGTACAATACGGCCCACTGGCAGCACGGCCGTGCTGCCCGAGTTCGTAATGAACCTTCCGAACACCCTCACCCTCGCGCGCATCTTCCTGGTGCCGCTGCTGGTCGTCGTGCTCCTCACCCGCTTCGAGGCGCAGCTCATCCTGGGCGTGCCCAAGGAAGTGATTGGGGCGGCAATCTTCGGGCTCGCCGCGTTCACCGACTGGCTGGACGGCTACCTGGCCCGCCGCCGGCAGCAGGTGACGGCGCTCGGCCAATTGATGGATCCGCTGGCCGACAAGCTGCTGATTACCGCCGCGTTGATCTCGCTCGTGCAGATGGGGCTGGCGCCGGCCTGGATGGTCATGGTCATTCTCGGCCGCGAGCTGGGCGTCACCGTGCTCCGCAGCCTCGTGCACGCGCGCGGCGTCGTCATCCCGGCGTCGCCGCTCGGCAAGGTGAAGATGGTGGCGCAGGTGGTCGCGATCCTGCTGCTGATGCTGAGCAACCAGGTGTGGCTGTTCCTCGTGCCCGGCCTGATCGCCTTGTGGGTGGTGCTGGCGACTGCGCTCTGGTCGGCCGCCGACTACTACCGGCGCTACAACCGCGTCCTGTCGAATTCCAACGTGGCCAGCTTCGAGGCGGCGCGCCGGCGGGCGGAGCAGTCCCGGCGCGCCGGCTAGCGTTCGGCGGCCTGGGCGCTGAGACGGAGCTCCGCCAGGCTCTCCGTAGCGTCCTCCGCGAACTCCGACTGGGGGTATTCCTCGAGCAGCCGCTCGAACCACTCCAGCGCCTCGTCCTCGCGCTCGGATTTCTGGAGCGAGTCGGCCAT
Source organism: Vicinamibacterales bacterium (assembly GCA_965207665.1). Taxonomy (GTDB): domain Bacteria; phylum Acidobacteriota; class Vicinamibacteria; order Vicinamibacterales; family UBA8438; genus JAAXGX01. The sequence goes on from CBDBMV010000002.1 coordinate 2,370,830, forward strand.
GAAGTAGTAGACGGCATCCCGTCTGGTGAAGGTCGGATCCTCTCTGAGGATTTGCTCCAGCCGGTCGATGGCTCCCGGATGCCAATTCCTGCGGTGGTAGTAGCGGGCGACCACGAGGTACGACTCGGAGAGCCGGTCGCGCGCCTCGCGCAGGCTGTTCTCCACCTCGGGCCGCAACGGGCTGTTCGGGTAGCGCTCCAGGAACAACTCGAACTCGACCATCGCGTTGCGCGTGTCCGCCTGGTCGCGTTCCGGCCGGCGCATCTGCTGGAAGTAGACCATGCCGAGCCGGTACTGGGCATAGTCCGCGCGGTCGTGGGTCGGGTACTGGGCCAGGAAATCCCGGAACTCGCTGAGTGCGGAGATGTACGCCTCGATCGAGCCTTCCGCGATCAGCGAGTCGCCGATGCCCAGCCGCGTTTCGGCCCGCAGCGGGCTCTGCGGATAGTTGTCGCGAATCTGCAGGAAGTGCTCCCTGGCGCTCCGCCAGTTGCCTTCCGCAAGCAGGTTGGTGCCGCGCTCGAAGAGGATGTTGTCAGCGCCGACCGTCGCCAGCGGGATCTCGGGTCCGGCGTCGCCGCCGCACGCGGCGGCAAGCAGCGCCAGGGAACCGATCAACGCTACGAGCCTGTTGCGGACAGCCATGCGTACTCCGCGGTAATCCCCTGTTCCAGAGTAACAGATGGAGCGTATTCGAGATCACGCTGCGCCCGGCTCGTGTCGGCCCAGGTGTCGCGCATGTCGCCCTTGCCGGGGGCTGCGCGCCGGACGGTGGCCGTACGGCCGGTGCAGCGGGCCATCTCCGCGAGCGCGTCGTTCAGCGATACGCGCGATCCGCCCCCGACGTTGTAGACCCCGCCCGGCGCCCCGCGCTGTCCGGCGGCGATGGTCGCCCGCACCGCATCCCCCACGTACGTGAAGTCGCGCGTCTGCGCGCCGTCGCCGTACAGGGTGACGGGGGAGCCGTCACGCAGCGCCGCGAGGAACCGGTGGAACGCCATGTCGGGCCGCTGGCGCGGGCCATAGACCGTGAAGTAGCGCAGCGAGACGGTCGGCAGGCCGTAGGTGCGGTGGTAGATGCGGCACAGGTGCTCCGCGGCCAGCTTGGTCGCGCCGTACGGCGACACGGGCTGGAGCGGCGCATCTTCCCGCAGCGGCAGCGTCGCCCCATCGCCGTACACGGACGAGCTGGAGGCGTGCACGAAGCGCTGCAGCGGCGCGTCGCGGCACGCTTCCAGCAACGCCTGGGTGGCTTCGACGTTGTGCGCCGTGTAGACGCGGAAGTCGCGGCCCCAACTGCCGCGGATGCCCGCCTGTGCGGCGAGGTGGAATACGTGCGTGACCCCCGGCAGCAGCGCCGGCCAGTCGGCTGCCTGGATCGTGCTTTCGACGAAGCGAAAGCCGGCCCGGCGCCGGAGCGCCGCGAGATTGGCCTCCTTCAGGTCACGCGCGTAGTAGTCCGTGAAGCAGTCGAGACCCACTACGGACGCGCCGTCCGCGATGAGCTGCTCGGCCAGATGCGATCCGATGAAGCCCGCGGCGCCGGTGACGAGCGCGGTCACGCCAGCACCGCCCGTATGTCCGCCGGCAGCCGCCGCGGCCGGCCCTGCAGATCGACGGCGGCGTGGACTGTGCGCCCCTCGGCGAGCGCGGCGCCGTCCGCGTTGCGGCGCACCGCGTACTTGAACTCGACCCGGGCGGGCGAGAGCAGCGCGCCGCTGGTCCGAATCTCGAGCTCATCGTCATAGCGGGCGGGCGTGCGGTAGTCGCAGCGGGCCTCGATTACGGGAAGCATCACGCCGCGCGCTTCCAGGTCGCGGTAGGTGCTGCCGAGCGCGCGCAGCAGGTCGCAGCGTGCGACCTCGAACCAGACGAAGTAGTTGGCATGGTACGCCACACCCATCTTGTCGGTCTCGGCGTAGCGCACCCGCACCGTAGTGGAGGAATCCGGCACCAGGCCTGCTACTGAATGGAGGGCGCCGGCGCGGCGGCCTGGCGCAGGCGGCGCGTCGCTGCAGCGGGGTCGCCTGCGCCGAAGATGGCCGAGCCGGCCACGAGGATTTCGGCGCCCGCCTGCACGACACGGGCGGCATTGTCGGGCTGGATGCCGCCGTCCACCTCGATGGCCGCACGGTTGCCGGCACGGTCGAGCACGGCGCGCACGGCGGCGATCTTGTCCACGCTGCCGTCTATGAACCGCTGCCCCGAGAAGCCGGGATTGACGGACATGACGAGCACGAAGTCGGGCAGGTCGGCCACCGGCTCCAGCGTTGCGGCCGGTGTCGACGGGTTCAGGACCACGCCCGCCTGCACCCCGAGGTCCTTGATCGCGGAAAGCGTGCGGTGCAGGTGTGGCGATACCTCGGCGTGCACGGAGATCATCGCCGCACCGGCCCTGGCGAAGGCGTCGATGTGCCGTTCGGGCTCGACGATCATGAGATGCACGTCGAGCGGCACGCGCGCGACGGCGGCCAGAGACTCCATTACGGGAACGCCGACGGTGATGTTCGGGACGAACCGCCCGTCCATGACGTCGACGTGCAGCAGGTCCGCCCCGCCCGCTTCGGCCGCGGCGATCTCCTCTCCGAGCCGCGCGAAGTCGGCCGAAAGGATGGACGGAGCGATCCGCAGGCTCACTGGCTGACCTCCAGCGAGATCGGTTCTCCCGGGGCGATCTGGAATCCGGCCTGCGGCGCCTGCCGCAGCACGATGCCCGCGGGCAGGCCGGCGTACGGGTGCTCGCCGACCACCGTCACGCGGAAGCCGCCGGCCCGCAGCACCTCGGCCGCGGTCGTCGCGTCGACGCCGATCAGATCGGGCATGACATAGGTGCTTTCGCGCTCGCCCCGGTTGACGAGCAGCCAGACTGCCTGTCCGCGGCCGCCCGGAGGCGACTCCTGGGCCACTACCGCATCCGGCGGATACCGGCCGGAGCGGATTTCGGCCACTCCCTGAAGCGCAAACGAGGCCTCCGCCAGGCGTTGCCGCGCCGCACCCTCCGACGCGCCGATCAACGTCGGCGCCGCGCCCGGGATCAGCCCGGAGCTGAGCCAGATCTTGACGCTGCGGCCGCGCCGGGTGACCACGCCGGGACCGGGTTCCTGGTCCGCTACGCGTCCGGGGGCGATCGACTGAGCCACCCGTCGGGTCGCTTCGATACGGAGCGCCAGCTCGGTGGCCGTTACCGTTGCCGAGGCCTCCTCGGGGGTGAGGTTCGTCAGGTCGGGAACGGCGACCTCCCGGCTCTCCAGCGCAAGCTGCAGGCCGAGCAGCGCGAAGAGCGCGTAGGCCAGACCGAAGGCTCCCAGCAGGACGATCGCCTTGCCGATCCTGAGGAGCACGCTGCGGCTCTTCCTGCGGCGCGCCATCGCTGCATGGAAGTGTACCGCAAGTACCCCTTGCGGGCACGGCGGACCGCGCTCACGCGCCGCCGCTCCTTCGCAGCACCGCGGCGAAGAACGCCTCGAGCCCGTCGCGGTGCGGCAGGGTCCGCAACTGCCCCTGACCGTCGATCAGTTGCGACAGGGCTTCGCCCGCCGGCCGCTCCCGCGCGAACGGTGCGCCGCCGGCCAGCAGGCGCTCCACGACCGCCTCGTTCTCTTCCGGCTCGCTGGAGCAGGTGGCATAGATGAGCCGGCCCCCCGGAACGACGACCGCGGCCGCGGCGCGCAGCAGCGCCGCCTGGGCTTCCGCCAGCGCGGGCAGGTCGCCGGGCGTGCAGCGCCAGCGGATATCCGGATCGCGCCTTAGCGTTCCCACTCCGGAACAGGGCGCGTCCACGAGCACCCGGTCGAAGACGGGTGCGAATGGCAACGTTCTGCGAGCATCGAGGCGAACGACCCGTACGCTCCGGCAGCCGCAGCCGGCAAGCGTGCGAGCCAGCAGCGCCACGCGCGCCGGCCGCAGGTCGGCCGCGACGATCAGTCCGCGGTCCGCCATGCCGCCCGCGATGGCCGCCGTCTTGCCGCCGGGCGCCGCGCAGGCGTCGAGCACCCGCTGGCCGGGCCGTGCCGCCACGAGCTCCGCCACGAGCTGCGAGGCTTCGTCCTGCGCCAGAAACAGCCCCTGGCCGGCCAGGTCGGTGGTCAGCGGATTGCCCTGTTGCACCACCAGCGTGCGGGACGACCAGCGGCCCGGGGCGACCATGACGCCGCGCGCCGCGAGCAGCGCGGTCAAGGCTTCGACCGATGTCTTGATGGTGTTGACGCGCAGCGTGACGGGTGCGGGTTCGTTGTTGAAGGCGGTCCAGCGGTCCGCGGCCTCGAATCCGTAGCGGTCGAGCCAGCGTTCCACGAGCCAGCGCGGATGGGAGCGGGTGATGCTCAGGTACGCGAGCGCCCGTTCGCGGTCGAGCGTTCCGGCCGCGGCCGCCGCTGCCGGTCGGTCTGGCAGCTCGTCGAGCGGCGGGCGGCCGGCGAGCGCCCGCAGCACCGCATTGACGAACGCGGCGGCGCTCGTCTTGCGCGCGCTGCGCGTGAGCGCTACGGCGTCGTCGACCGCCGCGTGGTCCGGCACGCGATCCAGGTGCAGGATCTGATGCCCCGCCGCGCGCAGGATGTCGAGCACGTCGGGGTCGATGCGGTCGAGTCTGCGGGACGAGACGCAGGCGAGCAGGTGGTCGATGCGCGCGCGCCACCGCAGGGTCCCGGTGGAGATCTCCGCGGCGAGGGCGCGGTCGCGCGGGTCGTGCAGCGAGCGCGCCGCCCGCGCCTGCGCGGTCGCCAGGTCGAACCGGCCGGAATGCACGTCGCGGAGCACGCGGTACGCCGCGGCGCGCGCCGGGGCCGTCATGGTCGGTCGAACGACGCTCCCGGCGCGATGGGGTGGCCCGCGAGGAATGCGCGCACCGGCAGCGGGCGCCCGCCTTCCTGCTGGATCTCGAGGATGCACAGCGCCGTGTTGCCGCCGGCCGCGACCAGGAGGCGCCCGCCAGCCGCTGCGATCACCTGTCCCGGACTGACGACGGCCGTATCCGGAGCCGCGTCCGGCGGCCCGGCGGGCGCGGTCCGGTGGATGAGGTAGCGCGCGCCGTTCAGGCGGCAGGACGCGCGGGGCCACGGATGGAGCCCGCGGACCTGGTTGTGCAGATCCCGCGCGGGACGGTTCCAGTCCATGACGCCGTCCTCTCGCGTCAGCCGCGGCGCGAACGTGGCGCGGGCGTGATCCTGCGCCTCTTCGACGGCCCGGCCGTGGTCGAGGTCGTCCACGGCGCACAGCAGCTCGCCGGCGCCGAGCTCGGCAAGCTTGCCGTCCAGCGTTGCACTCGTGTCGTCGGCCAGGATTGGCAGCGCCGCGCGGCGCAGCATCGGACCGGCGTCCATTTCCCGCACGAGCCGGATGATCGTGACGCCGGTTTCGGTGTCGCCGGCCATGACCGCGCGATGAATCGGGGACGCGCCGCGGTACATCGGCAGCAGCGAGGCGTGCACGTTGATCATGCCCAGGCGGGGGAGCGCCAGCAGCGCGTCCGGCAGCAGCCGGCCGTAGGCGGCGACCACCCCCAGGTCCGGCGCCAGCGCCGCCAGCGCCTGCATGAACGTCGGGTCCTTCATGCGCTCGGGCTGCAGCACCGGCAGGCCGTTGGCGGCCGCGAGCTGCTTGACCGGCGACTCCGAAACGCGGCGCCCCCGCCCGCGGGGGCGGTCCGGCTGCGTGACGGCCGCAACGACGGGGTGCGGGGAGGCGAGCAGCGCCTGCAGCGTCGGCACGGCGAACGCCGGCGTGCCGAAGAACGCGATCCTCACCATTTTCCGGAGCGTCTCAGCTTTCTGACGCGGCGGATGATCGACTCGCGCCGCAGGCCGCGCAGGCGATCGACGAACAGCCGGCCGTCCAGGTGGTCGAGCTCGTGCTGGAACGCCCTGGCGGTCAGGCCGGTGCCCTCCACCTCACGCGGGCAGCCCGTGCGGTCGAGGCCGCGCACGACAACGCGTTCCGGCCGGGGCACCACGGCTTCGAAGCCGGGCAGGCTCAGGCAGCCTTCCTCGCAATTCTGCACGCCGTCCGCGGCCACCAGCTCCGGATTGATCATGACGACCAGGTCGTCCGGGTTGCGGCCCGAGGAAACGTCGGTGACGAAGATGCGCAGGTCGATGCCGATCTGCGGCGCGGCCAGGCCGATGCCGGGCGCGGCGTACATCGTGTCGATCATGTCGTCGATGAGTGCGTCTATCTCCGGCGTGAACTCTTCGACGGCGACCGCCGGCCGGTGCAGCACCGCCTCGCCGTAGCGTTTGATCGGCCGCAGCGCCACAGCTATTCGACGGTGAAGGTGCCGGTCGCGGTGCGCCCGCCGTCGGCGCGGCGGCGCCGCTCACCTGGAGTGTCGCCGACGGTGAACTCGAACGTGCCGGTGCGGATCGGCGTGAAGCTGAACTGCGCCGTCCCGGCGACGTCGAACTCGATGCCGCGGAACGCCAGGGCCTGCAGGTGAACCTCGATCCCGTTGATCGTGACGATGCGCAGGTGGGAGTTGCGCAGCAGTTCGTCCACCTCCAGGCGCCAGGTTTCGACGCCGTCGCTCGTCACGTTCAGCCGGTAGTACTCGCCCGTCGTCAGCTCGTACGCGGCCGTCGACAGCACCGGCCCGTCCGCGCCCGTCGTGATTTCAAGGTGGATGTCGAGCGGCGGGCCGGCGGCCAGGTTGCCGCCCACCTGTCCTGGCGCCGCGGCCGGCCACAGCGCCAGACCGCAGGCCGCGGAAACGATGGTCCGCAGCAGCATGCCGGTGGTTATACTCGAACCTCGCGCGGAATGCACCCCGAGGCGACCCGGTGCGATGGAGGGCAGCGCAATGAATCCTGGACCGTATCGATTGACGCACGGCTTACTGGCAATCGTGTTCGCGGCAGCGGTCGCGGCGGCCTGCGGTGATTCGAGGCAGCCGGAGGCCGCGGCGGCGGCGGGCAGCGCCGCGGGCGCCGTGGCTGTCGACGGCGGCCTGGTCGCCGGCGTTCCGGACGCGGGCGGTGGGTCGGTACGCATGTACGGATCGATTCCCTACGCCGCGGCTCCCGTCGGAGAACGGCGCTGGCTGCCCCCGCAGCCCGTCGAGCCGTGGGACGGGGTGCGCGAGGGCTCGCAACTGCCGCCCGCCTGCCCGCAGGGCATCCTGCCGGTACCGCCCGGAGAGCAGGGGTTCTTCGGTCCGGGAGCGACCCGTCAGGACGAGGACTGCCTGTACCTGAACGTGTGGTCGGCCGCGGCGCCCGGCGACGGCGCGCCGGTGATGGTCTGGATTCACGGCGGGGCGCTGCGCATGGGCGATAGTGCCGAGGTGGCGTTCGACGGGTCGGAGCTGGCGTCGCGCGGGGTCGTCGCGGTGACGATCAACTACCGCCTGGGTGCGCTCGGCTACCTGGCCCACCCGTTGCTGCGCGAGGAGTCGGCCGACGGCGTTTCCGGAAACTACGGTCTGCTCGACCAGGTCTCCGCGCTCGAGTGGGTGCAGCGCAACATCGCCGCCTTCGGGGGCGACCCGGAGCGGGTCACCATCTTCGGAGAGTCGGCCGGCTCATGGAGCATCAACTATCTGATGGCGACGCCGCTTGCCGAGGGGTTGTTCGCCGGCGCGATCGGGCAGAGCGGGGGCGTGTTCGCGCCCGAGGCTGGTGCGGTGCCGCGCGCCGCGGCCGAGGCCGCGGGCGAGCAGATCGCGGCGGCCGCGCTCGGGGAGGGCGCGGAGGTCTCGCTGGAGGCGCTGCGCGCGCTGCCCGCCGCCGACGTCGTGGTGGCCGACACGGGGCGGGTGCTGGTCAACATCGACGGTTGGGTGCTGCACGCCAGCGTCAACGAGATCTTCGCAAGCGGCGCGCAGCACGACGTGCCGGTGATCCTGGGGGCGAACGCCGACGAAGGGACGGCGCTGGCGAGATACTCCGGCGGCCCGGAGCTGAGCTCGGTGGCCGAGTACGAGGAATGGGCGCGCGGCCGGTACGGCGATCTGGCCGACCAGTACCTTGCGGCGTACCCCGCCGAGTCCGATGAAGACGTCGGCGCGCGCATGATCGACAGCGCCGGCGACGGGCGGTTCAACTGGGAGATGCGCACCTGGGCGCGCATGATGGAGACGGTCTCGGCGCCGGCCTACCTCTACTTCTTCTCGCGCGTGCCGCCGGCGTCGGACGCGGCGCGCTGGGGCGCCTACCACACGGCGGAGATTCCCTACGTGTTCGGCAACCTGGGCGGGGGCAGCCGCTACTGGTTCGCGAACCGCGACTACGACGACACGGACCGCGGCCTGTCGGACATGATGTCCTCCTACTGGATCAACTTCGCGGCGACCGGCGATCCGAACGGCGCCGGCCTGCCGCAGTGGCCCGCGTACACGCGCGACTCGGAGCAGGTGCTGGAGTTCGGCGACGGGGTGCAGTTGCGCCAGGGGGTGCGCGGCCAGCGCCTCGATTTCTTCGACCAGCTCTACGCCACACAGCGGGCCGCAACCAACTAACGGCGAAGTGCGAAAGGGGACGGTGAACACGGAAGCAACCGTCCCCAGGCCGCGCACGGCGCGGCCCGCCGGCCACGGAGTGGGGCGAAGGGGCCCCGCGAGTGGCCGGCGGGGGTTTGGGGCGCAGCCCCATGTATCAATTGCGCGCGCCGGTTGCCCGGCTGGTGCAGGGAATTCCCGACTGAATCGGTCGTTTGACCGCGGTGTCCCTGCATGCGCCGCCGCTCTCGCAGCCCGTCCGCGCGGGGACTGCGCAGGGCCGGGATCTTGCAGATGCCGGCGCGTGGCCGCGGCCAGCGGGACCCGTCCGGCGGGGGAGGACGACGCGCGTGTAGCGCGCGCCCGGACGCGTGTGGCGGGCGCCCTCGCCGTCGCCGCGCGCGGCCGCTACGCATCGGCGGAGCGGATGCTGCGGGACGCGCTCGGCGTGCTGGAGCGCAGGCAGCGCTACGCGGGGGCTGCCCGGGCGGCGGCCACGCTGGGACTGCTGCTGCGGGAACGGGGCCAGACGGCGCGCGCCGGCGAGGCGATACAGCAGGCGCGCCTGCTGTTCGATACTGCACGCGCCGGAACGGCGCGCGGCCCTGCCGACGCTCTCCAGGGCGCGGAGCAGGAGGACTACCGCGCCGCCAGTGCGCTGCTGCATTTCCCCGCCGCGCAGCCCCGTTCGTCCCGGCCGTCCACGCCGCAGCCCGGCGTCCTGCTGGACCGCGTGGCGGGCGATCTCGTCGATGTCGTGCGGGTGGTCGAGACGGCGTCACGGGGAGATGCGCCGGCGCGCCTCTGCCGCGTGTTGCGCGAACGACTGGAAGCGCAGGCGGTGGCGGCCTATCGTCTCGACCGGCCGCCGGCACGGGTGGCCGCCGCCGGCGAGGCCGACCGGCGCCTGCCCGCCGCCCTCCAGGCCGCCGTCGCAGACGGGCGCACCGTGCCGCTGGCCGCGGCCGGCCGGCAATGCTACATGGCCGTTCCTATTCAGGGGGGCACGCGGCCGCTCGGCGCGCTCGTCGTGCGCTGGGCATGCCCTCCGGCGTACATCGACCGGCCGGTTGCCGTCGGCCGCGTAGCCGCCGCCCTCCTCGAGCTGGACTTCCAGGAGCGCTGCGCCGCCATGCCCGACGCCGCGGATTCCGGGGACGTCCCGGGGCTGCTGGGAAACAGCACGGAAATGTCGGCGCTGCGCGCGGCCATTGCCCGCGCGGCCGACGCGCCCTATCCGGTTCTCATTGAGGGCGAAACCGGCACCGGGAAGGAGCTGGTGGCGCGCGCGCTGCACCGGCTGGGACCGCGGCGGGCGCAGGCGTTCTGCGCGGTCAACTGCGCCGCGCTGACCGACGAGCTGTTCGAAGCCGAGCTGTTCGGACACGGCCGCGGCGCGTTTACCGGCGCGGTCAGCGACCGCGCGGGCCTCGTGGAGGCCGCCGATCGCGGCACGCTGTTCCTGGACGAGGTGGGCGAGCTGTCGGCGCGCGCACAGGCCAAGCTGCTGCGCGTCGTGCAGGAAGGGGAGATCCGGAGGGTCGGCGAGAACACGGTTCGACGCGTCGATGTGCGCCTGCTGGCGGCTACCAACCGCAACCTGGCGGCCGAGGCGGCGGCGGGCCGGTTCCGGGAGGACCTGCTGTTCAGGATCGCCGTTGTCTGCGTGCCGGTCCCGCCCCTTCGCGAGCGGGCCGGCGATGTCGAGCTGCTGGCGCGCCATTTCTGGGCCAGGGAGCTGGGTCGTACCGGCAAACGGGCCGCGCTCGGCACACACGCGCTGGCTGCGCTGCGGCGCTACCACTGGCCGGGCAACGTCCGCGAATTGCAGAACGTGACTGCGCGCATGGTCGTGGCCGCCCCGCGGCGGGGATCCGTGGGATTGGATGCGTTGCCGGCCGCGATCCGCGACTGCGCCGACACCGTGCCGGAGACGCTGGCCGACGCGCGGCTGGCCTTCGAGCGGCGCTTCGTGCAGTCCGCGCTCGCCCGCAACGGCGGCCGGCCGGGCGCGGCGGCCGGGGAGCTGGGACTGTCGCGGCAGGGACTGTCCAAGCTGCTGAAGCGGATCGCGCTAGACGGCGCGGACGCCCCGGCAACCCGAGCCGGGTTACAATCGCTGGACGCCAACGGGCCGGCAAGCGATGAGCAGGAGCAGGAATCCACGTAGCATGACGCGCGCGCTGTTTGCTGCCGGCGCGGTGCTGGTGCTGGCGGCGGCCGATCCCGCGCCGGCCCAGGAGACCAAGCTCGACGCGCCGCGCCCGCACGACAGCGGCCAGAGTGTGAGCCCCTCGTTCGAGGGGTGGTTCGAAAACCCGGACGGCAGCTTCAGCATCGTGTTCGGCTACCTGAACCGCAACTACGAGGAGCACCTGGACATTCCGGTCGGCCCCGACAACCGTATCGAGCCGGGACCGGCAGACCGCGGGCAGCCCACGCACTTCCTGCCGCGGCGGCACACCGGCGTGTTCGCGATCCGCGTGCCCGCCGACTTCGGCGAGCAGGAGCTGACTTGGTCGTTGACGGCGCACGGCCAGACAATTGCCATTCCCGGCAACCTGCGGCCGGCCTGGCGCATCGACGCGCTCAAGGAAGTGACGAACGGGAACACGCCGCCCGTGCTGCGATTCGCCCCCGGCGGGGAGCCGGGCCAGGGGCCGACCGGCGTGTCGGCCCGCATCACGGCTTCGCCTTCGCGGCCCGTCGAGCTTGCCCTCTGGACAACCGACGACGGCCTGAGCCGGACGCAGGGATCCATCCGGACGCCGCCCGGCGTGGCCTGGAGCAAGTACCGCGGCCCCGGCGCCGTCACGTTCAGCGAGGTGCAACCCCCGCTCGAAGCTGACGGCCGCGCGGTGACGCAGGCGACTTTCGACGCGCCGGGCGAGTACACTTTGCGCGTTCTGGCATGGGACGAGTCTGGCAGCCAGCGCGCCGTCATGGCCGGCGGCTTCTTCTGCTGCTGGACGAACGGATACGTCACGGTCGACGTACGGTAGGACCGGGAGTTCGGGGCGCAGCCCCAATTGGAGAGAGATGATGACAATCCTCATGGGCAAGACGACATGCCGCCGCACGGTCGCGGCCGTTTTCGCGGCCGCGGTCCTGCTGTCTTCGTCGTTGACCGCGCTTGCGCAGGAGGAGGTGACGTTCACGCGCGACGTCGCGCCGATCCTGCAGCAGCGTTGCCAGACCTGCCACCGGACAGGGCAGATGGCGCCGATGTCGCTCGTCACCTACGACGAGGTGCGCCCCTGGGCGCGGGCCATTCGCAGCAAGGTGGCCGAGCGCTCGATGCCGCCCTGGCACATCGACAAGACGATCGGCATCCAGGAATTCCAGAACGACATTTCGCTGAACGCAGCCGAGATCGACACCGTCGTGCGCTGGGTGGACGCGGGCGCGCCGCGCGGCAACCCGACCGACATGCCGGCGCCGATCGACTGGCCGTCGGACGAGATCTGGCGCCTGGAGGAACGCTACGGCCGGCCGCCGGATCTGGTGGTCAGCTCGCCTCCGTGGACCCAGGCGCCCGAGGGGCAGGACCAGTGGTGGCAGCCGGTAGTCGAGACCGGGCTGACCGAGGACCGCTGGGCCACCGGCATCGAGATACGGCCGACGGTCGAAGCGCGCCGGGTCACCCACCATTCCAACGTCTACCTGCAGCAGGAAGAGGAGCCGGGTGACCACGTATCCGTCGTCGACGTCACGCCGCGCGGCAGCTATTTCAGCGAGTTCGCCATCGGCAAGATTGGCGACGTGTTCCGCGAGAACACGGGCAAGCTGGTGAAAGCCGGCTCGCGGTTCACGTTCGACAACCACTACCACTCGGTCGGCGAGGAAGTGACGGCGCAGACCGACGTCGGCGTCTGGTTCTACCCGCGCGGCGTGGTGCCGAAGTACCGCGTCTACGGACAGGCGATGGGCGCGCGCCAGTCGCAGCGGGACATGGATCTGCCGCCCGGCGTGGAGACGGTGCACCACGCGTACATCCCGCTGCCGGCGCCGGCCCGCCTGGAGAACTACCAGCCGCACATGCACATCCGCGGCACGGCGATGTCGATGGAGGCCATCTATCCCGACGGCCGGGTCGAGATGCTGAACCACGTCGCCGAATTCGACTTCAACTGGCACGTCAACTACGTCTATACGGACGATTCGGCGCCCGTCCTGCCGCGCGGCACGGTGATCAAGCTGACCGCGTGGCACGACAACACCGCGTCGAACCGCAACAACCCCGACCCGCGGCAGTGGGTAGGCTGGGGCCAGCGCAGCTACGACGACATGTACCACGCCCACGTGAACGTGACCTATCTGACCGACGAGGACTACGAGCAGATCGTCGCGGAGCGCCGGGCGAAGCAATCGGACGATCAATAGTGGTTAGGCGGGTCGGCGGTGCGACGCGCCGGCCGCAGGAGGAACGATGCGCAGAATCGGAACGGCAGCTCTGGCAATTGCCTGCATGCTGGCGGCGACCGCCGCCGAGGCGCAGCGGCCCGCAAGCCCGCGCGGCCAGGCGTCCACGCAGGTCGGTGGGTCCTGGATGGCGGACGAGGCGCGCGGCGTGGCGGGCGGCAGGAGCTACTCCGACGGCAAGTGGGTTGACGTCGACTATGGCCGGCCGATTCTGCGCGGCCGCGAAGGCCTCTTCGGATCGGGCGACGAGTACGGCCAGGGGTTCCTGCTCGGCGCGCCGGTATGGCGCGTCGGCGCCGACCAGTCCACGCGCTTCAAGACCGAGGCGGACCTGATGTTCGGCGGACAGCGGCTGCCGGCCGGGGAGTACAGCATGTTCGCCGAGCTCTCCCCGTCGGAGTGGACGCTGATCTTCTCGACCTACGGGGTCAAGCAGTCGTTCCGGGAGGACACGCCGAACACGCTGTGGGGATCGTACGGCTACACGCCGGACCGCGACGTGCTGCGGACGGCGATGCAGGTTTCATCGCACCCGGCCTCCGCCGACCAGCTCACCATCATGTTCACGGACATGACGCAGCGGGGCGGCAACCTCACCATCTGGTGGGATGACCAGTTGGCGACGGTGGCCTTCACGGTCGCGCCGTAGGGCTGGCCGGAGCGGACCGGTTCGAGTGAGCGCCGCCAGGCGCCCGGGGTCCGCGCTGGCGCTGGCAATTGTCGGTCCGCTCCTTGCCGCGGCGTGCGCGCCGGAACTGGCGGATGGTCCTGCCGCAACGGGGACGGCTGGCCTGACGCCCATCATCCTCGAGACACAGGGCAGCTTCGCGTTCGGCGGCGCCGTGATTACCGGCGCCGACGGCAACACCTTTCGCGGCGACCACGGCTACGCGCAGTACCAAATCCCGCCGGACGCGCGCGCGTATCCACTGGTGATGTGGCACGGCGGCGGGCAGTTCTCGAAGACCTGGGAGACGACGCCCGACGGACGCGACGGCTTCCAGAACATTTTCCTGCGGCGCGGATTCGCTACCTACATCATCGACCAGCCGCGCCGCGGCAGGGCCGGCCGGAGCACGGCGGGCGTGACCATTCGCGACGCGGTGCCCGACGAGGCGAACCTGTTCACGATCTTCCGGCTCGGCATCTGGACGCCGCCCGAATCGCCGCGGTTCTTTCCGGGCGTCCAGTTTCCGCAGGATGCCGAATCCGTCGACCAGTATTTCCGCCAGGTGACGCCGGACACCGGGACGCCGGGCGGAGGGGCGACCGGCGGCGACGAGGGCGCAGCCGTGGCGACCGACGCGGTCGCCGCGCTGTTCGACAGAATCGGACCGGCCGTGCTGATTACCCATTCCGCAAGCGGCATCCTCGGCTGGCAGACGGCGCTGAAGAGCGCCAACGTGCGGGCGATCGTGTCCTACGAGCCGACGGTGTTCCTCGTGCCGGAAGGGGATCCGGCGCCGCCGCCCGGCTTTGCGCCGGCCATGCCGGTACCGCCGGAGGAATTCGACAAGCTGACGGAGATCCCGATTCAGATCGTGTTCGGCGACAATATCGAGGAAGAGCTGGCGGGCGTCTTCGGAGTCGACCTCTGGGTCAGGTCGGTGCCGGCCGCCGCGGCGTTCGTGGCCGCCGTCAACGCGCGCGGCGGCCAGGCCGAATTGCTGCACCTGCCGGACGCCGGCCTGACGGGCAACACGCACTTCCCCTTTTCGGACCTGAACAACGTCGAGGTGGCCGACCTGCTCTCGCAGTACCTGGGCGAGCAGGGGCTCGACCGACGGGGCGCAGCGCCGCGGCCCTGAAGCGTGGTGCGCGACGTGGCTAGTCGCTGGTTGGCTGCGGGTCGGGCGTGAACACGCGCTCCTGGAAACGCCAGCCCGCGGACGTCTTCACGACCGTGTCCTGGTAGAGCCCGGCGGCCATGATGGTGTACGGCTGCGTGCGCGAGTCGACGAGCAGCAGATAGCAGGTGCCGTGCGCGCCTTCGGCCGTCGGCGTGATGATCAGCTGGGTGTTCCAGTGCCTGGCCTGGCCTTCGAAGCCCTGCATGAAACCTTCGGCAAACGCCTTCAACTGGTCGAACCCCTTGGATTCCCCGAAGACGCCGTCGGACGTAAACGTGTTGGCCCAGCCCTCCGCATCGCCGAGATCGAGGGTGTGCGCGTACTTCGCGTACAACTGCTGGATCTCGATGTAGTCGTCCGCGGTCAACGAGCCGCTCTGCGCCGCGCCGCTCGAGGCGATGGACAGGATGCCGACGACGATTGCGGAAATGATCGCACGCTTCATGGTTGCTTCCTCTTTCTCCGCGAGCGGACTTGCCCGCGGCACTGCGCATCTTACAGCGCCCTCCGCCGGCGGTTCAACGGGTGCCCGAGGCAATGGCATGCCCATGGTGCGGAACGCGTGTAGGATCGCCGCCAGGATGGGCGATTGCACCGCGAGAAGGCGCGCTAGCCGATCGACCGGGCGCGTTCTTGCGACGGCATTGCCATTCGCGTTCGCCCTGTGCATCGTCTCGCCGGCCTTCGGGCAGGGCGGAATCCAGGCTGGCGAGTGGTCCACCTACGGCGGCGACCTGGCCAGCACGCGCTACTCCCCGCTCGCGCAAATCACCGCGGACAACTTCGACAGCCTCGAGCTGGCCTGGCGCTTCAACCAGGACGGCCTGGGGCCCGGCCGCGCGACGCCGCTGATGGTCGGCGGCGTGCTGTACTTCACCGGCGCAGCCGGGCGTCCCGCGGTGGCGGTCGACGCGGCCACCGGCCGTCTGCTGTGGAGCCATCGGCTGGACGAGGGAGAGCGTGCGCGGGCGGCGCCGATTCCCATCAGCCGCGGGCTCGCCTGGTGGAGCGACGGAACGCAGTCACGCATCCTGTACGTGACGCTCGGCTATCAGCTCGTGGCGCTCGACGCCGCGACCGGTCAACCGATCTCCTCGTTCGGGCGCGACGGCATCGTCGACCTGAAGCGCGGCATGGACCAGGAGATCGATCTGCTGACCGGCGACGTCGGGCTGACGGCCGCGCCGATCGTGGTCGGGGATGTCATCGTCATCGGGGCCATGCACGCGCCCGGCGCCGCGCCGCGCAGCCGGACCAACGTCAAGGGGTACGTCCGCGGCTACGACGTGCGGACGGGCGAAAGGCTGTGGATCTTCCACACGATCCCGCAGTCGGACGAGTTCGGCAACGACACCTGGTTGGGCGACTCCTGGTCTTATACCGGCCACACGGGCGTGTGGGCGCAGATGAGCGCGGACGAGGAGCTCGGCCTGGTCTACCTCCCCGTGGAACTGCCGACCAGCGACTACTACGGCGGGCACCGACCCGGAGACAACCTGTTCTCCGAATCGATCGTCGCGGTCGACGCGCGCACCGGCGAGCGCCGCTGGCACTACCAGCTCGTGCATCATGGGCTGTGGGACTTCGACATTCCTTGCGCGCCGATTCTGGCCGACATCACGGTCGACGGGCTTCCAATCAAGGCGCTGGCGCAACCCACCAAGCAGGGCTGGCTGTACGTGCTCGATCGGGTCACCGGCGAGCCGGTGTGGCCGATTGAAGAGCGCGCGGTGCCGCGGGGCGAAGTGCCGGGGGAGTGGTATTCGCCCACGCAGCCGTTCGTGACGCGGCCGCCGGCGTTCGAGCGCCAGGGCGTGACGCCGGCCGACCTGATCGACTTCACGCCGGAAATCAGGCGCGCCGCAGAGGAGCTGGCCTCCCGCTACGCATTCGGCCCGCTGTTCTCGCCGCCGATCGTCAGCCGTCCGAACGGTCCGCTCGGCGTGCTGATGTTGCCGTACCAGCAGGGCGGCGCGAACTGGCCGGGCGGATCGCTGGATCCCGAGACGAACACGCTGTATGTCTTCTCCTCCACGAGCATCGGCTGGCGCGGGTTGGTGCCGGCGGATCCGGACCTGACGGACGTGGCGTACGTGCACGGAAACCTGGAGATCGGGCCGGCGGCGATCGGCGCGGGCGCCGGCAGCGAGTTGACGGTGGACGGTCTGCCGCTGGTGAAGCCGCCCTGGGGCCGCATCACGGCCTTCGACCTCGACGAAGGTTCGATGGCGTGGCAGATCGCGCACGGCGAGACGCCGGACGAGGTGCGCAACCATCCGCTGCTGGACGGTGTCGAGATCGAGCGGACGGGACGCCCGGGACGCGTTGCGACGCTGGTGACGCCCACACTCCTGATAGCAGCGGAAGCCGGAGTCTTTACTGCGCCGTCGGGAGAGCAAGGCGCGCTGCTGCGGGCCTACGACAAGGCCACCGGCGGGGAAGTCGGCGCCGTATTCGTGCCGGGGCCGGTCAGCGGTTCGCCCATGACGTTCCTGCTGGACGGGCGGCAGTACATCGCGCTCGCCAGCCGCGGCGAGCTGCTGGCGTACCGGCTGCCGGCGGCCGGGCCGCAATGATTCGCGCGCCGGGCGCTGAAGGCTGGTAATATACGGTTGCTCTTTCGAGCGCCTGGGAACCGCATGAGAACGCGTTGGCTCCTCCGCGGCGCGGCTGTAACGGTCGGGCTGTGCCTGGGTAGTCCGTCCGCGGCGGCGCCTGCGCCGTCTTCCGCCCGCGCGCTCCTCGACGAGTACTGCGTCCGCTGCCACAACGAGCGGTTGCAGACCGCCGGACTGGACCTGGATGCGGCCGACACCGAGCACATCGGTCTCGCTGCCGATGTCTGGGAGCGGGCGGTCCGCAAGCTGCGGGCGCGCGCCATGCCGCCGGCCGGCGCGCCGCGGCCGGACGAGGCCGCCTACGAAGGCCTCGTCGATTACCTGGAGGCCGAGCTCGACCGCCACGCACTGGCGGACCCCGATCCGGGACGTACGGACACTTTCCGCCGCCTCAACCGCACCGAATACCAGAACGCGGTACGCGACCTGCTGGCGCTCGATGTCGACGTGACGGCGCTGCTGCCGCGCGACGACGCCAGCTACGGCTTCGACAACGTCGGCGCGGTCAACCTGTCGCCGGCGCTGCTGGAGCGCTACCTGTCGGCCGCGCGCAAGGTGAGCCGGCTGGCGGTCGGCAGCCCGCTGCCCGCGCCGGGGAGCCGCGTGGTTGTGTTGCCTGCGGACCTCACGCAGGAAGATCACTTCGACGGCCTGCCGTTCGGCACGCGCGGCGGTGCGGCGGTCGACCACAACTTCCCGCTCGACGGCGAATACGAGATCCAGGTGCGGTTGTCGCGCAACCGCAACGAGAACGTCGAAGGGCTGACGGAGCAGCACGAGCTGGAGCTCACGCTCGACGGCGAGCGCCTGCGCGTGTTCGAGATAGTTCCCAACCGCAACGAGCTGCACGGCTACTACGCCGACGAGGACGTCGACAAGGGGCTGCTGGTGCGGCTGTCGGTGGACGCCGGCCCGCACGTCGTGGGCGCGGCATTTCTCAAGAAGAGCTCCGCGCTGATCGAGACCGAGCGGCAGCCGTACGACGCGCACTTCAACATGGACCGCCACCCGCGCACGCAGCCGGCCGTGCGCTCGGTGGCGATTGCCGGTCCGTTCGAGGCGACCGGTGCCGGCGACACGCCGAGCCGGCGGCGCGTCTTCGTCTGCCAGCCGGTCGTCGTTGCCGAGGAGGCGGCGTGCGCCAGGACGATCATCGAGAACCTGGCCCGCCGCGCCTACCGCCGGCCCGTGAGCGGCGCGGATCTCGCCGCGCCGCTGGCATTCTACGAGCGGGGCAGGGCGCACGGCGGCTTCGAGGACGGCATCGAGCTGGCGTTGCGGGCGCTGCTGACGAGCACGGAGTTCCTGTTCCGCATCGAGCGCGATCCCGACGGGCTCGCGCCCGGCGCCGCGTACCGCCTGAGCGACGTCGAGCTCGCCTCGCGCCTCTCGTTCTTTCTCTGGAGCAGCCTGCCGGACGACGAGCTGCTCGACCTTGCCGCGCGCGGGAAGCTGAGCGAACCCGACGCGCTGGAGGCGCAGGTTGCCCGGATGCTCGCCGATGCGCGTGCGGAATCGCTGGCGACGAACTTCGCGGGCCAGTGGCTACACCTGCGCAACCTGGCGGCATCGCGGCCGAACCTGCGGCGCTATCCCGATTTCGACGACAACCTGCGCGGCGCGTTTCGCCGGGAGACCGAGCTGTTGTTCGCGAGCGTCGTCAGCGAGGATCGCGACGTGCTCGATCTCCTGCGGGCCGACTACACGTTCCTCAACGAGCGGCTCGCCCGGCACTACGACATCCCCGGCGTCTACGGTGACCACTTCCGGCGGGTGGCGCTCGATCCCGGCAGCCCGCGCGCCGGGCTGCTCGGCCACGGCAGCGTCCTGACCGTCACGTCGTACGCGACGCGCACGTCACCGGTGCTGCGCGGCAAGTGGATACTCGAGAACCTGCTGGGTATGCCGCCTCCGCCGCCCCCGGCCAACGTGCCGCCGCTCGACGAGGACCGCGACGGCGGCGCCGGCCTGCCGATGCGGGAGCGCATGGCGCAGCACCGGGCGAACCCGGCGTGCGCGGCCTGCCACCAGCTCATGGATCCGGCCGGGCTCGCGATGGAGAATTTCGACGCCATCGGGCGCTGGCGGGAGCGCGACGCCGCGCGGCGGCCGATCGACGTCTCGGGCAGCCTGCCCGGCGGCCACGAGTTCGAGGGCGTCGGCGGTCTCCGGCAGGCGCTGCTGGCCCGCCCGGAGCTGTTCGTCCGGACCATGACCGAGAAGCTGCTGACGTTCGCCCTCGGCCGCGGCGTGGACCATGCCGATGCCCCGGCCGTGCGGCAGATATTGCGGGAAACCGCCCGCAGCGACAATCGCTTTTCGTCGCTCGTGCTGGCGGTCGTCGAGAGCACGCCGTTCCAGATGCGGAGGTCGCAATGATCGTGAAGAAGCTGGCGCTGCCGCGGCGGACATTTCTGCGCGGCCTGGGGGCGACCGTGACGCTGCCGCTGCTCGACGCCATGGTTCCGGCGCTCACCGCGCAGGCGCGGACGGCCGCGGCGCCGGTCCGCCGGCTGGGATACGTCTTCATTCCGATGGGGATGAATCCGGATCCCTGGATCCCGGCAGCCGACGGCCGCATCACGGAGCTGTCGCCGTCCCTCGCGACGCTCACGCCGTACCTCGACGACCTGACCGTGGTCACCAACCTGGAGCTGCGCAACGCGTACACCACCGGCAACCACGCATCGTCGAACGCGTCGTTCCTGAGCTGCGTGCGCGGCAAGCGGACGGAAGGCAGCGACTACGAGCTGGGCACCACCGTGGACCAGATCGCGGCGCAGGAGGTCGGCGGCGAGACGGTGATTCCGTCGCTGGAGCTCGGCACGGACCTGATCGCGCAGGTCGGCAACTGCGACAACGGCTACGCCTGCGTCTACATGAACTGCCTGTCGTGGTCGTCGCCCACGACGCCGCTGCCTCCCGAGGCCGACCCGCGGGCGGTGTTCGAGCGGTTGTTCGGCGACGGCGGCACGCCGCAGCAGCGGCGGGCCGCCCTGCAGTCGGATGCCAGCATCCTCGACTGGGTGCTCGACGACATGGCGCGCCTGCAGACGCGGCTGGGCGCTGGCGATCGGACGAAGGTGAGCGAGTACCTGGACACCGTGCGCGAGGTCGAACGCCGGATCCAGCGCGCCGAGCAGCATGCCGAGGCGTCGCCGTTGCCGGCGCTGGAGCGGCCGACCAGCGTGCCGGAGGCTTGGGAGGACCACGTCAAGCTGATGTTCGACCTGCAGGTGCTGGCGCTGCAGGCCGACATGACGCGGATCATCACGTTCCAGCTCGCCCGCGAGGGAAGCACCCGCACGTATCCGCAGATCGGCGTGCCCGAGCCGCACCACCCGGTGTCCCATCACGTGAACGACCCGGAGAAGCTGGCGAAGCTCGCCAAGATCAACGCCTACCACGTGTCGCTGTTCGGCTACCTGCTGGAGCGCCTGCGCGCCACGGCGGACGGCGACGGCTCGCTGCTCGACCACACGACGTACCTGCTCGGCAGCGGGATGGGCAATCCGGACGTGCACGACCACAGCAACCTACCGATTGTCGTCGCGCGCGGCGGCGCGGGCGGCGTGAAGGGCGGCTGGCATATCAACTACGCGGCGCCGACGCCGTTGGCGAACCTGCACCTGGCGCTGCTCGATCACATGGGCGTACACCTCGACAGCTTCGTCGACAGCACCGGGCGAGCCGATGAGGTGTTCGAGCCGCTGACGCTGTGACCAGCCGCCGTAACGGTCATTCATGACGCACATCCGACTGCTCGGCCTCGCCGTCGCGTTCTTGCTTCTGGCTGGACACGTGTCCGCCAGCGCGGCCGCGGCGCGCGATGCGCGGCTGGTCGACGCCGTCAAGCGGGCGGACGAGGCCGCCGTGCGGACGCTGCTCGCGGAGCAGGTCGATCCGGACGCGCCGCAGGCGGACGGCAGTACGCCGTTGCACTGGGCCGTTCACCGCGACGACGTCGACATCGCTGCGCTGCTGATCGAGGCCGGCGCGAGCGCCACGGCCGCCAACCGCTACGGCGTGCGGCCGCTCTCGCTCGCGTGCACCAACGGCAATCCGGCCATGGTGGAGTTGCTCCTCGACGCGGGCGCGAACCCGAACGCGGCGCTCGCGGAGGGCGAAACGGCCCTGATGACGGCCGCGCGCACCGGCGAGGTGGAGGTGGTCGACCTGCTGCTCGCCGGCGGCGCCGCGGTCAACGCCGCCGAGACCTGGCGCGGACAAACCGCGCTGATGTGGGCGGCTGCGGAGGGGCATGGGGCAGTCGTCGCGGCGCTGCTGGCGGCCGGTGCGCACGTGGATGCGGCCTCGGCGCAGGGGTTCACCGCGCTGCTGTTCGCCGCGCGCGAGGGGGAAATCGAAGTCGCGGAGCTGCTGCTGGACGCGGGTGCAAGCATCGCCGACTCGCTGTC
Organism: Vicinamibacterales bacterium; assembly: GCA_965207665.1. Classification (GTDB taxonomy): domain Bacteria; phylum Acidobacteriota; class Vicinamibacteria; order Vicinamibacterales; family UBA8438; genus JAAXGX01. The sequence goes on from CBDBMV010000002.1 coordinate 2,392,566, forward strand.
GGTCAATTCCCAACGCACTGCCGGCGGCGTGGAGATGACGCGGGCATCCGAGGACGGCCTCAATGCCTTCCTGCTCGCCGTCGGGAGCGCGCACTACGAGTTGGCGGCGATGCTGCTGGAGCGGGGTGCCGACCCGAACGCGGCACCGCGCGGGTGGACCGCGCTGCACCAGATTTCGTGGGTCCGCAAGGCGGGTGATTCCGGAAGCAACAACCCGGCGCCCGCAGGCTCGGGCGACATGGACAGCCTGGAATTCGTCCGGCTCGTCGCGTCCAGGGGCGCGGACCTGAACGCGCGCGTCAGTCTGCGGCCGCCGGCCGGCATCACGCGCCTGAACATGATCGGCGGCACGCCGTTCCTGCTTGCGGCCCGCACGGCCGACGCCGAGCTGATGCGGCTGCTGGCCGAGCTCGGCGCCGACCCGCTGCTGCGGAACGAAGACGAGACGACGCCACTGATGGTGGCGGCCGGCGTCGGAACCTCATCGCCCGGTGAAGATCCGGGCACCGAGCCCGAGGTGCTGGAGGCGGTGCAGGTAGCCCTGGAGCTCGGCGCCGACCTGGACGCGGTAGATGCCAACGGCGAGACCGCGATGCACGGCGCCGCCTACAAGCACGTCCCCGCGGTCGTGGAATTCCTGGCGGAGCAGGGTGCGCGGGTCGAAGTCTGGAACCGGGAAAACGCCAGGGGCTGGACGCCGCTGAAGATTACCGCGGGCGTTCAGCGCGGGATGAACATCATCAGCTCGCCGGCGACGGAAGTCGCCGTGCGCGCCGTCATGGCGCGCGCCGGCGTGTCGGCGCCGGCGCATCCCTGAGGTTGTCCCGGCCGCGGCGGCTCAGTTCTGCTGGTTCGTGGCCATGCCCGCGCGCTTCGCCTCGCGCTCGGCCACGACCTCCGCGTACTGCTCCTCGTCGAGGAACGTCACCTTCGGCAGGAGCAGGAACATGTCGTCGATGGAGCGGCTGCCCCAGCCCTTCCAGTTCCGCGGATCCACGACGTTGCGGTTCGCGGCGGTGTTGTCGTACCAGCCGATCATGTGCAGCACCGTGCCCTGCGGCAGGATCGGCGCGTAGTCGTCCTCGTAGACGTACACCCGCGCCCAACTGTGGTCGTACTTCGAGCAGTTGAGCATCTCGCGGGTCTGGTCTGGATAGACCGCCTCCACGCACATCCGCTTGCCGCTGGAGTGCATGTGCGGCTCGTAGGTGGTCAGGATGGCGTGCTGCGGCAAGGTGTAGAAGCTGTCGAAGCGCACGTTGTCCGCGCCGGCCGGGATGTCCAGCCCGTCACCCAGGTTGCCGATGGCCAGGAAGCCCGACTGCTTGTACTTCGGCTCGAAGTCCTCCGGGTGGAACGTGAAGCCGATGTCGGCCCGCACGGGAATCTCCATGCCCGACGAATAGAGATGGATCGTGAAGTTCAGCTCGGTGCCCGCCGCCAGCTTGATGCCGGTATCGGCAGGATAGATGGTGGCGTTCTGGCCTATCTCGTGCGTCAGCCTGAACCGGTCGCGGTCCTCCAGCGGGCGATCGCTCTCCTCCCTTGTACCGAGCGCCTCGCCGCTGTGTATGCCCATGTGGTGAATGGTGAAATTTCCGAAGCCGCCCATCGACTTGGCCTTTTCGCGGGCCTCGTCATCGAGCAGCCGGACCTCTTTCACCTCGACCGCCTTCACCCAGCGGTCCTCGGTAAGGCCGGTCGGCACCGGGCCGATCTCGTCATGGTAGTCCGGGGCAACCGCCGGAACGGTCACCACCGGCGTGGAGACGATGAGGTCGGGCGTGCCGATGGTCCATGTTTCGGCGTCGGCCCACACCAGCGGCGGTGGCATGTCGGCCATGTCGCCGCGCGGCGCCCCCGCGTCGGCCCAGGCGGCGAACACGGCAATCTCTGCGTCGCTCAGGGAGAGGTCGTCCTTGAAGTGCTGGATGCCGATGTTCTTCTCGATGAACCACGGCGGCATCTCGCGGAGGGCCGTCTTGTTCTTCATCGAGCGCGCCCAGGGCCGCGCGTCCTCGTAGGTCAGCAGAGGCATCGGCGCGAGCGATCCCGGCCGGTGGCAGTTCTGGCAGGAGCGCTGCAGGATTGGCGCCACGTCCTTCGTGAACGTGACAGTGTCCGCGGGCTGCGCCTGCGCCGCCGCCGCGCACAGCAGGATCGCCGCCGCCAGTGTGGCCGTCATTCGCATGTCCCCTATAGTAGCGCATGCCGGCGGCAGCCCGTATCCTGCTGATATTCGCGCATCCGGACGATGAGAGCTTCATCGCCGCCGGCGTCGCCCGGCGCTGCGCCGATGAGGGCGGGACGGTAGCGCTCGTAACGGCCACGCGCGGGGATGCCGGACGGGTGGGGGAGCCGCCGCTCTGCCGGCGGGAGCAATTGCCGGCCCTGCGCGAGCGCGAGCTGCGGGACGCGACGGGCGCCCTGGGCATCTCGGATGTGGCCCTGCTCGACTACCGCGACAAGCATCTCGCGGACGCGCCGGCGGGTGAAGTCCGCGACGCCCTGGCCGCGCGCATGCGCCGCTTCCGGCCCCACGTGGTCGTCACGTTCGATCCGGGCGGCATGAACGGCCACGTCGATCATGTCGCCATCTCGCGCTTCACGCTCGATGCCGCCGCGGCCGCGGCCGATGGCCGCTGGGCCATTCCCGGCACACGGCCGCATCGCGTACAGCGGCTGCTGTGGAACTCCCCGGTGTTGCCGTGGCAGGTGACGCGGCCGGCGGACCTGCGGCGCGAACCGGGCGTCGACTTCGTGGTCGACGTGGCGGCTCAAAGGGCGGCGAAGGCGGCGGCGCTGCGCGCGCACCGCACGCAGAGCGTGCCCATCGACCGCTGCTTCTTCAGCAAGACGGACGTGGACCGGATCCTGAGCATCGAGCTGTTCCGGCAAGCGTGGGGTCCGGCGCTGCGCCGCGTTCCCGAACACGACGTGCTCGCCGGCATCGACCTGTCGGAGTGAATGGTCATGCGCTACGGCTACCTCACGGCGGGGATGTCCAGGACCACCAACGTGAGGTCGTCGTCCAGCGCGAGGTCCGGCTTGCCGACCCACCGCGTCACCTCCTCGAGTACGTGGTCGGCCCACGCTTCGGCCGGCAGCGCCGCCCGACTGGTCAGGGCGCCGCGCAAGCGCTGTACGTCGAACAGCGCGCCGTCGGGCGCCTTGGCTTCCACCAGCCCGTCGCTGTACAGCACCAGGCGATCGCCGGGCGCCAGCGAAAGGTCGGTCGCGACATAGCGCTCGTCGGGCAACAGCCCCAGCGCCGCGCCGCGCTCGCCTGCCTCGCTTGCGCTCCGGCCGCCGCTCGCAAGCAGCAGCGGGCGGGGGTGTCCGGCGTTCGCCAGCGATACGCGGCGGGCATCGGGATCGACGCAGGCGTAAACGGCAGTGACGAGGTTTCCGTCGAGCTGGCTGTACAGGTGCCGGTTCATTCCCGCCAGCAACTCCGCCGGCCGCGCGGCCACGCGCGCCTGCGACGCCGCTCCGGTCTTCACCATGGATGCAATGAGCGCCGCCGGAATGCCGTGCCCCGAGACGTCGGCGACCAGTACGCCGAATCGCCGGCCATCGACCTGAAGGAAGTCGTACAGGTCTCCGCCCACTGCCGCCATCGGGCGGAAGCGCACCGCGCACGCGTCCTCCGGTACAGGCGGCCGGCTGCGCGGCAGCAGCGACTGCTGGAACCGCCGAGCCGTTTGCAGCTCGACGTCGATAACGGCGAGTCGCCGCTCGTTGCCGAAGGACCGCAGCACGAGCGAGTACGTGAGCGAGCCGGAAAAGACCAGGATGCCGAGCGGCTGGAGGCTGACGTTCCAGATTGCGCCCAGCAGCGCCAGGCTGTCGTGAATGACCGTCATGACGATGACCACCAGGCCCACCACCACGATCCGGTCTTCCGGCCGGCTGCGGATGTCGCCGCCGGCGACGTTCAGCAGCACGACCGCAGTCCACACGAGCACCAGCAGGAGGTAGGCGTTCATCGCCGCGCCCGGCGTGCCCATCGCGATGTCGGTTGCGGTCCCGCCCACCGCGAACACCAGTTGGAGCTGCCAGATCCGCCGGAACGAACCGAAGCGCCCGGCGCCCCAGTAGTGCTCCATGAACACGAACGTCGTTACCGTCAGGAAGTAGAGGCAGATCGGCCCGGCGTAGTCCCATACCATTCCGGACAGCGGCGCCAGACTGCGCGTGGACTCGAGCTCCGAGAGCGTCCGCAGCCCGAACAGAAACAATCCCGCGCCGAAAGCCGGCAGCTCCAGGTTTCTGCCGGAGCGCAGAATCACCGCGAGCAGCATCAGGCCGAGCCCGTTGGTGAACAGGACGGCGCCGAAGGCGACGTTCAGGAATTCAATGGAGGCGAGCACGGCCTGCGAGTCGGGACACCGGCATCGTACCACGCCCGGTTATAATCGCGACCGGCGAGCGTACGGCGGCCGATTCCGCGACGGTGGAGCAGGAGGAATGTGATGACACGTGCAATCGCGGCGGCGGTGGGTGTCCTGCTGGTCATGCTGTCCGGCGCGGCGGCGGCGCAGTCCGCGGGCGGCGGCGCGGAGACCGGGCTGACGCCGTGGGGTGATCCCGACCTCCAGGGGTTCTGGACCAACAAGACGACGACGCCGATGGAACGTCCCAGCGAGTACGAGGGGCGGGCGTCGCTTACCGACGAGGAGCGCGCCGAGCTGGACGCGCGGGCCGCCAGCTTTCGGGACCGCCGGCCGCCGCCCGGCAGCACGGGCGCGTACAACAGTTTCTGGGTGGAACGGGGCACCAGGTCGTCGCAGACTTCCCTGGTGGTCGACCCGCCGGACGGGCAGCTTCCGGAATTGACCGACCGCGTGCGGGAGCGCGATGCGCACGTGGCGGCCTCGCGCAACGCCGCACCCGACAACTTCACCGACCTGAACCTGTACGACCGCTGCATCACGCGCGGCCTGCCGGGCGCCATGATCCCCGGTTTCTACAACCACAACTACCAGATCCTGCAGACGCCCGACCATGTCGTGATCCTGGTCGAGATGATCCACGACGCGCGCATCATCCCGCTCGAAGGACGGTCGCATGGGCCATCCGGCGTGGGCCAGTGGCTGGGCGATTCGCGTGCGCGCTGGGAAGGCGACACGCTGGTGGTCGAGACGTCCGGCTTCAGCCCCAAGCACGATGAGCGGGCCGTCAGCAACGGCCTGTACCTGGTGCACGCGTCCGGCGCGCAGCTCCATCTGGTGGAGCGCTTCACGCGGGTCGACGCGGACACTATCGACTATCGCTTCACGGTCAACGATCCGCAGACCTATCGCCAGCCCTGGACCGCTTCGACTCCGATGAGCCGCATCGACGGGCCGCTGTTCGAATACGCCTGTCACGAGGGCAACTACGGCCTGGAGAACATCCTGCGCGGCGCGCGGAACGCGGAGAGGGCAGAGGCTGCGTCGAAATAGGCGTGCGCTCGTGAGAGGACTGGCGCTCGTTGCGTTGCTGCTGCTCGCGCCCGGCCAGGGCGCGGCCCAGCCGCCTGCCGGCGGCGACATACCCCGCACGGCGTGGGGCGCGCCGGATCTGGGCGGCGTGTGGACCAACTCGACCCTCACGCCGCTGGAACGGCCCGAAGAGTACGGCGACCGGGAGTTTCACACCGCGGAGGAGGTGGCGGAGCTGCAGCCGGGCGCGGTCCAGGGGCGGATCGACGCGTTGCCGGAGCCGGAAGCCACGCTGGCCGTAGAGTTCAGCGAGATCTGGATGGAGCCGGGACCGCTGAGCGGGCGGACTTCACTGGTCACGGGACCGACCGGGAAGATCCCGGCGTACACGGCCGCGGCGCAGGAGCGGCTCGCCGACGGCCTCAGGCAGCCAACCACCCAACGCGCCGATTCCCACGACGATCGGGGCTACAGCGAACGCTGCCTGCGCTTCGTCACGGGCGGCCCGCCGATGATGGCGTTCCCGTTCGCGCCGGTTCTGCAGATATTCCAGACGCAGGATCACGTGGTGATTCAGACCGAGGAAAACCACGAGATCCGCGTCGTGCACCTGGACGGGCGCCCCGGTATCAATCCGCGGATCCGGCTCTGGCGCGGCGATTCGCGCGGCCGCTGGGAGGGCGACACGCTGGTCGTCGAGACCGTCAACTTCAACGGCAAGGGCGGGTTTCGGGGTTCGGCTGACGCCCTGCACCTCACCGAGCGGTTCACGCGCGTCGACGGCGACACGATCCTGTACGAGTTCACGGCCGACGACCCCGGGACGTGGACGGAGCCGTGGACGGCCGAGATGCCCCTGAAGGTGTCGCCCGCGCCGCTGTACGAGCACGCATGCCACGAGGGCAACTACTCGTTGCCCCTCGTCCTGAGCGGCGCGCGGGCGCAGGAGCGCGCCGGGGAGACGCCGTGATGCGGAACAACCTCTTCGCAACGTCGTCGTCGGTGGTGTTGGCGGTGGCCTTGATGATCACGGCGGCCCACGCGGGCGGTCAGGGCCCGGCTGCTGGTGAGGAGGGCTGGACGCCCCCACGGACGCCCTGGGGGGATCCGGACCTGCAAGGCGCGTGGACCAACGGGACGCTCACGCCGCTGCAACGGCCCGCCGACCTGGCCGGCAGGGAGCTGCTCAATGATGAGGAGCGGGCGGTGCGGAACGTCACCACGCGCCTGCGGGACGACGGCCCCGTGCAGGGACCCGTGGGGTTCTACAACGACTTCTGGCTGGAGCAGGGCGATCTGGAGCGGCGCACGGCGCTGCTGGTCGACCCGCAAGACGGCCGGCTGCCGCCGGTTACGCCCGCGGAGCGCGAGCTGCAGGCGGCCCGGCGCGACTCGTACACCGACTCGCACCTGGCCCACGGCACGCGCTTCGACTCCTGGCACGATTTCAACACGCTCGACCGTTGCATCACGCGCGGCATGCCGGGCCTGATGATGCCCGGCTTCTACAACCACAACTACCTGATCCTGCAGACGCCCGAGCACGTCGCCATTCAGGTGGAGATGATCCACGACGCGCGGATCATTCCGCTCGACGGACGTCCCGGCCTCCCGCCGTCGACGCGGCAGTGGCTGGGCAGTTCGCGCGGCCGTTGGGAAGGGGATACGCTGGTCGTCGAGACCACGAACTTCACCGACAAGGTGCGGCGCCGGACCGGCTTCTTCCCGTCCGTCGTCTTCGGTGGGGACGTCCAACTGCACGTGGTGGAGCGGTTTACGCGGGTTGCCCCGGACACCATCGACTACCGCTTCACGGTTACGGACCCCACGGTGTGGACGGCGCCCTGGACGGCTGCGATTCCGATGACGACGCTGGAAGGGTCGCTGTTCGAGTACGCCTGCCACGAGGGCAACTACGCGGTGCCCAACGCGTTGGCCGGCACCCGCGCCGAGGAGCGTACGGGCAAGCTGGCCTCGCCCCGCTAGATCGCAGACGTGTCCGCCGCCGCCGTTACGACACCCGCACGGTCCGCGGGTACTGCTGGTGGTTCTCCAGGCCGGTCTGCTTGAATTCCAGCTCCTCGGCCGTCGGCTGCACCCTGCCGTCCACGTCGGTGGCGCGGGACACGAGCGTGTGCTCGCCCGGCGTGGCGCCGTCCCAGTCGTAGCGGAACAGCTTCCACGAGTACGTGTCGGAAGCCGTGGCGCGGTCCAGCGTCGCGGGCCGCCACGCGCCGCCGTCCACGCTGACCTCGACCGACTGCAGCTCGGTGCCGTCGTGCAGCACGAAGCCGTGCACGGTGTGGCGGTTGCCGGAGCGCGTCACGCGGGCGATCACCGACTTCACCCGCAGGCGGCTGATCTCGGTCTCGTGGAAGCTCACGTCGCCGTCGATCTCCTCGGCCCACAGCGTGCGGTACCAGCGCGCCTGCCACTTGCCGAGGAAACGGTCGGCCTGCACGCGGATGTGGTTGAGCCACTTGACGTTGCAGACGCCGTACCAGCCGGGCACGACGAGACGCAGCGGGAACCCCTGCTCGCGCGTGAGGGGCTCGCCGTTGAGCGCGTACGCCAGCAGCGGCTCGGGCATCATCGCGTCCATACGGGGCATGCTGCGTGCGAACGGCTGGTCCACGTTGTGCGTCTGCCCGCGGAAGTCGACCGCCTCCTCGCCGTGGTCCGCGCCGAAGAAGACGATCTCCCGCGCGCGCCGCTGCAGGCCGGCCCGTTCGAGCACCGCCCGCAGGGGAACGCCGCTCCAGCGGCCGTTGCTGGCCAGTCCCTGGATCATGCGCGGGCTGTTGCCGGAGCATTCGAAGCCGGCCACGACTCGGGTCTCGCCCATCCCGCGCAGGTCGTCGAGCGACAGCTCGGCGGGACGATCGACCAGGCCGCTGACCTTCAGGCGGAACGCGCCGGGCTCGAGCTCGGGCTGGTCGAAGTGCTGGATGGTGTAGAAGTCGTTGCGGTCCGTCAGGGGGCCGTCGATCGAGCGGATGTCGAGCACGCGCCGTGTCGGCCCCAGCGCGCCGGCGCCGAACTCGTCGGGGACATCGGTGAACGGCACGAGCGTCTCGCCCTGCGCCAGCGCCGGGAGCGCCCATTCCGGCAGGCCGAGCATGCCCAGCCCGGCCGCGGCCAGGCCGCCCTTCAGGACCGCTCGACGGGTGGTTTCGTTCGCCATTGCACAGCTCCCTCCGCTCGCGTTGCGTCTCCGTTCCGCCCGCTGGAGGTTACCACAGCGGCTATAATGTCGGTCCACTTCAGTGCAGCACCAGCGGGAGGCCACATGACGGCGGGGAGACTCGCGTGGGGGACCCTTGCGGCCGTACTGCTCTGCGCACCCGGCCCGGCGTCTGCGCAGTCCGCCGGTGACGGCGTGTTGCCGCCGGAAATTCCGCTCTTCCCGCTCCAGGACATCGTGCTGTTCCCCGGCGTGTCGCGTCCGCTGCACATCTTCGAGCCCCGCTACCGCGAGATGGTCACCGAAGCCGTACAGGGCGACGGCGTGATCGGGATGGTGCTGCTCCAGCCGGGCCACGAGGCGGACTATGAAGGGAACCCGCCGATCTTTCCGGTGGGCTGCGCGGGAGAGATCACCGAAGCCGAGGAGCTGGACGATGGCCGGTGGATCATCGTCCTGCGGGGATCGGTGAAGTTCCGCGTGGTCAGCGAGGATCACAGCCGCCCGTACCGGGTGGCCGGCGTCGAGGCGATCGACGACCCGCTGGACGCTGACGACCGCGCCGAGCTTGGTCTGCGACGCCCGCAGCTTGCCGAGCTGTACGCCTCCATCGCGCCCGGTTCCGAGCCGCCGCCGGACGACATCTCCGACGAGGTGCTCGTAAACGGGCTCGCGCAGTTGCTGAGCATGGACCCGCTCGAACGGCAGGAGCTGCTGGAGGCGCCCGGCCCGCTGGCGCGCGCGGACGCGCTGCTGGAGCTTCTCGAAGGGCAGGGCGGGGGGCAGCCGTGACCCGGCGGACGCCGGGTCCGGCGTCGTGCGCCGTGCTGGCGCTGCTGGCGGCAGCGCCGGGCGCCGCGCAGCCCGCCGCGACGGAGCGCACGGCGTGGGGCGACCCGGACCTGCAGGGCGTCTGGGACTTCCGGACGATCACGCCGATGGAACGCCCGCTGGAGCTGGCCGGCCGGCAGGTGCTGACGGCAGAGGAGGCCGCCAGCTACGAGGCCCGGGAGAACCGGCGGCAGAACCGGGACCTGGTCGATCCGGAGAAGGGCGGCGCCATCTACCCGCCGGCTTCGGAGGGCGGCGTCGTGCCGTACAACGAGTTCTGGTACGACCGCGGCTCGTCGCTCGCGGAGGGCGGCCGGACGTCGCTCATCGTCGATCCGCCGGACGGACGGCTTCCGCCGCTCGTGCCGGGCGTCCCGCGGCAGGGGCGCACGGTCAGCGCGGACGTGACCGGAGAACGTCCGGTCCGCTTCCGCAGCGGCGGGATCGGGGCGGACGGGCCGGAAGACCGGGCGCTCGGCGAACGCTGCCTGCTCGGCTTCAACGCCGGGCCGCCGGTGATTCCCAGCGCCTACAACAACACGCTGCAGGTGCTGCAGACGCCGCATCACGTGGTGATCCTGAACGAGATGATCCATGACGCCCGGATCGTGCCGCTGGACGGCCGGATGCATCTCGCGCCGTCGGTCCGGCAGTGGATGGGCGATTCGCGCGGGCGCTGGGAGGGCGACACGCTGGTGATCGAGACCACCAACTTCACGGACAAGACGGCAAGCTTCAATCCGACCATTCAGAGCGCCGCCGGCACGGGCGCCACGCTGCATCTGGTGGAACGGTTGACGCGTATCGGCGAGGGCGCGCTGCGCTACGAGTTCACCGTGGACGATCCCCATACCTTCACGCGGCCTTTCACCGGCGTCATTCCCATGGCGACGGCAGACGGACCGCTCTTCGAATACGCCTGCCACGAGGGCAACTACGGCATGTTCAACCTCCTGGCGGGTGCGCGCGCACAGGAGGCGCGATGACGCGCGGCAGGACGGCGGCCTTTCTGCTCGCGGCGTTCGGTCTCACCGGCCTGGCGCTGTCCGGACCGGCCGGCGTCGCCGGCCAGTCGGGAACCGCGGACGCCGCGCCGTTCACCATCGACGTGCCCGACGCGGTACTCGACGATCTCCAGCGGCGGCTGGCGCGCGCCCGTTTTCCGGATGAGCTCGACGGGGCCGGGTGGCAGTACGGCACGGACCTGACCTACCTGCAACAGCTCGTCGGGTACTGGCGGGACGGCTACGACTGGCGCGCGCAGGAGCGCGTCCTGAACGAATTCCCGCAGTTCACGATGAACGTCGACGGGCTCGACGTGCACTTCATCCATCGCCGCTCGCCGGAGCCGGACGCGCTGCCGCTCATGCTGATCCACGGCTGGCCGGGCACCTTCTTCGAGTTCTGGAAGACGGTCGAGCGGCTCGCCGATCCGGTCAGCCACGGGGGGAGTGCGGAGGACGCCTTCCACGTGGTCGTACCGTCGCTGCCGGGTTACGGATTCTCGGAACGCCCGCGCCGGATGGGGCACTCGCGGCGGCGGACGGCCCGCATGTTCATGGAGGTGATGGCGCGGCTCGGTTACGACCGCTACGGCGTGCAGGCCGGCGACGTCGGCGCGAGCGTGGCGCACAACATGGCCGTGTACGACGCCGACCACGTGGCGGGACTGCACCTCAACAGTTGCGGCGGCGCGCCGCCCGACCCGGACAATCCGAACGCCGGCCTGACCGATGCGGAGCTCGAGCGGATACGCGAGCGCCGCGAGTACTTCAGCGACCAGGAGCGGGGCTATCAGCGCATCCAGGCGACGCGGCCGCAGACGCTTGGCTACGGGCTGAACGATTCGCCCGTGGGGTTGGCAGCCTGGATCGTCGAGAAGTACCGCACTTGGTGCGACTGCGGCGGCGATCCCGAGGCGATCTTCACGAAGGACGAGCTGCTGACCACGGTGATGATCTACTGGGTGACGGAGACCGCCACGTCGGCGGCCCGCTACTACTACGAAGGCCAGCATATTCCCGAGCCGCCGTACGTGCCCCCGACCGACAGGGTCGAGGTGCCGACCGGCTGCACGGTTTTCCCGGGAGAGCTCGGCTTCAGTCCGCGGAGCTGGGCCGAGACCCGCTACAACGTCCAGCGCTTCACGTACATGGAGCGCGGCGGGCACTTTGCCGCTCTGGAGCAGCCGGAGCTGTTCAGCGACGAGCTGCGCGCGTTCTACCGCGACCTGCGCTAGCTTATTCCGGGTTCTTGGGCGAGCCCATCCGAGGTTGCACAATGGAGACAGTACGGTCCCGACAGGCACGGAAGGCGGCCGCCGCGCTGGCGGCAGGCGCGCTCGTCGGCGCCCTCGGCGTCGATGCGTTGCGCGGGCAGGGCCGCGGCGAGCCGACGCCGATTCGGCAGAACCCGAACATCGACCGGCCGATCACCAACGAAGGGTTCGACAGCGCCGTCATCATGCTGCTGCAGCGGCTGGTGGCGGCCTACGGCCCGATTGCCGACAGCAACGACAAGCCGAATCCGTACACCCGGATCGAGCCGTTCGGCGAGCCGCCGCCGGGCAACAACGGCGAATGGGCGGCGGTCATCGCCGCCGAGGGCGGCCCGGACGGCCGGCTGTACGTCCTGCACCGCTGCCGCGAGAATTCGTGCGTCGACCGACCGGAACCCCCGGTCGTCGTGCTAGACCCGAACACCGGCCGGCGGCTCGACGCCTGGGGCGAAGGCCTGATGGCGTTTCCCCATGGACTGCATCTCGACCATGAAGGCAACGTATGGACGGCCGACGTCGGGCGCGGCGACGCGCCTGGCGGCCACGTGGTGCGCAAGTTCACGCCGGACGGCGAGCTGCTGATGACGATCGGCGAACCGGGTGTCGCGGGCGACAATCCCGGCCGGTTGCGCGAGCCGACCGACGTCGTCACCGCGCGGGACGGAACGATCTTCATCCCCGAAGGTCACATCAAGAACGGACCGAGCTCGCGGATCTCGAAGTACGCCCCGGACGGGACGTTCATCGCGCACATGGGCAGTACGGGGCAGGGGCACCTGCAGCTCAGCGCGCCCCACGCGATAGCCATCGATACGCAGGGGCGTCTGTTCATTGCCGACCGCGACAACAACCGGCTGATGATCTGGGACCAGGACGGCAACTACATCGACCAGTGGCAGCAGTTCAGCCGGCCAAGCGGCGTGTACATCGACCATACCGACACGATCTACGTCGCCGACTCCGAATCGTGGGGACCGGACAATCCCGGCTGGAAGAAGGGGATCCGGATCGGCAGCGCACGGACCGGCCAGGTGCACTACTTCCTGGAGGACATCGAGTCGCGCGACTTCGCGCACAGCGGGGCCGAGGGTGTCGGCGTCGACACCTACGGCAACGTGTACGGCGGCGTCGTGCGGCGGCGCATGCTGGAGCGCCACGAGGCGCCGACCGTGCAGCCGACGCGCGGCGCAACGTGGGGACCCGGAGGCAACTGACGCCCCGCTCCGGCCCGGCGCACGGCCGGTTCCATCCTCGCCCCCGGACGGCGGCCTGCTGGCGGCGGTTGCCGCTGCTGCTGGCGCTGGTCCTGGCCGGCGCCGCACAGGCGCACGCCGCGCAGGCCCCGGCCGCCGCCGCGGATACCGATCAGCCGGTTGTCGTCGACGGTCCGCCCCCACCTGTCCCGCCGGCAGTGGTCAACCGCGACGCCGCTGGCCGCATGACCATCCGCGCGATCCGTCTCGCCGAGCCCCTGGACATCGACGGCGTGCTCGACGAGCGCCTCTACGTGGACGTGCCGCCGCTGACCGACTTCGTGCAAATCGAGCCCATCGAAGGCGCGCCGGCCACCGAGCAGACGGAGGTCTGGCTGGCCTTCGACGACGACAACGTCTACATCAGCGCGCGCTGTCACGACTCCGCGCCGGAATCGGTCTGGATCGCCAACGAGCTGCGCCGCGACAGCTTCAACATCGCCGGTAACGAGTTCATCGACATCGTGCTCGACACGTTCTACGACCGGCGCAACGGCATCAACCTCACGATCAATCCGCTCGGCGGCCGCATGGACGGTCAGATCACCGACGAGCGCGACTACAGCGCCGACTGGAATCCGGTCTGGTCGGTGCGGGCGGGCCGCTTCGACGGCGGCTGGACGTTCGAATCGGCCATCCCCTTCCAGTCGCTGCGCTACCGGCCGGGACGCGCGCAGGTCTGGGGTTTCAGCATCACCCGCCAGGTGCGCTGGAAGAACGAGAAATCGTCGCTGGTGCCGCTGCCGATCTCGCGCGGCATCATGCTGATATCGCAGGCGGCGACCGTCGTCGGCATCGAGGCGCCCGACGACGGCGGCCGGACGCTCGAGATCAAGCCGTACGCCATCGGCGACTTCACGACCGATCGCCGGGCCGTGCCCGCCGTCGCCAACGACCTGAGCGCCGCCGCCGGGCTGGACGTGAAGTACGGGCTGACGCAGAACCTGGTTGCGGACGTCACGGTCAACACCGACTTCGCGCAGGTGGAAGTGGACGAGCAGCAGGTCAACCTCACCCGGTTCGGCCTGTTCTATCCGGAAAAACGGGAGTTCTTCCTCGAGAACCAGGGGGTGTTCACGTTCGGCGGGACGGCGAACAACCTGTTCGGAGACGCCAGCATCAACGTGCCGATCCTCTTCTACAGCCGCCGCATCGGCCTGGAGGAAAGCGGCGGCGCGCTGTCCGAGGTGCCGATCGACGCGGGCGGGCGGCTGACCGGCCGCGTCGGTCCGTTCAGCGTCGGCGCCCTGAACATCCAGACCGGAGATCAGCCCGCGGCGGACGCGGCGGCCACGAACTTCTCGGTCCTGCGTCTCAAGAGCGACGTGCTGCGGCGCAGCAGCATCGGCGCGCTGCTGACGCGGCGCTCGGTGTCGCGGCGGGCCCCCGGAGCGAACGTCACGTACGGCCTGGACGGGACGTTTTCCTTCTACGACAACCTGAACGTCAACACCTACTGGGCTGGCACGGACACAGCCGGCATGGAGGACGAGATCAGCTACCGGGCGCAGCTCGACTACGCGGGCGACCGCTACGGCGTGCAGGCGGAGCGGCTGGTGGTGGGCAGCGGGTTCAATCCCGAGGTCGGCTTCATGCGCCGCGAGGACTTCGAGCGCAGCTTCGCATCGCTGCGGTTCAGTCCGCGGCCCCAGTCCATCGATGCGATACGGAAATTCTCGTGGGACGCCAGCATCGACCACATCGCGGATCGCACGGGTCTGCTGGAAACACGCGAGCAGTACGGCCACTTCGGCATCGAGTTCGAGAACAGCGACCTGTTCGACGTCTTCTACACGCGTAGCTACGAATTTCTGAAGGCGCCGTTCGAGATCGCACCCGAGGTGGTGCTGCCGGTCGACGGCTACGGCTTCCAGCAGGTGGAGGTGATGTTCACGCTGGGCCAGCAGCGGCCGTTCGCCGGCTCGCTGGCCGTGGCGCGGGGTTCGTTCTACAACGGCGAAAAGACCAGCGTCACCCTGGGGCGGGGACGGCTCGAGGTCACGCCCCGGCTGTCGCTGGAGCCCAGCGTCTCGCTCAACTGGATCGACCTGCCACAGGGGCGCTTCTCGACGGAGCTGGTCACGACGCGGACCACTTATTCGCTTTCGCCGTTGATGTTCGTCAGCGCGCTCGTGCAATATAACTCCAGCACCGGGTCGCTCGGCGCGAACGTGCGCCTGCGGTGGGAATACCAGCCCGGCAGCGAGCTGTTCGTCGTGTACAACGAGGCGCGGGACACGCTGCGGCCGGGGCGGCCCGAGCTGCAGAGCCGCGCGCTCATCGTCAAGATCAACCGGCTGTTCAGATTGTGAGCAGCGCGGGTCGCACCACGGGCTGCAAGGAGGTAGACATGAAGCGGACGTTCGGATGCCTGATCGTCGTGCTGGCCGCCGCGGTTGCGGCCGGATCCTGGCAACTGGCGGGACAGGAGCGCGACCCGTTCAACGGCACGTGGGAGCTGAACATCGAGAAGACCAAGGAGCTGTCGGGCGGCACCTCGCCCATTCACGAGATCATCAGCTTCGAGATCGGCGACGACGGCGTGCAGCACTACCGCGTGGAGATCCAGTTTGAGGGCCAGCCGCTGCGCAAGGGCTGGTACGACTCCAAGTACAACGAGGCGAAGTTCGTGCCGTACAACGGCACCGTCTACCCGCCCGACTCGGTCGGCATGGAGGTCATGACGGTCAAGGTCGACGAGCGGACGCACTACCGCATCGCCCGCACCCGCGACGGCGAGGCGCAGTACGTCATGATGCGGCGGTTGTCCGAGGACGGCCAGTCGTACATCTCGGCCGGCCTGCGCACCGACGGCTCGCCGGGGCTGTACCGCTGGATGGAACGCGTGCAGTAAGGGAGGCGCTCGATGAGGCCGCGCACGTACGTCCTGTTGGGGATCGCGGCGGCGGTATTGCTTTGCGCCGGGCCTGCGTCCGCGCAGCCGGCGGCGGGCGGCGGCGACTGGCAGGCTCCGCGCACGCCCTGGGGCGTTCCGGACCTGCAGGGGGTCTGGACGAACACCACGACCACGCCACTGGAACGCCCCGACGAGTTGGC
The DNA here is from genome assembly GCA_965207665.1 of Vicinamibacterales bacterium. GTDB lineage: Bacteria > Acidobacteriota > Vicinamibacteria > Vicinamibacterales > UBA8438 > JAAXGX01. The sequence continues at coordinate 2,408,595 of CBDBMV010000002.1, forward strand.
GGGCCGCGAGGTGCTGACCGCCGAGGAGCGGGCGGAGCTCGACGAGCTGGCGGTGCGCAACGCGGACCAGCCGCCGCGGGAGCGCGACACCGGGGCGTACAACAGCTTCTGGCTGGAGAAGGGCTTGCGCTCGGAGCAGACGTCGCTGATCATCGCTCCGCCGGACCGCAAGCTGCCGGCATTCACGCCTGCGGCGCATCAGCGCGTCGTGGATCTTGCCGCGGCGAGGAAGCTGCCGTCGGCTTCCTGGACCGACCTCAACGTCTTCGACCGCTGCATCGCGCGCGGAATGCCCGGCGCCATGATGCCCGGCTTCTACAACCACAACTACCACATCCTCCAGTCGCCCGGATACGTGGTGATTGCGCTGGAGATGCTGCACGACGTGCGCGTCATTCCGCTGGACGGGCGGCCGCATCTGCCTCCTCATGTTCGCCAGTGGCTCGGAGATTCGCGCGGACGGTGGGAGGGCGACACGCTGGTCGTGGAGACGACCAACGTTGCGAACAAGGTGAACGAGTTCCGGCGCTCGCACACGGTGTTCGGCGCGAGCCGGCACCTGCGGCTGGTCGAGCGCTTCCGGCGCGCCGGACCGGACCGGATCGACTACACGTTCACCGTTGACGATCCCACGACGTTCGTCACGACATGGACCGGTTCCGCACCGCTGCGCACGACCGAGGGCCCGTTGTACGAATACGCCTGCCACGAGGGCAACTACGCGATGGAGCACATCCTGCGCGGGGCGCGCGCACAGGACGATGCGGGGGAGGACTTCAACCCGGTGGCGCCGCTGACGCTCATTCGCGGCGGCAACCCGTAAGCCGGAAGCCGACGGGGTATCCAGGCGGCAAACAGGACCAGGAGGAACCGTGCGGACACGAAATCTCGTAGCGGCGGTGGCGCTGGTGGGAGTGGGTGTGACGATCGGCTGGAGCTCGGCGCCGGGAAACGCCGCGGCGGCCGCCGGGACGCTGACAGCGCAGGACTACGCGGAGATCCAGCAGCTCTACTGGCGCTACAACCACGGCGGCGACTTTCGGGACAGCGAGCTGTGGCTGTCGGCGTTCGCGGATGATGCGGTCTTCACCGTGGTGGGTGGGCAAACGCTCCGCGGCATGGAAGAGCTCGCCGAGATGCGCGTGGAGCGCGACGCCGGGGAGGGTGACCGGGGCCGGCGCCACTGGAACAACGGGTGGCGCATCGTGCCGACTGCCGACGGCGCCGAGGCACGCGTCTACTGGATAGTCGTGGACGTCGGTACCGGCACGCCGATCACCGACCGGTCCGGCTACTATGACGACAAGTACGTCAGGACCGCGGACGGCTGGCGCATCAAGGAGCGGGTCATCACGTTCGACAGCGCGGGCTAGCGCGCAGTCCGGCTCGGATCAAGGGCAGCAAAGGGGGAATCATGAAGACGAGGCACTTGTTGGTTGCGGTGGCGCTGGTCGGCCTGGGAGTGGCGATCGGCTGGATGTCGGCGCCGGGTAACACCGCGGCGGCCGCGGGAACGCTGACGGCCCAGGACTACGCCGAGATCGAGCAGTTGTACTGGCGCTACAACCAGGGGTCGGACTTCCGGGACGCCGACGTATTTCTGTCGGCGTTCGCCGATGATGCGGTCTTCAACGTCGGCCAGCGGACCATCACGGGCATGGATGAGCTCACCGCGTACCGCGTGGAGCGGCATGCCGGACAGACGGGCGACACGGGCGTGCGCCACTGGAACAACGGGTGGCGCATCGTGCCCACCGCCGACGGCGCCGAGGCGCGCGTGTACTGGATGCTCGTGGATGTCAGCGAAGGACAACCCAAGCAGACGGTATCGGGCTACTACGAAGACGAGTACGTCAAGACCGCGGACGGCTGGAAGTTCAAGACCCGAACCATCAACTTCGACCGCGCCGGCTAGCACGTTCGTCGCAGACCGGACGCCTGCACCCGGGCCGACGGCGGCGATTGAAGCCGCCGCCGGTCGGGTGTGCCCGATTTGCCTGCGCCGGTATGCCGACGGCCTATTTCGCTTTACCAGGCCGTCGACCTGGACTCGGTCGCCCAGCGCGTTTCGCTCCAACCGCGCATCGACCCCCGCGTCTGTATCCGCCAACCGTCAGAGGTGCGCGTGAACGTGTCGAAGTAGTGGCCGTGCCCGACGACCGCGGGCGGCGACTGGAGCGTGTCGACCACGATCCAGTAGCCGCGGCCCTTGGCGCCCTCCGGGGTCCCCTTGACGATGATGTTGACCGTCACGTGCGTGATCCCGGTGCCCTCGGCGCCTGGCCGCTGGCGGAACCGCGCCCGTAGTCCCTCACGGCCCTCCCAGACCTCGCCCGCGCCGGTCGTGAACACGGCGTCGTCAGCGTAGGCCGAGAGGTACAGCTCCTCGTCCTGGAAGTCGAGGCCCTGGGCGTAGCGGTAGTAGAGCCGCTCGATTTCCGCGATGTCCTGTCCGGTCAGCTCGCCCGAGCCGCCCCGCCCCTGGGCGTACGCCCAGCCGGCGGCGGCGACGGCACCGATCAGCACGATTCCTACCAACAGACGCCAATTCCGCATGACACTTCCTCCTGTGATTCCCGATGTTCGATTGTGAGCCGCGGCGGCCGCGGGCTCCCTGGATGATGTCGGAGACACGCGTAGAATGCTTGCACGAAACGGGGTGCCGGCACCACCGCACGCCGGCGGGTCGCCCATCAGCGCCGGTCCAGGCGGCGGAACTTCTGCACCCGCTGTCCGGTGTTCACCTCGGTGGTGTACAGGTTGCCCTGCGAGTCGATCGCGATGTTGTGCACCGCGTGGAACTGGCCGGCCCAGCGTCCGGGGCGGCCGACGTGGCCCAGCACGGTGTGTGACGCCCGATCGACGATGCGCATCTCGTTGTTCACGCTGTCGACCATGTAGATGAACGCCTGCCCCGCGTCCTGTGACAGCGCGATGTCGGACACCGACCCGTTGAGCAACGTCGCCGGCTCGAAGAAAGCCTCGGCGACGAGCGTGCCGTCCGTGCGGAACACGTGATAGCGGTTGCTGACGCGGTCGCAGGCATAGACGAGCCCGTCGTGCGACATCTGGATGCAGTGCACCGGGCTGCGGAACTGCCGCGCGGGAGCGGCGGCCGGGTCGTAGTCCGGCAGCGGCGCATCGTCCGGCCGGCGGCCGTAAGCGCCCCAGTGGCGCTTGTAGTCCCCGGTTTCGGAGTCGAACACGATGACCCGCCGGTTGCCGTAGCCGTCCGCGACGTACACCTCGTCGGCGTCCGGGTCGACGAACAGGTCCGCCGGGCGTCCGAGATTGGCGGTGTCGTTGCTGTCCATGTCGCTGCCGGGCCGGCCGATCTGCATGACGAACTCGCCGGCGGCCGTGAACTTCAGGACGTGCCGGTCGGTCTGGCCGTTGCCGGCGAGCCAGACGAACCCTTCGTCGTCGGCGAAGATCCCGTGCTCGTTGGCCGGCCAGTCATAGCCGTCGCCGGGACCGCCCCACGCGTTGAGCAGGTTGCCGCTCAGGTCGAACTCCAGGACCGGAGGCGCCGCGACGCAGCACTTGCCGATCGGCGGATCCAGCTCCGCCGCCCGCTCGCGCTCGCTCAGCGAGGCGGGCCGATGCACGATCCAGACGTGGTCGCCGGGTCCCACGTCCACGCCGGCCACCTGGCCGACGATCCAGTTGCGTGGCAACGGCTTCGGCCAGAACGGATCGACCAGGAATTGGGGCACGCCAGCGGCGTCTTCGTCCGCGGGAACCGTCGTCGGCGCATGCACCGCGCGCCGTTCGAACGGAATTTCGTCGGCCGCAGTCTGCCCTGCCGCTCCAGCCGGCAAGACTGCCGGGCCCGCAAGCGCAACCGCCGCGATCGCAACGAGCATGCACGTCGTAGTCCGCATGGCGCCTTCCTTCCTCCCGGAGTCTACCGCGACCGCGTCATGCTATCGTTCCGCGCATGCCGGAATCACGGCGCCGCCGGGTGCGGCCGGTTGTCTGCTGCGTCACGCTGCTGGCGATGACGGTCGCCGCGCCCCATCTGTGCGCGGGACAGGCGCCCTCGCCGGGTGCCGCGGAATGGGTCGCGCCGCGCACGCCGGACGGGCAGCCGGACATCCAGGGCGTCTGGGTCAATTCGACGATGACGCCGCTGGAACGTCCTTCCCGACTCGCGGACAAGGCGTTCTACAGTGCGGCGGAAGCGGCCGAGTTGGAGGACGCGGCGCGCCGGGGCCGCGAGCGCGCGTTCGAGCCCGGCGGCACACGCCTCGAGCGGCTGCCGCCCGGCAGCCGCTTCGCGGGGTACAACGGCGCCATCTGGTCCCACGCCCGCTCGATCGCGCCGACGCGCCGCACGGCGATGGTCGTCGATCCGCCGAACGGCCGTGTCCCGTTGCGGCCTTCCGCGGAGGAGCGGCGCGACTACCTCGTAGCGAACCGAGCCGATACCTACGCCAACATGAGCGTCTATTCCCGCTGCATCACGCGCGGCATCCCCGGCGCCTTGATCCCGAACTTCTACAACGCCGGGAACCTGATTCTGCAGATTCCCGGATACGTCGTGATCCTGACCGAGATGATCGGCGAGGCGCGCTTCATACCGCTCGACGATCGCCCGCCGATCGCTTCTTCGATCGGTCTCTGGATGGGCGACTCGCGCGGCCGCTGGGAGGGTGAGACGCTGGTCGTCGAGACGACCAGCTTCACGGAGAAGGGCTGGATCACGCCGAACCAGAACGCCGGCCGGATGCACGGCGTGCCGGTCACGCGCGACCTGCGGGTGGTCGAGCGGTTCACGCGCGTGAGCGAGGACGTGCTCGACTGGCGCGCAACCGTCGAGGACCCGCAGATCTATACCGCGCCCTGGACCCTCGAGCTGCCGCTCACACGCGACCCCAGCTATGACCTGTACGAGTACGCCTGCCACGAAGGGAACTACTCGGTCCCGAACATTCTCCGGGGCGCGCGCGTGCAGGAGCGCAAGGCCGCCGCGGCAGGGGAGAGCGGCCCCTAGGCTGAGCCCGCGGGCCAGATGCCCAGCGCCCTGCGCAGCGCGACAAGTTGCCCCACGTGGTAGCCGTTGTGGTCGAGCAGGATCAGGGCCGTCCGCAACGTGTGGTGGTCCGCCTTTTCTGCCGTGGGAACGCTGGCATACGGGTCGTGCCCCGGGTCTTCCATGAGCTGCGCCATATCCTCCGCGGCAGCCAGCGCGTCCCGGCAACTCGCTGACCACGCCGCCGCTGACGGCGGCTCCGGGCTTGCCGGCCAGTATCCCGCCGGCCACTCCCGCGCCTGATACCGCGGATCGCGGCAGTAGGCGACAAGGTCCTCCGCCGCCAGCCGCAGGTGCTCGACATGCTGCCAGGCCGTGTGCGCGTGCCCCTCGACCTTCCGCCCTGCAAGCTCCGCGGGAAATCCCTCCAGCGCCGCGGCCAGCCCCGCATGCGCGTGGCTCCGCCGCAGCAGTTTCGCAACCGTCGCTCGCAACTGTTCTGTGCTCATGAGCTGTCAGAAGCCCGGCTTGAGCGTGCCGGCCCGCCGCGCCGCTTCGAGCAGCGTCGGATAGAACTGAACGAACGTGCGCTCGACCGCGGTGTGCTCGGTGTGGCACTCGACGCAGGGGGCGACACGGTCGCCCGACAGCGGCTCGGAGACGTCGCTCAGCGAGCCGGCCACGCCGAAGTCGTAGAACGCCCAGCCGTCGGCGAAGCGATCGTCCTTGACCTCCGCCTCGAGCGCCACGAGATCCGACTGGAACTGTCCGGCGTCGTTGATGGCGCCCTCCCGGCTGGATGCCCGGATCTCGAGGACGAAGATCGTCTCGTCCGGCCAGCGGCCGGTATCGAGGAAGGTGCGGTACGAGGAGGGGTTCACGAACACGTTCTGGAAGAGGCTCGGTCCGGAGCGCGCGCCCGGCGCGTCGTAGGTCATGTCGAGGCTGGAGCTCAGGAAGGTCCACTGCCGGTAGTCGTCCGGCCGCACGAGGTCGGTCGTGTTCACGTACCGCGGCCCGTCGCCCGCACTCTCGGCCTCCTGGGCCTCGCCAGCCAGCGATCCCACGATGCCGGCCACCAGGCCGGCGGCGCATATCAACGTCAGGGTTCTTCGCTTCATCAGATCCACTCTTCCGTAGCCGTGATGCCCCCCTTCGGTGAGAGGTCGACGTTCTCATGATACCGTTCCCTGGTCGACTTGGTTGGGCGTATGGTCCAACCCGGCGACCGACGTGCAGGGGAGGCGACCCATGTCCAGCATGTCTCGATGGAGCATCGTCGCGGGGCTGCTGCTAGCGTTCCCCGCGGCCGCCGTCGCGCAATCAGACGCGACAACCCCGCGCACCGCGTGGGGCCATCCCGATCTTCAGGGCGTCTGGGACTTTCGCACCATCACGCCCATGGAGCGGCCCGTCGAGCTGGCGGGGAAGGCGGTGCTGTCGGAGGAGGAGGCCGCCGCGTACGAGGCGGAGGTCAACCGCCGGCAGAACCGGGACCTGATCGACCCGGCCAAGGGCGGCGCCAGCTACCCGCCCGAGTCCGAGGGCGGTGTCGTGCCGTACAACGAGTTCTGGTACGACCGCGGCTCGTCGCTCGTCGCGGGACGGCGCACGTCGCTCGTCGTCGACCCGCCCGACGGCCGCATTCCATCCCTCACCGCGGCTGCGGTGAAGCGCCGGGCGGCCCGTGCGAGGGCCCGCGATGGCGTGGGCCGGCACGAGCCGACGCCGGGCGGCTGGGTCGAGGACATCGGGCCGGGTCACCTGGCGGTGCGCTGCCTCGCAGGGCTGAACTCGGGTCCGCCGATGGAGCCGGGCGGCTACAACCAGAACGTGCAGGTGTTCCAGACGCCGGACCACGTGGTGCTGCTCAACGAGATGATCCACAAGGTGCGGGTGATCCCGCTCGACGGCCGCTCGCATCTGGATGCGCGCGTGCGCCAGTGGATGGGCGACTCCCGCGGGCGCTGGGACGGCGACATGCTGGTGGTGGAGACGACCAACTTCCTGCGCGAGACGAAGTTCCGGGACGGGCTGTCGGACGCCAACCTGCACGTCGTCGAGCGCTTCACCCGCGCGGCGCCGTCCATGCTGATGTACGAGGTCACGGTCACCGATCCGACCGTGTGGATGCGGCCGTGGACCTACCGGATTCCCATGCAGAGCAGCGATCAGCCGCTCTACGAGTACGCCTGTCACGAAGGGAACTACGGCCTCTACAACATCCTGGCCGGCGCCCGAGCTCGCGAGGAAGCCGCGGGACGCTAGCGTTCGTGATTCCTGAAGGTGTCGAAGCCGTATAATCGGCCTGTTCGTCCGCCATCGCAAGGAGAGGGTCATGACCGTCCGCCGCCTGCGTCGCACCCTCGGTTTCGCCTGCATCGCCGTCCTGTTCGTCACATGCGCACAATCCGCCTGGGCCCAGGATCGCCAGCTCTTCATGCTCGTGTCGAATCAGTCCGGGCAGCCGATTACCGATATCTCCCCCGGCGAAATAGTGCTGGAGCAGGAAGGGTCGGAGTGCACCGTCAAGGAAGCCCGGCTCGATTCCGCACCGATGAAGGTGGCGCTGATGGTCGACAACAGCGATGCGGCCCAGCAGTCGCTCAATTCGATGCGGGACGGTTTGTCCGCGTTCCTTGACGAGTTGCCGGCGGAGCACGAGGTCGGGCTGTTCACTATCGCCGGCCAGGTCCGGCGGCGCGTCGACTTCACGACCGACCGCGAGGAGTTGAAGGAGGAGGCGACCGGCCTGTTCGTCGACCGCAACAGCGCGGTCGTCTACATGGACGGGTTGCTGGAGACCTGGCGGCGGCGGTTCGACGACGAGGACGCCTGGCCGGTCTTCGTCGCGCTCGTGTACGACGGCGCCGAAGGCAGCCGCAGCACGCAGGAGGAGGAGTTCAACGAGTTTGCCCGCGAGATCGTCGGGCGCGGCGCCACGGTGCACGCCATCCTCGTATCGACGCGCGGCGGGGCGCTGCAGACCACGATCTCCACGTTTCTGACGCAGAACACCGGTGGACGATACTGGGCGCTGGCGGCCGCGACGGCGCTGCCCGAGACGTTCACGGAGCTGGCGGCCGTGATGGGCGCCCAGTATGAAACGGTGAAGGACCGCTACCGGATCGTGTTCGAGTGCGATCCGGACAACCCGGCCGCCGGCATCGCCGCCGGCGTCCAGAGGCCCGGGGTGGCGGTGCGCCTGTTTCCCAACCGGCGCACGGATCAGTAGGAAGGGTGCAGGCATGCCGACGAGCGCTCGCATCATCCTGTTGGCCGCGTCGCTGGCGCTCGCGTGGGCGCCGCCGGCAGCGTTAGCGGAGCGCGCGCCGCGGGACGGCGCTCCGACGTTCACGAAGGACATCAGCCCGCTGCTGCAGCGTTCGTGCGTCGGCTGCCACCGTCCCGGGTCGATCGCCCCGATGTCGCTCATCACCTACGACGAGGTGCGCCCGTGGGCGCGCGCCATCCGCGAGCGCGTTTCCCGAGCACCTAACGATCCGGAGCGGATGCCGCCCTGGTTCATCGAGAAGGACGTCGGCATCCAGCGTTTCAAGGACGATCCCTCGCTGAGCGATGAGGAGGTCGGCATTGTCGGCGCATGGGTGGACGCGGGCGCTCCGCGCGGCGATCCGGCGGACCAGCCGCCGGCGCGCGAATGGTCGGACGGCGGGTGGAGCATCGGCACGCCGGACCTCGTCGTCTCGTCGCCGCTGGTGACCGTGGAGGCCGTGGCGGCAGACCAGAACATCCAGTTGGCGGCGACGCCCACCGGCCTGGCGCAGGATCGCTACGTGCAGGCGGTCGAGATCAAGGAGGTCCGTCCCAACGAGGAGCGAATCGAGCGTATCGCGGGGCGCGCGAAGGGCGATCTCAACTACTTCGTGCTGCACCATGCGGTGATCACCGGCGCGCAACTCCGTGACGGCGAGGCGGCGGACGGGTTCACGTTCGATCCGGGCGCGTTCCGCATCGTGCACGAGCTGGGCCAGAACGCCACGATCTTCCCGGATGACGTCGGTGTGCGCCTGCCGGCCGATTCCGCGCTGACGTGGGACGTGCACACGCACTCGGTCGGCAAGCCGGTCGAATTGCGGGTCGACGTCGGTTTCAAGTTTCACCCGCCCGGCTACGAGCCGAAGTACCGCCAGGCGGTCGGGTCGGTATCGATGACGCTGGCGACGCAGTCCGACCTGGACATTCCCGCGGGCGAGGGCGAGGTGATGGTCGACGGCTACTACGTGATGCCGCGGCCGGCCAAGATGCTGACCTTCGAGCCCCACCTGCATTCGAGCGGCAAGCGGATGTGCGCGGAGGCCATCTATCCGAACGGCTACCGGGAGGTGCTCAACTGCGCCGGCTACAACCACAACTGGGTGAAGATCTACAACTACGACGACGATGCCGCGCCGCTGCTGCCGGAGGACACGATCATCCACATGATCGCCTGGTACGACAACACGGTGAGCAATCCGCGCGTCGTGGACCCGCGCAACTGGAAGGGCTTCGGCAGCCGTTCCATCGACGACATGTCGCTGATGCTGCCGCGGGTGCTGTACCTCACGGACGAGGAGTTCGCGGCCGAGGTGGCCGAGCGCGCCGGACGGCTGGAGTGGCCGGGCGTGCCCGCCCACCTGCAGCATCCGCGCCGCCAGCCGCCGGCGCGCCGCTGAGGATGTCCTTCGTCCGCACCACCCTCCGGCTTGCCGGTCCGGTCCGCGGCGCACTGGTTGCGGCCGGAGTCCTGACCGCGGTGCAACCCGTCCTCCTGGGCCAGATCCCCAGCAGCCGCATCGTCTACTCGCGCGGCCAGACGGTGGCGCCGGCGTACGAGGGTTGGGAGCACAACCCGGACGGCAGCTTCAACCTCGTGTTCGGCTACATGAACCGCAACCTGGACGAGCGGCTCGACATCCCGATTGGCCCGGACAACCGCATCGCGCCGGGCGGGCCGGACCGCGGCCAGCCCACCCACTTCCTGCCGCGCCGCAACCGCTTCGCCTTCAGCGTGCAGGTGCCGGCGGACTTCGGCGAGCGGGAGCTGGTCTGGACGCTCACGTCGCGCGGCCGGACCGAGCAGGCCTTCGCTACGCTGCGGCCCGAATACGTCCTGGACGGCATCATCATCATGCGCGACACGGGGTTCTTCGGGCAGTGGGGCGACGGGCGCAACAACCAGACGCCGCGGGTCGCGATCGAGGGTGAGACGATCCGCGCGGCGACCGTCGGCGAGCCCTTGCCGCTGGTTGCGATCGCCAGCGACGACGGCTATCCGGAGCCGCGGCCGGCGCCGCTGCAGCTTCCCGCGCGGGCAACCGCCATCGGCCTGCGGGTGGCGTGGTTCGTCTATCGCGGCCCGGGCGAACAGGTGACGTTCGACCCCGAACAGTTCAAGACGTACCCCGACTATCGTTTCAACTCGCCCTGGACGCCGGGCTGGGCGCCGCCGGCGGTGCCGGCGGACGGACGCTATCCGGTAACAGCGAAGTTCGACGCGCCGGGGGACTACGTGCTGCGCGTGATGGCGCACGACGGCGGCTTCCACGCGACCGCCGACGTGGCCGTGACGGTGCGCGCGCAATGAGAGGTATTGCAATGAGACACTGGACAGAAATCGGCCTGCTCGGGTTGCTGACAGCCGCGTGCGCCGGCGCGCCGGCGCCGCCCGCTGAGGAATCCCCGGCGATGCCGGCGGCGGAATCTCCCGCGCCGGCGGCAGGCGGCGGGTGCGAGCCGGTCGGAGACCTGCAGTTCATCTGCGGCATCATCAGCCCTGAGGACCTCGCCGTAGTCCCCGATTCCGACTGGGTGATCGCGTCGGGCAACCAGGCCGGCGGCCGCATCCAGCTCGTCAGCATCAGCGAGCGGACGACACGCGTGTTGTTCCCGTCGCCGGGCGCCGGCGAGCGGCTCGACGCGGCCGCCTATCCGACCTGTCCCGGCCCCATCGATCCCCAGGAAGGCGATGACTTCAGGGCGCACGGCCTGTACCTGGATCCCGGCAGCGGCGGGGTCCACACGCTGTACGTCGTGCACCACGGCTTCCGGGAATCGGTCGAGGTATTCGAGGTGGACGCGGGCGGGCCGTCGCCGGCGCTGACGTGGGTCGGCTGCGCCGTCGCCCCCGAGGGAACCACGCTGAACGCCGTGGCGGCGGTGCCCGGCGGGGGCTTCGCCGCCACGGCTACGCGCATGGAGGGTGAAATCACGACCGGCGTGTTGGAGTGGCACGCGGAAAGCGGCTGGACGCTGGTGCCCGGCAGCGAGGACGTCCGGCCCAACGGCGTGGAGGTCTCGGCCGACGGCGAGTGGCTCTACGTGGCCGGCTGGCAGGACGAGCGCTTCATCCGCCTGTCCCGCGGGCGGACGCCGGTGGAGATGGACGCCGTGCAGATCGGCTTCCGGCCCGACAACCTGCGCATGGCGCCGGACGGCCGCATCTACGCCGCCGGGCATACCGACTTCCAGACGCCGTCCGAGGCGTTCAACGTGGCCTGGATCGACCCGGAAACGCTGGAGTTCGAGCGCATCTTTCACCACCCTGTCATAGAGGGTTTCGCCGCATCCACGACGGCCATCCCGATCGGCGGCGAGATCTGGCTGGGCACCAACCGCGGGGAGATGATTGGCTATTTCCCGGCGCCCTGACCGCGAACCCGGGAGAGGACGGCAAGAGTGAACTTTCGGCTGCTGGGCAACACGGGAGTGTACGTGTCGGAGCTGTGCCTGGGGGCCATGACCTTCGGCGCGCGCTGGGAGGCGATCGGCGGGCTGGGGCAGGAGGAGGCCAACGCGCTGGTCCAGCGGTCGCTCGACGCCGGCGTCAACTTCTTCGACACGGCCGACGTGTACTCGACCGGCGAGTCGGAGGAGATCCTGGGCCGCGCGCTGGCGGGCCGCCGCCGGGACGTGGTCATCGCGACCAAGGTGCGCGGCCGGATGGGGCCGGGCGCCAACGCTGTCGGCCTGTCGCGGCTGCACATCATCCAGGCGGCCGAGGCCAGCCTGAAGCGGCTGGGCACCGACTACATCGACCTCTACCAGATCCACCGCTGGGACCCGGTGACGGACATCGAGGAGACCTTGTCGGCGCTGACCGACCTGGTGCGGGCCGGCAAGGTGCGCTACGTCGGCTGCTCGAACCTGCCCGCGTGGGAGTTGATGAAGGCGCTCGGAATCGCACGGCAGCGCGGGCTGGAGACGTTCAAGGCGACGCAGTCGTACTATGCGCTGGTCGGCCGCGAGCTGGAGCGGGAGACCATTCCGCTGATCCGCGACCAGAAGCTGGGCCTGCTCGTGTGGAGTCCGCTGGCCGGCGGCTTTCTCACCGGCAAGTTCACGCGGGCCGGAAGCAGCGCCCCGCAGGCCCGGCGGGCGACGTTCGACTTCCCGCCGGTCGACAAGGAGCGCGGTTTCGAGATCATCGACGCGCTGCAGCCGATCGCGGCGGCCCACGGCGCGTCCGTCGCGCGGGTGGCGCTCGCCTGGCTGCTCGGCAAGGACGTGGTGACCAGCGTCATCATCGGAGCGCGCAGAATGGACCAGCTCGAGGACAACCTGGCGGCGGTCGACCTGCGGTTGACCGCGGACGAGATGGCCGCGCTGGACGAGGTGAGCCGGCTGCCGGCGGCTTATCCCTACTGGATGGGCGCGCTGGGCGACGACCGGGCGCCGGGCCAGTCGCGCGACCTGGAGGCGCGGCTCAAGCGGTAGCGGAGGAACACATGGCATCCACGGCGAAGCACGTGCGGGGGTTGGGGCTGGCGGCCGGCATCGGCGTGCTGGCGGCAGCGGTGGCGGTGGTCGCCGTCGCGCCGTCGGACCTTCCGGTGATGGACGGCGTGCCGACGGCTGCGGCGGACGAAGTCGGCATGTCGGCGGAGCGGCTGGAGCGGCTCGACCGGGTCATGCAGGCGTACGTGGACAGGCGCGAGGTAGCGGGCGTCGTGTCGCTGGTGGCGCGGCGCGGAAAGGTGGTCCATTTCTCGACGTTCGGCAGCCGCGATGCGGAGGCCGGCGCGCCGATGACCCACGACACGATCTTCCGCATAGCCTCGATGACCAAGCCGATCGCGTCGGTCGCGCTGATGATGCTCTACGAAGAGGGACACTTCCAGCTCCGCGACCCGATCGCGAAGTGGCTGCCCGAGTTCGCCGACATGCAGGTGGCGTCGGCCGCGACCTATCAGGAAGTGGGCCGCGCGCGGTTCCGGACCGAGCAGGCGTCGCAGCCGATTACGGTGCAGCACCTGCTGACGCACACCGCCGGCCTGCCGAATACGTACCGCGGGATCACGAAGCCCGACTTCGACGCCATCGGGCCGCAGCGGGAGCCGGGCGACACGCTGGACGCGTTCGTCACGCGCCTGTCCGCGCTGCCGCTGAACTTCCATCCGGGGGAGCGCTGGGAGTACGGCCGCGCCACGGACGTCGTGGGGCGCCTGGTGGAGGTGATGTCCGGCATGCGCTTCGACCGCTTCCTGCAGGAGCGGATCTTCGGGCCGCTGGACATGGTCGACACGCACTTCTACCTGCCGGCCGCCAAGCTGGCCCGCTTCGCGGCGCAGTACCGGCCCAAAGAAGGGGGTGGGCTCGCGCTGACCGAGGCGCCGTCCGCCGACAGCCGCTTCGTGCGCGAGCCGCACAGCTACTTCAGCGGTGCGGGCGGCCTGGTGTCGACTGCGCGCGACTACTTCCGCTTCCACCAGATGATGCTCAACGGCGGCGAGCTGGACGGCGTGCGCATTCTCGGCCGCAAGACGGTCGACCTGATGACGCTGAACCACGTCGGCGACCACGGCATCTGGCTCGTCGGCCCGGGCTACGGCTTCGGCCTGGGCTACGCCGTGGTGCAGGACCCCGGCGCGGCCGGCATGCCCTACTCGCCCGGCGCGTACTTCTGGTGGGGCGCGTTCAACACCACGTTCTGGGTGGATCCGCAGGAGGAGCTGCTCGGCGTCCTGCTGACGCAACTGCGCCCGTACACGCATCTGAACATCCGCCAGGATCTGGCCACGCTGGCGTACCAGGCAATCGTCGACTGAGCCGGCGCCCGGGGCGTTCCAACCTGCCGAGCAGGGGGTACCAGGCGTCGTGAATTGCGGTAGAATCGGAGCGCGTTATTCAAGAAGGGGACAGGTCATGCGCGATCGACATGCCGTGGTAGCGATTCTGTTTACGGTCGTGGTTGGCGTGTGGGCGCTGGCGGCCGGCGTCGCCGGGCAGGAAGGCAACTCGGCGGCCGACGATTACACACCAGGCCAGACGCCCTGGGGCGATCCGGACCTGCAGGGGATCTGGGGCGCCGGCTACATCTTCACGCCGCTGGAGCGCCCGGACGAATTCGAAGGGCGCGAGTTCCTGACCGACGAAGAAGCCAACTCCCTGGAGGCGCGCCAGGCGTCCACCTTCGGCATCGGGGCGGGCGCCGGCGCTGGCAACACCGAGGGCCGCCCGGAGCGGGGCACGCTCGCTGATTTGCGCGGGGCCTATAACGATGTCTACACGGGCCGCGGCACGGAGGTGATCGCGACGGGCCGCACGTCGCTGATCATCGATCCGCCGGACGGCAAGATTCCGTTTCTGCCGGGCGCCCGCGAGCAGTGGCAGGCCGATCGGCCGAACGTCACGGACGACATGACGGACAACCCGGAGCAGCGGACCAACGACCGCTGCATGGGCGTCCAACTGCCGCTGGCCTACGGTCAGGCCGTAACCGCCGGCGGCCACAAGCGCTTCGTGCAGACGCCGGGCCGCCTGGCGATCTACTACGAGCACGGGCACCACGGCGGCGCCTACCGGGACATCTGGCTCGACGGGCGCCCGCATCCGCCGGGCCACATCCGGCAGTGGCTCGGACACGCGGTCGGCCGCTGGGAGGGCACCACGCTGGTCGTGGAGACCACCAACTTCACGAACCAGACGCGCTACCAGGGCGCCAGCGAGAACATGAAGCTCACGGAGCGGTTCACGATGAGCGGGTCGGACACCGTCATGTACCAGGCCACCATCGAGGACTCGACGGTGTACAGCGCGCCCTGGACGATCGAAGTGCCGCTCAATCGGCTCGACAACCGCGAGAACAAGATCTACGAGGCGGCCTGCCACGAGGGCAACTACGCGATGGTCAGCATCCTGGCCGGCGCGCGCCTGAACGAGCAGTAGCAGCTTGCCGCAGGGGTTCGGTTCGAAGCGCGGCGCCCGTGCATGAGGAGGCTCAGATGAAACTACGGTACGCAACTGCAGCGTGCGCGCTGGCGGCGCTGGTCGCGGTCGCCCTGATTGCCGGTCCGCCCGTTGCGGGCCAGGAGGCTGCCGATTTCGACACGCCGCGCACCGCATGGGGCGATCCCGACCTGACCGGGATCTGGAGTCCCGGCTATACGCTGACGCCGCTGGAACGCCCAGAGGAGTTCGGCGACCGCGAGTTCCTGACCGACGAGGAAGTGGCTGTCCTGGAGGGCGCGCAGGACACGTCCGAGGGGCGCAACTTCCGGCCGGAGGCCGGCACGGTCGCGGACGTCGAGGGGGCCTACAACGACGAGTTCACCGGCCGCGGCAAGGACGTCATCCGCACGCGCCGCACGTCGCTGATCGTCGATCCGCCGAACGGCAGGATCCCGCCGCGGACGCCGGAGGCCATCGAGCGGATAGGCGAAGCCCGGCCGCGCCGCGCGGCGGGCGGCGGCGAGATCGAGACCGACGTGCGCATTCCGTACCCGGTGGATCCGCAGAGCGGCAGGTACGCCGACAATCCGGAAGACCGCGCGCCCGACCGCTGCATGGGAATCACCATCCCGTTCGTGCGCGGCACGTCGGGCACCTACAGCCGCTTCGTGCAGTCTCCCGATGCGATGGCGGTCTATCACGAGGACGGCCACCGGGGCGGCGGCTACCGGACGATCTACCTGGACGGGCGCCCGCATCCGCCGGCGCACATCCGGCAGTGGCTGGGGCACTCGGTCGGCCACTGGGAAGGCGATACGCTGGTGGTCGACACCACCAACTTCAGCACGGGCACGAGCTTCTACGGATCCAGCGAGAACCTGCACCTCGTCGAGCGGTTTACCCGCGCGGATTCCGACCTGGTGATGTACGAGGTGACCGTCGAGGACCCGACGGTGTGGGAAACCTCCTGGACCGCCGAGATCCCGCTGACCCTGGTGGACAACAGGTCCAACCAGATCTACGAGGCGGCCTGCCACGAGGGCAACTACGCGATGGTCAGCATCCTGGCCGGCGCCCGCAACCTCGAGGCGCAGGGACGCGAGTAACCCGTCAGGGCAGCCCGAATACCAGCACCGTGTTGATGGCGGCAATCGCCACGTACTGCTCGCCGTTGACCTGGTAGGTCAGCGGGCTGGCGTGGATGCCGGTGTCGGACTTGTAGGTGAACAGCCGCTCGCCGGTTTCCGCGTCGAAGCCGTCGAAGCTCCCGTCGCTGCCGCCCTGGAACACGACGTTGCCGGCGGTCACCAGGTTGCCGCCGTTGGTCGCGCCGGGGCTCTCCTGGTACCACACCAGCTCGCCGGTCGCCGGGTCGTACGCCGCCAGCGTCGACGTCGCCGTGACACCGGTCTGGCCGACCTCCTCGATGTTGCCGAAGTGGCCTACGTAGCCGGGCCCGGGTTCCATCGTGTCGCCGACCACCTTGACCTTGATCGAGAAGGCGTCGTTCTTGCCGGTAACGTACAGCAGCCCGGTCCGCGGGCTGAAAGAGGGTGAGCCGTAGTTCGCCCCGCCGGTGTTGCCCGGCGACGTGATGACGAACTCGTTCACCTGGTACGGGTGGAACATCTGCCGCACCCGGGGCGCCAGCTCGGGGTCGTCGACGATCGGATACTGCGCGCAGAACGGCTCCTGCCACACGCCCGCCGCGTTCTGCGGAATCGGTTGCGTGGGCCACACCTCTTCACCCGGAACGTCGGTGTTGGTGGGCACGACGTGCTCGACGATCGGGTGTATCGGCTCGCCCGTCTCGCGGTCCAGCATGTAGACGTAGCAGGTCTTGCCGAGCGAGGCGACGCCCTTCACCGGGCGCCCGTCCACCGTCACGTCGAACAGGATCGGCCCCGACGCCAGGTCCCAATCCCAGATGTCGTGGTGCAGCGTCTGGAAGTACCACTTCAGCTCACCGGTATGCATGTCGAGGCCCAGCATCGAGTTGGTGAACAGGTTCATGCCGAGCCGCGACGATGCATCGTAGTTGGGCGACGGGTTGGCGGCGTTGATGAAGACCATGCCCAGCTCTTCGTCGACCGCGGGCGGCAGCCAGATGCCGCCGCCGTAGCGCCGTTCGCCGCTCCACGTATCGCGGGCGATCTCCCAGCCTTCGTCGCGCGGCCCCTGGGGAATCGTGTTGAACACCCATTGCACCGCACCGGTACCGGCGTCCACCGCAACCAGCAGCCCGCCCGGCAGCAGCCCTTCCGAAAACGGCAGGCCGATATACAGGTTGCCGCCGGCGGCGGTCGGCGGGTTGGTCATCGCGAACCCCATGGCCGTGGTGTCGACGTCCGGCGGGTAATCGTCGGGGTACTTGTGGGTGAGCGCGGCCCGCGCCACCTGCAGGTGACCGCGGTCGCCGAACGTGTCGATCAGCTCGCCGGTCGCGGCGTCCACCGCGTACATGATCTCCGGCCCGAAAGCGTAGATCCGGCCGTCGGCATACGAGGGTCCGCGGCCGCCGCCGGCGAACGGCGGATCCGCCTCGAACGTCCAGACCGGCTCGCCCGTCGCCGCGTCGAGCGCCGTCAGCACCGAACCGGAGTTGAAGTACATGATGCCGTCGACGACCAGCGGCGTCGTGGAGCGCACGATCGAGCGCGGCGGCGTCTGGTGGCGCCACTTGAGCTCCAGGCCGGCGACGTTGGCGGTGTCGATCTGATCCGGCGCCGCGAAGCGGGAATTGCGCAGGTCCAGGTTGTGCAGGGGCCAGTCGATGGTGGTGGCCGGGTCGATGCGCGGCGCGCTGCCGGCGTGCGTGGTCCGCCCGCCCTGCTGCGCCAGCGCCGGCGCCGCCAGGCCGGCAACGCACAGGGCCGCGGCAACGGCGCGCCGTCCGGCCGGCAGCCGCACCCATGTCTGTCCGGATAGTGTCATCCGTTCCTCTCCTTCCGCCACGAAGCTCCACGGAACAATGCCTTCACTCCAATCCGGCCAGCCGGCGGACCAGCGCCACGGCCGCGCGGCGGTCGTAGCTGCGGGCCACCATCTGCTTCTCGGCTTCCAGCGACCCCTCGGCGTGTACGGCCAGCACCTCCTGGTAGGCGCCGAACTCGGACGCGACCAGGTTCTTGACGAACGTCAGCGCCTTCAGCCGGTCCTCGCCGCCGACGCCGTGGCCGGCGTAGTACTTGCGGTAGAACGGCGCGGTCGCCTCCGATTCCAGGTCCTCGGCGCCCGGACCGGTCACCAGCGCGCCGCCGGCGATGTCCTGCACGTTGCGCACCGCGTCGTGGTAGTGGTGCGCGAAGTGGTACTTCGCCATGTTCACGTAGAGCGGGTCGGGGGCGGCGATGCCGGCTTCCCGCGGCTTGCCCATCAGCGCGGCGTAGTGCGTCAGGCCGCGCAGCGTCTCGGCATAGCTGATGAGCTGAACGACCTTCTCGCGCACGTGGCCGGCCTTCGAAATGCCGTTCATGTCGGCCATCAGCAGGGCGGAGCCGACCAGCGCGTCGACCAGCGGCAGCTTGTACGAGATGGCGGTGAAGCGGTGGTGCTCCACGAAGGCCAGCGCCAGCGGCCCGGCGAAGTCGTGCTCGCCCGCCAGGAACACGCGCTCCCACGGCACGAACACGTTGTCGAAGACCGTGGTGGTCTCCATCATCTTGTGCTGCGCCGAGATCGGCAGCTCGACCGGCGAGCTCAGCGGGCCGTGCGAGTCGAACGCCGAGGCCAGCAGCAACAGTCCCGGCGTGTTCATCGGGATGGCGAAGCTGACGGCGTAGTCGCGGTCCGCTTCGCCGAGCGCGCGCGTCGGCAGGACGATCAGCTCGTTGGCGTTCGTGCTGACGGACGTGTGCGCCTTGGCGCCGCGCACGACGATGCCGTCGCGGTTGCGGTCCACGATGCGGACGTACATGTCGGGGTCCGTCTGGGCCGACGGCTTGAGCGAGCGGTCGCCCTTGACGTCGGTCTGCGCGACCGCGACGGCCAGGTCGTTGTCGCGGCAGTGCTCGTAGTAGGCCTGCACGCGCGGCGCGTATTCCGTGCCGTGCTGCGCATCGACCGCGGAGGAGACACGCAGCAGGCCGCACAGCGCGTCGGTGCCGATTTCCTTGATCAGCACGACCAGCGTGGCGCCCTCGGTAGTGGCCGCCTCGATCAGGCGGCTGCGCTGCAGCAGGTCGTCGGGCGTGCGCGGAATCTGGTAGTAGCGCGAGTACTCGCCGGCTTCGTCCGCGACGACGCACAACTCGCGGTGGGCCGGATCATGAGCCATCTCGTAGTCGATGGCGGCGTGCCGCGCCGCAACCCCGATGACGGGGTGCTTGGTCACGTCGTGCACGAGCTGGCCGCGGAAATAGACGGTGCGGCCGTCGCGCAGGCTCTCCAGGTATTCGTCGGCTGTCTTCAGTGCCATCGTGCTCCGTCCGTGTACTGCGGGAGATCAGGAAAAGGTGCCGGGCGTTTCCTCGACGATCAGCGGAGCGCCGGTGGCGGCGCGTACCTGCTCGAGCGTGGCGTCTTCAGCGAGGTCCCGCAGCTTGAAGCCGGCGGGGGTGACGTCGATAACCGCCATCTCCGTGACGATCATGGTTACCACCTTCACGCCGGTCAGCGGCAGCGTGCACTGCTTGATCAGCTTGTGCCCGCCCTTCTTCGTGGTGTGCTCCATGGCGACGATGACGCGCTTCGCGCCGCCGACCAGGTCCATGGCCCCGCCCATGCCCTTCACCATCCGGCCGGGGATCATCCAGTTCGCCAGGTTGCCTTCTTCGTCGACCTGCAGCGCTCCGAGCACGGTCAGGTCCAGGTGCCCGCCGCGCACCATGGCGAACGATTCGACGCTGCTGACGATGGACGAGCCGGGCAGCTCCGTAACCGTCTCCTTGCCGGCGTTGATCAGGTCGGCGTCGACCTCGTCCGCGGTGGGGTAGGGCCCGATGCCCAGCAGGCCGTTCTCGGAGTGGAGCGTGATCTCGATTCCCGGCGGGATGTGGTTGCCGACGAGCGTCGGGATGCCGATCCCGAGGTTGACGTAGTTGCCGTCCTGCAACTCCTGCGCGACCCGCCGGGCGATGCGTTGCCGATTGTCAGTCATTGCGGAGCACCAGCTTCTCGATGCGCTTCTCGCTGTGGGGGCATTCGACGATGTGCCGCACGTAGATGGACGGCGTGTCCACCTGGTCGGGATCGAAAGTGCCCGGGTCCACGAGCTCGTCCACCTCGGCGATGGTGACCTTCGCGGCCGCCGCCATCATCGGATTGAAGTTCTGCGCCGTGCGGTGGTAGATGAGGTTCCCGAGCCGGTCTCCCTTCCAGGCCTTGACGAAGGCGAAGTCGGCGTGCAGCGGCGCTTCGAGGACGTGGCCGCGGCCGTTGATCATCCGCGTTTCCTTGCCTTCGGCAACGACCGTGCCGTAGCCGGTCGGCGTGAAGAAACCGCCGATGCCGGCGCCCCCGGCCCGCAGCCGCTCGGCGAACGTGCCCTGCGGCACCAGCTCGACCTCGATCTCGTCGGCCAGGAACTGGCGTTCGAACTCCTTGTTCTCGCCGACATAGGTGGCGATCATGCGCGTCACCTGCCGCGATTGCAGCAGGATGCCGAGGCCGAAATCGTCAACGCCGGCGTTGTTGCTGACGGCGGTCAGATTGCCCGTTCCGCGCTCGTGGAGCGCCGCGATCAGGTTCTCCGGAATGCCGCACAGCCCGAAGCCGCCCATCATGATCGTGGCGCCGTCGGGAATCATCGCGGCCGCGCTGGCCGCGTCTGGAAGCACCTTGTTCATAGGCGAAAATCATAACATCCCGCGATTCTGGACGGCCCGGCAGGGCTCCCGTATCATTCCGCGCATGTCAACGATCGACGTCAGCACCCTGTTCTCACTGGACGGCAAGGCGGCCCTGGTTACCGGCGGCTCGCGCGGCATCGGGCGGATGATTGCGGAGGGCTTCGTGCAGGCCGGCGCCCGCGTCTACATCTCGGCGCGCAAGCGCGAGGCGTGCGACCGGACGGCTGAGGAGTTGAGCAGCATCGGCCCGTGCGTCTCACTGCCGGGGGACGTTTCCACCGCCGAGGGCCGCGCCGCGCTGGTGGAGGAGCTGGGCAGCCACGAGAGTGCGCTGCACATCCTGGTGAACAACGCCGGCGCCAACTGGGCGGCGCCCTACGGCGAATTCCCGGAGGGCGGTTTCCGCAAGGTAATCGAACTGAACCTGAGCTCCGTCTTCTTCCTCACCCAGGATCTGACACCCATGCTGGAGCGGGCCGCAACGCCGCAGGATCCGGCGCGCGTGATCGTCATAGGCTCGATGGACGGGGTCCACGTCCCGACGATCCTCCCGGCAGGCACGTTCGCCTACTCGGCCAGCAAGGCGGGCGTGCACCACCTGAGCCGCTGCCTGGCTGTGGAACTCGCGCCGCGCCACGTCACCGTCAATTCGATTGCGCCCGGTTATTTCGAAAGCAAGATGACCGCGGTGGTCCTGGAGCAGTACGGCGACCGCATCCGGCAGGCATGCCCGCTGGACCGCATCGGGCGGCCGGAAGAAATGGCGGGAATTGCGATCTACCTGGCGTCCCGCGCCGGCGCCTACACCAACGGCGCCCTCATACCCGTCGACGGCGGAACGTCAATCAGTTAACGCTGACGTTGATGAATTCGTAGGTCGACCTGGCGCCGTCGTGGGCGCGGGCCTGCAGCACGTAGTCGCCCGGCTGTGTGAAGGTAGCCTCGGTAGCGGCGGTCCCGTCTTCCACCATCGCGAACATCGGCTCGAACTTGATGCCCGCCGGTCCGCGCCACACGATGTAGGACACCGACAAGCCCTCCGGCGGAGACGGCCTGCTCTGCCGGCCCCGCGCATTGACGTTGAGCTGCGGCAGGTTCGTCGGCGGCTCCGGCGTGCCCTCGGGCGGCACCAGAATTGGCGGAATCTCCTGGCCGACCGCGCGGTTGCGCTGTAGCTGACGGCTGCCGCGGGGCGTAGGGAGGCCGTCGTCCATGACGTTGGCGGTGAGCGTCAGCTTGTCCTGCAGCGAGATGCTCGCGGGCGCGCTGAGCGTCACCGCCGGCGGTACGTTGCGGCGGGCCTCCTCACCGAGCTGACGTCCGCCGGTATCCGGATTGATCTCCCACTCGGGCTGCAGCCAGCCAACGGCCTGCTCGGTCTTGCCGCGAATCGTGAGGGTCCAGATGAGCTCCTGGTTGCCGAAGTCGGCGGGCACGGTGACGCTGAAGATCTGCCGGTTGTTGCGCGTGTAGAAGTAAGTCGGCTGGCCCTGGTCCGGTCCGCCCGGCTCGATGTGGTTGTCGGGGCCGATCGGGACGTGCAGCTCCTCCAGGTAGTTGCGGTTCAGGTATCCCAGGTGCATCTCGTAGCTGCCGTCCGGGTTGCGCGACCAGCCCTGGAAGATCGGCTGGATGTTCTGCCCCTTGTTGTACTTGAGCATGTAGGGCAGGTGATCCAGTTGGGCGGGCGCCACCTGGGGCACACCCAGGAAACCCGCAATCACCCCCGCGGCTACGAGCAACTTCAACGTGTTGGACATGTGCTACTGCTGCTGCTGTTGATCGGTTGCGGCGGCGGCTTCCTGCAGCGCCCGCCGTTCGGCGATCTCGGCCTCGTACTCTTCGTCGGTCAGGTCGTACCAGCCGAGCCACACGAACGCCATCTCGTCGATGGTCCGACCGCCGTTGCCGGTCCAGTTCTTCGGATCCGGGTTGGCCCGGAACGCTTCCGTGTTGTCGTGCCAACTGATGACGTGCGCGACCGTGCCGGCCGGAATGATCGGCGCCACGTCATCGGCATAGTTGTAGACCATGTGCCAGTTGTAGTCCCAGTGGGCGCAACTGACGAGCTCCGTCTCCGCCGGGCTGCCCGTCGACGGATAGATCAGCTCCAGGCACTGGTAGGTGCCCAGCGCGTGCATGTGCGGCTGGAAGGCGGTGATCCGGGCCGCGCTGTGGAAATACGTGTAACCGTCGGTGCGCACGACCTTGCCGGGCGGGATGTCCAGGTCCGTGACGTGCTGGCCGAGCTGTTTCGACCAGCGGATGTGCTCCGGCACGTGACCCTTGGGGTGGAACACCATGCCGAGCTCTACCTTGGCGTCGACGTCTTCGCCGACCGAGTGCAAGTGGTAGTCCAGCCGCATCTTGCGCCAGCTCTCGAGCAGCAGCCCGGAGTTCTCAGGGTAGATCTCCGACTGCTTGCCGGAGGCGTACTCGACCAGGAACATGGCGGCCGGAATGTTCTCGTCGCCCGATTCGCGCATCTCCTGCTCGTCGGGGTCCACCGCGAACGACAGCGCGTGGTGGACGACCCGGCGCGATGCGTCGTCGGGTACGCGGGTCTGGATCGCCTTGATGTAGCGGTCTCCGTCCAGCTCCAGGTCGGTATAGATGTTGCCGAACAGGTCGGGACCCTCCGCCGGCACGGGGTAGGCCGGGAACCGCACGACGAGATCCGGTTCACCGATCTGCCACTCCGAGGAATCGGCGAATTCGACCGGCGGCGGCATGTCGTTCGGGTCGCCCAGCGGCGCGCCGTTGTCGACCCAGTTGGCGACCAGCGCGATCTCCTCGTCGCTCAGCGAGGTGTCGCCCTTGAATTTCTGGATGCCTATGTTCTTGTCGATGTGCCAGGGGGGCATCTCGCGGTTCACCACGCGGTTCTTGATCGAACGGGCCCAGGGACGCACCTCCTGGTAGGTGACCAGCGACATCGGGGCCATCTCGCCCTGGCGGTGGCACACCTGGCAGGAACGCTGCAGGATGGGAGTGATGTCCTTCGTGAACGTGACGTCCTCCGCGGCCGGCGCCTGTGCCAGCGCAGCCGCCGGCACGGCGGCCAGCATTGCGACCAGGGCCAGTCGCACAACGCCTCTGCCATGATGAGCCATGGAAAGCCTCCCGGTTCTGACGAACGATTTTGAGTGCAGCACGACGAGTTTCGACACAGTTGTCGACAACGAAACACTCTAGCATAGACAGCGGATCAACTCCAGCGTCGCGCCGCCTGTTGCGCGGCCTGAACCGGCCGGCCCGTGCTGTCCCGCCGGCCGCGCTTTCCGGCGTGATACTGTGCTGCTGCCGATGCGTGAATCGACGTTCGTGAGGCTGTTGCCGCTGGCGGCGAGTCTGCTGTGCGCGGCGGCGCCGGCGGCCCAGGAGCCCCCGTCCGCGCAGCCGGCCCGCGAGCCGTTCGTAACCCCCTTGTCCGTGGAGGAGATGACCGGCAAGCAGGCGGTCGTCGAGACGGACCTGGGCACGATCGCCATCGACCTGCGGCCCGAGCTGGCGCCCAACCACGTCGGCCTCGTGATGCGGCTGGCAGAGGAAGGGGCGTACGACGGCACCATTTTCCACCGCATGGTGCGCCACGGCATCGTGCAGGGCGGCGACCCGTTGACGCGCGATGCCGGGCGCGCCGCCGACTACGGCCGCGGCGGACTCGGTCTCCTGGACGCCGAGCTGAGCGACGCCCTGCACGTGCGCGGCGCGGTCTCGGCGGTGATGGCCGCCGGCCGCCCGGACAGCAGCGGTTCGCAGTTCTTCATCTGCGTCGTCGACCAGCCGGGCCTGGACGGGCAGCATTCGATATGGGGGCAGGTGGCCGAAGGCATGGATGTCGTCACGAGAATCTCCGAGACGCCCGTTGACGCCGGGGGACTCGCGGACGAGCGCGTCGTCGTGCGCACGGTCCGGATCCGCGACAAGCCGCCGCCCGAGGTCCCGCCGTTCAGCACGGGAACCGCCGCGGACCTGGCGGCGTTCCGTGCGGTGCTCGACACGACGCACGGGCAAATCGCGATCGATCTGTATCCGGACCGGGCGCCTAATCACGTCCGCAGCTTCCTGCGCCTGGCCGACGCGGGTGTCTACGACGGCGTCGCGTTCCACCGGGTCGTGCCCGGCTTCGTCGTCCAGAGCGGGCATCTGCCGACGCGCAGCGTACCGCTGACCGAACGTCAGCAGGGCTTCGTGCAGAATCTCGAGCCGGAGTTCAACGACATGCAACACGTCGCGGGCGTCGTCTCGATGGCGCGGCTCGACGACCCGGCCAGCGCTTCGACCTCGTTCTTCATCGTGACCGGCGCGGCGCCGGAGCTGGACGGCCAGTACACGGCGTTCGGAGTCGTTGCGGAGGGCATGGACGTGGTCCGGGCCATCGAGGCGGCGCCGGCCGACGGGGAGACGCCGGTCGACCGGATAGAGATAATCCGCGCGCAGGTCGTGCGCCGCGAACCGTAGCGGGTACCTTACAAACATGTCGATTCCGGAAACGATGAAGGCGGTGGAGATCAGTGCGCCCGGTCCGGCCGAGGTTCTCCGCCTGGCGGATCGCCCCGTGCCGTCACCGGGGGCGGACGAGGTGCTGGTGCGCGTGGTGGCGGCCGGCATCAACCGGGCCGACATCATGCAACGGCAGGGAAGCTACCCGCCGCCGGGCGGCGCGTCCGACATCCCCGGGCTGGAGCTGTCGGGCACGGTTGCGGCGGTGGGTACGGGGGTGGAGTCCCCGTCCGCAGGTGAGGAGGTCTGCGCGCTGGTGGCGGGCGGCGGCTACGCGGAGTACTGCCTCGTGCCGGCCCCGCAATGCCTGCCGCTGCCAGAGGGCGTGACGCTGCGCGACGCGGCCGCGTTGCCGGAGGCGTACTGCACCGTCTGGACGAACGTATTCGAGCGCGGGCGGCTGGCGGCCGGCGAGACGCTCCTGGTGCACGGCGGATCGAGCGGCGTGGGCACCGTCGCCATCCAGCTTGCGCGGGCGTTCGGCGCCCGCGTGCTGGCTACCGCCGGCTCACCGGCGAAGTGCGCGGCATGCGCAGCGCTGGGAGCAGAGCTGGCCGTCGACTACCGTGAGCAGGACTTCGTTGCGGCGGTGCGCGACGCGACCGGCGGGCGCGGCGCAGACGTGATCCTGGACCTGGTGGGCGGCGCCTACCTGCAGCGCAACCTGGACTGCCTGGCGCTCGAGGGGCGGCTGGTGCTGATCGCCGTCATGGGCGGGGCCAGGGGCGAATTGAACCTCGCGGGGCTGATGTCCCGCCGCCAGACGCTGACCGGCTCGACGCTGCGCTCGCGCCCGGTCGCCGCCAAGGCGGCCATCTGCGACGCGTTGCGCGCACGGGTCTGGCCGCGGTTCGCCGACGGTGCGCTGCGGCCGGTGATCCACGGGGTGTATCCGCTGGCCGAGGCCGCCGCTGCGCACCGCGTCATGGAGTCCGGCAAGCACGTCGGCAAGTTGCTCCTCGTGCCGTAGCGCGCCGGCAGCCGCGGGCTGTCAACGCGGGCGTTGCGGCGGTATACTGGCGGCGGGACGGAAACCATGGCAGCAGGCAAGGTCGGCCGGAACGATCCGTGCCCGTGCGGCAGCGGGCGCAAGTTCAAGCAGTGCTGCGCCGGGAAGTCCGAGCGGCGCTCGCGCACGGCATCCTACGCCGCGATAGCGGTAGCCGTCGCCATCGCCGGCGCCATCGTCTACACCTTTACCAACACCGGCGGCTCCGGCCCGCGGCAGGTGTGGGATCCGGCCCACGGCCACTACCACACCGTCCCGTAGCGCGCGCCCGGCATCAGCCTGAACCCAGCCGGTCCATGCCGGCCTCGTAGATGGCCCGCACCCGTTCGGTCATGTCGCGGTAGCGCGCCAGCAGCTCGGCGCCGGAAAGCGGCTCGGCGAGACGCCGCGCCAGCGGCTCGAGGGCAGCCGGATCGGTCGCGATGGCGCCGCCGTCCGTGTCCGTGTCGATGCGCAACACCGTTTCCAGATTGCGCAGAAAGCCGTAGGCGTCGCGCAGCGCGTCCGCCTCGGCGCGGGTCAGCACGTCCGTGACGGGCAGCGCGGCAAGCAGCCGCCGGGTGCCCGCGACGCGGAACTCCTGCCGCTCGCGGCCTTCCCCTATCTGCAGCACCTGCAGCAGGAAGTCGATGTCGACCAGGCCGCCGCGGCCGCGCTTCAGGTCGAGCCGATCGCCTCCCGCCTCCTTCGCCAGCTCACGTTCGATGCGCCCGCGGACGTGCCGCGCGAACGCCGGAATCTCGTCCGACCAGGGTCCGTAGACGAAATCGTCGACCGCGCTCTGGACCCTCTCGGCCAACGCGGCATCGCCGCCAATTGCGCGGCAGCGCGTCCACGCCATCCGCTCCCAGATCTCGGCGCGTTCGCGCAGGTAGCGTTCGAAGGCGGCCAGCGGCGTGGCGAGCGCGCCCATCCGGCCCTCGGGGCGCAGCCGGGTATCGATCTTGTAGGCGACGCCCGCCGCCGTCGTCTTGGACAGCAGGTCCTGCACGGTCCGCACGAACTTCTGGTGGCGCTCGAAGCGCGGCGCGTCACCGGTGTCGCCGTCGTATACGAATACGAGGTCGAGGTCGGAGTGCACCGTCAGCTCCCGGCTGCCGAGCTTGCCGAGCGCGAAGACGGCCCAGCCGTGGTCGGGGTCCGTCGCATCCGGCGCCGGCGGCAACTCCCCGGCGACCGACCGTGCCGCCGCGCGCACCGCGCAGTCGGCGACAAGCGAGAGCCTGTCGGTCAGCAGGTCGAGCCGCCGCAGCGTCAGCCACTCGACCAGCACCTTGAACTCCTCGATGGCCTTGACGCGCCGGAACGGATCCAACTGCGACTGGATGTCACGGCCGTTGGCGACGACCTCGTCGAACGCCGCGACTACGGCCGTCTGGAATGAATCAGAGTCGAGCACGCCGCGGGCGAGCGAGTCGAGCAGCTCCGGATAGGCGGCGAGCCGCGCCGCAAACAGGTCGCCGGCGTCCAGACCCGCCAGCAGCCGCTCGCGCAGCAGTTGGTCTTCCAGCAGCGTGCGGTAAAGGGAGGCGGCGGCGCCGCTGGCTGCGATCACACGCTCCAGGCGTATCAGCACGGCGCCAGGCGCGGACAACGGCGTTTCGCCGGATGTAATGGCGCCCAGCAGGTTCGCCAGCAGGTTGCGCGCCCGCGAACGGCCGCCCTGGGCTGCGCCGTCCAGTGCCCGCAAGGCGTTGAGCGCGCTGTCCGGCTCGTCGAACCCGGCCGCGGCCAACAGGGTGCGGGCGTCGTCGTCGGCCACTTCGCCGGCTAGCAGCCGGAAGTAATCACGTCCGGCGACGTTGCCGTCGTCGGCGTCTTCCTCGAACAGGCGCGCATATACCGCATGCACCCGCTCGCGGTGGCGGCTCAGCACTTCCTCCAGCGTCTCGATCGTGTCGAAGCCCAGGCGGCGCGCGAGCGCGCGCAGGCCGCGCTCGGTGCCCGACAGGCTGTGGGTCTGCTGGCCCTCGGCTACCTGCAGGCCGTGCTCTATGTTGCGGAGGAAGATGTACGCGGCCGCAAGGTCGCGCTGTACGTCGGGTTCGATGAAACCGTGCGCGCCGAGCTGCTGCAGCGCGGTGAGCGTGTGCCCGGTGCGCAGCGCCGGCCGCTCGCCGCCATGCAGCAACAGGAACACTTGCGCGAACAGTTCTATCTCGCGAATGCCGCCGCGGCCTTCCTTGATGTTGCGGTCCAGGTCGCCGTGCCGGGCGTGCTCCCGGTCGGCGCGCGCCTTGTAGCGCGCCAGCTCCTCGATGGCGGCGTGGTCCAGATACTTGCGGTAGACGAACGGCGCCACGAGCTCCACGAACTTCTCGCCGAGCGCCCGGTCGCCGGCGATCGGCCGCGCCTTGAGCAGCGCGAACCGCTCGAACGTCTCGCCGAGGTTCTCGTAGTACTGCGCCGACTGCCGCAGCGAGTAGACGAGGTTGCCGCTCCCGCCCATAGGCCGCAGGCGCATGTCGACGCGGTA
Source organism: Vicinamibacterales bacterium (assembly GCA_965207665.1). Taxonomy (GTDB): domain Bacteria; phylum Acidobacteriota; class Vicinamibacteria; order Vicinamibacterales; family UBA8438; genus JAAXGX01. The sequence continues at coordinate 2,437,520 of CBDBMV010000002.1, forward strand.
CAGGTAGCCCTCCGCGGTGTGCTCGCTGAGCAGCGTCGTGAGCCTGCGCCCGAGCCGCTGGTAGCGCTGGTGCACGTCGCCGGGCGCCTCCGGGGGTACGTCGTAGACGTAGATCAGGTCGATGTCGGAGCTGTAGTTGAGATCGATGCCGCCGAGCTTGCCCATGCCTATTACGGCGAAGCGTCCGGGCAGCGGTCCGTGCCGCGCGATGTTCTCGGCTGCCGCCACGCGCAGCACGCCGTCCACGAGGGCGTCAGCCAGGTGCGAGAGCTGGGTGGTGGTAGTCGTCAGCGTCTCGCGGTCCAGCATCCCGAACAGGTCGCGCGCGGCGATGCGCAGCATTTCCCGCCGCTGGAGGCGCTTGAGCGCGTCCACCTGGTTCTCGACGCTCTGGGCGGCGTCGAGCCGGCGGTCCACCTCCGCGTCGTACACGGCACGGTCGGGCGGCGGGCTGTCCAGCTCGCGCCGCAGCCAGTGGAGGTACTCGGGGTCGCGGATCAATATCTCGCTGAGGAACGGCGACGTACCCAGAAGCTGCGTCAGGAGCTCCAGCATGCGCGGGTCGGCGCGCAGGTTGCCGACGAAGGCGGCCCCGGGCGTGCGCTCCGCGGCGTAACGGCAGAAGCCGAGCAGCGCGGCATCGGGGTCCGGCGTGGTCGACAGCGCGTCGAACAGCATGCCGGCCAGGTCGGCCAGCGCGAGACGGGTGGGCAGATCTTCCGCGAGCTGCTGGAGATGCGCGTCGGCCGCCGCGCCGTCGCGCAGGTGGTAGCCCGCCAGAAACGCGGCCGCTGTCTCGGTCGACAGGTCGGGAGCGAGAAAGATGTCCCGCGGACTCAGTTCGGCCGCCATCCCGCCGGATGATAACGCGGGCTAACTATCGCAGTCGTGACAGCAGAACGTCGAGCGAGGCGGGGGCGGTCGCCTTCAGGCTGAAGCCGACGCGGTCGGAGCCGGCCAGCGGCTCCACTGCGTAGCCGCTGCCGAACAGCCGCTCCGCAAACGTACCGACCGGATCGCGGAAATCCGCCGCGGCCTCCGCGGTGTTCGGCGCCAGCAGGCGGTCGTTGGCGACGACCGCGACCTCGTCTCCGCGGAACGCGAAGCGGCCGTCAGGCATCGCTTCCGGGTCCTGTTCCAGGCGCCGGCCTGCGGCGAGCAGGGCGCGCATCCCGGCGCTCAACCGGTCCGCCAGCGAACCGCCCGCGGGCTGCTTCCGGGTGTACGAGAGTCCGATCCGGCCGCCGCTGCCGTCGATCGCGTAGTTCGCTTCATGGGCGACGAGCAGCACGTGCGGACCGTCGACGAGGTGCGTGTAGTCGGCGACGTCGATCAGCAGCTCCGAACCGACCCGGTCCCGGATCCAGCGGTGGAATACCGGAATGACGGCCTGCGGCGCTACGGCGTCGGGCGGGTCGGCGTAGATCTTCAGGCTGAAGCGCTGCAGCGCTTCCATGCCGCCGTTGGCCGCCGTATTTCCCTGCGCGTCCGTCATGCGCGTTGCGCCGCCGCCGGCCGGGTCGGCGGCAGACCCGCGGCCGGCCGGGCCGCCAGACGCGCCTGGCAGGCATGGCACGCTTCGAGGAAGAGCTGCGCTTCCTCGATCAGCCGGTGCGCCGCTTCCGCCGTGGCGCGCGGGCCGGACTCGTGCCTGCGGAACAGGTACATCCCGAACTTGCCGCCCGCGTACTTGTCGAAGAACAACTGCGTGTCGAAGAAGCGCGTCCTGAACTCGAGCACTATCGCGGCCGGGTCATCGCCCACGTCGATGAACTCCGTCTTGACCAGGCCGCGCGCCCCGAGCAGCATCGCGCCGTAGGCGAGCTGGTCCGCCTGTTCCACCGCGTTTTCTTCGAGGCGCAACTGCGCGTCGAAAAGCTGCGCCTCGGCGGCCGCGAAGTCGAATTCGGTCAGCGACACGACCTCGCCCGCGCATTCGCCCACGCCCATGTCGCCCAGCGTGAATTCACGCGGGTCGCCCCAGTCGGAGTAGAAGGCGGGGGCCTCGTCATGCGCCGGTACGGCCGCCAGGTCGGCGAACATCTCCTTCAGGGCGCGTTTGCCGATGCGCTGCGTGTAGTCCTGGAAGGTCTCCGACTCGTGCCGCTCGGCGACGAAGCGCGCCGTGATGCGCTCGATGACCTCCGGGATCCGCCTGGACGGTATGGCGCCGGAGGCCAGGCCGTACGAGCCGGCGTTGTCGCGCCATTTGCCACCGAGCACCACCTGGAAATGCGGCACCGCGTAGCCCCCGACGTTGCGGCTGACGCCGTAGAAGCCGATGTCGGCGATGTGGTGCTGGCCGCAGGAGTTGAAGCAGCCGCTCGTCTTGATGCGGAGCGACTCCACGGCGGGATCCAGCTCGCCGGTCCGCGCGGCGAACCGCGTCGTGAGCTCCGCCGCGAGCCCGCGCGACGATGCGATGCCGAGCTTGCAGGTGTCGGTGCCCGGGCAGGCAGTGATGTCTGCCAGCGTGCCCGCCCCCGGGCGCGCCAGCGCCGCCGCGGCCAGCGCGCGGTGCACGGCCGGCAGGTCCTTCTCGCGCACGGAGCGCAGCAGCAGGTTCTGCTCAACGGTGGCGCGCACGTCGCCGCCGGCGTACTGCCGGGCGAGGTCCGCCACGCGCCGCGTCTGGTCGGAGGTCATGTCGCCCAGCGGTAACGCGACTGTCACGGCCGCGTAACCCGCCTGGCGCTGGCGGTAGACGTTGGTGCGCTCCCACTGCTCGTATTCCGCGTGCGGGCCGCCGTTGGACGGCGCCGCTGCGCGTGCCTCCGGCGCACCGTTCGTCGCGCCGGCATTCTCGATGTGCGCGGTCCAGCGGGGATCGTCGGGCAGCGCCGCGCGCTCCTCGAGCACCAGCCGCTTGAATTCGTCGATGCCGAGGCCGGCCACCAGGAACTTGATCCGCGCCCGCGCGCGGTTGCGCTTCTCGCCGAGCCGCGCGAATACGCGCGAGATGGCCTGCGCCACCGGCAGCAGCTCCTCGACCGGCAGGAACGGATCGAACAGCCTGGCCTGGTACGGCACGGCGCCCAGGCCGCCCCCGACGTACGTCTCGAAGCCGCGGCGCTCCACGCCGTTCTCGCTTCGCGTGACGGCGATCAGCCCGAGGTCGTGCATCGAGACGAGGCCGCAGGCGTGGTCACGGCAGCCGGAGAACGCCACCTTGAACTTGCGCCCGAAGTCCTGCGTGTCGGGATGCCCGAGCAGGAACCGCATGCACGCCTCCGCGTAAGGCGTGACGTCGAACGTCTCGTCGCGGCAGACGCCGGCGAGGGGACAGGCCGTGACGTTGCGCACCGTGTTGCCGCACGCCTCGCGCGTCGTGATGCCGACGGCGGCCAGCCGGCGCATCAGGTCCGGCGTGTCGTCGATGTGTACGAAGTGGAGCTGGATGTCCTGCCGCGTGGTCACGTGGCAGACGCCGTCGCTGTACTCCTCCGCGAGGTCGGCCAGCGTGTCGAGCTGTTCCGGCGTGAGGTGTCCCATCGGGATCTTGATGCGCTGCATGCCGGGCGCATCCCAGACCGTTTCGGGACCCTTGGTCAGACCGTCCGACGGGTACTCCAGCGTCTTCGGACCCGTGCCGTCGTTGCGCTGTCCGTTGTCGTAGCGCTGCCCGTAGACTCCCCGGCGCAGGCGGGTCTCGGCGAACACCTTCTCGTCGATCTTGCCCTGCCGCCGCAGGGCGATCTGGCTCTCGAAGGTGTCGATCTCGGCGGCCAGATCCGCCGGGATCCGGCCTTCGAGCTGCTCCTTCCAGGTCATGCCGCGCTCTCCGTTGTCATGCGCCGACTCCGGCCGACTTGTGGTGCAGGATCTCGCCGTACGCCTGCAGTCGTGCCACTTCCCCCACGACGATGGTACCCGGCGCGCCCCGCGCCCGCCAGCCGTCGTCTTCGAGGAGCGCGTCGCCCAGTGCGTCGAGGCGTCCGGTCCAGACCCGCATGTCCGGATTCGAGGCGGAGAGCACGATGGCAGCCGGTGTGCCGGCGCGCCACCCGCGGGCGAGCAGGTACCGCGCGATCGCCGCCCGGCGGCGCACGCCCATGAGGACGATGATCGTCATCGAACCGGGCGACACGGCCGAGATGATCGGCTCGTACGCCTCCGGCAGGTGTCCGGATACGACCGTGAATCCCGAGGCGAGTCCGCGGTGCGTGACCGGTATGCCCGCCAGCGCGGGCGCCGACACCGCCGCGGTGACGCCCGGGATCACCTCGAACGGCACGCCGGCGCCGGCCAGCGCCAGCGCCTCCTCGCCGCCGCGGCCGAGGACGAACGGGTCGCCGCTCTTCAGCCGGACCACGCGCTTGCCGCGCTGCGCCCCTCGAATCATGAGACGTTGGATGGAATCCTGCGTGGCTACGCGCTGCCCGGGGCGCTTGCTGACGCAGAAGCACTGCGCGCGCGGCGCGAGCGCGACCACCTCGGGACGCACCAGGCCGTCGTACAGCAGCAGGTGGGCCGCTTCCAGCCGGCGCACCGCCTTGACGGTGAGCAGCTCGGGATCGCCAGGACCGGCGCCGACGAGAGAGACGAATCCGACTGGGTTCATCGTCGCTCCGCGCCGCTGGACTCCGGATTCTCGTACAGGCGGACCAGCGCTTCGAGCAGGGCCGGCCGGCGGGCGGGCAGCGGGACCGCCTCCGCGCGCCACCGGGGCCGGAGGCGCGCGGCTTCGTCCATCCACCGCTCCAGCTCCGCGTTTGGCAGCAGCGCGTCGAGGCCTTCACGGAGAAGACCGGCCAGCGCTGGCGCCCGCCCGTCGGTTGAAATTGCGAACGTCACCCCGCCGCGCCGCACGACCCCGCCCAGATAGAGGCTGGCGTTGGCGGGATCATCGACGGCGTTGACATACAGTTGGCGTGCGTCAGCCGCCGCGGCCACGTCCCGGTTGACGTCCGGCGTTGCGGCCGCCACCACCAGCCAGGCGCCGTCCAGGTCGGCCGGCTCGAACGCGCGCCGTATGCGTTCGACGGGGGCGCCGCCAATGTCGGGCGTCATCTCTGGGGCAATCACCGTGACCTCTGCGCCGGCATCGAGCAGCGCGCGCAGCTTCGAGGCGGCGACGGGGCCGCCGCCCACGACCACTACACGCCTGCCCGCAAGCTTGAGGAAAGCGGGAAAAAGTTGCATCGGAAATGCAGGCTAATATTTTAGCAGCAGCGGAGGAACACAGTCATGAGCGAGCTGGCCAAGCAGCAGTGCGTGCCGTGCCGCGGCGGGGTGCCGCCGCTGAGGGGCGATGAATTGAAGGCGCTGCAGGCGCAACTCGGCGGCGGCTGGACCGTCGTCGACGGGCACCACCTGGAGAAGGCGTACGCCTTCGACGATTTCCGGCAGGCGCTCGATTTCACCGTGCGCGTGGGCGAGATGGCGGAGGAGCAGGACCACCATCCCGACATCCTGCTGACCTGGGGCCGCGTGACGGTCACGATCTGGACCCACAAGATCGACGGGTTGACCGAGAGCGACTTCGTCTTCGCGGCGAAATCCGACGCGCTCCGCTAGTCCGGTTCCCAGGCCACCGGGTCGCCTACCGCGATCGGGCCGCCGTCCAGGACCTCGGCGAAGGCGCCGCCGCCCCAGGCGGTTCCCAGCGCCGCGCGTAGTCCGGGATAGCCCTCGTCCATTCGTTCGCAGGGACGTGTCTCGCCCAGGATGCGCAACCGGCAGGGGCCAATCCGCAGCACGCGCCCGCGCGTCGCCTCCAGATCGATGCCGGCGACCAGCACGTTGGCGCGCCGCAACGCCGGATCGACATAGTCGCCCAGCGCTTCGTTCACCCGATCCCAGCGCCCGCGAGCGATGATCGTCACCTGCCGCCGGCCGCCCTGATCGGCGTTGCCGGCGAGACCACGACCCGCCACCGCCTCGGCCCGCGCGACGGCATCCATCGGCCCGCGCCGGCAGCGCTTCAGCCACAGGTTCTCGACGTGTCCACGCTCGCCCATCTGTCCGTTTCCCTGCAATCCCCGCCGCGTTGCGCGCCGTCGGGCCGGTCTTCTCCCTAGTGTAAGATCGCCGATTAATGAGTACACAGATTGTGGACCATCAAGGTCAGGCGGAGGCGCAGCGCGCGGCGCTCGACGCCTGGGTGCGCGAGGTGGTTGCCTGGCACTTCGACCCCGCGACCGGCTGCCCGTTCTGGTTGCAGTGGGCGGAGAAGGCCGGCTGGGATCCGCGTGGCGAGGTGCAGGGCTTTGACGACCTGAAGAAGTTCGGGCACTTCGAGGACGAGTGGCTGCGCGGCGGTCCCGTGCGCCGGTGGGTGCCGAAGGCCTACAGCGACCGGCCGATCTACGTCTTCGAGACCGGCGGCACGACCGGCATTCCCAAGAGTCGCATCGCCATCGACGATTTCCGGACGGACTACGAGCTGTTCTCCCACACGCTGCCGGAAGAGTGCTTCCCGAAGGGCTCCAACTGGCTGATGCTGGGGCCGAGCGGCCCGCGCCGGCTGCGGCTGGCGGTGGAGCACCTCGCCCACTACCGCGGCGGGATCTGCTTCTGCGTCGACCTGGATCCGCGCTGGGTCATCAAGCTGATCAAGAAGGGGTGGATGGATCACCTCAAGGCGTACCAGGCGCACGTCATCGATCAGGCGCTGACGGTGCTGTCGGCCGGGCACGACATCCGCTGCCTCTTCTCCACGCCGAAGCTGATCGAGGCGCTCGCCAACCGGTTGGAAGAGGAAGGCTCGAGCATCAAGGAGGCCGGCATCACCGGCATCTTCGCCGGCGGCACCGAGTTCACGCCGCAGTGGAACCGGTTCGCCAACGAGGAGCTGCTCGACGGCGTGTACATGACCCCGACCTATGGCAACACGCTGATGGGCCTGGCGGCCAGTCCGCCGAGCGGAGCTGCGGAGGGCTACAAGATCACGTATTACGCGCCGCAGCCGCGGGCCGTGCTGCAGGTGGTCGACCCCGATGACACCGACCGCGTCGTCGAGTACGGCGGGACCGGCCGGGTGATGCTGACGACCCTGACGAAGGAGTTCTTCGTCCCGCGCTTCCTCGAGCGGGACGAGGGGGAGCGCGAGCCGCCGTGCGATCTCTACCCCTGGGACGGCGTGAGCGGCGTCCGTCCCTTCAGCGCGCTCGCCTCGTCGACCACGGTCGGCGTGTACTGACCGGCACCCGCCGCCGCGGCGTGGGGCGAAGCAGGTAATGCAACTCACATCGCTCGCCAGGCGCAACGTCCTCTGGTACTGGCGCACCAATCTCGCCGTCGTGGCCGGCGTGGCCGTCGCCGTGGCGGTGCTGGCCGGGGCGCTGCTGGTCGGCGCGTCGGTCCGCTCCAGCCTGCGGGCGCTGGCGCTTGAGCGGCTGGGCGCCGTCGACCTCGTGGTGACGAGCTTCGGCTACGTCCGCGAGTCGCTTGCTGAAGACCTGCTGGCCGACGACGGAATGGCGGACGCCTTCGAGGCGGCCGCGCCGCTGGTCGCGGTCGAGGGTTTCGTCACCCACCAGTCGAGCCGCAGCCGCGCGTCGGCCGTACAGGTGTACGGGGTCGACGAGCGGTTCTGGACCTTCCACGGCCTGGATCCCGAGCAGTACGCCCTGGAACGCAACACCGCGTTCGTCAGCGAGGGGCTGGCGGGCGAGCTCGGCGCGGCGCCGGACGACGCGCTGCTCGTCCGGGTGGAGCGGCCGTCCGAGGTGCCGCTGAGCTCGCTCCACGGCCGGCGCGACGACGTCGGCCGCACGTTGCGGCTGGCCATCGTGCGCGTGCTCCCGCCGGCGGAGCTGGGCGAGTTCTCGTTCCGGCCGCAGCAGGGACTGGCCCGTTCGGTGTTCGTGCCGCTCGCCAGGCTGCGGGCGGAGCTGGAGCAGGAAGGCCGCGTCAACACGGTGCTGCTGCAGGCGGCGGGCCGGAGCGAGGCGGCCGCCGCGGCGGCGGACGTGGCGGCCGTCGAGGCGGCCATTCGGACCAGGGCGACGCTCGACGACGTCGGTCTCCGCGTACGGGCGATTTCCGCGCACGACGCGCTGTCGGTGGAGTCGGCGGCCGGGCTGCTCGATGCGGAGACCGAGGCGGCGGCCGGCCGGGCTGCGGCTGCCCTCGGCCTGGCCACCGAGCCGGTGCTCACCTACCTGGCCAACCAGATTCGCAGCGGCGGGCGGGTGACGCCGTACTCGCTCGTCACGGCGCTCGACCTCTCCGTGGTCAGCGGTGCGGCGGCCGCATCGCCGGCGGCGGAGCCGGGACCGATCCCGGTGGTGATCAACGACTGGACCGCGGCCGATCTCGATGCCGGTCCGGGCGACACGCTGGAGCTGGAGTACTACCTGTGGGAGGACGAGGGCCGCCTGGTCACGCGCGAAGCCGATCTGCGCGTAGTGGATGTCGTCCCGATCGAGGGCGCGGCCGACGACCGCGACCTCGCGCCCGAGTACCGCGGCATGACGGACGCGGAGGACGTCATCGACTGGGATCCGCCGTTCGACGTCGATCTCAGCCTGATCCGGCCGGTTGACGAGGAGTACTGGGACGACCACAGGACCACGCCGAAGGCGTTCGTGCCGCTCGGCGCCGGCCAGCGGCTGTGGGAGTCGCGGTGGGGCCGGCTCACGTCCATACGCGTTGCCCCGGCGGCGGGCCAGGATCTCGACGCGGCGCGCGAGCAGCTCGCCGGCGCGCTGCGGGCCGAGCTCGACCCGCTGGCGCTCGGTTTCGTCGTCTATCCGGCGCGATCGCTGGCCGTAGAAGCGTCGACCGGAGCCACCGACTTCGGGCTGTACTTCATCTACTTCAGCTTCTTCCTCGTCGTTTCGGCCTTGCTGCTAGCCAGTTTGTTCTTCCGCCTCGGTGTCGAGCAGCGCCTGCGCGAGCTGGGCCTGCTGCGGGCGGCCGGGTTTCCCGCCCGCGCCGTGCGGCGCGTATTCCTCACCGAGGGGCTGGTGCTGTCGGCCGCCGGAAGCGTGCTGGGCGTGGCCGGGGCGATCGGTTATGCCTGGCTCATCATGTGGGGGCTGCGCACGTGGTGGGTCGACGCGGTGGGCACCACGCGGTTGGCGCTCGACGTCTCGCCCGTCATGCTGTTCGCGGGCGCCGTCGGTGGCGTGTTGGCGGCGCTCGGCTCGATCGCCTGGACGCTGCGGTCGCTCGCGCCGGCGTCGCCGCGCAGTCTGCTCACCGGCGCGGTCGCGGAAGTGGCGGCCGCCGGAGCGGCTGATGCCGGCGGCGCCGGCTCGCCGCGCCGCACGCGCGGCTGGATGGTCGCAGGCGCACTGGCCGCTGCGGGCGCGGTTCTGGTCGGCGTCGCTGCGGCGGGGTTGATCGGCGCCACCGAGGGGTTCTTCGGCGGCGGCATGCTGCTGCTGTGCGCGTCGCTCGCGCTGGCCTGGGCCTGGTTGAACACCGCGCCGGAGGGGCAGGACGGCGGGTCGTGGTCGCTGCCGCAGGTCGGATTCCGCAACGCGTCCTACCGGCCGGGCCGCAGCGTCCTGTCCATCGCCCTGATCGCGTCGGCCGCATTCATCATCGTGGCGGTCGACGCGTTCCGCCGCGAGGGGGGCGGCGACCCGCTCGACCGGAGCTCGGGCACCGGCGGCTACACGCTGCTGGCCGACACGCTGCTGCCGATCGTCCACGACCCGACCACGCCGCAGGGGCGGGAAGATCTGTTCATGGCCGACCTGTTCGAGGCCGGCGAGCCGCTGGAGGGCGTGGCGCTGGACCGCTTCCGCGTCCGGCCGGGCGAGGACGCGAGCTGCCTGAACCTGTACCAGGCGAAGGATCCGCGCGTAATAGCGCCGACGGCCGCGTTCATCGCGGAGGGCCGCTTCGCCTTCGGCGCCACGGCCGCGGAGACGCCGGAGGAGGAGGCCAATCCCTGGCTGCTGCTCGACCGCGAGTTCGATGACGGCGCGGTGCCGGCCATCGCCGACGCCACGTCGCTGGCGTACGCGCTGCACCTGTCGATCGGCGACGACTTCGTGCTCCACCGGGAGAGCGGCAACCCGGTTCACCTGCGGATCGTGGCTGCACTCTCCGACAGCGTGTTCCAGCGCGAGCTGCTGATCGGCGAGCGCCAGTTCGGGCGGCTGTTTCCCGACCACGACGGCTACCGGTTCTTCCTGATTGACGCCCCGCCCGAGCGCGCGGCCAGTGTCAGCGCCGCACTCGAGGACCGGCTGGCGGACTACGGTGTCGACGCAGTCTCGGCGCGGGCGCGGCTCGATGCGTTCCATCAGGTGGAGAACACGTACCTGGCGACGTTCCAGACGCTCGGTGGGCTGGGGCTCATCCTCGGCACGGTCGGCCTCGGCGCGGTGCTGCTGCGCAACGTCCTGGAGCGGCGCCGCGAGCTGGCGCTGATGCGCGCCGTCGGCTACGACGCCCGGCATCTCTCGCTGATGGTCCTCGCCGAGAACGCGCTGCTCCTGTTCGCGGGGCTTGCGGCCGGCACCGGCTGCGCGATCGTGGCGATCGCGCCGGCGTGGCTCGAACGGGGCGGCGGCGTGCCGCTCCTGTCGCTCGGCGCCCTGCTCGTGGCGGTAGTCGCCACCGGCTTTGCGGCGTCGCTGGCCGCGACCATCGCGGCCGTGCGCGCACCGCTGCTCGGCGCCCTGCGCACGGAATAGTTACCACGAACTACCAGGAGGCCGGGATGTTTCCACGATGCCGCATATCGGCGGCGGCGTGCGTCGCCGCCGCGCTGCTGGCGGCGGCCGCGCCGTCGGCCGCCCAGACGAAGTTGCTCCGTTTTCCCGACATACACGGCGACCGCGTCGTCTTCAGCTACGCCGGCGACCTGTGGTTCGCCTCGACCGCCGGCGGGCAGGCCACGCGGCTGACGGCGCATCCCGGCCTGGAGCTGTTCCCGCGCTTTTCGCCCGACGGCTCGCAGATCGCCTTCACGGGCCAGTACGACGGCGACGAGCAGGTGTACGTCATCCCGGCGGCCGGCGGCGTGCCGCGGCAGTTGACGTACTATCCGGCGCGCGGCCCGCTCGCCCCCCGCTGGGGCTACGACAACCAGGTGTACGACTGGGCGCCCGACGGCCGGGCGGTCCTGTTCCGCTCGCTGCGCTACAGCACCGACCTTTCCGACAGCCGGCTGTTCCTGGCGGACGTCGACGGCGGCCTGCCGGTGCCGCTGGCCATGCCCGAATCGGGCGCCGGCGACCTCTCGCCGGACGGCACGCGGGTGGTCTACTCGCCGCTGTTCCGGGACTTCCGCACCTGGAAGCGGTACGAAGGGGGCTGGGCGCAGGAGCTCTACATCTTCGACCGCGAGACCCATGTCGTCGAGCGGGTGACGACGCACCGGCGCGCCGACCGGGATCCGATGTGGATAGGTAACGCCATCTACTTCACGTCGGACCGCACGGGAACGCTCAACCTGTACTCGTACGACCTCGGGTCGCGCGAGATCATGCAGCTCACCGACAGCAGAACGTGGGACGTCCGCTGGCCGGGCGACGACGGGGCGGACCGCATCGTGTACGAGCTGAACGGCGAGCTGGAGATCTATTCCATCTCCGCGGGAACCTCGCAGCCGATCCCGATCACCGTGCCGGACGACGGCCTGGCGATGCGCCCCGCGCGCGTATCCGCCGCCAGGCTGATCGAGGACGCGGAGCTGAGCCCGAAGGGGGAGCGGGCGCTGCTGGTGGCGCGCGGCGACGTCTTCACCGCGCCGATCGAGAACGGGCCCGTGCGCAACCTGACGCGCAGCTCGTCCGCGCACGACAAGTGGGCGCGCTGGTCGCCGGACGGCCGGCGCATCGCATTCGTCTCGGACGCCAGCGGCGAGGACGAGATCTACCTGGTGGCGCAGGACGGCTCGGGGGAGCCGGAGCAGCTCACCAGCGGCGGCCAGGGGATGCGCTATGCCCCGGAATGGTCGCCGGCGGGCACGCATCTCGCCTCCAGCGACAAGGACGGCCGGCTGATCGTCGTCGACGTCGAGACGCGCGAGGTGATCGAGGTCGCGGACGAGCCGCGCGGCCCGCTGCGCGACTACACGTGGTCGCCGAACGGCGGCTATCTCGCCTTCTCGATGACCGACCCGACCGAGTTCAGCTCGATCTGGGTCTGGAGCCTGGCGGAGCGCCGCCTGCACCGGATCACGGACGAGTACTTCCATGAATGGAACCCGGCGTGGGATCCGGACGGTGAGTTCCTCTACTACCTATCCGACCGGCAATTCGCCCCGCAGCTCGGATCGTTCGAATGGAACTACCTGGTCGACCGCGAGACCGGCGTCTACGCGCTGGCGCTGCGGACGGACGTGGGCCATCCGCTGCCGCCCGAGAGCGACGAGGTCGAGCTGGCCGAAGCCGGGGACGACGACGCGGCCGGCGAGGGCGATGCGGATGAAGGCGCTGGCGGCGAGGGCGAAGGCGAGGCGGGCGAGGCAGGCGACGAAGAAGAGGCCGATGGCGCGGATGAGGACGGGAACGAGCCCATCGTCATCCACTTCGACGGGCTGGCCAAGCGCGTCGCGCGCCTGCCCATGACGTTCGACAACTACTTCGGCCTGAGCGCCGTGAGCGGCGGCGTGCTGGTCATCCGCGGCGGGCCGTCGTACTACGGCCGGCGGAGCGACGTGCGCGCGGCCCTGCGGCGCTTCACCTTCGAGGACCGTGAAACGGACACAATCGCGAACCGTATCGGCGGATACGCCGTTTCACGCGACGGCGAGCACGTGCTCGTGCGGGAAGGGCGGGACTGGAAGGTCTATCCGGCGGCGGGCGGCGACGCCCGCACGGTCTCCACCGCGGGGTTGATGGTCGACCGGGAGCCGCGCGAGGAGTGGGCGCAGATCTTCGACGAGGTGTGGCGGCGGTTCCGCGACTTCTTCTACGTCGAGAACATGCACGGCTACGACTGGGAGGCGCTGCGCGACCGCTACCGTCCGCTGCTGGCGCACGTCGCGCACCGCTCGGACCTGAACTACGTGATTGGCGAGATGGTGGCCGAGCTGAACGTCAGCCACGCGTACATCTCCGGCGGCGACTGGGAGACGCCCGACCGGCCCGAGGTGGCGCTGCCGGGCGCGGTGTTCGAGCTCGACCGGGACGCGGGCCGCTACCGCATCAGCGAGATCTTCAGCGGCCACAACGAGGAGCCGCAGTACCGCGCGCCGCTCACGGAAATCGGCGTCGACGCGCGCGTCGGCGACTACGTGCTGGCGATCGACGGGGAAGACCTGGCCGGCGCGGACAATCCGTACCGCCTGCTGCGCCACCGCGCGGACCGGCCCGTGAGCCTGACGCTGAACGACCAGCCGGCGGCGGAAGGCGCGCGCGAGGTGGTCTTCAACCCCGTGACCCAGGAGCGCCGCCTGCGCTACCTGACCGAGGTGGAGGCGAACCGCCGCAAGGTGTCCGAGATGACCGACGGGCGGGTCGGCTACCTGCACGTTCCCGACATGGGAGCGGACGGCATCCAGGAGTTCATCAAGTGGTTCTACGGGCAGATCCGCAAGGAGGGTCTCGTTATCGACGTGCGCGGCAACGGCGGCGGCAACGTGTCGCAGATGCTCATCGAGCGTCTGGGCCGCACGGTGCTCGGCACGCGCTTCGCGCGCACCTACGACACGCCGGGCACGTACCCCGCCACCGCCTTCCACGGCCACCTGGTCTGCATCCTCGACGAGGACTCCGCTTCGGACGGCGACATCTTCCCGTACCGCTTCCGCGAGGCCGGCCTCGGCCCGCTGATCGGCAAGCGGTCGTGGGGCGGCGTGATCGGGATCACGAACCACGGCCCGCTGCTCGACGGCGGCTCGGTCAACGTGCCGCAGTTCGGCACGAACGCGGTCGACGGCAGTTGGGTGGTCGAGAACGTCGGCGTGGAGCCCGACATCGAGGTGGACAACGATCCGCAGTCGGTCATCGCCGGCCGCGACCCGCAACTGGAGCGGGCGGTCGAGGAGGTGCTGCGCATGATCCGCGACAATCCCATGTCGCTCCCCGATCGCCCGGCGCCGCCGGTGAAGACACCGTAGGGATTCTCCCGGGAGCCGTCGCGTCGAGTTTGACGACTGCAGGCCGCGCGGCTATGGTTGAGCGAGTTTGACGCAAGCTGGTGCATTCGCCATGTCCGAGCTTACGACCCTGCAGGCAGTCGCCGCCTTTCTGACGCCGACGGCCATCTTCGCCATTCTTCTCGCGCTGCACATCGTCATCCCGGCCCGTCGCGTCGAGGGCTACACGCGCGTCACGCCACACCTGTACAGGCTCAACGGGCTCCTCGTCTTCGTCGCCGCGCTCGTCATCTGGTGGTTCGGGCTGACCGGCGCCCCGCTCGGCTGGCTGTGGATTGCGAAGTGGCACGCCGTCGCCGGGGCCACCGTCCTGAGCGTCTTCCTCGCCGCGTGGATGGTGCTGCGCGCGCCCGCCGACGACCGCAGCGCGCTCGTCCAGTGGATCGAAGGCCGGACGCGCAACGCCCACTTCGGCGGGGGCGTCGACGCCAAGATGTTCATGTACATCTACGGCGGCGGCCTGCTCGGGCTGTGCGCCGTTTCGAGCGCCGCGTACCACTACGGCCTGTACGGCGAAGCATCCAACCTGGGCCTGTTCCTGCACTCGGCGATGTGGGTGTGGTTCGTCGTGGACTACTTCGTCTTCGAGCGCGTGCAGCTCTTCACCTTCGACATCATCGAGGAGCGCCTCGGGCTCAAGCTGATCTGGGGGTGCATTGCCCTCTATCCGCTGGTCTATCCGATTGCGCTCTGGGGCACGGCCGGACTGCCGCGCCCCGACATCGATCCGGCCTTGAACCCGCTGTGGCTCGGCGGCTCGGCGGCCGTGTTCCTGCTGGGCTGGGTGATCACGCGCGGCGCCAACATGCAGAAGTACATGTTCAAGCGCTTCCCGGACCGCGCCTTTCTCGGGTTCATCGAGCCGGTCACCATGACGAACGGGGAGCGCACCATTCTCTGCAGCGGATACTGGGGGAAAGCCCGGCACATGAACTACACGGGCGAGATCCTGGAAGCGCTCGGGATGGCGCTGGCGCTCGGGCACTTCACGAACGCGTGGGCCTGGGTCTATTTCGCATACCTGACGATCTTCTTCATCGTCCGCGACCTCATCGACGACGGCCGCTGCGCCATCAAGTATGGCGAGCTTTGGGCGCAATACCGCGCCAAGGTCCCGTATCGGCTGGTTCCGGGGATCTACTGAGCGCGAGGCGGCGCCGTCAGGGGCCGCCGTCAGGACGCCTTGGAAACCGCCAGCCCCGGATAGAACTGCCGGCAGTAGCGGCGGTACGCCCCGATGGGACCGTCGGCCCGGCACAGCCGGGGCTGTTGCCGGTACCGCATCCGCTCCCAGATCGCGACGTCCTGCTGGACATCGCGTCTCTGCTGCGACAGGAGGATCTCGTTCATCACCCTGTGGCGCAGCGGCACGGGAAGGAACCGCAAGCCCATGATGGCCCGCCGGGGCTTGCGCATCTCCCGCACCGAGTTGGCCAGCACCAGCTCCACGCGCGTGGCGTCGACGGGCGTCGCGAGCACCCAGTACCTCGCGCGCATGTCGATGCGCGTCTCGTGGATTTCGACGAAGGAGTAGCCCAGTCCATGGACGTGAGTGGCGGTCGAGACTTCGTACACCAGATCCACGCCCGCGAACCGCCTCGCGCGCTTGAAGTCGAAGTTGCTCCGCAGATAGGCGCCGTCGATCTCCAGCGCACCGACCGGAGTCACGTTGTCGTAGCCGTGTACGTAGGCCAGGTGGCCGAAGTCCACCGAGTTCTCCGCCAGGGTCTGGACATGTCCCTGAAACCGGAGGGTCCGGAATCCCACCCTGGACCACTCGGCGCCGTCGTCCGGTATGTCCGGCAGGCGCCACTGCGGCTCGCGGCCCCCGTATCCCCACCAGGCGAAGACCATCCCTAGGATCTCCCTGGTCTCGTAGGTCTTCAACTGCGCCGTCTTGGGGGCAGGGGCGTTGGGTGTGGCGACGCACCCGCCGTCCGCGGCGAACTCGAATCCGTGAAAGGGACAGACCAGACAGCCGTCGCGGACCTTGCCGCCGGCCGCGGGACCCAGATGCGATCCCAGATGCGGACAGATGGCGTCGGCCACGCAGATGCGGTCTTCCGCGTCGCACCAGATGACGATGTCCTCGCCCACCCAGGTCTTCTCGATCAGCTTCTTGCGCAGGATCGACTCGCGGCTCCCGATGAAGTACCAGCCCTCGGGAAAGGGGGGCAGCTCTTCAGCAGGCCCCGGCGGTCGCGCGTACGTCTGGCTGATCATGTTTCCAGAGCCGGTTGCGAGGTGCGGGCTACGGCTTCAGCCGCAGCAGCACGGATGCGGGGATCTGCACCCGCTCCAGCTCGTCCTGCGTCATCAGGCGCATGCAGGCGATCAGCCGCTGCCGCAGATCCGGACCCGGCGCCGTGTCCACGGTGTCGCGGGTGACGAGCAGGTCGGCCGGAGGTGCGAGGTTCTGCGCCTCGAACCAGTCGAGCAGGCGCTTGTGGACCTCCACCTTCAGGTGACCGTTCCAGCGGTGCTTCAGGTGGGGCGGCAGGAAGCTGGCCGGCAGGCGCCGCTCCGTCCACTCGTCGAGCCGTTCGTCCCGGTCGCTGTCGTCGACGCTCCCGGCGAACGCCTTCTTCCACCCGGTGAACTGCTCCGGCGTGATCGTCGGCATGTCCGGTCCCGGATCTCTTGCCTCGCTCGTGCGCCGCGCCACCAGGCCGTCCTGGTCCCAGACGTATTTCTCGTCGCCCGAGAAGTCCAACACTGCGCGCCAGAGGTCGGTACGGATTCTCGCCTGTGAGGGGCCGGACGTCGTATCCGCCATGAGGGACGCTCCCTTCTCAATAGTCGCCCGCCGCGCCGGTAGTCGGCCGTGCGCTGGCTGGCAAGGGCGTTTTGCGCGTACCGCCACATTATACTTCCAACGCCCCGGCCTTCCCGACCCGCGCATGCCACCTCCCCGCGCCCCCCGGCGCCCGCACCGCCTCGAAAAGCACGGCGACGTTCGTGTCGACGAGTACTACTGGCTGCGCGACCGGGAGGATCCCGAGGTCCGCGCCTACCTCGACGCCGAGAACGCCTGGCTGCGCGGCGAGCTGGCGCATACGGAGGCGCTGCAGGAGGAGCTGTTCGAGGAGATCAAGGGGCGCATCAAGCAGACTGACATGTCGGTGCCGTACCGCGAAGGGGCGTACCTGTATCACCGCCGCTACGAGGATGGCCGCGAGTACCCCATCTACTGCCGCCGCGCGCTTGGCGCTGGCGGCGCGGAGGGTGACGAGAAGGTGCTGCTCGACGTCAACGCCGTGGCGGAGGGACACGCCTTCTGTGAAGTGGGCTCGCGCACGGTGAGCCCGGATGGGCGACTGCTGGCATATGCCGTCGACACGGTCGGCCGCCGCCGGTACGGCCTCCGGTTCCGGGACCTGGACACGGGACGGGAGCTGCCCGATCTCATCCCGGACGTGACCGCCAACGTCGCCTGGGCGGTCGGCAACGACGCGGTGTTCTACGCGCGCCAGGATCCGGAGACGCTGCGTCCGTACCAGATCCTGCGGCACCGGCTTGGAGACGACCCGCGCAGCGATCGGATCGTCTACGAGGAACCCGACACGGAGTTCTCGTGCGCCGTATGGCGCAGCCGGTCGCGGCGCTACATCCTCATCGGCTCGTTCCAGACGCAAACGACCGAGATTCACTATCTCGACGCGGCCGATCCGGGGGCGGAGCCGGTTCCGTTCCTGCCGCGCGAGCGCGGCCACGAGTACGAGATCGACCACTTCCGCGGCCGGTTCTACATCCGTACGAACGCCGGCGCCCGCAACTTCCGGCTCATGGAGACGGACGAGGCGCGGCCCGGCCGCGGACACTGGCGTGAGCTGCTGCCGCACCGCGAGGAGGTGCTGCTGGAGGAGTTCGAGCTGTTCCGCGACCACCTCGTGGCGGCGGAGCGGCGCGCCGGGCTGACCGTCCTGCGCGTAAGACCCTGGAACGGCCCCGGAGAGCACGAGGTCGCGTTCGACGAGCCGGCCTATGCCGCCGGCCTCGGCGTCAACATCGAGCCCGACACGACCGTGCTGCGATTCCACTACAGCTCGATGGTCACGCCCGAGTCGGTCTACGACTACGACATGGCCTCCCGGAAGCGCGCGCTGCGCAAGCGGGAGGAAGTGCTGGGCGGCTACGACCCCGCGCGCTACGAGACGCTGCGGCTGCACGCGACGGCTGCAGACAGCGTCCGGGTGCCGATCTCGCTGGTACGGCGGCGAGCTCCGGCGGGGGAGGGCGACCCGGCTACCGGCCCGCCGCCACTTCTGCTGTACGGCTACGGGTCGTACGGAATCAGCATGGACGCCGCGTTCCGCTCGTCGCGCCTCAGCCTGCTGGACCGCGGCTTTGCGTACGCCATCGCCCACGTGCGCGGCGGCGAGGAGCTCGGCCGCTCGTGGTACGACGACGGGAAGCTGCAGAAGAAGAAGAACACTTTCACCGACTTCATCGCCTGCGCGGAGCACCTGGACGCCGCGGGCCACGCCGCGCCGGAGCGGCTGTTCGCCATGGGCGGCAGCGCCGGCGGCCTGCTGATGGGGGCGGTGATCAACATGCGCCCCGACCTTTTCCACGGCGTGGTCGCGCAGGTTCCGTTCGTCGACGTGGTCACGACGATGCTCGACGAGAGCATTCCGCTCACCACGGGCGAGTACGACGAGTGGGGCAATCCCAACGAGCCGCGCGCGTACGATTACATCCGCTCCTACTCGCCGTACGACAACATGGAACCGGTGGCATGGCCGCACCTGCTCGTGATGACCGGCCTGCACGACTCGCAGGTGCAGTACTGGGAGCCTGCCAAGTGGGTGGCCCGCCGCCGCGCCCTGCAGTCCGACGACGGTCGCCCTGCTGCTCAAGACGAACATGGACGCCGGCCACGGCGGCGCATCCGGCCGCTACCGCCGCTACCGCGAGCTGGCGCTGCAGTACGCGTTCCTGGTGGATCTGGCTGCCGGCGAGCTGCCCGCGGAGTGAGCCACCGGCCCCGTTGTATGCTGTGCAACCAGTGACCAGAACGGGCTGGCTGCTCACCGCCGCGGTGGCGGCGCTCTACTTCCTGCACCAGGACTTCTGGTTCTGGGACCAGGCCCGGCCACTGGTCTTCGGCTTCCTGCCGATTGGGTTCTTCTACCACGCGGTCTACTCCCTGGCCGCGGCCGCGCTCATGTGGGCGCTCATCAGGCTGGCCTGGCCGGCGCACCTGGAAGCCGAGGCGGAAGCGGCTTCCGCGCCCGGGCCGGGCGGCGGAGATGATGCGCCGGCGGCGGGGGAGGAGCACCGGTGATCCCCGCCCTCGTCGTCTTCGCCTATCTCGGCGTCGTCCTGTACATCGGCATCTTCGCCTTCCGCCGCGCCGGCGGCGGGGAACACGCCGAGGGCTATTTCCTCGCCAACCGCTCGCTCGGCCAGTACGTGTTTCTGCTGTCGCTCTTCGGCACGAACATGACGGCGTTCACCATCCTCGGCTCGGCCGGGCACGCCTTCTCCAACGGCATCGTGACGTACGGGCTGATGGCGTCGTCCTCGGCGTTCCTCATCCCGCTGACGCTATACCTGTTCGGCACGCGCGTCTGGTCGCTCGGCAAGCGCTTCGGCTTCATGACGCCGGTGCAGATGTACCGCGACCGCTGGGAGTGCGGGCACATCGGCACCGCCATCTTCGCCGTGCAGGCCACGCTGCTGGTGCCGTACATCGTCATCGCCGTAATGGGCGGCGGGACGACCCTCAGCGCGGTGAGCGGCGGAGTGGTGCCGTACTGGTTCGGCGGCCTGGTGGTGGCGGCTGTCGTGATGAGCTACGTGTTCTTCGGCGGCATGCGCGGCACCGCCTGGGTCAACACGTTCCAGACGGTGCTGTTCCTCGTGTTCGGCGCGGCGGCCATCCTGTTCATCGGCATCAGCATCGGCGGGTTCCCGCAGGCGATGGAGCGGCTGCTCGCGAATCCCGACACGGCGCCGCTGCTGACGCGCGAGCGGGTGCCGCCGGCGTTCTTCTTCAGCTACATGCTGATTCCGCTCTCGACGATCATGTTCCCGCACATCTCCATCTTCTGCCTCACGGCGCGGCGGATGGGGCAGTTCAAGAAGACGATCATCTTCTACCCGCTGTGCATCCTGGCGATCTGGCTGCCGTGCACGTTTCTCGGCCTGACGGCCAATGCGATGACCGACGTGCCGGGGATCGAGTCGAAGCTGGAGGCGCGCGCGGAGCTGGCGGCCGGCAGGGAAGACCTGTCGCCCGCGGAGGCGGCCGGCCTGCAGCGCGAGGCGGCCGGCGACGACGTGATCATCCTGATGCTCGAGCACTACGCGCCGCTGTGGCTGGCCGGCCTGCTGGGCGCCGGCATCATGGCGGCGGTGATGGCCAGCGATTCGCAGATACTGGCGTTGTCGACCATGTTCACCGAGGACGTGTTCGCCTACTACGGGGGCGCGCAGCGCTTCGGTCCGGCGGTGCAGGTGCAGACGGGACGCCTGTTCGTCGTGTTGATTGCCCTGGTCGCGTACGCCATCGCGCTGCAGGCGCCGCCCGGCATCTTCGGCATTGCCGTGCAGTACGCGTTCTCCGGATTCACGACGCTGATGCCGTTGCTGGTGGCCGCGCTGTTCTGGAGGCGGAGCACGAAGTGGGGCGCGCTGGCGGTGGTGCTCTGGACGGCGGCTACCATGATCGCCGTCGCGGTGCTGCAGGCGGTCGTTCCGGCGCCGCCGCCGGGGACGGTCGTGCCGGTGTGGACGCTGGGCGGGGCAGACATCGTCACCCGCACGCCGGGCGGCACGGCGGTGCTCGGCTACATGCCGGTGCTGCCGATGCTGATCGGCTCGTCGCTGCTGATGGTGGCGGTGTCGTGGCTCACCCGGCCGCCGGCCGCGGCCACCGTGGAGCGCTACTTCCCTAGCAGTTGATGTCGACCCTGGCCAGGCCGATGCCCGCCTCGCCCGCCACCGAGTACAGCAGGTAGACACGGTCGCCCTCGGCGTAGATGGCCGGGTCGCGGAGCTGGTTCACCCGGATGTTGACGGCGTCCCGGATGGACGGTTCGAGCGGCAGGTCAGCCCCTTCCCACGGCCGCTCCGGCTTCAACAGGCTGCGTTCCGTACTGTTGCGCCAGTCGCCCCAGTCGCCGCTTACGTCCACGGTGCTGACGAGGATGTGCTCCGGCGTGTCGCCCGCCCGTGACCAGAATACGAACAGCGTGCTGCCGTGCAGGTACACGGCGGCGTGCCGCATGTCGGGCTCGAACAGCGTGGGGCCTTCTTCCAGCGGCGGCATTCCGTCCCGCGAGCGGTAGAAGATGCCCGGCATGGCCATCATGTACCACCAGCCGTCGTGGCGGAACGCGCGGATGTAGGAGCGGCCGATGAGGTCCTCCGAGGCCGTGAAGCGGATGCCGTCGGCTGACCAGGCAACGCGCGAACGTTGGAACGAGGGCCCTGCGAGGCCGTGGAAGTACATCACGATCTCGCGCCGGTCGTTCCGCACGTGAACGTCCGGCGAGGCGATGTGGGGCATGACGGCGCTGTCGGCCGGACTGGGAACGCCCTCGCGCCGGGGCACGGGCGAGCGCCCTTCCGGCACCGGCGGGCGCTCGGTCAGGAAGTTCGACTCCGGGAGATGCAGCGATCCCGGCGCGTGGATCGACCAGGGCCCCTCGACGTGGTCGGCGTAGGCCAGGCGGATGTAGCTGCCCTTGTGATCCGCGAAGTACAGGTAGTAGCGGCCGAGGCGGTTGGGCAGCCAGTCCGGCGTCCGGATCAGGGACGGCCCCTGGATGTTGGTGCCGATGCTCGGATCGAGGCCGGCGTGGATGATCGGCCGATCGACCACGCGCTGTGCGTCGATATGCACGGCCGGCAGGTCGCAGGCTGCCTGCAAGCGGCGTGCGGCGAGCGGGACGAGCCCCAGACCCGCCAGCGTACGAATCATCTCACGTCGAGAGGGCGTCATGTTGCACCTCCGGCCCGGCGCGCGTTTTCACGATGGAGTGCTAGTTGACATGGAACGTGATGTCCCGCTGCGCAGTCAGGCCGCCGTCGTGGGCGAGGCAGCGCAGTACGTATGTCCCCGGTTCCGTAAAGGTCGCCGTGGCCGACCACTTGCCGTCCGCGGGCAGCGGCGGCGTCTCCCACCCGGGTCCCCAGGGCGAGTTCGAGTGGGGACGCGTGTCCTCCCACACCTTGATCTGTGGCGGGTCGAACACGACCTCGCCGCCGCCGCGGTAGACGAACCAGGACAGCCGCAGGCCGGCAGCGGTGGTCAGGATGATGTTGGACGGCCGCGATGGATTCACCGGCGGCCGGGACCGCGGCTCCGGCCATCCGTCGTCGCTTGCGAACGCCGTCAAGGTGACCGGAATGTCCACCCGGGCGGTCCTGGTCGCTTCGCCCTCCACCCGCAGCACGGGGGGCAGGTTCGGCTTCTGCAAGTCGGTGACGCCGAGACCGTAGTTGCGCTGGAATACCGCCACGTCGATGAAGTAGTCCGGATGGAGTGTGCCGTACGCCCGATACGTCTTGCCGTTGGGGCTCGCGACCGTCCAGACAATCTCGTTCTCTCCGAAGTCGGCCGGTACGCGGATCCGGAACAGGAACCGGTTGCGGCGCGGCAGGAACCAGGTGGGCTGCCCCTGGTCCGGCCCGCCCGGCTCGATGTTGTTGTCCGGGCCGATCGGAACGTGAAGCTCCTCCTCCCAGTTCCGGTTCATCGTTCCGAACACCAGGTTGAACGTGCCGTCGGGATTCTGTTCCCAGCCTTCGAACGCCGGCACGACCTCCTGGCCTGACGCGCGGAACTGCTGGGCCGCGCCGTCCGGCGCGAGCAGCAGGAACGCAAGCGCGGCGCCGGCGAAGAACGCCGGTTGCCTCACTGCTGGCCCCCGACCGCCTCCGCCGGCTCGTCGTCGATGGCGCCGCAGAGCGGGCAGCCGACGACCATTGCGCCGGCCGGCAGCCCCAGGGCCCGGCGCCGCTTCGCCAGCTCGGCCTGGAACCGCTCGTCGTCCAGATACACGCCACGCATGATGTTGATGAACATCTGGTCGACGGAGCGTTGCCCCGCGCCGGACCAGTTGCGCGGATCGGCCACGTTCGGATTCGACGGCGAGTTGTTGAAGTAGCCGGTCAGCTTCAGGATGGTGCCCTTAGGCAGCAGCGGCGCGGCGTCATCCTCGTAGGTGTACACCCGCACCCAACTGTGGTCGTACCCGGCGCAGTTGAGCGTCTCGACCGCCGTGCCGTAGACGGCGTCCAGGCACATGCGCACGCCCGGAGCGTGCATGTGCGGTTCGAAGACACTGATCTTCGCGTTCTCCGGCAGAGTGAAGTA
Source organism: Vicinamibacterales bacterium (assembly GCA_965207665.1). Lineage (GTDB taxonomy): Bacteria > Acidobacteriota > Vicinamibacteria > Vicinamibacterales > UBA8438 > JAAXGX01. Next base: position 2,460,859 of record CBDBMV010000002.1, read on the forward strand.
CGTCTCCACCTGCTGGTCGGCATCCATCGGCTCGATGTCCAGATCCACACCGCTGCCGAACGTCATGTTGCTCGGCTGCATCGTCGGCTCGTAACCGCGCGGATGGAACTTGAAGCCGATGTCGATATGTGCGCGCGTGTGGGCGCCGTTGGCGTGCAGGTGGACGTTGTCGAAACGCAGCGTCGAACCGGCGCGGAGCAGCATGCCGGCCTCGTCGCCGAAAAAGTCGGCGTTGCGCCCTACCTCGTGCGTCGGCCAGCCGCCGCCTCCCGGCACGTCGAGCTCCGTGGCGCCCGCCGGGGCGACGACGTCCATGATGGCGTGGTGAAACACGAACAGTCCGCCGACGGTGCTGCGCCGCGGCCCCTCGCTCGACTCGGTCACTTCCTTGTACTCGAGCGCGGCAACGTAACGATCCTCGTCCAATCCGGTCTCGACCGCGCCGATGGAACCCCACCAATCGGGCGCGTCACCCGGCACCTCGACGGTCGGCGCCGACAGGATCAGATCCGGCTGGCCGATCTCCCATTCGTTCGCCCCGAGAAATTCGACCGGCGGCGGCAGGTCGGCCGGGTCGCCCTCCGGCGCGCCGTTGTCGACCCACTTCGCGATCAAGCGGATCTCCTCGTCCGACAGCGAGGGGTCGTCCTTGAACGCCTGGATGCCGATGTCCTTCTCGATGAACCAGGGCGGCATCACGCCCGGCTTGTCCCGCAGGCCGGTGCGGTTCTTGATCCCCCTGGCCCACGGCCGCACCTCGGCGTAGGTGAGGAGCGACATGGGCGCCAGGGCGTCCGGCCGGTGGCACTTCTGGCAACTGCGCTGAAGGATGGGGGCAATGTCCCGGCTGAACGTCACCTCGCCTCCTGAAGCGGTTTGCCCGGCGGCGGGCGCCGCAAGGGTGGCGGCAACTGCCAGGGTCGCGAGCAGCACATGGCGCGTGGGCCGCGTTCGGCCCGCGGTTCGTCTCGTGCGCATCTCGTGTCTCCTCCGTCGCGTGTTGCGTTGTTGGTTAGGATATCCCCATGCCGAATTCCACGGAAAGAAAAGCCGGATGAATTCCGTGCTGCCTCTGCTGATTGCCGCGGTCCTGGCGGTACTGGCCGCGGCCGGTCCACTGCCTGCGCGCGCGCAGGATGCCGCCGAGTACCTTACGGTCACCCGCGAGCGGCTGGAAGATCCCGGCCCCGGCGACTGGCTGATGTACCGCCGGACGTACAACGGCTGGGGTTACAGCCCGCTCGACCAGATCACGAAAGCGAACGTGGCCAGGCTGGAACCGGTCTGGTCGCTCTCCACGGGGCTGCGCCCGGGACACGAGTCGCCGCCGATCGTGAACGGCCGCTTCATGTTTCTGACCACGCCGCGCAACAACGTGATCGCGGTGGACGCGCGCACCGGTGAGATTCTCTGGCGCTACGCGCGCCAGTTGCCCGACGGCATGACGCACGGCCATCCGACGAACCGCGGCGTGGCGCTGTACGAGGATCGCGTGTACCTGGCGACGGTCGACGCCAACGTGGTGGCGCTCGACGGCGCGACCGGCGAGGTGGCATGGGACCAGTCGGTCGAGAACCACCGGCACGGCTACTACATGACGATGGCGCCGCTGGCGGTGGACGGCAAGGTGATGGCAGGCGTGTCCGGCGGGGAGCGCGGCATCCGCGGCTTCGTGGTGGCGCTCGACGCACGGTCGGGCGCCGAGGAGTGGAAGGCGTATTCCATTCCGTCGCCGGACGAGCCGGGCGGCGACACCTGGCCCGGCGACACCTGGCGCACCGGCGGCGCGCCGATCTGGCTGACCGGCACGTACGACCCCGACCTGAATCTGACCTACTGGGGGACGGGCAATCCCGGGCCCTGGATGGGGGATCAGCGGCCGGGCGACAACCTCTACAGCAACTCGGTGATCGCGGTGGACGCCGCCACCGGCGACCTGCGCGGTTACCACCAGTACCACTGGAACGGGTCGTGGGACTGGGATGAGGTGGATCCGCCAATCCTGGTCGACGTGCGGCGCGGCGGGCGGACGCACGCCGCGCTGGTGCATCCCGGCCGCAACGGCTACCTGTGGCTGCTCGGCCGCGCGGCGGACGCCATCACGTTCATCGACGCGGAGCCGTACGTGCGCCAGAACGCGTTCACCAGCATCGATCCCCGGACCGGGCGCCCGGAGTACGACCCCGAGCACACGCCGCAAACGGGCGTGCGCGCGTCGTTCTGCCCCTCGCTGTGGGGCGGCAAGAACTGGCCGCCGGCCGCCTACAACCCGGGCACCCGCTACCTGTACATCCCGGCCAACGAGAACCTCTGCTCCTATATAGAAGGACGCGAGGTCGAGTACGAGCCGGGCGAACGGTTCGTCGGCGCGTCCTCGCAGACGTTCGCCCTGGAGGGGGCGGACCACATCGGCGAGCTGCAGGCCTGGGACCTGGACGCCGGCGAGCAGGTCTGGGTGCAGGAGTTCGACTCGCCCAACTGGGGTCCGGTGCTGACGACCGCGGGCGGGTTGGTGTTCTCAGGCGGCACGAACGACCGCTACTTCCGGGCGTTCGACGCCGACACCGGTGAAATCCTCTGGCAACAACGGACCAGCTCCGGCATCATCGGCGTGCCGGTGTCGTACATGATCGACGGCGTGCAGTACATTGCGGTGCAGGCAGGTTGGGGCATCGACGCGCAGCGGATGCAGGGGGCGATCGATCGCAGCGTGGGCCAGACGACGCACGTGCCCCAGGGCGGCGCGCTGTGGGTGTTCGCGCTACGGGATTGAGCTGCAGGAGCGGCTTCGAGGCATGCAGCCGCGGCAACACGCGAGGAGGAGATGATGAGAACGCGTGAGATCGTTACGGCGTGCGGGCTGGCGTTCGTGTTGGCGCTCGCGGTTCCGGCCGCCGGCGTTGCCCAGAGCGCGGAGAGCAACTGGACGGCGCCCCGAACGGCGGATGGTCATCCCGATCTCCAGGGGGTCTGGGCCAACAACAGCGCCACGCCGCTCCAGCGGCCGGAATCTCTCGGTGATCGCGAAACGCTGACCGACGAGGAGGTGGCGCGACTCAAGGCGACGGCAGACGAGCTGTTCGCACTCGACGGCGACGACGCCGCGTTCGGCGACACCGTGTTCACGGCTGCGCTCGCGGCGGCCGAGAGCTTCTCGTCGACCGACACGCAGACCGGCAACTACAACCAGTTCTGGATGGTCGAGCGCAACTGGGACAACCGGACGTCGCTCATCGTGAATCCGCCGAACGGCCGGCTGCCGCAGCGCACGCCGGAGGCGCAGGCGCGGATGCAGGCGTACAACGCGGGCCGCCAGCGCCACGCGCACTGGACCGACGACCGCAGCCTTGGCGAACGCTGCATCACGTTCGGCGCGCCGCGGCTCGGCGCCGGCTACAACTCCTACTACCAGGTCTTCCAGACCGCGGACCACGTGGTGCTGCTGATGGAGATGGCGCACGACGCCCGCATCATCCCGCTGGCGGACCGGCCGGCGCTCGATGACGACATCCGCCTCTGGCACGGCGACTCGCGCGGCCGCTGGGAAGGGGAGACGCTGGTGGTGGAGACGGCCAACTACTCGCCCAAGAGCAGCTTCATGGGTGCGCAGGACAATCTGCGCGTCGAGGAGCGCTTCACGCGGGTGTCGCCCGACACGCTGCGCTACGAGGTGCGGGTGAACGATCCGTCGACCTGGACGGAGCCGTGGACCGCCGTCCTCTTCCTGAGCCGCAGCGGCGACGCGCTCTACGAGTACGCCTGCCACGAGGGCAACATCGGCATGGAAGGAATACTGGCCGGCGCCCGCGTGCTCGAGCAGGCCGAGGCCGAAGGAGCCCGCTGAGGGCACCCGAGTGTCTGGTGGATGCCGGTGCTCGCGAGTTCACTGCGAAAACCGGATCGGCCGGCCGGTCAACCTGCTGCTTGAAGTAGCAACGCGCTCCGGACCTTTACGGTTTTCTCCGTGAACCCGCGACCACCGGCCCCGGGTTTCTACCGCTCGGTCGGGTCTCTGCCGTCGCGTGGGGCGCCGGTTCCCGATGAGCCCATGAAGAGCGTCCTGCCGTCGGGCAGCGTGAGGTCGCGGCCGTTGGCCCGCCGGGTGCCGTCCTTCGAGCCGTAGCCGTCGACGACGATCTCCATGCCGATCTGGATGACGTCCTTGTTGAACCCGCGGCGGAACAGGTTGTGCGGATTGCCGCCCTCGATCATCCAGCGCTCGGTGGTGCCGTCGTCCATCTGCACGTCCATGTGAATCCAGGCGTGCGGGTTGATCCACTCGACCTTGGTCACCGTGCCCTGGAAACGGACCGGCCGGTTGGCGTCGAACTCGGCCGAGAAGGCGTGATGGGCCGCTACCGTGCCCGCCCCCAGCGCCAGCGCCACGGCCACAGCCGCCGCCACCCTAATCAGTCTGTGTGCCTGCATTGTTCTCCTCCGTCTGGTCCCGGTCTCCCGCGGTCAAGTGTAACTTAGCTGTGCCCGTTCGGCTCTAGATATCAGGCTCACTGGTCGGCAGCCGGGTGACGTCGATCCGCAGCGTGCCGCCGCGGCGGCCGTAGTCGCCTTCCCAGCGCTCCACCAACTGCTCCCGCCTGAGATGCCCGTAGATCAGCTCCTCGACCATCTCCACGCAGCGATACTCCATGACCTGCGCCGCCTCCTCCATCCGCTTGTACAACGGCAAGCGGATCGTCCACGGCTCGGTGAACACCTCCGGGTCGGTGATCGTCGCCTCGTAGTCGATGTGATACGGCGTGACGGGCGTGTAGCGCTCGACCACCGTCATCTGCCCGCTGTGGTGGTTGCCCGAACGGTCCAGCCACGTCTGGTCGATCAGCTCGGTCACCTCGACCACCAGCGTGTCGCCTTCCCAGCGGCCCACCGAGTGGCCCATCCACGAGTCGATGCCCGGCGCGTCCACCTCGTCGAGATGGATCGTGCGGCCGGCGTTGGAGAAGCCGTAGGCAATCATGATCTTGTCGGTGCCCTGCGTGATCTGCAGCGGAAAGCCCAGATAGGTCGCGCGGGGTACGCCCGGCATCAGGCACTTGACGACCGGGTCGCGCACCAGCGCGTGGGCGCGGTTGTCGTCCCGTACGGCCAGCGCCTCGGGCGTGTAGGGAATCGTCCCGCCGACGACCACGCCGAGACTCGGCGGCACGCCGCCGAGGGCGCCGAGCGCGAGGACCGGCGCGTTGGGGACCGGCCCGCCGTTGGGCACGCCCTCGTGCAGGACGACGGCCGGCGCGGCGGCCTGACCCTCGAGGTTGTAGTCGGTCTCGCGGAAGGTCTGCCAGACGCCGTGAATGGCCGGCACGTCGGTGCCCTCGAGACGCGGCACCATCGACGAGCCGTCATCCGATTCCTCCATCGCCGGCGCGCAGGCCGCCGCCAGCAGCAGACACGCCGCCAACACCGCAAGCCCCGGACCCACAGTCAGCCGCTCTCGCATCGCTCTACCTCGCTCCCTCCAGCACGCGGGCACCCGCGAGGATACTCGTCAGTGCGTAGTTGCCTTCGTGACAGGCCGATTCGTAGATCAGGTTCTGCCTGTTGTCGCCGAGAAGCCACGTCATCTCGATGGTCCACGGCTGGGTGAACGTGGCGTCGTCCTCGACGGTGGCGTGATACATCAACAGGTCGTGCTCGGTGCGCGTCAAGCGCTCGACGAGGCGCATCTCCCCGGTCGCGCCCTCGAAACCGGCGTTCGCGCTGAAATTGGTGGTTTCGACGACCAGCGTGTCGCCCTCCCAACGGCCGCGCGAATCGCCGTGCCACTGCCGGACGTGCGCTGGCGCGTGCGGCCGCCCGTCCAGCGGAATGGTGCGGTAGGCGCCGCCCCAGTGTCCGGCTTCGTAGTAGAGCGAGACCGCGTCGGGCGTCTGGACGATGCGCCGGAACGCGCACAGCGGCGACGTGCAGGGGAGCGTGAAGCCGGTACAGCGGTCGGCCGGCCGATCTTCCGGCCCGTCGGCGTCCTCGCGGGTCGCGCGCCGGCGCTCCGCCTCCGCGTCGACGCGCTCGCGTGCTGCCGCGGTATAAGGAATCCTGCCGTCCGGGGGATCGACGATCAGCGACGTGCGCCCGGTTTCGACGACCCTCGTGGCGTAGAAGGTGCTGAACGCGTTGTTGTAGGCGCCCTCCACGTCCGCCACGGATCCGCGCTCGTCGCGCTCGTCGCGGCCGACGGCCTCGACGGTCTGGCGCTCCAGCGCGGCAACCTCCTCGGCCGTGAGGAATTCCTTGCCGGCATGCTCCTCGGGCCGTTCCAGCGGCGTCTGCGTCTTGCTGTCCCAGATGCCCTGTAGGTCCGGATGGCCCCACGGCGTCCGCGCCGGAGCATAGCCGTCCACCGCGGCCGCATCCGCCTGGACCCCTTGCGCAACGGCGGGCGCTGCCGCAAGGAAGAAGATGCCCGCCGCCGTGATCGCCAGCGTTACGCTCGCCGTCCGGAATCGGGGGATCATCGTGGCCTCCTCAGCTATCTTTCCGGAGCTATCTTTCCGGCACCGCGAAGACGAACATGGTATTTGCCGCTCCCGCCACGCGCCCGCCGCCGACCGCGACCGCAAGGTACTGCCGGCCGCCGACCGCGTACGTAATCGGGTAGCCCTGCGGCGGAGCGGGCAGCCGCACCTGGAACAGCACGTCGCCGGTCGCGGCGTCATGCACGTAGAAGTTGGCTTCGCCGTCGCCGCTCGTGACCAGGCCGCCGCCGGTCGTCAAAGCCGCCGACAGGGCGCGCGTGGCGTACATGCGGCGCCACAGCACCTCGCCCGTGGCGATGTCCATGGCGACGAAGCCGCCGGTGTGATCCGGGCTGAGCGGGTGCGGGCCGCCCCCGGTGGGCCGCCATCCGGCGCCCTCGTAGTCCTGGTAGAAGTAGTAGTCGCCTACCGGGCTCTCCCGCTGTTCCACCTCGCTGTACACGGCCTTGGCGCAGTGCGGGTTGATCGGGATGTAGAGCGCACCGGTGTCGGGGTGATAGGCGGTAGCCGGCCAGTTGCGGATGCCCATCATGCCCGGGCAGAACTCCATCTCGACGCCGGGCTCCTGCAGCCTCCCGGGCCGGTAGGCGACGCGGCCCGTCTCCGGGTCGATGTCCACGAGGTTCTGGTAGCCGAGGTCGTGCGCGGCGACGAATTCGCCCGTGGTCCGGTCGATCTCCCACAGGATGCCGAGCTTGCCCATCTTGAACAGCGACTTGCGCCCGTCGTGGTCGATGAGCACCGATTCGTAGGACTCATCCAGGTCGTAGGACTCGCCCGGCACGTACTGGTAGTACCAGTCGATCTCGCCGGTGTCCGGACGGAGCGCCAGCGCACTGTTGGTGTACAGCGCGTCGCCGTCGGTCTTGCGCGACAGCCGCGCCCACGGCTTGGCCTGCGCCGTGCCCCAGTAGATCCGGTCGAGATCGGCGTCGTAGCTGCCGGGTATCCACGCGTCGCCGCCGGCGCGGAACGTCGCGGGCAGATCGCCCCAGGTGTCGCCCCCCGGCTCGCCCGGACCGGCAATCGTCGAGGTGCGCCACAGCTCGGCCCCGGTTTCCGGGTCGTGGGCGGAGATGAAGCAGCCGCCTTCCTTGTACCGCTCGCAGCCGGTGATGCCGGCGACGATCTGACCCTTCACCACAATCGGACCGCTCGTATAGCGGTAGCCGCGGCTCCAGTCGGCCACGGTGCGGTCCCACACGACCTCTCCCGTGGCGGCGTCCAGCGCGAGGATGTGCGCGTCGTTCGTGGTCACGTACACCTTGTCGCCGTAGATGGCCAGCGAGCGGGTGCGGCTGCGGAAGGTATCGTCGGGGTTGCCCTCGAACGTCTTGCGGTACTCCCAGAGCCGGTCCCCGGTGGCCGCATCCACCGCCTGTACGTAGCCGAGCGGATTGGGGATGTACATGCGGCCGGCCCGCACCAGCGGCGCGGGCTGGCTCAGCCCCGGCCGCAGCGCGAAGGCCCAGACGAGCTGCAGCCGGTGCGCGTTATCACGGTTGATCTGATTCAGGGGACTGTAGCCCCAACTGTCGAGCGTGCGCCGCCAGTGGAGCCAGTCCGCCGGTTCGGGGTCCAGCAGCATGGCGTCGGTAACCGGCTCGACGGGCGGGCCTTGGGCACCGGCGGGGACGGTGGTGGCCGAAAGCAGCACCCACGCCGCCAGCAGCATCGGAAGCGGCGTGGTGCAGAGCGCGATTCTGAGCCGATCCGTCATGGGCTGGACGCGAATTATACATCGGCGGCCGACCGGTCCGGCCAACGCCATTCATCCAAATACTTGAACGCAATCCAAGCAGTTGGAGGCCGCACCGCCGCTGCGACGCGCCACACGGCGCATATTCGCCGCATTGGGCCCATCTCGAGCCGGGCATGTCGCTTGCATGAAGCTACGCCGGTTGTTGTTGCGTGTAGGATCCTGCGGTTGCACTGTGAACGGATGCGTGGAGCCACGCGTCTGTCGTTCAGGTGGAGGGGGAAAGATGAAGCGTAGTCGAGTTGTACGGGCGCAACTGGTACTGCTGATGGGCGTGCTGTTGCTGCCGGCGGCGGCGTTCGCCCAGACGGGCGCCATCGGCGGGAGCGTGACGGACGAGACGGGCGGCGTGCTGCCCGGCGTTACGGTGGAGGCGGCGAGCCCGGCGCTGATCGAGGGCGTGCGCTCGACGGTCACCGACGGCGCCGGTCTGTACACGATCGAGGCGCTGCGGCCTGGCACGTACACGGTCACGTTCACGCTGCCCGGTTTCAGCACCTTCGTGCGCGAAGGGATCGAGCTGGTATCCGACTTCACGGCGAACGTGGACGGGACGATGACCGTCGGCTCCATCGAGGAAACGGTCACCGTTTCGGGCGCCAGCCCGGTGATCGACGTGCAGAACGTCGTCAGCCAGCAGAACCTGTCGCGCGAGACGATGGACACGCTGCCGACCTCGAGGACCTACTTCGGTCTGGCGGCCCTCACGCCCGGCATGACGGGGCGCATCGCCGGCGGCGGCCACGACGTGGGCGGCACCGTCGGTGACATCTGGGGTTACGTCTCCATCCACGGCGCCTCCGAATACGACGGCATCGTGATGTGGGACGGGATGAGCATCAACAACAACATCGGTACCGGCGGCGGCGGGTCGAAGGAGTTCTTCCTGAACCAGGTCGCCATCGAGGAGATGGTCATCTCCACCAGCGACATGAACGCCGAATACGCCTTCGGCGGCGTCGCCACCAACGCCATCCCGAAGGAAGGCGCCAACACGTTCAGCTACTACGTGAACGTGGGCGGCACCAACGGCGACCTGCAGAGCGCCAACGTGGACACCGGCCTGCAGGGGCGCGGCGCGTCGCCGCTGGCCAAGAACCGCAAGGTGTGGGACTACGGCGTGGGCGTCGGCGGCCCGCTCATGCAGGACCGCGTGTGGTTCTACACGTCCCACCGCTGGTGGGGGGCGCAGAACTTCCAGCCGAGCGGCAACGTGAACATCGCTCCCGGCTACGCGACCGACCCCGGCGCCATCGGCTACGGCGCGAGGTACATCGCCGATGAAGGCGATCCGGCCTGGACCGACTTCTACAACCGCGACAACTCGATCCGCTTCACCATCCAGGCCAGCGAGCGGAACAAGCTCACGCTGTCGCAGGCGTTCCAGGACAACTGCGCGTGCCACTACTGGCCGCAGTGGGGCATCACGGACATGGCCGCGTCGCAGGACTATTCCTACAGTCCGATCAACCTGTCGCAGGTGTCCTGGACGTTCCCGGCCAGCAACCGGCTGCTGTTCGAGGCGGGCTTCTCGCGCCTGCTGAACAACAGCGCGCCCGAGTCCAACGAGCGGGTGCGCGAGGACTCCGCCGCGCTGGCGGCCACCGGCATGACGTTCGAGCAGTTCATGCGGGCCGACCCGGCGTTCGCGCTGCAGTACGTAGACGTGGCGCACATGAGCTATGCGCCCCTGCTGAACTGGCGCTCGCACGGCATCCGCACCTGCGCGCCCTGCCTGCTGGGCACCGGCCACGACTTCCCGACGCAGGTGTTCCGGGCGTCGATGTCGTACGTCACCGGCTCGCACAACTTCAAGGTCGGCACGGACGGCCGCTGGGCGGCGGAGGAGCACGCCGAAGCGCGCCTGGCGAGCAACGCCTGGCCCATCCGGCTCGACTTCTTCACGCGGGATCGGGTGACGGGCGACCTGGGCGGCGGCCCGGGCGGTATCTTCCTGGTGCACCAGTTCGCCACGCCGCGGGCGTCGTTCCAGAATTCGTTCGAGCTGGGGTTCTACGCCCAGGACCAGTGGACGATCGACCGGCTGACGCTGAACCTGGGCGTGCGCTACGACCACCTCAACGCGCACGTTCCGGCGCAGACCGCGCCGGCCGGCCGCTGGGGCGCCAGGAACGCCGACGGCACGCCGTTCAGCACCCCGCGCATCGACAACGTGCCGAACTACCACGACATCACGCCGCGCCTCGGCGTGGCGTACGACCTGACGGGCGACGGCCGCACGGCGCTCAAGGCGACGTGGGGCAAGTACGTCACGCCCATCGGCACGTCCATCGCGCAGGTGGTGAACCCCATGGAGGCGATCCAGATCTCCACCCCCCGGGTGTGGCTCGACTTCAACCAGAACCTGATCCCCGACTGCGACCTCGATAACTTCGGAAACCAGATTGGTCTGGGCGGCGAGTGCGGGGGTATCTTCAACCCGCAGTTCGGCACGCCGGCAATCGTCAACACCTACGACCCGAATCTGCTCGAAGGTTGGGGCACGCGCCAGCACAACTGGCAGAACTCCGTCTCCCTCCAGCACGAGCTGACGGACAACTGGTCCGTGGAGGTCGGGTGGTTCCGGACGCAGTACGGCAACTTCCACGTGGTGGACAACGAGAACATCGGTCCCGCGGACTTCGTCGAGTTCAGCATCGCCGCGCCGGCCGGGTCTGACGCCTTCGGTCTCACCCCCGGCGAGCGGATCGAGGGGTTGTACTCGATTTCGGCCGAGGGTCTGGCCAAGGGGTTCAACAACGTCGTCAAGCTGGCGTCGGATTTCGGCGACATGAGCCAGGTGTACAACGGCATCGACGTGAACATCGACGGCCGCTTCGACAACGGGTTCACGCTCGGCGGCGGATTCAGCACCGGCTCGACCGGATACAACGAGTGCTTCGTGGTGGACAATCCGCTTCGCAACCGCGCGGGTTTCTGCGACGTGAGCGAGCCGTGGTCGGCGCAGACGCAGATCAAGTTGAACGGCGCCGTGCCGCTGCCGTACGACACGCAGTTCTCGTTCGTGTTCCAGAGCCTGTCGGGCCAGCCGTGGGAGTCGTACTACCAGGCCGGCGGCGCGGCCGACCAGCTGCTCATCAACGGCCAGCCCGGCGTGCTGCCGGCGGCGACCGAGACGATCAGTCTCACCCCGTCAGGTCAGGGAGTCGGCGCGATCATCGCGTCGCAGCCGAGCTCGATCACGCGCGGCTCTTCCGCCTTCTACTTCGTCGGTTCGGATCTGTACGAGCCGCGCCTGAACCAGTTGGACGTGCGTTTCACGAAGATCTTCAACACGGGCGGCGCGCGCTTCCGGGGCTGGGTCGACCTGTTCAACATCTTCAACGCGAACAGCGCCACCGCGCTCTCGGATTCGTTCGTGGGCGGCATCCCGCGGGTGACCGCCGTGATGGGCGGCCGCCTGCTGAAGTTCGGCGCGCAGTTCGACTTTTAGAAGCTGGTCGCTACGGGAATCACAAGGGGCGGGGCCGATCGGCTCCGCCCCTTTTTTGTGTCGCGGCGTCCGCTGCGGAAAGGTGTGCTGCTTGACTGGCGTTTTCCTTGGTGTAAAATTTTGCGGTTTGTGTTCCGTGCTGAGCGCAGTAGAGACGGTCGCCCAGTGCACGTGGAGGAGGAACAGGATGAGACGTAGTCGCTTTGTGCATGCGCACCTTACGGTGCTGGCGTGCATGTTGTTGCTGCCGGCCGTTGCGCTGGCCCAAACCGGCGCTATAGCCGGGAGCGTGACCGACGAGACGGGCGGCGTGCTGCCCGGCGTGACGGTCGAGGCCACCAGCCCGGCGTTGATCGAGGGCGTGCGCACCACGGTCACCGACGGCGCGGGGCTGTACACGATCACCGCGCTGCGGCCCGGCACGTACACGGTCACGTTCACCCTGCCGGGCTTCAACACCTTCGTGCGTGAGGGCATCGAGTTGTCCGGCGATTTCACGGCGAACGTGGACGGCACTCTGGGCGTCGGCTCGATCGAGGAGACGGTCACCGTCTCGGGCGCCAGCCCGGTCATCGACGTGCAGAACGTCGTGAGCCAGGAGAACCTGTCGCGCGAGGAGATCGACACGCTGCCGACGTCGAAGACGTACTTCGGCCTGGCGGCGCTCACGCCCGGCATGACCCAGCTCATCTCGGGCGGCGGCCACGACGTCGGCGGGAATTCGGGCGACGTCTGGGGCTACGTCCAGTTCCACGGCAGCAGCGAGGCCGACGGCATCGTGATGTGGGACGGAATGTCCATCAACAACAACATCGGCCTCGGCGGCGGTTCTTCCAAGCAGTACTTCCTGAACCAGGCCGCGGTCGAGGAGATGGTCATCTCGACGAGCGACATGAACGCCGAGTACCCGTTCGGCGGTGTGGCGACCAACGCCATCCCGAAGGAAGGCGCCAACACGTTCAGCTACTACGTGAACGTGAGCGGCACGAACGGCGGCCTGCAGCAGAACAACGTCGACGCGAACCTGGAGCCGCGCCTGGCGCAGCCGGGATTCGCCACGCAGGGCACGCGCAAGGAGAAGATCGGCGTCGACAAGATCTGGGACTACGGCTTCGGCCTCGGCGGGCCGCTGGTGCGCGACCGGGTGTGGTTCTACACGGCGCACCGCTGGTGGGGTGCGCAGAACGAGCAGTACCGCAGCTTCGCGAACGTGGCCCCGGGCTACGCGTCCAATCCGGGCGCCACCGGTTACGGCGCGTTGTACCGCGCCGACCTTACCCAGCCGTCGGTGCTCGACATCTGGAACCGGGACAACTCGATCCGTTTCACCATCCAGGCCAGCGAGCGCAACAAGTTCACCGTGTCGCAGTCGTTCCAGGACAACTGCGCCTGCACCTACTGGACGCAGTGGGGGTTGTCCGACCCGGCGGCGGCCATCAACTACACCTACGGCCCGATCAACCTGACGCAGGCGAGCTGGACGATGCCGGCGAACAACCGCCTGCTGTTCGAGGCGGGCGTATCGATTCTCAAGAACAACACGGCGCCCGAATTCCCCGACGTCGTGCGGCAGGATTCGCACGCCCTGGCGTCGACCGGCATGACGATGTCGGAGTTCATGGCGGCCCCGCTGTCGACCGCGCTGCAGCACGTCGACGTCGGTCACCACAGCTATTCCCCGTTCTTCAACTGGCGCTCCTACGCCAGCGCGATCCCCGGGCGCGAGGACTGCGGCCCGTGCCTCGGCGGCACCGGCCACGACATGCCGACGGAGGTGTTCCGCGCGTCCATGTCGTACGTGACCGGCTCGCACAACTTCAAGGTGGGCGTCAACGGCCGCTGGGCCACGGAGCAGCATGAGCAGTCGCGGCTGGCGAGCAACGCGTGGCCGATCCGGCTACTGTTCTTCGGTCTCAACCCGGCTACGGGCGTGCCCGCTGACCTGGGTGGCGGCCTGGTCGGCTACGTATCCCAGTACGCCACGCCGAAAGCGTCGCTCCAGGAATCGCTCGACCTCGGGTTCTACGCGCAGGACCAGTGGACCATCGATCGGCTGACGCTCAACCTCGGCGTCCGCTACGACCGCATTACCGGGACGGTCCCGGCGCAGGTCGCGCCTGAGGGGCGCTGGACGGCCCGGAATGCGGACGGCTCGCCGTTGAGCACCGGCCAAATCAACAACGTGCCGAACTACCAGGACATCACGCCGCGCCTCGGCGTGTCGTACGACCTGCGGGGCGACGGGCGGACAGCCATCAAGGCGTCGCTCGGCAAGTACGTCGTGCCGGTCGGCAGCGCCATCGCCGAGGCCATCAACCCGCTCGAGAACGTGCGGTCGTTCACGAACCGCCTCTGGTTCGACTTCGACCGGAACCTGATTCCCAACTGCGACCTCGACAACTTCAACGACCAGACCGGGTTCCTGGGCGGCTCCACGTTTGGCGGCGAGTGCGGGCCCATCCTGCACCCGCAGTTCGGCACCACGACGAACACGCTCAACTTCGATCCGGACGTCCTGACAGGTTGGGGCAAGCGGCAGTACCAGTGGCAGACCTCGGTCTCCATCCAGCACGAGCTGACGGACAACTGGTCAGTCGAAGCCGGGTGGTACCGCACGCAGTACGGCAACTTCCTGGTCGGGGACGACCTGAACGTGACGCCTGACGACTTCGTGGAGTTCAGCATCGCCGCACCGCCCGGATCCGAGGCGCTCGGACTGACGCCCGGCGAGCGGATCGGCGGCCTGTACACGAAGACGGCCGAGGCGCTCGCAAGGCCGGAGAACTTCCTGGTGCAGTCGGCCGACGCCCATGGCGACATGTTCCAGCGCTACAACGGTTTCGACCTCAACTTCAACGGCCGGTTCGACAACGGATTGAACGTGGGGGGCGGTCTCAGCACCGGCTCCCGGACGTTCGGCGAGTGCTTCGTCGTGGACAGCCCGATGCGCGCCCGCCCGGGTTTCTGCGAGCAGTCCGAGCCGTGGGGCCCCCTGACGCAGTTCAAGGTGAACGGGTCGGTGCCGCTGCCGTACGACACGCAGGTGTCGTTCGTGTTCCAGAGCCTCGGCGGCCAGCCTTGGATTTCGCAGTACCGGGCCGGCGGTGCGGTGTCCGACCAGGTCATGATCAACGGCCAGCCCGGCGCGATTCCGAGCGGCACGGAGACCATCCTTCTGTCGCCTTCCGGGCGGGGCGTCAACAGCCTGAACACGAACAGCCTCAACAAGGTGCCGTACGGGACGCAGTTCTACTTCCTGGCGTCCGACCTGTACGAGCCCCGGCTGAACCAGCTCGACCTGCGGTTCGCGAAGATCTTCACCGCCGGCAACGCGCGCATCCGCGGCTGGGTCGACCTGTTCAACGTGTTCAACGCGAACAGTGTCACGAGCATCGGCTCCAGTTTCAACCCGCTGAACTACCCGGAGGTCACCGCCGTGATGGGTGGTCGCATGCTGAAGGTCGGCGCGCAGTTCGATTTCTAGAGACTGCTCGCTGCGGTTATTCCAGAGGGCGGGGCCCACGGGCTCCGCCCTCTTTGTGTACGGCGCGTGGTGCGGCGTGGAATCTGGTGGCGCCGAGCCGGTCTAGCTATACTGCCGGGGGCCCCGCGGGCGGCGGTACAGCGCGGGACGATATCGATGTTCTTCTACAACCGCTGTCTTCGAATGTGTACCGCGACCAGCCTGGGCATCCTGCTGGGGCTGGCTGCAGGGCCGGCCACAGCGCAGGATTCGGGCGAGGCGTCATTCCCGCTGACGCCGCCCGTAATCTACGTGACCGACGTCGACGTCTCGGAGGAGACACAGTCGGCCGTCGCCGGGAGCCTCAAGCAGACCTTCATCGCCGGTGTGCGCCGCTTCGACTGGGAGCTGGCGGCGAACGCGCTCGCCGACGACTTCCGCGGGCGGTTCCCGGCGCCCGCCGACGGCCTTGGCGTCGCCGACGAGCTGCTGGACATCCGGCGCTATCCGCCGGATGAGCTCGCCGTTCTGGACAAGGACGGGCTGCTGGCGGCGCTGCAGGCGCACGTCGAGCCGTGGGTCGCGGTCGACCGCGCGTCGTGGCACGCGTTCGAGTTCCTGCTGGCGCCCGACGAGGAGGCGGCGTTCACGCGCGTCCACCTGCAGTTCGGCGGCGCGGATCCGCATCGGGCGCGGACGGTGATCGAGCTGACCGTCGCCGCGGAGCTGGTGAAGTCGGAACGCGACGCCTGGCGGATCCGCCGGCTGGACGTCACCGACGGGTTCCGCGCGCACAACCCGGCGCCGCCGTTCCAGGACATCACGGACGCGGTCGGGCTGCACTTCAACCGCTCGCCGGAGAACCTCCAGTTGCGGCAGGCGGTGGCCGACACGGGCATGAGCCTGATCGACTCGGCGCTGAGCGTCGTGGACTGGAACCGGGACGGCCACTGGGACATCATCGCCACGGAAGTCGCGCGCCACAGCATCCTCTTCCTCAACGACGGTCGAGGGGGATTCGTCCGGGAGCCGCTGCCGATCGGCGACGTGCAGCTCATTCCCAGCCAGTACCTGTTCGTCGATCTGGACGGCGACGGCCTCGAAGAGATCGTCGGGAGCCGCATGGCGTACCGGGACGCCGAGGCGTGGATGGGGATCCACACCCGGCGCGACGGGGAGTGGGTCTACCTGCCGCGCACGCTGGCGTTCGACAACCCGCCCGGCGTCCGGCGCAACGAGGCGCAGTTCATGGCCGCGGGCGACGTGAACGGCGACGGGCGGCTGGACATCTTCCTGGGCGGCTACCAGACGAACCGGTCGGGCAGCCCGGGCGTGTTCAACCGCGTAGATGCGAACGACGGCGCCGACAACCTGCTCTTCATCAATCACGGCGAACTGCGGTTCACGGAGGAGTCGGACGCCCGCGGCATTACCGGCACGCGCTACACGTACGTCGCCCAGTTCTTCGACTTCGACGGAGACGGCGACCTGGACCTGTTCGAGGGCAACGACTTCGGCCGCAACGTCGTCTGGGACAACCTCGGCGACGGCGCGTTCCGCGCGCTCGACGACCATCCGCTGACCCGGGACACGGGCAACACGATGGGCGTGACCGTGGCCGACTGGGACAATTCGGGGGAGTGGAGCATCTACCTCTCCAACATGTACTCGCATGCCGGCCACCGCGTGGTGCGGCTGTCCGGGTCGGTCGGCGAGGAGATGAGGGCACAACTCGAAGTGCTCACGCGGGGCAACCAGTTGTTTTCACGCACGGTGGACGACGGTGCGTGGGGCGACCAGGGAGTCGCGCTGGGCGTGAACGAGGGCGGCTGGGCCTGGGGCTCGCTGTTCTACGACCTCGACAACGACGGCGACAAGGAGATCTTCGTCACCAACGGCAACACCAGCCATGAAGATCCCGAAGCGCCGGACTTCTGAACGTTCTTCTGGCGACAGGTTGTCGCCGACGCCGAGGCCATCGAGCGGGAGGCCGCTCCAGAGCTGGTGATCGAGGAGCAGGCGCGCGGCTTCCGCGGCTCGTTCAGCGGCTATGAGCGCGACCGCCTCTTCTATAGCCCCGGAGGAGGCGACCGCTTCGTACAGGCCGCGTATGTCTTCGGGCTGGACGACGACCACGACGGCCGGGCCGCGGCACCGGTCGACATCGACGGCGACGGCGATCTGGACCTGGCGCTGCTGACGCTGCGCGGCCTCAAGCTGCTGGAGAACACTGCGGCGCCGCGGCGCTTCGCACGCGTGCGGCTGGCGCCGCGCGGTTCGCCGGCCGGCGCGCTCGGATCCGAGGTCACGCTGCGCGCCGGCGGGGTGACGCGGCGCGACTTCGTCAAGCTGACGGAGGGGTTCCGGGCGCAGGTGCCGCTCGACCTGCATTTCGGACTGGGCGACGCCGCGACCGTCGACATGCTCGAGGTGCGCTGGCCGTCGGGCGAGACGGAGACGTGGCGCGACCTGCCCGTCGACCGGCTGCTGGTCGTGGACCAGGCCGCCGGCACGGTGTCGGACGAACGCCTGCCGCGCTGGTCCGACGGCTCGCGGCCGACGGTCACGGGCTCGCCGTCGCCGGCGGTCGTGGCGCAGGTGCTCGACGGCGATCGCGCGCCGCTGGCCGGCGGACGGCCGGCGGTCATCAACTTCTGGGCGCCGTGGTGCGCGCCGTGCAACGTGGAATTGCCGCAACTGGTCGAGCTGGCCGGACGCTACGAAGGCGAGGTCGACTTCGCCGGCATCAGCGTGGAGCTCGAAGATCTGGATTCCGTGCGCGACTCGATCGACCGGTTCGAGATTCCGTACCCGCAGTTCCTCACGGATGACGCCCTCATGGAGCGGTTCTTCGGGACCGAGGATGCGGCCGCGCTGCCCGCGACGTTCGTATTCGATCAGGACGGCCGGCTGCGGCGCCTGTTCCGAGGCGCCGTGACCAAGGCCGAGCTCGACGGGCTGCTGGCCTCGTTCGGCAACGAAGCGGTGAGCGAGGACACGTTGCGGCTGCTCGCGGAAACGTACCGCAGCGCCGGGGACTTCGCGCAGGCCGCGGTGTTCTACGGACGGCTGGCCAACCTGCAGCCGACCCGCCTCGACCAGATCGGCCAGGCCTGGCAACGCCAGCGCGCCCGGGACTGGATTGCCAAGGCGCGGGCGCACCGTGAGCTCGGGGAGACGGTGGCCGCGCGCGAGAGCTACGCGGAAGCGCTGCGACTGGATCCCGGCAACCGCACCGCCGAGCGCGAGCGCGACGCCCTCGGATCGCGGTGATCCGGAGGCGATCCGGTATAGTACCGCGGCCATGTTGATGCGACACGGACAGGCGGTCGGAGCAGCACTGGCCGTTGCCCTCCTGCTGCCAGCGCCGGCAGCCGCGCAGCACGGCGCGACCAACGGCGAATGGCGCAGCTACGGCGGCGACATCGGCAGCACCAAGTACTCGCCGCTCGACCAGATCACCGAGGAGAACTTCGAGGACCTGGAGATCGCGTGGCGCTGGCGGTCCGTGGATACCCACCTGGCCCGCAGCGACGGCGGCGGCACGTGGCTGGCGCCCGCGCGGGAGCTGTTCGAGGTGCTGGCGCGGGAGGAGCCGGATCGCTGGGAGACCGAGCTCTACAGCCCCCGGCCGGGCACGTCGCTGCTGATCGCCACCCCGCTCATGGTCGACGGCGTGCTGTACCTGAGCACGCCGCTCTACCAGGCCGCCGCGGTGGACGCGCGTACGGGGGAGACGCTCTGGTCGTTCGACCCGAAGGCGTACGAATCCGGCACGCCCGCCGTGATTCCGTGGCGTCACCGGGGCGTGGCGTACTGGGAGGACGGCGACGAGGCCCGCATCGTGTGGGCCACCGGGGACGGCTACCTGGTCGCGGTCGACGCGCAGACCGGCCGGCCGGCGGCCGACTTCGGCGACGGCGGGCGCATCGACCTCATGCAGGGCATTCCGCGCGCCAGCCGCGAGTCGCGGACCGTGCAGAACCTGCTGGCGCTGTCGTCGCAGTCGCCGCCGATCGTGGTCCGCGACACGGTGGTGATCGGGTCGTCGATGACCGACATGATCCAAGACAAGGAGATGCCGCCCGGCTGGGTGCGCGCCTACGACGTCCGGACGGGCCGGCACAAGTGGGACTTCCACACCATCCCCAACAGCGCGGACGAGTACGGCGCCGATACCTGGGGGAACCAGTCGTGGCGCTACTCGGGCGCCGCCAACGTCTGGTCGCTGATGAGCGGCGACGACGAGCTGGGTTACGTGTACCTGCCGACGGGCACGCCGACGGGCGACTACTACGGCGGTCACCGGCCCGGCGACAACCTGTTCGCCGAGAGCCTCGTCTGCGTCGACATCGAGACCGGACAGCGCGTCTGGCATTTCCAGGGGGTGCACCACGGCCTCTGGGACTACGACTTCGCGTCGGCGCCCAACCTGATGGACATCGTGGTCGACGGCCGGCCGATCAGGGCGGTGGCGCAGCCGAGCAAGCAGGGGTTCATCTACACCTTCGACCGCGTCACGGGCGATCCGGTGTGGCCGATCGAGGAACGGCCCGTGCCGACCGACACCGACCTGGTCGGCGAGGTCCCGTCTCCCACGCAGCCGTTCCCGACCAGGCCGCCGGCGTTCGAGTACCAGGGCACGTCGATCGACGACCTGGTGGACTTCACGCCCGAGATCAGGCAGATGGCGATCGAGGCGGTCGAGGGCTACCGGCTGGGACCGCTTTTTACCCCGAACTCGACACAGGGCACGCTGATCCGTCCGAGCGTCGGCGGCGGCGCGAACTGGTCCGGCGCGGCAGTCGACCCCGACACCGGGATGCTGTACGTCCCGTCGGCCAACAACCATTCGGTGATCCCGTACGCCGAGATCGACCCCGACAGCGGGGCCACGATGCGCTATATCTGGCGCTGGGGTCCGGGAGGCGGCGGGCCGACGATGCCGCAGGGGCTGCCGCTGTGGAAGCCGCCGTACTCGCGGATGACCGCTGTGGACATGAACCGCGGCGAGCACGTGTGGATGACGCCGCTGGGCGATGGCGACCGCTACCGCAATCTGCCCATGCTGCGCGACCTGGATCTGCCGCCGCTCGGCGGCGACGGCCGGGGTGGCCCCGTGCTGACGAAGACGCTGCTGATCAACGCGCTGACGGCGGGCGGCAGCGACGGCGGGCCGCGCCTGGTGGCGTACGACAAGGCGACGGGCGACATCGTGGGGTCCGTCGACCTGCCGGGCGGAGCGCTCGGCACGCCGATGACCTACATGCTCGACGGGCGGCAGTACATCGCGCTGACGGTCGGCGGCCGGGTGCCGGAGCTGATCGCGTTCACGCTTCCGTCTTGAAACGGGGAGGTAAACATGCGAGCGATTTGGTTGACGTTGGGTCTGGTCCTGGCCGCGATGGTCGGCTTCGGCGCCTGCTCGGGCGGCGACGCGCAGGGCGAGCAGGGCGCCGAGGTGACGAAGGAGCAGTTCGACACGTGGATGACCGAGCTGTCGAACTGGGGCCGGTGGGGCGACGACGATCAACTCGGCGCGGTCAACCTGATCACGCCCGCCAAGCGCGTCGACGCGGCGCGGCTGGTCGAGTCGGGGCGGACTGCCTCGCTGTCGCGCGTCGTGAACATAGACCGCCTGGAGAATCCGGACGCGGCCAGCGCCAACCGGGCGCCGGTGCTGGAGGGTTCCATCCGCAACGTGTTCGGCATCGACACCCAGAACGGCTACTTCTGGGAGCGCTACGAGATCGAGTATCACGGCGGAAGCGTCTCCCACCTCGACGCGCTATGCCACGTGTCGTACGACGGCAAGGTGTACAACGGCCGCGACTTCCTGGACGTGGCGTCCGAGGAGGACGGCTGCACGAGCATGGGGATCATCAACCTCCGTGGCGGGCTCGTGACGCGCGGCGTCCTGCTCGACATGCCGGGCATGGCGGTGCGCCGCGCCGACATCGAGGCCTGGGAGGCGGAGACCGGCGTCACGATCTCGTCGGGCGACGCGCTGTTCCTGCGCACCGGCCGCGACGTGGGGCAGATGGGCGGCTACCATCCGTCGCTCATACCGTTCCTGAAGGAGCGCGACATCGCCCTGCTCGGCTCGGACGTGCCGCAGGAAGGCGGCCAGATCGAGGGCGTCGCAATCCCGATCCATTTCTTCACGCTGGTGTCGCTCGGGGTGCACCTGTTCGACAACATGGCGCTCGAGGAGCTGTCGGCGACAGCCAACGAGCTGAACCGCTGGGAATTCATGTTCATGGCCTCCCCGGAGGTCGTGTCCAACGGGGCGGGCTCGGCGATCAACCCGATCGCGGTGTTCTAGCCGCTTCCAACCGAAGGAGAGAGAGATGCGACGGCAAGTTGCTTGTCTGATCGGCGCGATGCTGCTCGTCGGAGCGGGCGCTTCGACGGCGTCCGGCCAGTTGTCGACCGCAGGGCCGGTCGTCTACGGCCACCACCACTTCTACGTCAGCAGCATCGACGTGCACAAGAAGTTCTGGGTGGACACCCTCGGCGGCGAGGATGCCGGTAACCTGGGGCCGGTGCCGGTAGCCGTCATCCGGTTCCCCAACGTGCACGTGCTGTTGAGCGAGCAGGTGCCCACCGGAGGGACACGCGGCACCTCGGTGAATCACGTCGGCTTCAAGGTGCCGGACCTGCGGGCGACCGTGAACAAGGCCAAGGAAGCCGGCTATCCGATCGTCAGCCGGGAGGACCTGCCGCCGGCCGTCAACGTCGACGAGGACGGCCTCGGACATATTCCGAACCAGAACACGTACGTCGCGTTCGTCATGGCCCCCGACGGCATCAAGGTCGAGCTGTTCGAGGACAAGTCGATGAGCGGCGACATCGCCCTGCACCATGTCCACTTCGCGACTCCGGACGTTGCGGAGATGCAGGCGTGGTACGCGAAGGCGTTCGGCGCGGTGCCCGGGATGCGCGGCTCGTTCCAGGCGGCCGACCTGCCCGGCGTCAACCTGACGTTCTCCGGTTCCGACACGCCCGTGAAGCCGACCCGCTCCAAGGCGCTCGACCATATCGGCTTCGAGGTCCGGAACCTGGAAGAGTTCTGCAGGGAGCTGGAGGCCAAGGGCATCGAGCTCGACGGCGAGTACTTCTACGCCGATGCGGTCAACCTGGGCGTCGCGTTCGTCACCGATCCGTGGGGCACGCGCATCGAGCTGACCGAAGGCCTCGGCGAGCATTAACCGCAGGAGCGCGTGATGCATAGCTGGTGGAATACAGCGGGGCTCTTGTCAAGGGCTGCCCAGGCCGCGCACGGCGCGGCCCGGCAAGCGCGGCGCGGGGCTATGGGGTCCCCGCTAGCGCTTGCCGGGGGTTTGGGGCGCAGCCCCAAGTGGCATTGGATGAAGACGCTGGGATTGTTCGGAGTTGCCGCGTTGGCGGCCGGCTGCGGCGGCGGACCGGCGATGGAGGAGGCGCCCGCGCCCGATGCGCCGGCCGCGGCGGCGGAGCCCGCGCCGCCGCACGTCGGCAGTTGGGAGCTGACGTCCGCGGAGCTGCGCGACGCGTCCGGCGCTGCGCTGCCGGCGCCCGACGGTCCGGCGCTGGGACAGCCGGGTGCGGTGGGGCGTCTCATCTTCGACGACGCCGGCCATTTCGGCCTGGCGATCATGGAGCAGGGCCGGCCGAAGTACGCGGAACCGACCGAGCAGCAGGCCGTGGCCGACCTCTACGGCTATACGGCGATGTTCGGGATCTACACGCTGGGCGACGGCGGAAACGCGCTGGACGTGCGGTTCGTCGGCAGCCGCGATCCGGGTCTGACGGGTACCACGTATTCGATGCCGCTGAGCGTGGCGGGCGATCAGCTCACCCTGGAGCTGCCGCCGCTGGACAACGGCGTGACGCCGACCACGGTCTGGCAGCGCATGCCGGATCTGGCGGAGTTGACGCCGACGCACGAGCGCGTCATCGGGTTCTGGCGGCACGTGCCGAACGCCGGCGACACGACCGACAATCCGCCGATCCGGCCGGGCTTCATCATCTACACGGCGGCGGGGCAGATGATGGTGCACCTGATGGATCCGAACCGGCCTGCCTACGCCGGCCCCGAGCCGACGCCGGCCGAGGCGCAGGCGTCCGCCGCCTCTTACACCAGCTACTACGGTCCGTTCACGGTCGATGAGGAAGACAGCTACTTCATCCACCACCGCATCGGCCACACGATCGACCTGACGGATCAGCCGCAGGCGGAGCGGCGGACCGGCCTCGATACCGATGCGCAGCGCTTCTTCGAGTTCGTCGGCAACGACATGGTGCTGCGCTTCCTGACGACCGCCGGCGTCCAGGACCCACCGCCTGCAGATCCCGATTGGAACGGGATGATCACCTGGCGGCGGCTGACCGCGGACGGCGGCTAGTTTGAACCACTCCCGGTGATGAGGAGACAGACAATGGCGAACGCGCGTGGGGTGCAGTTGTGCCTGGGATGCGTGTGTGCCGCGGCGCTGGCCTTTGCACCGGCGCCGGCAGCGGCCCAGAGCGGCGCGCCTGCCGACGGCGAGTGGCCCACCTACGGCGGCGACCTGGGCAACACGAAGTACTCGCCGCTCGATCAGATCGACCGGGATAACTTCGCCGACCTGGAAGTCGCCTGGCGCTGGCGCTCGGCCGACGGATTCCTGAGCAAGTCGGACGCCGCCGGCGGTGAGCTCTGGACGGATTCGCGCGTCGTCTTCGCCGAGCTCGACCGCGAGGATCCAAACCTCTGGCGCGACCGGGAGCCGCCCTACCTGGCCAACTTCAAGGCCACGCCGCTGATGGTGGGCGGCCGGCTCTACATGAACATGCCGACGTCGGTGGGGGCGGCCGTCGATGCTCGTACCGGCGAGACCATCTGGGTCTACAACCCCAAGACGTACGAGGCGGGCACGACCACGATGACCGCGCGTTGGAACCAGCGCGGCGTAGCCTACTGGACGGACGGCAACGAGGAGCGGATTCTCTGGGGCACCAGCAACGGCTACCTGGTAGCCGTCGACGCCGCGACCGGGCGACCCGCGGTGGACTTCGGAGACGGCGGGCGCGTCGATCTGATGGAGGGGTTGCCGCAGGCCGAGCGCGGGTCGCGCGACTGGCTCAACGCGTTGACCTACTCCGTGCAGTCGCCGCCGATCGTCGTGGGCGACACCGTCGTGACACCGGCGTCGATCTCCTCCTACAACATCAACAGGGAGCAGATCCCCGGCTGGACCCGCGGCTGGGACGTGCGCACCGGCCAGCGGAAGTGGACGTTCGAGACCGTGCCGCAGGCCGACAGCTATGGCAACGACACCTGGGAGGGCGACTCCTGGCGCTACACCGGCAAGATCAGCGGCTGGAGCATCTTCAGCGCGGACGAGGAGCTGGGGTACCTCTACATTCCCCTGAACACCGCCGCGCCCGACTACTGGGGCGGCCACCGGCTCGGCGACAACCTGTACGCCGAGACGCTGCTCTGTCTGGACATGGAGACGGGGGAGCGGGTGTGGCACTTCCAGGTCGTCCACCACGGCCTGTGGGACTACGACCTGCCGGCGGCGCCCAACCTGCTCGACATCGTGGTCGACGGCCGGCCGATCAAGGCGGTTGCGCAGATCACCAAGCAGGGATTCGTCTTCGCGTTCGACCGCGTGACGGGAGAACCGATCTGGCCGATCGAGGAACGGCCGGTGCCGCCGTCGACCATCCCCGGCGAGCGCGCTTCGGAGACCCAGCCGTTCCCGACGCGGCCCGCGCCGGTCGAGTATCAGGGCGTCACGGTCGACGACCTGGTCGACTTCACGCCCGAGATTCGCGAGATGGCGCTGGAGGTGATCGAGCCGTTCACCATCGGCCCGCTCTACACGCCGCCGACGCTGGTAGAGGCGGGCGGCAACCAGGGCACCCTGGGCCGGCCGAGCGCCGGGGGTGGGCCGAACTGGGGCGGGGCGGCGGTCGATCCCGAGACGGGGATGCTGTACGTGCCGTCCAACAACACGTTCTTCGTCTTCCGCGTGCGGGAGCCGCGCGAGCACGAGCGGGGCACGCTGCGCTACTTCCAGGATCGCGAGGGGGCGTATCCGACGATGCCGCGCGGCCTGCCGCTGTTCAAGCCGCCCTATTCACGGATGACCGCGATCGACATGAGCACGGGCGACCACGTCTGGATGCAGCCGCTCGGCAACGGCGACCGGATACGGAACCATCCGATGCTCAGGGATCTGGACCTGCCGCCGCTGGGAGGCGACAGCGGGCGGAGCGGGCCGCTGCTGACGAAGACGCTGCTGATCAGCGCGCTGTCGGCCGGCGGGACCAATGACGGACCCCGGCTCGTGGCGCGCGACAAGGCGACGGGCGAGGAGATAGCATCGGTCGACCTGCCCCGCGGCGCCATCGGCACGCCGATGACCTACATGCTCGACGGCAAGCAGTACATCGCCCTGACCGTAGGCGGCACCCCTGTCCCCGAGCTGATCGCCCTGGCGCTACCGTAAGGCCCTACCGCTCGGTCGGGTCTCTGCCGTCGCGCGGGGCGCCGGTTCCCGACGAGCCCATGAAGAGCGTCCTGCCGTCCGGCAGCGTGAGGTCGCGGCCGTTGGCCCGCCGGGTGCCGTCCTTCGAGCCGTAGCCGTCGACGACGATCTCCATGCCGATCTGGATGACGTCCTTGTTGAAGCCGCGGCGGAACAGGTTGTGCGGATTGCCGCCCTCGATCATCCAGCGCTCGGTGGTGCCGTCGTCCATCTGCACGTCCATGTGAATCCAGGCGTGCGGGTTGATCCACTCGACCTTGGTCACCGTGCCCTGGAAACGGACCGGCCGGTTGGCGTCGAACTCGGCCGAGAAGGCGTGATGGGCCGCCACCGTGCCCGCCCCCAGCGCCAGCGCCACGGCCACAGCCGCCGCCACCCTAATGAGTCTGTGTGCCTGCATTGTTCTCCTCCGTCTGGTCCCGGTCTCCCGCGGTCAAGTGTAACTTAGCTGTGCCCGTTCGGCTCTAGATATCCGGTTCGCTGGTGGGCAGCCGGGTGACGTCGATCCGCAGCGTGCCGCCGCGGCGGCCGTAGTCGCCTTCCCAGCGCTCCACCAACTGCTCCCGCCTGAGGTGCCCGTATATGAGCTCCTCGACCATCTCCACGCAGCGATACTCCATGACCTGCGCCGCCTCCTCCATCCGCTTGTACAACGGCAAGCGGATCGTCCACGGCTCGGTGAACACCTCCGGGTCGGTGATCGTCGCCTCGTAGTCGATGTGATACGGCGTGACCGGCGTGTAGCGCTCGACCACCGTCATCTGCCCGCTGTGGTGGTTGCCCGAACGGTCCAGCCACGTCTGGTCAATCAGCTCGGTCACCTCGACCACCAGCGTGTCGCCCTCCCAGCGGCCCACCGAGTGGCCCATCCACGAGTCGATGCCCGGCGCGTCCACCTCGTCGAGATGGATCGTGCGGCCGGCATTCGAGAAGCCGTACGCAATCATGATCTTGTCGGTGCCCTGCGTGATCTGCAGCGGAAAGCCCAGATAGGTCGCGCGGGGGACACCCGGCATCAGGCACTTGACGACCGGGTCGCGCACCAGCGCGTGGGCGCGGTTGTCGTCGCGCACGGCGAGCGCCTCGGGCGTGTAGGGAATCGTCCCGCCGACGACCACGCCGAGACTCGGCGGCACGCCGCCGAGGGCGCCGAGCGCGAGCACTGGGGCGTTGGGGACCGGCCCGCCGTTGGGTACGCCCTCGTGCAGGACGACGGCCGGCGCGGCGGCTTGGCCCTCGAGGTTGTAGTCGGTCTCGCGGAAGGTCTGCCAGACGCCGTGAATGGCCGGCACGTCGGTGCCCTCGAGGCGCGGCACCATCGACGAGCCGTCGCCCGCTTCCTCCATCGCCGGCGCGCAGGCCGCCGCCAGCAGCAACCCCGCCGCCAACGCCGCATACCACGGACCCACTCTCAGCCGCTCTCGCATCGCTCTACCTCGCTCCCTCCAGCGCCAACAGGTCGCTGCGTCCGATTTCAAAGGCCAGAGCGTAGCACATCGAGACGGGGCCGGGCCGTTCCACGTGAGCGCACGCCCGTCTTGACCGTGATCGGGCCGTGATATACAGTCGGCGCGCGCAGCGGAAGCGCAGATTTTCGCGCGACCGGAAGGGGACGAGAGAGCGTGGTAGACATCTTTCTGTGGCTGGAAGCGACGGCGTGGAGCACGCAGTTGCGCGAATCGATCTTCGGCTATCCGATCATGCTGACCTCGCACGTGGTGAGCATGTGTCTGATAGCGGGTCTGCTGGTGATGATGGACCTGCGGCTTTTGGGCTTCGGCAACAAGTCGACGCCGGTATCGGATACGCAGACGCGGCTGTTTCCGTGGCAGATGGTGGGTCTGGGGATGTCGATGGTGAGCGGCGGTCTGCTGTTCTACAGCCAGCCGATGCGGTTCTATCCGAACTTCTGGTTCTGGCTGAAGAACATCCTGCTGTTGTTGGCCCTGGCCAACGCGCTGTATTTTCACCTGACGACGTATCGTTCGGTGGACGAGTGGGACAACGACCCGGTGCCGCCGTTTCGTGCGCAGCTGGCGGGGGGTCTGGGGTTGGTGCTGTGGGCGTCGATCATCGTGACGGGCCGTATGATTGCCTACAGCGGTCTGGTTCCGCAGTGGTGGCTGGACTATGGCCTGAAGGTGCCGCAATAGCGCTGAAGGAGACACAGCGATGGTGTTGACGTTTTTCGAGTGGATGGAAGGCAGCACGCTGGCGCTGATCTTTCAGTCTGCGGTGTGGTACAGCCCGCTGATCCAGGTGGCGCACTTGGTGGCGGTGGCGGTGTTTGCGGGTGCGCTCTTGGTGGTGGACCTGCGGATGCTGGGTACGGGTCTGACGTCGACGCCGGTGCGGCAGGTGGCGCGGGATGCGCAGCCGTGGCTGACGTGGGGTTTGGTGGCTTTGGCGATCACGGGAACGCCGACGATGGCGTCGACGGCGATCAAGCAGTATTACAGCCCGTTCTGGTGGTGGAAGATGGAGATGCTGGCGCTGGGCATCGTGTTCATCTACACGATCCGGCGGCGTGTGTTGGAGAGCGAGACGGTGGAAGAGGGCGGGCTGTGGCCGAAGGTGGTCGCCCTGACCTCGATGGGACTGTTCCTCGGCGTCACCATCGGCGCCCGGCTCATCGGGCTTTCGTAGGGGCATGAAGCGCATGACAACAAGGCAAAGATTCGTTGCCGGCGCCGTGCTGGCAGGCATGCTCGTGCCGGGGGCGTTCGCATCCATCGCCGCCGCGCAGGACTGGACGCAATGGCGCGGACCGAACCGGGACGGCGTGGCGTCCGCGTTCGACGTGCCCGCGGCTTGGCCGGACGCGTTGCGGAAGCAGTGGACGGTCGAGGTCGGCTCGGGCTACGCGACGCCGCTGCTG
Source organism: Vicinamibacterales bacterium (assembly GCA_965207665.1). Lineage (GTDB taxonomy): Bacteria > Acidobacteriota > Vicinamibacteria > Vicinamibacterales > UBA8438 > JAAXGX01. The sequence continues at coordinate 2,489,424 of CBDBMV010000002.1, forward strand.
GTCGGCGACCACCTCTACCTGTTCGTGCGCCAGGGCGACGACGAAGTAATGCTGGCGCTCGATCCGGCAACGGGGGAGGAGACCTGGCGTTCAGCCTACCCGGCGCCGTTCGAGATGAATCCGGCCACCAATCCGCACGGCCCGGGGCCCAAGTCGACGCCGGCGTACGCGGACGGCCGGCTGTTCACGCTCGGCATGAGCGGCATCGTGAGCGCCTTCGACACGGCCGGCGGGGAGCTGTTGTGGCAGGTTCCCGGCACACCCGTCGAGCCGCTGTACCACACCGCGATGTCCCCCGTCGTGGACGGCGACATCGTGATCTTCCACGTCGGCGGACATGACGACGGCGCGCTGACCGCCTACGACACGGCGACCGGCGAGGTCCGCTGGAGCTGGGACGGCGACGGGCCGGCGTACGGATCGCCGCGCGTGATGGACATCGAGGGCGTCCGGCAGGTGGTGACGTACACGCAGGCCAACGTCGTCGGCGTGGCCGTGCAGACCGGCGAGCTGCTGTGGCGCCGGCCGTTCACGACCGAATACGACACCACGTCGCAGACGCCGCTCAGGTACGGGGACATCTTCCTGCAGACCGGCCGCGGCGGCGGCATCACCGCGTACCGCGTGCTGCGCGAAGGCAACGCGTGGACGACCGAGGACGTCTGGCAGACCAGCGAGGTGGCGCTGCACATGACCAACGGCGTCGAGACCGACGGGGTGCTGTTCGGGCTGTCTTATCTCAACAGCGGCCAGTACTTCGGCCTCGACCTGGAGACCGGCGAGGTGCTGTGGACCGGCAATCCGCGCCAGGCGGAGAACGCGTCCATCCTGCGCTCGGGCCGGACGTTGCTGTCGCTGCAGGACGACGCGGAGCTGCTGGTCGTCAGCGCCAGCCGCACCGGTCTCGACGTGGTGGCGAGCTACGAGGTCGCCGACAGCGTGACGTGGACCCAGCCGACGCTGGTCGGCAACCGCCTCTACGTCAAGGACATCGAGACGCTGACCTTGTGGACGTTGGAATAGACAAGGAGCAGGGACCGTGGCACTCAGGATCAACGACGAGGCACCGAACTTCAACGCCGAGACGACGCAGGGGCCGATCGACTTCCACGACTGGATCGGCGACGGGTGGGCCATCCTGTTCTCGCACCCGAAGGACTTCACGCCGGTATGCACGACCGAGCTCGGCTACATGGCCGGTCTCGCGCCCGAGTTCGAGAAGCGGAACTGCAAGGTCCTCGGCATCAGCGTCGACGGCGTGAGCAACCACGAGAAATGGTCGCAGGACATCGAGTCGTCCCAGGGGCATGCCGTCAACTATCCGCTGATAGGGGACCCCCGGCTGGAGGTCGTCAAGCTGTACGACATGCTGCCCGCCGATGCCGGCGACACGAGCGAGGGCCGGACGCCCGCCGACAACGCCACCGCGCGGTCGGTGTTCGTGATCGGACCGGACAAGAAGATCAAGGCGACGCTGACCTACCCGATGAGCACGGGGCGCAACTTCGACGAGGTGCTGCGGCTGCTCGATTCCTGCCAGCTCACGGCGAGCAAGAAGGTGGCGACGCCCGTCAACTGGAAACAGGGCGAGGACGTGATCATCCTGCCGGCCGTGTCGAATGACGAGGCGCGGGAGAAGTATCCGGACGGCTGGCGCTCGCCGCTGCCGTACATCAGAATCGTCCCGCAGCCGTAGAGACCCGCGCCGCGCAGGGCGCGGCCCGGCGGAGGAGGGTCATGCCCGTAGTGTTCTCCAGACGCGTTGCTTGCGGCGTCAGGGCAGCGGTCGCCGTCACGGCCGCTACGCTGGCCGCCGGTCTGCCGGTCGCGGCGGCCGCGCAGTCCTGGCAGCAATACGGGACCGAGAACGGGGAATGGCGCAGCTTCGCCGGCGACACCGCCAGCTCCAGGTACTCCCCGCTCACCCAGATCGACGGCGACAACTTCGGCGACCTCGAGATCGCCTGGCGCTGGCGGCTCGTCGACGAGTTCATCAGCAAGACGACCCCGGGCGGCGGCGAGTGGTGGGCGCCGCTCGACACGATTGTCACCGCGCTGGAGGCCGAGACGCCGAACCTGTACCGCACGGGCCACCGGCCCCATTTCGGCCGCTTTCAGGCGACCCCGCTGATGGTCGGCGGCGTGCTCTACTTCAACACGCCGCTGTCGCAGGGCGTGGCGATCGATGCGGCCACCGGCAGGACGCTCTGGGTGTTCAATCCGAAGACCTACGAAGAGGGCACGCCGACCATGAGCAGTACGTGGCGCCAGCGCGGCGTCACCTACTGGACCGACGGTGAGGGCGACGAGCGCATCTATTGGGGCACCGGCAACGGCCACCTCGTATGCGTCGCGGCGCAGACGGGCCAGCCGTGCGAGGATTTCGGTGAGGGCGGCATGGTCGACGCCATGGTCGGCCTGCCGCGCGCCGACCGTTCGCAGCGTGACTACCTGAACGCCCTGCTGTACTCGATCAACTCGCCGCCGATAGTCGTCCGCGACAAGCTGATCCACGGCTCGCAGGTCGCCGACCGGCGCATCACCAAGGAAGCCGTGCCGGGTTGGGTGCGCGCCTGGGACGTGCGGACCGGCGAGCACGCCTGGGACTTCCACACCGTGCCCGCCAGCCCCGACGAGTACGGCGCCGACACCTGGCTGAACGGCTCGTGGCGCTACTCGGGCAACGCCAACGTGTGGTCGTACCTCAGCGGCGACGACGAACTCGGCTACGTGTACATGCCGACCGGCACGACCACGAACGACTACTACGGCGGCCAGCGGCTCGGAGACAACCTGTTCTCCGAAACGCTGATCTGCGTCGACGTCGAGACCGGAGAGCGCGTGTGGCACTTCCAGGCCGTGCACCACGGCCTCTGGGACTACGACTTTCCGGCCGCTCCGAACCTGCTCGACATCACCGTCGAAGGACGCCCGATCAAGGCGGTCGCGCAGATCAGCAAGCAGGCGTTCGTGTATACGTTCGACCGCGTGACGGGCGAGCCGGTGTGGCCGATCGAGGAGCGCCCCGTGCCCACGGAGACCAACATTCCGGGCGAGGTGGTGTCGCCGACGCAGCCGTTTCCCACCAGGCCGGCGCCGTTCGACTACCAGGGCATCACCATCGACGACTTGGTCGACTTCACGCCCGAGATCCGCGAAATGGCGGTCCAGGCCGTGGAGGGATTCACGCTGGGGCCGATATTCACGCCGCCGACCCTGCCGATTGACGGCAACCGCGGCACCATCATCCGACCGCCGGCCGGCGGCGCCGCCAGCCGGGGCGGAGCGGCCGTCGATCCCGAAACCGGTCTGTTGTACGTTCCGTCGGTAAATTCGGTGTTCCTGATCCCGCTGTACGAGCCGGACCCGGCGCAGGGCGCAACCGTGCCCTACACGCACGGCGCGCCGGAGGCGGAGCGGCTCGCCGGACGAGTTCAGAGGGGCCCGCAGATGCCGCAGGGGCTGCCGCTGCTCAAGCCGCCGTACAGCCGCATGACCGCCATCGACATGAACACCGGCGACCATGCCTGGATGACGCCGCTCGGCAACGGCGATCGGATTCGCAACCATCCGCGGCTGCGGGACCTGGACCTGCCGCCTCTGGGCGGCGACAGCGGCCGCCACGGGCCGCTGCTGACCAGCACGCTGCTCATCATCGCCTTGACCGCAGGCAGCACGACGGACGGCCCGCGGCTCGTGGCCTACGACAAGGCGACGGGCGCCGAGCTGGCGTCGGTCGATCTCCCGACCGGCGCGATAGGTACGCTCATGACCTACATGCTCGATGACCGGCAGTACATCGCCCTGACGGTCGGCGGCAGCCCGCCGGAGCTGATCGCGTTCGCGTTGCCTTGAGGTGAGGCCGCGCGCGCTGGGTGGAGTCGACGCCGCCTTGCTCGCTAGTCAACGGCCACTCGACGGCTCGTGGTGACATGAACTCATGTTCGATACTCACGCGATAGCCCGCGCGTTGGCTAGCACCGACCTCACGCCAGCGCAGGTTGACGCCATCACGGACGCCGTGCGGCAAGCGTCCGAACACGAACCGCGGGATCTGGTCACCCGCGCCGATCTGTACCGCGCGCTCCTGCTCCAGACAGGTGTGCTCATCGGATCTGGGATTGCCGTCCTGCGGTTGCTCGGCTGACTCAGCGCGGGCCCATTTCCCGCGGGGTACCTTGTCGAACTCCTCAAGTTGAGTCGTGAGGCAAATGCATGGCCAGGAGCGCAAGTCAGCATGATTTGGGTACTGCTCTCGTTCGCCGCCGCGGTGGTGATTCAGATAATCGTCAATTGGATCATCAACAATCTTAGACAGTGATGTGACGGGCTGCGCCACGGCCGCACCATGATGAGGCCGACGCTTAAGGCGCCCAAACCCGAGATGTCTGGCCCACGGGTTCGGTACGGACGTATCGGCGGCTGGACTACGCTGAAGCCATCCGGTGGTACCGCCTAGCCGCCGAGCAGGAGCCACTGCTAGGCACGCGCCTGTGTGTGGGCTCAAACTGTCCTCTTAGCCTTCTTGGCTTACGAACAGGTTAATGGTTTCGATCGGCCTGCGTCCCTGATTTCGGTAACCGAGGTGAGGCCGTTCGGTGTTGTAGTGACGCAGCCAGGCGTCGAGGTCGGCCTGTAGCGCCTCGACGCTCTCGTAGAAGGTCTCGCGCATCTTCACTCGGAAGAACTCGTCAAGCACCGTTCCGTTGAACCGTTCGACGAAGCCGTTGGTCTTCGGGTTGCGCACTTTCGTGCGCCGGTGCTCGATGCCGTTGAGATCCAGATACAGCTCATAGGCGTGCCGCTCGGTGCCGCAGAACTCGCGGCCGTTGTCGGTGAGCACGGCCTTGACCTCCAGCTTGCGCCGCCGATAGAACGGCAGTACGTCGTTGTGCAGGACCGCCACGGCGGCCTCGGGTTGCTTGGAGACGTGCAGGAAGCCGAAGGCGTGCGAGCCGTAGGTATCGACGACCGCATGCAGGTAGACCTTGCCCACCCCCTTGAGGCTGCCGACGAAGAACGTATCGGCTGACAGCAACTCACCTGGCGCCGAGCTCTCGACATGGCGCTCGCGGAAACAGGGATTGAGCTTTTCGAGAAAGGCCGTCTGCTCGGCGCTGAGCTCGACTGCCTTGCCGGCATTGGCCTGCTCGAGCGCCAGCCAGCGGTCGTGGCGCGTGCCCAGGCCGTTGTCGTTGAGGATCTTCTGGACCGTGATCGACGACACCCGTCGGCCTTCCAGGGCCAGCATCGCCTCGAGCCGGTTGCAGCCGTAGGCCGGATGGTCCAGTGCCAGTTCCTTGATGCGCGCCACCGTCTCGGGCGGGGTCGTCTGCGGGTGGCTCTTGTGGATCGGCGGCAGGTCCTTGAGACCTTCAAACCCCTGGGTCTGAAAGCGCCGCTTCCACTCGTAGAAGCTCGTCCGATCCAGTCCGCGCTGGCGGCACGCCTCGGCGACGTTGCCCAGCTCACGAGCCAGCTCCAGAACGCTCAGCCGGTGCTCGGCAAGCTTGCTCCGCGGATCCCGCCGACCGCTCTCAGACCGCCTTGCCGCACGTGCCATGACCGCCTCCTTTCAGTGCAAAATAGCACGGAAAGAAGGCTAAGAGGACACTCAAACACCTATGACGCCGAGTCGGCAAGGCGAACGTAGTGAGCGGGCCGTCGAGCTCCCTTCGCGCGCGGTCACTTCGCAGTCGTTTCGGTGGGTGGCAGGTTGATGTCCCGTCTGAGCGTCCTATTCATGTTGTCGTACTTTCCACGCCCTACACGCATGGACTCCGGGCCCGGCACTTTCACGGCTGCAACAGGCAGACGAAGCCTCTGGCTGGAATGCATGGCCCTCACTTCCAGGCACGCGGCTTCCTCGGCCTTCCTGTATTCATCGCTCGCGTAGGCGAGAGCCAGCTCGATTAACTTGGCCAGTCCCTTGCCGGTTTCCAGACTGAACCCGGTCATGTACGCGCTGTACGCCCCGACATAGATCACGTCGCCGGTTTCCTCGTGGACGCCAACAGTGCAGTGAGCCTGCCGCAATGAACCCGTACGATGGGCGACCCAGCTATGGCGGAGCGCTTCCACCCATCGAAAGTACGACAGCGCGTTCCTGTCCTCGAACGGTCCGTAGAGTTTGTCGGCGTCTATGCGGGCCGCTGTCCGATCGTCGTCGAAACAGGCTACGAAGCTGACGACGACATCGCGGAACATGCTGTCCGCTACGAGGTCGGTGCGCTGCTTACCCTCGACGCGCTTTTCCCAAAGCCGGATCACCTCCAGACACCGCGACAGGTCGGCGCGCATCAGGTGCCATTCGGCGCACAACTTTCCGTTCTTCGACCGGTGTGATCGAATCACATGGCCTCGCCTGTCGGCGGTGTCCCGCATGGCCCAGTGTTCCTGAAAGGTCCCATGCACTTCCTGCCCGATGGTGTGCCCCAGTTCCGGCGGCTCGCCGACCGTGGCCGGCGTTGTTTGGTCCTTGCCAGCTCCCGGCGGGTCGGTTCCCGGGGATGACAGGGTGATTCTGCCGTTCACGCTCTTGGCTATGCGGACCGTCGCGGATGGTTGGTCTACTGCGACCGCCTTGACGCTCACATCCTCGCCAGTGACTTTGATGTTCAGTGGGACGACGGCGCTTTCCCCGTTCGGAATGACGTCCAGGACTTCCTTGGGTATTCTCAGGTCTACCGGCTTGCGTACGGTCTGTTCGTTTGTCACGAGAGGCTTTCCGTTCCCGCCGTCTTGGGCTATTGAAGTCGTTCGAGATGCAGTGTAAACGGTCCCAAGCCCAAGGGCGTGCTATTTCACGCGCGGCCAGTGGTTGCAGTTCGGCGTCGAGGCGATTCAGCGCGAGTCGCAGTTTGCGACGTTGGACTGGTGCGCCTCGGCGCGAGTGTTGAATCCGGAGAGCGGTCGACCAGGCCGGCACGCCCCGAACCGAGCCGGGACAACATCTCGGTCAAACGTGACAACGAGACCGAGATCCGCGGCAAGATGGTGTTCGCCGGGCAAAGGGTCTGAGGTGTCTTTACGATGGTCTCGCTGTCGTCGTTCACCGCTCCCTAACTACCACCACCGTCGCTTCCGTCTAATGCCCAACCCTCACCGTGCACGGCGAGTCTCTTGAGCATCGCTACTTCATTAGCGAGCATACCATCCGGCTCTACTTCTACGAGTTTCTCAGCGAGCGCCATCGACGCCGCAGCGTCCAGAGACCCCTCAATGAGCGCGACGGCGTAACTCCTCACCGTCCGATCCTCGTGTTCAAGCAGCGGGCGCAAGGTCGCGTGATCCAAAGCGATGTCGTTCTCGGCCAGAGTCTCGATAGCGTCACAAACATCCTCGGGAAGGCAACTCGGGTCCTGAATTGCAACGAGCGACGCCAAAACCGACGTGTCCGCGCCCCTCGATGTCGCCGTGCTCACCAGGCCCTCAGTACTGCCCGTACTGAGAAGCGCGGGTAATGTAGAGGCAATGAATTTACTAGCCATTTGTACAACAACCTTAAGTTTTGTGCCTGTGGTCAGGCCTTCCGGTGCACCATCCCTAGATACAAAGTAGGTGGGTATCCTATCCGCGCATTGCCGACAGATATCCAAGATATCGGGATCCCTTAGCGATGTTCCCAGGAAGACAGCGACATCTGATGCCTGTGCTGCGTTCCGGAAACTCGTTACTAGGTCCGGATAAGGCGGCTGATTCACGCGTTTCTCTCGGGTGGGCAACACAAGAGCGCTTTTCATCCGCAACTCGTCGTTTCCATCGTCCACGACAGCGAGGTTTCCGTAGAGCGGCATGGGATGTCTCAACTTGTAAACACGACCATCGCTTCCGTGGTACCAGTCTGTGGAACCGTGAATCTTCAGTAGCTGTAACGCGCTGCCAACGTCCACGCCTTTCCAACGCACAATCTCCTGTCCGTCGAACGATTCAAAGCCATCGTCAATATTTACACCGTTGAAGCGTGCACCAATCTCTATTGACCGATCGTAGTTCGTCGTCGCAAAATAAATCTTGTGCCCTGCGCTTCTCCGAAACGCGGGACCCCAAAGAACGCGGGCCTCGATTTCGCGGAGCCGTTCACATACGTGTTGTATGTACCACTCCGCCTCCTGCCTCATCACTCGTACCGTCTTACTCAATTCCTCGTCGACGGCGAATCCCAGGAGCTTCTGGTGCTCCGTACCGTCGACTATGCCGTCCACAGCTTCAATCAAACGCTCGATATCGTAGTTGCTCTCGGAAAGCATGGTGTCGAATCGATCCAGTACCGCACCCGACAGCCCCAGGTTCGCCAGGTGGTCGTGTAGCTCTATCGCCATCGCGCGCATGGCTGGCACCCCGAGCTCGACTGAAGCGCCGGCACCCATAAAGAGAAGCAGATTCACGTCGCCAAACTCCTCAGGAAAGCGCGTTTCACTGGACCGAGCCTGTTGACCGTAGAGGGACTAGCCGACAGAATATTGGCGATCTGCTGCGCGTACTGTCCGGCATGCTTCATGCACGCCGCCCACAAACCCAAGTGTCCCTCGTTCCGATGGCACACCTCCTCAATGATCTCTACTCCAGCTCGGCTATCGAGATTAATCCAGATCTCCTCCCCGACGGGAACCACCGGCGTCGCATTGGAACCAAGGCGCACGAGTTTCACATTTGGTGGATCCGAAAAAACATTAACGGCAGTCTCCTGACGAACGACACTAGCGGCGACCTGCTCCACGGCAACCAATGTGGGCAATTCGCCTCGGAAGTGGTTGACAAGAAGGTCACCCGTGGAAGCGCCGATGAGACTAGCCTCTGCCAAAAAATTGGCTTCCCGACTTATCCCTTGCACCACTGGCCGGCCACTATTTCGGAGTACGCGAACTGCCTGTTGCGTGATCTGATCCGCGGATTGAAGGCTCAAAGGAGCGACATAGAGCTCTTGTGTACCCAAGTTCACGAGGTCTTGAACGGACACATCTTCGTCTTTCTGTGCCGGTCCGAGGAGTCTAAAGGCCTTTCTATTTCGGAAGTCCTTATCCCAAAGTGCGGCTGCGCGATTGTACGAGCCGCTTCGGGGCACGGCAAGCCACAGTGTGACCCAGCGATCGAGGGACCAATGCTTCGTTCGCTCCGTGCCGAGCACGTCCCGTACACATTCGATGGCGCGTTCCAAGACATGAGGGTGAGCTGCGCGCAGGACCGGCTCCAGTTCGGCCTTCAGGGTGTCGCCAACGAAGCCCTCCCGGTTGAGTTTCGGTCGAAAACGCTTCGGATCTACGTGTATTGCGCCCGCGATGGCCCAAAGGCCGTCAATCGTCACCGTGTCTACGAATACGCCACGGTAGAGAACATCGACGTGCGCGGATCCATCAAAGTTGTCCCAGGAGTCGAATAGTACCGGTGGGCCAACGGCCGTTTCGTGAACCCAGTCGGGAGTGGATATTTCAACGGCCTTTATCTCTCTACTTAAGCCGCCTTGATGAACCTCCTTTCCACCGGGATATTCCTTGGCGTGAAGGCCATCGACGTCGCGTACCCAATGGGGAAACTTGTCGAGAAGGCGGCTAAAGTGATCTTCTGTATCTACGGATAAGACCAACTGCGTCCCCTGGGTGTTTTGGCGAGGTTCGACGGAACGCGCCTGACTGCGACCGTCGAGCATGCCGCGCGAGAACTCAAGGCCTATCGGTTGGTTCCCATTGCGCAAGGAATGCAATTCGAAATTCTGGCAGATCAAGAAATAACTGAGCACGCCTATTCCGAACTCGCCGACAGCGTGATATTGGCCGTCTTTGGCTGCTGTCGTGATTGTTGCGGCGGAAGAGCCGATTTTCGTAAAGAGCTGCGCAACTTCGGTCTTTCCCATTCCGTCGCCGTTATCTGTGACGATGACTGTGCGGGACTGTCTGTCGAACGTGACAGCTATGTCAGCTGAAAGAGATGGGTCGGCGTCTCGTTGGCGACCTACGGCATCAATAGCATTCAATATCGCTTCGCGTATGGATGCGTCGACGTTGGAATAGAAGGTCTCTCCAGTGAAGAGGCCCAAGATCGACTCTTGGTTGATCGTAAACTTCGGTGGCCAGGTATCGGTGGGCATGGAGGTATTGATGGTCGCACCGACCGTGACTCGGTAGGTGGACAGAATGTCTACGGGTTATCGCCTTGAGAATGTCGTGTTGTATGAGGCGAACCGGTTGTCGTGCTGAATGAGGAGGCGAGTGTGGGAAGGGGACTTGCCGTCGTCGAGGTCGTTCGGACTGGCAGCGAATAGAGGTACACGAGGTGGCGTGCAGGGACGTGGAGCGCGAGGGTGCCAGACACAGCCACCGCCGGCGACGCGAGTAGGTGATCATGGCAGACGTGGAAACGAGGCGAGGCAGTGCGGGACTGTCCGGCGCGGTCGGACGTTGTACCCGGCAAGGCGCATGAAGACAAGCAGCAACGGGTCGATCTGGGGTTCGTGAGCCGGGAATTGTCCGGGGGGTGCAGGGCGTCGATCATCGAAAGCCCAGCATCGTAGCATGGTAGTGGGGATCCAGCTACCGAACTACCGGAGTTGCCATCAGCGGCAGGTCATCGAGGCAGTGCCGGCGCAGCGAGCCCCCGCGCCGTCAGACCGACCGGCGATGGCGGAACCCCCTGCGGCCTGATGTGCGTGAGGGTTTACTTGGAGAAGGGCCCCGGCACCCGCGCGGGCCGTGGTCTTTTTGCCAAACAGCTCTGCGCCGGGTTGCCGTTGCTGCCGGTCGCGGAAGAAGGACCCCTGCACGATCCACGGCTGCGCGGGAATTTCGTCGAACGCGTGTTTGCCTGCGGCCGTCTGAAGACGCTCCTGACCGGCCGGCTGCGCCCCGCCCCGCTCGTGAATTTCCACGCGCGCCACAAGCTGCTGGTGCTCGCACACACCCCGAAGAAGTACGCCGATCTTGGCCGGATCGTCTCAGAGGTCGTGACCGTCGACCCGAAGCGGCTGACCGACGAGTACGGCGCGGCATTCATGGCGGCGCTGGAGGTGCTCCCGAACCGCGTCTGCCACGCCAACGTGCTGCATCACATGGCGGTACCATTTCGCATCGCCTTTTCCCTTCGGCTCGCAAACGCAAGCGGCAACTTACCCTAGAAACAAGTGGATCAGGACTCCCGTGCTGACCACCAGGTTGGTGCCGAGCATCCACTTCACGAGTTTCAGGTCCGACGCCACAGTCACCAGCCGGCTCTCGAACGCCGCGATCTTTTCGGCCGCCGCCTTTGCCGCTTTGTCAGAGGCGCCGGCCTTCTTCAGTGCCGCGTAGGTATCGGCGAGCATGAGCGAAATCGCGTTTCCTCCTGCCGGAGAGAAGCAACGCGAGTCGCACATCATCAAGTGGATCCGACACCCGCTGGGCGCTCGTGGACGTAACTGGACATGTCATGGGGTATGATCTGACCGTCACGCATGCTGCGGAGCCTTTGACTCGAAGGTTCCGCCCGTTGGTTCAACCGTCGTTGCTGCGGCGAATCTGCCGCCGGGTCGCTCGTCAAATGGAATACCTGCGTCCCCGCAGGGAATAGGCGAGACCCTACCGCAGCGACGGAAGGCGTGCGTGACAACCGGCCCGGCGACCAACTTCGGTCGCTGGGCGTCGGACGAGGTCGCCATGCGCACGCCGCCCGAACACACGAACACCAGGTTGCCCGTGTGGGCACAGATCGGTGATGGCCTGACGCTGCTGCTCGCCGTCGCCGCGCTGCGAGTGGCGATCCTCGGCGGTGTCCGGATCGGCACGTTCTTCTCGATGTCGACGCCGTGGAGGGCCCTGGTTGGACTGGTGATCATCTGCGGCGTACGGCACTACCTGATCCGGACCTCTCCGCTTCATGCGCGGCTCTGGGGCTGGTTGCGTTCAGCGTGGTCCTTGCTGGCGCCCTTCGCGGTGCGCTGTGGTCGGTGGAGCTTGAGCGCATTCAACCGTACGACCCGCATGCCGGCAGAGAACACGCTTCACCTGTTCGCGCTTGCGGCGCTGGCCGTGGCGCAGCCCCTCTTCGACGTGGTGGCGCGTGAGCCCGCGTTCTTCGTGGCGCGCAACACGACGGCCGGCCAGTTGGCGGGCCTGGTGGCGATCCTCGGGGTGGGGTTGCCGCTCGGTCTTGTCGCGATCGAGGCCATCTTTGCGCGGCTCCACGAGGATGCGGGCAAGGCAGTCCACGCCGAACTCGTGATGGTACTGGGGATCATGACGTTACTGCCGGTGTTGAAGAGACTAAGCGGCATGGACGCGGTTCCGTTGATTGCGGTCAGCGCACTGCTGGCCGCGCTCGTTGCGTTTGGGGTTCATTACTACCGCGCCGTGCAGATGTTCCTTACGGCCATGAGTCCGGCCGCCGTCGTGGTGCCGGTCCTGTTTCTCGTGAACCCCGACATTCGGGAAGCGGTGGTCATCGCCGACCGGGCCGGGAATCCCGCCGAGGTGGAGCGCGCGCCACCGATCGTGTTCGTGGTGCTCGACGAGTTTCCGACAAGCTCGCTGATGAACCGGGATCGCGAGATCGACCGGCGGCTGTTCCCGAACTTCGCAAGGCTCGCGGACGATGCGACCTGGTTCCGCAACGCCAGCACCGTATCGTCCCAGACCGTCTGGTCGGTACCCGCGATGGTGAGTGGCAGGTACCCGGTGGAGCCGGGCGCGGTGCCGACCCTGCGCTACTACCCGAACAACCTGTTCACGATGCTGAGCGACAGCTACCAGATGACAGTGTTCGGCAGATTCCTGCAGCTTTGTCCGACCAGCGCCTGCAGCTACGATTTGGAGGTCCATGACACGCTGTGGGATTTGGCTGCGGACCTGGGGGTCGTGTACCTGCACATCCTTGCGCCGGAGTCGCTGGCTGGGGATCTGCCGCCGATCGTGGGCGACTGGCGGGGCTTCGCGGACCGGCGCCGGTTTCGTGACCTTGAGGGTGACCGCCGCAGCAACGACCGGGCGTTGGAGTTCGGTCGGTTCCTTGCGACCATCACGTCCGACACGAGCGGCCGGCTGTACTTCCTGCACACGTTGACCCCGCACATGCCGTTCGAGTTCGTGCCGTCCGGGGCGCGGTACCGGCCGCCGCGTTACCAAGGACGTCAGGTAGGTGGCGCGCGTCTGTTCCTGAACAGCGATCCGTGGCTCCCGGTCGTGCTGCAACAGCAACACCTGTTGCAGGTCGGGTACGTGGATACGTTCATCGGGAATCTCCTGGATCGCATGCAGCGGCTGGGAATCTACGACGAGGCGCTGATCATCGTTACCGGAGATCACGGCGCAAGCTGGCGGCACGGGGAGCGGCGCCGTGGTCGCACCGATACGAACCTCGCGGACATCCTTTTGGTGCCGTTGTTCGTGAAGCTCCCGCATCAAGCTGAGGGCGCCGTCAGCGACCGGATGGTCGAGACCGTTGATATCGTCCCGACGATCGCGGAGGCGCTGGGAGCCACGGTCCCGTACGAACTGGACGGCCGCCCGCTGCTGGACCGTTCCGGACCCGAACGTCTGAGCCGGATGTTCGTGCAGCGGAACTACGAGCGCGTGAGGGTCGAGACGTACGCGGCGGACCTTGAAGACCTCGGGCTTGAGCACAAGCTGCTGCACTTCGAGTCCGGGCTGTACGGGATCGGACCGCACGGCTCGTGGGTTGGACGCGAGGTTTCGAGCCTTGAGCCGCCGGCCGACGGGGCTGTAACAGCAACGATCGCGAACGGGTCAGCGTTCGAGAACGTCAATCGCGACTCGGCGAGCCTGCCGGTCCACGTGCAGGGGACGTTCACCGCGGATCTGGTCGAACGGGTGAGTGTGGGGATCAGCGTGAACGGCGTGCTCGTCGCGACGACCGTTTCGTTTCTTGAGGAAGGGGAGTGGATGTTCGCGAGCATGATCCCGGAAGACGTTCTGGTTGCCGGAAGCAACGCCGTAGAGGTGTTCGTTCTGGGAACCGTGAGCGCGGATGGCACGCAGGAGTAGAGCGGTTGACCGATGGGGTCCGCTGGAGACTCCTACCGCCGTCAGCAACGACCGCTCAGGCACCCTCATCAGCGACTTCAACTGGCGACCCGCCGAGCTGCTCGAATGGCTCAACCCCATGTTGTGCGCGGATTCGACTAGGCCGCCCGGGCCGTCGATCTCGCAGTAGAATCCCCGTCGTATAGAACATCAACCGGCACAGGTTGTATTCGTGCTATCGCTGTCTCAGTGACCATCCGCGGGAGATCATCGAGGCGATCCCGCCGCAACGTCGCCGCGTCTCCGGAACGACCGGCGACGGCGGAACCTCCGGCGTGGGCGGTCCAGCTGCGGACGATCATCGACGCCATCCAGTACGCTGCGGTCCATGTGATTCAGACGGAGGAAGTGGATGCGGACAGAGTGTCTCGCGGACGCCCCTGTGGTCGTTGCCCCGGACGGTTCGCGGATTTGCGAGTTGGTCGCCGTAGCGGGTGGCAGCATGGTGCACTGCGCGCTGCCGAAGGGTGCTGTGTCGATGGCGGTCGTCCACGCTACGGTCGACGAGGTGTGGTATTGCCTCGCCGGGAAAGGGCAGGTCTGGCGTCAGCGTGAGGGCGCCGAATCCGTGGTCGACGTCGAACCGGGCGTTTCCGTGACCATTGAGTGCGGGACGCACTTCCAGTTCCGCAGCACTGGCGATGACGACCTCCGCTTGGTCATCGTGACCATGCCCCCATGGCCCGGTGCCGACGAGGCTCGCCGAGTGAGCGATTTCTGGCTGCCAACCGAACGAGTGGATGTAGGGTAGCCGCACATAGGCAAGAAGCATCACGAGCGTCTCCGCTATGAAGATCTCCCCGTTCGAGCTCGAACGCTTGCAGTCGCTTCACGAGCATCAGGTCGAGATCAACCTGTCGGAAAGCGGCGTCTTGCCGCTCAACGTCAGCGAGCTCCTCGGTCCGCACGCCGCAGACGCACTGCTCGATCAGCCGCTTGCCTACACACAGACCAACGGCACAGCGGAGTTGCGCGCGGCCATCGCCGCCACCCTGCCCGGCGCGGAGGAGAACGAGGTGCTCGTCACGAACGGCGGCGCCGAGGCCAACTTCGTCGCCTGCTGGCGCCTCGTCGAACCGGGCGACGAGGTGGTGGTGATGCAGCCGAACTACGGCCAGGTGGCCGGTCTGGCGGACGGCTTCGGCGCCATCGTCCGACCATGGCGCCTGCGGGAGCAGCGCACCGGCTCCGGTGCGCGCTGGGCGCCCGACCTCGACGAGCTGCGGGTGCTGGTGAACGATCGGACCAGGCTGATCGCCATCTGCAATCCGAACAACCCGACCGGCGCGCGGCTGACGGAGGCGGAGGTGGCAGCCCTCTGCGTGGTCGCTGACCGGCACGGGGCCTGGGTGCTGTCCGACGAGATCTACCGCGGCGTCGAGCGCGACGGCGTGGAGACACCGACGGCGTGGGGGCGGACCGAGCGGGTGATCGTCACCGGCGGGCTGTCGAAGGCCTACGGCTTGCCCGGCCTGCGCATTGGCTGGGCAGTCAGCACCGAGGGCATGGCGTCCAGCCTGTGGAGCCGCCGCGACTATACGACGATTGCGCCGGGAGCACTGAACGACCTGCTCGCGCGCCACGCTCTGGCTCCGGGGCGCCGGAGGGCGCTACTCGAGCGTGCCCGACAGTTGACCGCCGGCAATCTCCGCATCGTTGGCGACTGGCTCGACGCACATGGATCCGAGCTCTCCTGGGTGCCGCCCGAAGCCGGTTCGATGGCGTTCATCCGCTACAGTCACGATATCGGCTCGACGGCGCTCGCCACGCGGCTGCGTGAAGCTGAGGAGGTCCTGATCATCCCTGGTGACCACTTCGGTCTGGACCGCTACCTGCGGATAGGGTTGGGAGGTCGCGCCGACCTGCTGCGGGAGGGGCTGGTCCGCCTCGACAGGGTGTTAGCCACGCTGCTGTAGAGCGACCCTCCAAGATTGAGCTAAGGCGACGGCCAACGCGCCGTGAAAGACGGGTAGAAGGGAGTGTGCAGTTGAGAATCATCAAGATCGGTGGTGTCGTGCTCGTCAGCTATGTGCTGATCGTCGTGGCGTTCGAGTCGTTGATCGGCTACTTTCAGCCCGAGACGTCTAGCACGCTGGTGTTGACCACGGTGGGCGAGGACGGCGCCGCGGTCGACCGCGTGCTCGACGCGCTGCACACCGACGGGCAACTCTATGTGGCCGTCAATCACTGGCCCCGCGCTTGGTACCGTCGCGTCCTGGCGAATCCCAGCGTCCAGGTAACGCGCGACGGGGGGAAGCGAGACTACGTGGCCGTTCCGGTGGCTGCCGAGGAGCATGCGCGAGTGGATCGGGACCATCCACGTCCCCTGGCGTTCCTCTTCGTGACAGGCTTTCCGCCTCGCCGCATCGTGCGTTTGGACGACGTCGACGCCGGCAGCCGGTGAGAACCGGGTGTTGAGGTTCAGTTGCGAACCGCGTCGACTGAACGGCCGCGAGTGGGCCATCTCTGCCGCACGGATGAAGACTACGCGCGGGATCCACACCGCCCACAGGGAACGATGTCGATATACAGGCCATGACGTGAGTCCAAAAGCGTTAACCTGTCCACGAGATCGGGGCAACCTCAGTCCATGAGACGACTCTATCCTGACCTGTGGCAGACGGCTCAACAGAAGCAGTTCTCGACCCTGAACGTGCACGGCTACTTGCTGGAACGCCCGCAGGGCAACGCCCTGTTCTACAACCCCCGAAGCAGCGGCGACTTCGAGGCGATCGCCGATGTGGGTGGAGTCAGCCACCACTACCTGACTCACTGCCACGAAGTCAGCGGCTCGTTGGTCGACATTGCGCAACGCTTCGGTTCGGAGTTGTGCTGTCACGTCCTCGTCGAGCGGTATCTGTCCGGCACGCTACCGGCGGATGTGTACTTCAACTCACCCGACACGGAGATGCACCGCGGCGTCGAGGTGATTCACACGCCCGGCCACACGGACAACAGCGTGTGTTACCGCTACCGCTCGCCACACGGTAAGACGTACCTCTTCACCGGCGACACCCTGTACCTGGACGCCGACGGCGAGTGGGCGACGATCGTCGTGTCTCAGGATGGCGGGAATCATCGGGACTTAGCGGGCAGCCTCGCCCTGCTTCGCGGACTTGATGTCGACGTGGTCATTTGTAGCGTATCGCTTGGAGAGATGAGAATCGTCGAGGTGACTCGCCCCGAGTGGCACAGCATCATCGATGAACTGATACGCCTCCTGGCCGGCGTATAGAGCGTTGCCGATGTCACCGGACTTCGCGACAGCGAGTTGTCGGCGCTGAACTGCGGCGGATAGCGAGCAACAGCGGTACGGGGCGGTTCGCGGACGGCTCGAACAGTCCTTGGGATTCCCGCACGGAAAGTGGCAATCGACGGGGGAATCATGGGTTCCCGCCCAATCGCAAATCGTTTTATGAGAGTGAGTTGCGAGAATCCAGCCACTCGCGCTGCCGGATTGAGAGAAACATGCGCGCCTTGATCGCGGTCTCGCTGGTGGCGATCGCCGGATGCGGCGGCGGCGCCGGCGAGGGGCCTGCGCAGCCGCCCACCGGGGAAGCCTCCCTGCTGCTGGTCAACGACGACTGGCGCATCGTCGAGATGGCCACCGCGCATGGCGCGTTCACCATCGAGGTGGAGATGGCGGAAGGCGTTGACACGGACGAGATCGCCCGCTCCCTGATTCAGCCGCTGCAGGACCGCTACGCTGAGGTGCTCGTCTATTTCCACGCCCGCGATGCGCAGACCGATCTGCCGCAGCTCCGCGTGCAGTGGACGGCCGCCGGCGGCTACGTCGAGACCCGCTACCGCGAGGACTAGCCGAACAGCAAGTTGACGATGAAGGTCGCGGCCAGGATGCCGGCGATGTCCGCCAGCAGGCACGCGGGCACGGCGTGGCGGGCGTTCTTGACGCCGACGGCGCCGAAGTAGACCGCCAGCACGTAGAAGGTCGTCTCGGTGCTGCCCTGGTACGTGCTGACCATGTAGCCGACCAGGGAGTCGGGGCCGTGGGCGGTCATCGCCTCCGAGGCGATGCCCATCGCGCCGGAGCCCGACAGCGGCCGCAGAATCGCCATCGGCAGCGCCTCCGCGGGCATGCCGATCAACGCCGTGGCCGGCGCAATCCAGCCGATGAGCAGATCCAGGCTGCCCGAGGCCCGGAACATGCCGACGGCCACCAGGATCGCGACGAGATACGGGATTATCCGGATGGCGACCTGGAACCCCTCGCGCGCGCCCTCGACGAGCGACTCGTAGACGCGCACCTGGCGAGTCCAGCCGTACAACACGAGTGCGGCCACCACGGCCGGCAGCAGCCAGAACGAAGCGATGCCGCGGATGGCGTCGATGGCCGGCTCGGCCGCTGCGCGGTCGATGAACGCGCCGACCGCGGCGATCACGAAGACGATCCAGAACGCTGCCGCCAGAAGGCGGCGCACTGGAGTCGGCCGGCGCTCGGCGGCCATCTCCGCTTGGGCGGCGTCCTGCCGAGCATCCGTGTCCGCGGCAGGGGCGGCGAGCAGCTCGGGCGCCGTGGCGCTGTAGCGGGGCAGGCGCGCGAGCAGCATCGCGGCGGTGATGCCGACCACCGTGGCGCACGCGCTGGCGAACCAGGTGGTCAGAAAGATGCCGCCCGGGTCGGACGAGTCGAGCGACGCGCGGATGGCGATCATGCCGCTCGGGATGATCGCCAGCCCGGAGGTGTTGATGGCCAGGAACAGCACCATGTCGTCCGTGGCGGTCCCACGCTGGCCGTTGTGCTTGTCGAGCTCCTCGATCGCCTTGATGCCGAACGGGGTGGCGGCGTTGGCCAGGCCCAGCATGTTGGCGCTGATGTTCAGCAACATGGCGCTCAGCGCCGGGCTTTCGGCCGGCAGCGTCGGGAAGAGCAGGCGCATGACGGGACTTACGAGCCGCGCCAGGCGCGCCATCAGCCCGGCATCGGACGCCACGCGAATGAGGCCGAGGAAGAACGCCATCACCCCCACCAGCCCGATCGCCAGGTCCACGGCGTTGCGCGCGGACGCAATGACGGCATCGGCCAGCGCCTGCATTTCGCCGCTCAGCGCGGCGGCCAGTACGGAGGTGAGGACGACGAATACGAAGATGCCGTTGAGCATGCGGGGGTGCTAGCGGACGGCTGCCGTGGAGGCGTTGTCCATGGCGTCGGTGGCCCGCAGTACGAGCCGGTCGAGGCTGTCGGGGTCAATGGTCACGTTGAAACGCTCGGTCCTCGAGTCGGCGATGCCATCGAGCGGGAAGAGCAAATGCCACTGCTCGGTGTCGAGCGAGTACTCGACGCGCCGCACGGCGGAGTGCGAGTCGCTGACTTCGAAAACCACAGTTGCCTCGGCCGCGCCCGGCATGGTCGGTGTGACGTCGATGCGGGGCGGTGTGTTGTCCACGTCGAACGGCGTGCTCTCGGCCAGTCCGGTCAGCGCCGCGCCGGGCGCGTTGGACGCCGCGTCCGACGCGACGACGCGCACGAGGTAGGCGCCGTCGGGCGCCGACGTCGTATCCCAGGTGAATACCAGGTCTTCCACGCCGCTCCGCAACGTCCGCCAGCTTTCTTCGGCCTCGGCCCGATACAGGACGTCGAACCGCAGCTCGTCGCCGTTCGGGTCGCTGGCGGTCCACTGGATGGTGCGCAGGCCCCGCCGGTAGACCCGCCGTCCCAGCGTGGCCTGGCGGGTGGTGCTGCTTGCGCTGACGGCCGCGGCGTTGGCCGCGCCGTCCGGCGCCTCCCCGGCGCCGTCGAGGCCGGCGATCGGCGGATCGCCGCTGGCGAACGGCTGCTGGAAGGCCACGCCGGGGTCGTGCACGGTGAGCGACGCGACCGTCGGCCGCAGGTTGCGCGGCAGGTAGGCGGCGGTGACCGACAACAGCGTCGGCGCGGCGTCTGCGCCCGACAGCTCCGCCTTCCACTGGAGATAGCGCGCGCGGGGACTGGCGACCTGCGAGCCTTCGGGATCCGTATAGGCGGCGGACCACGCGCTCCAGGTAGCGTTCGGCGCGGCCGTGTTGCCGGAGCGTGAATGGAAGCGCACCGCCGTGTCGGGGGGCGTCAACGCATGCCAGCGCAGTGCGCCCCATGCAGCAACCGTCCTGGCGTCGTGCACCTCCGAGACATAGGTGCCCGAGTCGGCCCGCGCGTCGGACAGCCGCCACACGGCGCCGGGATTCGACGTGGCGTAGTAGCGGGAGCCGTCGGTGGCCTCCAGCAGGCTCGTGATCTGCTCGGCCGGCGCGCGCGCGAGCAGGGCGACGCGCGGGGGATCGTCCGCGACGCGATAGATCTTGCCCGCGTTGCCGGTGCCGATGATGAGCCGTCCGCGGTCGTCGAGGGCGACGTCGTAGGGGGTGTCCTGCTGCGACTCCCAGACAGTGTCCCATGCGCCGTCGGGGTGAATGCGGTATACCGCGCCGCGCGCGGGTCCCGGGGCAGGGGGCTGTGGGGCAGGGCGCGCCGGCGCGGGCGCCGGCGTGGCAGTGGCGCCGCCGACGGCAGTCACGGTCGTGGAGGTCGTCACGCGCGGGACCGGTGCGGGAGCAGGCGCCGGGGCGGCCGGCGCGGGCTGCGACCGGGCGGGCGATGAACCTACGGCCACGGCGTGCATGCCACCATCAGCGGCCGGACGCAGCGCGCGAATTTCCGCGTACGGCGAATCGAGGACGGCGAAACCGCTGCCGTCGGGGGCGATACGGATCACCTGCCCGGGCGTGCCGGTGCCGGCCAGCAGGTTGCCGGCGTCGTCGAACGCCAACGCCAGCACGTGCGTCGCCTCGGCGTCGTAGAAGAGCTGTCCGTCGCCGCCGGGCGGAATGCGGTAGATGCGTCCCTGGTCGCCGGTCGCCACGAAGACGTCGCCGGAATCGGCCACGCCGACGGCCCAGATGTAGCGGTCCTCGGGGTCGAAGATCATCTCCGGGGCGTCGCCGTCCAGGCGGTACAACGCACCGTCGGGAGATGTGCCGGCGAGCACCCGGCCATCGCTGCCGGCGGCGATGGCGTGGACCATCTGCTCGGCGGCTTCGAAGACGGTCGCGGCTTCGCCGTCCGCCGTGACGCGCAGCACGCGCCCGTCGTTGCCGCTGCCGATCCAGAGCGCGCCGCCGGCGCGCGCCATGGACCAGAGGAACGGCGCGGGCGCCTCGTACAAAAGCTCCGTGCGCGGACCGAGCGTCAGCCGTCCGTCCGCGTCGATGGATACGTTCTCGGCTTCGCCGCGCAGCAGCTCGGCCTGGGTGGCTACGCGCCAGAAGACCGGCGAGGCCGCCTGGAGCAGCACCAGCGACGCGAGGATTACCGCGCTGGTTACTGCCGCGGCGAGGGCGCGCCGCGGCGGGACCGGATAACGTCGCGTCATCTGTTCTCGACGCGTACGTTGAGCGTGCGGGCGCCGGAGACGGCGTGATCGGTGTCGATCTCCCATTCTCCCAGCGTTGCCTGCGCGAGCCGGTACAACCCGCTGCCGCTGCGGTCGCTTTCCAGCACGGCCAGGACGGACGCGGGGAGCGCGGGCATGGCCGCGCCCCTGACGACGGCGCCCGGCTGCGAGCGCAGCAGCTTCACGTACAGCCGGTTGCTCCGCCGCACCGTGTTCAGCGACTCGACAAGTTGCTCGATCGTGCGCGGCTCGCGGGCCTGCGGCCCCTGCATCTGCTCGCTGGCGTTCAGTGCCGCCGCGTCGGAGACCAGCACCTGCAGCCGGCCCGAGACGTTCGAAGGAATGTCGATGCTGACGGTCTCGACGAGATCCTCCCCGCGGTAGCCGCGCGCGAGGATGTTCAGGCGCACGGTGTCGCCCGGCCGGATGCGCGCGGAATCGAGCCAGACGCGCTCCAGAACGGCGGTGCGCGGCGCCTCGGCGGAACGCACGGCTATTTCCACCGCTTCCAGGTCGACCGCGGCGATGTCGGTGTTGAGCAGCGCGGTCAGCGGGTTCGCCACGGCGCCCGCCGCGTTGATCAGCGCGGTCTGGCCGCTGTACACGTCGTCGAACGTCACGTCGTCGTGGCCGGCGATGCGGGCGGTGGTGCGCACCGCATAGGTCGAGGATCCGAGCTGCCGGGTCCACGACATGAACGTGCTCAGGACGCCGCTGTAGGTCAGCAGCGGCGTGAAAAGCCGATCCTCGATTACCTCGAAGCGGAACGTCTCGCGCAGGTCCTGCCCGGGCGCATCCAGCTCCATGCGGACCGGAATCATCCGCGGGCCGCGTCCGAGCGTGCCGAAGATCCCCGTGGCGCGATCCTGGTCGAGGGTGCCCACGGTCTCGCCGACGGCCGCGATCTTCGACGAGAGCGCGAGACTGGGTAGCACGGTGGTCACGGCCGCGCGCGTCATCGGGAACCGCACCGATCCGAGGTTGAAGAAGGGATGGCCGAAGGCGTACACCCGGCCGTCCTCCACCATCGTCACGGTGCCCGTGGCCGCCATCGTCAGGTCGCCGCGCACGAGCATGGCGCCCACCGCATCGCCCGCTTGCAACGGCTCGGCCGACACCGGGCGCACGGCCTGGCCGCCCAGGGCCGCGGCCGCAAAGCCGCCGGATCCGAGCGCCGCTATCCAGGCGTCCTGCACCTGCGGCATGAAGCCGCCGAGCGCCACGGGCGTCGCTATCGGGCGCAGCAGTGCGCCGGCGCCCGCCGCCGGCAGTTGCGCCAGGCCGAGCGTGCGGACGTCGGCCGAACCCAGCGCAAGCGGCTCCAGACTGCCGCTGCGTTCGGCCACCACCGCGTGCAGTCCTCCGCCGGGCAGCGGAAATCGCGGCGGCGTGCGCGCCAGGCGCAGGGCCGGATCCCGGTTTGCGTCGGACGCCACCATTTCGTCGATCGGCGTGATGCCCGCAATCGGCTCCTTGGCGAACGAGCCGAGTGCGTACGAGACGGCGCCGACCAGGCGGCCGTCGATGTAGACGGGGCTGCCGCTCATGCCGGCCACGACACCCGTATCGGCAAGCGGACCGCCCGCCAGCCGGGCGACGATGATGTCGCGGCGCGGACCCATCACGTTGCGCAGGACGCCCAGTATCTCGACGTCGAATTCGTCGCGCCGCGTCCCTTCGAAGACGGTGACGCCCACACCCGTCATGCCCGGCTGGACCTCCTCCACCGGCATCCGGGTGGTGATGGCCGGCGTATGCAGGACGCAGAGCGTGGCAAGGCAGGCGAGGACGAGCCCGGCGAGGCGTTTCATGGTGGACCGGTGTGTTGTGTATAGCGGACCATGCGGGACAGGTCAAGGCAGGCCGTCCCGGTCATTGGAGCTGACAGCCCCGAAATTGACACGGTGCGCGCACGTCTGATACTTTCACCCGCTGTATGGCGGCCTTTCTGGCAACGCTGATCTCCGGCTGCGGCGCCGCGGCGACCCTGTCGCGCGGCTGGTGGTGGTACGGGTTTAGCGTGCCCGCTGGAGGGGCTGCCGCGCCGTAGGTCGACGCATCGACCATAGCAATCGCGACGGTTCAGCAAGCCTCTTCAGCCGCAACGGTTGAAGGGGCTTTTTTGTTGGCAGCGAGAAAGATGGAAGCCAGGCTGTGCGCCACGGTCACGGGTCGGACGACGAGCGAGCTGCGCGCGCGGCGCGATGCCGCGCGCGACGCGGACTTGATCGAGCTGCGTCTGGACCATGTCCGCGACCCCGATGTCGACGGGGCGCTCGCCGGCCGCCGCCAGCCGGTGGTGGTGACCTGCCGGCCGACTTGGGAAGGCGGTCGTTTCCAGGGTGCGGAGGAAGAGCGGCGGCGGATCCTGGAGCGCGCGCTGGAGTTGGGCGCGGACTTCGTGGACGTCGAGTGGCGGGCCGGATTCGATGACCTGATCCGCGCGCGACGCGGCCGGAACATCCTGCTGTCGGCCCACGACTTCGACGGTGTGCCGGACGACCTGGCGGCCCGCCAGCGCGCCATGCTCGCGACCGGCGCGGAGGCCGTGAAGCTGGCCGTCCGCGCGGCCAGTTTGGCGGACACGCTGGCGCTGCTGGATCTGCCGGCGCCGGACCGCGGCCGGTCGCAGGTGCTCGTGGCGATGGGACCGGCCGGCGTAGCCTCGCGGCTGCTGCCGGACCGTTTCGGCTCGTGCTGGACGTACGCGGGCGACGGCGTCGCGCCGGGGCAGATCGGCCTGCAGCGGATGCTCGACGAGTTCCGGTTCCGCGCGGTCGGCGCGGGCACGGAGCTGTACGGCCTCCTCGGGGCGCCGGTAGGGCATTCGCTGTCGCCGGCGATGCACAACGCGGGCTTCGACGCCATTGGACGCGACGCGGTGTACCTGCCGCTCGAAGCCGCGGACGTGGAGGATTTCTGGGCGTTCGCGGAGCGCCTGCAGTTGCGGGGCGCCAGTGTGACGGCGCCGTACAAGGAACAGGTCCTGGCCGGTCTCGCCGTCCAAGAGCCGCTGGTGGAGCAGGTCGGGGCAGCCAATACGCTGCATGCATGTGCGGACGGCTGGCATGGCCGCAACACCGACGTACCGGGGTTGCTGCACCCCCTGGAGGGCCGCATCGAGCTGGACGGCTGTCGGGCCGCGGTGCTGGGCGCCGGCGGCGTGGCGCGGGCGGCTGCCGTGGCGCTGGCTGGACGCGGCGCGCAAGTCAGCGTCTGCGCGCGCAACGCGGAGAAGGCGAGCGGCGTGGCCGGTCTCGTCGGCGCCGAAGCGGCGCCGTTGCCGCCGCGGGCCGGGAGCTGGGATCTTCTCGTGAACACCACGCCGATCGGCACGTATCCGGACGTGGACGCGACGCCGCTTTCGGGCGGTCCGTTCGACGGGCGGGTGGTCTACGACCTGGTCTACAACCCGCGCGAGACGCGTCTGATGGCGGAGGCCCGGGCGGCCGGCTGCACGGCAATCGGCGGCCTCCCGATGCTGGTCGCCCAGGCGTGCCGGCAGTTCGAATGGTGGACGGGGACCGCCGCGCCGCTGGACGTGTTCCGGCAGGCCGCCGAGCGTCGGCTGGCGGCGATGGAGGCTCCCTGCGAGGCGTGAAGATGATCGAGACCACATTCGAAGAGCTCCGCGCCCGCGCCGCGCCCGATACGTTCGTCCCCATCCACAAGGAGGTCACGGCGGATCAGTTGACGCCGGTGTCGGCCTTTCGCCGCGTGGCCGAGTATGCCGACAACGCGTTCCTGTTCGAGAGCGTGGAGGGCGGCGAGCGGGTGGCCCGCTACTCCTTCCTCGGCAAGGACCCGTTCATGGTGCTGCGGGCGCGCGGCGCGGAGACGCTGGTCGAGCAGCGCGGCGCCAGCGAGCGGCGGCCGGCGCCGTTGATGGACACGCTGCGCCAGGTGCTGGCCGCGTGCAAGTCTCCGTCGGTGCCGGGCCTGCCGCGGTTCACCGGCGGCGCGGTCGGGTTCATGGGGTACGAGGCCGCTGGCTGGTTCGAGCCCACGCTGGAGCCGGTCTGGGAGGCGGCCTACGGCCACCAGCGGAGCGCGGACGCCGAGGACGCCGCGTTCATGCTGTTCGATACCATCCTGGCTTTCGATCACGTCCGGCAGCGCATCCTGATCATCGCGAACGTCGCGGTGGGCGACGGCAGCGGCCTGCGGGCGCAGTACGACCTGGCGCTGGCGAAGATGCGCTTCCTGGAGCGCGAGCTGGAGCGGAACCTCTCGCAGCCGGACGCGGCGGCGGACGGCGGTCCGCTGGCGGTGCGCTCGAACACGACGCGCGAGGCGTTCGAGGAGCGCGTGCTCAAGGCGCAGGACTATATCCGGGCCGGCGACATCTACCAGGTGGTGCTGTCGCAGCGCTTCGAGACGGACGTGACGGTCGATCCGTTCGCGGTCTACCTGAAGCTGCGCCACGTCAATCCGTCGCCGTACATGTACTTCATCAAGATGGGGTCGCGGGCGCTGGTGGGGTCGTCGCCGGAGATGCTCGTGCGCGTGGAGGACGAGCGCGCCGAGACGCATCCGATAGCCGGCACCCGGCCGCGCGGCGACACGTCCGAGGAGGACGCCGCCAACGCCGCCGAGCTGCAGCAGGACGAGAAGGAGTGCGCGGAGCACGTCATGCTCGTCGACCTCGGACGGAACGACCTGGGGCGGGTATGCGACTTCGGCACGGTGCACGTGCCGACCTACATGACAATCGAGCGCTACTCGCACGTCATGCACATCGTTTCGCGCGTGGAGGGGCGGCTGGCGGACGGCCGCGATCGCCTCGATGCGCTGGCGGCTTGTTTCCCGGCCGGAACGGTGTCCGGTGCGCCGAAGATCAGGGCGATGGAGATCATCGCCGAGCTGGAGGCCGATGCGCGCGGGACGTACGCCGGCGCCATCGGCTATCTCGGCTTCAGCGGACATCTCGACTGCTGCATCACCATCCGCACCATCCTCATGGAGAACGGGAAGGCGTACGTGCAGGCAGGCGCCGGCGTCGTCGCCGATTCGGTGCCCTCCAGGGAGTACCAGGAGACGCGCGACAAGGCGTCGGCGATGCTGCGGGCGCTGGAGCTGGCTCACGGTGGCGGCGGATCCGACCGGATCGGAGCGGGTTGACGTCATGCTGTTCGTGCTCGACAACTACGATTCGTTCACCTACAACCTCGTCCAGTACCTGGGCGAGCTCGGCGCCGATCCCGTCGTGCGGCGTAACGACGCCGTGTCGCTCGACGAGGTGGCGCGGCTGGCGCCCGAGCGGATCGTCATCTCCCCGGGACCGGGACGTCCCGAGGACGCGGGGATCACGGTGCCGCTCATACGGCGCTACGGTCCGACCATCCCGATGCTGGGCGTCTGCCTCGGACACCAGGCGATGGGGCAGGCCTTCGGCGGCCGGGTCGTGGCTGCGCCGGCGCTGCGGCACGGCAAGCGTTCGCCCATCGAGCACGACGGGCGCGGCGTGTTCGCCGGCATCGACCAGCCGTTCGACGCCGG
Source organism: Vicinamibacterales bacterium (assembly GCA_965207665.1). Taxonomy (GTDB): domain Bacteria; phylum Acidobacteriota; class Vicinamibacteria; order Vicinamibacterales; family UBA8438; genus JAAXGX01. The sequence continues at coordinate 2,516,317 of CBDBMV010000002.1, forward strand.
CCGCTACCATTCCCTCTGCGTCAGCGAGGACGGGTGGCCGGACGTGCTGGAAATCGTCGCGCGCGCCGCCGACGACGGCACGGTAATGGGGCTGCGGCACCGGGAGTTCCCGGTGCATGGGGTGCAGTTCCACCCGGAGTCCGTGCTGACGCCGGCCGGCCGGCAGATGCTCCGCAATTTCCTGGAGCTTTAGATGTTCACCGCGCTGATCGACAAGCTGCAGTCGCGCCGGGACCTCACCGCGGAGGAGGCGTCGGCGGCGATGACCGAGATCATGGCCGGCCGCGCCACGCCGGCACAGATCGCGGGGCTGCTGGTCGGCCTGGCGATGAAGGGCGAGCGGCCGCCGGAAATCGTCGGCTTCGCGACCGCAATGCGCGCGGCATCACGGCCGCTGGCGCGAACGCACGACAACGTGTTCGATACCTGCGGCACGGGCGGTGACCGGCAGCGGACACTCAACGTATCGTCGCTGGCGGCGCTGGTGCTCGCGGCGTGCGGCGTGCGCGTGGCCAAGCACGGCAACCGTTCGGTGTCGAGCGCCTGCGGCAGCGCCGACCTGTTCGAGGCGCTGGGGGTCGACGTCGCGGCGCCGCCGGAAACGGTGGAGCGCTGCCTGGAAGATGTCGGCATGGCGTTCTTCTTCGCCCGGACGTTTCATCCGTCGATGCGGCACGCCGCCCCGATCCGCGGCGAGCTCGGCATCCGCACGGTGTTCAACCTGCTGGGACCGCTGACCAATCCGGCCGGGGCGTCGCGGCAGGTGGTCGGGGTGTCGGTGCCCGAACAGACGGATCTGATCGCGCAGGTGCTTGGGCGGCTCGGTTCCGAGCACGCCTGGGTGGTGCACGGCGTCGACGGCGTCGACGAGGTTTCCGCCGGGGGGCACACCAAGGTTTCGGAGTGCCGTGCCGGGGAAGTGCGCACGTTCTACGTGCATCCGTCCGATTTCGGCGTGGAGCCGGCGCCGCTCGACGCGATCCGTGTAAAGGACGTGGACGAGAGCGCCGCGCTGGCCCGGGACGTGCTGGGCGGGACCGCCGGGCCGGCAAGCGACTTCGTCGTGGTCAACGCGGCGGCAGGCCTGCTGGTCGCGGGCAAGGCCGCGTCGCTGCGCGACGGGGCGCGCATGGCGCGCACGGCGCTCGGCGACGGATCGGCGCGGCGCAAGCTGGAAGAGCTTGCGGCCGCTTCGCAGGCGGGGGAATAGGCGCGTGGACCTGCTGGAGGCCATAGTGGCGGCGACGTGCCACGAGGTAGCGTGCCGCGAGCGCCGCGTCAGCCTGGACGCGCTGGAGCGCGTGGCGGCCGAGCGGACGCCGCAAGCGGATATATTTCGCGCGCGCCTCGCGGCAGCGGACCGTTTCAACGTCATCGCGGAGTGCAAGCGCCGCTCGCCGTCGAAGGGGGTGCTGCGCGCCGCATACGATCCGGTGCGGATCGCGCGCGGCTACGAAGCGGCCGGGGCTGCGGCCGTCTCGGTCCTCACCGAGCCGGCGTTCTTCGACGGTGCGTTGGGCCACCTGGAGCAGGTGCGCGAAGCCGTCGCGTTGCCGCTGTTGCGGAAAGACTTCGTGGTGGCGCGCTATCAGCTCGCGGAGGCGCGCGCCGCCGGCGCGGACGCCGTGCTGCTGATCGTCGCCGCGCTTGATGACCGGCAGTTGAAGGCCCTGCTGGCGGCGGCCGGCGAATATGGGCTCGCTACGCTTACGGAGGTCCACGACCGGGCCGAGTTGGACCGGGCGCTGGCGGCGGGGGCGGGCATCATCGGCGTGAACAACCGGAACCTGCGCACGCTGGAGGTCGATCTGGATGCATCGCACGCGCTGATCGAGGCGATGCCCGTGTCGGCGGTCGCCGTCGCGGAGAGCGGATTGCGTGCCGCCGCCGATCTCGTGGCGCTGCGGCAGGCCGGCTACAACGCCTTCCTGGTGGGCGAGTCCCTGATGACCCGCGACGACCCGGGGGCGGCGCTGCGGGAGATGCTGAACGGCTGTGGCCAAAATTAAGGTGTGCGGCATCACGCGGAGCGTGGACGCGCAGTTGGCGTGCGAGATGGGTGCGTCCGCGATCGGCTTCGTGTTCTGGGACCGGAGCCCGCGCCGGATCGACCCGGCCGCGGCCGCCGCGATAGCGGCCGAGCTGCCGGCCGGGGTGTTGACGGTCGGCGTCTTCGTGGACGCGCCGGCTGAGGAGATTGGTGCGGTGGTCGAACGCGTCGGCCTGCGGGCCGTCCAGTTGCACGGCGACGAGACGGAGGAGCAGATGCGGCAGTTGCCGTCCGACGTAGCGGTCATCAAGGCGGTGGCCCTTCGCTCGCCGGCGGATGTCGCGGCGGCCCTCGAAGTGCCGGAGGAGCTCACCGTGCTGCTCGACGTGCACGACCCGGTGCGCCGCGGCGGCACCGGACGCACGGTCGACTGGACGCTGGCAGCGGACGTGGCGCGCCGGCGCCGGACGTTTCTGGCGGGCGGTCTGGGACCGGACAACGTGGCCGGGGCCATCGCCGCGGTGCGTCCGTACGGCGTGGACGCGTCGTCGCGGCTGGAGGCGGCGCCGGGCGTCAAGGACCCGGCCCGGCTGCGCGCGTTCCTGTCCGCCGCACGAGCGGCCGGCGAGCCGGCAAGCGGCGGTCACGAACCGATATGAAGGGCAGGGGCAGTTTCTGATGGACAACGCGGCTGAATCGACGCTGCCGGTCTTCGGGCGCCGGGATCCGGACGGACGGGGTTACTTCGGCGCGTACGGCGGCCGCTTCGTGCCCGAGACGCTGGTCGAGCCGGTCGAAGCGCTGGAGCGCGCCTACTTCGAGGCCCGGCGCGACCCCGCGTTCGGCGCGCGGCTGGCGGAGCTACTGAAGCGGTATGTCGGGCGCCCCACGTCGGTGTGGGAGGCGCGGCGGCTCGCCGCCGACGTCGGAGGCGCCCGGCTGTTCCTCAAGCGGGAGGACCTCGCCCACACCGGCGCCCACAAGATCAACAACGCGCTCGGCCAGGCGCTGCTCGCCGTCCGCATGGGCAAGACGCGGGTCGTGGCCGAGACCGGCGCGGGACAGCACGGCGTCGCCACCGCCACCGCCTGTGCGCTGCTGGGCCTGCGCTGCGACATCTACATGGGCACCGAAGACATGCGGCGCCAGGCGCTCAACGTCTTCCGCATGAACCTGCTGGGCGCCTCCGTGACCGGCGTGGACGGCGGCAGCCGCACGCTCAAGGACGCCATCAACGAGGCGATGCGGGACTGGGTGACGAACGTGGAGGACACCTACTACCTGCTGGGGTCCGTGCTGGGGCCGCACCCCTACCCGCTGATGGTCAGGGAGTTCCAGGCCGTCATCGGCCGCGAGGCGCGCGAGCAGTTCATGGCGTTGGCCGGAGGCCTCCCGGACGTGGTGGTCGCCTGCGTCGGCGGCGGGAGCAACGCGCTGGGCATCTTCGACGGGTTCGTCGACGACGAGGCGGTGCGGCTCGTCGGCGTGGAGGCGGGCGGCGAGGCGATCGCCGCCGGGCGCCACGCGGCGCGTTTCGCGACCGGCGCCGCCGGCGTGCTGCAGGGCACGCGCAGCTACGTGCTCCAGGATGCCGACGGCAACATCGAGGGCACGCATTCGATTTCCGCAGGGCTGGATTACGCCGCCGTCGGTCCGGAGCACGCCTGGCTGAGAGACCTGGGGCGTGCGGAGTACACGCACGTTTCGGACGCGGAGGCGTTGGACGCATTCAAGCGCCTCGGCAGGCTGGAGGGAATCCTGCCGGCGCTCGAATCGGCCCACGCGGTGGCGTACGCCTGCCGGCTGGCGTCGCAGCTCGGCGAAGGCCGGACGCTGCTCATCAACCTGTCCGGCCGGGGTGACAAGGACGTGGAGACGATCCGCAGCGGGGAGACCGGCTGAGGTCCGCGGGTATGTCGCGCATCGGACAGGTTTTCGAGCGGCTGCGGGCGGACGGGGGGACGGGCCTGGTGACGTTCGTCACGGCCGGCGACCCCGACATGGAACGGTCCGCCGCGATTCTCCGGACGCTCGACGGGGCCGGGGCGGACGTGCTCGAAGTCGGCATTCCCTTCTCGGACCCGCTGGCCGACGGACCGGTGATCCAGCGAGCATCCGAACGGGCCCTGGCGGCCGGGGCGACGCTGGCGTCCAGCCTCGATATCGTGGCGCGCGTGAGGCCGCAGATCGGCGCGGCCGTGGTGGTCTTCAGCTATGCCAACCCGGTGCTGGCCATGGGTCTCGACGAATTCGTGCGGCGGGCGGCCGACGCCGGCGTGGACGGCGTGCTGGTGCTGGACCTGCCGATCGAAGAGGCGGACGAGCTGCGCGATGCCCTGGCGCCGGCCGGGATCGACCCGATATTCCTTCTGAGCCCGACCACCACCGACCTGCGCCTGCGGCGGGCGGCCACGCTGGGGCGCGGCTTCCTGTACGGCATTTCGAGGCTCGGCGTCACCGGCCAGCGCGACGCGGTGGCCGCCGGCGCGCGCGCGCTTGCCGAACGGATCAGGGGCGTCACCGATCTGCCCATCGCGCTCGGGTTCGGGATCTCGCGTCCGGAGCACGTCGCGGAAGTGGGCCGCTGGGCCGATGCGGCCGTGGTGGGCAGCGGCCTTGTAGACACTATCGCCCGCGCGTCGGACGGGCCGGACCTTCAGGCGGTGGTGGACCGCTACGTGCGGTGGTTGAAGGGCGAGGAGCGGGCAACACGGTGACCGACAAGCCGCAACGATCCGGGGACGAGCGGGACGCCGTGGCGCGCCGCATGGAGCACTGTCGCAAGCAGATCGATGCGCTGGACGAGAGACTCGTCGCGCTGCTGAACGAGCGCGCCGCGCACGCCCTCGAGATCGGCCGGCTGAAGGAGCAGATGGACCTGGAGGTCTACCAGCCGCAGCGCGAAGTCGTCGTGCTGAAACAGGTGCGCAGCGCCAGCCGGGGCCCGCTGGACGCCGGTGCGATCAGCCGGATCTTCGAGCGGATCATCGACGAGAACCGGCGCATGGAACGGGTGCTGAAGGAGAAGAAGGCGGGAGAGGGGAAATAGCAAATGGTCATCGTCATGGAGGAGCGGGCGTCCGAGGATCAGGTGCAGCACATCATCGCGACGCTCGTCGAGCAGGGATTCGACGTGCATCGCTCGACCGGCGCGCTGCGCACCGTGCTGGGCGCGGTCGGCGGCAACCGCTCGTTCGACGAGCAGTTGCTCAACGTGATGGACGGCGTACAGGAAGTAATGCGGATTACGGAGCCCTACAAGCTAGCGAGCCGGACGTTCAAGCCGGAGCGGACGGTCGTGCCGATCGGAGACGTCAGGATCGGCGGCGACGAGGTGATCGTCATGGCCGGACCCTGCTCCGCGGAGAGCGAGGAGCAGGTGGAGGCGTCCGCCACCGCGCTGGCGAAGGCAGGGGCCAAGATACTGCGGGGCGGCGCGTTCAAGCCGCGCAGCTCGCCGTACAGTTTCCAGGGGTTGGGGGAAGAAGGGCTGAAGCTGCTCCGCGCCGCGGCCGATCGCCACAACCTCAAGCTGGTGTCCGAGGTGATGGAAATCGGCCAGATCGAGCTGGTCGGGCGCTATGCCCACATGCTGCAGGTGGGCGCGCGGAACATGCAGAACTTCAACCTGTTGCGCGAGCTGGGCAAGACGTCGATGCCGGTGCTCCTGAAACGGGGCATATCGGCCACGATCGAGGAATGGCTGCTGTCGGCCGAATACATTCTCGCGGGCGGCAACACGGGTGTCGTGCTGTGCGAGCGCGGCATCCGGACATTCGAGAAGTACACGCGCAACACGCTCGACATTTCGGCCGTGCCGGTGGTGCACAAGCTGAGCCACCTGCCGATCGTCGTGGATCCGAGCCACGGGATCGGCCTGCGGGACAAGGTGGCGCCGATGGCGCGGGCGGCGGTTGCCGCGGGCGCGGACGGCCTGATTATCGAGGTGCATCCGGACCCGGACCACGCGCTCAGCGACGGCGCGCAGTCCATGTTCCCCGGCCAGTTCGAGCACCTGATGGCGGAGCTGCGCATCATCGCGCCCGCGATCGGGCGCAGCATCTGCGTGGAGCCGGTGCCGCGCCGCGGTTGGGGCGCCTGACGGGGCCATGGCGGAGACGCGACGCCCGCTGCCAATGATTCCGGCCCGTGAGGCCGCCGGCAAGCCGCCGATATTCGAGAAGATCGCCATCTTCGGACTCGGGCTGATCGGCGGCTCGATCGCGCTGGCCGCGCGCCAGCAATGGCCGGCCGGGCTGGTCATCGGCGTCGACGACAAGGCGGTGCTGGAGCTGGCCATGCTGCGGCACGCCATCGACGTGGCCGCCGACGACCCGGTGGTCGCGGCGGAGGCGGACCTGGTCATTCTCGCGGCGCCGGTGCACGTGAACGCGGACCTGCTGGAAGAGATAGGCCGCCACGTGACCGGCCAGGCGATCGTGACGGACGTCGGCAGCACGAAGCGGTTGATCGTGGAGCGCGCACGCTCGCTGCCGCCACGCCTGACGTTCATCGGCGGGCACCCGCTGGGCGGTGCGCCCCGGGGCGGGCTGGGCAACGCGCGTCCGGACCTGTTCGCCGGACGCCCGTGGCTGTTCACACCAGAGGACGACGCCGCCGGCGCGGCGCTCGACAGGCTGCAGCAGTTCGTCGAGGGTCTCGGCGCGCGGCCGCACGTGATGTCGCCGGCGGAGCATGACCGGCTGCTGGCGTACCTCAGCCACCTGCCGCAACTCGCGGCCAGTGCGCTGATGCACATCGTCGGCAGCGAAGCCGGGGGCGACGGGCTCTCGCTGACGGGCCGCGGATTGGCCGACACGACGCGCCTGGCGTCGAGTCCCGCCGCGATCTGGCGCGACATCTGCTCCAGCAATGCGGACGAGCTGGGCAAGGCGCTCGATGTCCTGATCGCCGAGCTGCAGCAATTGCGCGAGCACCTCGATTCCGGCGACGCGATCGATCGGGTATTCGACTCGGCAGCCACATGGCGCGCGGTGCTCGTGGACCGGAGCGGCGGCAAGCGGGAAGGGTAGTGTCGGCCGCGACCACCGCGGGTGAGCTGGCAATCCGCCGCGCCGCGGTGGACGTGATGCTCGCCGACGCCCGCCGCGCCCTGCCGAACGAGTGCTGCGGGCTGCTGATCGGGGCCGCGGCCAGCATCGAGCGCGCGGTGCCTGCCCGCAACCTCCGACCCCGACCCGACCGGTATCTGATCGACCCCGCGGATCACTGCGCGGCGCTGCGTGCGGCGCGAGCGGCCGGGCTGGAGGTGGTCGGGGCGTACCATTCGCACCCCGACGGCACGCTGCGGCCCTCCGAGGTCGATCGCAGCGAGGCGTCCTACCCCGAATTCATCTATGCGATTGTGACGCCCGAGCCCGGCGGGGGCCGCCGCGTGGCGGCATTTCGCTTGCGGCGCGATGCTTTTGACGAGATTCGCCTGCGGGTCGTGCCGTAACTGATGCGAAGCGGTTAGTCGAAGCGTCCGAAGCGGCCGCCGCGCAGCTCGACGACGGCGCGTGCGGAGGCGACGGGATCGTCCCGATTCAGCAGCCGGAAACGGACCTCGTAGCGCCCCCCGTACTCGAAGCGGTGGCGCATGGAGTAGCGGCGGCGAATGCGGCTTGTCCCCGCTTCGTACGGGTCGCAGTCCGGCGTCGACTGGGAACGGGTGTCGTCGTCCCAGTCCCATTCGATCGAAGCGCAGTAGAACTCTTCCCAGTCGTCCGCGCCGCCGCGCAATTCGGCGACGAACAGGATGTCCGCGGGCGCGAACCCCACGCGTGGCGAGGCGCGCAGCGACAACTCCGGCCGGCCCTCGCGGTCGTCCTGCGCCAGGACGGCGCCGCCGTGTCCGCCGAGAGCCGCCAGCGCCGTGCCGGCAAGCAGCAGCGCGGCAAGACGGAAGCCGTGGACCTGTGAGTGCATGATGATTCCCGGTCGGTATCGACGCCACCATTGTAATGGTCTTGCCAAGTGCGGTCGGCGGCCGGGCGATCGCTATAATGCTGCGGTGCCGGATACGTCCACGGAACCCGTTGTCGAAGCAGCGGCGCTGCCCCCGCAGGATGCCGTCTGCGATCTCCTGATAATCCCGGTCTTCGAAGACGACGATCTCGGCGATCTGCCGGGTCTCGACGAGGCGACCGCCGGAGAGGTGGGCCGGGCGCGGTCGACGCGCGAGTTCAAGCCGAAGCCCAACGCGTTGTTCGTCACGCGCGCCGGCGGCGCGGCCTGGAAGGCGGCGCGCATCGCGCTGGCCGGCGTGGGGCGCGCCGACGCGGGCGGCGTCGACCGCCTGCGTGCGGCCTGCGCCACGGCGCTCCGCGCGGCCCGGCGGCAGCGCGCGGATACCGTCGCCGTCTTGCTGCGCGGCCCGCTCGGCGGGGAGCCCGCGGCGCGCGCCGCCGCCGAGGGGCTCCTGCTCGGCAGCCACGACGACCGGCGCTACAAGAGCGATGACGACGATGGGCCGCCTATCCGCCGCGCGCAGGTGATCGTTGCCGCGCCGTTGACGCCGGCTCTCGAGCGCGCCGTCGAAGTGGGGCGCACGCTGGGCGAGGCGGCCAATCGCGCGCGCGAGCTGGCGGATGCGCCCGGCAACGTGTTGCACCCGAGACTGTTCGCCGAGCAGGCCGAGGCGCTCGCGGGCGACGCCGGTGTGGGTGTGGAAGTGCTGGACGAAACGGCGATCGACCGTCTCGGCATGCGACTGCTGCAGGGCGTCGCGCGGGGCAGCGCCGAGCCGCCGCGGCTGATCGTCATGCGCCACGAGCCCGACGGCGCGCCGCGCAGCCCGCTGCTCGCCCTGGTGGGCAAGGGGGTCACGTTCGACAGCGGCGGCATCTCGATCAAGCCGGCCGAGCACATGGAGCAGATGAAGCACGACATGGCCGGCGGAGCGGCCGTCGTGGGCGCAATGCGCGCCATCGGCAGGCTGGGCGTTCCGGCGCGCGTCATCGGCATCGTGCCGGCCACGGAGAACATGCCGGGCGGGCGGGCCACCCGGCCGGGCGACGTTGTGACGGGCGCGAGCGGCAAGACGGTCGAAGTGATCAATACCGACGCGGAGGGCCGGCTCATACTGGCCGACGCCCTTTGGTACGCACGGGAGCTCGGCGCAACGCACCTGGTGGACGTCGCGACGTTGACCGGCGCGTGCGTGATCGCGCTGGGCGACGCGGCGAGCGGCCTGTTCGGCCAGCCCGACGGCTGGGTGGCCACGGTCCGACAGGCCGCCGAACGTGCGGGTGAGCGGCTGTGGCCGATGCCGCTCTACCCGGAGTACGACGAGCAGTTGCGGTCGGAGACCGCCGATCTTGCGAACGTCGGCGGGCGGCCCGGCGGCGCCTGCACGGCCGCGGCGTTCCTCAAGGCATTTGCCGGCGACGTTCCGTGGGCCCACGTCGACATCGCGGGAACCGCGTGGACGGACAAGGCGTCCGCAACCCAGGCGAAAGGTGCCACGGGCGTGATGGTGCGCACGCTGACGGAGCTGGCGGTCGGCGCGCCGGGCTGGTAGTCTGGCCGAGACCCCGACAATTTCCTCGTCATGCACATGCAGCCGGCAACACCTTTCGTATACGAAGTGGTCGAGCAGACGACCGCGCAGACGACCGTCCTCGACGTCGTGCTGGGGGCGGCCGCGGTGGCCGGGGCGCTCGCCGTGGCGGCGCTGGTGATCGGGGTCGTCTTCGGGGGGCTGATCCTGGGCGTCCGCCGCTTGCGCCGGCAGGACGGGCTCACGACGGGCAGCGGCAGCAGCCTCAACCTCGGGGTCGGCGGCTGACGGTCTAGCAACCGCGGCCGCGCCGCCGAGTGCCCTGCATCAATCCTGCTGCGTGGCGCGCGGGACCGGATCGAGCGTCTTGCGGTAGCGGAGAACGCCCTCGACCAGGGCATCCGCAATGCGGTCCCGGTAGGCGTCGGTCGCCAGCAGGTCCGCCTCGCGGCGGTTCGACAGGAACGACACCTCGGCCAGGACGCTCGGCATGCGGGCTCCGATCAGGACGAAGAAGGGCGCCTGCTTGACGCCGAGGTCGCGCACCTCCCCGTTGACCTCGCGCAACGCATTCACCATCGCGCGCTGAATCGTCCCGGCAAAGTCGCGCGATTCCTGGAGCTTGCTGTTGGCGGCAATCGCCTCCAGGAGGTTCTGCAGATCCTTCATCTTGCCGCCCGCCGCCAGGTTCTCGCGGGCCGCGACCCGCTCGGCCTCCGGGTCGAGCGCAAAGTCCAGGAAGTACGTCTCGACGCCGTGCGCTTTCGAATTGCGGCTGGCGTTGGCGTGAATCGACAGGAACAGATCGGCGCCGACCTCGTTCGCCAGCGCGGTGCGTGCGCGGAGCGGCACGAACGTATCGTCGGTGCGGGTCATGACCACCTCGACGCCGGGTTGCGACTCCAGGCCCTGGGCTACGCGACGGGCGATGTCCAGCACCACGTCCGCCTCGCGCAGGCCGTTGTGGTGGGCGCCGGGGTCGCCTCCGCCGTGGCCGGCGTCGATGACGATGCGCGACACCTGCAGCCCGAGTTGCCGGGCGAGCGAGAGGTCGCCGGCCGCGGCGTCACCTGGCGGAGCGGCGGCGGCCGGCGGCGGATCGGGCGTGCGCACGGCGCCCGGCGGCAGTGCGGACCCCGGCGTCACCGGCCTGGGCGGCGCCGGCCGGGCCGGCGGCGGATCAGGAGCCGGCGCCCGGCGCGGCAGACTGCTCCCGGGCAGCCGCAACGGCTCGTCCCGCTGGGCATGGGTCTCCACGGTGGGGACCAGCAGCAGGCCCGCCACGACAAGCAGGCTGACAACGTTCCTGGCCATCAGCGTGGCTGCAGGTCGATCTCTTCGAAGTAGTCGGGCTTGACGAGCACTTCGCGCGCCTTGCCGGAGGTTCCGGACGACACCAGGCCGTCCGCTTCCATCATGTCGACGAGCCGCGCGGCGCGGCTGAAGCCGACGCGCAGGCGCCGCTGCAGGTACGAGATCGACGCATGGCCGCTCGATACGACGATCCGGGCGGCGTCGTCGTACAGGTCGTCGCGCTCGAAGTCCGCCGCGCCCTCGGGCTTGTCGTCTTCCGTGATCGTCTCGTCGTAGCTGGGTTTGCCCTGCTTCCGCAGGAAGCCGGCCAGCCTCGCGGTCTCCTGCTCGGAGATGTAGGGGCCGTGCAGGCGCACCGTGCGGGAAGACGCCGGCGGCATGTAGAGCATGTCTCCCCTCCCGAGCAGTTGCTCGGCGCCGTTCGTGTCGAGGATGGTGCGCGAGTCCACCTTCGACGACACCCGGAACGCGATGCGCGAGGGGAAATTGGCCTTTATCAGGCCCGTGATGACGTCCACCGAGGGCCGCTGCGTGGCGAGAATCAGGTGAATGCCGATGGCGCGGGCCATCTGCGCCAACCGCGTGATCGCCTCTTCGACCTCGTTGCCGGCGATCATCATCAGGTCCGACAGCTCGTCGATGATCAGCACGATCTGCGGCAGCGGCTCCAGCTCTTCGCCGGCTTCCGCCAGTTCCTCGGGATCCGCTTCCTGGCGGCGGGCCTCGATGTTGCGGTTGTACTGGTGGATGTTGCGCACCCCCTCCGCGGCCAGCAGCTTGTAACGCTCCTCCATGGTGCGGACCGCCCACTGCAGCGCGTTGGCGGCCTTCTTCGGCTCCACCACGACCGGCGTCAGCAGGTGCGGGATGTGCTCGTACATCCCCAGCTCCAGCCGTTTCGGATCGATCAGGATGAGGCGCACGTCAGCGGGCGTGGCGCGGTACAGGATGCTCGTGAGCATGGCGTTGAGGGCCACCGACTTGCCGCTGCCGGTCGTGCCGGCAACGAGCAGGTGGGGCATGGTCGCCAGGTCGGCCACGACCGGCTCGCCGTGAATCGACCGGCCCAGCGCGAGCGTCAGCATGGACGGCGAGTTGCGGTAGACGTCCGCCTCGAGCATCTCGCGCAGCGATATCTGGTCGCGGACCGCATTCGGTATCTGTATGCCGATGGTCGACTTGCCCGGAATCCGATCGATCAGCACCGAATCGGCCTCCATCGCGAGGCACAGATCGTCGGCGAGCCGCGTGACGCGGCTGTACTTCACGCCGGCGTGCGGCTTGAACTCGAAGGTGGTCACGACCGGGCCCGGGTGAATCTGCACCACGGAGCCGTCGACCGAGAACTCGCGGCACTTCTCCTCCAGCAGCCGGGCGTTCTCGTTGAGCTGTCGCTCGTCGATCCGTTGCCCGCCCGGGGGGGCGTCGAACAGCGCTGCCGGAGGATTCGTGAAGGGGTTGTCCGGGGGAGGCGTGGAAGATGATCCGTTGACCGCCTCCGGCTCCTCTGGAGGATCGAACGGCAACGCGGCCGGCTCGCTCTCCTCGGGCGCGAATCGTGCGGCCGGCGGCTGCGGCGGATCGACGAGCAGTTCACCGGGCTCGGGGTCCGGCGGCCGCAGCGGCAGATCGGCCAGCACCGCGTCCGCCGTGTCGTTCGCCTGCCCGTTTTGCGCGGCGGCGGCCCCGGCGACGCGGATGGCTGCCGGTGTCGGTTCCGGCGCCGGCGTTTCTTCGGGCTCCTGCGCCTTGCGGGCCCTGGCCGCCTTGCGCTTTGCCGCGCGCCGCTGCTGGCGGGCCGTGCGGCGGGTGGTCCACCAGCGCCCGGCGCGCGCGGACGTGCGCGCGGCCTGCCGGCCGATCCGCGAGAAGAACCGGCTGAACGAGAACTGGGTGGCCAGGATGACCGACAGCACCAGCACCGTGACGATGAGGATGAACGCGCCCGTGCGGTTCAATTGGGACATGAGACCGACGGCGATGCCGTATCCGGCATAGCCGCCGGCGAGAAACGACTTGCCCGCCACGTCGACCGTGCCGAGCGCCAGGTCGAGCAGCGACGACACGCACGCAACCATCAGGGCCAGGCCGATCAGCTTCGTGTACGCCGCCCCGATCGGCCGGCACCAGAACGCGAACCACCCCACCACGGCAAGCATCGGCGGGAAGAGATAGGACGCGATCCCCAATACCTGGTACGACGCTTCCGACAGGAACGAACCGGCCATGCCGACGAGGTTCAGCGGGGGAGTCACACCGCCGCTGTTGAAGAACCACACGGCGTCGGTCGGACTGTAGGTCGCCAGCGCGATGAGCCAGACGAGCGCCAGCGCGAACAGCAGGACGCCGACAAACTCGCTGAGCCGGCGCGACAGGTCGATTCGGAACATCTCAGCTCTCCACGATGAGTGGCGCGACGATACTGGTACTACCCATGTATCGGCACGAAACAGCGCGGTCTGATCGGTTTCAGCGGGACGGCTCCCGCGTTACAGGCGGCTGGGACGCCTGTCAGGAAGGCGCGTCAAGCATAGCACGGAGGCCGCCGCCGCGGCAGAAGGACTGCTCGTAGTGCGCTCAGCGCGGCGTGGCCGCGAGCACGGCGCAGAGATTGGCGAGGGCCGTCAGATCGAGCTGCTCCGGCCGCTGTTGCGGGTCCACGCCCGCCCTGTCGAATATCTCGGAGGCGGGCAGGGTGCTGTGCTGCGCGGCATGCGGCCGCAGCGCGTTGAGTGCGGTCTTGCGGCGGCGCGTGAACAGCGCGCGCACCAGGCGATCGAACAGCGCCGGGTCGGCCGTCTGCACGGGCGGCGCGCGGAACTGCAGTTGAACGACCGCGGATTGCACCCGCGGAATGGGGCGGAACGCCCCGGGTGGCAGCGTCAACGCGCGGCGCGCCTCGGCATGCATGCGGGTGGCGATGGCGAGCGGTCCCCAGTCGCGCGAGCCGGGCGCCGCCGTGACCCGCTCGGCCACTTCGCGCTGCAGCATCAGGGTGGCGTCGGTGAGGCGCCTGCCGTGCTCGCTGAAGCGGAGCAACCTGAGCAGGATGGCGGTGGCGGCGCTGTAGGGCAGGTTCCCCACCGCCCGTGCCGGCGCGCCGAGCTCCACGCCGTCTAAGTCCAGCTTCAGGAAATCGGCGTGCACAACGGCGACCGCCGCGGGCGCGCGCGCCGCCAGCCCGGCCGCCAGGCGCGGATCGATCTCCACTGCGACGACGCGCGCGGCGCGTTCCGCCAGGGGCAGCGTCAGCGCGCCGCGGCCGGCGCCGATTTCGAGGAAGGTGTCCCGCGGCGAGGGTGAGATGAGCCCCAGCAGCCTGGCGACCCAGGCGGGCTCCAGGAAGTGCTGGCCGAGCCGGCGCCCCACCACAGGGACTAGTGTACCGGGACGTCGGGCGCCGTGACCTTGTGCGTGCCTTCGCCGAACGACCGCAGGTGCTCCTGCAGGGCGTTGATCAGGTTGGGCACGAACTGCATGGGCACGACGATGCGGGAACGGACCGGCGCGTGGAGCACGCGCTGGGTCTCCGCTTCGCGCACTTCCTTTTCGGACGGCGGCAGCACCTCGCAGAACGTCAGCGTGAAGTCGAACGGCGTGTGCGAGATTGCGCAGAAATTGGCGTACGTCCGCGGTACGTCGCTGGATTCGTCCGGAACAATGGTGAAGTTGATCTGCTTGCGTTGTGTCATGAATTCCTCAGTACCGCCGCACGACGCCGACGACGACGCCTTGAATCTGCACCTGGTCGGGTTCGACGACGAGCGGACGCAGCGCCGGATTGGCCGGCTGCAGCCGAATCCGTCCGTCATCCCGGTAGAACTTCTTCAATGTCACGTCGGCGCCGTCCAGCAGCGCGATTACCATCTCCCCGTTGTCGGCCGACTTGCGATCCTCCACGATGACGATGTCTCCGTCGCGGATCTGCTCGTCGATCATGGAATTGCCGCGCACGCGCAACGCGTAGGTGTCGCGCGCCGCAACGATGTCTTCCGGCACGGCAATGGTCTCGGAGCTGGCCACGGCCTCTATCGGCGCGCCGGCCGCGACCGTGCCGAGCAGCGGCAGCTCGACGGCGCGGCGCCCGACGCGCGTGGGCACCAGCTCGACCGAGCGGCTGCGGTTCCAGGCGCGGCGGATGAATCCCTTCGCCTCCAGGTTCGTCAGGTGCTTGTGCACCGTCGCCAGCGACGACAGACCGAACCTGCGGCCGATTTCCTCGAGACTCGGCGCGTATCCGTGCTGCTGGATGAACTCTGCGAGGAAATCCAGAATCTCCCGCTGGCGCCGGGTGAGTGGCTGCACGCAACCTCCAGTAGACAGCGCTAGCATACCCGCTGTACAGGCTCCACGGCATACAAACAAAAAGCGAAAATCAAGTTATCTTTTCCCCTATACTGACGCGGGCGCTAGCAGTCCGTGGTGAAACCCCGCGTCGCACCGAGAGCGGCGAGGCGCGCGGCTGACAAGGCGCGAGGAGCGAGCATATTCGACGATATGTGAGCGACGAGCAACACAGTCAGGCGTGATGCATCGTCGCTCGAATGCAGCGGGGCTTTTGCCACGGGCTGCTATGGTCGCCGCGCAGTGACTCAGGATCTCCGCACGCCGCTGCAGTTCGTCAAGGGCATCGGTCCGCGCCGCGCCGCCGATCTGGAGGGGGCGGGCCTGCACGTGCTCGAAGATCTGCTCCTGCGCCTGCCGCGGCGCTACGACGACCGCGAGCACGCGCGGCCCATCGCGGAGCTGCGGGCGGGCGACACCACCGCGATCCTCGGCACCGTCCTGAGCGCCGGCGAGCGCCGCACGCAACGGCGCGGATTCCGGATCTTCGAGGCGATGATCGGCGACGCGTCGGGCCAGGTGCGGGCGGTTTTCTTCAATCAGTCGTTCCTGACGGAGGTGCTGGCGCCGCGCCGCCAGGTCGCGCTGTTCGGCACGGTCGACCACGGCCGCACCGGCGGCGGCCTGCAGTTCACGAATCCCGACTACGAGGTGCTTGCCGGCGACGCCGCGGACGACGGGGACCAACGCGTGCACATCGGCCGCATAGTGCCGATCTACGAACGGGTGGGAAGCGTGACGCCGAAGATGACGCGGCGCATCGTGCATACCTGCCTGGAGGTACTTCCCGAAGTCGTCGGCGATCCGCTGCCGCCGGCGGTGTGCCGGCGCCGCGACCTGCTCGACCGCCGCGCCGCGCTGTTGCGGGCGCATTTCCCGGAATCGGGGACGTCCATCGACGATCTCAACCAGTACCGGACGCCGGCCCAGCGGAGGCTGATCTTCGAGGAGTTCTTCGTGTTCCAGCTCGGGTTGGCGCTGAAGCGGCGGGAAACGGACACGCTGCGCAAGCCTCACAGCGTCGCCGTCGACGACCGCATCCGCCGCGCCGCGCTCGACGTGCTGCCGTTCCGCCTGACCGGCGACCAGCGCCAGGCGCTCAAGGAGATAGTGGAGGACCTGCAGCGGCCGCGGCCGATGAACCGCCTGCTGCAGGGAGACGTCGGCTCCGGCAAGACCATCGTGGCGCTGCTGGCCGCGCTCGTGGCGATGGAGAACGGGCTGCAGGCCGCGGTGATGTCGCCGACCGAGCTGCTGGCGGAGCAGCACTTTCTGAACATCGTGCGCCTGCTGGAGCCGTCGCGGTTCGAGCCCGTGCTGTTGACCGGGACGATGGGCGCGAAGGAGCGCCGGGACGCGTGGGAGCGCCTGGCCGGGGGCGGCGCGCAGTTGGCGGTGGGGACCCACGCGCTCGTGCAGGAGGCGGTGCGGTTCAGGCAGCTCGGTTTCGTGATCATCGACGAGCAGCATCGCTTCGGCGTCATCCAGAGGGCCACGCTGCGGCGCAAGGGCGTCCAGCCCGACGTGCTGGTGATGACCGCGACGCCCATCCCGCGCACGCTGGCGATGACGGCCTACGGCGACCTCGACGTTTCGGTAATCCGGGAGCTGCCGCCGGGGCGCCAGCCGGTCGCCACGCGGGTCGCCGGGGAACAGCGCCGTGCGGACGTGTACCGCTTCATGCAGCGCGAGTTGCGTGCCGGGCGGCAGGGCTATGTCGTCTATCCGCTGGTGGAGGAATCCGAGAAGGTCGACCTGAAGGCGGCCACCGAGATGGCGCGACGCCTCCAGACGGAGGTGTTTCCCGACCTGCGGGTCGGCCTGGCGCACGGGCGGCTCAGCCCCGCCGACCGGGAAACGGTGATGCGCGCGTTCGCGGCGGGCGAAATCGACCTGCTGGTGGCGACCACGGTGGTCGAGGTGGGCGTCGACGTGTCGAATGCGACCGTCATGCTGATCGAGCACGCCGAGCGTTTCGGACTGGCGCAACTGCACCAGTTGCGCGGCCGGGTCGGCAGGGGAGCGCAGCGCGCGCACTGCATTCTGATCCACGGCGACGAGCTGTCCGCGGCGGCTCGCGCCCGCCTGGCGGCGGTGGCGGCGACGACCGACGGATTCGAGATCGCCGAGCGCGACCTGGAGATACGCGGCCCGGGGGACTTCGTCGGCACGCGGCAGTCGGGCGTGCCGGCCTTGCGGACGGGGGATCTGCTGCGGGATCATCGCATCATGGAGGACGCGCGCAAGGCGGCCGGGGACTGGCTGGCGGAGAAGCCGCCGCGGGCGGACGTCGACGCGGCGGTCGCGGGGTGGTCCGAGCGATTCCGCCTGGCGGGCGTCGGATGAAGCGCTGAGATGCGCATCATTGCCGGCTCGCTCAAGGGGCGCCGGCTGCGCTCGCCCGGCTGGCCGGGTCTGCGCCCGACGTCGGATCGATTGCGCGAGACGTTGTTCAACGTGCTCGGCGAGCGGGTCCGCGGGGCGCACGTGCTCGACGCCTGCGCGGGGACGGGCGCCCTCGGGCTGGAAGCGTTGAGCCGGGGCGCGCGCGCGGTGACGTTCGTCGACGCCGATCGGCGATCGGCCGAGTACATAGCCGACCACGCGGCGCGTTTCGGCGTTGCGGACAGTTGCCGGATCGTCTGCGCGCGGCTGCCGGGGGCGGCCGCGGACCGCCGGCTGGCGCCGGCATTCGACGTGGTCCTGCTCGATCCGCCCTATGACAACCCGGATACTGATGCGATACTGTCCGCTGTGGGAGCGCGGCTCGCGACGGGCGGCGTGCTGGTGCTGGAGCGGGCGCGCCGGGCGGCGCCCCCGGCTGTGGAGGGGCTGACCGCGGCGCGCCGCGTCGTGGCCGGCGACAGCGCCCTGGAGTTCTACGCGCCGGCCGTGGCGGGCGACTGAACAGCATGGAGCAACGACACACACCGCGCCTGGCCGTCTACCCCGGATCGTTCGACCCGCTGACGAACGGCCACGTCGACATCATCCAGCGCGGCGTGCGGCTGTTCGACCGGATAGTGATCGCGCTGCTGGTCAACCGCGACAAGGCGCCGCTCTTCTCCGTGGAAGAGCGCCTGGAGTTGACGCGCGAGGTGTTCAGTGCGGAGCCCAACGTGGAGGTGGATACCTTCGACGGCCTGCTCGTGGACTACGCGCGCCGGCGGCAAGCGAACGTGATCGTGCGCGGCCTGCGGGCCATCTCGGACTTCGAGTACGAGCTGCAGATGGCGCTGATGAACCGCCGCCTGAACGACGAAATCGAAACGGTGTTCATGATGCCGGCGGAGCCGTACACCTACGTCAGCTCGCGGCTGGTCAAGGAAGTGTTCGCCCTGGGCGGCTCCGTCGCCGGACTGGTGCCCGCCGCCGTCGAGGCGCGGCTGGCCGCGAAGTACCAGGCGCAGCCGGCGGCCGGCTGATCCGCTCGACAGCATGTTCTCCCAGCGCATCGAGCGCGCCGCCGCCTCCGGCACGCAGCGCATCACGGCCGAGGTGGATCGCCTGCGCCGCCAGGGCGTGGACATCGTCGATCTCGGAGCCGGGGAGCCGGACTTCGCCACGCCCCCGCACGTGAAGGCCGCGGCCGTCGCGGCCATAGAAGAAGGCTTCACACGGTACACCCCGAACGCCGGAGTACGCGAGCTGCGGGAAGCAATCTGCCAGCGATACCACGCCGACTACGGCGTCGCGTTCGAGGCGGACCAGGTGATCGCCACGGCCGGCGGCAAGCAGGCGCTCTTCAACGCGGCAATGGCGCTGTTCGACGCGGGCGACGAGGTGATTACGCACGCGCCGGGATGGCCGAGCATCGTGGAGCAGGTGAAGCTGGCCGGCGCCGTTCCGATGGCGGTCCGCACCCATCCGGAGGATGGCTTTCGCCTGCACGCCGAAGCCGTGCTCGAAGCGTTCACGCCGCGGACGCGGGCCGTCGTCGTCAACTCGCCCGGCAATCCGACCGGCGCGCTCGTCGCGGAGCAGGACCTGGCGCGCATCGCCGGAGAGGCCGCGGTGCGCGGCGCATGGGTCGTACTGGACCTGTGCTACGAGGAGTTGATCTACGACGACGCGCCGCACAACCTGCCGCGGGTGTTGCTGGAGCACCTGCCCGATCGGTTCGTGGTGACCGGCAGCCTGTCGAAGGATCACGCCATGACCGGCTGGCGCTGCGGCTGGGCAATCGGGCCGCCGGCCTTCATCCAGGCGTGCAACACCGTGCAGGGCCACGCCACGTCCAACGTGGCGTCCATCACGCAGCGGGCCGCGATTGAAGCCCTCACCGGTCCGCAGGACTGCGTGGCCGAGATGCGTGAGGAGTACCGCGAGCGGCGCGACCTGCTGTTGGGGCTGCTCGCCGCGGAACCCCGCATCCAATGCGTGCGGCCGGGCGGCGCGTTCTACCTGTTTCCCGACGTTTCGGAGCTGTTGTCGCCGGACGGGTTGCGCACGTCGGCGGATTTCGCGCAGGCCCTGCTGCGCGAGGGGCAGGTCGCCGTCACGCCCGGCGAGGCGTTCGATGCGCCCGGATTCGTCCGCCTGTCGTACGCCGCGTCGCGCGAAGACCTGGAGGAGGCCGTGCGGCGCTTGCGCCGGTTCATCGACGTCCTCGACCGCGGCAACTGATTCCAGCGCCAGGGGCTGACATGTTCGGAACGCTGTCCGCACGGGCCGTGCGCGAGATCGAGCAGATTGTCGGCGCGGAGCACGTCCGCCGCGACGACGCGCTGTGCCGCCAGTACGGCGAGGATGCGCTGGGGCGCGGGCATCCCGCGGATCTGGTGGTGTTTCCGGGCTCGGCCGCGGACGTCGCGGCGGTGGCGCGGCTATGTGACGAACGCCGGATACCGCTGACGCCGCGCGGCGCGGGCACCGGCTACACGGGCGGCGCCGTGCCGACGAGCGGTGGAGTGGTGCTGGCGCTCGACCGCATGGACCGCATCAGGCAGATAGACGAGGCGAACCTGCTGGCGGTGGTCGAGCCGAACGTCGTGACCGGCGCGTTGCAGTCCGCGGTCGAACGCGTCGGGCTGTTCTATCCCCCGGATCCCGCAAGCCTCGCGAGCTCGGCCATCGGCGGCAACGTGGCCGAGTGCGCCGGCGGCCCGCGAGCGTTCAAGTACGGCACGACCAGGCGTTACGTGCTCGGCCTGGAGGCGGTGCTGCCGGCGGGCGAGATCATCCGCACGGGCGGCAAGACGGTGAAGAACGTCGTCGGCTACGACCTGACGCAACTGCTGGTCGGTTCGGAGGGGACGCTGGCGGTGATCACCGAAATCACGCTGCGCCTCGTGCCCAGGCCTGCGGCCCGCCGGACGCTGTGCGCCTGGTACCCCGACGTGGAATCCGCGGTGGCCGCGGTCCGCGGCGTGCTCGCGGCGGGCGTCTTGCCGGCGGCGCTGGAGCTCATCGACGCTGTCTGCCTCGCCGCGGCGCGCGCCGGCGGCGGCGCCGGGCTTGCTCCCGACAACGCGGGCGCCGCGGTGATCGTGGAAGTGGACGGCACGCCGCAAGCGGTGGACGAAGAGCTGCGACGCGCCGCGGGGGCGTGCGAGGCGGCCGGCGCCGCGGGCGTCGTCGTCGCGCGTGACGAAGCCGAGCGCACGGCATTGTGGCGGACGCGGCGTGACCTGTCGCTGGCGCTGCGCGAGGTGGCGCCGCGCAAGATCAACCACGACGTCGTCGTCCCGCCGGCGCGCATTCCCGACCTCTTCCACGAGGTGGAGGGCCTGCGCCGCGATCTGCAACTCCGGATCGCCTGCTTCGGTCATGTCGGCGACGGGAACATCCACGTGAACGTGCTGGTCGATCCGGAGGATCCGGCGGAGATTGCGCGGGCGCAGGCGGCCGAGCGGCGCCTGTTCGAGGCGGTCGTGGCGCTGGACGGTTCGATCAGCGGCGAGCACGGTATCGGTTTCACCAAGCAGCCGTACCTGCACCTGGAGCTGTCGGCCGAGACGATCGCCCTCATGCGGCGCCTGAAGCAGGCGTTCGACCCGCACGGCATCCTCAACCCGGGCAAGATCTTCCCGGAGGTTGCCGGCTAGCGGTTGGCGACGAGTACTGCCTCGATCAGCACGCGCCCGGGGTCCGGATCGACCAGGGCCCGCAGGGTAAGTCCGCCCGTATTGAGAAACGAGACGCTGCCCAGGCGCCGTAGCGGCAGCCCGTCGCGTTCCAGCCGCGCGGCGTCTTCCGCGCGCAGCACGCAGAGCACCCGTTCGGGCGACCGGAGGAAGTCGCGCGCCACCTCCAGCGTCACCATGTCCTCGTAGCGGGCTCCCGTGTAGAAGACGAGGTTGCGGTCGAAGACGCGGTGGCGGCAGTACGGCTCGCCGGCGCCGCGCGCGTCGGCGACGAGCGCCGCCATGCGCTCGACCGGCGCGGGGCCGGGCGAGGCGAGCAGCACGTAGTGCGCGCCGAGGGTGGTGACGATCATGGCGGCCGCCAGGCCGGCGACGGGCTGCCACCAGCGCCGCGCGGCGGTCAGGCAGACGAGCGCGCCGCACACACCGAGAGCGAGCGCCAGGGCCGCCGTCCAGGCGGGGTCCCATTCGATGAACAGCGGGCCGGCGCGCAGCAGCAGGCCGGCAATCAGCAGCAGGATGCCGCCGCCCGCGGCCGCCGCCGCCGTGAACAGGCGCCGCACCGCCGGCGCCGCTGCCGCGTGCGTCATGAACCACGCCAGCAGCATGGCGAGCGGGGGCAGCAGCGGCAGGATGTAGCGCGGTTGCTTGCCGACGGACAGCGTGTACACCAGCAGCGGCGCGGCGGCCCAGACGGCGAGCCGCAGCACGGTCGGGTCGACGGTGCGTCGCCGCCATGCATCGCGCGCGGCCGGCCACCAGAGCAGCATGAACGGCGTCCACGGCAGCAGGCCGCCGGCGACGATCGGCAGGTAGTACCAGACCGGCCGCGGATCGTTGTAGCGCGCCGTGGCGAACCGTTCGAGGTTCTCCGCGCCGAAGAACCGGTACAGGTACGCCACGCCGTGCTCGGCCGTCATGGCGGCGTACCAGGGCACGACCGCCGCCAGGAACACGGCGGCCGCAACCAGCAGGTGGGCCGGGCGCGCCCGCAGCCACGCGCCGCAGCGGCGCCGTTCGAGCACCGCGATCGGCAGCAGCACGGCGGCGGCCAGCGCGGGCCCCACGGGTCCCTTCATGAGCATGGCGGCTGCCGCGGCAAGCGCCGCCGCCACGAGCCACGCCAGCCGCGACCGCGGCTCGGGGGCGCCGCGCGGATCGTCGAACAGGCCGACCAGCGCCGTCCACACGGCGGCCGTGACGAACAACGCCAGCGGCAGGTCCGGCAGCGCCTGGTGCGCCATCGCGATCCCGGCGGCGCTCGTCGCGGCAATGACGCCGGCGAGCAGCGCCTCCGTTTCGCCGCACCACCGGCGCGCGCAGAAGAAGGTGATCAGCACGAGGCCCAATCCGGCCAGCGCGGAGGGCAGCCGCGCGGCCCCCGGCGACGGGCCCGCGACGAGGTACGCGCCGGCCGCCATCCAGTAGTACAGCACCGGTTTTTCGAAGCGCGGCTGGTAGTTGTAATAGGGGGTCAGCCAGTCGCCGCTCTCGACCATCTCGCGCGCGCTCCCGGCGTAGAAGCCTTCGTCGGAATCGGTGAGCGCCGGCCGGCCGAGTGCGGCGAAGAAGGTGAGGGCGCAGATCGCGGCGAGCAGCAGCAGGTGACGCGGCACGTGGGCAGCCATTCTACGCCACGGGCTGCCCTATACTCGGTGCATGGAGACTGTAGCGGTGGTGGGCGCCTCGCGGGATCGGCGCAAGTTCGGCAACAAGGCCGTGCGCGGATTCCGCCACGCGGGATACCGCGTGGCGCCGATCAACCCGTGCGGCGGCGCCATCGAGGGATTGCAGTCGTATCCGTCGCTGCGCGACGTGCCGTACGCCATCGACATGGCCTCGTTCTACGTACCGCCGGAGATCGGCGTGCAGCTCGTCGACGAGGTGGCCGGCCTGGGGATCCCGACGCTGTGGCTCAATCCGGGGGCCGACGGTCCGGACGTCGTGCGGCGCGCGCGAGAGCTCGGCCTGGAGCCCGTCATCGGCTGCAGCATGATCCGCATCGGCGAGTCCCCAGCCGCCTACTAGGTTGTTGACAGCCTGCGGCGGCGGTCCTATACTCGCTATCCTGAAAGGCGGCACGGTTGCTCCAGCCGCCTTTCGGCGTTCCGTTTCGCAGCGCATCCGCCGGGTAACCGCACCCTCTGTTCCTGAACCCTCTGCGCACGTGCGCACCCTCTAACCCTTCTCCCAGGCCAGATTCATATGCCAAGTAACCAGAAACGTACCTCGCGGCAGCCGGCCGTCCAGGCCGCGCCAGCCGAAGGCGCCACCGCCACGAAGGCAGCCAAGCCGCCTCCTCCCAAGCGGTCGGCCAATACGTTGAACATCAGCGAGCTCAAGGACATGAGCATCGCCAAGTTGACACAGGTCGCGAAGGATCTCAGCGTCGCCGGCGCCACCGGAATGCGCAAGCAGGAGCTGATCTTCCAGATTCTGAAGGCGCAGACCGAGCAGAGCGGCTTCATCTTTTCCGAAGGCGTGCTCGAGGTGCTGCCCGACGGCTTCGGGTTCCTGCGGGCGCCCGACTACAACTACCTGCCGGGGCCCGACGACATCTACGTGTCGCCGTCGCAGATCCGCAAGTTCGACCTGCAGACCGGCGACACCGTGTCGGGACAGATCCGGCCGCCGAAGGAAGGCGAGCGCTACTTCGCCCTGATCAAGGTGGAGGCGGTCAACTTCGAGGCGCCCGAGCAGGCGCGCGACAAGATCTTCTTCGAGAACCTGACGCCGCTCTATCCGCAGGAGCGCATCACCCTCGAATCCGAGACGCCGAACCTCTCCGCGCGCGTCATGGACCTGATGACGCCGATCGGCAAGGGCCAGCGCGGGCTGATCGTCGCCGCGCCGCGCACCGGCAAGACGATGCTGCTGCAGAACATCGCGCAGTCCATCGTCAAGAACCACCCGGAGGTGTATCTCATCGTCCTGCTGATCGACGAGCGTCCCGAAGAGGTGACCGACATGCAGCGCTCCGTCGACGGCGAGGTGATCTCGTCGACGTTCGACGAGCCGGCGCAGCGTCACGTGCAGGTGGCGGAGATGGTCATCGAGAAGGCCAAGCGGCTGGTGGAGCACCGCAAGGACGTGGTGATCCTGCTCGACTCGGTGACGCGCCTGGCGCGCGCCTACAACACGGTCATCCCGCCGTCCGGCAAGGTGCTGTCGGGCGGTCTGGACTCGAACGCGCTGCAGAAGCCGAAGCGGTTCTTCGGCGCCGCGCGGAACATCGAGGAAGGCGGCTCGCTCACGATCATGGCGACGGCGCTGGTCGACACCGGCTCGCGCATGGACGACGTGATCTTCGAGGAGTTCAAGGGCACCGGCAACATGGAGATCCACCTGGATCGGAAGCTGGTGGACAAGCGCGTGTTCCCGGCGATCGACATCCAGAAGAGCGGCACGCGCAAGGAGGAGCTGCTGCTGAGCGGCGACGACCTCAACCGCGTCTGGGTGCTGCGCAAGGTGCTCAACCCGCTGTCGCCGGTGGAGGCCATGGAGCTGCTGCTCGACAAGATGGGGAAGACGCGGTCGAACGCCGACTTCCTCGCGTCGATGCAGAAGATGGGGTAGTGCTCGGAAAGGAGCGGACGGTGACGAAGATTGTCGTGCGGAACAACGGCCCCCTTCTGGTCCAGAGCGAGGACGCTACGCTCGCCAACGCGAACGGGGAAGAGATTCCGATCGAACGGCGGCCCTTCGCCTTGTGCCGCTGCGGCGCCTCCGAGAACAAGCCGTTCTGCGACGGCAGCCACAACCGCATCGGTTTCGACGGGTCGTAACAACCTGGGGTTGCGCCCCAAACCCCCGCGGGGCGGTCAGGCGCCGACGGCGTCCTGCTTTGCGAACGTCAGGTCGCCGTCCCGCGCGTCGGCGGTCACGCGGTCTCCGGCGCCGAATTTCCCATCCAGAATCTGCAGCGCCAGCGGATCGAGCAGCCGCCGCTGGATGGTGCGCCGCAGCGGGCGCGCCCCGAACAGCGGATCGAATCCCTCCTCCCCGATTAGCGCCTTCGCCGCGTCGGTCAGCTCCAGCACGACGTTGCGGTCCTCGAGCCGCCGCGCGAGCTGGCGGAGCTGGATGTCCACGATGGCGAGCAGCTCCGGGCGTCCCAGCGCGCGGAAAATGATGATCTCGTCGATGCGGTTGATGAACTCCGGCCGGAAGTGCGCGCGCAGCGCCTCATCCATGTCCCGTCGCATCGACTCGTCCCCGCCGGCGCCCGCCAGGCCGTGTTCCGCGATCTGCCGGCTGCCCAGATTCGACGTCATGATGACGACCGAGTTCTTGAAGTCGACCGTGCGGCCCTTGTTGTCGGTCAGGCGGCCGTCGTCGAGCAACTGCAGCATGACGTTGAGCACCTCGGGATGCGCCTTCTCGATTTCGTCCAGCAGGACGACCGCGTACGGCCGCCGGCGGATCGCCTCGGTGAGCTGGCCGGCCTCTTCGTAGCCGACGTAGCCGGGCGGCGCGCCGATCAGCCGCGCCACCGTGTGCTTCTCCTGGTACTCGGACATGTCGATCCGGACCATCGCCTCCTCGGCGTCGAACAGGAACTCGGCCAGCGCCCGCGCCAGCTCGGTCTTTCCTACACCGGTCGGTCCCAGGAAGATGAAGCTGCCCAGCGGCCGGTTCGGATCCTGGAGGCCGGCGCGCGCCCGGCGGATGGCGTTGGAGACGGCGACGATGGCGTCCTCCTGCCCGACCACCCGCTCGCGCAGGCGCGCCTCCATCCGGAGCAGCTTCTGGATCTCGCCCTCCACGAGCCGGCTGACCGGAATGTGCGTCCACTTGCTGACGACTTCCGCGATGTCTTCCTCGTCGACCTTTTCCTTCAGCATGCGCGCCTGCTGCGGGGCGTCATGCAGGTCCTCCTCCGCCTGGCGCAGCCTGCCCTCCAGCTCCGGCAGCTTCCCGTATTGCAGCTCCGAGGCCTCGGCGTAGTTGCCGGCCTGCTGGGCCCGCTCGATGGCGTGGCGGACCTCTTCGATCTCCTCCTTGAGCGCCCGGGACGCCTGAATCGCGCCCTTCTCGCGCTCCCACTGCGCCCGCAGGCGGCTGCGTTCCTCTTTCAGGTCGGCGAGGTCCTTGTCCAGCCGCGCAAGGCGCTCCTGCGAGGCGGCGTCGGTTTCCTTCCGCAGCGCCTCGCGCTCGATCTCGAGCTGCATGATCCGGCGTTCCGCCTCGTCGAGCTCGACCGGCAGCGAGTCGATCTCGGTCCGCAGCTTGGACGCCGCCTCGTCGATCAGGTCGATGGCCTTGTCCGGCAGGAAGCGGTCGTTGATGTAGCGCTGCGACAGCACTGCCGCGGCCACGAGCGCGGCGTCCTTGAACGCCACCCCGTGATGTATCTCGTAGCGCTCGCGCAGGCCACGCAGGATGCTGATGGTGTCCTCGACGCTGGGCTCGTCCACCATGACCGGCTGAAAGCGGCGCTCCAGCGCGGCGTCCTTCTCGATGTGCTTGCGGTATTCGTCGAGGGTCGTGGCGCCGATGGCGTGGAGCTCGCCGCGCGCGAGCATCGGCTTCAGCATGTTCGAGGCGTCGATGGCGCCTTCGGAAGCGCCCGCGCCGACGACCGTGTGCAGCTCGTCGATGAACAGGACGATCTGGCCGGCCGCGGCCGTGACTTCCTGCAGCACCGCCTTCAGGCGTTCCTCGAACTCGCCCCTGTACTTGGCGCCCGCCACCAGCGCACCGATGTCGAGGGCGACGATGCGCTTCTGCTTGAGTCCCTCGGGAACGTCCTGGCGCACGATGCGCTGCGCGAGCCCTTCCACGATGGCCGTCTTGCCGACGCCGGGCTCGCCGATCAGCACGGGGTTGTTCTTGGTGCGCCGCGACAGCACCTGCACGACGCGCCGCACCTCATCGTCGCGGCCGATCACCGGATCCAGCTCGCCCTTGCGCGCGCGCGCCGTCAGGTCGGAGCCGTAACGCTCCAGCGCCTCCGGCGCCTTTTCCGTCGAGGGGTTCTGGTTCATCGCGTGCGCCCTCAATCCTTCGTCGTGGCCGACCGGGCCGCCAGCTCCGCCAGCGCTTCGTAGTGCGCCCGCTCCCCGGGGCTTATATGCCTGGGGACCGCAACCTGCACGGCGGCCAGCAGGTCGCCGCCCTTGCCGCCCGCGCCGGGCAGGCCGCGGCCCCGCAGCCGCAGCGTCTGGCCCGGCTGCGTTCCGGCCGGCACCTTCAGGCGGACCGCGGCGCCGTCGATGGTCGTCACGTCGACCTCGCCGCCCAGGACGGCGGTCGTCACCGGCACGGCTACCGTCAGGTGCAGGTCCCGGCCGCGCAGCGTGAAGCGCGGATGCCGCGCAATGCGGATGCGCAGCAGTAGGTTGCCCGCCTTCGCCGCATGCCCGTCGGCTTCGGCGGGCTCGCCTTCGCCCGTGACGCGCACGCAGGCACCGTCCGTCACGCCGGCCGGGATGCGCACGTCCACGGACCGCCGCCGGCCGCCGCGGTTGATGGAAAGGCGCCGGGTGGTGCCGTGATATGCGTGCTCCAGGCTCAGCTCCAGCGTGCGTTCGACGTCCCTGCCGCGCGTTCGGCGGGGCGCAGGCCGCGCGCCGGCCGCGGCGCCGAAGAACTGCTCGAAGAAATCCGAGAAGCCGCTGTCGCTGCGGACGGTGCGGAATCCGCCGCCGAAGCCGCCGAAACCGAACGGGTCGTCTCCGAATGGGTTCCCGCCTGCCGCCTGCGCCTGCTCGATGCGGCGCCAGTCCGCCCCGAGGGCGTCGTACTTGCGTCGCGTTTCCGGGTTCCCCAGCACCTCGTGCGCCTCGTTGATCTCCTTGAAGCGCTTCTCGGCCGCGGCATCGCCCGCATTGACGTCGGGATGCCACTTGCGGGCCAGCTTGCGGTACGCCGCCTTGATGTCTTCCTGCGGCGCGTCGCGGCCCACTCCGAGCACGTTGTAGTAATCCCTGAAATCCATGTCCGTCACGTTCCGAGCAACCGGAACCTTCGTCTAGTCAAGCATAAATCTTGATATGCTCTTTAGCAACCTTTCCGTCTGCTAGACTGACCCGCTGTATCCCGCGAGGAAGGGGACGGCGAGCAGTGAAGCAGCCGTCCCCAAGCCGCGCACGGCGCGGCCCGGCGGCGCGGCGCGGGGCAACGGGGTCCCCGCTAGCAGCCGCCGGGGGTTTGGGGCGCAGCCCCATCTAACGATGAACAGACCGGAGCTGTTTTCTTCCCGCTGGGCCATCATCGCCGCCGGACTCGGGATGGCGGTCGGCACCGGCAACCTGTGGCGGTTTCCGCGCGTCGCCGCGGAGAACGGCGGGGCCGCCTTCCTGATCCCGTGGGCGTTGTTCCTGGTGCTCTGGTCGTTGCCGCTGCTGATTGCCGAGTTCGGGATCGGCCGCGGCGCGCGGCGCGGGCCGATCGGCGCCTTCGCCGCGTTGATCGGCCGGCGCAACGCCTGGATGGGCGGCTTTATCGCGGTGACCACCGCGATGATCATGTTCTACTACGCGGTCGTCACCGGGTGGACGCTGAAGTATTTCTTCGCGAGCGTGGCGGGCGGCCAGTGGGGCGACACGGCCGAGTACTGGGCGCAGTACAGCACGTCGGTGTGGCAGCCGGTTCTGTTCCATGTCGCGGCGGTGCTGCTGGCGGGCGCCATCGTCGCCCGGGGCGTCGCGGGCGGCATCGAGCGCGCCAACAAGGTGCTCATTCCCACGCTGTTCGTGCTGTTGCTGGTCGCCGTGGCGCGCGCCGTCACGCTGGAAGGGGCGGGGGAGGGGCTGCGGTTCCTGTTCCAGCCGGATCTGTCCAAGCTGGCCGACTCCCGCACCTGGCTGGAGGCGCTGACGCAGTCGGCGTGGTCGACCGGCGCCGGCTGGGGGCTGGTGCTGGCGTACGCGGTGTACGTCCGGCGCGACGAGGACGTCGTCGTCAGCTCCGTCGCGATCGGCGTGGGCAACAACGTGGCGTCCCTGCTGGCCGGGATGGCCATCCTGCCGACGGCCTTCGCCATCCTGTCCACCTCCGAGGCGCTGGAGGCGATGGCGGCCGGCAACGTCGGCCTGACGTTCATCTGGGTGCCACGGCTGTTCGAGCTCGTCCCGTTGGGGCACATCTTCCTGCCCGTGTTCTTCCTGGCGCTCTTCTGCGCCGCGCTGTCGTCGCTGATTGCCATGACCGAGCTTGCGGCGCGCGTGCTCATGGACGGCGGCATGTCGCGGTGGGCCGCCATTCGCGTCGTTGCCGCCGCGGCGGTCGTCTGCGGCATCCCGTCGGCAGTGAGCATCGCGGTGTTCGAGAACCAGGACTGGGTCTGGGGGCTCGGCCTGATGATCAGCGGACTGTTCATCTCCATCGCGGCGACGCGCTATGGGCAGGAGCGGTTCCGCGACGACCTGATAAACGTGCATCCCGGCGCCACGCAGGTCGGGCGCATCTACAGTTGGCTGTTGAAGTACCTGGTGCCGGCAGAGTTCGCCGCGATGTTCGGTTGGTGGATGTACCAGTCGGTGGCCGTCTACGACGCGGCGGAGTGGTGGAATCCGGTCCGCACGTTCAGCCTGGGCACCTGCCTGCTGCAGTGGGGCACGGCGCTGCTGCTGCTGCGGGTGTTCAACCGCCGCCTGGCCGCCGCCAGCACGCGCTGAGCGTGTGCTACGCTTTTAGGGAAATTAAGGGAGGAATGTAAAGTGTATCCAGAGTTCTTTGTGGCGCCGATGCGCGACGAGCTGACGCGGCTCGGCGTGGTCGAGTGGCGCAGCCCGGAAGATGTAGAGCGGGGTTTGGGCGAGTCGTCGGGAACGGTGATGGTGGTGGTCAACTCGGTCTGCGGCTGCGCCGCCGGCCGGGCGCGTCCGGGCGTGGCGCTGGCCCTCCAGCACAGCGTCAAGCCCGACGTGGTGGCCACCGTCTTTGCAGGTGCCGACATCGAGGCGACCGAGCGCGCCCGGGGCTACTTCACCGGATACCCGCCGTCGTCGCCGGCCGTGGCCATCCTGCGGAACGGGCAGTTGCTCTACATGATGGAGCGCCATCAGATCGAGAACCAGGAAGCGGACGGCATCGCACGCCAGCTCACCGCGGCGTTCGACCAGCACTGCGCAAAGGCAGTCGCCGGCTAGCGGCCTTCACCTTCAGCGGGCGGGGGGCGGCGGCTCCGTTCGGGCGGGCGGCTTCTCAGGAACGATAGGCAACGGCCGGCCTGCGCCGTAGCGTCCGACCGCCGCGCGCACCACGTCGGCCAGCATGTCCAGAAAGGCGGGGTCGTCGTTGACGGCTGCCGCCCGCTGCATCTCGATGCCCGCATCCCGGCAGGTTGCGGCGGCCTCATGGTCGAGGTCGTACAGCACCTCGACGTGGTCGGCGACGAAGCCCAGCGGGCACAGCACGGCCGCGGCTAGGCCGCGGGCGGATTCGGCCCGCAGGTAATCGCAGACGTCCGGCTCCAGCCAGGGGTCCTCGGGACGGCCGCTGCGGCTCTGGTAGACCAGCGCCCAGTCCGGACGTCCGAGCGCGGCGGCGATCAGGCGGGCCGATTCCAGCAGCTCTTCCTCGTAGCGCGCCTGCCGGGCCATGGCCGCAGGAATGCTGTGCGCGGTGAACACCAGGCGCGCGCCGGCGCGGGCGGCGGGCGAGAGCCGGCCGATCGCCGCTTCGATCCGGCCGGCATTGGCCCGCACGAATCCGGGGTGGTCGTGCCAGCGGGCGACCCAGGTCAACTCGACGTCGTCCCGGTGCGCCTCGCGTACAGCCTCGCGTGCGGCGACGACGTTCTGCTTGTACTGGCCGCAGCTAGAGTAGCTGTGGTGCGCCGCCAGCGTCAGCGCGAGCGCGCGGCGGACGCCGTCGCGCGCCATCGCGGCGAGGGTATCCTCCAGGAAGGGATGCCAGTTGCGCATGCCGACGTAGGTCGATAGCGGCGGCCCTTTGGCGGCGAGGCGCTCCCGCAGCCCCGCGGCCTGGCGCATCGTGATCGCCGTCAGCGGCGACACGCCGTCGAACAGCTCGTAGTGCCGCACTACAGCCTCCAGGCGGCTGTCGGGGATGCGGCGGGCGCGGAGAACGTTGCGCAGGAACGGGCGGATTTCATGCCGCCCTCGCGGGCCGCCGAAGCTGACCAGGAGCACGGCGTCGAACGGTTGCGGCACCAGTGATACAATATTCGTTTGGTTCGGGGCGTGGCTCAGCCTGGTAGAGCACTCGGTTCGGGACCGAGGGGTCGGAGGTTCAAATCCTCTCGCCCCGACCACTTCTTCCGCCGTTGCGCCGGTCACTCGTTGCCGGCGCTGCTGCCTCCTGCTGCAAACGCGCGTGCCTCGGTGATTGCGGGATTGTCCGCCGGGCCGCGCCAGTTGGCGATCAGCGTCGCGTAACGCTCGCGCGCCGTAGCGGTGTCTCCGGCAGCCGCGGCGGCGCGGGCCGCCCCGAGCAGCGAGCGGGCCCGTCCCGGCATGCGCAGCAGCGAGTGCTCGAACTTCTCGGCCGCGGACTCCGGCTGCCCAAGCTCGAGCAGCAACTCTCCATAAAGCTCGTACGGCGGCTTGACGGGGTTGGCGGCGCCGTTCGGCGGGCGCATGGTCTCGACCACGGCAATCGCGTCGTCCATCAATGCGGTGGCGTCTGCCGCACGGCCTTCCGCCGCCGCGACGAGCGCGGCCACCTGCAGGTGCATGATCTGCACGGGCTTGGGGCCGTCGGCCGCACGCGATTCAAGCTCCGCGGCCGCGCGCCGCGCCGTTTCCACGTCGCCCAGGCGAACGGCGCTGAGGCCGGTGGCCAGCAACGCATGGTTGGCCGTGTCGTCGCCGATCGGGCCGGTCTTCCATTCCTCCGTCTCGACGACGTAGCGCGCCTCGAGGAGCGCCAGGCTGTCGGCTGCGCGCTGCGCGCCGTCGCTCTCGTCGATCACCATCCTCAGGCGG
The DNA here is from genome assembly GCA_965207665.1 of Vicinamibacterales bacterium. Classification (GTDB taxonomy): domain Bacteria; phylum Acidobacteriota; class Vicinamibacteria; order Vicinamibacterales; family UBA8438; genus JAAXGX01. The sequence goes on from CBDBMV010000002.1 coordinate 2,548,447, forward strand.
TCCAGCCAGGTCCGGGCGCGGGCGTAGTCGCCCCGCTGGAGATCGCCGTACTGGCCCCAGTCGAGCGGGTGCACGGTATCGCCGACGCTGTCACCGGGGTTCCAGAGGGCGCGCGCCGCGTCGTAGGCGGACTGGTTGTGCTCGGAGACGAGGTCCCACATGCCGTGCTGGATGAAGATGTGCGTGGGCATGTGCCGGGCATGGGCGACGGCGGGGGCGATCTTCGCGTACTGCCGCGCGGACGGCAGGGCCAGCGGCGCGTGGATGGGGTCGTCGAAGGCATGGATCGCGTAGTGGGGTGCGCCGGGATGGTTCGGGTTCTCCCCGAATACGTCCAGCGCGATCGCACCGGACTGCATCTCCAGGCGCAACGACTGGTCGCCGAGCGCGCGCGAGCCGCTCAGCAGCGACAGCGCGTAGAACGTCGCCACCTCGTGGTCGTCGGGAAACTGCTCGTGCAGCCGCTCCATGGCGTGCATGTAGTCGACGCGCCGCTCGTTGTAGTCGCCCTCCGCCCACAGCGCCTCGACGGCCTCCAGGAAGCCGCGCTCGCGCGCGGTCGGTGCCTTCGCCAGGCGCTCGGCCCTGGTGGCGCCCAGGCGCGCCAGCACCGCCCGCGGGTTGTCGTCGTCGGGGTCGCTGCGGAACAGCGGGTGGTTGTAGCACAGCGTCTCGCCCCAGTACGCCATGACGAAATCCGGCTCGATCTCCTGCGCCGCCTGGAACTGCTCGATCGCCTGCTTCCAGCCGAAGCTGTGCAGGATGGCCACGCCGCGCAGGAAGTGCTGCTGGGCCTCGTCGGAGCGCGCCGAAGTCGGAAAGTCGAGGGAGCCGACACTGTCGAACTGGGCGGACGCGCCGGCCGGCAGCAGCAACAGCAACGCGGCCAGGACGGGCGCCCCGCGGCGAAGAAGGTTGACAGGCATGCGGTGTAGCTCCTTTATGAAACGAGCCTCGTACACGAGTCTCAACGGCAGCGTACCACAATGAAGCCCGGTGCGAGTCCGCTATAATCGGCGCTCGTCAAGCGATGATCCTGGCCCGGCGGTATCTCGTCCGGGGTGTGGTGCAAGGCGTGGGTTTCCGGTACTTCACGGCACGCGCCGCGCGCGACGCCGGGTTGGCCGGCTACGTGCGGAACCTTGCCGACGGGCGCGTCGAAATAGTCGCCGAGGGCCATGCGGGGGCGGTGGAAAGCCTGGAGCGGGCCATCCGGAGCGGGCCGCCGCTTGCGCGAGTCGACGGCGTCGAGGTCGAAATCGGGAATCCGCCAACCGGGTACTCGCGATTCGAGATCCGTTCGTAGAGCATCACGGGGAGCTGAAACAGACAGATGGATGCGCTGAAGCAGTTGATCAGGGACATTCCGGACTTTCCCCAACCGGGGATCCTCTTCCGGGACATAACGACCCTGCTGCGCGACGCCGACGGCCTGCGCAGCGCCGTCGATTGCCTCGTCGAACCGTATCGGGACACGCCGCTCGACCAGGTCGTCGGGATCGAGAGCCGCGGGTTCATTCTCGGAGCGGCCATCGCCGACCGGCTGGGCACCGGGTTCGTGCCGGTCCGCAAGCCCGGCAAGCTGCCGGCGGCGACGGTGAGCGCCTCCTATGCGCTCGAGTACGGCACCGACACCCTCGAGATGCACCGCGACGCGCTGGGCGGCGGCCACCGCGTCCTGATCGTGGACGACCTGCTGGCGACCGGCGGCACGGCCCGGGCGGCCGTGAATCTCGTCCGGGAATGCGGCGCGGAAGTTGTCGGGGTGGCGTTCCTGATCGAGCTGGTGGCGCTCAACGGCCGGGCGCAGCTCACCAACGAACAGCTTTTCACGGTAATCCAGTACTGAGGCGCCGGGACCGAGCTGTGGCGGCACCCATCCTGCTCGCGGCCGGCCTGCTGCTGGCGCTCGGTCTGCTGGCGACGCTCGGGGCGGCGCTGCTGCTCGAAATGCGCCGGCGGCGGCGGGAGCAGGCGCTGCTGCAGTTGCTGGCGGGGCTGGGGCCCGCCGTGGTCGCGGCGCGGTCGGATCCGGAGGCGCTCGTTGCCTGGGCCGAGGTGGCCCGCGCGGCCCGCGAAGCGTTTCCGGAGGCGAGCGCGCGGCTGGACGCGGCCGCGGGCGGGCGGTTCCCGTTCTCCCCGGAGCTGGTCGAGGCGGCGCACGCGCGCTGGACGGCCGACTGGCTGGCCTGGGAGCGGCAGCACGACGTCGAGTACAAGGAGCGCGTGGCGGCCGCGGAGCAGGCGCTCGACGCAGCGCCCGCTGACGAGGCGGCCGCGCTCCAGTTGCGGCTTGCCGCCGTCAACCAGGAGAAGCTGCAGACCTACCAGGAGCGCTACGAGCACTATGTGCGCGTGGGCAAGGCCATCGGCGCCATCGGCGAGCAGTTGGAAGCGAGCCCGGGCAGTGCGCGCGCGGAGGGGGCGGGCAGTTAGCTGATGGACGCCGATCTGCGGGAAGCGGTCGACTTCCACCGGGCAATCGTCGCCGAAGGCAGCAAGGCGCTCGTCGGCTACGACCGCGAGAAGGCGCTGGCCAACATGGTGCTGATGGCGGAGATCCCGACCACCTACGACCAGCAGCGGCAGCGCCAGGTCAACGCCGGCAACCTGCTGCTGCGGGGTGTGCCGGGAGTCGGCAAGACCTTCTTCGGCGTCATCCTCGCCGCGATCAGCGGGGCCAAGTTCGCGCGCCTGCAGGGCCGGGCCGACCTGCAGCCCACGGAGGTGGTCGGCTTCGAGATGATCAACCCGGCGACCGGCGAGCGGATGACCGAGTTCGGGCCGCTCGCCTCGGCCGAGGTGATCCTGCTCGACGAGATCAACCGCATACCGCTCAAGTCGCAGAGCGCGTTCCTGGAAGGGCTGCAGGACCGTGCGGTCACCGTCGGCCGCCAGACCTTCCAGCTCCCCGCCTTCAGCTTCGCCATCGCGACCATGAACCCGGTGGAGTTGGGGCAGGGCACGTTCCCGCTGTCGGAAGCGGCGACGGACCGCTTCGCCATCATGGTCACCATCGGCTACCTGCCGCCCGCGGAGGAGCAGAAGCTCGTCGACTTCGACTTCAAGCAGGTGGCGCTCAATGGCCTGGTGCAGAAGGAGCGCGTCATCGAGCTCCGCTCCGTCATCACGGAACGGGTATTCCTGCACGACGCGCTGGGGCGCTACATACGGCGGCTGGTGGCCGCGTCGCGCCCGTACGACGCCGAGACCGAGTGGACTATCCGTTCCCCGTCCGGGCTGGTCGAGGAGTTCGTCGACCTGGGCGCGTCGCCGCGCGCCACGATCTGCTGGGGGCGGCTGGTGAAGGTCTGGGCCCTGTTCGAGGGCGAGCGCGCCGAGGTGTTGCCCGAAGACGTGCAGGCGCTGGCGCGCTACATCCTGAGCCACAGGATCTGGCTGCGGCCGCAGGCCGCGAGCCAGGGAGTGCGCGTGGAAACGATCATCGACGACATCATCGCGCGCGTGCCGATCCCATGAGCACGACCACGGCCGAGCGGCTCGTGAGCTGGGAGGAGATCCAGGACATCGAGCTGGTGATCCTGCAGCGCATGAAGGAGTACTCGCTGGGCGCGCACCACAGCGACTTCCATGGCTCCGGCTACGACCTCGCCGGGCTGCGCGACTGGCAGCCCGGGGACCGACCTTCGGCCATCGACTGGGCGCAGTCGACGCTCACCAACTTCAGCCCGCTGATCACGCGCGAGTTCGATCTGGAGAGCACCGCTTCGGTCATCATCGTCGCCGACGCGTCGCTCTCGACGCGGTGCGGCGTGGACGACACGCCGATCGCCAAGGTGATCGCACGCGTGGTCGCGACCCTGGCGCTGGCGGCCGCGTTCTTTCAGGACCGGGTGGGCCTCGTGGCGATGGACGGCCCGTCGCGGCGGCTGCTGGTGCCGCCGCACGCAGGCAAGAACCACGCGATGCACTGCGTCGACGCGTATCAGGAGTGTCTCCATGCGGCCGAGCCGGGGAGCCGGGACGAGGGCGGCGGGGATCTGGGCGGCCTGCTGCGCCGGCGCTCGCTGCTGCCGGTGGTCTCGGACTTCCTGATGGACGACCCGGAGGCGTGCCTCAAGGAGTTCGCGGCGCTGGCCCACTGGCACGACGTGTTCGTGGTGTTGGTGGACAGCGCGTTCGCGTTCGACCTGCCGCCGGTGTCCGCCGGGTGGGTCACCGGCTACGACGTGGAGACCGGCCGCTCGCGGCTGCTGTCGGCGCGCGAGCTGGAGCGCCTCGGAGAGCGCGTGCACGAATGGCAGGACGGCGTGGAGGGGATCGCGCGGCGGCACGGCCTCGACGTGGTGCGCGTCACGCGGGAAGCCGAGCACGAGGCCCTGGCGGAATTCCTACGCGGGCGAAAGTTGCGCAAGCGATGACCCGCCGCGCACGGTTTGCAACGGTGCTGGCGGTGGTGCTGGCCGCCGGCTGGCACGGCGCCCTGTCGGGCGCGGCGGCGCAGCCGTCCGAGCCGGCCCTCGAGGCGGTGTCCGCGCTGCGCTGCTGGCGCCGCGTCGACCGCGGCGCGGTGCGGATCGGGGAGCAGTTCGGGATGACCGTCACCTGCCGCGTTGTCGAAAGCGGCAGCGGGCGCGCTGTGCCGGACACGGTCGGCCTGGAGCCGGAATCGATCGATCTGCTGCCGTTCGAGGTGCTGGCCGGCGAACGCTTTGCGGACGTCACCGGCCCGGGACACCGGTTCTTCCAGTACCACTACGTGCTCCGGCTGACGGGCGAGGACTACTTCGGGCGAGACGTGCTGATCCCGCCGCTGGAGTTGAACTACCGCATCGAGCGGCCGGCGGAGGCCGGGACGGTCCTGCCGGGGCGGGAGCTGACCTACGTTCTGCCGGGCGAGGCGATCAGGGTGCTGTCGCTCGTGCCGGAGACGGCGGCGGATATCCGGGGCATCCCGCTGGAGACGCTCGGCGCGGCCGAGGCGCGCCTGGCGCGCGCCGATGTCCTGCTGCTGGCTGCCGCGGGTCTCGGTCTCGTGGCCGCGGGCGTACTGGTGGTCGGCCTGCGCCGGGCCCACCAGGCCCGCCAGGCAGCGAGCGCGCCGGAGGCGCGGCCGGTGGCCGCGGCGGCCGTGGCCGGCGCCGTCGCGCGCGAGCTGACGGAGATTCGCCGGGAGAACGCGGAGGCGGAGTGGTCGCCCGAGCGGGTCGGCCGCGGACTGGCGGCGCTGCGGCTCGCCGCCGCCGTTGCGCTCGATAGCCTGGTCGCCGAGCGCGACGCCGCGGCGGACGCCAGCCCGCGGCCGGGCGAACTCCGCGTCCGGTGCGGTCCGCTGGCGCGGCGGTGGGTCATGGTGTCGTCGCCCGTCACGCCGCCGGTGTTGGCCGCTGGCGCCGCTGGCCGGCAGGGCGGCGGAATATCCGACGGCGACCTGGAGCGCCTGCAGCGGGCGCTGGCGGTGTTCAGCACGGCCCGCTATGCGCGGCCCGGGGAGCCGCTACCCGGCGCGTTGGCGCTGGCGCTGGAGGACGGCATAGAGGTCGCGCGGCAGTTACGCGTCCGCGCGCTCGCGCCGCTGCGTCTGGCGCGGAGGCTCGCGGCGTCGATCCGCAGCGGGTGGCAACGGACATGGGCACGCTGACGGCGTTGCTGGGGCAGCTCAGCGGGACCCTGGCCCAGCTCGACCGGCTGCGGCTCGAGCAGGTCGCGTTCCTGCGGCCCCGCGAGGCGCTGGCGGCCGTCGGCCTGCTCGGTCTGCTGGCCTTGGCCGTAATCGTCGCGCGCGCCATGCGGCGGGAGCGTCCGGGGCGCTTCCGCATCGCCCTGCCCGCGCTCGTGCCGAGCGCGCCGCGACGGGGTTGGAGCGCCCTCCGGCACGTGCCGTTCCTGCTGTTCCTCGCCGGCCTGCCGCTGTTCATCCTGGCGCTGGCCGCGCCGCACGTCTCTCTCGTCGAGGAGGAGACCACCTATCCGGGTCACCGGATCACGATTCTGATCGACGCCTCGCTCAGCATGAACTCGGCCTTCTCGACGCGGCAGCTCCGCGCCGGCAACACGTTCCTGGCGAACGTGTCGGCGGCCGAGTACTTCGTCCGGCGGCGGATGGACGGCCCCTACCACGACCTGGTCGCGCTGATTGAATTCGGCAGCCAGGCCTACATCGTCACGCCGTTCACGAACGACTACGAGAACATCCTGCTGAGCATCGGGCTGATCGGCACGCCCGAGGAGTACCGCCGCTTCCCGGATCACGGCACGCTGATCATGGGCGCGATCAACCGCGGCGTGCAGTTGTTCCGCACGTTCGACTTCCTCGACGCCACGGGCAACCTGATTGTCATCTTCAGCGACGGCCAGGACACGCACGCCGTCTACGAGGACCAGTCGCTGGACGACATCCTCCAGGAAGCGTCCGACAACCAGATTCCCGTGTACTTCATCCGCACGAGCTACGACCAGCAGCTCGGCGATCTGCTGCCGGACGAGGTCTGGAAGGAAGCGGTGGAGCGCACCGGCGGGCAGTTCTTTCCGGCGGCCAACGAAGAGATGATCATCGAGGCGGTGAACGAGATAGATCGGCTTGCCGCCGGGCGGATCCGCGTGACGCGGTACGTGACGCGCGATCCGCTGTTCGCACCGTTCGCGGTGTTGGCCGGCGCGCTCTGGACGGGCGCGCTCGGACTCGCGCTCTGCTTCGGCGCGTTCCGGACGTTCCCATGAAGCAGGTGAACCGCGGGCAAGGAGTGGTGACTTCGTGAGTGCTGCATACCGGTACCTGGCGGTCGCGCTGATGGTCGGCGTGCTGGCGGCGGCCTGCGCGGCGGCGGCCGTCATCGAGCGGGGCATGGCCGCGGCGCAGCGCGATCTCGCGGTGGCCAACCTGGACGCGGCCGACCGGGGCTATGCCGCGGTGGAGCGCCGGCTGAGCCCGGCGGCCCGCGTGCCGTGGCTGCTGGCGGGAACGCACGCCGAGATCGCGGCGCGCCGCACGGCGATCCGCTACTGGCGGGCCGATTACGCGGAGCTCCTGCGCGGCGACGCGGCCCTGCCCGACGACCCCGGCGTGCGCCTGACGCTGGCGAACGCGGCATACCGTGCGGGCTTGCGCGCCGATGCATCGCCGCAGCAGGCCCTCGACGGCCTGGACCGCGCTATCGCGCTGTACGCCGGCCTGCTGCGGGACGGCGACGACCGCGAGGACGTCGCCTACAACTACGAGTTCCTCGTCACGCTGCGCGCCCTCGTAGAAGAAGGCGCGGAACCGGTGGGTGCGCCGCTCGAGAGCCCGCTCGGCCAGGAGGGTGCGCAGCCGCTGGATGACGAGACGGGACTCGACGACGTCCAGATCTACGTCCCGATGATGCAGGACGACCGCGACACGGTCGACGATCCGACGCCGGGCGGTGATCCGCCCATTCGACGCAGAGGGTGATGAGCTTCCTGGAGCCGCTGTACCTGTGGCTGCTGGCCGCGCCCGCGCTGCTGCTCATCGTGTGGGGGCGGCAGGCGCTGCGCCGGCGGCGCGACGCGCGCCGCTACGCGGTGCGCCGCGTGCTGCCGTTCCGGGAGCGCATCGCGGCGGCGGGCGACCTCGCCTTCTGGCTGTGCCTGATCCTCGCGCTCGGCTGCCTGGTGCTGGCGCTGGCCCGGCCGCACGCCGTCGTCACGCGCGTGCGCGACGCCGGGCTCGACATCATCGTGCTGCAGGACGGCTCGACCTCCATGCGCGTGACGGACGTCGCGCCCGACCGCTGGCAGCGTTCGACGGCATGGCTGCGGACGTTCGCCGAGACGTTGAGCTGGACCGACCAGCGGCTCGCACTGGCGCTGTTCGCCTACCGTCCGGCGCCGCAGGTGCGCCTGACGAGCGACCCGAACGCCTTCTTTTTCTTTCTCGAGCACCTCGGGGAGGCGCCGCCGTTCCGGCTGGAGGACGACACCAGTTGGGATACGAACATCGAGGAGGGGATCTTCTGGGGCATCAAGATGCTCGACGTCGACGAGGATCTCTATGGCAGGCGCCGCAGCGCGAAGGTCTTCGTCGTCGTGTCGGACGGACAGGCCTGGAGCGGCGAGGTCGAAAGGGCGCTGGAGCTGGCCCGCGACCGCGGCGTGCGCATCTACGTTGTGGGCGTGGGCACCACCGCCGGCGGCATCATTCCGGACCTGCCGCCGCGGCGCTACGCGCCGCCGCCCGAGCCGATCCACTCGTCGCTGGACCGGCGCTCGCTGCGCTCGATTGCGGCGGCGGGCGGCGGGCGCTACTACGAGCTCGGCACGCAGTCGGACCAGTTGCTGGCGCTGGAGATCCTGTCGGACGCCCGGCAGTTCGCCCCGCGGACCGGCGTGCAGGAGGTGGTGGAGGAACTGTACTGGCTGCTGCTGGCCGCCGCCGCGGGCTTCGTCGGCCTGGGAACGCTGTTCATCACCGACCGGATGCAACTGTGGTGGCAACTGGCCGTTGGGCTGGGCCTGCTTGCGGTGCTCGTCAGGCTGACCTGAAGCATCCCGCCGCATGCGGCGCGGCGGCGCTCGCGACGCGGCTTCAGCAGCCCGTAGCAAAACCCCGCGTCGCACCGAGACGGGTCAGGCGCCCGGCTGACAAGGCGCGAGGAGCGAGCATATTCGACGATATGTGAGCGACGAGCAACACAGTCAGGCGGGATGCATGGCCCGTCGAATGCAGCGGGGTTTTGCTACGGGCTGCTATCGCTCCGGGAGCACCTCGCGGTAGACGGGCAGGTTCTCGTCGTCGGCGCGGTCGATGGCGCGGAAGGTGTGAATCTGCTCGTCCCGCTCCACCGGGAGCAAGTCGATCGCGCCGCTTTCGATGTACTGGATGGTCTGCTTGCCGCTGGCCCAGAGAAGCCTGGCGCGTGGCATGAGGTATTGTAGACGAGAAATGGCGCATCCCACCGTAATATCGCGCCCCGGTTGCGTGCTGGCGGTAGTCTGCGGCCTCTGGCTCCTGCCGGGGCCGTCCGGCCAGCTCCTTGCCGGCACCGCGGCCGTCATGCAGCAGGACGACGCGGCCGGCGGGCGTCAGGAACCTGCCAGCGATGCCGAGGCGACAGAAGGTGAGCGGCGGCGCCCGCCGTCCGCGGCAGCCGATCGCCGTCTCGACAGCCGGCAGCTCACGCTTGGCGGAATGTTCGTGGGCAACATCCATCTCCCGGCGACCCGGCCGCTGCCAAATGCGGCGCCGACGCACGAGGAGATGAAGGCAGTAGCGACGCCGCCCGAGTTCCGCACGCCGCCCGCCATCTCCTTCGGATGGTCCTGGAGGGGGCGCGGGAGGTAACCGCCCGACACGAGTGCTTGCGCGTGTAGCTCAGCTGGATAGAGCGACGGCCTCCTAAGCCGTAGGCCGCAGGTTCGAATCCTGCCACGCGCGCCAATCTCACGTGAGGATGACTTGGCGGCCCCGACGATGCAAATACGAATCGGATGCGTGTCGGTCGTGATGTTGCTGACGGTATGCGTCAGCGAAGTCCGAAGCCAGACGGGGCCGTACATCCAGATGGACCTGGGGACGACCGTTGCACCACCTCTCACCGTGCAGGGGTCGGACAACGACTGGGGCACGAAGTGCGACCTGATCATCAACCCGCTCGGCGTCGAGGCCGGCGGCGAGTGCGACGTTGCTCCGCCGCTCACTTCCTGGACCAACGAGTTCGACGGGGGCGCCGGCATTCGGGCGGGCGTCGCGCTCGGATACGACTGGGGAGCCGTCAGGCTCGAAGGCGAGTACTTCCACCGGTTCACCGGCTATGACGACCAGTCGGATATCGACATCTTCGACGACGTGACGCTGGACAAGCGGGAGCAGGAGATCGAGCTTGCGATCGGCAGCGTCGACGACTGGCGGTCGCACGCCGGCTTCGTGAACGTGTACTACGACTTCGGGCCGGCGTCGGCATCCTGGACGCCGTACGTCGGGGCCGGGTTCGGCGTCGAGCGGGCATCGCTCGACTACGCGTCCGTGTGGAAACGCAACGATGACCCTGAGCGGATCTCGACGTTCGTCGACCCGTTGCTGCGCGCCAGGATCGCCGGCACGACCACCATCGGTGACGCACGGTTGACAGACGTCATGGTCGGCTACCAACTGCTCGCGGGGGTCGACCATCGGCTCCGAGAGGAGATCACGTTGGGCGTGAAGTTCCGCTGGGTGGATTTGGGCGAGTTCGTGAGCGAGCCGCTGCCATGGAACCAGCTTCGGAGCCACGAGTCGAGCGTCGGGCGGGGCGAAACCATCCTCTACCAGATGACGACGGACGCCAGCAGGTTCTGGGGCGTGAGTCTGAGCCTGAGGTACGGGTTCTGAATCTCGTGAACATGACGGCAGGCGCCCTGTTCGCGGCGCTGCTGGTGCTGGCGCCGGGAATAACGCCATGGTCTCGGGCCGTGCATGCCCAGACGCCCTCGCAACGCGGCCCGTACGTAAGCATCGGACTGGCGGCACTGGCGCCGCAAGGCGGCCGCTTCACTGACGGCGCCGACGCTGGCGACGCCAGTCTGTACGGTCGGCCAGAGTTGTTCACGAGCGGCGACTTCGGTACCACACTTCTGTCGCATATCGCCGCCGGCTATCGCTTCACGCCGCGCCTCCGCTTCCATGTGGAATTCGGCATGGCCCGGCAGCTCGAATTCCGTGGCACGGCCAACTACCCGCGGGCCGGCGCCGTCCAGCCGTCAACGGCCGATCTGCACACCCGGCAACTTCTGGCGGCCGGATTCTATGACGCTGCCGTCTGGCGGATCGGACGAGGTCTGCAGATCGAGCCGTACGTGGGTGCCGGCATCGGGTTCACGGACTACCGCCTGGACAACTTCGTACAGCGGTTTCCCGATCCCGACGATGCGGCGGGTTACCTGCGACGGGGGCCTGCGGGAGAGGTGCCGTTCACCGGCCTGCCGCCGGGCGGCGGCCGGTCTGCAACCGGTATGGTGACGGCCGGCGTGGCAGTCCCGGCGGCTGACCGCGTGCGCTTCGATGTGGCGTACCGCTACACGGACGCCGGATCCGTAAGCACTGCGGCTGGTGGCGACATCCTCATAGTGCGGTACCACCGCGGAAGCCGGTCGGAGGCGGAGATTCCCATCAACGAGACGACCGCCGACTTCCGCACGCACGCGGTGCTGGCTACGCTCCGGGTCAACTTCTGACGGGATATCGTCAGCAGCGCGGTGGTGCTACTCCGACGCGCCCTCTGCAATCATCGCGAGCGTCGGCAGCAGGAAGAGAATGAACACGCCCGACAGCACCAAACCGCCCACCATGCTGACGACGAACGGCACGATGAAGATCAGGTCGTCGCCGCGCTCGTAGAGCAGGGGAGACAGTCCCAGGATGGTGGTTGCGCTCGTCAGGAACACCGCCCGGAAGCGGTGCCGTGCCGCCGCCGCCGCGGCGGCGATGGCCGGCAGCATTTCATTCTCACGGCGAATCACGTTGTAGCGGTCCAGCAGCACCAGCGCATCGTTCACGATCACGCCGAAGACCGCGATGAGGCCAAGTAGCGACATGGCGGTCAGGTCCCATCCGAGCACCCAGTGCGCCAGCACTGCCCCGGCGAACGACATCGGGAAACCGGCCACGGCGACCAGCGGCTTCCAGTAGCTCCTCAGGAAGGCCGCCATGAGCGCGTACATGGCGATCAGTACGACGGGCACAAGCAGACCGAGGGTTTCCAGCATGGCGCGCTCTTCCCGCGCACCGCCTTCCGGTTCAGCGGTCAGGCCGGGATACCTGTCGATCAGCTCCGGGAGGAACTCGCGCTCGACCTGTCGCCGCGCTTGCCTGGGCGTTACTACCGCCGCGTCGGCCCGGGCTTCCACAGTCGCGGCCTGGTTGCCGTCGATGCGCATCAACGTCGCCTGCTCGCGGCTCTCGCTCAGATTCGCTACCACGGACAATGGCACTTCGCCGCCGCCGACCCGGCGGACGCGCTCGTTCTCCAGTTCGCGCAGACTGCGCCGCCGCTCGCGCGGGTAGCGCACCACGACCTGGAGCTCTTCATGACCGCGTTGAATTCGTTGCACTTCCACGCCGTGGAATTTCGCCCGCAACGCCGCCCCTATGGCGGTAGGCGTCAATCCGGCCGCTTCACCGGCCGGGGTGAGCTCGATCTCCAGGTGCCGCTTTCCGAGCGACAGGCTGTCGGCAATCTCGTAGATGCCCGCCATCGTCCCCAGATAGGCTCGCAGCTCGCCGGCTACCGCCCGCAACACTTCCGGGTCGTCGTGCTGCAGCGCGTACGCCACGCTCGGCCGGGATCGCACGGTGGTTCTCTGGAACTCCATCGACTCCAGATGCGACATCTCCCCGATGTTCTCGCGCCACACCCGTTCAATCTCCGCGGGCGACACCTGCCGGGTCGGCCGCTCGTTGAGGTGTACCCGTACCCCGGCAAGATGACTGCCGTTGGGTTCTTCGGCGCCCGTTCTCGACGACACGACGTTGCCGGCGAGGATGCTGACCCCGGAGATCGATTCTCCCGGGAGTTGCTCGTTCATCGCGCGCGCGGCGTTTGCGGCCTGCTCGGCTGCGGCGAGCGTGGTCCCGAACGGCGTGCCGGAGGGAAGACGCAGATCCACCTGGACGTTCTCCGGAATGTTCATCTCTTCGTCGAAGAGGATGATGCGAACCGCCCCGGTGCCCAACAACAACAGGGAGAACAAAACCAGGGCGCCGCCTCCGATCAGCATTGACGGTACATGCCGCACGGACCACGACACTGCCGGCGCCACCGTGTGCTCCCGGAGGTCGTCAATCCAGGCGCAGACACGAACCTGCAAGGCACGCAGCGGCCCAAGGCTCCAGCCTCCGGCGTGCGAGAGATGGGCCGGCAGAATGAAGAACGCCTCTATCAGTGACACGGTCAGCACGAAGAACGCGACGTACGGAAAAACGTTTACGAACTGGGTGAGCGCAGCGGTGACGAAGAGAAATGGAACGAACGCAAGGATTGTCGTCAATGCGCCGACGGTGATCGGTCCCACCACGGCCCTCGCACCCGCTGCGGCCGCCTCCGGTCCGCTCTTGCCGCTGTCGCGCTCCGCAGCGATGCTCTCGCCGACGACCAGTGCGTCGTCCACGACCAGACCGATCATCAGGAACAGGCCGACCAGCGTTCCGATGTTCAGCGTGAGGTTCGCCGGAGCGAAGAACGTGAAGGCGCCGACGAACGAGAATGGAATGCCGATCGCTATCCACGTCGCGGCGCGCAGATCGAACACGAGAACGAGCAGGACGAAAACCAGTATCGCTCCGGCCAGCCCGTTCCGCGCGACCGCCAGCATCCGGTCGATGGCCGGTTGCGCCCGGTCGTTCCACACGCTTAGCGCGACGTCCTGCGGAGGGTCGTAGTCCGCCAGCCAGCTCCTGATGTCGTCGCCGATGTCGACGATGGACTGCCGATCCGTGGCGTCGGCGCGAATGAACACCGCCGGCGTGCCGTTGACCTCCGAGACGACGTCGTCTTCGACGAACCCGTCGCGAATCTCCGCCACGTCGCCGAGCTTCACGATGGTCCCGTTCAGCCGCGTGATGAGCGGGATGTCCTCGAACTCCTCGCCGATGCTGCGCTTGGCGACGGTATGCAACACCACTCCGCCCGACGCGGTGCGCAGCTCCCCGAATGTGAGGTTGAGAGACGCGCGCTGCACCGCCGTGGAAACATCGGCGATGGACAGGTCGTTGCGGCGAAGCTCCTCCTCGCTGAGCTCGATCGCAATCTCCCGGTCTCGTGAGCCCCTGAGCGTCACGAGCGAGACCGACGGCAGACGCAGCAGCTCGTTGCGTACCTCCTCGGCCGCCAGCCGCAGCTCGTTCTCGCCCACTACGGACGACGAGACCGCCAGCGTCATCGCTTCGATGGACAACTGCGCCAGCCTTATCTCGGGTCGTTCCGCGTTCAAGGGCGGGAAGTTTTCGATGGCGTCCACCGCGTTCCGCACGTCGTTCAGGACGGCATCAGCATCCGCGAAGGTCGCGATCTCGATGTTGAGCCGTCCCACGCCCTCGGTCGCGGTGGCCACTACCCGCTCGACGCCCGCGAGCCCGATCACGCTCTCCTCGATGCGGCGAATGATGTCCTCTTCCACCTCCCGTGGCGACGATCCGGGCGAAATCACGGTCACGTTGACGAGTCGCAGATCGATTTCAGGAAAGTTCTGAACCGCGAGCCGATACGCGGACGTGACCCCGGTGACGATGAACACCAGCATGAGCAGATTGGCGGCGACCGGGTTGCCCGCGAAGTAGTCGATCAACCCCCTCCGCGCCGGGGCTCCCGGCTGCGCCGTCCTGTCGGTGTCGGTGCTGTTCATGTTCATGACCCGTCAGTTCGACGACGGCGCGGCAACCCGCACGTCCACCTCCAACCCTTCGCGGGCCGCCGGCAGCGCACCGACGACCACGCCGTCGCCGGCATCGAACGCCTGCACGATCCAGCCGGCAGCGGTCCGTCCGAGGGTTGTCGGCGTGAACGCGCTCAGCAGGCCGTTGCGCACCACCCAGACGCTGTCGCGCTCCTGCAGTACGGATTCCGGCAGCGCGTACACGTCCTCGTAGGCCGGTCCTTCCACGTCGATCTCCACGAACGTGCCCGGGGCAGGCAGCGAGTCCCTGGGCTCATCCTCGGCGAACTTGAGGAATACCGAGGCCAGGCGGCTCCGCGGAGCGATTACCGAGGAGACGCGCACCACCCGGGCCTGCCACGTCCCCATCTCCCCGACCACGCGCGCCGCGCGGCCGATGACCGGTTCCAGGTACTCCAGATCCCGCGGCTCGATCGGTGCGTCCACCTGCAGCGCCCCCAGCCGATACACGGCGCCGAGCCGGGACGCCGCGCCGCCGACCAGGTCCGCCGGCCCCACCAGCTCGCCCACCTCGACGTCCGCGTTGATCACTCGGCTGGCAAACGGCAAGGAGACGTCCGTGCGCTCGAGCTGCAACTCCGCCAGCTTGAGATCGGCCCTGGTCCTCATGAGCCGTGCTTCGGCCTCCGCCAATGCCCAGACGTCCTGCTCGGCCGTGGCCCTCTCGGATGACACCCGCGCGTCGGCCTCCCGGACGGCCATTGCCGCTGCCTCCACCTGCAGCTCGAACTCGGCCGGGTCGACCCGGAGTATCGTCTCGCCAGCGGAGAGCGACCCCCCATTGGCAAAGTTCGGTGAGACCCAGACAACGCGGCCGGCGACCTCGGACGCCACGTTCACTGTATCTTCGAGACCCACGGTGGCCGTCAACTCGACGGTCAGCGCCTGATCCGTCCGCGCCGGATGAATCACCGCGACGACGGGTCGGGCGCTTTCGCCCGCAAGGCCCGCAACCGCGCCGCGATCCACGCGATCGGGCGCCCGCGCAAAGTACAGGGCCATGACAATCGCGCCGAGGATCAGCACCAACTGCAGATTGCCACGCCAGCCGGGCGCGTCGGGCAGGTTCGTGTCGTGGGGTTCTTCCGGCATCGCTGCTTCCTGAGTTGGAGTGAGCGTGACCTGACGCCGCTACCATATCATTGGGCTGCTCGCAAATGCACCAGTCCGAATCGCTGCGACGAGGAAAACCACCATGAACCGCGCCATCATGTGGCTCGCCGGCAACCCGGTCGCCGCGAATCTCCTGATGGTCCTCATCGTCGTCAGCGGCCTGATGGCCGCCGCGACGATTAGCGTGGAGGTCTTTCCCGAGGTCGAGCTCGACCGGATCAGCATCCGGGTGCCCTATCTGGGAGCAGCGCCCGAGGAGGTCGAGTCCGCCGTCGTCGTCCGCGTTGAAGAGTCGATTCAGAACATCGACGGCATCAAGGAGATTGTATCGACCGCTTCGGAGGGCAGCGCATCGATAGTCGTGGAGCTGGAGCTGGGCGCCGACCCGCAGCAGGTGTTCCATGAAGTAACCAACAACGTCCAGGAGATCACGACGTTTCCCATCGAGACCGAAAGGCCGATCGTCCGTGAGCTGGCCACCCGCAGCAAGGTCATGGATATCGCCATCGCCGGTGAGACGGACGTTGCCGTGCTGAAGACGATCGCCGAGCGGGTGCGGGACGGCCTGGTGGCGATGCCGGACGTCAGCCAGGTCGAGATCGTGAGCGTCCCGCAATACGAGATTTCGATCGAGGTGTCGGAAGTGGCCCTGCGCCGGCACCAGATCACGTTCGACCAGGTCGCGAACGCCGTCCGGCGCTCCTCCCTGGATGTTCCCGGTGGCTCGCTGCGCACCGAGCGCGGCGAGATCCTGCTGCGTACGGTCGGACAGGCGTACCGCGGTGCGGACTACGAAAACCTCGTGTTCTGGACGCGGCCCGACGGGAGTCGCCTGCTTCTGAGCGATGTGGCGACCGTGGTCGACGGCTTCGCGGAGACGGATCAGCAGGCCCGTTTCGACCAGGTCACGGCTGTGACCGTCTCGGTCTACCGGTCAGGAGAGCAGAGCGCGCTCGATGTCGCGGCGGCGGTGCGCGACTACGTGGCGCGGGCCGGGACCTGGTTGCCGGAGGGGATCACGCTGACCGTCTGGCAGGACCAGACGCAGGCCCTGTCGGATCGGTTGGCGATCATGCTGAACAACGGCGCCATGGGGTTCGCGCTCGTTCTCCTGGTGCTGAGTCTGTTCCTCCGAATGCGTCTCGCATTCTGGGTCAGTCTCGGGATACCCATCTCGTTCCTGGGCGCGATCGCAGTGATGCCGCACCTGGACATGACCGTCAACATGGTTTCCTGCTTCGCGTTCATCCTGGTGCTCGGGGTCCTGGTCGACGACGCCATCATGGTGGGCGAGAACATCCACCGCCACCAGGAAGCACACGGAGACGGCCTGCGAGGCGCCGTCGAAGGCGCGCAGGAAATCTCGAAGCCGGTGATCTACGCCGTTTTGACGACGGCAGCGGCATTTCTGCCCCTGCTCCTGGTTCCAGGCGCATTCGGGAAGATCTTCCGCATCATTCCGATCGTGGTGATTCCCTGCCTGCTGTTTTCGCTGATCGAGTCGCTGGGCATCCTGCCGGCTCACCTGGCGCACACCCGCCGCAGTGGACCACCAGGCCCGTGGAGCCGCCTCCAACAGCGGGTTGCCAACGGGCTCTTGTGGCTGGTTCGAAATGGCTACGAACCCTTCCTGGAAGCGGCTCTCCGCTGGCGTTACGTTACGGCGGCCGTGGGCCTGTCCAGCCTGATACTGACCGCCGGCATCGCACTGAGTGGATGGACGAGCTTCCGTTTCTTTCCGTCGATCGAGAACGAGTTCATGAGCGCCTCGGTCACCATGCCGTTGGGCACCCCGGTCGAGGTGACGTCGGAAGCCGTTGCGAAGTTCGAGGCGGGCGCCGCGCGGCTGCGCGGCAGGTTGAGCGACGATACCGGTACGGACTATTTCCGGCACGTGGCGACGGTCATCGGCGACCAGCCCTCGCAGGCGGCCGGCGGCCGGCTGGGAGACATCGGGCTCGCAGTTGGCTCGGACGCGCACCTCGGCGAGGTCACCGTCGAGCTGGCGCCGGCGGAGCTGCGAACGTACTCGAGCGAGCAACTCGGCTTGATGTGGCGGGACGAGACCGGTCCGGTTCCGGAAGCGGTCGCGATCGAGATCGACACGTCGCTCCTCGACCCGGGTGAGGACGTGGACCTGCAACTGTCCGGACCGGACCTGGAGCAACTGCGCGCGGCGGCCGATCGCATCAAGGACCGGCTGCGCACCTACAGCGGCGTCTATGCGATCTCCGATTCACTTCGTACCGGCAAGGAGGAGATGCGCCTGGACATCCGCCCGGCGGCGGAGACTCTCGGGTTGACGCTGCAGGATCTCGGCAACCAGGTCCGCCAGGCGTTCTACGGCGAGGAGGTGCAACGGATCCAGCGCGGGCGGGAGGACATCCGCGTCATGGTGCGCTATCCCCGCGATGAGCGGCGGTCCGTCGGCGACCTCGAGAACCTGCGCATCCGCACCCCGGACGGCGGGGAAGTGCCGTTCAACCTCGTCGCGCAGATGGAGCCGGGACGGGGCTTCGCGTCGATCCAGCGGGTGGATCGGAACCGCTCGGTGAACGTGACCGCGTCAGTCGACCCGCAAGTCTCATCGGCGTCGGATGTGATTGCCGACCTGGAAGAACGGATCCTTCCGGGGATGCTGAAGAACTATCCGGACGTGTTCTACAGCTTCCGGGGAGCGCAGGCGCAACAGGAGGAGACGGTTGCCGCCCTGCGCCTGGGGTTCGTCCAGAGCGTGCTGATGATCTTCGCCCTGCTTGCGATCCCCCTGCGTTCCTACGTTCAGCCGTTCATCATCATGGGGGCGATTCCGTTCGGTGTCATCGGGGCGTTCTGGGGACACCTGCTGATGGGGCTTGACGTCACGTTCATGTCGTTCTTCGGTTTCGTCGCCCTGACCGGCGTTGTTGTCAACGACAGTCTGGTCATGGTCGACTTCATCAACCGGGAACGGACGACCAGCGGCGGCGCCGACCGGACCGAGCACGACGCAGCGATGGGCCAGCGCACCGCCGCCGGCATCGAGCAGGCGATCCGGCGCGCCGGCAGCCAGCGTTTCCGTCCCATTGTGCTCACGTCGCTGACGACCTTCGTTGGCCTGGTCCCGATGATGGCGGACCGCAGCCTGCAGGCCGCCTTCTTCATTCCCATGGCAGTCTCACTCGCGTTCGGCGTGATGTTCGCCACCTTCGTTACGCTGCTCCTGGTGCCGATCGCCTACCTGATCCTCGACGATCTGCAGCGGCTGCCGCAGCGTCTGCTCGCACTCCTTGGGGTGGTTCCGAACTAGCTCGCATTTCTCACCGGTCCTATATATTTGCTCGGATGCCCGGCCGCTGCTGCACGGTAGCCTTGGTCGTCGGTCTGTTGGCAACGGTCGTGGGGCCGGCCGGCGCCGTGCGTGCCGAGGGCGTCGGCGTGGTGGCCGGCCGTGTCACGGACGAGACCGGCGGCGTGCTGCCTAGCGTGATCGTCAACCTCGACGCCGGGGAGTACTCGGTGACCGCCGTCACCGGTCCGAACGGGGAGTACCGCATCGACGGGGTCTCGCCGGGGCCGGCCGCTCTCACGTTCCGGTTGGTGAACTTCTCGACGGCCCGGCAACAGGTGGCGGTTCAGGTCGGGGAGACGCTGGAGGTCGACGTCACGCTGACGTTGTCGTTGACTGCCGACGTGGTGGTGACCGGCATGCGCACGTTCCGCAACGTCGCAGATCTGGAGAACCCTCGCGAGAGCCTGGTGAGCATCGCCACGTCCGCCAGCGTCGGCGCCATTACAGCGGCGCAGCTCACGGCGCGGCCCATCATGCGGCCCGGCGAGGCGCTCGAGGCGGTGCCCGGGCTGGTCGTCAGCCAGCACAGCGGCGAGGGTAAGGCCAACCAGTACTACCTGCGCGGGTTCAACCTGGACCACGGCTCCGACTTCGCCACGACGCTCGCCGGCGTGCCGCTCAACATGCCGGGGGGCGCGCACGCCAACGGCTACCTGGATTCCAACGTGATCATTCCGGAGCTGGTCAGCGGCGTGCAGTTCAAGAAGGGGCCGTACTTCGCCGAGGACGGTGACTTCTCGGCGGCCGGCTCGGCCAACATCAACTATGTCAACGTCCTCGACCGTCCGATCATGAGCCTCAGCGCGGGCGGCCAGGGCTGGGGCCGGGTGTTCGGGGCCGCCTCGCCGGAGGTCGCGGGCGGCCATCTGCTGGTGGGGCTCGACCTCTCGCACAACGATGGGCCGTGGGAGCGGGCGGACGACCTGCGGAAGGCCAACGGCATCGTGCGCTACAGCCGCGGCGGCACACGCAGCGGCTTCTCCATCACCGGCATGGGATACACGGCCGACTGGAACGCCACGGACCAGGTGCCGCTGCGGGCGATCGAGTCGGGCCTGATTTCCCGCTTCGGCAGCATCGATCCGACCGACGCCGGCCGCACCTACCACCACAGCATCGCGTTCGACGGACTACGCTCGACGGGCGACAGCGCGCTGCGCGTGACTGCCTACGGCATGCGCTACGGCCTGAACCTTGTCCAGAATTTCACGTATTTCCTGAACAATCCGGTCGACGGCGATCAGTTCGAGCAGGAGGATCGCCGGACCGCGGCCGGCGCCAAGGTGAGCTACCGGCGCCTGGGCCGTTTCTTGGGTCGGCCGGTCGAGTCGCTGGCGGGCGTGCAGCTCCGCCACGACAATGCCGGCAGGATCGGTCTGCACGACACGGTTGCGCGGCGCCGTACGAAGACGATCCGCGAGGACGTGCTGCGGTTGACGTCCGGCGGCCTGTTTGCGCAGAGCGAGATCGAATGGAGCCCGGTCTTGCGGACGACGCTCGGATTGCGCGGCGACCTGTACGGTTTCGACGTCACCGCCATCGACCTCCGCAACTCGGGCGACGGTTCCGACAGCATCGTCAGCCCTAAGGCGACCGTCGTGCTCGGACCCTGGGCCGATACGGAGTTTTACGTCAACTGGGGACAGGGCTTCCACAGCAACGACGTGCGTGGGGCGGTGCTGACGGTCGACCCGCGCACCGGCGAGCGCGTGGATTCGCTGACGCCGCTGGTGGCCGCGCGGGGCGCCGAGGTGGGCCTGCGGACGGTGCGCATCCGCGGCCTGCAGTCGACGGTGGCGTTGTGGTACCTCGGCTTCGATTCGGAGCTCCTCTTCCTCGGCGACTCCGGAATCACGGAGGCGAACCGGCCGAGCCGGCGCTACGGCCTCGAGTGGGTCAACTACGCGCGGCTCGCGACCTGGATGACCGCCGAGGCCGAGCTGTCGTTCACGAAGGCGCGATTCACCGACGCGGATCCTGCCGGGCGGTTCATTCCCGGCGCTGTCGATCGGGTCGTGGCGGCCACCGTGACGGTCGAGCCCGCCCGGCGCGTCTTCGGCAGCGTCCGCGTGCGCCACGTCGGGCCCCGGCCCCTGATCGAGAGCGGGAGCGTGCGGTCCGAGTCGACCACCCTCTGGAACGGCGAGCTCGGGGTGACCCTGAACGAGCTCATGCGCGTCTCGATCGAGGGCTACAACCTGTTCAACTCGGCGGTGGCCGACATCGACTACTACTACGCGTCGCGACTGCCCGGCGAGCCGCTCGACGGCGTGGACGACATCCACACGCATCCGTCCATTCCCCGGACGGCGCGCGTCAACCTCCAGTTCACCTTCTAGCGCTGTCCGGAGATTGCTTCGGGAGATCTTCAGGATAACTTCAGGCACGGAAAGGACATTCGGTCGGTAGACTCCAGGAGTGTTCACCGCTTCGGGCACGCTGCGAGGGAACCCGATGGAGAGCAACGCCGCCGAACGCAGACTCACGGACCGAGCCGACGTCAGGCACTTGTTGCGACGGCTCGCGTTCGGGTCCACCGAGGCACTCGAGTCCGCACTGACCGGGCTCACGGTAGATCAAGCCCTCGACGTGCTCGTCAACGGGGCGCAGCGTGCGCCGCGGCCCGCGCCGCCGCCGTTCGTGCTGCGCGAGTGGAGCAACACCGCGCTGCTGTTCACCGACATCACCGCGACCGAGTACCACCGGGCGTTCACCGAGCAGGACGCCGCCGCGCAGGCCGACATCGAGCGCCTGCGGCACTGGTGGCTGCAGGAGATGATCACGGGCGAGGCGCCGCTGCGCGAGAACCTCGTTCTCTTCCTCCACGGCACGCTGGGCAGCACAACGGGCAGCGTCAACATGCCGCAGGCGCTTCACGGCCGGAACGACCGCCTGCGCAGGGGTTGCCTGGGGACGCTCCCGTCGCTGCTCGAGTCGCTCGTGACGGATCCCGCGATGATGATCCAGATCGGCATGGACGAGTACCGCGAAGAGGACATGTTCGACGAGGAATTTCCCAACTTCCGGCCCGGGCGGCTCGTCCTGGACAACTGGACGGTCGGGCCGGGAAACTACTCCCGGGAGGACGTCGCCGAGGTCTGCCGCGCGCTGACCGGCTGGGCGCTGGAGGCGCCAAGCGGCTACGAGCCGACACGGACCATCGACCCGGAAGGCTTCCGCTCCCAGCGGCGGACTGGCCTCCACCCCGTCTTCGAGCCGGCGCACTTCGTCGATCGCCCCAAGACCATCCTCGGCCGCCGCGAAGCGTTCGATGCAGCATCCGCCGTCGGCCATCTGGCCCGCCATCCGGCTACGGCGAGGCGTTACGGCCGGCTGCTCATGCGCCACCTGGGGGTCGAGGACGCCAGCGGGACGCTCGAGCAGCGGCTCGCCGCGACGTATCAGGAAACCGACGGTTCCCTCCTCGCGCTCGTCCGGGAAATCGCGGCCTCCGACGCGTTCTGGTCTCCGGCGTCGCGCTGGGCGCTGGTGAAGAGCCCGGCTCACCTGGCGGTCGGTGCGTGCCGCCAACTCGAGGTGTCCCGGCCGCCCCTGGCGGCACTGAGCACCTGGCTCACTGCGGCCGGGCAGAGACTCTTCCAGACGCCGGGCTTCGGCGACGCGAGCTGGCGGGGGCAGGCGGCGTGGCTGCAGCCCCCCGAGCGTCTTGCCGTGCGGTATCAGCTCGGAATGATCCTCACCACCGGCGCGCTGCCGGAGTTGGGCCTCGTCGAATCCGCAGTTGCGGAGGCCGGCCACGCCGTAACTCACGTCGGCGAGCGCTATCGTCGCGCGGAACCCAGCCTGCTGCTCGACCGGCTCGATCCGGCTCCGGGTATCGAGCTCGCGGCGGTCGCCGCGTATGGCGCGGCAACGGACAGCGCCGCGCGTGCCGACGCGACAATTCAACGCATCATGGCAACGGCCGAGTACCAGTTGGCGTGACGCCTCCGTGAGGCCTCATCGAAAGGACACGGGAAGGACATGACCGTACTGAACCGTCGCGAGATGCTGAAGTTGTTCGCGGTGACGCCGACGCTGCCGTGCTTCCTCGTCGAGAGCGCTGCCGCGGCCGGCGCCCCGGCGGCGGCGGACTATGACGGGCCGGTGGTCGTGATGGTGCGCTTCATGGGCGGCAACGACGGCCTGAACGCGGTCGTGCCCGTCCACGACGACCGCTACTACCGGGGTCGCCCCACCATCGCCATCCCGAAGGACGAGACGATCCGCGAGGCCGGCAGCGACTTCGGCCTCAATCCGTGGCTGGTCGACTACCAGCGGCTGATCGATGACGGTCAGGCGGCGATCGTGCAGGGCGTGGGCTATCCGAATTCGTCCCGGTCGCACTCCCGCGGCACCGAGATCTTCGAGACCGGCTCGGTCCGCAGCCCGGCGCCCGCGCACGGATGGCTGGGGCGCTACCTCGATCACCACTGCGAATGCGGCGCGGAACCTGCGGCGGGCCTGCAGTTCGGCGCCGAGCTCGGACGCACGCTGGTGTCGTCGTCGGGCCACAGCCAGTCGGTGGGCCATCCGCGGCTGCTGGCCAACATGGAGCTGGGGCAGGGCGCCGCGCCGACCGGCTCGCGAAACGGGCGGCTGGACTATCTCCGGCAGGTCGAGAACCGGCTCGGAGTCGCCTCGCGGCGCCTGGGACGGGCCAGCGGCGGCAGCGGCGCGCGGTTCGACTATCCAGACACGGAGTTCGGCCAGGCGCTGCGGTGGACCGGCAACCTGATCGAGAGCGGCTCTCCGACGCGGATCTACTACCTCTCGCTGGGGTCGTACGCCACGTTCACCTCGCCGTCGTTCGACACCCACAGCAACCAGCTCGCCGTGCACAAGTCGCTCTACTCGCAGTTCGGCGCCGGCGTGCGGGCCTTCGCCGCCCATCTTCGGGCGGCCAACCAGTTCCAGCGTGTGCTCCTGCTGTCGTTCTCCGAGTTCGGCCGCCAGGTGAAGGAGAACCGCAGCCACGGCACCGACCACGGCGACGCCAGCGTGCTGTTCGCGGCGGGCGGCCGCGTGCGGCCCGGGCTGCTCGGCGAGCCGGCCGACCTCGACCGCCAGCACGAGGGCGGGCTGGAGCCCAGCGTCGACTTCCGGCAGATCTACGCCAACGTGCTCCAGGGGTGGCTGTCGGTCGATTCGGGCGCCATCCTCGACGAGCGGATTCGGCAACCGTTCGAGGTGGTCTTGTAGGAGCTTGCCGGGGGGCGGCGGCAGATCCACGGGCGACGCCGTGCCTCGTTGCGACGCGGATCCTCCTCCCGCGCCGCCCCCCGGCAGGACTACGCCGCCCACACGACGGCGCCGGCCGTCACCGCGGCGCCGACGGCTGCGGCGCCGGTCCAGGGAACCACCTGCGGTGCGTAGGTGAGCAGGAGTGCGACAGCAACGGCGGCGACGGTTGCCAGGCCCAGCAGCACCACCGCGCCCGTTCCCGGTCCCCACGCGGCAGCGGAGATCGATGCGCTGGCGGCGAGCAACGTCCACCCGGTCCACAGGCTCCATCTCCGGCGCCGGCAGTCGGCATCAGCTCCATACACGCGCCGGTGGTGCCGAGCCTGACTGATGCTCAGCAGCACCAGACCCGCGTAACACAGCGCGAACGCGGCCGCCGTCATCCGGCCGCGTCTTCTGGCAGCGGCGCCGCTGCCTGGAGAGCGGGCGATCGGCCGACGAGATCGCCCGACCGTCCCGCCGCGGCAGCGCCCGCCCAGTGCCGGCGGAGATACAGCGCCGCGCAACCAAAGCCGAGCCCCGCTGCAAGCGCCGCCAGGTCGAATCCGGCCAGCGCCCACGCGCCCGCGGGAATCGAGTTACCGAGGTGTTGATCCGTAGTCAGCGCGTTCAGCGCAGGGAGCGCCGCGTAGGCGAACGCCGCCAGCCCGAGCGTATCGAGCCACGCGCGGCGCACGGGTCGCACCCCCGCCAGCACCAGCATCGCCAGCCAGGCGAGGAAGAGGGCGTGGACCTCCCAGGCCGCCCGCTCCGGCATGCCGGCCGGCAGCAGCCGATTGGCCCAGAAGTAGGCGGCGATTGCGATCGGCAACCCGGCGATCGTGCCCACGTTCAGACGCTCGATCACGCGGACCGCGGCCGGCGGCATGCCTTGGCCCGTCGCGGCCCACGCCTTCCGCTTGACCGTCCACAGCACCAGACCGGTCCCGATCATGGCCGTGCCGAGCAATCCGGTGAGGAAATAGAGCCAGCGCAGAACGGGGCCCGCGAAGAGCCCCTCGTGCAGGCCGAGCAGCGCATGGTTGACCACCATGGGCCCCGTGCGCCGGTCGAACCGCTCGATCAGTTCCCCCGTTGCGCCGTCGAAGACCATGCGCCCGCCGTTGCTCACCGGATCGACGTGCGTGCGTGTGAACACGACGCGCGCGTTCCGGTCGCCGGGGTTGTAGAACGTCGCCGCACGCACGGGCCGCGGGCCCCAGTTACGCTCCGCCACGTCGTACATGGAGCCCACCGGCGCCACGGGCGCTGCTACACCGGCCGGCGACGGGATTTCGGGGTTGCGGAACGCTTCGTCGAAGAACTGTCCGCGGCCGTCGCTGCCGTAGGTCGCATCCAGAACCGGGGCCATGTAGGTAAACGCGAAGAAGACCAGTCCGCTGTAGGTGATGACGAGGTGGAAGGGCAGGGCCGTCACGCTGAGCAGGTTGTGGATGTCGAGCCACGAACGCTGGCCCTGTCGCGGACGGAACGTGAAGAAGTCGGCGAAGATCCGCTTGTGCGTAATCACGCCCGAGACGATGGCGACAAGCATCAGCATCGTGCAGACGCCGATCAGCCAGCGCGCGGCAGCGCGCGGCATATAGTGCAGCGTGTAGTGGAGCTGGTAGAGCGTCTGGCCGCCGCCCGTCGCGCGCGCGTGGATTGGGGCGCCGGTGGCGGCATCCAGGGTCTCGCTGCGGCGCTGCGGGCGCCCCGCGGCGTCCGTGCCTCCGCTCCAGTTGATCGTCACGTGCGGCACGTCGTGGCCGCTCGGCGGGAAGACGGTCCAGCGCGATGCTTGCGGCGCCACCTGCTCGAGCCGGGCCAGACCCAGGGTCAGTCCGTCCACCTGCGGCAACCTGGCGGGCGCAAGCGGCGCCTCCGGCCGCATCCACTGGTCGATCTCGCTGTCGAAGTAGCCGAGCGTGCCAGTGAGAAAGACGAAGAAGAGCACCCATCCCACGGGCAACCCGGTCCACGCGTGCAGCCACGCCATCGACTGCCGCAGTCCGCCCTTCATGAGAGATCGAACCCGCCGAGCAACGCGAGTCCCCCGAACGTCATGATGGCGAGAAGGATGCCCAGCCAGGCCTGTCGCACCGTCCGGGCCGCAAAACACCACACGACCGCCGCTCCGTAGAAGAGAAAGGTGGCCAGGACGCCGGCCATCACCGCGTCAGCTTTGGGCAGCGGCAGCACGTGCGCGAGGCTGACCGCGGCAACGTTCGACACGGCGTAGCCGCCGGCGACGGCGGCCAGAATCCGGGCCGAGACGTGCCAGCGCGTGGCGGCGGCGCCTGTCACTTGGCGCCGAGTCTAGCTGAGGGACGGCTACATGCCGCCTGAAGAGTTCCTGAAGAGTCCCTGCTGGAGGGTGCGCTGACGGGCCGGTTATGACCCGCCGGCGCCGAGCCTGCGGCGCCAGCGCCAGACGGCCAGCAGCCCGAGAACCGGCAGGCCGATCAGGAGTGCGTCCCGGGGCCCGCTCGCCGCGCCGGCCTCCGCCGCCGGCGCCGGATCGGCCTCGGCCGACGGCTCCATTCGCAGACCTTCTATGTTCATCGTCGTTTGCACCGGCAGCGATTCATTCCACCGGACGAACTCCTCGGCCTCCACCGCCGCGGTCTCGATGTCGGTGCCGATTGCCGCTTCCATGGCCGCCCGATACGCGTCCAGCGCCGGGCCGGGAATGTTCATGACGGCGCCCTGCTCGAGGACGTAGCGCAGCAGCCGCGGATTGCCGCAGGTGTGCTCCGAGCAGCCGACGCCGTGCCGCTCGACGCTCTCGACGTGCTCGCGCAGGAGGCGCTCGGTGACCTCGTCGTCAGCCTGCCAGTAGCCCTTGCGGATCGTCTCGACCATCCGGCCCGTGATGTCCTGGTAGGCGAAGGGGGAGTTGGCCTCGAAGAACGCCTTCAGGTCGAGGTCGTGCTTGTCTTCCACGTACACCTCGAACGACTCCTGCCACATCGCGTCGTCGACCGTTTCGGATACCGTGGCGTCCCAGCCCCAGAGGTACTCGACGAACGCCCGCATCTCGCCGGCGCCGGCATAGCCCTCACCCTGCATTCCCTCGATCCAGGTGGGGTTCACGTAACGCGTGCGGAACTCGGCGCCGAGGAACTTGTCGATGGAGGTCATCTCCGGCCGCCCGGGGTTGCGCGTGTTGGTCACCACCAGCTCGGGGCTTTGGCCGTCGATATTGCGGATCGCCGCGGCCAGGCCGCCCATGTACATGAAGAAGTCGTCGTTGTCGAGGGCGCCGTAGAGCATCGTCGAGCTGCTGTGCACCACCTTCTCAGTGCCGGAGAGCGCCATGCGGAAGACGTCCTCCATCGGCTCGCCCCAGAACCCGTTGCCGTAGCCGTGGCCCAGCTTGGACAGGTACTCGTCGGCCATCGGCTTGTCGCTGTCCCAGGTCCCGCTCGCGGACGCGATGCGCGAGGTGTTCAGGTTGAACCTGCCGGGCGGCTCGTCGAAGATGCGCACGCCCGCGCGGCGGTCGGCCTCCTCCTCCGGATAACCGCGCTCGATGAGTGCCGCCCTCGTCGCCAGGTAGTTACGGCGAACGTAGTTCTCGGCCTCCTCGAGCGCCTTGACCTGCTGGACCGCCTCGTCCATCAGGCGGGTGACATTGCCGAACATACCCTCGGCGGCCGACGCGATCACGATGTCCACCCGCGGGCGGCCAAGCTCGCGCGCCAGCACGACCTCCACGTCGACCACCTTGCCGCGCGCGTCCCAGACCGGGCGCGTCCCGAGCAGGTGGAAGATCTGCGATTCGAGCACCCCTTCGTGACGCAGCGTTTCGGCGCCCCAGATGACGAACGACACCTTCTCCGGGTAGCGGCCGTGCTCGGCCACGTGATCCGCCAGCATCCGATCGGCCAGATCGACGCCCAGCTTCCAGGCCGCCGGTTTCGGCACCTTGTCCGGGTCGATGCCGTAGAAGTTCTTGCCGGTCGGATACGCGTCCGGATTGCGGATCGGCTCGCCGCCGCCGCCGACCGGAACGTAGCCGCCGCGGAGCGCGCGGACCAGATTGTCGAGCTCGCGCGGCGCCGAGTCGACGATGCGCCGCTCCATGTCGGCCGCCATGACCGCCGTGTCCTCGGGCAGCAGGCTGCGGTCTACCGAAACGATCGCATCGACGGTGCTGGCGCGCATCTCCGCCGTGGGCGTGCGTCCGAATGCATGCAGGCCGTAGGGGATGTTCGTGCCCTGCAGCTCGATCAGGTAGTCCTCGATGCCGTGCAGCGCGTCGTGCGGAATGTCCGCGCCCGTGCCGAGGTCGAGGCCCAGGTCCTTGACCATCCCCAGGTCGGTGGCCCGCCGGCGGATCTCGTCGCCGTAGGCCGCGGCCAGTTGCTCGTTCTTGTGGACGTTGTTGTGGTAGTCGTCGACGCTCTCGCTCAGGGCCGCCAGATCGGGAAGCAGCTCGCTCCGCGTGAACGGCGGCACCATGTGATCGACGAGCGTCGCCATGCCGCGGCGCCGCGCAACGAGCCCTTCGCCGACGACGTCCACGTTGTAGACGTACAGGTCCGGCAGGTCGGCGATGAGCGCGTCGGGCGCGTCCGCCGCGGACAGTCCCAGGTCCTTTCCGTCGAGCCACTCGAGCGTGCCGTGCGTCCCGAGATGTATCACCGCGTCGGCGTCGAAGCCGACCGGCGCCTCGGCGCGCAGCCAGTTGTAGGTCGCGACGTACTGGTGGTGCGGCGCGAGGTCGTCCGCGTGATACAACTGCGTGTGGTCCTCGCCCCAGCCGCGCGCCGGCTGCGGGAGTACCACGACGTTGCCATACTGCAGCGCCGGGACGATCAGGCTACCGCCCTCGGCCATCACGTCCGCATCGGCGGGCTCGCCCCAGTCCGCGAGCACCTTGTCCCGCAGCTCCGGCACGTAGTTCTCTTCGAGCCACCGGCCGTAGTCGCCCAGCCAGACCCGCACGGCGCCGCCCGTGGCCAGCATTTCCTCCAGCTCGCCCGGCGCGTAGCTGCCGACGTTCCGCGCCCGGGTGGTCATCTGCTCCAGCAGCGCGTCGGCCGACAGGTCCACGCCGGCGCCGCCCAGGTCGTAGCCGGCGGCCCGCATCCGCTGGAGGATGTTGGCAAGCGACTCGGCGACATTGAGGTAGCTCGCGCCGATGCCGGCCTTGCCGGGCGGGTAGTTGTAGAAGAGCACCGCCACGCGCTTGTCGCCGTTCGGGGTTGCCGCCAACGCGGCGTAGCCCAGGGCCCGCCGCACCGCCATCGCGACCCGCGATGCAATCGGCCGACTGGCAACGATGGTCAACCCGGTGTCGCGGTCGGTCACCCGTTCCTTGCTGCCGACCACCGTCGGCGCCACCAGGCCCGCCAGCTCCGGCACGGCCACCTGGAACGTCCCCTCGAAGGTCGACAGCCCCTGCGCCGAAGCGCGCCACTCCGCCTCGCTGCGCCCATAGAGACTGACCAGGCTGATCACCGGGATGTCGAGCTTCGCAAGTGGGCCGCTCGCCTCGGGACCGGCGAAACGGAACAGGAACGCCAGTGCGACGTCGGCGCGGGCGTTGCCTTCCGGATCGAGCAGGAGCGCCTCGAAAGCGGGGGCCGCCGGATAGCCGAAGAGCGGGATGGCCTCCGCACCCTGGCGCTCGATCTCGGCAATGACCGCGTCGACGAGGGCCGTGTCGCCGTCGTCATAGCTCGATCCATAGAAGCCGACGGCCACTCGGGTGGTTCCGGGACGGTGTTTGCCGGCGCCGCGCCGCCACGCGTCGAACTCCTCCCACGTGGCGAACACGCGCCCGGTTTGCCCGTCGGGGTAGTAGTAGCCCGCCTCCAGGTTCGGCTGCGGATCGGGCACGTCGAGATCGGCGATGCTCGCGGCCGACAGCGCGTACTTCAGCAGGCCGACCTGGTTCGCATAGCCGGAGTACTCGAAGAACGCGCGCGCGCGCCGGTCCCAGGCCACGCCCTGCGCCTCGTAGTGCTCGCGCGCCAGCAGGCCCTCGCCGACGCCGAACACCAGGCCGCGCGCGGTGACCGCCGCGAGGAGGTCCACCCCATGCGTCGTGTCGAAGCGCTCCAGCGTGTGCTGCTCGTGGATGCTGAAAATCAGTACGTCGCTGGCAAGCACGTCCGCGGGGTCGACGGTGTCCAGCAACGACTCGGTCAGGAAGGTGACCGACACCCGGTCGCGCAGGTCCGGGCGTTCGCCGAGCAACCCCTGCCAGGCGGCCAGCACGCCGGGCAACGTCGTGTCGCCGGTGAAGTACGCGAGGCGAATCTCCTGCGCGCTCGCCGGCGCGGCCAGGCAGCTTGCAACCAGCAGGGCGGCGGCAACTCTAGTCGGGAACATAGATGACCTGCCCGTCGGCGAGGCGGTACGCGGTGCCGAGCCGTTCGCCCTGACCGCCCAGCGTCTCGCCGGTCAGTTCGTACGCCTCGATCTCGGTGCCGCGCTTGATGATGATCTCGCTGAGGCCGTCCGCGTTGGTCTTGACGAGCGTCACCTCGCTCTCCGCATCGACGAGATCGCCGATGCGGTAGACGGAGAAGAGAGTGATCATCAGGCCGACGATGAACACCACCGACACGTCGAAAATGTTCGCGACGCCGGAGAGGGGATCCTCGTCCTCGGCGTCAGCCGGCGATGGCAGATGCAGAAAGCGCCCCATCGTGTCGTTCCTCCTCCGCGAAACCGCCGCGCGCACCCTGTCCCAGCTCGGCGGCCAGCCGCTCCGCCAGGAAGCGCTGCTCGCGGACGGTCTCGTTGACCCAGCCGTGCCGCACGACCTGGATGACGTACGCGACAGTTCCGGCCGCGAGACCGACGATGGTGGTCGTGAATGCGACGACCATCTGGCCCGCCATGACTTCCAGGTTGCCGGTGGTGAGCGACGCCAGCGCCGTTCCCATCGGGATGAGCGTGCCGAGCAAACCGAGACTCGGCCCTACCTTGATGAGCAGCCGCGACCCGTTCAGCGTGCGCCGTACCTGTTCCTCGCGTCCGAGGACGAGGTGCTCGAGACCGCCGTCGCCGAACGAAGGCTTGCGGTGCTCGTCCTCGACGTCGCGCAGCAGGGCGCGCAGCGGCGCCGGAAGCGCGCCCAGCCGGGCGGGGTCGGACCCGAGCACCGCGCCTGCGTCCAGCCAGGCGTTGAGGTCGAAGCCGCTCCGCTCGCGCCGGCGGGCCAACCACTCCACCAGGCAGCCGCCCGCCATGAACACCGCCGCGGCCACGGCCACCCAGAGCAGCGCGATGACCGGGAACCGCAGCACCTGTGCCAGCGCAAACAATCCGTTCTCGAGCGTGCCCAGCATGCTCACGCGCGCCTCCACAGCGCGTGCAGCCCGCCGAGCGATGCGAGCGACGCTAGACCGATGGCAACTGGGAGCCGCACCGCGGCGCGGATGGTCTCTTCCGATTCGAGGTTCATCGCGGAAGCCGCGCTCCAGCCCATCGTGACGGCAGGCCAGGCCGCGACCAGGGCGCCCAGGAAGGCGTACGCCAGGAGCGCGTCCTCCCGCATCGCCCGCGGGGCAAAACCTGGCAGGCGCCGCGACAGGAGTGCCGCGGCGCAGGCCACAATCGCCGCCAGCGGCCAGGCGCTCCAGGGCGGGACGCCGAACTGAGCGAGCACGTGGCCCCACATTCCGCCGAGCAGTCCCGCAACCACCGCATCAATTAAAAACACCGGCACGCGGCGCGGCCGGGTGATCGAGAGCGCAGCGGCGGCCACCGCCAGGCCGCCCGCCAGCACTGGCTCGGGACGCAGCCAGACGGCGCCGGCAACAAATCCGGCCGCGAGTGCGACCGCACCCCACCTGTCACGGACGCCGGCGGCGAAGATCACCGCCCCCAGACTGCAGACCATCCCCAGCGCGTGCAGCAGCATGAAGAGTCGATGCCCGACAGGGCCGTCACACTATAGTCCTACACACGTGAACTGTATACACGTCATGCACGCGGTGCGGCACTCCGAGCCAGCCGACATCCAATTATTAAGGCGTACTTAAGGAACTCTTAAGGACGCCTCCAAAACCCCCCAGCTAGACTTGGCTTCGCATGTGAGACGTGTGCGAAAGGACAGGCAATGCAGGGAAATTCGCTACGCAGACTGTGCTCGGTGGTAATCGTGGGTGCGCTCGTGGCGGCCCTGCCGCACTCCGCCGCGGCGGACAGTCTCGAAGGGCGCATTCTCGACCCGCAGGACCGGGCGGTGCCGAACGCCCAGATCCGGCTCTTCGACCGCGCCAGCGGCCAGGTGCGGGAGACCGTCAGCGGGCCGGACGGGAGCTACGCGTTCGAGGACATTCCCGCCGGCGACTACGTGCTGGAAGCGCAGGCTTCCTCGGGTGCGCTGTCCGGCGCCAACGTGATCCGCGTCGACGGCGGCAGCAGCAGCGATCTGGCGCTGGGCGTCTCGGGCGTCACCGCCGAGGTGGTGGTGACGGCGTCGAGCACCCCGTTGACGGTGCAGGAAGTGGCGAAGGCGGTCGACGTCATCGACGCGGAGGAGATCGCCCTCCGCAACGAGATGTCGGTAGCCGAAGCCGTCCGCACGCTGCCGGGCATCCGCGTGCAATCGCTGGGAGGGCCGGGCAGCTTCACGACCATTCAGACGCGCGGCATGCGGAGTCACGACACGGCGGTGTTGATCGACGGCATGCGCTTTCGGGACGCCGCGAGTCCGCAGGGCGACGCCACCGGCTTCCTGGCCCATCTGGCCACCGTCGACACGGAGCAGATCGAGGTGATGCGCGGCTCCGGCTCGTCGCTGTACGGCTCGAACGCGATGGCGGGAGTCATCAACATCACGTCGCGCACCGGCGGCGGACCCGCGCAGGGTGACGTCCTCGTCGAGGGCGGCGGACTCGGCACGTTCCGCACGGTGCCGAGCATACGCGGCGGGGTGGCCAACGACCGGCTGACCTACAGCGCCGCCGTTTCCTACGTCGACGTGACGAAGGGTGTTCGCGAGGCGAATCCGTATCAGAGCGTCTCCTCGCAGGGGATGCTCCGCTACCAGTTCACGCCCACCCTGTCGGCGACCGGCCGCCTCTGGCACACGGTTGACGACGTGCGCCTGCGCACCAGTCCGGGGTTCCCCGGTCCGGTGGTCGCCAATTTCCCGGCCAGCGGTATCGTCCCGGCCGTCGCCTTGCCGACGGGCCAACTCGAGCTGTACGAGCAGGGCCAGCCGTACGCGGGCGGCAGCGCGACGTTCGTGCCCAGTGCGAACGACCCTGACAACAACCGCAAGTCCTCGTTCCTGAACGGCATGGCAAACCTGCGCCACAGCGTCACCGCGGGCACGACCTACCGCATCAGCTACCAGGGGGTCGACACCAATCGGGAGTTCATCAACGGACCGGGCGGCGTGGGGTTTCAGCCCTTCGCCGAGAACAGCAGCCACTTCGACGGTCGGACCGACACGGTCCAGGCCCGCCTTGACTCGGCGTTCGGGACGACGAACTTCTTCAACGCCGGCTACGAGTTCGAGCGGGAGCAGTACTACCGGGAGGCCTCGGGCGACGCTGCGACCATCACCATCGATTCGTACAGCCATGCCCTGTACGCGCAGAACCGGACCGAAATGCTCGACAGCCGCCTGCAGCTCACCTTCGGCGGCCGCGTGCAGACGTTCAACCTGCCGGATCCGCTGTTCGTCGGCGGGAGCCATCCGTACGGCGACGTGAACTTCGAAGCGCCGACAGCCTACACCGGCGACGTGGCCCTGGCGTACTTTTTCCCCGACAGCGGAACGAAGCTCCGCGCGCACATCGGCAACAGCTACCGCGTGCCGTCGCCGTTCGAGCGCTTCGGCGGGTCGTTCTCATCCTTCAGCCGCTCCTTCAGCTTCTGGGGTGATCCGGGGCTGAATCCGGAACGCTCGGTGGCATACGACGGCGGCGTTGACCAGTGGCTGTTCGACTCGAAGCTGCAGCTCAGCGGCACCGTCTTCTACACCGAGCTGCTGGAGACGATCATCTTCGATTTCGCGAACTTCCCGGCCGCCACCGATCCCTTCGGCCGCTTCGGCGGCTACCGCAATACGGGCGGCGGCCGGGCCCGCGGTGTCGAGGTGAGTGCTCAAGCCGCACCTTCGCTCTCGACCAACCTGCGGGTTTCGTACACCTACACCGACTCGGAATCGGACACGCCGACCATCGGCGACGACTTCTTCGGCGTGCCGGGTCTTTCGAAGCACCTGTTCACGCTCACGGCCACGCAGTGGATCGCCCAGCGCGCAAGCGTGACCTTCGACCTGTTCGTCGCCAGCGACTACCCGCTCTCGCCCTTCGGCGCGCAGGGACGCCACATGGTCTTCGGCGGTCCGGTGAAGGGCGACCTGGTGGTCCGCTACGACCTGCTGGCCCGGCCGGACATCGGATTGGATCTCTACGCGAAGGTCGAGAACCTGTTCGACAGCGTCTACTACGAAGACGGCTTCCTCACCCCGGGCGCCTGGGCCATCGGCGGACTGCGCGTCCGCTACTGACGCTCCTCCGCGGGCGTTACGGCTCCAGGACCCACGGGTCGCTCCAGCGCGGGTCGCGCAGCAGCTCTTCGTCCGTCAGGCTCTGGAGAAACGCGATGAGGTCCTGGCGCTGGTCGTCGCGCAGCGCCAACGGCTCGATCGCGTCGCTCTGTTGCGGATTGGGCGCGCGGCCGCCTGCCACGTAGTGGTCCAGGACCTCGCTGAGCGCGGCGATGCTGCCGTCGTGCATGTAGGGCGCCGTCAAGGTGACGTTGCGCAGGGTGGGAATGCGGAACTGCCCCACGTGCTCGAGGTTGCCGGTGTGCGCGTGGCGCCCGGTATTCTCCGGCGGATAGGGCACCGGACCGGGCAGATTGTAGAGACCGGTGTTGTGGAAATTGAACACGGCCGGCAAGCTGAGCGAGCTGGTGGCGGTCTTCGAGCCGCCGTCCAGATTGAGAGAGATGTCCGTTGACAGGGCGCTGTGCGTCTGATCGGGACGCCCCAGATGGCAGCCGCCGCACCGCGCCCGGCGCGAGAAGAAGAGCTCCATCCCGCGCCGCGCCGCCGGTGACAGCGCGGTCTCGTCGCCGTGAAAGCGATACCGGTCGTATGGTGAGCGAAACGAAACGATCGAGCGCTGGAACGCCGCCAGCGCGAGGGCGATCTTTTCCGTGCTGACCAGCGGCTCGGGATCCGTTTCGTCGCTGTCCATCGAATCGAATCGTGGAAACGCCGCGGCGAACAGCCGCTCGTAGACCGGCGAGGCGGCCAGCGCCGCATACACCCGCTCCTCGTGCCCGGTGAGTCCGAGCTCGACGGGGTCGGTCGCGAACAGCGGCACGAGCACCTGCTCCTCCAGCGTCAGGAGCGTCGGATTCCCCCAGGTCAGCGCGTCCCGGTACGCCACGTTCACCAGCGACATCGCGCTGCGCGGGTGACGCTGGCCGGTGGAGCCCAGTCCTCGCGGGCGCCCGTCCGTGAAGGCCAGCGCCTGGATATGGCAGGTGGCGCACGACTGCGTCCCGTTTCCCGACAGCCGCGTGTCGTAGAACAGGTGGCGCCCGAGCTCGACGCGGGCGGGGGTCATCGGGGCGCCGAGGGGCAGCCGGGGCGGAGACACCCCGGCCGGCAGATCCCACTCGTATTCAGGGTTCTGCGCCTGGGCGGCGATACCGCCTGCCGCCATCACCAGCGCCGACAGGACAACGACCGTCATCCGATATCGCATATGTCCACCTCCGCCGGCCGCAACTCGCGCGCTCGCGGCTGCCGGCTGCGGGCCGCAAGGAGGCCATCCTAGCGACTTGCGCGCGGGCCGTTTTCTGAAGATTGACTGAAATTTGCGTCAGATACGGGCCGGCGGGCCGGCGGCTCGTGCCCCGCGCAAGTCAGTACCGGCAGGACCGGGTAGCGGGGATAGCGCGGGTCCCGATCGGAACGCTCGCAGCGGTAGTAGCGGCTGCCCCCGCTCGCGGTGATGACGCGCACGTGCCGACAAATGCGGCACAGCCCTACCACCGGGTCCTGCGGTTCAGCACGGGCGTCCATGCGGCATGCTAGTCTACCGCGTGCGCGTCCTCCTGGCAGCCGTCCTCGCGGCCAGTCTCTCCACCGCCTGCGCGGGTCCGCGGCGCGCTGCCGGGTCGGAGGGCCCGGCGCGGCGGATCGTGAGCCTCGACTACTGCGCTGACCAGTACGTCCTGGGCCTTGCGGACCGCAGTCGCATTCTCGCGCTTTCACCGGACGCGACGGAGTCCTTTTCCTACCTGCGTGCGGCGGCTGCCGGGATGCCGACGATTCGGCCGCGGGCCGAAGAGGTCCTGGCTCTGCACCCCGACCTGGTGGTCCGCTCCTACGGCGGAGGGCCGCGCATCCGCGCGTTCCTGGAGCGGGCGGGCGTGCCCGTCCTCGAGATCCAATTCGCTCCCGACATCGCGGCGGTCCGCGCCGCCGTGCGGCATGCCGCGGCCGGCCTGGGCGTTGCGGACCGCGGCGAGGCCCTGATCGCCGACATGGACGCCCGGCTCGAGCGGGCGCGTGAGTCATCAGCGCGCACCGCCGCCCTCTACCTGACGCCCGCCGGAGTCTCCGCCGGCTCGGGCACATTCGTCCACCACCTGATCGAGGCGGCCGGACTCGGTAACTTCGACGACCGGAGCGGTTGGCGGTCGATCCCCCTGGAGCGTCTGGCGTACGAGTCGCCCGACGTGTACGCCGTCGCGGCTTTCGGCGCGACGAACCACGAGAACGCCTGGACTCCCTTCCGGCACCCTGTCGCCACCGAGCGTGTGGCAGCCGGTCCGTCCCTGCGGATCGACGGGGCGACGACCGCGTGCGGCGGCTGGTTCCTCGCCGACGCGGTCGAGGCGTTTGCAGCGGCCGCCGCCGGCGCTGACGCCGCCGGGGAGCTTCCTGCGCGCCGCCCTTGACGGGCCGGCCGGCATCGCATACGCTCCCGGCCACACAGTCGTGGCTGGATGCACGGGAAGTTCGGTGTGAAACCGACGCTGCCCTCGCAACTGTGAGCAGGTACGAAATCCGCAGGACGGCCACTGCCCGTTGAGGGTGGGAAGGCGCGGAGAGTAGGCGCAAACCTGCGAGCCAGGAGACCGATCCAGCCACGCCTCATGCTGCCTCCGATGGGGAGGCGAAGGAGGATCGTGGCCGGTCACTACCCGTACTTCCCGTTACTCAACCACCCTCGCTCAGACGCGGCGCGCGGAGGATGAGCGACCGCGTGCTCGTGGCGGCGCTGGCGGCGACGGCGCTGGCCGCTGTTGCGGCTGCCTGCCTGCTCGGTCCAACGCCGCTCAGCCTCGAACGCGTGCTCGCGGCGCTCGTCGGCGGCGCATCGGCGGGTGACCGGATCGTCGTTTGGGAGATCCGCCTGCCTCGGGCTACCGCCGCATTCATGGCGGGGGCCGCCCTCGGCGCCTCCGGGGCCGCTCTGCAGGGTCTGCTGCGGAACCCGCTCGCCGAGCCGGGGGTGCTCGGCGTCTCCGCGACCGCGTCGCTGGCCGCCACTGGCGTCATCTACTACGGCCTCGTCGGCGCAGGGGCGCTCGTGATGCCGTTGGCCGCCATCGCTGGGGCGTTGGCGGCGACCGCCCTGCTGACGGTTGCCGCGACGCGGATCGGCTCGGTCGTCACCCTGATCCTGGTCGGCGTCGGGCTGTCGAGCTTCGCCGGCGCGATGATGGCGCTGCTCATGAACCTGGCGCCCAATCCGTTCTCGCTTTCCGACATGCTCAACTGGACTCTCGGGACAGTGGCCAACCGGAGCTTCGACGACCTCGTGTTGGCCGGCCCCTTCTTCGCAGCGGGCATCGCGCTGCTGGCCGGGGCGCGGCGCAGCCTCTCGGCGCTGACGCTCGGCGAGGAAGCCGCGGCCGGTGTCGGCGTCCACCTCGTCCGGGCACGCCGGCTCGTCGTCGTCGGCGCGGGACTGGCCACCGGCGCCTCGGTCTCCATTGCCGGCGCGATCGGCTTCGTCGGCATCGTCGCTCCGCACCTCGTGCGGCCGCTGGTGGGCCACGAGCCGGCGCGGACCCTTCTGCCGTCGGCGCTGTTGGCCGGCGTCATCCTGGTGGTTGCCGACGTAGGCGTGCGCGTGGCGCCGACCGACACGGAGTTGCGGCTGGGGGTGGTCGCAGCGCTGATCGGAGCCCCGATCTTTGCGTGGATCGCGTCCAGTCGGCGGAGGGCGCATGTCTGAGCTGGCCGTCGACGGGCTTTCGGTGACGCTCGACGGCCGCCCTGTGGTGCGGGATGCGTCCCTGCGCCTCCGGCCTGGTGAGCTGGTCGCGCTCCTCGGCGCCAACGGGGCGGGGAAGACGACGCTGCTGCGGGCCGCGCTCGGGCTCACCCCGCGGGCCGCCGGCGTGGTGAGCGCCGCCGGCCGCGATCCGACGCAGCTCGATCCCGCGGAGCGCGCGCGGCGCATCGCCTACCTGCCGCAGGCGCGACCCCTGGCGTGGCCGCTGCGGGTGCGCGACGTCGTTGCCCTCGGCCGGTTCGCCCACGGCGCCGCGCCCGGACGACTCGGCGCGGACGACGCGGCGGCGGTCTCGCGCGCGCTCGCGTCCTGCCGGCTCGCGCCACTCGCGGACCGCCTCGCCAACACCCTCTCCGGCGGGGAGCTCGCACGCATGCACGTGGCGCGGGCGATGGCTGCGGAAGCGCCCCTGCTGCTGGCGGACGAGCCGACGGCGGCGCTCGACCCGCTGCACCAGCACCAGGTCATGCGCCTCGTCCGCACCTACGCCGACGCCGGGCGCGGCGTGCTCGTGGTGACGCACGACGCGGCGCTGGCCGCACGGGCCGCCGACCGGCTGGTCTGGATGGCCGAAGGCCGGCTCGTGGCGGACGGATCGCCGGAGGCCACGCTCACCACGGAGCGGCTCGCCGAGGTCTACGGCATCCGCGCGTCGGTGCGACGCTTCGCGGACGACTGGCTGGTCACGGTTGAGGGGGCGGCGTGAGGCGCGGCGTGCTGATGGTGCAGGGCACCGGCTCCCACGCGGGGAAGTCGACCGTGGTGACGGGTCTCTGCCGGCTGGCCCGGCGGCGCGGCCTCGCGGTCGCGCCGTTCAAGCCGCAGAACATGTCCAACAACGCCGCCGCCTGCCCCGGGGGCGGAGAGATCGGCCGCGCGCAGGCCCTCCAGGCGAGAGCGGCCCACCTCGTTCCGACGGTCGACATGAACCCGGTGCTGCTCAAGCCGGAGTCGGATGGAGCAGCGCAAGTAGTGGTGCAGGGGAGGGTAGCCGGCACCTGGCCGGCGGGAGCGTTCCTCGACCGCCGGGGGAAACTGCTCGCACCGGTTGTCGACAGTTTCGAGCGGCTCGCCGCCGGTTCCGATCTCGTGGTGGTCGAAGGTGCGGGAAGCCCGGCCGAGTCCAACCTGCGCCGGAACGATATCGCGAACATGGGCTTTGCGCGACACGTCGGCGCTCCCGTCTGCCTGGTGGCGGACATCGATCGGGGCGGCGCGATAGCCGCCCTCGCCGGTACGCGGGTGGTCCTCGACCCGGCCGACGCGGCGCTCGTCGTAGGCTTCGCCATCAACCGCTTCCGGGGCGACCGGACCCGGTTCGACGACGGCGTGCGCGACATCGAGCGGCGCACCGGCTGGCCTTGCCGGGGGGTCATCCCGTGGCTCGAAGCCGCGCGCCGGCTGCCCGCCGAGGATTCCGTGGGGCTCGCCGGGGACGGCGGGCGCGGCGGACCCCGGCGGGGACGCATCAAGGTCGTTGTGCCGTTGCTGCCGCGCATCGCCAACGCCGACGACCTCGATCCGCTGCGGATGGAGCCGGCTGTCGATCTCGTGCTGGCGTCCCTCACCCGGCCCCTACCGCGGGACACCGACGTCGTGATGCTGCCGGGCACGAAGTCGACCCTCAGCGACCTCGCCAGCGTCCGGGCACACGGATGGGATCACGACATCCTGGCGCACGCGCGTGCCGGCGGACGGGTCCTGGGGTTGTGCGGTGGCTACCAGATGCTGGGTCGCCGCGTGCGCGACGTCGCCGGCGCCGACGGCTCCGCCGGGGAGGCTGCCGGGCTCGGGCTGCTGGACGTCGAGACCGAGATGGCGCCGGAGAAGGCCGTCCGCCCGGTGGCCGGCATCTGCGCCCGGAGCGGAGTCGCGATCACCGGGTATGAGATCCACACCGGCCGGACCGCCGGCCCGGACGCCGCCGTGCGTCCCTTCGCGCACCTCGAAGGCGGCCCGGACGGTGCCGTAAGCGCCGACGGGCGGGTCGAGGGGACCTACGTGCACGGATTGTTCAACGAGGATCGCTTTCGCGCCGGTTGGCTAGAGCGAGTGCGCGCCGGCGCCTCGTCGAACCTCGCCTGGGAGCCGGCCATCGACCGCGCGATCGACGAGCTGGCCGACGGCCTCGAGGCCGCGCTCGACGTCGACACGCTGTTCGCGGATGCGGGGCTCGGAGCCGTCGTCCCCGGCGTCAGAACTCCAGGCCGGGCCGGGCCCTGATTCCCTTCCGGAACGGGTGCTTCACCTCTATTGCGATCAGACCGCTCCCCGCACCCGCCCAAGGCCGACCCCGGCGCCGACGCCTACCAGGACGACCAGACCGCCCAGGACCAGCAGCGGGACGGCCGCGCGGCGGGCGACATCGGCGGGCTGCTCGTCGACGAACTGAAACCGCGGTACGTCGGGCAGCACGGCCGCGGTCATGCGCTCGTCGGCGATGATTGCCGGCACGAAGAACTGCCGCCACTGTTCGGCAAAGTCGCGCACCTGTGACTGAAAGCGGGCGAAGCGCGCGTCACCCGTGCCGGCGGCGTCCGTCAGCACCCCCTGCAGCAGCAGCGCCGGTGATAGGAACCGGTAGCGGCCGACCAGCGCGAGCTGCTCGGCGCGGCGCGCGTCGTGTACGGCTGTCACTTCTTCCAGGCGCCTGTTCACGGCGTCGGTAGCGGCCCAGGTGAGCGCGGGCAAACCGGGCTCTGCGGGCACCACGCCGCGGGCCATCTCCGGATGGTCCTCCAGGTAGCGCGCCAGGAGCTCGCTGCGGCGGTTCACGGCGTCGTTCGAGGCTTCGCGCTGGGCCGTGATCATCTCCACGCGCGACGGCAGCGGATGCAGCACGGCGGCGGCGATGTTGATAGCTGCCGGGAGCACCACCACGAGCACGAG
The DNA here is from genome assembly GCA_965207665.1 of Vicinamibacterales bacterium. Taxonomy (GTDB): domain Bacteria; phylum Acidobacteriota; class Vicinamibacteria; order Vicinamibacterales; family UBA8438; genus JAAXGX01. Next base: position 2,589,598 of record CBDBMV010000002.1, read on the forward strand.
CCACGCGCCCACCAGCACCGTCGCGTTCCAGGCGGAGGAGCGCCGCAGGCTGTTCACCCACGCCGCGAGCGCGAACCAGAACAGGGCGTACAAGCTGACCGCCGAGCACCAGAGGAGTACGCGGCCGGCCTCCGTGAACCCGCCCGTGGCCAGTATGCCGCTCAGCGAGACGGCCGCGGTCAACCCCACCACGAGCAGCGCCCGAAAGGCCAGTTTCGCCCCCACCACGCTGCGCGCCGACACCGGTTGCGACAGGGTCAGGGCCAGCGTCCCCTGCTCGCGCTCCTCGGAGAGCACGTTGAAACTCAGCGCCAGCACCAGCAGCGGCAGCAGGTACACCGTCACGAAGGCCAGGTCGAAGCGGCCCACCAACAGGTTGAGGGGGTTCTCGACCTCGCCGTTCTGTTTGAAGGACGATTCGTTGGTGTAGATGCTGACGTCGTAGTAGTACGGCAGCAGGTCGCTCTGTCCGACCGCCAGGGCGGCGAGCGGGCCCGGCTCGAGCACGGCGGTATGCGCGCCGCGGCCGCCGCCCAGGACGATCGCCAGGCGCGGGTCGCGGAAGGGCGACGACGGCTGGGCCCCGTTCGCGATGGCGGTCAGCTCCTGCTCCAGGCCGCTCACGCGCTCGGCGTTGCCGCTGCGCGCGGCTTCCACCGTGCGCGCCTGGAAGCGGTCCCAGACCATGCCGTTGGCCAGCGCGTAGACGAAGAGGGCGGCGAAGACCACGAGCGCGATGCGCAGCGCCCGGTCGGCCGCGAGCAGGCGCCGCTCGTTGCGCAGGACGGTCCGCAGCAGCACGGCTACGCCACCTCCGCGCGCCGCGCAGCGGCCGCGCCGGCGGCGACTGCGGTGACCAGCCACAGGCCCAGCACCAGCAGCGACAGGATGCGGTTGCCGAGCACCCAGCCCAGCGTCGGGGCGTCGTACTGCAGCGGCGGCACCGCGGCCCACAGGTCGGCGCCGGCGACATACGAGAAGTCACCGCTGTGGGAGTTCACGGTCATGTCGTCATTCATCTGCCGCATCAGGTCGCGGCGGTACGCCTCGGCGGCGGTCGCGAAGTGCCGGTGCTGCTCGACGTCGGTCCCGGCCAGCCCCATCGAGAGCGCGCGCACCGCCAGCAGCGGGGCCGCCACGGCGAGCGCCTCGTGCACCCGGCCCTGGTGTTCGAACGTGTCCCACAACGCGCCGTAGTTGCGGTCGAAGATCTGGTTGCCGTACTCCTCGCTCTCCTGGAGGTAGACCCCCACGTCGTTGAGCGGCAGGTCCTCGACCCGCTCCACCCCGTGCTCCGCCAGCAGCCGCGCGGCTGTCGCCGCCTGGTCCGGACGCTCGATGCCCTCGACGCCGGTGGCCATCTCGCTCTCCATCGTGCGCGCGAACTCGACCGCGGAAGGCGTCGGGTACATCCACCTGGACAGGTCCACCGCCACGCGCGGCGCCACGAGTCCGTTCACCACCCACACCGCAAGCAGCGCGACGAGCGCCGTGCGCGCCGAGCCGGCCCGCGCCGACACGGCCAGCGACAAGCCCACGAAGGCGGCGAAGTAGGCCAGGTACACGCCGGCCAGGACCGCGCCGCGGGCCAGCGGCGACGCCGCCGGACCCGGGCTGCCGACGACGAGCGCAGCGGTGCCCAGGACGGCCGCCGGCACGAGCAGCAGCGCCAGCGCGGCGGCGATGCCGAGGGCCTTGCCCAGGGCCAGGTCGGACCGCCCGACGCCGGTGGCCAGGAGTTGCCGCAGTGTGCCCTGCTCGCGCTCGCCGGCCAGCGCGCCGAAGGCCAGGAGGATGATGAGCAGTGGCACCAGGTTCTGCAGGACCTGCGCCGCCGTCAGCGCCCCGCTGCGCTGGGCGCTTGTAGCGTCCTGCGCCGGCCGCATGAGGAAGTCGTTCTGGCGGTGCGCCTCCAGCCACACCGAGGTGCCCGTGTAGGGGTCCACGCCCTCGTCGACGAACGACAGCGCCAGGCGCGGCTTGAACGCGTAGATGCCGTAGTGGGCCGCCGAGTGCGGGTTCTTCTCGCCCTGCGTTTCCCAGTGCTCCCGCGCCGTGGCCTGCGCGGCCGCCAGCTCCTCCTGTGCCTGACGCGACTGGACCCAGCCGTGCCCCAGCGAAACCAGGAGGAGCGCTCCCACGAGGGCCGCGCACCACCGGAAGCGGCCGTCCCGCACCACGTCGGTGAACTCCTTGCGTGCGATGTGCTTGATCATCGGTATCTCCCAGTCGGGAATTCGTCGCTACCCGTGCATGTGCTCCAGATAAATGCGCTCGAGATCGGCGTGGCCGATCTCGTCCGTGCTCATCTCCGTGACCAGACGCCCGTGCCGCATGATGCCGACGCGGGTGCCGGTTTCCTTGGCGCGAAACAGGTCATGGGTCGCCATGAGCACCGCGACGCCGCGATCCCTGAGCCTCCCGAGCAGCTCGGAGAACTCGTTCGAGGCCTGCGGGTCGAGACCCGACGTCGGCTCGTCGAGCAGCAGCGCGTCCGCCTCCTTGGCCATGGCGATGGCGATGCCGACCTTCTGGCGCATGCCCTTGGAGTACTCGGACACCCGCCCCCGGACGGCGGCGGGCGGCAGGCCCGCGCCGACCAGGATGTCGGTGAGCCGCTCGGCGGCCAGCGATCCCCGCCCGCCCAGCGCGGCGAAGTACTCCAGGTTCTCCAGGCCGCTCAGGTTGCGGTACAGCATCACCTGCTCGGGGATGTACGCCAGGCGCCGCTTGGACTCCAGGGGCTCGGCGGCGACGTCGAGGCCGGCTACGTGCACGCTCCCGGCCGTCGGCTCGATGAACCCCAGGAAGAGGTGGATGGTGGTCGTCTTGCCGGCGCCGTTCGGGCCCAGCAGGCAGTAGATCTCCGACGGTCCGACGCGGAGATCGAGGCCGGCGACGGCCTCCACGTCGCCATATCGTTTGGACAGCGCCCGCGCTTCGAGAACGGGTGTCGAGGCAACTGCCGCGGACGCGGACGGGGCATCGATCGGTGCGACTTCGCTCATGGATCTCGACAGGGACCCCGATGGATCGGCGGGGCTCCCCCCTCCAATGGGAAAAACGGAACGGCCGGCGCGCGCTGGCGCGCTGAACCAGGAAACCGGAAAGCTGCGGGTGCTGGCGAGCCGTCAGGCGGGAGGCGCCCGGGAGCCGTGACCCCCGAGGTCTGCGTCGCGGGCATGCTCCGGCGCATGTACACAGGCGCCGGCGGCGGCAGCCGGCGCGGGGTCCGCGTGGACGCTGGAAGCGACGGGTGGCGCACACTGGACGTGGCACGGCACGCACGTGTCGTCGCGTCCGTCTGCGATGTCGTGGAAATGAGGCGTCGCCACGAGCGCCAGCAGCGCGAGCGCACCCATCGCGCCCCACTGCAACGCCAGCGATCGACTTCGCCGCATGCCTGCCCTTTTAGCGCGTTTCTTGCGGGTCCGTCAAGGACACGGGAGCGCCGGTGTCGCGACCCGCTACGGACGCGCGTCCCGGCGCCTTTGCGCTATCCTTGTTTTTTCGGAAGGAGGCGCCAGCGCATGCTTGCTCGCAGAGTCGTCGCGTCGGCGGTCGTGCTCGTCGTGGCGCTCGCCGGGACGGCGGGCGCTGGCGGCCAGGGTGCGGCGTCCGAAACGCCGCGGACGCCGTGGGGCGACCCGGATCTCCAGGGTATCTGGGAGTACTGGACGTTCACGCCGCTGCAGCGTCCCGACGATTTGGCTGACCGCGCGGTGCTGACCGAAGAGGAAGCGGCCGCGGTGGGGGAGCGGAGCCGGCAGGCGGCGCTCACACGTGACCGCGAGACGCCGGCCGAGGGCGATACCGGGGCGTACGGCCAGGAGGTGTGGACGGAGCGCTCGCGGGCAACGGCCCTCACGCAGGCTTCCCTCATCGTGGATCCACCGGACGGCAAGATCCCGCCGTTCACGGCTGCCGAGGAGCGGCGGATAGAGGAACACCGCCGCGCGGGGGGGCGCCCGGTACGGACCCGCGCTGGCGGCATCGGCACCGACGGACCGGAGGATCGCGGCCTTGCAGAGCGCTGCATCGTCGGATTCAGCACGGGTCCGCCGCTGCTCCCGGCCGGCTACAACAACAATGTCCAGGTCTTCCAGGCGCCCGGCTACGTCGTACTGGTGGTCGAGATGATCCATGACGTGCGCGTTGTGCCGCTGGACGGCCGGCCGCACCTGCCGGACCACATGCGGCAGTGGCTGGGCGATGCGCGCGGGCGCTGGGAGGGCGACACCCTCGTGGTCGAAACCACCAACTTCACGGACAAGATCGCCAGCTTCAGCACGACCAGCGTGTCGTGGGGCACCGGCGGCGATCTGAAGCTGATCGAGCGCTTCACGCGGATTGACGACGGTACGCTCCAGTACGAGTTCACGGTGGAGAATCCGTCCATCTTCACCCGGCCTTTCACGGCGAGCTATCCGATGAACCGGAGCGATCTGCCGCTCTACGAGTACGCCTGTCACGAAGGCAACTACGGCCTGATGAACATCCTCACCGGTGCGCGTGCGGAGGACGCCGCGGCCGCTCCCTAGGTCGGTGAGGCTCCGGCGCGGAATGCAGGTAGCAATATGCGGAGAGAAGAACGACACCACCTGAAGGACAACCCCCTCGCCACCGCCCTTACGCGGGTCCAGGCGGCGCTCGTGATGCGCGGCCGGATGCTGGCCGTCGCTGGCGGCGTCGTGGTCGCGGCCGCGGTAGCCGCGGGCGGGTACTATGCCTGGCAGCAGCAGCGGGCGAGCAATGCCGGCGAGTTGCTGTCCGATGCGCTGATCGTGTTGGAAAGCCCAATCGCGGCGCCGCCCGAGACCGGGGAAGGTGCGGACGCGGTCTGGGAGCAGCCGCCGGGCACGTTCCCCACCGAGGAAGCACGCCTGGAAGCGGCGCTGGAGAGCTTTTCGGTCGCCGCGGACAGCTATCCGGACCTGCGCTCAGGCATTGCCGCGCGCTACGAGGCCGCCGCGGCGCTGGTTGAGCTCGGCCGGCTCGACGAGGCGGCGGCCGCATACCGCCAGGTGATCGCCGCTGCCGAGGATCCGCTGCACGCGGCGGTCGCGCGCCTGGGACTGGCCGAGACGCGTATCCTGGGCGGCGACGCCGCCGGCGCGGTGGAGTTGCTGGAGCGGGAGAGCATGGAGGCCGAGCCGGTCGTCCCGGTCGACGCCGTGCTGATGCGGCTCGGGCACGCCTACGAGCTGGGCGGTCAGGACGCCGACGCGCTGGCGGCCTTCACGCGGGTGACCGAGGAATTCCCGTTGTCCATCTACGCCGCGGAGGCGCGGCGCAAGGCGGACGCCCTCGATGCCGCGGCCAGCGGCAACTGACCGTCCGGCCGATGAGCGTGCCGGCTGCCACCTCCCACGGCGGGCCGCGCCCCGACAGCTTCCGTATTGGCCTTGTCCAGATGCGGTGCGGCGGAGACGCGGAGGCGAACCGCCGGGCGGCGCTCGACGGGATCCGTGAGGCCGCGCGCCGCGGGGCCGGCATCATCTGTCTGCAGGAGCTGTTCGCGTCCCGCTATTTCTGCCAGACCGAGGACGCTCGCTGTTTCGACCTGGCGGAAGCGATTCCCGGCCGATCCACCGAGCTGTGCGCGGCGCTGGCGCGCGAGCTGGGCGTCGTCGTGATCGCGCCGGTGTTCGAACGGCGCACCGCGGGCCTGTACCACAACGCCGCTGCCGTCATCGACGCCAGCGGCGAGTTGCTGGGGCAGTACCGCAAGCTGCACGTTCCCGACGATCCGCAATACTTCGAGAAGTTCTATTTCACCCCGGGCGACCTCGGCTACCGGGTGTTCGACACCCGCGCCGGGCGGATCGGTGTGTTGATCTGTTGGGATCAGTGGTATCCCGAGGCGGCCCGCCTGACGGCGCTGCAGGGCGCCGAGGTGATCTTCTATCCCAGCGCGATCGGTTGGCTGCCGGCCGACGGCGAAGAAGAACGGCGGGCGCAGCATGCCGCCTGGCAGACGGTGCAGCGGTCGCACGCCATCGCCAACGGTGTGTACGTCGCGGCGGTGAACCGCGTGGGACACGAGGGCGATCCGCACGACGGACTCCGGTTCTGGGGGCGGTCGTTCGTCTGCGACCCCGCGGGGCGCGTCGTTGCCGAAGCGGCAGGCGATGGGGCGGACGTGGTGGTCGCCGAGTGCAGCCGGACGCTCATCGAGCGGCAACGGCGCGACTGGCCGTTCCTGCGCGACCGGCGGATCGATACCTACGCGCCTTTGAGCCGCCGCTTTCTGGACGATCCGGCCGGCGATTCCGGCGCTGGCGCCGGATGACGCCCGGGGCTGGCGGCACGGCGGGGCTGATCCCGCGCGCCGGTTCGCCCGCCGCGCGAGGTTATCGGATGCCGGCCGAGTGGGAGCCCCATCGCGCCACCTGGCTCGTCTGGCCGCACAACCCGACCGACTGGGAGCCCAAGACCGCGGCGGTCCAGTGGTGCTTCACCGAGATCACGCGGCTGCTGGTTGACGGCGAGTCGGTCTGCGTGCTGTTCGCGGATCGCGCAGTGGAGAAGCGGGCCTGCGACCGACTGCGCGGGGCCGGCGTGGACCCCGGCCGGATCGAGAGATACCGCATCGCGACGGACCGGTCCTGGATCCGCGACAGCGGTCCGATCTTCGTGGTGCGGGACGGACACGCGGGACCGGCGAAGGTGGCCGCCACCGACTGGCGGTTCAACGGCTGGGCCCGTTTTCGCGCGTGGCGCCGCGACAACCAGGTGCCCGCCCGCATCGCTGAGCGCCGGGGCCTGGACAGGTTCGAGGCGGAGTGCACGGCGCCTGCCGCCGGCGGGCCGCTGCCGGTCGTGCTCGAGGGCGGCAGCATCGACGTCGACGGCGAGGGGACGCTGCTGGCGACGGAAGAATGCCTGCTGGGGGCCAAGCAGGCCCGTAATCCGCAGCTGGGCCGCTGCGAAATGGAGCAGGCGCTGTGCGACTACCTCGGCGCCCGCCGCGTGCTGTGGCTCGGTCAGGGGCTGGTGGGGGACGATACCCATGGTCACGTCGACGGCGTTGCGCGCTTCGTGGCGCCGGGCGTGGTGGTCGCCGCGGCGGAGCCCGATCCCGCCGACGAGAACCACGGTCGCCTGGCCGACAACCTCGCGCGGCTGGCGCACATGACGGCGGCCGGCGGAGCGTCCCTGAGGATCGTCGAGATTCCGATGCCGAGCCCGTTGCAGTTCGGGGGCCGGCGCCTGCCCGCGAGCTACCTGAACTTCTACATCGCGAACCGCCGGGTGCTGGTCCCGACGTTCAACGACCCGCGCGACCGCATTGCGCTGGCGCTGCTCGGCCCCCTCTTTCCCGGGCGGGAGGTGGTCGGCGTCCACGCGGTCGACCTGGTGGTAGGTCGGGGCGCGATCCACTGCGTGACGCAGCAGGAACCGGCTACCCGGGCGTAGCCGTGCGGCCGGCTTGCAGTGGCTTGCCGTCGACGACCATCGCGCGCCCGTCCAGCTCGAAGTGGACCGGCCGGCGCGCGGCAAGCAGATCGCGGGCGCTGCCGGCCAGCGCGGTCGCCAGCAGCGGGAGCGCGAGCGTGGCGTCGGCGTGGACGGTCACGTAGTCCGCATCCGCGGACAACTTCCCCCAGCTCTGCGCCTCGTCGAGCGTCGAGCCGGACGCGCCGCCGAAGTGCGGGACGTCGGTGACGATCTGCAGCGCGTAGCGGTGTCCGGTCGCGCCGGAACCGCAGTATTCCGCCTGCACGCTGGCCTGGTTGATGAAGTTCTTCGGCGTGCCGCCTCCCAACACGACGGACGCGGTCCGCGGCCGGCGGACCACCAGGCCGGCGGATTCGGCAATATCGCCGATGACGTCCACCTGGCCGGCGTCCGGACGCTGGTCGCGGACCTGCGAGAGGCCCATCCCGATCGAGGAATCGGCTATGGCCGGGCAGAAGATCGGGACGCTGGCGCGGTAGGCCGCGGTCAGGATGCCGTCGCGGCCGGTCTCGCGCCACAGGTGCCCGCCGAGCAGGTGCAGGAACTCGCGGCTGGTGTACGGCCGGGCCTCGAGCGTCGCCGAGAACGCCGCAATCCAGTTGTCGTTGTCGACGAACTCTTCCTCGTCGACGAGCGTGTCGTACACACGGTCGATGCGCTCGGCCTGCAGCGCCCGGTCGTCGGCCCGCGGCGAGCCGAGGAAATGCCGCCGCCCGCGCGTCTCGTGCAGGTCGTGGTACAGGTTCGCGCCGGTCGACACGAGGCAGTCGACGTAACGGTGCTCGATCAGGTGCGCAAGCACCAGGCGCAGGCCGCCGGCGCTGAGCGCACCGGCAACGCCGAGAAAGATCACCACGTCGTCGGCAAGCATCCTGCGCCACACCTGATGGGCGGTGGCGAGGTTCCGGCCCTGGAACGAGATCCGTTCCATGCGGTGGAGGATTTCCTCCGCGGGCAGGCCCGGCTCCACTGTGAACGGTTCGACCGGAACGTTCAACAGCCGCGATTTTCTGGACGTCATGGGCCGCGCATCATTCCGGCGTATCGAGGTCCCGCTGCAGGTCGGCCAGCAGCTTCAGCGCCTCCAGGGGCGTCAGCTCGTCGAGATTCGTGACGCGAATCTGATCCAGGATGCGGGTATGGGCGGCCGGCTCCCGCCGGAACAGGTCGAGCTGCGCGTCGCCGCCGCCGTTCTGGCCGCCGGGCTGAGGACGGCGCCCGCCGGAGAGCTCGTCGTTTTCGAGCGTCGCCAGGATGGCGCGCGCGCGCTGCACTGTTTCCGGCGGCAGACCGGCCAGGCGCGCCACCTGAATGCCGTAGCTGCGGTCGGAGCGGCCCGGCTCGACGCGGCGCAGGAAGATGATGTCGTCCTGCCATTCGCGCGCCACGACGTGCAGGTTGGCCACGCACGGGACGGCGTCGGCCATGGCGGTCAGCTCGTGGTAGTGCGTCGCGAACAGCGTCTTGGGCCGCGCGCGGGGTCCGGTCGCGAGATGCTCGGCGACTGCCCACGCCAGGCTGAGGCCGTCGAACGTGGCGGTGCCGCGCCCGATTTCGTCCAGCAGCACCAGGCTCTCCGACGTGGCGGTGTGGAGGATGCGGGCCGTTTCCTGCATCTCGAGCATGAACGTGGACTGGCCGCGGGCGATGTTGTCGGCGGCGCCCACACGGGCGAAGATGCGGTCCGTAAGCGGCACGTGCGCCTCGGCGGCCGGCACGAACGATCCGGCGTGCGCCAGCAGTACGATGAGGGCCGCCTGCCGCAGGAACGTCGACTTCCCGCCCATGTTGGGCCCGGTGACGATGACGAGCTGCTGCGTCGCGTCGTCGAGGAGCAGGTCGTTCGGGACGAACGGCGTGGGCGAGCGGCGCTCGACTACCGGATGCCGGCCCTCGCTGATCCGCAGCTCCGGGCCGTCGTGAACCCGCGGCTTGGCGTAGTTGAGGGAGTGCGCCGCTTCGGCCAGCGCCGCCAGCACGTCGATCTCCGCGATTGCCCGCGCGGACTCCAGTATGCGCGTCGCTTCAGCCGCAACCTGCAGCCGCAGCGCTTCGAACAGCGCCTGTTCCATTTCGAGCAGGCGCTCGTCCGCGCCCAGCGCCTTTTCCTCGTACTCCTTGAGCGCGGGGGTGATGTAGCGCTCGCCGGTCGCCACGGTCTGGCGGCGCTGGTAGTCCTCGGGCACGGCGTGCAGGTTCGCCTTCGACACCTCGATGTAATAGCCGAACACCCGGTTGAAGCGGACCTTCAGCTTGGCGATGCCGGTCCGTTCGCGCTCCGCCCGCTCCATGGCCGCGATCTGCTGCTTGGCGTCGCGGCTGATCGCGCGCAGCTCGTCGAGCGCTGGGTCCACGCCGTCGCGGATGCAGCCACCGTCCCGCGCCAGCGGCGGCGGCTCGTCGACCAGGGTCGTCTCGATCGCCTCGCGCACGTCGGCTACGTCGTCGAGCTGCGCCGCGAGGCTGCGGACGAGCGGCGCCGCGAGCTCGGCAAGGTGGTCACGTACCTGCGGGATGAGGGCCACGGACTGCCGCAGGGCGACCAGGTCGCGCGGCCCGGCCGTCCGCAGGGCGACGCGCGCCACGAGGCGCTCCAGGTCGTGCACCGACTTGAGCGTTCCGCGCAACCTGGCGCGATCCTGGCCGCGCGACATCAGCTCCTCGACCGCGTCGAGCCGGTTGTGGATCGTTTCGATGGCGCGCGCCGGACGCTGCAGCCAGGCGCGCAGCAGGCGTCCCCCCATCGGCGTCGCCGTGCGATCGATCTCGCCCAGCAGCGATCCGTCGCTGCCGCCGTCCGCCGCCGCGATGATCTCCAGGTGCCGCAGGGTGGTCGCGTCGATCAGCACATGGTCGGCCCGCGAGCGGAAGTCGACGCGCCGCACGTGAGCCAGGTCCACCTTCTGGGTGTCGCGCAGATACTGGACCAGCGCGCCGGCCGCGGCCGTGGCCGCCGGGTGGCCGGCGAGCTCGGAACCATCGAGCGTGGCGGTGCGGAGCTGGTCGCAAAGCGTCTCGCGCGCGTGCTCCATGCCGAACATCCAGGCGTCGAGCGTCGTGACCGGCAGGTCGAACACCGCCAGCTCCGGAAACAGGTCGAGCAGCGGCAGGTCGCCGGCGACGATCACCTCGCGCGGCCGCAGCACCGACACCTCGTCCACGATGGCCTGGCGTCCGCCGCTGCCGGTGTACTCGGCGGCGCTGAACTCGCCGGTCGACAGGTCGACCAGCGCCGCGCCCCATACGGCGTCTTCCGCCTGCTTGCGCCCGCCGCCGCCGGGCGCAAGCGCCAGCAGGAACGCGGGCTCCCTGGCATCGAGGTAGCCGGCGTCGGTAAGCGTGCCGGGCGAAACGACCCGTACGACCTCGCGCCGCAGCGGCGCCTTCGACTTGCGCGCCGCGGAGGCATCCTCGACCTGCTCGCAGATGGCCACGCGGAAGCCGCGCTTCACCAGCCGTGCGACGTAGGTGTCGGCGGCGTGATGGGGTACGCCGCACATCGGGATGGGACTGCCGCCGACGTCCTTCGACCGCGAGGTCAGCGTCAACTCAAGCGCCTGCGCCGCGGTCAGGGCGTCCTCGTAAAAGAGCTCGTAGAAGTCGCCCATCCTGAAGAAGACCAGGGCGTTGCGATGCTGGCGCTTGACCTCGAGGTACTGGCGCATCGCAGGCGTGGCCCGGGAAACCCGGTTCGCCTCGGTCGGGGTGGACATGGCGGGTATGGGCGGTGAGTATATCAGCCGCCGCCGGCCGTCCGGCGGCCCCGAATTACCGCGCACATTCCGGTATTCTGTGCAGCAATGCTGGTGCTGGCGCTCGATACGTCGACCCCTGCGGGGAGCGTCGCGCTGACCAGGGATGCCGAGCTGCTGGGCTGCCGCTCGGGCGATCCGGCCCGGACCCACGGCGAGCGCCTCCCCGGAGACCTTCTGGCGCTCCTCGCGGAGCATGGCCTGGCGGTGGGCGACGTGGACGTGTTCGCGGCCTGCTGCGGTCCGGGATCGTTTACCGGCCTCCGCGTCGGCCTTGCAACCGTCCAGGCCCTCGCGCTCGTCAACGGCCGGCAGTTGGTGACCGTGCCGACCCTGGAGGCGGTAGCCCGCGCCGCCCGGCCAGCCACCGACGGCGCAACGCCCGCGCCGCTCGTCGGGGCGTGGATGAACGCTCACCGGGGCGAGGTGTTTGCAGCGCTCTACGAAGCGCCGCCCGCGGCAGGGGCGGAGCCGCTCGCGGAGCTTGCGGCGCCGGTGGCGGCTGCTCCCGAGGTGGTGGCGCGGCGATGGGCCGAGCTACTGCGCGGCGACGGCCGGCAGGTGGCCGTAATCGGCGATGCCGTAGAGCCCGCGCGGCCGCTGCTGGAGCGCGAGCTGGACTGCAGCCTGCTGTTGGGCGAGAACCTTCCGCCGCTCGCACCGATCGCCGCCGAGCTTGCGGCTGCCGGGCGCACGGCGGGCTCGCCGCACGCAGCGCGCCCGGTGTACGTGCGCCGTCCCGACGCGGAGCTCGCCCGCTTGAAACTCCGTTGACCGTGTGATAATTTCCGTTGGCTGACGATGGCGGCGCGGTCCTACCTTTTCGCACCCGGTTCGGCGGTTCCCAGTACCAGGAGACGAGATGACAGCTTCGCAGCAGTTGCGGGAAACTCTCCTGCAGACGGACGAAGAATTCCGTCGGCTTGCAACACAGCACCGTGACCTCGATTCGCGGCTAGGCGAGCTTTCGCGCCAGCTTTACCGAACCGGGCAGGAAGAACACGAAAAGGCAGTCCTCAAGAAGCGCAAGTTGCAGCTCAAGGATCGCATGGAGGCAATCCTCCGCCGCCACAGCGCCCCCGCGGCAGTGCCGGCGCTGGAGCCGTCGATCCGGGGCTGATCCACTCCCGCCCGCCTGCCGCGGACCATCCGTGCCGCGCGGTCCGGTTGCCTGAGCCGGGGCCGCGTGACGGGACCATATGCCTATCGATCGAGCTGGAGTGCCGTTCATCGCGGGCGCATTGCTGGCCGGTGTCCTGCTGATCGCGCTGGGCCTGGCCGTGCCGGCTGCCGCGGCTGCCGCGCTGGCGGGTTTCTTCGCCTTCTTCTTCCGGGATCCCGCGCGTGACGCCCCGGACCGGACGGGCGTGGTTGTCGCGCCGGCCGACGGCCGGGTTGTCGAAGCTGGCCCGGCCCGCGCCGACATCGCTCCCGCGGGCGCCTGGCAGCAGGTGAGCGTGTTCCTCTCGCTCATGGACGTGCACGTGAACCGCGTTCCGGTCGGCGGCAAGGTGACACGCGTGGAGCATCGGGCCGGCCGCTTCCTGCCGGCCTACCGGTCCGCGGCGGCCGGGGAGAACGAGCGCTGCGAAACCTGGATCGACCACGAGGGCCGGACGGTCGTGTGCCGCCAGGTCGTCGGCGTGCTCGCGCGGCGGGTCGTGTGCCGCCTGGCGCCGGGCATGTCGGTGGTGGCGGGGCAGCGGCTGGGCGTGATGAAATTCGGATCGCGCATGGACCTGTTCATTCCCGCGGACGTGCCGCTGCAGGTGAAGGTCGGGGACGTCGTGCGCGGCGGCGAGACGGTAGTGGCGGTGTTGGACGCCGCGCCGGAAACCGGGTAGGCTGCCGAGTCAGACCATGCCCGGAGTGCTGTCCGTGTTCCGCCGGCCGCGCCGCGAGCGGCGCCTCCAGCGCGGCGTTTACCTGTTGCCCGGCATGTTCACGGTCGGGAACATGTTCTGCGGCTGGGCGTGCATCGTGTTCGCGATGCGCGGCGATTTCGCAACGGCCGCGCCGTTGGTCGGCATCGCGATGATCCTGGACACGCTCGACGGGCGCATCGCGCGCGTGACGGGCGCGACCAGCGATTTCGGCGTGGAGTTCGACTCGCTGGCAGACGTGGTCTCGTTCGGCGTCGCGCCGGCGGTCCTGATGTTCAGTTGGGGCCTGGAGTCTCTCGGCCGGCTGGGCTGGGCCGCCGCCTTCCTGTACGTGACCGCGGCGGCCATACGGCTGGCGCGTTTCAACATCCAGTCCAAGGGCAGCGACCGCCGTTACTTCGTCGGGCTGCCGAGCCCCCCCGCCGCCGGCGTGCTGGCGGCCACCGTCTACGCCTTCCCCGGCGGTCTGGACAGCGTGACCGGCGCCCTGGTTGCGCTGCCCGTCGTGCTGGCGCCGGCGGGACTGATGGTCAGCCGCATCCGCTACCGCAGCTTCAACGCCCTGATCCCCGGGCGGCGGCAGCCGTCCCTCGTGCTGCTCGTCGTCGCGGGGGTCATCGCCGCGATTGCCAGCAACCCGCCGGTGGTGCTGGCGATCATGGCCTACGCGTACCTCGCGTCGGGACTGCTGGGTCTGGCGTTCTCCAAGTTACGCCGGCGCCCGCGCACCGACGACGCGCCCGAACCGACAGCCGAAGCCCAGCGGGATCGCACCGCGTCCTAACGCCAGTTGGTGGCACTGCCGGCCAAGCTGGCTGACAGCAGGGTGCCGACATGCACACTGAATGTCGGCGCCCAAGGCGCGCACGGCGCGCCTCGGCAAGCCCGGCGCGGGGCGAGGGGGCCCCGCTAGGGCTTGCCGGGGGTTTGGGGCGCAGCCCCATCTTGAACAAGCCGCGCAGCCCCATCTATCGATGCAAAGGTAATCCGGACGCGCGTTCCTTCGTGCAGCCGGCTCTCGACGCTGATGGCGCCGCCGCACAGCTCGACGTTGCGCTTGGCGATCGCCATGCCGAGACCGGTGCCGGATACTTTCGTGGAGAAGTAAGGCTCGAAGATCCGCTGCAGCGTCGCCTCGTCCACGCCCACGCCGGTGTCGCGCACCGCCAGCACCACGCGCGTATCCTCTGCCGCCGCACGCACGTCCAGCGATCCCTCACCGGGCATCGCATGCAGGGCGTTGTCGATCACGTTGGTGAGAGCGCGGGCGACGAGCGTGCGGTCGACCGCCACCGGCGGCAGGTCGTCTTCGACGTCGATCGTGACGGTGATGCGGCCGTCGAGTCCCGGGAGGTACGGCGCCACCACTTCCTGCAGCAGCGCGCCGAGGGCGAGCGCTTCACGGTTGACCGCCGGCGAGGAGGCGTAGCTCGAGAACTCGGAGGCGATCTGGCGCAGGATGCGCACCTGCGCCAGAATCGACTCCACGCAGCGCTGCAGCACCGGTCCGAGCGGCTCGCCGCGGTCGCGGTTGACCCGCAACAGGTGCTCGGCCGAGAGTTGCACCGGCGTCAGCGGGTTCTTGATTTCGTGGGCGACCTGCCTGGCCATCTCGGCCCACGCCTCCAGGCGGTGCGTGCGCTCCAGCCGCTGCTGCTGGTCCTTGAGATCGATGGCCATCCGGTTGAACGCCGCCACGAGCCGCTGCAGCTCGTCTGCGGACTTGACCGCCATCCGCGCGTCGAAGTCGCCGTGGGCGATGCGGCGGGTCGCGCGCGTCAGGCGCTTGACCGGATCGGCAATCCGCTCGGCCAGGTAGTAGCCGCTCGCCGAGCCGAGCAGGACGAAGAGGGCCACGCCGATCAGGAGGCCGCGATCGAGGTTGGCGATCTGATCCTCGATTTCCTGCTGGCGGGAGGTCAGCGGCACGGTCAGGATGGCGTCGCGGCCGCCGGTGCGAATCGGCGTTGCCGCGACCAGGTACCGCAAGTCGCCGATGGCGTCCTCGGCCACGTATCCGGAAAGGCGGTTCAGCGCGATGGCGTCATAGACGCCCGCCGGAGTGCGGGTCGGCAGCAGGCCGGAGGCGAAGAGGTCGCGTTCGCTGGTCGCCAGCAGTCGCGAGCCTTCGAAGATGTTCACGTCCTGATCGATCACCTGGCTGATGAACACCAGCAGGTCGTCGTTGATGATCGCCGCCGGTTCCTCTCCGGTCTGCTGCAGGCCGAAGGACTCCTCGATCACGCGTTGCGCCACCGTGGCGGTCCGGGCCGCGCCGGTTTCGACGTCGGCCCGCAGTTGGGCCGTGAGGTACAGACGGATGACGAGCGCCAGCGCCAGCACCGGGATTACGGTGGCGGCGACGAACGCCAGCAGCAACCGGCGGTAATAGCTGGTTCGGACGTCGCGCAGCAGATCGCGGCCGAACCGGCGCCAGCCGACGGTCCACGGCGTGAGCCCGACGGCGAACAGCAGGAGCACGAGGCTACCCAGTCCGGCCACGGCGGTGATTTCGACCAGGCGGACCAGGTGATCGAACAGACCGAACGCCGGATATCCGAGCGCGTAGATGCCGGCGCGGTTGTTGACCACGTACAGGTTGTAACGGGTCTCGCCCTTGGCGCGGACGGTCCAGAACGGCTCCCGCGACGCGTATATGCGGGCGAACAACTCATCATCCACAATCCAGGGGCTGGGTCCGGAGGTGAATATCGGCTGCAGGCCCCAGCCGTAGATGACGAGCTCCACGTCACGCCCGGCCTCCCGCGCCGTGGGTGTGTCGGATCGTTCCCGGAGCAGCTCGACGTACGGATTCTGCGGCGAGATGAACGGCAGCGCCTGGTAGTCGAGCGCCAGGTGCACGACGACCGAACCGTGCGTTGCGGGGGCCGCGCCGGCGGAAGGGGAGGGGGCGCAGATGGCGCGCTCGCCGTGCAGAATCCGCCGCTCCTCCGATCCGAAAGGCGCCGCCTCCCCGAAGATTTCCCAATCGCAGACAGCGGACACCCAGCGCTGCGGCACGTCCTCGTACTCGGGAAAGTTCAGTGCGAAGCGGCTGATCAGGCTGCCGGCGGCGTCGTACAGCTCGACAGCCGACGTAAGTCGGAGCTGCGCGAGATCCGTCTGGCGCCATATGGCGAACGCCTGGTCGGTGCGCGGCCGACCTGGCGGAGCGGCCGTCAACGTACGCAGCTCCGCCAACCCGTCGATCTGGTCGAGCGAACGGTGCAGATGGCGCTGCAGATCGGCCGGATAGCGCGCGGCCTGGCGCGCGTAGCGCGCTTCCACGAGTTGGCGCTTGGCGCGGTCCGCGTAGTGCGCCAGCGAGGGATAGAGCAGCAGCGCCGGAAGAACGAACGCCAGCACCGTCGCGACCGTGCGCGTGGCTTGCGACGCGTGACGGAACCGCGGCCGCACTGCCGACATCGACAGGGCGGCCAGCATGGTGCCGGACGCGATGACCAGGCCGGGCAGCAGCGGGAGCCGGAGCGCAAGCATGGTCGCCGCAACGGGCGCGGCCCAGGCCGCGACGGCGCCCAGCAGCGGCGCCGGCTGCCGCCGCGGATGCCGCCACAGCGCTCCGGCGGCCGCCAATGCGGCGACGCCGGTCCAGACGGTGGCGACGGCGGCCAGGATGAGCGCCGTCAGGAGGGCGACGCGCCCGGCGTCCCACGGCGCGAGCGACGTGTGCAGGAGATCGGTCGTCGATGTTGCGGCGGCGTCGCGCGTAACCGCGAGCAGGCCGACCGTGACTATCGCCAGTACGGCGCCGCCGGCCGCATGGACCAGCAGGAACGGCACCATCCGGTTGCGCGCAGGCGCCCGCCGCAGGCGCCGCGCCGCGGGCCGGGCGAAGCGCAGGAGCGCCAGGGCTACCACCGCCAGCGCGACCGCGAGCGCGGCGTATATGAGCAGGTCGGCCGGAGAGCGCAGAATGTCCGGCGCCAGGGCCGACGTGTACGCTTCCGGCGCAAACAGGCGCCCGCGTCCCGGCTCGGGAGCACTGGCCAGTTGCAGCAGCAGGGCGGCGGCCCCGAAGCCGGCCGCGGCCAGACAGGAGCGGACGAGGACCTGCCGGACCGTACCTCTGCGCGGCATGCGCCGTAGCACGGCCAGCGCCCCCAGCGCGACCGCCAGCGCCACGAACAGCAGGGTCAGATCGGTAACGGTGCGCCGCCAGCGGATGCGCGTCATGCGCATGTCGGCCACCGCCACGGACGCCTCGAGCAGCTCTTCGCCCTGCGGGGACAGGAGCTCGAAGCCGCGCGCGCCGTCCGGCCGCGAATCGATGCGGGCGGCCCCATGGCCGGCGGGCCGCAGCGCCACGTCGGCGATCGGCGTCGGCAGACGGAACGTGCCGGCTGCGGTGCCGGTGATGCCCAGCGCCGGCGACAGGACCACCTCGGCCGCGACCGATCCGATGCGCCGCTGCGGGCTGTCGCCGCCTAACGCGTCGAACAGGGGCTCGATGTAGACGAGGTGCAGGCCGAGCGAGCCGGGTGCGACGAAGAAGGTCCGTTCGCCGAGGATCCGTTCCGTCGCGATCTCCGACGGCCGTCCGGTCCAGGCGAGCGCCGCGCCCGCGCCGTCGTAGACCGTAACCGCCGCGCCGGCAGCGTCGCTTCCTGCGGGGGCCGCGCGAACCGCGTCGAACAGTGCGGCCGCCGTGTTGGGGCCGCCGTGAACGCCGGCAATTACCGCAGGACGCGCCGCCAGCCGGGCGGCGAGCGACTCGATGGTCGCCGCCATGGTGTCGAAACGCTCCGTCACGTGGCGCTCGATCCGGGCGAACGCCGCGTTGTCGGTGGCGCCCAGACGGGCCAGCTCGACGAGGCCGCCGGCCAGTTGTATCGCTCCGGCGCCGGCAATGACGATGCCGGCCGCCGCGAAGCGGCGCCAGGGCACGGAACTGCTCATTGGGGCGACACCCGTCCCCGCGGCACGGCCGGCGCAACCGCCGGCGGTGCAATCTCGATCGGCGTAGAAGGCAGGACGCCGTACGGCACGGGCCGCAACGGCGGGGGGGGCTCGGCAAGCGATACGGCCGGCGGCGGAACAGGGCGCCGCATGCCGATCAACCGGCCGTCCGCGGCCAGCACCACCATCCGCAGTCCGGTGGCCGTCAGGGACCGCGCGACGTACGGTGGAGCGCCGAGCTCGGCCGGCGCCGTCAACGCGTTGGACGGCTCGCCCGTCTCGCGATCGAACGTCCGGACCTCTTCGGAGACGCCGGATACCAGCAGCAGCCTGCCGAACAGTCCGGGCAGCGCCTGCGGCCGCCGCGTAAGCACTTGCCGCCAGCGCTGCACGCCGCTGTCGCGGTCCAGCGCCCAGAGCATGTTGTCGAGCGAGACGAAGTAGATTCTCTCCTCGTCGACGACCGGTGTGCCGACGACGTCTCCTCCGGTGCGCCAGCGCCAGTCGACGCGGCCGCTGGAAAGCGACAGGCGGTACAGGTAGTTGCCGGTTGTTCCGACGAACACCGCGTCGAGCGGCAGCACCTTTCGCGGATGGCCGGTGAGCGGCTGTTCCCACAACAGGCCGCCCGTCAACAGATCCAGCGCCGCCATCCGGCCGTCATCGATCGGGACGAACAGCCGGCTTCCGCCGAATGCCGGCGGAATGCGCAGCGGGCCGCCCATCGCCCGCCGCCAGAGCTCGCGACCGTTGGCCGCCTCGAGCGCCACGAGGTCGCCGCCTTCGAGCCCGACGATCAACCAGCCTGCGCCTCGCAGCGGCTCGGTCGAGACGGCCGCACCCAGATCGAGCGACCACAGGCGCGCCCCGGTCGCAGCTTGCAGCGCAGTCACCGCCGCGCCTTCCGCTACGATGACCGACCCGCCGCCGGCCGCCGGCGGCAACGCGGTTGCCTGCTCGACCTTCCAGGTGATGCTGCCGTCGTGCAGCCGGATGGCCGCGAGCGTGCCGTCCCGCAGCGGCACGTAGGCATGTTCGTCGTCGAACGCCGGCCGCGTCGCGGCGGGCGCCGCCAGCTCCGTGGTCCAACCGATCTCCAGGGGAAAGAAGGGAGCGGACGCCGATTGCGGACCGCCGCCGGAGCGTCCTCCGGCCTGGGAAGGCGTCGGCCAGACCAGGGCCGCCAGTAACCAGAAGGCGCATATCGTGCGTATCCGGCTGGCGCTACCACTAAATATTGTGGTCACAACAGGAGGCCCACCTCGCTATAATAGCCGTACGCCGTTCCCCGACGTGCCCTCCCGTGCGCGGCGAGCCGGCGCGATCCCGGTGGCCCATCAGACTATTCTCGTCCTCGACTTCGGCTCCCAGTACACGCAGCTGATTGCGCGGCGGCTTCGCGAGCTTTCCGTCTACACGGAAATCCTGCCGTTCGATACCGCGCTGGACGAGATTCGGAAGCGCCGGCCGGCGGGCTTGGTGCTCTCCGGCGGACCGTCGAGCGTGCTCGATTCGCGTGCGCCGCACTGCGACGCCGCGGTGTTCGACGCGGGCGTCCCGGTGCTCGGCATCTGCTACGGCATGCAGGAAATGACGCGCACGCTCGGCGGGCAGGTCGATCCGGCTCCGGAGCGGGAGTACGGTCACGCGGCTGTGGCGTTGAGCGCCTCCAGCCGGTTGCTGCCGGCAGGCGCTGACGAGTTGCGCGTCTGGGCCAGCCATGGCGATCGCGTTGCAGGGGCGCCGGCAGGTTTCGAGGTGACGGCGACGAGCGCCAACGCCCCTGTCGCGGCGATGGAGGATGCGTCGCGGCGGCTGTACGGGTTGCTGTTCCATCCCGAGGTGGTGCATACGGACCGCGGCGCCGACATTCTCCGGAACTTTGCCCACGACATCTGCGGCTGCCGCGGAGACTGGACGATGACCTCCTTCGCGGACGAGGCCATCGGCCGGATCCGCCACCGCGTCGGCGCGGAAGGGCGCGTCGTATGCGGACTCAGCGGCGGGGTCGACTCGACGGTGACCGCCCTGCTGCTGCACCGTGCGATCGGCGATCGGCTGACGTGCATCTTCGTCGACAACGGCCTGCTCCGATTGAACGAGGCGGACCAGATCCGCCGCCGGTTCGAGGGCCGCATGGAGTTGCCACTCGTGGTCGAGGACGCCGGCCCGTACTTCGTCGGCCGTCTGGCCGGCGTAACGGATCCGGAGCGCAAACGGAAGATCATCGGCGCGACCTTTATCGATGTGTTCGAGCGCGTTGCCGCGAGCATCGGCCAGTTCGATTTTCTGGCCCAGGGCACGCTCTATCCCGACGTGATCGAAAGCGTGTCGGTGGTCGGCCCGTCGGCTCCGATCAAGAGCCACCACAACGTGGGCGGGCTGCCCGAGCGACTGCGGTTCGCCCTCGTCGAGCCGCTGCGGGCGCTGTTCAAGGACGAGGTGCGCGCGCTGGGCACCGCGCTCGGACTCGACGACGAGTTCGTCTGGCGCCAGCCGTTTCCGGGACCGGGACTGGCCGTGCGCATCCTGGGTGAGGTGACGCCGCAGCGGCTGGACCTGCTGCGCCGCGCCGACGCCATCGTCGTCGACGAGGTCCGGCGCGCCGGGCTGTACCGCCGGCTGTGGCAGTCGTTCGCCGTGCTGCTGCCGGTGCAGAGTGTCGGCGTCATGGGCGACGAGCGGACCTACGAGTACACGATTGCGGTGCGGGCGGTCGAGAGCCGGGACGGCATGACCGCCGACTGGGCCCGCCTGCCGCACGAGCTGCTGGCGGCGATATCCTCGCGCGTCGTCAACGAAGTGCAGGGCATCAACCGCGTGGTCTACGACATCAGCTCGAAGCCTCCGTCCACCATCGAATGGGAATGAACGCCGAATTCGTCCACCTCCACCTGCACACCGAGTACTCGCTGCTCGACGGCGCCTGCCGCATCGGCGAGCTGCTCGATCAGGCGGAGCGCCTCAAGATGCCGGCGGCGGCCGTCACGGAGCACGGCAACCTGTTCTCGGCGATCAGCTTCCATGACCAGGCGCGCGCGCGCGGCGTCAAGCCGATTCTCGGCTGCGAGGTGTACGTTGCGAACGGCAGTCGCCTGGCGCGCAGCGGCAAGCCGGGCGAAACCGCGAACCATCTCGTGCTCCTCGCCGCGGACCGTACGGGCTACCACAACCTGATCAAGCTGGTGTCGGCCGGCTACACCGAGGGTTTCTACTACAAGCCGCGCATCGACAAGGAGCTGCTGGCGCAGCACGCCTCGGGGCTGATCGGATTGAGCGCCTGCCTCAAGGGCGAGGTGGCCACCCACCTGCGGCTGGAGCAGCAGCAGCGTGCGACCGAGGCCGCCGCAACCTTCAGCGACATCCTGGGCGCCGGGAACTTCTTCCTGGAAATGCAGTACCAGGGCATCGACGACCAGCTGGTCGTAAATCGAGGCCTCGCGCCGATCGCCCGGGAGCTCGGCCTGCCGCTGGTCTGCACGAACGACGTGCACTACCTGCGGCAGGCGGACCACCACCCGCACGACGTGCTGCTGTGCATCGGCACCGGCAAGAACGTCGAGGACGAGCAGCGGCTACGCTACCACGGCGACCAGTTCTATCTGAAAACGCCGGAGGAGATGGCGCAGGTATTCGGCGAGTTCCCGGAAGCGCTGCGCAACACGGTGGCGATTGCCGAGCGCTGCGATGTCGACCTGAGCGCCCGGGAAAACCACCTGCCGAGCTTCGACGTGCCGGAGGGCTTTACGGTCGACGGGTATTTCGAGCACGTCGTGCGAGAGGGTTTCCGGGAGCGGCTGCCACGGCTGCGGGAGCTGGAGCAGCGAGGCGCGCTGCGGCACCCGATCGCGGAGTACGAAGAGAAGCTGGCGTACGAGGTCGACGTCATCAAACGGATGCGCTACCCGGGCTACTTCCTGATCGTCTGGGATTTCATCCGCTACGCACGGGATCACGGCATTCCCGTGGGCCCCGGCCGCGGGTCGGCCGCCGGCAGCCTGGTCGCCTACTGCCTGCGCATCACGGATGTCGATCCGCTGGAGTTCGACCTGATCTTCGAGCGTTTTCTCAATCCCGAGCGGGTATCGCTGCCGGATATCGACATCGACTTCTGCGAGCGGCGGCGCGGCGAGGTGATCGAGTACGTCACCCGCAAGTACGGCCGGGAGAACGTCGCCCAGATCATCACGTTCGGCACGTTGAAGGCGCGCGCCGCGGTGCGCGACGTGGGGCGCACGCTGGGCATGTCGTATGCCGACGTGGACCGGGTCGCAAAGCAGATCCCGGCCACGCTCGACATGACGCTCGACAAGGCGGTGGATGAGAGCGCGCAACTGAAGGAGATGTACCAGCGCGACGAGCGCGTGAAGGAGCTGATCGGCGTGGCGCGCCGGTTGGAGGGCATCACCCGCCACGCTTCCGTGCACGCCGCGGGCGTGGTCATCGCGCCGCGCCCGCTGACCGAGTTCGCGCCGCTCTACAAGAGCCAGAAGGACGAGATCACCACGCAGTGGGCGATGAAGGAGGTCGAACGCGTCGGCCTGCTCAAGATGGACTTCCTCGGCCTGAGCACGCTGACGCTGCTGCACGACGCGGTCGCGCACATCCGGGAGACGACCGGCGAGACGCTGTTGCTCGAGGAAATTCCGCTCGACGATGCGCGCACCTATGAGTTGTTCGGCGACGGCCATACGCTCGGCGTGTTCCAGTTCGAGAGCTCGGGCATGCGGGATACGCTGCGCAAGGCGAAGCCGAAGCGGTTCGACGACCTCATCGCACTCAACGCGCTGTACAGGCCGGGCCCGCTGCGCGGCGGCGTGATTGACGACTTCATCAAGCGCAAGCACGGCAAGGTGGAGATCACCTACGAAGTGCCGGAGCTCGAGCCGATCCTCGCCCATACCTACGGCGTCATCGCCTACCAGGAACAGGTGATGCGCATTGCGAGCGACCTGGGCGGCTTCTCCATGGGCGAAGGGGACGTGCTGCGCAAGGCGATGGGCAAGAAGGACGCCTCCGTCATGCAGGCGCAGCGCGAGCGGTTCATCAGCGGCGCGGTCGAGCGGGGCATCCCGAAGGAGAAAGCGACCCGCATCTTTGACTTGATGGAGTACTTCGCCGGATACGGGTTCAACAAGAGCCATTCGACGACGTACGCGCTACTGGCGTACCAGACCGCCTGGCTGAAGGCGAACTACCCGCAGCACTTCATGGCGGCGCTGCTGACGATCGAGCGGCACAATACGGACAAGCTGGCCATGTACATGGGCGAGTGCCGTGACATGCAGGTTCCGATCCTGGCGCCGGACGTCAATGCCAGCGGCCTGCACTTCACCGTGACGCCGGAGGGCATCCGCTTCGGCCTCGCGGCGATCAAGAACGTCGGCGAGGCGGCCATCGCGTCGATCCTGGAGGTTCGCGAGGCGCACGGCGGCATCTCGTCGCTCAACCGGCTGTGCGAAGACGTGGATCTCCGGCTGGTGAACCGCCGCGTGCTGGAGAGCCTGGTGAAGGCGGGGGCGTTCGATTCGCTGGCGCGGCGCACGGAGGACAGTTCAGTGGGGGAGGTGCGCGCCGGCCTGTTCGCGGCGGTCGGCCGGGCGTTGGAGCATGGCGGTCGCCGCCAGCGCGACCGCGACCGCGGGCAGGCGGCGCTGTTCGCCGAGTCCGACGCCGAGGAGTCCGGCGGCGCCGCCGCAAGCGGCGAGCGCGTGCGTCCGTGGACGGCGACCGAGCAGCTCGCGTTCGAGAACGAAGCGCTCGGCCTGTACCTCAGCGGCCATCCGGTCGATCGCTTTGGAAAGGAGCTCGCGGCGAACCACGTCACGCGCATCGAGGATCTGAGCGGACCGGACGCCAGGGCGGCGATTGCCGGCGTTGTCGCTTCCCGGCGGGTGATGACGACGCGCAAGGGCCAGCCGATGGCCGTCGTTACGCTGGAGGATCGCGGCGGGAGCCTCGAGGCGGTCGTGTTTCCCGCGGCTTACGACAAGCACGCGGCGTGCCTCGAGACGGGCAACCTGGTGGTCCTGCGTGGGCGGCTCGAGATGGACGAGGATACGCGCCGGCTGGTCGTCGAGGAGGCAGCGCCGCTATCGGCGTATGCAGGTGACGCCGGAGGCGCCATGACGCTGCGGCTCGCGGCGCCGCCGCACGACCGTGCGACGCTGGTGGCGCTGGCTGACGTGCTCGGACAGCATCGGGGCGACGAGCCGGTGCGGATCGAGCTGGAGCTGCGGCGCGGGGAGCCGCCGGTCCGGCTGCGCGCCGAGCTGCCGCAGACGCGCGTTGCCCACTCGGACGTTCTCGTGGAGGAGATCGAGCGCATCTGCGGTGCGGGAACGATCTCCTGGAATTGATCCGATGCCAGATCTGCTGGAGTTCGAAGAACCGATTGGCGTGCTGCAGCGCGAGATCGAGGCGCTCCGGATGCTGCCGCGGACCACGGAGCGTCAGGCCGAGATCCAACGACTGGACAAGCGTGTCGACGAGGTCCGCCGCGAAATCTACGGCAACCTGACGCCGTGGCAGCACGTGCTCATCGCGCGGCATGCCGACCGGCCGCATACGCTCGACTACGTCGGGCGCGTGTTCGAGGATTTCACGGAGATCCATGGCGATCGCCGCTTCGGCGACGACCCGGCGATTGTCGCCGGCTTCGCGCGCTTCGGCGAGACGCCCGTGATGGTCGTCGGACACCAGAAGGGGCGCGGAACGAAGGAGAAGATCCGCCGGAATTTCGGCTACGCGCGGCCCGAGGGGTACCGCAAGGCGCTACGGGCGATGCAGCTGGCCGAGAAGTTTGACCGCCCGGTAGTCGTCTTCGTGGACACGCCGGCAGCATATCCCGGCATCGATTCCGAGGAGCGCGGAGTCGCGGAGGCCATCGCCGTCAACTTGCGGGAGATGGCCATGCTGTCCGTGCCAGTGGTCGTTGTCGTCACCGGCGAAGGCGGCAGCGGGGGAGCGCTCGGCATCGCGATCGGCGACCGCGTCCTGATCCAGCAGTACGCCATCTACAGCGTCATACCGCCTGAAGGGTGCGCCGCCATCCTGTGGCGCGACGCCGCGCGCAAGGCGGACGCCGCGGACGCGCTGAAGATCCGTCCCGACGATCTCGTCGCGCTGCACGTGGTGGACGACGTGATTCCGGAGCCGATCGGCGGCGCCCATGCCGACGCCGCAGCCGCAGCGGCGCTGCTCGCGCCGGCGCTCCGGAAGGCCCTCGACGAGGTTGCGGCGTTGGCGCCGGACGCGCGCCGCGATCTGCGGTACGAGAAATTCCGGCAGATGGGCGACATCGGGATCCACGAGGCGCCGGAAACCAGTCCGGTACAGTCCACTCCGTGATGCGTCCCGCCACCGTCTGGCAGCACCTGCCGTGCGACGAGGAGCGGGTTGCCGCCCTGGCGCGTGCGCTGGATGCCGATCCGGTCATCGCGCGGCTGCTGGTGCTGCGCGGCGTCGACACTGCCGAGACTGCCGCGCGCTTTCTGCATCCCTCTCTCGACCAGTTGCACGATCCGTTCCTGCTGACGGACTTGCCGGCCGGCGTGGAACGCCTGCTCGCCGCCATCGCGCGCAAGGAGAAGATCGCCGTGCACGGCGACTACGACGTCGACGGCATCACGTCGACGGTCATGCTGCGCCGGCTGATGGAGCTGCTCGGCGGCGACGTGGTGCACTTCATACCCGAACGGCTGCGGGACGGGTACGGCCTCCAGCCGGAGGCGATCGAGCGCCTGCAGGCCGCGGGCGTACGGGTGGTGGTGTCCGTCGATTGCGGGATACGCAGCCACGAGGCCGCCCGGCGGGCCGGGGAGCTCGGGATCGATCTGGTAATCACCGATCATCACGAGCCGGAAGAGGCGCTGCCGCCCGCGCTTGCCGTGATCAACCCGCGGCGCTTCGACTGTCCCTATCCGGACAAGGACCTGGCCGGCGTCGGCGTCGCCCTCAAGCTGGTGCACGGCCTCTGCCTCAAGACGGATCATCCGGCCTGGATGCCGGCGTTCCTCAAGCTCGCGGCGATCGGCACGGTCGCCGACGTCGTTCCCCTTACCGGCGAGAACCGCGTCATTGCGCGCCTGGGCCTGGAACGGCTTGCGCGCGGCCCCAATACGATCGGTCTGCAGGCTCTGCTGGAGGTGTGCGGACTCGCGCGGCGGGAGAAGATCGGCAGCGAGGACGTTGGTTTCATGCTCGCGCCGCGCGTGAACGCTGCCGGTCGGATGAATACGCCGGACCTGGCGGCCCGGCTCCTCCTGACCGCGGACCGGGAGCTGGCCGGCGAGGCGCGGGAGTTGGCCGGGCAGTTGGACGCCGAGAACCTGCGCCGGCGCGAGGAGGAGGCCGCGATACTCCGGGACGCCCGCCGGCGGATCATGCGCGACCCGGACATCGCCGCCCAGAACGCACTCGTTGTCTGGGGCGAGGAATGGCACCGCGGCGTGATCGGCATCGTTGCGTCGAAGCTGGTGGACCAGTTCTGTCGGCCGGTCGTCGTGCTGGCGGTCGACGGCGATGTGGCCTACGGCTCCGGACGCAGCATCCCGGGCTTCGACCTGCTGCAGGCGCTGGAGCACTGCGCGGACCTGTTCACGCGCTTCGGCGGCCACCGGCAGGCGGCCGGGCTGGAGCTGCCCGCGGCGCGGCTGGCGGAATTGCGCCAGCGGCTGGCGCAGTACGCCAACGAGCGGTTGGAGCCGGACGACCTGGCGCCGCGCCTCGCCATCGACGCGCCGCTGCCGCTGACGGGCATCGACAGCCGCCTGATGGCGAAACTGAATGCGCTGGAGCCGTTCGGCGTCGGCAACCGGCGTCCGGTATTCCATGCCGAAGCCGTGGAAGTGGTCGACGGACCGCGCGTCATCAAGGACCGGCACCTGGCGATGACCGTCAGACAGGGCCGTGCGCGGTTCCGCGCCATGGCGTGGCGGGCGGCCGAGCAGGAAGAGTTCGTGCGGGCCAGGCGCGGTGCACTGGACGTCGCGTTCTCGCTGACCGAGAACACATGGCGTAACGAGACGTCGATAGAGCTGTCCGTAGCTGATGTAAAGTGAGTTGAGCTGGCGGAATTCAATGGCGTTCTGGAGGCATCCCCTGCGGCTCGGGTTGGCGTTGCTGGTGGCGGGCGTGAGCGCCGCGGTGCTGCTGAACCTGCGCGAGCGCGCGGAGCCGGTCCAGGCCGTGGTCGTGGAGCGCACCGATCCCGACGCCATCATCCAGACGCGGGGCAGCGAAATCGTCCAGGCCGATGCATTGGGCGACAACATCCGCGTGGTTGCCGGCAGCCAGATGACCTATGCCGGCGGCGGCCTGCGCATGGCCGACGGCGTCGAGGTGACCGTGGCGGAACGGGAGGGCCGCGATGGTTTCGTCCTGCGCAGCGCCGGCGCAACGGTGGACGCGGGCGAGACCGAGGTGGCGCTGAGCGGCGGCGTGCAGTTGATCGCGGGAGGAGATCTCGAGGCCAGCACCGCGGCGGCGCAGTACTCCGAAGCGGACGGGGTGGTCCGCATGCCCGAGGCGGCGACGTTCGTGCGCGGCGACATGCAGGCGTCGGCCGCAAGCGCGGCGTACGAGCGGATTGCCGACCGCCTGCAGCTCCTGAGCGGTGCGTCGGTTGCGCTGCGCGGCGCCGGCGATACGCGCACCACCATGGGCGCCGAGTCGGCCACGGTCGCCCAGCGGGAAGGCTTCATGAGCTTTGGCGGCGGCGTGTCGATAGCCGCGGGCAGTCTGACGATGGAGGCCCCGGAAGCGCGGGCCGAGCTCGTCCCCGACACGTCGCAGCTCAAGGCGCTTGCGTTGAGTGACGGCGTGCAGGTCGCGGGCAGCGAGCCCGGTGCGGGGCAATTGCGCACGATGGCGGCGGAAGACATCGAGCTGGCGTACGGTGAGGACGGCGCGGCGGTGGAGCGGGCGGACCTGACGGGCGGCGCCCGCCTGGCGCTGGCAGGTGCGGAGGCCGACACGGGTACCGAGATTGCATCGTCATCCATGAATATCGTGTTCGACGTAGACGGCAGCGCCATCAGCAGTTTGGCGGCGCGCGACGACGTGACGCTGGAGCTGCCCGCGCAGGGCTCGTCGCCGGGGCGGAACATCGACGCGGACGCGCTGGACGTGGAAGGACTGTCCGGGGACGGTCCGGAAGAGGCCCGCTTCGAGGGCGCGGTCGAATACCGGGAGCAGGCCCGGCCGGGCAGGGAAGCCCGCGTCGCGCGCGCGGAGCTGCTGGAGGCGACCCTGGGCGGCGGACTGTCGTCGCTCGAGGCGGCGACGTTCCGGGGCGGCGTCACGTTCGAGGACGGCGACGTCGTGGGACAGGGGGACGAGGCGCGCTACCTGATCGCGGACGAAGCCGTGGAGCTCGTCCCGGCGGAGGAGGACGGCCGGACGCCCGAAGTCGTCTATACGGGCGGGACGGTGCGCGCCGGCACGATCCGTGTCGGATTCGTCGGGCCGCAGATCGGCGCGCAGGGCAGCGTCGAGAGCGTGCTGCGCCACACGGCGGGGGAGGACGGCGACGCCGAGTATCCGGGTCTGCTGGCTGTCGAACCGGTGCTGGTTACGGCGAACCAGTTGACGTACGACGGCGCGGAGCAGCTTGTCATGTACGCGGGGGCGGCGCACCTGTGGCAGGGAGATACGGCATTCCGGGGCGGTCTGCTGGTGCTCGACGAAGCGACCGGGAATCTCTTGCTCGACGGCGCCGTCGAGACGACCTTCTCCATCACCCGGCTCAATCGGGAAACGGACGAGCCGGAAACATCGCTGTCCACGGGGACCGCCGAATCCATGCGGTACGAGAAGGAGTTGCACCGCGTGACCTATACCGCCGGCGCCCGCCTGGACGGGCCGCAGGGCGACCTGCAGGCCGACCGGATTCAGGTGCAACTGCAGGCCGACGACGTGACGCTCGACCGCGTGACCGCGACCGGCAACGTCACGCTGCTGGTCCCGGGGCGGATCGTGTCCGGCGAGAGGCTCGTGTATCACGACGAGACCGGCCGCTACGAAATGGAGGGCGCGCCCGTGCGGTTCGTGGAAGCCGCCGGTGAAGAAGAGGGCTGCCGCGAGACGCTGGGCCGCACGCTGACCTTCTTCGCGTCCGTCGACGACATTTCCGTGGACGGACAGTACCAGCGCCGCACCGCCACGGCGAGCGGCGCCTGTCCCGAGCAGCTCCTCAAGTGAATGGCGACGCTTCGGACCCGCAACCTGACGAAGTCATACAGCGGCCGCACCGTCGTCCGTAACGTAAGCCTCGAGGTCAAGTCCGGCGAGGTGGTCGGGCTGCTCGGTCCCAACGGCGCCGGCAAGACCACCACCTTCTACATGGTCGTCGGGCTCACTGCGCCCGACAGCGGTCACGTCCAGCTCGACGGCAAGGACGTCACCGGCGATCCGATGTACCTCCGGGCGCGCAAGGGGATCGGCTATCTGCCGCAGGAGCCGTCAATCTTCCGGGGCCTGACCGTCGAGCAGAACATCCTGGCGATCCTGGAAACGCTCGACATGACCCGTTCGGCGCGACGGACGCGCGCCGACGAGCTGCTCAACGAGCTGAAGCTCGCGCCGCTGGCGTCTTCCCCGGCCCATACGCTCTCCGGTGGAGAGCGCCGCCGCGTGGAAATCACCCGCGCCCTCGTGATTTCACCCCTGTTCATCCTGCTGGATGAGCCGTTCGCCGGCATCGACCCGATCGCCGTGACCGACATCCAGACGATCATCTTTCACCTCAAGGCGCGCGGCATCGGCGTGCTCGTCACCGACCACAACGTGCGCGAGACGCTCCGCATCACGGATCGCGCCTACATCATTCACGACGGCGGGGTCTTCCGCAGCGGGACGCCGGACGAGCTGGCGGGCGACGAGGACGTGAAACGGATCTACCTGGGCGCCGATTTCCGCCTCGACTGACGGCTGCGGCGGCGGCCCGTGTCGCGGGCTGGTAAGATGACGAGAGCGGCGCGCGGCGCCGTACGGCGATGGCGATCCAGCAGAAGCTTCAGGCGCGACTTTCCCAGCGGCTCATCCTCACCCCGTCGCTGCAGCAGGCAATCAAGCTGTTGCCGATGACGACGGTCGAGTTGACGGACTTGCTGAACCGGGAAGTCGTGGAGAATCCCCTTCTGGAGGAGGTTCCGGCAGAGGAGCTGCAGCCGGCAGATTCCCAGGCGACGGTGGACAAGGCCGACCCGGACACCGACGCCGCGGCCGAAAAGCCGGATACGTGGGACGACGCGGACTACGAATATTTCTTCGGCGACTATCTCGACGACGGCTACCGCCCGCGCACGGCGCGCGAGGTGAAGGAGCTGCCGCCGATCGAGAACACGCTGGCCACGTCCTCGCCGGAGGATTCGCAGTCGATTGCCGACCACCTCATGTGGCAGCTCTCGGCCCGCACCGACGACGAGCTGCTGCGTGAAATCGGCGTCGCCATCATCGGCAACCTCGACGAGGACGGTTACCTGGTTGCGTCGATCGAAGAGATTGCCGCGATGGGCAACTGGCCGGCCGCCGAGGTAATGCGCATGCTGACGCTCGTCCAGGGCTTCGATCCGGTCGGCGTCGCGGCCCGCGACCTGCAGGAATGCCTGCTGCTCCAGTTGCGCCACCTAGGGTTCGAGGGAACGCCGAGCGAAACCATCGTGCGCCGGCACCTCGGGCTGTTGCAGAACAACCAGATCCCGGAGCTGGCGCGGCAGCTACGGATGCCCGTGCCCGATCTCAAGCCGCACATCGAGGTCATCAGGCAACTGGATCCGAAGCCGGGCACGCGCTACAACCCGTCGCCGTCGCAATATGTCACGCCCGATGTCTACGTGCTGGAAGTGGACGGGCAGTACGTGGCCACCCTCAACGAGGAAGGGTTGCCGCAGTTGCGGATCAGCCCGGTATACCGCCGACTACTCGAGAAGGATGGCCGGAACTCGGCCGAGACGCGCTCCTACGTGAAGGAGAAGTTCCGCTCGGCGCTCTGGCTGCTCAAGTCGATTGATCAGCGTCAGAAGACCATTCACAAGGTGGCCACGAGCATCATCAACTTCCAGCGCGCCTTTCTGGACCACGGGATCGAACACCTGAGGCCGCTCGTGCTGCGCGACGTGGCGGCCAGCATCGGCATGCACGAGTCGACCGTCAGCCGGGTCGTCAACAACAAGTACATGTTCACGCCGCAGGGCGTGTTCGAGATGAAGTACTTCTTCCACAGCGGCATTCACAGCTCGTACGGCGGCAACGTTTCGTCGGTGGTGATAAAGCAGCGCATCCGCAAGATGATCGAAGCCGAGGATGTGCGCAAGCCGCTCAGCGACTCGCGCATCGTTGCGCTGCTGCAGGAGGAAGGGCTCATCCTGGCGCGGCGCACTATCGCGAAGTACCGTGAGGATCTCAAGATTTCCACATCGAGCCAGCGCAAGATGCAGTACTGGGCCGAGGCCAAGCGATCATGATGAGCACGGTGAGCAGCCGCCACGTCGAAATAACGCCCGCAATACGACAGATCATCAACCAGAAGCTCGCGAAGCTCGAGCGCCTGCTGCAGGAGAACGCCGTATCGGCGCAGGTCGTGCTGTCGCAGGAGCGCCACCGTTGCCGAGCGGAGATGACGGTCCACGTGCGGGGCGACCATTTTCTGCACGGTGAGGACGAAGGCGGGCAGTGGAGCCTGGCTATCGGCGGTGCGGTCGACAAGGTGCAGCAGCAGGCGCACGCGCTGAAGACCCGTTGGGAACGGCGCCGCCGGGTCGCCGTGCGGTAGCGAGCCGACCAGCGCGACCGCCACGGGCTGATATGTCTGGCAGCCACCGTGAAGCACGTCTCCTCGGTCACGCAGCCCGGTTCGTGGTGCTGACCGGGTTGTCCGGTGCCGGCAAATCCCAGGCCATACACGCACTGGAAGATCTCGGGTACTTTTGCGTCGACAATCTGCCGACGTCGCTGCTGCCCGCGCTCGCCGATCTGGCCGAGACGCGCGGTCCCGATGCGCCGCCTACCGCTGTCGTGGTCGACATGCGGGACCCGGCGTTCCTGGAGCGCTTTCCCCCGGCGCTGCAGGCGCTGCGCCGCCGGAAGTCGCTGGGTACGATTCTCATCTTCCTGGAGGCGAACGACAACGCCCTCGTGCGGCGCTTCTCCGAGACGCGCCGCCCGCACCCACTGGCCGCGGACCAGGCGGCGATCGAGGGTATCCTCAAGGAACGCAAGGCTTTAGAGAAATTACGGCAGATATCAGACAAGGTGTTCGACACGTCGGAGCTGACGGTTCACGAGTTACGCCGCGCATTCATCGACCTCTCGCGCGTCGGGGCCGGGAAGCAGCTCGTCGTGACCGTGCTGAGCTTTGGCTACAAGCACGGCGTGCCGTTGGAGGCAGACCTGCTGTTCGATGTCAGGTTCCTGCCGAATCCGCACTTCGTACCGGAGTTGAGACCGCTGACCGGCTGCGACCAGGCTATTCAGGATTTCCTCAACGACGCGGAGGCGACCGGCGTGTTCCTCGGCAAGTCAACGGACCTGCTGCGTTTTCTCATTCCGCAGTACGCGGCGGAGGGGAAGAGCTACCTGACGGTGGCCGTCGGTTGCACGGGCGGCCGGCATCGCTCGGTGATGGTGGCGGAAGCCTTGCGCCGCCGCCTCGAGGATCTGGATGGGGTGCGGCTGCGCCTGAAGCACCGGGACGCGTTTACGGAATGATGCTGGCCGCGAGGGAGGTATCGTGAACGATCGGGATGAGACGCACGTCGACAAGCCATGGGGCTACGAGCGGCACTGGGCCCGGACGGACCGCTATGTCGGCAAGGTACTCCACATCAGGGCCGGGCACGCGCTCAGCCTGCAGTATCACAACCGGAAAGACGAGACGATCCTCTTGTGGAGCGGCAGGCTGCTGTTCGAGATGGGGTCGGGCGGCGCGGCCCGCAAGTGGGAGATGGGCCGCGGCGACCGCGTGCACGTTCCGCCGGGCACGGTCCATCGGATGACCGCAATCGAGGACTGCGACGTAATCGAGGTGTCGACGCCGGAGCTCGACGACGTGGTCCGGCTGGAAGATCGCTACGGCCGCGCGCCCGAGGCGTAACGGCTAGAAGGGGATGTCGTCGTCGGTCAACTCCGCGCCAACATCCTGACCGGCAGAGGGTTGCTCGGCCCTCGCGCCCGGCTGCTGGCCGCCCGATTGGCGGTCGTAACCTGGTTCTCCGCCAGCCTCGTCCCGCGCACGGCCGGGCTCGCCGCCGCGGCCGCTGAGCAGCACGATCCGATCGGACCGGACTTCCGTGGTGTAGCGCTTGTTGCCGTCGCGGTCGTCCCACTGGCGCGTCTGCAGCCGCCCCTCGACGTAGATCTGGCGTCCACGGATCAGGTATTCCTGCAGCGTTTCCGCCTGCTTGCCCCACACGACCACGCGGTGCCACTCCGTCCGTTCCTGGCGCTGGCCCGACGCCTTGTCGTTCCACACTTCCGTCGTCGCCATGTTCAGCGTCGCCACGGCCGTGCCACCCTGGGTGTAGCGCACCTCCGCGTCGCGGCCGAGGTTGCCCACCAGAATGACCTTGTTCACGCTACCCATCGTCGCTACTTCACCTCTCCCGGCTCCGCGTTACTGCCGGTTCAACCTGTCCAGCGCCTGCCGCGCGAGCGTTGCCATCGTGCTCTCGGGATAGTTCTGGACGACCAGCTCGAAGGCCTGCTGCGCCTGCTCCGTCTCGCCGAGGCGGTCCAGCGCCAGGGCGCGCTTGTAGGACGCATCGGGCACGACGTTGCCGTCGGGGTAGGCCAGCAGCACCTGCTCGAAGGCGGCCACTGATTCCTTGAACGCTCCGTCGGCGTAGTACGTCTGGCCGATGTAGAACTGCGCGTCGTCGGCGAGCTCGGAGCGCGGGAAGGTCTTGATGTACGCCTCGAATCCCTGAATGGCCAACACCCACTGGCCGTTCGTGTAGTCGGCCCACGCCGTGTCGTACATGCGCTGCGGCGAAACGCCCGGACCGAGCGCCGCCGGCGCCGCCGGCGCCGGTGCGGGATTCTCGAGCGCAAGACCCGTCTCGGGATCCGTCGCCAGTCTCGCGTAGGCGGGCGTAGCCGGTGGAATGCTGGTCCTGAGTGCTTCGATCTCCTGCGACAGCGACGAGATGCGCACGTTCGTCTCGTCGAAACGTTCGCGCAGGATGCGGACGCCGTCGGCCACGTCATCGACCGCGAGCTGCTGGTCGGTGAACAGGCGGCGGGACGCATTGCCCTGCTCGTCCATCTTCGCCGCCAGTTGCTGCAGCGCCGCGTCGACCGACGCCATCATCAACTCCAGCCGCGAGTTCTGCTCCTGCAGCATGCGGATGTCCGCCGCGAGCTGCTGGTGCTCCCGGTTCTGGCCGAGCGCGAGCGCCGGCGCCAGCAGCAGGCTCGCGGTGGTGAACCAGGCGGTGAGGCGGATGCAGGTCATGGCTGGTCCTCTCACTTCACTGCTCGCTGATTACCATGTGGGCCCGCCGGTTCTGGCTCCACGCCGCTTCGTCGTGGCCCGGGTCGAACGGGAACTCCTTGCCGTAGCTCACTGTCCGCAAGCGGTCCGCCGCAAGGCCGATCTCCACCAGGTACTGCCTGGCCGCCACGGCCCGGCGCTCTCCGAGCGCCAGGTTGTACTCGGCCGTGCCCCGTTCGTCGCAGTGTCCCTCGATGGTGATGATCCAGTTCGGGTTGCGCCTGAGCACCTCTGCGTTCTGGTCGAGGACACGCCGACTCGGGACGTCTATCTCGGCGCTGTCGTAGGCGAAGAAGACGGGTTGCAGCGGGGAATCCTGGTTCAGCTCTTGGAGGCTGCGCGTGACGAGCTCCTCCTCAGGCTCGATCACCGGCGGCGGCGGCGGTGGCTCCGGCTCGACCGGCGGCGGCGGCGGCTCCGGCACGTTGTCGATCACCGCCGGCGGCAGTGGCGGCGTATCCGGCGGCGCCTCGGGCGGCGGATTGCGGGTGCAGGCCAGGCTCACCATGGCGCACAAGAGGACCATGGGAATTACACGAAAGCAAAAATGATTCCACCTGAACATCAGCTTGTCTCCGGCGGCGTGCGC
The DNA here is from genome assembly GCA_965207665.1 of Vicinamibacterales bacterium. GTDB lineage: Bacteria > Acidobacteriota > Vicinamibacteria > Vicinamibacterales > UBA8438 > JAAXGX01. Next base: position 2,624,692 of record CBDBMV010000002.1, read on the forward strand.
CGTAAGGATGCCGTCATTGCGACCAGCTCGGCATCTCGTTGTTGCCCTGGCTCGTGAGACGCCGCAGCCCGCGCCCGTCGCGGCCGATGAGCCAGATCTGCTTGTTGCCGTCGCCGCGCGTGGATGTGAATGCCAGATGCCGCCCGTTCGGCGAATAGCTGGGACTCTCGTTCGACCCTTGACCAAACGTTAACTGCCGCACCTCGTTCGTGGCAAGGTCGACCACCTTGATGTCGTGGCCCGGTCCGGTGCGCGACGAGTACGCAATCTCGTTGTACGGGGCGGGCGACCACGTCGGCCGATCGCAGTAGGACTCGAACGTGATCCGCCGCAGTCCGGTGCTGTCTACACCGATCACGTATATCTGCGGCGAGCCGGTGCGGTCCGAGGTGAAAGCGATCTGGTGGCCCTGCGGCGACCAGGTGGGTGTCGTGTCGATGCCGGGATGGTTCGTGAGCCGCCGCACGTTGGTGCCGTCGGCGTTGGCGATATACAGCTCGGGATTGCCGTCCCGGTTCGACGTGAACGCCAACTGGGACCCGTCCGGCGACCACGCCGGCAGCCAGTTGTGCACGTGGCGGGATCCGCCGGCCGGCGATTCGAGGCGTCCCTCGAAGATGTAGGAAACGAACACGTCCTGCGCGCCGCGGCGCCACGATGTGTACGCGATTGCCCCCCCGTCGGATCCCCACTGGGGGTTGGTGTTCAGCGACCGGCTGACAGTTACCCGTTGCACGTTCTCGCCGTCGTAGTCGGCGAAATACACTTCCTTGGTCTGGCGATCCTCGACGAGCCCCAGCACGGACTCGCTGTCGCGATCCGATACGAACGCAATCTTCGTGCGTGCGACGCCGCGCAAACCGCGCTGGTGGCGGTGAATCTCGTCCGAAAGCTGATGCGCGTAGAGGCGGATGTTGCCCGCGGAGCCGCTGTACTCCACACCGAACGCGGAAGAGCGGGAGCGCGTGTTGAACAGCCGCGCCGTCAGGCGCAGGCGTCCGTCGCCCGCCGCCTCCACCTGGCAGCTCACGACGCCGTCGACCCCCAGCTCGAGCCAGCGGTCGTACGGGAGGGCCTCGAGCGCCCGCGCACGGGGAATGGTGTCGTAGGTGTCCCGGGCCATCATCCGGAACTCGCGCTCGAACTCCAGGTCGTTCCAGAGCACTTCGGCGATGGTCCGCGCCGCTCCGGCCAGCATCTCGTCGGCTGCGGGCGCCAGGCAGTCCGGCACCGCAAAGGTCGGCCGCGCGCCGATCCGGCCGCCGATGATCAAGTCAACCTGCGACTGCTGCCGCGCGGGCGACTCCTGCGCTGCCGGCGGCTGCTGGCCGCGGAGCACCGGCGCGGCGCCGCAGAGCGCGAGAATGCAGGCGATCGGAAGCAGTCCTCTGGTCATCGTCGATACTCGAACGTCAGCCGTACGGTGAGGCTCGGCTCCGTAAACGCGCCGGGCAGCGGCGGCAGTTGCGACGTGAGCAGGATCGCGCGCTGGGCGCTCATGTCCAGCGCGAGATAGCCGCTGCTGCGGTCCACGGCGACTCCACCTACCGCGCCGTCCCGCCGTATCGTGAATCTGACCACGCTCACGCCGGGCACCTGCTGGTTGGCGTCCCACTGCCTGCGAATGAGTTGCAGCATCGTGGACAGGTATTCCGGGCAACAGAAGTTCGCCAGGTCGAGCTCGCCGTCGCTGCCGCCCAGCCCTCCGCCCGAAAGCCCGATGCCGATGCCGTCCACGCCGGTGTCCGCCATCGTGCTGCCGTCGAGCAGCTCGGGGCCGCGCGTCGGCGTCCGCCCGCGCGCTTCTTCCGGCACCGTGTCGACCTCCGTCTCCGGCTCCGGGCGGCGCCTGGCGTCCTCAGTGGGAATAATCATTTCCGGCGGGGCAGGGGTCGGCGGTTGGATCCATAGCGGGCGGCGCGCCTCCTCCAGGGGCAGGATCTGCTGGATGGGACGCCCGCCGAGCGGTGTCTCGCCGCCCTCTCCCGGTCCCTCCGGTCCGCCAAGTCGGATCGCCATCACGACGTCCGGCTCCGCGGCCGCCTGACTGCCCACCCCGCCCAGCCACGAGCCGGGGCCGAGCAGCATCACCGCGAGGGCCGCCAGGTGCACGCCGGCCGAGATGGCGAGCGGACCGCGTATCCGCTCCGTGTCCTGCGCCCGTTCCGACGCATTGGAACCGTCCATTACTACTCAGGGGTTGGCCGGGTAGTCGACAACCAGGCCGACCTCCTGGACGCCCCCTTCCTTCAGCTTGTCCATGACGCTCATCAACTCGTTGTAGGTGATCCCGCCGTCGCCGCGCAACAGCACGTTGCGATCGGCGCGGCCGTCGAGCTCCACGCCGATGCGCTCGTGCAGCACGTCGAACGGCACCGGGGAGTCATCGACCTGAACCATGCCGTCCGTGCGGAAGCTGAGCGGGACCGTGACGTACAGGCGCTGCACCTCGATCGGGTTCGCGCGCCGGGCCTCGGGGAGGTTGACCTCCAGGCCGCGCTGCATCATCGGCGCCGCCACCATGAACACGATCAGCATGACGAGCATGACGTCGACCAGCGGAATGACGTTGATCTCGGACAGCGAGGTGGCGACTCTGCGGCCCCGGCGGCGGGATACGCCATGGCTTGCGGTGGCGTGAACCGTCGGCATCGATGTTCTAGGAGAAGTTTCGCTCGGTGATGTTCAGAAACTCCATCGCGAAGTCGTCCATCGTCGATGCGATCTCTTTCAGCCTCTGCGTAAGGTAATTGTAGAAGTAGACAGCGGGAATGGCCGCGAACAATCCCGCGGCGGTTGCAATCAGGGCCTCGGCAATGCCCGGCGCCACGACCGTCAAGCTCGTGGACCCCGCCGCGCCGATGCCGGCAAACGCGTTCATGATGCCCCACACCGTGCCGAACAGGCCGATGAACGGCGTGAGGCTCGCCGTAGTCGCCAGAAAACCGACGCGCCGCTCGAGCTTGGCGACCTCTATGCTCGACGCCCGCAGCAGCGCGCGGTCCAGCGCGTCGAAGCTGCGCAGCGCCGGCCGGCCGGTCTGGCCGCCCGTTTGCCCGCCCTGGCGCAACTGCGCGTTCAGCTCGACGTACCCCGCTTGAAAGACCCCGGCCAGCGGGCTGTGCGCCAGCGACTTGCAGGCGGATTGCACCTCCGAGAACTTGTTGCTGCGCCGAAACACGTCGGAGAAGCGGGCCGTCTGAACCGTAACCCGGCGGAACTGCCTGAGCTTGAGAAGGATCACCGCCCAAGAGGCGATGGAGAAGATCGCGAGAATGACCAGAACGGCCAGCGACAGCAGCGAGGAGCGCTCGAGCAACTCGAGCACCCCGCCTCCGAACGCCTCCCCAGACTCGCCAACGCCCGTAGTCTGGAGGAGGGCAAACGCGTAACAACCGATGGCACGCACCGAACCCTCCGTAGCCGGACACCGGAGCGCCGCTGGGACAGCGCAGATTTGCGCACTTTAGCACGCCTGCCGGAACCTGTCAAGTCTATGATATGATGGAGTTTCTGTCGATCTGGCGCCTCCCTCGTCAACCGTTCCCGGCGCCGTCAAGAGCACACAGGTGATTCGGTTCCTCAGCGTCAGGAATCTCGCGGTCGTCGAGCGGCTGGATCTGGAGCTGCAACCCGGATTCACCGTGCTGACGGGCGAGACCGGCGCCGGCAAGTCGATTGTGCTGGGGGCGTTGGGTCTGCTTGCCGGCGCGCGGGCGACGGCCGACCTGGTACGCACCGGAACGCCGAAGGCCGTCGTGCAGGCGGCGCTCGAGACCGGCGCGGGTGAAGAGATCGTGTTCCGCCGGGAAGTCACGGCGCAGGGCCGCAGCCGGGCCTTCGTCAACGACGAGCTCACGGCGGTCGGCGGGTTGCAGGCGATCGGCCGGGAGGTGCTCGACTTCCACGGCCAGCATCAGCACCAGGCGTTGCTCGATCCCCGTAACCACCTGCCGCTGCTCGACGCCCACGGCAAGCTGGAGGGGCGGGCCGGGGAAGTGGCTGCGGCGTTTGCGGTCTGGAAGGCCGCGGCGACGGAGCTGGAGCTCGCGCGGTCGGACCGCACGCAGAATGCGGAGCGGATCGAGCTGCTGGAGTTCCAGCAGCGGGAGATCGAGGCTGTCGCCCCGGAGACCGGCGAGGACGGGACGCTGGCCGTGGCGCGCCGGCGGCTGGCGAACGCCGAGCGGCTGGCATCGTTGTGCACGGCGGCATATGCTGCGCTGTACGAAAGGGACGACGCCGCGCTGCCTGCGCTTGGCAGTGTCTGGCGGCAGGTCGAGGAGCTCGCGGCCGTCGACCCGTCCTTCGCGCCGTATCTCGACGCGCGTGCGGCCGTCGAGGCACAGCTCGAGGACCTGGCGTTTGCGCTGCGCTCACGCGCGGCCGACGCGGAAACGGCGCCTGAACGCCTCGCGGAGGTCGAGGATCGCCTGGCTGCGTTGGAGGGTCTCAAGCGCAAGTACGGCCCGGATCTGGCTGGCGTGTTGGAGCACCGGCGGGAGATATCCGCCGAGCTCGATGCGCTGCGCGGTGCGGCGGGGCAGGTGGAGACGCTGGCCGCCGACGAGGAGCGCGCGCGTGCACACTTCCTCGACGGAGCCGGTGAGTTGTCCAGGCTGCGGCGCAACACGGCGGAAACTTTGGCGCGCGAGCTGGCGCCGCTGCTGGAGCGCCTTTCCATGCCGCATGCGCGCGTGCACGCGAGGTTCGCGGATGGCGAGCGGCCGCCCGAGCGCTGGACCGCGCGCGGTATCGACGACGTGGAGCTGTACTTTTCGGCCAATCCCGGCGAGGCGCCCAGGCCGCTCGCGCGGATCGCGTCAGGCGGGGAGTTGTCGCGAGTCATGCTGGCGCTCAAGACGCTGGCGACCACGGACGCGCCCGGCAAGACGCTCGTTTTCGACGAGATCGATGCCGGCATCGGAGGCAGCGCCGCCGGCAGCGTGGGCCGCTTGCTGAGCAGGCTCGGGGAGCGTTTCCAGGTGGTGTGCGTAACGCACCTCCCGCAAATCGCGGCGCATGCGACGGCTCACTGCCGCGTGGCGAAGACCGTCCGGGACGGCCGCACCGTTACGTCCGTCGCTGCGCTGGAGGAGGCGGAGCGCGTGGTCGAGTTGGCCAGACTCATGACGGGCGGCGCCTCACCGACGGCGCTCGCCGGTGCGCGCGCGCTGCTCGACAGCGGAAAGCGCGGCGGGGACCGCGTCGAAACCGTGACGGCGTCCGGCGCCGGAGCGTGATCATGGCGAAGAAGGCCTGCATCGAGACGTTCGGGTGTCAGATGAACGTCCATGACTCCGAGCGCATGGCCGGCCTGGTCGAACAGGCGGGATACGAGTTGACGGACGACGTCGGCGACGCCGACCTCGTGGTGATCAACACCTGCAGCGTGCGTGAGAAAGCGGAGGAGAAGCTGTTCGGCCGCCTCGGGACGCTTGGCCGCGGAGACGGGGAGCGACCGCTCGTCGCCGTCACCGGGTGCGTGGCGCAGCAGGAGGGCGGCCGCATCCTGGAACGGTCGGCGAACGTGGACGTGGTGGTCGGCACGCAGGCGCTGCGGCGCCTGCCGTTGCTCGTGAGCCGCGCGAACGAGACGGGGGAGTCGCAGATCGACGTCAACCCGTACGACGACGTTTCGTTTCCGCTGGGAATGGCGGTGCGCAACGATCCGGTCAAGGCCTACGTCACGATCATCGAGGGTTGCAACGATTTCTGTGCGTTCTGCGTCGTGCCGTACACGCGCGGCCACGAGCGCATGCGTCCCGCGGGTGAAATTCTGGCCGAGGTCCGTCACGCCGCGGCGGCGGGACACCGCGAAGTGCACCTGCTGGGGCAGATCGTCAACCACTACCACGATCCCGCCGATCCGCTGCGCGATTTTGCGTGGCTGCTGCAGGAGGTCCATGCGGTGCCGGGCGTGGAGCGTATCCGCTTCGCCAGTCCGCATCCGCGGCACGTCACGCCCGCCATGATCGCCGCGATGCGCGATCTCCCGAAAGTCTGCAACCATCTGCATCTGCCGCTGCAGTCGGGTTCGTCGGCGGTGCTGAAGAAGATGCGGCGCCGGTATTCGCGCGAGACCTACCTCGCACTGGTGGAGCAGGTCCGGACGGCCATCCCGGACATTGGGTTGTCGACCGATATAATCGTCGGGTTCCCCGGCGAGACGGACCGGGATTTCGAAGATACGCTGTCGCTGGTCGAGGCTGTCGGGTTTCACGGCATGTTTTCGTTCATGTACTCGGAGCGGCCGAATACGCTGGCTGCCAAGAGGATGCCGGACACGGTGCCGCACGCGGAAAAGACCAGGCGCCTGATGGCGTTGCAGGCGCGTCAGAAAACGATCCAGGCCGGCCTGCACACCGCCAGCGTCGGGCAGACTGTACAGGTGCTCGTCGACTCCCGCAGCCGGCGGCAGGCGGACGGCGGGATGTTCGCGGGTCGGACCGCGCAGAATACCGTGGTCAACTTTCCCGGCAAGCCGGAGTGGCTGGGCAGCACCGTGGCGGTGCGTGTCGATGCCGCCGGGGCGCACAGCCTGCGGGGCGAAGTCGTCGCTGCAGAGCTGTAATGGAGCGGTCGATGCAGATCGAGATGACGATCAAGGGTCTGATGGTCGACCCGGTCACGAATATGCCGATCGTCATACTTCGCGATCAGGAAGGGCAGCGCGTGCTGCCGATCTGGGTCGGGATATTCGAGGCGAACGCAATCGCCCTGCAGATCGAGAACATCGCCACGCCGCGGCCGATGACGCACGACCTGCTGCGCAACATCATCACCGACCTCCATGGCGCTGTCGAGAAGATCGTGGTTTCCGACCTTCACGACAACACCTTCTACGCCACGATCCAGCTTCGCGTGAACGGTGAAGAGGTTGCCGTCGATGCCCGGCCGAGCGATGCGATCGCCTTGGCGCTCCGCGTGCGCGCCCCGATTTTCGTGGAGGACAAGGTGATCGACAACGCCCGCGGCCTGGAGTTCACGCCGAAGAAGGACGATTCGGAACGACTCACCAAGTGGCTCGAGAGCCTGGATCCCGAAGACCTGGGCAAGTACAAGATGTAGCATGTCGGCCGGCCGACATGCACCGCAAGTCCCGCCAGATAAAAGAGTTGCGGCGTGCACGCGGATCGCCGCGAACGGTGGGTCGTCTTGACACGACCACCGGCGTTGCCTAGAATTTCACGCGATCGCACCGTCGTTGCCGCACGCATCGTCCGCACGGCCTGCTTGAGTCTATGATTCTCGCCATCGCCAACCAGAAGGGTGGCGTGGGAAAGACCACGACGGCGATCAATCTCTCATCTGCGCTGGCGCTCCGCGGCAAGCCGACCCTCCTGATCGATCTGGACCCGCAGTCCAACACCACGCTGTCCTGCGTCGACCCCGCTACGCTGCAGCGTAGCGTCTACGACGTGATTACGGACAACGCCTGCACGCTGTCCGACGTCATCCAGCCTGCAGCACAGGAGAATCTGTGGGTTGCGCCCGCACGCATCAGCCTGGCCAAGCTGGAAGGGCAGTTGGTGGCGGATATCGACGCCCACTTCCGGGTCAAGGACAAGCTCGCGCCGGTGCTGGATCGGTTCCCCTACGTGGTCATGGACTGCCCGCCGACCCTCGGCCTGCTGACCGTCAACGCGCTTGTGGCGGCAACGCACCTGCTCATTCCCATCCAGTCGTCGTACTTCGCACTGGAGGGCACCGACGACTTGCTGGAAACCATCGAAAAAGTGCGCATGCGGGCCAATCCGGGCCTTGAAATACTGGGCATCCTCATTACGATGCACGATCGGCGGACGTCACTCGGGCGGGACACCATGGCGCAGATCCGCCAGGTATTCGGCACGCAGGTCTTCAAGACCATAATTTCCAAGAATGTCCGACTGGAGGAGAGCCCGGCGTACCGCGAGTCGATCTTCGACTTCGCGCCGAATTCCCGGGGCGCCGCCGACTACTACAGTCTGTGCGAGGAGGTGATGGCGCGTGCCTAGGCGCGGACTGCCCGAAACCGCGAAGATGCGCCACGACGCCCACTACGTGGACGGGCTGGCCGCGGCGGCCGGGGCTCCGATCGGCCGCATGATTTCCATCGAGCTGATCGACCCCAACCCGCATCAGCCGCGCTCCGCCATGGGCGATCTCGCCGAGCTCATGGCGTCAATCACGGAGAAAGGCATTCTCGAGCCGCTGATCGTGCGGCAACTGCGCGATCGGTTCCAGATCGTCGCCGGCGAGCGCCGCTACCAGGCCGCGGTCCGGGTGGGGCTGAGCGAGGTGCCCGTCATCGTGCGGGACATCGACGACGGGGAATCGATCGAGCTGGCGCTGATCGAGAACATCCAGCGCAAGGACCTGACCCCGTTCGAGGAAGCCGAAGCGTTGAAATCGCTGGCCGAGCGTTTTCACTATACCCATGAGGAGCTTGCGCGGCGCCTGGGGAAGTCCCGCAGCTCGATCACCGAATCGCTGTCCCTCAACGCGATCCCCGACGACGTCAAGGACCTGTGCCGCCTGGCGGAGCTCGACTCGAAGTCGACCTTGCTGCAGGTGGCCCGCCAGCCCGATGCGCAGGCGATGGTGGCGCTGGTCGAGCGGATCACGGCTTCCGGAATGACCCGCGCCGACGTGCGCAAGGTCGCGGCGAAGCCTGCAGGGGGCCGGCAGAAGCCGTTCGCCTACAAATGGGTGGCGCCTTCGAAGACCTTCAGCCTGCGACTAAACTTCCGCAAGGCGAGCGTGAGCCGGGATGAGTTGATAGAGGCGCTGGAGCAGGCCGTTGCGGAGCTCCGGACCGGTTCTGATGCCCAGTAGTTAACATAACATCCCTTATTGGACCCTTCATCTGGGATTACTAGACGCACGAATTGCGGCTGTTTTGATCCACGGACCGCGGCTAACGGACTCCCCGGCGGAAGCCGCCGCCCGCGTGCTCAGCTCCGGGTCGTGCCGGTTCCACGCCACGCCATGCCGCTGCGCGGCTTGCTCGGCAGGCGTTCGCCCTCGCGCAGGGCGCGCCCGCCGTGCAGGCGGCAACGGGGCCTGTCTTGCGGCAGCAGTTCCGCGGGCCGGGCGCCGCAGATGCCGCAGAACCGCATGTAGTGCCAGGAGCGTCCGGTGCCTGCGTCGTCGATCGGCATGGTGTCATCCGCCTCCTGCTCCGAATAGACGCGCCGCGAGCGGTTGCAGATCCCGTCGTGTAATGCGGGTTAATATGCTTTCAGCACCATCATGTTGCGGATAACCGACCGGTACATCCTCAGGGAAGTCATCCCGCCGTTTCTCCTGGGCCTGGTGATCTTCACCTTCCTGCTGATGATCCCGCCGATCATGGAGGTGGTCGAGGAGCTGATCGCCAAGGGCGTGGACACGCTCACGGTCATCCGGATCGTCGGGACGCTGGTGCCGCAGGGACTGGCGCTCACCATTCCCATGGCGCTGCTGTTGGGCGTGCTGATGGGCCTTGGACGGATGTCGAGCGACCGCGAGACGGTGGCGCTGCAGGCCTGCGGCGTGAGCTTGTTGCGCATGTTCCGGCCGCTGCTGCTGCTGGCGCTGCTCGCGGCTGCCGCTACCTGCTACGTGATGGTGATCGCGTTGCCGGATGCGAACCAGCGCTTCCGGGAGATCACGTTCCGCACGGTGGCCAGCCGCGCCGAGGGCGAGGTCAGGCCGCGCGTCTTTTACGAAGACTTCCCCAACGTCGTGCTGTACGTGCGCGACGTGTCGCAGACCGGCGCCGGCTGGCGGGACGTTTTCCTGGCGGACATGCGCGATTCCGGGCAGCCGGACGTGTACGTGGCGTCGCAGGGACAGGTCGTGCTGGACGCCGATCAGCGGACCGTGGACGTCGTTCTGCGCTCCGGAACGGGCCACGTGATGCGGTCGGACGAACCGGGCGCCTACGAGGTGCATTCATTCGAGGAAATTGTCATCGGCCTCGACCCGGAGAGCGTGTTTCCGCGCGGCGGTCCGCAGCGCGGCTACCCCGAGCTCACCATCGCGCAGTTGCAGGAGGAGGCGGCGCAACTGAGCGCGCAGGGCGTTTCGCCGCACCGGCCGATCATGGAGATCCACCGCAAGTTCTCCATCCCGGTCGCCTGCCTGGTCTTCGTGCTGATCGGTATCGGGCTCGGGGTGACGAGCCGCAAGGACGGCCGGCTGGCCAGCTTCGCGCTGGGCCTGATGGTGATCTTCACGTACTACGTCATCATGTACGGCGCGGAAGCGATGGCGAAGGGTGCGCTGGTTTCCCCCCACCTCGCCATGTGGCTGCCCAACATTCTGCTCGGGCTGGCGGGTCTGGCGCTGTTCGCCTGGAGATCCGCGTCCGTGGAGAGGCGTATCGCACTCCCCTTCCCCGCCCTGCGCCGGGCGCCGGAGACGGAGGAGGAGACCGAGCAATCCGTGGCCCGCGGGATGTGGTCGGGCATTGCGGTGCCCCGGCCCGGCCTGCCCAGCCTGAGCCTGCTCGACTGGTACGTGTTCCGGCTGTACTGCGGCGTGCTGCTGCTCGGGTTCGTCGGGCTGCTGGGCGTGTTCTACATCTCGACGTTCATCGACCTGTCGGACAAGCTGTTCAAGGGCCAGACGACCGGCCTGATGCTGTTGGAGTACTTCTGGTACGCGACGCCGCAGTTCAGCTACTTCGTGCTGCCGGTCTCGGCGCTGGTGGCGACGCTGGTCACCATCGGCCTGCTGACGAAGACCAGCGAGCTGACCGTCATGAAGGCGTGCGGCGTCAGCCTGTACCGGGCCGCGCTGCCGATCTTCCTGGCGAGCCTGGCATTGAGCGGCGTGCTGTTCGGGATGAGCGAGACGATCATGGCCGCCGCGAACCGCGAGGCCGAAGCGCTGAATTTCGAGATCCGCAGCGGCGTTCGCAGGAACCGGGCGATCGACGTGCTGAGCCGGCAGTGGATCGTGGCCGGGGACGGATCCATCTACCACTACCTGCACTTCGATCCCGAGCGGAACGAGCTCGGCAACCTGTCGGTCTACGAGTTCGGTGGCGAGCCGTGGGGGTTGACCGGACGGACCTTCGCTGGCGCCGCGTCGTTCGCGGACGGCTGGCAGGGCCGCGATGTCTGGACGCGCGAGTTCACCACGCCCGCGCCCGGCGGCGGTGAGACGATCGCGTACACGAGCGCGGTGGAGGCGCCGCTGCCCACCCTGGAGGAGCCGGACTACTTTGCGACGGAACGCCCGGACGCGGAGCTGATGAACTTCGGGCAACTCAGGACGCATATCGCCGAGCTGAGCGCCAGCGGGTTCGACGTGGTGCGGCTGGTGGTCGAGTTGCACCGCAAGGTGTCGTTCCCGTTCGTGACACTCATCCTGACGCTGATCGCGATTCCCTTCGCGGTCACGACGGGGCCGCGCGGAACCCTCTTCGGCGTGGGCCTGGGCGTGGTGTTGGCGTTCACGTACTGGATCACGATCAACGTGTTCGCCGCGATCGGCAGCGCGGGGCTGCTGGGACCGGCGCTCGCGGCCTGGGCCCCGAACGTGCTGTTCGGTGCTTCTGCCGCCTACCTGCTGCTGACCGTCCGGACGTAGGTCGCGACGCTAGAGCCCCGCGGCGGAGCGCAGGGTGTCCGCCTTGTCGGTCCGCTCCCAGGTAAATTCCGGCTCGCTGCGGCCGAAGTGGCCGAACGCCGCCGTGCGCCGGTAGATGGGACGCCGCAGGTCGAGCGATTCGATGATCCCCCGCGGCTTCAGATCGAAGTGCTCCCGCACGAGCCCGGACATGCGCCCTTCGCCGATGCGGCCGGTGCCGAACGTCTCGACCAGCACCGAAACCGGATCGGCGACGCCGATGGCGTAAGCCAACTGCACCTGCACGCGTTCCGCCAGGCCGGCGGCCACGCAGTTCTTGGCGATGTAGCGGGCCATGTACGAGGCGGAGCGGTCGACCTTCGTCGGGTCCTTGCCCGAGAACGCGCCGCCGCCGTGGGGTGCCATCCCGCCGTAGGTGTCGACGATGATCTTGCGCCCGGTGAGCCCGGAATCACCGTGCGGCCCGCCCGTTACGAAGCGGCCGGTCGGGTTGACGAATATCTTCGTCTGCGCATCGATGAGTTGCTCGGGGATGACCTTCCTGATGACCAGGCGCGTCACGTCTGCCCTGATCTGCTCGATGGAGACGTCGGCGCTGTGCTGGGAGGAAACCACGACCGTCGTGACGCGCAACGGCGTGTCGCCGTCGTACTCGACTGTGACCTGCGACTTCCCGTCCGGCCGGAGATAGTCGAGGCCGCCCGCGCGCCGCACCTCGGACAGCGCCCGCACGAGGTGATGCGACAGCATGATCGGCAGCGGCATGAGCTCCGGCGTCTCCGTGCACGCATAGCCGAACATGAGGCCCTGGTCGCCCGCCCCGCCCGGATCGACACCGAGGGCGATGTCGGGCGACTGGCCGTGAAGCGCAGATACGACCGAGCAGGTATCGGCGTCGAAACCGAACTTGCCGCGCGTATAGCCGACGTCGCGGACGGCCTCGCGCGCGACGCCGATGAAGTCGGGCGCGGCGCTGGTCGTGATCTCCCCCGCCAGCATGATGAGGCCCGTCGTCAGCAGGGTCTCGCACGCCACGCGCCCCGTGGGATCCTCGGCGAGCACCGCGTCGAGCACGGCGTCGGATATCTGATCGGCGATCTTGTCGGGATGTCCTTCGGTGACGGATTCGGATGTGAATACGTAGCGGCCGGCTCGGCGCATGTAAGCGAACTCCTTATGTGGCGATCCGCTTACCCTAGCAAGTAGCCGCGAGCCAGGTCAACGCGGCGACGCCGGACGGCACCCGCTCACGGCCGCGGATGGAACTGCTCGTACACCGCCTTGAGGCGGGCCTCGGCGATATGCGTGTAGATCTGCGTGGTCGACAGATCGGCGTGGCCCAGCAGGCTCTGGATGGAGCGCAGATCGGCGCCCCGTTCCAGCAGGTGCGTGGCGAAGGAATGGCGAATGACGTGCGGGCTGAGATCGCCCGACAGCCCAGCCGCGCGCCCGTGCTTCTTCAGGATCTTCCAGAACCCGACGCGGCTCAGGCGCCCGCCGCGGGTGTTGACGAACAGCCATTCGCATGCGCGCCCCTTGACGAGACGGGGGCGGCCGCGGGCGACATAGCGCTCGATCCAGGTCACTGCCTGCGCGCCTACGGGCACGAGCCGCTGCTTTGCTCCCTTGCCCTCGCAGACCAGGTACCCGCCCGCGAGGTTGATGTCGGCGGGGCGAACCGCAATGAGCTCGGACACGCGCATGCCGGTGGCGTACAGCAGCTCGATGAGCGCCCGGTCCCGGACGCCGAGGGGTGTGCCGACGTCCGGTTCGTCGATCAGCCGGTCGACATCCTCCAGTGCAAGGAACCTGGGCAGCGCCGGCCAGGCGCGGGGCGCGTGCAGGTCGCCGGCCGGATCACGCGGGATCTGACCGTCCCGCACCATGAAGCGGTAGAAGCCCCGGACGCAGGCGACGAGACGCGCCACCGAGCGCGGCGCCAGGCCGGAAGCCATGCGATCGCGGACGAGAGCCTCGAGGTCGGTCTGCGACAGGTTGTCGACCGTCGTGTCGCGGGACGCTGCATGCCGCAGCAGCACTTCCAGGTCCCGCCGGTAGCTCTCGAGGGTATTCGCCGCCAGGCGGCGCGCCACGCGCAATTCGTCCAGGAAACTGTCGACGTGCCGCCGCCCGGCATCCGGCAAGGGCCGTTCAGGGTGCCCGTTCGCTCTCATCCTGATCTGCTTTTCGGCGCCGGAGGCGCAGGGCTGTGGGGTTACCGCGTGCAGGTATAATAAACGCATGACCGAGAAGCTCCGTACGGCCGGACGTTGCACCGTCGCCGGACTCCTCGTCGTCGCTGTCGCCGCCGCTTCAGGTTGCGCCGCGCGGCAGTCCGCGAGCGGTCCGGCAGGGCCCGCCGCGGGCAGCCCGGCGCCCTTCGACGTGCAGCTCGAGAGCTACGTCATGGCGCAGGAGGCGCTGGCGGCCGACAACTTCGACGACGCCCGGGCGGCGCTCGAGAGTCTCTCCGTCATGGCCGACCCGGTCACGCAGCCGCTGGTCCGCTCCGCCGCCGGTGCGGACGACATCGTGACCATGCGCGCGCGCTTCAAGCCGCTCTCCGAGTACCTCGCGGCGCTCGATCTGCCACAGGGGTTCGCGCGGGCCTACTGTCCGATGTACGACGAGGGCTCCAACTGGGTGCAGCGCGACGGACCGGTCCGCAACCCGTACTACGGGTCCGAGATGCTGACCTGCGGAGTCGTCGACGCGGCGCCCGGCGCGCACATGGACCACTCCCCGCGCAACGGCGGCATCGTGTTCATGGCGCCCGACAGCTTCCACCACATAGAGGGCACCTATCCCGAACCGGGGGTTTTCCGCCTCTACGCCACCGACAACTACCGTGAGCCGGTGGACGTCAGCACGTGGTCGGGCCGCGCGGTGCTCGAAGAGGACTACGACGAGGCGACCGACGAGTTCATCGAGGTAACGGCGTTCGATCTCGTGCCGTCGCCCGACGGCGCGTTTCTGGAGGCGGTCGTCGGCGAGCTCGACGTACCGGCCGAGGTCACCGCGAAGGTGGTGTTCGTCGAGGACTTCCCCGAGGAGCGCTTCGACTTCATCTTCGCCGAGTACAGCGCCGCCGCTGCGGACGCCGCCGACGCGCGCACGTCCACGGTCATGACCGGCGCACCGACGTCCGTGCCGCTGGCGGACCGCATCCGCCCGCCGATCCCGGAGCTGACCTCCGACATCGTGTCCGCCATCGCCGGGCTGGACCAGGAGCTCCAGGAGCTGATCGGCCGCGGCGCGTTCGCCGAGATATTCATTCCCGCCCTGCAGGCCAAGGAGCTGGCGCTCGCGCTCAACGACCGCACCGAGGACCTGTCGGAGCAGGAACAGAACGACGTGAACATCGCGGTGCGCCACCTGGTTCGCGCAGCGTGGCTGCTCGATTGGTACGGCGATCTGGGCAACAAGCAGCAGGTCAGCGGCGCCTACGACGTGTTCGGGTCGGCGGCCGGCGAGATTGCCCGGGTCTACGGAAACAACCCCTGACCGTGTCAGGCTGTCCGTCGGTGTAGCAGCGAGGGAGGAACCGGATGCGTCTATACATGTGGGGGCTGCTGGCGCTCGCCATGGCGTGCGTCGTCACGCTGGACTCCGGCACGCGTGGGCACACGCCGATTTCGTCGCGCTGGAACTACAACGAGCACCTGTTCCCGATCTTCCGGGACCAGTGCGGAAGCTGCCACATCGATGGCGGCATCGCGCCGATGTCGCTGGTTACCTACCAGTCCGCATACCCGTGGACGCAGTCCATCCGCGAGGAGATTCTCGGGCTGCGGATGCCCCCGTGGCAGGCGGAGGATGGTTTCGGCATGTTCCGCAACGGCCACGCGCTGTCGGCCCGCGACATGGACATGATCCTGGAGTGGTCCAGCGGCGGTTATCCGCAGGGGTCTCGCGACCAGGTGCCGCCCGCGCCGGAGTTGCCGGCGGACTGGGCCCTCGGCGAGCCCAGCGTGACGCTCGAGATGCCTGAAGCGTTCGAGATCGATGCCGGAACGCGCGAGCTGGTCCGTTACTTCGTTCTGCCGTCGGGCGCTGACGCGGAGCGGGCCATCACGGCGGTCGACCTGCAGCCCGGTGCGCGAGCGGTCGTCAGGAACGCCGCTGTATTCGTCGACGCCGCCGGCGCGGCGCGCGAGTTGGACGAGGCCGATCCGGCCCCCGGATTCGCGGACCCCGAGGATGGATCCTTTCCCACGGCGCCGCCGGTAGGCGTCTGGATTCCCGGCCAGGCGCCGGTCCGCACGGACGGCGTCGGCTACCCGTTGCCGGCCGGCAGCGACATCGTGCTGCGCATCCAGTACAGGAAGACCTGGATCACCGAGGGCCAGGCGTTCACCGACCAGAGCCGTATCGGTCTCTACCTTGCCGACGGCGATGCCGCCGCGATCGACTCGATGCTGGTGACCTCGCCGGCGACCGTCAGCGGCCGTGAGGTCAATTTCAGTCACGACATCGCCGCCGACGTCACCCTGCTGTCCATCATTCCCGAGGTGGACATCGAATCGTCCGAGATTCAGGTGGAGGCGGTGAAGCCGGACGGCTCGCGCGTCCCGATGCTCTGGCTGCGCGAACCTGATTCCGGTTGGACGTCGCGCTTCTGGTTCGATGCGCCCGTCATGCTGCCGGAAGGCAGCCGGCTGGACATCACGACCGTGCTCGACCCGGGCGCCGAGCGGCGCCCGGCCGGTTCCCTCCTGGGCGCAGCCGCCGCGGCGCCGATCCGTGTCGCCGTCGACTACGTCGAAGGCGGGGCCGCGGCGAACTAGTCGAGCAGCCCGTCCACCTGCATCAGCTCAGCGTTGAGGATGGCCGCCCCGGCGGCCCCGCGGATGGTGTTGTGCCCCAGCGCGACGAACTTGTAGTCCAGCACGGGACAGCGGCGCAGGCGTCCGGTCGTGACGGTCATGCCGCGGCCGCGGTCGACGTCGAGCAGCGGCTGCGGGCGGTACGGGTCGTCGAGGTATTCGACGGGCCGTACCGGCGCGGTCGGCAGACCGGCCTCCTGCGGGCGCCCCGCGAACGACCGAAACGCCGCCACGATATCCTCTTCGGCGGGCGCGCTGTCGAAGCCGACCGAGATCATCTCCGTGTGGCCGTTCGTGACGCCGACGCGCGTGGTGTGCGCGCTCACGGTGACCCCGTGCGGCTCCACCCGGCCGCCGTCGAGACGGCCGAGGATCTTCTGCGTCTCGGTTTCCATCTTCTGCTCTTCGCCGCCGATGAACGGGATGACGTTGCCGACGATGTCCAGCGAGGCCACGCCCGGATAGCCGGCTCCGGAAACGGCCTGCAGCGTCGTCACGTTCACGGTGCGCAGGCCGAAGGGGCACAGCGGGGCGAGCGCCATGGTCAGCATGATCGTCGAGCAGTTCGGATTGGTCACTATCAAGCCGGACCACCCGCGCGCCTTGCGCTGGGCCGGCAGCAGCGCAAGGTGGTCCGGATTGATCTCGGGCACGAGCAGCGGCACGTCAGCGTCCATGCGGTAGTTGCGCGCGTTGCTCACGACGATGTGGCCCGCCTCCGCGAACGCGCCTTCGACCTCGCGGGCGACCGAGGAATCGAGCCCGGAAAAGAGCAGCCGCGGCGCGCCGCCGGGTTGACAGCCGGCGACGGTCATGTCGGCCACGCCGTCCGGAATCGCCCTGGGAAGGCGCCAGGCCGCCGCGTCGGCGTAGCGGCGCCCCTGCGACCGCTCGCTCGCGGCCACCCATGCCAGGTTGAACCAGGGGTGTCCCTGAAGCTGCACGATGAACTCCTGGCCGACCATTCCGGTCGCCCCCAGGACGCCGACGTCGATGCGGGCCGGATTGGCCGTCATTCCCCGCGCTCCCGTCCGCCGCCGTCGCCGGCGCCTGCATCCGGCGGGAAGAACTCGTCGTGGACGGCACGGACCGCGTGCTGCGCCTGGTCGCCGCGAATCACGCAGGCAACCTTCATCTCCGACGAGCTGATGCAGTCGATGTTGATCTGCTCGCGGCCGAGCGCCGCGAACATGCGCGCCGCCAGACCGGGCGTCGACGCCAACCGCGAGCCGACGATGGAGATCTTCGCCACGTCGTGATCGATGCTGGCGTCGCGGGCCACGCCGCCGGCCTTCCACTTCTCGACCAGCAGTTCCGCGCGCTCGACGTACTCGTCGTCCAGCACGAACGTGATCCGCCCGCGGCTCTCCGAGCTCGCGCTCTGGATGATCAAGCGCACGTTCACGTCCTCGGCCGCCAGGTCCTGGAACACCCGCGCGGCGAGGCCCGGCTCGTCCGGGACGTCGAGCAGCGTGATCTTGGCAATCTTGCGGTCGCTGCTCACGCCTACTACTTCAGCCTGCTCCATCACCATCTGTTCGCTCCCGCGAATCCACGTGCCCGTGCGGCCGTGAAAGCTCGACCGGACGTGGATCGGCACGTCGTACGCCATGCACACTTCGGCAGCCCGCGGATGCAGTACCTTCGCGCCGCTGGACGCCATCTCGATCGCGACCTCGTAGCTCATCTCGGGCCAGAGCCTTGCGCCGGGCACCACGTTGGGGTCGGCGGACAACACGCCGTCCACGTCGGTGCAGATGTCGCAACTGGCCGCACCGGCGGCGACCGCTACCGCCGCGGCCGTGATGTCGCTGCCGCCCCGGCCCAGGGTCGTGATCTCGTGCTCGGAGTTGATGCCCTGGAAGCCGGTGATGATCACGACGCGGCCGGCGGCGATCTCGGCCTGAATGCGCCCGGTGTCGATCGATTGAATCCGCGCGATGTTGAATGCGTCGTCGGTGCGGATGCCGCACTGCGCCGCGGTCAGCGAGATGGCCGAGATGCCGCGATCCTGCAGCGCCAACCCCAGCAGCGACACCGAAACCTGCTCCCCCGTCGCCAGCAACAGGTCCATTTCGCGGCCGGCCGGCCGCCGGGACACCTCGTGTGCGAGGGCGACCAGCCCGTCGGTCGACTTGCCCATGGCGGACAGCACCACGATCAGGCCGGCGCCCGCCTCGTCCTCGATGCAGCGGCTCACGCGGTCGGCGATGGCGCCGATGCGCTCCGCAGTCGCGACCGACGTGCCGCCGTACTTCTGGACGACGATGCCGCTCTTGCCGGAACCGGGGGTCGCACTCAACGGTCGGCCACTCCCCTTCCGGCGCCCTGCAGGGCCGGCTGCGCGGCATCGAGCGCCCGCAGTTGCGTCGCAAGCTGGTGCAGGAACAGGCCCACATCGGTCACGATGCCCACGGCCTGCGCCGATCCGCGATCGCTCAACTTCGTCACCACCGCCGGATTGATGTCGACGCAGACGGTGCGCACGTGCGACGCCAGCATGTTGCCGACGCCGATGCTGTGCAGCATCGTGGACAGCATGACGACCATGGAGATGTCCTCCAGCGCGCGCGCGTACTGCTCCTGCGCCGCGACAAGGTCCATCTCCGTGTCCACCAGCGGCCCGTCGTCCCGGATGCTCCCCGCCAGCACGAACGGAATGCCGCGCGTCACCAGCTCGTACATCACGCCGGAGCGCAGTACGCCGCACTCTACCGCGGGCTGCAGGCCGCCCGCCCGGTTGATGGTGTTGATCGCGCGGAGGTGGTTCCGGTGCCCCTCCTCGCGCGCAACGCCGGCGTCGAGGTCCACGCCCAGCGACGTGCCGAACAGCGCGTGCTCGACGTCGTGCACCGCCAGCGCGTTACCGGCCAGCAGGACGTCCACGTAGCCCCCGCGGATCAGTTCGCAGAAATAGCCTCCGCCGCCGCTGTGCACGACGACGGGACCGGCCACGAACGCGATCCGGCCCCCGGACTCCTTGATCCGGCGCATCATCGCAACGACCTTCGACGCGCTGACCTCGACGCGGCGCTCGCTCGAAACGTCGTTCGTCATGAACGCGAACCCGAGGCGATCCCGCTCCTGGAACTCCGGCGACACGCGGATACCGGCCACGCCGCAGACCACCGCCTCGCCGCGCGCCACGTCCCGCAGCTTGCAGCACACGGCACTTCCGTTCCGCACGACGATGACGGCGTCCATGCGCTGGCCGGCTACCTCCAGCCAGCGTCCGCCGCAGCGAACGAGCGTGCGGTGATTGGTCGTCGAGTAGAAGTCGTCCGGCACCACGCCGTCCGCCTCGGCCGGCCGCAGCGTGGCGTCCTGCGTCGGCCGCGCGTAGCAACCGAGCGGCATCAGCTCTTCGAGGAGCCGGCGCAGCGTCCCGGTGTCCGGCGCCGTGACCTTCAGCTCGAGCGAGGAGAAATCCTCGTTGGTCCGGCCCAGGTCGAACCGCAGCACCTCGAACTTCGACTGCCGCTCGATGACCTTGTCGAGGATGGCGTTGAGGAGCCGGGAGTCGACCAGGTGCCCCTCGGCCCGCACTATCTCCGTGCGGTCGGCCGCATCCTGTATCTCAGGCATCGCCAACCTGCTGGTGGACGTCGTGCCGGCCGGCCACGAACGCCTCGAACTCGGACAGGGACCGTCCCAGGTGCACGGGAGGACGCAGGCCGCCGCCGACCGCATCCGCCGTCTTGTATCCGTTGCCCGTGATGCAGACCACCACCGACTCGTCCGGTGCGATGACGCCGTCGCGGATCAGGTGCATCGTGGCCGCCAGCGTCGTCCCGCCCGCCGGTTCGGTGAAGATTCCCTCGGTGCGGGCGAGCAGCCCGACCGCGTCCAGGATCTCCGAATCCGTCGCGGTGGCGCCGCTGCCGCCGGTTTCGCGCACGGTGCGCAGCACGTGGTAGCCGTCGGCAGGATTGCCGATAGCGATCGACTTCGCAATCGTGTCCGGCTTCACGGGCTCGGGATGTTCGAGATCCTCCCTCAGCGCATGCACCACCGGCGCGCAGCCGGCGGCCTGCGCGGCGTGGATGCGCGGCAACTCTCCGTCGACGAGACCCATGTCACGCAACTCGCGGAACCCGCGGCCGATGCGCGGCAGCAGCGTGCCGCCCGCCACCGGCGACACCAGGTGCCGCGGGAAGCGCCAGCCGAGCTGCTCGACAACCTCGAAGCCGAGCGTCTTCGCGCCCTCGGCGTAGTAGGCGCGCAGGTTGATGTTGGCGAAACCCCAGCCGTAGCGGTCGCCGACCTGCGTGCACAACCGGTTGACGTCGTCGTAGTTCCCCTCGATCGCCACGACGTGGGGACCCGAGACGGCCGATCCCGTGACCTTGCCGGGCTCGAGGTCGTGCGGAATGAAGACGTAGCAGTGCAGCCCGAGACGGGCGGCATGAGCGGCGACGCTGTTACCCAGGTTGCCGGTCGACGCGCAGCCGAAGATGGTGACGCCGAGCTCGACGGCGCGCGTCGCGGCAACCGAGACGACACGGTCCTTGTAGGAGAGGGTCGGGTGGTTGACCGAATCGTCCTTGATGTAGAGCTCGCGCAGGCCCAGCTCGCGGGCCAGGCGGTCCGCGCGAATCAGCGGCGTCCAGCCGGAGTGGAACCCCGTCCTGGGGCGGCCCTCGATCGGCAGCAGCTCCTGGTAGCGCCAGAGATTCGGGGGCCGCGCCTCGATCAGCTCGCGCTTGACGGCGCCGCGGATACCGTCGTAGTCGTACATCGCCTCCAGCGGGCCGAGGCACTTGTCGCAGACGTACAGGGCGGTCGCCGGGAACGGTTCGTGGCACAGCGAGCAGCGCAGGCCGGTGAAGAAGCTCATGGGTTGGGGACCTCTAGGCGAGCACCGGCATCCATAGCGGCGGCCGCGCATGAAAATCGAGCGCTGCAGCATCGCGCAGCGCCGCATTGACGATGCCGGAGTCGCAGGGGTCCAGCGTCATCACGAACGCCAGCTGCTCTTTCCGGCCGCCGGGATCCTGGAGCACCGAATCCAGGTTCAATCCATGGCTTGCAAACACGCCGGCAAGCGCGGCGACAATGCCGGGCCGGTCATTGACCATGAAGCGGACGTAGTGGGCCGACTCGAATGCCTCGGCGACCGCTACGGCCGCCCCGTCCAGCAGCCTGTCCGCTCCACCGGCAGACGCCGCGGCGACCGCTTCGAGATCGGAAACGACCGCGACCGCGGTCGGGTCGCCGCCCGCACCATGGCCGGAGAAGGCCGTCTCGCCGCCCCGCTCTCCCTCCACCACCACGATGTTGCCGCTGCCGCTCACGCGCGCCAGCGCCGACGCTTGCGGCACCAGCATCGGCTGCACGCCGGCGCAGACGCTTCCGTCCGCGCCGCGTTGCGCGCGCGACACCTGCCGGATGGTGCAGCCGAGGCGCCGGGCGTAGACGAAGTCGATGGCGTCAACAGTCGTAATGGTGTGCAGCGGAATGCTCTCCGGCGCGATCGGACATCGCAGTCCGACCGCCGACAGGATCGCCAGCTTGGCCTGCGCGTCCTGGCCGTCGACATCAGCGCTCGGGTCCGCCTCGGCGTAGCCGAGTTCCTGCGCCTCCCGCAGCGCGGCGTCGAAGGCCACGCCGCCCGCTTCCATGCGCGTAAGGATGTAGTTGCAGGTCCCGTTCAGGATCGCGAGAACCCGGAACAGGCGGTCGCCGGCAAGTCCCTGCCGCAGGCCGTGGATGATCGGAATGCCGCCCGCGACGGCCGCCTCGAAGCCGAGCTGCACCTTGTGCCGCCGCGCTAGCGCTTCGAGATCGGCGCCGCCGTGCGCAATCACCTGCTTGTTGGCGGTCACGACCGACTTGCCGGACTCCAGCGCGCGGCGGATCCAGTCGGTGGCCGGCTCCAACCCGCCGATCAACTCCACCACGACGTCTGCATCCGAGCGCAGCACGACGTCGATGTTTTCCGTCCAGGTGACGTCGCCCGGCACCCAGTCGACCTTCTTGCGGCCGACGCCGCGATTGCATACGTGCGTGAGCCGGAGGCGGCGGTGCGCCCCGTTGCACAGTATGCGCGCGACGGCGCTTCCGACCGTGCCGAAGCCGACCAGTGCGACGGAGAGCGCGGCGCGGTCGCCGGTGTTGCTGGACATCGGTGTACGGTCCTTCAAATTCCAACAAAAAAGCCATCACCCGTTTAGCGGATGATGGCCTGCAGGAACCCGAGGTAATGCCTGCTACATCATCCCCCGCGCGGGGCCGGCCGCATCGGGCCGGTCGTGCCCGTCGTCATGGCAGTGGGCGTCTCAGTAGCGGCGTTGCCGGTACGCATGGATGATGTCTCTGCCTCGAAACAAACAATATTTATACAGTCCCGCGCCGCCCCCAGTCAAACGGCATTCCCCGGAGCATGCGGGTAGTATGTGACCGGCGAACAACGAGGAGTGCCATTCATCGATCTTGCCGTGGTCTGCGCCTACATCGCGGGTGTCGTCTGGCTCGGCGCGCGCTGCGCGCGGCGTCAGCACGGCATCCACGACTACTTCCTGACCGGCAGGCGCATCCCGTGGTGGGCGCTGACGGGATCCATCGTCGCCACCGAGACGAGCACCGTCACGCTCATCAGCATTCCCGGGTTCGCGTTCGGCGCCGACCTGACGTTCCTCCAGCTCGCACTGGGATATGCGGCCGCGCGTGTCGTCCTGGCTTTCGTCATGCTGCCGGTGCTGTTCCGCGGCAATCTGCTCAGCGTCTACGAGCTCGTCACCGCCAGGTTCGGCCCTGCCGCCGGCCGTTCCACGGCCGGCCTGTTCCTCGCGACGCGTTCGCTCTCGGACGGTTTCCGGTTGTTCGCCACCGGGCTCGTGCTGGCGGCTGCGCTCTCACTGACGCCGCTGGGAGACAGAATTGGCTCTCTGCTGGCGCCGGCGCTGGATCCCGGGACGGCGCTCCTGGTGGTTTCAATCGGCTTGATCGCGCTGATCACCCTGGTGTACACGCTGCTCGGCGGCATGCTGGCCGTCATCTGGACGGACGTCATCCAGTTGGCGGTATACGTCGGGGGCGCATGCGCGGCGGGGGCCATCCTGTTGGGAGAGATACCGGGCGGCTGGAGCGAGGTCACGGCGCGCGCCGGCGCCGCCGGCAAGCTGCAACTGTTCGACTTCGCGCTGGACCTCTCGCGCAGCTATACGTTCTGGTCCGGCTTCGTAGGCGGGGCGTTCATCACCGCGGCCACGCACGGCGCCGACCAGATGTTCGTCCAGCGCTACCTGTGCAGCCGCTCCCTGGCTGATGCGCGGCGCGCGCTCGTCGCCAGCGGAGTCGTCGTCTTCGTGCAGTTCGCCCTCTTTCTCGGCCTCGGTCTGCTGCTCTGGACGTACTACACGGCGTACGCACCCGACGCGCTGGGAGTGATTGCCGTGGGCGGCGATGTGCAGACCGACCGCGTGTTTCCGGCCTTCATCGCAACCCACCTGCCCGCAGGCCTGCGCGGATTGCTGCTGGCTGCAATCCTGGCCGCGGCAATGTCCACGCTGTCGTCGTCGCTCAATTCGTCGGCCGCCTCGACGCTTGGCGATTTCTATCTGCCGCTCACCGGCCGGTCCCGCTCGGAAAGCCACTACCTGCGCGCCGCCCGCCTGGCGACGGTAGGCTGGGGCGCCGTACAGCTCGCGGTGGCGCTCGCCGCCATACCGCTCTCGCGGCGGGTCATCGACGAGGTGCTGGGAATCCAGTCGTTCACCGGGGGACTCATTCTCGGCTGCGCCTGCCTCTGCCTGTTGCGGCTGCGCGCCACGCCCGCGGCGCCGCTTGCCGGTATGGCCGGCGGGGCGGCCGTGCTGCTCGCGCTGCGCCTGGCGACCGACGTCTCGTGGCAGTGGTACGCGTTGATCGGATCGCTCGTGACCGTGGGAATCGGAGTGCTCGCCGCCCGTGGCGCCGGGGGCCTGACGACGCACCGGAGCGTCACGTGACTGACTTTGCCGCGGCGCGCGTGGTTCTCGACGACGGCTTGCGCGGCGGTGCATTCCCGGCGGCGGCGATCGAGGTCGGCCGCTCGACCGGCAGCATCTGGCGCGCCGCATTCGGCCGCGCCGGGGTTGCGGAGGACGCGCCTCCAACATCCGCCGACACCGTCTTCGACCTCGCCTCCCTGACGAAGGTGATCGCCACGACGACGCTGGCGATGCGCGCGGTCGACCAGGGTCGGCTCGACCTCGATGCGCCGCTGGCCGGCCGTCTCGCGCACTGGCGCGGGGAAGATCGGGCCTCCGTTACCGCCGCCGACCTGCTCGCGCACGCGTCGGGCTTGACGGCCCACCTGCCCTTCTACCGCGACCACCGGGGACGGGAGGAATTCGAGCCCGCTATCGCCGGGTTGCCGCTGGAGTACCCGCCGCGCACCGCGTCGATCTACAGCGACCTCGGCTTTATCCTGCTCGGGTTCCTGCTGGAGGATGTATTCGAGGCCGGGTTGGACGCGGCGTTCCACGCGGTCGCGCAGCAGCACGAATGGGGAGAGCTCGGCTACCGGCCGCCGCACACCTGGCGGGACCGCACGGCGCCTACCGAGTTCGATCCGTGGCGCGGGCGGTTGCTCGTGGGCCAGGTGCACGACGAGAATGCGTGGGCGCTGGGCGGCGTGGCGGGCCATGCCGGCCTGTTCGGCACGGCCGACGCGGTGGGCCGCTTTGCGCGGACCGTGGCGGCCGGCTTCCAGGGCCGGCCGACGGCAGCCGCGGCCGCGACATTCGACCGCTTCGTGACCCGCACGCGCGTGCCCGGCAGCTCGCGCGCGCTGGGCTGGGACACGATGCTGCCCACGTCGTCGTGCGGCAGGCGGATGTCCGCGCGCGCGGTCGGCCATACCGGCTTCACCGGAACGTCGCTCTGGATCGACCCGGAGGCCGACGTGTACGTCGTCCTGCTGACCAACCGTGTGTATCCGACGCGCACCAACGAGCAGATCCTGGCCCTGCGGCCAGCGCTGCACGACGCCATAATGGAGGCGATCGCCTAGGCATGCAGCTCTCGAGTCTCGATTGGGTCAGCTTCGCCGCCATCCTCGCGGCGCCGCTGGCGGTCGGCATCTTCTTCTACCGGCGCGCCGGGCGCAACCTGCAGCAGTTCTTCCTGGCCGGGCGCGACCTGCCGTGGTGGCTGTCCGGGACGTCCATGGTGGCCACGACGTTCGCCGCGGACACGCCCCTGGCGGTAACCGGCATCGTCGCCATCAGCGGCATCGCGGGCAACTGGATCTGGTGGAACGCCGCGCTCGGGACGATGCTGACGGTCTTCTTCTTCTCCCGCCTGTGGCGCCGCGCCGGCATCACCACCGACGTCGAGTTCGCCGAGCTGCGCTACACGGGCCGCCCGGCGGCGTTGCTGCGCGGCCTGCGCGCGCTCTACCTCGGACTGCCGCTCAACTGCCTGATCATCGGCTGGGTCAACCTGGCGCTGGCCAAGGTGCTGGCGGTGATGCTCGGCTGGGAACGCATGACGGCGGTGTTCGTCGGACTGGCGGCCGCAGGCGTCTACACCGCGCTATCCGGCCTGCGGGGCGTCGTGGTCAGCGACCTGTTGCTGTTCGTCGTGGCGACCATCGGCGCCTGGATTCTGGCGTTCTACGTGCTGGCGGCGCCCGATGTCGGGGGAATCGCCGGGTTGACCAGCCGGCTGCCGGAAGAGACGTTCCGGCTCCTGCCGCAGGTCGGCGCGGCGCCCGACGCGGCGCAGGCGTTCGCGCTGCCGTTGACGGCGTTCATCGCCTTCCTCGGCCTGCAGTGGTGGGCGAGCTGGTATCCCGGTCAGGAGCCGGGCGGGGGCGGTTATATCGCCCAGCGCATGATGTCGTCCAAAGACGAGCGGCATGCGCTGCTCGCAACCCTCTGGTTCGCCATCGCCCACTATTGCCTCCGCCCCTGGCCGTGGATCGTCGTGGCGCTCGCGGCGCTGGTGTTGTATCCCGACCTGGCGGACCGGGAGTCGGGCTATGCCCTGGCCATGCGCGACCACCTGCCGGCCGGCGTGCGCGGCCTCCTGGTAGGGGGTTTCTTCGCGGCGTACATGTCGACCGTGTCGACGCAGCTCAACTGGGGCACGTCGTACCTGATCAACGACGTATACGGTCGGTTCGTGCGCAAGGCGGCCGGCCAGCGCGAGCTGGTGGCGGCGTCCCGGATCGTCACGCTGGCGGTGATGCTGCTCAGCGGCTGGGTCACCTTCTATCTCGAAGATGTCCGCCAGGCATGGGAATTCGCCCTCGAGTCGGGTGCGGGGATCGGCTTGGTGCTCATCCTGCGCTGGTACTGGTGGCGCGTGAACGCGGTGTCCGAAATTGCGGCGTTGGTGGCGGCGGCGGCAGGCTTCGTCGCGTTGCGCCTGCTGACACCGATCGCCTTTCCCGAGTCGCTGCTGTACCTCGTACCGTGGACGACCGCGTGCTGGATTACGGCTACTCTGCTGACGCCGGCCGAGCCGCTGCCGCACCTGACGGCGTTCTACCGCCGCGTGCGGCCGGGCGGGCCGGGCTGGGCGCCGGTCGCGGCGCGCGCCGGGATCGGGCCGCAGGACCGGCTGCGCGGCCGCTTCGCCGACTGGGCGGCCGGTGCGCTGCTGGTGTACGGCCTGCTGTTCGGGGCCGGTGCGCTGCTGTTCGGCTCCCTCCGCAGCTTCGCGTTGTGGGGCGCGGCCGCGTTGGCCGGAGGTATGTGGCTGCACCGCGCGCTGCGGCGGAGCGCGACTGCGGCTTCCCCGTGAAGCGGCGCTCTATGGTGTAATGCATCCAGCCGTAGCGTTGCCGAAGGAGGCCCTCAATGCGGACCATCCGTTGCTGCGCGCTCGCCGCCGTGATCGCGATGATCGCGTCCGTCTCCCACGCCCAGGTCGAGGACCTGGCGCCGGTGTTGGAGGGTATGGAGCCGGTCACGGACGCGATGCTCCGCGATCCGGATCCCGCCGACTGGCTGCACTGGCGCCGCACCTATGACGGCTGGGGTTACAGCCCGCTCGACCAGGTCAACCGCGACAACGTCAGCGAGCTGCAGCTTGCCTGGGCGTGGGCCATGGACCCGGGCACCCAGGTCACGACGCCGCTCGTGCATGACGGCGTCATGTTCCTCGCCAGCCCGAACAGCATCGTGCAAGCGCTCGACGCCGCCAGCGGCGACCTGCTCTGGGAGTTCCGCGACCCGGTGGAACTTCCGCCGGTCCGCAAGGAGGTGCGCGGGCTGAGCATCTACGAGGACCGGATCTATCTCAACACAGCCGACGCGCGCGTGATTGCGATAGACATGCGCACCGGGCGCAGGGTCTGGGAGGCCCAGGTGGCCGACCCGGACCAGGGGTTCCGCTACTCCGCGGCCTCCCTCATCGTCAGGGGCAAGGTGATTTCCGGCCTCCAGAACAACCGCTTCTGGAAGGAGAAGAACGCCGTCACCGCCCACGACGCGCGCACGGGCGAGGAGCTCTGGCGCACGCGCACCATCGCGCTGCCGGGCGAGCCGGGCGGCGACAGTTGGGGCGACGTGCCGGCGGTCTTCCGCGCCGGCGCCGACATGTGGATCACCGGCGGCTACGATCCCGAGCTGGATCTGATCTACTGGTCGACCGCGCAAGCCAAGCCCTTCACGCGCGCCGCGCGCGGCACCGACGGCGACGCGCTGTACTCGAACTCGACGCTGGCGCTCGATCCCGACGACGGCAGCATCGTCTGGTACCGCCAGTGGGTGCCCGGCGAGCAGCACGACATGGACGAGGTGTTCGAGCACGTGCTCATCGACCACGCCGGACGCAAGTCGCTGTTCAAGATGGGCAAGCTGGGCATCCTGTGGGAGGCCGACCGCGGCACGGGAGAGTTCATCAACGCCATCGACCTCGGCTACCAGAACCTGGTCGACGTCAACCTCGATACCGGCCGGGTCAGCTACCGGCCGGGGATGGAGCCCGAGCTCGACAAGCCCATCGACCACTGCCCCCACATCTCGGGCCTGCACAGTTGGCGGGCCATGGCGTACCACCCCGGCCTGGACGCGCTGTTCTTCCCCGTGCAACTGGCCTGCAACCGTATCGTCTACACCAACGTGGAGAAGGTGGAGGGCGGCGGCGGCGTGGGCATCGGCGCCTGGCGCGTGTATCCGCACCCGGACAGCGGGGGCAACCTCGGCGAGTTCATGGCCATGGACCTGGCAGGCAACGTGCTGTGGAGGCACCGGCAGCGCGCCACATTCAACTCCACCGCGCTGACCACGGCCGGCGGGCTGGCGTTCGCAGGCGACTGGAACCGCTACATCGACGCGTTCGACGCCGCGACCGGAGACCTCCTGTGGCAGACGCGCGCCGGCGCATCCGTCCAGGGCGGGATCATCAGCTATGCGGTGGCCGGCCGGCAGTACATCGCGGTGATCGTGGGCACCGGCGCGTCATCGTGGTCCAACCAGGCGCCGCAGGCGGTGACGCCGGAGCTCAGGCGCCCGAACCACGGCAACGCAGTCATGGTGTTCGCGCTGCCGGCGCGCTAGCGGCCCGCCTCGATCATCGTGCCAATGCGAGAAAGGTCCCCTTCAGGGAGTGTTCATGAACCCTTAAGGTGCGTCCGGCCACCACCCGTACTAGCATCGGCGCATGAGGATAATCACCATTCTTCTCGTGGCGCTTGTAGCGGTTCCCGCCAGCGCACAAGACACTGGGATCCTGGTCGGCACGGTCACGGACATTACGGGCGGGGTGCTTGACGGCGTACGGCTGGAGATCGCCGGCCCGGTCCGTCGCACCACGGCTACGGGCTCCGATGGCGCCTTTCAGGTATCCGCCCTGCCGTTCGGTACCTACCGCGTGAGCGCGGAGCGGGAGGGCTTCTCTACGCACGAAGAAACAGTGCTCCTGGACTCGGCGCGACAGGAATTGTCGATCGAGCTTCCGCTGTCTCCGTTCACCCAGTTTGTCGAAACGGTCAGCCGGGTCGTGGAGGAACGGGCGCAGGCGCCGTTCCTGGTCACGGTTGTCGACTCCATGGAGTTGGAGGAAACGGCCGCCGCGACCCTCGATGAGGCCCTGCGGACAGTCGCCGGGCTGCAGCACGGAACGCAGGGCAACGCGTACACGCGCGTGGCGACCCGCGGCTTGCGCGACACGCGGGACGTGCTGGTCCTGGTAGATGGCGCGCCCCTCCGTCAACTGAGCGGCAGCGCAGACCTCACGATGGTGCCGGTGCCGATGCTCGAAGGAGTGGAGTTCGTCAAGGGCGCCACCTCGGCCGTCTACGGACGCAGTGCGGTGGGCGGCGTCATGCAGTTCTTTACGGTGCCGGACGCCACGGAAGCTCCCATGGGGGATGTCGCCTACCGCGGTGGGAGCTTTGCCACCCACGAGGGTCGCGCTGCGGTCAATCTTCCCTACAGCGGCGGGCGCTTCGCCGTCACGGGATCGACTTCCCGGTCCGACGGGCACCAGGAGGACACCGGCCGCGACACTTCATTCCTGTCGCTGGTCAACGACTACTCCGTTGCCGGACGGCTCAACACACGGCTCCAATTCCTGTCGAGCGACGTCGAGGCCGGGCGCGGTTCGATCGTGCCGCTCGAGAATGGCCGTCCCATGTTCGGCATCACGCGCGAGGAAAACTTCGGGATTCCCGATGCCCGCTTCGATGGACGACTGCACTCGTTGACCGCGCGCACCGACCTGTTCGCAAGCTCGAACGTCATAGTCACGAACAGCTTCAACTTCAATCGCTACTCGCGGTTGGCGACGGGCGGCATCACAATCGTGCCCCCGCCAACGGTCCGCACGAAAGGCTGGTGGCAGAGCGATTCCGAGCAGGACACCTTCCTGAACGACACGACGCTGCAATGGACGACGGGCACCCTGAACTTCCGGAACACATTCCTCGCCGGCCTCGGGCTCGAGTGGGGTGACGAGGCGCGCGTATCACCCCGGTTCCGCAGCGGCCAGACTTTCCTTGGGCCGGACTACGTCAACCCGGTCGCCAACATCCAGAACGGACCGAAGGGGATACCGTCGGGAGAAGTGACAACCGACTACGAGCAGCGGATCATCAGCGGCTACGTGCAAAATCGCATCGAGGCAGGACGCGTCGTGGGCACGGTCGGTCTGCGCTGGGACCAGTTCAACCAGGAATTGCGGCGCTCCGACACGGGTGTTGTCTCGAGCTTCGAGGGATCCAAGGTGAGCCCGCGGGCCGGCGTGACGGTCAACCTCACCGGCGACGCGCCGCTCAACGTGGCCGCCTTCGCACACATCTCTCGCGGATTTCGGCCCCAGTTCCCCAGCCTGAGCACACGCAGCGGTATCGTGATCCCGGTGTTGTTGAAGCCGGAGGTCACGCGCAACGTCGAAGGCGGCGTCCGACTGCTGGGATCCGCGGTGTCGATGCAGGCCGCCGTGTTCAACATGCGCAAGCTCGACGGGCCGCGGTCGTTCCGCACGGGTCCCGAGACGTTTCTGTTCACCAACGCCACGACGAGCGTTCGAGGATTCGAGAGCGAAGTGCAGAGCGTATTCGCCGGCGGCCACCAGATTTACGCGAACTACGCCTTTCACGATGCACAGCATGACGAGTTCCGCACGACGGTGGGGAACTTCGACGGATTCCAACTGCGGATGAGCCCACGGCACATTGCCGGCGCGGGCGTGACGCTGCGGTTTGACAACGTCGGCGTGGCCGACGCCGTGGCGTGGACGGCGGGGATGGGCTACGTTGGGGAACGCCCCCTCCGCGACAACGTGATCAACCCGCAGATCCTGCCTTCCTACACGCTGTTCAATACCGCCCTCAGCGTTTACCTGGCCGATGTGCAGATCGTGCTCGCGGCCACCAACCTCACCGACGAGTACTACATTGCCGACGATTTCTCGTCCCAGAACGCCGGCAATCCCGGTGTCCCCCGCCGGTTCACCGTGCAGCTCCGGTACTCGTTCGGTGGACGCTAGGCGCTGTTTCTGACTGATGGCGACCCGCCCGGTACGCGCGCGAGGCGGCACGCTGCGCCGGCGGCTGTTGTTCGTACACCGGTGGTTGGGAATCATCCTCGGCGTGTACTTCGTGATGCTCGGCATCACGGGGAGCCTGCTCGTGTTCGCCCGGGAAATCGACCGTGCGCTGAACCCGGAGCTGCTGACCGTGCCCCCCCAGGGTGAGCGTCAACCGCTGTCGGCGATCGTCGATACGTTTCGACGCGAGTATCCCGACCAGCCCATGAGCTACGTGAACTATCCGCTCCCGCCCAACGGCGTCTTCAACATTCGCAGCGGACCGAACCAGGCGTCGCAGCTATACGTCTACATCAACCCGTATACGGCCGAGGTTATCGGCGACCGCACCCGCATCGGGTCGTTCTACGGTTTTCTCATGTACCTCCATTTCTACCTGTTCATGGGACAGATGGGATGGACGCTCAACGGCTGGGGCGCCTTGCTGTTGACCGTTGGACTGCTGCTGGGTGTATGGCTCTGGTGGCCGACACGGCGGTCCGGAATCGCGGTGTGGAAGGGACGGTTCTCCGTTCGAACGGGCGCCGGCAAGTCACGTCTGCTCTATGACTTGCACAACGTCGTCGGCGTCTACCCGTTGGTCTTCTTTCTAATATTCACCCTGACCACGCTCGTCTTCGCGTTTCCCGACGCGTCCAGACGCGTACTCTACGCAATGACCGGGACGCCGCCGGATCCGGTGTTCCGAATCGACCCGGAGCCCGGCGCCCGCCCCCTCCCGCTCGACCAGCTCGTCGCGGCGGCTGACGAGGCCATCGACGGTCGGATTCTCCGCGTCAGCTTCCCGCAGACGCCCGACGCGCCACTGCGGGTTCGGAAGGAGTGGGGCGACTGGAACCGAACCCGAAACCGGGCCATGATTACGGTCGATCCGTATACGGCGCAGGTGCTGGATGTCTACGATTCGCGGAAGCATGAGTCGCCTGGCAGACTGCTCGTGCAATGGGCCATCCCACTCCACTTCGGCATCTGGGGTGGACTCCCCACGCGAATCCTCTACGTCCTGCTTGGCTTGCTTCCGGCCGTCGCGTTCGTTACGGGAGTCTGGCGCTGGCGTCTGCGGAAACAGGCTGAACGGAGGAGCCGGGAGCGCCTTCGCGCCTAGCGTTGAACTGTTCCCGGTAGTTCAGGGTCCACGGCGGCCTCGGTCTCCGCCGCTCGGCCCGGCCCATCCGCCGCTTCTGAATAAAGGAAGATCCACTGGTCGTAGCGCGCGGCGCCGTTGTATATGCGAAGCGAGGCTTCGCCGCTGGTGCTCACGACGCCGACGATGCCGCCCCGGTCCTCGCTCGAACGGGCGGTGCGGCCACCGGGACCGGCCGCGGCCACGGGTCGCTCTGGCGTTTCCTCCTGGCGCTCGGCGATTTCACCGGGCCGCTCCGTGGCCGGCGTCTCGCCGCTCAGGTCGCCCGCGTCCGCTTCGTGCAGGATGCGAAACTCCCCGTGCTCAACCATCGGATCGCGGTATTCCCGGCGCAGGAAACGCTCCTCTATCAGCGTCTTGACATCTGGCGGGAAGGCGCCGGGGTTGGTGCGCTGATACAGCGCCACGGCGCGGGCGTACTGCTCGCCGCGGAACACGAGCTCCACCTCGCGTTCGCGCTGCGCGGCCTGACTCCAGACCGGTAGCGCGACCGACATGAGGATGCCGGCGGCGGCCAGGCCGACGAGCAGCGCGCCCATGGCGTAGCCCTGCTCCGCCCGCCTGCTACCACTCGCTGTAGACCGTCCCGTCAATGGCGGCGCCCTCATAGCCGCTGCGCACGTCGAATACGCCGGCGGCAAACGGATCCGCGGCATTGAACGCGGGTTGCTCGACGACCCACGACTCTGCGGAGTTGGTGAACGGATCCGCGGGTATCGCCCGCAGGTAGCCGGCCGTTACCAGCGTATCCAGCGCCGCCGGATAGTCGCCGGTGTCGGCGTAGTACTGGTCGATGGCGTCGCGCATGCGGAACAGGTCCTCCTTGAGGACCGCCTCACGCGAACGCGTAAGTGCGTTGCGGTAGCCGACGACGGCCACGGCCGACAGGATCGCGATGAGCGAGATGACGATGGTCAGCTCGACCAGCGTCCATCCGTTCCCGCGTCGGTGCAGGGCGCCTACCAATCCCGGTACCTCGTCCCGTCCAGGGCAACGCCGGTCGACCGCGAGTAGACGTCGTAGACGTTGCCGCCGCCCCAGCGCCGCGCGTCGGGCTCGTCCTGATACGCGCGCAGGCCCCAATCCCGACTGCGGGTTAACGGATCGAGCGGCACGCGGCGCA
This sequence comes from Vicinamibacterales bacterium, assembly GCA_965207665.1. Lineage (GTDB taxonomy): Bacteria > Acidobacteriota > Vicinamibacteria > Vicinamibacterales > UBA8438 > JAAXGX01. Next base: position 2,658,335 of record CBDBMV010000002.1, read on the forward strand.
GGAATCTCATGCGCCGGCCGTCCGCGTCCCCCGCCAACTCCTCCCCCTCCACGAGGGCCTCCAGGTCGGGCGGGTAGCCGTTGGCGTCGAGATCCCGATCCGGGACGTTGATCGTTCCCAGGTCGACCGCGTCCTTGTAGCGGTCGATGGCGGTGCGCATGTCGCGTAGCGCGCGCCGGAGCTCGATTTCCCGCTGGCGCTGCAGGGTGACCGTCGCCAGCGGGACGGCGGCGGATGCCAGGACGGCGAGCAGGGCGCTCACCACGATCAGCTCGATGAACGAGTAGCCGTTGCGGCTGCCGCGCGGCCGGAATCGGCGCAACATCGACACCACCTTCCGGTCGCTCAACGAATCACGGCGTCGGCCGGCGTGAAATCGAGATCCACGGGTCCACCGGCCGGCGTGAGCCCGAGGCCGCTCGGGATGAGGGATGCCTCCCCGGGGCGCAGCGCTTCGAAGATGACCGCGGCCAGCACGCCGGAGCCGGCGGCGCCGCGCGGGTCACCCGGGCGCGCCGCGACGAGGTCGATCCGGCCACCTTCCTGGTCTACCTGGTGCGTGAAAGTCACGTCGGCGCCGCCCTGCCGCATGAAGCTGCCCTCCTGCACTGCGCTCACGCGCAACAGGCCGGGGTCATAGCGCAGCGTAAGGGTCAGGGTGGCCACCTGTGCAGCGCCGCTGATCGCCAGCGGCACGGTGTACGGACCGGCTCCGACCTGCAAGGCGCCTTCCGGCAGGTGGACCTCGATGTGGGCGCTGGCGCCGGGCAACCCGACAGCAGGCGTTCGACCCGCCGCGCCGCGCGCGGCAGCCGCCGGTGGGGCGCCGCCACCCGCCGCCGCGGGAACACCCAGCGTGCCGGGGCCGGTCACGCCGATGTTGCGTTGCGTGCCGATGCGAATGGGGCTCACGTTTTCCTGCGTCAACTGGTGCGTGCGCACGATGCGCGGCGTGAGCAACATGATGATATCCGTCTGCCTGATGGTTTCCTCATTCGATGCGAGCAGCGAGCGGATGATCGGAATCCGTGTCAGTCCGGGGATGCCCCGCAAGCCGCGCCGGTCCTCCTCGCGCAGCAGGCCGGCGAGCAGGTTCGACTCGCCGTCGCGCAGGCGCAGGGTGGTGCCGACGCTGCGGCTGCCGAACGTCGGCATCGACTGCCCCGCTACCTCGATGCTCGGACCGAGCGTGCTGTTCTCGACCTCCAGATCGAGAATGATCTCGTTCTCGAACGTCACGCGCGGCACCATGGCGACGTTGACCCCCACATCCTTGTATTCGAACGAGGTGAGCGGATTGACCGTTGCGCCGCCCGCGGCGATCGGCGTAAAGGCAGTCGTCGGAATGGGTACCTGCTCGCCCAGGTTGAGCGTGAGCTCGGCGCCCTCCTGGCCGCGGAGCTGCGGCTTGGCCACGACCCGCGTTTCCCCGTCGGATTCGAGGAAATCGACGATTGCAGACGGCACCGAGAAGGAGAAGTCTCCCGACCGCAGCAGCGGTGGCGCGCCGAAGTCCGGCGCCGCCGAAGACCCGGATCCCCCGGCGTCGGGCGCGAACACGGCGCCGATCGAGTACTGGCCGAGGTCTAACCCGAACGCCCGGGTGCGCTCGCGGTTGACCTCCAGGATCTCGATGTCGACGATGATCTCGGCGCGCGGACGGTCGTTGGCCGCGATCACGCGTTCGATGACGGCGGTCACGGCGGGCGTGGCCCGCACGGTGATCGTGTTGGACTGACCGTTCGGCACGATCTGCGGCTGCACCGGCGTCGGCGCCCCGCCCCGGATGATCTGTTGCAGCAGCGTCGCCAGTTCCAACACGTCCGTGTGCGATACGTAGAACGTGCGGATCACCTGGTCCTCGTACTGCAAGCGCTTCTGCGGCGTATCGGGTACGACGATCACGTTGCGCGGGCCGAGCACCTTGTAGAAGTACTGGTTGGCCATCAGGATCTGGTCGAGCGCCTCCTCGACCGTCACACCGTCGAGCTGCACGGAGTACCGGCGATCCTGGAACTGCTGGTCGAAGTTGATGTTGACGCCGGTTGCGTTGCCGATGAAGTCGAGGATGTCCTGCACGCTCTGGTCGACGAAGCGCAGGCTGAGCGGCTCGCCCGACGCCGGCTCCAGCAGCGTCGGGTCCGCCGCGCGGCTGGCGACGTCGCGCATGTCCTCGATCGGCGCACGCGAGCGGGAGGCCTCGATACGGTCGCGGATGGCCCGCTCCAGCTCGGCCGCCCGGTACAAGGCGTCGTTGTTGCCCGGATCGAGCTCTCCGGCGCGCCGGAACGCGCGCACGGCCTCGACCAGGGCGCCGGTCTCCTCCAGCGCCTCGGCGCGCGCATAGTGCTCCCGCGCCGCGTTGATCATCGCGCGGTGCAGCGCCACGCGGTACTCCGCGTTCTGTGGATCGTCCTGGACCGCCTGCCGGTAGTACTCGACGGCGCTGTCCCAATCCTCCACCTGCGCCGCCCGCTCGCCATCGCGGAACGCCGCCGTCGTCGCGCAACCCGCCAGCAGCACGGCGGCCGACACCAGCGCAGCCGCCCGGAGAGACGCTCCGATCAATCCGCTACGCGCCATCACGGTGCAGGACCTCCCTTTCGCCGGTGGGAAGGAATACGAGCTCTGCCGTCTCCGTGCCGATGCTCATGATCCGATAGCGCCCGTCAATAGTGTCTCCGACGCGGCCCTGGAAGACCGTCTCGCCATCCGACAGCACGGCGATCAACCCCGCGCTTTGCGGCGCGTCGACCACCGCGATGAAACGCAGGCTGCGCCGGACGGCGCTGCCGCCCCCTGTCGCCGCATGCAGTCCCGGATGGATGGTCTCCCCGCCCGGCGGCGCGACAGTCGCGGCGGCTTCCGCGGCGTCTTCAACGGCCGGTGCATCCGCGAACCTGAACGGATTGCGGCTCCCGGCGGCCCGTTGCGGACGCGGGGCGGCGAGCGCATCCAGCCGCACGCGAAGATCCGCAATGTCTACTGTATCAGCGGCTGCGCCGCGCGGCGCAGCCGCGCCGCCGGGCGGGGCGGCTGGCGGCGCAGCTATCCGATCGCCGCACGCGGCGGCGCCGGCGGCAGCCAGGATCGCAACCATCATGCGCACCTGCATTAGCTAGAAGTCCTCCGCAACCGGGAAGTGGGTTGCCACGCTCAGCGTAACGACCAGTCCGTCGCCGCGCTCCGCATCCCGACTGCTCAGCGCGATGGCGTCGATTATCAGGAATTCCGGCCCTGTCTCGACCGCCTCGATGAAACGCCGGATGTCGCCGTAGCGTCCCGCCAGCCGCAACGTCGCCTCCAACCGGCCGAAACGCGCGTGCTCGCCCTGCTCCAGTTCGCTGGTCCGCCGCTCGAGATCGAGTCCGAAGCGCCCGGCAAGCACCGCCAGACGCGGGTACGTCAGGTCGCGCGCCTGCGCCAGATCATGCGGCAGCACTTGGGCGCGAAACTGCCTGAGTTGCTCACCCGCGCGCCGGGCGCCGGCCAGCCGCGCGCGCGCGTCCGCCACGTCGGCGGTGCGCGCCGCCGCGTCGGCGACCGCCTGCGCAGCCCGCTCGCCGGCCTGCCGGACGCCGGCCCGCGCGGGTTGCACGGCCAATACGTACAGCAGCAGGTCGGCCAGGAGCACGATGCCGACGGCAGCGAAGGCGACGCGCTTCTCGGCGAGCACGCGTCGGAACGGTGTCATCGGGCGGCCTCCCGCACGGGCACCGCGCCGCTCGGCAGCGGCATGTACTGCGCGATCAAACGCGTCCGGTAAGTGCCCTCCCCCGTCGCTTCCTCGTCCTGCGGCAACACGCCGCTGAAGGCCCCTGTCGCTTCCAGCGCGTCCATGAACGCGCCAATCGCCGCGACGCTGAGGCCGATCACCTCCAGGGCGACACTCGCGCCGGCGCCGTCCACCTCGGGCCGGATCGACACCAGCATGACTCCGGCAGGCAGCGTCTGCTCGACATGGTTGAACAGCGCCGTCCAGGAGAACAGGCGGCGGTCGATCAACGCGTTCGCATCCGCGGCCGCCCCGGCCACGGCGTCCGGCTCGCCGCCGGCGACCTGCCGCAGCAGGTCCCGGGCCTCGGCCGCTGCGGCCCGGGCGGCGGCCTCGTCACGGGCGGCTTCCGCATCGAGCGCCGCGCGCCCGGCGCTCAGGTCCGCCAGCAGCACCAAGCCCGCCGCGAGGATCGCCCCGGCCGCGAAGACGACAGTCCCGAGCAGCAGGTGAACCGCGCGCTCGTTGTAGAACGGCCGCGTCGCCAGGTTGATGCGCACCATCGTCCTCACGCCGCCAGCGGGAACACGCCAATCAGCGCGCCCGTGGCCGCCGCCGGCACGTCCGGTCCGCCGGACGCGTGCAAGGGCGCGACCGGCGCGTCGATCCGCGCCGCCAGTCGGCTGGTTACGGCCCGCGCGGCGCGGCTTTCCGCGGCGAGCAGCACCTGCGTCAATCCGCCGCCGCCGAGGCGGTCTTCGTAGTACATCGCCGTGCGGTGGACCAGATCGGCGAGATCGGCGTCCCGGTCGCCGGGTTGGCTCCGGTACAACACCAGGTTCCCGTCCCGCACGATGGCCGCCGTGTTGTACCCGGCTGCCGCGTGCACGAGCAGCCGATCGCCGGCGCCCGCCGCCGGGTAGGCGCCGCCGTGCAGGAGACTCAACAAGCCGAAGCTGGCCGGCGCAACCACCCCCGGCTGGACGCCGGCCGCCAGCGCGACGGCTTCGTACTCTTCAACGATGTCGCGCCGCATCACCACGGCGACGAAATCGCGGCCGGCAGCGTGCGGCGCGGTTGCGTCCCAGGCCACTTGCGCGTCGTCGAGCCCGAAAGGGACCGCATCGCGGACCTTCCAGCGGATCAACTTCTCCAGGTCGCCCCGCCGCGCTGGTGCGGATTCGAAGTGCAGGATGGACACCTTGGCGGCGCTGTCCGGCACGACCAGGCTCACGCGGGGATCGCGGCGCGGCAAGCGGCCGAGCACGTCGCGGACCGCCGCCGCGGCCGCCGCGCGGTCCCGCACGTTCGCGGAGGTCGCGGCCGGCGTCACGACGCCGGCGGGCAGCGGCGCCTGCGCGTGTCCGGCCACCGCCGCGTCCGCGCCGTTGACGGCTACCGCGGACACACCGTCCGCGGCGATGTCCACCGCCACGGTCGGACCCGGTGTCGACACCCACGCGCGCACGGTGTCCAGGAGCGTCATTCGACGAAAGTCACCTTGTTGATTTCACGCAGAGTGGTGATGCCGCGCATGGCGGAATCGACGGCCGACTCGCGCAGGAAGCGCATGCCCTCGCCGCGCGCCGCGTTACGGATTTCGGAGGTCGGGCGGCGGGCGAGGATCATCTCGCGGATCCTGTCGCTCAGGTCGAGCAGCTCACAGATGGCGGTGCGCCCGCGGTACCCCGTGCCGCCGCACTCGATGCAGCCCGCGCCCGTGTAGAACGTGCAGCTCGCCGCCGTGGCCGGGTCCAGACCCGACTCCTCGATCTCCTCGGGACTCACTTCCTGCGGGCGCCGGCACTCCGGGCAGATCGTCCTGACGAGCCGCTGCGCCAGGACGCAGTTGAGGGCCGATACGAACTGGTACTCCTCGACGCCCATGTTCAGGAACCGGCCGAGCACGTCGACGACGTTGTTGGCATGCACCGTCGTGAACACGAGATGCCCGGTCAGGGCGGACTGGATGGCGATCTGGGCCGTCTCGGTGTCGCGGATCTCCCCCACCATGATCTTGTCCGGATCGTGGCGCAGGATCGACCGCAGCCCGCGCGCGAACGTCAGGCCCTTCTTCTCGTTGATCGGGATCTGCGTAATGCCGTTCAACTGGTATTCGACAGGATCCTCGATGGTGACGATCTTGTCCTCGGGCGTCTGAATCTCGGAGAGGGCCGCATACAGGGTCGTCGTCTTGCCGCTGCCGGTCGGCCCGGTGACCAGCACCATGCCGTACGGCTCGGCGATGTACTTGCGCAGCCGCCGCAGCTCCCGCTCCGGAAAGCCGAGCACGTCGAGCCGCAGCTCGCGAAACTGCTCGCTGATCGACTCCTTGTCGAGGATGCGGATGACGGCGTCCTCGCCGTGCACGCTGGGCATGATGGACACCCGGAAATCGATCGCCTTGCCCGGCATGCGCAGCTTGAACCGCCCGTCCTGCGGCACCCGCTTCTCGGCGATGTCCAGCTCCGACATCACCTTGATGCGCGACAGGATGGGGCCGTGGAACTGCTTGTCGATCGGCCGCATGGCGGGCTGCAGCACGCCATCGATGCGGTATTTCACGTGCACCGCGTCGTCCTGCGTCTCCACGTGGATGTCGCTGGCGCGGCGCTGGATGGCCGTGTAGATCATCGAATCCACCAGCCGGATGACGGGGCTGATGTCGCTCGTCAGCCGCTCGACGGTGAGGCTTTCGGCGCCGTCCTCGTCTTCGCGCAGCAACTGCAGCTCGAACCGCTCGGTCGCCTCGTCGAGCACCCGCTGCGATCCCTCGCTCTTCTTCAGGATCGACTCGATAGCAGATGGCGTTCCGACCATGACCGTAAGCGGCGTTCCCAGCAGCAGCGACAATTCGTCAATCGCCGGCAGGTCCGTCGGATCGGAGACCACGATCGCCAGGTTGTCCCCGTCGCGGCGATACGGAACGAAACCGTACCGCAGCATCAGGTCGACCGGGATCGACCGGAACATCTCCTGGTCGACGTAGAACTGCGCCATGTCGACGTATTCGAGCCGGTAGCGCTCCGCCAGCCGGCGCGCACGTTCCTCCTCCGCGCCGTGGTCCGGCGCCGCATCCACCTCGATTGGCGGCGTGTCCGGCGCCTGCGGGAGCGGAATCCGGCGCGCGCCTGACGCGGTCTCCGTCATGCGATCACCGATCCGAGTTGCAGCAACGGCATGTAGAGCGCGAAGAGCATTCCGGCGATGACGATGCCCATGACAATCAGCAGGACGGGCTCGATGAGCGTCATGAACCGTCCCAGCGTCGTCTCGATCTCCTCGTCGTAGAAGTCGGCAACGCTGTCGAGCATTTCGCGCAGCGCGCCGGTCGATTCGCCCACCTCGACCATCCGGATCACCACGGGCGGGAAGATTCGCCTGTCGTCCATCGCCGACGCCAGCGAGCGGCCCTCGCGCACCTCTCGCGCAACGACTTCAAGCTGGTCCGCGATGTGGCGGTTGCCGATGGAGCGGCCGGCCACGTCAAGCGCATCGACGAGCGGGATGCCGCCGCGCAACAGCGTCGCCAGCGTCCGGGCCAACTGCGACGTCGCGAACCTGGCGGCCACGCCGCCGGCGCCGGGGAGACGCAGCAGCAGGCGATCGAGCGGCAGCGCGGCCCCGGGACGCCGCCGCCAGGCCCAGACCGCCGCCGCGGCGGCGGCGAGCAGCGCCAGCATTGCCGGCAGCGTGGCCCGCGCGAAGTCGGAAGCGGCGACGATTGTTCGCGTAGCCAGCGGCAGCTCCGCGCCGAACCCGTCGTAGAAATCGGCGAACGCCGGCACGACCTGCAGCACGATGATCGCCACGACGATCAGCGACAGCGCAAGCAGCACCGCCGGATAGATCAATGCCGACAAGGTCTTGCGGCGCACCGCCGCGAGCAGCCGGGCGTGGTCGACGTAGCGTCGAATGACCGACTCGAGGCTGCCGCTCTTCTCTCCGGCGGTCAAGGAGGCAATGTAGACGCCTGGCGGCGGCGGCCGCTGGGCCGCGAATGCAGCCGACAGCGCGTCGCCGCCCCGCACGCGCTCGTGGACATCGTCGAGCGTCGAACGGAACGCCGGGTTGTCGACGCGCCGCCGCAGAATGTCGAGCGACTCGACCAGCGGCAGACCGGCCTTGAGCAGCGTCGCCAGCTCCTGATTGAAGAGAATGAACTCGCGCCGGCCAGGCCCCTGCCGCCGGCGGAGCTGCAATGCCGCGCCGCCGACCGCGGTGCGGCGCCGCAGGGAAAGCACGAGCAGGCCCTCGTGCTCCAGCCGGCGCCGGAGCTGGGCCTCACCCTCCGCTTCGTACAGGCCCTCGACGATCTCTCCCGACGGGGTCCCCAGCCTGCAGCGAAACTCCATGGACAGGCGCGCCCGCATGGGCGCGCAACCTGCTGAGAAAAGCCAGTTTACTACTGGGCGAGGGTCGTCTCGGTGCGGGCCGCGTCGACCATGGTGAGGATGCGGTCGACGTAGCGCACCGTTTCGCGGTACGGGGGCACGCCGTGGAACCTGCCGACCGCCCCTTCGCCCGCGTTGTAGGCGGCCAGCCCCCCGCGCATCCCGAACTGATCGAAGAGATAGCGCAGATAACGCGCACCCGCGTCGATATTCGCGGCCGGATCGAACGGATCCTGCACGTTGTAGCGCTCCACCGTCGCCGGCATGAGCTGCATGAGGCCCTTCGCACCGCGCCGCGAGACGGCGTCGGCGTCGTAGCCCGACTCCACCTCGATCACCGCGTGGAGGATTTCGGCGTCCACGCGGTGCCTGTCGGCGGCCGCACGCACCAGTTGGGCGTACGGCCTGCGCGTCGAATACGGGCTGAGCGGCTGCGCCGCGGTTGCCGCCGGCGCCGGGTCGGCCGCGGGCCGTGTACCGGGCCGCACGGCGGGCTCGATGCGATCGATGAGCCGCAGGTCGAACAACACTTCGCCGCCGCCGTTCAGCGTCAGGGCGACGGTATTCCCCTCGACGCGGTGCCCGGCGATCGGCATCACGTCGCCCGAGGTGAAGTACACCAGCTCGGCGGGCACGGGTGCGTCGGCGGGCGCCACCTGCATGGCCAGCACCAGCACGCACCCTGCGAACGTCCCCACCAGTATGCGCATCCACCTATTATCGCACAGCCCCCAGCGAGATCCCGATCGCATCTTGTCCGACGTTATCGGGCCGAAGGCTGCGCGCCTCCAGTGGATTGGACAACATCGGCCCCACCGCTGTTGCGACGAATGAGTAAAAACGGCGAGAAATCGAATAAACAGAGGTGCGCGGCAAGCGTCGGGCTGGTGTGTCAGCGGACGTTGACGAACGCGTGGTGCACCCGAACGCCCAGGCGGCGGTCGTCGATGCTCGCGCTGCCGGCCGCCGCCGACGGCACGAACGTCGGCTGGACCCTGATCTCGATCCGGGCGGTCCGGCCGCCCCCGAGGCGTGCGGCCGGCAGCATCACGTCCACGAACTGCCGGTCGCGCGATTCGAGCACTATACGGTCCAGCGGTTCGCCGTCGGCCAGCACGTCCACCTCCTGCCGCCCGCCCGGCACCAGGTCCGGCCGGCCGTCGAGGAGCAGTTGCAGGACCGCGTCGGAGTACGGGTTCGGAAATGCCAGGCCGGCTGCCTCGGCTGTCCAACGCCAGCGCGCGCCGCGGCCGCCGCTCAGCTCGAATTCCTGGTCGTACCACCCGTACTCGTATGTCAGGAGATTGCGCGCGGCGGCGGCCTCGATCGTCAGCCGCCCACCCCGATAGGACAGTTGTCCGAGATGCTCCCCGGCCAGCGGCAGGCGTTCGCCCAGCGGCGGGTGGTACAGGCCGACCGCAATGGTGGCCTCCCCCACATACGCGTCTTCGGGTATCGCCAGCCTGCGGCCGTAGGACAACGTCTGGCCGCGACGCCAGTCGCTCGACGGAACGGGCGGGTTGTGATCGTCCGCCCACAGCAACCGCCCGTCGGCGTCCAGGAAGTGGACGAATACGCGGTAGTCGCGGTCGAGCGGCGCGAATGCCGGCAGCAGGGTCAGCGACAGCTCTGCCGCCACGAACGCGCCCTGCGGGGCGGCGCTCCGCTCCAGGTCCAGATCGATGGCCGCGACCGGTTCGTTCTGCGCCCCGCACGAGAGGCCGCCGAGCAGGAGCAGCACGGAGACGGCGGATTGCCGCATGGTCACCGATATGTTACCGTCACGGCGTCTCGCAGTCGCGCCCCAGGTAGGAGAGGAAATCTGCATGACACTCGAAGCGCTTGGAATGGTCGAGACGAAGGGCCTCGTCGGCTCGATCGAGGCGGCCGACGCCATGGTCAAGGCCGCCAACGTGCTTCTGATCGGCAAGGAGTACATCGGCGCCGGGTATGTCACCGTGATGGTGCGCGGCGACGTGGGGGCCGTAAAGGCCGCCACCGACGCCGGCGCCGCCGCCGCCCGGCGTGTCGGTGAGCTCGTGTCGGTGCACGTGATTCCGCGCCCGCACAACGAGGTCGAGAAGATACTGCCGCAGGCCAGCGAGCCGGCAACTTAGCGTCTCCCGCGCCGCGCGGCGGCGCGCGTTTCCCGTCACGCTCTCCGGGGCAATGACCCAAGCCACCCCTGCCTCCGACCGCGACCTGGCATCTATCCGCGAAGCCAGGGAGTTGGCGCGGCAGGCCAGAACCGCGCAGACCGCGCTGGCCGAGCTGTCGCAGGAGCGCATCGACGCCATCGTCGACGCCATGGCGGACGCGGCCGCCGCCGAAGCGGAAGAGCTGGCGGCGCTGGCCGTCGACGAGACCGGCTACGGCGTCGTGCGGGACAAGGTCCAGAAGAACCTGTTCGCCGCCCGCGAGGTGCAGCGCTTCATCCGGCCGCTCAAGACGGTCGGCGTCATCCGCCGGGACGACGAGCGGAAGATCATCGAGATCGCCGAGCCCTTCGGCGTCGTCGCCGCGATCGTGCCGTCCACGAATCCGACGTCGACCGCCATCTACAAGATCCTCATCGCGCTGAAGGCGCGTTGTCCCGTCGTGCTGAGCCCGCACCCGGCCGCGGCCCGCTGCATCTCCCGCACGGCGGAGATCATGGCCCGCGCCGCGGAGGACGCCGGCGCGCCAGACCACTCGATCGGCTGGATGACGACCGTCACGCTCGAAGGCACGCAGGAGCTCATGCGGCACCGCGACGTGGCCGTCATCCTCGCCACGGGTGGCAAGGGCCTGGTGCAGGCGGCGTACTCCGCCGGAAAACCCGCATACGGCGTCGGTCCGGGAAACGCGCCCGCTTACATCGAAAGCTCCGCGGACGTGCCGAAGGCGGTGCGCGACATCGTCACCGGCAAGACGTTCGACAACGGCGTGCTCTGCTCGTCGGAGAACTCGATCGTCGTTGACGACGCCATCGCCGGCGAGGTGACGCGCGAGCTGCAGGCGCAGGGCGGCTACTTCCTCTCCGGCACGGAGAGCGACACCCTCGCCGCGGTCCTGGTGACGCCCAGGGGGCTGCCGAGTCCGGAGCTGGTCGGACGCCCGGCATTGGAGATCGCCGGGCGCGCGGGCCTCGAGGTGCCGCCGGACACCCGCGTGCTGATCGCTCCACTCGAAGGCGTGGGGCGCGACTACCCGCTGTCGATCGAGAAGCTGTGCCCCGTGCTGTCGTTCTATGTCGTCAACGACTGGCAGGCCGGCTGCGAGCGCTGCAAGGAGATCCTGGCCTACGGCGGCATGGGCCACACGATGGCCATCCATTCCAGGAACGACTCGGTCATCCTGGAGTTCGGATTGCGCAAGCCGGCATTCCGGATCGTCGTCAACACCCCGACCACGCACGGCTCGATCGGCCTGACGACCGGCCTGGACCCGGCGATGATGCTGGGTTGCGGCGGCCACGGCGGCAATATCACCTCCGACAACATCTCACCGCTGCACCTGTTGAACATCAAGCGCGTGGCGCACGAAGTGCGGCCGGCAGCCGCGCCGTTGCCCGCGACACCCCCGACTGCGGCTGCTCCCCCGCCGCGGCGCTCGGGTCCCGCGCTCGACGGCGACATGCTGGCCGCGCGCGTGCACGACTTTCTCGCGGCCAGGGGCGTCACGAGCCGGACACCGGGTTCTTCGGCCGAGTCGGCCGCCGCAGCGCCCGCGGAGGCGGCCAGCCCCGAGCCTCCGCCGCAACCGGCCAAAGAGGCGTCCGCCGCTGCCCCGCCGGGCACCGGGCCCGCCGAGCGGCCGGCCGAATTCGTCTGTGAAGACGACGTGCGGCAGGCCATGCGCGGGTCGCGGTCGATCCTGGTCAACGAACGCACGATCATCACCCCGGCCGCACGCGACCTCGCCGCGCACCACCAGGTCTTCGTCCACGCCGGACTCTCCCGCTAAAGACTCGTACGCGGATTGCGCGACGGGCGACATTGCCCGGCGTTGCAGTTTCCGCCAATGCGAACGCAACGTCGCGCCGCGCGCGGGGCCCGTGCCTGGTGCGGTATTTGCTTGTCTCCTGCGCATGCTCGCCCGGCTCCGGTCGGCGGCGCTGTTCGGCGTCGACCCTTCGCTCGTGCATGTGGAAGTGGACGTGTCGTTCGGTCTCCCGGCGTTCAACATGGTGGGGCTGCCGGATTCGAGCGTGCGCGAGAGCCGCGACCGCGTGCGGAGCGCCATCGAGAATTCCGGTTTCGAATTTCCTGCCAACCGGATCACCATCAACCTCGCGCCGGCCGACGTGCGCAAGCGGGGCACGTCGTTCGACCTGGCCATCGCCGTCGGGGTGCTGGCCGCCACCGGCGTCGTGACGCGGCGGGAGTTCGACGGACTGCTGCTGCTCGGCGAGTTGTCGCTCGACGGCCGCATCCAACCCGCGCGCGGTGTGCTGCCGGTGGCCCTGGCGGCCCGGCGCAACAAGCTGGTGCTCTACGTTCCCGAAAGGAGCGGCCGCGAGGCGGCGTTCGTGCCGGACCTCGAAATCCGCCTCGTCTCTTCGCTGGCCGACACCGTCGCTGTGCTCAACGCGCAGCGTGAGGCGCCCACGCCGGTGCGCACGCCGTTCGAGGCGCGGCGGCCGGACGGCGGGGAAATGGCGGACATCAAGGGCCAGCGGACTGCCAGGCGGGCACTGGAAATCGCCGCCGCCGGCCGCCACAACCTCCTCTTCGTCGGTCCGCCGGGCGCCGGCAAGACCATGATGGCCCGCAGCCTGCCCGGCATACTCCCCGCGCCCGGTTTCGACGAGGCGGTCGAAACGACCGTCATTCATTCCGTGCTCGGTCTCGTGCCGCCGCGCGAGGGCATCCTGGGCCACCGGCCGTTCCGTGCGCCGCACCACACCATTTCCGACGCCGCGTTGATCGGCGGCGGCCGCGAGCCGCGACCGGGCGAGGTCAGCCTGGCCCACAACGGCGTGCTGTTTCTGGACGAGATCCCCGAATTCGATCGCAGCACGCTGGAGGTACTGCGTCAGCCGATCGAGGACGGCATGGTGCGTATCGCCCGCGCCGCGGGCGTCGCCACCTTCCCCGCGAGCTTCCTGCTCGTAGCCGCCATGAACCCTTGCTCTTGCGGCTACGCGGGCAGCGCGGGGCGCACCTGCCGCTGCACCCCGCTGCAGATCATCCGTTACCGCGGCCGCTTGTCCGGACCGCTCCGCGACCGTTTCGATCTGACCGTTCAGGTCAGGCCGGTTCCTGCCGCCGCGCTGACGGGATCGGACCCCGGAGAGACCTCGCACGACGTCCGCACGCGCGTCGCTGCCGCGCGTGCCCGGCAACTCCGGCGCTACGGCGCACGGCCGTCCAGCACGAACGCCGACCTGCTAGGCGCCCGATTGTCCCGGCACTGCGCCCTGAACGCGGACGGCCGGCGCCTGCTGCAGAGGGCGGTGACTCGCCTGGGACTCTCGGCCCGGGGTTACGACCGCGTACGGCGGGTGGCGCGGACGATCGCGGACCTGGCCGGCGAATCGGCCGTGGGCGCGCCGCACGTCGCGGAGGCGCTCGGCTACAGGGCCTGGGGCGACACCTGACAAACCTGGCCCGAGCCTGCGGCAGGGCCTTTGACTTCCGCGCCGGCTATGTTAGAGTTCCATGTCTTTTTGCATGCGTTCCGCGGGTCTGGAACGCTGGCTCCGTTCAATCTCTCCGACTTGGGCTGAGAATTTGCACTGGCGCAGGCTATCCGGGCAGCGGCGGTCGTGGCGCGCCGTACCAGCAGTGCGCCTGATGCCCATGCTGCCCGTGATCCTTGCCGCCATCATGCTGCTGGGGTATGTCGCCTGGGGCCTGCAGGGCCGCATCGACCGGCTCGCGCTGCGGAATGCGCAGCTCGAGTTCGAGAACGCCGCGTACGAGCAGGCCGCCGATCAGGTCAGCGGTCAGATGACCTCGCTGCGCGCCACGCTCTCCGAGCTGGCGAACCGCGCCGCTCCCGATCCCGCGCTGGAGGAATCGGTCGACATGCTGCTCGAGGGCACGAGCGCGGCAGTGGAGCTCTCGGCCCAGGACAGGCTGGATGCCGCCGGCGAGACGCTCGACCGGCTGCACACGCTGCTCGGCTCGATCGACGGCGCGCTGGAGGGCGTCAGGCAGGGCGTGGCGTTCCGCGAGGCGGCGGCCGACGCGACCCCCATCATCTGGCCGGCTGACGGCTGGATTTCGGCCGGCTACGGCTACCGCACCGATCCTTTCACGGGCAGCCGCAACTTTCATCCGGCGGTAGATATTTCGACTCACAAGGGTGCACCGGTATACGCGACCGGCACCGGCCGTGTGATTTCGGCGTCGCGCAACGGCGCATACGGCAACCTGGTGGAGCTCGACCACGGGTTCGGCCTGCTGACGCGCTATGGGCACCTGTCCGAGTTCACGGTCGTGCCGGGCGACACCGTGGTGCGCGGCGACATCATCGGTCGGGTGGGCAACACCGGGCGAGCGACCGGACACCATGTGCACTACGAGGTCTGGGTGAACGGCCGGACGCTCAACCCGCGCAGGCTGCTGCTCGATTCACGCAGCGTCGCCGCCAACTAGCATCCCTCCCCCGCCGGCTCCGTATCTTGACGGAGATTCGTCCCTTTCATAGAATCGCACCATCCCTGCGCCAATCGTCTCGCACGCCGTGCCGCCTGCCGCGAACGCCCCCGCGCGGGGGCCGAATCGGGGCGAGCCCGGCCGCCCGCGGCCGCAGTCGGCGCAACAGCCGTTCCCGACGTAATGCTTCAGAGTGTTCTAGCCAAGGTCTTCGGTACCGAGAACCAGCGCGTGCTGAAGCGGCTCCAGCCGCGCGTTGCCGAAATCAACGCGCGCGAGCCGGAGGTGCAGGCGCTGTCGGACGACCAGCTGCGCGGCAAGACCGGCGAATTCCGCGCGCGATTCGACAGAGGCGAGCCTCTCGACGACCTGCTGGTCGAGGCGTTCGCGGTCGTCCGCGAGGCCGGCTGGCGGCACCTGCAGATGCGCCATTTCGACGTCCAGCTCATCGGCGGCATGGTGCTGCACCGCGGCACCATCGCCGAGATGAAGACCGGCGAAGGCAAGACGCTGGTCGCCACGCTGGCCGCGTACCTCAATGCCCTCGGCGGCAAGGGCGTGCACGTCGTGACGGTAAACGACTACCTGGCGCGGCGCGATTCCGAGTGGATGGGACGCATCTACCGCTCGCTCGGAATGTCGGTGGGCGTCATCCAGCACGACATGCAGGACCAGGAGCGGCAGGCCGCCTACGCCTGCGACATCACCTACGGAACCAACAACGAGTTCGGCTTCGACTACCTGCGCGACAACATGAAGTTCGAGATCGCGCGGTTCGTGCAGCGCGGGCACAACTTCGCCATCGTCGACGAGGTGGACAGCATCCTGATCGACGAGGCCCGCACGCCGCTCATCATTTCCGGCCCCGCCGAGCAGTCGACCGAGCTGTACTACGAGGTCGACCGCGTCATTCCGCGCCTCAAGCCGGGCGCCGTCACCCAGGGCAACGTGCCGGCCGAGAAACGCGAGGAGCTCGAGTCGACCGGGGATTTCCTCAAGGACGAGAAGCACAAGACGGTCAGCCTGACCGAGAGCGGCATGGCGAAGGCCGAGAAGCTGCTCCAGCACCGGATGCAGCCGGGGGGCCTGTACGACCCGGCCAACATGCCGCTGCTCCACCACGTCAACCAGGCGCTGCGCGCGCATGCGATATTCCGGCGCGACGTCGACTACATGGTCAAGGAAGGCCAGGTCGTCATCGTCGACGAGTTCACGGGCCGCCTGATGCCCGGGCGGCGCTGGAGCGACGGGCTGCACCAGGCGGTCGAGGCGAAAGAGAAGGTAAAGATCGAGCGTGAGAACCAGACGCTCGCGACCGTGACGTTCCAGAACTACTTCCGCAAGTACGACAAGCTGTCGGGCATGACCGGTACGGCCGAGACCGAGGCGGCCGAGTTCGCCAAGATCTACGATCTGGACGTCGTCGTGGTGCCGACCAACCGCACGCTCGTGCGCGTGGAGGAACCGGACGCCGTCTACCGGACCGAGGACGAGAAGTACCAGGCGATCGTCGACGACATCGCCGAGAGACAGGGAGAGGGCCGCCCGGTCCTGTGCGGCACCGTCTCCATCGCCAAGTCGGAGCGGCTGGCCTCGCTGCTCAAGCGGCAGGGCGTCCGCCACGTCGTGCTCAACGCCAAGTACCACGAGCGCGAGGCGGAGATCGTCGCCCAGGCGGGCCGCAAGGGCCGTGTCACCATCGCCACGAACATGGCCGGCCGCGGGACGGACATCCTGCTCGGCGGCAACCCGGAGTACATGGCGCGCCAGCAGGCGCTCAAGGAGGAGGTGGCCGCCGAGGTCCCGAAGGCCGAGTTCCGCTTCGTGGATGATGAGTCGTCCGTCTACTTCTCGCACGAGGGGCGCTACTACCGCACGCCGCGCGACGCGTGGGAGCGGATATTCAGCCACTTCAGGCGCGAGACCGACACCGAGCACGAAGAGGTCGTCGGCTGCGGCGGTCTGCACATCATCGGCACCGAACGCCACGAGGCGCGGCGCATCGACAACCAGTTGCGCGGGCGTGCGGGCCGCCAGGGCGACCCGGGCTCGTCGCGCTTCTACCTCTCGCTCGAAGACGACCTGATGCGCATATTCGGCTCCGACCGCATCTCCGGCCTCATGGACCGGCTGGGGATGGAGGAAGGCGTGCCGATCGAGCACAAGATGGTGACGCGGGCGATCGAGCGGGCCCAGAAGCAGGTCGAGGCGCAGAACTTCTCGGTCCGCAAGCACCTGCTCGAGTACGACGACGTGATGAACAAGCAGCGCGAGAACGTCTACGCGTTGCGCCGCGAGCTGCTGGAGGGAACGATCCGGCTCGACGAGGACGACGAGGAGGAGAGCCAGGAGGTCGACACCCGCGCCTACCTGCTGACGTTGGCCGAGGGACTCGTGTACGAACAGGTGCAGGCGATCTGCGGGCCGGACGTCGACCCCGAAGAGTGGGACCTGGACGCGCTCCGGCAATACGTGGGGACGCTGTTCGGCCTCGACGCCGGGGAGCTGGCCGCCGTCGACCTGACGGATCTCGGCAGCGACGATATCGGCGAGCTGCTCTGGGATGCGGCGCGCGAGAAATACGAGTTGAAGGAAGCGGACGTGGATGCCGCGGTGCTGCGGCGCGTCGAGCGCGACATCATGCTCCAGGTGGTCGACGTGCAGTGGAAGGACCACCTGTACGGGCTCGATCACCTGAAAGAGGGGATCAGCCTGCGCGGCTACGGCCAGCGGAATCCGCTCGTCGAGTACAAGCGCGAGAGCTTCGCGATGTTCCAGGGCATGAAGGACCGTATCGACGAAGAGATCGTGCGCTACCTCTGGCGCCTGCGGCCGGTCGCGCAGGGCGAGGGCGCAACGGCCCGCCAGCCGGCCCTGCGCCGCGCGGAGCCGGAGTCGTACAGCGCGCAGCGTACGGCGGCGCCGGCGCTTGTCGGCGCTGCAGCCGCCGTCGCCGGCGGCGGCGGACCACGTCCTGCACGCACGGGCGGCGACGACGCGGCGGTGCAGACCGTGCGCCGGCAGGCGCCGAAGGTCGGCCGCAACGACCCGTGTCCGTGCGGGAGCGGAAGAAAATACAAGAAGTGCCACGGGGCCTGACCATGGAGACACGAGCCGCAATTCCGCAGGACCGCCTGACGGGCGCCGAAGTCGAGACGGCGCTCACCTTCGACGACGTGCTGCTCGTGCCGCGCCACTCGCGCGTGGTGCCGAGCGAAGTGGACGTCTCCACGCGCTTCACCCGCAACATGTCGCTCAGGGTGCCCCTGGTCAGCGCTGCCATGGACACCGTCACCGAGTCGGGCATGGCAATCGCCATGGCCCAGCTCGGCGGCATGGGCATCATCCACAAGAACCTCGATATCGCCGAGCAGGCGTCGGAAGTGGACCGCGTCAAGCGCTCCGAGAGCGGGATGATCGTGAATCCCATCACCCTCGCGCCGGACAGCACGGTCTACGAAGCGCTGGAGCTGATGAAGAAGTACCGCATCTCCGGCGTCCCGATTACCGCGGACGGCCGCAACGAAGGGCGACTCGTCGGGATCCTGACCAACCGCGATCTGCGCTTTCTCGACGACGTGCACCGGCCGGTGTCGGAGGTGATGACGCACGGCGAGCTCTTCACGGTGCCGGTCGGGACGACCCTGGACCAGGCGAAGGAGATCCTGCACCGGCACCGCGTCGAGAAGCTGCTGGTCGTCGACGACGATTTCAACCTGCGCGGTCTGATCACCGTCAAGGACATCCAGAAGATGATCAAGTACCCCACCGCCAGCAAGGATGAGCTGGGGCGCTTGAGAGTCGGCGCCGCCGTCGGGATCGGCGGCGATACGATGCAACGGGCGGAAGCGCTCGTGGAGGCGCACGTCGACGTGCTCGTGCTCGACAGCGCGCACGGCCATTCGCAGAACGTCATCGACATGGCGTGCAGGCTGCGCGAGGCGTTTCCGTCGACAGACCTGATTGCCGGAAACGTGGCCACGGCGGCCGGGTGCGAGGCGTTGATTGCAGCGGGCGCCGATGCCGTGAAAGTGGGGATCGGCTCGGGATCGATCTGCACCACGCGCATCGTGGCGGGCATCGGCGTGCCGATGGTCGCCGCGGTGGCGGACTGCGCGCGGGTGGCGGTCCGGCACGGCGTGCCGATCATCGCGGACGGCGGCATACGCTACTCGGGCGACATCACCAAGGCGCTCGCCGTGGGCGCCAGCAGCGTCATGATCGGCAGCCTGTTCGCCGGCACGGACGAGAGCCCCGGAGAATTGATCCTGTATCAGGGCCGCAGCTTCAAGGAGTACCGCGGCATGGGGTCGATAGGCGCGATGCGCCGCGGCAGCCGCGACCGCTATTTCCAGGAAGAGTTCGACCTCGCGCCGCTGCAGCACGAGGACGGCGGCGGCAAGCTGGTGCCGGAGGGAATCGAGGGCCGCGTGCCGCACAAGGGCAGCGTCGGCTCCATGATTCATCAGCTCGTGGGCGGCGTTCGCGCGGGCATGGGGTACTGCGGGGCGCCGACGATTACCGACCTGCAGCAGGACTGTCAGCTCATCCGGATCACGCCGGCGGGGGTCCGCGAGAGCCACGTCCACGACGTGGTGATCACGAAGGAAGCGCCGAACTACCGCAGCGAGTAGCGGGCTGGCGAGCTAGCGAGCCACCCACGGCGCGCTGATCAACAGGCTCGGGTCCGCGTCCGGTCTGGGCACGAGTTTCTGCGTACGACCGAACTGGTTGTCCCCAACGTAGAGATTGCCGTCGGCGTCCACCGAGATTGAGTGGGCCTCCAGGAAGCCGTCCGGCCCGGCCTGGTGCAGGCGCCAGGTGTAGAGATGATTGCCGTCGAAGTCCAGCTTGATGAATCGCAGCGGCCCGAGGTCGGTCATCCACAGGTGGTCGTCGCCGACGATCAGGTCGAGCGGCAGCGTGAACCCGGACCAGACATCGACGAACTCGACCGTCGCCGGGTCGTCCGTCGTCCTGAACACGTTGATGCGGCCTCCGGACCGATCGAGCGCGAAGATTCGCCCCTCGGGTCCCACGGCCACCGCGTGAACCCCCTGGAACTGCCCCGGGCCTTCGCCGTGGCCACCGAACTCCGACACGTAACGCCCATCGTTCCCGAGGATGACCACGCGGTGGTTGTCGAGACCATCGGCTACGAGAATCCTGCCGTCCGGCAGGAACGCCACGTCCTGCGGCCGGGCGAAATGCGTGGCGTCGTCGCCCGGCATCCCCTTCTCGCCCAGCGTCATCAGCAGCTCGCTGCCGTCGTTCGAGAACACGTAGATCTGATGGAAGGTCTCGTTGATCAGCCAGACCCGGCGCTCGGGGTCGTAGGGACTGATCCGTATCCGGTGCGGTCCCGGACCGTCCGCGCCTTCACAAAGGTGATCCCACTGGTCCCAGATCTCGACGGCCTCGCCGTCGCCGTTGACGACGTATAGACAGTTGCGCCAGACGCGCCGCTCGGCCTCGCGCAGGACGTTGATCCCGATCGACCCGGCCCAGCCGGCGAACTCCGGCGGGACAGGGTCGGGGAGCACGGTTTCGCCCCGCTGCGCGACAAGGATGCGGTTCGGCGATTCCGCGAACACCCCCGAATTGCCGCCGAACGCATGGCCCTGTTCCGCGAACGGCTTGTGCCATCCCGACACGACCTGGTAGGGACTGGGACCGACCGTTCCTCCCAGGCTCTGGATGGTCGTCACGCCGGTCGATTGTCCCGCCGCGCCCGCGGGAGTCAGGGTGGCGGATAGCAGCGCCGCAAGCGAGATGCGGGCGGCCGCGCGGTATCGCCGGCGAGACTCGATCCTATGCCTACCCATCGCGGCCCCCTCTTCGATCGGCACGCGTCATGGTAGCGCACATCGCCTGCGTTGACCGACCCGTGCCGCGGTGGCACAATCGATCCGGTCGCGGCGCTCTTCAACGGTCGACACAGCCCGGTCCGCCAACATGATCGGCTACGAAACGCAACCGCCGCCGGTCGCTCATCGACAACGCGCAACGCGCCGCATCGCGCGGCGGGCCGGTCTGGTCACGGCACTCTGTCTCGCGCTCTCGTCCGCCCCCGGCGAGGAGGTTTCGAGCCAGGACCTCCCCGTCGTGTGGCTACTGGCAACAGGTGGCACGATCTCGGGCGGCGGCTCGTCCTCGACGAGCCTGACCGAGTACAGCACCGGCAGGTTCTCGGGGGCCGACCTCGTCGCAGCGCTGCCCGACATCGCCCGCCACGCCACCGTGCGCGTCGAACAGGTCGCCAACGTCGGCAGCCCGAACATCACCTTCGACGTCTGGCTGCTGCTTGCGAAGCGGATCAACGCGATCTTTGCCGCCGACCCGGACGTCGCCGGCGTGGTGATCACGCACGGGACCAACACGATAGAGGAAACGGCCTACTTTCTGAACCTCACGGTCCGGCACGACCGGCCGGTCGTGCTCGTCGGCGCCCAGCGCCCGGCGACCGCCATCAGCGCCGACGGTCCGCTGAATCTGCTCAACGCGATCCGCACGGCGGCGGCGCCCGACGCGCGGGGCAAGGGCGTGCTGGTCGTCATGAACGACGAGATCAACGCCGCCCGTGACGTGACCAAGACCAGCACCTACCGGGTCGAGACCTTCAACTCCAGGACGCTCGGGTTTCTCGGCTACGTCGATGCCGACGCGGTCAGCTTCTATCGCAACCCGACAAAGCGGCACACGGCCGACGCGGAATTCGACCTCAGCGGGATTGCCGAGCTGCCACGGGTCGACATCGTCTACTCCTACGTGGAGCCGAACCCGGTCGTGATCCAGGCCCTGCTCGATGACGGTGTCGACGGCCTCGTGCTGGCCGGCACCGGCGCGGGCATCGTCTCGAACGTCGAGCGGCAGGCCCTGGAGCGCGCGTTGGCGCTCCCCGCGGATGCCAGACCTGTCCTCGTGCGCTCGAACCGTACGGGCAGCGGCCGCGTCGTCCCGCTGAGCCGGTATGACGAGCTGGAGATGATCGCGGCCGACACGTTGAACCCGCAGAAGGCGCGCATCCTGTTGATGCTCGCGCTGACCATGACCCGCGACCGTGACGAGATTCAGCGCATCTTCGAGGAGTACTGACGCGCTTCGGGCTAGAACGCCGGGGCCTGCCAGCGCGCCCGGCGCAGGAGCTCGCCGCTGCCGGTCGCACCCAGTTGCGCCCCGTCGCGGTAGACGATTTCACCCCGCCGCAGCGTCAGCTGCGGCCACCCGGTGATTTCCATCCCGGCATAGGTCGAGTACCCGCTGCCCGAGAACATGTCCGCGTCCCGAATCGTCCGTGTCTCTTCCGGATCCCACAGGACGAGATCGGCGTCCGACCCGACGGCAACCGTGCCCTTCCGGGGATAGAGTCCGAACAACCTGGCGGCGTTGGTCGACGTTACCTCGACGAATCGCTCCACGGTCAGCCGCCCCGCCCGTACGCCCTCCGAGTAGAGCATCGGCAGCATCACCTGGAGGTTGCTCATCCCGGGCCGGTGCTCGGCGATGGTTTGCGACGGGTCGAGCTTCTGCTCCCTGCGAAGGGCGACGTGGTCCGTCGCCACCACGTGGACCGTGCCGCGGGCGAGTCCCTCCCACAAGGCGTCCTGATCGCGCTGCTCCCGCAAGGGCGGATGGCCGATGTAGAGCCCGGGCGTCGGCCCCTCGAACCGCTCGCGGGTGAGATGGAGATAAATGGGACGTGTCTCCACGTAGACCGGCAGACCGCGCCGCCGCGCATCCTCGGCTACCCGGAGCGCTCGTTCCGACGAGAGATGCACGATGTAGATCGGCGTCCCGGTCACCTCCGCCATCGCCACGGCGCGCTGCGTCGCGGCGACTTCGGCCGCGACGGGGCGGGCGTCGGCGAAGTGCTCCAGCGAGCCGCGTCCTTCCGCCAGCATGCGCGCGGCGGCCGCCTGGATGATCGCGGCGTCTTCGCAGTGCATCATCGTGAGGACGCCGGCGTCGCGCGCGGCCTCCATGACCGCGAGAAAATCCACCGCGCGCTGGTCGAACTGCGGCTGACTCATGAACACCTTGATGCTCGTCTGGCCGCGTTCCGCCTGGGCCGACAGCGCACCGGCCGTCGCGGCGGCCGGGTCGAAGATGATCGGATGGACGATGACGTCGGCTATCGACTGGGTGCGGACGACGGCAGCTTCCCTGTCGACCGCCGCGGCCGGCGTTTCGCCCGGCGCCACCCCCGCGAAGTTCGAGAGCGTCGTGATGCCGCCAGCCAGCGCCGCCGCGGACCCCGACGTGTAGTCGTCGGCCCGGTCACCCCCGAGATGCACGTGAGGATCGATCCCGCCCGGCAGCACCAGCAACCCCTGCGCGTCGATCTGCGTCGTATTCGCGTCGCGCGGGACCAGCCCGGCGCCGATCTCCGCGATCGTCTCCCCCACCACGCGGACGTCCGCAGCGCGCCGGCCCTCCGCCGTGACGATCTCGCCGCCGAGGATGAGAATCTCGCCCGGCGGTTGAGCGCGCCCGACGACGGCCAGCGCGATCCACGTCGTCATGACCACGGCCACGACCGCGGGAACCGGCTGGCAGCGGCGCCTCATGATCCGCATGTTGGAATACTGGCGAGAAATCCGGGCTAGGCGCGCTGGATGCGAATCGAGCGCGTGTCGGCGCCATCGTCCTCGATGTGCACCTGCACGGCGCCCGTCATCGGGCGCGCCAACCGATCGGCCCACTCGATGGCCACGATGCCCCCGCCGGCCACGACTTCGTCGAGGCCGAGATCGTCGGCTTCGAGCGCCGAAAGCCGGTAGAGATCCACATGCGTCACCGGCAGGCGGCCCGCGTACTGCTGAATCAGGGTGAACGTCGGACTGGTGACCTCGTCGGCATCCCCGCCGGCGCCCGCGAGCAGCCCGCGGACGAAGGCGGTCTTGCCCGCACCGAGCTCACCGAACAGCAGCACGGTTCCGCCGCGCGGCAGATCGGCCGCGAGATCACGCGCGATCCGTATCGTGTCCGCTTCCGAATGGCTCCGGATCAAGCGTTCCACTGGCGGCCTTTCCGAGTGCGGCGGCGACATCTGACGCGATCAGTCCCGTCTGGCCGTGTTCCCGGGCGGCGAGGTCGGCGGCGAGACCGTGCAGATACACTGCCACCCAGCAAGCGTCCGCGGTACGCGCGAGCTGGGCCATCCAGGCCGCAGTGACGCCGGTCAGGACGTCGCCCGCACCGCCCGTCGCCAGCCCGGGGTTGCCGGTGAGGTTCACGGCCGCGCTGCCGTCCGGCGCGGCGACAAGCGTCCGCGCGCCCTTGAGCACCACGTGCACGCCGTGCTCGGCGGCGAAGCCCCGCGCCGTCGCGAGCCGCCCGTCCTGGACCTCCTGCGCGGCGCAACCGCGCAGCCGGGCCATTTCGCCCGGATGCGGCGTCAGCACCACGTCGCCGGCCGCGGCCGGCCGGGCATCGAACCATTCGGGGTGGCCGCTGCAGACGTTCAGGGCATCCGCATCCAGCACGAGCGGGACGGGCGCCCGCTCCAGCAGGCCGCGCACCAGGCCCGCGGCGCCCTGGCCGGTGCCGAGTCCGGGACCCGCCGCAATCACGTCGCACTGCGCCGCCAGTACCGTTTCGAGTGCGCCAACGCCCACCACGCCCTCCGCTTCCTCCTCCAGCGGCAGCGTCATGTACTCGGGCGCCGCGGCCGCCACTGTCGACACGCAGGAGCGCGGCACGGCAACCGTGACCAGTCCTGCGCCGGACCTGAGCGCCCCGATGCCTGCCAGGCTGGCGGCGCCGGTGCGGCCCAGCGAGCCCGCGACAATCAGCACGTGTCCGAAGGTGCCCTTGTGCGCGTCGTCGGCCCGTTCCGGAATGAGGGCCTGTACCGAGGCGGGTGTCACGAGGTCGAGGCGCGGCCCGGCCACGCCGTCGATGACGCGCTCGGGTATCCCGATCTCGGCCACGTACACGTCGCCCGCAAACGTGCTGCCCGGCGTGAAGACCAGCGGTATCTTCGGCGCGGCCAGCGTCACCGTCAGGTCGGCGTCGATCGCCGGCCCGATCGGGCGGTGGTTGTCCGCCGATAGTCCGCTGGGCAGGTCCACCGCCACGATCGGCACAAGCGCGGCATTGACGTCTTCCACCACGGCGGGCAGCATGCCTTCCAGCGGCCGATTCAATCCGGTGCCAAGGATCGCGTCGACAATCACGTCGCATGCCGCAACCTCCGGCCGGCACCGCGCCCAGGCGCCGTCGTCCGGCACTTCCGTGACCGTGACGTCGAGTTTCCCGAGCGCATCGAGATTCGTTCTGGCGTCGCCGCGCACATCCGCGGTCCGTCCCAGCAGGAACACCGCGACATCGGCGCCGCGCCGGCGCAGCGCGCGCGCCGCGACGAAGCCGTCTCCCCCGTTGCTGCCGCGGCCGCACAACACGGCGACGCTGGATTCGGAGAGATCGTCGAACGCGGACGCCATCACGTCGGCAACGCGGCGTCCCGCGTTCTCCATCAACGTGCTCGACGGAATGCCGATCTCTTCAATCGTGCGGCGGTCCGCCTCGCGCATCTGCGCCGTATCGAGCACCCGCATCAGTCGGCCTGTACACTAGCACGCATCCAACGAATGCCTGACGCAGCGGTGAACGTGAATGGACGCATCGGCGACGCCGAGACGGCGGTTGTGCCGGTATTCGACCACGGCTTTCTGTTCGGGGAGGGCGTGTACGAGACGCTGCGCACGTACAACCGCCGGCCGTTCCTGCTCGGTCGGCATTTCGACCGCCTGCGCGCCTCCGCCGCTGCCATCGGGCTGGCCGTGCCGCTCACCGACAGGCAGCTCGCAGCACGGATCGAAGAAACGGCCGGCGCCGCCAACGTCGACGGGGAACGCTATATCCGCCTGCTCGTGACCCGCGGCGTCGGCGGGCTCAGCTACGACCCGCGGGAGTGCGGTGAGCCGACGGTCGTCATCATCGTCAAGGCGCACGCCGACACCCCGCCCGAGGTCCAGGCGCGTGGCATCGGGATCGTCGTGTCCAGCGTGATGCGGAACCACCCCTCGGCCGTCGATCCCCGCATCAAGTCGAACAACCTGCTGAACAACGCGCTCGCCATGCAGGAAGCGCTGCGCCGCGGCGCCGAGGAAGCGTTGATGCGCAACCACCGCGGCGAGTTCTCGGAATGCTCGCAGTCGAACTTCTTCCTGGTGCGCGAGGGAGAGGCGCTGACGCCGCCGCTGGAATCCGGCCTGCTCGAGGGTGTGACGCGCAACTTCCTGTTCGAGGTGGCGCGCGACGTAGGCGTGCCCGCCCGTTACGCGGTCCTTCGGGACGCAGACCTGGCGGCGGCCGACGAGATGTTCATCACCAGCACGACGCGCGAGGTGCTGCCGGTCACCGCGGTCGACGGCCGGCCGGTCGGTACCGGTGCGCCCGGGCCCGTGACGCGCCTGCTGGCCGACGGATTCCGTGCGCGGGCAGAAGAACTCAGCCGGAGCTGACCGGTTCCTGGACGTAGTCCTCGACGGGGGGGCAGGAGCAGATCAGGTTCCGGTCGCCGAGCGCGTCGTTGATCCGGCTCACCGGCGGCCAATACTTCTGCAGCCGGACGAACGGCAATGGAAACGCGGCCGCTTCCCGTGAGTACGGATGCGGCCAATCGCTGCGGATCAACTCCTCGGCGGTGTGCGGGGCGTTCTTCAGCACGTTATCCGCGCGGTCGGCCGTACCGTCGATGATCGCCTGGATCTCGCCGCGGATAGCGATCATGGCGTCGCAGAAGCGGTCCAGCTCCTCGCGCGGCTCGCTCTCCGTCGGCTCCACCATCAGCGTCCCGGCCACCGGAAACGACACGGTCGGGGCGTGGAACCCGTAGTCGATCAGCCGCTTGGCCACGTCGTGCTCGGTGACGCCGGCCGCGGACCGGAACGGACGCAGGTCGAAGATGAGCTCATGCGCCACCCGACCGTTCGGCCGGGTGTAAAGCACGTCGAAGTGCGGCTCCAGACGGCGCTTGATGTAGTTGGCGTTCAGGATGGCGACGCGGGTCGCCGCGGCAACGCCGTCGCGACCGAGCATGCACACGTACGCGTGCGAGATCAGGATGATGCTCGCACTGCCCCACGGCGCGGCGGATACGGCGGAAATCGCCGCGGGCCCGCCGGTGGCGACGACCGGATGCCCGGGCAGGTAGGGCGCCAGGTGTCCGGCCACCGCAATTGGCCCCATGCCGGGGCCGCCGCCGCCGTGCGGAATCGCGAACGTCTTGTGCAGGTTGAGATGGCACACGTCGGCGCCGATGGCCGCCGGACTGGTCAATCCCACCTGGGCGTTCATGTTGGCGCCGTCCATGTACACCTGCCCGCCCGCGGCGTGCACGATGTCGCAGATGTCGCGCACGCGGTCCTCGAACACGCCGTGCGTGGAGGGATAGGTGATCATCAGGGCGTTCAGCCGGTCGGCGTGCGCCGCCGCCCTGGCCCGCAGATCGTCCACGTCGACGTTGCCGCGGTCGTCGCAGGCCACGATGACCACCCGCATGCCCGCCATGGCCGCGCTCGCCGGATTGGTGCCGTGTGCCGATGCGGGGATCAGCACGACGTCGCGATCATCCTCGCCGCGGGCCCGCCGCCAGGCGCGGATCACCATCAGGCCGGCCAGCTCGCCCTGGGCCCCCGAGTTGGGCTGCAACGACACCGCGTCCAGCCCGGTGATGGCGCGCAGCGCGGCTTCGAGCTCGGCGAACACCGCGTGGTAGCCGGTCGCCTGGTCCGGTGGCGCGAACGGGTGCACGGCCGAGAACTCGGGCCAGGTGACGGGGCGCATCTCGGTCGCCGCGTTCAGCTTCATCGTGCACGAGCCAAGTGGAATCATCGACCGGTCCAGACCGATGTCCTTCTGCTCCAGTTGGCGCAGGTAGCGCATCATCTGCGTCTCGGACCGGTGGCGGCTGAACACGGGATGCGTCAGGAACGGGCTCGTGCGGTGGAGCGGCGCCGGCCAGTCGGAGGATGATGACGCCGCGCCTGCCTGCTGCTTCGCCGACCCCTCCAGCGCGCCCGTGAAGATGCGTGCGATCTGCTCGACGTCCGCCTCCCCGGTGGTCTCGTCCAGGGCGATGCCGATGTCGGCTTCGCCGGCATAGCGGAAGTTGATGCCGTCCGCCTCCGCCGCCTTCCGGATCCGGTCGCGCGCCTCCGCAGAGCCCGCCGACACCCGTAACGTGTCGAAGAAGCAGTCGTGCCGCAGCCCCGCCCCGGCCTGCGCCAGCTCGCCCGCCAGCCGGCGCGTGAGCGCGTGCACCCGCCGCGCGATGGCGGTCAGGCCGTCTGCCCCGTGGTACACGGCGTAGAAGCCGGCGATGTTCGCCAGCAGCGCCTGGGCGGTGCAGATGTTCGACGTGGCGCGTTCGCGGCGGATGTGCTGCTCGCGCGTCTGGAGCGCCATGCGGTAGGCGGGGCGCCCGTGCGCGTCCTGCGACACGCCGATCAGGCGGCCCGGAATCTGCCGCGCATGCGCCTGCCGGGTGGCGAAGAAGGCCGGGTGCGGCCCGCCGTAGCCGAGCGGCACGCCGAAGCGCTGGGCGCTGCCGACGGCTACGTCCGCGCCCCACTCCCCCGGCGGCGCCAGCAGGGTGAGCGCGAGCAGGTCGGTTGCGGCCGCGACGAGCGCACCCGCCTCGCGCGCGCGGGCGACCACGGCCGCGGGGTCCTCGACGGCGCCGTCCGCGTCCGGGTACTGGATGAGCACGCCGAACGTCCGTTCGTCAAACGGCACGGCGGTCAGGTCCGCGACCTCCAGCTCGATGGCCAGCGGCGCGGCCCGGCCGCGCACCACGTCGATGGTCTGCGGCAGGCAGCGGTCGGAGACGACGAACCGGTTTGCGCCGCCGGACTGGCGCGAGCGTATGCGGTGGAGCATCGTCATCGCCTCTGCGGCGGCCGTCGCTTCGTCGAGCAGGGAGGCGTTCGCCACCTCCAGGCCGGTCAGGTCCTCGACCATCGTCTGGAAGTTCAGCAACGCCTCCAGACGCCCCTGCGCCACCTCGGCCTGGTACGGCGTGTAGGGCGTGTACCAGCCCGGGTTCTCCAGGACGTTACGCAGGATGACGCTCGGCGTGACACAACCGTAGTAGCCGAGGCCGATGAATGACCGGACCGGCCGGTTGCGGGCAGCCACGGCGCGCAGGCGTTCCAGATAGCTCGCCTCGGTCTCAGCCGGCGGCAGGTCCGGCGGCTGCGCCAGGCGGTTCGGCGCCGGAATGGTCTCGTCGATCAGTGCGTCGAGCGACGGCGCGCCCACGACCTCCAGCATGTCGTCGAGGTCGGCGGGGCGCGGGCCGAGGTGGCGGTGCTTAAAGCTCTGTGTCGGGTCCACCGGCGCCTACTTCACGATCTCGTCATAGCCGGCGGCGTCGAGCAGCGACGACAGCTCGTCCGGATTGCTCAGCCGGACCACGATCAGCCACGTCCCGTAGGGATCCTGGTTCACCTGCTCCGGCTGCGCGGCGGCGTCGCCGTTCACCTCCACCACCTCGCCCGAAACCGGGGAGTAGAGATCGGACACCGCCTTCACCGATTCGATGGAGCCGAACTGCTCGCCCTGGCTGACGGCGCCGCCCACCTGCGGCAGGTCGACGAACACCACGTCGCCGAGCTGTTCCTGCGCGTAGGCCGTGATGCCGATGCGGCCCCGGTCGCCGTCGACGTGGATCCACTCGTGGTCTTTCGTGTAGCGCAGCTCGGGGGGAATCATGCCTTGGTCAGCTCCGGGGTCGCTTGTAGAACGGCATCCGCACGCGCCGGGCGCGCAGGCGCCGCCCGCGGACGTCGATTTCAATCTCGCCGCCGACGTCGACCGCGCCGGCCGGCACGTACGCCATGCCGATGGCCCTGTTCAGGAACGGGGTCTGCGTGCCGCTCGTGACGCGGCCCGCCGTTGCGCCGTCAACGTATACATCGTAGCCGTGCCGGGCGATGCCGCGCTCCAGCATCTCGAAGCCCACTAGCCTGCGCGGGGCGCCGGCGCGCTTCTGCTCCACCAGCGCCTCCCTGCCGTTGAAGGCAGGCTTGCCCCAGCCGACGATCCAACCGAGGCCGGCTTCGAGCACCGTGGTCGTCTCGTCGATGTCGCTGCCGTGCAGCCGCATCGAAGCTTCGAGCCGCAGCGTGTCACGCGCGCCCAGTCCGGCCGGCTGGATTCCGGCCGGCGCGCCCGCGTCGAGCAGCGCGGTCCACAACCGGTCCGCCATCTGCGGCGGGGCGAACAGCTCGAAGCCGTCCTCCCCCGTGTAGCCGGTGCGGGAAATCGTGACGCGGATGCCAGCCACCTCGCCGCTGACGAAGTGGTAGTACCGCAGGTCCGCCAGCGGCTCCGCCGTAAGCGGCTGCAGGATGTCCTGCGCGCGCGGCCCCTGCAGCGCAAGCAGGGCGTAGCGGCTGCTCGTGTTGACGGCGAAGGCGTCGTCCACCGCTGCCACCTCCTTGCGGATCCAGGCGAAATCGTGGTCGGTGTTGGCGGCGTTGGTGACCAGCAGGAAGTGATCGTCCGCCAGCCGGTAGACCAGCAGGTCGTCGATGATCGTCCCCGTGTCACTGGTGAGCGCGGAGTACTGCGCCTGGCCGATCTCTAGCGCGGCCGCGTCGTTGCAGGAGATATGCTGCACCGCCGCCAGCGCCCCGGAGCCGGCGATCTCCACCTCGCCCATGTGGCTCACGTCGAACAGGCCGGCGGCGGTGCGTACGGCCATGTGCTCCGCGGCGATGCCGGCGTACTGCACGGGCATCTCCCACCCGCCGAACGGGACCATCCGTGCGCCGTGCGCCCGATGGCGGGCGTGGAGCGGAGTTCGTTGCAGTGCGGTGGCGGCGGTCGCGGGCATCCGGGCAGGAACCGAACGAAAGCGCGGTTCGGTGACCTGCCGCAAACGTACTATGCGGTTCGCGGGGCGGTCAAGAAAGGCGCACGAACCCGGAATACACCGAGCCAGCTCATCCTTCCGGCGCGTGGTCTTCGTAGGCGAGGTACGACTGCAGGGTGTGGTAGCTGATGCCCAGAACCTGGCAGGCCTGGCGCTTGTTGCGGTCG
This sequence comes from Vicinamibacterales bacterium, assembly GCA_965207665.1. Lineage (GTDB taxonomy): Bacteria > Acidobacteriota > Vicinamibacteria > Vicinamibacterales > UBA8438 > JAAXGX01. The sequence goes on from CBDBMV010000002.1 coordinate 2,689,081, forward strand.
CAGCGGTCGAGCACTATTCGCGCGTAGCGGCTGCCCCACGCGCGCATCGAATCGTCCCTGCAGAGTGACGGCCCCAGCACCTGCTCGTAGTCTCTCCGCACGAACGGCGGGAGATCCGCGGGTGTGATCTCGTTCGACCGCGCCAGTGCTATCGCACGCTCGATAACGCGCTCCAACTCGCGCACATTGCCCGGCCAGTCGTATGTCAGAAGAGCATCGACGGCATGCCGCGACAGGTTCACCTCCCGGAGATTGCGGTGGCGTTCCAGGAAATGGTCGACCAGCAACGGAATGTCACCCCGCCGGGCGCGTAACGGCGGCACCTGGATTTCGAGTCCGCCGAGACGGTAGTACAGATCGGCCCGGAAGCGTCCCTCGGCGACGAGCGCGCGAAGGCTCCGGTTCGTTGCAGCGATGATTCGGACGTCGAGACGCCGTGTCGTATGGCCTCCCACGCGTTCTACCGACATCTCCTGAATCGCCCTGAGCAGCTTGGCCTGTGCTGCCGGTGACAGATCCGACACCTCGTCCAGGAAGATCGTTCCTCCATCGGCAAGCTCGAATTTCCCGCGGCGACCACGGACGCCCGTCGCCGTGCGTTCCTCGATGCCGAACAGTTCGGCTTCGAGCAGCGTCTCGACGAGCGCGGCGCAATTCACACCGACGAAACGGCCGGCGCACCGGTTGCTCTGGTTGTGTATGCGGCGGGCGACCAACTCCTTTCCCGAGCCGCTTTCCCCTTCGATGAGCACGGTGAAGGAGGTGCCGGCCATGCGGGATATTTCGTGACGCAGGCGCGTCATGACTTCGCTGGCGCCGATCAACGGCGGTGACTGGCCAGGAGCGGGCAGATGTGGATGGCCGTCCGCGAACGCGTCGGGCGCTCCGCTCAGCACGAGCGCCGCGATACGTGCCATGTCCATCAGGCACTGGCGTCCCAAAGTGTCGATCTTGCCCTCGCCTCTCAGCGTGGCTTCGAGACATAACGGCGCGGCGCCGGCGGCGGGAAGCGCCACCCGGATCTTCCGATCACCCGCTTCGGAGCCGTCAACAGCGCCTCGCAGTGTTCCTTCTCGAATACTCACCGACCTCGCGTTCATGGCCTGGCGGATCTCGGCTTCGACCAACGCTCTGCGACGCTGCCAACCCGAGGTTCGGCCGACGGCGCCGGCAAGACGTGCAAGCAGACCCGACAGCGCCCGCTGGCCGTCGATTGTTCGATCCCTGGAGTGCTGGTTCGGTTCCGCCACCGGCGTGGCGCCATCGAATGCCGCATCGGTTCCATTGCCGGACATCCCGCGAGGTTTAAACAATTCCAATGCCACAATCTGAATTCCAGAAATCGCCAGTGTTTTCCGCGTGATCTGCGTTGCGCGCGATCGGCTGCCCGAACCGTGTGCTCAGTTGGTTATCGATCCCGTCGCCGCAGCAACCCGAAGGTGGATATCAAATGGGCGGCAACTGCACGGCAGAATTGTGTTGAATGCCAGAAACAGGCGCACTATCTCTCTCTCCACTCACCGTCGCCTGCCTGATAGCAGAGCGTGCGGATCCTTCCCGTCGTTCCAAGCACGCGCAAGGCGCATTGCAGGCCCGATCGGCCCCGGAGGTACAGGGTGCCGCTTGTCGCCGTTCCCACTGGACTGAAAGAGAGCGTATCGCCGGGTCCGAATCGAATCGGATCCGCATTGCCGCCGGCATGGGAAGTTCCCGTCGGTGACGGCAGGGCCGGATCCAGTTCGAACCGTACGGAAGGGTACGCTTCGTGCAGCCGCCGTGGTGGATCGAGCACGCGGTCGATCCCACTGGCTACGTCCGCTTTTCGTATCCCGTCACCGTCACCGTCAATGTATGTCGCGCACAGATAGCCGCCGTCATCCTGCTCGAACCGCAGCCCGACCGTCGCCCCATGCCGCACGGCGTGGGAACGGCTCAGCATTGCTTGGGCCGCCAGATAGCGTGCGGCAGCCATGACTTGTGACTCCTCCCGCGCAGAAACGAGATACGGGACGGCGAGGCTCGCCAGCACCGCGACGACACCCAGGCTGACGACGCTGTCCACCAGCGTCATTCCGGTGCAGTTGCGACGTGGCATTGCTGGCACACTCCCACGGCACGGATGGGACCCGCGTCGCGGGCCCCATCCTGCTCACCCTACTGCTGGCTGACACTCGTGTCGATCCGCACGAGCTCCCGCAAGCGCAGGAACGTTCGCTCGCCGATGCCGCGGATGTTCATGAGGTCCTCGATCTTCTCGAAGCCTCCGTTCTCGGTCCGGTATTCGATGATCAGTTCCGCGGTACGGGGTCCAATCCCGGGAAGCGTTTCAAGCGCCGCCTTGTCGGCGGTGTTCAGCTCTACCCTGTCCTCCCGTTCGGCCGCGGGTGCGGGGTTGCCGGCCTCGTTCGACTGCGGTCCCGGCAACGCGGCCGGATGCGCCACTACACAGAAGATGACGAACAAGGCGATCGAAATGATGGTGCGCATGGATGCTCTCCCTTGGCATACGGGCTGATGTCCGGTAACGCCACGTGCACCCAACCCTGAGTCGGCCCCGCCTCGATCAGCGGTTGCAGTGGAGGTCGGGTACGGCCACCGGATCTCGCGGCGGGGCCACAACGACTGTCAGCAATAGCCGCGCCATCACCGCCCGCCGCAAAATTGCATCTCCAAGTTGCTTGGAATACTGGACTTCCTGCGCGCCGCCAACGGCATGAAACGGAAGCTCTCTCCTCACACTGCAGCAAATCGACACCTGTGGTTGACGCATGCCGGTGCCAAGGTGAACCGCGGTAGGATGACGCGCACGGGACTATACTCGGCACTGATATGGGCATCATGCCTGCCGAATCGCGTGCGGCCCGGCCAGGGTATCGCCTTGCTGCATGTTGTGTGCTCGCACTGGCGTTCTCCAGCCATGCCGCGGCGCAGTCCGCCAGAACGTCTCTCGACATCTACTGGATCGACGTCGAGGGGGGCGCCGCGACACTCATCGTTACCCCGGCCGGCCAGTCGATCCTGATGGACGCCGGCTGGAGTCGTGAGGACGCCCGTGACGCCGACCGCATCCGGGCGGCGCTAAGCGATGCGGGCGTAGACCGGCTCGACTTCTTCATCGCTTCCCACTTCCACGGAGACCACGTGGGCGGCCTCCAGGCGCTGGCCGAACGCGTGCCGATCGGTCAGTTCGTCGACCACGGGGACAGCGTGGACCAGTCGAGCGACCGTGGGCGCGCCACCTGGGAGGGGTATCTGGAGGCTGTCGGCGACCGGCGGCGCAGCGTCCGGCCTGGCGACAAGCTGCCGCTGCATGGCCTCGAGTTTTCGTTCGTCACGGCGCACGGGGACACGCTGGAACGTCCGCTGATGCCGCTCGGTCCCAACCCGCACTGCGGCGGCTCCTGGCCCGCGCCGGATGAATCCGGAGAGAACGCCGTGAGCATCGGTTATCTCCTGTCGCTCGGCGCTTTCCAGTTCCTCGACCTCGGAGACGCTACGGTCGGCCTGCAGTTGAAGCTCGCCTGCCCGGTGAACAAGCTCGGAAATGTCGACGTATACCAGGTGCCGCACCACGGCAACGGCGTGGCGCCGCAGTTGACATGGGCGCTCGAACCGACCGTCGCCGTCATCAACAACGGTCCGCACAAGGGCGGTGGCGCCGAGGGTTTCCAGGTCGTGGCGGACAGTCCACGGCTCGAGGACGTTTGGCAGTCGCACCGCCCCCTCGACACCGATCCCGCCTACCGCACAACGGACGAGCTGACTGCCAACCTCACCGATGAGGAAGACTGCCGCGGGCATTGGATCAAGGCGACCATCAACCCGGACGGCAGGAGCTACTCCATCACCAACGGCCGCAACGGTGCGAGCCGCGCTTACCTTTCCCGGTAGCCGACCAGTTTTGCGGGGGCGTCGGCCGGGCATACGGTAGAATGGCGCCGGCCATGACTACCGCTACCCTGTCGGTTCTGTCGCTGCTGCCGATCATCACGGTGGCCGTCTTCCTCGTGGCGCTGCGCTGGCCCGCCAGTCGCGCCATGCCGCTGTCGTACGCCGTTGCCGTCGTCCTGGCGCTGGCGGTCTGGCAGGTGCCGTTCGTGCAGGTGGCAGCAGCGTCCATCAACGGCATCATCGTCACCCTGACGCTGCTGTACATCATCTTCGGCGCCATCCTGCTGCTGAACACCCTGCAGGAAGGCGGCGCCCTCAAGACCATCCGCGAGGGGTTCACGAGCATCACGCCCGACCGCCGGGTGCAGGTCATCGTGATCGCCTGGCTGTTCGGGGCGTTCATCGAGGGCTCGGCCGGCTTCGGCACGCCCGCTGCGGTCGCGGTGCCGCTGCTCGTGGGCCTCGGCTTCCCCGGCATGGCCGCGGTCATGGCCGGCATGATCATCCAGAGCACGCCGGTCAGCTTCGGCGCGGCCGGGACGCCCATTCTCGTGGGCGTCAACACCGGGCTGTCCGCCGACCCCGCCGTGGCCGCGTACGCCGCACAGATCGGATTCGGCGAGTGGACCGACTTCCTCGCCCTCATCGGGCTGCGCGTGGCGATCCTGCACGCGCTGGCCGGCACGCTCGTGCCGCTCATCCTGGTCTCGTTCATGACGCGCTTCTTCGGCGCGAGCCGCTCGTTCGCGGAAGGGCTGCAGGTCTGGAAGTTCGCGCTGTTTGCGGCGCTTTCCATGACCGTCCCGTACATGGCGGCGGCCTACCTGCTGGGCCCCGAGTTTCCGGCGCTGCTCGGCAGCCTCGTCGGGCTGGCCGTTGTCGTCACCGCCGCGCGGCGCGGCTTCCTCATGCCGGCGCCGGACCAGTGCTGGGAGTTCGACCGGAAGGAGCGCTGGCCGGCCGACTGGACCGGGTCGATCCAGCCGCGGGACGTGACCCACCACAGCGGCTCGATGGGCCTGGCCCTGGCGTGGTCGCCCTACGTGCTGGTGGCGCTGCTGCTGGTGCTCACCCGCCTGCGCGCCCTGCCGTTCGGAAGCTGGCTGCAGTCCTGGACCATCAGCTGGCCGGAGATCTTCGGCACGGGCGTGTCGGCGAGCGTGCAGCCGCTCTTCCTGCCCGGGACCATCTTCATCGTCGCCTCGCTGGCGGCCTGGCGGCTGCACCGCATCCCCGGCCCGGCGTACCGCCAGTCGTGGACGACGTCGCTGCGCGTCACCGCCGCAGCCTCGGTCGCGCTCGTGTTCACCGTGCCCATGGTGCAGGTGTTCATCAACAGCGGCGGCGGCGCGGCCGGCTTCGACCGCATGCCGATCGCGCTGGCGGACGGCGTGGCCGCGCTGGCCGGCTCGGCCTGGCCCATCTTCGCGCCGTTCATCGGCGGCATCGGGGCCGCGGTGGCCGGCAGCAATACCGTCAGCAACATGATGTTCTCGCTGTTCCAGTTCGACATGGGCCAGCGGATTGCGGTCGATCCCACGTGGATCGTCGCGCTGCAGGCGGTCGGCGGCGCGGCCGGCAACATGATCTGCGTGCACAACGTCGTGGCGGCTTCGGCCGTGGTCGGGCTGCTGGGCAAGGAGGGCGCCGTAATCCGCATGACGGTGCTGCCGTTCGTCTACTACGCGCTGCTGCCGGGAGCCGCCGGTTACGCCGTCGTTTCGTACGCAACCAGCGGCGTGCTCAACGTGGGCGCCCTCATCGTCCTGGCGATTGCCGTGGGAGCCGCGGTGACCATCGCACGCTACGGCGCACGACCAGCCAGCGCCGCATAGCCGGAAGCTGCCCGGCGCCGGCCGCAATGACTTTCGACGGCTACGACACCGGCGGTTTCCACGACGAGATGTTCCTGCCCGACGGCACGCCGCGGCCGGAGGCGCGCGCGCTCGTCGACCGCATCAACGGCCTGCCCGAGGGGGAGCTGCTGCGCCGGCACCAGGCCGCCGAACGCGCCCTGTTGAACACCGGGATTACGTTCGCCGTCTACGGCGACGACCAGGGCGCCGAGCGCATCTTCCCCTTCGACATCGTGCCCCGCATCATCCCGGGCGCCGCGTGGGATCCGATAGAGCGCGGCCTGCGCCAGCGCGTCGAGGCGCTCAACCGCTTCATCGACGACGTATACAACGACCGCGCCATCCTGCGCGACGGCGTCGTCCCGGCCGAGGTCGTCGAATCGTCGGCGGGCTACCGCCCGGAGTGCGCCGGCCTGCGGCCGCCGCGCGGCATCTGGTGCCACATCACCGGCACCGACCTCGTGCGCGACAGGGACGGCACGATCTACGTACTCGAAGACAACCTGCGCTGCCCGTCGGGCGTTTCCTACGTGCTCGAGAACCGCGGCGTCATGACCGAGACCTTCCCCATAGTGTTCGAGGGGCTGGGGGTGCGGCCGGTGGCGGACTATCCGAGCCGCCTGCTGTCGATGCTCGAGTACGTGGCGCCGGCGGCCATGAAACGTCCCGTCGTCGCCGTGCTGACGCCGGGCATGCTCAATTCCGCCTACTTCGAGCATTCCTTCCTGGCGCAGCAGATGGGCATCCAGCTCGTCGAGGGCCGCGACCTGGTGGTCGCCGACGACCAGCTCCAGATGCGCACGACCGGCGGGCACGAGCAGATCGACGTGCTGTACCGCCGCATCGACGACGATTTCCTGGACCCGACCTGCTTCCGTCCCGATTCGCTGCTCGGCGTGCCCGGGCTCATGGATCTCTATCGCCGGGGCCGCGTGGCCCTTGTCAACGCGCCGGGGACCGGCGTGGCCGACGACAAGGTGGTGTACGCCTACGTCCCGAAGATGATCCGCTACTACCTGGACCAGGACCCGATCCTGCCGAACGTGCCGACGTTCCTCTGCTGGCACGACAAGGACCGGCGCCACGTGCTCGACCACCTGGCCGAGCTGGTCGTCAAGCCGGCCAACGAGTCGGGCGGCTACGGCATGCTGATCGGACCGGCTTCGACGGAGGCCGAGCGGCGCCGGTTCGCCGGACTGATCGAGGCCGACCCCCGGAACTACATCGCCCAGCCGACGCTGGCGTTGTCGCGCGTCCCGACGCGTGTCGACGACGGCTTCGAAGGCCGCCACGTCGACCTGCGGCCCTACATCCTGTACGGCGGCGAGATATACGTGCTGCCGGGCGGCCTCACGCGCGTTGCGCTCAAGAAGGGCTCGCTGGTGGTCAACTCCTCCCAGGGCGGCGGCAGCAAGGACACCTGGGTGCTGTCGTGCTGAGCCGCGTCGCGGAGTCCGTCTACTGGATGAGCCGCTACATCGAGCGCGCCGAGAACGTCGCGCGCGTGCTGGGCGTCAACAACCAGTTGCAGCACCATCTGTCGGGCCTGACCGAGGAGCAGTGGGACCCGATGGTGAAGGTCGGCGGCGACGAGGTTCCGTTTCGCGCGCGCTATGGCGCCTCCACGCGGGAGAACGTCATCGAGTTCCTGACGTTCGACGCCGGCAACCCCAACTCCATCGTCGCGTGCCTGACCCGCGCGCGCGAGAACGCCCGCTCGGTGCGCGAGATCATCTCCTCGGAAATGTGGGAGGAAGTGAACCGCTTCTACCTGTTCTTGCGCGAGCCGGACGCCCGCCGCCGGGCGGTCGAGGACCCGCATCCGTTCTTCGAGCACGTGCGCCGGTCAAGCCACCTGATCGAAGGCACGAAGAACGAGACGATGGAGCATGCGGAAGCGTGGCACTTCAGCCGCCTGGGCCGCTACGTCGAGCGCGCCGACCAGACCACGCGGATTCTGGACGTGAAGTACTTCCTGCTGCTGCCGTCGGCGGACGACGTCGGCAGGCCCATCGACGACCTGCAATGGAGCGCCCTGCTGCGGTCGGCCAGCGCGTTCGAGGCGTACCGGCGCGCGCACGGGCGCGTCGCCGCGGCGCAGGTGGCGCGCTTCCTGCTGTTCGAGAGGGACTTTCCGCGCTCGGTGCAGCACTGCATCAGCGCCGCCCAACTGTCGCTTCACGCCATAACCGGGACGCCGCTGCGGCGCTTCGCCAACACCGCCGAGCAGGCGCTCGGCAGACTCGTGGCGGAGATCGACTATACTGACTCCGCTCAGGTCGTTCGGGGCGGTCTGCACGACTTCCTCGATGCCATCCAGAACAAGCTCAACGGCGTGGGCAACGCGATAACGCGCACCTTCTTCGCCCCCCGCGCCGGCGCCGAGCCGGGAACATGACGTACTGCGTCGGAATGAACGTCGAGGAGGGCCTTGTCGGGCTGGCCGACACGCTCATCACCTCCGGCCGCGAGGTGACCACCCAGCGCAAGGTGACCGTCTACCACATGCCGCGCGGTGCGTTCTTCGTCATGACCTCCGGACTGCGGTCCCTGCGCGACAAGACGATCACCTATTTCGAGAACGCGCTCGAAGATCGGCAGGACCACGAAGCCCCGTTCGATCGCCTGTACCAGGTGGTGAACCTGCTCGCCGAGCAGGTGCGGCAGGTGGCGCGCGAGGACAAGGCGGCCCTGGTCGAGAGCAAGATGACGTTCAACATCCACGCGCTGGTCGGGGGACAGATCGAGAAGGACGACCGGCACAAGCTGTACCTCCTCTACCCCGAGGGCAACTGGGTCGATACCGGCCGCCTCACGCCGTACCACGTCATCGGCTCCACCGGCTACGGCAAGCCCATCATCGACCGCACGCTCAAGGTGGAGGATTCGATGCGGCATGCCTTCAAGGTGGCCTGCCTCTCGTTCGACTCCACCCGCATCAGCGCGGCGGACGTCGACTTCCCCATCGACATCGTGCTGTGCTGGCGCAACTCGTTCCGCATCATCCACCGCCGCTTCGAGCAGCCGGACCTGGAGCATTTGTCGGAGTGGTGGGACGAGCGCATCCGGCGCGCGGTGGAGGGAACGCCCGGCGACTGGTTCGACCGCGCCTTCGACGATCTCGAATCCACGCCGCGCAGCGAGTTGAATGCGACGCCGTGAGATTCCTCCTGGAGCACCGCACCTCGTACGCGTTCGACGCGCCGGTCTACCTGGAACCGCAGACCATCCGGCTGCGGCCACGCGCCGACGCCGCGACCCATGTCGTCGATTTCATGATGGAGATCGATCCGCTGCCGGTGGTCCGCGCTGAGAATCTCGACATTGAAGGCAACCTCGTCGTGATGGCCTGGTTTCATGGCGCGAGCAGGCAACTCGACATACGGACGAGGGCAACGGTCGACACGCTGGTCACCGATCCCTTCCGGTACCTGCTCGCAGAACCCGACCGCACGCTGCCTTACGCCTATCCTCCCGAGGTCGGCGAGCGTCTGCGCAGCTACCGCCGCGAACCCGACGCCGCGCATGCGTCCGTCCGGGCGATCGCCGTAGAGGCGGCTGGCGCCTCCGACCGGTCGCAGGCCGGCTTTCCGTTCACGCTGGCCCGGCAGATCCACCGTGACTTCACGCTGGAGGACCGTCCGGAAGGGGCGCCGCTGTCTCCCGAGGAAACCGTCGCGCGCGGCGCCGGCGCGTGCCGCGACCTGGCGGTGCTGTTCGTCGAGTGCTGCCGCGCGATGGGGCTGGCCGCGCGTTTCGTAAGCGGTTACGCCTACACCGATGACGTTACGCCGGCCGAAATGCACGCCTGGGGCGAGGTGTACCTCGCGGGCGGCGGCTGGCGCGGGTACGATCCGAGCCGCGGCCTGGCCGCAGGCGACCAGCACGTCACGCTGGCGGCAGCCGCCGACCCGGTCGACGCGGCGCCGGTTGTGGGCACGTTTCGCGGTGACGTAGTGAATTCCCGTCTCCAGACCGAGCTCACGATGCGCGCAGTACCCACGTCGCCACCCAAACCGGACGGTGACTGACCGGCACGCCGATGAAGCTGTTCCCGCTGTCGCAACACACGCCGCAACCGGCCGACCCGGCCAACTTCACCGGCTCCGCCACCCTGACCCGCATGGACGACGTGTGCGGCCGGCCGCACGTCAACGCCTACCGCGTCAGCTTCGAGCCGGGCGCCCGCACGGCCTGGCATACCCACTCGGGACCGCAACTGCTGCTGGTCGTCGAGGGGCGCTGCCGCCTGCAGAAGGCGGGAGAGCCGGTGCGGGAGGTCGAGGCCGGCAGCGTGGTCTGCATCGAGCCGGGCGAACGGCATTGGCACGGCGCCTCCGCGGACGCGCCAATGACGCACGTTGCGCTCAACCTCGATGCCGCGACCACGTGGATGGACAAGGTGTCCGACGACGAATACGTCGGCACCGCCGGCTCCTGATCCGGTCCCGGACGCCGGCCGCTACCAGCCGCAGGTGCGCCCCGCGTTCTGCTCTTCGAGCCAGGCCGCCAGCGGGGCGAAATAGTCGAGGATGGCCGTGGCGTCCATCTCCCGCGTCCCCGCTATCGTCTCCAGCGCCTCCGGCCAGGGCCGGCTTGCGCCCATCCGCAGCATCGTGCGCAGCCGCCGGCCGGCTTCCTCGCTCTCGAAGATCGAGCAGCGGTGCAGCGGACCGCTGAACCCGGCCGCCTCGCACAACGCCCGGTGAAACTGGAACTGCAGGATGTGGGCGATGAAGTAGCGGGTGTACGGCGTGTTCGCCGGCACGTGGTACTTGGCGCCGGGGTCGAATTGCTGCTCGTCGCGCGGCCGGGCCGGCCGTAACCCCTGGTAGCGCTCCCGCAACTCCCACCAGGCGGTGTTGTAGCGGTCCGGCGGAATCGCCCCGGAGAACACCTGCCAGCGCCACTGGTCGACCAGCAGTCCGAACGGCAGGAACGCCACCTTGTCGAGCGCCCGCTGCAGCAGCAAGCCGATGTCGCGGTCTGCGTCGGGGGCACGGTTCAGCAGGCCGACGCGCACCAGGTACTCCGGCGTTATCGACAGCGAGATCGTGTCGCCGATACCTTCGTGGAAACCGTCGTTGGCGCTGTCGCGGTACAGCGGATCCTGCCCGCTGTAGGCCCGCTGGTAGTAGTTGTGCCCCAGCTCGTGATGAATCGTGACGAAATCCTCGTCGTTGACGCCGATGCACATCTTGATGCGCACGTCCGACTCGAAGTCGAGGTTCCAGGCGCTCGCATGGCAGACGACGTCGCGGTCGGCGGGCCTGACGAACAGCGAGCGGTCCCAGAACGTCGCCGGGAGCGGCTCGAAGCCGAGGGAGCTGAAGAACCGCTCCCCGTAGCGGACCATCTCGACCTCGTCCACCCGCGCACGCTGCAGCAGGCGCGTCAGGTCGTACCCGCGTCCACCGGAGCGCGGGGCTACCGTCTCGTAGACGTTCGTCCAGCTCTGCCCCCACATGTTTCCGAGCAGGTGCGCGGGAATCGGCCCATCGGGGGGGACCACGGCGGTGCCGAGCTCCGCGCCCAGCTCGGCGCGCACATGGCAGTGCAACGCCTCGTACAGCGGACGGACCTGCGACCACAGCCGCTCCAGCTCCGCGGCGAGCGCGCCGGGCGGCATCTCGTACCGCGCGCGCCACAGCGCGCCGAGGTCGTCGAAGCCGAGCTCGCGGGCGCCCGCGTTGGCCAGCTCGACGAACCGCTCGTACAGCGGACGGATCGGCGGCGCCACCTCGCGCCAGCCCGTCCACGTCTCCATCAGCTCGTCGGTGTCGCGCACGGACGCGAACAGCCGCTCCATGGCGGTCAGATCGAGGCATTCTTCCGCGCCGGCGGGACAGTACGTGCCGCGGCCGTAGATCCCCTCCATCTCGGTGATGATCTCGGCCAGCTCGCGCTGCAGCGCCGGTTCGGACGGCGCGACGGCGGACAGCGAGGTCTTCAGCAGGTTCAGCTTACGCGCGAGATCGGGCGGCAGGTCCGGCGAGTCGAACCTGGCGGCCGCGGCGGACAGCTCCGTGGTCGCGGCCATCAGCTCCGCGTTCGCGGCGGCGGCCAGGGCGTTCGTGTCGCCGGTGATGTAGGTGCTGCGCACCCAGTCCGCACGTCCCGCGGCAATCCACAGCTCGAGCAGGCGCGCCTCAGCGTCTGCAATGAACTCGCGCGCGGCGGTTTCGTCCACGCGCGGCTCGCCGGGAGGCGCACAGGCGCCCAGGCCGGCGGCCAGCAGCGCCACTGGCCAGCAACGCAGGATGTGCACGACCGGGATTATAGCGAGGCGGGAGTTGACCGCGGGCTCCTATGCAAGCCAGCGCTCGACCACTGACTCCGGGCGGATGACTGTGTCGTGCCGGTCCGACCCGGTGGATACGAGCGCCACCGTCTGGCCCGTCACTTCTTCAAGGCGCGCGATGTAGCTACGCGCCTCGACGGGCAGGTCCTCGAAACGCCTCAGCCCGGCCGTGGGGCTCGACCACCCGGGCAGTGTCTCGTACTGCGGCTCGCAACGCGCCAGCGTCGCGCCGCCCGCCGGCATGTCGCCAAGCACCTGATCGCCGCACCGGTAGTGCGTGCAGACCTTGATCTCGGACAGCCCGTCGAGCACGTCGAGCTTGGTGAGGGCCAGTGCGTCGAGACCGTTCAGCCGCGCGGCATGGCGCACCACGACCGCGTCGAACCAACCCACACGGCGCGGGCGTCCCGTGGAGGCGCCGTACTCGTCTCCGCTCTCGCGCAGCGCCTCGCCGAAGGCGCCGCCGAGCTCGGTCGGGAACGGTCCGCTTCCTACCCGCGTCGAATAGGCCTTGGCGACGCCCAGGACCTCGCCGATGGCGCGCGGCGGCACGCCCAGCCCGGCGCAGATCCCGCCGACCGTGCCGTTCGAGGAGCTCACGAACGGGTAGGTGCCATGGTCCACGTCGAGCATGGTGCCCTGGGCCCCCTCGAACAGGATGCGCTGTTCGGCTTGCCCCGCCTCGTCCAGCAGTTTCGACACGTTGGCGACCAGCGGCTCCAGCCGCGGCCAGGCGGCGAGGAGATCCTGCCGCACCGTACGCCAGTCCAGCGCCTCTCCGCCGACGTTAGTGTTCCGCGCGCCTACGTTGGCGCGAAGCGTATCGTCCAGGTGTCCGTCCGATTCGCCGTCGGCAAGATCGGCCATGCGAATGCCGCGGCGGCCGCTCTTGTCCTCGTAGCTGGGGCCTATGCCCCGCGCCGTCGTGCCGATGCGGCGGTCCCCGCGCGCGCGCTCCGCCGCCTGCTCGACGTCACGGTGATACGGGAGAATGACGTGGGCCCGTTCGCTGATGAACAAGCGGCCCTCGGGCTCGATGCCCTCGCGCCGCAACTCGTCGATCTCCCTGAACAGCGCCTGCGGGTCGACGACCACCCCGTTGCCGATGACGCACGTCACGCCGGCGTGCAGGATGCCCGACGGGATAAGGTGGAGCACGAACTTGCGGCCGTTCACGAACACCGTATGGCCGGCGTTGTGCCCGCCCTGGTAGCGCGCGACTATCGAGAACGCGGGCGTCAGCAGGTCGACGACCTTGCCCTTGCCTTCATCGCCCCACTGGGTCCCGACGATCGCGACGTTTCTGGTAGCCATGCGTACCTAAAGCCAAACAGCTAATCATAGCAGACCCCACCGCTACGCAGCCGCTTCGCGTCCGGCCCGCGACCGTCCTTGACAACCCGTTCGCGCATTCCATAAGGTCGGATGTCTTCAGGGCGTCAGCCCGGTTCTGACCAATCTCAGCTGCAGTCAAGCGGTTCACGAAAGCGCACGTGGTTCCGGAACGTCCAGCGGTCGAGCGCGAAGTCCTGGATGCATGGAGCGCGGCGCCGCCCCGCATCCCCGTTCTCGTCGGCGACTGCGGCAGCGGACGCTCGACACTGCTGCTGCGCCTTGCGGACCACGTCGGATCCGGACGTTGCCTGTATGTCGACATCGAACGGGCGTCCTCCACGCCGGAAGCGTTCTGGACGGCAGTCGAGGCCGCCACCCCGTACGCCACCGTCAGCGAGTCATCCCCCGGCCCCGGGGACCGCTCCGCGCGCGCCGCCTTCGACAGCCTCCTGGCGCACTTCGAGCATGTGCGCGGCCACAACGGCGGAATTGCCACGTTCCTCCTCGACGAGGTGCTGGAGCTGCGGGCGTTCGGCAGCTTTCCCGGGCTGCGCGACACGCTGCCGGAGCTGGTCAGGGCGCTGGAACGCAGCACCAACCGCTTCGTGCTATCCACGCGCTTCACGACCCGCGCGGAACGGCTGTTCCAAGGACAAGGCGAGCGCTTCCTCTTGATTGGAGTGCCGCCACTCTCGGTGGCGGAGGTGGCGGCGGCGCTGGTCGGGGCGGGAGTCAGCCGTGACCGGACCGAATATGGCGAATTGACGCGCCTGGTCCATGTCCTGACCTGCGGCCGCCCCGCCTACGTTGCCGTGGTCGCCAGGGCCCTCGCCGCGTTGGGCGGCGGCGACCCGGTGGCGGCGCTGGCGGCGCAACTCGCCACCGGGGAACCGCTGTACCAGAGGTGTCGGCTCGGCTATGAGATGCGCCTGGGCAGGGCCCGCGGACACGGTTCGCTGAAGGCCATCCTCCAGGTGCTGGCGGCTGAGGAACCACTGACGCTGACAGCGATAGCGCGGCGGCTCGGCCGCACCGCCGGCTCGACCCGCGACTATCTTTCCTGGCTGAAGGACGTCGACCTGATCCAGGTGGAACGGAAGCGCTACAGCTTCCGCGACCCGCTGCTGCGCGCGTGGGTCCGGCTGCACACCCGCCCGTCGCCGCCCGGCAAGGCGGACCTGGAGCGCGAGGCGCACGAGTACGCCGTGGCACGCCTGCCGTACATGGAGCGGGCCCCGGTGGCTCCCGAGGCGCCGCGCCGGCCCCGCCGCCCGCCCGTCCCCGCGCGGACGAGGAACATCATCGAGATCGACTAGTCGATCTCATCGCCCGGCGACTGCGGGCGGGCTTCCTGCACGCCGAGTTGTTCCAGCGCCTGCGCCGCCGCCGCTTGCTCGGCGGCTTTCTTGGTCGGCCCTTCCGCGTGCGCCACGTTCTCGTCCCCGACGCACAGGTCGACCGCGAACGTCTTCCGGTGATCCGGCCCGTAGGTCGCCGCGACCCGGTACTCCGGCAGCGGCCGGCCGCGCGCCTGGAGCCACTCCTGCAGCGCCGACTTGTGGTCCCCGACGAGGCCTGACACGGAACGGCCGGCCCGCAGCTCGGCCAGCGCGTCGCGAAACTGTCTGTCGATGAAACGCTCCGCCGCCGGCAGACCGCCATCGAGATAGATGGCCGCCACCACCGCCTCGTACGCGTCCGCGATCAACGAGGGCTTGCTCCGGCCGCCGCTGCGCTCCTCGCCGCGTCCGAGCAACAAATGCTCCCCCAGCCCCAGCGCCGCGCCCAGCTTCGCGAGCGACGGGGCCGCCACCAGCAGGGCCTTGGCCTTGGACTTGCGGCCCTCGTCGTAGTCGGGAAACTCGTGGAACAGCCGGTCCGCGATGATCAGATCGAGCACGGCGTCGCCGAGGAACTCCATCGACTCGTTGTCGCCCACGCCGCCGCTCGCGTCCTCGTGGGCGCACGAGCGGTGCGTCAGCGCGTGCTCCAGCAACGCCTTGTCCCGGAACTCGTATCCGAGCCCCTCCTCCAGCGCCGCGCACGCCTCGTCCCAGTCGGCGCCCTCGCCGGCCGCATCGCCGCGGAAATCGTCGATCACCTGCCGCGCGATATCGGCCTGATCGGTGCGCACCGAGAGGCGCACCTCGCCGAGCCCGTCGATGCTGAGCGGGAAGATTGCGTGCGACAACGCGGAGGACAGCAGCGACTGTATGCCGCGCGCCTCCAGCAACCCGCGCACCACGTTCGCCTCGATGTCGGACTGCGTGCGGAAGACGACGGTGAGCGCGGACGCCTGCGTCATGTTCAATCGGGTTCGCCGTTCTGGACCTTCAACAGCACGAGGGTCATGTCGTCGTGCTGGGCGGTGTCGCCCGCGAAGCGGCTCACGCCGCCAAGAATCTCCTGGCGGACCGTTGCAACGTCAGCGGTCCGATGCTCCTCCAGCACTTGCGTCAGCCGCTGCTCGCCGAACTGCTCCTCGTCCGAGTTCATGGCCTCCGTGACGCCGTCCGTGTACAACGCGATGAGGTCACCGCTGTCGATCGCGCGCGTCTCCTCCTCGATGATAGCTTCGAACCGCTGCTCGAACCCCGCCAGCCCGGCGATGAGGCCGTCGGGCGCCACCACGCGCACCCCGCCTCCGGCGCCGGCAACGTGGATGAGCGGACCGTGCCCGGCCCGGGCGCAGGTCAGCACGTTCCGGCCGGTATCGACGACCGCGTACATCATCGTGACGAAGCGGCCGCTCTCCATGTTGCCGGACAGGAGACGGTTGACCTCGATGAGCATCTGCCGCGGCGACTCGTGGACGCGGCTGAGCGACAGCACCAGGCCCTTGAGCTCGGCCATGTAGAACGCGGCCGGCGTCCCCTTGCCCGACACGTCCGCCACCAGCACGCCCAGCCGCCGCTCGCCCAGCCGGATGACGTCGTAGTAGTCGCCGCCCACTTCGCGCGCCGGAATGCAGGCGCCGGTGATGTCGAGCCCGGGGACGGTGACCGTATCGCGCGGCAGCAGGGACATCTGCACCTCGTGGGCGATGCGCAGCTCCTCCTCGAGCCGCTTCTTCTCACCTACCTGCTGCAGCAGATCGCGGACGCTGGCGGTCATGTTGTTGAACGATTCGGCCAGATCGCCGAGCTGATCCCGTGTCCGCACCTGGATGCGGTGCGTGAAATCGCCCTGCTGCACGCGGCCGGTGCCGATGAAGAGCTCGTGCACCGCACCGGTGATCGACCGCGCCAGCGCCAGCCCCATCACCAGCGCAACCGCCTCGATGATCACGAACAACATGACGACCACGACGAACACGACGAGATAGGCGTAGCCGAGGCTGAATTCGCCGATGCGGGCCTGGGCGCCGAAGACATTCTGGTACACCCCCGCGGGCGAAACGCGCACGTTCAGGGCGAGGAGCTGCGCGCGGCCGCTCTCCCAGTCCGTATGTTCCACCACCGTGAACCACGCCAGGCCGTCGGCCGACACGAACGCTCCCTGCTCGGCCGCGTCGGGCCGGAGCACCGGCTCCGCGTCGACCCGGCGATCCGTCGCGTCGTCGCTGACCGACACGATAGTGATGCCGCGCACGGAGGCCGCCGCGACCCGTTCGATATCGGCGCCCGTGCGCGAGTCGGGACCCAGCGGGAGGTCCACCATGACCGCTTGCGGCCCGCCCGCCGCGGCGAGCGGCTGCACGGCGCGGACGGCGAACTGCACGCCGGTCGTCTCGCGCACGGCGGCGAGACCGGCGAACGTGCGTCCTCTCAGCCAGCCGGGCATGCCGTCCACGGGACTGTCCGGCGCCGTTTCGCCGGGGCCGCCGCCCTGCCGCGGTGCATCAAGCAGCTTTACGCTGGCCGTTATTCCGCGCGCTGCCAGGGCGCTCTCGTGGCGCGCCAGCACGGCCGCCGGCTCCTCTCCGGGACCGGCGTCCAGCTCCCCCGCAGCGGCTACGGCGACGGCGCGCACCTCGCGGACGAGATCGTCGATGCCCAACGTCACCATGTACGAGCTGAACGCGAGGAGGGTCAGCGTCCCGGCCACCAGAAAGAGGATGGCGATCAGCACGATCGGCAGCAGGCCGGTCAGGATGTACGAGAGAATGAGCTTGCGCCGCACGCGCCAGAGCAGATGGCGCAACGACCTCACGAGCAGAACGAACGTGACAGAACCGACGGCGGCCGCGATCACAAGGTTGGCGATGAGCTCGAGCAGGTTCGCGACAACCGGGCCCGGCGCCGTGCTCTCCATGAACCGGAGCACCAGGTGCACGACGGCCGCACCGAGCAGCGCGAGCAGGGGCCACCACAGCCACCGGTCGCGGGCGATCCGCTTCAGGGTTTCCAAGCCTCACCACCTCCGGTCACGGGAACCGGGCGCCCCGACGCACGCATGACGAGGACGGCGTGCTGAAGCGGCTCCGTGCGGTTCCGCGGCGCATGTATGACTGGACGCTCCAGTGGGCGGACACGCCCCACGCGCTGGCGGCGCTGGCGCTGGTGGCGCTGGCCGAAGCATCGTTCTTCCCCATTCCGCCGGATGTCCTGCTGATCGCCATCGTGGCGGCGCGGCCGGCAGCGTGGCTGCGCGCCGCGGCCGCCTGCTCGGCGGGCTCGTTCGCCGGCGCCGCCGTCGGCTACGGCATCGGCGCATTCCTCATGGCGGCCGTCGGCGAACCGATTATTGCCTTTTACAGCGCCGAGCACCATTGGGACCGTTTCGTGGAGCTCGCCGACCAGTGGGGTATCTGGTTCCTCGCCGCGGCGGCGTTCACGCCGATCCCGTTCAAGGTCGCCACCATAGCCGCCGGTGCCACCCTGATGCCGCTCGGACCGTTCCTCGCGACGACCCTGCTCGGGCGCGCCGCTCGATTCTTTCTCGTTGCGGGTTTGCTGCGCATCTTCGGCGCGCCGATCCGACGGGCAATCGAGAGTCACTTCGAGCTGGCGACGGTTGTCTTCCTGCTGCTCCTGATCGGCAGCTATCTGGTGCTTGCGGGCTTCTAAACACTACCGCTTGGGGCTGCGGTGGATGCACGTATCCACTCCAGGTATTCGCCGCCGCCACCTGCTACAGGCAGTACCAGCAGCTCGGGCACCTCGTAGGGATGGAGCTCCCGGATGCGATCGCTCAGGGCGCGCACTCGCTCCGCGGTGGTCTTGATCAGCACCTGCTGCTCGCTGTCCTCCTCGACCGTCTCCTTCCAACGGTACACGGAGCGGACGCCGGGCAAGGTGCTTACGCAGGCGGCGAGCCGCTCTCCGACCAGCGTCCGGGCCAGAGCCGCGCCGTCCGCACCCGCCGGCAACGTCGTGCACACAATCACACAGTCTGTCCCATTCATTGCCGCCCTCCACTTCGAAATGCTAAACGCTGCCGGTCATCCGGCCGAAAACGCCGGTCGTGACCCGATCGTCAGGCAGGCGCTCGCGGTGGATCCGCCGCTGGATGATGATGCTGGCGTGCGGCCTGCTGGGTGTCAACGTCATCATGGGTGATCGGGTGCCGCTCCACTCGCTCAAGCTGCACACGGAGGCAGGCAGCGAGCACCGGCGGCTGGAGGGTGAGATCGAGCAGTTGCGGCGCGAAAACCGCCGCATGCGCAGCCAGGCCCGCAGCCTCCGAGAGGATCCCGCCGCGATCGAGGCCATCGCGCGCCGCGAGCTCGGCCTGATCCGTCCTGGAGAGATCGTGTTCCTGCTGACGGAAGAGCCTCCCACGCGGCGCTTGCGCACTCGTTGACCGCGCCCGAAAGCGCGTGCTAATATCGAATTTGGTTCATTGGCGCGGGGTGGAGCAGTCCGGTAGCTCGTTGGGCTCATAACCCAAAGGTCGGGGGTTCAAATCCCCCCCCCGCAACCAACCCTCCCCTTACTTCCCCCTCTAAACTGCTGATTCTAATGGACAAGACTATCCTGGCGACCGGCGGTGCGGCGGGACTCGACAAGATTGAGGCAGGTTACACGCCGCGCCAGCGTGGTGCGCGCTTGGCCAGGAACGCGTCGACGCCCTCGCGGAAGTCCGCACTTCCATAGCATGCGGCGATCAGATCGTGGCAGGCGCCGGGCGCGGTACGGCGGTGCGCCTGTACCCGGCGGATCATCTCCTTGGTCGCACGGATGGTGAGCGGCGCGTTGCCGGCGATTGTTTCCGCCAACTCCTGGACGGCGCCGTCGAGCGCGTCGACGTCGACGACGCGGTTCACCAGGCCGGCCGCCAGCGCCTCGTCGGCGGTGATGAGGCGTCCGGTGAACAGCAGCTCCTTGAGCCGCGTCGGTCCTATCAGGTCGAGAAAGCGGGCGTGGTTCGCCGCGGACAGGCAGTTTCCCAGCGTACGTGCGATGGGCACCCCGAAGCGCGCGCGCGGCGAGCAGACCCGCAGATCGCAGGCCGCGGCGATCGCGCAACCGCCGCCGGCGACGATACCGTCGACCTGTGCGATCGTGGCGACGGCGACCCGCTCCAGGCGGTCGATGACGGCGTCGAGCCGCTGCTCGTAGGCGATGCCGTCGGCGGGGGAGTCGAAGTCGCGGAACCCGGCGATGTCCGTGCCCGCCACGAACGCCTTGCCGCCGGCGCCGCGCAGAACGAGTACGCGGACCTCGCGATCCTGCTCCGCGCGGTCGCAATAATCGACCAGCGCCTGATACATTTCCCAGGTCATCGCGTTGTGCGCCTCCGGCCGGTTGAAGGTCAGGCAGGCGATGGCGCCGGTTTGCTCGTACAGCACGTGGGGCGTCGTCACGGTGGTGCGTCTCCTTGGTCGCAGCCGCGGCGGCGGCATGGAAGAACCCGATGCAGCATGCACTGAATGGTATCCGAGTGCTCGACGTCACACAGGTCATGGCCGGCCCGTACTGCGCCATGCTGCTGTGCGACCTGGGCGCCGACGTCGTCAAGGTCGAAATGCCGCCGCACGGCGACGCGTCGCGGCGGATGGCCGGCGCCCGCGGCACGGACAGTCCGGCGTTCAACGCCGTCAACCGCGGCAAGCGGGGCGTGGTGGTCGACATGAAGGCGGACCGCGGACGCGACGTTGTCGTGCGGCTGGCGGACGCCGCCGACGTCTTCGTGGAGAACGCCCGGCCGGGCGTGATGGACCGGATGGGCTTGGGATACTCCGATCTGCGCCGGGTGAATCCCGGCCTCGTCTACGCGTCGATTTCCGGCTACGGCCAGACCGGCCCTCACGGCAGCCGGGGCGGATTCGACCTGGTCGCGCAGGGCGTCTCGGGCATCATGTCGGTGACTGGCGAGCCGGGCGGCCCGCCGGTGAAGGCAGGCATTCCACTTACGGATCTCGGGGCCGGCCTGTTCGCCGCCATAGGCATCCTGGCTGCGCTGCAGCACCGCGCGCGGACCGGAGAGGGCCAGCACGTGGACACGTCGCTGGTCGAAGCCGGTGTGGCGCTATCGGTGTGGGAAGCGACCGAGTTCTTCGCCAGCGGCCAGGCGCCGCAGCCGATGGGATCCGCTCACCGGATGAGCGCGCCGTACCAGGCGCTCGCGTGCGCGGACGGCTACATCACGACCGGCGCCGCCAACGATCGCCTGTTCGAGCGCCTTTGCAGCCTCCTGGGGCATCCGGAGTGGAGCAGCGACCCCGAGTACGCCAACGACACGGCCCGCGTGGCCAATCGGCAGGCGCTGGCGGAGCGGATCGAAGCGGTGACGAAGCTGCGGCCGCGGGCGCACTGGCTGGCGCTGTTCGAGGACCACGGCGTGCCGTGCGGCCCGATAAACAGCTATGCGGATGTGTTCGACGACGAGCAGATTGCAGCGCGTGAGCTGGTGGTGGAAACGGACCATCCAACGCTGGGCCGCCTGCGCACGCTCGGCTCCCCGCTGAAGATGTCGCGGACCCCGCCGCAGCCCGGACGCCCGGCGCCGCTGCTCGGCCAGCACACGGACGACATCCTGCGCGAAGCCGGGTACGCGCCGGCCGACGTGGCAGCGCTCCGCGCGGCGGGCGTCGTCCGCTGACCGTCGTCGCCGCTAGAGGCTGAACCCGCGCTCGTCGTGCAGCGCGAGGTCGAGTCCCTCCGCCTCCTCGTCGGGCGTGACGCGCAAGCCGATCGCGCCGTCCAGCACCTTGAGGATGATCCAGGTCAGGACGCCGCTGTAGACGATGGTGGCCGCGGCGCCGATGAACTGCAGCACCACCTGGCTGCCGATGCCGCCGTCGAGGCCCGCGCCGCCGAACATCTCGGCCGTGAAGACGCCGGTCAGGATGGCGCCGACGAAGCCGCCGACCCCGTGCACGCCGAATACGTCCAGCGAGTCGTCGTAGCCCATCGCGCGCTTGAGGCTGGTGGCGGCGAAGAAGCACAGCACGCCCGAGGCGATGCCGATGAGAATCGCACCGACCGGCCCGACCGTGCCGGAAGCCGGCGTGATGGCGACCAGCCCCGCCACCGCGCCGGTGGCGATGCCCAGGGCGCTCGGCTTGCCGTGCCGGACCCACTCCACCACCATCCACGTGAACGCCGCGGTCGCCGTGCAGATATGCGTGACGGCCATCGCCATGCCCGCGACGCCGTCCGCCGCGAGCTGGCTGCCGGCGTTGAAGCCGAACCAGCCGACCCACAGCATCGACGCGCCCACCACGGTCAGCACCAGGCTGTTCGGCGCCATCGGCGTTTCGGGATAGCCGCGCCGCTTGCCGAGCACTATGCAGAGCACCAGCGCCGCGATGCCGGCGTTGATGTGGACCACCGTGCCGCCCGCGAAATCGAGGACGCCCAGCGCGCCGAGCCAGCCGCCGCCCCATACCCAGTGGGCGATGGGCGCGTAGACGACGGTCAGCCAGATGGCCATGAACCACAGCATCGCGGAGAACTTCATGCGTTCCGCGAAGGCGCCCACGATGAGCGCGGGCGTGATGATGGCGAAGGTGAGCTGGAACATCTGGAACACGCTTTCGGGAATCGTGCCCGACACCGTGTCGACGTTGACGTTCGAAAGCAGCACGTTGCCCATCCCGACGAACGCGTTGAGCGCACCGCCGTCCCCGAACGCCAGCCCGTAGGCGTACAGCGTCCAGAGGATGGTCACCATGCAGGTGATGGCGAAGCACTGCATCATCACCGACAGCACGTTCTTGGCGCGCACCAGGCCCGCGTAGAACAGCGACAGGCCGGGAATGGTCATGAACAGCACCAGGACGCTTGCCGTGATCATCCAGGCCGTGTCGCCGGAATTGAGCTCGTCCTGCGCCCACGCCTCCTGCGGCGCGGCGAGCAGGAACAGGAGGAAACCGAGCGGCGCGATCCAGCGGCTTTTGGGTTGCATGGTTGTCGTTCCTCCTCGGGTGTCGTCGCTAGAGCGCATCGTCGCCGGCCTCGCTGGTGCGAATGCGGATGGCCTGTTCCATGTCGCTGACGAAGATCTTGCCGTCGCCGATCTGCCCGGTCCGGGCGGACGTCTTGATCCCGTCGACAACGGCATCCGCGCGATCGTCGGCCACGACGATCTCGATCTTGATCTTCGGGACGAAGTCGACGGAATACTCCGCGCCACGATAGATCTCCGTGTGGCCCTTCTGGCGCCCGAACCCCCTGACCTCGGAGACGGTCAGCCCGGCCACGCCCACCTTGGACAGGGTGTCCCGGACATCGTCGAGCATGTGCGGCTTGATGATTGCGGTGATCAGTTTCATCCTGTTTTCCCTCCCTGTCCTGCGCTGCGGACCAACGCGGCGAGTGGGCACTATACAACAGTCCGGCGGGGCCACCAACCGGGGCCACCAAGAGAAGGCATGCGCCCGCCGGCCGGGCGCCTATCGGGTATGGATCTGGACCAGTGCGCGGTCGATCAGCGCAATGGCGGGCCGGCCGGCCGCCACCATGCTGCGGGCGAGCTCGTTGTGCAGGAGGAACAGGACGGCCTCGACGCCGGCCGCGCCGTACGCCGCGAGTCCCCACATGATCGGACGCGCCAGCAGCACGGCCCGGGCGCCAAGTGCGAGCGCCTTGAGAATGTCCGTTCCGCGGCGGAATCCACCGTCGACCAGCACCGCGAGCCCGTCGCCGGCCGCCGCGGCGATGTCGGGCAGCATATCGATCGGCGTACCGGCGACGCGGCCCGGGGCGCCGGCGCCGTGATCGGAGACGACGATGCCCTGCACGCCGTGGCGACTGGCGAGCTCCGCGTCTGCGGGCGTCAGCACGCCTTTCACGAGGACGGGAACACCGGCGCCGTCCGCGATTCGATTGACGGCGTCCCAATCCACGCCGGGCGGTCCGAACGCCGGACGATCGGGCGCGGCCGGATCGTTCACGGTGATGCACACCGCCTTGACGCCGGCGTTCACCGCACGGTGGATTGCGGAGCGGGCCGCCGGCCCCTCGTCGCTGTAGACCTGGAACCACAGTGCCGCATCCGTCTCGGCCGCGATGGCCTCAACGCTCCGACTGGACCGGCTGCTGACCACCATCGTCGTGCTGGCGGCCCCGGCGCCACGAGCGGTCTCCAGCTCGCCCTGCGGGTGGTACGCGTTCTGGGCTGCGACCGGGCCGATGATCGTCGGCGCGAACATCTGCTGCCCGAACAACTCCGTCGACAGATCAATTCCCGTCCCGTCGACCATCAGCTTCTGCCGGAAGGTCATCCGCTCGAAGGGCGCCCGGTTCCCTCCGGAGAGCCGGGCGTAGACGGCGGCCGGCAGCACCGCCCTGGCGGCCGCCTCGAACTCGGGCACGTTGATCAGCTCGCCGCTCGGGGGCAGGCGCGGGCCGCCCTGGCTGCTCATGGGAAGTCCGTCCTGACGGCGGTGCGATCGAGCGCCTTCAGGGTGGGGCGGCCGAGCGCCGCCATGGCCTGCACCAGCTCGGCCAGCACTATCTCGAGCACGCGCTGCGCGCCCTGGACGCCGTAGGCGCCGAGCCCCCAGCGCGGAACCCGGCCCAGACAGACCGCGTCGGCGCCCAGCGCCAGGGCCTTCAGCACGTCGCGGCCGCGGCGGACGCCGCTGTCGATCAGCACCGGCACGCGGCCGCCGACGGCGTCGGCCACCTCGGCGAGCACCTCGAGCGTCGACGGGCCGTAATCGAGGGCCCGCCCGCCATGGTTCGAGACTACGATGCCGTCGAAGCCGATATCAACGCAGCGGCGTGCGCCCTCGCCCGTGAGGATGCCCTTGGCCAGCATCGGCACCGATACCATCGGCCGGATATCGGAAAGGTAGGACCACTCGTACCAGAGGCGCCCGGAGGAGATGCCGTACGGATTGCCGAGATCCTCCGCCGACGGGAGCTCGATGGTGCGGGGCTCGCCGCCGAGATGCCGGTTGTGCAGTGCGCGCTCGTAGGCCGACGCGGTCTGATCGATCGTTACGACGACGGTGCGGCAGCCGGCTGCCTGCGCATCGTGCAGTATCTGCCGGCTCAGCTCCCTGTCGGGTCGCGGATAGAACTGGAACCAGAGGGGACCGTTCGCCGCCTTTGCGATCCGATCGAAAGGAAAGCTCGAGGCGTGGCTGACGATCATGGCCGAACGGGCAGCGGTGGCGGCCTCGTACATGCCCAGCTCGCCATCCGGATGCAGCGGCCTCTGGCGCGCCGTGGGCGCCAGCATGATGGGTGTGGCCAGCCGCTCGCCGAACATCTCCAGCGACGTATCGACGGTGTCGGCCGCAATCTGCTTGCCGCCGACCAGGTCGACCCAGTCGAACGCCTCGCGATTACGGCGCAGGGTGAACTCGGAGTCGGTGCCGCGGGCCGTGTAGTCGTAGACCGCGCGCGGGACGTTGGCCCTGAAGATGGGTTCGAAGTCGTACGCCGTCGTCATCTCGTCGAACCCCGGGACGCGGCGGTGGCCCGCCAGCGGGAACGGATCCTGCTGCGCCCGCAATACCGGTGAACCGGCCAGAAATGTCGCCAGCCCGGCCAGCGCCTGCCGCCGCGAGATGCCGTTCTGCCATTGCCGTTGGTTATTGCCCACGGAACCTCCGTTGCCTCGCATACCGGACGCTACCCCCGGCTGATCCCGTTGTCAACTTTAACAGCCCGTGGCGAAAGCCCCGCTGCATTCGACCGTCCATGCATCCCGCCTGACTGTGTTGCTCGTCACTCACATATCTTCGAATATGCTCGCTCCTCGCGCCTTGTCAGCCGGGCGCCTGAACGGTCTCGGTGCGACGCGGGGTTTCACCACGGACTGTTAAGGGTCAGAGCCTGCCGGTCGGTTTTCATGAATGACGGTGGCGGGGAGATAATGAGCAGAGGACGGGCACGGACGACAGCGTGTCAGGCGACGTCCGCACCTACGCACAGGAGACAGGAGAGCATGCAGGCAACGAGGCGTTGGGTCAGCTATCCACTCATGGCCGTCATGTGCGCGCTCGCGGCCGGCCCCGGCGGGCGATCCGTCCAGGCGCAGGTCGAAGGTTTCGTGCCGGTCACGGACGCGATGCTCCAGAATCCGGACCCCGGGGATTGGCTGATGTGGCGCCGGACGCTGGACTCCTGGGGGTACAGCCCGCTCGATCAGATCGACCGCGACAACGTGGGTGACCTGCGGTTGGTCTGGTCGCGCGGCCTGCACATGCCGGGACGCCAGCAGGGCACCCCGCTCGCGCATGATGGCGTGCTGTACATGCCCAATCCGAGCGACGTCATTCAGGCGATCGACGCGGTCACCGGCGATCTCATCTGGGAGTACCGGCGATCGCTGCCCGACGACGCGTGCGAGCGGCTGCTTCCGGGCGTCTGCACGACGAACCGGAACCTTGCAATCTACGCAGACCTGATCATCGACACGAGCGTTGACGAGTACGTCTTTGCTCTGGATGCGAGGACGGGCGAGCTGGTGTGGGAAACACGGATCCTCGACTACAGGACGCACCCGGCGAACCAGAGCTCGGGACCGATCATCGCGGACGGGAAGGTCATCTCCGGCCGCAGTTGCATGCCCGCGGGCGGCCCCGAGGCCTGTGTCATCACCGCCCATGACGCCAGGACAGGCGAGGAATTGTGGCGTCGCCGGACGATTCCGGCGCCGGGCGAGCCGGGCGATGAAACCTGGGGCGGCGTCCCCTACGAAGATCGCAAGCACGTCGGGACGTGGATGGTGCCCAGCTACGACCCGGCGCTGAATCTCATCTACATCGGCACCTCGGTGACCTCACCGGCCCCCAAGTTCTGGTTGGGAGGGATCGACAACGCGCACCTCTATCACAACTCCACGCTCGCCCTGAACGCCGATACCGGCGAGATCGCGTGGTACTACCAGCACCTGATCGACCACTGGGACCTCGATCATCCCTTCGAGCGCCTGCTGGTCGACACCGCGGTACGACCCGACCCGTCCGCCGTTCAGTGGATCAATCCGCGGCTGCAGCCCGGTGAGCGGCGGCGCGTGATGACCGGGATCCCCGGAAAGACCGGGGTCGTGTACACCCTCGATCGCGCAACGGGCGAGTTCCTGTGGGCCAGGCCGACGATCGCGCAGAACGTGATCAGCGGGATAGACGGCGCGACGGGCGACGTGTCGGAGAACCCGGAGGCGGTCTTCAGCAGTGTCGGGCAGTCAGTGCTTGCATGCCCTGGACTTGATGGCGGGAAGGACTGGCAGGCGGGCGCCTACAGCCCGCGCACGAACACGATGTACATGCCGATGCAGAACACCTGTTGGAGGCTGACGACACTCGAGGACCGAGGAAGTCGGTCGCTGTACGGCCTGCTGACACGCCGTGAGTTGGCGCCAGGCAGGGATGAACTTGGGGCCGTCTGGGCGATCTCGGCGGAGACCGGGGAGACCCGCTGGGTACGCGAGCAGCGCGCCGGCGCGATGTCACTGGTGGCAACGGGCGGCGGCATCGTGTTCGGCGGCGACGCGAACGGTCGCTTTCGTGCGCTCGATGATGAGACGGGCGACATCCTGTGGGAGATCAACCTCGGCTCGCCCGTCAGCGGATTCCCCATCACGTACGCGGTAAACGGGCGGCAGTACGTGGTGGCGAGCACGGGCGTCGGCGGCAACGTGTCCCGTAATGCAACGCTGACACCGGAGTTGCGTCCCAGCCAGGGGAGCAACCTCTTCGTGTTCGCCCTGCCCTGAATCGCCGTCAGCGCGACCTCGCGGTCAGCCGCCCGCCGTGCTGCAGAGGGAGTGCGAGGGCGCCTGCCGGCACAGCACGCCCTGCGCCGTCTGGCCGCGCTGGTTCCGGACGTTGAGGTCCGCCCCGTGCTCGGCCAGAAGCTCGACGACGGAGGCGTAGCCGAGCACCGCGGCGCCGTGCGCGGCCGTGTTCCCACTGTCATTGGCGGCATTGACGTCAGCGCCCAGCGCGAGCACCAGCCGGGTCCCTTCCAGCGTCGGCTGCTCGTTCGCGGCCTTCAGGAGCCTGGCCGCATCGGGACCGATCCCCTGGTTGCGCCGGTTCATCCCGATCGACCCCGGCCGGTAGCCGATGCCGGCGATCGACATCAGCGGCGTCGTCCCGTCGTCTGCCGCCAGGAGCGGGTCGGCGCCGCTGTCGATCAGCGCACGCATGATGTCGACCTCCGCGAACTTGGCCGCGAGCCAGAACGGGGTGGCGCCCCGCCAGCGTTCGGACAGGGCGAACCAGTAGGCCTCGCGCCGTTGCTGGCTGCCCTCGATCAGACGCGCATTCGGATCGGCCCCCCGGGCGCACAGCGCCTCGACGAGATCCAGGTCACCGCGCACGACGGCCGTGTGCAGCGGCGTGTACCCCGCACTCTGATCGTTGGGGTCGGCGCCCCGGTCGAGAAGCAATGCGGCGGCCCGGCCCTGGCCGCTGAAGCTGGCCACCACCAGCGCCGACTCGCCCGTCGGTGCAGCCTCGTTGACGTCCGCGCCGGCGTCGAGCAACAGCCGGATATTCTCCACGCGTCCGTGTCGCGCGGCGAACAGCAACGGCGTGTAGCCGCGTTGGGGCACCATGACCGCTCCCCCGCCGACGTCGTCCAGGGGATTCCCCAGACTCACGGGAAGCAGATACGTGGTCGACCGCGCGTGGATGTCGGCGCCGTGCGCCAACAGGAGCCCGACGATCTCCGGGTCGTCCCGGGCCGCCGCCCGCATGAGGGCGGTCTGCCCGTAGGACGCCTCCCTGGCGTTCACGTTGGCCGCGCCGCGGTCAAGGAGCATCTCCACCGCATCGACCGCACCGGTCCCGGCGCACGTCATCAGCAGCGTCTCGCCCATCGAGGTTGCCGCGTTCGGGTCCGCGCCCGCCACCAGGAGCCGCTCGAGCATGGCCGCGTTGCGGTTGAGGCACGCCAGCGATGTGGGGGTAACGCCGTAGTCGTTGGCGGCAGTCACGTCCGCGCCGGCGCGCAGGAGCGCCTCGGCCACTTCGGCATCGTCCCGCTCCACCGCCCAATGCAGCGCCGTGGCGCCATCCCCCTCGCGGGCATTGACGTCGACGCCCTGGTCGAGCAAAGCGCGCACCAACTGATGGTCCCGAGCCTTGACGGCTCCTATCAGTTGCAGGTCGGCGCCCGCGGCCCAGACGGTCCCTGCGGAGAGGCAGACGACGGCCACCACTTGAGCCACGGCGTTCCGACGTCGGCGCATAGCCTCTCCTTCAGACCTTCCCCGCGGCGGCAGGCTACGCGCGATGCGAGAGCTCGTGGATCTCCTGCTCGCTGCCGGCGAAGGCTTCCACCGGGACGCCCAGCTTCCCGAGCATCGTGTACTGGAGGTCGGTCAGTGGCGTGTCCTCCGCAAAGACGATGTGCTGTCCCCCGGCGATCTCGCCGGCGCCGCCGCCGGCCACCAGGATCGGCAGGTCGTTCGTGTTGTGCCGGTTCGAGTTCCGGATCGCCGACCCGTAGAGGATCATGAGATGGTCCAGCAGCGAGCCGTCGCCGTCCTCCGTCGCCCTGAGCTTCAGCAGGAAGTCGGTGAAAAGCTGCATGTGATACGCGTTGATCTTCGCCAGCTTCTCGATCTTCTCGGGTACGTCCTGGTGATGGCTGAGCGGGTGGTGCGGCTCCGAAATGCCGATCTGCGGGTAGGTCGCGCCGCTCTCCTCGCGCCCGACCATGAACGAGACCACGCGCGTCATGTCGGTCTGATAGGCGAGCAGCATCAGGTCGAACATGAGCGCGGCGTGCTCTTCATACGAGATCGGGATCCCCTGCGGCGCCGCAATCTCGGGCAGCTCGCGGTCGGCCTGCTGCTCGACGATCTCGATGCGCCGTTCGATCTCGCGGGTGGCTTCCAGGTACTCGTCGATCTTCCGCCGGTCGTAGGGCGCCAGCCCCGCCTTCAGGCGGGCGACCTTGCCCATGACGACGTCGAGCACGCTCCGCTGCTGCTGCGCGCGGGCGCGGCGCACCTCGACGCTCGTATTGCCGACATCGCCGAACAGGCGTTCGAACACCGTGCGCGGATTTGTTTCCCGCGGCATGGGGGTCGTCGTGTTCGCCCACGAGTTGTTCAGATACGCGCAACTGAAGCCGCCGTCGCAGGTCGACACGCCATAGACGGTGTCCCCGCCCTCGAGCGACAGCTCCAGCGAGGGCAGCGGCGTCTCGTGCCCGAGTCCCGGAGCGTTGGCGGCAACCTGGTCCATCGAAATGCCCAGTTGCAGCGCCGACCCGGCCGTGCGCTTCGCCTTGGCGCCGGTCAGGAACGCCGCAGCCGCCGCCGAGTGACTGGTGCCCTGGCCGGGCCGCGCGGCGCCGACGCTGTACAGTCCCGTAAGCACCACGACCTGATCGCGGACCGGTTCGAGCGCCTTCAGGGCCGGCGTCAACTCGAAGTCGGCGCCCGCCGCCTCCGGTGTCCAGTACTCGCGCGGCGCGCCGTTCGGCACGATCACGACACCAAGACGCTTCGTCGGCATTGCCGCGGCCCTGCCGGCCGCGGTCAGGGCAGGCACCATGGCATCCAGGAATGGCAGCGCCAGAGCCGTCCCCACCCCTCGCAATACGGTACGTCGCGGGATCGCCTGCTTGGCCACGTACATCAGCCTGCCCTCCTCGTCTGAAACGGTTTGCTGTTCACGATGGCCAGAATCACGGCCGACCAGCGCGACTCGTCGGCTGCAGCCTGGCGCCGGATCTGCCGCACCATGGGCATGTCGGACGGTTCCAGCGTCCGTCCGGTCGCGTAGGTCAGAAAGCGCTCGATCACGGAGCCGACGAACTGGTCCTCGCGGCTTGCCAGGATCGTCCGCAGGCCGGCCGCGCCGTCGAAATCGCTGCCGTCCGGCGTCGTGCCCGAGGCATCGATCGCCGGGCCGATCTCGCCCGGGATTCCTGTCTCTTCCGTCGTACGCCAGCGGCCGATCGCGTCGAAGTTTTCCAGGGCGAAACCCAGCGGGTCCATCAGCCGGTGACACGATGCGCACGCCGGGTTGGCCCGGTGCAGCGCCATGCGGGCCCGCAACGAGGTCGGCGCCTCGCCGGGCTCGCGCTCGTCCAGGCCCGGCACATCCGCCGGCGCCTCCGGCGGCGGGGTGCCCAGCAAGGTCTCCAGCACCCACTTGCCGCGCGAGACCGGGGAGGTGCGGTTCGCATAGGAGGTGAGCGTCAGAATGCTCCCCAGCCCCAGCAGGCCGGCCCGCCGGTCGTCCTGCCATTCGACGCGCCGGAAGTGGTTGCCGTGGATGTTCGGGACGCCGTAGTGACGCGCCAACCGCTCATTGACGAAGCTGTAGTCGGCCGTCAGCAGCTCGACCACGGGTCGATCGTCGCGCACTTGGGCCTCCAGAAAGAGCTGGGCCTCGCGCTCCATCGCGTCACGCAGGTTCTCGTCGAACGCCGGGAATATCGTCGGGTCGGGCGCCGCATTGCGGATCAGGCTCAGGCCGAGCCACTGGCCGAAGAACCGCTCGGCCAGGGTCGTGCGCGCGCGGGGACTCGCCAACATGCGGCGCACCTGCCGCTCCAGCTCCTCCGGGTCACTCAGCCGGCCGCCGGCCGCCAGGTCCAGCAGCTCGTCATCGGGAATGCTGGCCCAGAGAAAGAACGACAACCTCGAGGCCAGCTCCAGGTCGCTGACGCGGTATTCGATGCCGGGCTCGACATCCCCGGGCGGCGCGGCTTCGACGCGGAACAGAAACTCCGGGTCGGTGAGCAGGTACTCCAGGGCCCTCTGGATTCCTACATCAAAGGTCCCTTCTCGCCGGCCCTCGTCATGGAACCCGCGCAGCATCTGCATGTCGTCCGGTGTCACGGGGCGCCGATAGGCGCGCCGGGCGAGCCTGCCGAGAATCTCACCGGCGCATTCCGCCTCGTCGGCGCCAGCGGCCGGGTGACAGACAAATATCGCCTCCCGCGCCGCCGTGGCCAGCGGCGCCTGCTGCGCGCCGAACGGGCCGGTGATGTCCAGCGAGGACACCGCGGGATTGCCTTCCTGGCGTTCATCGGTGCTGTAGCCGTAGGCCGCCGGGTTCGCGACCGGCTGGAGAATGCCCTCGTCCCAGGCCGGCTTCATCACGAACGCCACGCTCACCATCCGCATCCCGGCATCGACCGGCGCCCGGACTTCGAGATCATCGTCCGCGTGCACGGAGTACCAATCCCAACCCTCGACGCCCGGGTCGCCCGCGCTGCGGCCACAGAAGCTCGTGGGGCACCGCGGTCCGTCGTACTCGCCACCGACCGTGAACGACCCGACGAGCGCCTTGTCGACGCGGACGTCGAGCTGGTGCGGCGTATTGCCGAGGCCCCGGATGTAGTTGTAGAAGTTGCGGCGCAGGCCAATCTTGAACACGTACTCCCCGTCCAGCGGGAAGTAGTGCTCCACCGCGAGACCGCCGCGCGTCCCCCACGGCAGATCTTCGCTCGTGCGGTCGTCCTGTACCTCCGCCTGCGGGACGCGATAGGTATCGGTGCGCGACACGACGTTCGGGTCGCCGATGGCGAGCTGGCTGATGCGCCGGGCGGCCGCCAGATAGCGCTCCATCAGGGTCGTCGACGTCGAGAGCGTATCGGCGTTGTTGTCGAATCCTTCCGCGCTGACGTCGTCGGGCGGAAGCAGGGCCGTGACGTTGACGTCAAGGCCCAGGAGGTCGCGTACCGCGTTCCGGTACTCGGTGCGGTTGAGCCGGTGCGCGGTCATCGGACGGCCGGGAGGCGGATTGGCTGTCGCGGCCCGGTCCAGCTCCCGTTCCAGCCAGGCAGCCGCGGCGCGGCGGGTGGCGGGGTCGGGACCCCGTGCGCCCATCGGGGGCATCAACCCCGATCCGACCCTGCGCACCACCTCTTCCCACAACTCGGCATGCGCGCCGACATCTCCCACGTCGGCGCCTTCCAGCGAGATCGGGACCGCCCCGGCCTGCTGCCGCCGATCGGTGTGGCACCGCAGGCAGTACTGCTCCAGAAAGCCCTGGAAGTCGTCGGCCGACTCGAACCCGGACGCTGTCTGGGCGTGGGTCGTCGTCGAGAACAAGCCTCCGCCGAGCAAGACCACGACTGCCGCTCCGACAGTCACCCTGAACAGCCACATGTTCATCGCAGCCTTCCGATCCACGCGACCCCGGCAGGTGGCAGGAATCGGCAACCGGGACGCGAGTAGATCCCGAGCCCCAAATTGCCCGTGTGATTCTATCACGGTGCGCTTCCGTCGCGCCGAACGACGCAATGCCGGCTCGGCGGACGAAGCCGGACTGCTACTCCGTGCGGTGGTCGGCCACGGCGCGTGCGAGCTTTCGAAGCGTCGCGGCTACCGCAGCCGGGTGGCCGCCATGAATGCTCGGACTGCCGGCGTCCGCATTCGAGACGTCCCGTTCGGTCGAAGGCCGCGCAACCCGTTCCGCTACGGCCATTCGGAACGCGAGCTCCTCTTCGTTGTCGTTCGCTCCCACGATGAACAGCACGCACTCGTTGCCGGGCAGCAGGCCGGTCGTCAGGGACAGGAAATGGTCTCCCGAATACGACCGGGCGTACTTTTCGAACGCCTCGCCCTCCATGCGGCACACGACTTCGGCCGACATGAAGGCATCGCGCTTGTTGTAGTACATCGACATGCTGAACTCGTCGGCGGCCGCCGAGCCCGGTGCGACCTCGATGTCCCAGTACAGCGGACCGTAGGTATACAGCCCGTATTCCGCATCCCATACGGCCTGGATGCGCCCCGCGACCGTCTGCGCTTCGGCAACAGACCCGAAGGACAGCATCGCCAGGAGCGCGCCGGCAACAAGCACACGCATCGAGAACTCCCGCATCTAGTTTCCGCGCCTCGCGGCGACGGCCGCAGTGAACTTGTCCAGCGCCGCGGTCAGGTCGGAAGACGGGACGCCGAAACCCGTGAACTGCCGAGCTTCCGCCGTGGCCGGCGCCTCCGTGTCGGTTGTCGGACGCGTTACGCGCTTCGAGACCGCCATCCGGTACGACAGCACTTCTTCCCTGTCGCTGAAACCCTGAACGAAGAGCACGCACGACTCGCCAGGAAACAACCCTGTCGTCAGGGACAGGAAATGTTCTCCCGAAAACGACAGCGCATGATCTTCCGACTCCTCGCCGCGCGCCCGGCAGACGAGCCCTGCCGACATGACCGCGGCGCGCTTGTTGTAGTAGAGATACAGGCTGAATTCATCGGAGCGCGCGGACCGCGGCGCGACCTCGACATCCCAATACAGTGGGCCGTAAGTGTATTGCTCGTTCTCCGCGTCCCAAACCGGGTCGATCCGCCCCGTGACGGTCTGCGCCTCCGCCGTTCCGATCAAGGTGACCGCAACCAGGAGGCCCAGGACAATGATGCGCATGGCGCTGTCCTTCCCTCTCGCCTGACTATCCAGCGACATCTTGGTTCCGACGCGTGGATGCATGCATTCGCCGCCGGCAAGCCATCAGCAGCAGCCAGCCCGCCAGCACCCCGAGGCCGCCGAGCGGCAGCGCCGGCACCGGTTCGGATTCAGCGGCGTCCAACTCCCTGACCATTACGTCGATACCCGGCGCAGCAGTCGCGCCGTCCTCCTCCGCCCCGTCCCCGCCGTCTTGCGACTGCAGAGCGTCCAGCGCCCGATCCGCCAGATCCTGCGTGGCCGTTCCAGGGGTCCACCCCTCCCCGGCCACCTCGATGTCGCCGCGCTCGTACACGCACAGCCTGATGCCGTCCGACGACCTCCCGACCAGGCCGCGGCCCTCCGCGTCCGTGCAATCCACGACAAGGCCGTCTTCACCTGTATGCCCCAGGAAGACGACCGACACCAGCGCCACGCTCTCCCACCCGTCTCGCTCCGGCAGTTCGAATTCCCACTTCGTGTTGGCGCCGGTTCTTTCGAAGTGGTGGGACCGTACAGGTCCGTCGCCTATCACGTCACCTGCCGCATCGAGAAAATACCCCGCGATTCGCAGCCGCTCCGCAATCACGTCCCGGCCGGCGCCGTCGTGCCAGGCGCGGCCGGTCACGACGCCGCGCGATGCATCATAGGTTACCTGGTCAACGGATCCCGTCCACTGGTCCCGCGTCGTGCTCGGGATCGCCGGACCGAAGCCCGGGTACGCAGCCCCGGCCCGATCTCGTACAGCAACTGCGCGTGGTCTGTGAACTGGCGGGTGTAGCCGCGGTCGTACCCGGACGCCTTGTACATGATCGCCGCGGGATCCGCGACGTGAAACAGCCCGAGCGCGTGCCCGAGCTCGTGCGCCATCGTGGTGCCCCGCGAATCGTCGCGGAAGATGCACCGGTCGTCATCGGGATTGAACCGAATCTCCGTGTGCGCCCACTCCGCGAAGCCGCCGTCCGGATACGCGTAGTACGCGGTCGTTGCGGTGGCGCACGCGTTTGGTCTTTCGGCGAAGTGCTCCGCGGTGCCGATGCCCACGTTTACCCGTCCATCCGTCAGCGCGCGCGTATCGACGCCCGTCGTGATCCGCCCGCGCCACGCCTTGCCCGTGATCTCCCTGACCGCCTCCGGAATCGCCCGCCGCCACCATCCCAGCATGTCCTCGGAAATTGCCGGCACGCCTTCCTCCGGCGGCGTCGTCTTGATGTAGATATCCAGATCGGCAAGCTCGGCATCGGTCAGTCCGAAGGTCCTGCGGTCCTCGTAGTCCGGCTGCTCCGTGGCGTCGAACACCAGCTCGTCCCAGTACCGACGATCCACCCATCCCGGTTGTGGAAACCGCAGCGCGTCCACGTCCGCGGCATCAACGCCCGCGCCCGACCGTTTATCGTCGGGGAAAGGCACCACACCCACGACGCGGTGTTCGACATCGCCCGCGTGCGTCGACACCGCACCCGCCAGCAGGACCCCAACGACCGCTGCCGTCATCGACCACCGCTGACACCTTCTCATGTATGGAGTCAACGGTTGCGTCGGCCCGTTACCCGCGCCGCACGTTCTGTACGACCAGATCCGCGATGCGGTTAAGGCCCGCCGCCACGTCGCCGGTCAGGTGCAGCCGCAGCAGCCGCCGGCCGCGGTCCGACAGCACCTGGTAGTCGCCGCGCGCCTGCGCCGCCTTGACCACGCCGAAGCTGCAGCGGCGGCCGGGTACCGGCAGGTCCGCCGCATCGTCGCAGGTGATTTGAATGAACACACCGCTGTTCGGGCCGCCCTTGTAGGCCTGGCCGGTCGAGTGCAGGAACCTCGGCCCGAAGCCGACCACCGTCGCCGCGCCGTAGACGTCGCGGATGTGATGGCGTATGCGCTGGAGGGGGCGGGCGTGCGCGTCGGACATCTCCACGTACGCCAGCAGCGCCAGGTAGTCGCCCGGTCCGAGCCGCGCGCAATGGCCGGCAAGCAGGCTCTCTAGCGACCCGCCGGTCAAGCTGCCCGCGAGTTCCGCAGCGTTCCGGGAGTCCGCATGGACCGAGATGCCGTCAGCCCGGAAGACAGGCTGTTCGGCCGGCAGCGTCCCTTCGGCCTCGTACGCCGCCGTGATCAGGCGCGTCTCCACCTTGCTCGCCTCGACGTCCGGTTGATCGAAGGGGTTGATGCCCATCGCCGCGCCGGCCACGGCCGTGGCGAACTCCCAGCGGTAGAATTCGGCGCCCAGGTCGTACGCGTCGCGCAGGATCAGGCGGATGGTCGGTTGTGCGGCCGCTTCGAGGCGGGCGACCGCCGCATCCTGCTCCGCATCCGGCGCGGCCTGATCCCGTACGTAGACGAACAGCCGGTCATCTCCGTAGACGTTCGGCGGCCCGGCACGTTCACCATCCACCGGAATCAGCGCGACGCCGTCCTTGCCGGTCGATTCCGCCAGCAGTTGCTCCAGCCACGCGCCGAGTGCGCGGTAGGCAGGCGAGATGACAAACGTCACCTTGTCGCGACCGGCGGCCGCCGCCGCTGCAAGTGTCAATCCGAGCAGCGCGCCGGGATTCTCCCGCAGAGGCACGCCATGCTTGCATGCCGCCCGCACCGTTGCAGCCCTTGCGGTCAGCCGCTCCACGTCCAGCCCCAGCGCGGCGGCCGGCACCAGTCCGAAATTCGAGAGTGCGGAAAACCGACCGCCGATGGACGGCATGCCGTGGAACACGCGCCCGAACCGCTCGGTGCGCGCCAGTTGGTCCAGTTGCGAGCCCGGATCGGTGATGGCGACGAAGCGCGAGCCGGCGTCCGCGCCCAGCTCCGTGCGCGCCCGTGAACGGAAGTAGCGCAGGAACAGGTCGGGCTCCAGCGTCGTTCCGGACTTGCTCGCTACGATGAACAGCGTCCGGCGGTAGTCGATACGCTCGTCGATGGAACGAACCTGCGCGGGATCGGTCGAGTCCAGCACGTGCAGCGCGGGTGCACCGGACTTACTGCCGACGCATTGGCGCAGCACGTCCGGACACAGGCTGGAGCCGCCCATACCCATCAGGACGGCGTGTCCGAAACCGCCGGCCGCCACGTCTCCCGCGAAGCCCTGCAGGGTGGCAAGCGTTTCCCGCTGCGCCGGTACGACGCGCAGCCAACCCAGCCAGCGGTCTTCATCGGCCCCGGTCCACAGCGTCGCGTCGCCGTCCCAGAGCCGCCGAATGCGGTGCTCCGCCTTCCATTCGACCGCCAGACGGTCGACCGCATCCGTCAGAACCGGTGGAACGGTGATCACAACGGGGTCCCCGCTGGTGGCCGACGGG
This sequence comes from Vicinamibacterales bacterium, assembly GCA_965207665.1. Classification (GTDB taxonomy): domain Bacteria; phylum Acidobacteriota; class Vicinamibacteria; order Vicinamibacterales; family UBA8438; genus JAAXGX01. The sequence goes on from CBDBMV010000002.1 coordinate 2,726,452, forward strand.
GGTTCGGGGCACAGCCCCGAGACAGAGATGCTAGTTCCCGGTCAGCGGGCTGGGACCGCCGCGGAACGTCAGCAGGTAGTCGCGTACGGACTCGATCTGCTGCACGGCATCCGCGTCGAACTGCGGATAGAAGGATCCCGGGTACTCCGTCCAGAACATCGGCATCCGGGTTCCCGGCTGAATCTCCAGCGGCTCCACCAGCCAGTCGACGATCCAGTCCGGCTGCAGGCGTTCCTGCGCCATGCGCAGATCCGGCGCCAGGTTGTCGGTCGGCTGATCTTCCGGAATCGTGTCCAGCACGTGGCACTGCTGGCAGCGCAGCAGCTCGAACAGCTCCTCGCCCGTGCGAATCACTTCCGGCGACGGCGCAGCCTCGTGGGTCCGGAACGGGCCCACAACGTCCGAAACCGCGGCGAAATAGTCGAGCACGTCGTTCCAGTGCCCGTCGTCGAGGTCGAACGTCGGCATGCGCACGTCGAGCCACGGCCGGATGGTGATGGGGCCCCGCAGGAACGCGTACATCCATTCCGGCTTGACCTTGGCGCCCTGCGGCGTCAGCAGCGGCGGCGCCAGACCCGGATCGTCCACCAGTTGCCGGTAGTCCCCGCCGTCGGCTTCGATCTCGTGGCACCCGACGCAGTTGCGCCGGCGGACCAGGTTGCGCCCCTCGCGCAGCGCGTCGTGGCGGGCCGAGCGCGGCGCTTGCGACGCCACCGGCTGCACATCGCTCTGGAAGCTCATGATGGCCGTGGTGAGCAGGGTGATCTCTTCTTCGCTGAATTCGAAGTTCGGCATCCGCAGCTTTTCGAGCGGCTGCAATACGCGGCTGCGGTCGAAGGCGCGGGGTTCGCGCAGCTTCTGCCGGAACCACTCGACCTTGGTGTGCGGAATCTCGTGCACGAAGGCGAAGTCGAGACGCGGCAGCAGCTTGCTGCCCTCCTCCGACAGCTCGATGCCGATGGGCGGAGTGTCCTCGAAGCCCTTGATATCGTGGCAACTGTAGCAGCCGTAGCGGCCGATGGCGCGCCGCCCCAGCTCCAGTTGCTGCTCCTCCGCCGACATGGCCGCGACGGTAGCGTTCGCCTCGTCGGTCGGCACGATCGAGCGCAGGTAATCGGTCAGGATTGCGCTGACGTCGGCCTCGGTGTAACTGGCGCGCGGGCCGTCGCCTTCCGCGCCCACCAGCGTCTCCAGGTACGAAGCCACGTCGCTCACTTCGCGGTCGGTGAGGCGCAGGTCGGGCATGTACGTCCCGGCATTGAAGTGCCGCGGGTCGCGGACCCAGTCGTACAGCCACTCGAACGTGGTCTTGTTGCCGATGTTCTGCAGCGGCTGGCCGAACGTCCGGCGCGGTCCCGCCTCCAGGCGGCCTTCGTCGCCGGTAACGTGGCACGCGAGGCAGCCGACCGATTCGACGACTTCACGGCCTCGCTCGGGATCGCCTCTGGACGGCGTTGCGACGGCGAATTCGTGCTCGTCGGCATTCGCGAAGAGATAGGCGACGACCGCGTCGATCTCCGCCTCGTTGCGGACCGCGTCCTCGGGCGAGCTCGTGTTGCTGTTGTACCAGATGCGTGGCATCCAGGTACTGGCCTTGATGGCGCGCGGCTCGCGAATCCACCGCGCCACCCAGTCCGGCTCCAGCTTGGAGTCGATCCTGGTGAGGCTCGGACCGGGACGCCGCAGGTCTTCGAACCCGACGGTCTTGTGGCAGGCGTAGCAGCCGGCCCGCTCGTACAGGCCATACGCCAGGTTCAGCTTCGGCCCTTCCGGAATGAACACGGTCTCCTGGTGGCACTTGGCGCACGACGCTTCGGTCATCTCGGTGGGCAGCATCGGGAAGTCCCACAGATGCGGCTCCTCCCAGTCGAAGTCATGCTCCCACGCGAGCGTCTGCTCCTCCCCTTCCGGCGTGTGCGACGCGTGCCTGAACGTCAGCGACTGGCCCATGCCCTCGTGGCATACCGTGCAGCCGAACTGGCCGACCGGATGCGGGGATGCGCTCCCGACATAGGCGTCGAGGTTCGAATGCGTGCGGAACGGCTGCGGATACTCCTCGTAGCCCTCGCGGTCGATCGCGAGGTGACAGGTAGTGCAGCGGTCCATCTTCGCGACGCGCACAAAATTGACGTCGTCCACGATCTGCGGCGTGATTATCTGGCGCACCGTGATCGTGGGCGCCATGAAGTCGAGCAGCGGCGCGTTGAGAATAAGGTCGTTGACGATACTCGGCTGCAGGTCGGCGACCCGCGTTGCAAGGCGCTCGGTCTCCGCCGTGAGCGTGCGGATCTCGGTGTCGATGTCCGTCACCCGCGCCGTGAACGTGCCGATCTGGTCGCGGATGCCGTCACGTTCCGCCGTCAGGCGCTCGACCTGCAGGCCGAGATCCAGCCAGTACTGGTACATCTCGTCGATGGGGCCGCGCTCTGCTTCCGCTTCCTCGGGATGCTCCTCCTGGAGCTCCTCGAACTCGTAGCGCTCGGCGTCGTAGACGGCCTTCGTGGACTGGAATTCCTGGTTCGTCAGGAACAGTTGGGCTTCCACGTCCTCGAGTTGCCCCTCGAGTTCGTCGATCTGATCCCGATTGGCGTCCCGTTCCTGCTCCGCCTGGGACCGCTGCGCCTGCAGCTCGGCGACCTGCGCCTGATCGACGTCGGCCTGCGCCGCCGCGAGGCCCGCCCGGGTCACCTCGAGCTCCAGCTCGACGAAACGCCGCTGATAGTCCTTCCATTCGCGGTCGTAGTCGTCCCAGACCATCAGGATCGTCGTCACGAACAGGAAGATGCTCGACGCCGCGAAGACGACGTTCAGGAAATCGATGTTGTACGCGTGTCCGACGGACCTCTTGTCTGCCATCTGTCTAGATATTGAAGAAGTACTCGGGTATCGACACCACGTACTTCAGATTGAAGATCCACCGGGTCAGCATCTTGACCGGCAGCGACAGCATCATGAGCAGGAGCATCGCGGTCACGTAGAAGCGCGTCGCTCCCAGCTTCTCGTAATAGCGCCGGAACATTCTCGCCATCAGCGGCGGCAGCAGCGCCACGTAGGCGAGCGTCAGGATGATCCCGAACACCTCGCGCACGAACCAGTTCTCCGGCAGCGGCTGCCCCAGCAGCCGCACCCAGATGAAGTCGGAAAGCTGCACGTTCGTGAGCGGCTCCAGCTTGTGGATGTCCCAGTACTCGAACGGCCCGAAGAAGTTCCAGTTCGGACCGCGCAGGAATGTCCCCAGCACGATCAGCGCGGACCACAGCACCAGGAATCCGAACAGGAAGATGGTGATCTCCACCTTGCGCTCGCGGAAGGTGTAGTAGCCGTTGCCCTTCGGGTTCGTGTCGATGTACGGGATGGCCATCAGGCCGACGATGATCAGGCTGGGGAGCACCACGCCGGCCAGCCACGGATCGAAGTACACGAGCATCTCCTGCAGTCCGAGGAAATACCACGGGGCCTTCGACGGGTTGGGCGTGTTGGCGGGGTTCGCCGGCTGCTCCAGCGGCGCCTCTATGCCGACCGACCACACGATCAGGACCGCCGTGCACAGGATGAGCGCGATCAGCTCCGTATAGACGAGATCCGGCCAGACCCAGACCCGGTCGGACTCTTCCTTCTCGATGGGATCGTCGCCGGCGGCGATGCGCTGGTCGTTGCGGACCCCTTCCCGCAGCGCGTACCACGTGAAGAACACGACCAGGAAGATGAGCGCGACGATCGGCACGTTGTCGGGTTTGACGACGATCAGCCGGAAATTCTCGTCAAGCAGCCCGAAGCCGAAGAACACCGCCAGAAAGCCGAGCAGGCCGTAGCCCACCGCGTTCCTGGCGAACGCTTCCCGCTTCCACACGATCACGAACAGCGCCAGCACCGACATGACGAAGAAGAGGCGCGGGTCCGCGAACAGGTTGATGAATGACTTGATGAAATCCATGAGACTAGAGCGGTCCGGAGATGCCCCCGTCCTTCCTGACACGCCAGAAATGCACGGCCATGAGAAAGCCGATGACGAGCGGCAGCGCCACGCAGTGCAGCACGTAGAACCGCAGCAGCGCGCCCTCGCCGACGAACGTGCCGCCCAGCAGCGCGAAGCGCGCGTCGTCGGCGGCATGTATCAACTGGACGTCCCCGAGTGTCAACAGCGCCGCGCCGGGCCCCTCGTGGCCGAGGAACGGCGTCGCGCGCGCCATGTTCGCGCCGACGGTAATGGCCCAGATCGCCAACTGGTCCCACGGCAGCAGGTAGCCGGTGAAGGACAGCAGCAGCGTCAGGACGAGCATGATGACCCCGACGTTCCAGTTGAACTCGCGCGGCGGCTTGTAGGAGCCGGTCATGAACACGCGGAACATGTGCAGCCACACCGTGATGACCATGGCGTGCGCGCCCCAGCGGTGCATCTCGCGCATGATGCCGAGCGGCACGTGCTCGCGCAGGCCGACGATGTCCGAGTAGGCGTACTCGAGCGTCGGCCGGTAGTAGAACATCAGCAGCAGGCCGGTGAACGTCAGGACCAGGAACAGGAAGAAGCTGAGGCCGCCCATGCACCACGTGTAGCGCAGCCGGACGCCGTGCTTCTTCAGCCTGACGGGATGCAGGTGCAGGAACACGTTCGACAACATGACCAGCACGCGGTTGCGGTCGTTGATCGGCGCGGCGTGGCGGAATATCGACGTCCAGATCTGCGTTTCCGTGAGCCAGTTCCAGGCGCGGACCAGCAGCGCTTCCTTCGGTTGAACCGTCTCGGTTTGGGCCATATCGTCGTCTACACCTCGAGGAACGACTCGGGATCGGTCCACTGCCCGAGCTCGCTCTGGAACTTCCGGCTCTTGTCAATCAGGATCTGGCCGTCCTCGGCCAGGACGATGCGCGTCCGCTCCAGGGGCCGCGGCGCGGGTCCCTCGAAGTTGATGCCGGTGGGGCGGAAACCGCTGCCGTGGCACGGGCACTTGAACTTGTTCTCCGCCGACAGCCAGTTGGGCGTGCATCCAAGATGGGTGCAGATGCTGAACAGCGCGTAGAAGCCCGGCGCCTCGTGCACCGAATCGAACGCGGTGCGCACGATCCACACGCCGAACCTGTCCTTCCAGCGCTCGTCCACGCCATCCACGTATTCGTTCGGAAACCCGATGGTGAACTGCTGCGGCGGCTCGTTGAGCACGTTGGGGAACATGAAGCGGCCGGTCGCCGCCAGACAGCCGGCAGTGGAGGCGGTGAACGCGCCCCACGACAGTCCCAGCCACGCGCGGCGCGACATGAGCGGCGACGTGTCGTCCGCCGCGGCGGCCTTCGGCCGCCTGGCCGCAGCCGGGCGGGCGGCCGCGCTCGTGGTCCGCCCGCTCAGCGCCGGAGTGGCCGCAGCCGGCGCCTTGGCAGCCGCAGCCGGTCTCGCGGCGGGCGTCGGCTTCGCGGCGGGGGTTGGCTCTTCAGCGGCCGCCGGTTTGGGTTCTTGCTCGTCAGCCATGCGCTCGTAGTCCTCCGTCGAGAATCTCCAGGGTCCTCAGCGCCATCTCCCGCACGCGCAGGCTTGCGTCGCTGCGGCTGAGCTCCACCACGGTTGCATGGAGGTCCGGAGTCTTCAGCGCCCCGACCGCCTGCAGCCCGCTCACCATCACCTCGGCCACCGGGTCGAGCTCCGCGTCGAGATTCGGCGTCCGCGTGACGTTGCGCTCCACGTACTCCCGATCGAGCATCTGGCGGAGCACCGGCAGCCCGTCGCTGCGGCCGTGCCGCGCAAGCGCCACCGCCGCATTCCACCGCACGTCCGGCGCGGTGTCGTCCAGCGCGTTCCGCAGCGTCGCCGCCTGCGCGTCCAGGGGCAACGCGCCAAGAGCATACACCGCCATCTTGCGGACACCGGCGTCCGAGGACTGGTACATCCCCTCGATCTTGTCCACGACGCCGGCATCCCCGATGGCGGCGAGCGCCCAGATGACGCTGATGCGCGTCTCGGCGTCCGCATCGTCGAGGCCCGCCACGAGCTCGTCGACGGCGCCCGGCGGCACGTTGCGGAGCCGTCCCACGGCCAGCGCAAGGTATTGGCGCACGCGCGGATCGTCTCCCGCGGAATCGGCGAACGCCTGCACGATGGCCGGGCCGAGACCCGGATGCTGCGCTTCCACCCCGGGCGAGTCCAGCAGTCGGGACAGCTCGTACGCCGCCGGCCAGCGTCGCTCGCGGCCGCCGGTCCGCACGTCGTTGAGGAATTCTTCAGGGGTCCGCTCGTTCGTCACGAGCATCCGGAACCCGCCGTAGACGAGCACCACCACGCCGACTACGGCAAGCGGGATCAGAAAGAACTGGACGGCGAGCGCGGGCGCAGCGGCAAGCGGACCGCGTTGGGGCGCGGCTTCGCGCTCGTCAAGCTTGTCCATAAGCTGCAGGTGCGTCAGGGAATACGTGAACCGGCCGCCGCGCGGCCGCTGAACACGGAGCCTCGCACAGCACCGGCCTCCAGCGGCCGTCCAATCCGGTGAAGCGTACTACGAAGCGAGAATCACGGTCAAGGATCCACGCCATACCATCGGCACCATGCCGCATCGCGTTGCTGGAGTGTGCCGGCAGGTCCGCATTCGCTACGAAAACCGGATCGGCCGGGCGCCCGCCTTGCCGCTTGCAGCAGCAACCAGCCTCGGACCTTTACGGTTTTCGCAGCGAATGCGCGCCAGTCGGCGCGTCCGGTGGGAGTTCGTGCCTACCGCGCCGTCACGCCTTGGCGGCGCGGCGCTTGGCCGGTGCCGATGCGGTGCGCCGTTTCGCGGCAACCGCCCTGGTCGGCTTGCGGAAGAAGTAGTCGAGCTCGAACGCCGCGGTCTCCGGTGCGTCCGACCCGTGCGTGGCGTTCGTCTCGACGGACCATCCGAACTCGCGGCGCAGGGTGCCGCGCTCCGCCTTGGCCGGATCGGTCGCGCCCATCATGCGGCGCCAGCGGCGGATGACGTCCGGCGCTTCGAGCGCGAGCACCACGATGGGTCCCGACGACATGAAGTCGGTCAGGCTGTCGAAGAACGGCTTGCCGCGATGAACGGCGTAGAAGCCCGCCGCATCCGCCTTGCTCAGCCGGACGAGCCGCATCTCGCTGATGCGCAGGCCCTCGCCCTCTATGCGCTGGATGATGGCGCCGACGACGCCCCGTTCCACTGCGTCCGGCTTGATGATCGCGAGCGTGCGTTCCATGGATGTGGTGCGTGCCGGCAGCCGCGCCTTCAGCGCAGCGACTTCATAATTTCCCTGAGCGCCCCGCGCGGGGGGCGGACCCGTTTCTGCGGCAGCTCCGCAAGCGGCTCGTCGACGAGGTTCAGCATGGCCAGGAAATCGTCGCGGTCCGGCTCCACGTAGATGACGCCGGTCGCGAACTCTCCCCGGCGCCGCGTTTCGTTCAGCACCTGCAGCGCCCGGACCTTGTCGAGAGCGTCGTACTCCTCGTCGAGCTTCTTGAGGTACAGCGTCGAGCCGTCGTGCAGCGGAACGGCCTGCGTCGTCCCCGGCTCGTAGTCGATCGATATGTCCTCGAAGAACGGCACGAAGCCGACCTCTTCGAGCGGATCGTCGTGCTCCTTCACGTACGAGTAGCTCTTCGTCGAACCCTCGTGATCGTTGAACGTGACGCAGGGCGACAGCACGTCGATCATCGCCGTGCCGCGATGACTCAGGGCCGCCTTGAGAATGGCCGTCAACTGCTTCTTGTCCCCCGAGAACGACCGCGCCACGAACGTCGCGCCCAGCTCGACCGCCAGGGCGCACGTGTCGATCGGCGGCAGGTCGTTGACCACCCCGGTCTTGAGCGTCGAGCCCAGATCCGCGGTCGGTGAGAACTGTCCCTTGGTCAGGCCGTAGCAGCCGTTGTCCTCGATGATGTAGATGATCGGCAGGTTGCGCCGCATGAGGTGCACGAACTGCCCGATCCCGATGGCGCCCGTGTCGCCGTCGCCGCTGACGCCTATCGCGATCAGCTTGTGGTTGGCGAGCAGCGCGCCCGTCCCGACCGAGGGCATCCGCCCGTGCACGGCGTTGAAGCCGTGCGCCGATCCAAGGAAGTACGCGGGGCTCTTGCTGGAGCAGCCGATGCCGGAGAGCTTCACCACGCGCCCGGGATCGACGCCCATCTCGTAGCATGCGCCGATGATCCGCTCCGAGATGGCGTTGTGGCCGCAGCCCGCGCACAGCGTTGTCTTGGTGCCGCGGTACTGCTTGGAGTCGAGTCCGATACGGTTGACCTTGATGCGCGGGTTCGACGGAGTGACGCTCGCCACGGTATCGCCTTTCTCGCCTGTTTGTGAGGGATGTCTTACTCGCCGCCGACCCCGGAGGTGTGCGGCAGCCTGATCGTCTGCGCGCCCGCCTTCTCCACCCGGTAGCCCTCCTGGATCAGGATGCTGTCGGTGACCGTGCGGGCATCGATGGGATCGCCGGAGTAGTGCAGCACGCTGCGCAGCCGGTTGGCCAGCTCCGGCCGCACGTCGAGCTTCATCAGACTCAACATCTGCGCATCGCGGTTCTGCTCCACGACGTACACCCGGTCGTAGCGCTCGATGAACGACTCCAGGGCGTCGCGGAACGGATAGGCGCACACGCGGTAGTAGGAAGTCTGCAGGTCGGCCTCGGAGAGCAACTGATCGCGGCTCTCGACGATCGCCCAGTGCGTCGTGCCGTACGCGACGATGCCGATCGACGCCTTGCGATTGATCTCCACTTTCGGCTCGGGCAGCCACTTGCGGGCCGTCTCGAACTTGCGCGCCAGCCGGTCCACGTTGTCCTTGTAGTCGTCCGGGCGCTCGCTGTACTGCGCCCATTCGTTGTGCCCGGAACCGCGGCAGAAGAACGCCGGCATGTCGTCGCCCGGGATGCTCCGGTAGGGTATGCCGTCGCCGTCGACGTCGCGGTAGCGCCCGAAGCGGCCGATCCGGTCGAGTATCTCCTGGTCCAGCACCTTGCCGCGGTCGAGCGGCTTCTTCGGATATTCGAACGCTTTCGACATCCAGGTGTTCATGCCCAGGTCGAGGTCGCTCATCACGAACACCGGCGTCTGGAACCGCTCCGCCAGGTCGAACGCCTCGATCGCCATGGAGTAGCACTCCTCCACCGACGCCGGAAACAGCATCAGGTGGCGCGTGTCGCCGTGGGACAGGAACGCCGTCGTCAGGACGTCGCCCTGCGCTGTCCGCGTGGGGAGCCCGGTGGACGGACCCACCCGCTGGATGTCGAAGATGACGGCCGGGACCTCGGCGTAGTACCCCAGCCCCGAGAACTCGCCCATGAGCGACACCCCGGGGCCGGACGTCGACGTCATCGAGCGCGCGCCCGCCCACCCGGCGCCGAGCGCCATGCCGAGGGCCGCGATCTCGTCCTCCGCCTGCACGACCGCGAACGTCGCCTTCCCCGTCTCCGGATCGAGGCGGTACTTCTGGAGGTAGTCGATCAGCGTCTCGCACAGCGACGACGACGGTGTGATCGGATACCAGGTCACCACGGTGACGCCGGCCATCATCGCTCCGACCGCCGCCGCGGCGTTGCCTTCGACCAGGACGAGCCCGTCGGTCTTGTCCATGGGCTCCAGCACGAGCGGGTCCTGCTTCTCCAGGTTCTCGGCGGCGAACTGGTAGCCGACCTCCAGGGCCTCCCGGTTCAGCGCCATGGCCTTCGGCTTGCGGCCCAACTGCTTGTCGAGCGCCGCGTCCATCTGCTGCCGGTCGATCTGCAGCAGACTCGCCAGGACGCCGTCGTAGATCATGTTGCGCACGAGGCGCCGGAGCTTGGCGTCGCGACATACCCCCGCGACCAGCTTGTCGAACGGCACCGGGTAGAAGATCAGATCGTCGCGCAGGCCGTCGAGCTGCAGCGGTTCGTCGTAGACGACAACGGCGTCGGACTCCAGCGACAGCACGTCTTCGCGCGCCGTTTCGGGATTCATCGCCACCAGCAGATCGATGGTGGCCCTGCGCGCGACGTAGCCGTCCTTGCTGGCGCGGATGGTGAACCAGGTGGGCAGCCCCGCGATGTTCGAGGGAAACAGGTTCTTGCCGGAAACCGGAATGCCCATCCGGAAGATGGAGCGCAGCAGCACGAGATTCGCGGTCTGGCTGCCCGACCCGTTGACGGTGGCGACCCGGATGCTGAAGTCGTTCACGACCCGCTCCCCGAGGTCCACCGCCGGCGCGTCTTGTACTGCGATGTCAGAAACAGGCATGCACGGCCTCGCCGTCTACCGGGTCCACAAAACTCTTGATTTTAGCACGTAGTTCGCAGCCCGTGGTGAAAGTCCCGCGTCGCACCGAGAGCGGTGAGGCGCGTGGCTGGCAAGGCGCGAAGAGCGAGCATATTCGAAGATATGTGAGCGATGAGCAACGCAGTCCAGGCGCGATGCATCGCCGCTCGAATGCAGCGGGACTTTCACCACGGGCTGCTAGGCAGGTTGCAGCCGCGCCGCCACCGCCGCGCCTATCCCGGCCGGACTCTTCACGACCGTTACGCCCGCCGTCTCGAGAGCGGCCATCTTCTCCGCCGCCGTGCCCTTGCCGCCGGACACGATTGCGCCGGCATGCCCCATGCGCCGGCCGGGCGGCGCCGTCTGTCCCGCGATGAAGCCGACCACCGGCTTCGGGTAAGTGTTGGCAATGTACGCCGCGGCTTCTTCCTCGGCCGCGCCGCCGATTTCGCCGATCAGCACGACAGCCTCGGTCGCGTCGTCCTCGGCGAACAGCCGCAGCGCATCGATGAAGCTGGTCCCGATCAGCGGGTCGCCGCCGATCCCGATGCACGTGGTCTGCCCGAGCCCGAGCAGGGTGAGCTGGTGAATCGCCTCGTAGGTGAGGGTGCCGCTCTTCGACACGATGCCGACACGCCCCTCCCGGCATATGTGGCCGGGAATGATCCCGGCCTTCGCCTTGCCGGCCGAGATGATGCCCGGACAGTTCGGACCGATCAGGCGCGTCGGACGCCCTTCCAGGAAGCGCACGACGCCAAGCATATCGAGTGTGGGGATCCCTTCGGTGATGCAGACCACCAGCGCCAGACCGGCGTCGGCCGCCTCCATGATGGCGTCCGCGGCGACGGGAGGCGGCACGAAGATGACCGAGGCGTCGGCGCCGGTCTCCCGCACCGCCCGGGCGACCGTGTCGAAAACCGGCCAGCCCTCGTGGACCAGGCCGCCCTTGCCCGGCGTGACGCCGCCGACCACGTTGGTGCCGAAAGCGGCCGCCTGCTTCGCGTGGAACGTGCCTTCCCGTCCGGTCAGGCCCTGGACGAGCAGGCGCGTATCCCGATCGATCAGCACTGACATGTCGCCGATCCGTCCTCAGGCCGCGCGGCCGGCGGCCGCCACCACCAGCGCGGCGGCTTCGTCCATCGCGTCGGCCGTCGTGAAGTCGAGGCCGCTCTCCCGCAGCGCGCGCTTGCCCGCCTCCACGTTCGTTCCCTCCATGCGAATGACCACCGGAACGCTGACCTCCAGCTCCTGCACGGCGGCGATGACCCCGGCCGCCAGCACGTCGCAGCGCAGGATGCCGCCGAAGATGTTGATGAGCACCGCCTTCACGTTGGTGTCGGACATCAGGATGCGGAACGCGTTGCGGATCTGATCCGCGTTGGCGCCGCCGCCGACGTCCAGGAAGTTCGCCGGCTCGCCGCCCGCCAGCTTGATGATGTCCATGGTCGCCATCGCCAGCCCGGCGCCGTTCACCATGCAGCCGATCGTGCCGTCGAGCCGTATGTAGTTGAGGGCATGCTTCGAGGCCGCGATCTCCAGCTCGTCCTCTTCGGCCAGATCGCGCAGCTCGCGCAGCTCCGGGTGCCGGAACAGCGCGTTGTCGTCGAGCGAGACCTTGCCGTCGAGCGCCATCACGTCGCCGCCGGCCGTCACGACGAGCGGATTCACCTCCACGAGCGAGGCGTCGGTCTCGCGAAAGACGGCGTACGCCGCCTGCATGACGCGCACCGCCGGCGACACGAGCCGCGCCGGCAGGCCGAGGCCGAACGCCAGCCGGCGCGCCTGGAACCCAGCCAGCCCAAGGCCCGGATCGACGATTTCGCGGAGGATGAGCTCCGGCGTGTCGGCCGCCACCTGTTCTATCTCCATGCCGCCGGCGGAGCTCGCCATGACCACGGGCCGTTCCCGTGCGCGGTCGATCAGCAGGCCGAGGTACAGCTCGCGCTCGATGTCCAGCCCTTCCTCGATGAGCACGCGCGACACGCGCCGGCCTTCCGGTCCGGTCTGCGGCGTGACCAGGTTGCTGTCGATCAGCGCCTCGGCCACTCTCGCGGCCTCCTCCGGCCCGTCGACCACCTTCACGCCGCCGCCCTTGCCGCGTCCGCCGGCGTGGATCTGCGCCTTGACGACCACGCGCCCGCCGAGCTTCTCCGCCGCCTCGCGGGCCTCGGCCGCCGTGTAGGCGACCTCGCCCCGCGGCACGGCCAGCCCGTAGCGCGAGAACAGCGTCTTGGCCTGGTATTCGTGGAGTTTCACGGCGTCACATGGCGATGATCTGCACCAGCTCGCGGACCGCGCCCGCCGACTTGTCCAGAGCGGCCTGCTCCGACTCCGACAGCTTGATCTGGACGATCTGCTCCAGTCCGCGCGCGCCCAGCTTCACCGGGACGCCGACGAACAGCTCGCTGATGCCGTACTCGCCCTGCAGAAACGCCGCGCACGGGAGGATCTTCTTCTTGTCCTTGAGAATCGCTTCCACCATCTCGACGACCGCCGAGCCCGGCGCGTAGTATGCGCTTCCGGTCCCCAGCAGCTTGACGATCTCGGCCCCGCCGCCCGCCGTCCGCTTCACGATGGCGTCGATCGTGTCCTGGTCGAGCAGCTCCGTGATCGGCACACCGGCCACCGTGGAATACCGCGGCAGCGGCACCATGGTGTCGCCGTGGCCGCCCAGCACGAACGCGTGGGTGTTCTCTACCGAGACGTCGAGCGCCTGGGCGATGAAGGTGCGCATGCGGGCCGAGTCGAGCACGCCGGCCATGCCGATGACCCGTTCTCGCGGAAAACCGCTCACGCGGTAGACGACCTGGCACATCGCGTCGAGGGGGTTCGTGACCGGAATGATGATGCAGTTCGGCGAGTGCTCGACCACCTGCTCCGTCACGCTCTTGATGATCGCGCAGTTCTTCGTCAGCAGGTCGTCGCGGCTCATCCCCGGCTTGCGCGCCAGCCCCGCGGTGATCACGACGATGTCCGAGTCGGCGGTGTCGGCGTAGTCGTTGGTCCCGAGCACGCGGGCGTCCGAACCCTCGACCGGACACGCCTCGAGCATGTCGAGCCCCTTCCCCTGCGGGATGCCTTCGAGTATGTCGAGCACCACGACGTCGGCCAGCTCCTTGTCCGCGATGCTGCGCGCCGCCGTCGCTCCGACGTTCCCGGACCCGATGACGCTGACTTTCCTGTTCATTCGCTCCTGTGCTCCTTCAGTTAGATGGACTGCCGCACCACGCCAGATCCCTAGGTCAGACACCCGTGGAATCTGAACAAGATCTTCAACAGGATGTGTGGAAAACCTTGTGAATAATGCCCCGTCAGAGACGAGCACACCGCATCAATCGGGCCGTTCTAGCAATTTGCACCATCATGGTGCGGCAGGCTGTCCCGTGACCGGTCATCTCTCAAGCGGCGCCGCATTATACTGTACGCGCCGCCCCGTCACGTCACTCCATGAAGATCATCATCGCCGACCCGCTGCCGTCTTCGGCAGCCGATCTGCTGCGCGCCGAGGGGTGGACCGTCGACGCGCGCGCCGGCCGCCCGGCGGACGAGCTGCACGCGGATCTCGCCGCCGCCGACGGCCTGATCGTCCGCAGCGCGACGCAGGTTGACACCGACCTGCTTGCCGCCGCGCCGCGCCTGCGCGTCGTGGCGCGCGCGGGTACGGGCGTCGACAACATAGATCTCGACGCCGCCAGCCGGCGCGGCATCCTGGTGCTCAATGCCCCGGGCGTCAACAGCATCAGCGTGGCCGAGCATGCGCTCGCACTGATGCTGGCGCTCGCCAGATCCGTCCCCCGTGCGGACGCGTCGATGAAGGTCGGCCGCTGGGAGAAGAAGGCGCTGGCCGGCGCCGAGCTGCGGGGCAAGTGCCTGGGCGTGCTCGGGTTAGGCCGCATCGGCCGTGAGGTCGTGCGGCGCGCGCAGGCGTTCGAGATGCGCATCGTCGCGCACGATCCGTATATCTCCGCGCAGATTGCGGACGACCTCAACGTGGAGCTGGTCACGCTGGACGGGCTGTGCACGGAGGCCGACTACATCAGCCTCCACCTGCCCTCCACGGCCGGCACGCGCGGCCTGTTCGACGCGGCGCGGCTCGCGAGCTGCAAGCGCGGCGTGCGCATCGTCAATACGGCCCGCGGCGACCTGATCGACGAAGCCGCGCTCGCAGCCGCGATCGAGTCCGGACAGGTCTCCGGCGCGGGACTGGACGTCTTCGAGACCGAGCCGCCCCCGGCGGCGACGCTGACCGGCCTGCCGCAGGTCGTGGCGACGCCGCATATCGCGGCCTCGACCAGGGAAGCGCAGGAGCTCGTGGGCCTCGAAACGGCCAACTGCGTGCGCGAGTTCCTGCGTGCGGGCGTCGTGCGCAACGCCGTCAACTTCCCTTCCGTCTCCGCGGAGGAGTTCAGGCGCCTGCAGCCATTTATAGGGCTGGCCGAGCGACTGGGCAGCCTGCTCGCCCAGCTTGCCGAGGATCGCATCGAGATCGTCGGCATCCGCTACTACGGCGAGCTCGCCCACCGCAACCACGACATGCTCGTCGGCGCGGTGCTCGTGGGATTGTTCCGCACCATGCTGTCGTCGACCGTCACCCTCGTGAACGCCCAGTCGATCGCCCGGCAGCGCGGGCTGGAGATCGTCGAGTCGCACAGCACCCGGGCGCGCAACTTCACGAGTCTCATCTCGATCAAGCTGCATACGAACCACGGCGAGCACTGGGCGGAGGGCGCCGTGTTCGAGCCGCAGGAGCCGCGCCTCGTGCTGCTCGACGGCGTCGAGGTCGAGGCGCCGCTCGAAGGCGCCCTCATCGTCATCCGCAACAGCGACCAACCGGGCGTCATCGGCGAGGTCGGCACGATCCTGGGCCGGCACCGGCTCAACATCGCCACCTTCGCGCTCGGCCGCGGCCCCGACGGCGCCGTCGGCGTGGTCAGCATCGAGCCGGGCAGCGGGGCGTCGCAATGGAACGACGCCGAGGTGCTCGACGAGATCCGGGGCATACCCGCCGTGCGCCAGGCTGCAAT
The DNA here is from genome assembly GCA_965207665.1 of Vicinamibacterales bacterium. GTDB lineage: Bacteria > Acidobacteriota > Vicinamibacteria > Vicinamibacterales > UBA8438 > JAAXGX01. Next base: position 2,741,677 of record CBDBMV010000002.1, read on the forward strand.
CGTCCAGCTTTAGGCGCACCAGGGTGAAGTACAGGGGGGACGGTGGACACGGACGCGGCCGTCCCCAAGCCGCGCACGGCGCGGCTCGGCAAGCCCGGCGCGGGGCGAGGGGGCCCCGCTAGGGCTTGCCGGGGGTTCGGGGCGAAGCCCCGAGCTAACGATGCCTGTGGTAAACTTCGCCGTGCACCCCGTTACGCCCCAGGGGACCTCCACACCCGGCCAGGCGGCCACCGCAATCGCAGTCATACCGGCCCGCTACCGCTCCTCCCGTCTTCCCGGCAAGCCGCTCGCGGACATCGCCGGACGCCCGATGGTGGAGCACGTCTACCGGCGCGCGCAGGCGGCATCCTCGCTTGCGGGCGTGCTCGTAGCCACGGATGACGTGCGCATTCGGGATGCCGTCCGCGCCTTCGGCGGGGACGTGCGGATGACGGCGGCCGGCCACGGCAGCGGAACCGAGCGCCTGGCGGAGGCCGTACGGGACCTGCGCTGCGACATCGTCGTCAACCTCCAGGGCGACGAGCCGCTCGTCGAGCCGGCGGCAATCGACCTCGCCGTCGACGCCCTGCGGGAGGCGCCCGACGCGCCGATGTCCACGGCTTGTTGCGAGCTGAACGGCGACGCGGAGCTCGCGGATCCGAACGTCGTTAAGGTGGTGGTCGACGGCGGCGGGTATGCCCTTTACTTCTCGCGCGCCGCCATCCCCCATCGCCGCCAGGGCGGCGCCGTTCCAGGCGGCGTCTACAAGCATGTCGGCCTGTACGCGTACCGCCGCAACTTCCTGCTGCACATCGCCGCGCTCGAGCCGACGCCGCTGGAGCAGGCGGAGCAACTGGAGCAGTTGCGCGTGCTGGAGCACGGGTACCGCCTGCGGACCGTGCCGGTCCCGGGCGCGCCGGTCGGCGTCGACACGCCGGAGGACCTGGAGCGCGTGCGCTGCCTGCTGGCGAACGGAGCGTGATGCCGGAACCGGTACGCAACGCCGACGGCCGCATCGTCAAGTACATCTTCGTCACCGGCGGCGTCGTCTCCTCGCTGGGCAAGGGGCTCGCGGCGGCCTCGATCGGCTGCCTGCTGGAGGGCCACGGCTACCGCGTCACGCTGCAGAAGTTCGATCCGTACGTGAACGTGGACCCGGGCACCATGAGCCCGTACCAGCACGGCGAGGTGTACGTCACCGCGGACGGCGCCGAGACCGACCTCGACCTGGGGCACTACGAGCGGTTCACCAGCACCGTCACGACGCGCGACCACAACTGGACCACCGGCAAGATCTACCTCTCCGTGATCCAGAAGGAGCGCGCGGGAGACTACCTCGGGCGCACCGTGCAGGTGATCCCGCACATCACGAACGAGATCAAGAACGGGCTCCGCACCGTCAGCCGGGACGTCGACATCGTCCTCGCGGAGATTGGCGGCACGGTCGGCGACATCGAGAGCCAGCCGTACCTCGAAGCGATCCGGCAGTTCCGCCGTGACGTCGGGCGCGAGCACACGCTGTACATCCACCTTACGCTGGTCCCCTTCATCGGCACCTCCGGCGAGCTGAAGACCAAGCCGACGCAGCACAGCGTCCGCGACCTGCGCTCCATCGGCATCCAGCCCGACCTGCTGCTGTGCCGCACCGACCGTTTTCTGCCGCAGGACATACGGAGCAAGATAGCCCTGTTCTGCGACGTCGACGAGCGCGCCGTCATCACCGCCAAGGACGTCGACAGCATCTACGAGGTGCCGCTGGTCCTCGGCGCGGAAGGGCTCGACCGGATAGTGCTGCAGAGCCTGCAACTGCCGGACGACACGGAATGCCGGGTCGGCCCGTGGCGCGATCTGGTCGACCGCATCCGCAAACCGGACGGTAAGGTCACCATCCACGTGGTCGGCAAGTACGTGGGCTACGAAGACTCGTACAAGAGCCTCACCGAAGCGCTGGCGCACGGCGGGTTCCAGCAAGGGTTGAAGGTGAACGTCAACTGGGTCGAGGCGGAAGCGCTGGAGATGGACGGCGGCGAACGGCTCCTGGACGATGCCCACGGGATTCTGGTGCCGGGCGGCTTCGGCGACCGCGGCAGCCGCGGCATGATGGAGGCGGCCCGCATCGCCCGCGAGCGGCGCATCCCGTACTTCGGGATCTGCTACGGCTTCCAGTGGGCGGCGGTGGAGTTCGCACGCAACGTATGCGGCCTGGAAGGCGCCGACTCCACGGAATGCCGGGAGGACGCGCCGCACAAGGTCATCTACAAGCTGCGCGATCTGCTCGGCGTGGACGAGCTCGGCGGCACCATGCGCCTCGGCAGCTACCCGTGCCGGCTGGAGCCCGGCTCGTTGGCCGCGCGGCTGTACGGCGCGGCGCTCGTGGACGAGCGGCACCGGCACCGCTACGAGTTCAACGTGGAGTATCAGCAGCGGCTCGCCGAGCACGGGCTGTCCTTTGCGGGTCGCTCGCCGGACGGCAAGTTCGTGGAGGTGATCGAGCTGCCGCAGCATCCGTGGTTCCTCGCCGTCCAGTTCCATCCCGAATTCCAGTCGAAGCCGCTGCGGCCCCACCCGCTGTTCGCGGACTTCGTCCGGGCCGCCGCCGTCCATGCTGCCCCGGCCGCCACCGCCGCCGGCTCAGCCGCCTGACAGCCGCGCACGGCGCACCCCCATCTGCGGCCGCCTATAATGGCGGAGTGCAACAGGTTGCGGTTGGCGACGTGGCGCTGGGTGATCGCCAACCGCTTGCGCTCATTGCCGGCCCCTGCGTAATCGAAAGCGAATCCCACGCGCTCGCCATGGCGCGCGCCGTCAGCGCGACAGCCCGCCGCGCCGGCGCGCCGCTCGTTTTCAAGGCCTCGTTCGACAAGGCGAACCGCACCTCGATCCGTTCGTACCGGGGACCGGGCCTGGAAGCCGGACTGCGGATCCTGCAACGAATCAAGGACGACTGCGGGGTGCCGATACTCACCGACATTCACGAACCGCACCAGGCGGCCCCTGCCGCGGAGGTCGCGGACGTCCTGCAGATACCCGCGTTCCTTTCACGCCAGACCGATCTGATTGCGGCGGCCGCGGCCACGGGCCGGCCGGTCAACCTGAAGAAGGGCCAGTTCCTCGCACCGGAAGACATGCGCCACGTCATCGACAAGATCATCGCTGCCGGCAGCGACAGGATCCTGCTCACCGAACGCGGCGCCTGCTTCGGCTACCACAACCTCGTGGTGGACATGCGCGCGTTTCCGATCATGCGGGCGCTTGGTTATCCCGTCGTGTTCGATGTCACCCACAGCGTGCAGCTCCCCGGCGGCGCCGACGGACAGTCCGGCGGACGGGCCGAGTTCATCGCGCCGCTCGCGGCGGCCGGCGTTGCGGCGGGCGCCGACGGCGTATTCCTGGAAGTGCACGACAATCCTGCCGCGGCGCGCAGCGACGGACGGAACTCCCTGCCGCTCGAACATCTGGAGCCGCTGCTGGACCGGCTGCTGGCCATCGACCGGGCCGCCGGCAGAACGGCGGCCGCTGAGCGCGGCAACGGGTAATGAAGGACCGGATCCAGGCGCGCGCGGATGTCGACCTCGCACGCGCGGTGCTCCGCACGGAAGCCGACGCCGTCGCCGCGCTGATCGACCGGCTCGACGAGCGCTTCGCCGCCGCCGTGCAACTGCTGGCGGACTGCCGCGGCCGCGTCATCGTGAGCGGCATCGGCAAGTCCGGCATCATCGCGCGCAAGATAGCGGCAACCCTGTCGAGCACCGGCACCTCCGCCTATTTCGTGCACCCGACCGAGGCGGTGCACGGCGACATCGGCGCCGTGCGGAACGAGGATCTCCTCATCGCGCTGTCTCACAGCGGCGAGACCCCCGAGATGCTGCGCCTTGCCGAATTGACGAAGCGGCTCGGCGTCAGGATCATCGGCATCACCGACAAGGCCTCGAGCCCGCTGGGCCAGGCCGCTGACGTCGCGCTGGAGTGCGGCGTGAGCGAGGAAGCCTGTCCGCTCAACCTCGCCCCGACGGCCAGCACGACCGCCGCGCTGGCGCTCGGCGACGCGCTCGCAATGACCTTGCTGGTGCGCAAGGGGTTCCGCGAGGAGGACTTCGCCAACCTGCATCCCGGCGGCCAGCTCGGCAAGCGGCTCATGCGCATCGAGCGGCTGATGCACACGAGCGAGCAGTTGCCGCTCGTCGACGTGGCGGCGCCGCTACGGGAGGTCGTCGCGACGATGTCGGCCAAGGGGTTCGGCATGGCGTGCGTGACGGACGCCGACGCCGCGCTGGCGGGCATCATCACGGACGGCGATCTGCGGCGCGCGCTCGCGGCGGCCGGCAACCTGCCGGAGCTGCAGGCAGCCGACCTGATGACCCGGGAGCCGATCACGATACGTCCGTCCGCGCTGGCCGTCGAAGCCCTCGCGCTGCTGGAGGAGCACCGCGTCACCGCGCTCGTCGTCGTCGACGACACCCGCCGCGTCCTCGGCGTCGTGCACCTGCATGACCTGTGGCGCACCGAGTTGTTCTGACCGTCCATGACCGAAACCGTGGTGCTGCTTGCCGCGCTGCTCGCCCTGCTGGCGGGGCTGGCCGCCGGCAAGGCCTGGGAACGCTACAAGCTGCGCGGGGGGCGGTGGATCGACAGGCGCCGGCTGCGCGGCTCGCCGCACTACATCCTCGGACTCAATCACCTGGTCTCGAATCAGATCGATCTGGCGATCGACGAGCTGACGAAGGCCGCGCAGCTCGACCGCGACGCACTCGAAATCCACCTGATCCTGGGCAATCTCTACAGGGAGAACGGCCAGGTCAGCAAGGCCATCCAGATCCACCAGCGCCTCCTGCAGCGAGCCCGCATGACGACGCTCGAGCACGCGCACGTGCTGCTCTGCCTCGGGCTGGACTACCGGCACGGCGGCTTCATCGACCGGGCCGCGGAGACTTTCTCGGAGGTCGTGCGCCTGGATCCCCGCAACACGCACGCGCTGCTCAACCTCGAAAAGCTGCACGAGGAGCAGCACGAGTGGCGCGAGGCGCGGGTGATCCGCCAGCGCATGGCCGAGGCCGCGGGCGACGAGCACAACCCGCGGGACCAGGCGATCCTGGCGTTCCTGGAGAACGAGCTCGGCCTGCAGGCGACGCGGGAGCAGCGGCCCGACCAGGCGATCAGGCACTTCGACGCCGCGACGCACCTGGACGTGAAGACCGTCCCCGCCTATCTGAACCTGGGCGACGTGCGCCTCTCGATGGGGCAGCCGAAACAGGCCATCGAGGTGTGGGAAAAGATCGTGCACATCGCACCCGAGCGCGCGTACCTGGCGTTCTCACGGCTGAAGGATGCCTACGCCGAGGTCGGCGCGCCGGAACGCTTCCCCGACCTGTGCCGGCGGCTCATCGACACCAACCCCCAGGACTGGCGTGCGCGGCTGGCGCTGGGCCAGCATCTTGCCGCCAACGGTGACGCGCTGAGGGGGCTCGACCTGCTCCTCGAATCGCTGCTCCACAATCCGCACGGACTTGCCATACACCAGGCGATCTGGCGCACGCTGTCGGTGCTTGCATTCGAGGAATCGGTCGTGACGCGCTACGTCAATCTCACGCGCGACGCCGTCTTCTATCTCGATCCACACGTCTGCATGCGCTGCCGCTACCGCAGCACCGAGCTGCTCTGGCAGTGCCCGCAGTGCCACGAGTGGAACACGTTCGTGGAGGAGCGCATCGCGACCGCCGAGGAGAGCGAGGAAACTCCCGTATAGTCGCCCGCGGCGCAGCCCCAAGTAATGCGAACAGTCGCGCTGACCGGCGGCATCGCCACGGGCAAGTCCTACGTGCTGGCGCGGTTCGCCGCACTGGGCGCGCCTGTCATCGACGCCGACCGCGTCGCCCGCGACGTCGTGGAGCCGGGGCAGCCGGCCTGGGATGCGCTGCGCCTCCGGTTCGGGCCGGAGGTGCTCGATGTGGACGGACGCCTCGATCGCCGCCGGCTGGCCGCGCTCGTATTCGACGACGACGCCGCGCGCGCGGACCTGGAGGCGATCGTGCATCCACCCGTGCGCGCAGCCATCGACGACTGGTTCCGCGACCCGCCCGGAGACACTCCTCACCCCTTCGGCGTCGCCTGCATTCCGCTGCTGTTCGAGACGGGCCGGGCCGCGGATTTCGATTGCGTAGTGGTCACCGCGTGCAGCCCGGCAACGCAGCTCGCACGCCTGACCGCGCGCGACGGCCTGTCCCCGGAAGACGGCCGCAAACGCCTGGCGGCGCAACTGCCGACCGGCGCCAGAACTGCGGGCGCCGACTTCGTCATCCGGACCGAGGGCTCGTTCGCGGAAACCGACCGGCAGGTCGAGCGGATCTACCGTGAGTTGACCTAACGCGCTTCCGCCGCGCTGACCGTATTCGCCAGCAGCATCGCGATCGTCAACGGGCCGACGCCCCCCGGAACCGGCGTCAGCGCCCCGGCCACCTGGGCCACTTCGGGGTGGACGTCGCCCATCACGACGGAGCCCCGCCGGTCGAACGCCGCGAGCTTGCGCGAGCCCGCGCCGAACAGCGCCTCGACCTGCGCGCGGTCGTCCAGCCGGTTCATGCCGACGTCGACGACCGTGGCGCCCGGCTTCACGAACTCGCGCGTCACGAATGCAGCGCGGCCGATGGCGGCAACCAGGATGTCGGCCTCGGCGGCCACGCCCGGCAGGTCCCGCGTGCGCGAGTGGCAGATCGTGACGGTGGCGTTGCGGTGCAGCAGCAGCATGGCCATCGGCTTGCCGACGATGTCGCTGCGCCCGATCACGACCGCGCGGGCACCGGAGATTTCAACCCCCTCGCGGTCGAGCAGATCGATGATGCCCGACGGCGTGCACGGCGCCAGGGCCGGACGCTTCTGCACGAGGCGGCCGACGTTGGCCGGATTGAACCCGTCGACGTCCTTGCCGGGCGCGATGGCGTCGAACACCTGCTGCTCGGCGTCCGATCCCATGCCGTCCGGCAGCGGCGACTGGACGAGAATGCCGTCGTGGGTTGCGCTGGCGTTGAACTCGGCCACTATTTCCAGCGCGTCGTCCAGGGCAGCGGTCTCCGGGAGGCGCCGCAGGTCGCTCTCCATGCCGAGCTCCGCGCTGCTCTTCATCTTGTTGCGCACGTAGATCTCCGAGCCCGGATCGCTGCCGGCCAGGAGGATTCCCAGCTTCGGCGCACGCCCGGCGCGCTGCGTGAACGCTTCGATCCGGGGTCGTATGCGTTCCCGGATTTCCGCCGCCGCCGCGCTGCCGTCCAGCCGCCGTGCTGTCGCCTGTTCAACCGTCATGCCTGCCTCTCGCCTTGAATTGGATGAAGCCGTGAAGTTCGAACGCGCACATTCTATATTCCGGTACAATTCCGGCCCAATGGCACGCGGTAGCTGGGCGACGCGCACCGGCTTCATCCTGGCGGCCGCCGGGTCCGCCGTCGGTCTGGGCAACATCTGGGGCTTTCCGACGCGGGTCGGGCAGGGCGGCGGCGCCGCTTTCGTCATCGTCTATCTCGCCTGCATACTGCTGATCTGCCTGCCCATAATGGTGGGCGAGATCGCCATCGGGCGCAGGTCGCAGCTCTCCCCGGTGCGGTCGTTCGCCCTGCTGCGTCCGGGTACGCCCTGGTGGCTAGTCGGCGCCCTGGGCGTGCTGGCCGGCGGCGGCATCCTCTCCTTCTACTGCGTGATCGCCGGCTGGACCGTGGCGTACGCCTGGTTTTCGCTGACCGGCAGCCTGGCCGGGGAACAGCAGGCCGCCGGCGCGTTCTTCGCCGACTTCACGAGCAACGGCGCCGTCAGCGTCGGTCTGGCGCTGCTGGTGCTCGCGGCCACGGCGGCGGTACTGCTGGGCGGTGTCCGCCACGGCATCGAAAGGGTGACAAAGGCGATGATGCCGGTGCTCGTGGCGCTGCTGATTCTGCTCGCCGCGCGCGCCGTCACCCTGCCCGGCGCGGCCGCGGGCCTCGCCTACTACCTGCGGCCCGACCTGTCGGCGCTGCTTGATGCCTCGGTCTTCAATGCGGCCCTCGGACAGGCGTTCTTCTCGCTTAGCCTCGGCATGGGCACCATGCTGACGTACGGCAGCTATCTGAGCCGCCAGACCGGCATCGCGGGGGCCGCCCTCTGGGTTGTGGCGCTCGACACCGGGATCGCCCTGCTGGCGGGTTTCATCATCTTCCCCGCCGGCTTCTCGCTCGCCGGTTTCGATCCCGGCAGCAGCGGGCCCGGCCTGATATTCGCCGTATTGCCGCGTCTGTTCGCCACGCTGCCCGGCGGCGGCCTGTTCGGCACGGCGTTCTTCGTGCTGCTCGCCATGGCGGCGCTTACTTCCGCCATCTCGCTCATGGAGGTTCCCGTCGCGCACGCCATCGACGCCTACGGCTGGTCCCGGACGCGCGCGGTGCTGGCGGTCACGCTCGGCGTGTTCCTCCTGGCCATTCCCTGCGCGCTGGGAAACGGCGCGGTGCAGTTGCTCAGCGACGTGCCCGGTTTCGGGATGGACTTCCTGACGTTGATGGCCACGGCCTGGAACGACTTCGCCCTGCCGATCGGCGGCTTCTTTACCGCGGTCTTCGTCGGCTGGGCGTGGCGCGTCGACCGGGCACTCGAAGAGCTCGTACGCGATCGCGCCTGGTTCCCGGCGCCGGCCGCGTGGGGTTTCCTGGTGCGCTGGGTGTGCCCCGCCGGGATCGGCGTCATCATCGTCTGGACCTTCGCCTCGTTCCTCTGAGAAAGCCGCAGGCCAGTGGACACGCTCACAGAACGAATTCAGACGTTCGACGGCCTGGTCTGGCAGCCGTTCGGCATGCCGCTCGTGCTGGTGATCGTCGGCGGATTGCTGACGGCCGCCACCGGGCTGGTCCAGGTCCGCAGGTTTCCCGCGGCCGTCCGTTTCGCCCTGTCCGGCATCGTCAGCCGCAAGACGACCCGGGGCGGCACGATCACGCCGTTCCAGGCGCTTTCCACGGCGCTCGCCTCGACCGTCGGCAACGGCAACATCGGCGGCGTGGCGACCGCAATCCTGATCGGCGGACCCGGCGCGATCTTCTGGATGTGGGTCTGCGCCGCGTTCGGCATGGCGACGAAGTACGCGGAAGCGGTGCTCGGCGTGCACTTCCGCGTCCGGCGCGACACCGGCGAGCTGGCCAGCGGCCCGATGTACTACATCACCGGCGGCATTCCGTCGCCCGCGCTGGGCAAGACCCTGGGGTACGCCTTCGCGTTCTTCGGTGCCTGCACCGCCCTGTTCGGCACCGGCAACATGGTGCAGTCGAATACGGTGGCCCGCACGTTCGTGGAGGCCGCCCGGTCCAACGCCGGCATCGACGTGCCGCAGATCGTGCCGGGCCTGCTGATCACCGTGCTCGTGGGTCTCGTGCTGCTGGGCGGGATACGCCGCATCGCCGCCGTGGCGGAGCGGATCGTGCCGGCCATGATCGTGCTGTACGTCACAACGGCGGGGCTGTTCCTGCTCATGAACATCGGCCAGGTCCCGCATGTCCTCGGCCTGATCCTCGGCGGCGCGTTCACGCCGTCCGCCGCCGTGGGGGGGTTCGCCGGCGCGACCATGGCGCAGGTCGTGGCGGCCGGCGTGAGCCGCGGCGTGCTCTCCAACGAGGCCGGGCTCGGAAGCGCACCGATCGCCCACGGCATCGCCGAGGTGCGGCATCCGGCCGAGCAGGGCGCGGTGGGCATATTCGAGGTCTTCATCGACACCATCGTCGTCTGCTCGCTGACCGCGTTCGTGATCCTCTCGTCCGGACTCTGGATGGACCCCGCGTACCGCGACGCCAGTGGCGATCTCACCGCCGCGGCGTTGTCGACGTCCATTCCACCGGCCCCCGTGCTGGTGGCGATCTGTTCCCTGCTGTTCGGGTTCTCGACCCTGATCGGCTGGTGCTACTACGGCGAGAAGTGCTTCGAGTTCCTGTTCGGATCACGCATGATCGTGCCGTACCGCGCGCTCTTCACCGGCCTCGTGCTGATCGGCTCGGTCCTTCCGGTGCCGCTGGCCTGGGCGATCGGGACCCTGCTGAACGGCTTCATGGCGTTTCCGAACCTGCTTGGCCTGCTGTTTCTGACGGGTACCGTGCGGCGCCTGACGCGCGACTATTTCGGCGCGCGCGCCGGCAGTGCACAGTAATCGGCCGCCCGGCGCGCGGGGTCGCCGCCGCGCACGAGGTCGGAAGCGACCGCCACCGCCGCGGCCCCGGCGGCCAGCACCTCCGGCGCCCGTTCCAGCGTGATGCCGCCAATCGCCACCACCGGCCTGCGTTGGGACCGCGCGGCATAACGCACCAGCTCCAGCCCCACCGGCTCGTGCCCCGTCTGCTTGGTCGCCGTGCGGTACACGGGACCGACGGCAATGTAGGACACCGCCTCCCGCACCGTCCCGTCCACCTCCGACCGGGTATGCGTCGAGACGCCGACCGCCGCGCCCGCCGGCAGCAGCCGCCGCACGCCCGCCACGGGCATGTCCGCCTGGCCCACGTGGACTCCGCCGGCCCGCGCGAGCAGCGCGATGTCGGCCCGGTCGTTGACGATGACGGTGGCGCCGCAGGATTGCGCGGCCGCCACCACCTCGTCGCACCAGGCCAGCACCTGCCCGCTACCGGCCGCTCCGGCGCGCAACTGCAGCAGCCGGGCGCCGCCCGCGAGCAGCGCCTGCGCCAGGGCGACCACCGTCCAGCCGCCGCGCTCGGCGGTGCGCTGATCGACGATGCCGTACAGCGGCGGCAGCTTCATTCGCCGGCAAACCGGTCCATGAAGGCCGTGCTCAGCTTGCCGTCCCTGAAATCGGGCTCGTCGAGGATCCGCAGGTGCAGCGGCACGCTCGTCTCGATGCCCTCGATGACCGTCATCGACAGCGCGCGGCGCATGCGTGCCAGGGCCTCGTTGCGGTCGACGCCGTGTGCGATCACCTTGGCGACCAGCGAGTCGTAGTACGGGGGAACGGTGCAGTCGGCGTGGGCGGCGGTATCGATCCGGATGCCCGGACCGCCGGGAATGCTGAAGACCCGTACCAGCCCCGGACTCGGGCGAAACGTGACCGGCGACTCCGCGTTGATACGGCATTCGATCGCGTGCCCGTTCCACGTGACGTCCTGCTGCGTCACGGACAGCGGCTGTCCGGCGGCGACACGTATCTGTTCTTTCACGACGTCCACGCCGGTCACCATTTCCGTCACCGGGTGCTCGACCTGGAGCCGCGCATTCGCCTCGAGGAAATAGAACCGGTCGTCGCCGTCCATCAGGAATTCGAACGTGCCGGCGTTCCGGTAGCCTACCGCCGCCGCCGCGCCGGTGACCAGCTCGCCGAGCTCGAGCCGCTGGCGCTCCGTGAGCACCGGCGACGGACATTCTTCGATCAGCTTCTGGTGCCGGCGCTGTATGGAGCACTCGCGTTCGCCCAGATGGACGACACCGCCGTGAGCGTCGGCAAGCACCTGATACTCGATGTGCCGCGGCGCCTCGACGTAGCGCTCCAGGTAGAGCCGGCCGTCGCCGAACGCGGCCTGCGCCTCCTGCCCGGCCGTCTTCCAGGCATGTTCGAGATCTTCCTGTCCCCGCACGATCCGCATGCCGCGGCCGCCGCCTCCCGCACTCGCCTTCAGGATGAGGGGATAGCCGAGATCCTTCGCAGCCTCCAGCGCCTTCTCCACCGACTCGGGCGGCTCTTCGGTTCCGGGCAGCACGGGCAGGTCGGCGCTCTTCATGGCGCGTCGCGCCTCGGACTTGTCGCCCATCAGCCGCAGCACCGCGGGCGGCGGTCCGATGAAGGCAATGCCGCACGCCTCGGCGGCCTCTGCCAGGTAGCCGCTCTCGGACAGGAAGCCGTAGCCGGGATGGATCGCGTCCGCCCCGCTCAACTCGGCGGCGGTGATGATGGCCGGCACGTTGAGATAGCTCTCCATCGGACGCGGCGGCCCGATGCAGATCTCCTGGTCGGCAAAGCGCACATGCAGCGCGTGCTCGTCGGCCTCCGAGTAGACGGCGACCGTCGCGATGCCGAGCTCGCGGCAGGCATAGATCACTCTCAGCGCGATCTCGCCGCGGTTGGCAATCAGAATCTTCTTGAACATTTACAAGTTGGGGACTCGGGATCCCGCGCAGGGGGCGGAAAGAGGCACTAGGCCGGGCGGACGGCGAAGAGCGACTCGCCGTACTGCACCGGCTGGCCGTCCTCCACGAAGATCGTGACGATCTCCCCGTCCTGGTCCGCATCGATCTCGTTCATCAGCTTCATCGCTTCGATGATGCAGACGACCTGCCCCTTGCTGACGGTCGAGCCGACCTCGACGAACGGTTCCGCACCCGGTTCCGGCGAACGGTAGAACGTGCCCACGATCGGGGACTTGATGATCGCGAGGCCCGCCTCGCCGGCCTCCGCCTCGTCGCTTGCCTGCGCGGCTTCCGCCGCGGCCGGCGCCGGCGCGGCCGGAACCGCGACGGGCGCGGCGGATCTGCCCGGCTTACGGAACCGCACGCGTAGCCCCTCGCGCTCGACCTCCAGCTCCTCGAGGCCGCGCGCGTCCATCAGATCGAGCAACCGTTCGATATCGTCGAAGTCCGTCATCTTGGCGTAGTCGTTTCTCGATGCCGTCAACACACGGCCAATGTACGGGGCGCGTCCGTCAGCAGCTCGCTGCCGCCCGCCGTCACCAGAATGTCATCCTCCAGCCGGACACCGCCCGCACCCGGAACGTACACACCGGGTTCGATGGTGATGACCATGCCGGCTTCGAGCATCACGTCCGCGCCCGGGCCCTGCAGGCGAGCCGCCGGCGCGATGCGCGGCGCCTCGTGCACTTCCAGGCCCAGGCCGTGGCCCGTTCCATGCTGGAACGCCTCCGCCAGCCCTCGCTCGCGGAGCACCCCGCGCGCCGCCTCGTCGACGGCACTGGCCTGAACTCCCGGTCGGACGGCGGCGATCGCGGCTGTCTGCGCGGCGAGCACGGCAGCGTGCAGCCGGACAGCCTCTCCGCCCGGCGGGCCGACGCTCGCGGTGCGCGTGAGGTCCACGCAGTATCCGTCGTAGACCCCTCCGAAGTCCAGCACCACCATATCGCCGGGTGACAGGCGCCGGCTGCCGGGCCGGGCGTGCGGCAGCGCGCTGCGGGGTCCGGAGGCCACGATCGTCTCGAACGCGCGATCCTCGAAGCCGGCCGCTGCAAGCGCACATTCGATGTCGGCGGCGATCTCCCGCTCCTTGCGGCCGGCGCGCGCCAGCCGCAACGCCGCGGGCACTACCCCGGCAAGCAGGCGGCCGGCCGCGCGGAAGCGCGCGAGCTCGTCCCCGTCCTTGATCATGCGCCCGGCCTCTATCAATCCCGTCGTCGAAACGAGCTCCGGCCGGTCCCCGAGGCTCTCGCGCAACCACTGCCACCGCGCCAGACTGATATGGTCGGCCTCCACGCCGAGGCGCGCGAAGCGGCGCGCGCGCACCACGTCGCGGATCGCCTGTTCATACGTGCCCTGCACCTCGACGACGGCAAGCGCGATGGCAGCACCCGCCGTCTCCGCCAGCGTCCGGGCGGTAGTCGTGTAACGGGCATCGGTGATCAGCACGACGGCCTCGGCGTCGACTATCGCCGCCGCCGCGGACGCGCGCATGCCGGTCAGATAGCGGACGTTCGGGAGATGCGTGACGAGCAGGGCATCAATCCCGAACGCGGCCATGCGGGCGCGGGCGCGGGCCAGCCGGCCGGGTCGGTCGTCGCTGCCGGCTCCATGCATGGCCGGAATGGTATCAGCAGGCTTCACCACCGGCTGCTAGGGCACGATGCGCGGCGTCAGAAAGATCAGCAGCTCATCGGTGCTGTCCCGCTCCGCGCGACTCCCGAACAGCCAGCCGAGCACTGGAATCCGGTGCAGCACGGGCACGCGGCTGCGCGAGGTGCTGCGCTCGTGCTCGAATATCCCGCCGATGACCGTCGTCTCGCCGGACGCCACCTGCACGGTCGTCCGCGCGCGCTGCGTGACGATCGGCGGAATGCCGCCGACCGCCCGCCCGAAGTCGGCGAAGTCGTTCTCGATTTCCAGCTCCATGATCACCGTGCCGGCAGCCGTTATCCGGGGCTCCACGCGCATGACGAGAGCGGCATCCTCGAAGCGTACCGTCACCGTGTTGTTGGCAACCACCTGGATGGGAATCTGATCACCCTGGACGATCTCGGCCTGGACGTTGTTCTGCGTCGTCACGCGAGGGTGCGACAGCAGCCGCACCTGACCCTGCGTTTCCGCCGCCGACAAGGCGACGTCCAGGTCAAGACCGCCGGCGACCGACCCGAACGTCAGTCCGAGCGCCGCCGTCTCGTTCGCCGCTCTCAGATCGACAGATCCGCCGGCGCCGCGTTGTCTGCCGGACTCCTCGCCGTCCGGCCCGCGCGCGGGCCCTGCACCGCTCCCGTCCGGACCCCCGCCGCCCGCAAGGCTCCATTGAACGCCGATCGAGCGGGCGAAATCCTGGCGGGCCTGCACGATGTGGGCCTCGATCTCCACCTGCGGCTCGCGCCGGTCGAGCACGTCGAGCAACTGCTCGGCGGCAGTGATGCCCTCCTGGAGATCGGTGATGACCATCGTGTTCGTGCGTACGTCCGTCTGCACCTGACCGCGCACCGACAGCAGCGGGGCCACGATCGCCGCCAACTCCGGAGCGCGGGCGTAGCTCAGGGTCCTGGTGAGCACCTGCAGCTCGCCGGCCAGGGCGCGCTGCTCGGCGAGCTTGCGCCGCTCCGCCTCCTCTTCCGCGAGCACGGCCAGCGGCGCGATCCGCACAATCGGCCCGTCGACGGAATAGCCCAGCCGGTTGGCGCGCAGGATGACGTCCAGCGCCTGATCCCAGGGAACGTCCTGCAACGCCACGTCGACCACGCCTTCCACACCGGGATCGATGACGATGTTCAGGCCGCTGATCGCCGAGAACGTCCTGAGCACCGCACGCAGGTCCGCGCGCTGGAAATCGAGCGATACCGGCTGCCCGGTGAATCGGGACGCCGTTTCCGCGGCAACCGGCTGCTCCGCAACGCACTCCGCCACTGACGCATCTGCGACCGCCGTCCCGGCCATTCCAGACAACACCACGAGGGCCGCGGCATGTATCCAATGCATCTTTCACCTCCCGTCGCTGGCATGGGCCAGCGTCCTGCGCGTCTCCCGGGAGCCGCCGTCGCCGTGCTCCCGAAACACCACCGTGTCGGCTTGCACCGCCACGACCGCGCCGTCAAGCAGTTGCTCACCGCCGCGCAGCAGGTAGGTCTCGCCGTCCGGCGCCGCTACCACCGCCAACGGCCCGCCGACGGTGCGCACCAGCCCCTGCAAAGTCAACTCGCCGACGCGCAGCCCGGGCAGCCCCGGGGGCCGGGCCGCAACGGGAATCGGGTCTGCGGCTGGCGTCCAGCGGGAAAACGGGTCGGCAGTCTCTGGCGCAGCGTCCGGCGGCGCGATGCCGCCAGCCGCGGGCGGCGCGCATGCGGCGTCCGCCGCGTGTGCGTCGCGGGCGCCCATCCCGTCGCTGAAGCCGAGCGCCGTGATGGTGCATGTGGTGTTGACGGTTGCGCTGCCGTCCGGGGCGTCCACGGCCCGGATTGCAAGATCCTCGATCACGACGTCCTCCGCGCAGCTCGCGAGCCGTTCGAAAAACGCCAGCAGCGCGGGATAGCCGCCGCTCAGCTCCAGGCGGGTCGGCCACTCCGTGTGCAGCTCGTGCACCAGTGCGGGCTGCGGCGTGAAACCACGTATGCCCAGGCCCGTCCCGCTCGCCAGCAGCTCGACGCGGCGCAGCAGGAATGCGGTCTCCCCGGCTTCGCGGCCCACTGCGCCGGCGCTGTGAACGCTGGCCTCCAACGCCGCCAGCTCCGCCGCTACGGCGGCGAGCCGTGTCGTTGCCTGCCGTGTCGTGGCAATCTCCGCCCGCATCTGCGCCAATGCGTCCCGCCGCTGCGCCAGCTCGACGCGCCGCGGCGCCAGCCACCAGACATCCACCGCCGGCAGCCAGACGATGGCGAGCACGACGAGGCCGGCGGCCTGCCGCCGGCGCCACATCCGATCCAGCCAGTGCCGCATGTGCCCTCACCCGGCCGGCCGCGCCAGGCGCGCGCGGATCTCGAACCGGACGGCGGCCTCCGCACCGGCATCTCCGCCCCGGGCGTCGACGATCTCGACCGGCGGCAGCACCTGCTCCAGCGTCTCCAGACCGGCTGCGAGCTCGGATACGGCCGCGACGCTCACGGCCTGTCCGCCGAGCAGGACGCCGTCGGCATCCTGCTGCAATCGCGCCAGGCGCACCCCGGCGGGCACGCTGCGCCCGACATGCTCCAGCAGCCGGGCCACCCTGTGGCGGTCCTCCCGCCAGGCGGCCACCACGGCCGCACGCGCGGACAGTTGCGTGCGCCGTGCTTCCAGCGCCGCGAGCCGCTGCGCACGGGGGGCCAGGCTCCGCAGCTCGCTCTCGGCCGACGCCGTCTGGCGTCCAACGCGCGCCGCACTCTCGCGCAGCGACAGCATCTGCCCGCCGGTCCAGGCCAGCGCGAGCGCGAAGACGGCGACCGCCAGCACCAGGCTCCGCCGGCCCGGACGGTCCGCGCCCTGCGCGCGGTCCGGATTGCGACGGCCATCCGCCAGATTGATGCGGATCAACGATCACCCGCCTGCCGCAGTGCGAGGCCGACAGCGACCGCCGCCAGCGGACGCTCGTTCGCGTACCGCCCGGCGGTCCCGTCCACCCGCCGGAACGGATCGAACAGCCCGACTGGAAGCTGCTGCCGCTCCGCCAGGGCGTCAGCGAGTCTCCCGGCACGCGCCGCACCGCCGCACAGCACGAGCGATCCAACCTCGTCAATCAGCCCGGAGCCCCGGAAAGATTCGAGCGTGTTGCCTATCTCCGCAGCGATTCGATCGTTCACGGACCGCAGCACGGGGAGGGCCTCGTCCGGCGCCGGGACGTCCCCGAGATGCCCCTGCAGGATCCGGTCGGATTCGGCCGCTCCGAGGCCGAGCTCGTCGCGCAGTGCCTCCAGGTAGCTCCGGGCGCCGAGCGGCAGCGCACGCGTGGCCACCGGCTGGCCGCCGGCTACGACCGTAACGCTGGTGGCGCGGGCCCCCACGTCCAGCAGCGCCAGGACGGCGACGGCGTCGCGGCCGTGGTTCAGCTCGTACGCGTTCAGGAGAGCGAAGACATCGACGTCAATCACGACCGGCGTGCAGCCCGCCTGCTCGACGACCTCGGTGTACTCCGCCACACGGTCCTTGCGCGCCGCGACGAGGAGTACCTCGGTGGACCGCGCCGCGTCCGGACCTCCCGGCGCACGGAGCACCTTGTAGTCCAGCGTGACCTCCTCCGCGGGAAACGGGACGTGCTGGCGGGCTTCCCAGTAGATTGATGCCTCGAGCTCGGTCGGGCTCATCGCCGGAAGCTCGATCCGGCGCACCATGACGGCATTGCCGGCCAGCGCAAGGGCGACCGCGCGCGTGTTGAAGCCGCGACCCTCCAGCAGCGTACGCACGACCTGCACGACCGCGTCCCGATCGGCGATTGAGCCGTCATCCACGGCGCCCGCCGGCAACTGCGCGACCGCGAACGCCGCCAGCGAGCATGCGCGCCGGCCGTGGCGGAGCTCGACGGCCTTGACGGCGCGCGATCCGATGTCGAGGCCCACGAGTCCCTTGCGCCACCTTCGCAGCATGATCCTCCCAACCGGCGGTGCGACGTTCGGGACTCGCGGCAGCGGATTGCAAACAGTGCGCCGTGGGCGCGCTCGGCCCATGGCAACCGCTGCAAGCCTGCCGTGTCCTGTAAGGTGCGTTCTTGACACCCTGTCGCGCCGCTCTGTAAGATTCCCGTTTTGTGCCCGTCGCGCGGTATTGCGCTGACAGGCAGGCAGCGGCCATCAGCAACCAGTAAGTGGCAACTTTCGTACCGTCCCACACCGATCACGAGCGCGCCTGGCACCTGATCGACGCCGATGCCCAGGTCCTGGGCCGCGTCGCCACGGTCGCGGCACGCCTGTTGCAGGGCAAGCACAAGCCGCGCTACACGCCGTTCCTGGACATGGGCGATCACGTCATCATCGTGAACGCGAAGCAGGTTCGGCTGACCGGGCGGAAGGAGCAGCAGAAGTTGTACCGCCGGCACAGCGGACACCAGGGCGGCCTCCGCGAGCGCAGCGCCGCCGCCGTCCGCGCCAACCATCCGGCCCGCCTCATGGAGCAGGCCGTGCGGGGCATGCTGCCGACCACGAAGCTGGGCAAGGCCATGTACAGGAAGCTCAAGGTGTATGAAGGCCCCGATCACCCGCATGCGGCGCAGAAGCCGACCCGCCACGAGGTCAGTTGAGCGTGGCAGGTGATTTCTACGGCACCGGGCGGCGCAAGAAGTCAAGGGCGCGCGTCATGCTCAAGCCCGGCTCCGGCAACATGAGCGTCAACCGTCGAACGCTGGAGAACTACTTCCCCACCGCATCCGTACGGACGCGCATCACCGAGCCGCTCGAGCTGTGCGAGGCCACCGAGCAGTTCGACATCACGGCAACCGCATCGGGCGGCGGCGTCACCGGGCAGGCCGGCGCGCTCAAGCTCGGCATCGCCCGCGCGCTGGTGCAGGCGGACCCGGAGCTGCGCCCGCGCCTCAAGAAGGCCGGCATGCTCACGCGCGACGCGCGCATCAAGGAGCGCAAGAAGTACGGGCTCGCCGGCGCGCGCAAGCGGTTCCAGTTCAGCAAGCGGTAGTTCCCCCTGATGGAGGCAGCTTGGCGCCTGTAACTGTGAAGGAACTGTTGGAGTCCGGTGTCCATTTCGGCCACCAGACCCGGCGGTGGAACCCGAAGATGAAGCCGTACATCTTCGGTCAGCGGAACGGAATATACGTCATCGACCTGAGCAAGACCGCCCGGCTGTTCCAGAAGGCCGAGGAGTTCGCGGCCAGGCTCGCCAACGACGGCCACACGATTCTGTTCGTCGGCACGAAGCGCCAGGCGCAGGACCTCATCCAGGAGGAAGCCCAGCGCTGCGGGATGTACTTCGTCAACCAGCGCTGGCTCGGCGGCCTGCTCACCAACTTCACGACCATTCAACGCAGCATCGGCCGCCTGCGCGAGCTGGAGGCGATGGCCGAGGACGGCCGCTACGACGCGCTCTCCAAGAAGGAAATCGCGCGGATAGAGAAAGAGAAGCGCAAGCTGCACAAGAACCTCGACGGAATTCGCCGCATGACGCGGCTGCCCGACGCGGTGTTCGTCGTCGACACGAAGAAAGAGAAGATCGCCGTCGACGAGGCCCGCACGCTGAAGATCCCCGTCATCGGCATTGTCGACACGAATTGCAACCCGGACGACGTGGACTACATCATCCCCGGGAACGATGACGCCCTGCGGTCCATCCGCCTGTTCGTGACGCGCATCGCGGACGCGGTCATCGCGGGCCGCGGTTTGCGGGAATCCGCCTCGGAAGCGGCCGCGAGCGGCTCCAACGGCGCACCGGCCGGCGCGACCCCGGCCCGCGCGCCATCTCCAACCTCGGCCTGACAGCCCGTGGCTCCGGCGTCCGCCGCACTCGGCGCGCCCGGCGGGCGTACCGGGAGGAATCCAATCATGACCATCAGCGCAACACAGGTAAAACAGCTCCGGGACATGACCGGCGCCGGCTTCATGGAATGCAAGTCCGCGCTTGCGGAAGCGGGCGGCGACGTCGAAAAGGCGGTAACCGTGCTGCGCACGCGCGGCCAGGCCAAGGCCGCCAAGCGGGCCGGGCGCACGACGGCGCAGGGAACGGTCGGCCACTACATCCACACCGGCGGCCAGGTGGGCGTGCTCGTCGAGGTCAACTGCGAATCGGATTTCGTGGCGCGCACGGACGACTTCCAGACGCTCGTGCGGGAGATCGCCATGCACATTGCCGCCGCCAATCCAGCCTGCGTGCGGCGGGAGGAAGTGCCGACCGATGATCTCGAGCGCGAGCGTGACATCGTCCGCGCCCAGTTCAAGGACTCGAACAAGCCGCCGCAGGTGATCGAGAAGATCGTCGAAGGCAAGCTCAACAGCTACTACTCGCAGGTCGTGCTGCTGGATCAGCCGTCCATCCGGGATCCGAAGACCTCCGTCGGCAGCCTCGTGAATGCGGCCATCGCCAAGCTGGGAGAGAACATCACCGTCGCACGGTTCGCACGCTTCAAGGTAGGCGAATAGGATGACCGCGCCTCCCGCCTACCGGCGGATCCTGCTCAAGCTGTCGGGCGAGGCGCTGATGGGCGAGCAGCCCTTCGGCATCGACGCGGAGGTGACGGCGCAGATTGCGCGGGAGATCGTCGACGTGCACGCGCTCGGCGTGCAGGTTGCGGTGGTGATCGGCGGCGGCAACATCTTCCGCGGGCTGTCCGCCAGCACCAGCGGGCTGGACCGTGCGACCGGCGACTACATGGGCATGTTGGGCACGGTCATCAACGCGCTGGCGCTGTCCGACTCCATCGAGCGCCAGGGGGCCGAGACGCGCGTCCTGACCGCCATCGAAATGCGTCAGGTGGCCGAGCCGTTCATTCGCCGCCGTGCCCTCCGCCACCTCGACAAGGGACGCGTAGTCGTGTTCGCAGCCGGGACTGGCAATCCGTACTTCACCACGGACACGGCAGCCGCGCTGCGCGCCATGGAGATTCGCGCCGAGGTGATCCTGAAGGCGACGAAGGTGGACGGCATCTTCACCGCCGATCCGCACAGGGAGCCGGACGCCGAGCGGCTGGATAGCGTTTCCCACCTGCAGGTGCTGGAACGCCAGCTCAAGGTGATGGACGCCACCGCCATCTCGCTCTGCATGGACAACCAACTGCCCATTGTCGTATTCAATCTGCGAACGCCTGGCAATATTCGGCGGGCCGTCCTCGGTGAGCCGGTCGGCTCGGTGGTTTCCACCTGACAGCCCGTGGTGAAACCCCGCGTCGCACCGAGACCGGTCAGGCGCCCGGCTGACAAGGCGCGAAGAGCGAGCATATTCGAAGATATGTGAGCGATGAGCAACACAGTCAGGCGGGATGCATGGCCGGTCGAATGCAGCGGGGCTTTCGCCACGGGCTGTCAAGTTCCGCCCACGAGGTGAAGACATGGAGATCACTGACCCTGCATCAGCCGCCGCGCATGCCCGCCAGCGCATGGCCGGCGCCCTGGAACACCTGCGCCGGGAACTGGCCGGAGTGCGGACCGGACGCGCTTCTGTCGGGATCCTGGACTCGATCCAGGTGGAGGCGTACGGGGCGCTCATGCCGTTGAACCAGGTGGCGACCCTGGCAGTGCCCGATCCGGCCCTGGTGGTCGCCACGCCGTTCGACCCGTACCAGATAACGGCCATCGAGCGGGCCATCCGCCGCGCGAACATCGGCCTCAACCCGACCAACGACGGCAAGGTCATACGGATTCCGTTCCCGCCGCTCACCGCCGAACGGCGCCGGGAGCTGTCGAAGCTCGTCCACAAGCTCGCCGAGGAAGGACGCAACAGCGTGCGCCAGGCGCGGCGGGAAGCGAACGACGGCCTCAAGAAGTTGCTGAAGAACCATGATCTCGGGGAAGACGACGAACGCCGCGCGCTCGATGACATCCAGAAGATCACGGACACCAACATCCAGCGCATCGACGACCTGCAGAAGGCCAAGGACGCCGAGCTCCTCGAACACTAGCCCGCCGATAGCGGCTGCAGGTAGGCAATGATGCGCCTCGACTGCGCGGCTGCCTGCGGCGCGGCTTCGCTGGACGCGGAGCAGCCGCAGCACCTGTGCGCGTGCGGCAGCCCCCTGCTCGCCCGCTACGACCTGGAGACGCTGGCGCGCACCTGGTCGCGCGCGACGCTCGGCGAGCGCCAGCCCACGTTGTGGCGTTACCGCGAAGTGCTCCCGCCGGCTGACCGCGGCGCCCCGGTTAGCCTCGGCGAAGGATTCACGCCGCTCGTACACGTCCCGCGGCTCGGTGCGGCGCTCGGCATGGACCGGCTGTACGTGAAGGACGAGTCGGCCAACCCCACCAACTCGTTCAAGGCGCGGGGCATGACCGTGGCGGTAACGCGGGCGCGCGACCTCGGGGCGCGCACGCTCGTCGTGCCCTCCGCCGGGAACGCCGCCAATGCGCTGGCCGCATACGCGGCGCAGGCCGGCCTGGCGGCGCGCGTGTTCATGCCGCGCGACGTGAAGCCTCCCTTCATTCGGGAGTGTGAGCTGTACGGCGCGCACGTGACGCTGGTTGACGGCCTGATCACGGACGCCGGGCGCCTCGCTGCGGCGCAGGCCGCGGAGGCCGGGTGGTACGACGTGTCCACACTCAAGGAGCCGTACCGCATCGAAGGCAAGAAGACGATGGCGTACGAGTTGGCCGAGCAGCTCGGCTGGGAGTGGCCCGACTGGCTCATCTACCCCACCGGCGGCGGCACGGGGATCGTCGGCATGTGGAAGGCGTTCGAGGAGCTGGAGCAGCTCGGCTGGATGCCCCCGGGCCGGCGGCCGCGTCTCGTGACGGTGCAGGCGGCCGGTTGCGCACCCATCGTGCGCGCCTTCGAAGCCGGCGCCAGCCGGGCCGCCCCCTGGGCGGATGCCCGCACGGTCGCGGACGGCCTGCGCGTACCCCGGGCGATCGGCGATTTCCTGATACTCCGCGCGCTGCGCGACAGCGGCGGCGCGGCGGTCGCCGTGGACGACGACGCAATGATCGCGGCAATGCGGGAAATGGGCCGGCTGGAAGGGATCAGCGCCGCTCCGGAAGGCGGCGCCACTCTCTGCGCCCTCCGCCTGCTGCTGGAGCGCGGCGTCATCCGCCGCACCGATCGCGTCGTGTTGTTCAATACCGGCGGCGCGCTGAAGTACCTCGAGCTGTTGCGGTCCTGAAACGGCCGGCGCGCACCGTTATCACCGTCCCTGCGCGGCACGATCCTCCGCGCGCGCACCCGCCAGGATGTTCGGTACGGAGTAGTTGCCTTCGTGGCACGCGTACTCGAACAACTGCCCGTCCAGCTTCGTCATCGGCGCCGCCGCCGTCCAGGGTGCGGTCCACACCGACGGGTCGGTCACGGTGAACTCGTACGCAATCGTGTCGGCATCTACGCGGGTGAACCGTTCGACCAGGTGGAGCTGGTCGTCGCCCCCGAAGACAGTGTGAATGTCACGCCGCGGATAGGCCCTTGCCTTCACCTTGTCGGTGGAGTTCGTGGTTTCCACCACCAGCGTGTCCCCTTCCCAGCGGCCGCGTGAGTCGCCCAGCCACTGCCGCACCGTCGGCGCCAGGTGCGGACGCCCGTCCAACGGGATGATGCGTGCGTCATGGATCATTTCAACGACGATCGCCACGTAGTCCGGTGTCTGGAGAATCTGATAGTTGTGGTTGTAGAAGCCGGGCATCATCGTGCCCGGCATGCCGCGCGTGATGCACCGGTCGTAGGCGTTGAAGTCTTCCCATGAATCGAAGGTATCGCCGATGTAGGAATCCGATCGCCCGTCCTGCGCCAGCCGCTCGGCCTCCGTCACCGGCGGCAGCTGTCCATCCGGCGGATCCACGAGCAGCGACGTTCGCATGGACAACTGGCCCTGGTCGAGCCAGAAGTCGTTGTAGAAGCCGACGCCCCCCGCGGGGCGATCATCGCTCAACGTGGACAGCGGGTTTCGAAGCGCCCATTCTTCCTCCGTGAGCACCGCCTGCCCCGCCAGGTCCGCCGGCCGCTCGAGCGGCGTCGTGGTGGTGTTCGTCCAGACGCCCTGCAGGTCCGGATGTCCCCACGGAGTCAGGGGCGCCGACCGGGACTCGCCCGCCGAGCGCTCACCTTGTTGGGCAATCGTTGTCGACACGAACAACATGGGCACGACCAGCACCGACAGCATTGCGAGGGCACGATGGCTCATCACGACCTCCGTTTGTCGTCCATGGACTCCCATGGTTGTGATGCGGCGAGGAACCGATTCTACCTTGTAATACGCAATACCCGTCGGCGAGAATGTCCGCGGAGGCAGTCATGAGGTGGAGCATCGCAGTTGCGGTCGTGGCGGCCGCTGCGGCGGCGTTGCCGGAAGCCGCCGCCGGCCAGTCCGCGGCGGAGCGGCAGGTGACGTTCGCGAAGGACATCGCTCCGATCCTGCAGCGGAGCTGCCAGCAGTGCCACCGGCCCGGATCGATTGCGCCGATGTCGTTGCTGACCTACGAGGAGGCCCGACCCTGGGCGCGCTCCATCAAGTACCGCACCGGCCTGCGGACGCAGCCCGGCGCCATGCCGCCGTGGTACGTCGAGAAGGACATCGGCATCCAGGACTACAAGAACGACCCCTCCCTCAGCGATGAGGAGATAGCGGCCATCGCGGCCTGGGTGGACGGCGGTGCGCCCCTGGGCGATCCGCGGGACATGCCGGCCCCGTTGACGTTCACGGACGAGGACGCGTGGGAGCTGGGCGAGCCCGATCTGGTGCTGACCACGCGCAGCGTCGAGATCGCCGCCGGCGCGCCGGACTGGTGGGGACCGCTGGGTGAGATTCCGGTCGACCTGACCGAGGACCGCTACGTATCGGCGGTCCAGATGCGCGAGGTGAACGATCTGCAGGGACGGATTGCCGGCCGGACCGTGGGCGGCCGCTTCGTGTTCCATCACCTGTGCTGGGGAACCGTCGGCGCGGACGGCGTCAGCCGGACGCGCTATCCGTGCCACGAGGTCGGCCGCAACGCCGACATATTCGACCCCGACGGCGGCCGGCTCCTCGGCGCCGGATCGAAAGCGGAGATCTATTCCATACACCTGCACGCGAGCAGCGAAGACACCCGGGCGCACGTCGAGATCGGGTTCAACCTGCACCCGCCGGACTACGTGCCGACCAAGGCCGCCAGCCAGATGGGCCTGTTCGGCAACAGCATGAACCTCGACATCCGGCCGCTGGAGGACAACCAGAAGTTCGAGGCGTTCACCGTGCTGCAGGAGCACACGCGCATCGTTTCTTACGAACCTCACATGCACGCCGCCGGGGTGCGCATGTGCCTCGACGCCATCTGGGGCCAGACGACGCAGATCGAGACGCTGAGCTGCGTCGGCTACGACCACAGCTGGGTGCGGACGTACAACTTCGCCGATGACGCCGCGCCGCTGCTGCCCAAGGGCACCATCCTTCGCCTCACCGGCTACTTCAACAACACGCCCACGAACCCCAACGTGGCGGACCCGCGCAACTGGTCGGGTCTCGGCCACCGCTCCATCGACAACATGATGAACCACCTCGGCGAGGTCGTGCACCTGACGGACGAACAGTTCCGGGAGGAAATGGCCGCCCGCCGCGAGGCGCTGGATCTGCGCCGCGGCCAGACCGTGGTCGGCTGCCCCCTCTGCGGCGCGGCGCTGGCGGCTGTTCCGGATCGAGGCAATGACGTCCAGTAGCGCACGGCGGACCCTGCAGCTCCTCGCGGCATTCGCCGCCGTTATCCTGCTGGCCGGCGGCGCCGGGCAGGAAGCGACCGCCCAGGTCGCCTGGTCGCACGGACAGAGCGTGGTGCCGGTCTACGAAGGGTGGGAACAGAATCCCGACGGATCGTTCAATCTGGTGTTCGGGTACTTCAACCGCAACCATGCAGAGGAGCTCGACATTGCGGTCGGGCCGGGAAACTTCCTGGAACCGGGCGCGCCCGATCAGGGCCAACCGACGCACTTCTACCCTCAGCGGAGCCGGTTCCTGTTCCGCGTCCGCGTAGCGGCCGACTTCGGCGACGGCGAGGTGGTGTGGACGCTAGTCAGCAACGGGCGCACGGAGCGGGCGTACGGCACGCTGAAGACCGACTACTACATCGACGACATCGTCGTCATGAACAACAACGGCGCCGGCGGTCAGGCGGGCGGCGGCAACGACCTGTTCGGCAACGCCGCGCCAAAGCTCCAGGTGGACGGTGACCTGACGCGGCGCGTGCGGGTCGGCGAGCCGGTTCAGCTCACGGCCCGCGCCAGCGACGACGGGATACCGGCGCCGCGCGCCGTGCCGTTCACGCCGCTGCTGGGCGGCCGCTGCTGCCCCGACGCCGCCGCCGGGCTGCGCCTGTCGTGGTTCGTGTACCGCGGCGCGCACGCCGTCGTGTTCGACCCGCCGCAGTTCGATGCGTGGGAGAACTACCGCGACTGGGCCGATTCACCGTATGCGGCCGGCTGGGAGACCCCGCCGGCGCCGGCGGACGGCAGGTGGGTAGTACAGGCTACGTTCAGCAGCCCCGGCACCTACGTGCTGCGCTGCCTGGCCCATGACGGCGGGCTGATGACGTCGGAGGACGTCACCTTCATCGTGAGCCGGTGAGCCGGCCGCGGGCTTCTAGCCCCCGGTCAGTGGGTCCGAGCCGCCCGTGTCGCCGCCGCCGGTCGCGGTGTCCCGCGTCGCGGGGTCGGGAGCCCGCCCGGCGGCGTATTCCACTTCCTCGACGCGCGAGCCGGCGAGTTGGGCCGGAAGACCGTAGTTGCCCTCGTGGCAGCGCGGCTCGGGATATATCCGATTGGCCTGGTTGTCCTGGAGGAGCAACTCCTGGCGGACGGTCCACGGCGCCGTCCAGGTCGTCGGATCTTCAATCGTGACGATGTATTCGAGCGTTTCCGCGTCCAGGCGCGTCCAGCGCTCGACCAGTTGCAGGTTCTCGCGCGACCCGCGGAAGTTCGTCTTGGGGCTGAAGTTGCCGACCTCGACCACGAGCGTGGCGCCGTCCCAACGGCCGCGCGAGTCGCCGCGCCACTGCCGCACGCCCGGCGGCAGCGGCGGGCGGTCAGTGATCGGAATGGCGCGCTGCCACCCCTGCCCCTGGCCGACGTCGTAGAAGATCGAAACCGCCCCCGGCGACTGCACGATGCGCCGGTAGCCGCTGAAATCGGGCAGCACGGCGCCCATGCAGCGCTCCGACAGGCTGCGGTCCTCCGGGCCGTCGTTGCGGTTCAGCCGGGCCGTGTTGTAGTAGGGCGAGAGCTCCGCGCGCCGGGGTGACGGCGGCCCGTACTGCCAGCCGGCACAGGCCGGCAATTCGAGGCGGCACGTGTCCGTCGCCTGCAGGAGCGCGAGGCGGTGCTCGCGCTGCGCGGTTATCCGCGCCTCCGCCTCGGGCGTCAACGGCGGAATGCGGCCGTCGGGAGGATCGACGATCAGGGACGTCCGCGGCCCGGTCGGCCGGATCGACTGGAAAACCGCGTTGTAGGCGCCGGCCACATCGCGGTCCGTGCCGACCAGCTCCCGCGCGTCCCGGCGCGGGTGTACCGTGCGTTGCTCATCGAGCGCCGCCCGCTCGGCGTCAGTGAAGACTTCCTGGCCGGCGAAGCGCTCCGGCCGCTGCAGGGGCGTGGCGTAGATGTCGGTCCAGATGCCCTGCAGATCCGGATCGCCCCAGGCCGTGACGTGCTCGGGCGCCTGCGCGGCGGGCGCCGGCGCGAGCATCAACAGCCCGACGACGGCGGCCAGTGCGACCGCCGCACCGACGACCCCGCCAAGGCGCATGCTCATCTCACTGCTGGTTCTGCGACGTCGCGAACGCGAAGCTGCCGCCGCGCGCGGCGACCTCCTCGTCGAATTGCTCCTGCGTCATGTACACCATGCGCGCGATCGCCGAGAACATGTCGTCGATGGAGCGGTTGCCCCAACCCTTCCAGTTGCGAGGATCGACGACGTTCTTGTTCGTGACCGAGTTGTCGTACCAGGCCATCACGTGGACCAGCGTGCCGGCCGGCAGCAGCGGCGCCACCTCGTCGGCGTACACGTACACCTTGGCCCAGTTGTGATCGTAGTCGGCGCAGCTCAGCATCTCGCGCGCGTTGTTCGGGTACAGCACCTCCAGGCACATCCGCTTGCCGCTGGAATGGAGGTGCGGCTCGAACGTCAGGAGCTTCGTCGGCTGCGTCAGCCGGTGGAAGCCGTCCTGCATGACGTTGTCCTCGTTCGACGGAATGTCGAACGAGTAGTCGTAGTGCGTCACGCCGCCGAAGCTGGTCGAGCCGAGGTGGTACTTCGGCGCGTAACCCTCGGGATGGAACGTGAAGCCGACGTCGAGCCGCGCGCGCACCTCGCGGCCGATCGAGTGCAGATGCATCGAGTTGAAGGTGATCACCGAATCGGCCGGCAGCTTGACGCCCACCTCGTCCGGGTAGATTGTCGGGTTCTGCCCCAGCTCGTGCACCAGCCAGAATTCCGCGTCGTCGACCGCGCAGGTGGTCTCGTTGCCGCAGTCGAGCGGCGCGATCGTGTTCTCGACCGTGTCGGCGCCGAGCACCGCATGGTGAACGACAGACAGCCCCAGCGCGGCGCGGCCGTCGTTGGACACCGCGGCGCTGGTGTCCTCCCACGTCCGCACTTCCCTCACCTCGATGGCCTTGATGTAGCGATCCTCGCTCAGGCCGGTCGGCGACTCGCCCCACTCGCCGAACCAGTCGGCGGCATCCGCCTCGATCGTTCCCTCGGGCGACGGCACGATCAGATCCGGCATCCCATATGTCCACCCGTCCACCGGCCACGCGATGGGCGGCGGCAGGTCGGCGGGGTTGCCGCGCGGCGCGCCGGCGTCGACCCAGGCGCCGATCAGCGCGATCTCCTCGTCGCTCAGGGACGGGTCGTCCTTGTAGTCCTGAATGCCGATGTTCTTGTCGATGAACCACGGCGGCATCTCCCGCGACCCGGTGCGGTTCTTGATCGAACGCGCCCACGGACGAACCTCGTCGTACGTGACGAGCGACATCGGCGCGCCGCCCTGCGGCCGGTGGCAGTTCTCGCACGAGCGCTGGAAGATCGGCGCAATATGCTTGGTGAATGTGATGTCTGTCTCACGCTCCGCGGCGGCCGCCGGGGGAGCCAGCGCAACGAGCAGAAACACCGCCAGCACCGCGGTCGTCGGGATAGTCGGGATCCGCGCGATCTTCATCAATGCACCTGCCTTGGCTGTTCCAGGACCGTCGGAAAAATACTGAGGAAAGGGTAGCACCAACGCGGCGCAAAGTATAGGCGCTACAGGCCCTTGCCGCCGGCAGCCCGGGACCCGAACGTTGTACAATGCCTCTCTTCGGACACCTCCGGGCCGCTAGCTCAGTTGGGAGAGCGCCGCGTTCGCAACGCGGAGGTCGTGGGTTCAAGTCCCATGCGGTCCACCAGATTCCAGCCCTACGGCTGGCCCGCGGGTTGCCGGTCGAGCGGGTCGACGGTCAGGGTCCACGTCAGCGGAACTGAAGCGGGCTCGTAGCAGATCCGGTCGTCGCAGGCCTGGTAGTCGAGCCTGCCGGTCAGCGTCAGCGCATCGACGCCGGTCAGCGCCTCAATCGCTTCGGTTGAAGCCTCGACGATTACCTCCTGCAGGAGCGTGAACGGTTCCTGGTAGACGGGCACCCGCTCGTCGAGCGGCTCGAAGTGGTAGATCTCGGAAGCGGGATACTCGATCGGGAGCAGTCGGACGAACTCCGGCGTGTCCAGATCGAGCCGCACGACCCGGTAGCCGAGCTCGTCCGCCCCGGGTGCGTATACGTGCATCCCCGGAACGGGTGTGATCTCCAGGCCGAGGTGGAAGCGGGTGCCGGCCGTTACGGCCGGATCGCTCTGGTACGAGTTGAGCGCGAGGTGCGATGTCTCGCCCCGCGCGCCCGCAATCGGAGACACCGGCGTACCGAGCCTGAGCATGATGTTCGCCGCGGTATTGCGCTCGCGGTAGAACTCCTCGAAGAAGCGTGACGTCACCCTGCCCTCGCGGTCGACGATGAAGGTGCCGGGATAGGGCGTGCCCACGATTCTCGGACTGGCGCCGAAGACCGACACGTACTGCGCCACGTCGGCCTTGACATCGGGATCCTCCGCGCGCGGACCGACGCCTTCCTCGGCCACCGTGTTGTAGATGCCGAACGCCCGGATCACGGTTGAGTCGGCGTCCGAGAGCAGCGGGAGCGTTGTGATGTCCCTGCGCTCCGCGAATGCGGCTAGAACCTCCTGGCTGTCGTAGCTGATGGCGGCCGCGCCGAGTCCCTGCGCCGCGAGCTCCTCGAACCGACCCTGCAGCTCCACGAGCTGCGCCTTGCAGTAGGGTCACCAATCAGCCGAGCGATGAAAGAGGATCATCGCTCCCTTCTCGCCCATGATCGACTGGAGGGTCCGGAGCCGCCCATGCTGGTCGGAGAGACTGAAGTCGGGCACGCGCTCGCCGACCTGCGGACCGAGCGCGGAGACGTCGATCGCTTCCCGTTCCTGCGCCTGCGTGGCCGCGGCAAGCAGCATGACGCCGATTACCGCGAACGCAACCGCTCGCGTGTGCTTCATGTGCCGGCCGCCACTATAGCACCGTCCCGGCGCGCTGCACGCGGTGGCGGCGGTGGAGTTGTCCGGGGTGTCGCGGATTGCGCGGCCCGCGGCGTTTCTGCTTCAATACCTCGCCAGCGGGTCACCATGCAGAAACCGAACGTTCCCATCAGCTTGCCGCGGCTCATGGCCGCGGCGGCGTGCCTGGCCCTGCTGGCGCCGGCCGCACCGGCCGCCGCCCAGGATCAATGGCCGAAATTCCGAGGGCCGGCCGCGGGCGTGGCGGCAGATGACCCCGACCTTCCCGAGCACTGGAGCGACACCGAGAACGTCGTCTGGAAGACCCCCGTCCCGGGCCTCGGCTGGAGCTCTCCGGTGGTGTGGGACGACCACGTCTTCCTGACTTCGGCCGTCAGCGCGGGACAGGAAGAGATTCCCGTACCGGGCCTGTACGACGAGCACGACCACATCCCGGCCAACGCGACGCACCGCTGGGTCGTGTACGACATCGACTTCGAGACCGGCGCCGTGCGCTGGGAGCGCGAGCTGCACAGCGAGCTTCCGCAGCTCCGGCGGCACATCAAGAACAGCTACGCCTCGGAAACGCCGGTGACCGACGGCGAGCTGCTCTATGTCTATTTCGGGAGCCTGGGCCTCGTGGCCGCCCTGGACTTCGACGGCAACGAGCTGTGGCGCAAGGAGATCGGCGTCTTCAACACGCTGATCGAGCTCGGGACGGCCGCCTCGCCCGTCCTCCACGGCGACCGCCTGTTCATCGTGAACGACAACACGACGGCCTCCTTCATGATCGCGCTGGACAAGCGCACCGGCGAGGAGCTGTGGCGCGTCTCGCGTGAAGAAGAACGTGGCAACAACTGGTCCACACCCGTCGTGTGGGAAAACCGGGTCCGTACGGAAATCGTGACGACCGGCAGCGAGGGCGTCCGCTCGTACGACCTCGACGGCGCCCTGCTGTGGGAGCTCAAGGGGATGTCCAACCTCACGACGCCCTCCCCGTTCGTGGCCGAGGGCCTCGTCTACATCAGCTCGGGCTACCCCGGCGGCCCGCTGCGCCCGGTCTACGCCATCCACCCCGGCGCGAGCGGCGACATCACCATGTGGGAGGAGGACAACGTCACCTGGTCCACGCGTTTTCCCGGCAACCGCGGCTCGTCGGAATACATCGCCTGGGCCTACCCGCTCCTCGGCACCTACAACACCACGGCGCTCGTGTACCGCGGGATCTACTACACGCTGCTCGACCGCGGCCTGCTGCTGGCGCACGACGCCCGCACCGGCGCAGAGGTGTACGGCCGGCAGCGCATCCGCGTCGGTAGCGGCTTCACGGCATCGCCGTGGGGCTACAACGGGAAGGTATTCATACTCAGCGAGGCCGGCGACACGTACGTGATCAAGGCGGGACCCGAGTTCGAGATCCTCGGCACGAACCCGCTCAACGAAATGACGTTGGCCACGCCGGCGGTTGTCAGGGGCAGCCTGTTGATCCGCACGCAGTCCGCGCTGTACCGCATCGCCAGGACGGCAGGGCCATGAGGCAAAGCATCGCGTCGGTCCGGATACCGGCCGCGCTGGTCGCGGTGGGATTGCTTGCGGCCGCCGCACCGGCCGCGGGCCAGACCGTGGAGTACGACGAGGTCGCCATGCTGCCGGGGCCGGCGGATCTCGTTGAGCTGGACGGCCGGCGCGCGTATGTCGCCGCCGACCGGACGCTTACGGTTTTCGATCTCTCGGACCTCGCGGCGCCGCAGCGGCACGGCAGCTACACCTTTCCGGAGAAGATCTGGGGCTTCGTGGTCGTCGGCGAGCTCGTGTACGCCGCCGCCGACTTCTTCGGCCTGGGGATCCTCGACGTATCCGATCCCGACGACCTGCAACTGCTGGGCTCGTCCAGGACTCCCGGGCAGGTGAAGGACGTCGACGTGTCGGGCACGACCGCGGTGCTGGCGGACCACATGTCGGGCGTGGATCTCGTCGACGTGTCCGACGTTCGCGCGCCCGCCGCGCTCGGCTCCGTCTATCTGGACGGCTACAGCCGCGACGTCGCGGTGCTGGGTCCGCGCGCGTACGCGGTGGACGATCCGTCCGGTTTCTACGTCCTGGACCTGCAGGAAACCGGTTCATGGGAACCCACGTCGGCCATCCAGTCGGCCGACGGTCCGCGCATGGTGGAAGTGTCCGAGACCGCCTCACCCCCGCTGGCGGTGCTGCTCGGCCACGGGACGCTGCAGGTATACGACCTCTCGGACCCGGCGGCGCCCGCCTACCGATCGACGTACGCCACGCCCGGCAACGCGTTGCGCGTCACGCTCGACGGCCATCTGGCGTACGTCGCCGACGGCGAGCTCGGCATGCTCGTGGTGGGTCTGCAGGATCCCGCGGCGCCGCGCGTCGTCGGGAGCTACCGGCCGGCCCAGGCCGTGCGGGACGTGGCGGTCGACGGCGATCTCGCGCTGCTCGCGGTCGGCATGCTGCCCAGAGGTATCCGGCGGTCGATGGGCGACGGTGAAGTGATCGTGCTTCGCCGGCGCTAGCGTTACCGGGTGGCCGGCTATTTCGTCACCGTGACGGTGACGTTGCGGCTGGCATACCAGTCGCCGTCGTAGGCAACCGCCCGCAGCACGAACGTGCCGGGTTCACTGAACGCGGCGGTCGTGGCCGACTCGACTTCCACCGGCCCCGGTTCCTGCGGAAACGGCGTGCGCGGCGGCGTGAAGGTGACCGTCCCAGGCCCGCGGTAGTGCACCCAGCGCACGCCGGACGCCGAGCGGCGCGATTCCATCTCCCCGTCGTCGTTGGCGGCCGCGCTGAGCTCCAGCGTCCCGGGCAACACGATCGACGCTTCGGTCGTAGCGACGCTGATCCGCGGCGGCGTGTTCTCGCCGCGCGGCCCCGGCAGCTCGTAGATCGGCAGGAAGAGGCCGATGGCCCAGTCGGTGCGGCCGTTTGCGGTCACCGTCCAGATCACCTCTTCCGCCTGGGTCCAGTCGCCCGGCATGCGCACGCTGAACACCATGGTCTCGCGGCGCTGGACCGCGCGGCCGAAGCGGCGCCGCGGAACGAAGACCGTGGGCTGTCCGTGGTCCGGCCCGCCCGGCTCGATGCGGTTGTCGGGCCCGACCGGCACGTGCAGCATCTCTTCCCAGTTGCGGTTCAGGTAGCCGAACCAGACGTCATACGTGCCGTCGTCGTTGCGCGTCCACCCCTCGTAGATCGGCGCGACGTGCATGCCGCGGTTGTACTGGATCTGCGTGTCGGGAATGTCGATCTCCTGGCCGGCCGCCGCGGCGGCCGCCGCGACCGCGGCGACTGCAACAGCTACCTGCACCCGGACGCGCAGGGCCCGGGTTCTCCGCATCAAGCTCGACACGTTAACAGCCCGTGGCTACTGATCGTTCGAGGTTCGGGAGTTCTGCGCCGCCACCCGCGCCTTGTACTCGTCCTCGTCGATGTAGTAGTAGCTCACCCATGCGAATGACATCTCGTCGATGGTGCGCTGCCCGTAGACGACATTGTTGCGCGGATCGGGGTTGACACGCAGGGTGTCCGAGTTGTCGTGCCAGGTCGAGATGTGGATGACGGTTCCCGGCGGGAACACCGGGGCCGCATCCTCGGCGTAGTTGTAGACCAGGTGCCAGTTGAAGCGCCACTGCGGCACGCAGTTGAGCGTCATCTGGCGCATCAGCGGCGCGGGCGAGGTGCCGGGCGCCTGCAGCAGCACGTTACCTTCTTCGTCGGTCTGCGGAATGATCGCCTCGATGCACTGTGCCTGCCCGCGCGTGTGCAGGTGCGGCTGGAACGCCGTCACCACGGCCGGCCGGGTCAACATGGTGTAGCCGTCGGTCCGGACGCCCTTCTCCCCTGCCGGGATGAGCAGGTCGTCGTCGTCGCCCATGTGCTGGCTGACAAGCTGGTACTTGGGAACGTAGCCCTCGGGGTACAGCTTGAGGCCGACGTGCACCATGACGGGGACTTCCTCGCCGTAGGGGTGCAGGTGCATCCCGAAGCGGATCTTCGTGCCCGCCTTCATCAGGCGGCCGGTGTTCTCATCGAAGATGTCCCCGTTCTTGCCCACGGCGTACTCGTTGAGGAAGTTGCCCTTGGCGAGGTCTTCATCGAATTCCGTCATCGTCGTGACGACGTGGTGCACCACCTCGAGGCTGTTGGCGTCCGGCTTCACCTCGACGGCCTGGATGTAGCGGTCGGTCGTCAGGCCGGGATCGCCGTAGACGTTCGGGAACACGTCCGGCCCTTCCGCCGGCAGGATGTACGGCTCCGGCATCGACACGATCAGGTCCGGCTCGCCGATGCGCCACTCGTGCGGGCTCGGGAACTCCACCGGCGGCGGCGCGTCGGCCGGGTTGCCGCGCGGCGATCCGCTGTCCACCCAGGCCGCGATGGCCGCGATCTCGGCGTCCGTCAGGGACGGGTCGTCCTTGAAGTCCTGGATCCCGATGCGCCGGTCGACGTACCAGGGCGGCATCTCGCGTGTCTCGACGTTGCGCTTGATGGAGCGCGCCCACGGACGCACGTCCTCATACGTCACGAGCGACATCGGCGCGATCGCGCCGGGCCGGTGGCAGCCCTGACAACTGCGCTGCAGGATCGGCAGCACGTCCTTCGTGAAGGTCACGCCGCTGTCGCCCGCCGGCGCGTCCTGCGCCAGCGCCGCCGCGCCGGCCAGGACCATGAACAGGGTCGCAACCGATCCGAAGATTCGCCGCTTCGTCATGTCAGGTCTCCAATGCCTACAGGTTCCCGAGCTGTCTCATCCACCCGGTGCTGTCGCCGCTACGCCCGGCCGGCGCCTACCGGTCCTTGAAGGCGGCGCTGAGAATGAACTCCAGGCCGTAGTTGCCTTCGTGACAGGCGTACTCGTAGATCACGTAGCTCTCGTCGCGAATCAGGGGAATGCCCAGCGTCCACGGCGCGGTGAACGCGCGAGGATCCTCGAGCGTCGCGCGGTAGTCGATGGTGTTCTCGTCGGTCAGCGTGAAACGCTCGACCACGTGCATGTCCCTGCCCCCGCCGCGGTATGACCCCAGCGGTTGCTGCGTGCCGAACGTCTTGTCGCTGAAGTTGGTCACCTCGACAACCAGGGTGTTCCCCTCCCAGCGCCCCCGGGAGTCGCCCCAGTACTGGCGGATGTTGTCGTGCAGCGGCGCCCGGCCGTCGAGCGGGATGATGCGGAGGTCGTGGATGACCTCATAACGGATCAGCACGTAGTCCGGCGTCTGCATGATCTCGTAGGCGTTGTTGTAGCCCATCGGCGCCATCACCGTCGGAAACCCCTTGGTGATGCACCGATCCCAAAGATCGAGATCCGTCCATGACTCGATGCCGATGCCGTAGTGCGTCGGCCCCCAGTCGTCGACCGCCTGCTGCATCTCGGCGGTGATGGGAATCCGCCCGTTCGCTGGATCGATCACGAGCGAGGGTTGGTCGATCTTGCGCTGCGTCTCCGGCTCGTCCCAGACGATGTTCACGTCGCGGTCCGGTTCCTGCTGATTCCGCAGCGCTTCGTTCCGCTCCTGCCGCGCGATATCTTCGGCGGTCAGCACTTCCTTCG
Source organism: Vicinamibacterales bacterium (assembly GCA_965207665.1). GTDB lineage: Bacteria > Acidobacteriota > Vicinamibacteria > Vicinamibacterales > UBA8438 > JAAXGX01. The sequence goes on from CBDBMV010000002.1 coordinate 2,777,454, forward strand.
GCTGCTCGGCCGGGACGCCCATCACGGCGTTGCTCGTCCAGATCCCCTGCAGATCCGGATCACCCCAGGACGTGCGCGGCGGCTCGAAATTGCTCTGGCCCCGAGCCGCGGCTGCGGGCGCCAGCACGGACACCAACGCGACCGTTGCGGCAGTGATCGCGGCCACCACGCACGCGGAAACGACGGACTGTCGCATCGATCGCATCATTCCCTCTTTCGCAGATGCCCGTACAGCAGCTCCTCGGAGAACTCCACGCAGCGGAACTCGAGGAGCTGCATGTTCTCCTCCATGCGCCGGTACAGCGGCAGGCTGATGCTCCAGGGGCGCGTGAAGGTGTTCGGATCAGTGAGCGTGGCTTCGTACTGGATATGGTTCGGCGTCATCGGCGTGTAGCGTTCGACGACGTGCAGGGAGCTGCTGTGGTGGTTCCCCGCGCGGTCGAACCACGTCTGGCCATTGAACGCGGTAACGTCCACGACGAGCGAATCGCCGTCCCAGCGCCCCACCGAGTGCCCCATCCACGTATCCACCGGACTCTCGGGCACCGGGGTCATGTGGATGACGCGGTTCGCGCTGGCGAATTCGTAGGCGATGAAGACCTTGTCGGTGCCCTGCACTATCTGGAACGGGAAGGGCATGTAGGTCGCGCGCGGCACGCCCGGCAGGTAGCACTTCGCCTCGGGATCCTCCGTGCGGCGGTTCTCGAAGTTCTCCTGGCGCGTGGCGATCGCCTCGGGCCGGTACGGGATGAGGCCGTTGCCGCCCACGATGCCGAGACCACCCGGCGCCGCGCCGATCGCGCCGGTGACGTCCGTCCGGCCGGCGTACGCGGCGTGCGGCTCGATGTTCCAGTGGGCGGACGAAACCGCCTGCCATATGCCGCTCAGGTCGGGCCTGCCGTCCGACGCCCTGGGAAACTCGCCCGACTGCGCCTGCCCCGTCGCGCCAAGCGCGAGCACGCACAGCGCCGCCGCGGCGCAGGCCGCACCCGTCCTGACCTTGATATTCCGCCGTTCCGCCATCTGGCTCCGTCTCCTCGGATTAGCGCTCGGTCGGGTCGCTTCCGTCGCGCGGCGCGCCGGTGCCGGAGGAACCGACGAACAGCTTGGTCCCGTCCTCGAACGTGATGTCGCGGCCGTTGGCGCGCATGGCGCCGTCCTTGGCCTGATACCCCTCGACCATGATGACCGTACCGGGTGGCAGCGAGTTCTTCGTGAATCCGCGCCGCAGGAGCGCGTTCGGCGCGCCGCCCTCGACCATCCAGGCCTCGGTCGTCCCGTCATCCTTCTCCACGGCGATATGAATCCACGCGTGCGGATTGACCCATTCCATCCGGGTCACGGTCCCCGTGAGGGTGACCGGCATGTTCGCGTCGAACTCCGCGGAGAATGCGTGATGCGCCACTGTCGGCTGCGGAGCCGCCAGCACCACAAATGCCAACACCAACCCGACCGCTGCCATTGCTCGCATGAATCTCTCCTCCAGCGTCACTGCTGATCGTTCGAGTTGCGGGCGTTGCGCGCCGCGACCCGGGCCTTGTACTCGGCCTCGTCGATGTAGTAGTAGCTCACCCAGGCGAACGACATCTCGTCGATGGTCCGCTGCCCGTAGACCACGTTGTTGCGCGGATCGGGATTCACGCGCAGCGACTCCGAGTTGTCATGCCACGTGCTCACGTGGATGACGGTGCCTGCCGGCAGCACCGGCGCCGCGTGTTCCGCGTAGTTGTACACGAGGTGCCAGTTGAAGTACCACTTGGGCACGCAGTTCAGCGTCACCTGCTCCATCAGCGGCGCCGCGCCGTACGGACCCGGCGCCCGCTTCAGCACGGTGCCCTCTTCGTCGGTCTGCGGAATGATCGCCTCGATGCACTGCGCCTGGCCGCGGGTGTGCAGGTGCGGCTGGAACGCGGTGACGACCGCCGGCTCGGTCAGCAGCGTATAGCCGTCCGTGCGCACGCTGTGCTGGCCCGCCGGAATGAGCAGGTCGTCGTCGTCGCCCATGTGCTGGCTGATAAGGGTGTACTTCGGCGTGTATCCAGGCGGATACAGTTGCAGCCCGAGCTTGACCATGACCGGCACTTCTTCACCGTAAGGGTGCAGGTGCAGCCCGAAACGGATCTTCGTCCCGGCCTTGATCAACCGCCCGGTGCCGTCGTCGAAGATGTCGCCGTTCTTGCCGGCGGCGTACTCGTTGAGGAAGTTGCCGCGCGTGATGTCGTCGTCGAACACCGTCATGTGGGTCGTCCCGTGATGCACGACCTCCAGGCTGCGGGCATCCGGCTTCATCTCGACGGCCTTGATGTAGCGGTCCTCGGTCAGGCCGGGGTCCACGATGATGTTCGGGAACTGGTCCGGACCGTCCGCCGGCAGCATGTACGGCTCCGGCATGGCCACGATCAGATCGGGCTCACCCATGCGCCAGTCCTCGGGACCGAGAAACTCCACCGGCGGCGGCGCATCGGCCGGGTTGCCGCGCGGCGCGCCCGCGTCCACCCAGGCGCCGATTGTGGCAATCTCCTCATCCGTCAATGAGGGATCGTCCTTGAACTCCTGGATGCCGATGCGCCGGTCGATGTACCAGGGCGGCATCTCGCGCGACTCGACATAGCGCTTTATCGACCGCGCCCATGGCCGCACGTCCTCGTACGTCACGAGCGACATCGGCGCGATGGCGTTCGGGCGGTGGCAGATCTGGCAGCTTCGCTGCAGAATCGGTACGACGTCCTTCGCGAACGTGACGTCGTGTCCCGCGGACGCGGGCTGGGCCAGCGCGGGCTGCCCGCCGGCCATTGCCAACAGCACGGCGACGCCCGCCAGCAACCTCGCCAAACCCCTGGAGCTGAAGAGAGATCCGAGTGGCATGCAACCCTCCAAACGCGGCGCGGCATGTGCGCACAGGTACACGCCCGCCAACGTGACTAAAGCTACCCCCGCCGGAGCCGCCTGTCAAGAATTCGCGGCCCGTCAGCGGCCACCGGCCCCCACGCCGGGCGCCACCGTCAGCTCCACGTGCGACGGCCGTTCCGCGTCGTGATGAACCGTCTGCACCGCGGCCACGAAGCGGCCGTCGGTGGCCGGGTCGCCGCCGGTATTGTGGTTACGCGCGAGGTGCGGGAACTCGGAGGATGACACGTCCAGTCTGACGCTGTGGCCGGCCCGGAACACGTTCGCCGTGTACCCGAGATCGATCTCGTACTCGTACGCCCGGCCCGGCTCGACGGGCGACGGCGGCGCCTTGGAACCGTTGCGGAACCTGGCCCGCACCACCCGGTTCAGGATGTTCTGCGCGAATCCGTCGGGGTGCACGTCGACCAGCTTGGCGGTGAAGTCGGTATCGCGCGCCGTCGTCGTGGCCCACAGCCTGACCGTGACCGGCCCGATGACCGCCATGTCCTCCGCGAGCGGCCCGCTCGTATAGACCAGGACGTCGTCGCGCCGCTCCACCGTCGATTGATCCTGGGCGCCCGAGCGGAAATAGAATCCCAGCGTCAGGCAGCACAGCCCGCCGCCGAGCGCCGGCACGGGATCGCGCGGGTCGTAGGTAAAGCTGTCGTCGGGGCCGTGCGGCGGCTCGCCGCGCGCCAGCACGCCATCGCCCCAGCGGCTGTTCGCCCCGCCGCCGCTCGCCAGGTTGAAACGGACTGCCTCCGCTCCGGCCGGCGGAAAGGCGTCACCCTCGATCCAGAATCCAGTCCCCTCGGCGCCGCTGTCCGGAGGCGCCTGCACGAACAGTTGCACGCGCGGCTCGCGGTCGATGCCGTTGGAAATGCCCTTGACGTGATGGTCGTAGAAGCGCAGCCGCAGCGCCCGCAGGTCCCGTTCTCCCGCCTCGCCGAAGGTAACCGCGCCCTCCCGACCGTGGCCGCCGCCACCCGTCATCACCAGCATCGTGCCCGCGCGCGCCGCCTCCGAACCGGCGCCGGCGCGCATGCCGTTGAACCCGCGCACCGAACCGATGTGGAACAGGTCGCCCCAGGCGCCGGTCACCAGCGCCGGGACCGTGATCTTCTCCCACTGCGCCTCGACGTCCACCGCCGCCCAGTAGTCGTCGTAATTCGGGTGCGCAAGCCATTCGTAGTAGTACGGCGCCAACTCCCGGAAGTCCGCGACGTCCGCCAGCGGCACGTGATCGATCCAGTCCCTGGCAATCCGGCGCTCGCCATCCGCCAGCCAGGCCTCGGCGGCGCGTTCCGCCGCCTCCGGCGCGGCGCCGCCGGCAATCAACTGGCGACGGCGCGCATCGGGCGCGAAGAACGCCAGCGGCCAGCTCTGACCGAACCAGAGATCGAATACGCCGTTCACGTATGTCCAGTGGTCGTGGTAGTCCGTCGCGGTCTGGCCCGGTGCGATGGCCACCAGATGCGGCGGCGCGGTCAGCGCGGCCTGCCACTGCGTGACGCCCATGTAGGACGTGCCCGTCATCGCGACCCGGCCGTTCGACCACGGTTGCGCGGCGGCCCATTCGACGGCGTCGTAGCCGTCTTCCTGTTCCTGGAAGATCGGCCGGAACACGCCTTCCGAACGGAAGGTGCCGCGCGCGTCCTGGGACACCGCGACATAGCCGTGCTCGGCCCAGAACGCCATGGCCCCGCTCAGTCCGGAGGAGAAGCATCCCTGGCCCAGCCGGAAGCCGTACGGCGTGCGCTGCAGAATGACGGGGTAGCGTCCGGGCGTCGCGGGGCGGTACACGTCGGTCGCCAGCACGACGCCGTCACGCATCGGCACGCGGACCGTCTCGCAGGTGACGCCGCCGGCACGGGCCGCAGCTTCCGGATCCTGGGCAAGCGAAGGCCTGCCTGCCAGACCGGCGGCCGCGGCGAGGAGAACGCCTGCCGCCAGCCACCGACCGGCGCAGGGCGAACGCGCACCCGCATGCTGCACCAACCGCATCCGTTTACACTGTAGCCCACATGCAGTACCAGGCCGTGTTCCGCTGCATCGCCGGCTGCCCCGGCGAGCACCCGCTGCTGGAGCCGATATACCGCTGCCCGTCCTGCGGCAACCTGCTGGAGGTCGCCCACGATCTGGAAGCATTGAGCGACCGCGCCGCCGGGTCGTGGATGCGCCTTTTCGACGATCGCTACAAGCGGACCATGTGGCCGTACGGCTCGGCCGTGTGGGGCAAGAAGGAGTGGGTCTGCCCGGCGGTCGACGACGAGAGCATTGTCTCGATGGACGAAGGCGGCACCAACCTGTTCTGGGCGGAGCGCTTCGGCGCCGAGCTGGGACTCGACGAGCTGTGGGTGAAGCAGTGCGGCAACTCGCACACCGGGTCGTTCAAGGACCTGGGCATGACCGTGCTCGTATCGGTCGTCCGCCAGATGATCCGGTCCGGCGGCAGCATCCGGGCCGTCGCGTGCGCGTCCACCGGCGACACTTCCGCGTCGCTCGCGGCGTACGCCGCTGCCGGCAACGTGCCGGCCATCGTCATCCTGCCGCGCGGCAAGGTGTCGGCGGCGCAGTTGATGCAGCCGCTCGCGAACGGCGCCACGGTGCTCGCGCTCGACACGGACTTCGACGGCTGCATGGCCATCGTGCAACGGCTGGCAAACGAGGAAGGCATCTATCTCGCCAACTCCATGAACAGCCTGCGCCTGGAGGGCCAGAAGACGGTATCGATCGAGATCGTGCAGCAGTTCGACTGGGAGGTGCCGGACGTCGTCATCATTCCGGGGGGCAATCTCGGCAACGTGAGCGCCCTCGGCGCGGGCTTCGACATGATGACCGATCTGGGGCTCATCACGAAGCGGCCGCGGATCGTCGTGGCGCAGGCCGCTGCCGCGAACCCGCTCTACCTCGCCTATCGCAACGACTGGCGCTTCGAACCGATCGCCGCGCGCACGACGCAGGCCTCGGCAATCCGGATCGGCAACCCGGTGTCGATCGAGAAGGCGATCCGCACGTTGCAGCGCTACAACGGCATCGTCGAGCAGGCGACGGAATCCGAGCTGGCCAACGCGGCCGCCCGCGCCGACCGCACCGGCATGTTCAACTGCCCGCACACCGGCGTGGCGCTCGCTGCGCTCATCAAGCTGCGGCAGCGCCGCGTCGTCACGCCGGGGAACCGTGTCGTCGTGATCTCGACGGCGCACGGCCTCAAGTTCACCGAATTCAAGCGCAAGTACCATGAGAAGGCGCTGGACGAGGTCACGCCGGACTACCCGAACCTGCCCGTCGAATTGCCGGAGGACTACGATGCGGTGCGGCGCGCGGTCGACAGCGTCGCAGCGTCCTGACGCCCCCTCGTGCGTGCTATGATTGCTGCCGCGTACACCTGCCCGACGGCGGCTTGAAACCCTATGGCAATTCCCCGCATCGACAAGGAAGCGTTGAAGGAACGGCTCGACAGCGGCGGGCCCGATGCACCGGTAGTGGTGGACGTGCGGCTGAAGTATCCGTACGAGCACAGCAGCGTCAGGATCCCCGGCGCCGTGCGGGTCGAGCCGCCGGGTTTCGACTGCTCGACGCTGCCGAAAGACCGGGACATCGTCACCTACGACTCCGACCCCAACGAGCTCGTCGGCGCCCAGGTGGCGGCCAGGCTGATCCGCGGCGGCTACCGGGCCAGCACCCTCAAGGGGGGAATCGTCGAGTGGCTCACCGCCCAGTTCCCGACGGAAGAAAAGAGCGCGCCCACCCAGAAGCCGCCCAAGGCCGGCGCCCTGAAGGGCTGACGCAGTACGGGCTCGTGCTTGCCTGCGTGGTGCTGGCCGCGGCAGCCGGCCGGCCGGCCGCGCAACCCGCTGATCGCCCGCCCATCGAGGAGTTGACCGCCGCCCTCCAGGCCAAGTACGACACGGTGGGCAGCTTCTCGGCCGACTTCGAGCACACCTACGCCGGGGGCTTGCTGCGCACGTCCGTTGCGGAGCGCGGCACCGTGGAGATCAAGAAGCCCGGCATGATGCGCTGGCGCTACACCTGGCCGGAAGAGAAGCTGTTCGTCTCCGACGGGGCGTCGCTCTACTCGTACATTCCGGCCGACCGCCAGGTCATCGTGGGCGCCGTGCCGGCCGGCGACAGCGTCTCCACCCCGGCGCTCTTCCTGGCCGGCAGGGGACGCCTTGCACAGGACTTCGTCATTGCCTACGACGACGAGGCGGACACGCCGCGGCAACGCTGGTCCCTGAGTCTCACGCCCATCCGCGACGACGCCGACTACGTCCGGCTGCGGCTGGTGGTGGACCGCGAAACCCTGAGCTTCACGCAGCTTCGCGCGATCGACTTCCAGGGCGCGGTCTCGACCTTTACCTTCACGAATCTGAAGGAAAACGAGCGCCTGCCGGACACGCTGTTCGTGTTCGAGATTCCCTCCGGCGTCGACGTAATCACCGAGAACGGCTTTCGCCGCTGAGCGCGCCGGCGTGCGTCCGCTGCGCGCCGTCGTCGGCTTCCACCGCAACCCGCGCGCCGAGTGCGCCCAGCCGGTCCACGAGGTTGGCGTAACCGCGCTCGACGGTTGCGAGCGGCCCGACGCGGCTCGTGCCGTCGGCGGCGAGCGCCGCCGCGATGAGCGCCATCCCCGACCGCAGGTCGCGCGTGTCGAGGTCGCGACCCTTCAGGCGACTCGGCCCGTTGACGATCATGCGGTGCGGATCGCACAGGAACAGGTTGGCGCCCATGCCGCTCAACTGTTCGAGCGCGAACAGCCGGAGCTCGTACATCCAGTCGTGCACCAGCGTCGACCCCTGGGCCTGGGTTGCCAATACGCTCACCAGGCTGACCATGTCGCTCGGGAACCCCGGCCAGGGCGCCGTCGTGATCTGCCGAATCGCCCGCGGCCGGGAGGCATCCACGGTCAGGCGGTCTCCGTCCACCGCGCAGCTTACGTGCATCCGCGTCAGCACGGAGGTGATCGGCTCCAGGTCCGCCTCGCAGGCGCCGCGTATCTCGACCGCGCCGCCGGTCACGGCGGCCAGCACGGCCCAACTGCCGGCCTCGATGTAGTCGCCGCCGAGCGTCCGTGCCGCGCCGCCAAGCCGGCAGCCGCCGGCGATGCGCAGCTTGTGCGTGCCGACGCCTTCGATCTCGACCCCCATGCTGCGCAGGAACTCGCACAGCTCGGTCACGTGCGGCTCGCACGCCGCGTGCCGTATCTCGGTCGTGCCGGGCGCTACCGCCGCCGCCAGAATGGCGGTCTCGGTTCCCGTCACCGAGGCCTCCTCCAGGTAAATGGAGGCGGCGCGCAGGCCGTCTCCGGCTTCCAGCTCGTGTGCGTCGCCGGCAATCTCGCGCGCGCCCATGGCGCGCAGCGCCTGCAGGTGCACGCCGATCGTCCGTCGCGCGGGGAAATCGCCGCCGGGCGGCGCCAGGCGCGCGCGACCCACCCGCGCCAGGAGCGGACCGAACAGGAGCACAGACCCGCGCAGGCGGCCGACCAGCCGCGGGTCGGGCTCGGCCGTGGTTACGTTGCGGCAACGAACCTCGAGCGTCGAGGTCCCGACCCCCTCGATTTCGGCGCCGAGCCCCTGGAGCAGCTCGACCATCACCCCGACATCGCTGATTCTCGGGACGTTGTTCAGCCGGCAGGGCTGGTCCGTCAGCAGGCAGGCCGCGAGCAGCGGCAGCGCCGCGTTCTTGTTCCCGTCGACCTCGACGCTGCCGGCCAGCACGTGTCCGCCCTCAACGACCAGCCGCGTCGATCCGTTGCCCTTCGCATCCCGCATCTGCGCTACCCGCAGGCCTCCGCCTGTCTCCGCGGCGCAGGCGCGCCCTGCCAGTCGAACTCGCCGAGGCACACGATCTCGTCACGGAGCATGACGCCCAGCCGGGTGTAGACGGTTTCCCGGCACGTCTCCATCAACCGGCGGATGTCGCTGGCGGTTGCCCGCCCCTCGCTCACGATGAAGTTGCCGTGCAGGCGCGAAACCTGTGCGCCCCCCACCGACAGGCCCTTGAGCCCGGCGCGGTCGATCAACGCCCCCGCGGACGGCGGAATGCCGTCCGGCACCGTATCGCGCACGCCATCCGGGTTCTGGAAGATGCACCCGGCGCTCGGCGCGGCCAGCGGCTGCGTGCGCTTGCGGTACGCGAGCGACGCGCCGGCCGCCTTGCGCAGCGCGGCCGGCGCGTCGTGATGCGCCGTGAATTCCGCCCACAACACCGCTTCACCGCTGCGCTGCAGCCGGCTCGTATCGTACCCGAGCTCCAGCGCCGCCGCATCCACCTCCCGCACGCGCCCGCTCGGATCGGCGAGACACGCCCGCACGAGATGGGCGCCCAGCAGCTCACCCTGGAAGTGCGCGTTGCCGTGCAGGCCGCCCCCCACGGTTCCAGGCGTTCCGGCCCAGCGCTCCAGGCCCGCCAGACCGCGGTTCACCATCCAGCGGATCAGGCCGTTGAGCGTCACGCCGCCGTCCGCGCGTACAACGCCCGGCCGCGGAACCCCGATTGCGCCGCGCCAGATCCGGAGCACGAGGCCGCGCACCCCGCGCTCGCCGACCAGCACGTTCGATCCGCCGCCGAGCAACGTCACCGGCAGCTCCGCCAGCCGGCAGATCTCGATCGCGCGCACGATTTCCACCGCGCTGCGCGTCTCCAGAAACCAGTCGGCGGCGCCGCCGGTCCTGAATGTCGTGCGCGCGTCCAACGCGACATCGCGCTGCACGCGATCCCGGCCCAGCGCACCGGCGAACGCGTCGGCGATCCGCTCCGCATTCTCGTCAATCATGGACCTGGCCGCCCTTCATGCGAGCAATCCGCGCTCCTGCTCGATCAGCACCCGCACAGCCGCCTCGTGGCTGCATGTCTCGAATTCGATCTCCTCACCGGGCGCCAACTGCGCCACCACCGGGACATCCGCGCTGATCACCGTCCCGATGCGCGGATAACCGCCGGTGGTCGGCCGATCCGCCATCAGGATAATCGGCTCGCCCGACGGCGGCACCTGAATGGCGCCGACCGGAACGGCGGCTGACAACAACTCAGGACCGTCCTGCTCCAGCGGCGGTCCTTCCAGCCGGTAGCCCATCCGATCGGACGCGGCCCCTACACGGTAACGCCTCCCCTCCAGCGCGACCGCACCTGTACTTCCGAACCGGTCGTCGTGGGGGCCCGGCAACACGCGCACACGGCCGGCCGCCGCGGCCGGGGCCTTGCGGCTGTCGCCCGCCCGGACGCGGCGCGCAATCCCGTCGCCCGCCTCAAGCTCGTCGCCCGCCGCCAGCGCTCTGCCGCGAACGCCGCCCATGCCGCTGCCGACGTGCGTCGCCCGGCTGCCGAGGACGCGCGGCGCATCGAAACCGCCGGCGACTGCGATGTAGGCGCGCGCGCCCTGCCGCCGCGGGCCGAACGCCAGGCGCTGGCCGCTGCGGGGCGCGAGCACCGTGCCGCCCGGCACCGGCTCTCCGTCCAACAGCAGCTCGAATTCGGCGCCGCACACGGCAAGCAGCAGGTCTCGCCGGAACTCGAGGCTCGGACCTGCCAGCGTCACCTCCAGCGTAGCGCACGACGGACGGTTCCCGACGAGCAGGTTGGCCAGCCGGTGCGACACCGGATCCATCGGACCGGCCACCGGAATTCCGAAACGTTGATAGCCCCAGCGGCCGGCATCCTGGACCGTGGTGAACAGGCCGGGATGCAGCACGCGGATCATGCCGGCGCCACCTCGCGGCGGTATTCCGCTTCCGTGATTGGCACGAAGCGGACCGCGCAGCCCGGTTGCAGCAGAAACGGGTTCGACGCGCCGGGATCGAACGTCCTGAGCGGACAGCGTCCGATCAGGTGCCAGCCGCCGGGCGCCTCCACCGGATACACCCCCGTCTGGAAACGTGCGATGCCGACCGAGCCGGCCGGCACGCGCAGGCGCGGGCGGCTGCGGCGCGGCACGGCTATCCGGGGATCGACCGACCCCATGTAGGCGAATCCGGGCAGGAACCCCAGCATGTAGACGCGATACGTCGCGCCGTGATGCAACGCCGCCACCTCTGCCGGGCTGCACCCCGCGAACGCGGCAACCGCTTCGAGGTCCGGGCCGTGGCTGCCACCGTAACAGACCGGCAGCTCGACTTCCGCCGCCTCCGCGCCGTTCGCGGGCGTCCGTTCCGCCGCCTCCTCGATGGCGGCAACCAGGGGCTCGATCGCGGTACGCAGCGGGTCGAAGGCAACCGTGACGCTGCAATAACCCTCCACCACGTCCAGCACACCCGGATGATCACCGGCACGTACGGCGTTGCCGACAGCCAGCGCCTGCGCATTGATGGCCGGATCGATTTTCTGCGCGAACTCGACGACGATCGAGGCGTCGCCCACGCGCACCAGCCGCCAGTCGCTCATGACTCTTCGGGGGCCGCCGCGAGCGCGGACAGCAGCCGCTCATGGATGCCGCCGAAGCCGCCGTTGGACATGATGACAACCCGGTCGCCCGGCTGCGCCGCGCCGGCGACGTACGTCACGATCTCTGGCACCCGCGGCACATGGCGCGCGGCGACGCCGCGCCGTTCCAGGTCCGCGACGAGCGTCGTTTCCGACAGCTTATCCTCCGCCGGCAGGTTGGAGCGGAACACCGCGGCGACGACCACGCGGTCGGCAATGGCCAGCGCAGCGGCGAACTCGTGCTGGAACACCCGCCGGCAAGCCGTCGCCGAGCGCGGCTCGAACACCGCCCACAGCCGGCCGTCAGCCGCCTGGCGCAGCGCCTGCAGCGTCTCGCGCACCGCGGTCGGATGGTGGGCGAAATCGTCATACACGGTGATGCCGCGCACCACCCCGCGCTCCTCCAGGCGGCGCCGCACGCCGTGGAAGCGGCCCAGGGCCTCCAGCACGGCGCCGGCCGGCGCACCGGCGCCCACCGCCGCCGCCGTGGCGCCGAGCGCGTTCCGCACGTTGAATCCGCCCAGCAGCGGCAGGACGACCCTGCCCACCGGCCGCGCGCGGAACGTCACGTCGAAGGCGGTCGCCCGCGGGCCGTAGCTGACCCGCTCCGCCCGCCAGTCGGCGCCTCCGTCGAAACCGAATGTCTCTACCGGGCAGGGCGCGCCGTCCCGCAGCGCCAGCGCCTCCGGCTCGTCCGCCGACAGCAGCAACCGCCCGCTGCGCGGCACCAGGCGCACCAGCCGGCGGAACGCCAGGCGCAGCTCGTCGAGGTCGCGGTAGATGTCCGCGTGGTCGAATTCGATGCCGTTGACGACGACGATTTCCGGCAGATATTTCAGGAATTTGGCGGTCTTGTCGAAGAACGCGCTGTCGTACTCGTCGCCCTCGATGACGAACGGGCCGCCGCCCACGCGCCCGCTCGCCGCCAGGTCCCGCGCTACCCCGCCCACGAGATATCCGGCGTCGGTGCCGGACTCGTTCAGCGTCCAGGCGGTCATGCAGGAGGTGGTGGTCTTGCCGTGCGTCCCGGTCACCACGATCGGGCGGCGCCCGCGCAGAAACGTGTCGCGCACCAGCTCCGGCAGCGAGCAGTAGCGGAGGCGGCGATCGAGAACGGCCTCCACCTCGGGGTTGCCGCGCGAAACGGCGTTCCCGACGACCACGAGGTCAAGGTCCTCCGTGATGTGCTCCGACCTGTAGCCCTCCAGCGGCGCAATGCCGGCCGCCGCCAGGACCTCGCTCATCGGCGGATAGACATGCTCGTCCGATCCGCCGACATCGAAGCCGAGCTGCTTGAGCATCACCGCCGCGGTAGCCATGGCGGTGCCGCAGATCCCGACGAGGTGGACCCGCTTCATGCGACGGCGGCCTCCTCGACGATCAGCCCGGGGCTCGCGTCCGCGGCCACGGTGACCGTCACGCCGAACGGCAGCGTGAGCGCAGGACCGCTGGTATGGCCCGACGGAAAGCCGAACAGCACCGGGCCCTCGAAGTCGGCCAGCAGGTCCCCGCATACGGATCGCGCGTCGCGTCCCGCTTCATCGCCGCAGCCGGGAAACTCCGCGAGGACTACCGCCGAGGCCGCATGCAGCACGCCGGCCTGCCGCAGTTGCGTCAGCATCCGATCGATGCGGTAGGGCCGCTCGCCGACGTCGTCGAGGAACAGGACATACCCTTCCGGGGGCGCGAACGCGAACGGCGTGCCCAGCGACGCCGCCAGCAGCGTCAGCGTGCCGCCGAGCAGCATGCCGCGGGCCGTTCCGCGGCGGATCGCCTCCACCCCGGGCGGACGCAGGGCGCCGAGCGGCGCCGGAATCCCAAGGCACTCCAGGAGCGACGCCCGGTCGTAGCCATCGCTGCCCTGCGCCAGATTCACCAGCATCGGTCCGTGGAACCCCACGACGCCGCAGCCGGTCGTCAGGTAGGCGAGCAGCGCCGTCAGATCGCTGCAACCGAGGAACGGCTTCGGCGTGCGCCGCAGGGCCGCGGCATCCAGCAACGGCAGGAGCTGGACGCTGCCGTAGCCTCCACGCACGGCGATGATCCCGCCGATATCGGGGTCTTCCCAGGCCTGCTGGAACGCGGCGGCGCGCTGCGCGGCCGAACCGGCCAGGTACCCGGTGGCCGCCAGCGCCCCCTCGTCGAACACCGGTTCGAATCCGAGCTCGCGCAATTCCGCCACACCGCGGTCGAACGCATCCCTGTCGATGGGACTTGCCGGCGCCAGGACCGCCACGCGATCGCCCGGCCGCAGCGCCGGCGGCCGCCGCAGGCGCGCCATCAGAGGTGCGCCTCCATTTCGTGCGCGACGACGGTGTGTTCGTCCGTTCCGAGCGCCGCCCGCAGCTCGGCCGGCCGCGGCGGCCGCCAGCTCTCGACACCCGCCAGAAAGCGTGCCTTCACGCGCTCCTGCCGCGCGAGCGCGTCCTCGACGCGTGTGCGCGGCAAGCGCCCATCCTCCACCGCACGAATCAGCGCCTCGACCACCGCCGCCAGCCGGTCGGTGTCGGCGCCGCAGATCAGCACCATATCGCAGCCGGCGGCAATCGCGCTCACTGCGGCATCCTCCACGGCGTAGCGCCCCGCAATCGCGCCCATCTCCAGATCGTCGGTCATGACCAGGCCGTCGAAGCCCAGCTCGTCGCGCAGCAGTCCTCCGACGATGCGTCGTGACAACGTGGCGGGATGCTGGTCGTCGAGCGCCGGATACAGCACGTGGGCCGTCATCATCGCGGCGACGCCGGCCGCCGCCGCCGCGCGGAACGGCTCCAGCTCCACGGCCCGCAGGCGATCCGGCGGGTGCGGCACGACGGGCAGCTCGACGTGGGAATCCGCCGCAGCGTCGCCGTGGCCGGGGTAGTGCTTGCCGCACGCCGCCACGCCACCGGCCTGCAACCCGTCGACGACTGCGGCGCCAAGGCGCGCGGCCTGGTCGGGGTCGTCCGACAGCGCCCGATCGCCGATCACCGGACTGTCGGGATTGGTATCCACGTCCAGCACCGGCGCGTAGTCGAGCGTCACGCCTACGCTCCGCAGCTCGCGGGCCAGCGCACGCGCGAACCGCGCCGCCAACCGCACGTCGCCGCTGTTGCCCAACGCGCGCATCGGCGGCCAGCGCGTGAACGGCGCCGTCAGGCGTGCGACGCGCCCACCCTCCTGATCGACGCTTACCCACGGCGGGACCTCGCGCGCCAGGCGGCGCGCCGCGTGCGCGACCTCGGCGACCTGTTCCGGCGTTTCGACGTTGCGCGCGAACAGGATGATCCCGCCCAGCTCCGCCTCGCGCGCGAGCGCCCGCAGCTCGACCGGTATGGATGCACCGGCGAAACCGGCAACGGCCAGGCGGCCGGCGGAACGGCGGAACTGCGAAGACATCAGCGGCAGGCGGGCGACGGGCAGCGCACCGCGGGCAAGGAGGACACGAGAGTGCCTCATTATAATGCGCCGATGCGCATCCGCTCGTCCGCCCCGACGCGCATCGACCTGGCCGGCGGGACGCTCGACATCTGGCCGCTGTACCTCTTCCACGAGGGCGCCCGGACCCTCAACGCGGCCATTACCGTGCGGGCGGAATGCGAGCTCTCGGACGAAGGAGCAGAGGGTATACGCGTCACTTCGGAAGACACGGGCGCCGTGCTTGCGGCGGCCTCGTCGGCCGCGCTCACCGGAGAAGAGGAGCCGCGCCTGGCCGCGCGGCTGCTGCGTTATTTCCAGGTCGAACGCCTCGCGGTCGTGACCCGCTCCCAGTCCCCTGTCGGCGCCGGGCTGGCCGGGTCGTCCGCGCTCAACATCGCCTTGTGCGGCGCACTTGCGGCGTGGCAGGACCGCCGCTTCGAACCCGAACAACTGATTGCGCTGGCGCAGGACCTCGAGGTGCAGGTGATTCGCGTCCCTACCGGCGGACAGGACTACCGCCCCGCGGTGTACGGCGGCGTCGCGAGCCTGGAGCTGGGACCGGCGGGCGTCCGCCGCCGGCCGCTGCCCGTCGCCGCCGCCGAGCTGAGCGCGCGGATCGTGCTGGCGTATACCGGCGACGCCCGCAACTCGGGCGTGAACAACTGGGAGATCACGAAGCGCCATCTCGACGGCGACCGGCAGGTGTTCGACGCGTTGGGACGCATATCCGAAATCGCCGGCGCCATGGAGCAGGCGCTGGAGCAGGGGGACTGGCCCGCCGTGGGCCGGCGCCTGTCCGAAGAATGGGCGGTCCGCAAGCGCCTGGCGCCCAACGTCACCACGCCCGCCATCGACGCGTTGGTTGACGCGGGTCTCGGGGCCGGCGCAAGCGGCGCCAAGGTGTGCGGCGCCGGTGGCGGCGGCTGCATTCTGCTGCTTGCCGAACCGCAGCATGTGGGCGCCGTGCGGGCGGCGCTGGCGGCCGCCGGCGCGCACATCCTGGAAGCCGCCGTGGACGAGGAGGGCCTGCGCGTGCAGCGGGTCTGAGATAGCACCCCCTGCGGCCGCTATCTCCAGGCGCCCCTGAGCGCGGCGACGGACGCACTGAATTGTGACTGCGGGAGCCCGGCCAGATCGGCGAACATGCCGATGGCCGCCACGCCGGCGGCGCCGGTCGCGGCGATCTCGGTCACGCGCTCACGGGTGACGCCCCCTATGGCCAGTACCGGCAGCGGCAGCGCCGCCGCCGTCTGCCGCAACAGCCCGGCGCCGAGCGGCTGCCGACCCGGCTTGGATGCGGTTGCAAACACCGTCCCGAGGCAAACGTAGTCGAGTCCCCCGCCGGCGGCGACCTCGCGGCCCTCTTCCAGTCCGTGAATTGAACGGCCCACGATCCAATCGGCTTCGGCGTGATCCCGAAGCCGGGCCGCGGGTACCGACTCGCCCTTGAGATGCACGCCGTCCGCGCCGTGCGCCAGCGCAATGTCGACGCGGTCGTTGACGAGGATGCGCGTGGGCGTTCCGCGGGCAGCCTCGACCGCGCGCTCGACGAGGTTGCCGAGCGCGCGGTCGGTCAGGCCCGTTTCGCGGATCTGCACCAGGTCGATGCCGGCCGCCGCCGCGGAGCGGATGAGCGCCAGGGTCGCGCCGACATCGTCCTCCATCCCTCGCGACCGCAGACGCGCGCGGTCCGTGACGAGGCACAGCACGGGGCGTGCCGCGGGAAATCTCCTTCCACCGGCGCCGGCAACGTTGTCCGTGATCCGACGGCGGGGCGTCACAGGAGGCGGGAGCGGGGCACGGCGCCCGCGAGCAGCGAGCCGTACTCGCGGCGCGCGGCGC
Source organism: Vicinamibacterales bacterium (assembly GCA_965207665.1). Taxonomy (GTDB): domain Bacteria; phylum Acidobacteriota; class Vicinamibacteria; order Vicinamibacterales; family UBA8438; genus JAAXGX01. The sequence continues at coordinate 2,794,005 of CBDBMV010000002.1, forward strand.
GGCGCAGCCGCACGCCCTGGACGAAAGCGAGCAACTCGGACAGCCCGGCGACCAGACTGACGACACCCACGCCCGCTATCGCGCCGCGTACGACGTAGCTCGTCAGCAGTGGCTGCAGGACCGGCAGCGCTTCCACGAAGTAGTTGCGGTCCCAGTAGGTCGTCCAGGGCGCCACCACCAGCACCAGGCCGACCTCTGCGAAGTAGACGACCAGCAGGATGTCGATAATAAGCGTGCGCGGCATGTCATCTCGGGGCTGCGCCCCGAACCCCCGGCGGCCGCTAGCGGGGACCCCACAGCCCCGCGCCGCGCCCGCCGAGGCCCGCCGTGCGGGCCTTTGAACCGCTTGCCATCGTAGCAGACGACGCGAAGGGGCGAAACGAGCGGCGGTGCGCCGGCGCCGCGCCGTAGCGCGCTATCGCCGCCAGGTGCTGCCGCGTCGCATATCCCTTGTGGCGGTCGAATCCGAAGCGCGGATCTTCTGCGTGCAACCGGCGCATCTGCCGGTCGCGTGTCACCTTGGCGACAATCGACGCGGCGGCAATGGCCGCGCAGACGCGGTCCCCCTTGATGACGGCGCGCTGCGGAAAGCGCAACCGCGGCAGCGGAAAACCGTCGACCAGCACGAAATCCGGCGGCGGCGCGAGTTGCGTGAGCGCGCCGCGCATCGCCAGCAGCGCGGCGTTATGGATGTTGATGCGATCGATCTCGTCGGCCTCGACGGCGTCGAGGCTCCAGGCGACGGCGCGCTGCACGATTTCGCTGTACAGGCGCTCACGGGCGGCGGGGGTCAGGAGCTTCGAATCGCGCAGCCCGCGGACGGGACGCTCCGGATCCAGGACGACAGCGGCAGCCACGACCGGGCCGGCAAGGCAGCCGCGGCCGACCTCATCCACACCGGCCACCCGGCTGTACCCGCGACGGCGGAGGGCGTTCTCGATAGTGCGCCGCGCCGTCGGCGGTGGCATCGGCCGGAAAGCTCAGTTGCGGCGGCGCTCCCGCATCCGGGCCGCCTTGCCGCGCAGCTTGCGGAGGTAATACAGCTTCGCGCGCCGCACGCGCGCGGACCGCACGACCTGGATCTTGTCGATGATCGGCGAATGCAGCGGGAAGATCCGCTCGACCCCCTGCCCGAACGACACCTTGCGCACGGTGAATGTCGCGCGCGCTCCACCGCGGTGCTGCGCGATTACGACTCCCTCGAACACCTGGATGCGCTCTTTCTCGCCCTCGCGCACCTTGACGTGCACCCGCACGGTGTCGCCCGCCCGCATGTCCGGCCGCGTCTGCAATTGGGGACGCTCAACAGCCTCAATCGCCTTCATGCCCTTGCCTTTCGCGTCTGATGCGATCCCTGCAGATCGCGCAGGATCTCGCGTTCCTCTTCGTCGAGCTCACTCCGTTCCAGCAATTCCGGCCGCCGCTCGAGCGTGCGCCGCAGCGCGGCTTGCTTGCGCCAGCGTTGGATCTCGGCGTGGTTGCCCGACATCAACACCTCCGGCACCCGCCGGCCGTCCAGTTCCGCAGGCCGCGTGTAGTGCGGCCAGTCAAGCAGCCTGCGCGCGAACGAATCCGACCGGACGGACTCGGCATCGCCGACGACGCCCGGCAGTTGCCGCGCGACCGCCTCCACGACGACCAGGGCCGGCAGCTCGCCGCCAGCCACCACGTAGTCGCCGATCGACAGTTCCTCGGTCGCCACCTGCTCGCGCACGCGCTCGTCAATGCCCTCGTACCGGCCGCACAACAGCACGACGTGATCCAGGCGGCTGAGCCGCATCGCCTCGTCGTGCGTAAGCAGCGTCCCCTGCGGGGAGGTCAGCACGACGGCGGCCGGCGTCCCGCGCCGCGCGCGGACATGCTCGACCGCACGCACGAACGGCTCCGGCTTCATCACCATGCCGGGGCCGCCGCCATAAGGCATATCGTCCACGGTGCCGCGCCGGTCCGCGGCGAACCGCCGCAGGTCGTGCACCGCCAGATCCAGTAGCCCACGCTCCGCGGCCCGCGCGATCAACCCTTCCGAGAAGAACGCGCCGACCATGCGCGGAAAGATCGTGACAATGTCTATCTTCATCTTGGGGCTGCGCCCCAAACCCCCGCCGGCCACTCGCGGGGCCCCCTCGCCCCACTCCGTGGCCGGCGGGCCGCGCCGTGCGCGGCCTGGGGACGACCGCTGCAGTGTTCGTCGTCCCCCTCCTCATTCCACCTATCGGGGCGTTCGGCGGCTTGCGGCGTCCGTGCCACCCGGCGGTTGCTGGCGACGATTCAAGTCCAGCAGACCCTCGGGCGGATCCACAACGATCACGCGCCGTTCGGGATCCACCTCCACGCAAATCGATTCCGCGAGCGGCACGTCGATCTCGCCGGTCGCGCCGTCCGGATCGCCTGCCCGCCGCACCAGCAGCCGGTGCGCGCCGGCGGAGCCGGCGACCTCCTTAACTGTCCCGATATCCGCACCTTCGACGGTGCGCACCGTGCAGCCGGCAAGCGCGTGATGATAGAACGACCCGGCCGGCAGCCCCGGCAACTCGCTCTCCGGAACCCGCAATTCCCGGCCGGCGAGCGCCTCCGCCTCGTCCATCGTTGCGATGCCGGCGAGCGTCAGCACGGGGCGGCCGGCGTGAAAACGCGCCGCGGCGATCTCCAGCCTGCGCAGCCGGTCGCCGTCGACGACGTGCAGCGCGTTGCCCGCTCGAAAGCGGAGGTCCGGAAAGTCGGTCTCGACGTTGGCGATGACCTGACCCCGATTACCGTGCGCGCGTGCAACGCGCCCCACGACAATCATCGCGTCCCAGAGCGGCAGCTCCGCTTCATTCAGCCGCATCCAGAAACTCTACCTGGGCGTGTCCGCCGTCGAGCTGCGCGGCGGCCTCAGCCAGCGCGCGCACGGCGGCCGCCGTGCGACCCTGCCGGCCGATCACCTTCCCCAGGTCGCCGCTGGCGGTCGTCAGCGCCACGCGCGTCCGGTCCCGGCGCTCGGTTTCCGTGACCACAACCTCATCGGGGTGCTCCACGAGCGCGCGGGCCACGACCTCGACGACGTCGCGCGCGCGGCTCATGACGCCTCGGGCTCTTTCCCGGCCTTCGCCGAATCCTTCTCGTCCGTCGTAGCAGCCGCTTCGGCCGGCGGCGCCGCTTCTTCGGCTGTTTCCGGCTCGGCTGGCGCGGCGGCGTCCTCCGTTGATTCCGCCTCGGCGGCTGCCGCGGTCTCTTCGGCCGGCTCCGCCTCGGCGGCCGCCTCGGCTTCTTCAGCCGGTTCCGCCTCGGCGACCGCCGCGGACTCCTCGGCCGGCTCGGACGCGGCTGCCGGAGCCTCCTCGGAGGCTTCCGCCGACTCCACCTCGGGCTGCACCTCTACCGCCGACTCCACCTCGGGCTGCGCCTCTACCGCGGGCTCCGCCTCTGCCGCAGCCTCTGTCTCCGCCGCAGGCGCCGCCTCCGCCGCGGGCGCCGGCTCGGGCGCCGGGGTCGGCTCGGCGGAAGGCGCCTCCTCGACCGCCGCACCCGCCGCCGCCTCGGGGTGCCGCGCAACCAGCGTCCGCACCGTGTCGCTCAGTTGCGCGCCGCGATCCACCCAGTACCGCAGGCGCTGGCGATCGACCTCGACGGTCTCCGGCTGCGCCGTCGGGTTGTAGTGTCCGACAACCTCCAGCGCGGCGCCGTCGCGCGCCGTGCGCGACTCCGTGACGACCAGACGGAACAGCGGCTTTTTCTTGGCCCCTACTCTTCGCATTCGAATCGTGAGCATGCGTTTCCTACCTCTCGGAACTTTACTGCCGCGGTCAGAACCCGGCTCCCGGCGCGCCGGGAATGCGCAGCCGCTCCCGCAGGCCGCGTGCGTCCAGCTTGCGCCCGCGTGCGCCGGACCGCACATTCTTGAGCAGCCGGCGCATCTGCACGAACTGCTTCAACAGGCGGTTGACCTCTTCGACCGAGGTACCGCTCCCCCGCGCCACGCGTTTCCGCCGGCTGCCGTTCATGAGGGCCGGCCTGCAGCGCTCCTCGCGCGTCATCGAGTCGATGATGGCCGCAACCCGCACCATGCGCCGCGGGTCGATCTCCGCGCCGCCGCCGGCCAACGAGCCCATCCCCGGGAGCAGACCCAGCAACTGATCCAGCGGGCCCATGCGCCCGAGCACGGCCAACTGCCGGCGCAGGTCCTCCAACGTAAAGTCGCCGTCCGGCGCCGGCAGGCCGGCGGGCTGCACCTGCTGCTCCGCGACCGCCTGCTCCGCCCGGTCTACGAGCGTAAGGACATCGCCCATCCCGAGCATGCGCGACACCATGCGGTCCGGTGCGAACGGCTCGAGGTCCTCGAGCCGCTCGCCGCAACCGCTGAAGGCGATCGGCACGCCCACGACGGCCACGACGGATAGGGCCGCACCGCCACGTGCGTCGCCGTCCATCTTGGTGAGGATGATGCCGGTGATGTCCGCCCGCCGATGGAACTCCCCCGCGCTCCTTACGGCGTCCTGTCCGGTCATGGCGTCGGCGACGTACAACCGCTCCGTCGGATCCACCGCCGCGGCAATCTCGTCCAGCTCCGACATCAGCGCGTCGTCGATATGGAGCCGGCCGGCCGTATCCACGATCACGGTGTCGAACCCGTCCGCCCGGGCCTGCTCGACGGCCGAGCGCGCACGGGCGGCGGCAGACTCGCGCTCCGCCGGATCGTGCACGGCCAGGTCGGCCCGGCTGCCGAGCACGGCCAACTGCTCGACGGCGGCCGGACGCCGTATGTCGACCGACACGAGCAGCGGCCGCCTGCCCTGCCGGCGCAGCCAGTGCGCGAGCTTCGCCGCCGTGGTCGTCTTGCCCGAGCCCTGCAGGCCGATCAACAGCACGACCTGCGGCCGGCGCCCGGCGCCGCCGAGCGCGGGTCGCGGCTTTCCGAACAGCGCCAGCAGCTCGTCCCGCACGATGCCGACCACCTGCTGCGCCGGGGTCAGGCTGTCCAGCACCTTGCGGTCGACGGCGCGCTCTCTCACGCGGGCGACGAACGCCTTGACGACCTTGAAGTTGACGTCCGCTTCCAGCAGGGCCAAGCGTATCTCGCGCAACGCCGTCTCCACCGCGGCGGGCGTCAGCCGCACCTCGCCTCGAATGCCGGCAAATATGTCGCGGAAGCGGTTGCCAAGGACTTCGAACATTTTCAGGAGTCGGCGCTGAAGATAGCCTCTAAGCGACTGAAAAACAGCCGCTTATCATAGACGCTCGAAGCGCGGGGTGTCAACGCGCGGAGGGCCGGGCGCGGCCGTCAGACCGAAGACAGCTTGTGCCCGAGCTTGTCCTTCTTGGTCTTCAGATAGTCGCGGGCGGCCGGAGATGTCGACACTTCGAGGGGAATGGTCTCGGCCACCGACAGGCCGTACCCCTCGAGGCCGATGAACTTGCGCGGGTTGTTGGTGAGCAGACGCATGGTCTGCACGCCGAGATCGCCCAGTATCTGGGCGCCGATCCCGTAGTCGCGCTGGTCCGGCTTGAACCCGAGGTGCTCGTTGGCCTCGACCGTATCCAGACCTTCGTCCTGCAGCTCGTAGGCGCGGAGCTTGTTGTCGAGGCCGATGCCCCGTCCTTCCTGATTCAGGTACAGCAGGACGCCGCGCCCCTCGGCGGCAATCTGCTCCATGGCCGCGTCCAGTTGCCGGCCGCAGTCGCAGCGCGTGGAACGGAACACCTCGCCCGTCAAGCAGCGCGAGTGCACGCGCACCAGAATGTCGCGCCCGTCGCCGACCTCACCGCGTACGAGAGCGATATGCGTGCGCCCGTCGATCTCGCTCTTGTAGGCGAACGCCCTGAACGCACCGTGGTCGGTCGGCATGCTGGCCTGTGCGATCGGCTTCACGAGGCAGTCGTTGCGCATGCGGTACTTGATGAGATCCGCAATGGTGATCATCAGGAGCCGATGCCGCTTCGCGAATCGCGACAGCTCCTTGACCCGCGCCATCGTGCCGTCGTCGTTCATGATCTCGCAGATCACGCCCGCCGGGTACAGGCCGGCCAACCGCGCCAGGTCGACTGCCGCCTCGGTCTGCCCGGCACGGACGAGGACGCCCCCGCGGCGGGCGCGCAACGGGAACATGTGGCCCGGCCGCGCCAGATCCGCCGGCCGGGTCGCCGGGTCGATCGCCGCGCGCACCGTCGCCGCGCGGTCGGCGGCCGAGATGCCGGTGCTGGTGACCTCCCGCGCCTCGATGGAAACCGCGAACGCGGTCTCGAACAGCGACGTGTTCTCCGAGACCATCATCGGGACCTGCAGCTCGTCGAGCCGCTCGCCGGTCATCGGCATGCAGATCAGTCCGCGGCCGTAGCGCGCCATGAAGTTGATGGCGTCCGGCGTGACCCGCGCGGCGGCGATGGTCAGATCGCCTTCGTTCTCGCGGTCCTCGTCGTCCACGACGATGACCATCTCACCGCTGCGGATCGCCTCGACCGCCTGCTCGACCGGCGCGAACAGGCCCGGCGCGCGTACCACGCGCCGCGGTCCGGACGCCGCGTCCCGTTTCGTCTTGGGCACCGTAATCAGCGCACCTCCCCGTGCGCCGCCTCCACTGCGTTGAGCACGTACTTGCCGATGATATCGCACTCGAGATTCACGGCGTCTCCCACGCCGGCGGACCGCAGCCGCGTATGTTCCCAGGTATACGGCACGATCTGGACGTCGAACCGGCCGGCGCCAAGCGCGGCTACCGTGAGGCTCACGCCGTCGACGGCAATGGATCCCTTCCGCACGATCAGCGGCTGCAGCGACGCCGGGTGCTCGAAGCTGAGGCGGCGGAACTCCGCTTCTTCCCGGATGCCCGCCAGGCGCCCCGTGCCGTCCACGTGACCCAGCACGAAATGCCCCCCGACGCGTCCGTCGGCGCGCAACGGACGCTCGAGATTGACCAGCATCCCCTCGGCCGTACCGCCCAGCGTCGTCACGCGCGCGGTCTCCGGCGACAGGTCGGCCGTGAACGACTCCGCACCGGCTTCGACGACGGTCAGGCAGACGCCGTTCACCGCGACGCTGTCTCCGGCGGCCAGCTCCCCCGCCAGCGGACAACGCACGCGCAGGACGAGCCCGGCCGGCGTGCGCGCGGCCCCGGTGACGGATCCGACTGCCTCAATCAAGCCGCTGAACATGGCCCTCCAGCAGCATGTCCGCTCCGAGCTGCCGCACCCGGGCGTCCCGGAGCCTGGCGACGGACAATCCGTCTTCCACCCAGGGTACGCCGCGCGCTCCGAGGCAAACCGGCGCGATGTAGCGCTGCACGCGGTCGACGACACCGGCCGACCACGCCGCCCGGTGCACGGCCGTGCCGCCCTCCAGCAGCAACGACGTGATCTCGCTCGCGCCCAGGCGCTGCATGACCTCATCCATGGCGCCGGTTTCCAGCGGCTGGATCGCGGCGCCGGCCGCCCGCAGCCGGTCCGCCGAAGGCTCCTGCGACCGGAGCGCCGCCGCCGTCGTCATGATCACGATCGGTCCGGCTTCCAGCGTACCGAACATCTTCGCGGTGGGCGGTGTGCGCAACCGCCTGTCGAATACGACGCGCGTCAGCGGCAGGCGGCGCCTTGCGCCGCGCGCCGTCAGCAACGGATCGTCGACGAGCACGGTCGTCGAGCCGACGCCGACGGCATCCACCTCGGCGCGCGTGGCGTGCACGGCGGCGGCGGAGGCGGCGCCGGTAATCTGCGTGCGCACGCCCCGATCCGACGCGATCCGGTTGTCGCGGCTGGTGGCGATCTTCATCGTCACGAACGGCCGCCCGAGCGCGGCCCACGTCAGGAACACCTCGTTCAACCGGGCGGCCTCGGCCCGCCGCACCCCCACATCCACCTGAATGCCGCGCTGCCGCAGCCACGCGATGCCGGCGCCGTTGACCTTCGGGCTCGGATCGCCAACCGCAACCACGACGCGCCGGATACCTTCCTCGGCGATGCGCGCCGCGCACGGCCCGGTGCGTCCGTGGTGGGCGCACGGCTCCAGCGTGCAGTACAACGTCGCGCCGCGCGCCGCAGCGCCGGCCTCGTCCAGGGCGCACACCTCCGCGTGCGCCGCCCCGGCCCGCGCGTGGAAACCGCTGCCGACGACCGTACCCGCGCCGGACACCACGACCGCACCCACCATGGGGTTCGGGCTGGTCTGCCCCCGGCCCCGCCGCGCGAGCGCCAGCGCGCGGTCCATGTGGACGCCGTCGCTACCGTCCCGCCAGGCGGTTACCATGACTGCGTGAACAGCGCGTCTACGTACGCGTCTGGCGCGAACGGCAGCAGGTCCTCGAGCGCCTCGCCTATGCCGACGTAGCGAATCGGCAGGCCGAGCTCGCAGGCTATTGCCACCGCGATGCCCCCCCTGGCCGTGCCGTCGACCTTGGTCAGCACAATGCCGTTCACTCCGGCTCGCTCGAGGAACTGCCGGGCCTGGACGAGACCGTTCTGCCCCACCGTGGCGTCCAGCGCGAGCAACACGTCGTGCGGCGCCCCGGCGACCGCCCGCGACGCCACGCGCCGGATCTTTTCGAGCTCGGCCATCAGGTCGCTGCGCGTGTGCAGGCGCCCGGCCGTATCGACGATCACGACGTCGCGGCCGCGGGCCCGCGCCGCATCGATCGCGTCGTACACGATCGCGGCCGGGTCGCCGCCCGCCCGCGCCTTCACCATGTCCACGCCGGCCCGCCGCGCCCAGGCCGCCAACTGCTCGATCGCCGCCGCGCGAAACGTATCCGCGGCGCATATGAGCGGCTGGCGGCCTTCGCGCCGGAGCAGGGCCGCCAGCTTGGCGACGGTCGTCGTCTTGCCGGTGCCGTTGACGCCGACAACCAGGACGACACGGGGGTTGGCTGCGACCGGCGGGGACGGCGGCAGGGCGGACAGGATGCGCAGCATCTCGCGCTGCACCCGCTCGCGCAGCGGCGGCCCGCCTGCGGCGGCGCCCTCCGCGTCGATGCCCGCCAGTATCCTCTCCGTTGCGGCAACCCCCACGTCCGCCTCCAGCAGCACCTCCTCGATGGAGTCGGCAGTCGCGCGCCGCTCCGCCGCCGCGCCCGCACTTCCGGCGGCGGCGCCGGCGATAGCATCAAGGCTCCCGCCCAGCCGCGCGGCGGTGTTTCGCAGGACCGCGCCCAGGCGTTCCCTCAGCCCCAAGCCCGGGACTCCCAGCGCCACGACCCGTTCACCGGCCGTGTCATCCGGCCTCCACCTCCGACCGCTGGCGCCGCAGCATCAGCTCCTCCACGGCGTCCCGCGGCGTCTTGCGGCCGCCGAGCACGTCGGCCATCTGGGACGTTATCGGCAGCTCGACACCGCAGCGGCCGCCGAGCGCCAGCGCCGCCCGGGTGGTCCTGACCCCCTCGGCAACCGCCTTCATCTCGCCTAGGATCTCGTCGAGCGGCCGCCCCTTGCCGAGCTCGACCCCGACCGAGCGGTTGCGGCTGAGCCGCCCCGTGCAGGTGAGGACGAGGTCGCCGAGTCCGCTGAGGCCGGCCAGCGTCTCGCGCTGCCCTCCCAGGGCGGCCGCCAGCCTGGAAATCTCGGCCAGACCGCGCGTTATCAGCGCGGAGCGGGCGTTGTCGCCGAGTCCGAGCGACTCCACCGCACCGGCCGCGATGGCGATGACGTTCTTCATGGCCCCGCCGATCTCGACGCCCACCAGGTCCCGCGTCCCGTACAGCCGGAAATAACGCGAACGGAATTCCCGTTGCACCGCCGCTACGGTGTCGTCGCTGCGGCCGGCCACCGAGACGGCCGTAGGCGCGCCGCGCGCCAGCTCGGCCGCGAAGCTCGGTCCGGATAGCACGGCAATCGGCCAGCCGGCCCCCAACTCCTCCTCCATGACCTCCGACACGCGCAGGAGCGTCTCGACCTCCAGTCCCTTCGTCGCGCTGACCACCACCGTGCCGTGCGCCAGCAGCGGCCGCGCCTTCCGGATGACTTCCCGCGTGCCGTGGGACGGGATCGCGGACACGACGCAGGCGGCGCCGCGCAGCGCCAGGTCCAGATCGGCGGTAGGCCGCAGCGTTGCGGGCATCTCGACGCCTGGAAGGTAGGCGCGGTTCTCCCCGGTCGCCGTCATCTCGGCAACCAGACCCCCGTCCCTGGCCCAGAGCGCCACGTCCCGGTCCGGACGCGCGAGGTGGACGGCCAGCGCCGTACCCCAGGCGCCCCCTCCCAGTACGGCTATGCGCTGCATGGACATCTCCGCCAGGCAGGGCTCACGCCCGCTGCGTGATCCTCCGCTCGCTGCCTTGGTGCAGGCGGGCCATGTTGCCGCGGTGGCGGTACAGCACGAGGGCCGCCACGGCGGCCGCGCACGTGACGACCGGCAGCGATTCCCCGGTGAAATGGACGGCCGCGGCCAGCACGACAGCCGCGACCATCGACCCCAGCGACACGTAGCGCGTCAACCACACGATGCCGATGAAGGCGACCGCCGCCAGCGCCGTCGCCTCGGGCGCGAGGACAGCGAACACGCCGCCCGCGGTGGCCACACCCTTGCCGCCGCGGAACCGCAGCCATACCGGAAACACGTGCCCCGCCACCGCCGCGCCGGCGACCGCGGCCACGGTTGCCTCCGGCGCTCCCAGGGACCGCGCCAGCAACACCGCGGCACAGCCCTTGCCGACGTCGAGCGCCATCACGCTCACCGCCACCGGCACGCCTGCGACACGCAGCGCGTTGGCCGCGCCCACGTTGCCGCTGCCGGCCCGGCGCACGTCCGCCCCGCCCATCTTCCTGGCCAGCAGCAGCGCGAACGGTATCCCGCCAATCAGGTAGCCGGCGAGCACGAGAATCGCGTCCATGCGCCTCCCAGTATGCCCTAACCGCCAGCATCGGCGGGGGATGCGCCGCCGCCCAGGCGCATCTCCGTCACGACGCGGTAGGCCGGTCCCGCCGCGGAGAGTCGGCTCTCGAACAGCACCGCCCGGCCGACACGCCACGACACCTGCCGCAAGTCGATGCCGGCGCTTGCCGCGGTCAAGGCAGCGCGCAGCCCGCCGGCCGCCCGGCGCACGCGGCCGACCGTCAGGTGCGGCCGATATGCCTGGGTGTCCGGCGTGTACCCCAGCGGCAGCAGGCGGCGCCCCACCTCGTCGCGCAGCGCGCCGAGCGCGCCTGCTCCCCCCCGCACGCCGACCCAGATCACGCGCGGCGCGCCGCGCGCCGGAAATGCGCCGAATGCCCCCAGCGCGGTCCGAAACGCGGGCAATGGGCTCGCCGGCGTGAGAACCCTGGCGGCTGCCTCCGCGGCGCCGGCCTCGACCTCGCCCAGAAACCGGAGCGTCAGATGCAGATTGCGGGGCTCCACCCACTTGACGGATGCCGCCCCGATGACGGGATGGCGACGCAGCGCCGCGATCGACCCCGCGACCGCCTCGCGGGCGGGCGGGTCGAGGTCAACCGCCACGAACAGGCGCATTACTCCTAAAGGATTGCGCGGCGCAGCAGATCGAGCGCCGCCTGCGACGCGAAGTGCTTCACGCGTTCCCGATCGCCCGGCAGGCTCAGACGGCGCACGCGCACCCGCCCGCCGGGACCGGCCAGCGCCACGTAGACCGTCCCGACCGGCTTCTCGGCCGAGCCGCCGCCGGGTCCTGCAATGCCGGTGACACCTAGGCCGTAGTCGGTCCCCGCCCGCTTGCGGCAGCCTTCCGCGAGTGCCCGCGCCACCGGCTCGCTGACCGCGCCGTGGGCCTCGATCAACCGCTCGTCCACCCCGAGCAGGGCGGTCTTCGCTTCGTTGTGGTAGGCCACCCAGCCGGCATGGACATACTCCGAGCTGCCGGGTATGTCCGTCAGCCGCGAGGCGATCAGTCCGCCGGTGCAGGATTCGGCGACCGCCACGCGCCTCCCGCTCGCGCGCAACAGGCGTCCGACGACCTCTTCCAGCACCGCGCCATCGCTGCTGACCAGGTCCCTGCCCAGCACCGCCGCGAGCGCGCTGGTCGCCGCGTCCAGCGCGCCGTCCGCGTCCTCCCTGGTTGCCGCGCGCGCGGCCAGGTGCAGCTCGACTTCGCCGCGCGAGGCGAGGACGCTGGTCGAGATCGGCACCGGAGCGGAAAGCCAGCGCGAGTACACCGGAGAGGCGATCTCGTCCACGTACGACTCCGGACGGCCGGTCACGCGCAGCACGCGGCGGAAGATCCCTTGCCGGCCGCAGGCCGCGGCGAGCCGCGTGCGCGCAACCGCCTCGAACATGCCCCGCAGCTCCCGCGGCGGTCCAGGCAGCACGATGCAAACCACCTCCGGCCGCTCGATCCACAGTCCGGGAGCGCTGCCGTCCGGATTCGGCAGCACCGTGGCGCCCCGCGGGACGAGCGCCTGGCGGCGGTTGATCGCCGGCATCGCGAGTCCCCGCGCGGCGAATCGCGAGCGAACCTCAGCCGCGACGTCCTCGTCTTCCTCGAGCGGCATGCCGAACGCCGTCGCCACCGCGTCGCGGGTTACGTCGTCGTCCGTCGGACCAAGGCCGCCCGTGACGACGACAATGTCAGCCTGCGCCGCCGCCGCGAGCAGCGCCGCGCCGATGTCGTCGCGGGCGTCGCCGACGACGACCTTGTAGCGCAGTTGCACGCCCAGCTCGTTCAGCGCGCCCGTCAGAAACAGCGAGTTGGTATCGACCCGCTCCGGCGTCAGCAGCTCGGAGCCCACGGCGATGATGACCGCCGTGCGCAACTGGACGCGCGCCATTACGCCGCCTGCAGGACCGGCAGCGCTGACACGAGGATGCGCAGCGCGACATGGGCATAGGCGGCAGCCGCGATGTCGTCGGCCATGATCCCCCAGCCGCCGCTCAGCCGCTCCACCCGCCGCGCCGGATACGGCTTGACGACATCGAACAGGCGGAAGAGGCAGAAGCCGACCACCGCGCCCTGCCAGGACACGGGCAGCCACAGCAGCGTGAGCAGCATGCCCGCCACTTCGTCGATGACGACCGCGCCGGGGTCGTTGCGGCCGAAGTGCCGCTCGGCCGCGGTCGCGGCCCAGACACCGCAGCCCACGACGGCCGCGACCAGCGCCAACTGCGCCCATTCGCCGGCAAGCAGCCGCACCGCGCCGTAGCAGGCCAGTCCCACGAGCGATCCGGCGGTCCCGGGCGCGAGCGGAACGTAGCCGACCCAGCCGCAGGTCGCCAGCGACACCCCGGCCCGGGATACGCCGCCGCGGCCGGTTGGCAGTCCGTGCGGTGGGTTGTCCGTCATCGGGCAGGATCAGAAACGCGGTGACGGGAACGACGGATCGCGTCGCTGCAGGTGCGAGGGCAAGCGCCGCGCAGTATACCGTATCGTTACGCTAGAAGGCTGTGTGCAATGCCCGCTGGTCCGCTCGTCGAATCGGTGCCCAACGTGAGCGAGGGGCGCCGCCGCCCGGTCATCGACAGCCTTCTCGAAGCCGCTGCGGGAGTGCCTGGCTGCCGCCTGCTCGATTGGTCGTCCGACCCGTCCCACAACCGCACGGTATTGACGCTGGCCGGCGCGCCGGACGCCGTGCTCGCCGCGCTGCTGGCGCTGTACGAGGCGGCGACAGCCACCATAGACATCCGTCGGCACCGCGGGGTGCACCCCCGCGTCGGCGCGGTCGACGTCGCGCCGCTGGTGCCTCTGGCGCGCGTGTCGCCGCGCGAGTGCGCGGACCTCTCGCGAACGCTGGGGCGCATCGTGGCGGAACGCTTCAACATTCCCGTCTTCCTGTACGAGGAGGCCGCCACGCACCCCGGGCGGCGCGCCCTTGAGAACATTCGGCGCGGCCAGGTCGCAGGCCTGACGCGCAGGATGGCTCACCCTGACTGGCGCCCCGACTTCGGTCCGGCCCTGCCGCACCCGTCGGCAGGCGTTACCGTCATCGGCGCGCGAGCAGTTCTGATCGCGTTCAACGTCAACCTGGAGACGGACGACCTGGCGGCTGCCCGCGCGATTGCCGCCACGGTCCGCACCAGCGGCGGTGGCCTGCCGTACCTGAAGGCTATCGGCGTACGGTTGGACAACGGCCGGGTGCAGGTGGCGATGAACCTGACCAACTACGTGAAGACACCCCTGCAGAGCGCCTTCGACGCAGTCCGGCGGGAGGCTATCCGGCGCGGGGTGGCCGTGGCGGGCAGCGAGCTGGTGGGTCTCGTTCCCGCCGCCGCACTCGACGCTGACGGCGCCGGCCGACTGCAACTCGCAGGATTCGGGCCGGACCGGCTGCTCGACACCCACGTCGGCTGCGCTCCGACGCCCCCCGGCTAGTTGTCCGCAGCGTCCAGCAGTCCCCTGAGCTCCGTCATGAACTCCCCGACGTCCCGGAAGTGCCGGTACACCGACGCGAAGCGCACGTAGGCCACCTTGTCGAGCCGTTTCAGGTCGTCCATGACCAGGCCTCCGATCTCCGAGGCCGAGATCTCCTTCTCCGAACGCTCCTGCAGCACGCCCTCCACGCGGTTGGCGACCGCCTCCAGCGCCGACACGCTCACCGGCCGTTTCTCGCACGCCCTGAGCATTCCGGCGATCATCTTCTGGCGGTCGAAGGGCTCGCGGGAGCCGTCCTTCTTGATCACCATGTACGGGATGTCTTCCATCCGCTCGTAGCTGGTGAAACGCCGGCCGCACGCCAGGCACTCGCGGCGGCGGCGGATCACGTCGCCTTCCTTACTCTCGCGCGAGTCGACCACCCGGTCCTCCAGATGGCTGCAGAAGGGGCACTTCACGGCAGCCTCCGCTCCTCGGGAGCCGCCGGCAGCGGCACCGCGGCAGCGCCCGATTGCGCCGCCGCGGCGGCGGCCTCGCCCTCGGCGAGGCTGCGCACGCCGGCAAAACGCAGCCCGTCCTGCGCCATGAACACGAGTCCCAGCGCCGTTACCGGTCCGAAGGACAACAGGTGCAGCACCAGAGCGGCGCCCACCGCCTGGTCGTTGGTGGCGCCGTACAGCACCGTGGCGCCGAGCTGGTAGGCGGCGTGGAAACTGCCGATCCCCCCCGGTGTCGGCACCGCCACGCCGACGACGATCAGACCCAGCATGACGATCGCGCCGGCCGCGTCGAGCTGGATGCCGAACGCCCGCGACACGTACCACAGGCTCATCGCCGTGGCGCCCCACAGGACGAACGTCCAGAGCAGCGCGACCGCCAGCGGCCGCGGCCGGCAGGCGGCCGCGGCGCCCTCCAGGAAGCGCCCGACCTGACCCGCCAGTCGCCGTGCGACGCCTGCAGGAGCCCAGCTCGTCAGCCGCTCCGCCAGGCGCCCGGCACGCCGCGGATCGGCCGCAAGCGCGAATGCGAGCGCCAGCGCGCCTATCCCCACCAGGCCGGCCAGCGTCGCGCCCGTGCGCATCGTGGCCAGCAGCGCCGTACCGGCCGCCGACTGCTGCGGACCGCTCAGCACCACGATCCCGCCGAATATCAGACAGACGACGAGCAGGTCGAGCAGCCGCTCCACGACGATCGTGGCGAATGCCGCCGCCGCGCTCAGCCGCTCGCTGCGGGCCAGCACGAACGGCCGCACGACCTCTCCGACGCGGCCCGGAACGAGGGAGTTCAGCGCAAAACCGATGATCGTGGCGCGGAACGCCGTGCGGAAACGCGTCCGTCCGATGGGCCGGAGAAGGTAGCGCCAGCGCACGACGCGCACCAGGTACACGACGACGGTGCACAGCACCGCGCCGGCAAACAGGTCGCGGCGTGCGCCCAGGAGCTCGCTCCACACGCGCTCGAGGCTGGCGTTGCGCAGGAAGAACGCCATCAGACCGACTGCGAGGAGCGTGATGGCGGCGGTGCGGACGGGGCGTTTCATCAACTGTCGGGCGTGGTGGGCGCCAACCACTGTACTACGCTGCGGCGGACGTCCGTCGAAACGTGAAATATCCGCCGCCGCGCTTGCGGCGGACCGGCGCCAGACGGTAAAGTAGGCCCTTCCGTAAAGGCATTGTTCATGCCCACTACTACTCCCATATTCACCACCGACCTGGACGGCGTCACCGAGCACCGGCGGGGCAAGGTCCGCGACATGTACGAGGTGGACGACCACCTGCTGATGGTGGCGACCGACCGCATCTCCGCCTACGACGTCGTGCTCGCCTCGCTCATCCCGGACAAGGGCGCCGTGCTGACCCAGTTGTCGGCGTTCTGGTTCGGGAGAACCGCGAGCATCGTGCCGAACCACATGGTGTCCACCGATCCGGCCGCGTATCCGGCCGCCCTCCGCCCGCACGCCGACCTGCTGGCCGGCCGCTCGATGCTGGTGCGGCGCACGCGGCCGGTGCCGATCGAATGCGTGGCGCGCGGCTACCTGGCCGGTTCCGGGTGGCGCGAGTACCGCGAGACGGGACGCGTCTGCGGGGTCGAGCTGCCCGCCGGCCTGCGCGAGTCCGACCGCCTGCCGCGGCCGATATTCACGCCCGCCACGAAGGCGGAGAGCGGACACGACATCAACATCAGCGCGGAAGAGGCGGGGCGCATAGTGGGAGCGGACCTCGTGGCGCGGTTGCGGGAGCTGACGCTCGAGCTCTATACGCACGGCGCCGCGCACGCCGAGCAGCGCGGTATCATCGTCGCCGACACGAAGTTCGAGTTTGGCCTGGCATCCGGCAGCGGCGGCGACGAGATCGTGCTCATCGATGAAGCGTTGACGCCGGACTCATCGCGGTTCTGGCCTCTGGAGAGCTACGCGCCCGGCCGCGGCCAGGCTAGCTTCGACAAGCAGTACGTCCGCGACTATCTCGACGAGATCGAATGGGACCGGCAGCCGCCGGCGCCGGAGCTGCCGGCAGCGGTCGTAGAGCGGACAGCGGACAAGTACCGGGAAGCGTACCGGCTGCTGACCGGATCGGTGCTCGGCTGATGACCCGGCGCCTGCCGCGGAAGGCTGGTTCAGTGCGGACGACAGGCTGAAGGGGCACGGCGGTGCGGGAGAAGCTGGACCAGCTCATCGACGAAATGCTCGCCAGGGGCGTCCACTACCCGGATGCCCGCCAGGCCATTGAACGACGCTTCATCAGCCGTGCGCTGGCACGTTCGAAGGGCAACGTAGGCCGCGCGGCCGCCCTGCTCGGCATACACCGCAACACCCTGAGCCGCAAGATGGACATCTACCGGCTCAAGCGCTCCGCATAGGCGCCTTCGGCGCCATCAACCCGGCTTGACCTGCCTGCACTTTGGGCTATAATTGGCAGTTGCACAGTGCGACTGCTAGCACACTGTGGTGAGCAAGGCGCCATCCCACCTTGCATCCCACGTTATCTCAACGGCTTGAAAGGAGCATGACGTTCATGGCTGTAAAGGTTCGCCCGCTTCACGATCGGCTCATCGTAGAGCGCATCGAAGAGACCGAGCAGATGGTCGGCGGCATCATCATCCCCGACACGGCCAAGGAGAAGCCGCAACAGGGAAAGGTCGTCGCGGTCGGCAAGGGGAAGGTGAAGGACGACGGCACGGTGACGCCGCTCGACGTCGCAACCGGCGACAAGGTGCTGTTCGGCAAGTACTCGGGGCAGGAGATAAAGCTCGACGGCATCGAGTACCTGATCATGCGCGAGGACGAGATCCTCGGCGTTCTGGAGTCCGACTAGTCGCAGCGATGGGAGTTTGAGGAATGGCAAAGCAGATTGTTTACGGTGAGAACTCACGGCGCAAGATCATCGAGGGCGTGAACCAGTTGGCCGACGCGGTCAAGGTCACGCTCGGACCGAAGGGCCGCAACGTCGTGCTGGACAAGAAGTTCGGCTCGCCGACCATCACCAAGGACGGCGTCACGGTGGCCAAGGAGATCGAGCTGAAGGACCCGCTCGAGAACATGGGCGCCCAGATGGTCCGCGAGGTCGCCAGCAAGACGTCCGACATCGCCGGCGACGGCACCACCACCGCGACGGTACTGGCGCAGGCCATCTACCGCGAGGGCGCCAAGAACGTCGTCGCCGGCGCCAATCCGATGGAGATCAAGCGCGGCATCGAGCGCGCCGTGGAAGCGGTCGTGGACGAGCTTCGCACCATGTCGACGCCCGTCAGCGGCAACATGATCGCCCAGGTCGGCACCATCTCCGCGAACAACGACGAGACGATCGGCACGATCATCGCCGAGGCGATGGACAAGGTGGGCAAGGACGGCGTCATCACTGTCGAGGAGGCGCGCACGCTCGAGACCTCGCTGGACGTGGTCGAGGGGATGCAGTTCGACCGCGGCTACCTGTCGCCCTACTTCGTCACCGATTCGGAGCGTATGGAGGTAGTGCTCGAGAACCCGGTCATTCTCATTCACGAGAAGAAGATCAGCTCCATGAAGGACCTCCTGCCGCTGCTCGAGCAGGTGGCCCGCCTGAGCCGCCCGCTGCTGATCGTCGCGGAGGACATCGAGGGCGAGGCGCTCGCCACGCTGGTCGTCAACAAGCTGCGCGGCACGCTGCAGGGCGCGGCCGTCAAGGCGCCGGGCTTCGGCGACCGCCGCAAGGCGATGCTCGAGGACATCGCCATCCTGACCGACGGCAAGGCGATCACGGAAGATCTCGGCCTCAAGCTCGAGAACATCCGCGTCGAGGACCTCGGCCAGGCCAAGAAGGTCACCATCGACAAGGACAACACCACGATCG
Organism: Vicinamibacterales bacterium; assembly: GCA_965207665.1. Lineage (GTDB taxonomy): Bacteria > Acidobacteriota > Vicinamibacteria > Vicinamibacterales > UBA8438 > JAAXGX01. The sequence continues at coordinate 2,812,546 of CBDBMV010000002.1, forward strand.
TCGAGGGCGCCGGCAACCAGGGCGCCATCGAGGGCCGGGTCAAGCAGATCCGCGCCCAGATCGAGGACACGACCTCCGACTACGATCGCGAGAAGCTGCAGGAACGGCTGGCCAAGCTGGTCGGGGGCGTGGCCGTCATCAAGGTCGGCGCGGCAACCGAGACCGAGATGAAGGAGAAGAAGGCGCGTGTCGAGGACGCCATGCACGCCACGAAGGCGGCCGTGGAGGAAGGCATCGTCGCGGGCGGCGGCGTGGCGCTGTTGCGCGGTTCAGGATCGCTGGATGGGATCGACGTCCACGGCGACCAGCAGATCGGCGTCAACATCATCCGCCGCGCGCTCGAGGAGCCGATGCGCTGGATCTCGCAGAACGCGGGGTACGAGGGCTCCATCGTCGTGCAGAAGGTGCGTGAGGCCGAGAGCCGGGACGAGGGGTTCAACGCCCAGGCCGAGCAGTACGAAGACCTGGTCGCGGCCGGCGTCATCGATCCCACCAAGGTGGTGCGCACCGCGCTGCAGAACTCCGGGTCCATCGCGTCGCTGCTGCTGACGACCGAGGCGCTCGTGGCGGAGATTCCGGAGGAGAAGCCCGAGCCCGCCGCAGCCGGCGGCGCGCCGCCGGGAATGGGCGGCATGTATTAGGGAAGCGAATACCGCGCCAAAACGCGTGACCAGCCCGCCGGGGAACCACCCCCGGCGGGCTTTTTTTTTAGCCTGCATGTCTCACCAGCGTTCGGCTGGTGAGACATGCGGGTTAGCGGAGGTTGAAGTCGAGGGCGAGGTTCACGAGGATCGCGACCGGCTCGCCGAGCCGCGTGCCGGGCTCGAAGAGCCACTGCCGGGCCGCCTTGATCGCCTCGTCGTCGAGACCGAACACGGGATCGAGCGAGCGCGTTATCCGCACGTCGCCAACGGTGCCGTCCGGCAGCACGACTACCTCCATCCAGACGGTCCCGGTGATCTTCGCGCGCAGCGCCTCGGCGGTGTACTGCGGCTTGACCTCGCGCAGCAGGCGCGGATTGATGATACCCGCGCCCGGCCGGTAGACCCCGCCGCCGACGCCACCGCCGGTGCCGGGACCCAGGCCGGAGCCCGTCCCGGGTCCGCTCCCGGCGCCCTCTCCGGTGCCCGCGCCGCCGCCCGTGCCGCTGCCCTGCGCGCCGCTGTTGGCGGTCGCCAGCGCGTCGAGAACACCACTCCGCATCCGGTCGGCCGAAGCCATCGACACCGCCGGGATGTTCATCTGCTGCGCGCTCAGGGTTTCAGGCTCGGCCACCTGCTCGACCACGGGCGGCTCTTCAACGATCGGAACGCTCAACGGCGTCTCGTCGACTCCCGGAATCTCCACGAGCTGCGGCATCTCGAGCGACTCGTTGCCGCCGCCGCCTCCACCGCCGCCCGGACCCTCTTCGGGCAGCCACACGATGCTGTAGTTCTCCCGCGCGGGGATGATCAGCTCGTATACCGGCTCCGGCGTCAGGCTGATGATGAGCGCCAGCAGCAGACCGGCGACGACGTGCCCGGCCGCCGACGCGGCGAGCGAGCGCCCCATCCGCTGCTCGGTGGCGCCGAGCAGGAACCGGACATCCCGCGGACCGATTGAGGCGGGACGAATGGAGAGCTCTGCGATGCGCGACGGGCGCTCGGGTTCTGCCGGACCCGGGGCGGCCCCCGGGGATGGATCGACCGCTGCCCCGCGTCGCGCGGGTCTCCAGCGCCCGACGGCATCGCTTACCGCGCGCCGAAGTCGCGACAGGAGCTGTATGCGACTGAAATTCAGGCTCATGGCGCCGGCAGGCGCCGGGCGTGCGCCGCGCGGTGCGGCGGAATGCTTCCCGGCGCTTCAGACGCGTCCGGTCCAGGCGCCGATGGCGGCGTTGCCGCCGCCGTAGGCGTGGAGCACAGTAAGCGCGTCGGCTGCGAGCGGTTCGCTCTCTACCCCAACCAGCACACCGCCCCGGGCGGTGAGCGTTTCGAAAATGAAGCCGTCATGGGCCTGGAAGCCCGCTCTCGACACGGTCGCCGCGATACCGCTCCTGCCCAGCCCCTCGTCGTCCCCCTGCAGGGCGCCGACCAGGGAGCCCCTGGCGATCGCCGCGCCCAGACCGTTCACCTCGACCGGCGGAGTATCGCTTCCAAGCGCGCGTTCGACGAGCCCGGCAGCGTCCTCGGAGTGGCGCGCTATGACTGACAGCGTCTCCGCGGAGAATCCATGACGCTTCAGAGCGTCAATTCCGCGCTCGGCCCACGCCACGTCCTGAAACACCCCGACCGTGAAGCAACTTCGATCCGCACTATCTGCCATTCAACAACCTTTCACCTGCAGGAAAGTGTACACCAGCGGGGCCAGCGGCCGGCCGCGGTCCTACAGGACCAGCCGCTCGTTGCCGACGCGGCGCGTGACGCGCATGCGGTCCAGGTAGCCGAGCAGCGGGAGCGCGTACTTGCGGGACACCCCGAACCGCTCCTTGAACGTGCCTACGTCGATCCGCAGCGGCTCTCCCGCCTGCGCCTTCAGTTGCGCGACCGCCGCCGCCAGACCATCCAGGCACTCCTTGTGGAAGACGAGCGCCTCGACCTTGACGAGCGAACCGTCGCGCACCAGCAGCTCGAGCATGCGTGCGGCCTGCTCCGGCGGCGCACCGATCGCCGCCGCCGCCTGGCCCACGTCCGGTGAGACCAGACCGGCCTCGCGGTACAGCTCCGCCAGATGGTCCCGAATCCGCGTCTCTTCCGCCGACAGCTCGATGCGGTGTTCCGCCAGCGCAAGATGGTCGGTCGCCACGATGACTCCCGCGGCAACCAGTCCGGCGACTACATGATCGAGCACGGCCGGCGCCGCACGGCGGCTCAGGCGCTCGCGCGCCTCCTCCCGCGGCAGGCCCGGCGCGAGCGGCTGCGCCGCGTGGAACCGCGCGATGAGCGCCAGCAACTCCTCCCTCGCAACGCGCAACGCCGCCGGCGCCGCCAACCGGCTGCCGACGGCGACGATGCGCTCCTTGGCCTCCAGCGCGGCAACCGTCCGTTCGAACGCAGCGGGACTGACGCCCAGGCGGCGCGCGATCGACTCGCGACTCACGCCCTGCCCGCCACCTTCCTCCACCATGACCAGGAGGCTGTCCGTCTCGCTTTCCGCGCCGGCCAGGCGGCGCAGGCGCGCAAGGCCGGGCGGCGACCTGAAACGCCCCCGCGGCGGGAGCGGGTCCAGCACTTCCCCGCCGGCTATGGTCACAGGCGGGGAGTATGCCCGCAGGACGAACCGGTCTCCGCGCGTCAGCGCCAGCGGCGCCTCGACCCGCACCCGCGCGAACGCTCCGCCACCCGGTTGCAGCGCGGTCAGAAACGCCGGATCCTCCGCGCGTTCCCGGTCACCCGTCTGCGCCGAGAGTGCAATCCGGGCCATCGCCTCCGCCGTGCCGTGGTGACAACGGACGCGTGCGCCGTGCCGCAAGGGCGGCGCGTCCGGCAGCAGGGCAACGGCGGCGTCGAAGCGACGCGTCGTATCGAAGCCGCCGCGCGCCGCCAGCGTGTCGCCGCGCCGCAACTCGTCGACGTCGATGCCGTGCAGATTCACCGCAACGCGCCGGCCGGCTGCGGCAGACTGCTGCTGGCGGCCGTGCACCTGCACGCCGCGAACCTTGACCAGCTGGCCCGCGGGCAACACCTCCAGCTCCATGTCGGGGCGGACCTCCCCCGCCACCAGCGTTCCCGTAACGACGGTCCCGACCCCGCGGACCGTGAACGCGCGGTCGACCGGCAGCCGCAGCGGCCCGTCCGCGGCGCGCGGCGGCGCCTCCGCCACGGCGGCCAGGGCCGCCCGCAACTGCTCCAGTCCCGCGCCGCTGCGCGCCGACACCGGCACGATCGGCGCGTCCTCCAGCCCCGACCCGGCCAGCAGCTCCCGGGTCTCCAGCCGCACCAGCTCCAGCATCTCGGCGTCGACGAGATCGCACTTGCTCAACGCCACGACACCCCGGTCCACGTTCAGGAGTCGGCAGATGTCGAAATGCTCGCGCGTCTGGGGCATCACCGACTCGTCCGCCGCGACCACCAGCAGCACCGCATCTATCCCGCTGGCGCCGGCAATCATGTTACGCACGAACCGCTCGTGGCCCGGCACGTCCACGAAGGCAATGGTGGTGTCGCCCTGCCGGTAGTGGGCGAATCCGAGATCGATCGTTATCCCGCGCGCCTTCTCCTCCTGCAGGCGATCGGGATCGGTGCCGGTCAGCGCCTGCACAAGGGCGCTCTTGCCGTGGTCGACATGCCCGGCCGTGCCGATGACAACGTCCCGCATGATGCGCTTCCTGCGCGTACGCGACCGTCAGCGCCGCCGCGAGCTCCCGCGCCGCCGCTGGGCCACTCCGCCCGAACGGCGGTCCCGGCGGCGTGGCGGCCGGTCGCGGCGCCCTTCCAGCTTCCGCACGTGGTCCAGTATCTCGACCAGCGCCAGGTCGAGCTGCCGCTGATCCCGGTCGACCCTGACGAGCTGCACGCGCACCGGATCGCCGAGACGGTACACCTTGTTGGTGTTCTCGCCGCGCAGCGCGTGCTCGCCTTCCAGGTGGCGGTAGTAGTCGTCCGCCATGCTCGAAATGTGGACGAGTCCCTCGACGAAGTGCTCGGTCAACTCCACGAACAGCCCGAACGCCGTTACCCCGATCACGTACCCGGCGAACTCGTCCCCCACCATCCCGGCCATGAAGCGCACCTTGCGCCACTGGACGAGCTCCCGCTCCGCCTCTTCCGCGCGCCGCTCCAGTGCCGACGTGCGGCGCGCCAGCTCCCGCATGTCCTCGCGCCATCGCTCGCGCCGGCCGGTATCCGGCGTCGCCGCCCGCAGCTCGCGGAGCGCGCGGTGCACGACAAGGTCGGGATAGCGGCGGATCGGGGAGGTGAAGTGGGCGTACGCCGGCGCGGCCAGTCCGAAGTGCCCGAGATTGGACGGATCGTAGCGCGCAAGCTGCATCGTCCTCAGCATCAGGAACGCGAGGGGCCGTTCCTCGGGCTGTCCGCTCACGCGCCGCAGCAAGCGTTGAAAGTGTCCCGGCGTAACGTGCCCCGCCTGCGTGCCGAGACTGAACCCGAGCGACGCGGCGAATGCCTCGAAATCGGCCACCTTGTCGGGATCGGGCGCCTCGTGCACGCGGAACAGCGCCGGCATGCCGTTCTCCTCCAGGTGGCGCGCGACGGTCTCGTTGGCCGCCAGCATGAACTCCTCGATCAACCGGTGCGCCAAGTTGCGCTCCGCGGCGACGATCGCCTCCACGCGGCCCTGGTCGTCCATCAGCAACTCCGCCTCGGGCAGGTCGAAATCGATCGATCCCCGCGCTCGCCGCCGGCCGTTCAGCAATTCGAACAGCTCCGCCATGTGCTCGAGATGGGGCACAAGGCGCCGGTACTTCTTGCGTGCGTCCGGATCCTCGCCCGTGAGGATGCCGTTGACCTCCGTGTAGGTCATGCGGGCGTCGCTGCGGATCAGGCCGTCGTGCAGCTCGTAGCGCCGCACGACGCCGCGCTTGTCGATCTCCATGAGGCACGACTGCGCCAGGCGGTCCACTTGCGGCCTGAGGCTGCACAGTCCCGCCGCAAGCGCTTCCGGCAGCATGTGGATGGCGCGGTCCGGAAAATAGACGGACGTTCCACGCTGGAGCGCCGCGGCGTCGAGTGCGCTCTCTTCCCGAACGTAGTGGGCGACGTCCGCGATATGCACGCCGAGCCGGAAGTTGCCGTTCGGCAGCCGTTCGATCGAAACGGCGTCGTCGAAGTCGCGCGCGGATTCGCCGTCGATGGTCACCGTGGGCCAGCGGCGGAAGTCCCGCCGCCCGAGCTTGTCGCGCGGCCGGACCTGCCTTCCCGCGCGCCTGGCCTCGGCCAGCGCCGCCGGCCCGTGCTCGTCGGGCAACTGGTGCTTGCGGATGATCAGCCGTGCGTCCACGCCGGGCGCGTCGATGTCGCCGAGCACCGCGGTGACGCTGCCGACCGGGTTGCGCGTGGGCGTGGGCCAGCGCGTGATCTCGACCTCCACCATCTCGCCGGGCACGGCGGACGCGGTTTCCGTACGCGGCACATGGACGTCCATCACCAGCCGCCGGTCGAACGGGACGACGTACGCCAGACCGGAATCATCGACGTCGTAACGGCCGGCGAGGCGCTCGGTTGCACGCTCGAGGATGCGGACGATGCGCCCCTCGCTGCGATCCGCCGCGCGCCGGCTTTCGACGCGCGCCACGACCCGGTCGCCGTGCATCGCCTGGTTCAGGTTGGCGCCGGCGATGTAGAGGTCGCCGTCCACCCCGTCGACCGGATGCTCCGGCGTCACGAAACCGAACCCTCGCGGATGTACCTGGACCGGGCCCGTCACCAGGCGCATCCGGTCCGGCAGACCGTAGCGGTTGCCCCGGACCCTGATGAGCTTGCCGGCGTCGACCAGCGCGGCCAGGCGGCGGCGGAGCGTGCTGCGCTGCGCCGGCGGCAGCCGCAGTTGCTGCAGCAGCTCGCGGACCGTGGCCGGATGGTCGAGCGTCGCCTGAATGCGCGCCAGCAACTGGTCCGGAGGAGGTGGCTTCATGGCAGCAGCAGCACCTGCAGATCGCCCACGTTCGTCGCCGTCGGGCCGGTCCTTACGAGGTCGCCCAACTGCTCGAAGAAGGTGTACGAATCGTTGCGGTCGAGGTAGTGTGCCGGATCCCGCATGCCCTGCGCACGGGCCCGCGCCAGCGTAGTGGTGTCGACCAGAGCGCCGGCCGCGTCGGTGGGGCCGTCGATGCCGTCGCTGCCCACGCTGATCAGCCCCGCAACGCCGGAGACGCCGCCGAGCCGGTCCGCCGCCGCGAGCGCGAACTCCTGGTTGCGCCCGCCGCGGCCCGGGCCGCGCACCTCGACGGTGGTCTCGCCGGCCGACAGAATGCACGCCGGCCGCCGCACCGCGGCGGCGGTGGCAAGCTTCAGGTGGTCAACGGCCGCCACGCGCGCCTCGCCCACGACCGGCGCGGGCAGCGTTACGACGTTGTAGCCGAGCCCCGCCGCATGGCGCGCGGACCCATTCACCGCATCGAAGCGGCTGCCGATCACCAGGGTCCGGGCGCCGCGCAGGCGCTTGTCACCCGACTTCGGGGTCTCCGGCCTGCGCCCCTGCAATCCCTCCTCCAGCGCGCGCAACGCCGCGGGCGGAAAGGCTGACCGGATCCCGCATTCCTCCACCACCTCCAGCGCGTCCGCGTAGCGGGTAGGGTCCGGCGCCGTCGGGCCGGATCCGATGACGGCGGGGTCGTCCGGAATCGGCCCCACCACGTCCGATACCGCGAGCGTCACGACCGCGCCGCGCGCCGCGGCCGCCAGCCACCCGCCCTTGATCGCCGACAAGTGCTTGCGGACGCAGTTGATGCGGTCGATCGGCACGCCGGCGCGCAGCAACAGCCGCGTGGCCCGGATCTTGTCTTCGAGGCTGACGCCCGGAACCGGCGCCGCGAGCGCGGCCGATGCGCCGCCGGAGAGCAGCAGCACCAGCAGCCCGTCGCCCGCGACCTGCTCCGCCAGGGCGAGCGCCCGGCGGCCGGCAGCCAGACTGCCGGCAGCGGGCACCGGATGGCCGACCCGTATCCATTCCAGCCCGCCCAGGTCCACGTCTGCCGGCCGACCGGGCGCCGCCACGAGGCCGGTGCGTACATACTCGCCGCGGATGCCGAGGTACGCCGCCGCCATGGGCGCGGCCGCCTTGCCGGCCGCGACAAGCGTCACCGGCCGGCGTCCGATCGCGGCGGACGGCTCTTTGCGTCCCAGCGCCCGCTCAACGAGCCGTGGCGCCGCGGCGCCGTCGATTCCGGCCGCGGCAATCGCAAGCAGGTCGCGCCGGAGGGAAGCTGTTGCGTCGTTCAGTGGGAGTTCTTGTGGTCTGACCAGACCGAGAGGCGCGTGACGACGTCGATCTCGCGGAGCAACCGGCTGACGATCTCGTCGCCGTTCTCTCGCGAGCAGAGGTTGTCGACCCTCGCCATGAGGCGCGTCAATGCCGCTTCGACGTCGCCGATGACCTTTTCCGAGAAGTACTCGCGCTGCTGCTCCAGGCACTTCCGGTGCTTGGCCAACTCTTCGCGGTAGAAGTCGACGCGGGTTGCATCGGCCGGGAGGCTGACGTGGAAACTGGAGGCTGGCCCGATGAGATCGTCCGGGTTCGAGGGCGGCATCGAGCTCAAGTAGCCAGTCTAGTTGCCGGCGTCGAGGATGTCCAGCAGCATCGCGCGCGCCGTACGGGGGTTCGCCTTGCCGCCCGTCCGCCGCATCACCTGTCCCACGAGAAATCCCAGCGTGCCGGTCTTGCCGCCCCGATAGCTGGCGACCGCATCGGGATTGCCGTCCACCACCTCGCGCACGGCCGCGCCGAGCAAGTCGGTGTCGTCGATCTGCGCCAGCCCCTCCGACTCGACGATCGACCGCGCCGACTCGCCCGACTGCGCCATGCGCTCGAACACGGATCGGCCGGCCGAGGTGCTGATCGTGCCCTCCTCCACCAGAACGACAAGCTCGGCCAGCCGCTCGGGGCCGACGCGCAGGTCGCCGATCTCCACGCCGTGCTCGTTCAGGTAGCGGCCGACCGGCCCCATGATCCAGTTGCACGCCGCCTTCGCGTTGCCCGCGGCCCGCGCCGCGGCCTCGAAGTAGCCGGTCGCGTCGGCCGACTGCGCAAGCCACGCGGCGTCACGCTCCGCGATGCCGAACTCGGAGACCAGACGCTGCTTGCGGGCCTCCGGCAGCTCCGGCAACGACTCGGCGATGGCCGCCACCCACTCGGCGGATACCTCCAGGGGCGGCAGGTCGGGCTCCGGGAAGTAGCGGTAATCGTGCGCCTCTTCCTTGCTGCGCATCGGCAACGTGCGCCCGCCGGCGACGTCCCACAGGCGCGTCTCCTGCGTGATTGCGCCGCCCGCCCGCAACACGCCCGTCTGGCGCTCGTACTCGTAGTCGAGCGCGTGCTGGAGGTAGCGGAACGAGTTGATGTTCTTCACCTCGACCTTGACGCCGAGCCGCCCGGCGCCGGCGGGCCGCACGGAGACGTTCGCATCGCAGCGCAGGCTGCCCTCCTCCATGTTGCCGTCGTTGACGCCCAGCGCCCGGAACATCGCCCGCAGCCGGCTGAAGAAATCCGCGGCCGAGGCGCTGGAGCGCAGATCGGGATGGGTCACTATCTCGATCAGCGGCACGCCGCTGCGGTTGAAATCCAGGTGCGTCGCGCGGCCCGACCCGGGAAAGCCCTCGTGGAGCGACTTGCCGGCGTCCTCTTCGAGATGCACCCGGATGATGCGTACATCGACCTGCCGCCCCTCCGATTCGTATTGCAGGCGCCCGTCCGTGGCGAGCGGCTGGTCGTACTGCGAGATCTGGTAGCCCTTCGGCAGGTCGGGATAGAAGTAGTTCTTGCGCGCGAACAGCGACACCGGCTGCACGTCGCAGCCGAGCGCCAGCGAGGCCCGCACCGCAAGCTCCACGGCGCGGCGGTTGAGCACCGGCAGCGCCCCAGGCAACCCCAGACAGACCGGACATACGTGCGTGTTCGGCGGGGCGCCGAACGTCGTGCTGCAGCCGCAGAAGATCTTGGTGGAGGTGAGGAGCTGCGCGTGAATCTCGAGTCCGATGACCGGTTCGAGCTTCATCAGGACATGGGCCGGGCGGGCTGTCGCGGGGTCAGATGCGTGGGCCGGCGGCCTTGATCCCGGGCTCGGCCTGGGCGGCGAACCGTTCGAAGTTCTCGGTGAACATCACTGCCAGCCGTCCTGCCTGGGCATCGTAGTCGGCGCCGCTGGCCCAGGTGTCGCGCGGGATGAGCACGTCGGCCGGCACGCCCGGACAGGTCCTCGGGACGTCGACGCCGAACCGCGCGTCCGTCTGGTACGGCACGTCGTCGAGCGCGCCGGACAGCGCCGCGTTGATCATCGCCCGCGTGTGGGCGATCCGCATGCGGGCGCCGGTACCGTAGGCGCCGCCCGTCCAGCCGGTGTTGACAAGCCACACCCGCGAGCCGTGCTCGGCGATCCGGTCGCCGAGCAGCTTCGCGTACACCGTCGGATGCCACACCATGAACGGCGCGCCGAAGCAGGTGCTGAAGGTGGCCTGAGGCTCGGTCACGCCCTTTTCGGTCCCTGCAACCTTGGCGGTGTACCCCGACAGGAAGTGATACATCGCCGCCTCCGGCGTGAGCCGGGCTATCGGCGGCAGGACGCCGAACGCGTCCGCGGTCAGCATGACGACGTTGCGCGGATGGCCGCCCTGCCCGGACGGCACCCAGTTGTCGATGAACGAGATCGGATAGGCGCCGCGCGTGTTCTCGGTCAGCGTGTCGTCGTCCAGATCGAGCTGCCGGGTCCGCGGATCCAGCACCACGTTCTCGAGGACGGTGCCGAAACGCCGCGTTGTCGAGTAGATTTCCGGCTCCGCCTCCGCCGAAAGGCGGATCATCTTCGCGTAACAGCCGCCCTCGAAGTTGAAGACGCCGCGCGCGGTCCAGCCGTGCTCGTCGTCACCGATCAGGCGCCGCTCCGGATCGCTGGACAGCGTCGTCTTGCCGGTGCCAGACAGGCCGAAGAACAGTGCCGTGTCGCCGTCGGCGCCGATGTTGGCCGAGCAGTGCATGGGCAACACGTCGCGCAGCGGCAGCAGGTAGTTCATCACCGTGAAGATCGACTTCTTGATCTCGCCGGCGTAGCTGGTCCCGCCGATCAGGACGAGCCGCTCGGCGAAGTTCAGCAGGATGAACACGGGCGAGTTGGTGCCGTGGCTGGCCGGATCCGCCTCGACGGACGGCACGTCGATCACGGTGAAGCCGGGCGCGTGCCCGGGATCCGTCTCGCCCGCGGGACTGGCCAGGAACATGGTGCGGGCGAACAGGCTGTGCCAGGCCCGCTCGGTGATGATCCGAATAGGGAGTCGATACTCCGCATCCGCGCCGGCGAAGCAGTCCTGCACGAAGAGCTCCCTGCCGCGCAGCGCGCCGAGCATCCGCTGCTTCACCGCCTCGAACTGCGCGGGCGCGATGTCCCGGTTGACCTTCCCCCACCAGACGTCGGACTCGGTCGAGGGCTCACGCACCAGGAACTTGTCGTTCGGCGACCGCCCGGTATGCACACCGGTGAGGCAGACGAGCGGACCGTTCTCCGCCACCACGCCTTCCGCACGTCTGACAGCGTGCTCGTACAGCGCCGCGGCGCCCAGATTCCAGTGGACCGGTCCCGGATCGGCAATGCCGTGAGCGGTGAGATCCGGTGCTGAGAGTACGGCCTGCGCCATGTTCGACGGTCTGCTGGTGCCGCGGGGCGCGCAGCGCGTTGCGCCGCATCCCGCGCACACGAACAAGCCGCTGATCGTACGCGCCCGCACGCGCCAAAGTCAAACGCCGCGCCGGTCATGACCGGACGCCCAGCGGCCGATACGTCAGGCATGCCGACTGTCACCCGACGCGCCCTCTCGCTCCGCCTGCTGCCGGCGCTGGCCGGTCTGCTCGCCGGAGGCTGCGCTTCCAACCGGCCGGTCCGTCTGCCCGGCAGCTTCGACGCGGCCGGCCGGGATTCCGACGGGGCGGGCCTGCGGATACGGCTTGCGAACGGCACGGTAGCCGACCTGGCCATCGACGACTACGTCGGCGGCTCCGTGCTGGCCGAAGCGGCGCTCGGGGGACTCGACCCGCGAACGGCCGGCGCCGTCGCCGAGGTACAGGCCATCGTTTCGCGCACGTACGCGCTCGCCAACCGGCAGCGCCATGCGCACGAAGGCTTCGACCTGTGCGCGACGACGCACTGCCAGGTGTACCGCCCGCTGTCCTCTTGGCCGGCGGACATCGCGCGGCTGGCGGCCGGCGCCGCGCAATCCACCAGCGGCGCCGTCATCACCTACGCGGACCGGCCGATCAACGCGGTGTTCCACGCCGACTGCGGCGGACACACGAGCCCGGCGGCGACCGCCTGGCGCGGCGACAGCCCGCCCTACCTGCGGGGCCTTCCGGACGGCTACTGCGTGCGCGAAGGCACGACGCCCTGGCGCGCGGAAGTCACGCTGTCCGACCTGCGCAGCGCCCTGAACCGCCGCGACGCCACCAGCATCGGCCGGCGTCTGGATACGCTGGAAGTGACGGAACAGGATGCGGCCGGGCGGGCGGTCCGGGTGACGCTGCACGGCGCGCGGACCGTGGCCGCGAGCGGAGAGCAGGTGCGGAGCGCGATCAACGCCGGCCTGGGGAAGCACGCAATCAGAAGCACGCGCTTCACCGTGCGCCGCTCCGGCCGCGCGTTGCTGTTCGAGGGACGCGGATTCGGCCACGGCGTCGGGTTGTGCCAGACGGGGACCGTGGCCCGCGCACGGTCCGGGCACTCGCCGCTCGACATCATCGCCCACTACTACCCCGGCACGGCCGTCACGGACTTCCACGCGCTGTTGTAGACCACCGGCTCCCTTGTGCGCCCGCGTGGCGTATCATCTATGGGATCGTGGACTGCATCCGTCTGGCCCGCATTTCTCACCGGCCTTCTGCTACGGCCGCCCACGTGTGGTGAACCCGGCCGTGCCCTCAGAGATCTACCGCAAGGGTCTGGACCTCAAGCTCGCCGTGGCTGGCGACGTCGCCAGCGACTATCACAGCCGTTTCGTCGAACGCGTCAAGGATGCCGGCTACCGCTGGCGGGCCGGACGGCTGACCGTGCATCTGGCGCGCGAGTTCGGCTTCTGCTACGGCGTCGACCGGGCGGTCAGCTACGCCTACCAGACGCGGCACCGCTTCCCGGACCGGCGCGTCTACCTGGCGAGCGAGATCATCCACAACCCGCAGGTCAACAACCGTTTGCGCGAGGCGGGTATTCGTTTTCTCAGCGACCCGCGCGAATCCGTGGACGACCTCGTCCCCGACGACGTCGTCATCATTCCGGCTTTCGGCGTAACGGTGGCGGAACTGGAGCGGCTGGAACAGCAGGGTTGCACGCTGGTCGACACCACCTGCGGGTCGGTGCTGAACGTCTGGAAGAAGGTGCGCGAGCACGCGCGCGACGGGTTCACGTCGGTGATCCACGGCAAGCTGCACCACGAGGAAACCCGCGCGACCGCGTCCCAGGCAGCCGCCGTCAACGGCGGGCGCTACGTCGTGATCCTCGACGAGGAACAGGCCGGTCTCCTGTGCGACGTGATCCGCGGCCGGGCCGGCCGCGGGCAGTTCATGGACGCGTTCGGAGACGCCTGCTCGCCCGGCTTCGACCCGGACCGCGATCTCCAGCGCGTCGGCCTGGCGAACCAGACCACCATGCTGATGAGCGAGTCGATCGCCATCGGCGAGATGATCCGCCGCGCCATGATCGACCGCTACGGCGCGGCGGCGCTGCCGGACCACTACCGCGCGCTGGAGACCATCTGCAGCGCAACGCAGGATCGCCAGGACGCCCTCGAGCGGCTGCTCGACGCGCACCGCTGCGACCTCGCGGTCGTGGTAGGCGGCTACAACAGCAGCAACACCCGCAACCTGGCGCGCATCTGCGCGGAGCGCATGCCCACCTACCACATTGCCGCGCCCGCCTGTCTCATCTCGGCCGACGAGTTGCGCCACCAGCCGCTGGACGCGCCCCCCGGAGGACGGACGGCGCAGGCCGTCACGCGCGACTGGCTGCCGGCGGACGGCGACTTCACCATCGCCGTCACGGCCGGTGCGTCGACGCCCGACAGCGTCGTGGGCGAGGTGATCGAAAAGCTGACGCTGCTGGCGGGCCCGGAATAATCCGGGCGCGGCGTCGGTCTTGCAATAGCAGGCGCCACCAGCAACGGTTGCGCCGCGTCCAGTGCAGAAACTGCAACGGGTCCGGCGGGCCATGAAGGAGTCAGGAGGAAATCCAACGTGAAGAAGTGGCGTATCTGGGCAGCGTTGCTGCTGTTGACGGGATCTGCCGCGGGCGCCGGCGCGCAACCGCCGGGTATCGACGTGCCGCGGCTCATGGAGAATGCCGCAACCGCCGGCCTGCCGGCGCAGGCGCGCCGGGCTTTCGACCTGACGGTGGACGAGGCGATCGAGCGCGCACTGGACCGTAACCTCGACATCGCCGTCGAGCGGGTCAACCCGCAGCTCCAGGACCTCACGATTGCCGAGTCGCGTTCCGCCTTCCTGCCGAGCGTGAGCTCCAACTTCGACCTGGGCCGCAGCATGAGCCCCTCGCGGTCGCAGCTCGACGGCGCGGGGCGGCTGAGCCGCCGCACCGTGGAAACCGAGAGCGGGAACGCCGGATTCGGACTGGAGCAGGCCCTCGGCTGGAACGGCGGCCGCTACACGCTCGACTGGACGAACGCGCGCACCGAAACGAACAACGTCTTCTTCAGCTTCAATCCGAGCTTTTCGAGCAACGTTGCGCTGTCGTACACGCAGCCCATTCTCCGCGGACGCAGCATCGATCCGCAGCGGCGTCAACTGCTGGTCAGCCAGTTGAACAGGGACATCTCCGACGTCGACCTCCGCGAGACGATCGCGAACACGCTGGCCGATGTCCGCCGCGCGTACTGGGACCTCGTCTACGCGAGGGCAAGCGTCGACGTGCAGCGCCAGGCGCTGGAGCTGGCGGAGCAGCTCGTCCGCGAGAACCGCATTCGCGTCGAGGTCGGCACGCTGGCGCCGATCGAGGTGGTGCAGGCCCGCTCGGAGGCGGCCGCCCGCCGCCAGACGCTGGCCGAGGCCGAGCAGCAGATGCGCACCGCCGAGCTCGCGCTCAAGCAGCTGATCGTGTCGGGGACGGACGACGAGCTGTGGAGCGCCGACATCAACGCGGTCGACCAGCCGCTGCTGGATCAGGCGCCGATCGACGTCGACACGGCGATCCGTACCGCGCTCGACGCGCGCACCGACATCGAACGGTCAAGGCGCCAGCAGGACATCAACACGGTAACGCTGCGGAACCTGGCCAACGCCACCCTGCCGGCGCTGGATCTCGTCGGCTCGTTCCGCCTGCAGGGACAGGGCGGCACGCAGTTGATCAGCAGCGCGCTCGGCGGTCCCGCCGTCATTGCCGTCCCGGGCGGGTACGGCGACGCGCTGGCGCACATCGCGCAACTGGAGTATCCGGTCTGGAACGTGCAACTGCAGCTCAGCTATCCGCTCGGCCACAGCGCCCAGAAGGCGGCCCACGCGCGGGCGCGGCTGCAGGTGCAGCAGACCCGCGCGCAGATCGAGCAGATCGAGCTGCAGATCGCAACCGAGGTGACCAACGCGGCGCTCCAGATCGAGAGCATCCGGGAGCGCATCGACGCCGCGCGCGTGGCGCGCGAGCTGGCGGAGGAGCAACTGGCCGCCGAGGAGAGCAAGTTCGAGGTCGGCACGTCGACGAACTTCTTCGTCGTGCAGGCGCAGCGCGATCTCGCAACCGCGCGCGACACCGAGCTGCGGTCCATTCTCGACTACCAGAACGCCGTCATCGAGTTCGAGCGCGTGCAGCAGACGTCGCTGTCGCGCGCGGGCATCTCGATCGTCGGGGGTGGAGTAGCACCATGAAGTACCTGTTGCTGGTGTTGGCGCTGGGCGGGGCGGGCGCCTGGTGGTACTACGCGTCGGAGGCGCCCGAGTTCGTGCCGGAAATCCGCACCGTCGAGACGACGCGCGGCGACATCGTGGAGTCGGTCTCCGCGACGGGGTCGCTCGAAGCGGTGACCACCGTCCAGATCGGCAGCCAGGTATCCGGCATCATCCAGGAGCTGCGCGCCGACTACAACGCGATCGTGCGCGAGGGCGATGTCATCGCGCGCCTGGATCCTTCACTCTTCGAGACGCAGATCGAGCAGGCCCGGGCCAACCTGCTCCGCGCCGAGGCGGACGTCGAGCGCCTGCGCGTGGCGGTGGACGATGCGCACACGCAGCACGCGCGCTCGGTGGAGCTGGCGGCGCAGGAGTTGATCTCGCAGACGGAGCTCGAAACGGCCGAGGTCAACGTGCGCTCGGCCACGGCGCAGCTCCGCTCGGCCGAGGCGCAGGTCATCCAGGCCCGCGCATCGCTGAACCAGAACGAGGTCAACCTGGAGCACACGGTGATCCGGGCGCCGATCGACGGCATCGTCATCTCCCGTCTCGTGGACGTGGGCCAGACCGTGGCGGCCAGCCTCCAGGCGCCCGAGCTGTTCGTCATCGCCGCCGACCTCACGAAGATGCGGGTGATCGCCAACGTCGACGAGTCGGATGTCGGCCGCATCCGGCCGCGACAGCCCGTGAGCTTCGTGGTCGACGCCTACCCGGACGAGACGTTCGGCGGCGTGGTCTCCCAGATCCGGCTCGAGCCGATCGTGCAGCAGAACGTCGTTACCTATTCCACCGTCATCGACGCGCCGAACCCCGACCTGAAACTGAAGCCGGGCATGACGGCAACGGCGACCATCGAGATCGCCAGGCGGGACGACGTGGTGCGCGTACCCAACGCCGCGTTGCGCTTCCGTCCGGCCGCCGAGACATTCATGGCGCTGAACCAGCCGGCGCCGGATCTTCCGCGGCCGACCGGAACCGCGCCCGCCGCGCCCGCCGACCCCGAACGCATGCGGCGCTTCAGGGAACGCCTGCAGCAGATGTCGCCCGAGGAGCGCGAGCGGTTTCGCGAGCGCATGCGTAACGGCCGCGGACGCCCCGCAGCGGCGACGCGCGCGCGGCCGGCGAATGCCGCCGCAGACGCGGCCGTGCCGGCCGTCGCGCGCGGTGCGACGACCATCGACGCGCTGTTCGGCCCGCTGCCGCAGACCCGTTCCACCGGGCGCGTGTGGCTGCTGGAGCAGGGACGGCTGTTGCCGGTGGACGTCACGCTCGGCCTGACCGACGGCACGTCCACGGAGCTCGTCCAGGCCGGTGCGGCCGTGGGCGACGAGGACTCGGGCGCCGCCCTCGCGGCCGGCGCCACGCTTGTCAGCTTCATCTCGACGCCCGAGCCCGGGGGCGCGACGCGCGACGCGGCCACTTCCCCGCTCATGCCGCGCTTTGCCCCCCCCGGGCGGCGGTAGCGGGCCGGGAGACACGGATGCCGGTCATCGCCGTCCGCGATCTCGCCAAGACGTACTCCACGGGCGCCGTCGAGGTGCGCGCCGTGCGGGGTGTGAACCTGGACATCGAGGCCGGCGAGTTCGTGGCGGTCGTCGGCCCCTCCGGCTCCGGCAAATCGACCTTCATGCACATTCTGGGCTGTCTCGACCGCCCTACGCGCGGCACGTACGAGCTGGAGGGCCGCGATGTCTCGCGGCTGACCCGCGACGAGCTTGCGGACATCCGCAACACCAAGATTGGATTCGTATTCCAGGGCTTCAACCTGCTGGCCCGCACCTCGGCGCTCGAGAACGTCGAGCTGCCGCTGCTGTACCGCGGCGCGAGCGTGCGCGGCGCCGAGCGGCGGCGGCGGGCGCTCGCCATGCTGGACGCGGTGGGTCTGGCCGACCGCGTGGACCACATGCCGAACCAACTGTCCGGCGGGCAGCAGCAGCGCGTGGCAATCGCCCGGGCGCTCGTCAACGAGCCGGCGATCCTGCTGGCGGACGAGCCGACGGGCAACCTGGACTCGACGACGAGCCGCGAGGTACTGGACCTGTTCCGCCAGTTGAACGCCGAGCGCGGCATCACCGTGATACTGATCACCCACGACCACGAGATCGCCGCGCACGGCAACCGCATCGTCCAGTTCCACGACGGCCTCGTCGTCCGCGACGAGACGCACGCGGGCGGACGGGTGACCGGCGCCGCGCCGGCTGTCGAGGTGCTGCAATGACCCTGTTCGTCACGATCCGCGTTGCCTTGAAGGCGCTGGGCCGCAACAAGCTCCGCACGGCGCTGACCATGCTCGGCATGATCATCGGCGTCGCGGCCGTCATCACGATGGTCGCGCTCGGGCGCGGCGCGCAGCAGGAAATCGAAACCCAGATCCAGTCCGCGGGCACGAACCTGATCCGGGTGCGGGCCGGCAACTTCCGCCGCGGCGGGGTCAGCATGGGCGTCGGCGGTGCGCCGACGTTGACGGCGGAGGACGTCGACGCCATCCGCCGCGAGGTGCCCGGCGCGCGCTATCTGGCCGCCGGCGTCAGCACCCGCGACCAGGTCATCGCCGCGAACCAGAACTGGAACACCGAGATCGAGGGCACCGACGTCGAGCTGCCGCTCATCCGCATCTGGGACGTCGATATGGGCGCGTTCTTCAATCCGTCCCACGTCAGGAGCGCCGCCAAGGTCGCCGTGCTCGGATCCGTGGTCCGCGACAACCTGTTCGGCGAAGGCGCTGACCCCGTCGGCGAGCGGATCAGGATCCGCAATCAGTCGTTCCAGGTGATCGGGGTCATGGCGTCGAAGGGCGCCGGCGGTTTCGGCCAGGATGAGGACGACAAGATCTTCGCGCCGTACACGACGGTGCAGAAAAAACTGCGCGGGCGGGACGGCACGAACATCTCGGGCATAACCATCTCCGCCGACTCTGCGGACAACGTGAACCCCGTCGCGGACGAGATCACCGCGGTCCTGCGGGCGCAGCACGGGATTCCGCCGGGCGAGCCGGACGACTTCATGGTGCGCACGCAGACCGACATCACGACGATGCGCTCGGAGATGACGCAGACGATGACCGGGCTGCTGGCGGGCATCGCCGGCGTATCGCTGATCGTCGGCGGCATCGGCATCATGAACATCATGCTCGTCTCCGTCACGGAGCGCACCCGGGAGATCGGCCTCCGCATGGCGCTCGGCGCCAAGGGGCGGCACGTCCTGTGGCAGTTCCTCGTGGAGGCGATCGTGCTCAGCCTGGTCGGCGGCGTCGTGGGCATCGGCCTCGGATTCGGCGTATCGGAGGGACTGACCCGCGTCCTGCAGTGGCCGACCGCGTTCCCCGCGGACGCGGTGGCGCTGGCCGTCGGCTTCGCCGCGGCCACCGGGATATTCTTCGGCTTCTATCCCGCGCGGCAGGCGGCCCGCCTCGACCCGATCGATTCGCTGCGCTTCGAATAGCGCGGCCGTTCAGGAATCCAGGCGTTCGAGCAGGGCCCGCACGGTCAGCCCGGTCACGGGATCCGTCAGGTCCGGCGCGACCGCGGCCAGCGGCTCCAGCACGAACCGGCGCTCGCGGAAGCGCGGGTGCGGGACGGTCAGGCCGGGCGCCGCCACCACGAGATCGCCGGCCAGGATCAGATCGAGATCCAGCGTGCGCGGCGCCCCGTCATAGGGGCGGGTGCGGCCGCGCTCGGCTTCTATCTCCTGCAGTTGCGCCAGCAGGTCGTCCGGTTCCCGCGGCGACGAGCCGACCACCACGCCGTTCAGATAGCGCGGCTGTCCGGCGGCGGCGGGACCGTGCGGCGGGGTGTCGATGAAATCGGAAACCAGGATCCCGGCCAGGATTGGCCGCAGGCGTTCCACGGCGTACTGCAGATGTTCCCGCCGTGGCCCGAGGTTGCTGCCGAGCGCGACGGCTATCCGGCGCGGGCGCGCCGCGTGCACGTCGCCGCCGCGGGTCACCGCTGCTGCTTCTGCTTGCAGGTGATGCAGACGCGCGTCCAGGGAATGGCGCTCAGCCGGGCCGGGGCGATCATCTCGCCGCAGTCGCGGCAAACGCCGTACGTGCCGGCCTGCATGCGCTGCAGCGCCTCCTCGATGGCCTGCAGGATCTTGGCGTCGGTCTGCTTGACCTTGAGCTGGATGTGGACTTCGTTCGTGCCGTCCGCCTGATCGGCCAAATCTCCCTGGCGCGTGTTGTTGTCCATCGACGCGCGCAAGGGACCGCCGCCGCCGTAGGACAGAATCTCGTCACGCTTGCTGAGCAGCTGATCGCGGTAGCGCGCCACGTCCATCTCTTCTCTCCCGTCTGCGATCGGCGCCCCCGAAAAGGAAGATCATAGCACGCACGATCGCCGCGCGACCCCCTGCCGCGCCCTACTCCGCGCGCAGCGTCGCCAGCGGCTTGCGGCGCAGCACGTCGAGGCTCGCCACGACGCCGGTCGCGCCGACTGCCGCGGCCGTAACGGCCATCCCGATCACGTTCGTCAGCAGCGACGGAAACCAGGTGATCTCCAGCACCTGCCGCGCCAGCGCCCAGGTGAGCACCAGCGCCGCCGCGGATCCGACCGCGCCCGCCAGCAGTCCCAGGACGCCGTACTCCAGCGCCAGCATGGAGGCGAGCATCCGCGTGTTGCCACCCAGCACCCGCAGCACGGCCGCGTCGTGTATCCGCTGAAACTTCGTCATCGCCACCGATCCAATCAGGATCAGGGCGCCGCTGAACAGCGCGACGGCGCCTACGACCGTGATGGCGAGCGTGACGTAGCCCAGCACGCGCCGGACCGTTTCAATCACCGTCAGTCCGTCGATTACCGATACGTTCGGATACCGCTCGGCGGTGTCGCGCTGCAGGCGCGCCCTGGCCTGCGTCTCGGCGGGACCCTGCAAAAACGCGACGTAGGTATGCGGGGCGCCGCCAAGCGATCCGGGACGGAAGAGGAACATGAAGCCGCCGCTGCGGGTGTCGTCCCACTGCACCGTCCGCACGCTCGTGACGCGTGCGCTGATCTCGCGGCCCAGGACGTCGAAGGTGACGGTGTCGCCGAGCTCTATGCCCCGCTCGTCGCGCAGGTCCTCCTCGATCGACACCTCCGGCTCGCCCGCGGGCGAGCCGTCCCAGAACTGCCCCGCGACGACCCGTTCGTTCTCCGCAAGCTCGGCGCGGTAGGTGACGGTGAACTCGCGGCCGAGACCGGCGCGGCGGGCGCCGCGCGGCGTGTCGAACGACACGTTGCGGCCATCCAGGCGGGTCACGCGCGCGCGCAGCACCGGAATGAGCTGCGGCCGCCGGCCCGTGCTGGCCTCGAGCATGGCGCGCACGCCGTCCGCCTGGTCCTCCTGAATGTCGATCAGGAACATGTCGGGCGTGTCGTCACTCAGCTCCAGGGCGAAGTTGCCGAGCAGGTTGGCCTGCGTGGCCTGCACCCCGATGATGAAGAAGCTGCCGAGGCCGACCGCCAGCAGGATGACGCGCGTCTGGTTGCCGGGCCGGCTCAGATTCAGGACGGCGTGGCGCAGCGCGAACCAGCGCGAAGCCTCCAGCGGCGCGACGGCCCGCAGCAGCGCCCGGCCGACCAGGGCCAGCACGAACGTCACGCCCGCGAACCCCGCGACGACGTACAGGCCGACCTCCAGCGAGGCCGCCTGCCACGCGGACACCAGGACCAGCCCCAGCGCCGCGGCGGCGGTCACCGCCACCTTGAGGCCGTCGACGCCGGCGGGCGCCCGCGCCGTTCCCTGCCGCAGCAGCAGCAGCGGCTTGGCGCGGCGCACCTCCAGCAGTGGCACCAGCGCGAACAGCAGCGACACCAGCGTGCCGACGGCCAGGCCCTGGACAATCGCCGACCCGGTGAGCTCGGTGGAGACGTTGCCGAGTCCGGCAGCCGACGCGGTCTGCTCCACGAGCGAGTCCGGAACCCCGGCCAGCACGCCCATCGCCAGCGCCACGCCGAGCGCGCTCCCGCTCAGCGCCAGCAGGGCGACCTGCGCGACGTACACGGCAAGCACGCGTCCGGTCGTGGCGCCGAGACACTTCAGGATGGCGACGCTGCGCATCCGCTGCTGCACGAACACGCGCGTCACGCTCCATACGCCGATGCCGCCGAGCACCACGATGACGAACCCGATCAGGCTCAGATAGCTCTCCGTCCGCTCCAGGTTGCGCTCGATCCGGTTGCCGGTGCGGCGGTACGACCCGACGCGCACGAAGGTCTCCTGCAGGTCATTGCGAAGCTGTTCCACCAGCGGTTCGATGGCCGCCTCGTCGACCTGCAACAGCAGTTGCCGGGTCGCCCGGCTCGCGAACGTCAGCAGCCCCGCCTCCTCCACCGCCGAGTACGCGACGAGCACGCGGGGGCCGAAGCTGAACGCGCCCAGGCTGCGCCCCGGCTCGGAGCGAATCACGTCGCGGATCTCGAAGGCCGCGTCGCCGATGAGCAGCTCGTCACCCACCTGCAGACCGAGCTGTGTGAGCAGCTCCGGACCGACCAGGGCTCCGTTGCGGCGCAGCATGTCGAATGCATAGCCGCGTCCGCTGGCCAACTGGAACCGGCCGTAGAACGGGAACCCGGGCTGCACGCCCCGCAGCTCTATCACCTTCGTGCGCGTGCTGCCGGCTTCCGGGAGCCTGGCCATCGTCACGATGTCCACCGTCTCGGTCCGGGGAGGCGGAGCGCTTCCGTCGAAACCGCGGGCCAATGCCGCGTCCAGCTCCTCCGGCCACGGCCGGTCGGTGCGCAGCGAGACGTCCCCGGCCAGCAGCGACCGCGCCTCCGTCGCCAGCGCGGCGCGCACGTTCTGGGTCAGCGACCGGAGCGCGACAATGGCCGCGACGCCGACCGCCACGCAGAGGAAGAAGAACGCGAGCCGGCGCCACGACGCGCGCAACTCCCGGTATGCCATCGTGAGTATGAAGCGCATGGAACCGTTCAGGCCGGCTGGGCGGCGGCCGCCGTCGTCCGGCCGTCGCGCATGGTCAGCACCGCGTCGGAGCGCGCCGTGATCTCGGCGTCGTGCGTCACCATGAGGATCGTCGTCTCGCGGTTGCGGTTGATGTCGACCAGCAGGTCGACCACGTGGCGGCCGTTGGCCGAATCGAGGTTGCCGGTCGGCTCGTCCGCCAGCAGGATCGGCGGATCGTTGGCCAGCGCCCGCGCGATCGCGATGCGCTGCTGCTCGCCGCCCGAGAGTTGCGACGGATAGTGATGGCCGCGGTCCGTCAGGTCGACGTCACGGAGCAGCGCCGCCGCCTTTTCGGCCGCGCGCGGCTCGCCCGCGATCTCGAGCGGCACGAGCACGTTCTCCAGCGCCGTCAGCGACGGGATCAGGTGGAAGAACTGGAAGACGAAGCCGATCTTCTCGCCGCGCAGGCAGGCCAGCGCATCTTCTTCGAGACCGGTGATCTCCACGCCGTCGACGACGATCTCGCCGCTCGACGGCGTGTCGAGGCCGGCAATCAGACCGAGCAGGGTCGACTTCCCGCTGCCCGAGGGACCGACAATCGAGACGAACTGTCCGGACGCAACCGTGAGGTCGGTGGGATGGAGGATGGTGAGAGGCTGGTTGCCACTGAGCACCGTCTTCGACACACCGCGCAGCTCGATCATGACCCTCCCGACCGACCCTCCGGCACACGAGGCGCGCGCGCCTCGTGCAGGATCGGCTCCAGCGCCGACCAGACGTGGGCGGCCACCCGGTCGGCGCCCTCCGCGTTCGGATGGATGCCGTCCGCCTGGTTGAGCCCCGCCACGCCCGCGACGCCTTCGAGCAGGAACGGCACGAACACGACGTCGTACTCGGCGGCGAGCTGCTCGAACGCGGCGCGGAAGCGGTCCGCGTAGTCCGCGCCGAAGTTGGGCGGCGCCTCCATGCCCGCCAGCAGTACACGCGCGCCGCTTTCCAGCGCGGCGGCAATCATGCCGGCGAGGTTGTCCCGCATCTGCCCGACCGGCAGCCCCCGCAGGCCGTCGTTGCCGCCGAGCGCCAGAATCAGGATCTCGACGTCGCCGGTCAGCGACCAGCCTATCCGCCGCAGACCGCCGGCCGTCGTCTCGCCCGAGACGCCCGCGTTCACGACGCGCGCCCGATAGCCGGCCAGCTCGAGCCGCTCCTGGAGGCGCGCCGGGTACGCCTGGTCCAGCGGCAGGCCGAGGCCGGCCGTCAGCGAATCGCCGAAGGCGACTATCTGGAAATCAGCGCCGGCCGGCGCCGCGCCCGGCCGCCCCGCGGCGGCGCCGGCGCCGACGACGGGCCGATCGTCGCCGATCTCCGCCGGCAGGCAGCCTGCCGCGCAGAGCAGGGCCAGCGACAGGACGATGACGCGCGGTGCGGGACTGTCGGCCGCGTGGACGGTGCGCATGCTGCAACCGATCATTCTACGGCGTCCGGCGGCGGTACAACCACCAGCCGTACACCGCGGCGTTGACGGCCACCACCAGCGCGCCGAGAGCAACCTGCGTCGGGCGCGTCAGGCCGGCCGGATACAGGACCGGCAGCAGGTACTCGCGGACGAAATCGCCCTGGTACGTTCCGCCTCCGCCGAGCGACCGCAGATGGTTCTCGATGGGCGTCAGCGGGCAGATGGCGCCCGCCCACTCGATCCCGGCGCCCCAGGCGGCCGCCGGCAGGTGCAGCCACGCCGCGCGCGGCCAGCGCCAGACCACCAGACCGCCCGCCACCACGAAGCCGACGAAGGCGAGGTGCAGCACGACGACCAGGTCGGCGAGCAGCAGATAGGGCACGAAGTTCCATGGTAGCCGTTACTCCGGCTTTTCGGATACGATGCGGGAACTTTCGCGACGGCATTCCGGTGCGTGTCATCATCTGCTGCGTGCTTGCAATCTGGGGGTTCAGCGTGCCCGCGCACTCCGCGCGGCCGCCCGCCGCCGCCGGCAGGACGACGGTCGCCTCCGGCGGGCTGACGGCCATCGACGGGATCAAGGTCGGCCACCATACGCTCACCGAGCGCCCCACCGGCTGCACCGTGGTGCTGGCCGAGGCGGGCGCGACCGCGGCGGTCGACGTCCGTGGATCGGCGCCGGGCACGCGTGAGACGGCGCTGCTCGACCCGACGAATACGGTCCAGCAGGTGCACGCCATCGTGCTCGCCGGAGGCAGCGCGTTCGGTCTGGCGGCCGCCGACGGCGTGATGCGCTACCTGGAAGAACGCGGTGTCGGCTACGAAACGCACTTTGCGCGGGTGCCCATCGTTCCGGCGGCCATCCTGTACGACCTGGGTGTCGGCGGCGACGCGGCAATTCGTCCCACGGCGGATTGCGGCTACCGCGCGGCGCGCGGCGCGAGCGACGGACCGGTCGCCGAAGGCAGCGTCGGCGCCGGCGCCGGCGCCACGGTCGGCAAGCTGGCCGGTCCCGGCCTTTCCATGAAGGGCGGCATCGGCACGGCGCTCGTCGAGCTGCCGAGCGGCATCCGCGTCGCGGCGCTGATGGCGGTCAACGCCGTAGGCGACATCGTCGATCCCGACACCGGCGCGATCGTCGCCGGGGCGCGCACCGCAGACGGGCTCGGCTTCGCCGACGCGCGCACCATTCTCCGCGGCGGCGGCGCGTCCGCCGGCCGCGGCGAACATACGACCATCGGCGTGGTGGCAACGAACGCCGCGCTCGACAAGGCGCAGCTCGCGCTGCTCGCGCGCATGGCCCATGACGGGCTCGCGCGCGCCGTGCGCCCGGCGCATACGCCGGCCGACGGCGACGCCATCTTCGCGGTCGCCACCGGCGCCGCGGGCGGCGAAGCCAGCCTGCTGCAGCTCGGCGCCGCCGCCGCCGACGCGACCGCCGCCGCGATCGTGCGGGGCGTGCGCGCCGCCACCGGTCTGCCCGGCCACCCGTCGGTCCGGGATCTCCAGGGAGGTGTCTCCTGAACGCTGCACTGCTAGCCGTAATCGGCCTGTCATGCCTGTTCGTCGGCTACCGCTTCTATTCGAAGTTCATCGCCGAGAAGATCTACCGGCTCGACCCCAACTTCCAAACGCCCGCCCATTCGATGCGGGACGACATCGACTACGTGCCGACCAACCGCATCGTGCTGTGGGGGCACCACTTCACGGCCGTGGCCGGCGCGGCGCCGATCATCGGCCCCGGCATCGCCGTCATCTGGGGCTGGCTGCCGGCGTTCCTCTGGGTCGTGATCGGCACGATGTTCTTCGCCGGCGTCCACGACTTCGGGGCGATCTGGGCGTCCATCCGCAACCAGGCGCGCTCGGTCGGCTCGCTGACGGGCGACGTCGTGAGCCACCGCGCCCGGACGCTCTTCATGATCGTCATCTTCCTGCTGCTACTGATGGTCAACGCGGTGTTTGCCGTCGCCATCTCCAACGAGTTCCAGGCGACGCCCAGCAGCGTGATCCCGGCGTGGAGCGCCGTCGCCGTGGCCATCGCCATCGGCGTGCTGATCTACCGGGTGGGAGTTCCCATCACCTGGCCGACCATCGTGGGCACGGTCATCCTGTATGCCGTGATCTACCTGGGCGAGGTAGTGCCCGTCACCCTGCCGGACCAGGTGCTGGGCCTGGCGCCCGGGGCGCAGTGGATCATCCTGCTGTTCATCTACGCCGCAACGGCGTCGATGCTGCCGGTCTGGCTCCTGCTGCAGCCACGTGACTACATCAACGGCATCCAGTTGTTCGTCGGCCTGGGCATCCTGTACGGCGCGGTGCTGATCGCCAGCCCGACCGTCGTGGCGCCGGCGATCAACCCCAACGTCCCGGCCGCGACGCCGCCCCTGCTGCCGCTGCTGTTCGTGACGGTCGCCTGCGGCGCCATATCGGGCTTCCACGGCCTCGTGGGTTCCGGCACCACGTCGAAGCAGCTCAACACGGAGACCGACGCCCGCTTCGTGGGCTACCTGGGCTCGGTGGGCGAGGGCTCGCTGGCGCTCGTGGCCATTATCGCCGCCACCGCCGGGTTCGCGACGTTCGCCGACTGGGAAGCGGTGTATCAGACGTACAACACGCAGGGCACCAGCGCGTTCGTGCTCGGCGGCGCGCAGATCGCCTCCGACGGGCTGGGCCTGCCGTTCGGATTCGCCCAGACGCTGCTCGCGGTGATGGCCGTGCTGTTCGCCGGCACGACCATGGACGCCGGCGTCCGCCTGCAGCGCTACATCGTGCAGGAATGGGGCACCATCTACAACATCCCGCCGCTGCAGAACGGCTACGTCGCGACCGGCGTGGCGGTCGGCGCCTGCCTGGTGCTGGCGTTCGGCGCCGGGGGCGCCGGCGGCACGGGCGGCATGATCATCTGGCCGCTGTTCGGCACGACCAACCAGTTGCTCGCCGGGTTGACGCTGCTGGTCGTCAGCGTGATTCTCGTCAAGCTGGGCCGGCCGTCGCGCTACACGATGATCCCGATGGTGTTCGTCACCACGATGGCGTTCCTGAGCGCGCTCATCCAGCTCGCGGATCTCTACCGGGCAGGGAACTACCTGCTGATCGCCATCGACCTGCTGATCATCGTCGCCGCCATCCTCGTGGCGCTGGAGGCCGCCTCGGCCTTCATGCGCGAGAAGCGCAAGGCGGCGGAGGCGACCGGCTGACCGCGTCACGTTCGTCATGACCGGCCGCAATTCACCCGGTGCGTGGGAGCAGGTGCGGGCGCTGCTCACTGAGTTCTACGTCGCGCCCTACCGCGGCGCCGTCGCCCGCGCCCGGCGCGACGAGGACGACCTGTTCATGCTGTTCGTCTACGCCGAGATGATGGGGGTGCCGAACCCCGCGACCTACTACACCCTGGAGCTCCAGCCGCTGCTGCTGGAGCGGTTCCACGAGTGGCACACCAGGACCGGACTGGAACACTCCCCGCTAGACCACTTCCGCTGCTGCTAGCGGCGCGTGGCGAAAGCTCCGCTACATTCGACCGACGATGCGACATCCATGCATGGGGCTGTGCCCGCAATGAGGATGATGCAGCGCACCGCCTGCAACGGTTGCAGTACGAAGGGGACGGCGAGCAAATGAGTAGCCGTCCCCAGGCCGCGCACAGCGCGGCCCGGCGGCGCGGCGCGGGGCGACGGGGTCCCCGCTAGCAGCCGCCGGGGGTTTGGGGCGCAGCCCCATTTAACGATGCCAATGCTGCAGGAGTTGCTGGCGCACCACCTGGTGTTCGTGGGCGGCAAGGGGGGCGTCGGCAAGACGACCGTCGCGGCGGCGGCGGCGCTGGCCGGCGCCGATAGCGGGCGGCGTTGCCTGCTGGTGTCCACGGACCCGGCCCACTCGCTGGGCGACATCTTCGAGCGCGAGGTCGGCCCGTGGCCGCGGCCGCTCGAACCCGGCCTCTGGGGCCTGGAAATCGACCCGGAGGCCGAGGCCGGGCGGCACATCGACGCGGTGAAGACCCAGATGAAGGCGCTGGTCCACCCGCGGCTGTACGACGAGATCGATCGCCAGCTCGACCTGGCGCGCTACGCGCCCGGCGCCGTCGAGGCCGCGCTGCTCGAGCGCATCGCCGCGCTCATGGGCGAAGCCGGCGCCGGGTACGACGTGGTCGTCTTCGACACGGCGCCGAGCGGCCACACGGTCCGGCTCCTGTCGCTGCCCGAGGTGATGGGCGCCTGGATGGACGGCCTCCTGCGCCGGCGGGAACGCGCCGGCCGGCTGTCGTCCGCCCTGAAGCACCTGGGCGGCGGGCGGGTCGAGGGCGACGACCTGTCGCTCATCGACGCGGCCCGCGACCAGCCGCCCGACAGCCGCGACGCGCAGATTCACGACCGGCTGCAGGCCCGCCGCCGCACCTTCCTCGTGGCCCGCGAGCGGCTGACCGACACCGACACGACGTCCTTCCTGCTCGTCCTGAACACCGACAAGCTTTCGATTCTCGAAAGCCGGCGCGTCGCCGCGCTGCTCGATCGCTTCGACGTCGGCGTGTGGGGCGTCGTTGTCAACCGCGTGCTGCCCGAGGGCGCCGAAGGCGCCTTTCTGAACGCCCGCCGCGCGCAGGAGCGCGTGTACCGGACCGAGATCGACCAGGCGTTTGCCGACCTGCCGCGCGTGGCGGTGCCGCTGCTCGACAGCGACGTGCGCGGCGTCGAGGCGCTGCGGCGGATCGGGGCCCTGCTGGACCAGTGATGCGCCTCACAGGCATATCACCGATTGCGGTCACGCTGCTGGCGCTCGCCGCGTACTGGCTGGCCTATCGCTTCTACGCCGCGCACCTCGGCCGGCGGCTGTTCGAGCTCGACGACGCGCGGCTCACGCCCGCGCACGCGCTGCGCGACGACACCGACTACGTGCCCGCCAACCGGTACGTGCTGTTCGGCCACCAGTTCGCCTCGATAACCGGGCTGTCGCCGATGCTCGGACCCGCAATCGCCGTCATCTGGGGCTGGCTGCCGGCGCTGCTGTGGGTCGTGCTGGGCGCGATATTCGTCGGCGCGGTCCAGGATTTCAGCGCGCTGGCAGTCTCCATTCGCGCGCGGGGCATGTCGATCGGCAAGGTGACCGAGAGCCTGATCGGGCAGCGCGCCAAGACGCTGTTCCACCTGCTCATCTTCTTCCTCATCGCCCTGGCGATGGGGGTGTTCGTGCACATCGTCGCCACGCTGTTCTCCCCCGACTTCTACCCGGAATCCGTGCTGCCGACGCTGGCGCTCATGCTGATCGCCGTGGGCATGGGGCTGGCCATCCACCGCCTGGGCTGGAGCCTGCGGGCGCTGACCGCCGGGGCGCTCGGGACGCTGCTGCTACTCGTCTGGGCCGGCGTGCACCATCCAATCGTGGGGCCGTCGCTGGCGCAGTGGAAGTGGCTGCTGCTGATCTATGCGTTCGCCGCCAGCGTGCTGCCGGTATGGCTCCTGCTGCAGCCCCGGGACTACACCAACAGCCTGCTGCTCTACCTGGGCGTGGCGGCGATGTACGCCGGGTTCTTCCTCACCAATCCGTCGTTCGTGGCCCCGGCCGTGAATCCCTCTCCCGCCGGGGCGCCGGCCATGTTCCCGTTCGCCTTCATCGTCATCGCCTGCGGCGCGGCGAGCGGATTCCATGCGCTGGTCTCCTCCGGCACCTCGGCCAAGCAGCTCGACCGGGAAGGGGACGCGCGCTTCGTGGGCTACGGCGCCATGCTCGGGGAATCGCTGCTCGGGCTGATGGCGGTGCTGGCGTGCACGGCCGGCTTCGTCTCGCGCGAGGCGTGGTTCGCCCGCTACGAGAGCTGGCAGGCGGCCGACAGCCTCGGCGGCAACATCGCCGCGTTCATCAGCGGGACGACCCACTTTCTCTCCGCCGTCGGCTTCTCCGCCGGATTGGCGAGCGCCGCCGTCACGGTGCTGATCGTGTCGTTCGCCCTGACGTCCATCGACTCGGCCACGCGGCTGCTGCGCTACAACGTCGCCGAGGTCGGCGGCACGCTCGGCGCGGCGCCGCTACAGAACAAGTACGTCGCGTCAGCCATCGCCGTCGCCGCCATCTGGTTCTTCGCGTTCTTCCAGGTCGGCGGCGAGTACGCCGGCCTGGTGCTCTGGCAGTTGTTCGGGACCACCAACCAGGTGCTCGCCGCGCTGGCGCTGCTGGCCGTCACCGTCTACCTGCTGCGGCGCGGCAAGCCGCTGATCTACACGCTGCCGCCCATGCTGCTGATGCTGGCGTCCACGTTGTCCGCCATGGTCACGAACCTGGCGGAATTCTGGCGGGCCGGCGAGTGGATTCTCCTGCTCACCGGCGGGTCGATCTTCGTGCTGGCGGTGTGGCTGACCGGCGAGGCGTGGCTTGCCGTGCGCCGTTTCCGGCGGCGCGGCGCCGTCGAGGCGCTCGAAGTGCAGTTTGCACCCGAGCCATGACGCGCGGTTGCCGGGCAGCGGGTCAACGCTCTAGAATAGGCGTCATCGAACAATGACAGACGTGAATCCCTGGCTTGCCGTCGCCATTACCGGCATCGTTGCGTTCGCATTGCACCTCCTGTTCGTGCTGGCTTTCCGCACCCGGAAGTAGGCCATGCCCGCGGCCGCGCACACGGTGGACGGAGTCCGCAGGATGCGCCCGTACCTGCTCCCCTGCGCTTGTCTGGCCGGCGCGCTGGCGCTGGCGTCCTGCGGCGGCGGGCAACCTGCGACGCCGGACGCGGACGGATTGCGCGACGCCTTCGCGAGTCAGATCGCGACGTTGGATGCGGTTTCCGGCATGGAGCGCGACGGCGACGAAATGACCTTCTCCGGGCCGGACGGCTCCGGCGGCGAGATCGCCTGGCGCGTCAGGATCGACTCCGCGGTCGTCCAGCCCTGGGACGACGACAACCTGCCGTATCGGGGCATCGTGCTGTCGTCCTGGTACGCCGGGGGCGAGCTGGTGCAGCCGGCCGGTTCGATCTCGAATCTGCCGTCCGATTTTCTCGATGCGGGGATCGCCCAGGACTGCTGGGGGCTGTGGGACGCGGCCGAGCGCCGCTGGACCTGGTAGCACGGCCTTCCCTGCCGCTTGACAGTGGAACGCTGTCGTTTATATTGGCTCCATTCGCGGATGTCGCGCTAAGATAGGCGGGCTGTACCGCGAGTCCGTCGCTGCAGGGCGGACGGTTCGGAGGAGATATATGCCACATCGTGTTGGAAGCTCCATCCTGGCTGTCGCAGTAGCCGCGGTCGCCGTGGCCGCCCTGTGGCCCGCCCCAACCGCCGGCCAGGGCGCCGTCTACCAGGCCCCGCGGCTGATGGGCACGGCGAATCCCGACCTGAACGGCATCTGGGAGGCGATGGTCACGGCGAACTGGAACGTCGAGGACCACTCCGTCGAATTCGGGCCGTACCACACCCTGCTCGGCACCTGGGGGGCGCAGCCGGCCGGCCAGAGCATAATCGTCGGCCGCGGCACGATTCCGTACCAGGACTGGGCCCTCGAGAAGCGCCGCGAGAACTACGAGACGCGCCTGTCCGTCAATCCGGACGAGTTGAGCACGCGCGCCGACCCGGAAGCCAAGTGCATGATGCCGGGCATTCCGCGTGCGACGTACCTGCCCTTCCCGTTCCAGATCATCCAGACGCGGAGCAAGATTCTCGTCGCCTACCAGTTCAACGTCGCCAAGCGCACCATCCACATGGAGAACCACTTGGAAGCGCCGATCGACTTCTGGATGGGCTGGTCCAACGGCCATTGGGAGGGCGACACGCTGGTGGTGGAAGTCACCGGGTTCAACGGCCTGACGTGGCTCGACCGCTCCGGCAACTTCCACAGCGAGGCGTTGCGGGTGGTCGAGCGCATCACGCCGATGAGCCCGCACCACCTGATGTACGAAGCGACGCTCGAGGATCCGAACGTCTATACGGAGCCCTGGACGGTCCGTTTCCCGCTGTACCGCCGGCTGGAGGAGAACATCCAGTTGCTGGAGTTCAGGTGCGTCGACATGACCGAGGAGTTCATCTACGGCAGCCTCGTCAAGCAGGCGCAGCCGTAGCCGGGTAGTTGAAGCAGCGAGACGACGACAGGAGGCTTGAGATGAGCAACCGGTACCTCGTGGCGGCCGGCGCGCTGGCCGCGGTCTTCGCCGTGGCGCTGGTCGGTGCGGTGCCCGCCGCCGGGCAGGCGCAGGACGAGAACAACTTCACGGCGCCGCGCACCCCCTGGGGCGACCCGGATTTCCAGGGCTCGTGGGAGAACCGCTCGCCCACCCCGCTGGAACGCCCGGTCGAGTTCGGCGACCGCCAGTTCATGACGGAAGAGGAAGCCGCCGAGCGCGCCAACAGCCGTGTCGGATTGCCCGACGGCGAAGAAGGCTCGATTGCCGACGACCTGGTGGCCGCCGACGTCCAGCGCGTGGAGCGCTCCAACAACATCGACCCGAATCGCCCCGGGCAGCGGATATCCGGCGCCGAGTACAACGCGTTCTGGAACGCGCCGGTGAGCCCGCGCCTCGCGTCGCGCCGCACGTCGCAGATCGTCGATCCGCCGTACGGACGGCTGCCACCCTATACGCGCGAGATCCTCGAGCAGTGGGACACGCGGGAAGCGGCGCGCGCCCACCGCGGCGAGGCCGACTCGTGGGCGGACCGCAACGTCATGGAGCGCTGCCTCCTCCGCACCGGCCTGGCCATGGGCGAGATGAACGTGCCCAAGGACATCTACCAGACGCCGGGGCAGATCGTGTTCGACCTGCAGTACGGCGTGGTCCGCGTCGTCCCGCTCGACGGACGCCCCCGCCTGGGCTCGGGCATCACCCAGTGGTTTGGCGACTCCCGCGGCCGCTGGGAAGGCGACACGCTGGTCATCGAGACCGACAAGTTCAACAACATGCAGAACGGCGGTCCGATCATGCCGTCGCACGGCGGCATCTACGGGCACAATCACGCCCACTATCACATGGGCTCGGGAGAGCACCTCACCATAACCGAGCGCCTGCGGCGTATTGGCCCGGACACCATCGAGTACGCGTACACCATCAACGATCCGAGCGTGTACGTCTCGCCCTGGACGGCCGTCAACGTCTGGCACATGGACCCGAACGAGCCGGACGTCTACGAGTACACGTGCCACGAGCACAACTACGGCATGGTCGGCCTGCTGAAGGGCGGCCGTACGGACGA
This sequence comes from Vicinamibacterales bacterium, assembly GCA_965207665.1. Taxonomy (GTDB): domain Bacteria; phylum Acidobacteriota; class Vicinamibacteria; order Vicinamibacterales; family UBA8438; genus JAAXGX01. The sequence goes on from CBDBMV010000002.1 coordinate 2,845,567, forward strand.
GCAGATCGCGATGGACGAGGCGGCGCGGGAGGTCAACGACCGCGCTCCGCAGATCGCGGCCGAGTGGGAAGAGACGAGGGCATGGGAAGCGGCGCAGGGCCGCTGAACGTCGTGCGCTGAACCCAGCGAGCGAATCAGGAGGACATTCACATGCGAACGAAGCTGGCAGTTATCGGTTGCCTGGTTGGACTGTTCGCCGCCATGGCGGCGGCGCCGGCCGTGGCGCATCATGCGTTTGCGGCGGAGTTCGACGCCAACAAGCCGATCTCCCTCCAAGGCAAGATCACCAGGATGGAGTGGGTGAACCCGCATTCATGGCTGCACATCGACGTCACCCTTGAGGACGGGACGGTCGAGTCCTGGATGGTCGAGGGCGGACCTCCGACCAGCCTGCTCCGCCGCGGCTTCACCAAGCGTGATCTGCCGATCGGGGACGAGGTGTTCGTCGAGGGTTATCTGGCAAAGGACGGCTCGAACAAGGCCAACGGCCGCGACATTACCTTCGGGGACGGCCGCAAGCTGTTCATGGGCTCGTCCGGCACGGGCGCCCCGCGCGACGGCCGCGATCCGACCGAGCGGTAGGGAACCCATCTGTGTTGCCGTATGAGGGCACCATGTGCCCCATACGGTGGAGTGTGGAGGGGACGGCGCGCATTAATGCAGCCGTCCCCAAGCCGCGCACGGCGCGGCTCGGCAGGCCCGGCGCGGGGCTAAGGGTCCCCGCTAGGGCTTGCCGGGGGGTTCGGGGCGCAGCCCCGAGAGGAAAACAGATGAAGCAGACGATGTGGATCACCTTGGCCGTGTTCGTCGGAGCCGCCGGGTGGCTTGCCACCCCCGCCGCTGCCGCCGCCGAGGCCGAAACGGAAATCACATACACGAAGCACATCGCGCCCATCATCCAGCGCTCGTGCGAGAGCTGTCACCGGCAGGGCGGATTCGCCCCGATGTCGCTCATGAACTATGACGAGGTGCGGCCCTGGGCGCGGTCGATCAAGCAGCGCACCGCGACCCGCGAGATGCCGCCCTGGTTCATCGAGCCCGACGTGGGCGTCCAGCACTTCAAGAACGACCCGTCACTGAGCGCGGAGGAGATCGCGATGGTGGCGCGCTGGGTCGACAGCGGCGCCCCGCGCGGCAACCCGGCCGACATGCCCCCGCCCCGTGAGTACCTCGACCGCACGGAGTGGGCCATCGGCGAGCCGGACCTCATCGTCGAGGGGCCCGAAGTGCTCGTCAAGGCCGTCGCCCCCGACTATCACCGCGAGCTGGGCCCGGTGCCGACCGGGTTGACCGAGGACCGCTACATCGCGGCCGTCGAGGTGAAGGAGACGCGGCTCGACGGCAGCGCGTTCAGGAAGGAAGAGGACCAGGGCATGAACCTCTTCACCCTGCACCATGCCGGAATCCGCGAGCTCGGCTTCGACATGGACGCCCCGGACGGCTTCTACCTGATCTACGAGGTCGGACAGAACGAGACGGTCTATCCGGCGGACACCGGCGTCCGCCTGCGGGCCGACTCGGCGCTGACCTACACGGTGCACATGCACTCGGTGGGCCGGGACATCCCGGTCAGGGTCGACGTCGGGTTCAAGTTCCACCCGGAGGGTTACCAGCCGAAGTACAGCCAGTCGGGCTACAACGCGGGGCTCGTCGGCGGCAGCAACGTGCGCGAGGACCTGGCGCTGCCGCCCGGAAACGACGCGATCCGCTACGACAACTTCCAGACGATGAGCGAGCCCGGCATCCTCACCACCTTCGAGCCGCACCTGCACATGAGCGGCGACCGGATGTGCGTCGAGGCGCTGTACCCGAACGGCTACCGCGAGATCCTCAACTGCTCGGGGTACGACCACAACTGGGTGAGGACGTACGTCTACGAGGACGACCACGCGCCCCTGCTGCCGCGGGGCACGATCCTGCACATCATGGGGTGGTACAACAACTCCGAGACGAACTCGAACAACATCGAGCCGCGCAACTGGAAGACGGGCGGCAACCGATCCGTCGACGAGATGTTCGTGTTCCTGCCCAAGATCACGCTGCTGACCGACGAGCAGTTCGAGGCGGAGGTCGCGCGCCGCGAGGCGCTGCAGCTCGGCGCCGCGACGAACCAGCAGAACGACTAGCAGCCGGCAGGGGTTGCGGGCGCAACCCCAAGCAGAGATGAATATGCGTGCTCATGTTCAGTGGCGCTGGGCCGTAGCGTTGGCACTCGCCTGCCTGGCCCCGGCCCTCTTGCCGGCCCAGGACAACCTCATCATGAAGCGCGGGCAGCGCATCGCCCCGATCTACGAGGGGTGGATCGCGAACCCGGACGGGACGTACGACCTGATATTCGGGTACTTCAACCTGAACAGCGAAGAGCACATCAACGTCCCCGTAGGCCCGGACAACAGCATCGAGCCGGGCGGTCCGGACCTGGGACAGCCGGCCTACTTCTTCCCCCGCCGCAGCCGCTTCACCTTCCGTGTCAACGTGCCCGCGGACTTCGGCGACCGCGAGCTGGTCTGGAAGATCACCGCCAACGGCGAGACCGAGTACGCCTACGCCACGCTGAAGCCCGACTACATCATCGACGAGCGGATCATGATGATGAACAACGGCGGCTTCGGCGGCCGCGGGCAGCGGCTGGGCGAGCCGGACAACGTCGTCCCGACCGTCCGCCTCGACGGTCCCGCCTCGCGCACGGTCAAAGTCGGCGAGCCGCTCGCGCTCAAGGCGTACGCCAGCGACGACGGCAACCCGCGCGGCGGCGTCGGCGGCTCCAACGATCTGGGCCTCGGAACGGGCTGGTTCGTCTACCGCGGCAGGGCCAACCTGATCACGCTGGAACCCGAGCAGGAGCACCCGGAATACCGCCGGCAGAAGGCGCGCGACGCGCAGTTGAGAAAGACCGCGTTCTCCAGCGCCCGGCGGGCTTCCGCGGCCACGGCCGGCGGCGGCGCGTCACAGGTCGAGCTGCCGCCCCCCGCAGTGGTGACCGATCGTCCGGTGGAGGTGACGGCCACGTTCAGCGAGCCGGGCACCTACACGCTGCGGGCGATGGCGCACGACGGCGGCCTGCACGGCGTCGCCGACGTGACGATCACCGTGGAATAGACGGCGCCGGATACCTCCCGGCGCCCACCGTCGGGCGGCAACAACCGACCGCCCACCATCCCTCCAGTCGCGTTCGCTTAGAACGTAAGCTTCATGCCGACCTGCATCGCGCGTGCCGCGAACGTGTCGTTGAACAAGCCGAAATCCGGGTCGTTGGGATCCTGGCGGTTGGTGATGCCCAGGCCGCTTGCGCCAGTGACGTTGAAGTTGGTGCGATTGAGAATGTTGAAGAAATCGATGCGCAACTGCAGCCGCGCCGCCTCCGAAAACCCGACGGGAATGTTCTTGCGGAGCCCGACGTCCAGCGTTGCGTACCAGGGACCGCTGATGGGCGACATCGGCAGCGACCCCGCCTCCAGCAAGCCCGGATTCTCGAAGAGATTGGGACGCAGCCCGCCCCCCTCGGCCAGCAGGCTGGGATCGAACATGCTGATGCGGCCGTCCGGCAGGCGGTAGACGCCGGTCATGTCCTGCAGCTCGTCGACGCTGATGCCCGTCAGATGCACCGTGTTTGTGTACGCCCTGGATCCGCCGCGGTTGATGGTGCCGCGCCCGGAGACGAGGTTGATCGGCTCGCCGGAGTGGATCCTGACGAAACCGCTCAGGTCCCAGCCGCCGATGATCGCGCTCAGCGCGTTGCGGCCGTCCATCCAGCGCCGCCCCTCACCGACGGGTATCTCCCACACCCAGTTGGCGTTGATGGTGTGCCTGATGTCCCACGAGGGACGCATGATCTCGAGCTCGGGCTGGGCGTTGTCGAACAGTCCGCGGAAGTTCGACTGGCTGCCCGCGAAATTCGTCATCGCGTGGCCCCACGCGTAGTTGAACTGGGCAGTGAACCCTGCGCGCCAGGCCTTGCGGACCTCGAACTGGAGCGCGTTGTACTCGGAGAAGGAGTGGTTGCCGACGACGTCGCCGACGAAGGCATTCGGATTGGTGTAGAAGAAGCTCATCGGCAGCCTCGCGCCAAAGCGTTCGCCTCCCTCTCCGTTGAAGAAGAACACCCGGTTGGGGGCCAGGAAGCCGCCGATGTACTGCCCGATTTCACCGTTTCGGATCCAACGCTGAACGCCTCCCGACTGCAGGAAGCCGCCGAATCCGAGCAGGGGGAAGATCTGCAGCCGCTCGCCGAGGGCGGGATGCCCGTTGGCGGCGAGGTTCCGCTGCGCTCGCCGGAAGTCCTCCACGAACGCCTCCGGCAGCAGGAGCTGGTTGAGATCGATGGCCCGGGTGAGGTCGGTGCCGCGGTTGCCGACGTAGCGCACCTCGACCGCGGTATCGTCCAGGAGTTGATACTGCACGCCGACGTTCCATTGCTGGACGTACGGAGTCGTCATCTCCGGATCGAACGTGTAGAGTGCGGAGAGGGGATCAAGCAGGATCTGATCGCGCGCCGTCCGCGGGACGTTGAACTCGGGCGCCTCTATCGGGGTGAGCCCATCGCTGACCGTACCGCCGAGTCCCGACAGCGCGACGATCTGGCTCAGGCCGTCGTTGGCTCTGATCGCGTTGGTCACCGTCGTCAGATTGTTGTCGAGCACGTAGTTCAGCGCGTAGCCAGCGCGCACGACGATCTTGTCGGTCAACTGGTGGGCCACGCCGATGTTCGGCGCGAAGTTGTTGCTGTCTCTGTTGAAGAAGGGCCGGTTGTGGAACGCGCCGGCGAAGTCCACGACGGCGTCCGGATCGAGCACGGCGTCCACCCCGCCCACCGGCAACAGCGCCAGGCCCTGCGTCTCGTCCGGAACGGTGTGCAGCTCCCACCGCACGCCGAACGTCAGGCTCGTGTCCGCGCTGACCCGCCAGGTATCGCCTACGTAGAGGTTGAAGAAATCCTGCGTCAGGATACGCCTCTGCGTCGCTCCAGGCACGAACCCCGAGGTCGGCGACGTGACGTTGAAAGTCTGATCGGCACTGTCGACGAACCCACCGAGCGCCGCCAGCAGGCCGGAGGCCGTGGCCAGCTCGTCGGAAGAAATCCCGCCGGGGAACAACCCGGGCAGCAGCGGATCCGGGTTGCCGACGCCGAAACCGAGCTGGTAGACCGGCACCAGGCCCGCGTCGTTGTACGCATCCACCCGCGTCCACCGCCCGCCGCCGCCGAACTTGAGGGTGTGCGCCCCCTTTACCCACGTCAGACTGTTGCTGAGCTCCAGGTTGCGGGTCTCACGCCCCTGGTCCAGGAAGTCCCGGACCGGATTCGAGAACACCCCGAAGTCGAGAATATGGCCGCCGGGGAAGGTCTCGTTGTTCTCGAAGAAGGCCCGGTAGCCCTGGAAGCCGAAGCGGGCCTCGTTCACGATGCTGTTGCCGATCGTGCTCGTCAGGCCGAACGACGCGAGATTGCGCCGCGAGCCCTGACCGGCTCCGGGCAACCCCGGAAACACCGAACCGATGTTGTTGAACACGGAATTCGGCGTGTCCAGGCGGAAATGATGAAACGTTCCCTTCAGCGAATGGTTCTGGGTCGCCACGTAGTCGCCACGAAAAACGATCCATCTGGACTCGGACTCGTCGATGCTGTTGAACCGGTAGCCCGCCGTGTTCCTGCCGTCCCCCACGCTGGTGTCGTTGGCTGCCGGCGTCGACGCGACCAGTGACTGCATGGCTGGATCGGGGCTGGCGCCCGCCAGGTCGAACAGGTTCACCGTGGCCAACCGGCCGGTGTCCTGCCGGACGTAGCTGAAATTGCCGAGGCGCGCCGGATCCGTCAGGACGGTGCGTACGACCGACGCCGTGCCGGGGTTCAGTTCTTCTTCGTAGTTGAAGAAGAAGAATGCCTTGTCGCGGATGATGGGACCGCCTACGTTGAAGCCGTACTCGTGCTCCCGCAGCCGCTCCTTCTCCAGTCCGGCGGCCTTGTTGAAGAAGCTGTTGGCGTTGAACGCCTCGTTCCGGTGATAGACGAACACCTCGGTGTCGAACGAGTTGCCCCCGGAACGCGTGACGAAATGGGCCTGCGAAGCCCCCAGACCGTCATCGACGTCCGCGTTCCCGGTCGTGATGTTGATCTCCTCGATGAAGCTGTCCTTGACGGGTATCTCTCCGAACAGGGAATCCGTCCGGATGAACGTGTCCTGATTGTTCACCCCGTCCAGCGTGAAGTTGTTGAAGGTCCCTCTCCCCCCGCTGAAGGACGCGGTGCGCGCTCCGCCGGGACCCGTCACCCCCAACTGGGTGAGCGCGAGCTGGGTGACGTTGCGGCCGTTCAGCGGCAGGTCCTGGACCTGTTCCCGGAAGATGTTGGTACTGAGCTCCGCGTTGGCGGTATTCAGTTGCGACTGCGCCGCGGTCGCGGCGACGACGACCGTCTCGGCCACCTGCCCTATCTCCAGGACGAAGTCGACTGACGTGGCCGCATTCAGGCCGACCCGGACGTCTTCGACCACGGTGGTGGTGAAGCCGGGCACGCTTACCGCCATCCTGTAGGTCCCCTCCTGGACGAGGGGGAACAGGTAGAGGCCGCGCTCGTCGGTGACGGTTTCCTGCGCCACCCCGGTGTCCGCGTTAGTCAGCGTCACCGACGCGCCCGGGATGACTCCCCCGGTCTCGTCCTGCACGGACCCTTCAACTCTGGACGTAAGGTGCTGCGCCGCGGCCGGAACGGCCGCGGCCAGCATGATGCCCGTCACCAACGCAATTGTCCTCATCTCGTCCCCTCCAAAACGTACGCAGCAGCAACATCATATGTACATACGACGTTAGCAACTTGGTCTTCGATTCATCCGAACCATGGGCTGCAGGTGCTGCCTGCGCCTCTCGAATGGAAATACCGAGGCCGGTAGGAACACGCCGGGACAAGGTGCAGGGTGCCGAGGGTGGGGATCGAACCCACACGGCCCGTCAGGGCCGCAGGATTTTAAGTCCTGCGCGTCTGCCAGTTTCGCCACCTCGGCATGTCTGGGCGAGCGACTACCCTCACAAGATACCGCATCGCCGGCGCGGGACTATAATCCAACCGTGTCTGGATTCCGGTGCGCGTACCGGCGTCCGATCGGGGTGCTGGCCGTTCTGCTGCTGGCGCTCGCGAGCGCGCCGGCGGTGCCCGCCGCTCTCGGCCCCGCCGCTCCGGCGGTGCTCGATCCCGCGCAGCGCGCGGCCATCGTGGAGCGCGCCTCCGCCCTGCCGCGCCTGCGCAGCCTGCTCGTATCCGTCGGCGGCGAGCTGGTCGAGGAGCACTACTTCAACGGCGCTACAGCCCGCTCGCAAGCCAACCTGAAGTCCGCGTCCAAGACGCTGATCGCAATCCTGATCGGCATCGCCATCGACCGCGGACATCTTGCGGGCGTGCATCAGCCCATCACGGAGCTGCTGCCGGACGAGCTGGACGGCGCCGATCCGGTGAAGCGGTCCATCACCGTCGAGGACCTGCTCACGATGCGCTCCGGCCTCGAGACGACGTCGAACCGCAACTACGGGCGCTGGGTGCAGAGCCGCAACTGGGTGCGCCACGTGCTGTCGCGGCCGCTGGTCGACCGGCCCGGCGGCCGGATGATCTACAGCACCGGGAGCACGCACCTGCTGTCGGCCATCCTGACGCGCGCCACCGGCCTCAGCACGCTGGAGTTCGGCCGGCGGCACCTGGCGCAGCCGCTCGGCATCACCCTGCCCGCCTGGCTGCAGGACCCGCAGGGCATCTACTTCGGCGGCAACGAGATGACGCTCACGCCGCGCGCCATGCTGGCCATCGGGGACCTGTACCGCGGCGGCGGCGCGATCGACGGGCGCCAGATTGTCTCGCAGGAGTGGATCCGGGAATCGCTCACGCCGCGCACCGTGTCGCGCTACAGCCGCCGGCAGTACGGCTACGGCTGGTGGATTCGCGGGCTGGCCGGGCATCCGGCCTACTACGCGTGGGGTTACGGCGGACAGTTCATCTTCGTGATACCCGACCTGGACAGCGTCATCGTCGCCACGTCGTCGCCGAACCCGGGCGGCGACCGGCGGCGGCACCGGCGCGACCTGGACGTGCTGATCGAGCGCCATCTCGTGCCGGCGCTCCGCAGGGCGTCCCGCACCCCGGCGCAACTGGAGGATTGATCATGACGACCGCAACGTTGCGCGCGGCGACCACCGGAGCCATGGCCGTGCTGCTCGTCGTCTGTGGCGGACCGGCCGCGACGGAACAGGCGGCCGACCGACCACTCGTCACGGAGGCACAGTACGAGAGCTGGTTCGACGAGCTGTCGAACTGGGGCCGCTGGGGGCCGAACGACGAGATGGGGGCGCTCAACCTCATTACACCCGAAAAGCGGCGGGCCGCCGCGGACCTGGTGACGGAAGGATTCTCGGTTTCGCTGGCGTCCATCGCCGACACCGAGCGGCGTATCGACAACCCGTGTCCGGTGGAATGGAGCATGGTCAGGGCCGCGCCGACCGGGGCGAGCGACACCATCAACTACGCGTGCATCCACGGTCCCGGGACGACACACATCGACGGCTTCGCCCACCGCTTCTTCGACGGGAAGATGTGGAACGGCTATCCGATCGACGAGTTCGTCACGATGGAGCACGGCGCGACGAAGAACGCCGTCCTCACGATGCGGCACGGCGTGATAACCCGCGGCGTGCTGTACGACATTCCGCGCCTGAAGGGCGTGCCGTATCTCGAGCCGGGCGAGCGCATCGGCGTCGACGACCTGGAGGCGTGGGAAGCGCATGCCGGCGCCGCGGTCGGGCAGGGCGACGCGTTCCTGATACGTTGGGGGCGCTGGGCCCGCCAGGACACCATCGGGCCGTTCGACACGGGCGCCGAGGCGGCCGGCCTCGACAACAGCGTGATTCCCTGGCTACGCGAGCGTGACGTGTCGATCATCGGCTGGGAGACTCCCGGCTACGTGCCGCAGCCACCGGGCGACCTGCCGCGCCTCGCGCTGCACGACTTCGCGCTGACCATGCTGGGCGTCCACCTGCTCGACCGCGCCGACTTCGACGAGCTGGCCGACGCGGCCGCCGAGCGCAACCGCTGGGAGTTCATGCTCACGATTGCGCCGCTGCCGATTCCGCACGGCACCGGTTCGCCTGTCAACCCGCTGGCGGTCTTCTGACGTCCCGCCGGGAGCACGCCGCCGCCTGTCCGCCGGCGTACGCCGTGTGGACAGCGCACGGCGCGCCACGGTAGTCTGTTAGAGAGCGATCCGTTCAACGACCTCCCCGGCGCTGTGGCGGTCGACATTCCAAGACAAGGAAAACTGGACAGCGCCGACCGCACCTTCCTGGCAGCCCCGGCCGGAACGCCGGCCCAGAGGACACCTTTCTCATGCAAGTCCATCTAATCAACCCGAGTCACATCGCCTTCGGCATGGCGGTGATCACGCCGCGCTGGCTGTACGTGCTGGCGGACGCGACGCCCCGGCACTGGGGTGACCCGGTCATCGCCGACGAGACGCTGGAGGCGTTCGACCCGAACCGGATCGGCGACGGTGACGTGGTCGGAATCGGAATCCACACGAGCAATGCCCTGCGCGGCTACGAGGTCGGGCGGGCGGCGCGTGAACGGGGGGCGTACGTGGTGTTCGGCGGCATCCACGCAACCCTGTATCCGGACGAGGCCCTGGAACGCGGCGGTGCGCACGCGGTCGTGACGGGCGATGGCGACGGCATCTGGCCGCAGGTCATCGAGGACTGCGCGGCCGGGACGCCCCAGCGCGTCTACACCGGCGGGCGGGAGGCCGGCGCGTCGCTCCGCAAGGCGCGGTGGGACCTGCTGCCGCGCAACCGGTACATGTGGGCGTCGGTCCAGACCGTGCGGGGCTGCCCGAAACATTGTTCGTTCTGCTCGGTCTGGCGCACGGACGGCCAGGAGCCGCGGCAACGCAACGTCGATGCCGTCCTCGAGGAGACCGTCGAGCTGCGCCGGATGGGATTCCGCTTCATCGCCCTGGCGGACGACAACTTCTACCCGGTGACGCTCGAGGACATCAGGATGGCCGAGCGCCGCAAGGATCCGGCGCGCCTGCACGAGCTGGAAGCGCTGCGGGCGGAACGCTTCGAGCTGATGGAGCGCCTCGCGAAGCTGCCGTCCGACATGGTGTTCTTCACGCAGATCACGATGGAAGCCGCCGAGGATCCCGCGTTTCTGGAGGCGATGCGCGCGGCGCGCATCAAGGGCGCGCTGATAGGCGTCGAATCGGTCACCCAGGACGGTCTCAACGACGTCTACAAGGGCTTCAACCTGGCGGGTGACGAGCTGATCGACCGGCTGCGGCAGTTCCGGAAGCATGGCGTGCACGTGCTCGGCTCGTTCATCTTCGGCCTCCCGAGCGACCGCCAGGACACCTTCGACGCCACCGCGGCGCTGGCCCATGCGGCCGACGTCGACTTCGCACAGTTCCTGACATTGACGCCGTTCCCGGGCACCGTCGATTTCCTGAAGTGGGAGAAGACGGAGGCGGCCGAAGCGCCGGCTGTCGACGGTATCCCGCTGAGCCGCTACTGGCTCATTCCGCCGGCGAAGCGACCGAAGATCTTCTCGCCCCATCCGGCCATGACTGCCGAGCAGATTCGTCTCGGCACCCAGAGTGCGTGGGATCGCTTCTATGGCATCACGGCCGTGTGGCGCCGGTCGGGGTGCGTCCGATCGTTGCGCGCCCGCCTCGCGTTCGTGCTGGTCTCGAAGCTGTACCGCCAGATGTACGCCAACACAGGCATCGCGACCGACAGTGCACGCGTGTCGCGATCCGTGTCGTGGGCCCGCTGGATCGCCAAGCCGCTGCGCCGGCTGTTCGCCGGCCGGCCTCTGCCCGACTTGCAGGTTCCGGTGCACTAGCAGCCCGCGGCGTCCGGGATCGGGTGGCCGGCGGCGGGCCCTAACGGCTACGATCCTGCCTCGTGACCCACCTGACTCCTGGCCCCACACACCGCCGAGCGCGCGCGTGGGCACTGCCGCGGCTGCTGGCCGGCATCGTCCTGGCGACCGTTCTGCACACCCTCGACGCACCGCCTGCCGCCGCCCAGGCCGGGACCACCACCGGCATCATCCGCGGCACCGTGAGCGATCAGCTCGGCGCGCCGCTGGCCGGTGCGGTCGTCGTCATCCAGCATCGTGAAACGGACCTGGTGACGACGGTCGAGACCTCGGCGGCGGGCACGTTCGTGCGCGCGCTGCTGCCTCCAGGCACGTATGACCTGACCGTGGCCGCGGCCACCGCGGGCCTGGGCACGGAGCGCATCGAGGGCGCCGGCCTGCGCGTCGGCGAGACGGTGGACCTGGACGTTCAGCTGCGGGTCGTGGCGGCCGAAACCGTCAACGTCGTCAGCAGCCTGCCGTCGCCCGTCGACACTACCGACGTCACGAGCGCGCAGCGGGTGCTGGAGGACGTGGTCGACGCGCTGCCCAGCGACGGCCGCAACTTCGTGAACCTGACGCTGCTCACGCCGGGCGCGTCGATCTCGCAGGGGCCGGACGGCGACGAGCTGAACATCGCCGGCCAGCGCGGCATCTTCAACAACTTCATCGTCGACGGGGCCGACTTCAACAACCCGTTCTTCGGCGAGCAGCGCGGCGGGCAGCGCCCTGCTTTCACCTTCAACCAGGACGCCATCGAAGAGGTGGTGGTCGTGAATCAGGGCGCCACCGCCGAGTTCGGGCGCTCGGCGGGTGGGTTCGTCAACGTCATCACCAAGTCGGGAACCAACGCGTTCGCCGGCTCGGCCCACTACTTCGGGCAATGGGACGAAATTGCAGCGCCGTTTCCGGACGCGCGCGGCGGCGGGCGGCCCGACTTCTTCCGCAACCAGGCCGGCTTGACCTGGGGCGGCCCGCTCGTACGTGACCGCGCCTTCTTCTTCCTGGCCTATGACCTGCAGGAGGCCGCCGAAACGAAGCAGACGACCCGCAACGTCCGGAACCCGGACAACCTGCTGCAACTGGAGCGCTTCCTGCACATGCGCTGGCCGGGGTTGTTCGACGACGAGTTCGGACCGATAGAGCGCACGGACGACGCCCGCTCGCTGCTGGCCAAGCTGGACCTGAACCTCGACGGCCGGCACCAGGCATCGCTCAAGTACAACTACACCTGGGCCGAGCAGGTGAACGGCACTTTCGACGTCGACGCGTGGGGCGCCTCGGCCAACGGCATCGAGGGTGACCGCTCCAACGCGGTCAACGGCAGCCTGCGCTCACTGCTCACCAACGCCCTCTCCAACGAGCTGCGCGTCCAGTGGGCGCGCGAGGATCGCCCGCGCTGGTACCAGGGCCCCCTGGTGCCCGACGGCCGCCTGCCGGGTCCGCCGCAGTTCGACGCGCTCGGCGGCCGGCCGTTCCCGGACATCGCCATGGATTTCGACGACGGCTTCCGCATCGGACTGCCGTTCTTCCTGCCTGTCGACCCCGCGTTCGACACCCGGCTGCAAGTGGTGGACAACGTCTCGTACGCCGCCGGCAACCACCTCATCAAGACCGGCGTGGAGTACAACCGCACCACCGTGGAGCAGCAGTTCATCGGCTTCGCGAACAGCCGCTACGTCTTCGACTCGGTCGGCGGGTTCATGGGCTTCGCCACGCACGGCAGCCGCTACGTCACCTGCTCCGACGGATCCGCCAGCCTGTCGGGAACCTGTCCGCCGGGCGCGGCGATCAGCGGGCCGGTGCTCCTCTACCTGCAGTCCGCGACCGTGCCCGGCGTCCCGGCCGACCAGCTCGGACTGCAGGGGTTCGCGACCCATGAGCTGGGTGCGTTCGTGCAGGACACCTGGCATCCTCACGAGCGCGTCACGGTGGACCTCGGTCTGCGCTGGGACGGCGCCTGGCATCCGGAGATGTTCGTCGATCCGCGGGACACGTTCTTCGCCCCGTATCTGGAGGACCCGCGGTTTCCGTCCGACGGCCGGATCCCCGACGACCTCGACAACCTGCAACCGCGCGCCGGGCTGGCCTGGGACCTCGCCGGCAACGGCCGCACCGTGCTGCGCGCCAACGCCGGCTCGTACGTCGCGCGCATCCCGATGCTCGTCTTCGCCCAGCACCGCTCGACCAACGGCGCGTTCCAGCAGACGCTGTTCCGCAGCAGCTCCGCGCCCGAGCTCGGCCCGGTACCTGCGATCGACGAGCAGATCTATACCTCCACTACGCCGCCGTTCCTCCCCGACATTCACGTTGCGGACCGCAACCTGGAGCTGCCGCGCACCTGGTCGTTCGGCGGCGGCATCGACCGCGATCTCGGCAGCGGCCTCGCCGCGAGCCTCGACTACATCCACGCGCGCACCGACAACCTCTTCCGGTTCGTGAACCGCAACGACCCGGTCCTCGGCGCCCCGTTCGGCATCGGAACGCACCCGTCCGGCGGCGGCATCAACACGCTGACTGTGACGGAGAGCAGCGCGCGTTCCCGCTATCACGCACTGACTGCCGGCCTGCGCGGACGGGCCAGCGCCGCCGGCCGGCCGTTGACGTTCGAGGCGCACTACACCCTGGCGTTCGACCGCTCCGACGACGACAACGAGCGCGACCCGTTCACGCTGCGCTACGCACACGCAGGTAACCTCGCTCCGGAGTTCGGCTGGTCCGACCGCGACCGGCGCCACCAGGTCAGCGGCTACCTGCTGGTCGGCCTGCCAGGGGGTCTCGACTGGAGCAACATCGTCCGCTACCTGTCGGCGTCGCCCGTCTCCGAGCAGTGCGCCAGCCGCGGCGCGCGCGCCGTGCAACCGAGCGACCGCATCTGCGCGGATGGATCCATCCTCCGGCGCAACACACTGCGCCGGGACAATGCCTTCTTCACCTGGGATCTGCGGGTGTCGCGGCGCTTCGCGCTCGGCGGCGGCACGACGCTGGAGCCGCTCCTGGAGGTGTTCAACCTGACGAACGCCGACAACTACCTGGATCCCGCCTTCAGCTCGCTGCTCTTCAACTTCGACGGCGCGCTGCGCAGCGGCCTGGGAGACACCCGCCGCGCCCAGATCGGCCTCAGTGTGCGCTTCTGATCCGCGGCGCTCGCAGCGCGGCTACCGTTGACAACGGCGCCCGGTAGCGTCACGATGCGTGACACCTTACACAAGAGGTGAGACGATCATGATGAAGACTTCCAGGTTCACATTGCTCGGCACGGCGCTGTTGCTCGGACTCGGCCTGCCGGGCGCGGCCCTGGCGCAGGGCGGAGACTCGACGTTCGTCAGCGTCGCCGGTGGCTACAGCGTCACACCGAACATCACCTACCACCGCGCGGGCGGGCGCGAGCTCAAGCTCGACGTCTACCGGCCGACGCGGGCGAGCGGGCCGAACGCGACGCTGATTTACATCCACGGCGGCGGCTGGACGAACGGCAGCAAGGAGGGATCCTCGCTCACGTTCCTGCCGTACCTGGAAATGGGCTGGACGGTGGTGAACGTCGCCTATCGGCTGGCTGACGCCGCCCACGCGCCGGCGGCCGTCGAGGACTGCCGCTGCGCGCTGCGGTGGGTCTACCGCAACGCCGAGCAGTACGGCTTCGATCTGGACCGGATAGTCGTGACCGGCAATTCCGCCGGCGGGCACCTGTCGCTCACCACCGGCATCCTGCCCGAGTCTGCCGGCCTCGACCGCCAGTGCCCTGGTAACCGCCGGCGGATGTGGCCCGTGGGCCCCACCTCGACCGCCGAGCTCGAGGTGGCCGCTGTCGTCAACTGGTACGGCATCACCGACGTCGCCGACCTGATCCACCGCACGCCCGGCCCGTCGGGCTCGTTCACGGAAGCGTGGCTCGGCAGCGCGGCCGACCGTGAGGACGTAGCCAAGCGGGTGTCGCCGCTGACCTACGTGCGCCGCGGCCTGCCGCCGATCCTCACCGTGCACGGCGACGAGGACCTGATCGTGCCGTACGACCACGGCACACGCCTGCACGAGGCGCTCGACGCCGCCGGCGTGCCTAACGAGCTGGTGACGGTGGAGGGCGGCGGGCACGGCCGCTTCAGCGACGCGGAGTATCAGCGGATCTACGCCGCCATCCGCGCGTTCCTGAAGCAGCACGGTCTGCCGGCGGAGCCGCTGCCGCACAAGTGAAGCCAGGAGTCCGACACGTCCACCGCGGCGCCGGGCCGGAAATTGACAGGCCGCCGAACGGCGGTTCATACTACCGCCCGTCGCAGGAGGCCAATCAGTTCATGAACGACCGCACCAGCAGCTTGCTCGACCGCGCCAACCTCTGGGTGCTGGGCGCCAGCCTGTTCCTCTATATTGGATTGCTGCCCAACGTCCTCTACTCGCGCTACCTGACCGAGGGGGTGGTGCACAAGTTCACGTACGCAACCGTGGCGGTATGCGTGGCGCTGCTGTGGGTCTACTGGAAGTTCGACGACACGCCCACGCGCGTCCTGACGCTCCTCTACGGGATCGGCCTCGCGCTGTGGGTATGGTTCGCGATGCCGGCCATCGGCTAGCGGCCCTTCATCCGGCCGGGTTAGTGCACGCCGTCCTCCCGGGCGGCGGGCGCCGCCATCACGCGGGTGATTGAAGCCGTCAGCCAGTCTCCATCGACCTCGAACGGACCGGCAACGAGCGCGCCGGTCGCCATCTCGATCGCAATCGCCACGCCCTGCTGCAGCGGCGTGACGATCCAGTTGAACCCCCGGAGATGAATGGGGCGACGCTCGTCGGCTTCCGGGCTCAGCGCCTGCTCGAACTCCCGGAGCGCCAGGCGCAACACCTCACGAACGTCGCCGTCGGTCCACTCCCCCGGCGCGACGGCAAGCTCCATCTGCCGCGCAATGACGTCTTCCCGCCCCTTGAGCAACACTTCCACCGTGAAGTCCATCAACCGCCCCCTCCAATGGCGTCCAGCTGCTCCGCCAGCGCATCCGGCTCGGAGACCGGCTGCCGGCAGGCAAAGTCGGTGCAGACGTATGCCGTCGGCCGGCCGTCGAGCATGCGCAGCGGCGCCACGAACGGCAGCAACTCGGCGAGCCGTTCCTGCTCCGGACCGGGCTCGACGTTGAGCCGGACCGCGAACGGCAGGTAGCGGCGCGCGACCACCTCGCGCAAGGCCGCCGTAGCGGCCTGGACGCGCTCCCCAACGACGACGACCTGCGACGCCGCCGCGTGGTAGGAGGACAATACGCCGGCGAGCAACGGGACCACCCGGGCCGCCTGCCCCAGGCGCGGCCCGAAGCGGGCGAGGGCACGGTCGAGCCTGGCCTGCATGGCGTTGTCGCCGGTCAGACGGACGAGCGCCAGCAGGTTCTGGGCCGCCACCGAACCGGCAGACGGCTCGGCGCCGTCGTAGTCCTCCTTCAGCCGCAGCAGCACGGACGGATCGGCGCCCGTCGTGCTGAACCAGCCACCGTCACCTGCGTCCCAGAACAGCTCGTCCTGGCGGGCCTGCAGGTCGAGCGCCCAGCTCAGCCACGCGGGGTTGCCGTCCGTCTGAAACAGCTCGATGAGCCCCCAGACCATGAATGCGTAGTCCTCGGCATAGCCGGGAATGGACACCCGTCCGCCGCGGTGGCACCGCTGCAGGACCCGGCGCTCGCCGTCCCACAGCGTGTCGCGCACGAAGGCCGCCGCCCGCCGCGCCGCCTCCAATGCGGCCGCGGCGCCGGCAGCGTCACCGCGCCCTTCGAACACGTGCGCCGCGCGCGCGCACGCCGCCAGCATCAGGCCGTTCCACGCGGTCAGCACCTTGTCGTCCAGATGCGGGCGCGGCCGCGCCGCGCGAGCCTCCAGCAACCGCCGCCGGCCGTTCCCGAGGACGTCCTCGACTTCCGGAACGGACCGGTCAACCCAACGCGCTACTTCGTCCGTCGCACAGGCAACGTACAACTGGTTGCGGCCGGCGAACTCCCCGGTCGGATCCTGGACTGCATTGCCGGCAGCCTCCACCCCGTAGCGCCGCGTGAACACCGACGCACCTTCCCCGAGCAGCTCCTCGATCTCCTGCTGCGTCCAGAGGTAGAAGGCGCCCTCGCGCTTCTCCGCGTGTCCGCCGGCATCCTGTCCCGGCTCCAGGCTGTCGGCGTCCTCCGCCGACAGAAACCCGCCCTCCGGACCGGTGAGATCCCGCCGGACGTACGCGAGGACCTGGCCGGCCACGTCGGCAAGCTCGGTGTCGCGGGCCACCTGCGAGGCCTCCAGACACGCGAGCGCCAACTGCGCCTGGTCGTACAGCATCTTCTCGAAGTGCGGGATGCGCCACCGTGCGTCTACCGAATAGCGATGAAATCCACCGCCGAGGTGGTCGCGAAGCCCGCCTCGCGCCATTGCCCGCAAGGTGGCCACGGCCATGTCCAGGGGCCGCCGTTCGCCCGTGCGCGCGTGCTCGCGCAGCAGGAACAGCAGCTCCGCCGGACGGGGAAATTTCGGCGCGGCGCCGAACCCGCCGTGCTCCGCGTCGAAAGCCTGCTCGAACTGTGCGACGCCGGCCGCCAGCGTATCTGCCGGGGCCACCGTTCCGCCGCCGTCCGCACCGGCTCCCGCGCCGCGCTGCTGCTCGGCCAGCCGCGTCACCAGCGTCTCCGCCGACTGCACCAGATCCGCCCGCCTTTCACCCCAGAGCTGTGCGACGTTGCGCAGGACGTCGGCGAATCCCGGCCTGCCCCAGCGCGAAGCGGGCGGAAAGTACGTACCGCCAAAGAACGGCTTGAGATCCGGCGTCAGCCATACACTCATGGGCCAGCCCCCGGCGCCGGTGGTGGCCTGGACGAACGTCATATACACGCGATCGACGTCGGGCCGCTCTTCCCTGTCGACCTTGACGGCCACGAAATGCCGGTTCAGCAATGCGGCCAGGTCAGTGTTCTCGAACGACTCCCGCTCCATCACGTGGCACCAGTGGCACGTCGAATAGCCGATCGACAGGAAGATCGGCCGGTCGTCCGTCCGGGCCCGCGCGAACGCCTCCTCGCCCCAGGGGTACCACTCGACCGGGTTGTCGGCGTGCTGCAGGAGGTAGGGACTGGATTCCTTAGCCAGACGATTCGGCATCGGTTTGGCGCCACGACGGGTAGGACCCCAGGGTGCGCACCGAGGGAGCGAACTCGGCGAGGTGCATCAGCGCACGCGCACAGCGGAATTCTTCGCGGTTGATCGCGAGGTCGGCGTAGAACAGGTACTCGAACGGGCGATCCGGGATGGGGCGCGACTCGAGCTTGGTCATGTCGATCTCGCGCAGGGCGAAGACGCTCAGCGCCTTGAAGAGCGCGCCCGCCTCGTTCGCCACGGTGAAAACGATGGTCGTCTTGTCCGGTTTGCCGAGCGGCACCGTCTCGCGACCGATCAACAGGAAGCGGGTGAAATTGTTCGCGTAGTCCTGGATGCCGGACTCCAGGATCTCCAGGCCGAACGCCTGCGCCGCGCGCTCGGACGCGATGGCCGCCGTATCGGTCAGGTTCCCGTCCTTGATCATCTTGGCGCTGCCGGCCGTGTCGTAGGTGGCGACGATCTCCACGTTCTTGAGCGTCCGCAGATAGCGCTCGCACTGCGCCAGCCCCTGCGGGTGCGAGTAGATGCGCCGCACCCGATCGATGGTCGTGCCCTGCAGGACGATCAGATGGTGCGTGACGGCGAGCTTCACCTCGCCGACGATCGGCAGATCGTGCTCCAGCAGCAGGTCGTAGTTGCGGTGGATGGTGCCGCCGATGGTGTTCTCGATCGGCAGTATGCCGTGGGTTGCCTGCTGCTCCGCCACGGCACCGAAGACCTGCTCGAACGACGGGCGCGCCAGCACGTCGGCCGCCGGATTGAACCGGCGCGCCGCGGCCTCGCTGTATGCACCGGTCACCCCCTGGAACGCGATACGCATCCTATCCCGCGTCGCGGGACTCCCAGGGCGGCTGCGTCGGCGGCGGGTGAACGATCTCGTCCATCACGCGGCGCCCTTCCGCGACGGCGGCGCGAGCCCGCTCCACCGTGCGGCGCGCCTCCTGGAGCTCGTCGACCACCGTATCCAGCAGCGGCTCGAGCTGCCCGCGCACCTGGCGCCCGCGGTCGGTCAGGTACAGGCAGCCGACCAGGCCGCCGAGCACGGCGCCGAGCAGGGTCGTCATCAGCACCTTCGAGCGCTCATCCACGTCACTCTCCCCCGGTCCGCTGCGCGGACCAACAGCATCATACACGCGCGGCTATAATCGCTGCATGCCGCAATCCACCGGACGTCCCCCCGCATCTCCCGCGCCGGCGAAGCCGCTCCCCGCAACGGCGGTGGCGTGCGAGCGGTGCGGCGCGGAGATGTTCCGCATGCACGCCGTGTGGCGCTGCCCTGCCTGCGGATACAAGACCGACTGCTGCGGCTGGTAGCGGCGCCGGCCGGCCGGCGGGTATCGGGTATACTAGGAACCCTATGTGGACGAAGCTGATGAACCGGCCGCGCAAGAAGCCGCCCAGGAGCGTGGCCGTTATCGATCCCGACAGCTGCTTCGGAGCATTTGCGTGCTCGATCTGCCAGGCTGCCTGCCCCGTCGAGGATTGCATCGTCGAGGAGCAGGACGCCAACGGCCGCTGGGTCTGCGCCGTGCGCGCCGACAAGTGCATCGGCTGCGGCCTGTGCGTCACGTTGGGCAATCCCACCGCCCCGCAGCCGCGCGATTTCGGATGCCCCCCCGACTACGACGCGATCGACATGATGCCGTTCGATGACGTCGTGCGCCTGCTCGAAGGGCAGGAACCGGCCGAGTCCGCAGCGGAAGAAGCCTCCGCCTAGCATCGCCTCAAGTTGACCCTCTGTGGGGCGTGGTGTACGCTTGCGCCGCGCCTGGTTGGCGCTCCGGCGATGCCTCGTCTCCGGGGTATTCAGGAATTCTTCAGATCGCCGCCACCGCGCCGTTGATACGATGAGCGAGTGGCATTTTGGGAGGTGTAGCGTGAAGCGATTCGCGACCTTGCTGTTGATGTTCACCCTGCTCGCACCGGGCGCCGCTCTGGCCCAGGGGATTACCGAGGAACCGATCGGGAATCTTGCCCAGCTCATGCGCGGCCTCATGTTTCCGAACGCCAACAAGCTGTTCGACGTGCAGGCGGTCGAGCCGGGCGGCGAGCTCCCGGAGATGACTCCCGAGACTCGCGATGCCGTGTCCGCTCTCATGGGCTCAGCCTCCGCCCGCTTCGCGACGATCTACCGCGGCTGGCCGGAGGTCGAGGGCGCCGCGGTGGCCCTCGCGGACGGCGCCAAGCTCGCCATGATGGAAGGCCGCATGTGCGACAACGGCCTGCCGGCGCCGGTCGACCAGGCCGACTACATCGAAGGCGCCCGGCTCCTCGAGGAATCGGCGGTCAAGGTGCTCCACGGTGCGCAGGAACAGGACTACGAGGCAGTCTGGGACGCGATCAACTACGTCAACGACTCGTGCACGCACTGCCACAAGACCTACCGCGACGGTCCCGACAGCAGACAGGAACCGCGCTGCCAGTAGGCCGGCCGCACCCGTATCCGTCAACCTGACCGCGACCGGAAGGGACGAGACAGCGTGGTAGACATCTTTCTGTGGCTGGAAGCGACGGCGTGGAGCACGCAGTTGCGCGAATCGATCTACGGCTATCCGATCATGCTGACCTCGCACGTGGTGAGCATGTGCCTGATCGCGGGTCTGCTGGTGATGATGGACCTGCGGCTTTTGGGCTTCGGCAACAAGTCGACGCCGGTATCGGATACGCAGACGCGGCTGTTTCCGTGGCAGATGGTGGGTCTGGCGATGTCGATGACCAGCGGCGGGCTGCTGTTCTACAGCCAGCCGATGCGTTTCTATCCGAACTTCTGGTTCTGGCTGAAGAACATCCTGCTGCTGTTGGCCCTGGCCAACGCCATGTACTTCCACCTGACGACGTATCGTTCGGTGGACGAGTGGGACAACGACCCGGTGCCGCCGTTTCGTGCGCAACTGGCGGGTGGTCTGGGATTGGTGCTGTGGGCGTCGATCATCGTGACGGGGAGGATGATTGCCTACAGCGGCCTGGTTCCGCAGTGGTGGCTGGACTATGGCCTGACGGTGCCGCAATAGCGCTGAAGGAGACACAGCGATGGTGTTGACGTTTTTCGAGTGGATGGAAGGCAGCACGCTGGCGCTGATCTTTCAGTCTGCGGTGTGGTACAGCCCGCTGATCCAGGTGGCGCACCTGGTGGCGGTGGCGGTGTTTGCGGGTGCGCTGCTGGTGGTAGACCTGCGGATGCTGGGTACGGGTCTGACGTCGACGCCGGTGCGGCAGGTGGCGCGGGATGCGCAGCCGTGGCTGACGTGGGGTTTGGTGGCTTTGGCGATCACGGGGACGCCGACGATGGCGTCGACGGCGATCAAGCAGTATTACAGCCCGTTCTGGTGGTGGAAGATGGAGATGCTGGCGCTGGGCATCGTGTTCATCTACACGATCCGGCGGCGTGTGTTGGAGAGCGAGACGGTGGAAGAGGGCGGGCTGTGGCCGAAGGTGGTCGCCCTGACCTCGATGGGACTGTTCCTCGGCGTCACCATCGGCGCCAGACTCATCGGACTTTCATAGATGGGGCTGCGCCGCTTTATCTAGATGGGGCTGCGCCCCAAACCCCCGCCGGCCACTCGCGGGGCCCCTTCGCCCCACTCCGTGACCGGCGGGCCGCGCTGTGCGCGGCCTGGGGACGGCTGCTCCTCTGCTCGCCGTCCCCTTCCTGTTCAACCGTTGTCTAGCTTTGCACCGCTCTCTGCACCGCAACCGGGTGCGCGGTCTGGGCTGGGACCGTGTCAGTACTCCGAACGTGTCCAGTTCTCCGACACTCCTCATCGCTACGCTCAAAAACAAAAAGCCCTGGACGCCGCGAGGCGCCCAGGGCTCGGGTGAATCAATCGGTGCTGGCTGGACTCTACCGCTCGGTCGGGTCGCGGCCGTCACGCGGGGCGCCCGTGCCGGACGAGCCCATGAACAGCTTCGTGCCGTCCCGGAACGTCAGGTCGCGGCCGTTCGCCTTGTTCGTCCCGTCCTTGGCCTGGTAGCCGTCCACCACGATCTCGGTCCCGATCTGCAGTGAGTCCTTCGTGAAGCCGCGGCGGAAGAGCGTGTTCGGCGTCCCGCCCTCGATCATCCAGTCCTGGCCCTCGGCCGTCCGGATGTGAATCCAGGCGTGCGGGTTGATCCACTCCACCCGCGTCACCTCGCCCTCCAGCTTCAGCGGACGGTCCGCATCGAACTCCGCCGAAAAGGCGTGGTGCGCGACTACCGGCGCCGCCGCCAGCGCGACCAGCACAACAGCCAGCCCTGCGATAACTCGTGTCATCATCGTGTTGCTACTCCCTGTGGTGTTGTAGAAACCTGAATCGATTGTTTCCGGTCCGTGCCTGCTTGGGAAGCGCGGATCCTACCGGTTCGGCCACAGCGGCGGCAGGCCGGTGCGGTCGCCTTCGTAACCCTTGCGCAGGTGGCCGTACATCAGCTCTTCGACAAACTCGACGCACTTGAACTCGAGCAACTGCATGTTCTCGTCGATGCGGCGATAGAGCGGCATGCGGATGGTCCACGGCCGCTCGAAGATCTCAGGATCCGTGATGGTCGCTTCGTACTGGAGGTGGTTCTCGCTGGTGGCGGTGTACCGCTCCTCCACCCGGATCGAGTTGCTGTGGTAGTTGCCGGACCGGTCGAACCAGGTCTCCGGCACCTGGCTGGTGACGTCGATCACCAGCGTCTCGCCGTCCCAGCGGCCGCGCGAGTGCCCCATCCAGGCGTCCGCCGGCGCTTCGAAGTCCGGCCGGTTCATGTAGACGATCCGGCTGGCGCTCGCGAACTCGTAGGCGAACAGGATGTACTCCGGCGTCTGCACGATCTGGAACGGGAACGGCTGGTACGTCGCGCGCGGAATGCCCGGCATGTAGCAGCGCACGGCCGGGTCGTAGAGCAGCTGGTTCTCCCGGTTGGCCTGTCGCTGTGCGAGCGCTTCCTGCTTGTATGGAAGCTCGCCGCCGACGACCACCCCCAGCCCGGCAGGCACCCCGCCGAGCGCGCCCATCTCGAGAGACGGCGAGAAGTCGGCCGCATGGCCTTCGATATCGAAGTGGGCGGAACCCACGGCCTGCCAGATCCCGTTCAGGTCGGGACGGTTGTCATGCGTCCGCGGCGCCCTGTAGTTCTGAGCCGACGCGGCGGTCAGAAAGAGGGCAACGAACGCCACGACGGCAGTCGCTCCTGTCATCGTGTCTCTGAGATTGAGCCGATTTCGCATTGCTGGGTCTCCTCCCCGAACTCCCTTACAGAACAGGCTGAATTTACGCGTGCACCGCTTGAAACGGCACCGCTACGCTTTGTGCAGAGTGCTATATACCCTCTGGTGATCCCTATGTCAACAAATGCAGCGGCTACTGCGCCTGAGCCTGGATCGTTATGCCGCCGAGCGCCTCTTCGCTCAGCTCGGCGTCGCCGGTCGGAAACTCGCTTTCCTGCAGCATGTACGCGATCACGTCCACGTACTCCGCCGTCTCCAGCGATCCCGGGTTGTCCTGCGGCATCGACACGCTCATCACCATGTACAGATCCCCGAGCGACAGACCGTCCCAAAAACTGACGAAGGAGCTGCCGGCCAGGCCGGGCCCCATCTCGCTGCCGGCCAGGTCGTCGCCGTGGCATACGGCGCAACTGGAGTTGTACACGGTCTCGCCGCGCGAGGCCTGCGCGCCCGTGTAGACGCCGCTCCAGGTCGACTGCTCCTGCGCGGCCAGGGCGCCGGCGAAGCCGCCGATCCCCATCGCCTGCCAGGCCGCTACCGCGGCGGCAGCCGCGACGGCGGCGTACCAGCGGCGGCGCACGAAGCGCCTGCCGTCGGACATACCGGAATTCTGCACTAGCTGCTGACCTGCCAACTGTGGACCTCCGCACGCGCGGAACTCATCGGAGCCGCGCGCGGGGTAAGGATAGCCGCAAAAGGGAAAGAACGCAACGAGCCCTGGGTGCCAGCCAAACGACACCCAGGGCTCATATATCAGGTGAGTATGCCGGGCCTGACCGTGCAGACCCCGTGTCGACGACGGGTAACCCTACCGCTCGGTCGGGTCGCGGCCGTCACGCGGGGCGCCCGTGCCGGACGAGCCCATGAACAGCTTCGTGCCGTCCCGGAACGTCAGGTCGCGGCCGTTCGCCTTGTTCGTCCCGTCCTTGGCCTGGTAGCCGTCCACCACGATCTCGGTCCCGATCTGCAGCGAGTCCTTCGTGAAGCCGCGGCGGAAGAGCGTGTTCGGCGTCCCGCCCTCGATCATCCAGTCCTGGCCCTCGGCCGTCCGGATGTGAATCCAGGCGTGCGGGTTGATCCACTCCACCCGCGTCACCTCGCCCTCCAGCTTCAGCGGACGGTCCGCATCGAACTCCGCCGAAAAGGCGTGGTGCGCGACTACCGGCGCCGCCGCCAGCGCGACCAGTACAACAGCCAGCCCTGCGATAACTCGTGTCATCATCGTGTCGATACCCCCTGTGGCGGCTAGTTTAACTCGCCGCATGGGGCTCAAGTCAAGCGTTTCGCGTCAACAAATCGCGCACTTCGGGCTGGTCCGCCACGCGGCGGAACGCTCCCCCGAGCAGCGCGGCCGGAGCGCCGGCGCGAGTCAGCGCGGGCCGCTGCGCGCGGCGGGGCCGCACTCCCGCTGCTCTTCCATGGGCGTGCGCCGCACCGCCAGCCCGTCGGACGGCCGGGTCAGCGCCAGCATCAGCAGGCGATACTGGCCGGCGTCGCGGCCGGGGTTGCCGCAAACCGTGATCCGGTCGCCGGGCCGCAGCGTCCCGCGCTCCACGCCAAGCTGATGCAGCTTGGCCGCGCCCTCCAGCTCGATCGACCAGGTACGTGCGCCGCCGCCGTCATCGGCGACGCGCAGGTGCAGGAACGCGTGCGGATCCCGGTAGCCGATCCGGTCCACCTCGCCCTCCAGGGTGAGGATCCGCCCGATGTCGTACACCTCGCTGATGACGTGGTGCGCCCCGCCCGGCTGCGCGGCGGCAACGGCCGCTCCGATGGCAAGCAACAGTGTCCTGACTCTCATGTCAGCAGCCCTTCCCGCACCGCCTGCCACGGCTCGCAACGATGATAGCCCTCGCCTGCAGCCGTGCAGCCTTAAGATATCCTGAAATTCGCGCGGCCCCGTGTGGCGCCGGCGCCTGACGCAGCCGATAATTGGCGGGAGACGCCATGCCGGTAGCTTCCGCGCCTGCGGGCGCACGCGCCGAACACCCCGAGCGGGGACGGCTCCTGGTCGTCGAGGACGAGCAGAAGGTTGCAGCCGCCGTGCGTGAAGGGCTGCAGAGCGAGGGCTACGACGTCACCGTCGAGACGACGGGAGAGGCGGCGTTCTTCCGCATCAGCACCGAGAAGTTCGAGCTGATCCTGCTGGACCTGGGACTGCCGGGCCGGGACGGGCTGGACATCCTGCGGGCCATGCGGGAAGCCGGCGTCGCAACGCCCGTGCTGGTCCTCACTGCCCGCGATACGGTAGGCGACCGCGTGCAGGGCCTCAACTCCGGCGCCGACGACTACCTGGTCAAGCCGTTCGCATTCGCGGAGCTGCTGGCGCGGATACAGGCAGTTCTCCGCCGCGGCCGCAGCGCGGAACCGCGGCGGCTTGCCGTCGGCGATCTCGAAATCGAAACGGCCACCCGCTCGGTGACGCGCGGCGGCGAGGCGGTGGATCTCACCGTCAAGGAGTTCGAGCTGCTCGTGTATCTCGCGCGCCACGCGCAGCACGTCGTCTCCCGGGACACGCTGGTGCGCGAGGTGTGGCGCGAGACGGCCGCGAGCACGACGCTGAACAACATCATCGACGTCCACGTCTCCCGCCTCCGCCGCAAGATCGATCGGGAGGGGTCGGTGAAGCTGATCCACACGGTCCGCGGCGTCGGCTTCGTCGTGCGGGAGGAGGAGCCGTGAGCCGGCGCTGGTTCCCGCGCAGCCTGCGCATGCGCCTGACGGCGCTGCACGTCGTCGCCATGGTGCTGGTGGTGACACTCTACGCGGCTGCAGTGTTCGCGCTGGTGGCGCGCAACAACTCGCGGGGCCTAGATGACCGGCTGCGCAGCGACTTCCGCTGGGCGGCCGACATGGCGCAGACCGATCGGGACGGCTCCCTGAGCTGGTTCGAGAGCGACGAATGGCAGGAGGACAGCCCGTGGCTCAACGTCCTCACCGAGGACGGCGAGCCGATCTTCAGCACCGCCCTGGCGCGCCGCCTTCCGGTCCCCGAGAGCGCGGCGTTGGCCCGCAGTCCGGACGGCAGCATCGTTGCGGTTCCCGGCGGCGTGGCGCCGTTCCGAATCCTGACCGGCCGCGCCAGGGTGGGCGGCCAGCGGGTGATCATCCAGGTCGGCCGGTCGGAGGCGCCCATGCGGCAGGCGCTGACCGAGCTGCTGCTGGTGCTCGTCCTCGGACTGCCCCTCAGCGTGACGGCCGCCGGCCTAGGCGGCTACTGGCTGGCGCGCGGAGCGCTGGCGCCGGTCGACCGCATGGCCGAGCGCGCGCGCGCCATCACGGCGGAACGGCTCGGCGAGCGG
Organism: Vicinamibacterales bacterium; assembly: GCA_965207665.1. Taxonomy (GTDB): domain Bacteria; phylum Acidobacteriota; class Vicinamibacteria; order Vicinamibacterales; family UBA8438; genus JAAXGX01. The sequence continues at coordinate 2,872,049 of CBDBMV010000002.1, forward strand.
CTCCCGGTCGACAATCCAGCGGACGAGCTGGGACGCCTCGCATCCGTGTTCAACGCCACGCTGGGCCGGCTGGAGGCGTCGTTCCGGGAAATGCGGCGGTTCACGGCCAACGTGTCGCACGAGCTGCGCACGCCGCTGACCGCCATCCGCAGCGTCGGCGAGGTGGGATTGCGCGAGCCGCGCGACGCGGCCGGCTACCGGCAGGTGATCGGCAGCATGCTGGAGGACGCCAACCGGCTGGCCGGCATGGTCGACCGGCTGCTGACCCTGTCGCGGGCCGACACCGGCGACGTGAAGGTGGCTTCGGAGCCGGTCGATCTGGCCGCCCTCGCCGAGCACGTCGCCGCCGATCTCGGCGTCCTTGCCGAGGAAAAGGACCAGTCGCTGGCGGTGCGGCTTGACGGGCCCGCGCACTGCGTCGGCGACCGCATCGTGCTGCGGCAGGCGCTCATCAACCTCGTGGACAACGCCATCAAGTACACGCCTCGGGGCGGGAACATCGGAATACGCGTCGCCGCCGCGAACGGGCAGGCTACCGTGGACGTGAGCGATACCGGCTGCGGGATCGCGCCGGAGCTTCGGGAGCGGGTGTTCGACCGCTTCTATCGCGGGCCTCAACCCGACGCGGGCGAAGCCGGCGACGGCCTCGGCCTGGCGATCGCGAAGTGGGCGGTGGAAGCGAACGGCGGGACGCTGACGTACAGCCCTGCGGACGGCGGCGGCAGCCTGTTCCGCATGCGCCTGCCGCGCCGTGCCTAGTTGGGGCTGCGCCCCGAACACCCGGCGGCGCTAGCGGTCCGGCGGATCCGGATTGTCGTCGCGGACGCGGCCGCGGTCCTCGTCTCCCACCCAGTACAGGTTGTGGCAGCGGTCGCAGGAGCGGTACAGGGTTTCGCCGAGATCGAATACGCGCTGCGCGTCCCGGGCTTCGGCGGCCTCGTGCACCAGCATCGCCGCTTCCGACATCCCGAGCGACAGTTGCATCCAGCCTTCCTGGTCGCGCGCCCGGTCGCCGATCATCAGCAGGTTGGCGCCCTCGGCGATGGTCATCGCCCCGTTGACCACGACGGCCCAGTCCTCGTCCGTCTCGGGCTCCCACTCGTCGATCCCTTCGGCCGTGATGATGGTGCCGGAGGAGTCCCATACGGCGTCGGCCGCGGGGTCGAGAATGTTGCGCATCAACTGGGCGACATCGGCGACCGGCTCCAGGGGCGGCCCGCTCGGCTCCGACGCGCAGCCCACCCCCAGCACGGCGCCCGCAACAACGCTGATCAGAATCCTGTGCATACCTGTAGCCCCTCAGTTGCCGGCGATGCGGAATTTCTGCACCCGCCGGTTGCGGCCGACCTCCGCGCCGAAGACGTTGCCGCGAGAATCGACGTCGATGTGGTGCAGGTTGGCGAGCTGGCCCGGCTCCGCGCCCGGCGACCCGAACTCGCCGATGGTATCCAGCGTCTGGCGGTCCAGGATCCAGACCCTTCCATTGCCGAAGTCGTTCGCGTAGAGGTAGCGCTGGTCGGGATCGCGCGAGAACGCCACCCGCGCGACGGTGCTCGAAGCCGGTCCACTACGGTTGACGAAGCCCTGCTTCACATAACGTCCCTCGACGGTGAACACCTGGATGCGGCGGTTGCCGCGGTCGGCCACGTACACGAGGCCGTCGTTCGAGACGCCGATGCCGTGGACGATGCCGAACTGCTCGGGCCCGACGCCCATCGTCACCAGAGGATCCTCGGGCGGGCCGGGCGCCGGCCTGGCGACGCCGATCTCGTATGCATCCTCGGGCTCGTTGCCGAACGCGCCCCACTGCCGCTTGTGCTCGCCGCTGTCGGCGTCGAGCACCCACACCCGCCGGTTGCCGTAGCCGTCGGCGACGAACGCCTCGTTCGTCGGCGCGTAGACACTCACGTCCGCCGGCTGGCGCGGATTGTCGGTGTCGGCGTTGCCGCCGCTCACGCCGTAGCCGCCCTTCTGGAGAATGAACTCGCCGTCGGCGCTGAACTTGAGAAGGACGTCATCCGCGCGGTCCGACACGTTGTTGCCGGCGCGCGGGTTGATGCCGGTGACCCACACGTTGCTCGCGTGGTCGACGAAGATGCCGTGCTCCGTGTCGGGCCAGTCGTAGCCGTCGGCCGGACCACCCCAGCCCTGCACGTACGCGCCGTTTGCGTCGAATTCCATCACGGCCGGCGCGGCGTTGGCCGTCTGCTCTTCCGGAACGGTCCGCGGCCGGGATAGCACCCACACGTGGTCGCGGGAGTCGACCGCGACGGATGTCGGCACGCCCATCACCCACCCGTTGGGCAACTCGGGCGGGAACGACGTATCCAACTCGTACGCGGGCGGGCCGGCGTCCGCCATCGGGTCCGTTGCGGACTCCTCGGGCATGGCGGGCTCTTCCGTCATCTCGCCGCCGCCGCAGGCGACCAGCGCGGCCGCCGCCACGAGCGCCAGCAGGGCGAGGCGCGTCATCAGGTATCGGGGCATTGCATTTCTCCTCGGCGAATGATGGCACAAGCACGCGCGTAACGCCACGCCGGACCAGCTGCACTCAGGTCGCAGCAGGCCGGCGGTACGCTCGCCCGTACAGGCCCGAATACTATAGAATACGGCCGCGCGAATACAGCCTCGGCGTCAGCTAAGGATCCCCAACATGAAGCGAATCGTCGCCATTTCCGCCCTCGCGTCTAGCGTCCTGGTGGGCGCCCAGGAACCCGGCATGATCGAATGGCGCTACGTGGGGGCGGACCAGGCGCACACGAAGTACTCCGTCGCCGACGAAATCACCGCGGCGAACGTCGACCAACTGGAAATTGCCTGGCAGTGGGAGCCGAACGAGATGCCGATGCCCGAGATCGGCGCGCGCCCGAGCTCGTTCCAGGCCACGCCGATCATGCTCGACAACGTGCTGTACATCTCGACGGCCTACAACCGCGTGGCGGCCATCGACGCCGAGACCGGCGCCGAGCTGTGGGTGTTCGATCCGAAGGCGTACGAGCGCGAGACGCGCCACGGATTCATTCACCGGGGCATCGCGTACTGGCGCGACGGCGACGACTTCCGCATCTTCATCAACAGCCGCGACAGGCTGTTCGCCATCGACGGGGACACCGGCCGCGCAGTGGAAAGTTTCGGGGAGAACGGCAGCGTCTCGGTCATCGACGGCCACGGCCGCCCGGTCTCGTCCGAGGAGTTCGACCAGCGCTCGCCGCCCGTGGTATTCGAGGACCTGGTGATCATCGGCAGCCGCGTGCCCGACCGCGTGCAGCGCAGGTTCGAGCCGCCGGGCACGGTGCAGGCGTTCGACGCGCGCACCGGCGAGCGCCGCTGGGTGTTCTTCACCATCCCGCAGTCGAACGACGATTTCGGCGCCGACACCTGGGAGAACGAGTCCTGGCGCTACACAGGCCACGCGAACGTCTGGGGGCTGATGTCGCTCGACGAGGAGCGCGGCCTGCTCTACGTGCCGACCAGCACGCCCGGCGGCGACTACTGGGGCGGCCACCGGCCCGGCGCGAACCTGTTCGCCGAATCGCTGGTCTGTCTCGACGCGCGGACGGGCGAGCGGCAGTGGCACTTCCAGGCCGTGCACCACGGCGTGTGGGACTACGACTTCAACTCGCCGCCGAACCTGGTCACCATCAACGTGGATGGACGTGAGATCGACGCGGTAGCGGAGGTGTCCAAGCAGGGCTTCACGTACGTGTTCGACCGGGTGACGGGCGAGCCGGTGTGGCCGATCGAGGAGCGTCCCGTGGACACGGACACGGACGTTCCCGGCGAGGTGCTGTATCCGACGCAGCCGTTCCCGACCAAGCCGCCGCCGTTCGCGAAGCAGGGCGTCTCGCTGGACGACGCGAACGACCTGACGCCGGAGATACGCGCGCTGGCCGTGGAAGAGATGAAGCAGTTCCGGCTGGGGCCGCTGTTCACGCCGCCGAGCCTGCGCGGCACGCTGATGCGGCCGACGGTGAGCGGCGGCGCCGACTGGGGCGGCGCGGCGTTCGACCCGGAAACCGGCCTGCTGTACGTGCGCTCCACCGAGGGCACCACCACGAACCAGGTGTGCCGCAACACGGGCGAGGACCCGGCCATCGACGTCGACTACAGCAACAACTGCCCGCACGGCGCGGCGGCGATGATCTTCGGCAACCGCCCCGGTGCGACGGAGGTGGCGCGCAGCAAACTCGGCGGCATTCCGCTGATCAAGCCGCCGTACGCGTATCTCGTGGCGATCGACCTGAACGCGGGCGAGATCGCGTGGAAAGTGCCGTTCGGCGAGGGCAGCCGGGTCCTCCGCAACCACCCGTTGCTCCGTGGTGTCGAGCTGCCCGACCGCCTCGGGACGTTCAGTCACCTGGGCTCGCTCGTCACGAAGGGCGGCCTGGTCTTCATCGGCGGCAGCGATCCGTATCTGTACGCATTTGACAAGGCGACCGGCGAGGAAATCTGGCGCGGCGCGACGCCGTTCCGGACGAGCGCGAACCCGATGACCTACCGGTCGCGGGCGGGCCGCCAGTTCGTCGTCATCGCGACCGGCGCCGGGCCGGACGCCGCGCTCGTGGCGTTCGCAAGACCCAATTAGGGAGGGCTTCTTCGATGAGCATCCAAGCAAGACAGCGAACCGCGCGGGTCGCGGTGGCCTGTTGCATCAGCCTGCTCGCCGGCCTGCATGCCGCGTGGGCGCAGCATCCGGGCGAGGCGGCGTACGACAAGGTGTGCGTAACCTGTCACGGACCGCAGGGGTCCGGCGGCCTGGCGCCCGCGCTGGCGCCGATGAGCTACGACGCCGACTACGTGCTCGCAATCGTCCGTGAAGGATTCGGGCAGATGCCCCCCATCTCGGCGCGGGAGCTGTCGGACGACGAGGTGTACCAGCTTGTCGAGTACCTGGCCAATCCGGGGGCGGCCGCCGCGGGCGGCGCCCAGGCCGCGGCGGAGCCGGAACATCCGGACCTGAGCGGCATCTGGCAGGCGGTCAACGCCGCCTCGTGGAACCTCGAGGCTCACAACGCCGAGGACGGCGTGCCGGCGGGCCTCAGCGTGATAGTCGGCGAAACCATCCCGTACCGTGAGGACGCACTGGCCCAGCGCCAGCAGAACTACGAGAACCGCATGAGCGACGACCCGGTCCGCCAGTGCTTCCTGCCCGGCGTGCCGCGCATCATGTACATGCCGTTCCCGTTCCAGATCATCCAGACGCCGGACCACATGGTGATGACCTTCGAGTTCGCCCACGCGGTGCGTATCATTTATACCGACGGCAGCCCGCACCCGCTGCCGAACGACTTCTGGATGGGCGACTCCCGCGGCCGCTGGGAAGGCGATACGATGGTCATCAACACCACCTACTTCAACGGCCAGACCTGGTTCGACGCGTCGGGCAACTACCACAGCAACCAGCTCAACGTGGTGGAACGGCTGACGCCGCAGGGCGAGAACCACATCCTGTACGAGGCGACCATCGAGGATCCGGAGGTATTCACGCGCCCGTGGACCATCCGCATGCCGCTGTACCGGCGGCTGGAGGCGAACCTGCAGATCCTCGACTACGACTGCGTCGACTTCTTCCTCGACTCGCTGATCGAACGCTGACGGAGGCATCCCCAGGAGCCCGATGCGCCTCATTCCGCATGCTGCGAGCGCGCTTCCGGTAGCGCTGTGCATGCTTGCCGCTCCCGCCGGGGCACAGGAAATCGACATCCTGGACACCCAGATCCAGTACAACCGGGGCCAGAACGTCGCGCCGTTGTACGAGGGATGGATCCGCAATCCGGACGGCACGGTCGACATGTGGTTCGGCTACCTGAACAAGAACTACGAGGAAGTGCTGCACGTCCCGGTCGGCCCCGACAACAACATCCAGCCGGGCGGCCCGGACCGCGGGCAACCGTCCGTGTTCATACCCCGGCGGCGGCGCGGCGGCGCGGCCAGCCGGCGCGAGGGCTACGTGTTCCGCGTCAGGCTGCCGGCGGACTTCGGCGAGGACGACGAGCTGACATGGACGGTGACGGCCTACGGCAAGACGGATCGGGCGGTCGGCACGCTGCTCGACCTGTACGTGCTGGAGGGGCCGCCCGATGGCAACATGCCGCCCACCGCCAGCCTGACCGCCGATCGCACGGCGGTGGCCGCCGGTGACTCCGTCGCATTGACCGTGGCCGTCAGCGACGACGGCCTGCCGGAAGACGAGCGGGCCCGCGAGCGGGCCGGTGTCCGGTGGCAGCGGTACCGCGGGCCGGGGACGGTGGCCTTCGATCCGCAGCGGTCGTCGTTTCCCGAGGAATCCGAACCCGCCCTCGGCTTCGAGCTCGGCAGCCGCGCCACGTTCAGCGAGCCCGGCACGTACGTATTGCGCGCGGCAGTCAACGACGGCGACGTGAACCCTGCCGGCTGGCCGCGGGTACCGTCCACCACGTTCGAGTCGGTGATTGTCGAAGTACGGCCGGACTAGCGGCCGACCGTGGTGTATCTTTGAGCTTGTAGCGATCAGACGGCAATCTCTTGCACGAGGTGCTCGATGGCTCCAAGGGTGCTCGCGCTGCTCACCGTGCTGCCGCTCGTCTTCGGCATCGCGTGGCTCGCGCCCGTCGCCTCCGCCCAGGACCACACTACGCCGTGGGGCGACCCCGACCTGCAGGGCTTCTGGACCAATACCACCACTACCCCGTTGCAGCGGCCGGATGACCTCGCCGGCAGGGAAACATTGACGTCGGAGGAGCTGGCCGTGCGCGATCCGCAGGTCGCCGAGGCGGTCAGCTTCGACGATCCGCAGGGACGCGGACGCGGCGGCTACAACGAGTTCTGGGTGGAGCGCGGCAGCCTGCTGCGCCAGACGTCGCTAATCGTCGATCCGCCGGACGGCAGGCTGCCCGCCATGACCGCCGCGGCGCAGCGGCGGCACGACGCGTTCATGGCGCGCTGGACGGCGGCGCCGACCACCTGGGAAGACCTGAACATCCTGGACCGCTGCATCACGCGCGGCCTGCCCGGCGCGATGATTCCCGGCTTCTACAACCACAACTACCTGATCGTGCAGACGCCGGACCACGTGGTGGTCCAACTGGAGATGATCCACGACGCGCGCATCATCCCGCTGGACGGCCGGTCGCACCTGCCCGGCAGGATCCGCCAGTGGCTCGGCGACCCGCGTGGGCACTGGGAAGAAGAAACGCTCGTCGTCGAGTCGACCAACTTCTCGCCGAAGACGGAGCAGCGTCCGAACTTCTTCGGCATCTATTTCCCCGTATTCTCGACCGGGGCGCAGTTGCACTTTGTCGAGCGGTTCACCCGCGTCGACGCAGACACGCTAGACTATCGGTTCACGGTCACCGACGCGGCGGTGGATTCCCGACCGTGGACCGCCGCGACGCCGATGACCCGCATGGAGCAGCCGCTGTTCGAATACGCTTGCCACGAGGGCAACTACGCGATGGCGAACGGGCTGAGCGGCACGCGCGCGGCCGAAGCCGGCGCGACAGGAGCGAGATAAGGAGATACTGATGGCATTGCAGCGCACGCTCGCGGTACTGGCGGCGGCAGGCCTGGCAGTTGTCGTTGCCGCACCGGCGCAGGCCGGCAACGCAGCGGCCGAGACGCCGACGTTCTACGAGGACGTCCTGCCGATCCTGCAGGCGAACTGCCAGACCTGCCACCGGCCCGTCGCGCAGAACATCGGCGGCCTGGTCGCCCCGATGTCGCTCACGAGCTACGCGGAAACGCGGCCCTGGGCGCGTTCGATCGCGAGCAAGGTAGAGGCGCGCGAGATGCCGCCGTGGTTCGCCTCCGGGCCTGCAGACGTCTTCGCCAACGAGCGCGGCCTGACGGATGCGGAGATCGACACCATCCTGCGCTGGGTCGATGCCGGCGCGCCCGCGGGTGATTCCGCCGCTGCGCCGCCCGCGAAGCAGTGGGTGGAGGAAGCCAACGCCGGCTGGTCCCTCGGTGCGCCCGACTTCACGGTACAGACGCCCGAGCCGTACCTCGTCGACGACGACATCTACGACCTCAACATCAGCTTCTTCGCGCCGCTGACCGAAGCGGTGCCGGAGGACACCTGGATCCGCGGCTGGGAGTTCAGGACCGGCACCGAGGGCGTCGTCCACCACATGTGCGTATTCGTCATGCCGCCGAGCGGACCCGTGGGAATTTCCGACGGGAGCGCCGCCGCCGGCGCGGATACGCTCGGACAGATGCTGGGCTGCATCGCCGAAGGCGCCGAGAGCGGCATGCTGCCGGAAGGGTTCGGCGTGCTGATCGAGAAGGGCTCCACGCTCGTCTTCAACATGCACTACCACAAGGAGCCGGCGGACGGCTCGGGCGTCTGGAGCCGCCCCGAGGTCGGGTTCTTCGTGACCGACGCACCGGTGAAGTACAAGGTCAGGAACGACTTCATCCCGAATGCGGGCTTCGAGATTCCACCGAACCATCCGCGCTACCGCATAGGCACGTCGCGCCTGCTCGAGAAGGACACGCTCGTGCTGACCTACTGGCCTCACGCGCACCTGCGGGCGACGGCGGCGCGCTACACGGCCGTCTATCCGGACGGCGCCGAGGAGCTGCTGCTCGACGTGCCCCACTACGACCAGAACTGGCAGGAGACCTACCGCTACAGCGAGCCCAAGCTGCTGCCGAAGGGAACGCGCATCGACGTCGACTTCTGGTACGACAACACGCCGGAACGGGCGGCGCGGAGAGACTTCGACCCGAACCGCTCCATAGGGCACGGCAACCGCACGGACGACGAGATGGCGCTCGCGTTCATCGGCTACGCCGAGATCGAGCCGGAGTCCGCGGCGACCAACGACCAGAACTGATCGTCCGCCCCGCCCAATCGCATGGGATACCTGGGCTGCCTTCGTTGCGCCTGCGCCGCGGCCGTCGGCCTGGCCGCAATGGTTGCGGCTGCGGCGGCGCAACAGCCGGACGCCGGCGACGGCAGCCGCGTCCAGGTCGAGCTGACGCTCGAAGCACAGCTCGTCAAGGTGTCGTTTCCGCCCGCGCTGTCCGCCGCGGACGGTGCGCATCAGGCACTGCTCTCCGGATCCGGCGGCTCTCGTACGCACGTCGGCACTCTTGAAGCCGACCCGGCGCTGCGCATCGGCTCCATCGTCCCCGGCCGCGACCCGCAGCCATCCGATGGCGCCGCGGCCGCCGCGTCCGCGGCGGCCGGCCGCGAGCTCTGGCTGGTGCGAAACGCCGACGGATGGGAGCTGGAAGCGGGCGGCGCCGCCACCGTACCGCTCGCCCGGCGGCCGGCCGACGTCTCCGCACCGACCTTCGTCGCGGCGCTGCATCCAACGGGCGCCGAAGCCGGCCGCCTCGTCATGCGCTGGGGCGCGCACGTGTGGAGCGCGGAATTCCGCTTCGACGATCTGCCGCCCCAGCCGCCGCAGCCGCCCGCCGGCGACGGCAACTTCGGCGAAGCGCTCCAGCGCGACAGCGACACCAGCGCCACGGCGCGCCTCAACAGGCTCGCCGAACGGAACGAGACCGCGCTGGTGCTGCCCGGCGGCGAGCGCATCGCCGTCCTCTACGGCAAGCGCCTCGCCGTCGACGAAGTGGACTATCCGAACCTGGAGTCGACGCCCGACGGCGAGGTCGTGGAGCTGGTCCGCGCGCCCGTCCTGCGCCTCCGCAGCGACGTGGCGTTGCGCTTCGGACGGAGCGAGCTGCCGACCGCCAACCTGGCCGCCGGGTTCGCCGGTTCATACGGCCTCTGGCTCAAACGCGCCGGGGACGGCTGGAGCTTCGTCTTCAACGACGAGCCGGATTCCTGGGGAACGCAGCACGACCCGACGTTCGACGCGGCCGAGGTTCCTGCCGCGTACTCGCGCGCCGCCGGTGCGTTCCGGCCGCTGGGGATCACGCTCGCGCCGGCCGGCGCGGAAGGCGGACGGCTTGTGGTCCACTGGGGACCGCACGAGTGGTCCGCCGACTTCGCGGTAGTCCGGGGAGACTGAGATGCACAACCGCGTGATCGGAGTGAGCGCCGTGGTGCTGGTCCTGGCGGCGGTGCTCGCGCTGCTGGAGCTCGCGCCCGTCCCGGCCGCGGGTCAGGCACAGGCCGACGCGCTGCTCACCGCGTGGGGCGAGCCCGACCTCCAGGGCATCTGGACCACGAACTACGAGACGCCGCTGCAACGCCCGGCACGCTACGCCGATCGGGAGTTCTTCACGGAAGAGGAACGCGAGGAGATCGACAGCGAGCGGGCGCGCCTGCTCGGGCAATACCGGCGGCGCTCCCCGCGCGGCACCGAGCAGGACGTCGGCGGGGCCTACGACGCGACGATCTTCCTGACGCACAAGCACGTGGGCCCGCGGACGTCGTTGATCATCGACCCGCCCGACGGACGGCGACCCGCTTTCACGCCGGAAGCGCAGCGGCGGCGCGAAGAGACGAACGAGTTCAATCTCGCGCTGCTACAGGCTACGGACGCCTGCAAGGCCGGCCGGCCCGGCTGCCCGCCGTACGGCCCGCCTTCGCCGCGGCGGGACGAGGCGCCGCCGCACTACCTGACCACGGAAGTGAACCGCTCGCACCATCCCGAGGATCGCAGCCTCTCGGAGCGCTGCATGGGCGCGCGCCTGCCGGATTTCGGGAACATCACCGGCTTCTTCCTGCAGATCGTGCAGTCTCCGCACAACGTCTCGATCTTCTACGACACGGGACAGGGACAGGGTTGGCAGCGCGTCATTCCGGTGACCGACCGGCCGCATCTGCCCGCCGCCGTGCGGCAGTGGCACGGCGACTCGCGGGGCCGCTGGGACGGCAACACGCTGGTTGTCGACGCGACCAACTTCACTCCCAAGACCGACTTTCACGGCTCCCGCGAGAACCTGCACCTCGTCGAGCGCTGGACACGCATCGACGACGAGACGATCGAGTACGTCGCCACGATGGAAGATCCGACGACGTGGGTCCGGCCGTGGACGGTTACCTTCGAGCTCAGCCTGCAGAGCAACGAGGCGAACCGGATCTACAAGGAACCCCGCTGCCACGAGGGCAACTACGGCCTCCCCGCGCTGCTCGCCGGAGCCCGCGCGGAGGAGCGGGCGTTCGCCGAGGGCCGCGGCCCGGACCCCGCCACGCTGTGCGTCGCCGGCCCCACCGGCGCGTGCGGCGGGTTTGCGTTCGGGTTTGCGGAGTCCGGTGAGGAGAGCGACCCGCTGCGGCGGTGACGCGCGACTCGCTGCCGTAGCCGCTGCACCCCACTACGGGATGAGCGGCGCCATTGGAAACACGAAAACGAGCGAGAATCCCCAGGCGCTCGCGTCGTCCAGGTAGCGCTCGCCCCCGATGACGTCGCCCGCCCGAGGCAGACCCGTGGCGACGTAGTCCAGCGAGCCCTCCAGCTCGACGTGCCTGAGCCAGTTGCCTTCCGGCAGCCAGTTGAACAGCAGCACGGCCGTGTCGAGCTCGAAGTTGAGCTTGTGCGTGTAGACGCTGGTATCGGTCGGCCGCTCGGCCGCGCTGAACTTGTCGACGATGTCGAAGTGGCTGGCAACCCAGCCGCCGGTCTGCTCCGCGGTCAGCCAGTCGAGGTTCAGCTCGAACTCGAACTCGATGCCGTTGTCGCGGATGGGGCCGCCGAGCCGGCTCGTGGTCGCGCCGGTGAACGGGTGCGCGTCGGTCTCACCGCGGGGCACGAAGATGGTCTCCAGCGTGAATCCGACGCGGGGAATCTCCGTCGGAATGCCCAGCGCCAGGATCAGCTCGAATACGGATTCGCGCGCCTGGCGCTCCTGCACGACGGCGCCGGACTCGTCAACGGTCTCGACGCGCGCGCGGCCGGCGAGGTTTTCGAAGGTAATCGTCGGCTCGACCTTGAAGTCCGGAATGCAGAAGATGCGGCACGCCGGCTCGGCATCCTCCTGCGCCTGCGCCGGCTGCACCGCCAGCAGCAGCGCGGACGCGGCGGCGAGCGCGCACCTGGTGAGCGCCGTCGGGCCGATTGCCGTCACCGTTCCGGGAGGATTTCGAAGCCGCGCCGCGTATCCGGTGTCCAGTCTTCCGGGACACGGTAGTCGTCCCGGCGGGGCATCCTCACCTGGGGCAACGTGTCGGCGGTCATCACGTCTTCCTCGCCGATGATGCCGTTGCGGTGGAGGAGATACGCAGTCAGCGCGTACGTCTCGTCGACGGTGAGGATGCCGGGGCGGTCGTACGGCATGACGCGGCGGATGTAGTCCCAAATGCTCGGCGCGAACGGCCAGTGGCGGATCGGCCAGTAGTTGGAACGGGTAGTGACGTCGCCGCCCACCAGCGGGATCGACGGCCCCTCTTCGGCAGTAGGACCGTGGCAGTTCGCGCAACCGCGGGCGCCGAATATTCGCTCTCCGTCGGCCACCGTGCCGCTGCCCGGCGGCAGATCATCGCCGTCCGGCCCCACGAGCTTGTCGTGCAGCTCGGCTTCCGTCGGCGACCGTCCGAGCCCCGACGGTCCCGCCGCCTCCTGCGCCTGCGGCGCCGCACAAAACAGCACGGCCGCGCCGGCGAACGCGCCGGCAAACCGGATCGCGGCCGGCGGCGACGTTGCGCTACGCATGCACGTCGACGACCACGTCGGTCGGCTCGAGCCCGTTCGTGACCTCGCCATCCGCCGCAACCTTCCACGGTTGTATCCAGTTGCAATAGCCGAGCTGGCTCTGGATCGTCCCGTACAACTGCGCGCGCGTGAGGTTCCAGTAGCGCGCGTATTCCGCTTCCGTCGGCTGCAACTGCCCGCGCTCGTCGAGGCAGCGCGACTGCAGCACCGCCTCGCCGCCGTCCCAGCGCCACGGCAGGAAGAAGCGCGTGTGCGACTTGGGCAGCACCGGTCCGGCCAGCTCCGCCTCGCGCCAGGTCGCGCCGCCGTCGGTGGACACCTCGACCTTGCTCACCTTCCCGCCGCCCGACCAGGCGAGTCCGCTGACGACGTACATGCCCGGCGCCGGCAGCCGCTGCTCGCCCGACGGCTGCGTGATGACCGAGTTCGGCCCGAAGTCGTAGCTGTCGCGCTGCGTCTTCGGGTCCGGCGTCAGGAAGCGCGAATGCTCCTGGAACGACAGGTACGGCTCGTCGACGACCTTGATCCGCTTGAGCCACTTCACGTTGTAGATGCCCTCGAAGCCGGGCACGACCAGGCGCAGCGGGAAGCCGTGGTCGGGACGCACCGGCTCGCCGTTCTGCCCGTAGGCGACCAGCACGTCGTCCAATCCCTTGGCCAGCGGGATGCTCTTGGTGTGCCGGCCCCCGTCGGCCCCTTCCGCGATGATCCACGACGCGCCGCCGCGCACGCCCACCTCGTCGAGCAGCACCGACAGCGGCACGCCCGTCCACTCGCTGCAACCCATGCGTCCGTGCGTCCCGGTGACGGTCGTGGCGCGCGGATTCGGGCGGTTGCCGATGCACTCCAGGAAGTACGCGCGGGACACGAACGGAAAGCGCCGCAGCTCGTCCATGGTGAAGACCAGCGGCCGATCCACCAGCCCCTCGATCATCAGCGTGTGCTCCGCGGGGTTGATGTCCGGAATGCCGTAGTAGTGCTGCGTCGTGAAGTGCAGCGGCGTGGGCGTGATGGTCCCGACCAGCTCGGCCAGCGGCGTCCGGGCGCTGGGCCGCTGCGGGTTCGGCCGGATACGCGGCGTCTGGTAGTGGCTGCGCCCCTCGACCTCGCGCGTGGTCGTGACGAACCGCGAGCGGCGGCCGTACAGCACGCTCTCGAGGTCGTTGTTGTCGACCACCTCCGGCCCCTGCGCCGCGGCTGCGGCCGATCCGCCGGCCAGCTCCAGCGCCTGCGGCGCCGCCACCAGACCCGCCACCGCACCGCCGCTCTTCAGGAACCGCCGCCTGCTCGTCTGCTTGCCGCTCATCCAGTCCTCCTCGCGAACTCGCGAAGCTCGCCGGCACGTACGGAGCGCGCCGGCCGCCGACACAGCACACGATAGCAGCCGGGAGCGGGACCTCACAACCGCTTTCGCAGCCGCGCGCCGGGCAGCGGCACGGCGTCGCGGCAGTTGTACACTGGGCGTCGATGCGTGCATCGTGGCGCTCCGTGCCGCAGGGGTCCCGCAGCGCGGCATTGCCGTTCGCCCTGGCGCTGGCGGCCGGCTGCGCGTCCGGACCGCCGCCGCCCGACGCGGCGGATTTCCCCGCACCGTTCACCGGATCGGCGGCGTGCCGCGACTGCCACCTGGACATCTACGAGCGCTGGAGCGGCACGCTGATGGCGAACGTGCTGCTCGACCCGCGCGAGCGGCCCGACGCCGTACTCGGGGACTTCGAGACGCCAAACCCGCTCGTCACCTTCCGCCCCGAGGACATTACCTACACCTACGGCAGCAAGTGGAAGCAGCGCTACTTCACCCGGCGCGGCAGCGACCTGTTCGTCTTCCCGGCGCAGTGGGACGTGCAGAACCGGGAGTGGCGCCGCTATGGCGCGCGGCCCGGCACCGAGTGGTGGACGGCGCACTACCCCGCCGATCAGATGCAGCGTCCGACCGGACCCCTGTGCGACGGCTGCCACTCGGTGAACTACGACATACGGAACAAGACCGTAACCGAGTGGAACGTCGGCTGCGAGGCGTGCCACGGCGCCGGCCGCGCGCACGTGCTTGATCCGGTCGCCGAAACCATCGTGAATCCGGCAACGCTCGACCCGGTGCGCGCCACCGACGTCTGCATCCAGTGCCACTCGCAGGGCGTGCCGCACGACAACCCGATCGAGGGCCTGTACTACGACTGGCCGGTCGGCTACGAGCCGGGCGAGCGCCTGAGCGACGTCTGGGAGCTCGACGCGGCGCACCTCGGCGAGGAGACGTTCACGCACTGGCCGGAAGGCTCCGCGCACAAGAACCGCATGCAGGGCAACGACTACGTCCATAGCCAGATGTACGTGAAGGGCGTCACCTGCTCGGCCTGCCACGACGTCCATGGCACCGAGCACGAAGCCGACCTGATCGCCCCCGGCAACGCGGTGTGCACCTCGTGCCACCAGCCGCACCTGCAACCGGGACCGGCCGGGTCTCTCGAGCACCACACGCGCCACGCCGCGGACAGCGAGGGCAGCGCGTGCGTCGCGTGCCACATGCCGCGGATCGCCCGCACCATCGGCGACGTCAACGTCAGCAGCCACACGTTCCGGTTCATCTCGCCGCTCGACACCGAGCGCTACGGCGTGCCCAACCCCTGCACTTCGTGCCATGCCGACGAGACGAACGCCTGGGCGGTCGAGCAACTGCGGAGCTGGCCGCACGTATCGCCCTGGCGGGTGGCGCCGTGACGCTCCATCCGCTGCTAGTGCACTTTCCCGTCGGCCTGATCGTCGCGGCCGCGTTGCTCGACCTCGTAGGGTTGGCCGCCGGTCCGCAGCGCACGGCACGACACCTCGCCGTCGGCCTCTACCTGGCGGGCGCCGGTGCCCTGATCGCCGCCTACTTCACCGGCAGCAGTGACGCGCCCCTGGTGCGGATCCCCGGTCCGGCCCACGCCCTGGTCGACGAGCACTGGACCTGGGCGCTCCGCACCACGGTCTACGTATGCGCATTGGCGTTGGGCCGCCTTGTACTGGAGTTGTCCGGCCGCGTCTTGACGCGCCGCGGGTGGCTGCCGGTCGCCGCGGCCGGTCTCGCCGGCCTGCTGCTGTTGTTCCAGACGGCGGAACGCGGCGGCCGCCTGGTGTACCAGCACGGCGTCGGCGTGGCGGCGCCCAGGTGACGCCGTAGCTAGAAGTTCAGCCGGATGCCCAGGAACATCCGCCGCGGCGGCGAAAAGCGGATGCCGTCGCCGAAATCGATGCCGCCGGATCCGGCCAGCAGGTCCTGGTTGCGGGTGGCGTCCTGGTTGTCGAACAGGTTGAAGACGTCCGCGAAGAGCTCCAGCCGGTAGCGGGCGACGCGGAAGTTGTAGAGCAGCCGGATGTCGACGATGCCGTAGGCCGGGTTGCGCAACGCGCCCACCGCCACCGGAGACAGCCAGCGCCGCGTGATGCCGGCGAACTCGAACTCGTCGCTCTCCTCCACCCGTGCCGGCAGGTTCCGCCTCGAGGCGCGGAAGGTCCGGCTGGCCACCGTGCCGGAGTTCCAGCGCCAGTTCCCGCCGATCTGGAACCCCTGGTCCCAGGTGTACGACGAGCTCACCTTGAACAGGTGCGCGATGGAGCCGGGCTGCATGCCCAGTTGGTGCGGCGCGCGCGGGTCCAGCCAGATCACGTCGCCCTGGAAGTCGGCGTTCGAATCGGAGTTGGTGTTCCCGCTGGCATCGCCGAACGTGTACGCGGCCAGCGCCTGCCAGTTGTCCCGCAGCCGCTGCCGGAATGTGAGCTCGACGCCCTGGTAGTCGCGCCGTCCGCCGGCCAGGGTGGCGATGATGAAGTTCGACTCGGGAAACGTGTCGTAGCCGAAGTAGTCGAGGCCGAGGAAGAGCGAGTCCGGATGCTCGACCGGCCCCGGATAGTTCGTCGTGCCGTCGCCGCGGAAGGCGTACAGCGCCAGGTCGTAGTCCTCGATGATGTCACGCGTCCGGCGCTTCGTGTACAGCACCATGAAGCTGCGGCCCTGGCCGAGATCGGTCTCGTAGCTCAACTGGAAGTCGTCGGTCCAGGGTGTCTTCGTCGTCGGCGCGAAGAGCGCATCGGCCTGCTGCGGCCCGCCCCGCACCCGGTAGGTCACCCACTGGTCGTTGGCGTACACCTGCTCCTCGCGTATCGAGCCGCTGAGCGTGCCGGCGAAATTGGTCAGGTTGTTGCGGATCGGGTCGTAGTAGCGGCCGTAGTACGCGCTGATCCGCTGCTGGCCGCGCCCCGACGGGTCGTACGACACGCTGAGACGCGGGGCGAGCGTCCAGTCGAACGTGAACACGTTCGAGCCGTCGGTCGCGAAGTGCCCGAACCGTTCCGCGCGCACGCCAAGGTTGAACGACAGCTTGTCGGTGACGCTGAACGTGTCCTGCAGGAACAGGCTCAGGCCGTCCGAGCGCGTCTCCTGCGATCCCAGGGCGGTCTGCACCAGCCGGTCGTAGTTGACGGCGCCATGCGGATTGCCCGCCGTGCTCGCGAACACGAGGCCGGCGCTCAGCTCGTCCTGGGTGATGGCGCCGTCGCCGTTGGTGTCGTACAAACCGTAGAACTCGGCCCGGTCCGGCCGGCCGTCTATGGCGCGGATGAACCCGCCGAAGTCGCTGCTGTTCGTCGGGTCGAACCGGGTATTGGTGAAGCTGCCCGCGGCCAGGCCGCCGGCCGTGAGCCCGGCCAGCGTCGGGGACAGCGACACGTACAACCCGCCGTCGTAGACGGTGTCGCGGAAGTTGGTGTTGCGCATGAACTCGACGCCGCCATGGACGGCATGGCGTCCGAGCTGCACCACCGCGGTGCCCTTGAACCCCTCGGTGTCACGCTGATCGAGGTCGTCGAGGCCGAAGCCGCCGAGCTGCTCGTCTTCCAGCGTGCGCGCGTCGGTCTCGCGAAAGACGATGCTGTTGCTGGCGCCGGGAACCACGGCGAAGTCCGACACCTCGCCGTTGTGCTTGCTGTACGAGCCCTCCACGAGCAGGCCGCCGAACACGCGGTTGTACTTCAGGTGGTAGTTGTTGCCGCCCTGCACGCGCCGCCGGTCGCGCGCGTTCGTCACGTCGCGGTCGCGGCTGCCGCTGATGTCGGTCGGGTCGTTCAGGAAGGTGAAGCTCACCGTGTCGGCGGTGGTCGGCGCCCAGGTCCCGCGGACGTAGAACTGGTCCTGGGTATTCTCCACGGTGCGGATGACATCCACCCCGTCCAGCGCGACGACCGTGTCGCTACGCTCCAGGCGGCGGTAGCTTCCGAAGAACCACGCCTCGTTGGCGACGATCGGCCCGCCGCCGGTGACCGCCGCGTCGAAGCGCGAGAATTCCAGGTCGGCCGCGTTGCGGTTCTCGGCCACCAGCCCGTCGTTCTGGAAGAAATAGTTGACCGATCCGCTGAACTGGTTGGTGCCCGACTTCGTGATGACGCTCGACAGCAGGCCGGGCGCGCCGACGAACTCGGCGGGAATGCCGCCGGTCAGCACCTGCTGCTCCTGGATGATCTCGGTGTTCAGGTTGGCGCCGAACGTGCCGCTCACGCCGTCGGTGACGTTGATGCCGTCGATGTAGTAGAAGTTGTCGCGCGATACGCTCGTGCCGCCGCCGATGTCGCTGTAGTTGAGCCCCGACTTCGACGCCGGGTTCCCGGGCGAATCCGGGTCGTCGGGCAACACCCCGGGAACCAGTTGCAGGTAGCTCTGGTAGGTGCGGCCGGTCGGCACCGCCTCGGTCAGGTCGAGCGTGATGTCTTCGGCCACTACCGCGCTCGTCACGTCGACGACCGGGGATGCGGCCGTCACCACGACGGTCTCCGTGACGCTGCCGACCGTCAGGGTGACCGTGGTCGACGCGGTCTGGCCGGCGCGGACGAGAAAATCCTCCTGCCGGCTCGTCTGGAATCCCTGCAGCTCAACGGTCAGGACGTAGCGGGCCGAGGGTTGCAGGGCGCCCAGCTCCGCGAGTCCCCGGATGTCGGTCACCGCCACGCGCGTCGTGGCCGTGTCTTCCGCTGCGGACGTGACGGTGGCGCCGGGAACGGCCAGGCCGTCCTGGTCGGTCACGGCTACACGGATGTTGCCTGTCGTGGTGACCTGCGCGTATGCGGACCCGGCGCCGATCGCCGCCAGCAGCACGGGCGCGATGAGCGCGCGCCGCACCTAGTCGTACACCTCGTCGAGCAGCGCCAGCATCCGGTCCCAGGAGTCGTTGTCGGCCTCCTCGTCGTACGAGATCCCCTCCATGTTGGCTTCGCGCGCGTACGGCTGTGAGAAGGCGTGCTCCACGTCCGGATAGACGACGATCTCGAAGTCCGCGGCGGCGGCGGTCATCTCGCCGCGGAACGCCTCCACCTGCTCCGGCGGCGCGTACGGGTCGCTGTCGCCGTGCAGGACCAGGACGCGCGGGTGGACGTAGCCGGCGGTTGCGGGGTTGTCGGTAGATAGGATGCCGGCGAACGTGATCAGCGCGTCGAAGCGCGCGCCCGCCCGCGCCATCTCCAGGATCACCTCCCCGCCCCAGCAGTAGCCGATGGCCGAGATACGGTCCGCATCGACGCGCGGATGCTGCATGAGGCGCTCCACCGCCAGGCTGAAGCGCATCGCGCGCAGCAGCGGGTTGTCCTCCAGCAGCGCGCGGGCCCCGCGATCGTCCTCCAGGTGGGTTTCGACAGGCCCCATGCCGTACATGTCGACCGCAAAACCGACGTAGCCGGACTGCGCCAGGCGCACGGCCTGGGCCCGCACGTTGTCGCTGTAACCCCAGCCGCCGTGAATGATGATCACCCCGGGTTGCGGGCCGGCTGCTTCGTCGTTCCAGGCGATGAGTCCCTGGATCTCTTCGGTACCGTGCGTGAAGTGGATGACCTCGGTCTCCACGTCGGCGGTAGCCGGCGGCGGGAATGCCTGCAGCAGCAGCGCCGCGGCCACGAGAGCGGGGAACCTGACATGCATGGACAACCTCCTGGCGGTTGCGGTGGGCGAACATGTTAGCAGCCTGTGGCGAGAGCCTCGCTGCATTGGTGGCGCGCCGCCGCATGTGCCATCATCTGCACGGGCGGAGGCAGACCATGAACCGCAAGCTTTATCAGTTTGTCGCGCTGGCAACGTGCCTGGCGGTGCACGCGCCGGCGGCCGCACAGGAGAACGACGGCAGCGAGTGGACCCACTACGCCAGCGGAACGAACGGCCACAAGTACTCGCCGCTCGACCAGATCGACGCCGGCAACGTCTCGCGGCTGCAGGTGGCGTGGCGCTCCCCTTCCCCCGACCTCGCCTTCCAGGACGATCCCATTCTGCGTCGCTCGCGCAACGAAGACACGCCGCTGATGGCGAACGGCCGGCTCTACACCATCACCGGGCTGGGGATCATCTCGGCGCTGGATCCGGGCACCGGCGAGACCCTCTGGATGCACGACCCCCAGAGCTACGAGATCGGGCGCCCCAACAACGGCGGCTTCCTGCAGCGCGGGATGGAGCACTGGACCGACGGCGACGACGAGCGGCTGCTCATCGGCACCGCCGACGCGTACCTGCTGGCGCTCGATGCGCGCACCGGCGAGCCCGTCACGGAATTCGGCGACAACGGCAAGGTCGACATCGCCGCCGACATCCCCCACGTCGTGCGCAGCACCAACTTCTCGGCCCGCCGGCCGCTGGTGGCCGGCGACATCGTCATCGTCGGCAGCTCCATCCAGGATTCGTCGCGGGCGCCCCGCTCGCCCCGCGGCGACGTGCAGGCGTACGACGCGCGGACGGGCCGCAAGCTCTGGACGTTCCACACGATTCCGCGCGAGTACGAGGCGGGCTACGACACCTGGCTGAACGGCTCGGCCGAGCGCGCGGGGAACGCGAACGTCTGGGCCGGCATCGCCTGGGACCCGGAGCTCGACTACCTCTACATGGCCAGCTCGACCGGCACCAACAACTTCTACGGCGGCGACCGGCCGGGAGACAACCTGTTCGCCGAGAGCATCATCTGCGTGGAGGCGCGGACCGGCGAGCGCGTCTGGCACTTCCAGGCGATCCACCACGGCATCTGGGACTACGACTTCGCCGCCATGCCGGTGCTGGGAGACATCACCGTCGACGGCCGCCGCATCAGGGCGATCATGCAGGTGAGCAAGCAGGCGTTCACCTATGTGCTCGACCGCGTGACGGGCGAGCCGGTGTGGCCCATCGAGGAACGCCCGGTGCCGCCGTCGAACGTGGCCGGCGAGCAGGCCGCGCCGACCCAGCCGTTTCCCACGAAGCCGCCGCCGTTCGACATGCAGGGCACGACCATCGACAACCTGATGGACTTCACGCCCGAGCTGCGGGCGCGCGCCGCCGCCCAGCTTCAGAACTTCGACTACGGCCCGCTGTACACGCCGCCGACCGAGCGCGGCGTGCTGATGCTGCCCGGACTGCTGGGCGCCGCGAGCTGGGGCGGCGCGGGGTTCGACCAGGAGACCGGCATCCTGTACGTGCCGTCCCGCACCGTGCCGTCGGTGGCCCGGCCGACACGCCCCGGTGAACCGCGGCGGCGCTCGAGTCTCGGCGTGCGCGCCGACACCACCGTGGAAGGGCTGCCGCTGTTCAAGCCGCCCTGGGCCCGGATGACGGCCATCGACATGCACCGCGGTGAGATCCTGTGGGTCAGCCCGCTGGGCAACGGCCCCCGCAACCACCCGCTGCTGCGGGATCTCGACCTGCCTGCGCTGGGCGACCACATCGACGGCCAGAGCGTGCTGGTGACAAAGTCGCTGGTCTTCGGCGCGGTCTGGCGCCGCGACCGGCGCGACGGCAGCCGCCTGCAGCCGAGCTGGCACCCCTGGGGCGATCCCGACGCCGGACGCAAGCTGCTGTACGCCTTCGACAAGCAGACGGGCGAGTTGCTGCACGTCGTCGAGATGGACGGCTTCGCCGCGTCGGCGCCGATGTCTTACCTGCACGACGGCAAGCAGTACATCGCCATGACGGTCGGCGGCAATGAAGACAACGCGCTGGTGGCTCTCAGCCTGCCCGACTGACCGCCGCAATCCACGAATGAAGCTGCAAGGCATCCGGCATCGAACACCGATGACTCACACACGTACGCACGCTTGGCTGCTGGCCATCCTGTTTGTGCTGCCACTGGCGGCCGCCGCCGCGCTCTCCGCCCGCCAGGAAGGGCGGACGGTCTGGGACGGCGTCTACACCGAGGAGCAGGCCGTCCGCGGCGAGGCGGTGTACCAGGACCAGTGCACCTTCTGCCATCTCGACGACCTGATGGGCGACGCGTTCGCCACCCCGCTGATCGCGGACGCCTTCACGCTGCGCTGGGAGGGCGGCACGCTCGGCGACCTGATGATCGTGACCCAGGTCACGATGCCGGCCGATCAACCCAACACGCTCAGCACCGAGCAGGTCGCGGATGTCATCGCCTTCCTGTTGAAGATGAACGAGTACCCCGCCGGCGACGAGGAGCTGCCGCCGGATCAGGAAGCGCTCGAAGCGATTGCCATCGTGGGAGAAGGCGGACAGTGATGGACCGCTGCTCTTCGCGGTTTGGCGCTGCGCTGCTGCTGGGGAGCCTGGGCCTGACCGTGCTGCCCGCCTGCGCCGCCGCGGAAGGCATCGGCGTAGCGCGCGAGACCTTCGTAGATGCGTCCCGTCCGACGAAGGCCAGCCCACCGTTCGCGGGCGCGCCCGACCGGCGCCTGGACACCTGGATCTGGTATCCCGCCGCTACGGACGGTGATGGGCCGGTTCCCGACGCCGAGCCGCAGGCCGGCGGACCGTGGCCGCTCATCGTCTACAGCCACGGCACGTACGGCCGGCCGGACAACGCGACGCACTTCATCGAGCATCTGGTGAGCAACGGCTACGTCGTGGCCGCCCCGGCCTTTCCGCTCACATCGAGCGTGGCCCACACGCAGTTGCCGGCAGCGGACGTGACCGACGCCGGCAGTCAGCCCGGCGACGTGAGCTTCGTGATCGACTCGCTGCTGGCCCATCCACGCTACGGCCCGCTCATCGACGGGGAGCGCATCGGGGCGACCGGCATCTCGCTGGGCGGCATCACCACGTATTTCCTGAGCTTCGGCATCCCGACACGGGATGAGCGGATCAAGGCGAGCGCGCCGATCGCCGG
This sequence comes from Vicinamibacterales bacterium, assembly GCA_965207665.1. GTDB lineage: Bacteria > Acidobacteriota > Vicinamibacteria > Vicinamibacterales > UBA8438 > JAAXGX01. The sequence goes on from CBDBMV010000002.1 coordinate 2,894,694, forward strand.
CGGCGACCCGCCGTACGCCGCGCTCAGCTTCGGCCTCGGCTTTGCCGGCGTTGTACCCGCGCCGATCAGCACGCCCGCCCTGCTGCTCGTCGGCGACGCCGACGTGTTCGAGGCCCAGACCGGAGGGCCTGCCGCCGCCTATGCGCGCCTGCTCGCGCCCAAGTACCAGGTGATGATCGGCGCCGCGCCGCACGTCTGGTTCGGCGACCGCGATCACGTGCCGCCGGACGACATCAACCCGGACTGCATCTGGTTCGAGAACAACACGGGGGCGCAGCCGCCCATGTGCGCCGAGAGGCGTCCGCTGATCGATCCGGCGGGCCAGAAGGAGATCACGCGCCACGCGCTGCTGGCGTTCTTCGACGGGTACCTGAAGGACGATGCCGAAGCGCTCGAGCGGCTCCGTGCCATCGGCGCGACGTTCGACGCCGTCACGCTCCGCCAGGAGATCGAAGCGCCCTGAACAGCGCCCGCGGCGCGTGCTGGCCTTCCTCCCCGTTGAACCGCCCGCCAGTGTCGGCTAGGCTATAGCAGCCCGTCGAACGGGCAACGTATCGTCACAGAAAGGAACAGTCATGAGAGCAGCTCTACTCGCCCTCGTCATCACCCTCGCATTCGGCGTGCCGGCATTCGCGCAGGACGACCCGGCGCCGTGCGGCCCCAAGAGCGACCTCGCGATGGAGTTCGCCAAGAACGTCGCGCCCGACTCCCGCTGCTTCGAGATCCGCATGTACACCGCCGAGCCGGAAGTGGACGGCAAGGGCGGCATCGACAACCTGCACGCACGCTTCCGCGAAGGCGAGGTGAGGTTCTTCGAGAAGCACGGCGCCGTGATCGTGGGGAACTGGCAGAGCCTGGAGAACCCGAACACGCTGATCTGGATGCTGGCCTACCGCGACCGCGCGCACCGCGAGCAGGTGTTCTCCGACTTCCGGGCCGATCCCGAGTGGAAGGAGCTGCTGGCGCAGTACCCGGTGCCGCTCGACATCCAGGCGTTCATGATGAGCGCCGCCGACTACTCCAACATGAAGTAGGCAGGAAAGGACAGTCATGCGTATAACGATCTTGGCATTCGTCATCAGTCTCGCCCTCGGCGGCCTGGCGTACGCCCAGGACGCCCCGGCGCCCTGCGGACCGAAGAGCAACCTCGCGATGGAATTCTCCAAGAACGTCGCGCCCGATTCCGGCTGCTTCGAGATCCGCATGTACACCGCCGAGCCGGAGCAGGACGGCGTGGGCGGCATCGACAATCTGCACGCGCGCTTCCGCAACGGTGAAGTCGAGCTGTTCGAGAAGCACGGCGCCCGGTTCATCGGCGCCTGGCAGAGCCTGGAAAATCCGAACACGCTGATCTGGATGCTGGCCTACCGCGACCGCGCGCACCGCGACCAGGTGTTCTCCGATTTCCTCGCCGACCCGGACTGGAAGGAGCTCCTGGCGCAGTACCCGGTGCCGCTCGATATCCAGGCGTTCATGATGAGCGCCGCCGACTACTCCAACATGAAGAAGTAGGCGACCGGCGGGAGTCCGGCTCTTGCGTTCGTCTGCATGGGAGGCTTGAGATGAGCATTCGTCTTCTCGCGGCAGCCGGCGGGCTGATCGGCGTAATCGCAGTAGTGGGCCTGGTCACCGGCCCCACCATCCAGGCGCAACAAGAAGAGGCGTATACGGCGCCGCTCACGCCCTGGGGAGATCCCGACTTCCAGGGCTCGTGGGAGAACCGGTCGCCGACCCCGCTCCAGCGCGATCCCCAGTACGGCACCCGCGAGTTCCTGACGGAGGAAGAAGCCGCGCAGCGGGCCGCCGCGCGCGGCGGGCTCCCTGACGGCGAGGAAAGCGCGATTGCGGACGACCTGGCCGCCGCCGACGTCCAGCGTTACGCGCGGGCCGACAATGCCGACCCGGATCTCCCCGGCCGGTCGCTGTCGGGCGCCGCGTACAACTCCTTCTGGAACGCGCCGGTGAGCGAGCGGCTGGCGTCCGCGCGCACGTCCCAGATCGTCGACCCGCCGAACGGCCGGCTGCCACCCTACACGCGCGAGATTCTCGAGAAGTGGGAGGAACGCGAGGCGGCGCGGGCCCATCGGGGCGAGGCCGATTCATGGCTGGACAGGAACGTCATGGAGCGCTGCATCCTCCGGACCGGCCTGGCCATGGGCGAGATGAACGAACCGAAGGACATCTACCAGACACCGGGCGCGATCACCTTCGATCTGCAGTACGGCGTGGTGCGCACAATCCCGCTCGACGGGCGGCCCCGCCTGGGCTCGAACGTCAAGCAGTGGTGGGGCGACGCGCGCGGCCGCTGGGAAGGCGACACGCTGGTCATCGAGACCACGAACTTCAACCACCTGCAGAACGGCGGCCCCCTGATGCCGTCACACGGCGGGATCTACGGGCACCGGCACGCGCACTATCACCTGGGCACCGGTGAGCACCTGACGATGGTGGAGCGGATCCGCCGCACGGGCCCCGACACGATCGAGTACGCCTACACAGTCACCGACCCGACGGTGTATGTCGCGTCGTTCACCGTGGTCAACACGTGGCACATCGACCGGGGCAATCCGGACGTCTTCGAGTACACCTGCCACGAGCACAACTACGGCATGGTCGGCCTGCTCAAGGGCGGCCGCGCAGACGAGCAGATCGCGATGGACGAGGCGCAACGGGAAATCAATCAGCGCACCGCCCAGATCGCCGCGGAGTGGGCCAAGACCGAGGCCTGGGAGGCAGCACAGGGCCGCTGAACCGCGACGCGACTGCTGAACCGGGCCGGCGGTGAGGGGCTCGTCGACCGCCAGATTCGCCCTGTGCAGCGGGACCTCGACCCGTGGCGAGGTCAGGCGCGCGGGTCAGGCGACGTCGCGCCGGCCGGTGACGGCGTCGCGCAAGCCGTCGAGCAGGCCTTCCACGCGCGCCATGCGTTCGCGCATGTCGGCCATCTCGCCTGATACACGCTCGAAGCGGCCGGCCATCTCGCTCGACACGCGCTCGAAACGGTCGTCCGTCGCGCTGGACATGCGCTCGAAGCGGCCGGCAGTCCACCGCACGGTGGCCAACTGGCCGCCGCCCAGCGCCACGCCGATGGTCAGAATCGCGATGAGTTCGGGGCTCAAGAGCAAAAACCTTTCTTCAAGTCTACGACACCATGAATCCGATGCCACGCGTTTTTTCGAACGCGTGCCTCCCATGCAATTCTGCGGCCACGCGCAGACCGTGGACCCGGCCGGAATTCGACGTACACATGCCCCGCACCAGCGTGCAATAGATGCGCACTGACGTGACACTGTGGTCGAAGAAACTGCGAGGTTCCTGCGCTGCTCTCGCCGAGACGCTTCTGCCTCCTGCTGTTGAGGAACGTGCCGACTGTACCGGGAACGGTAACGAGCCCGTCGGCGGGCGCTCGGTCCGGGAGGACGAAGACGACGAGGCACTCGTTCGCCGGTCTCAGGATGCTCGTGTAGGCTGGAGGTAGAAGGAGGTTGAACGCGCATGAGGGTCTCGGTTTTCACGGCCCGGTCGAGCGCCATCGGCATCGCAGTCGCATTGCTCGTCGCGACCGCGTTGAAGCTCATCGGCGCATCCTGGAGTCTGGCTATCGCGAACGCCCTTGCGACCGCTGGTCTAGTTCTCCTGGTTGCTGTGGCGCGGCGGCTGGGGCGATTCAGCATGGGAGCGCGGGAGCCATCGATGCCGCCATGGCTGGGGGTGTGGATGGTCGGCTACGCGACCATGTACATACCGGTCCACGTCGTGTTGTTTTTCGTTGAATTGGATATCAGCGATCGTTTCGCGCTCGCATCACTGTTCGGACTCGCTGCAGTCGCGGCCTACGCCTGCGGTGACATTGTGGCGACACTGGGACATTTAGATCGCACGCCTGCACGAGACGACGCTGCGCCTCCTGACCGCGACACCGCCGACTAGTTGAAGCGTCTGGAGGCGGTACTGCCAACCGACGGCTCGAGTGGAGCGCCGGCCGATACGTCTGCTGAGCCCCTAGTTCTTGAAACGTCGCCCAGCAAGTCCAGCGAACCGGCCCCGGCGGACCGCGGCCGCCGCGAGGCCGCACACCGCCAGCGCCGCGAGCGTCAGCCCCACCCCTGGCACAGCCGGCACCGGCTCGGCGGCGCACACCTCGCCGCGAAAGAACAGCATCGCCAGCCACGCCTGGAACGCCTCGTCGGCCGGCGCGCACAGCCCCGCGTTGCCGTCGATGCGCAGATCCTGCAGTTCCTGCAGTTGGGTGAGCGACGCCGGCAACTGCCCCGTCAACTCGTTCAAGGAGAGATTCAGAGTCTCTAGATTGGCCAGGTCTCCCAGCGAGGTCGGGACCAGCCCCGTCAGCCGGTTGTCGTTCAGATAGAGTTCTCGAAGACTGGCCAGGTTGCCCAACTCGCCCGGGATCGTTCCCGTCAGGGAGCTGTAGGGAAGATATAGCTCCTCGAGATTGAACAGGTTTCCCAACTCGGCGGGGATCGTTCCGGTTAGCGAGTTGCTGCCGAGATACAGCCACCGGAGGGCGGCCAATCCACCGAGCTCGACCGGAATCGTTCCCGTCAAGTCATTGACAGCGAGATGCAGCAGCTCGAGTCGGGACAATTCACCCAGTTCCGCCGGGATCGGCCCCGTCAACGCATTTTCGTAGAGCGACAGGTACTGCAAGCGGGTCAGGGCCCTGAGTTCACTCGGAACCGGCCCTGTCAGCCGGTTCTCATGGGCCGCCAGATACTCAAGGTCTGTCAAACGCGCCAACTTTGCTGGAATCCGCCCCGTCAGCTCGTTGTCATTAAGAGCCAGCGCCTGCAGGCTGGCCAGGTCCCCCAACTCGGCCGGAATATGCCCCGTCAGCTCGTTACTATAGAGCGCCAGCACCCGCAGGCTGGCCAAGTCACTCAGCTCGGCTGGAATCCGCCCCGTCAGATAATTGCCCCCGAGATTGATTTCGCTGAGGTCGGTCAGCTCGCCCAGTTCGGCCGGAATCGGCCCGGTCAAGCGGTTCCGGTTAAGATTCAGTTCGCCGAGTTTCGTCAGGTTCCCCAACTCCGCGGGGAGTTGTCCTTGCATGCCGTTGACCGGAAGATACAGCCAATTGACCCGGTCGCTCGGGTCTGTGCCGACGCCGTGCCAGTCGTCGAGCGGCCGGTCGCTTCCCCAGTTCTCGTTCCGCGCCCAGTTCGGGCCGTCGGTGGCTTCATACAGCGCCATGAGCGCTTCGCGGTCCGCGTCGCCGCCTTGAGACGCGACGCCGCCCGCGCTGAGCAGTCCGAGCAGGACACCGGCGAAGATTCGCACCGAGTTCAGGTAACAGCGCACTGAAGAGTCTCGTTAGAACCGTATGCCGCCGCCGAGAACCGTGGCAACCCTCCCGAGGAATGGAAAGTAGGCGTCGGGGTCGGGGTACGCTCGTAATTGTGCGCGGGCGAAGAACCTGGATCCGAGCCCGATATCGATACCAGCTCCGTACAGTCCGAAGACACTCCTGCTGCGGAGGACCAGAGATGCTCCACTGTCCGCCGGCACGGACCACACTGCGCTGGTGCCGGAGCAACGGCGCCCAATCGGCGTGTCCCAACAGTTGTGGTATCTGGATCGATCGAATCCCACGCCGGCCAGGACGTGCGGCGAGAACGCGCGACCTGCTCGGAAATGCCAAGAGCCCGAGATGTCCATCTGGTCCAAGATGGCCGCCTCGACTCCCGGGAAATACATGGTGTTCTCCCGGCGTTCCTCACTGTGCCAGTAGTCGACGTTCAGGCGGAGTTTGCGGGAACCGCCACTAATCCACGCCCCGACGGTACTCGATTCTGTACCCCAACCGAACCGGAGCCCCGGAACCGCGCTGATCCCGGCATCGAATGTCCAAGCTGACGACGTTGCGGCCGAAACCGACTCGGCGACTGCCGGTTGCGCCAGGACGGGCGTGCTGTAAGCGAGTCCGAGACTCACCAAAAGGCCGAACCCGCGGGGCGTGATATGTGTCATGGTTCTCGTCCTCCTCGCACGGAAGTGCGCGAAAAGGAGGGAAACCGGCTCACGCCTGCTATCCGCAGGCTAGTTAGTATTGGCCAGGCATGCAGGCTGTCCTCAGTGATGCGTTCGACGGCGTGGTAGGCAAGAACCGTTGAGACCCGCCCCCTAATCGAGCGTCCTCGCAACGCGAAACCCGGCGTCGTAGGTCCGGTGCTCGGCGTTGCCACCGAGGCGCGCGCCGGGATGCTGGGACTCGACAACGTCATACCAGGAGCCGCCGCGCAGCACGCGGCTGCCGCAGTCTCCCTCCCAGCAGTCCTCCATCCACTCCCACAGGTTGCCCACCATGTCGGACAGACCCGCAGCGTTCGGACCGTGGGAGCCGACCGGGCAAGTTCCTCTGTGCCCCGTCCGCTCGTTGTCGCATCCGCGCTGAGACCCCGCGGCAGCGCGTTCCCATTCCTCCTCCGTCGGCAAGCGATACGTCGCACCCGTCGTCCGGCTCAACCACGACACATATTCCTGTGCGTCGTCCCAACTGACGCACGCCACCGGATGCCGATCCGTCTGCGCAAAGCCGGGGTCTCTCCACGAACCGTCACTAAGGCAACTGTCCCCGCCGCCCCCCGTCGCCGACGCGAACTGCCGGTACTCGCCCACCGTCACCTCGTACCGCCCGAGCGCCAGACCGCCCTCCAGAAGCGCCACCATCTCCGGACACTGGGCGCAGTCCCGGAATACATCGAGTCGCTGCTGCCCGCGTGCATCCGCTGCCAGCAGCGGCAACAGGACGAGCGCCGTGGTCAGAACGTCGCAAGATCGGGGCATCGTTCGGTGCTGTTACGGTGCCGTTCCTTCCGCGTACCGCTGGCCCGTGATGCGCGCCGCCAGCGCATTGCGCGCCTCCCATCGCGACCAAGGTCGGTCGAGCGCTAGACTACCCCGAACACGGAGCCGCCACCAGTCTCTTGCCGTCGCGGTGCAGAGGTCGCGGGCTGCTTCCCTGAGAAGGCATGGCAACACTGGGAATAGTCGAAGAGATCTGCAGGTACCCAGTGAAAAGCATGCTGGGCCAGAGTGTTCGGACCGCTGAATTCACTGGTGCGGGAATTGCCGGTGACCGCGTGTGGGCCGTGCGCGACGAGGCACGGGGCGACTTCATGACGGGGAAGCGCGTGGCGGCGCTGATGAGCTGTACCGGTCGCCCTGCGGCAGAGGACGGCGGTGTTCCCGAGATCGAGTTGCCGACAGGAGATGTCTTTGCTGCGGACGACCCGCTGGCAGGCAAGCGTCTGAGTGCGTTCCTGGGACGCGAGGTGACACTGTGGCCGTGCAAGGGAGCACCAACTCCGAGCCCGCCGCAGGGAACCCCGGAGGAAGCCGCGGCGGAGATCGCTGCGATCTTCGCGCGCGCGGCGGGCGAAGCGACACCTGACCTCTCGGGGATTCCACCGGATTTCTACGAGTTCATCGCGCGGCCCGACAGCCCGTTCGTTGACCTGGCGCCGTTGCTGTTGGTGACCGTTCAGTCGATCGCCACGATCGCGCGCGCGGCGCCTGACTCCACGATCGATCCGCGGCGCTTCCGGCCGAGCGTTTCGATCCGGGCGCATGATCATTCGCCGTTTCCCGAGCAGGGCTGGATCGGACGGCGACTGCGCGCAGGCGAGGCGGAGTGGCGGGTGCGCATGGCGTGTCCGCGATGCGTGATGACCACCCACGGATTCGCGGACGTTCCCAGGGATCCGACGGTGATGCGGCGTCTCGTCAGCGAAGCGGGAGGCGACTTGGGAGTCTACGCAAGCGTCGAGCGCGGTGGGCGGGTAAGCGTAGGCGACACCGTCGTGGCGCTAGACTAGCGCACGGCAATACCGCCGGCAGGCGGCTTGACACGCCATGCCTTACCATAATAGAAAACAAGTAAGGAGACGGGGCCGCCGTGCTTGTCAAGATCACGTCCAAGCGTCAGGTGACCTTTCCCGCCCGCGTGCTGGAAGCGCTGGGAGTGCGTCCCGGCGATCGTATCGAGCTGGAGGAAGGTCCCGACGGCTTCGTCCTGCGTCCGCAGCGCATCGACCAAACCCGGCTCGGCACGCTGCGCCGCAAGCTCCGGCGCGGGCGGGGCACCTTCGACCTCGAATCCTTCCGCAAGGAACCGCATGACCCGGCGCTTCGGGATTGACACGTCCGTTCTCGTGCGACTCGTCACCGGCGATCCACAACCGGACTTCGAGCGCTGCGTCGAGAGGTTGCGCGCGCTGATCGAAGGCGGCGGTGCGGAGATCCTGGTCTCGAATCAGGTCATCGGCGAGACCTACGTCGCCGTGCAGCACCACTACGACGTTTCGAAGGCCGCCGCCCGCGCGGGTCTGCAGGACGTGTTGCGCAGCGGCCTGGTCAAGCCCTTGAACGGCCGCGAGGTGCATGCCGCATTGGAAACCCGCGCGGGACCGGGCCTGCTCGATCGCCTCATCGCCGAAGACTATGCGCGCGCCGGCCTCGAAACCCTCACATTGGATCGCAGGATGGCTACCCTGCCGGGCAGCCGCCGCCTGTAGCAGCAGCGGTTCGCACGCCGGACGCCCGTGTTCCGTTCATCGTAGGATGGACCGCGACAACGACGGCTGGGCTTGCGAGGGTTAGGAGGACGGCACCGTGACTGACGAACATGGACAAGGCCGCGGGCCGGCGTATCCGGTGCGGATGGAGATCGATTATCCGGAAGACGGCCTCAACCGGGTGACGACCGCGTTTCGCCTGGTGCTGGCGATTCCGATCGCCGTGGTCGCCGGGTTGCTGACCAGCAGAGCAATCGACTGGACGGTGGAGGACGTCAGCGCCGGGTTGGAGGTGTGGACCGTTGTCTTCGCGGCTAGCGGCTTCGTGTTCCTGCCGACGCTGCTGATGATCCTGTTCCGGCGAAAGTACCCACGCTGGTGGTTCGACTGGAACCAGGAGCTGATGCGTTTCTCCATCCGCGTCAGCGCCTACCTGGCTCTACTCCGTGACGAGTACCCCTCGACCGACGAACAGCAGTCCGTCCACCTTGACATCGACTACCCCGACGCTCAGCGTGATCTCAACCGCTGGCTCCCGCTGGTCAAGTGGCTGCTCGCCATCCCGCACTACGTCGCGCTGGTGCTGCTTGCGCTGATCGCCGTGATGCTGGTGGTTATAACGTGGTTCGCGATCCTGTTCACGGGCCGCTGCCCGCGAGGGATATTCGGATTCCAGGTCGGCGCGCTGCGCTGGTTCGTGCGGGTGCAGGCGTACATGCTTCTGCTGACGACGGACCGCTACCCGCCATTCAGCCTCGACCGCTGACAGTCGGCAATCCCCACACTTCGTCCGCGGATGGTGTCCTTATGCGCACCGTCTCAAGTCACGCATCGACACGTCGTCGCCGATGGCCGCGCGTTTCGTTGCGCGACTCGTTGACTCGCTCTCCGAGGCGCCCACGCCAGGAATCGTCACCCCAACATGGTTTACTGAGGATCCGGAGCTGACGGTTGCCTTCCACGGATGACCAGGCGCCGGACCTCGCGGAAGTGCATTGGCTACTCCGGCAGCGTGAATCTCGTGAATTCCATAAGTCATTAAAAAGAAATGACTTATGTCACGCTCCCCGGTCGCCGTTCCCCCGCTCGTCCCATCATCTAGGGCGGGAATACAGCGGCCCTTTCAGGCCCGTCGCGGACGAATCCGGCGCGATGCCCGACGGTCTAGAGCCCCATTTCGCGACGATCCGGCCCGCCGCCCGAGCGCCGGCGCATCGTGCCGGCGGCATCGAAAACGCGCGTGGCGTCGGCCTGGAACCGTTCCGCCAGGCTCCGCCGCCGTCATCGTCCTCGATCGCGATCAGCCGGACGGAACGAGTCTAGCGCGTCTCCGCCGCGCTGAGAAGACCGCCAGTTGCCAGGTCCGCGGCTCCGCGTCGGCCGCGCCGAACGACCTCCGGAAAACGGCCCCGTGGAGCACAGGGGGGCGGCGCAGAGGGGTTGGAAAATCGGCGCGCGCTGTGCGCGCCTTTGCGTCGCCGCGCTGTGCGCGGCAACACCGACCAGCGGCCCAGGCCGGCAAGCGCGCACGCCACCATCGCGAGCAGCCCGCGCTGGTCGGGCGCCGGCCCCCTGGCCCGCTGGTCGAGGAGCACCGACGCCGCGCCGGCAAGCAACGCCGCCCGAGATCGCCGTCAGGATCACAGGCCCCCTCTGTGCAGTCCGGATCGACCGTCGAGGATCGCCAACGCCGGTATGCTCAGCCCCGCGGAGCCGGAGGATGCACCGCTTCCGCCAAGCCGCCAGATTGAGCAGCCGGTGGTGTCCCCGAGCGGCCGAGCACCAGCCGCCGGAGCTGGCTCTTGACAGCCCTTACCTGTCAACAGCCAGCCTACGCAATGTGTACACATTGCGGTCTGTCGAGGGGAGGCTGCGCCTCCCCTTCGAACCCCACCCAGCCGGCCGCGCCCTGGCGGCGCGTCCGGTGGTGGTGCGGCTCCTGGCCGACCACCGGGGCGACGTTGTCGTCGCCATATCGACGGCGCGCCCGCCGTCGTCGACGCGGTCCGCGCCGGCCCGCGCTGGCAGCTCATGGTTGCCTCGTTCCCGCCGCGGCTAGTCCGCCGCGGCTTGGCCGACATACGCGGCCCACTCGTCCATCAGTAGCCGGCGCCGCTCGAACAGGTCGGAGCGCGCATACGCCGCTTCGACCTTGTTCCCCGCGACATGCGCCAGCGCCGCCTCGATGACCTCGCGCGAGTGCTCGGTCCGTTCCGCCGCCCAGTCCCGGAAGCTCGACCGGAAGCCGTGCGCCACGGCCGGGATCCCGTGCGCCCGGAGCATCGGCGGCAGCGTCGACAGCGAGATCGGCCGCCCGCTCCGCATCGGAAACACGAGCTCGCCCTCGCCCAGCTCCCGCGCGGCCTCGAGAAGCTCGACCGCGCGGCCGCTCAGCGGGACCCGGTGCTCCCGCTTCGCCTTCATCCGCTCCGCCGAGATCGTCCACACCGGGCCGGCTAGGTCGATCTCCTCCCAGGTTGCTAGCCGGACCTCCGCCGACCGCGCCGCGGTCAGCACCAGAAACTCGAACGCCAGCTTGATCGCCGGCACCGTCGAGCCGTTCCGCACCTTCTCGACCGCCGCGGCCACCTCCCGGTGCGGCAGCGCCCGCATGTGCCGCACGATGTCGCCCTGCGGGCCGAGCACCGGCCCGATGCGGTCGCACGGGTTGTCCGGCCGCCACTCCATCGCCACGGCCCATTCGAGCACCGTCCGCAGCCGCTGGCGTACGGCCCGGGCCGTTTCCGCCTTGCTGTGCCAGATCGGCGCCAGGATCTCCAGCACGTCCGCGCTGTTGACCTCCGAGACCGGCCGCTTGCCGATGCGCGGGAACGCGTACCGCTCCAGGCTCCGTAACCAGTTGTGCGCGTGGTACTTGCCGCGCCAGCCGCCCTGCTTCTGCTCTACGACGCGCTGGGCTGCTTCGGCGAAGGTGGGCACGCCCGCGACGCGCCGCTTGTCGGCAAGCGGATCGCCGCCCGAGCGCGCCAGCTTGCGGTTGGCGAGCGCGACGTAGCGGGCTTCGGCGAGGGTGACCAGAGAGACGGCGCCGAGGCCCATCTCGCGGCGGCGGCCGCGGATGACGAGCCGCTGGATCCAGCTGCGGGTGCCCTCGGGCTTGACGTAGAGGAACAGGCCGTTCCCGTCGGCGTGTCTGCCGGGCGGTGCGGAGCGGATGAAGGCGGCCGAGAGCGCCTTATCGGGGTGACGTCCTCGGGGCTTGGTTCGGCGGGGTTTGGGTCTAGCGACGATTACAGTTTCCATTCCCGTATTGTATGCGGGAATGGAGCGCATTTGGCAAGCCCTGCACAGCCCGTCCCGGATTCGCTGCCCGCCCGTAATCCCCTGTATACCAGACACTTACGGACGCATAGGGACAGGCTCGGACAACCAGCCTGCACTGTGCGTTATTCAGGCAGCGCGAACGCCACGATGCGCTCGTTGCCGCGCGTCTCTTCCGAGGCGCCGGCCGATACGTTGACGGCGATGTACTGCCGGCCGTCGCTGCCTTCGTAGGTCATCGGGATCGCCTCGACGTTGTAGTCGAAGGCTACCGACCACAGCTCCTCGCCGGTGCGGGTGTCGAATGCCCGGAACCGGCGGTCCCGCGTGGCGCCGATGAACGTCAGCCCGCTGGCCGTCACCATCGGTCCGCCGACGCCGTGGTTGCCGACGCGCCGCTTGTCTTCCGGCAGGCGCTCTTCGATGCCCAGAGGAACCTCCCAGGCGATCTCGCCGCTCTGCACGTCCACCGCCAGCAACTGCGCCCACGGCGGCTTGAAGCAGCGCAGGAAACCGCGCTGCTCGCCGCTCTCATCGATATACGGCGCCACGAACGGCGGCCCGCTGACGCGGATGTACGCCACGTGGTCCGGAGTGTCCGGTCCGTAATTCGGATTCTCGTCCATCCAGCCGGTGAGCAGGCCGGGCCGGTCCCGCGTGTTGACCAGCATGTAGCCCAGCTCCGGGTCGTAGGCCGTGCCGCCCCAGTTGACCCCGCCGCCGCTGCCGGGAAAGACGAGCGACGGCGGAGTGCCCTCCGCCCGCAGGTTCAGCGGCGTGAATGGGCCCGCGTTGTAGTAGCCGACCTCATCCCAGCGCTCGCGGCACGCGGCGGCATGCGCCGCGTTCGTGTCCGCCGCCGTCACGATGTCGTCGCGGTCGATGCTGACGCGCGACAGCGGCGGCGGCTTGACCGGGAACGGCTGCGTCGGCGAGTAGTGTTCGCCCGGCACGTCGCCGGCCGGTACCGGCCGCTCCTCCACCCCGAACACCGGCTCGCCGGTGTGCCGGTTCAGGACGAACATGTACGCGGTCTTGCCCACCTGCGCGAGGGCGGGAATCAACTCGCCGTCCCGTTCCACGGTGAACAGGCCGGGCGCGGGCGGCAGGTTGTAGTCCCACAGCTCGTGGTGGATGTTCTGGAAGTGCCACTCCAGCCCGCCGGTCTCGATGTCGACCGCTATCGTCGTGTTGCCGAACAGGTTGTCGCCGGGCCGGTCGCCGCCGTAGAAGTTCGAACCCGGCCCGCTCACCGGCAGGTAGACGAGCCCGCGCTCCTCGTCCACCGTCAGCGTCACCGCCCACACGTTGTTACCGATCCGGTCACGCCAACTGTTGTTGCCCCACGTTTCGCTGCCGAAATCGGTCTCGCGCGGCATCGTCGGGAACTCCCAGAGCAGCCTGCCCGTCTTCGCGTCGAGCGCGCGGGGATAGGCGTAGGCCGGCTCTCCCCCGCCTCGCGGCTGGTCCAGGTGCGGCGCGCGGTGCACCTCCCCGGGGCCGTAGGCGTTGGAACCGAGCACCAGGATGTCGCGCGAAACGACCGGCACGCCGGCGTACGGCACGCGCAGCTCCACCTCGCCCTCGTTGCCGAACATGGGGTCGCGCTCGCCCGTGCGCGAGTCCAGCGCGATCACCTTCCACAGCGACGTGAAGAAGATGCGCTCCCCGTGCTCGCCGCTGCCCGGCCAGTACGTCAGGCCGCGGTACGACACCAGTCCCTCGGTGAGCTGGTGCCGCCAGATCTCCTCGCCTGTCTCCGGCCGCAGCGCCACGACCCGGTCGCCTGCCGCCAGGTACATCACCCCGTCGACCACGATGGGCGTCACCTGCTGGAACACGTCGGTCGGATCCGGACCCGTTACGATGCGATCTTCATGGTGGAAGCGGTACGACCACGCCTCCTGCAGGTCGCCCACGTTCGCGGCGTTGATCTGGGTGAGGGTCGAATAGCGCGTCCCGGCCAGGTCGCGGTTGTAGGTCGGCCAGTCGGCGCCGGGATGGCGGCCGGATTCCTGCGCGGCGATCTCGATGCGGCGGAACTCCAGGCGGCCCCGCTCCGCCTGGATTCCGATGTGCCCGCGCAACTGCTTGATGCTCGTCGAAGTCGTGATCAGCTCACCGTTCAGGCGCACCCACAGGTTCTCGCCCTCCGCCGTGATCTCGTAGGTGTGCCACTCCCCCGTCGGCCGGAATGCCCGCTGCAGCGCTTCGCGGTCGAGCTCGTGCTCGAACGGCGGCGCGCCGTACGGCATCAACTGGCCCAGCGGAAAGTCGCCGGTAGCGATATCCATGCACTGCACCTGGTAGCCGTTGTTCGGCCAGCCGTTCTCGTCGTCGTTGCTGGTGTGAGCCGTGCGGATGAAGATGCCGCTGGGCGCCTCGGGTTCGAGGAAGCGGAACTCCATGGTGAGCACGAAGTCGCCGAACGTATCGTTCGACCGCAGCCAGCCGGTGCCGCCGTTCACCTTGAGCACGCCGTCTTCCACGGAAAACGGCCCGCCGTTGACGATCTCCCAGCCGTCCAGGTTGCGGCCGTTGAAGAGCGGCGTCGCCGGATTCGCCGGCTGCGCCAGCAACGTACTGCCGGTCGCCAGCAGCAGACACGCGAGCAGGGCCGTCGGAATGGCGATTCGCATGGTTCCTCCCGTGCGGCCATTCTACGCCCCTGCCACAAGCGCGGCGCAGTTTTCGACTGCCCGGTGTTTCGGCGGACCGCGCCGGCACTTGACAGCCGGCGGCCGGCGGTTCGTAATGGAGCGGCCGGTCAAGTGCAGCGGGCCTTTCGCCACGTGCTGCCAGGCGCGGTAGAGGTGAAGCGACGATGAGAAAACTGCGGCTGGGCAACGTGGCGGTGGCGCGCGCGGCGCTGGCCTGCGCGGTGGCGGCAGGCTCCGCCCTGGTGGCGGCGGAGAACGACGGCGTCATCCGGGGCGTCGTCACGAGCGCCGACGGACCGGAAGCCGGCGTATGGGTGATTGCCGAGACCGACGACCTGGACACCGTCTTCCGCAAGATCGTCGTCACCGGCGACGACGGGCGCTACGTTCTGCCGGAGCTGCCGGACGCCGGTTACGACGTCTGGGTGCGCGGCTACGGCCTGGTCGATTCGGAGCCCGTATCCGGGAGGCCGGATCAGCGGCTAGACCTGACCGCCGTGGTGGCGCCCACGCCGCGCGACGCCGCGCAGGTCTATCCCTCCACCTACTGGCTGTCGCTCATCGACCTGCCGGCCGCGCACGAGTTCCCCGGCACCGGCCCGGACGGCAACGGCATCAACCCGCTGATGGGTAGCCAGGCCGAGTGGATCAACAACCTCAAGGGCTGCCAGCGCTGCCACCAGGTCGGCAGTGAGCGCACCCGGGAGATCCCGGACGTCGACGCGTTCGACTCGGCGCGCTCGGCTTGGGCCGACCGCGTGCTGCGCGGCCAGCGCGGCGCGCGCATGAACAGCTTCATCACCGGCTTCGGCCCCGAGCGCGCCCTCGACATGCTGGTGGACTGGACCGACCGGATTGCGGCGGGAGAAGCTCCCTCCGCGCCGCCCCGGCCGCGGGGCATCGAGCGCAACGTCGTCATCACGATGTGGAACTGGGGCAACAACGTCGCCTTCGTCCACGACGAGATCGCCACCGACAAGCGCAACCCGCGCGTCAACGCCAACGGCCCGCTGTACGGCGTCGACATCGGCAACGACTTCCTGCTGGTGACCGACACGAACGAGCACCGCTCGGAGATGATCAAGATCCCGCTCCGGGAGAACGACCCGCCGGTGCCTTCGATGTTCGCGACCGAGGGCTTCAAGCCGTGGCGCGACTTCGGCGCCGAGGCGGTCTGGAACGACCCCGCCAACCCGCACAACCCGATGATCGACGCCGAGGGGCGCGTCTGGCTGACGACGCGGATACGCCACCCGGACAACCCGGACTGGTGCCGCGCCGGGTCGGACAACAAGTACGCGCAGTACTTCCCGCTCGACCGCGCCTTCCGCCACACCGGCTACTACGACCCGGAATCCGGAGAGTTCGAGCTGATCGGCACCTGCTACGGCACGCACCACCTGCAGTTCGCCGAAGACGAGCAGGACACGCTGTACTTCAGCGGCGGCGGCGCCGTCATCGGCTGGCTGGACACGAAGCTGTACGACGCGACCGGCGACGAGCAGCTCTCCCAGGGCTGGTGCCCGACCGTCATCGACACCAACGGCGACGGCGTCATCACGAAGCCGTGGAACGAGCCGCCGCCGCGCGGCAGCCGCGATCCCGCGGCGTTCGATCCGGCGCTCGACACCCGCGTCGTGGTCGGCGCCTACGGCGTCATCGCCAACCCGCTCGACGACGCGGTCTGGATCGTCTCGGACGATTTCCCGGGGCGGCTGCTGCGGCTCGACCGCGGCGACGACCCGCCCGCGAGCTGCATCAGCGAGCTGTACACCGTGCCGGTCGAGAAGGGCTACCGGACGCGCGGCCTGGACGTCGACCGCAACGGCGTGCTCTGGACCGCACTGGCCGGCAGCAGCCACTTCGCCTCGTTCGACCGGGGCAAGTGCACGGTCTTCGGCGGGCCGGAGGTGCGCGGCGGGCGGCAGTGCGACGCCGGCTGGTCGTTCTACAAGGCGCCCGGCCCCAACTTCCGCAACACGGACATCGGGACCGACTTCCACTATTACAACTGGGTCGACCAGTTCAACACGCTCGGCCTCGGGGAGAACGTGCCGATAGCCAACGGCTCGAGCTCGGACTCGCTGCTGGCGCTCGATCCGGAGAGCGGCGAGTGGACCGTCCTGCGCGTGCCGTACCCGCTCGGCTTCCACAGCCGCGGGCTCGACGGCCGCATCGACGACCCGGACGCCGGCTGGAAGGGCCGCGGTGTCTACGCCACCTACGGCGCTGACGCGGCGTGGCACGTGGAGGGCGGCCCCGTGGAGCCGGGCAACCTGGTCAGGTTCCAGATCCGCCCCGACCCCCTGGCGCACTGAAACCGGCAAGGCGCCCCGCTCACAAAGAGCGAAGAGAGAGCAACTTCGACCACAGGCGAGCGATGAGCAAGCCGCGCACCGCGCGGCTCGCCGGCCACGGAGTGGGGCGATGGGGCCCCGCGAGTGGCCGGCGGGGGGCTTGGGGGCGTAGCCCCCATCTAGCTAAGCCACTATCTGCGGTATAGCCACGCCGTGGACGTCCGTGAGGCGCATGTCGCGGCCGTTGTAGCGGTAGGTCAGCCGCGTGTGATCGATGCCGAGCAGGTGCAGGATCGTCGCGTGCAGGTCGTGTGACGAGATGCGCTGCTCCACGGCCTGGTAGCCGAACTCGTCACTGGCGCCGATCACCTGCCCGCCCTGGATTCCGGCGCCGGCCATCCAGCCGGTCATCGTGCCGGGGTTGTGGTCGCGGCCCACGCCGCGCTGCGAGATCGGCATGCGCCCGAACTCGGCGTGCCAGACGACCAGCGTGGAGTCGAGCAGGCCGCGCGCCTCCAGGTCGGTCAGCAGGCCGGCAATCGGCAGGTCCGTCTCCGCAGCGTGCAGGCTGTGGTTCTCCTTCAGGTTGCTGTGCGCGTCCCACGTATCGGTGTTCTGCTGGCCCAGTCCGCCGTGAAACAACTGCACGAACCGCACGCCGCGCTCGACCAGCCGCCGCGCCAGCAGGCATTGCCGGCCGAATGGCTCGGTGATCGCCTCGTCGAGGCCGTATAGCTTCTGCGTCGCCGCGGACTCGGCGGAGATGTCCACGGCCTCGGGCGCACAGCCCTGCATCCGGTAGGCCAGCTCGTACGACGATATCCGGGCCGCCAGCTCCGAGTTGCCGGGATTCTTCTCCAGGTCGATCGCATTCAGCCTGGCCAGCGCGTCCAGGCGCGCGCGCTGCTGCTCAGCGGTCATGCCCTCGGGCGGCTGCAGGTCGACGATCGGGTCGCCGACTGCGCGGAAAAGGGTCCCCTGGTACGTCGCCGGCATGAACCCGGCGCTCCAGTCGTTCGGCCCGCCGAGCGGACCGCCGCGGTGGTCGTTCATCACGACGTACGCCGGCAGGCTCGCGCTCTCCGAGCCGAGGCCGTAGGTGACCCACGATCCGACGGCCGGGAAGCCCATCCGGATCTGGCCGCTCTGCATCTCGTAGGTCGCCTGGATGTGATCGTTCGACCGGCCGTACAGCGAGCGGATGAACGCCATCCCGTCGACCTTGCGGGCCAGGTGCGGAAAGATCTCCGACACGTCGATGCCGCTCTCGCCGTGCTTGCGGAACGCGAACGGACTGGGCATCAGCGGACCGGGATGCCCCTGGCGCACGACCACCGAGTCGGCCAGCGGCTGGCCGGCGTGCCGCTCCAGCGCCGGCTTCGGGTCGAACGTGTCGACCTGGCTCACGCCACCGCTCATGAAGAGCGAGATGACGGCGGTGGCGCGCGGCGCGAAGTGCGGCGGCTTCGGCGCGAACGGGTTGCCGGGAACGGGCGCGGCGCAGGTATCGGGCTGCAGCGCCGCCGCGGCCAGCAGGCCCTCGCGATGGAGCAGGTCCGCCAACGCCACGCCGGCGATGCCGCCGCCCGACTGGAACAGGAAATCGCGGCGCGACCAGATCGTCTTCCTGCGGCAGTGGTGGTGATGGCCGGCCATGCGCGCTACCTCAGGTACAGGAACTCGTTCAGGTTGAGCATCACGTGCGTGAAGTCTACAAGCGACTGGCCTGCGACAAGCTCGGCTGCGACGGACGCCTCCGCCGGCGTCGGCGGGCGCGTGAGCGCGATGCGGTACGCCAGCTCGATCTGCTGGTTCACGTCGCCCGGCGCCTCCCGCTCCAGCCGCTCGGCGAGCAGCCGCGCCTGGTTCAGCACGAACGGGTTGTTCAGCAGCGTCAGCGCCTGCGTGGACACGGTAGACACGTTGCGCGCCGCCGCCGTCTGGTTCTGGTCGGGCAGGTCGAACGTGTCGAAGAACGGGAAGCCGAGCGAGCGGCGCCGGTAGACGTACACGCTGCGGCGCCACGTCTCCGGACCGTCCGCCTCGACGCACCAGATCCCCTCGTGCGGCGCCAGGACGGGCCCGCCGTCCGGCGGGCTGCCGCACCACAGCCCCTTGCCACCGGATGTCCGCAGGATGTCCTCCGGAACGTGCGGGAACACGGGCGGTCCACCCACCGCGAGGTCGATGCCGCCGCTGACCGTCATGATGGCGTCGCGCAGCGCCTCGGCCTCCAGCCGCTGCGGCCGGTAGCGCCAGAGCAGCCGGTTTTCGGGGTCCAGCTCCAAGCTCGCAGCGTCGGCGGCGGACGAGGCCATCTTGTACGCCTCGGAGGTCATCAGCAGGCGGTGCAGCGCCTTGACGCTCCAGCCGCGGTCCATGAACTCCACCGCCAGCCAGTCGAGCAGCTCCGGGTGCGTCGGCGGATCGCTCATGCGGCCGAGGTTGTCCAGCGTGCGGACGATGCCGCGGCCGAAGTGGTGGTGCCAGACGCGGTTGACGATGACGCGCGCCGTCAACGGGTTGTCGCGCGATGCAATCCATTCCGCGAGCGCCAGCCTGCGCCCGGAGGTCCGGCCGTCCGGCCGCGGAATGGCGGTAGGCGGGTCGCCGTAGGTGGCGACGCTCAGGAAGCCCGGCGACATCTCCGAGCCGGGGCTGAACGGATCGCCGCGGATCAGGAAATAGCTGGGCGGAGCGTCGTAGGCCGGCCCGCCCGGCTCGTGCAGGAACGTGCCCGGCTCGTCCGGCGGGACACGGCACTCGGGACACCCGATCACGCTGTCGCCCGGACCGTCCGGGGCGAAGCGGTAGTCGCCGTCGGTGACGATCTCCGCGATATCCGGCGCCGGCGGGCGCTCCGCGTTCAATGCGGCAATCCGCTCGCGCAGCGCGTCCCAGCGCGTCCGGTCTTCCGGGCCGAGCGCGCCGGCGATATCCCAGCGCGGCGAGTTGATGGAGAGCACCTGCGCCGCCAGGAGCTGCTCGCCCGGCGTGCGCTCCGCTTCGGGCTTGAACGCCGCCGCCCGGACGTTCTCCGGGAAGCGCTCCTCGATCAACTCCCGGCGGAACCGATCCCGGTAGGGCGCCTCGATCGCGGCGATCTCGTCCTTCAGCGGTTGCTGCCGGCGGTCAATCTCACCATTCCGTGCGCGCCACGCGTCGGCTTCCGCGCGGTCGAGCAGCGGCCAGTCCGTCTCGACGTAGCCGAAGATGGACGCCTGCAGCCGGTAGTAGTCGCGCTGCGGGATTGGATCGAACTTGTGGTCGTGGCAGCGGGCGCAGTGGACCGTCATGCCGAGCATGCCGCGGCCGATCGTCGCCAGGACGTCGTCCAGGTAGTCGTGGCGGCGCTCCGGGTTGTCCTTCTCGCGGAACTGCACGCGCGGGCCGGCGCGCAGGAAGCCGGTGGCGATCAGCGTCTCGTCCGTGACGTGGTCCAGCTCGTCACCCGCGATCTGCTCGCGGATGAACTGGTTGTACGGCTTGTCGGCGTTGAAGGCGTCGATCACGTAGTCGCGGTAGCGCCAGGCGTTGGGCCGGTTGTAGTCCTGCTCGAAGCCGCTGGAGTCGGCGTAGCGCGCCACGTCCAGCCAGTGGCGGCCCCAGCGCTCGCCGTAGTGCGGCGAGTCGAGCAGGCGGTCGATCAGCCGCTCCCAGGCCCCGCGCGCGGTGTCGGCCAGATACTCGTCGACCTGCGCCGGCGTCGGCGGCAGGCCGGTCAGATCGAGATAGGCGCGCCGCAGCAGCGTCAGCCGGTCGGCCTGCGGCGCAGCGCCCACGCCTGCCTCGCGGCGGGCCGCTTCCAGGAACCGGTCGATGGGGTGCGCGTACTCTTCCGCGGCCGGCACCGGAGCGCGCAGCGGGCGCTGAAACGCCCAGTACTCGCGCGCCTCGGGCGGCAGGCCGCCGCCCTCCAGCGCCGCCCGCGCGTCTGCGGCCGACGTGGCGGCGGCGGCGTCCCAGTGCGCACCGCCGTCGATCCAGGCGCGCACCGCCTCCAACTCCCCGGCGGTGAGCGCGTCGCCGCTCATCGGCATCGCCGGCTGATCCAGACCGGCCACCATCCTGAACAGGCGGCTGTCCTCGGCGCGCCCCGGCACGAGCGCCGGGCCCCGCGAGCCGCCTTCCAGGGCGCCGTCGCGCGTGCGTAGATCGAGATCGGAAAGCTGCGCCGCCGCGCCGTGGCAGTTCCAGCAGCTCCGCTCCATGATGGGGCGGATGTGGTCGGTGAACGTGACGGGGCCGGTCTGAGCCTCCGCTACGGCGGTCTGGCCCATTGCGCAGATCGCCGCAAGTCCCAACCGGGCGAATCGTCGCGCAACCCGCATCAGTTCCTCGTTACGCCCGTAACGCTCGCCGCCGGAGCGCCGAACGCACCAACATACTACCAAGTCGTGCACGAACGGGTGTCCCCGGCGCGGATTACGCCTTGCGCCCCGGGTGCATCGGGGTGCATCATGGGTCATTCCGGCGCGGAGCAGGCGTCGGGTGGAGGATGACGATGAGTTTTCGCAATCTGGCGGCGCTTGCAGTGGTCCTGGGTCTCGCGCTGGCGGCTGCGCCCGCCGCGGCGCAGTCGGAAACCGTAGCGCGCACGGCCTGGGGCGATCCCGACATCCAGGGCGTCTGGGACTATCGGACGCTCACGCCGCTCGAACGGCCCCTGGAGCTGGGCGACAAGGCGTTCCTGACGCAGGAAGAGGCGGATGAACTCGAACGCGAGACGCTGGCCCGCAACGAGTTCCTGCTGAACCGCGAGCGGCAGGAGGCGACGGCCGGCGACCAGGTCGACCGGCGGGATGACGGCACGCCCGGCTTCTACAACAACTTCTGGATGGACCGCGGCACGACGGCCATTGGCACGCGCCGCACGTCGCTCATCATCGAGCCGTCCAACGGACGCCTGCCGCCGCTGACGGCGCCGGCCGCCGCGCGCGCGGCGTCGGCGGAAGCCGAACGCATCGCGGGTGTGCGCCGCGGCATGCTGCCGGCCGCCAGCTACACGGACCTCGACGCGGGCGACCGCTGCATCCAGCACGCCAAGGCCGGTCCCCCGCTCAGCACCGGCGGCTACAACAACAACGTGCAGATCTTCCAGGCGCCCGGCTACGTGGTGCTGGTCCCGGAGCAGAACCGCGAGTCGCGCATCGTTCCGCTCGACGGCCGGCCGCACGTGGCACCGCAGATCCGGCAGTGGATGGGCGACTCTCGCGGTCGCTGGGAAGGCGACACGCTCATCATCGAGACCGTGCACTTCAACGGCAAGCACGACCAGATCGGCCGGCCGCTGCTGAGCTGGGCCGATAACCTGCGGCTCATCGAGCGGATCACGCGGCTCGACGCCGAGAACCTGATGTACGAGTACACGGTCGACGACCCGACCATCTGGACGAGCGCCTGGACCGCCCAGCACCCGATGAAGCTGAATCCGGAGCCGCTGTACGAGTTCGCCTGCCACGAGGGGAACTACGGGCTGGAGGGCATCATGGCCGGCTCGCGCGTAGAGGAAGCCGAGGCGGAGGCGGAAGCCGCTTCCAGGTAGGTCCCGGATAGGCTAGCGGCCCGTCTCCAGCCACTCCAGGATGCGCGGCGTCACGAACTCCGGCGCCTCGCGGTGCGGGCCGTGGCCCACGCCCGGCAGCACCTGGATCGTCAGGGGCCCCTCGACCCAGTCCCACATGCCGTTCACCGACGGGTTCAGGAAGAATGGCCCGTCCTTGCCGTAGATGAACAGCGTCGGCGCCGTGACGGGCGGAAACTCGCCCAGCTTGAACCCGACCGACTCCGTCTCCATCGTCGTCGGCGACGTCGGCCAGTTCGTCTTGTAGAAGCCGACGACCGAGTCGGTGTCGAGGCACTGGGCGGACTCTCTCCGCAATTGGGCCAGGTTCGCCGGTTCGTCCGGGTCCCGCGGCGCGGCGCGGACACCCTGGCCGAAGTCGGCGCCGGCCTCCGGGAACACCTGCATGTTGCGCTGGAACTGGTTCGCCTGCTGCTGCGCCGGGTTGTCGATGAGCTCGCGGGTCAAACCCCCGGGATGCACCGTGCCAATGGAAACCAGCCGCTCCGTCTGCTCCGGGCGCGTCATCGCGAAGTGCCAGGCATAGAGCCCGCCGCTGTCCTGCCCCACGATGGTCGCCTTGTCTTCGCCGAAGTGCTCGATGATGGCGCTGATGTCGTCGGAGATGTGCTCCGCGAAGTAGTTCTCGTAGCCCTCCGGCTTGTCGCTCATGTCGGTGCCGCGGGTGGACATCGCGACGACGCGGTACTTCTCCGCCAGCATGGGAATCTGGTTCCGGTAGTCGTGCCACGGCGCGGAGACGCCGTGCACGAAGATCACCAGCGGCCCCTCGCCGGCCGTGTGGTAAACGATCCTGACACCGTTCGAGTCGACCGATCCCTCGGTGGCGACGACCGACTCGCCGCGCCAGTCGGTGACGGTCACCGCGGGCGCGCTGACGCACGGCTTCCGCGTCAGCCACATCAGGCCGAGGTTCGCGAACGCCTCGCGGTCGACCGAGATTTCCTGGTTGACGCGATAGGCGTCCGGCGATACGAAGTAGGACCGGCCCCGCAGCGAGTAGGTGGTGGCGTTGTGCTCGATCTCGGGAGTCTCCCAGAACGCGCTGTAGTACCCGCCCAGGTCTCCCCCGACCGGACCCTGCTGCAGCAGCGCAAAGCCCGCGTCGTACACGACGTAGCGGACGAGCGACTGACCGCCCAGGCCGAACTCGTAGAAGATCATCCCCTCGCCGGAAATCGATGTCCCGTCGCGGCCGGTCAGATGCACTTCGACCTTCAGGAAGCGGTTGTCGATGTGCGTGACCCGCTCGATGCCCGCCAGCGGCCCGGGAGGAAACAGGCCCACGTCATCCGGCGGAACCCACTCGACCTCCCACACGCCCGTGAGGTAGCGCGGGTCGAACGGCTGCATCATCTCGGCGCCGGTGGTGGGCCCATCCTGGGCGGCGGCCGGTTGCGGGGCCGCCACTAGCGCGACGCCGATGACGCACGCCGCAAGCATCGTTTTCTTCATGACCTTCCCTCTGGAAGCCCGTATTGCAACCCCGCCGCGGAGCTGCCGGGATGGCGACAAACGGGGCGGCGACATCCGCGTCAAGCGGTCGGCGCCCAAGCCGCGCACGGCGCGGCTCGGCGGCCACGGCGCGGGGCTACGGGGTCCCCGCTAGTGGCCGCCGGGGGTTCGGGGCGCAGCCCCGACGTGTTGAAGCCGCCGGCTAATTGCTGGTCCGCTTGGTGAGGTCTTCCTTGTCGATGGTGTACTTCTGGAAGATGAAGAACATCTCGTCCCAGCTCTGCTCGCCCCAGTAGACCTCGCGGTCCGGACTCGGGTTGTAACGGTTGCGGATGCTGTTGTCGAAGTGTCCCACCGTCTTGAGCGTGCTGCCGGCAGGCACCTTCAGCGGCTCGACGAAGTCGTACTCGATCTGCCAGTTGAAGTCGTAGTTCGGCACGTGCAGCAGCGTTTCCTCGGTGCCGTCCGGCCAGACGACGATGTAGGTCATGTCCTTGCCGCGGAAGTGCATGTGCGGCCACACGCCGTAGACCGTAATGTCGTCCTGCACCGGCCAGATGCCGGTAATCCTGAAGTCGTCGGCGTGCGGCGGGATGTTCGGCGTTCGCGTGAAGCCGGAACCCGCCTGCAGCTCCAACTGCTCCTCGCCCTCCACTATGCGGACGGGGCCGGTGCCGCCGAACTCGCCGGAGCCAACGGTCAGCATCCGGCGGCGCGGCGTGTCCTTGGCGAACCAGAAGCCGGCAACCGAGCGGTCGGTTTCCGGACGGCCCGTCAGGGTGTAGTGCATCTGGAACTCGAGGTTGCGATCGGCGTAAACCAGCTTCGCCGTGCCCTCGGGGAAGCGGTTGAAGCCGCCCCCAGGCCGGTAGAAGATGAGCTGCGCGTCCGGGGTGAATTCGCGGGCGGCCTCTCTGCGCGCCAGCTTCACCGCGGGGTCTTCGTTCGGATTGATCGGGACCGGCTGCGGGATCATCTGGCCGCCGGGGTGCACCTGCTCCAGGCCCAGTTCTGTCCCCGGCGGCATTGGCCGCGTGAATATCCCGGCGTGGTGCACCACCGCCGGGTTGCCAGGCCGCAACTGGACCGCTTCCAGATAGACGTCATCGTCGAACGGGTACTCCATCCAGACGTCCAGGTATTCGAGCTCGCCCTGGGCGGGCAACTCGACCTCGATTGGCATCTCGACGATGTAGTCCGGCGGTCGCGGGTGCAGCCAGTCGCTCGCGAACTCCGGAAGCTCGGGAGCCGGCCCGTCGCCCAGCGGCGCGCCGCCGTCCGCCCACGCGGCGATCGTGTCGACATCCGCCTGGCTCAACGCCGTGACGTCCTTGAACTCCCCGAAGCGCTGGTCCGCGAACCACGGCGGCATCTCGCGCGAGACGACCTTGGTCTTGATGGCGCGGGCCCACGGGCGCGCCTCCTGGTAGGAGGTCAGCGACATCGGCGCCACCTGGCCATCCCGGTGGCAGCTCGCGCAGTTCTCGTACAGGATGCGCCCCACGTCCCCGTTGAACGTGGGCACCGCGGCTGCCTTCTCGTTGGCCACCGCCGTCCCCGCGAGCGCTACAACCGCGAAGAGGGCCGCGCCAAGCGCCGCGCTCGATCGAACTGCAGTCATCTGAACCTCCTTGAACCGCCGCGTCCCCCGGGTATTCCAGGATCGCTAGCGGCCGGTCTCCAGCCACTCCATGATACGCGGTGTGACAATCTCCGGCGCCTCGCGGTGCGGGCCGTGGCCCACGCCGGGGAGCACCTGGATGGTCAACTGCGCGTCGACCCACTCCCAGGTATCGGCCAGCGTCTCGCGCATGAAGAACGGCGCGTCCCGGCCGACGATCAGCAGCGTGGGCGCCTTGACCGGCGGAAACTCGCCGTACTTGAAACCGAACGCCACCGTGTCCATCGTCACCGGCCGCGCCGGCCAGTTCATCTTGTAGAAGCCGACGACGGACTCGGCATCGAGGCGCTGGTTGGACTCCTGCCGCAGTTGGGCCAGGTTGGCCGGCTCGGTCGGATCGACGGGCGAGTTGCGGACCGCCTCGCCGAAGTCCCTGCCGGCCTCGGGGTTCTCCTGCATGCCCCACTGGAACGCGCTCGCCTTCTGCTGATCCGGGTTGTCGATCAGCTCGCGGATCAGCCCGGCCGGATGCACGGAGCCGAGCGAGATCAGCCGCTCCGTCTGCTCCGGATGCGTCATCGCGAAATACCACGCGTGCAGGCCCCCGCTGTCCTGCCCGACAATCGTCGCCGTGTCCTCGCCGAAGTGCTCGATGATGGCGCTGATGTCGTCGGCGATCCGCGCGGACGCGTAGTGTTCGTACCCGGAAGGCTTGTCGCTCATGTCGGTGCCGCGGGTCGACATGGAGACGACGCGGTACTTCCCGGCAAGCATCGGGATCTGGTTCCGGTAGTCGTGCCACGGACTGGCTACGCCGTGCACGAAGATCACGAGCGGACCCTCGCCCGCCGTGTGGTACACGATCTTCACACCGTCGGAGTCGACCGAACCTTCGGTGGCGTCGACGGTTTCTCCGCGCCAGTCGGTGACGGTCACCTGCGCGTCTACTGCGGACGGAGCAAGAACAAGCAACCCGGCAAGCACGAGCAAGTTCAGCATCTTCACGTGAAACTCCATGATCTAATTGCAGGTGTCGGCGATCGCCATAGCTGAAGTGAGGTTGACGCGGTGGGGCTCGACGCTGGTGATGTACAGGCCCTTGACGGCGAGCTTGCGTCCCTCGGCGATTGCGCCTGTCGCGTTGGCCGACTCGCGCGCCGTGTGCTCGGCCCGGTCGAACGACGCGAGCAGCCCGTTGACGTCGAGAAAATCGGTGACGCCGATCAGTTGCAGGCGGCTGGAGCCCGGCGCGGCGCTGCCCGCGTCCTCGAGCTCGGCGGCGCTGGGGAAGGGATACTCGGTGACCTCCGGCTCCGTCGCGCGGGTCAGAAACCAAGCGTCGCCATCCTTCTCGACGCAGCCCACGGACTTCACGAGCGGCACGGTCGGCGTGTTGTCTTCCGGCTCCTGCGCCGCGACGGCCACCAGCATGACGCACATGATCATGACGGCGGGCGCCGTCGCCAACAGCTTCGTTCCCATCTCGATGTGCACCCGGATCCGATTACGACCCGCGATTGTACAGCAGGCGGCGGGCGGGGCGGCTACATGCGGACTAGTCGCCGAACAGATCCTGCATGACCAGGTAGCCGCCGGGCCGCATGCCGAACGCCGCGTAGGCCGCCTGCGCGCGGGCATTGTCCCGCTCCACGTACAGCCTGACGCCGACCACCCCGGGATCCGCGGCCGCCTGCTCCCGGAGATGCGCATAGAGCGCGCGGCAGACGCCCTGCTGCCGGTGATCGGGGTGTACGTACACGCTCTGGATCCACCAGATGTCGCCGTTGCGCCAGTCGCTCCACTCGCGCGTGTGCATCATCTGGCCGATGATGACGCCCTTGCAGGCGACGTAGTACGAGCCGTGCGCGCGGTCCGCCAGCAGCGCCCGCACGCCGCGGCGCACGGTCGCCCGATCCAGCTCGGTGTCTTCGGTCTCGGCGGCGAGCCGCAGGTTGAAGTCGACAATCGTCTCCAGATCCTCGAGCGTCGCCGGGCGGATTGCGTGCTTCATCGCTGACGGGTCCGGTGCACGTTCCTTCAGCCTCGGATGCGGTCGAGAACCGGTACGAGGTACTGCCTGAACAGCGGATAGTTATCGCACATGACAAAGTGCGATCCGCCCTCGATGACGTCGTAGGTGCAGCCGGGGATGTCCGCCACCAGCGCCTCGGTTCCGGCAGGACCCGCCACCGTCGGATCGAACTCGCCGGTGAGAAAGTGCACGCCGATCTTCGACGTGTCGATCCCCCTGGCCTTCCCGCCGGTGAGGTCGTGGTCGACGCTGTAGTAGTAGAGGTCGCCGGCGAATACGTCGGGACCGCCCTGGCTGTAGACCCAGCCGGTCTCCCGGCGGTACGGCTCCGGCGCCGTCGAAGACGTGATCGAGTACATCCGCGCCCCGAGATACGAGTTGGTCTGGCGCGCGAGACCGAGGCTCGGGGCCGGCCCGCCCCGCCCGTCGCCCGGTCCCGAATTGACGCCGATGACGGCGCGGAACTCGTCCGGCCGGTACAGCGCCAGATCGGGCGCCAGGTAGCCGCCGACCGAGCATCCCATGTAGACGGGACGCTCCAGATCGAGCGCGCGGCAGATCTCCACCACCGAGTCCATCACCAGCTCCGTCGTCAACCGATACTCCTGTTCCCACCAGGCCACACCGGTCGGCGGTAGCGACTTGCCGTGGTACGGCAGGTCGTAGGCGATCATCCGGAAGTGCCGCTGCAGCTCGCGGTCCTCGAGCAGGTGCCGCCACTGCCGGCCGTCGGACCCGGCGGTGTGTTGCAGCACGAGCGGAATGCCCTGCCCTGCCTCCTCGTAGTACACGCGATATTGGACGCCCTGGATGCGGACGTACCGGTAGCGGCCGATCGCGCTGTCGGCCTCGCGATCGACGTCGGCCACCGCGCCGGGGGGTGCGTCGCCGGTCAACGTCTCTCTCACGAGTCCGACGAGCCGCATGATGGCGCGCTGGTACGGCCAGACATGACCGACTTCGTCGCCTTCGATCTTCACCCGGCCGTTGTCGATCCCGGCCACGGTGGCGCGGTCCGCTCCCGAGGGGGCCGTCCAGCGCGCGACCGAGCCGCTGATGCGGACATCCGGCTCCGGGGTTGCGGCCGGCGGCGCCAGCTCGCGCAGCTTCCCGTCCCGGACTACGGCGTCGAACGCCGCTTCCCCGATCTCCATGCGCACGCGGGCGTTCCACTGGCGGGCCGTGTGCATGAACTCACCGTCCGCATTCGCCCGCGCGGCGAACGCCGCCGGATCGAAACCCGGAACCTGCGCGGCAGCCGGCGCGCGCTGCAGTCCCGCTGCCGCCGCCGCCCCGCCAAGACCGGCCAGAAAGCTTCGACGATGAATCAGCATTGGTCGTTCTCCTTCGCAGCCGGTCGCCTCAGGGCGCGAGCTGCAGGTTGACGAGTTCCTCCGAAACCGCCCACAACCGGGCCGCCATGGACGGGTCGCGCGACCCCGGCGAAGAGCGGACCTGCCCCGGGTGCCCCCATATCTGCGCGAAACCGTCCGGACCGTAATAGCCGCCAGGCTGCACGTCCGGGGCGGTGGCGGCGTACAGCGTCGGCAACGCACCCTGCGACGGCCGCATGGCCAGGATGCTGCTGAGCCACAACAATATGCGGCTGAAGCGCAGCAGGTCGGTGCCCGTCCAACCCGGGTGCGCGGCCACGGACAGACTCTGCATCCCGGCGCGGTCGAAGCGGCGCTGCAGCTCGCAGGTGAACAGCAGATTGGCGAGCTTGCTCTCGAAGTACGCCCGAATCGGTTGGTACCTGCGCGCCTCCCATTGCAGATCGTCGAAGTCGATCGCGGCGAAACGGTGGCCCGTGCTGGCAACCGTTACGACGCGCGAGCCGGCCGTCTCCCTGAGCATGTCGAGCAGCCGGGCGGTCAGCGCGAAGTGGCCGAGGTGGTTGGTGCCGAGCTGCGCCTCGAAACCGTCGGCGGTCCTGGAGAGCGGCGGCAACATGACCCCCGCGTTGTTTATCAGCAGGTCCAGCCGATCGAACCGCCGCCGGAATTCCTCCGCGAATCCACGGACGGAGGCAAGGTCCGCCAGATCGAGCTCCATCACCACAACGCCACCGGCCCGCACGCCACTGTCGATGCGGCTGGCGGCGGCCCGCGCCCTCTCGACGCTGCGGCAGGCCATGACGACACGGGCGCCGTGGCGGCTCAGTTCCCCGGCGGTGGGTAATCCTATGCCACGGTTGGCGCCGGTCACAATGGCGACCCGGCCCGACTGGTCCCCCATGTCGGCCGCGGTCCACTTGCTAGGCATTCAAGTTCTTTCGACGCATCGTGGCCTGACCGATCGGCTAATCGTGTCCGACCAGCGGCTCGAGTCCGCTTGCGGCGAGCGTCGGCGCCGCCTCGGCCGAAGCCAGGAATTCGATCAGGCGCTGCGCGCCGGCCGGGTTCCGCGCCTCGGAAGTGATGCCGGCCGAGAAGGTCGTGACCAGTTGGTATTCGTCGGGAATCGGGCCGGCGTATGCGGCGCCGTCGATGGACAGTATCTCGCTCACCTGCTGGAAGCCGATCTCCACCTCGCCGCGCGCGACGACGGCCGCCACCCGCTCGCTGAGGATGCGCCGGCTCTTGGGCGCGAGCTGCTCGTCGAGACCGAGCCGGGGAAACAGCTCGGTGGAAATGTAGGTCCCGCTGACGCTCGCCGAATAGCCGATCGATTCGGCATCCAGCAATGCCTGCACGAACGCCTCGGGCGTGCTGATGTCCGGCAGCGGCGCGCCCTCGCGCACCGCCATGCCGATGGAAGAAGTAGCCATGTCGACCTGCGTGTCGGCCCGGATCACGCCGCGGTCGATCAGCGCCAGCAATCCGGCCTGCGACATGACGAGGGCGTCGAAACGCTCCCCGCGCTCGAGACGGACCGGGATCGAGTCGGAGGCTCCCCCGCCGGACGCGCCGTACGCCGTGACCAGGGTGATTCCGGTCAAGGCCTCGAACCGCGGGGCAAGTACGTCGTACGCGGCGGCGAGGCCGCCCGACGTCACGACGCGCACCTCGGGCGCCGCGTCCGCCGCGCCAGCGGCCGGCGGGTCGCCCGCCGGCGCACCGCATGCCGCGCAGGCAATGGCCAGCACGACCCACAAGCAGATCTCCCACCGTTCGCGCATTGTCATCCGCCGCCCCGGCGGCTGCCGGGGCAACTGATACTATCAACCTCCGATGGACCCCGGCCGCACGTACGACGTGCTCGTCGCGGGCGGCGGCAATGCGGCCCTCTGCGCCGCGCTCACGGCGCGCGCCGCCGGCGCCAGCGTCCTGCTCCTCGAATCCGCCCCCCGGCACTTCCGCGGCGGCAACAGCCGCCACACGCGCAACCTGCGCTGCATGCACGACGGCCCGTCGGACACGCTCGCGGGCGCCTATCCCGCCGAAGAGTACTGGCAGGACGTGGCGGACGTCACCGGCGGGCGCACCAACGAGGCGCTGGTGCGCATGGTGATCGCCGGCACCGCCGACTGCCGCGGGTGGATGGCCGCCCACGGCGTGCGCTTCCAACCGTCGCTCGGCGGCGCGCTGCACCTGTCGCATACCAACGCGTTCTTCCTGGGCGGCGGCAAGACACTGATCAACGCCTACTACCGCGCCGCCGCGCGCCTGGGCGTCGAGATCGAGTACGACGCCGAGGTGCGCGACCTGAAGATCGAGGACGCCCGGTTCGACGGAGCCGTCGTGGCGCGCAACGGTCACGAGGTGCTCGTCCGCGCCAGCACGTTCGTCGCGGCGTCCGGAGGCTTCCAGGCGAACCGCGACTGGCTCCGGAACGCCTGGGGAGAAGCTGCCGACAACTTCCACGTCCGCGGTACGCCGTACGACACGGGCCGCGTCCTGCACGCTCTGATGCACAACGGCGCCGCCACCACGGGCGACCCGACGCAGTGCCATGCCGTGGCGATCGACGGCCGCGCGCCGCGCTTCGACGGGGGCATCGTGACGCGCGTGGACTGCATCCCGCTCGGCATCGTGGTCAACGCGCACGCCGAGCGGTTCCATGACGAAGGCGAGGATCTCTGGCCGAAGCGCTACGCCGTCTGGGGACGGCTCGTTGCGCGGCAGCCCGATCAGAAGGCATTCGTCATCTTCGACGCGCGCACGCCGGGGCTGTTCATCCCGCCGATGCTGCCTCCGGTGGAAGCGCCCTCCATCCGCCGACTCGCCGCGCCGCTGGGCCTGGAGCCCGCAGCGCTGGAGCGCACCGTCCTGGCCTACAACGCCGCCGTGCGGCCGGGCACGTTCGACCACGCGGCGCTCGACGACTGCTCGACGGCGGGACTCACGCCGCCCAAGAGCCATTGGGCGCGGCGTATCGACCGCGCGCCGTTCTACGCCTACCCGCTGCGGCCCGGCATCACGTTCACCTACCTCGGCGTGACCGTCGACGAGCGGGCCCGGGTCATCTGGGAGGACGGGCGCCCCGCCGCGAACGTCTTCGCGGCCGGCGAGATCATGGCCGGCAACATCCTGGGCCAGGGCTACCTTGCCGGACTCGGCATGGCCATCGGCACCGTATTCGGCCGCAAGGCGGGCGAGGAAGCAGCGCGTCGTGCCGCAACCTGACCCCCGTGCGCCGGAGAGACTGATGCTCCCCGCGCACCTCGCGCAAGAAGGGCGGCACATGGCGCGTATCTGCAACGCCTGCCGCTACTGCGAAGGGCTCTGCCCCGTATTCCCGGCCATCGAGCGCCGGCTCGACTTCGCGGAAACCGATCTGCGCTACCTGGCGAACCTGTGTCACGACTGCGGAGAATGCCTGGACGCCTGCCAGTATGCGCCGCCGCACCCGTTCGGGGTCGACATGCCGCGCATGCTGGCCGCCGTGCGGCGGGCGTCATACCGGCGCTATGCGTGGCCCGTACGGGCGGGCGCGCTGTTCTCGCGGCACGGACTCGCGCTGCTGCTCGGCGCGGCCGTTGCGCCACTCCTCTTCTCCGTAGTGCTTGGCCTGATGGTGGGAATGAACGTCTTCTTCGCGCCGCACGACGACGGGGCGGGCGGGTTCTACCGCGTCATGCCGCACGCCGTCATGGTCGGCCTGTTCGGCGCGGTGGCGGCATGGTCCGCCATCGCGCTGGCCGTGGGCCTGCGGCGGTGCTGGCGCGACCAGCCGGCCACGCCCGGGGAAAGCATCTCATGGGGAGCGGCGCACGGCGCATTGCGCGAAGCCCTGACGCTGCGTCACCTGGGCCATGGCGACGATAGCGAGGGGCCGAACTGGCGCCGCCGCTGGCACCACTGCACCTTCTACGGCTTCCTGCTCTGCTTCGCAGCCACCTCCGTGGCCGCCTTCTACCACAACATCCTGGGTTGGACCGCGCCCTATCCGCTGCTCAGCGTCCCCGCGCTGCTCGGCTCGGTGGGCGGCATCGGTCTGCTGGCCGGTCCGGCCGGGCTGCTGTGGCTGAAGCTGCGCCGCCCCGCGGAACGCCACGATCAGGTGCAGCTCGGCATGGATGTGGTCCTGCTCGTGCTCCTCTTCGAGACCAGCCTGAGCGGCCTCCTGCTGCGCGCCTGGGGCGCAACGGCCGCCATGGGTCCGCTGCTCGGCGTTCACCTCGGGGCAGTCGCCGGGCTGTTCCTGCTGCTGCCGTACGGCAAGTTCGTGCACGGCCTGTACCGCGTCTGTGCACTGGTGCGCTACCGGATGGGTTCCTGAAGCCATGCGCGGGCAAGACATGGATTCGCACGTTCATCGCCTCGCGCGGCTCGCCGGGGCGCTACTGCTCGCCGCGGCGGCCGCGTGCGGCGGGCCGCCAGGCGCCGCGCCGGATATGTTGACCATCCTCGCGCCGGCGTCTCCGGGCGGCGGCTGGGACCAGACGGCGCGCGCCATGCAGGCGGCGCTGCAACAGGACGGAGAGGCCGGGAGCGTGCGCGTGGTGAACGTCGCCGGCGCGGGCGGCACCATCGGCCTGGCGCAATTCGTCAACGCCGGACAGGATCGAGGCGACACCGTGCTCGTGACCGGCCTGATCATGGTCGGCGCCGTGCTGACCAACCGCTCGGCCGTCACGCTGGAGCAGACGACACCGATTGCCCGCCTGACGGGCGACTACGAGCTGCTGGTGGTCCCCGCCGACTCGCCGTACGACACGTTGGACGCGTTCATCGACGCCTGGAAGCGGGATCCCGGCGGGCTCGCCATCGCCGGCGGCTCGGCCGGCGGGACCGACCACATGCTGGCCGGCCTGCTGGCGGCGCGGGTCGGGCTGGGCCCGACCGCCGTCAACTACGTGCCGCATTCAGGCGGCGGCGAATCGATTGCGTCCATTCTGGGCGGGCAGGTGGCGGCGGGCATCAACGGCGTGAGCGAGCTGGCGCCGTTCGTGGAAGCCGGCCGGCTGCGCGCGCTGGCCGTATCCAGCGCCGAGCGCCTGCCCGGACGCCCCTACCCCACCTTCCGGGAACACGGCGTGGACCTGACGCTGACGAACTGGCGCGGGGTCGTCGGACCGCCGAATCTGCCGGATGAACGGCGCGCGGCGCTGAGGGCCCGTATCGACGCTCTGCAGGAGTCGCCGGCGTGGCAGGCGACCCTGGCCCGCAACGACTGGATCGACCTGCATCTTTCGGGTCCGGCCTTTGAAGCGTTCCTGCAGGAAGAGCGCACGCGCGCGGCGGCCGTGCTCGACTCGATTGGCTTGCTGCAATGATGGACCTGACCCGCCGCGCGAATCTGGCTTTGGGCAGCGCCGCGTTCCTGCTCGGCCTCGTGCTTGCCGGCGGAACCCTGTTGATCGACAGCGGTTTCGGCTACGACCGGATCGGGCCGCGCACGGCGCCCTACGGCGTGGCGCTGGGACTGCTGCTGATCGGCGGCGCGCTGGTCATGCCAGCGCTGCGCCGTTCACGCGAGGACGACGCGCCCGTTTCCGATCCGCTGCGCTGGCAAGCGCTGGGCATTCTGGCGCTCGCGTGCGCCGTGTTCCTCTTGCTTGCCGGGCGCGTCGGATTCATCCTGGCAGCCAGCCTGCAGTTCTGGCTGGTCGCGCGGGCGTTCGGCAACCGCCGCCCGCTGCGGGACGCCGGCGCGGCCTTGCTGCTGGCGATCGTGGTGTACGCAGCGTTCGCGCACGGACTCGGTCTGGCGCTGCCGGCCGGTCCGCTCGAAGCCCTGCTGGCCTTCTGACCGGGAGGGAGAAACGCACGTGGGGCCAGCGCGGCCCCACGTGCGCCTGCGGTACGAAATCCGCTTAGAAGTTGTACTGGAAGCTGAGCTTGATCAGACGACCGGGCTGCAGGCCGATCGGCATCAGGTACGACGGACCCAACGCCTGTTGCTCGCGCGAGACGGCGTTCTCGTTCAGCAGGTTGTAGACGTCGAAGCTCGCGCGCACGTTGCCGCCGAGGCCGAAGTCGATCACCCTGGCAATCCGCAGGTCGAGCTGGTTCAGCCGGTCGCCGAATGCCGTACCCGGCGTCACAACGTTGAGCGCAACGCGGTCGAGCGTCGGCGTGCGGCCCAGCGCCGCCGCCGCCTCGGTCAGCGGCACCTGGTAGATGGCCTCCCGCCGCGGACCCGGCCGCGAGAAGAAGGCGGCCGAGACGTCGATGTCGTACGGGAACGTGTACGAGCCCGACAGCGACAGGTTCGTCAGCCAGTTGTCCTCGGCGCGGCAGAACTCCGTTGGCAACAGCGTGCCGCGGCTGCCGGCGATGCCCGCGAGCTGTCCCGTGGTGCCGCGGCCCACGCGCGACGCGTCACGGACCGAGAAGTCGCCGTAGAGCACCTCAGGCTGGTTCTGCTGTAAATCGCAGTAGTCCGTGATGCGCCGGCCGGTGGCCAGACCGCCCTGCAGCAGCACGTCTTCGAGCCGGGCGCTCACGCTGAGGTCGATGCCGTGCCACATCTCGCTCTCGCCGCCGTACACCTCCGTGCCGGCCTGCCAGTTGTTCTGCGGCCGCAGGGCCGCCTCGGGCGTCAGGTCGACTACCGTCAGCGTTCGGCCGCCGCCGTCGGGCAGGCGTGAATCCTGGGGCACGTTGACGGTGTACTCCACGAAGTCATCCGGGCCGAGGTTGCGGTTGTCCCAGGCGCTGAAGTTGAAGTAGACGCGCCGGAAATAGCCGAAGTCGAGCGACACGTTGTCGAGCAGCTCGTGCTGGATGCTGCCCGAGTACTCCCAGTTGCCCTTCTTCTTGCCCCAGCCGAAGGCCCAGTCAGGGTCGAAGAAATTGCTGGGCTCGTGCGTGCCGAACGAGGGGTTGTCGGGCGCACCCATCAGCTCGCCGTTCGGAAACGGATTGAGCGGATCGCCCTGCACGAGGCCGTCGCCCGCCACGCACGAGCTGGCCGTGGGGTCGGCCGCCGACGGGATGCACGAGGGGAATATGGGCACTCCGCCGAAGATCACGAAGTGGCCGGGCGCCCCGTCCAACCAGAGCCGCGACATGGTCGTATTGTTCGCGATGGGATTGAGCTCGCCCGCCAGGGCGATCGCGTCGCGGCTGCCGAAGCGCGAGGCGGAGCCCTTGAGCGCCGTGCGGCCGTCCCCGCGCAGGTCGTAGACCACGCCGAGCCGCGGCTGCAGGTCCTTCCAGCTCGCGGCGGTCGCGCCCTGGACGGAAATCAGCTCGGGCCCCCACGGCGAGTGGTGGCGCTCGCCGGCGGCGGACATCTGGTCGGGGTAGTGGCCGTTGAAGTAGTCGAACCGCAGCCCCAGGTTGATGGTCAGTCGGTCGAGCGTCCACTGGTCCTGCGCGTACACGCCGACATTCGTCAACTCGTTGGTTTCAGGAGGCCGCGACCCGAACTGCGCCTGCAGCGGGAAGCCGGCGATGGTCAGAATGTTCGTCCAGTTCGCGCCGTGGCGATACGCCTCGTTCTGCCACTTGGTGGTGGTCCGAATACCGAACTTCAGGTTGTGGCTGCCGGTGACGTACGACATCGACGCGCGCGCGGTCTGGTTCAGCGTGGAGAACCACACCGTGTTGCCGACGAAGAAGTACCCCATGTTGCGCGACATCGTGAGGTTGGCCCCGTCGAACACGCTCGGCAGGTCCGTGCGCGCGTCGAAGTGCGCGCCGGAGCCCGTCGCATCGAACGCGTTGTTGAGCGGGTTCAGAATGCTGTGCGCGGGCAGCCGGGAATAGCCGGCCTCGAACAGGATGCGATCGGTATGCGGCCGCACCCATGTCGCCTGGTAGGTATTGAACGCCGAGGTCCCCTCGCTGCCCGCTTCCGGCGCGATGAAGATCGGAAAGAGCTGCGAGCCGGTGAGCGCCGGCGTCTGCTTGACGTTGCTGTTGGCGTAGTACACCTGCACCTTGTCGCGCTCGGTCGCCTGCCACGTGAGACGCCCCGTGTACTCGTAGTTGTTCGACACTTCCCTGGTCGGATTGTCGAGATCCGGAACGTACCGCAACGCGCTGGTGTCGGTGTTGTTGAACAGGCCAGAGGGAAAGAAGCTGGCCCGGCGATAGGTGTAGCTCGCGTAGAACCACAGGTTGTCGCGCACGATCGGGCCGCCGAGCTGCGGGGCGACCTGCCACGACTGGTCCGTCTTGAAGGCGCCGTCCCTGCCGCCCGTGATGCCGCGGTCGATCAGGTCCTGGTCCACGTTGTTCCACAACCAGTCGGCGTGCCCGTAGTTGGCGTAGAAGCCGCCGGTGAACGTGTTGCTCCCCTCCTTGGGAATCAGGTTCATCCGCACGCCGCCCGTCTCGACCTCGGCCGCGTTCGAGGAATAGTCGTAGACGTACTCCGCGATCGACGTGTCCTGCGGCAGGGCGCCCGGCGCGCCGTCGAACGCGACCGAATTGACGTCGAAGCCGTCGATGTGCACCTCGGCGTCCTCCTCCGCGGAACCGTGGATGGTCAGGCGGTTGTTGGAGACGCCGCTGACGCCGCCCGTGTCGATCGGCACCGCCGTGGTCGGACCGCCCTGAACATTCATCGCCGGGATGAGCAGCGCCAGCGAGTCGTAGCCGCGCGTGGTCGGGAGCGTTTCGAAAACCTCGCGGTCGATGGTCTCGCTCTGCCGCACGCTCTGCACGTCAATCGTGGGTGTGGCTTCGGTGACCGTGACCGTTTCCTCGAGCGCGCCGACAGCCATCTCGGCGTCGACGTTCGCCGTGAACCCCGTGCTGAGCGCAACGCCCTCGCGGACGAGCGTACTGAAGCCCGGCAAGGTGAACGTCACGGTGTAGTCGCCCGTCTCCAGCGCGACGATCAGGTACTGGCCGTTGCCGTCGGTGACGGCGGTGCGCACCTGCTCGATCAGGGCCGGGCTGCGCGCCTCGACCGTGACCCCTGGCAGGACGCCGCCGGTGGAGTCCGTGACCGTGCCGCCGATGGCCTGGGCATAAGCCAGGGCCGGCGCGATCAGGACGATTGCGACGCTTGCTGCCGCCGCGCGGCTGATGCGCCGCGGGCCTGGCGAAACCGACGATGTTCGAACGCTCCGCATTCTCGACACCCCCTTGGGACTTCCCGTTTGTGTTCGCCGTGCTGCTTCCCGTTAGCGGCATAGAGTCTACACGGACTCAGCCAGCCGGCCGGTCCGCTCGAAGTGCTGCCGGATTTCCAGGCGGGCGCCGCCGCGTGGGAAGGGCGCAACGCACGTGGGGCCAGTGCGGCCCCACGTGCGTACATGCGCTAGAAGTTGTACTGGAAGCTGACCTTGGCCAGGCGCCCCGGCTGCAGGCCTACCGGCTGCAGGTACACGGGGCCGAACCCGCCCACCTCGCGCGATACGGCGTTGGAGTTGAACAGGTTGTAGATGTCGAAGCTCGCCCGCAGGTTGCCGCCCGTGCCGAAGTCGAGCAGCTTGGCGAACCGCAGGTCCATCTGGTTGAGCGTGTCGCCGAACTCCGTCCCCGGAGGGAGGATGTTCAGGGCCGGACCGCCCACGGTCGGCGTGCGCCCAAGCGCCGCGGTGGCCTCCGCGACCGGAACGCGGTAGATCGCCTCGCGCCGGGGTCCGGGCCGCGAGAAGAACGTGGCCGAGACGTCGATGTCGTAGGGGAACGTGTACGAGCCCGACAGCGACAGGTTCGTCAGCCAGTTTTCCTCCGCCCGGCAGAAGTCCAGGGCGCGCAGGTTGCCCCGGCTGCCGGCAATCCCGGCCAACTGTCCGGTCGTCCCGCGGCCGACGCGCGACGCCGGGAAGGAGTTGAAATCACCCCAATTGACCTCGGGCTGCTGCTCCTGGTAGCCGCAGTAGTCGGCAATCCGCCGCCCGGTAGCCAGGCCGCCCTGCATCAGGAAGTTCTCGATCCGGGCGGAGATGCTGACGTCGACGCCGTGCCACATTTCGCTCTCCCCGCCGAGGTTGTTGGTGCCGGTCTTGACGTTGTCCTGCGCCCGGGCGAGCGCTTCCGGCGTCATGTCCACGACGGTGAGCGGATAGCCGCCGCCGCCGGGCAGCCGGTCGTCCTGCGGGGCCATGATCGTGTAGCTCTCGAAGTCCTCGGGACCGACGGCCAGGTTGTTCCACGCGTCGAAGTTGACGTAGCTGCGCCGGAAGTAACCGACATCGAGCGAGACGTTATCCAGCAACTCGTGCTGCACGCTCCCCGAGAACTCCCAGTTGGCCTTCTTCAGACCCCAGCCGAACGCCCACTCGGGATCGAAGCGCTGGGTGATGGCATGGGCGCCCAGGATCACGTTGTTTGTAGATATGAACAGCTCGCCGTTGGGATATGGCAGGTTCGGATCGCCCTGCGGAATGCCGTCGCCGGGAATGCACCCGGCGCTGAAGCAGGACGGCAGCGGAAGGCCAGGAATGAGGAGGTTGAAGGGCAGCCCATCGCTCCACATGCGGTCGTGCGTCCGGTTGTTGGCCACCGGGTTCAGCTCGCCGGCCAGGGAGATGGCGTCGCGGCTGCCGAACCGCGACGCGGACGCCTTGAGCGCCGTCCGGCCGTCGCCGCGCAGGTCGTAGACCACGCCCAGGCGCGGCTGGAGGTCCTTCCAGATCGTCGCCGTCGCGCCTTCGATGTTGATGGGATGCGCCACCCACGTCGAATGCCCGGGCTGGCCCGGCGACGACGCGTGGTCGGGGTAGAAGCCCTTGAAGTAGTCCCACCGCAGGCCGGCATTGATCGTCAGCCGGTCCAGCGTCCACTGGTCCTGCACGTAGACGCCGGTATTCGTCAACTGGTTGGTCTCGGGCGGCCGCGACACGAATACCGCCATTACCGGGACGCCGAATACGGTGCGGGCGTTCGTCCAGTTGGACCCGCTGCGGTACGCCTCGTTCTGCCACTTGAGCGTGGTCCGGAAGCCGAACTTCAGGTTGTGGCTGCCGGTGACGTACGACATCGAGGCGCGCGCCGTCTGGTTCAGCGTGGAGAACCACACGGTGTTGCCTTCGAACAGCCCGCCCATGTTGCGCGACATCGTCAGTGGAATCGGGCCGACCAGCTCCAGCAGGCCCGGCAGATCGGTCCGCGCGCCGAAGTGCGCGCCGTCGCCCTTGGCGTCGAACGCGTTGTTGAGCGGGTGCAGGACGCTGTGCGCGGGCAGCCGCGAGTAGCCTGCCTCGAACAGGATCCGGTCCGTCTGCGGCCTGACCCATGTCGCCTGATAGGTGTTGAACGCGGACGTGCCCTCGCTGCCCGCTTCCGGGGCGATGTAGAGCGGATAGAGCTGCGATCCGGTGAGCGCCGGCGTCTGCTTGACGTTGCTGTTGGCGTAGTAGACCTGGACCTTGTCGCGCTCGCTCGCCTGCCACGTCAGCCGCCCCGTGTACTCGTAGTTGTTGGAAACCTCCCGCGTCGGGTTGTCGGGGTCGGGCACATATATCGTGGAGCTCGTGTCCTTGCTGTTGAACAGACCCGACGGGAAGAAGGCGGCCCGACGGTAGGTGTAGCTCGCGTAGAACCACAGGTTGTCGCGCACGATTGGCCCGCCGAGCTGCGGGGCGACCTGCCACGTCTGGTCGGCCCTGAAGGCGCCGTCCTTGCCGCCCGTGATCCCGCGGTCGATCAGATCCTGGTCGACGTTGTTGGCCAACCAGCTCGGGTGTCCGTAGTTCGCGTAGAAACCGCCGGTAATCGTGTTGCTCCCCTCCTTGGGAATCATGTTCATCCGCACGCCGCCGGTCTCGACCTCGGCCGCGTTCGAGGAATAGTCGTAGACGTACTCCGCGATCGACGCGTCCTGCGGCAGGGCGCCGGGCGCGCCGTCGAACGCCACGGAATTCACGTCGAAGCCGTCGATGTGCACCTCGGCGTCATACTCGTCCGAGCCGTGGATGGTGAGCCGGTTGTTGGGCACGCCGCTGAGGCCGCCCGTGTCGATCGGCACCGCGGTGGACGGGCCGCCCTGGATGTTCATGGCGGGAATGAGCAGCGCCAGCGAGTCGTAGCCGCGCGTCGTCGGGAGCACCTCGAAGATCTCGCGGTCGATCGTCTCGCTCTGCCGCACGCTCTGGACGTCGATGGTCGGGGTGGCCTCGGTGACGGTGACCGTCTCCTCCAGCGCGCCGACGGCCATTTCGGCGTCGACGTTGGCCGTGAACCCCGTGCTGAGCGCGACGCCCTCACGCACGAGCGTGCTGAAGCCGGGCAGCATGAACGTCACGGTGTAGTCGCCCGTTTCCAGCGCGACGATCAGGTACTGGCCGTTCCCGTCCGTGACGGCGGTTCGGACCTGCTCGATCAGGGCCGGGCTGCGCGCCTCGACCGTGACACCGGGCAGGACGCCCCCGGTGGAGTCGGTGACAGTGCCGCCGATGGCCTGGGCATGGGCCAGGGCGGGCGCGAAGAGGACGACTACGACGCAAGCAACCGCCGCGCGGCGAAGGCGCAACGGGCGTAGTGAAGACGACGATGTTCGAACGCTCCGCATTCTCGTTACCCCCCTCGGATTCTCTACCGTGTATTCAGCGCCGTTCCGGCTGACGGTTTGCGACCTCCTTTCACCTGCCGTCCCCAAGGGCCGGATGCTGCGCTATGGCAGCCCGACCTCGCATACTAGCGCACGATTCCACGCAAAAAGTCAAGTAGCGCGGGATATTCTTGCGGCGCCGCGAAACTCGTTGCGACGCCGCCAATTTCACGTAGAATCAAGACCGATCGAAGGCGGCTCCGTTACGCCGACAGTGGTTCCACCGAGGAGGCAGACATGTGCGATGAACGAACCGATGCTGACAATTCCAGGTACTTGCGCGCGCAGACGCTGACGCGGCGCCAGTTCGGCGCCGTATCGGCCGGCGCCGGACTGGCGTTCCTGCTGCCGCGGGCGGCCGATGCGCAGTCCGTGACCGAGGCCGAGATCGACATCACGACGCCGGACGGCGTGTGCGACAGCTACTTCGTGCACCCCTCCAGCGGCGCCCATCCGGGCGTGCTGATCTGGCCCGACGCCTTCGGCCTGCGGC
This sequence comes from Vicinamibacterales bacterium, assembly GCA_965207665.1. Taxonomy (GTDB): domain Bacteria; phylum Acidobacteriota; class Vicinamibacteria; order Vicinamibacterales; family UBA8438; genus JAAXGX01. Next base: position 2,936,494 of record CBDBMV010000002.1, read on the forward strand.
CCGCCAAGCGCCAGATGGCCAGGCGTCTGGCCGAGTCCGGCTATTCCGTGCTGGTGGTCAACCAGTACTACCGCTCGCAGCGCGCGCCCATCGTCAGCAGCACCAACTTCCAGGAGGTGGCCCCCATCGTCAGGCCGCTGATGGGCACGTTGAACGCCGACACCCACGTGCGCGACGCGCGCGCGTTCATCGGCTGGCTCGACGGCCAGGCGTCGGTGGACACCAGCCGCGGCGTAGGCACGATGGGCTACTGCATGGGCGGGCCAATCACCATGCGCACGGCCGCGGCTGTGCCCGACCGGGTCAAGGCGGCCGCGTCGTTCCACGGCGGCGGCCTGGTGACCGACGGGCCCGACAGCCCGCACCTGCTCGTGCCGCAGATGCAGGCGCAGTACCTGTTCGCCATCGCCGAGAACGACGACGAGAACGAGCCGGAAGCCAAGAACGTGCTGCGCGAGGTGTTCGACAAGGCCGGCCTGGCGGCGGAGATCGAAGTCTACGACGGCGCGCTGCACGGCTGGTGTCCGCCGGATACGCAGGTGTACCACGAGGCGCAGGCCGAGCGCGCGTGGAGCCGCCTGCTCGTGCTGTTCGAGCGCGCTCTCGCGTAACGTTCGCCGGAGCGCGCAATGTCCTCGACTGCACTCGATCCGTCCATCGTTCCGCTCGCGGACCAGGTCCCGTTCGGGGAACTAAACGGCGCAACGCTCGCCGAAATACGGGCAACGCCGCTCATGCTGCCGGGCGAGCTTTCGGACGGCGTCGAGCGCGTCGACCACGTGGTGAGCGAGGCGCCACGCGTCGTCGTCCGCGTGCACACGCCGAAGGCGGCAGCGAGCCGGCCGCGTCCGTGCATCTACTCCATCCACGGCGGGGGCTACGTCATCGGCTCGTACGAAATGGACGACATCAGTTTCGATCAGCGCTGCCAGGCGCTCGACTGCGTCGGGGTTTCGGTCGAGTACCGGCTCGCGCCCGAGACGCCGTACCCCGGTCCGCTGGACGACTGCTACGCCGGCCTGGCCTGGGTGTTCCGGAACGCCGCGCAGCTCGGCATCGATCCGGCGCGCGTGGGCGTGACCGGCATCAGCGCCGGCGGCGGACTCGCCGCGGCGCTGGCGCTGCTGGTCCGCGACCGCGGGGAGTACACGCTGGAGTGGCAACTGCTGGACTGCCCGATGCTCGACGATCGCCAGTGCACGCCGTCGAGTCAGGCCGACGGCCTGATCATCTGGAGCCGCGCGTCGAACGCCTTCGGCTGGAAGTCGTACCTGGGCGATCTCTACGGCGCCGACGACGTGCCGTACCACGCGGCCCCGGCGCGCGCGGAGGACCTGTCGGGGCTGCCGCGGGCCTATGTCTGCGTGGGCGGGGCCGACGGCTTCCGGGACGAGGACATCGACTACGCGCTGCGCCTGAACGGCGCCGGCGTGGAATGCGAGTTGCACGTCTACCCCGGCGCGCCGCACGGCGTCATGCTCTTCGCGGACACCGACGTGGCGCGGCGCTACATGCGCGACCAGCACGAGTGGCTCGCGCGAAGGCTCCAAGGCTGAAGCGCCGTCCGGTCAGTTCCTGAGCTCGCGGCCGGCGATCCACACGGAGTCGATCCGCCGCGTGTTGCGGATGTCCGCCAGCGGGTCGCCGTCCAGCACCACGAAGTCGGCCCACTTGCCGGGCTCCAGCGTGCCCAGCTCGCCGAGCCCCATGACGCGCGCGGCGCTGCCGGTGGCGGCGACGAGCGCTCGCAGCGGCGTCAGCCCGGCCTCCACCATCAGCTCCAGCTCCACGTGCTCGAAGTAGCCCTGCCAGCGCCCGAGCTGCGTGCCGCTGTCGGTGCCCATGGCGATCGTCACGCCCCCGTCGGCCAGCAGCTTCAGATTGCGTTGGGCCTGCACAAGCACCCTCCTGGCCGCCGCGGCCTGTTCGCTCCCGCGCACCCGCGTCTGGAGCGCCGGATCCCGAATGCGTTCCATCTCCGCCCGGTAGGCGTCGCCGGCGCGCAGGAAGAACGCGTCGTCGAAGAACGCCGGCGTCGTCTCGTAGAGGAACAGCGACAGCGTCCGGGTCAAGGTCGGAACGTATCCGATGTTCCGACTGGTCAGCGCGGCGATCAGCTCCGCGTCCACGTCCCGGTCGCGCACGCTGTGCACGATGGCGTCCACGCCCGCGTCCGCCAGGCCCTTTGCGTCCTCCAGCGTGACGGCGTGCGCCGCTACCCGCAGTCCCCGCCGGTGCGCCTGGTCGATCAGCGCGCGATACACCACCGACGCCATGTCGTCCGGCCGGTCGTCGAGCCGCGTCTTGACGACGTCGACCCCCAGCTCGGCGATCTCATCGACGCCCGCGCGCGCTTCGGCCGCGGTGGCGCCGACGACGTTCGGACCGGAAGGAAACAGCCGCGCGCGGTCGAGTAACTCGCCGTCCGCCTGCGCGTCGCGCACCCGCACGCTCTCCTCCCCCACCTGCCACGGGTACGGCAGCCGCGGCGCGTGCGCGCGGTGGGCCGCGGAGCGCCCGTCGCCCAGGGTGTGAACGGTGGTGACGCCGAACGCGGCATACACACGGAGCTGCGCCAGCAACCGCTCGCGCAGCGGCAGCGCTTCGTCGCCGTCGTTGAGATGCGCATGCGCGTTGACGAGTCCCGGAATGATGGTCTTGCCGGTGACGTCGATGCGTGTGGCGTCGTCGGGGATCGCCAGGTCCGCGGCCTGGGAAACCGCCTGAATCCGTCCGTCGCGGAACAGCAGCGCGGCCCGTTCGAGCGGCGGCCGCCCCGTGCCGTCGACCACGCTGGCGCCGGTGAGGACTACGACGTCGCCGGAGTCAGGCCCGGGCTGCGCCAGCAGCGCCCCTGCAAGCACCAGCGACCCGCCGCCAGCCGCCAGAGCCAGCGCACGGCGGCGCATCAGTCCAGCCCCGGCACGTCCCTGACCCAGGCGGTCGGGCCGTCCTCCCACTTGTTGTGGGTCAACCGCACGACGGTCCGGTCCGACAGGCGGATGGCATGGAGCTCGCCGTACGGCTGGGGTTGAAAGATGACGCGCAGCAGCGGCAGCTCGTCGCTGAACTCGCTGCGCTGGGACGTGAAGAGCACCCACTCGTCGTCGGGCGAGAACTTCGGGTGCATGTCGTTGCCCGGGTTCCGGGTCAGGCGCTCGGGCGGTCCGGGCTCTCCGTTCCGGTCGAACGCGATGGTGTAGATCTCAAAGTTGCCATCCCGGAAGGAAGTGAACGCGACGCGGTCGCCGCCGGACGAGAACGCCGGCATGGTGTCCGTCGCCTCGTGGTGAGTCAGCCGGCGCGCATCCGTGCCGTCGGCATCCATCACGTAGATCTCGCCGTTGCCGTCGCGCAGGCTGCGGAAGACGATGCGCCGGCCGTCCGGTGCGAAGTCGGGGAACGCTTCGTTGGTGTCGGAATCCGGCGTGAGGTTCACCGCGCCGCTGCCGTCGCTGCGGATCTTCCAGATGTCCACATCCCTTGCAGCGGAAGCGAACGGCGGACCCACGGCGAACGCCAGCCAACCGCCGTCGTACGACCAAGACGGCCCCCACGCCGAATCGGGGCCGCGGTACCGATCCGCCCCGGCCCGGTCGACCAGCACGCGCTTGCGGCTGCCGTCCGTCCTGGACGCCACCAGCCGCGCGAACGCCTCGCTGGTGGCCACCTCGCCCGACGTGCGGTCGACTGCCGGGATGTAGCCGCGGATGCCGATCAGGGAGACGCGGCGGTCCGGCAGGTGGACCGGCACGGACGCATGCACGGGAAACGCGCCCGGCGAGTCGCTCTCGAAGCGGGAGGCGGGCTCCAGCGGACCCGGCCCGTGCGCCAGCAGGCGTCCGGACGCAGGGTCGTAGTCGGGCGCCCAGTAGTCGCGCTCGGTGTCACTGGCGACCTGCATGTCAGCGCCATCCGGGCGTACGGTCACGAGCGTCCAGCGGTCGTCGCGCCGCGCCGTGAACGCCAGCCGCCCGGCTGGGCCGAAGGTCGGCGACAGCGCCGCCTCGCCGCTGGCCGAAACCGGCTCGGTCCCGGAGCCGTCAATGGCGGTGCGGTAGATGCGCGGCTCCCCGTCGCGCTGCGAATAGAACACGGCCGCCTGTCCGTCGGGCGTCCACGCCGGCGCCCCGTCCCAGCTCTCGTGCCGCGTCAGGCGCCGTACGTCGCTCCCGTCCGCCTGCATCACGTACAGCTCGCTGGCCAGGTATGTCGGCGGAGGCCCCGGCCCTGTGCTCGTCGAGACCGCCGTGTCGCGGCTGCTGGAGAACAGAATCCGAGTTCCGTCCGGCGAAAAAGCCGGGTTGTAGTCGCCGGCGGCGTGGCGCGTCAGGTTTACCGCCTCGTCCGCTGCAGCCGGCCCCTCCGGCCGGAACGGCATCACGAAGATGTCCGCGTTGCCGCTGCGCGTGCTGACGAACAGCAACTGCCTGCCGTCCGGTGAAATGTCCGCCGCGTCCTCCATTGCGGGACCGGTGATCAACGGCCGCGCCGGCGCGCTGCCGCGCAGATCGAGCACGTACAGGTCCGGGCTGCCGCTGCGTTCGGAGGTGAACACTACCCAGCGCCCATCGGGAGAAAAGGCGCCGTTGTAGTCGAGCCCCGGATCGGTCGTCAGTCTGCGCGGTTTCTTCCCGGGTTCTTCGAAGAGAAACAGGTCCCAGTTGGACGGCTGGATGGTGCTGTAGACGATGGTCTCGCGCGGCGGGCCGCCGTCCTGCGCGCCGCCCACGCCGACCGTCACGCCGGCGACAGCCAGCAGCGCCACCAGGACGGCGAACGCCCGCACGACCGTGAATACCTGCATCGCAGCGCCCCCCTTTGGGCAGCGGTCGGTATGCTACGTTGCGTTCACTCTACAGCACGGCAGCTTCAACGCCTGCGTCCAATGGAGACCACCTCGGCGCTGCTACAGGGATTCGCGGTCGTCCTGCAGGACGGGAACCTGCTGTGGGCGTTCGTCGGGGTGGTGCTGGGAACCATTGTCGGCATCCTGCCCGGCATCGGGCCCGCGCTGACCGTGGCCCTGCTGCTGCCCGTCACCTTCCAGCTCGGACCGGTCGGCGCGTTCATCATGTTCGCGGGTGTCTACGCCGGCGCGATGTACGGCGGCTCGACCACGTCGATACTGATGAACACGCCCGGCGAGAGCGGCGCCATGATCACCGCCATCGACGGGCACCGCATGGCGCGCGCCGGACGGGCGTCCGCGGCGCTGGCGACGGCGGCCATCGGCTCGTTCGTGGCCGGCACCCTCGGTGTGGTGGGGCTGACCGCCGCCGCCCCGGCCCTGGCCGAGATCGCCCTGCGGTTCGGGCCGGCCGAGTACTTCGCGCTGATCCTGGTCGCGTTCGCGACGATCTCGTCGGTGCTGGGCGCCTCGCCGCTGCGCGGCCTGCTCAGCCTGCTGCTCGGCCTAGCGCTGGGTCTTGTAGGCATCGACCTGCAGACCGGGCAGGCACGCTACACGTTCGGCATCCCGCACCTGCTCGACGGCATCGACGTCGTGGTCGTTGTCATCGGGCTGTTCGCCGTCGGCGAGGTCCTGCTGCTGGCGGCCGTTCCCCCGGCGGGCGGCGCAGCAACCCGCGTCGGCGGCTGGACGTGGATGACCCGCACTGACCTGAGGCGTTCCTGGAAACCCTGGTTGCGAGGCGCGTGCGTGGGATTCCCGCTGGGCGCGCTGCCGATCGGCGGCGCGGAGATTCCGACGTTCCTTTCCTATTGGATGGAAAAGAAGCTGTCGCGCCGGCCGGAGGAATTCGGCCACGGGGCAATCGAGGGCGTCGCGGGACCCGAGGCGGCCAACAACGCGGCGGCGGCCGGAGTGCTCGTGCCGCTGCTCACCCTGGGCCTGCCGACCTCGGCGACGGCCGCCATCATGCTCGCGGCGTTTCAGCAGCACAACCTGCAGCCGGGGCCGCTGCTGTTCACGTCGCAGCCCGAGCTGGTGTGGGGACTCATCGCGAGCCTGTACGTCGGCAACGTCATGCTGCTGGTCCTCAACCTGCCCCTGGCGCCGGTGTGGGCGCGCCTGCTGGCCATCCCCCGGCCCCTGCTGGCAGCCGGCATCGTGCTGTTCGCCACGGTCGGCACCTACAGCCTGAACGGTTCGCTGTTCGACGTCGGGCTGATGTACGGGATCGGACTGGTCGGATTCGGCATGCGGCGGCTCGACGTGCCGGTGGCGCCGGCGGTGATCGGGCTGATCCTCGGCCCGCTGGCCGAGCAGCAACTGCGGCGGGCGCTGGCGATCGCCGAGGGCGACGTGACCGTGCTCTTCACGCGCCCGCTTTCGGGCGCGCTGCTGCTGCTCGCCGCCGCGGCGCTGCTGCTCCCCTGGCTGCTGCGGCGCGTCAGCAAGGCGCGCACGGCGCGTCTCGGCAAGCCCGGCGCGGGGCGAAGGGGTCCCCGCTAGGGCTTGCCGGGGGGCTTGGGGGCGCAGCCCCCATCTAGCGAAGCCCCGAGATGGGAGCGGACAGCGAGAGCCGGACCTCCTCCGGCAGATAGCACACCGTGTCGCTGCACACCTGATAGTCCACGACGACGTCCAGATCGACCGTCTCCCGCCCCCCTTCGAAGAGCTCCGCCATCGCCGTGACCGGAAACGCGATGTCGGCCGACCCTTCGTAGACGTTCAACGTCACGTCGAGCGCGTCGAAACGCATCGCCATCGTCGGCGGATAGACGGCCTCGCCGATCTCCAGGCCGTCGACGGGCTCCAGCCGGACCGTGGTCGGGTAGTAGTCGTCGGGGAGCGGCTCCGCGTAGATGTGGTAGCCCTCCTCCATCTCGACGCGCACGTTGAGTGTGCTCGCCACCTCCAGCGTGAGCTGCGGATCCGACAGAAAGGCGGTGAACCTTGCCCGCGGGGCGCCATGGTCCGCGGCGGGCGCCTCCTCGTGGCGCAGCGCACGCCCCAGGGCCGAGTCGAGGAGCGTGCCCGCCGAAGTCCGCGTGGCGTAGTGCTTGTTGAAGAACTTCTCGGTCACCACGCCGTCCCCGTCGACGACGTACGTGCCCGGAAACGGGAGCCCGTAGAAGTTTTCTGCCAGCGGCCCCTCCGGCTCGATGAGGGTGTTCAGGATGCCGAACTGCGTGATCACCGCCGAGTCGTCGTCGGCCAGCAGGTCGTACCCGATGCCGTGCTGGTCGGAAAACGCGGCCAGCTCGGAAACCGAGTCGTAGCTGACGCCGTAGATCTTGTACCCGGCCGCCCCGAAGTCTTGCAGTTGTCCCTGCAGCTCGACCAGCTGCGTCTGGCAGTACGGTCACCAGACCGCCGAGCGGTAGAACACGACGACGGCCCCCTGCCCGCCCCGGTGGGCGTGAAAGTCCACCGGCTCGCCGTGCTGGTTCGGGAGGGAGAAATCCGGCAGCCGCTCGCCGAGCGCCGGTCCGGTCGGGAATTCCATTGTGGCCGGATAGCGGCGGGCCGGGAAGTCGACCCCCATGCCGTCGACGCGCAGACCGCGTTCGTCCGTGTCCGTTTCCTGCGGGTTGGCGAACGCCTCGTGGGCGCCGCGCACGGCGGCTCCCTCCGGCGACGTTTCAGCCTGCATGTCACCCGCGGGAGCGGGCGGCTCGGTGCTCGCACACCCTGCCGCACCCAATGCCGCCAGCAGAATCCCGGGCGCCGCCATCCGCCCGCTTACCTTCCACGCGCCAAGTCGCATGCGTCCCCTCCCATTGCCGGAATTGGAATCCGGACGCGGCTACGATACCGTTCGCGGCGGCGGATCTTCAAGTGCACGACCAGCGCGCGACACGCATTTCGACCTGCCCGCTCTGCGAGGCCATGTGCGGCATCCTCGTGGAGGTCGACGGACAGCGCATAGCGGCGGTCCGGGGCGACCCGGACGATCCCTTCAGCCGGGGCTACGTCTGCCCCAAGGCAGCCGCCCTTATCGATCTGCACCACGACCCGGACCGCATCCGCACTCCGCTGATCCGCGAGGGCTCAACATGGCGCGAGGCGTCCTGGTCAGAAGCGTTCGAACGCGCCGCGGAGGGACTTGTCGGCGTGCGGCGCCGGCAGGGCCGGGACGCGGTCGGCGTGTACTACGGCAATCCGGTCGCCCACAACCTGGGACTGATCACCCACCTGCTGCCGTTCACGCGCGCGCTGCGCACCCGCAACATCTTCTCCGCGAGCTCGGCCGACCAGTTGCCGCAAATGCTCGTGGCGCTGCGCATGTTCGGTCACTTCGCATCGATTCCGGTCGCGGACATCGAGCGCACCGGCTTCTTCCTGATCCTCGGCGCGAACCCGCTGGCGTCGAACGGCAGCCTGATGAGCGCTCCGGACATGCGCCGGCGCCTGGCGGCCATTCGCGCGCGGGGCGGGCGCGTGGTCGTCGTCGACCCCCGCCACACGGAGACGGCCGCAGCGGCAGATCAGCACCTGGCCATACGGCCGGGTGCGGACGCGTTGCTCCTGGCGGCCATGCTGCACGTGATATTCGCGGAGCGGCGGACGCGCCTCGGCGCGCTTGCGGGGCGCGTGAGGGGCCTCGACGCGCTCGCCGCTCTCGTCCGTGATTTCCCGCCGGAGCGGGTGGCGCTCCGAACCGGCATCGACGCATCGGACGTTCGCCGCCTTGCCATCGACTTCGCCTCCGCGAACCGGGCGGCCGGCTACGGCCGCGTAGGACTGTGCACGCAGCGCCACGGAACGCTCGCGGTCTGGCTGCTGCAGGCGCTGAACCTGGTGACGGGCCGCATCGATGCGGAGGGCGGGCTGCTACTGACGACGCCCGCCGTCGACGCCATCGATGTCCTCTCGCGGATCGGCCTGCGCGGGACGTTCGATCGCTGGCGCGGCGGCAAGGACCAACTGCCGGAGTTCACCGGCGAGCTGCCCGTCGCGGCGCTCGCGGATCAAATCGAGTCCGCCGGCCCACAGTCGGTCAGAGCACTGATCACCGTCGCCGGCAACCCCGTGCTGTCCGCGCCCAACGGGGCGCGCCTCGACCGGGCGCTCGGCAATCTCGATCACATGGTAGCGATTGACCCGTACCTGAACGAGACGACGCGCCACGCGGACGTCGTGCTGCCGCCCGCGCCGCCGCTGGCGCGCGCGCACTACGACCTGGCCCTCAACGTGTTTGCCGTGCGCAACGTGGCCAAGTACGCCGAGCCGGTCGTGGCGCGCACGCCGGACCAGCGGCACGACTGGGAGATCCTCGGTGAGTTGGCGGCGCGCGTCCTCTCGCCGCGAGTGTTCCGCCGCCCGGCGCTGCGCGCCGCCGGGCAGCTCAGGCCGGACCGCATTCTCGACCTGCTGCTGCGGCTGGGGCCGCACAAGCTGTCGCTCGCACGGTTGCGGGAGGCGCCGCACGGCCTCGACCTGGGGCCGCTGCAGCCGGGGCGCATCGCCAGGCGCATCGCCACACCGGACGGGAAGATCGACGCCGCTCCCGAGGAATTCGTGCGGGAGGCGCGCGCAGGACTGCCGGCCGAGGCCGACCGCGGCACGAACGGCGATCTGGCGCTGATCGGACGACGCCAGCTCCGCAGCAACAACTCCTGGCTGCACAACAGCGCCCGGCTGCTGGGCGGCGATCACGGCTGCACGCTGCTCGTGCATCCCGCCGACGCGGCGCCGCGCCGACTCGCCAGCGGCGACCTGGCCGAGCTCCAATCGGATGCCGGCGCCGTCACGGTCCCGGTCGAGGTAACCGACGCGGTGCGCCCGGGCGTTGTCAGCCTACCCCACGGCTGGGGCCATGACCGGGACGGCGTGCGGCTCGGCGTCGCGCGCGATCATGCCGGCGCAAGCGTCAATGACGTGACCAGCGAGCGCTTCCTCGACACGCTCAGCGGCAACGCCGCCTTCAACGGCGTCCCGGTGACCCTGCGACCACGACGGTGATGTCTTCCGCCGCGGTCAGGCCGCCGTCGTGGGCCAGGCAGCGCAGGACGTAGGTGCCCGGCTGGCTGAACGTCGCCTGCACCTCCCAGGTGGCGTCCGGCGGGACCGGCGGCACCGTCCAGCCGGGCGCCCACGGCGAGTCCGAGCCCTCGCGGGTATCCTCCCAGGCCCTGAACTGCTCCGGCTCGAAGGCCACCTTGCCGGCGCCGCGGTAGACGAACCAGGCCAGACGCAGGCCGCGGGCGGCGTTCTTGGTGACGCGTCCGGGGCGCTCGGGGTCGGTCGGCGGCAGTGCGGCGGGCGTCAACAGGCCGTCGTCGTCCACGCGGGCTCGCAGCGTCAGCGGCTTGCCGGCCGCGACTTCCCGGGTGGTCCCGCCTTCCACGTCCAACGCCGGGGCCTTGTTGACGAGCAGCTCGTCGTGGGCCGGCGCGCCGTTGTTGCGCTGCAGGACGAGGTCATCGATGAAGTAGTCGGGATGGAGCGTCGCGTAGGCCCGCTTCGTCTCGCCGTTGGGGCTCGTCAGCGTCCACACCACCTCGTTGTCACCGAAGTCCGCGGGTACGCGCACGCGGAAGAGGAAGCGGTTGCGCCGCGGCAGGAAGTGCGTCGGCTGACCCCGATCGGGGCCGCCCGGCTCGAGGTTGTTCGCCGGGCCGATCGGGATGTCGATCTCTTCTGCCCAGTTGCGGTTCATGGTGCCGAACACCAGGTTGAAGGACCCGTCGGCGTTGCGCTCCCAACCCTCGTAGGCCGGCATCACCGCCTGCCCGGTCAGAAACCGCTGCTGGGCCGCTACCGGCGCACTGCCCGCTACGAGCATGCCGGCTGCCAATACAAGCGCGCCGGCGCGTACGGCGTGCCGGCGCACACGACGCGGGCGGGTGTTGATCATGGGGACTGCTACTGCTCGGCGCCGCTGTCGCCCAACGGATCGTCCAGACCGCACAACGGACAGCCCACCACGGTGTCTCCAGTCTCGATGCCGAGCCGCTGCCGGCGGTCCGCGATCTCCTCCGCGAACTGTTCGTCCGTCAGGTAGATGCCGCGCGCCAGGTTGATCAACATCTGATCGACGGAACGCATGCCCGCGCCCGACCAGTTCCTGGGATCCGTGACGTTGGGATTCGTCGGCGAGTTGTTGAAGTAGCCGACCAGGCGCAGGATCGTGCCTTTCGGCAACAGCGGCGCTGCATCGTCCGCGTAGGTATAGACCCTGACCCAACTGTGGTCGTACCCCACGCAGTTCAGCGTCTCCCGCATCTGGCCCCAGATCGCTTCCAGGCACATGCGCACGCCGGCCGCGTGCATGTGGGGCTCGAAGATGGTCATCTTCAGGTGCCGCGGGACCGTGAAGTAGATGTCGATCTCCTGGTCGGGATCCATCGGCTCCAGGTCGAGGTCCACGCTGGCCCAGGTGACGCCCTGCTCGTGCACCTTCGGCTCGTATCCGCGCGGATGGAACTTGAATGCGACGTCCAGGCGGGCGCGCGTGTCCATGCCGTTGGAGTGCAGGTGGCCGTTCGGGAACACGACGGTCGCCCCTGTCGGCATCAACCGGCCGGCGTCGGGGTCGAAGACGTCGGCGTTGCGGCCCACCTCGTGGGTCGGCCAGCCGCCGAGCCGCTGGCGTTCCTGGACCGTGTCGTCCGCATTGGGATCCACAACGGCAAGCACTGCGTGATGGAACACGAACAGTCCACCCACCGTGTTGCGCGCGGATCCGCTTTGCGACTCCGTGACCTCCTTGAATTCCAGCGCGGCGACGTAGCGGTCCTCCGTCAGGCCGCTCGGCGCCTCGCCGTGCGGCCCCCACCAGTCTGGCGCATCGGCGGCCACTTCGACGCTCGGCGACGACACGACCAGATCAGGTTGTCCTATTTCCCACTCATCCACGTCGATGAACGCCATGGGCGGCGGCATGTCGGCCGGATCGCCCAGCGGCGCGCCGCTGTCCGCCCACGCCGCGATCTTCGCGATCTCCTCGTCGCTCAGGGAAGGATCGTTCTTGAAGCGCTGGATGCCGATGTCCTTCTCGACGTACCAGGGCGGCATCGCCCCCGGCTTGTCCCGCAGCCCGGTCCGGTGCTTGATGGAGCGCGCCCAGGGACGCACCTCCTCGTAGTCGATCAGCGACATCGGGGCCAGCGAATCGGGCCTGTGGCAGCGCTGGCAGCTCCGCTGCAGGATCGGGGCGATGTCATTCGTGAACGTCACCTGCTCGCGCGGTTCGACCTGTCCGGCCGCCGCGAGCGGCAACGCCGCAACGCCGAGGACGGCCGAACAACCGGCCGCCAGCAGTCGCGCCCGCCAGCGGCCGTTCCATCCGGTCCATCCGGCTGTCATCAGTTGCTCCCTTTGTTGCCGCGAATCCGGCGCCGGTAGCCCCTGTCAGGTCCGGGCTTCAGCCCTCACCCGCGAGCTCGGCGTAAACCGCTGTCAGGAACCGCTCGGGATCGCCCCACTTGCCCTCGTACGCCGCGGTCGTCCCGGCGGCGGCCACCTGCTCGTAGGTCATCCCCTGCTCCACCAACTCCGCCACCTTTCCGGAGACGTCGATCACCATGTCGCGGAACTCGACCACGTCCTCGCGCGTCGACACCACGCCGTGGCCCGGCAGGATGAGCGTATCGGGGCTGGCCCGACCCGCGATGATCCCCAGCGTCTCGATGGTGCCGGGCAGGCTGCCGCCGTTGTTGCGATCAATTACCGGGAACGCGACCGTGCGGAACACGTCGCCGACCACCATCACATCCGAGCCCTTGAAGTGGATGACGCTGTCGCCGTCGGTGTGCGAGGCGGGCACGGGGAAGATGTGCACGTCCTCGCCGTTCAGGTGGATCGTCACGTCCTGGCTGTAAGTGAGGGCCGGCAGCGCGACCGGCGGCATGGTCTCTGCCAGCCGCAGCCGCACGCGGTCCTGGGCCACGATGAGGACACCCATGCGGCCAAAGTTCTCGTTGCCGCCCACGTGGTCCCCGTGCACGTGGGTGTTGATGAGGAAGCGGATATCGCCGTTGGATATCCCGCGGATTGCCGCCAGGATGCGATCGGTCAACGGGGCGAACTGGTCGTCCACCATGATGACCCCGTCGTCGCCCACGGACAGGCCGACGTGGCCGCCGCGGCCCGAGACGTAGTGCACCGTCCCGCGCACGTGGTGCGTGTCGATCTCCACCGCGTCCCAGTCCACATCGCCGCGCTGGGCGCGCGTCGCCACCGTCAGCAGCACCGCCGGGAGGCCCAGCAGCAAGCCCAGACGAATCAATGTCGAGCGTGTCATCACCTTCTCCTACAACCGGAACAGCCGGTTCAGCTTGACGACGAAGCCGCGGTTGCGCAATCCGTCGACGCGGATCGGCCGCAGCCCGCCTACGTCGCGCTCCTCGGTGTATACCACGAACAGCTCACTCCCCGGACTGTATTCCCACCGCAGCCGGAGATTGTTGCTCCAGCGGTCGTTGCTCGAGTTGTACTGCACCAGCCCGCTGAAGAACATCCGCGGGTTGAACGCGAAGTTGAAGCGGGTGCTGACCAGCGTGGTGGTGAACTCCCCCTCGGGCAGGTCGATGTCGTTGAACGAGATGGTCGGCTCGACGGAGAACTGGTTGGACACGTTGACGCGGCCCCGGCTGTACTCCAGCGTGCGGATGTCGCCGCTCCAGAAGCTGCCGGCCGAGAACGCCAGACGGCCGCTCGTCTGGTGCTGCCCTCCGAGGGTGTAGGAAACCGTACCCGCCGTGAACCCGTAGCCACCGACCGGCAGCACCACGTCTCTCGAAATCCGGAACGGCTCCTGCAGCAGCTCGTACGAATTGGTCAGGTTCACCTCGAAGCGGTCGCTGTTGTGGAACTCGGTGGCGAAGTCCACCGTCCGCTCGCGCGTCTCCACGAAACCCTGGTCGGCGGTCGTGAAGTAGTCGACGCCGGCCTCGAGCGAATAGCGCCGCACGAGCGCGCTCCCCTGCGGGCGCGGACTGAAGCGGCCGGAGACGTTCGAGCGGCGGTAGTTGTCGCGCTGGAGGAAGCCGATCTCGGGCAGGAAGTTCTCCTCGACGGCGATGTGGTTCAGGGTCAGGCCGTAGCGGTCGCCCCCGTAGTCGAAACGCCCCTGGTAGCTGGCGTCCCGGCCGCCGGCCAGCGGCGTCCGGGTGCGCGCGTAGTAGGTCACGAAGTCGAGGTTCTCGAAGAAGGAGAACGTGCCGTCCACGCCGTACGCCTGGCTCGCGCCGGGGCCGACCAGCGACACGGAACGGTTGGTGAAGATGCCCCCCACGCTGCTGCGCCGCAGGATGTCGCGCCGGATGCGGAGCACGGTGAAGTTGGTCGACGCCGTTGCCGCCTCGGGCGATTCCTCCGTCTGGATGCTGAGCGCGCCGACGTCGAAGGCGCCCGCCTTGCCCGTCATCCGCGCACCGCCGTGGATCGGCACCACCACCTGCACGTTGTTCGGGTCGCCCTCCAATCCGATCCGCCGGCTGTAGAACAGCGTCGGCGCGTCGCTCGGCTCGCCGGGGCTGCCGGCCCCGACGCCGCCGCGCGCGAACCCGAAGATGCCGCGACCCTCGAGGAAGAACTCCCGTTTCTCCGGAAAGAAGAGGCTGAAGCGGGTCAGGTTGACCTGCTGCTCGTCCACCTCGACCTGGGCGAAGTCCGTGTTGTAGGTGAAGTCCGCGGTCAGGTTCTCCGTGACGCCCATCTTCACGTCGGCACCGAAGGCGCCGCTGCCGTCGTTCTCCCGAATGGGAATGGAGTTGCGGTCGGTGGTCACGCCGCCGATGCCGTACGGCTTGATCTCGACGAGCCGTCCGGTGTCCGGCGGCTCGATGCCGACCAGCGTCGCACCCGCCGAGACGCGGAAGATGCCGGCCGCGCCGCGCCCGCCGCCGGCCGAGATCGGGATCCGCGTCAGGTACGTCCACTCGTTCTTGCGGCGCACGCCGCGGCGCAACTGCACGCCCCACAACTGCGCGCCCCCGCCGCGGTAGCGGAGCGTCTTGAACGGTATCTCCATCTCCGCCGTCCAGCCGCCGTCGAAGCGTCCCGTGCGCACGTCCCACACGGGGTTCCAGTCGCCGTTGGGATTGCCTTCGTTCGTGAACTGCTGGTCGGCCCGCGCGCCGAGCGGGTTCGTGTAGAAGTTGAAGCCGTTGCGGCGGTCGTAGAACGTGTCGAAGAACACCGTGAAGGTGTCGTTCTGCCGCAACTGGCTGGTGTCGCGCCGCATCTCGTTGGCGATCCACTCGCTCTCGGGGGCGGAGTCGTGCACGCGCGCCGCCACGTACACGTTCTCCCCGTCGAACATGATCCAGGCTTCCGTGCGCTCGGTCGCGGGTGCGCCCTCCACGGGCACCTGCTGCAGGAAGTCCGTGATCGGCGGGACCGTGTCGTACACCTCCTCGTCGAGCACGCCGTCGAGACGGATGCCGGTCTCGAGCCGGATGGCGCGGACCGTGGTCCGGCCTTCCGCGTCGCGGTTCATCACCGCGGGCGCGACCGGCGCCGGCGGCCCGTCGATGGCCGCGGCGAGCGCGGGATCGATTGCGGTGGCGGTCAAGGCGCCCGGCGCGACCTGACCCGGTCGGGGCCCTTCCGCCGCGGGAGAGGCCTGCGGGCGATCATCCTGCGCCTGCGCAAGAAGGCCCTCGGTCGGGGCGAGTAGCAGCAGGAACAGCAGCACCGCCGCGCGGCGAACCGCGCGCCGGAATGAGGACCGCGAGGGTATCGACAACTCCGCATCGTACACGATCGGTACTGTGCTACCCTGCCACCGATACCGGGGGCGAACGCCGCCACCGTCCCGACCCCCAAACGCGCACGCGGAGAGGAGCACGGGCGCCATGGAACGCAAGCAGACCACTCTCGCGACCGTCGTCGCCGCCGCGCTGGCGCTGGCGCCCGCCGCCACCGTGGCCGCCGACTACCATCACGTTCATATCACCGCGCCCAGCCCGGCCATGGGCGTCGACTGGTACTCGGAGTACATGGGGTGCGAGCCGGTCGCCGACCGCGACGACGCCGCGACCTGCGGGGGCGTGGAGCTCGTGTTCGTGCCCCAGCCGACGAGCGGCGGCAGCCTGGGCACGGGCATCAACCACATCGGGTTCTCGTTCCCCGACCTGGACGCCAGGATGGCGGAGTTCGAAGCGGTCGGGGTGCGCGGGGCCGGCGTGCGCCTGCAGCGCTTCGAGGACGGGTCGACCGTGCGGGACATCCCCGGACTGTTCAAGATCGCGTTCATCTTCGATCCCTGGGGCACACGGATCGAGCTGGTGGAAGACGCCGAGCGGCTCGGCTTCCACCACGTTCATCTCAGCGCGACCGATCCGGACTCGACGCTGGCCTGGTACCGCGACGTGCTAGGCGGCGAGCCGGCCACGCTCAGGGACAGGGTGGACGGCGTGGAGTTCGGCGACATCCTGTTCCTGGTCTCCGCACATCCGGAGGGCCCGCCGCCGGCCGCCACGCAGGGCCGCGCCATCGACCATCTCGCATTCGTGGTGCCGGATCTCGACGCGGAGGCGCCGAGGCTCCGCGAGCAGGGCGTGCGTTTCCAGGAGGAGCCGGCCGTACCGGCGAACGCCCGCACGGCGGCGCAGCGGGCCTTCATCTTCGGCCCGGACAACGTGCGGATAGCCATGGTGGAGACCGGCTTCGCGGGTGTCGGCAACGAGCTGGCCGCCGCCATTCGCGGCAGCGATGCGCTGGAGCCGTACGACGTCCCGCGGACGTCCTGGGGCGAGCCCGACCTGCAGGGCATCTGGACGGGCAACCCCTCGCACGGCATCCCGCTGGAGCGCCCCGAGGGCGTCGAGGCCGACGAGCTGACCCCGGAGGAAGCGATCGCGCGCCGCGAGGGCGGCACCCTGGGCAGCATCTGGGGCTACGACCGCGAGTGGCGCGACATCACGCTCAGCTACGGCCACGCCGCCGTGTCCACGCAGGTGGCGATGATCGTCGACCCGCCCGACGGCCGTCTGCCGGCGCGCACGCCCTATGGGCAGACGCTGTACGAAAGCGTCCTGGGCAACTACGAGAGCCGCCCCTACGCCGGTCCCGAGAACGTACGCCCGGCCGCCCGCTGCCTGACGCGCGGCGCTCCGGGCATGATGATGCCGACCGTCTACAACAACGGTCTGCAGATCGTGCAGGGACCCGGCTTCGTCGCCATCACCAAGGAGATGATCCACGAGACGCGGGTCATTCCGACCGCGCCGCGCGAACGCTTGGGAGATGACCTCGACCTGTGGCTGGGCGACCCGCAGGGCCGCTGGGAAGGCGACATGCTGGTGGTCGAGACGACCAACTTCGACGACCGTGTTTCTTCCATCGGGCGGCCCATCTGGGCCTCCTCGAGCGACCAGTTGACGTTGACGGAACGGTTCCGCCGGATCGGCCCGCTGACGCTGCAGTACGAGTTCACCATCGACGATCCGAAGGTGTGGACCAAGCCCTGGACGGCCATGTTCCGGTTCGACAGGGACGACGCCCAGTACGAACTGGTCGAGTACGCCTGCCACGAGGGCAACTACGCCATGACCGGCATTCTGGCCGGCGGGCGCGCCATCGAGGCGGCGGCCGAGGCGGGCCGCTGACGCGAGCATCCCGCGGCTCCTGACGACGGAGGGAAACGTCAATGGCACGACTGCGCAACCTCGCCCGGCTGCTCGCCGTCGTGGGCGCATTCTGGCTGGCCGCCGGCATCGCCGGCCAGGAGCTGCCGCCCTGGTCGACAGCGCCCGAAGGCTGGACGCCGGCGCTGACGCCATGGGGTGTGCCGGACCTGACCGGGATCTGGAGCAGCAAGCACAGCACGCCGCTGGAGCGGCCCGAGGAGTACGCCGGCCGCGAGTTCCTCACGGACGAGGAGATCGCCGCACTCGATACGGAGCGGGCACGCGCGGAGGTCGCGGGCGAGGTGGCCGGCCGGGACGTGCGCGCCACGACCGGCACCCCGGCCGACGTGGAGGGCGCCTACAACAACATATTCAGCACCAACCTGGGCACACGCTATAGCCGCACGAAGCGCACGGCGATGATCGTCGATCCGCCGGACGGCCGCCTCCCGCCGTTCACCCCGGAGGCCGAGCGGAGCCGACAGGTCAGCGAGGGGCTGCGGGCCCAGGCGCGGGAGGATCGCGAGCGCGCCGGCGTGCCGTACTTCGTCGACCTGCGCTACCGCTACGACAACCCGGAGGACACCGGCATCCTTGAGCGCTGCCAGGGTGTCCGCATCCCCTGCACGGGCGGCATCTGCGGCTTCAGCCGCATGGTGCTCGGACCCGACTCGCTGACGATCTACCACGAGCAGTCGTCGGGCGGCGGCGGGTACCGCCTGATCTGGCTGGACGGCCGTCCGCATCCGCCGGCCCACATCCGGCAGTGGCTGGGGCACTCGGTGGGCCGCTGGGAAGGCGACACGCTGGTGGTCGACACCACGAATTTCACGCACCAGACGCCGTACCTGGGCTCCGCGGAGAACCTGCACCTCGTCGAGCGCTTCAGGCGCGTCGCCCCCGACCTCATCCAGTACCGGATCACCGTGGAAGACGCGACCGTCTGGACGCGGCCGTGGACCATGGAGCTCGCCCTGATGCTGCAGGACAACGCCAGGAACCAGATCGGCGAGACCGGTTGCCACGAAGGCAACTACTCGATGACCAGCATGCTCGCCGGCGCGCGACTGGAAGAGGCGCGGGGTCTCCGCTAGTCTCCTGGCGGCCTGTCGCGGGCACACCTCCCTGCAGCAGGCCCCATGACCGCATGAGTCGTGCACCGAAAGCACATCCTGCGCCCGGCGATCCGTATCTGCTGGGTACCGATCCGGAGGAAGCGCGGCGCCTCCACACGCAACACCGCCTGTGGGCGGACGCGGCGCACGACCTCTGGGACCGCGCCGGATTCGGTCCGGGCGCGCGCCTGCTCGATCTCGGCTGCGGCCCGGGTTTCGCCGCCCTCGAGCTGGCGGAGCGGGTGGGCGCCGGGGGCCGGGTGCTGGCCATCGACGAGTCGGACCGCTTCATCGCCGGCCTGGTCCGGGAAGCGAACCGGCTCGGTATCGGGCAGCTTGCGGCACGCGTGCAGCGGGTCGAGGAGCTGCGGCTGGAGCCTGCCGCGCTCGACGGCGCCTTCATACGCTGGCTCTTCTGCTTCCTGCCGGATCCGGCGCCGGTCATCGACAGTGTCGTGAGCGGATTGCGACCCGGCGGCCGTCTCGTGGTGTGGGACTACCTCAACTACGGCGCGACGACGCTGCAGCCGCGGAGTCCGGCATTCGATCGGGTGCTGGCAGCGGTAGAGGAAAGCTGGCGGCGCACCGGCGGCGACCTGAACGTGGGCGGCCGCCTTCCAGAGCTGATCGCGGCGTCCGGCTGCCGCCTGCTGGAGCTTGTGCCGCTGGCGCGGTTCGTCCGGCCGGGCACGGCGTTCTGGGACTGGCCGACGCAGTTCTTCTTCAGCCACGTGCCGCGGCTGGTCGCGGCCGGCCTGCTCACGGAGGCCGAACAGCGCGCGTTCGAAGACGAATGGCGCGTTCGCGAGCGCGAGCCCGGGACCTTCCTGGCCGCGCCGCCGATGATCGGGATCGTCGGCGAGAAGGAATAACCCGCGACGCTCTTCAGCCTTTGGCTACGGAGCGCTGCGGCGCTCTGCCGCGCGCACGCCGCTCAGGATGTTCGGCACGGCGTAGTTCGCCTCGTGACAGGCGTATTCGTACAGGTCGTAACCTTCATCGCGCTCCAGCGGGAATGCGACCGTCCACGCCCGCGTCCAGGTGAGCGGGTCCTCGATGCGCACCTCGTAGTCGAGCGCGCCGCCGTCCCCCAGGCGGAACCGCTCGACGAGCCGTAGCTCCGTGCTGGTCGGGTTCCCGTTGCCGTTGCGCGCGTAGGAGCCGGTCCGGCCGTTTGAATTCGTCGTTTCGACAACCAGGGTGTCCCCTTCCCACACGCCGCGCGAATCGCCCATCCACTGCCGGATGCCGGCGGCGATGTGCGGGCGCCCGTCGAGCGGAATCACGCGGGTCTCGTGCACCATCTCGTGGTGAATCACGACCTGTCCCGGCGTCTGGAGGATCTGGTACGCGGAGGCATAGATGTTGGGAAACTGGGAGCCCAGCACGCCGCGGCTGATGCAGCGGTCGTAGGGCCGCAGGTCCTCCGGGCCGGCGTGCGCGTAGTCTCCCGCCGCCTTCGTCCGCCAGACTGCCGCCCGGCGGGCGCCGTCCCCGGTCATCGCCGGCAGCCGCCCGTTCGGCGGGTCGATGACGAGCGAGGCCAGCGGCGGCGACGGCCGCCGCCGGGTCCAGCCGGCGGGTGGAACCAGCTTCGGCCGGACGCGGGCCGCGGCGGCGGCGTTGCGCGCCGCCAGCTCCTCGTCGGTCAGCACGGCACGCAGCCCGAGCTCTTCGGGGCGCTCGAACGGCACGCCGATCGCGGCGATGCTGACCCACACCCCCTGCAGGTCGGGATCGCCCCAGGGCGTCCGCGCCCCTGCGCCGGGTGACTGCGCCGCCGTTGCCGGGGGGAATATGACCCAGCTCAAAAACCCGACCGCGAGCACGCAAACCGCAATTGCCTTCAGTCTCTCCATGAGTCGCCCGCAATGCGTCAGTATATGGGCGGATTCCCCATGCCAGTCGTGCGCCGCGCCGCAGCCATCCTCGTTGTTCTGGCAGCCGTGCCGGTCATCGCGGCCGCGCAGGAGCAGCGGCTGGCTACCGGGTACTGGACGCGCGGCCTGGCCGGCGGCTGGGGCAACGCCTGGAAGCACGGCCTGCCGGGTTACGGCAAGACAGACACCGACATCGAATTCGTTGCCGTTCACCCGCAGCTCGGCCGGTTCATCACCGACCACCTCGAGTTCTACGGCGAGGGCACGCTGCTGCTGTACCACAAGCCGGTGGTTGCGGTCGGCGGCGGCGTCGCGGGGCTGGGCGGCCGCTACCATCTCTGGAACGACCGCGGCTGGACGCCCTACTTCGCGGGCGGCGCCGGACTGCTATGGACGTCGCTAGACGTCCCTGAAATCGATCGCGCGTTCAACTTCCAGTTGCACTACGGCGTCGGCATCCGGCAGGTCACCCGGCGCGGACCGGGATTGATCCTGGAGTTCCGCAACCACCACATCTCCAACGCCAACACCGCCGGGGAGAATCTCGGCGTGAACGCCGCCACGGTGGTGGCCGGCGTGCAGTGGATCCTGCGCTAGAGGTCCGTCAGGCCTTCGATCTTGCCCGTGCTGTCGCCGAGCGTCTCGACCGGAAAGCCCATCTTCTCCAGGACGGAGACGTGCAGGTTCGTCAACGGCCGTTTCGAGTAGCGCACGTAGCGGCCGCCCCTGATCCCGGTGCCCTTCCCGCCGATCAGCGCGATCGGCAGATCGTCGTGGAAGTGCGTGTTGCTGTCGCTCATCCCGCTGCCGTAGAGGAACATCGAGTGGTCGAGCAGCGTCCCGTCACCCTCGGGCGTCGCGGCGAGCTTCTTTACCAGGTGGGCGAACTGCCGGAAGTGGAACTCGTTGAGCTGGCCGAGCCGCGCGAGCTTGGTGGGCTCGTCCTGATGATGCGACAGCGGGTGATGCGAGTCGGCAATCCCGATCTCGGGATAGGCCCGGTTGCTGACTTCTTTAGCGGCCATGAACGTGCTGACCCGCGTCATGTCGGTCTGGTACGCCAGCGCCAGCAGATCCATCATCAACGTCGCGTGCTCCCCGTAGTCTCGCGGCACGCCGACCGGCTGGTCGACCACCGGCAGCTCCTGCGTCTCACGCTCGGCCATCTGCAGCCGCCGCTCGATGTCGCGTACGGCTTCGAAGTACTGCTCCAGCGTCGCCTGGTCCCGGGGACCGACGACGTTCTCGAGACCGGCCGCCTGCTCGCGCACGAAGTCGAGAATGCTGCGGTCCTTCCGCATGCGCGCGCGGCGGACTGCCGGATCGGTGCTGCCGCTGGCCCCGAACAGCCGCTCGAACACGGCCCGGGGGTTGTTCTCGATCGGCAGCGGCGTCGTGGGGGTGCGCCAGGCAATCGTGTTGAGATACGCGCAGGTGACGCCGCCGTCGCAGGTCGAGCCGGCGAAACCGGGATCCTCCATCCCCAGCTCCAGGGACGCGAGCTGGGTCTCCTTCGCCAGCTCCCTGGCGGCAATCTGGTCCATGGAGACGGCGGCGCGCGCCGTCCCGCTCGTGTCGAACGCCACGCCGGTCAGGAACGGACCGGACGACTTCGAGTGGTCGCCGCCGCGCAGCAAGAGCGCGGCCTCGCAGGCCAGGCCGCCGCACATGAGCACGCGGTCCTTGTGCTCGTTCAGTGAACGGAGAATCGGCGGGAGCTCGTCGAGGGAGCCTTCTCCCATGCCGGCCGGATACCAGTAGGGCATCGACATGCCGTTCGGCACGTAGAACACGCCGAGCCGGCGGATCGGCGCCGCGGCCGTCCTGCTCATCGCGGTGAGCG
Source organism: Vicinamibacterales bacterium (assembly GCA_965207665.1). Classification (GTDB taxonomy): domain Bacteria; phylum Acidobacteriota; class Vicinamibacteria; order Vicinamibacterales; family UBA8438; genus JAAXGX01. Next base: position 2,958,822 of record CBDBMV010000002.1, read on the forward strand.
CCGGCACCATGCCCTCGAGGAGCGGCAGCGCCAGCGTAGCGCCGACGCCGCGCAACACCGTCCGCCGCGGCAGATGCTTTCTCGTTATGAACATCATGGCTCCGGCACTTCCCGCATCCGGAACGCCTCGCTCGACGCGACGGCCAGCACGAGCGTCGACCAGCGGTTGTCGCTCGCCTCGAGCTCTCTCACCATACGCCGGATGGTCGGTGCATCACGATAGCTCAACCCGCGGCCCAGCGCATAGGTCAGCAGCTTTTCCGCTGCGGTGCGCACGAAAGCACGATCGCCCTGCCGGAGCAACGCCTCCCGGAAGGCGGACGGACTATCGACGATCTCACCGGACAGCTCGATCGTTGCGTTGATGTCCGCGCCCTCGTCGGTTTCGCGCCACTGGCCGACCGCATCGTAGTGCTCCAGCGCGAAGCCCAACGGATCGATCAGGTTGTGGCAGCTCGCGCAGACGGGGTTGCCGCGATGCTGCTCCATCCGCTCTCGCAGCGATGCGGGCGCCTCGCCGGCCTCGTTCTCCTCGAGCGCCGGCACGTTCGGCGGGGGCGGCGGTGGCGGTGACCCCAGCAGGTTCTCCAGGATCCACTTCCCGCGCAGCACGACCGACGTCCGGTTCGGATACGAGGTGACGGTGAGCACGCTGCCGTGCCCGAGCAGCCCGAAGCGCCGGTCGTCATCCAGCGTCACCCGGCGCAGGTGACTCCCGTAGATGTCGTCAATCCCGTAGTGGCGCGCCAGGCGCTCGTTCAGGAACGTGTAGTCGGCGCGCAGCAACTCGGGAATCGGCCTGTCCTCGCGCAACTGGCTCTCGAAGAAGAGCTTCGTCTCGCGCACCATCGCGTCGCGCAGCGTCGGGTCGAAGCCGCGAAAGAGGCGCCGGTCCGGCTCGTGGGAGCGCAGGTTACGCACCTGCAGCCACTGCTCCACGAAGTCATCCATGAAACGCGTCGCGCGACGGTCGCCGAGCATGCGGCGGACCTGCTCCAACAGCGTGCCCGGCTCGGACAAACGACCCTCGGCGGCCAGGTCGAGCAGCTCGTCATCCGGGATGCTGCGCCAGAGGAAGAACGACAACCTGGATGCCAGCTCGACATCGCTCAACCGGTAGACCGTTCCGGGCGCCACTCCGTCCGGGTCGCTTTCAACGCGGATGAGGAAGTGCGGAGACGACAGCACGCCCTCCAGGGCCAGTCCGACCCCGGCTTCGAATCCGCCGTCTGACCGGCCCGCCCGGTAGAGGTCGACGAGGGGCTCGACGTCGGACTCGGTCAGCGGGCGACGATACGCCCGCCGCGCGAGCCGCTGGATGATCTCCCGCGCGCACGACTCGTCATCGGCGCCGGCGTTCGTCCCGGCGGGCCGGCAGACGAGCACCCGGCGCCGACTCGGCGTCTCGTCCGGCACCGTGCCGTCGAACGGGCCCGAGATCTCCAGTTGATCGACACCCACTGGTGAACCGGGGTTGACCGCCGACGGCATCGAGTTCGTGAAGGCCGCGGCCACGGTCCGCGTGCCGGCCTCGATCCGCACGCGCACTTCCAGGTCGTCGTCGGCGTGCATGAGGTACTCGTGCACCTGCTGGCCCAGGACGTCGTCCTCGTCAATCGCGACCATCGTTCCGGAATTCAGCAGGCCCTTGTAGCGGCCGCCGATCGTGAAGCGTTTGATCAGCGCGTGGTCCACGCGCAACTCGATCTGGTGCTCGTCCTCTTCAATGCCCGCCACCCCTCCGCTGCCCCGCTTCAGGCGCAGCCTGAAGACGTAGTCCCCATCGAGCGGGAAGTTGTGTCGCACCGCCACGCCGCCGCGCGTGGCGAACGGCATGTTCTCGCCCATCCGCGCATCCTGCCGCGCGGTCGGCCGCACCTCGTAGACGTGTCCTGCCGGCCGGTTCTCGAGGCTCCCCAGCGCCATGCGGCTGATCCGCATCGCCGTGGTCATGTAGCGCGACATCAGCGCCGGTGTAATCGTCAGCGCGTCGGCGTTGTTGTCGAAGCCGAAACCGGCCAGGTCGCTGGGCAGGAGCGCGTCGCCGTCGATCTCCAGCGCCAGCAGGTCATAGACCGCGTTGACGTACTCCGTGCGGTTCAGGCGGCGGGAGGCGACCCACCCGGCGCTGGGGGCGCCGGACGCCGCGGCCGCGTCGAGCGAGGTCTCGAGCCCCGAAACGAAGTCGCTGACGACGGCCGGCTCCGGCCGTGGTCTCCCCTCGGGTGGCATCAGCCCGTCGCGAAGCTTCCGAACGACCTTCTCGAGCACCTCGGCGTTGGCCCCGACCGCGGCCACATCGACCTGCTCCAGGCTGAGCCCTCCGGTCATGAGGCGATCGTTGTGGCAGGTCACGCAGTAGCGGCCGAACAGCGGGTGCGTCGCCGGCGCAGCTTGAGCGGCGGCCGGGCGCGGAAGGACACCGGCGGCCACCACACCGGCGAGCCCGACGGCCGCGAGGATCCTGCTGCCGGGCATCGGGCTAGTTCTGCTGCTGACCTGCGCCGGCTGCGGCATCCTCTACGGAAACGTCGCGGAGGCGTTCCTGCACCGTCGCCGCCAAACCGAGGCTGGTGTCGGCCCCCAGCTCCTCCAGCAGCGCCGCCGTCTCGGGGAATTCCTGGAAGTAGAAGGACTGCTTGCTGCCTTCCGCCAGGCGGTACGGCGTGCGGCCCCGGAAGTCGCGTGCGTCGATGTCGGCGCCGTGGTTCACCAGGATCCGGATGACCTCGTTGAGCCCGCGGAACGCCGCGCCGTGGAGGGCCGTGAAGTCGGCTTCGTTGCGGGCTTCGACGGCGGCTCCGGCGTCCAGCAGGAGCGTCACGGCCGCCTCCGAGCTGGACGACCGCTTGCCGCGCCGCAGGTTCTTGTCGTTCGTATAGCGGCCCAGCCCCGCCGCCACCATGAGCGGCGTCGTGCCGTCGTCGGTGGCCAGGGTCGGGTCGGCGCCGGCAGCCAGCAGCCGCCGCATGACCTCGACGCCCTCTTCGCCGCCCTGGCACCCCGCGCCGCCGCACCCGGTGGGAATCGCAATACCGAATATCGGCTTGCCGTTCGCGCCCATGGAGGCAATCCACAAAGGCGTGGCGCCACGGAGGTCCCCCACGCCGGACGTATAGGTATCGAACGCGCCCCTGCGCGGGTACCCGAGATACTCCTCGAACACCGCGGAGTCCGTGATCCGCGCGTTCGGGTCGGCCCCGCGGGCAAGGAGCGCCTCGACGAGCGGCAGCCGCTGGCTCTCCGCCAACCCGCGGCCCCGGCTCGCGGCGCCGTGCTTCTGGTTCCACTCGGCCAGCCAGAACGCCATGTGTCCGGTCGCCGCGTGCAGGGCGGTCACGCCCGACACCTTCGCATTGGGGTCGGCGCCCTCTTCGAGCAGGAAGTGCGCAAACTCCGCCTGCCCGAGGACGATGGAGTACGGCAGCACGTGCGCCCCGTCCGCACCAACGGCGTCGATGTCGACACCGGCCACCAGCAGCGTGCGGGCCATCTCGATGTCGCCGTTGCGGGCGGCGATCATGAGGAGGGTGAACCCCTTGGCGGTCGAGACATCCAGATCCGCGCCGTGCTCTATCAGGCGATGGACGATGTCGGCGTACTGCCCTGCCACCGCCCACATCAGCGCGGTGTTGTGCGTCTCGACCGTCGCGGCGTTGACGTCGGCGCCCGCCGCCAGCAGCAGCCTGACGACCTCCGCGTTGCCGGTCTCGACCGCGGTCATGAGCGGCGTCAACCCGCTCGTCTGCGCCGCGTTCGGGTCGGCGCCTGCGTCGAGCAACCGCTCGACCATGCCCGGACTGGCGTTCTCGCAGGCCCGCGCCAGCGCCGTCACGCCGTGGTCGTCGGCGGCGTTGACATTCGCGCCGGCCCGGAGCAGGACGCCGGCCGCCTCCACGTCGTCCCAATGCGCGGCGTAGACGAGAGCCGTGACGCCGTCCGCCCGCGCGGCGTTCGCGTCAACGCCTTCCGCCAGCAGCGCCCGCGCGGCGGCCCAATCCTGATCCGCGGCGGCGTCGACCAGCCGCGCACCGTCCTGCCCGGCGGCCGGCGGGGCCGCCAACGCCAGCAAAGTGGCGGCAGCAGCCACACGGCCCATGTTCGAGGTCATAGCCGCTTTCCCACGTCCATAGTAGCTGGATCTCACGGCTTCAGCCATGCGCTGACCGGGCTACCGCGACCGGTCGCCATCGCGCGCCCGCGCGCCGCGCAGGATGTTGAGCATGCCGTAGTTGCCCTCGTGGCAGGCGTATTCGAACAGCGTCCCGTCCAGTGCGGTCATGGGTATCGAAGCGCTCCACGGCGCGGCGTACGTCGTGGGATCGAAAACCGTGAACTCGTAATCGATCGCATCCGCGCCCACGCGCGTGAACCGCTCGACCAGCCGCAGGTTCTCTCCGGCCCCGAGCACGAGCGGCAGGCCGCTGGTTGCGCTCAGCGCACGCTCGTCGGCCTTGGCGTCGAAGTTCGTGGTCTCGACAACCAGGGTCTCGCCTTCCCACCGTGCGCGCGAGTCGCCCAGCCACTGCCGAATCCGCGCCGGCAGGTGCGGTCGTCCATCCAGCGGGATGACGCGTGCCTCGTGGACCATCTCGACCAGAATCACGACGTAGTCCGGCGTCTGAACGATCTGGTAGTTGTGGTTGTAGAAGCCGGGAATCATCGCGCCGGGCAGCCCGCGCGTGATGCAGCGGTCGTACAGGTTCAAGTCGGCGAACGAGTCCGGGTCGGTCACGCCGCGCCGCGCGTCGGCGAAGAACGCGTCCTTCGCGCGGACGCGCTCGGTCAGCGCGGGCAGCCGGCCATCGGACGGATCGATGATGAGGGTCGCCTGCGCCGACCCACCTCCCGATTCCAGCCAGAAGCTGTTGTAGGCGCCGGTGGCGTTGTTGGCCTGCCGTTCACCGCCGCGCGTGAACCGTTCGTCCCGCTCGGACCGCTCCTCGTCAGTGAAAGGCCGCTGGAATGGAGTTGTGGTCGTGTTGGTCCAGGCGCCCTGCAGGTCGGGATCGCCCCAGGGCGTGCGCCAGGTCTGTTCACCACCCGGTTGTGCGCCGAACAGGCCGGGCGCCGGCAGGATACACAGCATCAACAGGATTGCCCGTTTCATCACCCACCTCGCTGTTGCAGTCCGCATGTCGGCCCTCCCGGATCAGCGTGACCCCAGGCGCTCCAGCCGGCGCGCGCCGGCCAGGATGTTCGTCAGCGCGTAGTTTCCCTCGTGGCACGCGGCCTCGTAGATCTGGTTGCGGCGGTTGTCCTCCTCCGCCAGCGGGAGCTCGATTGTCCACGGCCGCGTCCATACCGTCGGATCGTCGACGGTCACCCGATGAATGAGCCGGTCGGGGCCGACCCGCGTGAAGCGTTCGACGAGGTGGAGATTGTCGCGCGAGCCGCGGAAGCTGGTCCTGGACGTGAAGTTCGTGACGTCCACCACCAGCGTGTCGCCCTCCCAGTGCCCTTTCGAGTGCCCGAGCCACTGGCGAACATGGGCCGGCGGGTGCGGGCGGCCGTCGAGATGGATCGTGCGGTAGGCGCCGCCGTGATGGCCGTACTCCTGGTAGATCGTTACCGCCGACGGGCTCTGGACGATGCGGCTGAAGGTGCCCGTGCTCACCCGAACGAACGGCAACGTGACACCCAGGCAGCGGTCGCTCGGACGGTCCTCCGGATTGTCGGTGTTCTCGCTGCTGCCGGCATCGACGAAGTATGGAATCGGATCGCCCTCGGCAGTGGTGGCAAGGGGCGCGCCGCCGCGGCGGCCGTCGCGCACGCCGCGCGCCCGGGCGTCCGCGGTGAGCGGCGGCATCCTGCCGTCCGGCGGATCGACGATCAGGGAGGTGCGCCTGGTCCAGATCACCCGGTCGCCGCGGCCGGTGAACGCGTCGTTGTACGCGCCCTCGACGTCGGCGACGGTGCCGCCTTCCGGGCGGAAGTCGCGACCCGGCGAGGCTTCCTGCGCCCCCTCCAGCTCGGCGACCTCCGCGTCGGTCAGGTACTCGCGCCCGTCGAACCGCGGGGGACGTTCCAGCGGCGTCAGCGTATAGCCGGGGCTCCAGATGCCCTGGAGGTCGGGATGCCCCCATGCCGTGCGCGGCGGTTTCCAGGCGCCGGCATCGGCCGCGGGCGCGGGCGGGCCGGGTATGCGGCCCTCCGTGTTCAGCCGGATACGGTAGATCCCCGTCCGCGCCGTGATGTACAGCGTACGGCCGTCATCGCCCCATGCGAGGTTGGCGGGCGCCTCGGCCGGGCTGATCGTGCCGAGGTGGTCTCCACCGGGCGACAGCAGCCAGATGCCGCCCGGACCCGTCGCAAACACGTTGCCCGCCAGATCGACCTTCATGCCATCGCGTCCGCCCGTGAGCGCCGGGTCGTCGATCGCGTAGAAGACGCGCCCGTTCGTGGCGCCGCCGGGGCCCAGGTCGTAAGCCTTCCAGGGACCGCGCGTGTTGGCGACGTACAGCGTCCGTTCGTCGGGCGACAGCGCGATGCCGTTGGGCGCGTCCTCCCTGGCAAGCAGCTCGAGGCGGCCGTCCGTGTGCAGCCGGTAGACGCCGTTGTAGTCGAGCTCGCGGAGCGGGGATTCCTCGTACCCGTCCAGGCCGTACGACGGATCGGTGAAGTACAGCGTCCCATCTGCGGCGATGTCGATGTCGTTGGGGCTGTTGAGGCGCCTGCCCTCGTAGCTGTCCGCGAGCACGGTGCGGGTGCCGTCGGCTTCGATGCGCGAAACCACCCGGTTGCCGTGCTCGCAGATGACGAGGCGTCCCTCGGCGTCGATGGTCAAGCCGTTCGGCGTGGGGTTGCGCCCCGTGAGATCACCTTCGAACCACGGCGCGCGAAAGACGCTCGCGCCTTCGGCCGCGGTCCACTGGTAGATGTGCCGGTCGCGGACTTCGGAAAACAGCAGGCGCGACTCGCTCCGCACCCACACCGGCCCCTCCGTGAACATGTAGCCGTCGGCGAGCTTCTCGATGCGTGCGCCGGCCGGGACCAGGGCGTCCAGACGCGGGTCGACGCGAAGGATCGTCCCGTCGCCGGCCGGCTCGGGCGCCGCCGGCACACGCGCACCCGCCGTGGATCGGTCGGGCGCCGGGGGCACACCGCACGCGGCCGCGACGGCGCCGAGACACAGCAAGGCGAGCAGCGGAGATCTCATGACTGCCTCCCGCACCGGCCAGCGTTTTCGGGCATGATCAACGCATGAAACGTGCGAGTGACGACAACGCATGACCGCTACGGCTCGACGGACACGCCTCGCGTGAACGATTCGCCTCCGCCGGCCCCGGCACGCAGGCCGATCAGCCGCTGGGCCAGGCTCGGTACGATCCTGATGGTTTCGTCGCTGCCCCTTTGGCCGCTCCTGCTCGTGGTGCCGTTCTTTCCGATGAGCATCGCCGCTCGCGGCGCCGTCGGCACCGGCATCGTGATCCTCGCCGAAATCATGTTCTGGGGCGGGGCGGCGCTGGCGGGTCCGGAAGCAGCGCGCCGCGTCCGGTCGTGGTGGCGCCGGCCCCGCGGCAACTGACCGCGCCCGCTCTCGTCCTACAGCTCGCGGATCCGGACGTTGCGGAACTTCACCACTCCGGCGCCGTATTGCAGCGCAATCGGGCCGCTGGCGTAGGTCGAGTCGTTCATGTCCACGGTCTGGGTGCCGTTGAGCCGCACGGTCAGCCGCGTACCCTCGGCCCTGATCTCGTACGTATTCCAGCGGCCGCCGGTGTGGATGACGCTCGTGGGCGCGGCGAAGTGGACGATGCCCCCGGTGCGGTAGGTCTGGTCGGGGCGCGTGTCGAAGATGTTCACCTCGTACGAGTTGTCGTCGCGCACGGACTCCCCGTCGGCGCAGCGCACGAAGATGCCACTGTTGGCCGGCTCGTCCACCCAGAACTCGAGCGTCAGCTCGAAGTCGCCATACGAACGCGGCGTCACCAGGAAGCCCCTGCCGCTGTCGGCCCGCACGGCGTCGTCCTCCAGCGCCCAGTTGGCGTCGCCCAGCACGTTCCAGCCGTCCAGGCTGCTGCCGTCGAACAGCGTCGTCCACCCGCCGCCCGCCTGACCGGCGCCGGCCGGCGCGGCCTGCAGACCGAACGCCGCGATCAACAGTCCCACAACAATTGCAGTCACTTGCTTCATCATGCGTCTCCCCTGTTCTGGCAGCTCGCGCGAAGAACCCGCACGCACGACGCCGCGCTGCTCTTATACCACGGTGATCGCCATCTACGCCGCCGTCGACGGCGACCGGAGGCGCGGGAAGAAGCGTCCCGTCCGCGCCATGTAGCGCCGGTAGTCGTCGCCGAAGCGCTCGACGAGCTTCGCCTCCTCGGTCGCGGTCCGGACCCTCAGGAGGGCCACGGCCGCGAAGCCCGTCAGCGCGATGAACCAGTTGGCGGTCGTGAGCGCGTTGGCGACGAAGGCAAGGGCGGTCGTGACATACAGCGGGTGCCGGACGTAGCCGTACGGACCGCTGGTAACCAGAGCATGCTCGCGCCTCGTAACGACGGTATCCGTGATGTTCCGGCCGAGGCTGCGGAACGTCCAGATGGCAAGGGCCAGCGTAGGCAGACCGACCGCCACGCCGGTCCAGCGCAAGGCCGCGGGCAGGGGCACGGAGGCCCATGCCATCCAGGCCGGGTTGAGGACGAAAGCCACGAGGCCGCCCATGGCCGCCAGTCCGCACGGGCGCAGCGTGAGGAGGATGAACATTCCCTCCTGGCGGCGGTCGAGCGACTCGCCGCTCGCCTGCGACCGGATCCGGTGGTAGAGCGCAACCGGCACGAAAACTGCCATCGCGACGGCCAGGATCAGCCGGAAGGTCTGATCGTCAGCCATCCCGCGCCGCCCGCCCGCGCCGCCGGGCCTGCACCACGATCACGGCGACGACCGCCAGTCCGCCGCCAAGCAGAGAGAACGCCGGCGTGTCCGCGCCTTGCTCACCCAGCCAGGCGTTGAACAAGGCCCCAGCGATCATGCCGATCAGCGCCGCGACCACAGCCTTCGCGACAACGCGCGCGAGCGGCCTGAATCGTCCTTCGGCCATCCTGGACGTCTAGCAGTCCGTGGTGAAACCCCGCGTCGCACCGAGAGCTTGGCGAATCAATGCTGCGCGCGGCTCGTTCAAGGCGCGAGGAGCGAGCATATTCAACCATATGTGAGCGACGAGCAACACAGTCAGGCGTGATGCATCGTCGCTCGAATGCAGCGGGGCTTTCGCCACGGGCTGCTAGGGCAGGGTGAGTCGTTGAATCTTCGTAAACTACTCACTATGAACTGTTTGTTGTTATCCAGCCAGCCCCCGTTCCCCCGTCTGTTACCACAATCCGAGCGAGAAACCCAATGGCTATTTCGGCGAACGTGAACACGGATCCCGATGAACGTGAACGCAGATTCCGACGAAGGTGAACGCTCGTCGGAGCGTAGCGACGTTCGTCGGTCAGTTCCCTCCCATAGGTGACTTAGCGTCTTGTCGATATCCTACTCGTGATCTCGTGTGGGTGAGCATCGAGCGGCCCTTCAGCTCGATGCGGTGCGCGTCGTGGAGCAGGCGGTCGCAGATCGCGTCGGCCTGGTTGGGGTCTCCGATGACGGCATGCCAGTCCTCCGCGGGCAGTTGGCTGGCAATAAGCGTCGAGGCGCGTTCGGCACGGTCTTCGATGACTTCGGTCAGGTCGCGCCGCTCGGTGTCGCGCAGCGGGGCGAGCATCCAGTCGTCGATGGCGAGCAGGTCGAGCTTGGCCAGACGGGCGAGCAGCCGGGTGTAGGAGCCGTCGCCGCGGCGAAGAAACCGGAAGCGGCCGGTTGGCCGATCGTGATGTCGCGGCCAATCGCCACGTCGGCCACCCCGCCGCTGACGGCGCCGTGCACGTAGGCGTTGCCCGCGCGGACCGCGGCGTGCAGCGATCCGATCGCACCGCGCGTGTCGAGCCGGACGGCCGCGGCTTCGTTGTCGTGGGTGCCCAGAGTCAGCGCGGCGCCCCACAGCACGCGATCGCCGGCGCGGTGGTTGGCGCCCAGCGTCACGGTCAACACCCGCGCGCGGGCGGCGTCGATGACCGAGTCGAGGGCGAAGTGCTGCGTGCCGTTCTGCACGGTGACGTAGGCACGCAGGTCGCGGTCGGGAAATCCGAACTGCAGATCCGACAGCATCTCGCGGTATACGACGGTGCCGTGGTTTTCCGCCAGCCGCACCCCTCCCTCGCCCGCCAGCGAGACGCAGACGGGTGCTGCTAGTGTCGACAGCACGACCTCGGCGACAATCGCGTGTCCGACGCCGGTCGGATGGATGCCGTCGGCGAACAGCCAGGACGTGTTGGCGCCCGGCCGTTAGGCGGCCGGCAGGCCGGCGCCGGCAGGACCGCAGGCCAGGGCAACAGGGGGCGCGCAGGCGGCGGCGGCGCACCCGAGCACGAGGATCGCGACGGCGGCTGACAGGCGGAAGCATCGGGACATCCGAAGTTAGTCTATTAGGAAAACTGTGGTGGAGGCGGCGGCAATCACGCTAGTCGTGTAAGTCACTCATACACCAGAGGTTAGCCGTCCTCACTGTCCGCAGTTGCCCCCAGAGTTGCCCCAGTCTTCCGCGTCGACACCCGCTCTTGAACGCCTCTCCTCGACGGCCCGGCCGGCCCGCCTGTCCGACGTGCGCCCTGCCGCACCGCTGTCGGGTGTGGCGCGGCGCATTCTCTCTTGACACCCGCCCATAGCTGTGGGTACGCTGCACAGGCCTGTGGCGCGCCTCAGCGCCTGTGCAGGGGGCCGGCACTAGGGGGGTCTACTCGTGCCTATAATCTTCGGAGCGAAACACCTTACCGGACTGCTGGTCGCAGCAGCTACGGTCGCCGTACTCCTTTTCATGCAAGTTGGTGCCGTTGGACAAGAAGCTGGTGCCGTTGGACACAGTGTGTCGGCGCTGCCAGAGACTCAGCAGGAGCCGGGATATAACCCGACGACCCCAGCAAAAGTTGAGCTGGGCAGGCTGCTGTTCTGGGACCCGCTTTTGTCGGGACCCCAGGACGTAGCCTGCGCGACCTGCCATCATCCCGAATTCGCCTATTCAGATGACCGCGACCTGTCGACCGGCGTGACGGGCATCGGCCTGGGCCGCTTCCGGCGTGACGGGCATCTCGTCAAACGCAATAGTCCGACGGTTCTGAACGTTGCTTTCAACGGCATCGATGAATCGGGCCGCTACGACCCGGCGACTGCGCCGGCGTTCTGGGACAATCGCATCAGGAGCCTCGAATCGCAGGCGCTCGAACCGCTCAAGTCGTTTGAGGAAATGCGAGGGGACACCTACCCGGAGGATGAGGCTGTCGCGAGAGTGGTGGCGAAGCTCCAGGCTAACGCCGAGTACCAGAGCCTGTTCGCCGAGGCCTTCGGCAGTGAACAGCCGGTCAACGCGGAAAACCTGGGCAGGGCGATAGCGGCGTTCATGCGGTCGCTGCTGGCCAACAACTCGCCGTTCGACCGCTATATGCGCGGCGACCGCAGCGCCATGACGGAGGAACAGGTCAGAGGAATGCAGCGCTTCGACGAGATCGGGTGCATCAGGTGCCACAACGGGCCCATGTTCTCCGATTACAAACTGCATGTCATGGGCGTGCCCGACAACCCCGCTCTTGCATCAGGTCTCACAACGCCCGCCTCCGACGGAGGCGCGCAGCACCCTCCTTGCACGCCAGCTCCTCCGGAGCCGCGTACTGCAGCGTCCCGAGCAGCGTGCGACAGCTACGCGTTTCGCACGGCGTCGCTGCGAAACCTCGAACATACCTTCCCATACGGGCACAATGGCATGTTCCGGACGCTGCGCGCCGTCGTGGGGTTCTATGAATCCACCAGCGCCGGGGAATCCCGGAACCCGAACGTCAGCCTAGAGGAGCTCGATCCGCTGGTTCGCGCGTTGCAGAACGTGGACGAAGAAGACACGGATCTGATCGAGTTTTTGATCGCTCTGAGCGATGACTCGTTCGACCGGACGATTCCCGAGCGCGTACCGAGCGGCCTGCCCGTCGGCGGAAGCATTCAATAGACAGAGTACGCGCCATCGTGGTATGCTGCTGGCTTTCGGACACCCAGGTTTTGAGGCATCGCGATTGGAGGACTCACATGAAGCCGATCTCTCTGCTTGTACTCGGCGTTATGGCGGTTGCGATGAGCGCGCCGGCGCAGGCGCAGGTCTATGAGGAGCGCCGGCACGAGGTGGTGACAGACCCCATCGAAAAGCCGTTGCTCGCCGCTCCGAACGCGGCTATGGCCAGGGACGCCACGGTCATCAAGATAATTCGGAATCCGGATGCGGGCGAAGTGGTCACGGCTGCCGACTTTACGTTTGAAGTCTTGAGGAGAGGCCCCGGCCGTATGGTCTGCTACGACCTGACCGGCTTTCCCGGAGAGCGGCCGTGGTCGGTGGAATGCACCAGCAGCGATGCCAACCTGCCGCGCATCATGCAGAATCGAGCGTTCGCGGAGATGGGGGCCAAGGCCGAGCCATTGCTTGGGGAAGACGACCCCAGGCGCGCCGGTTTGCCTGTCTTGTCGAGCAGCGGCACCGGAGGGATTAGGGATCTGGTTGTGGCCGCAGGGAAAAACGGAACGCGTGAGCTGTCCGAAGTCGGGTCCATCTGGTACAACCTCCGGGGCGACAGCCAGCACACCGCCATCTGGCACACGTTTATCGGCATGCCGAACATGACGGCGGAGCAAGTCGGACTGCCGAATGTTCGCGACGCGGGCGGCGCCTGGCTGATGTTTGAGGGCACGCCGGAAGCCCACATCATGATTGGCGGCCGATAACCGGCGGAGAGTTTCTCGGCCTCGGGTTTCGACCACGAATCAGGGGAAGGTGTGTGACACCTTCCCCTGATTTCCCGCACGTTGCGAATGCCTTCGCTTCGGGTGAGCTTCATGAAATATCTACTGATATGTCTTCTTGCCTCCGCTCTTCTTGCCTCCGCCACGATGTTTGCAACCCAGAGCAGCCAGACTTTCTCAGGCACGATCACCGATGAGGAGTGCCCCGTAGCCGATCATTCCGGAATGCGGATGGGGTCGACCGACGCTGCCTGCGCCATCGCCTGCGTCGATGACCACAGCGTCCCGTTCGTTTTGTTTGACGGCAAAGCAATCTATCGGTTGAGCGACCAGGACAAATCAAGAGAGTTTGCCGGAAAGAAAGTGGCAGTCGTCGGCACGCTGGACTCCGAGACCAACACGATCCAGGTCAATTCAATGGCCGCGGCCGAGTGACCCATCGATCCTCCCGGCATCCACACGGTTTTCGAAAATCCCTCATCCGAGCCTCTTGCGAAACCTGCGAACTGGCCTAATTTCCCCCTCCGGGTGCTTGATCTATCTATAGGAAGATCAAAAACTCACTCCTCATTGGCCCCGGAACCACTGAAGACGATCGCCTGCGCGACGCCACGGTCCAGCGACGCTCTCCCAGCCAGCCGGCGTCGTCCCGGCCAGTCATCAGGCAAGACAATAGTCGAGATTAGACACCTCTTCCACGCGCCGACCCGTGACTCCACGTCGCGACAGGCGGATTGACGGGTCACGTGCTCACCTCACGGCAGATTGTCTCCCTCAGAGTGGAGTTTGAGTGGAGAAGGCGCGCCTGCAGCAGAGACGTTGAGCCGAACGACGGGGCCGAAGGCACGCGGAGAGTGTGCTTGGCCTCGGGTCGGAGGCCGTCAGGCGGGGTCGTCGTACTCGTAGACGGGGTCGTCCGCGCTGTCCTGGGGCGGCGGCGAGCCACGCCAGAACAGGAGCGTCGTCGGCCCAGGGATCCACCGCGTCGCCGGCCGCCTCGATCTAGAGGTAGTCGGAGGCAGCCTCATCACGCTGGGCCTGTTCACCCCGTGGGCGGCGTTCATCGCCAGTGGCGAGCTGGCGGTGGCGTTCTTCCTGGTCCATTTCCCGCGCGGCGTCTGGCCCATCATGAACGGCGGTGAGCCGGCCGTGCTCTTCTGCTTCGTGTTCCTGTTCTTTGCCACCCGGGACTCCGGGGTCTGGAGCCTCGATCGGATGCTTCGAAACCGCAAGTAGACCACAGCTCCGTCTCCCCGGGAGAAGTCGCTCAGGGCGGGCGCGGGAGTCTGTGTCGGGCGGCTGACTCGGGTAGTGCCCCCTACCCCGCGGCGACGATCATGATCTCGTCGAGCACCGCTTTGTCGGCCGGCAGCTCCGCCTCGCCCGCCGGGTAGCTGCTCGCGTCGAGGAGGAACGCCACGACGTCGGTATACTCTTCGTCTGAGAGTCGGCCAGGCCCATCCGCGGGCATCGAGACCTTGATCCGCTCGAACAACGACCCGACCGGCACGTCGGTCCAGAAGACGATGAGATCGTTGCCGGCGATGCTGGGTGCCATGTCGCCGTCACCCCGTAGGTCGGAACCATGGCACGACTGGCAGTTCTGGCTGTAGACACGCTGGCCACGACGCGCCTGCGCCGCCGTGAACACCCCGTCCAGCACCGTGCTGGAGGCTTCCTGCCACGCCGGGGCTGTCTCACCGGGGGCCGCACCGGTCTCGATCGCCAGGCCGCTTACCGAAACCCACGCCACCACCAGCCCTACACACACCACGGTCAGCAGCCTCTTCATCCGCTATCTCCTGTTCCAAGGCCTACACGGAGGCCATCACTATCTTCCCGTCTTGATCCATCTCATTCTGGCACTCGGGGCTGGACCCGATCAACCCGCCGGAGCGCCCACCTGGTAGCCCTACACCCGCTGCAACAGACAGTCGAAGTCGTAGCCCACTTCACACCAGGCGGGCAGCGAGTCCAGCCGTTTCATGGCCCGGTGATAGTAGTAGTACGGCGTCCAGCTCCGGAGCCGGCTGTGACGACGGGCAATGTCGTGGTGGATGTGCTCAGCCAGCTGCCGAAACCGGCTCTCGACGTCAGATGCGGCTCCGGCGGGTCGGGTTGCCGCCTGGGCCAGCCGCGTCGGCAGGGTGTGCCGGACGAACCGCCGCTGCCCCGGTAGCCGCCCCAGCGTAGTCAGACCCTGAGGATGCCGACCATCCTCGTACGCCGGCACCGGAACCCGCATTCGTCGAACAACCGCTGCAGATGTCGGCAACCAAAGAACGAGAGGTGGCCCTGGTCCAGCACCGGCAACACCCCCGCCCTCGCCCTGGACCCCAACGGAAACCTATTGGTCACTCAGGCAGGGTTAACGAAATAACGCTCGTAAGTTACTCATGGAAAGTGATTTACTGCAATATGCCTCGCCATGCTTCAACTATTGTTCCCCTCATTTCAGTTGGGATTCTACGGGATCATCGAAGCCATTCACGGACCGCACCGCATCGCGTTCGCGGTCGTGCCTTGGAACCCAGACCAGCGGCCTTAGCGTCAGATCGCGTCCCTTTTGCGCCGAAAAAACGGCCATCTCCACATCTCTCGCGCGCCACGTTCGCCCGGTACGCTCGGTGAGTATCGCTGCGCTGAACCGGCACCACGCCGTCCACGATTTCACGAAGGACCAGTGGCTTTCCCTGAGAACACTGCCGGATCGCAACCGTGGCACACCTTCGAGGTCCGGACCTCCGACCGCGGAGTAGCCATGCGCGCCGCCGTTCTCCCCTGCCCATCGCGTGATCTGCGCGTCCACCATCGGAAACTTCTCGGGGCAGATGAACGCGGGAAACGTGGCTGCAGTTGCCACTACGGGCTGCGTGAAGAGCTTTCTTCGGAACGCTCTGAACGAATCGAGACTGGGATTCGATATGTACGCCGCACACGACGACGAGAGATCGCCGGCAACGGCACTTGAGCCGATCAACGCGGATGCCCTCTTCGCAGCGCGGCCCGTACCGCCAGAGTAGAGCTTCCAGAACACGACCTCGCCCCACGCCTCCAGGTGGCCGGGAGCTCTCGCCCGGAAGCGCGTCTCGAAACTCATCGTTTGGGATCGATCGCCCGGATCGATTTTCAGGTCGAACCAGCCCGGGTGGTTCTGCCCGTCGCGGAACCGGTTCAGATCAACCGGGTACCTGTACGCAGCTAGTGCCCTCTCCCACGTCTCAACATCTGTTCCGCTTCCGACGGATGCTGGCCGGAAGGCTCTGTCGGCTGCTTGACCAACCATGTAGCAGGTTGCCCCGTCGAACGTTCCGCCGACGGTCCCTCCCACGAGCGGTACGAGCTTCGCTACGTTCACCACGCCCTTCTCGCCGAACTTGGTCAGTAGCCTGAAACCGACCCGCTTGTTGATCTCGCTCAAGAGCTTCCCAGGCACCATACGCAGCCGATTGAGCGCGGCTCTCCTGCCGAGCGTGACGCCCACCCGCTTCAGTACGTCTTCCATCGCGGTCCCGATCATGCATAGCAGGATCGCAGCCTGTACTCGATCGTCCTTGGAGTCATGTCCGTAGATCTCGGCGATCGCACCTACCATTCGTGCCTGGATCACAAGGGACGTCAGCGCCGACGTCGGAATGGTGACCGGCAGCGTCAGCGCGCCTCCAAGTCCCGTCACAAACCCAGTTGCCGCGTTCCGGGCGACGGCCGTTCGGATCAGGGCCTGCACCCGTTCGGCATCGCTCCCGTACGACTTTCTCCTGTACTCGTCAGCCAGGCTGGATGCAGGCGGTAGCGGCCCGATACCATCCCGCGCCTGGCGCAGGATCCAACTGGTCAGTTCTTGCGAAACCATCGCGAGTTTCGCTGAATCGACGGACTGCATGATGGCGTGATCGTACACCGCCAGGCGAGGTGCACCCAGGCGCACTTCCGCCAACGTCGGCTCGTCCAGCAGCCTGTCACAGCGCCGACAACATGCTCCCGCGCTACCGACAGGCGGCGGGCCTCCCCGGCAACGACCTCCGGCGACCCGCGCCAGATGGCGCACAGGGGGGCGACCAATCCATCCTTTCCGGCCGCCTTCACCCACCAGGCGATGGGGAAGGGAAAAAATCGCGCGCTGTGCGCGCCAGACCGTTGCCGCGCTGTGCGCGGCAACGGAACCGACCCGACTAGCCGAACGCACCAGCGCCGGCGTCCCCCAAGCGCTCGACGAGCGGCGCCGGGCCACCTCGATGGCGCCACCCGGCGCGGCCCACGCGGACCGCACCGCTCGCCAGTTCCCCGAGGCGCAGCAGCGCGGCTCGAGCTGTCGCGACGAAAATTCTGCCGACCTGGCCGGACCGCATGCGACAGGTGAGGACACGCAGCAACAGATAGCGACAGATACGGACGCAACTGCCTTATTTGCAGGTAGTTACGCCGTTTTGATACGCTCCGATCCTGTCCGGTTTCGGGCAGATCACCCCGGTCCACCGCAGCAAGGAGCGAATCAGATGACGACCAGTCCACACGCCCCTCCTGTGCAGCCGAGCGCCGGCGCCGCCATGCCCAGGCTCCTCACCCTGCGCGACGTGAAGGCAATAACCGCCCTGTCCCGCTCGGCCATCTACGCCCTGATGGCCGAATCCCGGTTTCCGAAGCCGATCCGCATCGGCAACCGGGCCGTCCGCTGGGTCGAGCAGGAAGTGCTCGACTTCATCGCCAGCCGTCCCCGCGGCGGTTCGGATCGACCCGCGCCCAGCCGAGGATGACGCCGCGGTCCACCAGCCCTGCAGCATGAGGATTCGGCGGTGCTGACAACCGAGAGAGCACCCGCGGCCGGAGCTGGCTGATGACGTGTAGCTGTCATCAGCCAGCATACTCCTTGTGTACACAAGGAGGCTGGCGATGGGGACGCTGCGCCCCCCCTCGACCCCCCGGCGTCCCGCGTCCCTGCCGGGCCGGCGGGCGGGGGCTGCCCCCCGGACCCCCTGTGCGGTGCGCATATGGCTGAGCGCCGCACCGCGCAGCTCCACCTGCGGGTGTCGCCGGCCGAGGCCGCCCTATGGCGGGCCAAGGCCGAGGCCGTCGGCGCGCCGCTCTCCGACCTGGTGCGCCGCGCCATGGCGCACACCCGCACCTGGACCGCGCCGGCGGCCGAGGCCCAGCGCGAGCGCACCCGGCAGATAGCCCGCATCGGAAACAACCTGAACCAGATCGCGCGCTGGGCGAACGTCAACGCCGAGCCCATCGACGCGGTCGAGATCATCGCCCACCTGGTCTACATATCGCAGACCCTCGACAAGCTCGCCCAGGTCGGCGACGCGGCCGACGATGCACATTAAGTTCATCGCCCGCGGCACCGGATCCGCGCGGGCCGCCGCCCGGTACCTGCTCGGCGAGCTCGACGCCGCCGGCAACGTGCGCGACGGCGTCGAGGTCCTGCGCGGCGACCCCGGCCAGGTGGCCGCGGTCGCCGACGCGCTCGACTTCGAGCACAAGTACACCTCCGGCGTCATCGCCTGGGCGCCCGAGGACAACCCGACCGATGCGCAGATCGAGGCCGCGGTCGACAAGTTCGAGAAGACGGCCTGGGCGGGACTCGAGCCGGACCGCTATGCGTGGACCGCCGTCGAGCACCGCGAACGCGGCGGCGGCGTCCATGTGCACGTCCTCGCCGCCCGCTGCGACCTCGAGACGGGCAAGAGCCTGAACATCGCGCCGCCGGGCTGGCAGAAGACCTTCGGCCCCTTGCGCGACGGCTTCAACCACGAGAACGGCTGGAGCCGGCCCGACGACCCGGCGCGGGCCAGGGCGCACCAGCCCGGCCACCGCGCCCTGATCGATGCCTCGAAGCTGCGCGCCGGCCTCGCGGTCGAGGCCGACCCGCGCGCGCTCATCCGCGACTACCTGATGCAGCGCGTCGAGCTCGGCCTCGTGCGCAGCCGCGCCGACGTCGTCGCCGCGCTGAAGGAAGCGGGCTTCGACGTGCCGCGCCAGGGCGACAGCTACGTGACCGCCCGCGACCCGGGGACCGGGAAGCGGTGGCGGCTGAAGGGAGCGTTGTACGAGCATGACTTCCAGCCAGAACGACTTGGCCGCCCGGCTTCGGCGGAAGCTGGAGACCGACCGGCGGGCGATCGAACGGGCAGCGACGGCCGAGCTGCAGAAGCTTGGCGAGAGCTTGAGCAGCGCGGCGCAGCGCGCGCAGCGCTCAATCGACGCCGATATGGCGGTGTTCACCGACCGCACCATGTCGGTGCTGACGCGGGCGTGGCTCCTGCCCGCGGCGGCGGGCCTGAGTCTCTTTCTCATCATCTGCGCCGGGAGCTGGGCGACGATGCGGTGGCTGTCGATGCGCATCGAGAGCCAGCTCCAGACCCTGGCGACCCTGAACGTGGACATCGAGCAGGCCCGCGAGACGCTGACCCACCTGGAGGAAACGACGTGGCGGGTGGAGCTCCTCGAGCTCGACGGCGAGAGGTACGTCGTGCTCCCGGCTGGCTCGCTGGAGCGTCCGCCCTGGCGAGTGGGCGGGCGGCCTGCCGTGAAGCTGTCGAGCGACTGAGGGATCTCTATGGACGCACTACAGCGGCAGTTGCTCGACGCCTTGCGACGGTTGTCCGAGCAATTCGAGACGGAACAGCAGCGGCACTCCGAGCAGGTCGAAGCCTTGCGGCGGCAAATCGAGCAGCAGACCACGGAGGGCGTCACCTTGCGGCAACAAGTCGAGCGGCTCAGCGCGCAGGTGACGAGCTTGACCGAGCACTACGCGGCCCTGGCCGGGACGTTGCGCGGGCGGTGGAGCTGATGCGGCAGCAGAGCTGGCGGCGCGGACGCGAGCGCGATTACGGCCCGAGCCTCTGAAGCCGAATCGCCTGCGGCCGGCGCTGAGGCGGACGTTGATGCGGGTGGAGGTCTTGGGCGCTCTTCAGGATGGTCGCGACGACGGGAACGACGCCGAAGCGCGGCGAATCGACTACGATGGCAAGACACGACGGACCGACCCATGGTCAGAACAGAGGGGCCAAGAGGAACCGTAGCGCTCAGCATCCACGCCCGCTTGAACGGTCAACGTACAGGGCCGAGGACGAAGGACCGGAGAGTCGCCGAAGCGATCGAGAAACTGGACCGGCGCGGAGCATGGCACTGGTTGCGCCACGCGGCCCTATGGCAAGCCCCTGAACTGCTGAACGAGGACGAGCAGCTAGCGGTCGTACTGACTGAAATCGGCGATCCGGACCACCCACAGCACGACGGAGTGGACTACATCAAAGACGCGCTCGGCGCGGATGGGATTCTTGCTGCCCGCGACGCCCTGGCCTCACAGGGACGACTGACGGAGGAGACGTGGACCTACTGGACCCGGCAGGCGGGCCAGGAACCAGAAACCGCGGACAAAAGCAACGTGCAATTCCACGAGCCGTTCCAGTGGCACACAGCCAGCGAGGACGCGCTGGACGAGCGATGCTATGTCCAACTGGATGAAGATCAAGAAGTGTGGGTCGGCAAGCCATGACGAGAGGACTGCAACCGACGCACACAGAGCGGCTCGACGCGAAGATCCGCCGCATATGGCCGGAGCTGGGGAGAGTCGGGCCCCAGTACACACTGATTGGAGGAACAGCAATCGCGCTGTACTGCAACCACCGGGAATCGGTGGACGTCGACCTGAGCTGCCAGGGGGCAGCCGAACACCCTCGGACGATCCGGAACAAAATCGGCGCGGAAATTGGTAGGCACAAGGTGCTGCAACGACGGACGGGCATCGTGATCAAGTTCTTCGCGAGTGAGATGAGTCCGAAGATCGAGGTCCACGGGACGGACCCCTGGAAGATGACGGCGCCGCCCGCACAAGCGGACAATGGGCTGCACATAGCGGCACCATGCGACCTGGCAGCGCGAAAAATGGCGGCGATGATCGAGCGCGACAGCACACGGGACGGGGAGGACCTTGAAGCACTCCTCCAAGTGGGGGCGGACATCGGGGCGGCGGCGCGAAGCATAGCAGGTCAGGTCAGCCGCGAGAACCTGGAACGGCTCGGCGAACGGATGCAACACAACCCGCAGGAACGGTGGCCGAAGCTCAAGGAGCACAAGCGTGTACTGAACTCGCTGCAAATGGCCGCAACGGGAGTCATCGAACCGGCGCCGAGTCGAATCACCTTCGAGGAAAGAGCGAGTGACCGGTTCGACGTGACCGAGGAACAGATCGAGTCGGGGAGAACGGCCTTGTTGATCCGAGTCAGTTCAATACGAGAAGGACTCGAATGGCTCGGGAACAACAACCGGATCGAGAAAAGAGAGATCCCGCCGATCGAACGAGTCCTCAACCTCGAATTGGAACGAGAACGAAAGCGGGGACGAAGCCGTTGAACGGGATGGACCCCGATGCAGATGAGCAGGCGGGCGTACGAGGTTGGCTTCCCCGCACGAGCCGTCCGCTATGACTCTCCGCGACTGGCCGGAATTGACGAAGCACTGGAGCCCCGAGCGGAAGGCCGCCAACGCGCGCGCGGAGGAGGTGCTTCGCGCCGACATCCGCCGGCTCCAGGAGCAGGCGCGGAAGGAAGGCCGCCACCCCGGCGATCCGCCGTCTGCAGCGTCACGGTCGCGGCGCCCGGAGACGCCGAGCTACCCCGGCGGGTCGCGCCGGCGCCCCGCGCGTGACGTCGACCGGGACTTCGGCCCCAGCCGTTAGCCGCGCATCACCGGCCCTTGCCGGCGAGGTAGCTGGCCCACTCGTCCATCAGCCGCCGTCGGCGCTCGGACAGGTCAGACCGCGCGTAGGCCGCCTCCACCTTGTTTTGCACCACATGCGCCAGCGCCGCCTAGAGGAGCTCTCCGAGTGGTCGGTTTGCTCCGTCGCCCAGTCCCGGAACGAAAAGCGGAAACCATCCGGCAAGGCCGCAATCTTGAGGTCCTGGAGCAGAAGGTCTCTCAGCGTCTACTGGTGACCAACTCTACTCGCTCATCCATGAGCAGCCGGCGGCGGATCAACGATGTCGAGAGCCGCGTCACGCGACGTCTCTATCGGAATGATCCGGTGCAGGCCGCTGGTCCGCAACACCTTCTCGACGTGTTTCTTTATGCCGCAGAGTGCGAGCATCCCGTTCCTCTTCTTGAGCTCCCTCGCCGCGAGCACGAGTACCCGCAAGCCAGAGCTGGCGACGAATTCAAGACGGTTACAGTCCACGACGATGCGCGAGCGCCCTTGGTGACGTGCTCCATGATGACCAACTCGAATGCGCGGGCGCTTCCCGAGTCGAGCCGTTCTGTCGGCAGTAGCACCAGCACGTCGCCGTTCCGCAGTTCAATGACGTCGATGTCCATAGTTCGCCTCACTTCACGTGTCGACTGGCGGGCCGTGACCGCCGCCGCAGCGTTCTGGCGCACCGACGGCCCGCTGCTGCCGCCGAGACGATTAGCGGGCATTCTTCACGTCGCGAAGTTCGCGGCGGCGCATCAGCATCACGACGCGTCTCCCGCTCGGCACTCGCCGGCAACATACGCGGCCCACTCGTCCATAAGACGCCGTCGGCGATCGAACAGGTCCGAGCGGGCGTAGGCCGCCTCGACCTTGTTCTGGACCACGTGCGCCAGCGCCGCCTCGATTACCTCACGCGGGTGGTCCGTCTCCTCCGCCGCCCAGTCCCGGAACGACGACCGGAAGCCGTGGGGCACAGCCGCGATCCGGTGGTAGTCGAGCATCTTCGGCAGCGTCGACGGCGCTATCGGCCGGCCGCTCCGCATCGGGAACACGAGGCCGCTGCCCTCACCGAGCGCCCGCGCCGCGTCGAGAATCTCGAGCGCCCGCCGGGAGAGCGGGACCCGGTGCTCCCGCTTCGCCTTCATCCGTGCAGCCGGGACCGTCCACACCGCGCCGACCGTGTCGATCTCGTCCCACGTCGCCAGCCGGACCTCGCCGGACCGCGCCGCGGTCAGCACCAGCAGCTCGAAGGCCAGCTTGACCACCGGCTGGCCCGAGCCCGACGTCCGCACCGTCTCGATGGCCGCGGCCACCTCCCGGTGGGGCAACGCCTGCCGGTGCGTCACGATGTCGTTCTGAGGTCCGAGAACCGGCGCCACGCGGTCACAGGGATTGTCGCTGCGCAGGTCCATCGCGATCGCCCACTCCAGCACCGAGCGGATGCGCTGGCGCACGGCGCGCGCCGTCTCCGCCTTCTCGTGCCAGATCGGCGTCAGGATCTCCAGCACGTCGGCCGGGTTGACCTCGGAGACCGGCCGGCTGCCGATGCGGGGGAAGACGTAACGCTCCATGCTCCGCCACCAGTTCTGGGCGTGCCACCGGCCGCGCCAGCCGCCGCGCTTCTGCTCGAGCACGCGCTCCGCGGCCTCGGTGAAGGTCGGAACGCCCTCGGCGCGCCGCTTCTCCGAAAGCGGGTCGCCGCCCGAGCGGGCCAGCTTGCGGTTGGCCAGGGCCTGCTCGCGGGCCTCGGCGAGCGAGACCAGCCCGGCGGCGCCGAGTCCCATCTCGCGGCGCCGTCCCCGGATGACGAGCCGCTGGACCCAGCTTCGCGTTCCGGTGGGTTGAACGAACAGGTAAAGGCCGTTGCCGTCGGCATGGCGTCCGGCCGGGGCGCGGCGCACGAAGGCGGCCGAGAGCGCCTTGTCGGGGTGACGCCCCCGACGCTTGGTTCTGCGGGGCGCGGCGGGCGAATTTACTACAACATCCATTCCCCCATTATATACGGGATGCAGCCGGATTTCACAACACGTCCTGACCCGCTCAGTCCGCGACGGAGAGCCGTAACTGACTTAATAACAGTCGTTTATGGTATTCCCTGGACAAGGCTGGATGTTCTTGGAACGCTATTGGTTGCTAAGGCAGGGCGAATACGACCAGCCGCTCGTTGCCGCGCAGCTCGCCGGTGGCCGGCGCCGAGACGTTGACCGCGAGGTACTGCCTGCCGTCGTTGCCCTCGTACGTGATGGGGACGGCCTCGACGTTGTAGTCGAACGCGGCGGCCCAGAGCTCCTCGCCCGTGCGGGAGTCGAACGCTCGGAACATGCGGTCGGTGGTGGCGCCGATGAACACGAGGCCGCCGGCGGTGACGATCCCGCCGCCGACGTGCGGGCTGCCGACGCGCTGCTTGTCCTCCGGAAGCAGCGTGTTGATGCCGAGGGGCACCTCCCAGGCGATCTCGCCGCTCGCGGCGTGGACCGCGTACAGGCGCGCCCAGGGCGGCTTGTAGCACGGCAGCGCCCCGAGCCGCGTGCCGTCCGCGTCGAAGATCGCTGCCTCGAACGGCGGGCCCGGGACGCGCACATACGCCACCTGGTCGTCCGTATCCGGGCCGAACAGCGGGTTCTCGTCCATCCAGCCGTTGAGCGGCCGGTCCTTGGAGTTCACGAAGATGTAGCCGAGCTCGGGATCGTAGGCGGTGCCGTTCCAGTTCACGCCGCCGCTGTTGCCCGGGAACACGAGCGACGGCGGGGTGCCTTCCTGCCGCAGCCGCTGGGGCGTATAGGGACCTTCGTTGTAGTAGCCGACGGTGTCGTACAGCTCGCGGCAGGCCGCGGCGTGCTCGGCCGTGGTGTCGTCCGCGGTCACGATGTCGTCCGGGCCGAAGCTGACGCGCGCCAGCGGCGGCGGCTTGAGCGGGATGGGCTGCGTGGGCGCGTACTGCTCGCCGGGCACGTCCCCGACCGGCACCGGCCGCTCCTCGACCCCGTGCACCGGCTCGCCGGTTTCGCGGTTCAGGATGAACATGAACCCCGACTTGCCGACCTGCGCGAGCGCGGGAATGCGCTCGCCGTCGCGCTCGATATCGAGCAGGCCGGGCGCCGGCGGCAGGTTGTAGTCCCACAGCTCGCGGCGGATGTTCTGGAAGTACCACTCGAGGTTGCCGGTCCGGATGTCGATGGCGATGGTGGAGTTAGCGAAGAGGTTGTCGCCCGGGCGATCGCCGCCGTAGTAGTTCGACCCGGGGCTGCTCACCGGCATGTAGACCAGGCCGCGCTCCTCGTCGACGGTGAGCGTGAACGCCCACACGTTGTTCCCGATGCGGTTGCGCCAGCTCTCGTTGCCCCAGGTGTCGCTACCGAAGTCGGTCTCCGTCGGAAGGGTCGGAAATTCCCAGAGCAGCTCGCCGGTCGCGGTGTCGACCGCCCGCGGATAGGCCTGCTCGGGCTCACCGCCGCCCCGCGGCTGATTCAGGTGGGGCGCGATGTGCTCCTGTCCGGGGCCGAAGGCGCTCGATCCGAACACCAGGGCGCCCTGGTAGACCACCGGCACCCCCGTGTACGGAACCCGCAGCGTGACCTCGCCCTGGTTCCCGAACGTGGCATCGCGCGCGCCGGTGTCGGCGTTCAGGGCGATGACCTTGCTCAGGCTGGTGAAGTAGATGCGGGCGCCGTGCGCGTCGGTCGCCGGGCCGTAGGCGACGCCCCGGAACGACGCCAGTCCCTCGCTCAGCTCGTGGCGCCAGATCTCGTCGCCACTCTCGGGCCGCAGCGCCACGACCCGATCGCCCGCCGCGAGGTACATGACGCCGTCTACCACGATCGGCGTGACCTGCTGGAAGAGCTCGGCCGGCTCCGGCCCCTCGACGAAGCCGTCTTCGGGATGGAACCTGTAAGACCACGCCTCCCGCAGCTCGCCGACGTTACCGGTATTGATCTGATCGAGCGGCGAATAGCGCGTCCCCGCCAGGTCGCGGTTGTAGGTCGGCCAGTCGGCGCCGGCGCTGCGGCCGGATTCCTGCGCGGCGGGCGAGGCCGTCCAGGCGACCATCAGAAGCGCCACAAGCGCCGCCGCCGGCAGTATTAACCGCAACGATCGTCGCATCATGCAGGCTTCGCTCGGGCGCATGGTCCCTCCTCGAGTATCGGCAGCCCCATCATACGCCCGATGCAGAGCGGATCAGCATTACAATGACGGGGTCGTCTTTGCAGGTTCCGACGAAGGCTGTAACGGGGAGTCCTCGGGCTCCAGGGAGGTGCTGTCTTGAGCACTCGTCGCCTTTCGGACAGGTTGCAGGTCATGGACAACTCGTCACGCTCGCCGCTAGCGGCATGGGTCGCAGCGGTCGCCGTCGTCGTGTCCGCCGCGGTGCTGGGCGCGGGTGCGATTCAATCCGACATCGGACACGCCGAGCTCATGCAGTCATTGCCGCGGGCGGCCGAGCTGCCGCCGGCCTTCCGCGCGGCCGGGGAGCTCGCCGGCCGCGGCGTCCTGTACGCGGCGGGCGGGCGGTTCGCCCATCGCGAGGACGACGGCGGCGAGACGCACGGCTCGAACTCGCTGCCGATCTGGGAACGGAGCGAGAAGGCCAACCCGACGCAGGGCGTGCTGTACGGCGTCGACGACGGCGCGGTCGTCTCCGCTGGCTACCTGATCCGCCACGCCGACGTCGCCGCGCACAAGAGCTTCCGGCACCTGAGCCTGCGGGGGCTTGACTTCCCGGCGCCGCAGCACCTGACGATCGACTTCATCGAGGGTGAGACGGCCGGCGATGGCAGGCATCTCCTGCTGTGGCACTTCGCGCCCCTGGAGGGTCCGGTCATGCCGACGCTGCCGGCAGGCTCGCTGCCGCCGGTAACGAGCCTGCCCTCCCGGTTCGGCCTGTACGCCTGCGAGCAGTTTCCCAACGACTTCTGCCCGCGCATGGGCCGCCACCACCGGGATCTGTCCGCGGGCGCGAACCGCCCACCGGACGCGACCGGGGACTTCGCCGTGACCTACGGCGAGGCGGCCGGCAGGCTGATATTCATCGAGCACGTGCTCCAGCAGCAGGACCTGCTGGACGGCGCCACCTGGAGCCCGATCCCGCTGAACGGGTTGCCGATCCCGCCGATCGACAACCTGCACCTGCTGCACTACAACGGCAACGACGGGCCGGTCGGACGCTATACCGCGCACATGTATTTCGTCCCGGAGCGCACGTATCTCGGTTGGGACAAGTCCCCCGACGAGTTGTGATGTCGCCGCGGCGAAACGTCGGCGGCAAGGAGATGGTTGTGATGAATCGCAAAGGCTTTGCGCTTGCGGCGGCCGGCATCCTGGCGGTGTGCGTCGGAGCGGCGCTGGCGGCGGGCGCCGCCGCACAGGCTCCCGTGGCTGGCGAGGCGGATTTCACGCCGCCGCGGACTCCGTGGGGCACGCCCGATCTCCAGGGCATCTGGAGCAGCGGCTACATCGAGACGCCGGTCGAGCGCCCCGATGAAATCGGCGACAAGGAATTCCTGACCGATGAGGACATCGCGGCCGAGCGCGAGCGGCTGGCCGCGCAGCAGGACCACTCGACCGGCGGCGCGGCGCCGGCCACGCCGCGGCCGGGCGACACCGGCACCTACAACACCGTCTTCAGCGGCCGCGGGCGCGAAGTCATCCGCACGCGGCGGACCTCGCTGATCATCGATCCGCCGGAGGCCAAGATTCCCTGGAAGGAGGGCGTGCGGGAGCAGATGGACGCGGAGGTCACGCTGGCCGCCGGCGTGCGGGGAAGGTTCCGGCAGGAGGGGCTCGACGGCCCCGAGGACCGCCCTAACGACCGCTGCCGCGGCATGATCCTGCCCCACCGCTTCGGCACCTGGGAGTCCGGCGGGGGCCACCACCGCATCGTGCAGAGCCCGGACGCCGTGACCATCTACTACGAGTACGGCCCGCACGGCGGCGCCTACCGGACCATTCCGCTCGACGGGCGGCCCCATGCGCCGCAGCACATCCGGCAGTGGCTCGGGGACGCGCGCGGCCGGTGGGAGGGCGACACGCTCGTCGTCGAGACGACGAACTTCACCGACAAGACCAGCTACGAGGGCGCGCGCGACAACCTGCACCTCACGGAGCGGTTCACGCTGGTGGGAGCCGACTTCCTGCTGTACCACGTCACCATCGAGGACGACACCGTGTTCACGCGCCCGTGGACCATGGAGATCCCGATGACGCTGCAGAACGCGCGCGAGAACCGCATCTACGAGGCGGCCTGCCACGAAGGCAACTACGCGCTGACGGGCATCCTCGCCGGCGCCCGCGCGGAGGAGGCCGGCCGCTAGGCGGGAATCGATCAGTGCTCATCAGCAAGGCGCCGCCCATCCGCTCTTCGGAGATCACGGACGAGCGACACTATCTCAGCCGCCGCGAGTTCGTGCGGGCGGCTTCTGGCACGGCGCTCGCCGCAGCGGCAGCCGCGACTCCGGGCCTCCTGGGAGACGTAACGCACGCCCAGGAACCTCTGGCGCCGCTGACGCCCAGCCGGTACAGCACCGACGAGAAGTGGAACTCGTTCCGGGACATCACCAGCTACAACAACTTCTACGAGTTCGGCACCGACAAGGAGGATCCGGCGCGCCACGCCGGCCAACTGACCACGTCACCGTGGAGCGTGCGGGTCGAAGGGCACATCGGCGTCCCCGAGGCCGACTACGCGCTGGAGGACATCCTCGGGCCGCACCCGCTGGAGGAAAGAGTCTATCGCCTGCGCTGCGTGGAAGCGTGGTCCATGGTCGTGCCGTGGGTCGGCTTTCCGCTGGCCGACCTGATCAAGCGCTTCGAGCCGACGTCCCGGGCGCGCTACGTGCGATTCGAAACGCTCTTCCGGCCGAGCGAGATGCCCGGCCAGCGGCGCCCGATCCTGCAGTGGCCCTACGTCGAGGCGCTGCGCATGGACGAGGCGCTGCACCCGCTGACGATCATCGCGGTGGGCCTCTACGGCAAGACGCTGCTGAACCAGAACGGCGCGCCGCTGCGGCTCGTGGTGCCCTGGAAGTACGGCTTCAAGAGCATCAAGTCGATCGTGAGAATCCAGTTCGTGGAGAACCAGCCGCGCACGTCATGGAACGTGTCGGCCCCCAGCGAGTACGGCTTCTGGGCCAACGTCAACCCGCACGTCGACCACCCGCGCTGGAGCCAGCGCAACGAGCGCCGCATCGGCCGCTTCTTCCGGCAGGAAACCCGAATGTTCAACGGCTATGCCGACGAGGTCGCCCACCTCTACGCCGGCATGGACCTGCGCCGCAACTACTAGCACGGCGTCTCCTTCTAAGGCCGTCCGGTACGGGGGTACGGGAAGAGCTTGAAGCCTTGCTCCAGGCGCTGCTCGACGTCCGACGTCTCGAACGTCCCGCAGATCGCGTTGTGGGCCACGCACGCCCGTGCGACAGTCGCGGTGGCCTCCTCGACCTCCGGCGCCCGCAGGTTGGGCCCCGGCGTGCCGACCCCCAGTGACAGGCTGAGATCGGCCGGACCGACCATCACGCCGGCGAGCCCCGGCACCGACAGGATCTCGTCGATGTTGTCGATGGCCGTCTGCGACTCCACCATGACGAGCGCCAGCAACTCGCCGTCCGGATTGAGCGGCCATACGTCCGACCGCGCGAAATAGTCGTCGCGCGACAGCCCCCAGTAGGCCGGCGCCGCGCCCGGACAGCAGCCGCGCTTGCCGACCGGCTCGGGATACCGCGCTCCCCGCTGCGGCGGATACCGCATGTTCTCGACGAGCTTCGCCGCCTGCTCCGCGGTTTCGACCTCGGGCACGATGATGCCCATGGCGCCGACGCTGAGGAACTGCTTGGCCATGTGCTGATATTGCTGCTCGCCCCAGTACGGAATCCGGACGATCGGCGTCAGGCGCGGCCGGTCGCCCTCCACCCGGAGGTCCTCCATCGCCTGTTCGATGTCGTCGCGCAGGAACGGGCTGAGCGTCAGCGAGAGGAACTGCCAGTGCTCCTCTCCGAACGCGGCGTTGCCCTGCTCGAACTGCTCGATGATCTGGTTCGCCCGCTCGCGCGGCTGCTGCGCCGCAAGGGTCGAAACAAGCACACCGCATGCTGCCGCAAACGCAACCAGGACTGTCGCTGGCCCCGGCGCCATTCGCCGGCGATCAAAGCCTGCCTTGCTGCCCATCGTTGGACTCCTTCCGGGTGGATTCGCTGCGCTGCCCGTCCCCGTGTCGAATGAGTCGATCATACGGTCGGCGATGGTCGGGTCAAGGTATCGTCTTGAAGTGCGCCTCCTGAAACCCGCAGTGTTCGCCGCCTGCCTCATACCGCTCGGGCTGCTTCTCTGGCGCGGCTTCACGGGGGACCTGACGGCCAACCCGATCGAGTACATTACCCACCGCACCGGCGACTGGACGCTGCGCCTGCTGCTGATCACGCTCGCGATCACGCCGCTACGCCGGCTGACCGGCTGGAACGCGGTCATCCGGCTGCGGCGCATGCTCGGCCTGTTCGCCTTCTTCTACGGCAGCCTGCACTTCCTGACCTACGTCGTGCTAGACCACTTCTTCGCGCTCGAGTCGATTCTGGAAGACCTGACGGACCGCCGCTTCGTGACCGCAGGGTTCACCGGGTTCGTGCTGATGATCCCGCTCGCGCTCACATCCACGCAGGCGATGGTGCGGCGGCTCGGAGGGCGGCGCTGGCAGGCGCTGCACCGGCTGGTGTACGTCAGCGCCTGCGCCGGCGTCGTTCACTATCTGTGGCTCGTCAAGGCGGACCTGCGCCCGCCGCTGCTGTACGCGGCGGCGCTGGCGCTGCTGCTGGGGTACAGGCTGTGGCACTACTGGCAGCGCGTGCAGTCGAGAACGCAGACGCCGTAGCCGGTTCCGCTCTCAGTTCCAGTCGCGCGCGGCCGCTTCGGCGCGCATGGCGTCCGCGTCTGCCTCGAGCAGGAAGCCGTCGCTGATGCCGCCCTCCAGCGCCGCGTCGAACTGCTCCAGATACGCATCCCGCGTCGGGTAGAGCTCCCACAGCACCGGCTCCGGAGTCGGCGAAGGATCGGCCGGGCCGCCGTCCCAGGGATCCGCATCGCCGTTCCATTCGTCGGTCCTGCCGCACAGCCGGCAGAACCCGGGTCCGCCGGCCGGCGCGCGCAAGCCGTTGAGCGTGCGGACCGGCACGTCGACGTGGGGCGTCCGGACGCCTCCCAGCACGATGCCGGTCTCCGGATCGCGCATCAGCTCGCCGCCCTCCACGGCCAGCGGCTGTGCGCTCGGCGGCGGCGGCCCGCCGGCCATCCACCGCCGCATGTGGCGCAGCGCCGCGCGCATCGGCCAGGTCATGGGACCGTCGTTGATGGGAACGCTCAGCTCCGGCGCCGACTCGTCGTCGCAGGTGAACGCCAGGGGTCCGATACCGCCCCCGGTCAGCAGGTACCGGTCGGCGTGCGCGGTACCTGCCAGCTCCCATGTCGTAATCCGGTCGGTGTCGGGTTGCCTTGCCGGCATGAACCGCGGAACGTCCCCTTCCGCCTCGATGGTGAACACCGGCACCTCCAGGTCGGTGCGGATGCGCGCGGGCGACGGGGTCGGCATGGTCGGCTGGTTGTCCGCGTCCTGCGCGAGCGGCGCGGATCCGCCGGAGCGGCTGTGGATGTAGAACCCGTCGTACACGCCAGCCAGCGGGTGCACGGCATTGACGTAGGTGACCATCCGCGACGCCGACTGCGATTCCCCGTCCGCGACGACGTAACGGATGGCGCCCGTCAGCTCGCCGAGCGGCGCCAAGTCCTGCGGCGTGCGGATGGCGCGCCCCGCCTGGCTGAAGATGTCGTAGGAGTACGAATCGCCCGGGTGGTGCACGGCCGCGTAGCGTTCGGGGTTGACGGCCTTGAGGCCGGCCACGCCGTAGACGCCGGCCGCCTGCGCGCCGACGCCGACGTACGCGTAGCCATCGCGCAGCAACTCGGCATGGAGCATGGAGAAGTTCGGATCGGCCTCGGTCTGTCCGGAGACGTTGAACCACTCGACGAAGACGATGCCGTTGAAGCGCAAGGGATCACCGGGATAACGCGCCAGTAGGCGGACGACATACGGCGCAGTCTCGCCGGGCTCCGCCTCCCAGATGCCGTCGCTGTCCCAGTCGCCCTGCTTGACGTACGCCTGGGCGGTACCCTCGAGAAAGAACTCCCGCTCGACGTAGCCGGCGGCGTCCATCTGCGCGCCGCGGCCCGCGAGGACCGGTCCGCTGTCCGGCGCCGCGCGCACAACCGGCGGCGCGGGGTCCGCTGCCGCCCCGCCGCCGGGCTCACCGCACGCGAGGAGCGGCGCCGCGGAAAGGAGAGCGACGCCCTTGAGCCGCCAGAGACGCGACATCCTCAGAAGTTGAACTGGAACGAGAGCTTCACCATGCGCCCTACCTGCACGCCGACCGGCTGCAGGTAGTTGCGCAGCGTGTAGCGCTCGCGCGACACGGCGTTCGCGTTGAACACGTTGTACAGGTCGAAGCTGGCCCTGAGGTTCGCCGCGCCGGCCATGCTGATGATCTTGGCGAGGCGCAGGTCCACCTGGTTCAACCGGTCCCCGTACGCGGACCCCGGCGTGATGACGTTGACGGCGATCGACGTCTCTGTCGGCGGGCGCCCCAGCGCCGCCTCGGCGACCGCATTGGGCACCGGGATGACCGCCAACCGGGGCGTTCCCGCACGGGAGAAGAACGTTCCGGAGAGAACGATGTCGTACGGGAAGGTGTACGAGCCGAAGAGAGAACCCTGGTGGATCCACGGCGTCTCGTTCGCGCAATGCTCCACGGGCACCACGCTGTCGCCGCCGCCCGTCAACCCTCCCGCACCCTCGTTGATGCGCTCGGGCAGCGCGGCATTGACCGCGCAGTTATCGACTGTCCGCTTCCCGGTGGCGAAACCGCCCTGGAACAACACGTCCTCGAAGCGGGCGCTGAAGTTCAGGTCCACTCCGTGCCACGACTCGCTGCGGCCCCCGAATACGTCGGCGCTGCGCGTTACGTTCTGCGGCACGCCGAGCGCGGCCGGGTTGAGATCGACCAGTGTGAGCGGATAGCCGCCGCCGTCGGGGAGCCGCTCGTCCACGGGCACCATGAAGACCCACTCGTCCCAGTCCTCCGGGTTGTTCGACTCGTCGTCCACGGCGGACAGGTTGAAGTACGCGCGGCGGAAGTAGCCCACGTCCACGGTGACGCCCGGCCGCACCTCATGCTGCACGCTGCCCGAGAAGGCCCAGTTGGCCTGCTTCTTGCCCCACCCGAAGGCGTAGTCCGGGTCGAAGGTGTCGGTGACTGCAGGGCTGGCGAAACCCGGGTTGGGGTTGAAGCTCAGGATTTCCCCGTTCGGGTACGGGAGCAGCGGATTGCCCTGCACCCTCCCGTCACCCCGGATGCAGACCGCGGGGTTCAGGCAAACCAGCCCGTCGAGCCACGTCCGGCTCATGAGGACGTTGTTCGCGACCGGGTTGACCTCGCCGGCCAGCGCGATGGCATTGCGCTCTCCATAGCGCGAGGCCGAAGCCTTCAGCGCGGTCCGCCCGTCGCCCCGCAGGTCGTACACCACGCCCAGCCGGGGCTGGATGTCCTTCCAGCTCGCCACCGTGGCGCCAGGGAAGGTCCGCGGCGTCGGGGCCCAGGTCATCGCCTCGGTCGTCTGCTCGGGGTAGGAGCCCTCGAAGTAGTCGAAGCGTACGCCGAGATTGAGCGTCAGGCGGTCGATGGTCCACTGATCCTGGGCGTAGATGCCCATGTTGGTCAGCTCGTTCGTCTCGTTCGGCCGCGCGTGGAAGCGCGCCTGCACCGGACGTCCCCGGAACGTGATCTGGTTCGTCCAGTTGTTGCCGCTGCGGTAGCTCTCGTTCTGCCACTTCTCGTTGAGCTGGATGCCGACCTTGAGGTTGTGGCTGCCCGTCACGTACGACATCGAGCCGCGGATCGTGGTGTTCCTGGTCGAGAAATTCACGTCCGTGCCACCGAAGAAAAAGCCCATGTTGCGAATCATGGTGGACGTGGTCGCCTCGTACGAACCGTGCAGATCCGTCCTGGCGTCGAAGACGTTGTCACGGCCGCGCGCCGCCTGCGTCTCCGCGTCGAGCGCAAGCAGACTCGAGCCCATCGGCTGCAGGCCGACGGCCACCTCGAACAGGATCCGGTTGGTCTGCGGCCGCACCCAACTGAGCTGGTACGAGTTGACGGACCCGGCCGTTTCGCTGCCGGCCTCGGGCGATATCCAGATGGGGTCGAGCGCCGAGCCGCTGAGATTCGGCAGGCGGTTGGATATGTAGTTGCGGAAGAACGCCTGCACCTTGTCTTTCCCCGACGCCTGCCAGGTCAACCGCAGGGAACCCTCCCAGTTGTCCGATCTGTCGATGGCGCGCTCGTCCAGGTTCGGCAGGTACGTCCCCGCGCTAGTGTCCTGGTTCAGGAACAACCCGGCCGGCAGCAGGGACGCCCGGCGGAAGCTGTAGGTCGTGAAGAACCACAGGCGGTCGCGCGCGATCGGGCCGCCCACCGAGGGCGCCACCCGCCAGTTCTGGTCCAATCCCGTGCCGCCGTCCTTGCCGCCCGCGATGCCGCGGTCAATCAGCTCCTGGTCGATGTTGTTGGCCAGCCAGGCCGAGTGCGAGAGGTCGGCGTGGAAACCGCCGCTGAACGAGTTGCTGCCTTCCTTCGGAATCAGGTTCAGCCGCACGCCGCCCGTCTCGACCTCCGCCGAGCTGCCCGAATAGTCGTAGACGAACTCCTCGATGGGCGCGTCGAAGGGGCTGCCCGCCGGCGCTCCCTCGAACGCGACCTGGTTGATGTCCATGCCGTCGAGCTCCACGACCGAGTCGGCGTCCCGCGACCCGTGGATGGACATGCGGTTGTTGCCGCCGCCCGTGAGGCCTCCGGTGTCGGCGGACAGAGATGTCGTGGGGCCGCCCTGTATGTTCAGCGCGGGCACGAGCAGCGCCATCGAGTCGTACGACCGCGCCGTCGGGAGCGCCTCGTAGATGTCGCGGTCGATCGTCTCGCGCTGCTCGACGCTCTGGACGTCGATCTCCGGGCTCGCCTGCGTGACGATGACCGTTTCTTCGAGCGCCCCCACGGGCAGCTCGACGTCGATGTTGGCCGTGAACCCTCCGCTCAGCTCCACCGCATCGCGCACGACCGTGCTGAACCCCGGCAGCGTGAACGTCACGGAGTAGACGCCCGTCTCCAGCGCGACGATCAGGTACTGGCCGTTGCCGTCGGTCACGGCCGTGCGCACCTGCTCGATGAGCGCCGGGCTGCGCGCCTCGACCGTCACACCGGGCAGCACGGCGCCCGTGGAATCGGAGACCGTGCCGCCGATGGCCTGGGCGTGGGCCAGGCCGGGCAAGAGAAGAAGGCCGGCGGATGCCGCCACAATGAGTGCAACCGTGAATCGTGCGCCGGGCATGCTCATCGTTTCCTCCTCACGGTGCGTTGACCGACGTCGAAACGGGCGGCGCCTCCACGATGCGGCCGCCCTCCGCGACGCAATTCGCCTCTCCCGCCAGCACGTCCGCGGTACAGCGATACAACGGCTGCCCCTTGTAGGCCCACTGCGGCCTTCCGTCCTCGCGCGCCACCACCGACCAGTCCCCGACGGGAACCGCCGCGGCCGGCGCCCTGAGCGGGGTCCACGGGCCGCTGCAGCCGGGCTCGCAGCCGGCGGGCGCGACGTACAGCGTCATGCCGCGCGCATCGGCCAGCGCGACTCCAAGCGGCGTCGTCTCCGCCACGATCCCCGGGGGCGCGGCCTCGACCGCGAAGCGCGTCTGCCTGGCGGCAGTCCGCAGGTACGAGCTCCGGCGCCGCGGGCTGCGATCCGGAAACGGATCGACCGTGGCGAACAGCCACAGGTCGCCCTGCCCGATGGCCCAGTCGGTTTCCTCTTCCCAGCGATAGCGGTAGAGCGGGCGTCCCCGGTAGGCCCACTGCGGTGCGCCGTCCTTGCGCTGTATGAGTGACCACTCGCCGAACGGCTCCGCGCCCGCGGACGCCCGCACCGGCGGCCATACCGACGCGCATTCCTCGAAACAGGTCGAGACGTCCGGATCCGCGTCGCGCCGCGTCACGTACAGCGTGTAGCCCTCGGCGTCGGCGAACACCGGTCCGACGGGCGTGCTGCCGATGGTGATTTCGGGCGGCGTCGCGGGCAACGCTGCCTGTCCCGTCTGGGCGTCTGCGTCAACGGCCCAACCCGCAGCAAGCGCCGCGACGGCGAGCGTGCTTGTCAGGTGCCGCATGGTGAGATCCCCTGCACCCTCCGTGGGGAAGCGGCCGCTAGACGACCACTTCGCCGACCGGTCTGCTGGTCTCCATCGAGCCGGCGCCGAAGCGGTCGACCGGCACGCCCATCACCTGCATGGCGGTGAGGCCGATGCGCGACACCGGATCCGACTGCCCGATTACGCTCAATCCCGAGCGCACGCGCCCGCCCGCCAGGCCGGCGAACATGATCGGCATGTTGGTGATGTTGTGGTCCTTGGCCAGCTCGGTTTCCGAGTGCGCCACGACCAGCATGCGGTCGAGCAGCGTGCCGTCGCCCTCGGGCGTGCCGTCCAGTATTCCCAGGAACGTGCCCCACGCCTGCATGATGTCGGCGACGAACTTCGTCGACTCGGGCTGGTAGCCGAGCGCGGCGTCAATCGCCTCGTCGTGCGTCAACTGGTGGTGCGACGTCGCGCTGCCGCGCCGCGTCAGCGACGACGCCCCGTTGTTGAAGCTCACGTTGAACACCTTGGTCTGGTTGCACGCGAGCGCCATGGCCAGCAGCCGCACCAGCACCTCGTGGTTCTCCGTGACGTCCTCCAGCACGTTCGCCACTTCCTTCTCGCGCGGCGCGTCGGGAACCTTGCATGCCACGAGCGGCTCCGGCTTCTGCAGCCGCAGCGCGAGCTGGCCCTCGACCTGCCGCACGCCGGTGAAGTACTGGTCGAGGCGCGCGCGGTCCGCCGCGCCCAGCCGCCGTTCCAGCGCCTTGCGCTGCTCGTTGACAACCGACAGCACGCTCTTGCGCGCCATGGTCGTCGGATCGGGGGTGAACGCTGTCGCGTTGGGATCCACGAA
Source organism: Vicinamibacterales bacterium (assembly GCA_965207665.1). Lineage (GTDB taxonomy): Bacteria > Acidobacteriota > Vicinamibacteria > Vicinamibacterales > UBA8438 > JAAXGX01. The sequence continues at coordinate 2,995,392 of CBDBMV010000002.1, forward strand.
GCCTTCGCCGAAGAGCCGCTGGTAGAAGCGCGCCGCGCTCGTCTCGACCGGGTTCATCTGCCCCGCGCCCTGGCCGCTCAGCGAGTTGCGGCGGTCGCCGATCCCCGACACGTCGAGCGTGCGGAACCGCGTGTCGTTGCCGATGTGGTCGGCGATGATGCTGTCGAACGACTGCGCGGGCAGCGTGCCGCTGACGCTCGGCGCGACGCCGCTCCGAATCGACGGCCCGCCGGTGGCGTGCGGGAAGTTGGGCCGGCCGTCGGTCAGGCAGTCGAAGCCGCCGAAGATCGTGACCTTGTCCTTGTACGCCGCCATCGGCTCCGTCTCGGGCAGCACTTCCCAATCCGGTCCCGCCGTGGGCGGATGAAAGCGGCCGGGCGTCACGCCCAGGCCCCAGAACCACGTGCCGAACCGCACGGGCAGCGGCGCGCCCGCGGCCAGCGCCGTTCCGTTGCCGTTCAGGAAGCAGTCCAGGTACGGCAGCGATACGGCGACCGTCGCGCCCTGAAACATGCCGCGCAGCACCGTGCGCCGGCTGATGCCTGACTTCATCGTCAGTCCTCCCTACCCCTTCGGATGCTAGTTCGCATCGTCCCGTCCTGCCTTTCGTACCTCGAAGAACGCGCCGCTCGTGGCGACCGCGGCGAACAGCGCCGGCACGCGGTACTCCTCCGCCGCGAACCGCGACGCCATCTCCGCCGCCCAACCGAGGTCGTCGTTGGCCAGCGGCCGCCGCAGCGCGTACTCGGAGACCCGGCGCGCCAGGCAGCGCGGCGCCGCCGGATGCCGGCTCACCGCCGCGCCCAGCTCCACCGGTCCCTCGATCTCCGTGCCGTCGAGCGTGCCGCTGACGTCGATGGCCGCGCCGTTCTCGGTGGTGCGATACGCGCCGACGCCGTCGAAGTTCTCCAGCGTCAGCCCAATCGGATCCGTGATGCGGTGGCAGCCGGCGCATACCGGGTTCGCGCGGTGCACCGTCAGCCGGTCGCGCGCGGTGCGCAGCTCGGCGTTGTCCGTGTCCTCCAGCAACGAGAAATCGACGTTGGCCGGCGGATCCGGCACGGGCTGGCACAACAGCAGCTCGCGCAGCGCCTGCCCGCGCAGCGTCGGCGAGCTGCGCCCGTCATGGGAGAACGCGGCCAGGAAGCTCATCTGCGTCAGCAACCCGGCCCTGGCGCCCTCCTCCGGCAGCTCGTAGCGTACCCACGCATCCCTGCCCGGCCGTACGGGCAGGGCGTAGACCTGCGCCAACGCCCGCGTCATGAAGGTGGTGCGCGACGTGAACAGCTCGCGGTAGTCGCGATTCTCGCGGACCAGAAGCTCCACTATCGTGCGCAGGGTCTGCTCCGGCATTTCCGCCTTCACGTCGCGCACGAACTGCGGATACAGGACCGCGTCCTTGGCCAGGTCCTCGATGCGCTCGAACCCCAGCATGTCGAAGAAGAACGTCCGCACGGACGCCTCCAGCCGCGGAGACGCGACCATGCGGCCCACCTGCCGCGCCAGGCCCTCGGCAGTGTGCAGATCGCCGCGCGCGGCGGCCGCGAGCAGCAGCGCGTCAGGGGTCGTATCCCAGAGGAAGAAGCTCAGGCGCGCCGCCTTCGACCAGGCGTCCAGGCGCAGCTCACCCGGGCGTTCGGGGTCGGGCTCGGTGACGTCGATGTCGAACAGGAAGTGCGGGGACACGAGCATCGTCTCCAGCGACAATGCGAGGCCCGTGTAGAAGCTCCCGCTGAGGCGGGCGCCCTCGCGCGCAGCCGCGACCTGCCGCTCGAGCTCGGCCGGTTCGAGCGGCCGCCGGAACAGCAGGCGGCCCACCCGTTCGAGAAATGCCTGCGCGCATGCGTCGTCCGCGCGGTTCTCCGCGGCCGGCCGGCAGCCGACCAGCGTCGCGCGGTGCGCGTCGTCGACGACCTGCCCGGCGATGGCCCGGGCCATCTGCGTGTACTGCTCGAAGCCGGCCGGCGAGACGGAGATCGCGCTCACCGCGGAGGTCTGCAGGCCGTGCGGCAGCCGCACCAGCGGGTCCATGCGTCCGGCGACCTGGATGTCCGGGCCGAAGATGTCCGCGACCGCGTTGCGGTACTGCTCCTCGGTCAGGCGGCGCATGGCCGTCGCGTCGTCACCCGCCGGCTGCGCCGCGGCCGCACCCGGCGCCACCGCCAGCCACGCGATGATCCCCGCGCACAATGCGAAGCGCCGGTCAGGCCCGACAGCCGGACACCGCATCGACGGCTCCTACTCTCCCTCGTGGATCACGAACGCGGGGATGCCACCGATCCTCTGCGCCGCGGAGATCGTGGTGCACTGCCCGGTCTCCGGATCCGGGTCTCCGTCGGCCATCTGTACGAAGGTCTTGTACTCCGAGGCGCAGTCCATGTTGGCGGTCGAAGCCGTGGCGCGGCAGCAGTACCCGATGGTGGAGATGTTCCACAGCGGCCGATAGCCGCCCATGATTCCGCTGATGCCGCCGTCCTCCTCGAGCTTCAGCTTGAACCGCACGCGCCGGAATTCGTGGGAATAGACCTCGCCGAATGCGCCCCACGTGAACAGGCGGAATTTCAGGAACAGCCTGTCCAGGTGATCGACCCGCAGCTCGCCGTTCACGATGCGGCCGGTCGTCTCGTTCCGCCATTTGGGATTCGACGACACGCGGAAGGACTGGTGCGGGAGCGGCGCTCCGCCCGGCGTCATGATGACCAGGTCATCCGCCGCGAGGGAATAGATGCCCACCTCGACCCGCCGGTCGTTCTCGAGGTCGTCGACGCCGCGCAGCTCGATCAGGAACGGATCGAGCTCGCTGCCCTGCTGCTGGCTCTCGCCGGTGCCGCGCCGGCTCTTGTAGCAGCCCACCGCGCGGTAGAGCTGGTTGTCGACGGCGGGCTCGCCGTTCAGCCCTTCGAACTTCGGGTGCTCGCAGGTGAGCGGCGTCGCGCGGCCGTCAGGCGTGCCGTCGAGGTTGAGGCCGTAGGCCACGCTGCTCTGGATGCCCCGGTGCGGCGGGTGGCGGGGATCGTCCAGGAACGCCTTGGGGTTCTGGCAGACGTTCTCGCCGCCGGCACCGTTGATGAAGTCACCCTTCCAGGCGTTGGCGTACTCTTCGGCGTTCTCGGGCCGGAGAATCCGTTCACGCTCGTCGGGGCTGAGCGTGGCCAGGAAGTGCTCTTCGACGGTCCGCTCGAATCCCCCGGGACAATCCGCTTCGAACGGCCCGTAGTGCATCGCCAGGCGCGTGTCCACGATGAGGAACCCCAGAGTGCTCCCCTCGCGGGCGCCGGCGAATCCCTGCAGCGCGACCAACGCAAGCGCCGCCAACGCGGCGCAGGCCAGCCGCCGCGGCCACCGCTGCCGAGCATAGCTCCAACCCATGTCGCCTCCAGACCCCTCGGGATCTCGTTGCTAGCGACGGATAGCCGCAAGGCTACCACATTGGGCACTGCTACCGAGGATCGGGCGGCTGCCACCGGCAGCGGCAGCGTCAGAAGTTGAGCTGCATGGTGAGCTTCACCAGGCGCCCCAACTGCACGCCGACCGGCTGCAGGTAGTTCCGCAACGTGTAGCGCTCGCGGGCGACCGCATTGGCGTTGAACACGTTGTACAGATCCAGGGCGGCCCGCAGGTTCGACGTCCCGCCCGTATTGATTACCTTCGCTATGCGCAGGTCGACCTGGTTGAGCCGGTCCCCGTATGCGGATCCTGGCGGAATGACGTTGACGGCGATCGACGTCTCCGTCGGGGGGCGCCCGAGCGCTGCCTCCGCAACGGCGTTGGGCACCGCGAGGACCGCCAGACGCGGAGTCCCCGGACGCGTGAAGAACGTCCCGGACAGCACGATGTCGTAAGGGAACGTGTAGGAACCGAAGAGCGAGGCCTGGTGCAGCCACGGCGTCTCGGTCGCGCAGTGCTCCACGGGCACGACGCTGTCGCCGCCGCCAGTCAGTCCGCCAGCGCCCTCGTTGATGCGCTCGGGCAGCGCCGCGTTGACCGCGCAGGCGTCGGTCGTGCGCTTGCCGGTAGCGAATCCACCCTGAAACAGCACGCCTTCCACGCGCGCGTTGAAGTTGAGGTCCACGCCGTGCCAGCTCTCCATGCGCCCGCCGAACGCCTCGGCGTTGCCGGTGACGTTCTGCGGCACGCTTACCGCCGCGGGATTCAGATCGACGAGCGTGAGCGGATAGCCGCCGCCATCGGGCAGCCGCGAGTCCTCGGGCACCATGTACACCCACTCGTCCCAGTCGCCCGCGCTGACCGCCTGGTTGTCCACCGCCGCCAGGTTGACGTAGGCGCGGCGGAAGTAGCCCACATCGACGCTGACGCCTGTTGTCAGCTCATGCTGCAGGCTGCCCGAGAACATCCAGTTGGCCTCCTTCTTGCCCCAGCCGAACGCGTAGTCGGGATCGAAGCGGTCGGTGATGCCCGGACTCGCGAATCCCGGATTGGGATTGAAGCTCAGGATTTCGCCGTTCGGGAAGTTGAGCAGCGGGTTGCCCTGCACGAGTCCGTCACCCGGGATGCAGACCGCCGGATTCAGGCAGACCCGCCCGTCCAGCCACGTCCGGCCCATCAGCACGTTGTTCGCGACCGGATTCACCTCGCCGGCCAGCGCGATGGCGTCCCGCTCGCCGTAGCGCGAAGCCGACGCCTTGAGCGCCGTGCGTCCATCGCCGGTGACGTCGTACACCACGCCCAGCCGCGGCTGCAGGTCCTTCCAGCTCGCCACCGTGGCGCCGGGGAAGGTCCGCGGCGTCGGCGCCCACCTCATCGCCTCCGTCGTCTGGTCGGGATAGGACCCCTCGAAGTAGTCGAACCGCACCCCCAGGTTCAGCGTCACGCGGTCGATGGTCCACTGGTCCTGCGCGTAGACGCCGATGTTGTCTAGCTGGTTCGTTTCGTTCGGCCGGGCGTGGAAGCGCGCCTGCACCGGGCCGCCAAAGAACGTGACCTGGTTCGTCCAGCCGTTGTTGCTCTGGTAGCTCTCGTTCTGCCACTTGTGGGTGGACTGGATGCCCACCTTCAGGTTGTGGCTGCCGGTGACGTACGACATCGACCCGCGGATCGAAGTATTGCGCGTCGAGAAGTGGACGCCGGTGCCGCCGAAGAAGAAGCCCATGTTGCGCACCATGTCGGACGTCGAGGCCTCGTACGAGCCGTACAGATCGGTCCTGGCGTCAAAGATGTTGGGGTTGCCGCGCGCGAGCTGCGTCTCCGCGTCGAGCGGAAACAGATCGGTGAAGTTGGGCTGCATCGATACGGCCGCCTCGAACAGCACGCGGTTGGTCTGCGGCCTGACCCAACTGGCCTGATACGTGTAGGTGCCCGAGTCGATTTCGCTCCCGGCTTCCGGCGAGATGAAGATCGGGTCCAGCGCGGATCCGACCAGGTTGGGGCTGCGGTTGTTGGGGCTGTGCCGCCAGAACGCCTGCACCTTGTCCTTGTCCGATGCCTGCCAGGTAAGGCGCAACGTCGCTTCGTGGCGGTCCGTATTGGTGCGCGCCTTGTCGGCGGGGCTCGGCATGTAGAGCGTGCCGCTCGTGTCCTCGTTGATGAACAGCCCGGCCGGGAACTGCGCGGCGCGGCGGAAGGTGTACGTGGCGAAGAACCACAGGCGGTCGCGCGCGATGGGGCCGCCGATGGACGGCGCGAAGCTCCACGCCTGATCGAGCGTCGTGCCGCCGTCGAAGCCGCCCTGGATCCCGCGGTCGACCAGCTCCTGGTTGATGTTGTCCGCCAGCCAGCTCGAGTGGGCCATGTCGGCGAACAGACTGCCGCTGAACGTGTTGCTGCCTTCCTTGGGGATCATGTTCAGCCGCACGCCGCCCGTCTCCACCTCGGCGGAGCTGCCCGAATAGTCGTAGACGAACTCCGCCATCGGCGTATCGGACGTGCTGCCGCCGGCGGGCGACCCGTCGAACGCCACCTGGTTGACGTCCATGCCGTCGATCGCAACGATGGCGTCCGCATCGCGCGAGCCGTGGATGGAGATGCGGTTGCTGCCGCCACCCGTAATGCCCCCGGTATCCGCGGAAACGGACGTGGTAGGCCCGCCCTGGACGTTCATCGCGGGCACGAGCAACGCCATGGCATCGTACGACCGTGCCGTCGGGAGCACTTCATACACGTCGCGATCCATCGTCTCGCGCTGCTCGACGCTCTGGACGTCGATCAGCGGACTGGCCTGGGTAACGGTGACCGTCTCCTCGAGCGCGCCCACGGGCAACTCGACATCGACGTTGGCGGTGAAGCCGCCGCTCAGCTCCACCCCCTCGCGCACGACGGTGCTGAAACCCGGCAGGGTGAAGGTCACGGAATAGTCGCCCGTCTCCAGCGCGACGATCAGGTACTGCCCGTTGCCGTCGGTCACGGCGGCGCGCACCTGCTCGATGAGCGCCGGGCTGCGCGCCTCGACCGTCACGCCGGGCAGCACGCCGCCAGTGGTGTCGGTAACCGTGCCGCCGATCGCCTGTCCGTGCGCCGCGCCGGGCGCAAGCAACAGGCAGGCCGCAGCCGCCAGAACGAGAACTGCCAACGGTCGATCGCAGAGAATCTGCATCGGTCTCCCCCCTCGCAACACTGCGATTCAGCGAAGACCGGACCTACCCGTGCCGATCGCCGTCGCCGCGCGAATGGCCACGAGTGTAACGGATTGCGGCCGCGGCGACAGGCAACCGCAGTCGCCGGGAGCTATTGCGGGTCGGGGGGTTGGCGCGGGCGGAGCTCCTGGAAGAGGCGCACGACGCCGTAGTGGTTGGCCATCGCGGCGTACGTCCACGCGGTGCGTCCGTCCGCGTCGCGGATGTCGAGGTCGGCGCCGGCCTCCAGCAGAACGCGCACCGTCGCGACCTGGCCGGCGGTCGCCGCCTCGATCAGCGCGGTGCGGCCGTTGTTGTCGGCCGCGTCAACGGCGGCGCCGTTGTCCAGCAGGAAGCGCAGGGTGTCCAGGCTCCCACTCGCGGCCGTGGCGATCAGCGCCGTCACGCCGGCGGCGTCGCGCCCGTTGACGTCGGCGCCCTGCCGCAGCAGCGTCTGTACGACCTCGACATGTCCGTCGCGCGCCGCGTACACCAGCGCATCGCCGCCGGCCGGCGCCGCGCCGGCGCCGGCCAACGTCTCCATCAGGACCAGGTGGCCGTTGGCCGAGGCGTAGCTGACGACCGAGCCGCCGTAGTTGTCGGTGCGCGCTGCGTCGGCGCCGGCCCGCAGCAACGCGGCCGCAACCTCCGCGTGGCCGTTGAGCGCAGCCGCCATGAGCGCCGTGCGGCCGTCGCTGTCGCCCGCATCGACCTCGGCGCCACTTGCCAGCAGCAGCTCCACGCTGCGCTGCGAACCGCCGAAAGCGGCGCCCATCAACGCGGTGGAGCCGTTGGCGGTCGCCGCGTTCACATCCACGCCGCTCGCCACCAGCGCTTCCACGGCCTCGCCGTGGTCGGCCGACGCCGTCGCCATGAGGATCGTCACGCCCTCGCCATCTTCCCCGTTCACGTCGGCGCCGGCGGCGACGAGCAGGCGGACCACGTCCGCGTGTCCCTGACCCGCGGCCAGCGCCAGCGGCGTCAGGCCGCTGTCGTCCTGCGCGTCCACGGCGGCGCCCGCTTCCAGCAGAACGGCGGCGACCGCGGCCTCTCCGGAAAAAGCGGCATGCGCCAGGGCCGTCCTGCCGCCCCGGTCGGCCGTATCGAGAGCGCCCGGCACGGCCTCGACGAGAAGTTCCGCCACCGACGCATGTCCGCCCGCCGCGGTGTGCATCAGCGGCGTCAGGCCGAGGATGTCCGCCACATCGACGGCGGCGCCGGCCGCCAGCAACTCCTCCGCGACAGCGGCGTGTCCACGCGCCGCCGCGTAGGTCAGCGCCGTCGAGCCGGACTCATCCGCCGCGGCCGGATCCGCGCCGGCCGCCAACGCCTCGCCGAGCGCCAGCGCGTCGCCGGCCTGCGCGGCCTGCAGCAGTCGGGCGTCGACCGGACGCGGCGCGGGTGGCGCCGGATCCTGGCCCGCCTGCGCGGCCGCGGCCATGCCGAGCACGAACAACGCCACGAGCAACCGCGACGCGGAAGCCGTCTGCATCCACGGACCGGGCTCGGGCCGTACCGCCATTGCGCCATTCTACGCGCGGAGCGCCGCCACCGGCGCGCTGGATTGCCGCATCCATGCGCCTTATCATGGCAACCGCACCGCGCCCCGGACGCGAGGAGTCCGTGACCAGAGACCGTTCGCATTCCGCTGCCCATTCCGATTGCCCGGGATTGCCGGCGCGCCGGACCGCGTCTGCCGTCCGCCGGGCGGCGGCGATTGCCCTGGCAGCCAGCATGTCAGCAGCGGCGCTCCAGGCGCAGTCGCCGCCATCTGGCGAGTGGCGGGCATTCGGCGCCGTTCCGGGCAATACGAAGTACTCCCCGCTCGACCAGATCACCGTCGAGAACTTCCGGGACCTCGAGATCGCCTGGCGCTGGACATCCATCTCGACGGAGGTGACGCGCGCCCGGCCCGAGGTCAACGCCCTGCAGTTCAAGACGATCCCGCTGATGGTGGGCGGCCTGGTCTATGTCAGCACGGCCGTCGGCCAGGTGGCGGCGCTCGACGCCGGCACGGGCGAGCTGGTCTGGTCCTACGATCCGCGCACCTACGAGCGGCTGGACCGCCCGGCCAACGTCGGCTGGCACCACCGCGGCGTCTCCTACTGGGAGGACGACGCCGGCGCCGACGCCCGCATCTTCATCGCCACCCATGACCTCCTGCTGGTTGCACTGAACGCCCGCACGGGCGCGCTCTACCCCGATTTCGGCGACGGCGGCACGGTCGATCTGAGCGGCTCGCTCGGCCGCGCCATCGACCGCACGCGCCTCACGCATTCGCAGCCGCTGGCGGTCGTCGGCGACACGGTGGTCGTCGGCAGCATCGTGCAGGACACCTTCCTGACGCGCCGCGAAGCGGATCCCGGCCACGTGCGCGGCTTCGACGCGCGCACCGGCGCCATGAAGTGGATCTTCCACACCATCCCGCAGGGCGACGAGTTCGGCGCAGACAGTTGGGGCAACGAGTCGTGGCGCTACAGCGGCCATACGAACGTCTGGGGCACCATGGCGGTGGACGAAGAGCTCGGCTACGTCTACCTGCCGACGGGCACGCCCACCAACGACTGGTACGGTGGCATGCGGCCGGGGGACAACCTGTTCGCCGAGAGCATCGTCTGCGTCGATGGGGAGACCGGAGAACGCATCTGGCACTTCCAGGCCGTGCACCACGGCCTCTGGGACTACGACTTCCCCACCGCGGCCAATCTGCTCGACGTCACGGTGGACGGGCGCGAGATCAAGGCGCTGGCGCAGACCAGCAAGCAGGCGTTCACGTATGTCTTCGACCGCGTCACCGGCGAGCCGGTGTGGCCGATCGAGGAGCGCCCGGTGCCGGAGGGAGACATACCGGGCGAGTGGTACTCCCCGACGCAGCCGTTCCCTACGAAGCCGGCGCCGTTCGACCTGCAGGGCATCACCGAGGACGACCTGATCGACTTCACGCCGGAGCTGCGGGCGGAAGCGCTGCGCATAGCGGAACGCGTCCTGATCGGGCCCATCTTCACCCCGCCGCCGCTGCGCGGCCCGCAGGGGCCGCTCATCATGGCGCCGGGCCCCGGCGGCGGCATCAACTGGCCCGGCTCGGCCGTCGATCCGGAAACCGGGCGCATCTTCATCCCCTCGCAGACGCGGCTGCGGGCGGTGGAGCTCGTCGAGTTCGCCCCGCCGGCCACGGTCGGCTACTTCACCGAGCCGTGGCCCGGGCCGGCGCCCGGACCGCGCGGGCTGCCGCTGGTGAAGCCGCCCTACAAACGCGTCACGGCGATCGACCTGAACACCGGCGAGCACGTCTGGATGAGTCCGCACGGGGACGGCCCGCGCAACCACCCGGCGCTGCGCCACCTCAACCTGCCGGCGCTCGGCGGCCACGTCGGAATGCACGGCGGCGGTCCGCTCGTCACGAAGACGCTGCTGCTCGTCAACTCCGGCGGGCGCTACGCCGCGGACCTGGCAGAGGCGGCCAGGACGCTCACCGCCTACCACAAGGACAACGGCGAATACCTCGGCTCGCTGACGTTGCCGGCCGTGCCGTACGGCAACCCAATCTCCTACCTGCACGAGGGCCGGCAGTACATCGTGGTGGCAATAGGGGGTGGTGGCCGCGCCGCGCCGCCGGAGCTGATCGCGCTCGCGCTGCCGGGCAACTAGCCGCGCGACGCCGGGCGCCTACCTCGCGGCCGCAGCCTCGCGATCCTCGGCGCGCGCGCCGGAGAGCTGGTTGTACAGCCCGTAGTTCCCCTCGTGGCAGGCGTACTCGAAGATGACCCCGTCCAGCTTCCGCATCGGCAGCGCCACGGTGAACGGCCGCGTGAACGTCAACGGATCGTCGACGGTGTACTCGTAGTCGAGGAGGTCCTCCCCCACCCGGCGGAAGCGCTCCGTCAGGTGGTAGGCGTCGCCCGTGCCGTACGCCGTCCGGATATTGGAGCCGTAAGCGACCTCGTTGACGAAGTTGCGGGTCTCGACGACCAGCGTGTCGCCTTCCCAGCGGCCGCGCGAGTCGCCCATCCACTGGCGGATGTGGTCCGGCAGGTGCGGCCGGCCGTCGAGGGGCACGATGCGCGAGTCGTTGATCATCTCGTTGAACAACACCACGTAGCCGGGCGTCTGGAAGATCTGGACGTTGTTGTTGTAGGCGTCCGGCAGCATCGGCGGCCCCACGTTGTTGCCCACGATGCAGCGCTCGGACAACCCGCGGTCCTCGGGGCCGTCGGTCCCCGCGCCGCCCGAGCGGTAGCGGATCGGCCGCGCAGCGGGCACATCCCGCTGAAAATCGGCTTCCTGCTCCACGACGCCCGGCCGGCGTGGCGGGAGCCGCCCGTCGGGCGGATCGACAATCAACGACGTGCGGCCGCCCGCGATCACGTTCGTGCCGAAGTCGAGCCAGAACCGGTTATAACCGCCGACGCTGCCCGGCGGCGGCACGCGGTCGACGTTGTTGCGCACGGCTTCGGCCTCCAGCTCGGCGACCTCCTCGGCGGTCAGCACGGCCTTGTCGCCGAAGCGCTCGGGGCGCTCGACCGGCGTGATCGTGCGGTAGTCCCAGACCGCCTGCAGATCGGGGTCGCCCCACGGCGTGCGATCCACCACCCATCCGCCTCCGGGCTGCGCGGCGGCCAGCGCCGGCAGCACGACGAGCAGGCTTGCGAACACCGCGATTCTGGTAGACACAGGCTCTCCTCCTGCTTGCACGAGGCAGCGTCCTGATCAATCATGTGTTGTACCTTCGGCAAGCTGGCGGATCAAGGAGGAAGGAACGATGCTCCACAGAATTCTCGCGGCGGCATTCATCGCGGTCGTGGCGTTGGCCCCTGTCGGTGCGGCGGCGCAATCCGCGGAGGCGGAAACGCCCAGGACGGCCTGGGGCGCACCGGATCTGCAGGGCGTCTGGGACTTTCGCTCGCTCACTCCCCTGCAGCGTCCCGAGAACCTGGGCGACAAGGCCTTTCTGACCGAGGAAGAGGCGGCCGAGCTGGAGCAGGCGGAGCTCCAGCGCAACGAGAACCTGCTGACCCGGGAGCGCCAGGACGTGGCCGCGGGCGGCAACGTTGACCGCCGTGAAGACGGATCCCCGGGCTTCTACAACAACTTCTGGCTCGACCGGGGCACCCAGACCGTCGGCGACCGCCGCACGTCGCTGATCTTGGACCCGCCGAACGGCAGGATCCCGGCCATGACGGCGGCTGCCGCACAGCGCGCGGCGGATCTGGCCCGGGAGCGGCGGGGAGTGGACAATCACGCGCCCACGCCCGGCGGCTGGATCAACGAGCTCGGCGCCGACGGCCTGCAGCTTCGCTGCATCACCGGGTTCAACTCCGGGCCGCCGATGACTCCGGGCGGGTACAACCAGAACGTGCAACTGTTCCAGACGCCCGACCAGATCGTGCTGCTCAACGAGATGAACCACAACTTCCGGGTCATCCCGCTCGACGGGACCCCCAAGACCGGGATCCCGCAGTGGACGGGTGAATCGCGCGGCTACTGGGACGGCGACACGCTCGTCGTCGAGACGACCAACTTCCTGCGCGAGACGAGCTTCCAGCGGGGCCGCACGACCAGGCACTTCCACCTGACGGAACGCTTCACGCGCGTGTCGCAGTCGACCCTCAGCTACGAGGCCACGGTCAACGATCCGACGGTATGGCAGGAGCCGTGGACCTACGAGATCCCGATGCAGTGGAACGAGCAGCCGCTGTACGAATACGCCTGCCACGAGGGCAACTACGGGCTCTATAACATCCTGGCCGGCGCACGCGTGCAGGAGGCCGCCATGGAGAGTTCCGAGCAGTAGACCTGGACACTGCGCTTTGCTATGGGCCGACCTCGCTCGAGCGGGGTCGGCCTTTTTCTTTGGCCGCGCCCGTAGCCTCACACCGGCGGTCACGCCCAACAGCACACCTTTCGGCATACCTGTTATCTGGTATTGACAGGGGGTGATGGCGTGGAATGATCCCATCTGGAAAAGTAATCGTTTTTGCCATAAGTGGGAGGTGCGCCGTGAGATTGGTTCGCTATGGTTTTTCGGCGGTGGCGCTCGTCGCGAGCCTCGCCGTGGCGGCGCCGGCAGCCGCGCAGGAAACGGTCCTGGCAGGCACGGTGGCCGATGAAACCGGCGGCATTCTGCCCGGTGTCACGGTGACCGCCCTGCACGTGGATTCCGGCAACACGTTCCTCGGTGTCTCCGACGGCACGGGCGCCTATCGGATCGGCGCCTTGCGCACGGGCGTGTACAACATCACGGCCGAGCTGTCCGGGTTCGCCACGCAGCTCACGGAGTCGGTGGAGTTACTGGTCGGGCAGACCGTGGTGATCGATTTCACGATGACGATCTCGACGCTCGAAGAGACCGTCACCGTGACCGGCGCCGCGCCGCTGGTCGACGTGCAGCAGTCCGCCATGGGCGGCAACGTCGACACCCGCCAGTTGGAGGCGCTACCCGTGAACGGCCGGAGCTGGATGCAGCTCACCACGCTGGCGCCCGGGAGCCGGGTGAACTCCACGCAGTCGTCGTCGTCGCCGTCCGGCCGCTGGGCCACCGACTTCCAGGTCAACCTGGACGGCCAGCCGGTCAGCCAGAGCTACTCCGTCGCCTCTCTCGGTCAGCCGCGCTTCAGCCGCGACGCGATCGCGGAATTCGAGGTGGTCAGCAGCCGCTTCGACGCGACGCAGGGGCGCTCCACCGGCATCCAGGTGAACGCGGTGACCAAGTCGGGCACCAACACGTTCACAGGCTCCTTCGCGGGCTACTTCCGGCACGACAGCATGAACGCGGCGGACTTCTTCGCCGACAAGGTGCTGCCGTATTCGAACCAGCAGCTCAGCGGCACCTTCGGCGGGCCGATCGTGCGGGACCGGATCCATTTCTTCGGGTATTTCGAAAACGAGCGCGAGCCCCGGTCCCTGTTCTTCACCAGCCTGGTTCCCGAGTTCAACGCCCTCGCCAACGGGCCGGACGGTACAGGTCTGCAGGACACGAGGACCAGCCGGCTGTACGGCGCGCGCGTGGACGCGCAGCTCACCGATTCGACGCGGCTGATGGTGCGCGGCAACGGGTGGATAAGCGACGAGCTCCACAGACCTGAACGGTCGCTGGCGCACCACCCCTCGACACTCATGGACAAGGATTACTCGTCGCGGCAGTTCTACGGGACGCTGACGCGCTCGACCAACAGCACGGTCAACGAGCTCAAGGTCGGCCACAACAACTTCGTCTGGGACAACCAGTCCTACTGGGGGATCCGCTCTCCGGAGATCAGGCTGGCGGGGCTCTCGATCGGGCCCAGCTTCGTCACCAACGGCTCGAACCAGACCCAGGACATCTTCTCGGTTCGCAACGATTTCACGATGTTGCGCGGCGGGCATACGCTGAAGATCGGCGGCGAGTTCATGCTGCCCAGCTACTACGTCTACGTGCCGGCCGAGCGCGACGGTGTTCTTTGGGCGCAGGCTGGCGCCTTCCCCGACAACATCGCCGAGCTGTTTCCGTCCATTGATCCCTCCACGTGGAACCTCGCACCACTCTCTTCGGTCACCCAGCGGTGGGCGCAGACTTCCGGACGGTACGACGTGCATGCCGCGAACTGCGACGACCCCGGCCCGGCGCCGGGCCAGCGGGATCCCGATAACGGCTGCTATCGTACGAAGCCGACCTACTCCTGGTGGGTGCAGGACGACTGGCGGGTGACGCGCAACCTGACGCTGAACCTGGGCCTGCGGTGGGACTTCGCGCTGGACATCATGGCCAACGACATCGACCTCACCTCGCTCCGGGCGCCGCAGTACGCGAACGATCCGGTCCGCACGGGCGCACCCCAGGAATGGACCATGTTCCAGCCCCGCATCGGGTTCGCCTACGCGCTCAACGAGAACCGCACGGTCGTGCGCGGCGGCTGGGGCCTCTACTATTCGGGCATGAATGACGTCAGCGCCATTCACACCGAGTTCCCCCAGAGCTTCCTGACTTTCGAGAACCTGAACGATGGCCGGCCGGATTTCGCGTCCAACCCGTTCGGGCATTTTCCGGGAGGCCGGCAACCGACGCACCAGGAGGTCATAGACGGAGCGAACGCCGGCTTGTACCGTCTGGACCTTTCCAGCTATGGTCCCATCACGCTGGACGATGCGCGCATCCCGTATTCGCACCAGGCCACGATGGGCTTCCAGCACCAGATCGGCGATTCGATGTCCTTCCAGGCCGACTACGTGTACATAGCCATGCAGCGCGGCCGGTACCCAATCAACGCCAATCTCACCTACGACCCCGAGACCGGGTTGAACCGTCCGTATTCGGATCCCAGCACGCGGCGCTGGCCGGACCTGGGACTCGTCCGCGTCTACGACCATGGGAAGACGACCACCTACAACGGCGTCGAAACCTCCTTCACGAAGCGCTTCAGCCAGGGCTGGCAGTTGTCCGCGACGTACACCGTGGGACAGTCGGAGGCCTGTTCTCCGTCGCCGGTCGACGGCGCGTTCCCGGTGGCCCGCGATCTCGGCGACGATTGCTGGAACGCCACCGAAGGGGACGGGGGGCCGCCCGATCAGCGCCACCGGGCCGTCTTCAACGGTATCTGGGACCTCCCGTTCGACTTCCAGGTGAGCGGGCTGTACTTCTTCGGCTCCGGCCAGCGCTACGACAGCTATACCGTCTTCGACCTCCGCGATACGGGGGGTTTCTTCGTCCCCTGGGCCGCCAGTGCGCAGCGCCTGCAACCCGATGGCTCGATCATCGACCACGGCGACGTGAAGGGGGACCCGCTGCACCGGGTGGACGTGAGGCTGCAGCGGCGCTTCGGGATCGGGCAGGCGTACGTCGACCTGATGCTCGAAGTGTTCAACCTGTTCAACCACGAGAACTACGGCAACTACCAGAAGTGCACGTGCGCTCCGACATATGGCACGCCGCTCGCGAGCCCGGACATCGCCTACTGGCCCCGGATGATGCAACTGGCGTTCCGGTTCGCCTTCTGAATCCGGACGTCTGAACGAACGGCAACGACGCGGGGCGGGGCGCCTCCCGGCGCCCCGCCCCGTCCGCTTTACGGGCTCCTGTCCCCCATCCTCGCCGGCGCCCGCGCAACAACAGACCTTCGGCCATACCTGATATCCGGTATAGTCACGGCCTCGGGCCGTACTGCTAATATCCGCCGATTGTCTGTACCAGCAACAGGAGGAGGAGCCTCGTGAAATTGTTCCGTAGTTGTCTGTGGGTGGGCGCGCTGTGCGCGAGCCTCGCCCTCGCTGCGCCGGCAGCGGCGCAGGAAACCGTGATTGCGGGTACGGTGGCCGACGAAACCGGGGGCGTTCTGCCGGGCGTCACGGTCACCGCACTGCACGTAGATTCGGGCAACACCTTTCTCGGCGTTTCCGACGGCACGGGCGGCTATCGCATCGGCGCGTTGCGGACAGGAAACTACAACGTCACCGCCGAGCTGACCGGGTTCGCCACGCAGCTCCAGGAGTCGGTGGAGATGCTGGTCGGCCAGACGGTGGTAATCAATTTCACCATGACGATCTCGACGCTCGAGGAGACCGTCACGGTGACGGGCGCGGCGCCGCTGGTGGACGTGCAACAGTCCAGCATGGGCGGCAACGTCGACAGCCGCCAGTTGGAGGCGCTGCCCGTGAACGGCCGAAGCTGGATGCAGCTCACTACCCTGGCGCCCGGGAGCCGGGTGAACTCCGCGCAGACGTCGGATTCGCCGTCCGGCCTGTGGGCCACCGACTTCCAGGTGAACCTGGACGGCCAGCCTGTGAGCCAGACCTTTTCGCTGGCGCAGCTCGGACAGCCGCGCTTCAGCCGCGACGCGATCGCGGAATTCGAGGTGGTCAGCAGCCGCTTCGACGCCACGCAGGGGCGCTCCACCGGCATCCAGGTGAACGCGGTGACCAAGTCGGGCACCAACATGTTCGCCGGCTCCCTGGCGGGCTACTTCCGGCACGACAGCATGAACGCGGCGGACTTCTTCGCCGACGAGGTGCTGCCCTACCAGAATCAGCAGATCAGCGGCACCTTCGGCGGGCCGATCGTCGAAGACAGGCTGCACTTCTTCGGCTACTACGAGCACGAGCGCGAGCCGAGGTCGTATTTCTTCCAGAGCGGAATTCCGGAGTTCGACGCCCTCGGCAACGGGCCGGACAACCAGGGTCTGCAGTACACGCCGCAAAGCAAGTTGTTCGGCGGGCGCGTGGACGGCCAGCTCAGCGATTCGACGCGCCTGATGGTGCGCGGAAACGGCTGGCTGCAGAACCAGCTCCGCAGACCTGAACGGGAGCTTACGAACCACCCCTCGACGCTCACGGAACAGAACTACGTTTCGCGGCAGATCTACGGGACGCTGACCCACGCGACCAACCGCACGGTCAACGAGCTCAAGGTCGGACTGAACCACTTCCACGACGATCGCTTCAACTACTGGGGGTTGCGCGCGCCGGAGATCAACCTGGCGGGGCTCGTCATCGGGCCAAGCGACGTCATCAACGGGGCGAACCAGTCGCAGAACGCCTGGTCGTTCCGCAACGACTTCACGATGTTCCGGGGCGGCCATACGCTGAAGATTGGCGGCGAATTCATGCTGCCCAGCTACTACGTCTTCTCGCCGACCTCGCGCGACGGCACGCTGTTCGCGCAGGCCGGTCCGGTCCCGGCCAACATCGCGGAGCTGTTTCCGTCCATGGACCCCTCGACGTGGAACCTCGACGGGCTCGGGCCGCTCATCCAGCGGTGGGACCAGACCAGCGGCCGCTACGACGTGCATGCCGTGACCTGCGACGACCCCGGCCCCATCCCGGAAAGCTCGGACCCGGACAACGGCTGCTGGCGGACCAAGCCGACCGTGGCCTGGTGGATCCAGGACGACTGGCGGGTCACCCGCAACCTGACGCTGAACCTGGGCCTGCGGTGGGACTTCGCGCAGGACATCATGGCCAACGACATCGACCTCACCTCGATTCGGGCGCCGCAGTTCGCGAACGATCCGATCCGCACGGGGGCGCCGCAGGAATTGACCATGTTCCAGCCCCGCGTCGGGTTCGCCTACGCGCTCAACGACAACCGGACGGTCGTGCGCGGCGGCTACGGCCTCTACTATTCCGGGATGAACGACGTCAGCGCCATCCACACGGAATACGCCCTGGCCTTCCAGATTCCGGAATGGAACTACGACGGCCGGCCGAACTTCGCGTCCGATCCCTACAACATCGCCGGGGGCGGCTCGCGGCCGACGTACGAGGAAATCAGGGACGGCGCACACGCCGGCCTGTACCGTCTGAACGTTTCCGGCTATGGCCCCATCACGCTGGACGATGCGCGCATCCCCTATTCGCACCAGTTCACGATGGGCATGCAGCAGCAGGTCGGCGAGACCATATCCGTCCAGGCCGACTATGTGTACATCGGCAGCCGGCGCGGCCGCTATCCCTGGAACGAGAACCTCACCTACGACCCCGAGACCGGGTTGAACCGTCCGTTCTCGGACCCCAGCACGCGCAAGTGGCCGGACCTGGCGCACGTCCGTATCTTCGAGCACGGCAAGACGACCGACTACCACGGCCTGGAGACCGCCTTCACCAAGCGCTTCAGCCAGGGCTGGCAGTTGTCGGCGACGTACACCCTGGGGTTCTCGGAGTCCTGTGCTCCGTCGCCCGTGGACTTCGCGTTCCCGGTGTCCCGCGACCTCGGCGGCGACTGCTGGCGCAACACCCTGGGAGACGGGGGACCGTCGGATCAGCGCCATCGGGCGGTCTTCAACGGCATCTGGGACCTCCCGTACGACTTCCAGGTGAGCGGCCTGTACTTCTTCGGCTCGGGCCAGCGCTTCGACTCGTTCAACCCCGTCGACCTCCGCGATACGGGCGGCTTCTACTGGCCCTGGCCCGCCAGCGCGCAACGCCTGATGTTCGACGGCTCCATCATCGACCACGGATCCGTGCAGGGCGAGCCGATCCACCGGGTGGACATGAGGTTGCAGCGCCGGTTCCACATCGGGGCGGCGTACGTCGACGCGATGCTCGAAGTGTTCAACCTCTTCAACCACGAGAACCACGGCTTCTACCAGCGCGTAGCGATCCTCCCGACGTTCGGAAACCCGCTCCCGAGCGCGGACGTCGCGTACTGGTCGCGCATGGTGCAGCTAGGCTTCCGGGTCGCCTTCTGATCCGGACGCGTGAACGAATGGCAACTATGCGGGGCGGGGCACCAGATGGCGCCCCGCCCCGTTTGTTTTTGGGCGTCCTGCGACGACGCAACGCGGGTAGAATGTCGTATTACCTCGTAGCCGCACGGCTCCGGTGACGCGGGAGCAATCAGGATGAGAATCGCCACCGCCTGGGCAGTTGTGCTGCTGGGCGCCGCGGCCTCCGGCACCACGCTTGCGGCTGCGGGCCAGGAGCCCGCCGCAGCCAGCCAGCAGCCGGCGGAGGCGGGCCCGTTTACCCGAGAGCAGGCGGAGGCGGGCGCAGCGGCGTTTCAGGCCAACTGCGCGTTCTGCCACGGGGCGGATCTGACCGGCGGGCCGTACGCGCCGCCGCTGGTTGGCGCCACGTTCGAGGACGGCTGGAGCCCGCGGACGATGCTCGATCTGCTCGAGGCCATCCGCACGATGCCCCCCAGCGACCCCGGCGCGCTTGGCGACGAGGCGCACGTCAGCATGGCCGCGTTCATCCTGCAGGCGAACGGCGTGGCCTCCGGCGCCGCGCCGCTGACGGTGACGGCGACCGCGTCCATTGACGCGATGCTGGCCAACCGCTCGGACGCGGCCCGGCCGCCGGGGGCGCCGCTCCTGCGCGGCGCCTGCGGCGCCCTGGCCGACCGGCCGCCCACGGTGGCATCGGTCAGCGCGCAGAATCCGGGATCGGGGAGCCAGTGGCCGCGGTACGGCGGCGCGCCCGACAACCAGCGCTACGCGGACCTGCGGCGGATCACCGCGAGCAACGTCGCAGAGCTCGGCGGCGCGTGGACGACACGGTTGCCGGGACCGACGAACCAGTCTTCGATCACCATGGCCAACGGGAGGATCTTCGCCGCGCTCATGAACTGCAACGTGGCGGCGCTGGACGCGAAGACCGGCGAGTTCGTCTGGGTCGCCGAGTTGTCCGAGCCGCCCGCGCGGCGCGGCCTGGCCGTCGCCCCCGAGCTCGGCTACGTGCTCGCGGTGGGCGCCAGCGGCCTGGTCACCGCCCTCGACATGACTACCGGGGAAGCGGTGTGGACGGATCAGCTCGCGCGGGATGCCGCCAACGACCAGCCCTTGAGGATATCCGCGGCGCCCACCTACGCCGACGGCGTGATGCTGATCGTGCTTGGGGGGGGCGACAGCGGCCGGCGCGGGGGCGTCAGCGCGGTCGACGCGCGGACCGGCGCCGAGATGTGGCGCTTCTACAGCATTCCCGGACCGGACGAATTCGGCTTCGAAACGTGGCCGAACAACGAGATGTGGCGGGCGGGTGGCGGCGGAGTCTGGAGTCCGCCGGCCGTCGATCCCGAGCTGGGCATGGCCTATTTCGGCACCGGCAACCCCAACGGCAATCCGCTGGGCATCCAGGGACAGCATGTGACCCAGCATCCGGGCCCGCACCCGTCGCACTCGGGCGACCTGCGCCCGGGCGACCAGTTGTTCGCCGCCTCGGTGGTGGCGCTCGACCTCAAGACGGGCGAGTACCGCTGGCACTTCCAGCTCACGCGGCACGACATCTGGGACATGGACGTGCCCACGCCCATGGTGCTGTACGACGCGACCCTGGACGGACAGCCGCGCCAGGGCATCGGCGTGATGCGCACCGACGGGCACCTCTTCCTGCTGGACCGCGTCGACGGATCGCCGCTGCTGCCGATCGAGGAGCGCCCCGTCCCGCAGGATCCCTTTCAATTCACGGAGCCCACACAGCCGTTCCCGGTCGGCGGCGACCAGGTGGTCCCCAACTGCATCGAGCCGTGGCTCGTGCCGCCGGGGTTCCGGACCGGGTGCTATTTCGAGCCGCTCAACCAGGCCAACGTGATGGCGCCCTACATCGGCGTCCGGCAGGCCCCGATGGCCTACAGCCCGGAAACCGGGTATTTCTACGTGGCGGCGGCCGTCTACCCGTGGTGGGCGACGCGTTTCGGCGTGTCGTACAACGAGCCGGGCATGCAGTGGTACGGATTGATCACGGCCGTCGACTCGCGCACGAACAAGATCGCGTGGCAGCGGCGCTCCCCGTATCCGAAGGCGCACGGCGGCGGCATGCTGGCGACGGCCGGGAACCTGGTGTTCTACGGCGAGGTCGACGGCAACGTCGTGGCCCGCGATGCTGCGACCGGCGACCTGCTGTGGCAGTTCCAGACCGGCCAGGGCGCCGACTCGGCCCCCGTGATTTCCTACGAGCTGGACGGGGAGCAGTACGTCGCCGTCGCGCCCAGCGGCGGCGGATCGACGCACGGTCCGGCGATGGGGGCCCGGGCGACGGGCGACCTGGTATGGGCGTTCAAGCTCGGCGGCGCCGTTCCACCAGCCAGTCCGCCGGTATTGCCGCCCGCGGTGCAGACCTTCGAAGGTCACGGACTGGTCGAGAAGACGAATGCGGTGGTCATCGACTTCGAGGAACGGCGCAAGGACACCATCCGGCCGCCGGGCCTGAAGATCGACGACTACGAGACGTTCGTGCCGCGGCGCGTGCAGGTGCCGGCCGGCGAGCAGATCACCTGGACCAACACCGGCGACGCGCCGCACACGATCTCCGTTCGCCAGCAGCCGTGGACGACCGGACCGATCGCGCCAGGAGCGACCGGCTCAATTCGGTTCGACACGCCGGGCAGGTACGTGTACACTTGTGCTGAGCATCCTTGGCACCAGGGAGAAATCACAGTAGTACGGTAGCCTGACGCGATGCTGATCACCAGGAAGCACCTGCCCCGCCGCACCGTGCTGCGCGGTCTGGGCGCGGCAATTGCCCTCCCGTTGCTCGATGGCATGGTCCCGGCGGCCACCGCGCTCGCGCGGACGGCCGCGGCGCCGATCCGCCGTTTTGGGGCGTTCTACGTGCCCAACGGCATGGCCATGGCCTGGTGGTTCCCGCAGGCCGAGGGCGCGCTGACCGAGCTCCCGCCCATCGCGGCGTCGCTGGCGCAGCACAAGGCGCAGTTCCTGGTGTTGGGCGGCCTCGACGTGGAGCCGGCCAACCTGGTCAAGAAGGGCGGCGACCATGCGCGCGCCGCCGGCACGTTCCTCTCCTGCGTGCCGTTCGATGCCATCAGCGACTCCAACGTGATCGCGGCCACCACGATGGACCAGATCGCGGCAAAGGAGCTGGGCAAGCAGACGCAGCTCGCGTCGCTCGAGCTCGCCATCGAGTCGACCGACATGCTGGGCGTCTGCGACAACACGAGCTGCTCGCTGACCAACACCATCGCGTGGAGCACGCCGACGACGGCGCTGCCGTGCGACAACGACCCGCGCTCGGTGTTCGAGCGGCTGTTCGGCACCAGCGGCAGCACCGATCAGGCCGCCCGGCTGGCGCGGATCGAGCAGGACCGCAGCATTCTGGACGCGGTCACCGACGAGATCGCGCGGCTCGACCTGGGACTGGGCCCCGCCGACAGGCGCAAATTCGACGAGTACCTCGACGCGGTGCGGGACGCCGAGCGCCGGATCCAGATGGCGGAGGCGCAAAGCGCCCGCGAGCTCCCGGTCATAGAGCAGCCCGCCGGCGTGCCTGACGACTATGCCGAGCACGCCAGGCTGATGATGGACCTGCTGGCGCTGGCCTACCAGGTGGACATGACCCGCATCAGCACCTTCATGCTGGCGCGCGAGGTGAGCGGCCGCGCCTATCCCGAGATCGGCGTTTCCGACTCACACCACCCGCTGTCGCACCACCAGGACGAGCCGGCCAAGCTCGACCGGCTGAGCCGGGTCAACGAGTACCACTTCCGGCAGTTCGCGTACCTGGTGGACAAGCTGGCCGCTACGCCCGAGGGCGACGGCACGCTGCTGGACAACACGCTCTTCCTCTACGGGTCGGGCATCAGCGACAGCAACACGCACTTCCACGAAGACCTGCCGATTGCGCTGGTGGGAGGCAAAGCTGCCGGGATAGCGGGCGGCCGTTTCGTGCGCTATCCGCAGGGCACGCCGCTGGCCAACCTGCACGTGGCCCTGCTCGACAAACTGGGCTTTCCGGTCGACGCGTTCGGCGACAGCACCGGCAAGCTCGACCGCCTCACCGGCATCTAACCCAAGCGCGCGACGCTGCGGAACGTCAGTTGTCGCCGGCTCCGGGCTCCCCGTCCTCCGCCAAGGTGTACCCGGCGTTGACGACGAACATGTCGTCCCAGCTCTGCTCCGACCAGTAGGCCGGCTTGTGCGGCGCCGGGTTCGAGCGGTTCGCACGGGAGTTGTCGTAGCGGCCGATCACCTTGAGGGTGGACCCGGCCGGCACGAACGGCGGCTCCTCGAAGTAGTAGCGGTACTGCCAGTCGAACGAGTAGTTCGACAGCCGCAGCACGATCTCCTCGCGGCCGTCCGGATACGTCAGGACGGCGGTGAAGTCCTTGCCGCGCGTGTGGGCGTGGATCCACATGTCCTGCAGGAACGAGTCATTCTGGAAGGCGCCGATCCCGGTAACCGTCCAGTTCGCCTCGTTGGGCGGAATCGGCGCCAGCAGCGGGTTCAGGTCCTGGTTGACCTCGAACCGGGCGGCGAATATGGCCGCCTCTTCCTCCGAGAGCGGCGGCGGCGCCACCAGCGTCTGCCCCTCGGACGTGTATTCCTTCACCTGTATCTGCCGCCGCGCGAGCTTGACGTGGTCGGGCTCGGAGGCCGTCCAGGCCCCGACCCTGGGCCGCGCCGTCTCCGGTTTACCGGTCGCCTGGTAGTGGAGGTTCCACCTGATGTGGCTGAACAGGTCGCCGCGGATCGCCTGGACGTGCCCTTCCTTGACGTTCCGCATGCTCTGCCCGGGAACATAGAGGCCGAACCCGGTGGAGAACTCTTCACCGCCCTCCCCGCGCGCGAACCGGTCGGCCACCTCCTGGAACTCGTCGGTGTCGCTGGCCTCCGGATCCGGGTTGGGGTCGGGGATCAGCACGTAGTCGGCGGTCGGACCGCCTTCCCATACGGGACCGGCGCCGACCTTCATCCCCGTGGGGATGTTGCGCAGGCCCGTCGTGATGTGATGCGTGACGGCGCGGTTGCCCGGATGGACCTCGGTCCCCGTGACCCACATGGCATGGTCGAACGGAAGAGGCGTGTACAGATTGAAGTTCGGCGTCTCGCCTTCGGCTTCGATGTGCCACTCGATCGGGAACTCGTAGATGAAGTCCGGCGGCAGACCCGAGGGGTGGCTCCAGCCGGCATCCGAAAACTGCGGGGGCTCGGGCGCCGCGCCGTCGCCCTCCGGAGCGCCGGCGTCGGCCCACGCCACCACCGCCGCAATCTCGGCGTTGGAAAGGCTCGAGTCGTTCGAGAACTTGCCGAAGCGCGGATCGGCGAACCACGGCGGCATCTCGCGCGATTCCACCTTGGCCTTGATGGCGCGCGCCCAGGGGCGGGACTCCGCATAGTTGAGCAGCGACATCGGCGCCACCTGGCCCGGCCGGTGGCAGCTCGCGCAGTTGTCGAGCAGGATCTTGCCGACGTTCCCGTTGTACGTGGGGGTGTCCTGCGCGGCCGCAGGCACGACCATTCCGCCGCAGACCAGAACCGCCGCCGCGACTGCCAGTGTCCGCATGATGCTCTCTCCTCGGCGAACTCCCACGAACTTCGTCTAGTGTGCGAGCGGGTGCGGGCGCATCTGGAACCTGACCGCCTTCGACCCGTTCCCGGTATCGCCCCCGTCGCTGTACTCGCCCTCCACGTGCCAGGGCGTGTAGGTCGAGAAGCTCGACCAGAGGCTCTTGCCCTTCCAGCCGGTGGTCGCGTCGTCGACGCGCCCGTTGGCCGAGCGCGAGAAGAACCCCATCGGATACGGCACGCGCAACTGGATGAACTGCTCCGTCTCGGGCAACAGCACCTGCAGCGCGTCGTAGTTCGTCGTGCCGTACAGCGGGGTGTCCGCCCCCAGCCCGAGCACGTTGTGCAGATCGACCTGCGGGAGGTAGGTGTTGTCCGCCTCGACGTTCGTGCCTATGTGATTCGGGCCGCCCTTGCGGTACACCGTCCAGGCGTCCTTGCAGAGCTCGCCCGTTGCGGCCTCCGGTCCGGGCGTCACGTTGCACTTGCGGTAGTCGAACGACGTGAAATGCTGGCTGCCGCGCCAGTTCATCCAGACCACGCCTTCGCCGTCGACCGCCGCGTGCGGGCCACCCGAAATGTCCAGTCCTTCCGGCGGCGTGAATACTTCCGCGCGGCACGTGCGGGGCGGATCCGGCCCCTTCACGAGGCGCGTGAGGCGCCCGCGGGTCGTGCGCAGCGTCCATGAGCCGTCGGCGTCGCCGCACCACGTGACGCCGTCCGGGTCGTTGAGATCGACGGCGATCTGGTAACAGCCGAGCGCGACCCGATGGTCGCGCGTCGGGTCGATCGGCTCGTCGGGCTCGGTCCACCCCTGCGTTATCTCGCCGTCGCCGTTGGTGTCCACGACCGCCGGGCACCAACCTACGGACTCTTCCGCATCCCTGGTCTCGAGAAACCTGGGCGTGTCAATCCAGAAAACCACGTCCCTGGAGCCGAAGTACATGTAGTCGTCCGGGCCGAACTGGTTGTGGTCCAGGCTCGTGCACACGTCGCCGATCGACGTGAACTCGCCGGTCTCCGGCTCGTAGAGCGACGCCTGCCGCGGCAGCGCCCGCCGGCTGCGGCTCGTCAGTGGAAAGAACTCCGCGTACTTGTTCTCCGGCGACGTGCAGAACTCCGGGTTCTGCCGCGGCGCCTCGCGCACGATGGCGCTCAGCCACGCGCGCCCGCCGCTGTCCATGGCCAGACTGCGCGGCTCGGACTGGCGTTTCCAGACCGGCTCGTCGCCCCAGTAGGGCGACCACGGCGTGTTGTCGCGGGTGACGGGCGACTCGGACGGCACGATCAGGTTGCGGAAGCTGTTCTCTACCGGATCGAGGACCGTCAGGATGTCGTTCGAGCGGGAGACCATGTAGACGCCCCCATGTGGATTGACCGTTCCGTCGCGCAGGTCGCTGGCGACCGCGTCGGTGCGGCCGTCGAACTTCGTGCCCCAGTCGTAGACCGTCACGACCAGGTTGCGCTCCAATCCCTCCGGCCGCGACGGCTTGTCGGGCGGGAGCTCGCCGGCCGCGACGCGGTCCGTCCATTCCGCGAACGCTTCGCGATCATCGCCCAGCCCCCGCCAGGCCGCCGCCATCGACGCGCCCTCGGGCCCGGCTGCCACACGCATGTCCCATGCTTCGAGCGATGTCGCCGTCTTTTCCCGAATGCTGACCGGAATTTCCCGCGTCATCTTGTTGCCAATCTGATGGCACGCCAGCCCGCACCCGGCAATCGGCGTGTCCATCAGCGCCAGCCAGTAGGCTGCGGGGTAATACTCCGCGGCGGCCGCCTCGCTGGGCGCCGGCACGGCGTCGAGGTCGAGCGACTGCCCCGGTGCGGCCGACTGCCGCGGTGAATCGACCAGGCCGTAGCCGCGCACCCACACCTGGTAGCTCGCGTCGGGCAGGTCCGGAATCACGTAGCGGCCCTGGTCGTCGGTGACGACGCTGCGGGAGAACTTGGTTGGCAGGTCCGTCGTCTCCGCGACTACCCAGACGCCTGCCTCCGGGCCGCTGGGACCGGTGACCACGCCGCCGATGTCGTCGCCGTCGATTTCCACCCGTGCGCCGGCCTGCTCGGTCTGCACCGACTGCACCGAGCCGAGCAGGAGCAGACCCGCTGCAACGATCAGAAATCCTGCCACGCGCGAACCATGGATCTTCATCGATAATTCCTCTCGCTTGATCCCGTCATCCGAAAGCTCAGTCTACCGCCAATCGCCCGGTTCCACCACTACTATCGCGCCTGATTGTCCCGCGATTCGTATTCCTTCGTGAATCCGGTCCGGGCGTTGGTGATGGTGAAGCTGCCATCCGGCCTCGCCGACATCTTGATGTAATGTCCCGTGCTGTCGTCGAGGTTCGCGATGAATTGTGCGGCGACGTTGAATGCTTCGCCTCCCTGCTCCGCGCCCTCGGCCCATTGGTCGCCCCCGGCGCGCAGCTCGGAGTAGTGCACCTGCCACAGATCCTCGAGGCCGGGTGACGCCTGCACCCGTGTCCACGCCTCGCGGGACGCGCCCTTGCGGCCGGAGTTGTTGATTACGGCGGCGCGCGGCCTGAGCGCGTGGAGGAGCTCGCTGGGGCTCGACAGGTTCAAGCCGTGCGCGCTCGTCTGGAACACGTCGACCGTGCCCAGGACATTGTTCGGGCAGACGAGATCGCGCTCCTTGTTGAAGGTCAGATCGCCGAGCTGGACCGCCCGGAACCGCCCGTAGCCGATGAACAGCCCTACCGACGCCGCGTCGCTCGCGATTTCGCCCTCGCGCGGCGTGAACGCGCCGCAGAGCGGGTTCGGCATCCCGGCCCCGGACAACGGCGTCTCGAGCAATTCGCCAGCGGAGGTAACTACGTGCACCTCGATGCCGGCGATTGGAATCGTGTCGCCCGGCCGCACCGGCATGTGATTGCCCCCGGCCCGCGTTTCGACGTAGCGCTCGTACGCCTCGGCGCTGCTGCCGCGCGGCGGCTCGATCGGCTCGCCGTGATCGACGTAATTGAGGATCGGCAGCGCGGCGGCCACCTCGGCAACCGCGCCGACATGATCGGAGTGATAGTGCGTCGCGAGGAAGTAGTCGATTTGCTCGAGGCCCGCCTGCCGCGCCGCGGCCAGAATGCGCTCGGCGTCGCGCGGCCCCGGCCAGCCCGCGTCGATGAGCAGCGCTGCCCCGGACGGCGACACGATCAGCGTGCCCCCGCCGCCGGCCACGTCCAGGTAGTAGATGTCGAGGGTCGGCTGTGCCTGCGCCGCCGCCAGCGGCAGCGCGAGTAGTGCGACCAGCAACCGCAGGCTTCGGCGCATTGTTACCTGGGGCTGCGCCCCATACCGCGGGCAAACGCTAGCGCTGGGCCGGCGAGGGCGGCGCGCCGGTGTTCTCCGAGCCGGTGAAGATGCGCCGGCCGTCGGGGAACGTCACGTCGAGGCCGGTCGCCCGGGTCGACTTGTCCTGGGCCTGGAAGCCGTCGACCTGAATTTCCGACCCGATCGGCAGCATTTCCTTCCTGATGCCGCGCCGGAACAGCGGCCCCGGCGGGCCGACCTCGATCGCCCATTCGACGATCTCGCCGTCGGTCCCCGTCACGTCGATGTAGATCCACGAGTGCGGGTTGAGCCACTCCACCCGCTTGACCGTGCCGCTCAGCGAGATGGGCGAATCCACGTCGAATTCCGCCGAAAACGCATGGTGCGCGACTGCCGGCGCTGCCGCCAGCAGCATGCCGGCCGCCAGGATTGCCGCAATGAGCCTTGTCATTCTCATTTCACCACCTCTGTTACCCCCGCAGTTCAACGTACTACATCGATCTGCGAGGGCCGTCCGAACACGCTCTCGTCGATGGGCGCGTTGATCTCGATGTCCGTAATCTCGAACAAGTCGCGGCCGTCGAGCCAGGAGAACGTCCACTGGTACGGGATCATGACGCCCTCGACCTCGCGGTAGTCGGCGTAGTCGACCTGCGTCGGCAAACGCCCGATTGGGGATCGGCCGTAACGGATGTAGCGCGTCAGCAGGCCGGTCTCCTGGTCGAAGTACAGCGTGACGACCAGGCCGCGCGGACCGGATCCCTGAACCACCTCCACCGGCCTGCCGTCGATGTAGTCGGGATAGCCGACGCGCAGGACCGAAAGGACCTCGCCGAGCTGTCCGGGAAAGGCGATCATGGCGTCGAACCGGGCGCCGTCGAGCTCGGTGCCGCTCAACGCGTATTCGCCCAGCACCGAGAGCGGCGTGTTGATCCATCCGGCGCTGCCGTCGTACGTCCGCGCGCTGTTGTCGCGACCCGCTGCCTCCCGGAACTCGATGATCGTGCTGCGCTTGTCCGGCGCCTGCGCCCAGATGCGCACGGTCCCGCCGCCGCCGAACCCGCCGAACCCGACGCTCGTCGCCGTGGCGCTGTAGCTGGTGATGCCGTTCACCCGCTCGGCCCCTCCCAACGCTTCGATGTACTTGTCCAGGATCGTTTCCGGCGCCGGCGCGCCGGGCACGCCCGCGAACAGATCGTCGGAGTAGAGGGGCGGCGCGCCGTAGGCGTGCTCCATCGTCGGCGTCAGCAGCGGGCGGTCGCGCGTGTGATGGCAGGTAAAGCAGGAGATCACCTGCCGGCCGCCGAAGTGGTCGCGGTTGATCGCGTCCACCATTCTCACCATGCGCCGCGCCATGATCTTCTCCGGCGGGTCGGCCGCCCAATCCACGTCCCGGGTGCCGGCGTTCACGTGGCAGTTCGCGCAGTCCCAGCCGAGCGAGGCGCACATCAGCCCCATGCTGGCCAGAAAGTCGTCGACCGGCATGTCCTGGAGCACCTGGACGTTCTCGAACACCTCTCCCGCGGTGAGCCCGGGTTCGGCGGCGGTCTGACCGCCGGCGCCGGCCGCGACCCCGATGCCGACCAATGCCGGAACCGCCAGGCATAGCCCAATCACAACCCAATGTCTCAATCGATACGCTCCCGTTCGTGAGTGCCGCGGTTGCATCGTCAGGTGGGGCTGCTATTGCCGCGGGTTTCTCCGCAAATGGCCGTAGAGCAGCTCTTCCGCGAACTCCACGCACTTGTATTCGAGAAGCTCCGCGTGCTCCTCGACGCGGCGGTATAACGGCATGCGGATGGTCCACGGCCGTGTGAACACCTCCGGATCCGTCATTGTCGCCTCGTATTGCAGGGTGTTCCCGTCAATCGCGGAATAGCGCTCCGTGACCTGCAACTGCGCGCTGTGGTAGTTGCCGGCGCGATCGAACCACGTCTCCTCGTGGAGGCTCTGGACGTCGACGACGAGCGTGTCGCCTTCCCAGCGGCCGCGCGACCAGCCCATCCACATGGCCATCGGACTCTCGCCGACGTCGGTCATGTAGATCGTGCGGGTCGCGTTGGCGAACTCGTAGGCCATGAAGATGGCGTCGGGTGTCTGGGCGATCTGGAAGGGATACGGCATGTACGTGGCGCGCGGAATGCCGGGCAGGAAACACTTGATCTCGGGATCGCGCTCCATCCAGTTCGCGGCGTTCTCCTGCTTCCTGGCGAGCGCCTCGGGCTTGTACGGAATCTCGCCGCCCACGACGACGCCGAGTCCGGCGGGCACGCTGAAGGCGGCGCCCAGGGCGAACACCGGCCCCTGCTGCGCGGGATGGGCCTCCAGGTCCCAGTTGGCCGTGTTCTGCGCCTGCCAGATGCCGCTGAAGTCCGGCCTGCCGTCCGCGGTGCGCCGGCCCGTGAAGTCGTCGGTCTCGGCGCTCGGTGGAGCCTGGACCGACATCAACACGACGGCGCACACGGCGGCGCCGAGCAGGAAAGCGATCCCCAGGTTCAAGAATCGTCTCATCGCAACTACGAAGCCGGGCCTCCGCCGGCAGACCTGTCCCGCTCGCGGGCGCTGATCAGCATGTTGATCATCGTCGGCGGCGCGCCGCCCGCGCCGGCATTGCCTTCGTGGCAGGCGAATTCGAACAGCAGGGCCTCGATGCCCTCCCGCTTCTCGAATTCATAGGCAATGGTCCACGGCTCGGTCCAGACCGTCGGGTCGGTGGCCGTCGCCTCGTAGCGGATTGCGGATTCGTCGATGCGCGTGAAGCGCTCGACAACCTGCAGGTTCTCGTCGGGGTTGCCGATCGGCAGCATGAAGCCAATCGCCCCCTGCCCCACGAAGTTCCTCGTCTCGACCACCAGCGTGTCCCCATCCCAGTAGCCGCGCGACGTGCCGCGCCACTGGCGAAACGGGGGGTGCGACCGCCCGTCCAGCGGAATGATGCGCGGCTCGTGGACCATCTCCTTGTGAATCACGACATGGTCCGGCGTCTGGAAGATCTGGACATTCTTGTTGTAGCCGCCCGGCATCATGGGCGGGCCCTGGCCCAGGCCGAGGATGCACCGTTCGGGGAGGGAGCGGTTCTCGGGGCCGGCGGGAACCTCCATGGCCGCCAGCAGGTCGCGCCGCATCTGCTCGCCTTCCGGCGTCAAGGGAGGCATCCTCCCGTCCGGCGGATCGATCAGGAGCGACGTCTGCCGGTTCCTGGTGACCGCCGTGCCGCGCTCGTACCAGGTCTGGTTGTAGCCGCCGATGGCTATCGACGCCGCGGCCGCGGTCGAGTCCGAGGTGCTTGGAATCTCACCGGCCGCCTCCAGCTTGCGCTGCGCCACGTGCTCCTCGAGCGTGCCCTCCCGCCACCGGTTGCGGGCCCCTGCCTCCTCTATCTGCGCCGCCTCTTCCTCCGTCAGCGTGGCGCGGTCGGCAAACTCTTCGGGCCGTTGCAGGGGCGTAAGGGTTTGCAGGGCCCAGACGCCCTGCAGATCCGGATCGCCGAACGTTGTCCGCAGGGACGCTTCGCCGCCAACGGTGGGCGCCTGGTCCGCGGGCGGTGCGCAGGCCGGCAGTGCGGCAATACCCGCAACGACGACGATGGCCGCAGCACCCCTGGTGTCCATCACCTGTCTGTCCTTACGACCTGGCCCTCATCCGGGGCTACGACGCGGGGGCTCCCGCGGCGGCCCTTTCCCGTTCGCGGGCGGTTTCGAGCATGTTGATCATCGTCGGCGGCGCACCCCCCGCCCCGGCATTGCCTTCGTGGCAGGCGAATTCGAAGAGAAACGCCTCCATGCCCTCCAACTTCGTCATGTCATACGAGATGGTCCATGGCCTGGTCCAGACGGTCGGGTCGCTGGTCGTCGCCACGTAGTGGATCGCCGCATCGTCGACGCGCGTGAAGCGCTCGACCACATGCAGGTTCTCGTCGGGGCTGCCGATCGGCAGCATGAAACCGACCGCACCCGCATTGATGAAGCTCCGCGTCTCGACTACCAGCGTGTCCCCCTCCCAGTAGCCGCGCGCGTTGCCGCGCCACTGGCGGAACGGGATGTGCGGCCGGCCGTCCAGCGGGATGATGCGCGCTTCGTGAATCATCTCCTGGTGGATGATCACGTGGTCCGGCGTCTGGAAGATCTGGATGTTCCGGTTGTAGCCGCCCGGCAACATGGGCGGGCCCTGCTTCGAGCCGATGATGCAGCGCTCGGGCAGGGAGCGGTCTTCGGGGCCGTCGGGAATCTCCATGGCGGCCAGCAGGTCGCGTCGCCGCTGCTCCCCATCCGGGGTCAACGCAGGCATGCGCCCGTCCGGCGGATCGATCACGAGCGATGTCTGCCGGGTCCTGGTGACCTCGCTGCCGCGCTCGTACCAGATCTGGTTGAAGCCGCCGATGGCAATCGACGCCGCGGCCGCCGTGGAGTCGGAGGTGCTCGGAATCTCGCCGGCCGCCTCCTGCTCGCGCTGCGCCACGTGGTCTTCGAGCGTGCCCTCCTTCCACCGATTGCGGGCCGCTGCTTCCTCTATTTGCGACGCCTCTTCCTCCGTCAACGTGGCGCGGTCGGCGAATTCGGCGGGCCGTTCCAGCGGCGTGAGCGTCTGGAGGGCCCAGACGCCTTGCAGATCGGGATGACCGAACGCGGTCCGCAAGGTTGCGTCTCCACCGGCGGCCGGAGCCTCCGCCTCGCCGGCGGCAGGGCCGCAGCCCGGCGCTGCGAAGACGACGATCACCGCCGCGCAGAGCACGCAGCAACGCATCAACGCTGACGACACACGCTTGGCATCCATCATTGACATCCCTTCAGCGCGCGCCGGCAGCGCGTTTACTCCTGGTTTTCGGGAGCGAGCGCAACGTCACGGCGACGCGCGAGGATTTCTCCGTCGACCCCCAACGTCGTATCGGCCCCCAGCGCGGCGATGAAGGCCGCGGTTTCCGGGTAGGTATGCCACATGAACCCGCCGGCCGCGGACCCCTCGGCCAGGCGAAACGCGGTTTGTCCCTCATGCTGCTGCGCGTCGATGTCCGCGCCCTGCTGCACGAGATACTCAATCACTTCGTTCGAGGCTATCAACGCCGCGCCGTGCAGCGGGGTGAAACCCGCTTCGTTGGCCGCGTTGAGGTCCGCGCCGGCCTCGACGAGGACCTGGACCCCTTCTTCGGCAAGCGGCACCACCGGGCCCCGGACCATGCCCACCCGCCCGGGTCCGCCGCGGTGACCGAGGCCCGCCGCGGCCATGAGCGGCGTGGTCTTGTCGGCCGTCGGCAGGCGGAAATCGGCGCCGGCCGCCAGGAGCACTCGAATCAGGTCCGGTGAGCCGGACTGCTGCCGGTCATGGAGCGTCCAGGCAGCCACCCACAACGCGGTCGCACCCTGCAGGTTCCCCGTTCCGACGCCAAAGTAATTGAAGGCCCCGTCCTTCAGCGTACGGTTAGCGCTCGCCACCGTCGCCGTGGCAATGCGGCCGTCGGGATCCGCGCCGGCGGCGAGCAGCGCCTCCACGAGCGTCACCCGGCTGCCCGGGTCGAGTTGCCGCAACCGGTGCGCCCTCGGACCGAGGCCGCGGAGGTGCGTCCATTCGCGAATCCAGTGTGTGACGTCGCCGGCGGCCATGTGGAGCGCGGGAACGCCGTGGAGGCTCCCGTTCGGATCGGCGCCCTGCTCCAGCAGATACAGCGCAAACCGGTCCTGCAGATAGAGAATCGCCAGCGGCAGGGCATGCGTGCCATCCGAACCGGTGCGGTTGACGTCCGCGCCGGCGGCGAGCAGCATCCCGGCGCTCTCGATGTCGCCGCCGCGCGCGGCGAACAGCAGCGGCGTGAAGCCGGTCCGCGTCCGCAAGTCGACATCGGCCCCGCGCGCGACCAGCAGCCGCACGCTTTCACGGTGTCCTTCCCCGATCGCCCACATCAGGGCGGAGTGGCCGGTCTTCTCGACAGTCGCGTTGACGGCGGCGGCGCGCGCCAGCAGCATTTCGACAACGCTCGCATCGCCGGTGCGCGCGGCGATCATGAGCGGGGTCAGGCCGCTCGCCTGGGCGAGATCGGGATTCGCCCCGGCCCGCAGCAGCCGCTCCACCATTGCCCGGCTCGCGTTTTCGCATGCGAGCGCAAGCGGCGTGACGCCCAGGTTGTTGGCGGCGTTCGCGTCGGCGCCCGCCTGGAGCAGAAGGTCGGCCAACTGCAGGTCGTTCCAGTGGGCCGCCCACTGCAGCGCCGTCGCCCCGTCCGGCCGGCGCGCATCGACATCGGCGCCAGCTTCCAGCAGCGCGCGGACCGATTCCGTGTTCTGTTGCGCAGCGGCGTCCACGAGCCGCGTATCCGCCGCGGCGGCCGGGGCGACGCCGGGCGACGCAAGCAGTCCGAGGATGCACAGGCCGCTTAAAATGTGTCTCATGCTTCTCATTGCCCGTCTTCCGCCACGCGCCGCATCCGGAACGGCTCGCTGTTCACTATCCCCGATACCAGCGACGACCAGCGGTAGCCGTCGCCGGCAATGTCGCGCACGATCTGCCGCACCGTCGGCGCATCATGGTAGTCCACGCCGCGTCCGATTGCGTAAGTGAGCAGCTTTTCCGTGACCGTAATGACGAATTCATCGCCCTCCAGCAGCACCTCGCGGAACCGCTGCGGACTGTCGATCTCCGTGCCGTCGGGAAGCAGCGTGACGGTCTCGATTGGAATCCCGTCATCCTCGTCGCGCCATTTCCCGATGCCGTCGAAGTTCTCCAGCGCAAAGCCCATCGGATCCATCCGCCGGTGGCACGACGCGCATACGGGATTGCTGCGGTGCGCGGCCATCCGCTCCCGCAGCGACGTGGGTTCGCTCGTGCCGTCGTTTTCCTGCAGCGGCGGCACGTTGGGCGGCGGAGGCGGCGGCGGCGCGCCCAGGAGGGTCTCCAGCACCCATTGGCCGCGCACCACCGGCGAGGTGCGGTG
Source organism: Vicinamibacterales bacterium (assembly GCA_965207665.1). Lineage (GTDB taxonomy): Bacteria > Acidobacteriota > Vicinamibacteria > Vicinamibacterales > UBA8438 > JAAXGX01. Next base: position 3,029,876 of record CBDBMV010000002.1, read on the forward strand.
CGCGTAGGAGGTGACCGTGAGCAGGCCCGCGTGGCCGAGCAACCCGTGCCGCGCCGGATTGGTCACCGCCGCTCGCCGGAAATGACTCCCGTACACGCCCGGGACGTCGTAGTGCGCGGCGAGCCTGTCGTTCAGATACGTGTATTCCGCCAACAGCAGGTCCTGGAGGGGGCGGTCGTCGCGGACCTGGCTCTCGAAGAACAGCTCGGTCTCGGTCGCCATGTCGGCGCGCAGCGTATGGTCGAACTCGGGAAAGATATCCGGATCGGGCTCTAGCGCCCGGAGATTGCGCAACCGCAGCCACTGGCCCATGAAGTCGTTCATCCAGCGCCGCGCCCTGGGGTCCGCCAGCATGCGGCGCACCTGCTGCTCCAGCACGGCCGGCTCCTGCAGCCGCCCCTGCCCGGCAACGCTCAGGAGCTCGTCGTCGGGAATGCTCCGCCACAGAAAGAACGACAACCGTGACGCCAGCTCGATGTCGCTGATGCGATACACCTCGCCCGGCCGGGCCTCGGCCGGGTCCCGCTCGATCCGGAACAGGAACGCCGGAAACGACAGCATCCCTTCGAGCGCGCGCTGGATGCCCCCCTCGAAGTCGCGGTCGGTGCGGCCGAGACGGAACAGCCCGATCAATTCCTCGAGATCCGCGTCGGTGACCGGCCGGCGATACGCGCGCCGCGCCAGCGTGCCGAGGATCTGCGCCGCGCACGGCTCCTCTTCGGCAAGCGTGGCGGGCCGGCACGCGAAAATGCGCTCGCGCGCCGGGGTGTCCGCGGGCCGCGTGGCGCCGTAGGGTCCCGCGATCTCGACCGTATCGATGCCGGGATCGCCAGCCTCGGAGAAGATCGTCTCGTACTTGATCGAGCGCGGCAGCAGCGGCAGGCTTTCCGATTGCGCGGGAGACGCGTCGACGAAGGCCACCGTCACCAGCCGCACGCCGGCCTTGATGGCGAGGCGGAAATTGAAGTCCTCGTCCGCCGTGATGTTGTAGGTATGGCGCCGCTGGGCCTCGAGATCGTCTTCGGGAATCGCCAGCAGAATGCCGGGGTCGTTGCCCGGATACCTGCCGCCGACCGTGAAGCGCCGCACCAGCGCGCCGTCCACCCGGACTTCGATCTCGTGCTCGTGGTCGAGGCCGCGAATGGCGTAGCCCTGCTGCTCACGTTGCATGCGGACGCGAAAGGTGTATTCGCCGTCCAGCGGAAACGCATGCCGGACCGCAAGTCCGCCGCGCGTCCCGAACGGCATGTCCTCGCCCATGCGGCCGTCCTGCCGCCCGAATTGGGAAGCGCGATGGACCTGTATGACCGGCCGGGTGCCCGGATCGCCAATTGCCAGCCGGCTGATCTTGGTGGCGGCGGACATGTAGCGGTTCATGAGCACCGGCGTGATCGACAGGACTTCCGCAATGTTGTCGAATCCGAAGGCCCCCGTATCGGACGGCAGCAGGCTCGCCCCGTCGACTTCCAGCGCCAGCAGGTCCCGGATGGCATTGACGTATTCCGTGCGGTTCAGGCGCCGGACGGATACGCGCCCGGGATTGGGATGCGCCGCCGCATGCTCATCCAGCGCGGCGACAAGCGCCGCGGTGAACGCGTCGGCGGCCGCCCGGTCGGGTTGCCGCGCGGTCTCCGGCGGCATCTCCCCTGCGCGCAGCTTGCGCACGACCTTCTCGAGCACCGGCGCGCTCGCGCCGAGGTCGTTGAGGTCGACCTGGTCGAGCATGAGTCCCGCGGTCTGCAGCCGCTCGTTGTGGCAGGTGACGCAATACCGATCGAGGAGGGTGCGATCAAGCGCCCCTGAATCAGGCGCCGCCTGAACCGCAGGATTCGCCGCGCCCGCGGGCTGTGCAGAAGCGGCAGACAGGCTGCCGCCCGCGACGGCGGCGACCCCGGTTGCGGCAAGGGCAACCCCGACAGTCCGGATCACCCGTCCCAGCGTTGACATGCGCATAACCCTGCCCGCGTCGGTCACGCCGGAGGAAGAACCAATTCTAACCGACCCCCGCACTTGCGCGCAATGACATCCTGATCAATCATGTGTCTGAATTTTGTCCAGCATCCAGGCACAAGGAGGAAAAGCCCATGTTCCACAGACTGCTCGCGCCGGTATTCGTGGCGGTAATGGCGCTGACACCATTCGTCGCCGCGGCGCAACCCGCGGATGCAGAGGTCCCGAGGACCGCCTGGGGGGCGCCGGACCTGCAGGGAGTCTGGGACTTCCGGTCGCTCACCCCGCTGGAGCGGCCCGAGGAGCTGGGCGACAAGGCGTTCCTGACCGAGGAAGAGGCGGCCGCCCTGGAGCAGGAAGCGGTGCAGCGGAACTCGGACCTGCTGGAGCGGCCGGCGGAGACGGCGACCGCTGGCGGCAGCGTGGATGTCCGTGACGACGGTTCGCCGGGCTTCTACAACAACTTCTGGCTGGACGGCGGAACGTCGACGGTCGACAGCCGGCGCACCTCGCTGATCACCGACCCGCCGAACGGCCGTATCCCGCAGATGACCGCGGCCGCCGCGAAGCGGCAGGCGGCGCTGGCCATGGAGCGGCGCGGCACGGCGACGCACGAGCCCACGCCCGGCGGCTGGATCCACGACCTGGGGCCGATGGGCCTGCAGCTCCGCTGCATCACGGGCTTCAACTCGGGACCGCCGATGACCCCCGGCTTCTACAACCAGAACGTGCAGATCTTCCAGACGCCGAACGAAGTGGTCCTGCTCAACGAGATGAACCACAACTTCCGCGTCGTGCCGCTGGACGGGCGCGACACGCCAGGACTGGCGCAGTGGACCGGGTCGTCGACGGCCAACTGGGACGGCGATACGCTGGTGATCGAGACGAAGGATTTCCTCCGCGAGACGAGCTTCGCCTTCGGCGTGACCACGAAGCACCTGCATGTCATCGAGCGCATCACGCGCGTGTCGCAGGACACGCTGCAATATGAAGTGACGGTCGACGATCCGACCGTGTGGCAGCAGCCGTGGTCCTACGAGGTACCGATGAAGTGGAACGACCAGCCGCTGTACGAGTACGCCTGCCACGAGGGCAACTACGGCCTCACCAACATCCTGGCCGGCGCCCGTTTCAAGGAAGCGGCCGCGGCGGAGAGCTCCGAGCAGTAGATTGCGTCATGCCGGGGGGCGGGCCTGCCGCCCCCCGCGGCGCACCTGACGCGCCCTCTCTATTCCGGGTGCTACGTGAGCGAACCGACGACCGTGCATGTCGGCACGACGGCGCCAGTCAGCGACAGAGGGTTCGTCACGGCCCTCCTGCTGTGCCTGTTCCTCGGCTGGCTGGGCGCACACCGCTTCTACGCCGGCAAGGTCGGCACCGGCGTCGTGATGTTGATTACGCTGTGGATCTTCACCTTAGCGCTGCCGATCTGGGTACTGATCGACCTCATCCTCATCGCGACGGGCTCGTTCCGGGACGGGAACGGGCTGCTGATCAAGCCACCCCGCAGCTGATCCCCGGCGCCGCAACCAGGCGCGGTACTCCCGTCGGTCAGAGCTCGATGCGATAGACGCGGTTGTCGCGGTAGGCGGAGACGTACAGCGTGCCGCCTTCGCCGACGGCGATTCCGGACAGCTCGCCGATGGGCGTCGAGGGGCCGAGCGCGCGCCGTTCGGGTCCACTGATCGCCAGCCCCTCGGCCACCACGACCGTATCGCCCGACTCGGGGTTCACCCACGAGACGCGGTCCGCTTCGACCTCCACGACGAACAGGCCGCCGTCCGCGGCTGCGGCGATGCCCTCGGGGCCGGCCAGGCCGGCAGCCACCTGCCGCGGAGACGCGAGCGGCTCGCCTTCGGCGAGAACCTGCAGCACGAAGCCCCGGCGGTCCGTGACGTAGACGTCGCCGCCGTGGGCCGCGATGCCGGCAGGCTGCTCGAGACCGCTGGCCAGCGTTTCCCGGTCATCCGGTGCAGCGGGGTTGAACCGCAGCACGCTGCCGGTGCCGTACTCGGTGACGATGATGTCGTCGCCGAGCGCGAGCGCGTCGACCGCCTCTTCGAACCCCTCGATGCGCGCAACCACCTCGTCCGCGTCCGGATTCCAGATGGTGATCATCGAAGTGCCCGGTGCAAGGCCGCCGCCGGACAGCACGAGGTTGTCGCCGTACGGCTGGACGGACGCCGCCTGTCCCACGTCGGTGACCATGGTGCCCGCGCTGTAGAGGCTCTCACCGGTGACCGGGTCGAGCTCGCGCAGGGCTCCCCCGTCGCCCAGGAACAGGCGGCCGGAGGGCGTATAGGCCAACCCGCCGGGCGAGTTGACATGGCTGGGCAGCACGTCGCGGTTGGTGTCCGGGCCGGTCACCTCCACGATGGAGCCGTTCATGAAGCTCGACACGAAGATGCGATCGTCGGCGTCGAGCGCCAGGTTGTCCAGGCCGACGCCGGGCCGCCCGACGACTTCACGGTCGCCGCCTTCGAGGTCGATGCGCACCACCTCGCCGCGCAGCGTGTCGAGCACGTGCAGCCGCCCCTGGGAGTCGAACTTCACCGCCGCCGGAATCCCGAAATCGGTGGCGACGATCTCCGCCTCGCCGCTGTCCACGTCGACGCGGGCGACCTCGGCGTTGAACCAGCGCGGGCCGTACAGCTTGTCGTCCGGGCCCCAGTCCATGCCGTTGAGCCCGCAGCCGGGCCCCAGCTCGTCATTGATCAGGCGCGGCTCCTCGACGCCGTCCGGATCGATCTCGAACAGGTGCGTACCGAGGAAGCACTGCGAGATGAACAGCCTCCCGTCGTCGGAGAACGTGATGGGATTCGCACCGGGGCCGGGCGCGCCGACGATGCTGGTCACGCCGTCGGGCGTCCGCTTGCCGACTTCGCCGCCGGCGATATCGGTCCAGTACATCGCGCCGTCCGCGTCGAAGGTCAGGTCGTCGGGACCGTTGACCCCCTCGTCCGGACCGTAGCTTGCGACCGTCGCGCCGCTCTCCGGATCGATCGCCAGGATCTGCGAGCTGACGACGCTGGCGATGTACAGGTTGCCGTCCGGACCGAAGTAGATGCCGTTGGATCCGTGCAGCGGCCCGCCCTGGGCCAGCACGGTGACCGTGGCGCCCGCCGGATCCGGCGCCATGGGTCCGGAGCCGCCGCAGCCGATGGTCACGCCGGAAGCCAGCGCCACGGCGCCTGCCAGCGTGAGGGCGCGCGGGCAGCGGTGCAGCAGTGCGTGCAGAAACGTCGTCGTATTCGAGAACATGGCGTCGCTCCGTGGGGAAGAGGAAAAAGTCAGCGCTCGGATACCAGATGATAACAGGATCTCACTAAACTCGGGGCGCGGAGCGGAGTATGATGCTGTGTTACGGGAGGCTGGAGGAGAGACCATGCGCAGATACCAATCGTTCGCAGCGGGCATGCTCGTCGGGGTGGTGGCGGTGGCGGGCTGGATGCTGGCGCAACCGGAAGCGGCCGCCACGCTGACAGCCGAGGATCGGGCGGAGATCACCCAGCTCTACGCGACCATGTACCAGGGGTCGGATTTCCGGGATGCCGAGCTGTGGTTGTCGGCGTTTGCCGAAGACGCGGTGTTCGTCTTCCCCACCGGCGATCAACTGGAGGGCCACGATGCGCTGCTGGCGTGGCGCAACCAGAGCTTCGGCGGCGAAACGGGCGACGCGAAGCGGCGCCACCACGTGCCCAACATCCGCATCTTGCCCGGGGAAGACGGCGGCGCCACGGCGAAGGCCTACTGGATCGAGCTGGACGTCAACTCGACGCCGTCGACCATCAAGGGCACCGGCACGGCGGAGGACGTCTTCGTCAAGACCGCCGACGGCTGGAAGTTCAAGTACCACGCGGTTTACGTCGACCAGTTTGGCGGCTAGGAGTCCGCGGCCGCGGGCTGACGGAGGGAGCAATGAGGCAGCGAGATAGCGGTCCGGTTGCGGCGTTCGCGGCAGCGCTGATCGTCGTCGCGGTGGCGGCCGTTGCACCCGCGGGCCAGACCGGGGCGGACGGCGCGGATGCGTTCACGCCGGCGCGCACTCCCTGGGGGGATCCGGATCTGCAGGGCATCTGGAGCCCCGGCTACATCCTGACGCCGCTCGAGCGGCCCGAGGAATTCTCCGAACAGGAGTTCCTCACCGACGAGGACGTGGCCGCGCTGGAGGAGCGCGCCAACGTCCCACGGCGGGACGTGCGCGCCGAAGCGGGTTCGGTCGAAGACGTCGAAGGCGCCTACAACGAGGCGTTCACCGGCCGCGGCAAGGAAGTCATCCGGACACGCCGCACCTCGCTCATCGTGGACCCGCCTGACGGCAGGATCCCCTTCACCGAGCAAGGCCAGGCGGTCGCCGCCGCCGCGCGCGAGAAGATGCAGAGCGAGCTGGCCAACGATCCGGAGGACCGCCGCGACCTGGACCGCTGCCGCGGCGTGAGCATTCCATTCATCAGCGGCACCTCGGGCACCTACAGCCGCATCGTCCAGACGCCCGGCGCCGTCATGCTGTACCACGAGGACGGCCACATCGGCGGCGGGTACCGGACGGTCCACACGGACGGGCGGCCGCACCTGCCGGCCCACATCCGCCAGTGGCTCGGAGACTCGGTCGGCCGCTGGGAGGGCGACACGCTGGTCGTCGACACGACCAACTTCACCGGCCTGGTCACCTTCAACGGTTCGGGCGACCAACTGCACCTGGTGGAAAGGTTCACGCCCGTCGCGCCGGACCTGATCATGTACGAGGCGACTGTCTCGGATCCGATGGCCTGGACACGCGACTGGACCATCGAGCTGCCGCTGCAGCGCATCGACAACGAGCAGAACCAGATCTTCGAGGCCGCCTGCCACGAGGGCAACTACGCGCTGACCAGCATCCTCGCCGGCGCGCGCGTCCTCGAATCGCAGGGCCGCTAACGTCTCGCTCCGGCGCGGCCGTCAATCGCGGAACGGCTCCGATTCGGTGACCTGCACCTGGAACCGGCGGTAGCCGGTATAGGTCGCGGTACCGTCGACGCGCGACCCTTGACGGTGGTTCTCGTACCGCTCGCGCATCTCGGCCGGCACCAGGTGCCCCAGCCTGGGATCGACCGCGTAGCGCACGGCAATGAGCGCGCTCAGCTCGGAGTCCTCCACGCTGAGCTCGCTGGCGAGCACGCGGCCGGTAGCGGCCTCTATCCAGAAGCGCCCCGCGGCGGGCAGGTTGCTCCTGCCGCGCCCGCGGATGACGGTGGTCGGCCAATCTTCCCTATACGCGACTACCCATAGCTCGTCACCCGCCGCGGGCCTGTCCAGTCCAAGGGGCGGTTCGTCGTCCGTTGCCCGTTCGAACGCAAAGCGCGACCTGTGTCCGGCCTCCAGGAACAGCAGCGCCAGCGTCGGCACGTTGAAGTTGCGGTGCACGTCACCGATGTTGTAGCGCGCGCTGTCGCGCAGGATGCCCTGGATCCGCGCGTCCGCGGACGCGGACGGATCCAGGAACAGCTTCGACAGCCGCTCCTCGCGGTCGCGAACAGGCCGTCCGTCGACCTCGAATACGTCGCGAAAGCCATAGTACCGGTCCTCGCCAACCGGCCGCACAAGCAGGTAGTCCGAACGCAGCGCGCGCCGGATACGTTCGCCGCCGTCATTCGGGAAGCGGCCGAAGCGGCGCGCCGTGGGTATGGTGGTGAACTGGTCGTAACGCTCTTCGGCAACCGCGCCGGACAGCGTCTCGCTGAACCCGGTGACGTAGCTGCCCGCGCGCGCCAGCACGTCGGCGAGGGCAGGCTCCTGCGCGTACGCCGCGACGGGCGCGGCCGTCAGGATCGCGGCCGCGAACCGCACCAGCAACGCCGCTGGCGAGCGGCGCACCGGGATCTACCTCCCCTGCCCCGCCGCCGCCTCCGCTTCATCCGCCCGCGCGCCGGCCAGGATGTTGGGCATCGCGTAGTTGCCCTCGTGGCAGGCGTACTCGTAGAGCGGCTCGTCGTAGGGCTGCATCGGGATCGCGGCCGTCCACTCGCGCGTGTCGACGGTCGGGTCGCTGACGGTGAAGCGGTAGTCGAGCGTGCCGTCGTCGAGCCGCGTGAAGCGCTCCACCAGCCGCGCGTTCGGACCGCCCGAGAACGCCAGGAAGAATCCCGCCAGCGCGACGCGCTGCTCCGCCTTGGCGGCGAAGCCCTCGGTCTCGACCACGAGCGTGTCGCCCTCCCAGCGGCCCTGCGAGTGCCCCAGCCACTCGGGGATGCCCGACGGGGCCTGCTGGCGGCCGGCCAGCGGGATGATGCGCGTGTCGTGGATCATCTCGACCTGCAGCACGACATAGTCCGGCGTCTGCAGGATCAGGTAGTTGTGGTTGTAGAAGCCGGGGATCATGGCGCCCGGCAGGCCGCGCGTGATGCAGCGGTCGTACAGGTTCATGTCCTCCCACGACGCGGGCGGCGCGACCCAGCGCGCGATGAACTCCTGCGTCTTGCGCTGCGCCTCGTCCGTCATCGGCGGCAGCTTGCCGTCGGGCGGATCGACGATGAGCGAGGTCTGCGTGATGAGCGCGCCCCGCTCGACCCAGAACTCGTTGTACGCGCCGACGTTGCCGTCGCTGATGTTGTCGAAGCTGACCGCCTCGGCCACCTCCGCGTCGCGCACCGCAAGCTCCTCGCTCGACAGCGACTCCTTGTCGGCCAGATCGTCGGGCCGCTCCATCGGCGTGGTCGTCGTATTGGTCCACAAACCCTGCAGGTCCGGGTCGCCCCACGGCGTGCGCGGCGTTGCGGACGACTGCGCCTCCAGCGGCACCATTCCTGCTCCGACAATTCCCACCACGACCGCCGCCGCCATCAGCATTCGCCAGCTCATGTCATGCCTCCTTCCGGACGCCGCCGCGCTGCAGCCGGCGGCCTGCCTATTCGTTGTAGACCAGCGCGACGAACCGCCACAGGTACTCGAAATCGTATTCCGGATAGCGGTCGGCCAGGCCCCGCCCCGCCGCCTCCGCCTCGTCCGCGCTCCGGCCGGCCGCGCGTGCCCCGGCCAACGTGTCGACGAGCTCACGCGTGAACTGCGCGTAGCGTTCCAGGTCGGCCCATGTGAGCCAGAACAGCAGCGGAGTCAGGTCGGGCGGTTCCTGGTGGCCCGGCACCACCATGTCGAACGTCCGCACCTCGGGGCCGCGGACGAATTCGGGAAAGTAGCTCAGCTCCTCCAGCGCGGCCGCCAGCACATCGGGATAACCCGCGATGCTGCCGCCCGCGGCGAAGTCCACGTGGGGCGGCGAATTGCTTGCCCACAGGTCGCCCATGAACGCAATGCCCTTTTCCGGAAAGACGACCAGCGCGTCGGCATCGGTGTGGGAGGCGCCGAAATAGTACAACTCGACCCGGTCGATCCCGTCGAGCAGCGCCAGCGTGTCGGTGAAGGTCCGCGTCGGCAGGAAACGCGCGTTCTCGCCGCTGAACGCGTCCATCGTCTCCATCCGCCGTTTCGCGTTCTCGTGCGCCACGACTTCGGTCACGTGGGGAAACTCGACGTTCCCGGCGGTGTGCCCCGCGTGGTCGTGCGAGTTGATGATCATTGTGACCGGCGCCGTCGTCAGGTTGTCGAGCGCCGCACGGGTGGCGGCGCCCCAGCCGACGCCGAGCGTGTCGACCAGAACCACCCCGTCCTCCCGGACGAGCGCCAGGATGTTGTTGCCGCCGCCGCGCAGGAGGTACAGGTTGTCGCTGACGTCGAGCGACTCCAGCCGTACCCGCCGTTCGTCGCCCTGGCCCGCGGCGGCAACGGGCACGGATGCACCGCTCAAGGCGAGCGCCAGCAGCGCGCCGGCAGCCGCGGAACGCCGCGCCGCCGTCACTCCACCGCCAGCGAGGCGCACAGGATCTCCTCGTCGTTGCGGGCGCACACGTGCCCGTTGGCGTACGCCGGGTGGGAGAAGTTCACCGTCTTCAGTTGCCGCCGGTTCCCCGGATCGCTCGTGGGAGCGATCAGCTCCGTGCGGCTGATCTCCTCGTATCCCTCGGGAGTGAAGCGGGCGATGATCAGCTCGCCGCGGTCGTTGTTGATGAAGTAGCGGTCCCCGTTCCGCACCATGAACGCCGAGGCCCAGCGGGCGCGCTCCTGCGTCACCGCCTGCGTCTCCCAGAGGCGCTCGCCGGTGCGCGCGTCCAGCCCGCGGAGCTGGCCGTAGCTGCAGATGCCGTAGATGTAGTCGCCCTGGATCACCGGCGTGTTGATCACCGCGTGCAGCGCCTCGGTCATCAGCTCGCTGTCGCTCGTGCTCTTCCACAGCACCCTGGAGCCCGGCCGGTCGCGATCGAGCCCGAGCATCAGGGCCCCGTTGTAGAACGACGAGACGAACAGCCGCGCGCCGTCGAGCACCGGCGTGGCGACGCTCATCGCGTAGTCGGCGTGCACCGGCTGCTCCCAGTACACCTCTCCGCTGGCCGGATCGAGCGACGCGACCGCCTCCGGATGCCAGAGGATGAGCTGCCGGACACCGCCCGCCTCGACGACGATGGGCGCCGAGTAGCCCGGCTCGGAATCGGACGCCAGCGCCCGCCACACCTCGCCGCCGGTGTGCTTGTCGAACGCGACCAGCTTGGCGCCGGGACTGCCGCCGACCAGGGCGATGAGCAGGTCGCCTTCAACGAGCGGGGCCCCGGCCATGCCCCAGGCCGGCAGCACCGCGTCGTAGTCCGCCAGGTAGTCCTTGCTCCAGATGACCTCGCCGGTCTCCGCTTCCAGGCAGAAGAGTTTGCCGGCCGCGCCGAGCACGTAGACCCGGTCGCCGTCGACCGTGGGCGTCGCCCGCGGCCCGACTGCCCAGGTGAATATGAGACCCGTGTAGTCGGTGGGCCACTCGTGTATCCAGAGCACCTCGCCGGTGCTCTCGTCGAGCGCCAGCGCGCGCTCCACCACCGCCATGCTGGTGTCCGAGCGCTGCGCGTCGACGACGAACACCCGCCCGCCGGCCACGGCCGGTCCGGCGTAGCCGGCGCGGATCGGTGTCCGCCAGCGCACCTTCAGCCCATCGTCGGGGAATTTCTCAAGGATGCCGGTCTCGTTCCAGACGCCCTGGCGGCCGGCGCCGCGCCATTCGGGCCAGTCCTCCGCCGTCGCTGTCGAGGCGCCCAGCGCCAATACCGTTGCAACGCCCGCGAGGACTGCCTTCATGTGCATACGTTCGCTAGTCTACCGCGTCAGTTGCCCCAGCCGTAGCCGAGGCGCACGTAGTAGTACGCGCCGCTGTAGCCCCACGGCGTGTACTCGCTGTAGCGCTCGCCCACGGACATCGCGACCACCGACTCCTGCGAATAGGTGTCGAAGACGTTCTGCGCCCCCACGGAGAGCGTGGTGCCCTGCCCGACGTCGACGCTCAGCTCCAGGTCGACGATCGGCCGGCCGGCGAAGAAGCCCTGGGCCAGTCCGGCGGAAGGATCGAACACCGTGCCGAATCCGCTGTCGTAGTCGTACCAGCCGCCGTAGTAGCTGAGGCGGCCGAGCAGGCTCGCGCGTGGCCCGAGCCGCTGCGTGACGGCTGCGTTCCAGCGCGTGCGAGGCAGGGAGTGGGCGTACTCGGCGAGCCGCCGTCCGTCGAGTAGTCCCTTGGCGTTATCGGTGACCTCGGTCTCGATGAAGCTGAAGACGGCATTGATGACCGTGTTCCCGCGCAGCGCGAGCGGCGTGTACGTCGTGACGACGTCCACGCCCCGCGACCGCGTGTTGAACGCGTTGGTGAAGAACCGGAAGTTGCGCACGCTCTCCGCGGCGTCGAAGCCGCCCGCGACCAGGTCGGCGATTTCCGCGTCGTTCAGGAAGAAGTTGCTGGTGATGCCGATCCGGTCCGACACCTGGATCAGGAACCAGTCGGCGGTGAGCGTGAACTGCCCGGCGTCGTACACCAGTCCGAGGGTGTAGTTGACCGACTCCTCCGGGGCCAGCGCCTCGCCGCCGCGCAACGCCGCCGCCGGCGAGATCGAGGGGATGACGGCGTTGTTCACCAGGTCGCCGACCGTCGGGTCGAACCAGCTCGAGATGTTGAAACCGTTCTGCTGGCCGGGCGTGGGCGCCCGGAAGCCCGTGCTCACGCTGCCTCGCAGGAAGCGGTAGCGGCCGGACACCTTGCCGTTCGTGGTCGTTCCGAAGTCCTCGAAGTTCTCCACCCGCACGGCCGTGCCCAGCGTCCAGTCGCCCTCCGTGCCGGTCACCTCCAGGTCCCCGTAGGCCGCGACGTTGTGGCGGCCCCAACTGCCGGACTGCTGCGGCCCGTAGGCAAAGAAGCCGTTGGCGCCGGACATGAACGTCTGCCGCGCGTAGGGACCGACCAGCCAGCCCGCGCGGTCGCCCTGCAGGGTGCGGAACTGCTCGTCGCGCCATTCCGCGCCGGCGGCCAGGTTGATCCTGTCAGTGAGGGCGTACGTGACGTCGAAGTGCAGGTTGAGCTCGCGCTGGCGGTTCGTGCCCACGTCGAAGGAGGTGGGCGACGCGGGACCGAGCGACGCGTTGACGGTGTCGTGGATGAACAGCTCGCTCTCGTGCATGCCGACCGAGCCGCTCAGGTCCCAGTTGAAGCCGGCGGAGGTGAAGCCGCGCACGCCGCCGACCAGCGACGCATCGCGCGCGGTGCCGCCCATCTGCGGCGTGAAGCCGCCGGGAAACATCTCCTGGAACGAGAAGCAGTGCGGGTCGTCGAACACCTGCTGCAGTGCAACCGGATCGGGGACGTGGTTGGTGACGGCCACCGTCGGGCAGTTCGCGGAGCCCTGGCCGGCCGCCTCGAGGGCGTCGCCAATCAGCAGCGTGCGGCCGCCGTCGATGCTGAACACGCCCAACCGGGTGTTGGGGTTCCGGAAGAAGAAGCTCTGGGTAACGGTCTTGCTGGCGTAGTTGGTGTGGGCGTAGAGCTGCACTCCGCGCGGCAGGGTGTAGCCGAAGTTGCCGAACAGCTTCAGCTCGTCGTCGATGTCGGGGTTGCCCCAGACCTGCGGATGCTCGGAGCGCACGTGCGTGTTGCCGGCCGCGATGAGCGCAATGGCGTCGCTGCGCGGCGCGGTCCGGTCGGTCTGGTTCGCGTTGCCGAACTCCAGGCTCAGGTTGGCGAACCCCGCGCTGCCGAGCGGCAGGCCGACATTGCCCGCGAACTGGTACGCCTCCCCGTCGCCGGCGCCGTGCATGCCCGTGTTGATCTCGAACGATCCGCCGGAGGCGGCGTCCTTGAGCTGAAAGTTCATCACGCCGGCAATCGCGTCGGAGCCGTACTGCGCCGCCGCGCCGTCCCGCAGCACCTCGACCTGGCGCAGCGCGATGGCGGGAATCACCGATATGTCCGGGCCCTGGGAGCCGTACGCCACGCCGTTGCCGCCGTGCCATTCCAGGACCGAGGAGCGGTGGCGGCGCTTGCCGTTGATGAGCACCAGCGTGTGGTCCGGCGCCAGGTTGCGGAGCATGGCGGGGCGCACCACGGTCGAGGCGCCCTGGATCGGCTGGGTGTTGGAATTGAACGACGGGATGACCGTGCGGAGCTGCTGCTTCAGGTCTCCCGCCCCGCGGCGCAGGAGGTCGGTGGACGACAGGACATCAACGGGGACCGCCGACTCGGTGGCGCTGCGCGGCGCCGCGCGCGAGCCGACGACCACCGTTTCCTCGGTGAAGCCGGCGAGCAGGCTCTCCATCTCCGCCGGCGACAGGCCCAGCGCGGCGACCTCCTCGGGTGTCATCCCGAGCGCGTGGCCGAGCTCCTCGATCAGCTCTGACGCCGGCCGCTCGACCTGCGCCTCGTTGTCCTGGATCGCGCCGTACGCTTCGGTCTCGAACGCGATCCAAGCCGGCGCCAGCATCGCCAGCGCCAATGCGAGGCGCCACGGTGCGTGGCGCTGCATGCTGAGGTACATCGCGCGATCGTACCATGACGTGTCGCGCTCGCCCGCCGCCCGCGGGCAACGTGCTAGGCTACGGGCGATCCGCAGGAGGTGCCATGCGCATTGATCGAATCCGGATGAATCCCAGGCTTGCGCTGGTCGCAGGACTGGCGCTGCTGGCAGCCGCCTGCGGTGCGCCCGAGGCGCCGCCCGCGGCCATGGACGCGCCGGAGGACACTTCCGCACCGGGACCGCCGACGTTCACCTACGACCCGTCCTGGCCCAAGCCGCTGCCGAACAACTGGGCGCTCGGCGACGTCTGGGGCGTCGCGGTCGACTCCAACGACAACCCCTGGATTGCGCACGCCGACAGCGACCGCATCCAGGAGCTGCTGGCGGCCGAAGGCAAGGAGCTGGCGCCGCCGGTCATCCAGTTCGACCAGGAAGGCAACCTGCTGCAGGCGTGGGGCGGTCCGGGCGAGGGGTACGACTGGATGGTGGACACGTTCGCGGCCGAGCACGGCATGTTCATCGACCACGAGGACAACGTGTGGGTCATCGGCGGCGGCACGCGGGCCGACGGCGGCGTCGTGCTCAAGTTCACCGCGGACGGCGAGTTCCTGCTTCAGATCGGCAGGAACGGCGAGACCAACGGCAGCCTCGACGAGGAGCTGCTGGGCGGACCAACCACCGCGGCCGTGCATCCCGACACCAACGAGGTGTTCACCGCCGACGGCTACACCAACCAGCGCGTCATCGTCCATGACGCGGTCACCGGTGAATTCAAACGTCTTTGGGGGGCGTATGGCCGGCCACCCGACGACGGCCCCACCGAGGAGCTTTCCCCGGACGGCCCGGCGCCGCAGCGCTGGGACCCGACGCACTGCGTGCGCGTGGCGCACGACGGCACCGTGTACGTCTGCGACCGCGGCCACAACCGCGTCCACATCTTCGAGACGGACGGGACGTTCATCGACGAGCTGTTCGTCGAGCGCGCCGTGCCGGCGCCCTGGCAGTTCGACTTCGAGACCGGCGAGTACCATCCCCGCAACGAGCCCGGGCCCGGCGTCGGCTCCGCCTCGATGGTCGCGTTCTCCCACGACCCGGAGCAGCAGTATCTCTACGTCGGCTCGGCCACCAGCTACCGCAAGATCTACATCGTCGACCGGCAATCGCTGGAGCTCGTCGGCGCCGTCGACACGCGCGGCGGCAACCATGAGATGGCGGTCGACTCGGCCGGCAACATCTACACCGTGGACGGCTATTCGCGGTGGCCGGAACGGTATCTGATCGACCCGGCGCCCTGAAGAACCTGCCCTGCATCGGAGATCTCGCATGAAGCGACCGTGTGCGGTTGTAGTCCTGGCCTCGGTGGCGACGCTGAGCGCGCAGCAGGACTCCGGCGAAATGGTGGAGTGGCCGTACGTCGGCGCCGAGCAGTCCCACACCAAATATTCGCAGCTCACCGGCATCGACAGTACGAACGTCGATCAGCTCGGGATCGCGTGGCGGTGGGACCCGAACGAGATGCCGCTGCCCGAGTACGGCGCGCGTCCCGGCAGCTTCGAGGCGACGCCGCTGATGATCGACGGCACGCTCTACTTCCCCACCATGTATTCGCGCGTCGTCGCGCTCGACGCCGAGACCGGCGCCGAGAAGTGGGTGTTCGACCCGCGCGTGTACGAGCTGGGCGGGCGCGGCTCGAGTCCCGGCGGCTTCAAGCACCGTGGGCTGGCTTTCAGGCGCGACGGCGACGACCTGCACCTGTACCTGAACAGCCGCGTGCGGCTATTTGCCATCGACGCCGCGAGCGGGCAACTGATCGCCGGCTTCGGCGACAACGGCAGCGTCCATCTCACGCAGGGGCACGGACGCGAGGTGCCGGACGACGACTTCGACCAGACGTCGCCGCCGGTCGTCTTCGAGGACCTTGTAATCGTGGGCAGCCGGGTGCCCGACCGCGTGCAGCGCCGCTTCGACACGCCCGGCTCCGTGCAGGCGTTCGACGCGCGCACGGGCGAGCGCCGCTGGATCTTCTTCACCGTGCCGCAGTCCAACGACGCGTTCGGCGCCGACACCTGGGAGGACCAGTCGTGGCGTTTCACGGGCCACGCCAACGTCTGGGGCCTGATGTCGCTGGACGAGGAGCGCGGCCTGGTCTACGTGCCGACCAGCACCCCCAGCAGCGACTACTGGGGAGGCCGCCGGCCGGGCGCCAACCTGTTCGCGGAATCGCTGCTCTGCCTCGACGCGCGCACCGGCGAGCGCCAGTGGCACTTCCAGGCGGTGCACCACGGGCTGTGGGACTACGACTTCACGTCGCCGCCGAACCTCGTCACCATCAACGTGGACGGACGGGAAATCGAGGCCGTGGCCGAGGTTTCCAAGCAGGGCTTCACCTACGTCTTCGACCGGGTGACCGGCGAGCCGGTGTGGCCGATCGAGGAACGTCCGGTGGACACGACCACCGACGTCCCGGGCGAGGTGGTATATCCGACGCAGCCGTTCCCGACGAAGCCGCCGCCGTTCGCGGGGCAGGGCGTGTCCCTGGACGACGCGAACGACCTGACACCGGAGATCAACGCGCTGGCGCGCGAGGAAATGAGCCGCTTCCGGCTCGGCCCGCTGTTCACGCCGCCCGCGCTGCGCGGCACGCTGCAACGGCCCCGCATCGACGGCGGCGCCAACTGGGGCGGCGCCGGCTTCGACCCGGAGACCGGCCTGCTCTACGTCCGTTCGACCGAGAGCACCAGCACCAACCAGGTATGCGAAGTGCTCGGCGAAGACCCGGACGTGGACGTCGAGTTCAGCAACAACTGCCCGCACGGCGCCGCCGTACAGATCTTCACCGGCCGGCCGGGCGCGTCCGACTTCGCGCGCAGCCGGTTGGGACCGATTCCGCTCACCAAACCGCCGTACGCCTACCTGACCGCCATCGACCTGAATGCGGGGGACATCGCCTGGCGCGTACCGTTCGGCGAGGGCAGCCGCATCATCCGCAACCATCCGCTGCTGCAGGGCGTCGACCTGCCCGACCGCCTCGGCACACCTGGCGCCAACGGGCTGATGGTGACGGCCGGCGACCTGCTCTTCATCGGGGGCGGCGACCCGTATCTCTACGCGTTCGACAAGGCGACCGGCGCGGAGGTGTGGCGGGGCGCCACGCCGTTCCGGACCAGCGGCAATCCGATGACGTACCGCACGGCCTCCGGACGGCAGTTCATCGTCATCGCCACCGGCGCCGGACCCGACGCGGCGCTGGTTGCCTTCACGCTGCCGGGATAGACGCCTGAATCACCGAGGGAGACACTGCATGGCCCGTCCGACACTCATATGCTTCACCGCCGTCTGCCTGCTGGCCGGCTTCGCCGCCGCCGTTCAGGCGCAGCTCGCGAGCTTCGAGCCGATCACCGACGCCGAGCTGCTCGACCCGGACCCGGCCGACTGGCTCAACTGGCGCCGGACCATCGACGGCCAGGGCTACAGCCCGCTCGACCAGATCAACCGCGACAACGTCGGCAGCCTGCAGCTCGCCTGGTCGTGGGAAACGTACGCCGGAACCAACCAGATAACGCCGCTCGTCCACGACGGTGTCATGTTCATACCCAGCCGTTCGGGCATCGTAGCGCTCGACGCAACCAACGGCGACGTGCTCTGGACCCACCTGCGCACCGGACGGCCGGCGCAGAGCGACCCCAATGTGTCGGTGAGCCAGCAGCCGGGCCTGGCGCGGCGCAACCTGGCCATCTACGGCGACAAGCTCTACGCCGGCACGAGCGAGGCGCAACTCATCGCGCTGGATGTGCGCACCGGCGAGGTGGTCTGGGAGCGGCAGGTGGCCGACCACGACCTCGGCTACCAGTACACCAGCGGGCCGATCATCGTGAAGGGCATGGTGGTGGCCGGCATGACCGGCTGCGAGTACTACAAGAACGACGTCTGCTTCATATCCGCGCACGACCCCGAGACCGGCGCCGAGCTGTGGCGCACGTCGACCGTCGCCCGCCCCGGAGAGCCGGGCGGCGACACCTGGGGCGACCTGACGCTGACCTTCCGCGCCGGCGCCGACGCCTGGCTGCCCGGCAGCTACGATGCGGATACCGACCTCATCTACTGGTCCACGGCGCAGCCCAAGCCGTGGGCGAGCGCGCAGCGCGGCACCGAGGGCGCGGCGCTGTACACCAATTCAACGCTGGCGCTCGACCCCGAAACCGGCGCCATCGAGTGGTACTACCAGCACATTCCGGCCGAGACGCACGACCTCGACGAGGTGTTCGAGGTGGTGCTCGTGAACCGCGACGACGGCCCCGCGCTGTTCAAGATGGGCAAGATCGGCGTGCTGTGGGAGCTCGATCCGCGCACGGGCGAGTACCGCGCCGCGCACGACCTCGGTTTCCAGAACATCGTGGACATCGATGCCGAGAGCGGCCAGGGCATCCTGCGCCGGGAGCGCATTCCGCAACTGAATGTCGCGCTCGACTACTGCCCCGGCCCGGGCGGCGTGCGATCCCTGTGGTCGATGGCCTACCACCCGGGGACAGAGGCGTTCTACATCTCGCTGATGCCCGGCTGTGCGCACTCCACGTTCGAGCCGATGCCGGAGCCCGCGGAGATCGGCGGCGGCGGGGTCGGGCCGGCCGACCGGCGCTTCACCGCCCATCCGCAGAGCCCCGAGCACCTCGGCATCTTCGCGGCCATGAGCAGCCGCACCGGCGAGCTGCTGTGGACGCGCCCCAGCAAGCTGCAGTACGCCACATCGTCGCTGACCACCGGCGGCGGCCTGGTCTTCGTCGGCAATCTCGACCGCAACTTCTACGCCATGGACATCCGCACCGGCGACGTGGTGTGGAGCACGCGCGCGCCTACGTCGATCGATGGCTTCCCGATCACGTACGCCGTGGACGGCCGGCAGTACGTCGCCGTGCCGTCCGGACCGGGCTGGTTCCTGGCGTGGCGCAACGCCGAGCTGGTGTTCGACGACGTGCAGCGCCCGCGCACCCGCGGCTCCGTCATGCACGTGTTCGCACTCCCGGAGCGCTGACGACGCAACGCCCTGCGGTCCGCTAGTGGAACCGCAGCGTGTAGTTCGCCCTGAACGAGCGGCCCATTTCGGGGGCCAGGTCCTTGATGTAGGACGTGTGGTTGCGGTACAGCTCGTTGGCCAGGTTGGCGGCCGTGACCGACACGATGTGCGCCACGCGCTGACGCGCCCAGATGTACGAGGCCCGCACGTCGAGAAGGGTGTAGCCGTCCGTCTCCGTCTCCCCGCGAAATACGTTGTCCTGCCTTGACGCGAACGTCACCCGCGGGCTGACCGTGAGTCCACGGTAGGGCAGATCGAGCTTCAGCGTGCCGCGCAACGGCGGAATGCGCGGCAGCGCCTCCCCGGTCGCCGTCAGCTTCGCATCCACGCGCCCGAGACCGAGCGTCGCCCAGGACTGCCCGGCCAGCCGGAAGCTGCCCTGCGCGTCGAAGCCGACGAAGCGGCTGTCGCCCTGCAGGATGTCGTAGACGGGCAGGTTGTCGATCACCGCCCCGCTGCGGTTGCCGAAGATGAAGTTGTCGATGTCGTAGACGAAGAAGTTCAGGTCGCCGCGCACGCGCTCGCCCTGGTGCCGCAGACTCACATCCAGTCCGACGGTGGACTCGGGGTCGAGGTTCGGGTTGCCGATGTCGAACGAGAGCGTGCCGACGTGGGCGCCGAAGTTGTACAGCTCCTCGATCGCCGGTGCGCGGTGCGAGCGGGTCAGGTTGGCGACCAGGGCGTTGCCGGCGCCGAGATCCGCATGTAGCCCGAGCGAGGCCGATGCGCCGGCGAAGTTGCGGTCGCGCGCGTCGGGCGGCTCGGGTCCGTGCTCGTGGCCGTCTCCATGATCGTCGTGCGCGTCGTCTGCATGTCCGCCGCCGCGCTCCGCCACCTGGTAGTCGTCACGGTCGACGCGGCCGCCGAACTGCACGCGAATACGGCCCAGGTCCAGCTCTTCGTAGGCGAACGCCGCCAGCGAGTTGAGATCGGTCCGCGGCGCCAGCGCCTCGACGCCGAAGGCCTCGAAGTCGCGGATCCGCGCCCAGGCGCCGAACCTGCCCGACAGACGGCCCGCCCGCTGCTGGTCGAATTCGGCGCGCAGGATGTAGGTTCGATTGTCGTAGGTGGTACCGACGTTTTCGCTGCCGCCTTCGATCTCCAGCTCGTTGTGGCCCCAGTCGATGACGTTGAAGCTGAGCTCCAGCCCCTCGACGAACCGGTTGGAGAGGCCCAGCAAACCGGCGTCGACGCGCAGTGCGCGACGCTGCCAGTCGAGCGCAATCGCGGCCTCCCCGTGGTGATCGTCGTGGTGATCGTCTCCGCCCGCGCCGGCCTCCTCCTCGTGATGCCCGTGGAACTGGCCGGCGAACGGCACGCCGTAGCGCCCGTCGTTCATGGTCACGCCGGCGCTCCAGAACACGCTGTCCCGCGACCAGCCGACGCCCGCGCGCGCGTTGCTCGACTCGGTGGCGGAGTTCTCGACGATTCCCTCCGGCGTGGCGTAGTCGTCGGTGTAGCGCAGGCCGCCGCCGCCCCAGTACAGGAACCCGTCCTGTGCGTGCTGGATTCCGACGTTGGTGCCGGCCTGGGCGTTTGCGCTCCCCGTTTCAGCGCTGAGCTGCGCCCGCGTACCGTCGAACAGCGAATCGCGGTAGCTCTGGTGCGGCGTGACCACGTTGATGAGCCCGCCGACCGCGTTCGAGCCGTACAACAGCGTGGCCGGGCCGCGCACGATCTCGATGCGTTCGGCGCCGGCGGTTTCGACCGCGACGCCGTGGTCGCCCGACTCGCCCGACAGGTCTCCGGTCCGAATCCCGTCTTCCAGGATCAGCACCCGGTCGCCGTCGAAGCCGCGGATGATCGGCCGGGCCGCTCCCGGCCCGAAGCCGCGGATGGCTATGCCCGGCTCATGCTCCAGTGCAGTAGCAAGATCGCCCGCCGATTCCCGGGCGACATCGAACGCATCCAGCGTCGACACCGCGTTGAACGCCTCCAGCGCCGTCTCGGCGCCGCCGGCCGAGGCCGTCACCGTGACCTCCTCCCGCACGGGCGAGAGGCGCAGCACGAAGTCCGCCGTCGCCGTCCGGCCGGGTTCGACCAGCACCGTCTGCCGGCCTGCCGTCAGATGGTCCCGCTGCGCAACGATCTCGTACTCGCCGGCCGGCACGTCGTCGATCCGAAACCTGCCCTGTCCGTCGCTGAGCGCGAATGCGCCGGCGCCTACGACGAGGATTACCGTGCCGCTGACGAAGTCCCCGTTCTCCGCGAGGGTCACCGAGCCGCGCACGGAGCCGGCGTCGTCCTGGGCGGCCTGCAGCGGCGCTGCATTGACGGCGGCAATCATGGCCGCCGCAAAAAATGATGCAATCCTTCGAAACATATCTCCCTGACCCCTCTCCAAATCCCAACGGTTCATTGGTTCGCGACCGTCGTGCATTGAAACCGCGCGGGCCGGGAGACAAGGGCTTCGCGCCTGGCGCACTTGCATGCACCATCGACGCGGAGGGTCTCACCTGCTATGGCGGTACGACGGGCGAACGAAGCGCGTGACGGGAGCTAGGCGGGGGGTCCGCGGGCGGAATGGCGGCGCAGATGACCAGGTGCGGTCCAGCCGCCGTCGTCAGCCGGCTGGCCCGGCTGCGCGACGTCCGCGTACCCGATGTGCACGGATGCGGACGGTTCGGCGGCGGGCTGGTGCCGGAGTTGGCAGACCGCGCAGTCCTGGTCGACTTCGTGTTCTTCGTGACAGACGGCCTCGGCGACCGTGACGCCGGCCAGCAACAGCGCCAGGACGAAGATCCAGGCGCGCCAGCCGTAGCCGCGTAGCACGAGCCCTGTATGTACGGAGCCGCTGTCGACCATCAGCCCCTAAACGTAGCAGAGACCGCCCGATCCGGCAAGGGCGCCGGCGACATGTCCCGGGAAGTAGAATCGGCTTACTCGACGCACCATGATTGCCTGGTTCGCCCGCAACTCCGTCGCCGCCAACCTGCTCATGGCGTTCATCGCCGTCAGCGGGGTGATCGGGCTCTCCAATATCCGCGGCGAGGACTTCCCGTTGGTAGCGCTGGACATGTTGACCGTCGAGGTGCCCTACCTCGGCGCTGCCCCCGAAGAGGTGGAAGAGGGCGTGTGCATCCGGATCGAGGAAGCGATCCAGGGCATCGACGGGATCAAGCAGGTCACCTCGACGGCAGCCGAGAACATGGGCACGGTCCTGATCGAGGTCGAGCTGGGCGCCGACGTGCGCAGGGTTCTGGATGACGTGAAGAACCGCGTCGACGCCATCGACACCTTCCCGGAGGAGACCGAGAAGCCGATCATCGCCGAGTTGGTGCCCCGCATCAAGGTGATCGACCTGGCCGTGTCCGGCCCGGTCGATGAGCGCACGCTGAAGACCGTCGCCGAGAGGATTCGCGACGATCTGGCGACCATCCCGCAGATCTCGCAGGTCGAGCTGGTGAGCGCCCGGCCGTACGAGATCTCCGTCGAGGTGTCCGAGGCGGCGTTGCGGCGGCACGCGCTGACCTTCGACGACGTGGCCCGGGCGGTGCGTCGTTCATCGCTCGACTTGCCGGGCGGCGCGGTGCGCAGCGAGAGCGGCGAAGTCCTGCTCCGAACCGTGGGCCAGGCGTATCGCGGCGCGGAGTACGAGGGCCTCGTGCTCCTGGCGCGCCCGGATGGAACCCGCCTGCAAGTGGGAGATGTCGCCACGGTTGTCGACGGGTTCGCCGAGACGGATCAGTCCGCCAGATTCGATCTCGAACCCGCGGTCCTCGTATCCGTGTTGCGCACCGGCGCGCAGAGCGATCTGGAGATCTCGGACCTCGTTCTCGACTACGTCGATCGCACGGCGCCGACGCTGCCGCCGGGGATCTCGCTGACGGTCTGGCAGAACGAGGGGCAAATCCTGAGCGACCGCCTATGGCTCATGGCGCGCAACGGAGCGACCGGGTTCGCGCTGGTGTTCGTCGTGCTGGCGTTGCTGACTCAGCTCAGGCTCGCGTTCTGGGTGAGCCTGGGAATCCCGATTTCCTTCCTGGGCGCGTTCATGGTGATGGCGGTGTTCGACGTGACGGCGAACTTCGTCTCCACCTTCGCTTTCATCCTGGTCCTCGGCATCGTCGTCGACGACGCGATCATCGTCGGCGAGAACATCTTCCGGCATCGGGAAAGCCATGGCGACCGGCTGCGGAGCGCCATCGAAGGGGCGCGGGAGATTGCAAAGCCGGTGATTTTCGCGGTCCTGACGACGGTCGCCGCTTTCTCGCCGCTGTTCTTCATTCCGGGAGAGGTGGGCAAGGTCGCGCGCTTCGTCCCGCTCGTCGTGGTGCCGTGCCTGCTGTTCTCGCTCGTCGAGTGCCTGGCCATTCTTCCTGCCCACCTCGCACACATGGGCACGTCGCGACCGGGCCCGTGGGGACGGTTTCAGAAACGCATCGCAAACGGGCTCAACGCGTTCAGGCAAGCCGTTTATCGCCCGGTCCTGGCGTTTGCGCTCCGCTGGCGCTATCTCGCGCTCGCCACCGGCGTCGCGACCCTGTTGCTCACCGCGGGGATCGTGCTGGGTGGCAGGGTCGCGTTCCACTTCTTTCCCGCACCCGAATCCGAGCTGATCACGGGATCGGTCACCTTGCCCGCGGGCACGCCCGCCGCCGCAACGTCGGCCGCGGTGGCAAGGCTCGAGGCCGGGGCGGAGCGACTCCGCGGCGACATGCTGGCAAGGACCGGACAAGACGTCTTCCGCCACGTCTATGCGGCCGTGGGTGACCGGCCGATGGCGGACGACGGCCCGGGGGTCGCCGCTGGATTCGGTACTGCCCAGCCCCACGTCGGGCAGGTGATGATCGAGCTGGCTCCGGCGGAGGAGCGCAATCTGAGAGCCGAGGAGCTGGCGAATCTCTGGCGCGAGGCGACCGGACCGATACCGGAAGCGACCAGCCTGATATTCGGAACGGCCGGGCCGACCGCCGGCAACGATGTCGACGTCATGCTGGTCGGT
Organism: Vicinamibacterales bacterium; assembly: GCA_965207665.1. GTDB lineage: Bacteria > Acidobacteriota > Vicinamibacteria > Vicinamibacterales > UBA8438 > JAAXGX01. Next base: position 3,053,688 of record CBDBMV010000002.1, read on the forward strand.
CCCGATGTGGAGCAGCTCACCAGCGCGGCGAACGCCGTCAAGGCGGAACTGCGGACGTTCGCGGGTGTCTACGACGTCTCCGACACGTTCCAGCGCGGCAAGGAGGAGGTCAGGCTCGGCATCACCCCTCACGCCCAGGCGCTTGGACTGAGCCTTCTCGATCTCGGCCGCCAGGTACGGCAGGCGTTCTATGGGGAAGAGGCACAGAGGATCCAGCGTGGCCGCGACGACATCCGCGTGATGGTCAGGTACCCCAGCGACCAGCGGCGCTCATTGGGAAACCTCGAGGACATGAGAGTCCGAACGCCTGCAGGCGGCGAGGTGCCGTTTCGCCTGGTGGCGGCGGTGGAGCCCGGCCGCGGCTATGCGTCGATAAAGCGTGTTGACAGACAGCGGGCGGTCAACGTGACGGCGGCGATCGACGAGGGCACGACGACCAGCGGTGTCGTGACCGGGGAACTGGAAGGCCGCATTCTGCCCGACGTGCTCGCCGCACACCCCGGCGTACGCTACTCGCTCGAAGGCGTCCAGGCGGAACAGCAGGACTTCCTGGGCGCGATAGTCATCGGTTTCACGCTGGCCCTGTTCGGCATCTTCGCGCTGCTGGCCATTCCGCTCAAGTCCTACACGCAGCCGCTCATCATCATGAGCGCGATCCCGTTCGGCTTCGTCGGCGCCGTGTGGGGACACATCATCATGGGGGTCGATGTCTCGATGATGTCGGTGATGGGCCTGGTCGCGCTCGCCGGCGTGGTAGTCAACGACAGCCTGGTCATGGTCGACTTCATCAACCGCAACCGCAAGGACTCGGGCCTTGTCGCAGCCGTCCAGCAGGCCGGGGGCGAGCGGTTCCGCCCCATTGTCCTCACCTCGCTCACGACGTTCGCGGGCCTGGCGCCGATCATGTTCGAAGGAAGCCACGTGGCCGAGTTCATCCTGCCGTTGGCTGTAACGTTGGCCTTCGGGGTCGTGTTTGCGACGTTCATCACGCTCATTCTGGTGCCGACGCTGTACATGATCCTGGAGGATGCCGGATGGCTGCTCAGGAGCGTTGGCAGGAGCGTTAGAATGGTCCGGTAGCACCCAGCCGAGGAGGCCGAGATGAGATTCCGTTGCTTTGCGTCGCTCGTCGTGCTGACAGCGTTCGCCGCCCTGACCGCGATTCCGGCGCCGGCCGCCGCGCAGGCGTACCGAACGGCCTGGGGCGATCCGGACCTGCAGGGGCTCTGGAACATGAACCACGGCACGCCGCTGGAGCGGCCGGAGGGTGTGACCGCGGCGGTGCTCAGCGAGGAGGAGCGCGCCACGCGCCGCGCCGCGCGGTCTGATGCCTTCTTCACCCCGCGCGACGGCGACCCGGGCTTCTACAACGAGTTCTGGTTCGAATGGGGCAAGGAGGACAACCGGACGTCGATGATCGACGATCCCTCCGACGGGCGCATTCCGATGCAGCCGGGCGTGCGCGAGCGGGAGAACGCAATGCGCTCCGCGCGGCGGGCGAAGGCCGAGTCGCCGGACACCTGGACCGACATGTCGGTCTACGACCGCTGCATCACGCGCTGGGCGCTGCCGGCGCTGCCGACCAACTACAACAACAACTGGAACGTCCTGCAGACCCCGGACTACGTCGTGATCTACATGGAGATGCTCCACGACGCGCGCATCATCCCGCTCGCCGGCCGGCCGCACATCGACGACGGCATCCGCCAGTGGCTCGGCGATTCGCGCGGCCGCTGGGAAGGCGACACGCTGGTCATCGAGACCACCAACTTCAACGGCAAGCACAACTTCAACGCCTCGCGGGACGGCCTGCACCTGGTCGAGCGGCTGCGGCGCGTCGACGCCGAGACCCTCGACTGGCAGTGGACCATCACGGACGACTCGGTCTACGCGCGGCCGTGGACCGGTTCGCTGCCGCTGAGCGCCACGGAGGGCCCGCTATTCGAATTCGCCTGCCACGAGGGCAACTACGGGCTCTACAACATCCTCGCCGGCGCGCGGGCGGAGGACGCGCGGGAGGCGTCGAAGCAGTAGCCTTCGCCGGCGCGGGGCTCGCTGCTGGCTACGGCAGCTCGTCGTAGATCGTCTGGAACGCCGCGTCAATCCGATCGGAGCGATAGTCCGGATAGCGCCCCGCCAGGTCGAACGCGGCGGCCGCCTGCTCGGGCGTCCGCCCGTCGCTCTTGCCCACCCGCGCGGCCGCGACCATATCGGCGTTGAAGCGCTGGAACTCCACGAAGTCGTCCCACGACGTCACCGGAATGTGGCCGGGGATGACCGTGTCCACGTTCCGGATGCCCGCCACCGCCGCGGCCAGGGTCTCCGGAATCTCCAGGCCGCTTCCGCCGTTGTTGCGGTCCAGGAACGGCGCGTCCTGCCAGGGAAACATGTCGCCCGCGTGCATCACGCCGAGCGCGGGGAACACCACGAACGTGTCGCCGCTGGTATGGCCGGGGCCGAAGTAGTACAGGTCGATCCGTCCGTCGCCGGAGCCGAGCGTCAGCCGATCCGAGTAGGTCCGCTGCGGCAGGAACTTCATGCCGTCGCCCTGGAAGGCCTCCATGCCTTCCATGTTCGAGCGGGTGTTCTCGTGCGCCACGATGGCGACGGTCTCCGGGAAGAAGCTGTTGCTGCCGACGTGGTCGCCGTGCGTGTGCGTGTTGATGATCCGGATGACCGGCTTGTCGGTGACCGTGCGAATCCGCTCCAGGATGGTCGGCCCCCACCCGGGCAGCTTGGTGTCGACGATGCTGACGCCCTCGTCGGCGATGAACACCCCGACGTTGCCGCCACTGAACCCTTCCCGGTTCCACGGCGGAGCACCGGCGACGTAGTACAGGTTGTCCCGAACCATCACCATCTCCGCGGCCTCGAGCTGTACCGGCGTCAACTCCTGCGGCGCACCGATCCCGATCGACACGCTGCCCAGCGCCAGCAGCGCGACCAGCATCATTCCTCGCCTCATCAGAATCCTCCTGGAAAGAACACCCGCTCCACGAACCAGAACGCGCCGGCCAGGATCACGAACACCGAGCCGCCCACGACGAGCCGGCGACCGGCCGCCGCGCTCCAGTTCCGCAACGCAGCCAGCAGCCACGCGGCGACCACCACGATGGCGAGCTGGCCCAGCTCCACGCCGACGTTGAACGACACCAGCGACCAGGCGATGTCACGCGGCGGCAACTGCATCGCCTGCAGCACGGAGGCGAAGCCGAAGCCGTGGATCAGCCCGAACCCCAGCGCTATCCACGCGCGCATGTCGCGGCCGTCGCCCACCAGCAGGTTGTCGGCGCCGACGCACACGATGCTCAGCGCGATGGCCGGCTCGATCAGGTGCCCCGGCGGATTGAACAGGTTGAGCACCGCTACGGACAGCGTGATGCTGTGCGCGAGCGTGAACGCCGTGACGACGATGAGCAGTTGCCGGATCGTGCCGCCGAGCAGCAGCAGGCCGACGAGGAACAGGATGTGGTCCGGGCCGATGAGGATATGGTGCACGCCCTGCGGCACGAACTTGCCGATGACGGCGCCGGTCCCCTGCCAGGTGCCGCTGAAGTACTCCGTGCGGGGATTGCCGATGTCCAGGATGGCCTGCGTGCGGAGCGAGCCTTCCTCGTAGACGTTCAGAAAAGTCTGGTGGTTCGTGTCGTAGGGAAACAGCTCGGCCGTCACGTCCAGCCGGCCGGGAACGCCATCCAGCGCGTAGCGGAAGTGCAGCCGCAGCGACTGGCGGTCGCGCACCACCTCGGGCTCGGACCAGACGGGGGTCAGCAACTGATCTCCGACGGCGACCTGCAGCCGGGGTCCCAGGACCTCGCTGATGGCGTCGGCCTGGCGGCGCGCCACGTCCGGAATCAGCAGCCGTTCCGGCTGCTCGATGCCCAGCTCGTGCGCCAGGTCGATCATGTGCGCTACCAGCGACGCCTCGATGCCGTCGTCCGCGATCCGCAGGTCGAGGTAGCTGAACGGTATCGGATGCGCCGTGGCGTCGCTGCCCGACGCCAGCCACGCACAAGCCGCCGCCGCGATCACGCAGTTGCGCAGGCCGGCTCGGTGGCGACGGGAATCGCTGGCCATGGGCTGCCGGATATCTTACCTGCTGTCGGGCCGTCTCCCGCCCGGCGTGTACGTCAGCGTCCGGCCGGTATCCGCACGTCGGGCGCGACCGGCAGCTCGAGGTAGGAGGGGCGTTCGGCGTCGTGGAAGATCGTCTGCGTGGCGGTGACCATCTCCGCGTCCTGTCCGAGAGGACGCCCCGTATTCAGGTTGCGGTCGTAGTGCGGAAAGTTCGAAGAGCTCACTTCCAGCCGAATGCGGTGCCCGCGCCGGAATACCGTGGCCGTGTCGCCCAACGGGATCGTGTACTCGTACGTCTCGCCCGGCGTGATGAGCGACGGCGCGCTCTTCGAGCCGTTCCGGTAGCGCGCGCGGACGATGCGGTCGAGCACGTTGTGGGCGATGCCGTCCAGGTGGACGTCGACCAGCTTCGCCGTGAAATCGGTGTCGCGGGCGGTTGATGCAGCCCACAGCCTGACCGTCACCGGACCGATTACGGCCACGTCTTCGTCGAGCGGCTCGCTCGTATAGACCAGCACGTCGTCCCGCAGCTCGACGTCGGACTGGTCGAGCGCGCCTCGCATCAGAAAATCGCCGCAACACAGGTTGCCGCCCATCGTCGGCACGGGATTCGCCGGGTCGTAGACGAAGCGGTCCGGCGGCCCCGACGCGGCTTCGCGGCTGAGCGCGCCGTCGCCGTGACGGGTGTTAGCTCGGCCGCCGCTGGAGAGATGGAAGCGCACCGGCCGCGACTGCGGCAGCGGATAGTCCTCGGCGGCCAGGTAGAAACCGCCGCCCTCCGTGCCGGTATCGGGCGGCACCATCACGAAGAGCTGCACGTCGGGCTCCCGCGCGATGCCGTTGTCGATCCCCTTGAGGTAGTGGTCGAGCCAGCGGTCCACCAGTGTCTCGTCGAACGTCTGGGCCTCGGGTCCCCAACCGATCAACCCCTGCGTGCGCGTATGTCCGCAGCAGGTCATAACCAGCTTCGTGCCGTTGCGCGCGGCCGGCGACCCGCCCTCCGCACGCATGCCGACGAAGTTGCGCACCGTCCCCACCGCGAACACGTCGTACCACCCGCCCGTATGCAGCACCGGGACGTTGATGTCGCCGTAGCGCTGCTCCACGTCGACCTTGCGCCAGTAGTCGTCGTAGTCGGCGTGCGCCAGCCAGTCGTAGTAGTACGGCGCGAACTCCCGGAACGCCGGCATGCTGTTCAATGGAAGGATCCAGATCCATTCCGAGAGCAGGTCGCGCCGGCCCGCGTCCATCCGCGCGGCAACGCGGCGGTCCATCTCCTCCAGCGACAGTCCAGACCCCTCCATGCCGCGGCGATAGCTGTCAGCGAGGAAGAACGCCAGCGTCCAGCCGAGGTTCAGATGCAGGTCGAAGGCCCCGTTCACGTACGTCCAGTTGTCGTGGTAGTCGGAGGCGGTGATCTCCGCCACGGCGGTCACCAGGTTGGGCGGCGCCTGCGCGGCCGCCTGCAGCGTGGTGACGCCGACGTACGAGCTGCCGAAGACGCCGACGCGGCCGTCGGACCACGGCTGCTCCGCCGCCCACGCGACCGCGTCGTAGCCGTCGCCGCCTTCCTGTTGGAACGGGTCGAACGCACCACCCGAGCGGTACCGACCCCGGGCGTCCTGATTGAGGCCGACATATCCGCGGCGGGCGAGCGCCAGCAACCGCTCGTTGTCGCAATTGCTGCCCGCCGCCAGGCTGCCGCGCGTGTACGGGCTGCGCGTCAGCGCCACCGGGTAATTGCCGGACCGGCGCGGCAGGTACACCTCGGTGGCCAGCAGCACGCCGTCGCGCATCGGCACCTGTTCGACATGACAGGTGACATCGTCCGGATCGGATTGAGCGGCAATCGGCACCGGAAACGTCACGACCAGCGCCGGAAGAAGCAACGCGGCACGGGCAATGATCGTGGGCAATGCGCGGGTCATGGCGCCGTCCGGGTCACCGAACGATAGCACGTAGACGAGGTGCCCGTGTGGTAACATCTCGGCCCAACGAAGGTGGACAGGAACCCCCTGTGGCAGCCGGCTAATCCGGCGCGGGGCGGACGGTCGAGGAGGCCCAATGCAGATCAGCAAGCGATTCGGCATTCTGTTGCTCGGTGCGGTGTTTGCCGCCGGTCTCGGAGTCGGCGTGGTCCTTGACGATCCGGCGGAGGCGCGCGCCGCGTCCGACGGCATCTACGAGCTGCGCACCTATACGGCGGCCCCCGGCAAGGTGGACGAGGTGATCGACGAGCTGCGCCATGCGGCAGAGGGGTTCGAGCGCGTTGGTGTCACGAACGTCGGATACTGGGTGCCGACCGACGCGCCGCATTCGGAGACCACCGTGATCTACATGCTGAAGTTCGACACTCTCGAACAGCGCGCGCAACAGTTCGAGGACTTCCGCACCGATCCCGAATGGCGCAGGGTCTGGGACGAATACAACAAGGACGGCCGCATCGTCGCCAACGTCGATTCGCTGTACCTGGAGGCGACCGACTACTCGCCGCTCCAGTAGACTGCCGCTCGACGCCGGGGCCCCCGCCCCATGACGAAGTCCTTATCCGGAATCCGTATCGCGGCTGTAGCCGCGCTCGCCGGAGCCCTGTCCGTGGCGGCGCCCTGGACACCCTCCGCGACGGCGCAGTCCGCACCCTCGCCCGCGGGACCGGACGGCAGACTCGCGGGTGCCGTCCAGGAGCGCGACTTCCAGACCGCCCGCGAGCTGCTGGCCGGCGGGATTGACGTGAACGTCCCCCAGGGCGACGGCGCCACCGCTATCGCGTGGGCGGCGCACTGGGACGAGCACGATCTGGCGGCCGACCTGCTTGCCGCGGGCGCGGACGCCGGGACGCCGAACGACCTGGGCGTGACGCCGCTGATGCTGGCCGCCGACAACGGCAGCCTGCCGATGGTCGAGTTGTTGCTCGACGCGGGCGCCGATCCCAACGCCGCGCGCCCGAGCGGCGACACCGCCCTGATGTTCGCCGCGCGGGCCGGCAGCGCAGGTGTCGTCGAGCGGCTGGCGGCGGCCGGGGGGCGCGTCAACGCCGCCACGGCCAGCGGGCATACCGCGCTGATGTGGGCGGCGTCCGAAGCGCACGCCGGCGTCGTGCAGGCGCTCATCGACGAAGGGGCGGCGCTGATCGACGCCCGCACGGTCTCCACGCCCTACGTGCCGCGGCGGCGGCGCCCGCGTCGGGGCGTGGTCCTGCTGCGCGAAGGCGAAGCGGCCAATCCGGCGGAATTCCCGCGGGACAACGAAGGCGATCCCCCGCGGACCTCCGGCGGCTTCACGCCGCTGCTGTACGCCGTCCTCGCCGGCGATACGATGACCGTCCGGGTGCTGCTGGACAACGGCGCGGACCCCAACGACGCGTCCCCCGACGGCGTCTCGGCGGTGATGCTGGCGCTGAACAAGCGCCACGAGGATGTCGCGCTGCTGCTGATCGATCGCGGGGCCGACCCCAACTACGACCGGCGCGACGACGTGCTCGACTCGTTCGCGCACCTCGCCGACGGCCAGGACCCCCTCGCAATCGAGCCGCCGGACGACGCCGGAGACTTCGCCGGGTACACGGCGCTGCACCTTGCAGCGGCCACCCGCCAGCATCGCGCGCTGCGCGCCCTGCTGGCCGCCGGCGCCGACCCGGACGCCCGGATGGACCGGCCGAAGCGCTTCACCGACGCGTTCGAGGTCGGCGTGTTCACCGCGCCCGGCGCCGGGCGGCTGACGCAGATCGGCTCGACGCCCTTCATGGTGGCGGCCAAGACCGCCGACGCCGAGGCGATGCGCGTTCTCGCCGAGGCGGGCGCCAATCCGTTCGCCACGACCGACGACGGCACGACGGCCCTGATCCTGGCCGCGGGTCTGGGCAAGCGCGCGGCCCAGGACATCACCTACTACCAGTGGGACCAGCACAAGGCCATCGCGGCGGCCCGCTACGCGCTGGAGCTGGGGCTCGACATCAACGCGGCCAACGAGTGGGACGCCACCGCCCTGCACGCGGCCACCTACCACGCCGCGGATGACCTGATCCGGTTCCTCGTCGAGAGCGGCGCCGACCTGGACGCGACCGACTGGGAGGAGCAGACGGCGTTACGGCTGGCCCGCGGCCACATGATCTGCTGCACGACGTACGTCGAGCATCCGCACATCGCGGACCTGTTGCTGGAGCTCGGCGCCGACCCGAACGCCGGCAAGCGGGTCACCTTCGGCTTGCTCGGCTACCACGCCGACGAACGGGAAGACGGCCGGCCCGCAGCCCAGGAAGAGCCACGCTAGAGCGGATCGGATGACCAGGCGACCGAGGTTCTCGCTGGCGGCCTTCGCGGCCGTGCTGTTCGGGGGTGTCGCCGCCGCGGCCGGCCAGTCGGCCGCCGCCGGGACGGACGCGCACCGGGCGCTCCTGCAGCGCTACTGCGTCGGCTGCCACAACGAGCGCCTCCTGACCGGCGGGCTGGCGCTCGACACCGTCGACGTCGGCAACGTCGGCGGCCGCGCCGACGTCTGGGAAAAGGTCGCGCAGAAGCTGCGCACGCGGACGATGCCGCCCGCCGGGCGTCCGCGGCCCGAGGCCGCCGCGTACGACGCCCTTGCCGACCATCTCGAGAACGCCCTCGACGCGGCCTGGACCGCGAACCCCAACCCGGGCCGGCCGGCCGTTCAGCGCCTGAACCGCGCGGAGTACGTCAACGCCATACGCGATCTCCTCGCCCTGGAGGTGGACGGCCGGACGCTGTTGCCGGCGGACGAGTCGGGGTACGGGTTCGACAACATCGGCGATGTGCTTTCGGTGTCCCCCGTGCTGCTGGAGCGCTACATCCTGGCAGCCGCCAGGATCAGCCGCTCGGCGCTCGGCGACCCGACGCTGCCGCCCGCCACCGCGCTGTACAAGACCTCGCCGCTCATGCTGCAGGACGGCCGCGTCAGCGACGACCTGCCGTTCGGGTCGCGCGGCGGCCACGCGGCGCGGCACCACTTTCCGCTCGACGCCGACTACATCCTGCGCGTCCGGCTCGGGCCGGGCCGGCGGGGAACGCACACGCTGGAGATCCGGCTGGACCGCGAGCGCGTCGAGACCTTCGAGGTAGGCGGCCGCAACCGCGGACCGTTCGAGGTGCTCCTGCCCGTGGAGGCCGGCACGCGGCTCGTGAGCGCGGCGTTCGTGGGCGACCTGACCCAGTCGCTGGCGGTCGACGGCCGCCCGGCGCGGCCGCCCGTCACCACCTTCGCCTACCGCCTCTACCCCAACATGCCGATGGTCGGGGCCATCGAGGTGGTCGGCCCGTTCGACGGCGGCGTGCCGGCGCAGACGCCGACCCGGCAACGCATCTTCAGTTGCTACCCGCGGGCGGCGGAAGAGGAACGGCCGTGCGCCGAGGAGATCCTTCGTTCGCTCGCGCGGCAGGCGTACCGCCGGGCGGTGACCGGCGACGACATCGAGCCGCTGCTGGCCTCGTTCGACGACGGCTACCGGGAAGGCGGCGGTTTCGAGGATGGGATCCGCTGGGCGCTCGAGGCGCTGCTGGTCTCGCCCAAGTTCCTGTTCCGCATCGAAGAGGACGCGCCCGGCGGCGAGCCGGGAGCGCCGTACCGCGTAGCCGACCTCGACCTGGCGTCGCGCCTGTCGTTCTTCCTGTGGAGCAGCCTGCCCGACGAGGAGCTGATCGCGCTGGCCGGGCAGGGGCGGCTGAGCGACCCGGCAGTACTCGACGGGCAGGTGGCGCGGATGCTCGATGACCCGCGCTCGCGGGCGTTCATCGAGAATTTCGGCGGCCAGTGGCTCTACCTGCGCAACTTGCGGACGGCGGCCCCCGACGCGCAACTGTTCCCCGACTTCGACGACAACCTGCGCGAGGCGCTGCGCCGCGAGACCGAGCTGTTCTTCGAGGATCAGTTGCGCAACGATCGCAGCGTGCTGGAGATGCTGCGCGCCGACTACACCTGGGTGAACGAGCGCCTCGCCCGGCACTACGGCATGCCCAACGTCTACGGCAACCACTTCCGGCGCGTGCCGTACGCCGACGCCCGCCGGGCCGGACTGCTGGGCCACGGCAGCCTGCTGACCGTCACCTCGTACCCGCACCGCACGTCACCGGTGGTCCGCGGCAAGTGGCTGCTCGAGAACCTGCTCGGCGCGCCGCCGCCGCCGCCGCCACCCGACGTGCCCGGTTTTCCGGAAAGCGGCGAGGACGGCCGGCCGGCCACCGTGCGGGAGCGGCTCGAGGCGCACCGCGAGAACCCGGTCTGCGCCAGTTGCCACGCGCCGATGGATCCGCTCGGATTCGCCCTGGAGAACTTCAACGCGGTCGGCCAGTGGCGCGAGATCGACAGCGAGGCGGACGCTCCCATCGAGAGCTACGGCACGCTGCCCAACGGGACCGAATTCGGGGGGATCGCAGAGTTCCGCGCGGCGCTGCTCGAGGAGCCCTGGGCAGGCCAGTACGTCGCCAACCTGGCGTCGAAAATGTTGACCTACGCGATCGGACGCGGGGTAGAGTATTACGACAGGCCCGCGGTGCGGCGCATCGTGCGCGAGGCGCAGGCGTCCGGCTACACCTGGTCGTCGCTCATTCGCGGCGTGATCCGCAGCGATCCGTTCCAGATGCGCATGCCCCGCGCGGCCGACTGAGGACAGCCGATGATCATCACGAAGAAGCACCTGCCCCGCCGCACCGTGCTGCGCGGCCTCGGCGCGACGCTGGCGCTGCCGCTGCTCGACGGGATGGTTCCGGCCCTGTCCGCCGTTCGCAACACGGCGGCCAATCCGGTCCGCCGCTTCGGCGCCATCTACGTTCCGAACGGGATGGAGATGCGCCAGTGGACGCCGCAGGGCGCTGGCGCGGGATTCGAGTTTTCCCGGATTCTCAGGCCAGTCGAGCCGTACCGCGACCACCTGAACATCCTCAGCGGACTGGCCGACAAGCCGGCCATCCCGCGCGAGGGTGAAGGCGTAGGCGATCACGCGCGGGCCGCGTCCACCTGGCTGACCGGCGTGCACGTCAAGAAGACCGAGGGGCCGGACATCCGCGCCGGCCAGTCGCTGGACCAGCTCATCGCGCAGCAGCTCGGCGGCCAGACGCAGCTCTCGTCACTGGAGCTGGCGCTCGACTCGGTCGAGGTGCTGGGCGCGTGCGACCAGGGCTACAGTTGCGCTTACGCCAACACCATCTCGTGGCGCAACCCGACCACGCCGCTGCCGATGGTGAACGACCCGCGCGCGGTGTTCGAGCGCTTGTTCGGCGCGGCCGACAGCACCGACGCCGCGGTGCGTCTGGCGCGGCTGCGCGAGGACCGCAGCGTGCTCGACTTCGTGAACAGCGAGGCGCAGGTCCTGCGGCGCGCCCTCGGTGCGTCCGACGGCGTCAAGCTGGAGCAGTACCTGGAAGCGGTACGCGACGCGGAGCGGCGGGTCCAGACGGCCGAGCGCCAGGCGGACCGCGAGATGCCGGTATTCGATCAGCCTGTCGGCATTCCCGACACGTTCGAAGAGCACGCCAAGCTGATGTACGACCTGTGGCTGCTGGCGTTCCAGACCGATCTGACGCGCGTCGGCACGTTCATGATCGGCAAGGAGGTCACCGGCCGCTCGTATCCGGAGATCGGCGTGCGCAGCGGCCACCACGGCGTGTCGCACCACCAGAACGACCCGAAGCAACTGGAAGCGCTGGCGAAGATCAACACCTACCACGTGCAGATGTTCGCCCACTTCCTCGAGCGCATGCAGAGCACGCCGGACGGCGACGGATCGCTGCTCGACCACACGATCCTGCTCTACGGCACCGGCATCAGCGACGGCAACCTCCACTTCCACCTGGACCTGCCGATGATGGTGGCCGGCGGCGCTGCCGGGAACCTGAAGGGCGGGCGGCATCTCAGCTACCGCGACGACACGCCGCTCACGAACCTCTATCTCGCGGTGCTGGACAAGCTGGGCATGCCAGTCGAAAAGTTCGGGGACAGCACCGGCCGCATCGAGCAGTTGACCGACGTGTAGGCCATCAACCCCTATGGCGCGGCGAGGCACTGCTGAATGCAGTGCCGGCTGCGCGCACTCCTGCGTCCGCTTTCGAACCGGGAACAACCATGTCCGATACCGTCCAGCAGACCATTTCAGTCGCACCTCTCTTCCGGCCGTTCCCGTGGGGAGCATCCCGGCTCCGCAACCGAGTCGTGATGGCGCCGATGACGCGCAGCCTGTCGCCGGGCAAGGTCCCCGGCGACGACGTCGCCGCCTACTACGCGCGCCGCGCCGCGGGAGGGACGGGCCTCATCATCACCGAAGGAACCAATCCCGACCATCCGGCAGCCACCGCCTACCCGAACGTGCCCGGCTTCTACGGCGAGGCGGGACTGGCCGGGTGGAAGAAGGTGGTCGACGACGTGCATGACGCAGGTGGAACCATCATTCCGCAGTTGTGGCACTGCGGGTCGTACCGCCAGCCCGGCACGGAGCCCGATCCCGGCGTGCCCGGCATGGGACCGTCGGCGATCGTGCATCCGGATCATCGCGAGAAGGGCGTCGCCCCGCGCGCCATGACGCAGGCGGACATCGACGAGGCGACTGCCTCCTACGTGCGGTCGGCCGTCGCCGCGCGCGACCTGGGCTTCGATGGCGTGGAGCTGCACGGCGCGCACGGCTACCTCATCGACCAGTTCTTCTGGGAGGAGCTCAACCAACGGACCGACCGCTACGGCGGCTCGCTCGAAGCGCGCCTGACGTTCGGCGTCGAGCTGATACAGGCCGTGCGCGCGGCCGTGGGGCCGGACTTCCCCATCGTGCTGCGGTTCTCGCAGTGGAAGCTCGGCGACTACACCTGCAAGATGCTGGCGAGTCCCGCCGAGCTCGAACGCTTCCTGCTGCCGCTGACGGCGGCCGGCGTGGACGTATTCCACGCCAGCACGCGGCGGTTCAACGACCCGGAGTTCCCCGGGTCCAACCTGAACCTCGCCGGCTGGACGAAGAAGATCACCGGGAGGCCCACAATCACCGTCGGCAGCGTCGGTCTCGACCAGGACATGGTGCGCGCGCTCTTCCAGGGCCAGGCGGCGCACCCGGCCGGACTCGATGCATTGCTCGAACGTCTCGACAAGGGCGAGTTCGATCTGGTGGCCGTCGGCCGCGCGCTGCTCGGAGACCCCGCCTGGGCCAACAAGATCCGCGACGGACGCGAGGACGAGATCGTGACCTTCTCGCCCGAGCAACTGGCCACCCTCAACTAGACGATTCGACCGGCGCCGCCATACGCGGTCTGTGATACCGTCCCGGTAGCATGAAGAGACTTGCGGCAATCCTGCTGCTGGCGCTGACCCTTCAAGTCGCCACGGTGGTGGCCCAGGACGGCTCCGGCGGCGAGTGGCATACCTGGGGCAGCGACGACTTCTTCACGCGTTATTCCCCGCTGGACCAGATCTCCCCGGACAACGTCGGCGACCTGCGCGTGGCGTGGCGCTCGCCGACCGTCGACCGCGAACTGCAGCAGTCGAACCCGCTCTGGCGCGCCGGCCGCAACGAAGTCACGCCGCTCATGGCTAACGGCATGCTGTACACCGTCACGGGTCTCGGACTGGTCGCCGCGCTGGACCCCGCGACAGGCGAAACGCGCTGGGTGTACGACCCCGAGAGCTATGCCCGGGGCCGCTCCGGCGCGGTCGGCTTCATACATCGCAGCCTCGCCTACTGGACCGACGGCACGGCGGAGCGGCTGCTGCTCGGCACCATCGACGCGTACCTGATCTCGCTGGACGCGCGGACGGGACGGCCGGACGAGGCGTTCGGGGACGGAGGGCGCGTGGACCTGCTCGTCGGCGTGCCGCGCGCCAGCCGTGACGACCGGCGCGTGGCCGCCCGGCGGCCGCTGGTCGCCGGCGACGTGGTGGTCGTCGGCAGCTCCATCTCCGACCGGGCGCTCAACCGGGAGATGCCGCCCGGCGCCGTGCAGGCATACGACATCCGTAGCGGGCGGCGGCTCTGGACTTTCCTGACCGTACCGCGGGAGTTCGAGGCCGGCTACGAGACGTGGCTGGGCGGCTCCGCCGAGTACTCCGGCAACGCCAACGTCTGGGCCGGCATGGCGTACGACCCGGAGCTGGACTACGTGTACGCGCCCACGTCGACGCCGACGAACGACTACTACGGCGGCGCGCGCCCGGGCGACAACCTGTTCGCCGAGAGCCTCGTCTGCCTCGAAGCGAAGACCGGCCGGCGCGTCTGGCACTTCCAGGCGGTGCACCACGGCCTGTGGGACTACGACTTCGCGTCGACGCCGGTGCTCGCCGACATCACCGTCGACGGGCGGCCGGTCAAGGCAGTCATTCTGCCAAGCAAGCAGGCGTTCGCCTACGTCTTCGACCGCGCCACCGGCGAGCCCGTCTGGCCGATCGAGGAGCGTCCGGTGCCCGAGTCGGCCGTGCCGGGCGAGTGGACCGCGCCGACGCAGCCGTTTCCGACCCGGCCGGCGCCGTTCGACCTGCAGGGGGCCACGGAGGAGAACCTGATCGACTTCACGCCGGAGCTGCGGCGGCGCGCGCTGGAGCAACTGCAGGGATTCGACCACGGCCCGCTCTATACGCCGCCGACTCTGCGCGGCACGCTCATACTGCCCGGCATCGTGGGCGGCGCGAACTGGCCCGGCGGCACGTACGACCCCGAGACCGGCCTCTTCTACGTCGCCTCCCGCATGAACCCGTCACTGATCAAGCTGGTGCCCATGGACCCGGAGCGCTCCAACCTGCGCTACCGCGGTCAGGCGGGAGGACCGGGCCAGGGAGGCGTGGGCGGCGTGCCGGACGCCGCCGAGCGCATGACGGTGGACGGCCTGCCGCTGTTCAAGCCGCCGTACTTCCGGGTGACGGCCATCGACATGAATGCCGGGGAGCACCGCTGGACGGCGCCGCTGGGCAACGGGCCTGTCAACCATCCGCTGCTGCGGGACCTCGACCTGCCCCCGCTCGGCGGCGACTACCACCGCGGCAGCGTCATGGTGACGAAGACCCTGCTGTTCGTCAGCATGTCCGCGGTGCACTCACAGGGCGTGCCGCAGCGCGCCGCGTGGACCGAGTGGGCCGATCCGGACGACGAGCTGAACCTGATGTACGTCTTCGACAAGCTGTCGGGAGAGTTGCTGCGCACCGTGCGGTTGGAGGGTTTCTCGGCGGCCGCGCCGATGACGTACGAACATGACGGGCGCCAGTACGTCGTCGTGGGGACGGGCTCCGGCCCCGACTCGGCCCTGGTCGCCCTGAGCCTGCCCGACTAGCGCGCCTTGAGCGGGGCTACCCCGCGGGCCACGTCCATCACCATCCGCGCCAGCAGGTAGAGGCGCGGCTCCAGCGAGTCGAGCTCGATGTACTCGCGATCGTCCGAGTGTGCGCCGTAGCCGACGGGACCAAACCCCTCGATGACCGGCGCATCCGTCTCCAGCGCCGCGAACGCCGCGTCGGTGCCGCCGCCGGCCGCGTGCTCCGTTACCCGCAACGCGCGCGCCAGCTCCCGGTAGACCGATTGGGCATGCGCCGCCAGCGCCCGCGAGGCGTCGTTCACCTCCAGCGGGGGCCGGCGCCGCTCGAACGACACTGTCACCGTGGTGTCGGGGATGAGCTGGTTGCGCACCCGCTCCCGCACCTGACGCTCCACTTCGTCGTACGCCGCCACGCGCAGCACGCGGAAGTCGGCGGTCGCGCGCGCGCCGGCCGGGATTACGTTGCGCGCCGATCCGCCCGACGCCAGCGTCCAGTTCAGCTTGATGCCCGCCTCCTCATCGGTCAGGTCGCGCATCTGCAGCATCTGGTGCGCCAGCTCGTACAGCGCGTTGCGTCCCTGCTCCGGGGCGCCGCCGGCATGCGAGGCGCGTCCGGTCACCTCCAGCAGCACCGCGCCGATGCCGGCCGTCGTCAGGGCCAGGCGGTCGGACGCGCCGCCGCCCTCGCAGGAGAACACGGCGTCGTGCTGCGCGCCGAGCTCGGTGATGAGGTACCGCGAACCGGCGGAGCTGACCTCCTCGTCGCCGTTGATCAGCACCGTGATCAGCTCGTAGTCGTCGAAGCCGACGGCGCGGAGGAGCGCCAGGACGTGCAGGATCAGCGCGATGCCGCTCTTGTCGTCCGCGATGCCGAGCCCGTACGCCCGCTCGTCGACCACGCGGAACGGCTGCTCGGCGAGCTGTCCGCGCAGGTAGACCGTGTCCATGTGGGCCAGCAGCAGGATGCGCCCCTGACCACTGCCGCGAAACCGTCCCACTACCGTGGGGCCGATCTCCTCGGGGGTGTCGACCATGACGTAGGGATCGTCGTGGGTGACCAGCTCCACCTCGCCGCCGAGCTCCCGCAGCCGCCCGGCGATGACGCCGGCGATCCGGCGCAGACCTTCCGCGTCGCTGCTGCCGGACTCGATCGAAACCAGCTCGCGCAGCGTCTCCAGCAACGGCTCGCGTTCCGCCTCGGCCGCGGCCATCACCGCGCGGTCCATGCGCGGCGCGGCGCCCTGTGCGGCGGCGGTCCCCGCGCACGCGACGAAGCAGCCGGCGGTGAGCAGTACCCAGTAACGCATGCCGGCGGTAATCATACAGCCGTCCCCAGGCCGCGCACGGCACGGCCCGGCCAGCGTGGCGCGGGGCAACGGGGTCTCCGCTAGCGCTGGCCGGGGGTTTGGGGCGCAGCCCCAAGTAGGCAATGCTGAGTTGGGTTGGTGTACGATAGGGAGTTTTTCGCATATCCAGGAGGCATTCGTAAGCACCATGTCAACCGCCAGAATCATGTGGACGAAGATCGACGAGGCGCCGGCGCTGGCCACCTACGCGCTGCTGCCGATCGTGAAGGCTTTCGCCAGGGGCACCGGGGTGGAGATCGACCTGCGCGACATCTCGCTGGCCGGGCGCATCATCGCAGCGTTTCCAGAGCGCCTTCAAGCGGACCAGCGCATTCCCGACGAGCTGGGCGCCCTCGGCGAGCTGGCGAAGACGCCCGCCGCCAACATCGTCAAGCTGCCGAACATCAGCGCCTCGGTGCCGCAGTTGCGGGAAGCCATCGCCGAGCTGCAGAGGCACGGCTACGACGTTCCCGACTACCCCGCCGAACCTGCCGACGACGCCGAGCGGGAGATCAAGGCGCGGTACGCCGCCGTGCTCGGATCGGCCGTCAATCCGGTGCTGCGCGAGGGCAACTCGGACCGGCGACCGGCCACCTCGGTGAAGCGGTTCGCCCAGAAACATCCGCACCGGATGATGAAGGCGTGGCCGGACAATGGATCGAAGACGCGCGTGGCGCACATGCACGACAAGGATTTCTTCAGCAGCGAGCGGTCGGTGACCGTCGGCGCGGCGTGCGACGTCCGCATCGAGTTCGTCGCCGGCGACGGCGCGGCCACCGTGCTGAAGCCGTCGGTGCCGCTCGAAGCGGGCGAGGTGATCGACACGGCGGTGATGAACGTCGCCGCCCTGCGGGACTTCTTCGCGCGCACCATCGACGAGGTGCAGGCCGACGGCACCCTGCTGTCGCTGCACCTGAAGGCCACCATGATGAAGGTGTCCGACCCGATCATGTTCGGCCACTGCGTCTCGGTGTACTACGAGCAGGCGCTGGGCAGGCACGCGGACACGCTGCGGGCCATCGGCGCCAACGTCAACGAGGGCCTGGTAGGCGTGCTCGACAAGCTCGACGCCCTGCCCGCGGACAAGCGGGCCGAGATCGAAACGGACATCGCCGCCGTCTACGAGAGTCAGCCGCCGCTGGCGATGGTCGACTCCCGCAAGGGCATCACCAACCTCCACGTGCCGAACAACGTCATCATCGACGCCTCGATGCCCAACGTCGTGCGCGACGGCGGCCGCATGTGGAACAACGACGACGAGCTGCAGGACACCGTCGCGATGATTCCCGACCGCTCGTACGCCACCATGTACCAGGCGATCATCGAGGACTGCCAGCAGCACGGACAGTTCGACCCGTCGACGATGGGCAGCGTGACCAACGTCGGCCTGATGGCGCGCAAGGCGGAGGAGTACGGCTCGCACGACAAGACCTTCACCGCGCCGGCCGCCGGGACCATCCGCGTGGTCGACACAGCGGGTGCGGTCCTTCTAGAGCAGCCGGTAGAGCCGGGCGACATCTTCCGGATGTGCCAGACCAAGGACGAGCCGATCCGCGACTGGGTGAAGCTGGCCGTGGGCCGGGCACGCGCGGCGGGCGCGCCCGCGGTGTTCTGGCTCAACGAGCAGCGCGGCCACGACCGGGAGATCATCGGCAAGGTGCACGCCTACCTGCCGGAGCACGACACGGCCGGACTCGACCTCCGCATCATGAAGCCGGTGGACGCTATGCGCTTCTCGCTGGAGCGGATCCGCCGCGGCGAGAACACGATCGCGGCGACGGGCAACGTCCTCAGGGACTACCTGACCGACCTGTTCCCGATACTCGAGCTGGGCACCAGCGCCCGCATGCTGTCGATCGTGCCGCTGCTGCAGGGCGGCGGCCTGTTCGAGACCGGCGCAGGCGGCTCGGCGCCCAAGCACGTGCAGCAGATGCTGAGAGAAGGCCACCTGCGCTGGGATTCGCTCGGCGAGTACTGCGCGCTGGTGCCGGCGCTGGAGCTCGCCGCGGCGCAGGCCGGCAACCGCCGCGCGGCGCTACTGGCGCGCACGCTGGATCAGGCCGTGGAGAAGTACCTCGAGAACGCCCGCTATCCTTCGCGGCGGGTCAACGAGATCGACAACCGCGGCAGCACGTTCTATCTCGCGCTGTACTGGGCGCAGGCCCTGGCCGCGCAGGACGAGGACGCCGAGCTCAAGGCGCGCTTCGCCGGACCGGCGGCGCAGCTCGCGCAGAGTGAAGAAGCAATCACAGCCGAGCTGGTGGAGGTCCAGGGCGCGCCGGTGGACATCGGCGGCTACTACCGGCCGGACGACTCGCTGGCGGAGCGCGCGATGCGGCCGAGCGCGACGCTCAACGCCATCATCGACGCGCTGTAGGCGGCTGATCGGCCGGCCCGTCAGCCGGTCCGGTCGATCAGCTTCGTCAGGTTCTCGACGTGAGTCTGCAGGCGGGTTCGCCCGGCGCCGGTCAACTCATACCATGTGACCGGCCGCCGGCCGCGGTAGCTCTTCTCGATCGCCAGGTAGCCGGCGTCCTCGAGCTTGCGCAGGTGCGTGCCGAGGCTGCCGTCCGTCTCGCCCAGCACCTGCTTCAGGCGGCTGAACGACATGGCGTCGTGCTTCGAGAGCAGGACGCAGACCGCCAGCCGCACGCGGTGGTCCAGCAGCCCGTTGAGGGCGGCCAACTCGTCGAGGCCGGGAATATCCGGGTCAGTGCGCGGTTGCACGTGATGGCGCTCCCAGGAACGCCTGCGCCGTCAGCACCGCCGCCACGACCACGCCGGCCGCGGTCCAGCCGTAGCCCGGTACGAACAGCGTCACCATGTAGCCGACGCCGGCCACGATGCCGACCGGCAGCATCCGCCGGTCGAGATGCACCCCCGCCTGGAAGTAGGTGAGCGCCAGCAGCAGTACCCAGAGCGAGGAGAATCCCGCCGAACTGAGGTGTCCCGTCGAGACGAGCGCCGAGCCGAGCACCCCGGCCGCCATGAACCCCAACCAGTGCAGGCTCCAGCGTTTCCCCGCGCGGCGATCCGCCTGCCCCTCCCGGCGCCCCGCCCGCCGGCCGAGCCACAAGGAAACACAGAACCCCGCGGGGCCCGCGATCATCCAGTACACGCCGAGCCAGCTGTAGTCGGTAACGATGTCCGCCAATCTGAAGCCGCACAACGAAATCACAGCCCACAGGATGTAGATGGCCGGGACGTGGACGGAGCCCGCCCGGCTCGCGGCGGCGCGCACGTACGCCATGTCGTCCCTGAGTTGCTCCGTACCGGTCATGCGCTCCTCCCCTCGCGGACTGGCCTGTCGCTGCCCACAAAACTCTCGTCCTACGCATGCTCTAATATTTAGAGTTTCATGTCAACCCTTCCTCGCGCGGTGTCGACCAGCGCTTGCCGCCCGGCGCGCCGTGGCCGTACGCTGAACTCAGCCGTGCCGGAACGCCCTACATATGTTCCCGGCCACGGCGAAGGGACCTGCCGATGACGCAGATAGGAGAAGCGGTGCTTGCCGGCGCTCTATTGACCCTCGCATTCGAGGTTTGGATGACCGAACACGTGGCCAGCGGCATACAGCTGTACACCGCCGCCGCGGTCGGCGGCCTGCTCGTGGTGGTCCTGGCACGCTGGCGCGAGTCCCGCAAGGACGACGGCATGCCGCCCGCCGTCTGACCTGCGCCTACAACTCCAGCGCCAGCAGGGCCGGTTCCTCGATCAGGGCGCGGAACGCGGCGAGCAGCCGCGCGCCGGTCGCCCCGTCGATGGCTCGGTGGTCCGCCGAGAGCGTGCAGGCGGCGATGGTCGCGACCTCCACGCCATCACCCGCTGCAACCGGCCGGCGGCGCGCCGCCCCGACGCCCAGGATGCAGCTCTGCGGCGGGTTGACGATGGCGTAGAGGCTGTCGACGCCGTACATGCCGAGGTTGGAGATGGTGAAGGTGCCGCCGCTGTACTCCTCCGGCGTCAGGGCGCCCTCCCGGGCGCGCGCGCTGAGCGCCTTGAGCTCCTTCGATATGACGCGCAGGCCCTTGCGGTCGGCCGCGCGGATGATCGGCGTGACGAGCCCTCCCGGCGTATCTACGGCGACTGCGATGTCGACAGCATCGTAGAGCCGCACGGCGCCGTCGGCCCACGACGAGTTGGCGGCCGGCACCTCCCGCAGCGCCTGCGCGGCGGCGCGGACGATGATGTCGGTGAGCGTAAGTCCGAGGTCCGGCTCCCGCTCGTTCAGCCGTGCGCGGAGCCGCATCGCGGCGTCCATGCCGCAGTCGACGCTCAGATAGAAGTGCGGAATCGTCTGCTTGGCCGCCTGCAGCCGTTCCGCGGTCACGCGCCGCATGGCCGAGAGCGGCTCCTCGCGGAAGCCAGCCGCGGGGGTGTCCGGCGGCGGCTCCGGCGCTCGGATAGACACTGGGGGTACCGACGCGGCCGGGGTGGGCTCCGCCTGTGCGGCCAACGCGCGCTCGACGTCGGCCTTGCCGATGCGCCCGTTCCGGCCGGTACCCATTATCTCGCGCAGATCGAGACCCGCGGCGGCCGCCATGCGCCGTGCCAGCGGCGACGCGGGCGGCACGGGGCCGTCAGCAGCCGCAGTTGCCGGCGCCTTCACCTCCGTGGGGAGCGGCGCCTCGGGCTCCACGGCAGGCTCGGACGCTGCAGCTTCGTCAGCAATCCCGGTGTCCGCAGCCGCGCCCGCCCCCGCCCCTTCATCGATCACCGCCAGCAACGCCCCGGTTTCCAGCCCCTCCGTCCCGGCCGGAACATGAATCTCGCGGACGACGCCGCCGGCCGGCGCTTCAATCTCGACGTTCGTCTTGTCGGTCTCGACCTCGACAATCGGCTCGCCGGCCGCCACCGCCTCGCCCTCCGACTTCAGCCAGGCAGCCAGCTTCACCGACGTGACCGTGTCCGCAAGCGGCGGCAGCCGCAGTTCCTTAACCCGCATTGCTCACCAGCCTTCTGCTGCGGCCGCCGATCCGCTCGCTGTGGCGGGCCGTACTCCCTCACGCCGCTTCGACGTAGTCACTACTACGCCTGCAGCGTCGTTCGGTCCGTGCGACCCACCACACCGGCGCCTCGACGCCCTCGCGACGAACGCTGGTGAGCAATGCGGGTTGGACATTCGATTCGACCTCAGGCAAGCCGGTGCACGGCGAGCCGTGCGGCCGCGTCGAGGATGGCGTCCACGTCGAGACCGTAGGTGCGATACAGATCGGGGATGTCGCCGGACTGCCCGAAGCGGTCGACGCCGAGCGGCATCACCCGGTGCCGCCCGACCGATCCCAGCCACGACAGCGTGGCCGGATGGCCGTCCAGCACCGTGACCAGGCCGGCGTCAGGCGACAACGGCTCCAGAAGCTGCACGACATGGGGAGGCGCGGCGCCGTGTTCCTTCCGGACGCTGCCCAGCCAGGCGTGATGCAGCCGCGCCGCCGACGTCACGACCAGCAGCCCGGCGCCCGGGATGTCTTCAGTGATCTGCCGGTGCGCCTCTATCGCCTCCGGCAGCACGGCCCCGGACGCCACCACCGCCAGCTCGGCGCCGTCGGCCGGCGGGGACAGCCAGTAGCCGCCTTCGATGATCTCCGTGCGGAGTTGCGGCGTCAGCACGCGCTCGGGCTGGTCCAGGGGCCGCGTGGAGAGGCGCAGATACACCGCTCCGCCGTCGTCCGCCTGCATGTGCTCGAAGCTCCAGCGCAGAACCTCCGCCAGCTCGTCCACGTAGGCCGGCTCGAACATCGTCAGGCCCGGCTGGCCGATGCCGATGAGCGGCGTCATCACCGACTGGTGCGCGCCGCCTTCCGGCGCCAGGCTCAGCCCGGACGGGGTGGCCACCATGAGGAACCGCGCGTCCTGGTAGCAGGCGTAATTCAGGGCATCGAGGCCGCGGCGGATGAACGGGTCGTACAGCGTGCCGACCGGCAGCAGCCGCGCCCCGAACAGGGGCCCGGTCAGGCCGAACGCCGCCAGCAGGATGAACAGGTTGTTCTCCGCTATGCCGAGCTCCAGGTGCTGCCCCCTGGGGCCCATCGTCCAGTCCTGGGCCGACAGCGTGCGCTCCTGGCGGAACGCGTCGGAATGCCGCGACTGCGCGTAGACGCCGCGCCGGTTCACCCAGCCGCCCAGGTTGGTGGATACCGTGACGTCGGGAGATGTCGTGACGATGTGGTCCGCAAGCGCGGGATGGCTGCGCGCGATGTCGGCCAACAGGCGCCCGAAACCCTCCTGCGTCGACTGACGGGCGGCGGCGGGCGGCGCCAGCGCCGGCGGCACGGGCACGCGCGGCGCCTGGTGGCTGCGCTCCGCCGGCTGGTTGAACGGGACCGCCGCCAGGAAGTCGTCGAGCGCACCGGCCGGCAGGTCGAGTCCGGCGAACGGCTCCCACTCGGCGCCCTCCGCGATCCCCATCGCGTCGCGGAAGTCGGCCATCTGCTCGGGCGTCATCATCCCCGCGTGGTTATCCTTGTGGCCGGCGAACGGCAGGCCGAAGCCCTTGATGGTGTAGGCGATGAGGCACGCCGGTCGCTCGTCCTGCGCGGCCTCGCCAAACCCCGCCAGCACGCTGTCTATGTCGTGCCCGGCCAGGTTCGTCATGAGGCCGGCCAGCGCGGCGTCGTCATGCTCGTCGAGCAGCTCGCGGATGCCGGCGGTGTCGCCCAGGTCCCGCACCAGCCGTGTCCGCCACGCGGCGCCGCCCTGATAGGTCAGCGCGGAGTAGTCCGGATTGGGACAGTCGTCGATCCAGGCCCGCAGCGCGTCGCCGCCGCGGCGCTCGAACGCCGCCTGCAGGCGCGTGCCGTACTTGAGCGTGATGACGCGCCACTCCATCGTCTTGAAGACGGTGTCGAGGCGGTTGAAGAAACGGTCGGCCACGATCGCGTCGAGGCTCTGGCGGTTGTAGTCGATGATCCACCAGACGTTGGTGACCTGGTGCTTCCACGCTTCGAGCAGCGCCTCGAAGATGTTGCCCTCGTCGAACTCCGCATCGCCCGCCAGCGCGATCATCCGGCCCGGCGGCTCGCGGTCGCTCACCAGTTGCTTCTTGCGCAGGAACTCCTGCGCCAGCGCGGCAAAGCTCGTCATCGCGACGCCCATGCCGACCGAGCCGGTCGAGATGTCCACGTCGTCGCGGTCCTTCGTGCGGGACGGATACGACTGCGCGCCGCCGAGCGCCCGGAAGCGTTCGAGCTGGTCGCGCGTCTGGCGGCCGAGCAGGTACTGGATGGCGTGGAACACCGGGCTGCCGTGCGGCTTCACGGCCACGCGGTCCTGTGGCCGCAGCGCGTCGAAGTAGAGCGCGGTCATCAGGCTGACCATCGACGCGCACGACGCCTGGTGCCCACCCACCTTCAGTCCGTCGCGCCGGGCGCGGATGTGGTTCGCGTGGTGGATCATCCAGACGCTGAGCCACAGCACCTTGCGCTCCAGCGCCCTCAGGCAGGGCTGTTTTTGGTTGGCAGGTGCGGTCACTTCAAACTCTGATGTTGCGCCTCACGGCGCCAGTGCCATATTTTAGTCGACATGAGGCGATCAGACGTTGCGATATGCCATGTCAAACGACCTGTGCACGCAATAAAATTGCGCTGCTAGCGGTGAATTCCCATGCCCACGAACATTCCGGACGCGCTCGATGAAATAGACCGGCGGATACTGACCCACCTGCAGCGCAACGCGCGCATGACGAACGCGAAGCTGGCCGAGCTGGTGGGCCTGTCTCCGGCGCCCTGCCTGCGGCGCATCCGCGCCCTCGAGGCCGCCGGCGTCATCCGCGACTACGTTGCCCTGCTGGACTCCCGCGCCGTCGGGCGGGCGGTGACGGTGTTCATCGAGATCCGGCTCGACCTGCAGGTCAAGGACCGGCTGGACATCCTGGAGCGCGCGATCCGGGAATGGCCCGAAGTGCTGGAATGCAGTCTGATGACCGGCGACGCGGACTACATGCTGCGGGTCGCGGTGCCCGACGTCGACGCCTACGAGCAGTTCCTGCGCGACAAGCTGACACGCCTGGAGGGCGTAGCGAGCATCAAGTCGAGCTTCGCGCTCAAGCAGGTCAAGTACACGACCGCACTGCCGATCGACACGGACTAGCTAGCCGGAATCCGTCCTGCTACTGTAGGAACCGAAGGAGGGCGCCATGTCCAGCGACCCGACCCGCATGCCTCACCAGCATTCCGCCGCGGCCACCGATCCGACCATGGTGGACCGCCGCACCATCGTCACCCACTCGCTCGGCCTCGCGGCGTTCGGCGCCCTGCTCGGAGCCGCCGGATGCGCGACCGCCAACGCCCCCGGCGGAGAGGAGCAAGCGTCGGGCGCGTCACCCGACGCTGCGGCCGGCCAGATGCCCGGGATTGCGCTGCCTGACGGCATGCGGCGCGTCGTCACCGGCAACGACGCCGACGGACAGTCCTACATCGTCAGCGATGATCGAGTCACGACGGACGGCGGGTTCCCGAACCTGTTCAAGACCACCGGCGAAGACCCGTTCGGCCCCGGTCCGGAGCCCGAGCCGCGCACGCTGTATCCGACCGACATGCAGCAGATCGAACCGGAGGTGGGCGGCGCGAACTTCCAGTTCGTGGCGCTGCCGCCATCGACGGAGGAGTCGCCCCCTGTGTGGCACATCACCGAGACGGTGGACATCAACGTCCTGCTCGGCGGCGAGCTGATCCTGATGCTCGACAAGGACGAGACGACGCTGCACCCGGGCGATGTCGTGATCCAGCGCAACACCAACCACGCCTGGAGGAACCCGACCGACGGTCCCGTCTACTGGGCCGCCGTCCTGGTCCCCATCCGCCAGCGGACGTGACACCGTTGCCGACGGCGACGCTCGATCAGACCCGTACAGCAGAATTTGGAAGGCCAGGTGCTGTAAAGCTGCAATGCCGGAACCGATTCGCTAGCAGGAGCGAATCCTTGCATTGGCGGCGGAAATTTGCGACTATTTTCGAAACGATGTTCCATGGAGTGAAACAAACCACATGGACCGCGTGATGCACCCTGCTCCCGTTGCGGCATCGGTCGCAACCCACTCTCGTCTTACGGATTGTCGTCGGCCGAATACTGGTACCTTGTGGGATGCAACAGCCAGCGCGACGTCAACATGCCGTACCGCCGGTGAACCCTCCGTTCGAGCTCTGGCGCCCGGTCTACGGTCGCGGTAAACCCGCGTCGTCGAGTTGCCGGAGCTCGACGACGCTCTGCAGAAAACGGAAAAGTGATTGATCATGGACGCAGTGATGATGCATTCAGCGAGTCAGCGAATCGTCTCCGCAGTTCTCATCGCCGTTGTCCTGGCGGTCCCAGCTGCCGCTCAGGAATTTGCGGCTGGTGAGCCCATCGGCGCGCTCAATGAGGACGGAGTGTGGCAACCGATGTCGGACAACGTCACGGTCTATGGCAGCTTTCATTTTTCTGAAAGCTGCACGTTTGATCCCGACAAGAACCTGATTCTGGCGATGAATACCGGGAACCGGGAAGGCACGAGCGAAAATGATGGCTATGTCTCCCTCATCAATCCCGATGGGAGTGTGCATACGCCCAAGTGGATCGGCGCCACTCGGGACGGATTGGAACTCTATGATCCCTTGGGCAGCGCAATCAGCAATGGCGTGCTCTATACCGTTGATGTGGGATACGTCCGTCTATTTGATCTGGAAACAGGGCGACCCCTGCGGTCTATTCCCGTTCCTGAATCTACGATCCTGAATGGCATTGCCGTTGCGGATGACGGCACCGTCTACGCCTCCAACACCCGGAACCCGGAGCAGATGTGGAAGGTCACCGCAGACGGTGACGTGTCGTTGTTCGCAAACGGCGTTCCACTCGCTGCGCCCAATGGCGTGGCGATCGACCCGGACGGCAACATCGTGGTGGTCAACGTCAATGACAATGCCATCATCACCTACGACCAGGACGGTGCGGTCATTCGGATAGAGCGTAGCGTCGAAGGCGGGAACGATGGAATCGTGATAACCGCCGACGGGACGAAGTACGCGAGCAGCGTGCGTTATGGCAGCGTGTCCCGTATCCGCCCGGGTCGACAGGCAGAAATCATCGCCGCGGGCATACCAAGCGCGGCGTCCATGTGCTACGACTCGACTCAGAACCAACTGGTCATTCCATTGAACAGCAACTACGCGCTCGCTTTCGTTCCGCTTGACAGTCAGGATTAGACCGCCGGGAATACCGCGACGGCATCGAGCTGCTGCCGGTGTCCGAGGCGCTGGCCGATCCGACCGCGGTGCTGCGGTGAAATGAGTCGTGCAAACGCCACCGGAGCGCGTGAAGCAAGTGAATCGCCTGGAGAGAGCGGCCACCGCCGTTGCCGTTGCAGGGCTCCTGCTGCTCGACCTGGCGGCCCTGGACGACATCACCACCGGCGTCCAACCGCACTTCTACTACGAGTACGCCATGCTCGCGGTCAGCGTTCCGCTGCTGGGATGGCTGGTTCGGCGCTACGTCAGCGCGACCCGCCGAGGCTCTTCACGTAGTTGACGAGGTTCCAGATCTCTTCTTCGCCGAGCGGGCCGTCGAAGGAGTCCATCGCGAAGTCGGGGCCGATGCCGTCGCGGATGACGGTGAAGATCTCGCCGTCGGTCGAGCCGTGCCGCCAGGTGTCGTCGGCGAGGTTGGAGGGGCGGGTGCTGTAGGCGGCGGTGCCGGCCGCGAGCCGGCCGTCGCCGTGGCCGGTCGGGCCGTGGCATGTGGCGCACAGACGCTGATAGGTCGCTTCACCGGCTGCCAGTGATTCAGGGCTGCTCTCGACGGGGTTCGCCAGCTCCTGCGCCTCGGAGTGACCGTGCGGCTCGGAGGGATGCCGGTCCGGATCCAGCTCGCGCAACAGGTCGACGGTGCTTTCTCGGACGAGCGGCGCACCGGCTATCCCCTCACGGAAGACCGCCATGTCGGCCGGCGTTTGGCCCCGCTCGTTGGCAGCGTGGAGGTCGGCGCCGTGCTCGACCAGCTGCTCGATGACGCTTTCCATTCCATGTGACGCGGCGGCATGCAGCGCCGTGTCCCCGGCGGTGTTGGCAAGGGTGACATCGCCGCCCAGCTCGATCGCCAGAGCCACGGCCTCACGGGCGAGGCGCTCTTCAGCCTCCGGAATCCGCGAGCCCTGCTCCGCCGACGCGACGGGGTTGTACGACGAGTGGTCGCGGCGGTCCTTGATGAATGCGCTGCCGCCGCCGCGGCTGTAGCCGAGACCGGCGGCCGCCATCAGCGGCGTCGTGCCGTCGTCGCTGGCCATGCGGGTGTCGGCGCCGGCAGCGGCCAGCGCCCGCATCATCTCGATTTCAAGGAACTTGGAGGCCAGCCAGTACGGCGTCGCGCCGAGCCAGCGGTTCATGAAGGCGAAGTCGTGGCTCCAGCGCCGGACCGGCGTCGGCTGGGTCAGCCGTGCGTTCGGGTCCGCGCCATGCGCCAGCAGCGTCTCCACCAGCGGGAGCCCGGCGGCGGGGTCGGTGTTCCGCACGCGGCGGTCGCGCAGGACGCCCCGCAGCACGGCGGCGTGCAGGACGGTATAGCCGAGCGGGGCGGCATGGACATCGGCGCCGCGCTCGAGCAGAAACGCGGCCAGCGTCGCGTGGCCGCTGTGCGCGGCAATCACGAGCGGGAGGTTGCCGTCGGCGGCGGTGTCGTGCAGGTCGGCCCCGGCGTCCAGCAGCAGCCGGGCCGCTTCCACGTTGCCGGAGCGCGCCGCGAACAACAGCGGGGTGCTGCCGCCAATGGGGACTTCCTCCAGCGGGATCCCTGACGACGCCGAGCCGGCCGAGCGGTTGCCGCCCATGTTGTAGACGCGGTAGCGCACCTGCGAGCGCGCGTGGATGTCGGCGCCCGCGGCGAGAAGCACCTCGACCACGGCCGGATGCCGGTTGGCGACGGCCCACATGAGCGCCGTCTGACCGCGCGTCTGCTCGGCGGCGTTCACGTCGGCGCCGCGCCGCAGCAGGTTCTCCACCGCGGCCCGGCTGCCGGCGCGTGACGCGGCCATCAGCGGCGTCTCGCCGCTCGGCAGCGCCGCGCCGGGGTCGGCGCCTGCCGCCAGCAACGCCTCCACCAGCTCGGCATGTCCGTTGGTGCAGGCCATCAGCAGCGGCGTCACCCCCAGGTCGTTCGCCTTGTTGACATCGGCGCCGGCGCCGATCAACAGCGCGGCGGTGTCCAGATCCTCCCGGTACGCCGCCCAGTGGAGCGCGGCAGCGCCGTCGGATTGCGCAGCGTTCACGTCGGCGCCCGCACCGATCAGCGCGCGCGCGGCGGCGACATCGCTCGCCTTTACAGCCTCGATCAGGGGAATTGCCGCGACCGCTGCGTCACCGGTCTGCGCGGCCGGCCGATCGCCGGCGGTAATCAGCGTCGCCGCGGCAACCAGGGTCGCCACCAACATCCGCGTGCGACGGGCGCCGCCGCGAGGGTGCCGGAACATGCGTTTGGGCTCGTGGCTCAGGCCGACAGATCAAGGCGTCCGGTGCTGTCGTGGATCTTGTCCAGGCGCATCCCGAACTTCTCCAGCACCGCCAGGTGCAGGTTGGCCAGGGGCGGCTCGCTCGGATACCTGACGTGCCGGCCGCCCTTGAACTGCCCGGCGCCGCCGCCCACCAGCACCATCGGCAGATTCCAGGGCTGGTGGTCGCCCTCGCACATTCCGGCGCCGTAGTACAGCAGCACGTGGTCCAGCAACGTGCCGTCGCCGTCGGGCGTGGACCGCAGCCGGTCGAGGTAGTAGGCCACCTGCTCGGCGTGGTGGATGTTGATGGCGGCCAACTGGCGCTGGCTCTCCGGGCTGTGCTCGTGCGACAGCGGGTGGTGCCCGCCCGGCGCGCCGATCTCCGGATAGGTGCGGCTGCTGAACTCGCGCCCCACCATGAACGTGATGACGCGCGTCAGGTCGCTCTGGTACGCCAGCACCTGCAGGTCGAACATCAGCCGCGCGTGCTCGGCGAAGGTCGCCGGCACGCCGGCCGGCTGGTCGAACGCCGGCAGCTCGCGGTCCATCTGCTCCTCGGCGCGCTGGATGCGGCGCTCGATGTCGCGCACCGCCTCCAGGTATTCCGTGAGCTTGCCGGCGTCGCTGGGACCGAGGCCGCGCCGCACCTCGCCGATCTTGTCCACCACGGAATCGAGCAGGCTGCGGTTGCTCCTGAGCCGCACGGCGCGCACGGCCGGGTCGGTGCTGCCGCCGTCTCCGAACATCCGCTCGAAGACGACGCGCGGGTTGTGCTCCATCGGCAACGGCGTGGTGGGGCCGCGCCACGACAGCGTGTGGCTGTAGGTGCAACTGTAGCCGCCGTCGCAGGTGCCGGCGCCCTTGTCGCCCGATTCCAGCGACAACTCCAGCGAGCCGAGCTGCGTCTCGCGGCCTAGCTCGGCCGCGAGCAACTGGTCCATCGAGACGTCCGCGCGAAAGTCGTTCCCCTCCTGGCCGAACGGCCGCGGGATGGCGCCGGTCAGGTACTTCGTGGCGCAGCGACCGTGCACGGCGCCGCTCTTGGCGGTCAGGCCGTTCTTGTTCTGGGTCAGCCCGGAAAGGATGAGCAGGCGGTCGCGGAACGGCTTCAGCGGCTCGAGGATCGGCGTGAACTCGAACGCCGCGCCGTCGAGCGCGGGAGTCCACTTGTCGATGACCACGCCGTTCGGGACGTACACCACGCCGAAGCGCTGGATCGGCCGCGCGGCGGTCCGGCTCAGCGCGGTCAGGGCCGGCACCATCCCGTCGAGCAGCGGCAGCGCGACGCTCGCGCCGATGCCGCGCAGCACCGTGCGGCGCGGCAGCGCCTTGCGGGTGATGATCATGACTCGGACCTCCGCATCCGGAACGGGGTGCTCTCGACGATGCCCATGATAATCGACGACCAGCGATAGCCGTCCGCCGCGGCGTCCCGCGCGATGCCGCGGACCACCGGGCGATCATACGGCTCGATGCCCCTTCCCAGCGCATACGTCAGCAGCTTCTCGGTGAAGGTCTCGACGAACTGCTCCCCGCGTGCGGCCAGCGCCGCCCGGAGCTCGGCAGGACCGTCGAAGCTGGTGCCGTCGGCCAGCACGCCCGACGCATCCACGGGATACCCGCTGTCGTGCGTGCGCCACTCCCCCACGGCGTCGAAGTTCTCTAGCGCGAAACCCAGCGGGTCCATCGGCGCGTGGCAGCTCGCGCAGACCGGGTTGCGGCGGTGCTGCGCCAGGCGCTCGCGCACGGTCTCCGGCTCGCCGTCTTCGCCGCTCTCGGGCAGGCCCGGCACGTCGGCCGGTGGCGGCGGCGGCGGCGTGCCGAGGATGTTCTCCAGCACCCACTTGGCGCGCAGCACCGGCGAGGTGCGGTTGCCGTACGACGTCACGGCCAGGATGCTGCCGTGCCCCAGCAGGCCGCCGCGGCGCGGGTCGTCCAGCTCGACGCGGCGGTAGCGGCTGCCGCGGACGCCCGGAATGCCGTAGTGCTGCGCCAGGCGCTCGTTCAGGAACGTGTGGTCGGCCGTCAGCAGCTCGACGACGCCGCGGTCCTCGCGCATCTGGCTCTCGACGAACAGCTCGGTCTCGCGCCGGAACGCCTCGCGCAGGTTCTCGTCGAAGCCGGGGAACAGGTTGGGGTCGGGCGCCAGCCCGTCCACGCTGCGGATGGTCAGCCACTGGCTGGCGAAGTTCTCCACCAGCGCGGTGGCGCGGGGGTCGGCCAGCATCCGCCGCACCTGCCGCTCCAGCGCGTCCGGGTCGTGCAGATCTCCGCGCACCGCCGCATCCAGCAGCTCGTCATCCGGAATGCTGCTCCAGAGGAAGAACGAGAGCCGCGAGGCGAGCTCCAGGCCGCCGAGCCGGTAGATGCCGCCGGGCTCCACGTCGTCCGGGTCCCGCTCGATCCGGAACAGGAACTCCGGGTCGATCAGCAGCCGCTCCAACCCGGCGCGGATGCCCTCGTCGAAGCCGCCCTCGGCGTAGCCGGCCACGTAGAACGGGAGCAGCGGCGCGACGTCGCTTTCGCTCACCGGCCTCCGGAACGCGCGGCGCGTCAGCGCGGCGAAGATCGTTCGTGCGCAGCGCTCGGCCTCGACCGCGTCGTCCGACTCGGGCCGGCAGATGAATATCCGCTCGCGGCTGGCCGTCCGGCCCGCGCCTCCCGGGTTGTACGGACCGTCGATGGAAACGCTCTCTATGCCGGGCCCTTCCGGCAGCGGCGAGGTGTCGGTCAGCTCGGTGACGGTGGCGCCGTACTCCCGCAGCGGCGGCTGCAGGACCCCCTCCTCCTCCCACGACTTGCCGACGAAGTAGACGCCGACGACCCGCGTGCCCGCCCCGGCCGAGACGCGCAGCTCCAGGCCGTCGTCCGCGCCGGTGTAGTAGTCGTCCCAGTCCTGGGTCGGATACGCCGCGCCGCCGGCCGCCACGAACGTCCCCGAAAACGTGAGCGGCGCCGGCTTGCCGGGCGCTTCGCCGCCGACGGTGAACGACGCCATCAGCCGGCCGTCGAGCCGCACCTCGAGATCGTGCGCCTCCTCCAGGTTGACGATGTACTCGTAGACGCTGCGCTTGAGGCGGATCCGGATGTCGTACTCGCCGTCGAGCGGAAAATGGTGGCGGACGGCGATGCCCGCGCGCGACCCGAACGGCAGGTCCTCGCTCATCCGGTCGTTCTGCGTCATGTTGATCGGCACCGTGTAGGCGCGCGACGTGAAACCGGGTCCGATGGTGGGGTCGCCGACCGCGAGGCGGCTGATCCTGCGGGCCGCCGACATGTAGCGGTCCATCAGCGCGGGCGAGACCGCCAGCGTGCCGGCCAGGTTGTCGAAGCCGTGCCCGACGACGTCGGCCGGCAGCAGCGCGGCCCCGTCGATCTCCAGCGCCAGCAGGTCGCGGACGGCGTTGGCGTACTCCGCGCGGTTGAGGCGGTGGGTGGGCACGCGGCCGGGCTCGGGACTATCGGCAGCGGCGCGATCAAGTGCCGCTTCCAGCGCCCGGCGGAACCCGTCGTACGCGGCGGGCTCCGGTCGGGGACGGCCGGCCGGCGGCATCATGCCGCCGCGCAGCTTCTCTACCACCGCCTCCCAGCGGCCGGCCGCCGCGCCGACGTCCGTGATGTCGAGCGTGTCGAGGGCCAGTCCGCCGGTCAGCAGCCGCTCGTTGTGGCAGGTGACGCAGTAGCGGTCGACAAGGGCCCGGTCCGGCGCGTCCGGAGCGCCGGTCGGCTGCGCCGCGCTCGCGCCGGCGCCGGCCAGCGACAGCAGGCACCAGCCCGCCAGCAACCGCAATACAAGCGTTCTCTTCGTCGGCTTCCGCGTCATGCGGGCGGGCCTCCAGCTACTGGGCCGCCGACCCCTCCATGGGCACGTTGCCGTGCGGCTTGAGCGCCGCTATCCCCGGACCCGACTGGTTGCCCAGCGTGAACCACAGCACTCCCGCGCGGTCCAGGTCCAGCTTCGGCGTGTGGGCGCGCAGTTCCGGAAACGGGAAGTACGTCCAGCGGTCCGCGCCCTGGTCGTACTTCACCAGCGAGTTGTAGATCATGTTCTCGACCCACAGGTTGTCGTCCGCGTCCGGCCACACGTCATACGGATTCCCGTCCTTCAGCGGCAGCTTGTACTCCGTCACCTCGTCGGTCACGGGGTCGATCTTCGTGATCGCGTTGCCGTAGAAGTGCGCCGCCCAGATCTTCCCGTTGCTGTCGATGGCAGGCCGCCGCGCTGGATTCGCCATCGGATATGACGTCCACTGCTGCGTCTCCTGGTTGTACATGAGCGTCGCCGGCGTGTGCAGGCCCACCGCCCACACCCGGTCCTGGCGGTCCACCACGATCCCGTACCCGCTGAACCCGGACAGCGGCTCCCACTCCTCGAACTCCTTCGTCCGGGTGTCGAACCGGCCGATCTTTCCCGCCGACGCGAAGTACGTGTACCAGATGTTCCCCCGCGAGTCCGCCCAGCAACTGTGCGCGCCGCCGCCCGTCACGGGCATCTTGTGGCGCGTGATCTCCCCGGTCGCCGGGTCCAGCTCTCCGAGGTGGTCGCCCGTCAGCTCCACCCAGTACACCGTCCCGCCCATCTCCAGGATGCCGTGCGGCGTGACGTTGATGTTCTCCTCGTTGTCGATCCAGTACTCCGTCGTCCGCGCCTCGAAGTCCCGCTCCCTGGTGTCCACCTTGATGATCGAGTTCGAGCCGTTCCCGGATACCCAG
The DNA here is from genome assembly GCA_965207665.1 of Vicinamibacterales bacterium. GTDB lineage: Bacteria > Acidobacteriota > Vicinamibacteria > Vicinamibacterales > UBA8438 > JAAXGX01. The sequence continues at coordinate 3,087,506 of CBDBMV010000002.1, forward strand.
ATTACGCCCGGGTCCACCAGGCTCGCGAACACGCTGTGGATGGACCAGCTCGGCGGACGCCCGCTCACCTCGCGCCGCGGACCGCGGTCCAGCTCATACTGGATGTAGACCGCCTCGGACAGACCCGACTCGTCCCGCACGAGCGGGTCCAGCAGCAGGTCGCGCGGCTCCGACCCCGGACCGAAATTGTCCGCCAGGTAGTCGATGATCAGTTCCTTGTCCGCCTCCGAAACCGTCTCGTGCGTGACCTGCGGAACGCCCGGCGCCATGTTCGCCACGCGGCCGTCCACCGCGAACATCCGCTCCACGGCGCGCGCCCAGCCGGCGCGGTTCCGCACCCCGCGGTTGTGGAACGCCGCGGGGCCGTGGCAGCCGAAACACGAGTGCATCATCACGTCCCGCGCCGGGTGCGGCGGATACAGCTCGTCGAAGTCGACCAGCGCCGCACCGTCCGCGTTCACCTGCGCGCCGCCGTAGTTCGCGCGCGCCTCCGCGCTGCCCGCGCCGGCGCCAGTCGCCGTCACCTCGCCCGTAGACTCCAGGGCCAGGTCTGCCGTCGCCTCGCGGCCCGCGGCCACCTCCACCGTCTGCACATGCGGCTCGAAGCCCGCCTCTATGACCTGCACCTCATACGGGCCCGGCGCCAGGTTGTAGATGCGGTAGCGGCCGTCCACCGTGTAGACCGTGTACGAAATCCTCCCCAGCGTGTCCCGCGCCTTCACACGGAACGCGCGCACCTCGCCGGCGTCCGCCGTCACGCTCCCCGCAATCGACCCCGTCGACTGCGCTGCGGCCGGCGGCGGCAAGGCGACGGCCAGCACTGCCGCAACGGCCAGCGCGGTTGCCAACGCTCCGAATCGCTTCGAGATTTGACGCGTTTCCATCGCTACCCCCTGACAGCCCGCGGGATGCGTCGAATGTCCCCGACGACCGTGCGATGCGGCCATTCTACCTTGTCTGCCAACCACCCGACACGGCGCCGCCGCACCGGCGCGCTTGAAGGGCGGCTGAGCTGCTGCTACCCTGCGGCGAGAGGAGAACCGCCATGTTCTGCAGCCAGCGTTGCCTCGTGAACGGCGCCGTCGCCGCCGGCCTGGCCGTCGCGGCCGCCTGCGCGACCCCCACGGCAGAGCCCGAAGCCCCCTGCACCGCGCTGACGGCGCTCGATCTGGTCGACCTGCGCATCGGCTCGGCCGAGCACGTGCCGGAGGCGGAGGGCGTGCCGGGCCACTGCCGCGTGACGGGGGTGATCGAGACCGAGATCAACTTCGAGCTGCTGTTGCCCGACGACTGGAACGGCCGCTTCCTGATGAGCGGCGGCGGCGGCTTCGTCGGGAGCGTGCAGAACTATGCGCTCAACGCCCACGGCGGGGGGCCGCTCCAGCGCGGCTACGCGACCGCGGCGACCGACACCGGGCACACCGGCGGCGCCATCGAGGCCGGCTGGGCGCTCGACAATCCCGAGCGCCAGGAGAACTTCGGGCACCGCGCCGTGCACCTGACGGCTGAGACCTCCAAGTCGATCATCGCGCACTACTACGCGCAGCCCGCCGACTACGCCTACTTCTTCGGCTGCTCGCGCGGCGGCGGCCAGGGGATGATGGAGTCGCAGCGCTATCCGGACGACTTCGACGGCATCGTGGCGGGCGCGCCGGCATACCACTGGACCGGCATCACGGCCGGGTTCGTGCAGAACCAGCAGGCGATCTACCCCGACGGCGACCTCGACGCGCCGCTGCTGACCGCGGCGACGCTCGAGTTGCTGGGTTCGAGCATCCTGGCCGCGTGCGACGCGGACGACGGGGTCGCGGACGGCATGCTGGCCGATCCGCGGCAGTGCGGCTTCGATCCGGCCGACCTCCCGCGCTGCGCCGCCGAGCGGCCCGGCGACGACTGCGTCACCGCCGCGCAACTCGCCGCGATCGAGACCGTCTACCGCGGTCCGCTGTCCAACGGCGAGCCGATCTACCACGGCTTCAACTACGGCGGCGAGCACGAGGCGGGCGGCTGGGACGCGTGGGTGGTCGGCTCCGAGCAATTCCGTGCGCCGGGCATTCCCAACGCGCAATTCGGCTTCGGAACCGAGCTCTTCAAGTACTTCGTATTCGGCGATCCGGACTGGGACTACACGCAGTACGACTTCTCGACCTGGCGGGACGACGTCGCCGGGACGGCCGCGATTCTCGACGCGAACGACACCGACCTGGGCCGGTTCAGGGACAGCGGCGGGAAGATCATCTACTGGACCGGCTGGTCCGACCTCGCGCTCACGTCGCTCGGCACCATCGACTACTACGAGCGGCTCGCGGAGGAAGACCCGGGAGCGCGCGACTACGCCCGCCTCTACATGCTTCCGGGGGTGCTTCACTGCGCGGGCGGCCCCGGCCCCGACCGCGTCGACTGGATCGAGGCCATCCGCGCCTGGGTGGAGGACGGGCGCGCGCCGGAGCGGCTGCTGGCGACGAAGTTGGATGGGAACGGCCAGGTCACGATGACGCGGCCGGCCTGCCCCTACCCGCAGGTGGCCGTCTACGACGGCAGCGGCGACCCGCACGACGCCGCCAGCTTCGCCTGCGCTGCGCCAGCGAGCGAGTAGCGCAGATCCGCCGCGTGTCAGGGGACCAGGACGCTCAGCTCACGGCGCGCCGCCGCGTTCGCAGGATCCAGCGCGAGCACCTGCTGATAGGCGGCCGCGGCGCGGTCGAGCTCACGGCGCGCACGGTGGGCCCGGGCCTTGCCGATCCAGGCGGCCGCCGCAGTCGGGTCGGCCTCCACCGCCAGTGACAACGCGTCGACCGCAAGCCACAACTGCCCCGCCGCCGCGGCCGCGTTGCCGAGCCGCGTCAGCGCCGCGGCATCCCGTCCGGCCAGCGCCAGCGATGCCTGCAGGCTCGCGAATCCATCGCCCGGCTGCCCCGACCGCAGCCGGGCCACGCCGAGATGGAACTGCGCCAGCGCGTTGGCCGGCGCGCGGTCGACCGCCTGCTGCAGCGCGTCGCGGGCCTGCTCGGCGTCCCCCAGCTCCAGCGCCGCCACGCCGATCTCGTACAGCGGCTGCGCGCTCCCGGGCCGGCGCTCGGCGAGCCGGCGGTACTGCGCGATCGCCTGTTCGAAGTCGCCGGACCGCGCGGCCGCGCGCGCGGCGAGCTCCAGATCCGCCTCGAACAGGCCCTCGTCGCGCAACGACTGCAGCAGCGTGTCGAGATCCGCCTCCGTAATCGCACCCCGGAACTGCCGCCGCAGGCGCCCTTGCGCGTCGAATACGTACGTGGAGGGCAACGCCGCCGCGTCGTCGCCGGCGAAGAACCGCTCCATCACCGGCGGGGCGGCCAGAAACTGCGGGTAGGCGATGTCGAACTCGCGGAGCATCCCGCGGACGGAGTCCAGATCGGCCACCTCCACGCTGACGCCGGCAAAGTCGACCTCGCCGCCGTAGCGCCCGGCCAGCGCCACGAGCTGCGGCAGCTCCACGTTGCACGGCGCGCACCACGGCGCCCAGAAATTGACCACCGCGGGCCGCTCCCCGGACGCGAGCGGTCCGGCGCCGCCCTCCAGCCTGGGCGTATCCACGGCGGTCGTCGGCACACCCGCCGGCCGCGGGCGGGTGCCATCCGGCCAGCGGGCCAGCTCCTCCGCCTCCACGTCCCGCCGTCCCTCCACGACGCGCAACAGCCGCTCCGCCGGCAGGTCCGTCCATGTCTCGCGCGCACCGGACGGCCAGTCGACCGTGAGCCGCTCGACGCGCGCCGCGCCGCCGAGGCCGAAGTGCAGATCGAGCGGCACCTGCGTCTGGAACCCCTCGGTGATCCGCACGTAGTCGCGCCGCGTCACGCCGCCCGCCTCCAACGTCACCACCGCGCCGAGCGCGGGCGCGGCCGAGCGCGTGGCGGTCAGCCGCACGCGGGCGAAGCGACGCTCCGCCGGTGTGGCCTGCGCGTCCGACGTGTTCTCGAATAGCCGCAGACCCTGGAGCGTCAGCAGTGCGAGATCGAGATCGCCGTCGCCGTCGATGTCCACGGGCGCCGCGGCCCGGCCGTCGTGATCGCCGTCCAGCCCGAACACGTACGCGGCCGGAACCAGCACGCCGCCTGCGTTATAGAACAGCCGGTCCCGCTCGTAGCCGCTGAACGAGCCGCGGAACGCGCGCCGCTCACCGGCGAGCACGGGCGCAAACGCGGACGTCTGTTCGATCGCGGCGGCGTCGGCGACAACCTGTCGCCAGAAGAACTGTCAATAGTCGGGCGCCCCGCGGTCGCGGTGGCTGGTATTCCCGTTGGTGACGAACAGCTCCTGGTCGCCGTCGTTGTCGAGGTCGTAAAAGAGCGACGCCCACGCCCAGCCCGCCTCGTTCACGCCCAGCGCCGCGGCCCGGTCCTCCCACTGCCCGCCGGCCTGCACGAACAACTGGTTGCCGTTGGCGAGCCGGCCCAACCGCTGCCGCATCTCCCCGCCGAGCGCGCTTGCCAACCGCACCACGCGCTGGCCCGCGTGCGAGTACATGTTCGACAGGTGCAGGCTCCACCGTCCGCTGTTGTCCCAATCGGCGACGGCGACGCCCATCGTGTTGCTCGCGTCGCCGGCCGCCGGATGGTCCGGCAGCGCACGAAAGGTGCCGTCACCCTGGTTGTCCCACAGGTCGTTGGCGCCGTAGTCGTTCCCCTCGAACAGGTCCAGGTCGCCGTCGGCGTCGAAGTCGAACAGGTGCGCGGCGTAGGTGTAACGGGCGCCGGCAATGCCGCGCGCGTCCGACTCCTCGGTGAAGCGCAGGCCGCCGTGGTTGATGAACAGCAGCGTATCGGCGCCATCCCGCGCGTCCACCCGGTTGAACCGCTCCGGATCGCGCGACTGGTCCGTCTCGTAGCCGGCCACGACGATGTCGAGCAGCCCGTCCCCGTTCACGTCGCCGGCCGTCAGCGGCTGCGCGTCGGTCCGCTGCGCGCCCGATGGATTGTCGAACTCCAGCGCATTCGGCAGGAACTGCCACTCCCCCTCCCGGCGCGTAAACAGGCCGATGGAGCCGCGGCCCTCCGTGTACAGCACGCGGTTGCCCACCAGCTCGTCGAGGCCGTCGCCGTCGAGGTCGACGAGCAGCGCCTGCGAGGGAATGAGCCGCGGATCGTCGTAAGGCGCCCCGCCGCGCGTGAAGCCGCCCCTGCCGTCGTTCAGGAACAGGACCGCCTGGTTCATCGACTCGGTCGCCAACAGGTCCCAGAACCCGTCGCCGTTCCAGTCGGCCACGGTCAATCCCGAATCGACGAGGCTGGAGCGGGTATCCACAATGGCCTGGCGCAACTCGCGGTTGGCCTCGGAACGGTTGAAGTGGAAGCCGGTGGCGTCGGTGATTTCGCGGAACGGCGGATGCGGATTGTGAACAGCGATCGCTTCCGCCACGTCGAACCGGTCGAGGCGCCACGTTCCCGGCCCGGCCTCTACCACGCGGGCGTGAACCGTCGCTTCCAGCATTGACCGCGCGCCGCCGGGATCCGGTCCCCCCAGCTCCAGGTGCGCCTTGACAACCGCCCGCTCGCGCCCGGGCTCGAGCAGGAACTCGAACGCATGCCAGGATGCACGCTCCACCGCGGTCCAGCCAGACGTATGCCGGCGCAGCACGGCCAGGAACTCCCCGCGGTCGAGCGGCTGCGACTGTTCCCGTGCGTAGCGGCGAACCGCCAGGCGCCCGTCGCCGACGGCGCTGCCGGCTCCGGGCTCGGGGAACCGGCCGCGGAACCGCGCGGCCAGCCCGTCGGCGGCCGTCTCCGGGTCGAACGCGCGGAGGCCGGCGATCAGGGTGGCGTCGATGCTGTCCTGGACGGCTTCGAGCGCGGCCTCCGACTCGGTGACGTCGGTGACGAACCGTTCCGGATCCTGGACAAGTGGCAGCTCGGACTGCGGCGCGGACGTCCCGGATGCGGCAAGCGCGCCGGCCAGCGCCAGCCACGCCGCGATGGTGACGATGCCGCCCGAGGATGAGGATCGCACCGGTCTGCCGGCAGTATAGCTAAGCGACCTGCGGGGCGATATGATACGGACCATGCGTACCGGCCTGACGATCCGCGTTCCGGCGCTGGCTGTGGCCGTGGCGCTGTGTCTGGCGGCCGCACCGGTCGCGGCCCAGCCCGCCGGCGACGCCGGCTGGACCGCGCCGCGCACGCCGTGGGGCGACCCCGACCTGCAGGGCCTGTGGAACAACGCCACGACCACGCCCCTGCAGCGCCCGCGCGAGCTGGGTGAGAAGGCGTTTCTCACCGACCAGGAGGTGGCGGAACGGGATCTCGTGGTGGGGGAACAGCGCAACACCGACCGCGAGCCCCGGCCGGGTGATCCGGGGACCTACAACGAGTTCTGGTGGGAGCGGGGCCGTACGGTCGCCAACAACCGTACATCGCTCATCTTCGATCCGTCCGACGGTCGCCTGCCGGCGCTGTCGCCGGACGGCGAGCGGCGCGCGGGCGCCAATGCCGAGCGCCGCCGGCAACGCGGAGAGTACGACTCGTGGACCGACCGCCCGCTGGCCGAACGCTGCATCATCTACCGCGGCATTCCGGCCTTCCCGACCGGCTACAACAACAACTACCACATCGCCCAGACCCCGGATTTCGTCGCCATCCTGCAGGAGCACATCCACGAGGTGCGGCTGATCCCGCTCGACGGCCGGCCCCACGTCGGTGACCGGATCCGGCAGTGGCTGGGCGACTCGCGGGGCCGCTGGGAAGGCGACACGCTGGTCGTCGAGACGACGAACTTCTCCGAGCAGTCGCTGCTCAGGAACGTCAACGGCGACCCATCCGAGTCGCTGCACGTCATCGAGCGCTACGCGCGCGTCGCTCCCGGCATGATCGACTACGAGTTCACCGTCACCGATCCGGTCACCTGGACGCGGCCGTGGTCCGGATCGCTGCCGCTCACGGCTTTCGAGGGGCCGATGTACGAGTACGCCTGCCACGAGGGAAACTACGCCCTGGAGAACGTCCTGGCCGGCGCGCGCGCCCAGGAGCGGGAAGCTCGGCCCGGCGGGAGCGGCCCGCGGTGACCCGCCGCGCGGGCGCCGTCGCACTCGGACTCGTGCTGGCGGCCTGGCCCGCGGCCGCCCAGCAGGCACCGCCGCTCACGACCGCGAACGGCGAGTGGCCGGCCTACGGCGGCGACGCGGCGCATACGCGGTACTCTCCGCTCGACCAGATCGACGCCGCCAATTTCGGCGAGCTGGAGCTCGCCTGGCGCTTCAAGACCAACAACCTCGGGCCGGGACCCGAGTTCAAGCTCGAGGGCACGCCGGTGATGGCGGGCGGCGTGCTGTACGCCACCGGCGGCACGCGCCGCGCCGTAGTAGCGCTCGACGCCGCGACCGGCGAGCTGCTCTGGGTGCACAGCGAGCACGAAGGCAGACGGGCCGAAGAGGCGCCCCGGCTGCTGTCGGGCCGCGGGCTGGCGTACTGGACCGACGGTGAGGAAGAGCGGATCCTGTACGTGACGCTCGGCTTCCGACTGGTGGCGCTGGACGCGAGGACCGGGAGGCGGGCGGGCGGCTTCGGCCAGGACGGCCTGATCGACCTCAAGGCCGCGGCCATCATCGGCGACGGCCGCCCGATCGACCTGGTGACCGGCGAGATCGGGCTGCACGCCACGCCGACCGTAGCGCGCGACATCGTGATCGTCGGCGGCACCTTCGCCGACGCCCCCGCCCCGAAGACCCACAACAACACGAAGGGGCTTGTGCAGGCGTTCGACGTGCGCACCGGCCGGCACCTGTGGACGTTCAACACGGTGCCGCGGCCCGGCGAGTTCGGCGTCGAGACCTGGCTCAACGACTCCTGGGGCATCAACGGCAACAACGGCGTATGGACGCAGATCTCGGCCGACCCGGAGCTGGGCATCGTCTACCTTCCCGTCGAGACGCCGTCCGGCGACTACTACGGCGGCCACCGGCCGGGCGACAACCTCTTCGGCGAGAGCCTCGTCGCGGTCGACCTGCTGACCGGCGAGCGGCTGTGGCACTTCCAGCTCGTGCACCATCCGCTGTGGGGCTTCGACATGGCCAGCCCGGCGATCCTGGCGGACATCACCGTGGACGGGCGGCCGATCCAGGCGGTGGCGCAGCCCGGCAAGCAGGCGTTCCTGTACGTCTTCGACCGGGTCACCGGCGAGCCGGTGTGGCCGATCGAGGAGCGGCCGGTGCCGCAGGGCGACGTGCCCGGCGAGTGGTACTCCCCGACGCAGCCCTTCCCCACGAGGCCGCCGGCGTACGACCGCCAGGGTTCCTCCATCGACGACCTGATCGACTTCACGCCCGAGCTGCGCGCCGAGGCGGAGGAACTCGTCTCGCGCTACAAGCTGGGGCCGATGTTCACGCCGCCGGTCATCAGCCGCCCGGAAGGCCCCATCGCCACGCTCGGCCTGGGCGCCGGCAGCGGCGGCACGAACTGGCCGGGCGGCGGCTTCGATCCCGAGACCCACATCCTCTACGTGCCGTCGCGCACCGCGTTCTACTCCTGGGAGCTGATCCCCACGCCCGATCCCGAGGTGTCGGACATGCGCTACGTGAAAGGCACGCAGCAGTACGGCGTGGGCCACGGCGGCCTGCGCGCCCTCAACGTGCGCGGGCTGCCGCTCGCGAAACCGCCGTACGGCCGCCTGTCGGCCATCGACCTCGACCGTGGCGAGATCCTGTGGCAGACGCCGCACGGCGAAACGCCCGATCGTGTGAAGAACCACCCGGCGCTGCGGGGGCTCGACATCCCCCGCACCGGCGAGCCCTGCATCCACCTGATCGGCCCGCTGGTCACGAAGACGCTGGTGGTCATGGGCGAATGCGACTACCACCGCACCGACGCGGGCCGCGTGGCCATGCTCCGGGCCTACGACAAGGCGACCGGCCGGGAAGTCGGCGCGGTCCCCATGCCGGCGCCGCAGTCCGGCTCGCCGATGACCTACCAGGTGGACGGCCGCCAGTACATCGCGCTGGCCGTCAGCGGCCGCACGTACTCGGGCGAGTACATCGCGTTCCGTTTGCCTGACTAGACTCTGCGCTTTGGAGAAAATCCTCGCGTTCGGCGCGCCAAGGGGTTCGAAGGGGAGCACAGCATCCCCTCGCCAGAGCCCAATGTACGGACGTTAGGTGGGCCGGCTCCTGCCAGCTAACGGCCGGTCCGAGGTCCGTTCGCGAGGAGTTCTTGCCCAGTCCTATTTTCTTGAGCGCGAAAACCACTCCTACCGACAAACACCGACACCTACGCGGACTCGCTCGCCCATGACGCTCTGCGCTGTGCCAAACGACTCCGCGCGTCAGCCACCACGGCCTCGACCTCAGGCTCGTCGGTTCCGGTCTCTTGCGCCTCTCGCAGGGCCAAGGTCTTCCGGTACTCTTCAGCCTCGGCCGCAAGGGTAAATTCCACAGAACCGTGGTCTTGCGCGGCCTCCTCGATGTCAGAAAGTGACACCGCGAAGAACTCCTTGCGCATGTTCACCAAGTTGACTCGCCGACTGTCAAAAGCCCGGTGTAGCGTCTGTTCCAGATCCGGCGCGTTCTCCGAGTAGATCATCGCGTGAACGTCGAACGGGAACGGAACCGACGCATCGCCGAGTTCCCGGATCCGGTCATCGGGCTCCAAGCGCCTCGTCAGACCGATTTTGTAGACGTTCTCCCCGAACGATCCGATGTTCGACACGACATAGACGTGACCTGACTTCGTGAGTTGCGCGCGCGACAGGGCACGTTCTCTCGTCTCGTGTGCCGCTTCGAGTTGACTCTGCAGCCTCTCGATCTCGCTCTGAAGCTCAGCACGCTTCTGGTCTCCGGCACGGAGCAACTCCTGGCGCGCCTTCTCCAGTGCGGCCGCGTACCGCTGCTCCTCCTTTTCGGCGTCGCTCTTCGCCTTTTCGATCTCGCGCCGGACCCGTTCTTCTTCGCGCATCTGCTCACGGATGCGGCGTTGTTCCTCTTTCTCCGCCTCCCGCTGTTCCTGATACTCGTGCGCGAGGCGTAGTTCGCTGATCTTGAGATCGAGGTATCGCGGAGAGATGGCGCAGTGCTGAGTTTCGCCGAGCTTGTTCAGAGCCTCGAACGACCGGCCAATCCGCTGCTCCATGGCGGTCACGTTGTTGTAGCGCACCTTGACCACCGCCGTGTCGCATTCGCCGTTGAAGGCCCGAAGCTGGAGCTTGAGGTACCGCTGTACCATCTGGCGTCCCTTGGTCCTACTGCCCTCTACCTGCCATTCCGTTTCGCAGACGGCTGCCGTTTTGTCTCGGACCATCGCCTTCTGCTGTGCGCGGATCTCGTCTAGCTTGGCCTTGAACGCGGCGGACGACTCGAAATCGTAGTGCGGCTCGTAGATCCCAAAGGACTGCAGTTCGGCCTGATCGCGAACCGCGTCTAGTTCGCGCGTCAGTTCTTCGAGTTCACGGAGGGCTTCGCCGAAATCCTTTTCCCAAGACGCTCGACGGGTTGCGACCTCGGAAGTCAGTGCCTCTTTCTCCTTTGCTATGCGATCGCGCTCCTGCTCCACGTCGATGATGTCTCCGTACCGTTGTCTCATGTCACGTAGCGCGCGCAGAGCGAACGCAAGACCGGCAACGGCAAGAACAGCTATTACCATGAAGATGATTTCCGACATCTCGCTCCTTCTCTCTCCAGGCGATCAGCGCACCTCAGCGTAGCCCCAAAGGGCAGCGACCGCCGCTGTTGCGAATACTCCAACACTGATCGTGGCGGGTTGTGCGTGCCGGCAACTCGCTTGTGCGCACGCATCTTATGCACTTCTGCAGCAACGACGCCAGATCACTGTCAATGGCACCAAACCTAATACTGCACACCTTTTGGGTGTCGCCTTAGTGCATAAGACTGGACGTAGCTTGACAGACGGTGGCCTCGCCGGCCGCGGTGTCGACCGGAAAGGTAAGTTGCGCGGTCCTTTCCACGCGGACGGCCCCAACCAAGAACTGTGCGTACGCCGCGAAACGCGGCCGGCGGTGCAGGATCCGGCCCCTTGGAGGTCATCGAGGCGGCGTTGGCGCATCTCGTGCCAAACAAGGTCGAGGCGGCGTATGCGCGCTCCGATCTGTTCGAGCGGCGGCGGCTGCTGATGGACGAGTGGGCGGCGTACATCGGCCGCGAGCGCTGACATAGTGCAACTGGTCGGCACCACCCAGCGTCGGTCCGACGCTCCGATGCGGGTCTCAACGCGGCGGTTGTCGCTGACGAAGTGATGGGCGGGGACAACCCGGGCTACCAGCCGCCGATTTCACATCAGATGGCAACGGCGTACCGGTCCCGCAGGCTAGTGATGTGGTCGGTGACCCATGGTGCTGCTACGCGTTGCTCCCATTTTGCCCACAACTCTGCATAGCTGATCGCGGCGAAGCGAACCGCATCCCCCGCAACGCCAGCGGCGAATTCCTGAATCTCGTCTCGGTGCCGGCGACACTCCGGTACCGCTCGCCAGTTCTTAGGCTCCCAGTACACGTAGAGCAGGGTGACCGGTTGATCTGGATGTGCCTGGCAGAGTCCAAGCCAGTGTTTCACCAGTTGCGCAACGTCCAGATGCTGAGGCCTCGCAGCTCCGTTGGTCACGTAGCGAAACCAGCTTCGTGTCCCGTACTTGGCGGCAAGAGTGTGGTACGACGGCTTGAATCGCGGAACCTGTGGCTTGAAGTACTCCGTGCATTTCGATTCCACCGCGACGACGGTCTCGGTGGCTTCAACGACTAAGTCCAAGTGCGGCGGCGTTCCAGGCAGACCGGTCGGGCACCTCTTCTCGAACGCGATCGTCCTAAAGAAGCGGAATCCCGCGAGTTCCAGATGCTCAAGGTTAGTCCGCCACGGCTCGAAGGTGTTGACAACAAGGGCTGCCGACGAGTGAGGGGCGCGGAGTTTCTGAGCCAGTTCTCTTCCCGCGCCAGCTTCAAAGTCCGCCTGTGTCTGCGGCGAGACCGCGCAGAGAAGATTGGATCTCAAGTTGACCGCGTGTCCGTCTGGCTCGAGCGCATCCAGCCTGCTCACGTTAGCGAAGGCCGCGTTCAGCGCGCGAACTGCTCGAACATACGCTTGTTCCATTCTCGTTGTCGTACTTCAAAATACATCTTGCGCATCTTGCGCAGCCTGCTTCGCCTCTTGATCCATTTCAGCCGTGCAGGCAGCGTCGTTCTCAAACCAGTACGACAGCGTCAGGTATCCCGTATCGCCACTCAACGCGCGTACGCTTAGCACCACCTGCCGGACGTTGTTTCTCATCGTCGAACCCTCCGGCGCGTCCAACGGCGGCGGCTCGGAAGACGGCCCGGAGTAGTCTGGTGCGCTCCATGTCGTGGACAACCGGCGCTCGTCTCTTTCCAGCGCCCTCATCCAGTCTCTAGGTTCGTCCCAAATACTCCCGGCGAACAGATAATCCAACTCGTCCCACTCTCCATACACCCCAGACACGAGATGCCGGAGTTGCCAGTACTCGAGGCGCAGTTCCACACCGTAACCGTCGGTGGACACATTCTTGCCCGCCATGGATATCCGGCACAGTCCCGCCTCGGGAAGCACGAGCAGTAGGTAGGACTCCGCGCCGGCGTACGGTTGTGGAACTAGCAACGTGCTGAAGTAGTGCGGTTCGCCAGTTAGGCTCGGCTGCAGGGGAATCCCGATAGCGGTTTCAATCTGGTCTTTACTCATGCCCATCGCAAGCCCGAACGGCCCTGACGGAGCGGCGGCGGGCGGCTCGGCAGATGTCGGGGATTCTGCAGAGGAGCGGTCCGTGTCGCGCTCGGCGTGCTGCGCACAACCCGCGAGCTGAGTGGAACCGGTCACCAGCAACACAACAACCCCGGCACATGGGAGAACGCGCGGCAATCCGTTCATCATGCTTCATTCTAGACCTGAGCGGCCTGGGGGACAGGGCGACTATGGCCGTCAACCAGAAATGCGGTTCAAGCAACGACCACGTCGAGGGTGGTACGGCACACTCGTCGCCGCGTTGATGCGATGCCGCGGCGGCGCAACCGGCCACGGCGTGCGGCGTGTCCAGCCTATGCTCGGCTGCTACGCTGGCGCGTCGTCCCTGACGGGTGAGACGACGCACGCGGCGCGGATGAGGCAACTATTGGGTCGCAAGCGCGACCCTTCGAGGACCGCATCGACGACGACGCCGAGCAGGCGGACGCAGCCGTCGGCACTGGCGACGATGGCGCCCAGGTGGCCGGAGTGAGCCGCACGGGCGCCGGCTGCATAACGCTCAGAACGCGTAGACCGCGCCGGTGACGAAGCGGCGGTGGTGCAGGCCGACGGCGTCGAGGACGCGCCGGTAGTCGGCGCCGATGCGCACCGCCAACCGCGTGGACAGCGGCAGCTCGATGCCGCCCCCGACCTGCAGCGCCCCGTGGACGGTGGCCTCGCCGGCCGCGGCGTCGACCGGAAACGTGAGGTATGCGGTCCTTTCCACGCGGACGGCCCCAATCAGGAACTGCGCATAGGGCGCGAACCGCGGCCGGCGGTGCAGGATCCGGACCCCCGCCGCCAGGCTCTCGACGGTCGTCTCCGCTTCGATGAACCCGAGGTCCTGGAGCCGGCGATGCCGGCCGAATTCACCCGCGACGGTGAGCCAGCGGGTCGCCCGCCAGCCCCCATCGACGAACCACCCGGCGCCGTACCCCTCCACCGTCCCGGCGCCGCCGAGAAAGGCGTAGCCTCCGCCCGCCTCGAAGGCATGCGCGTCCCCGGTCTGGCCGAATGCCGGACCGGCCGCCGCCACGAGCAGCCATACCATTGCCAACGTCGCCGCTCTGGCAATTGGAATCACGTCGTTGCACTCCGGACGCGGGACCACTGCTACAGGCGGCCGAGCAGCTCGGTCAGACGCTCCAGCCGATAGTCGCCGTTGGCCGGATTGTGGTAGCCCACCGCCCGCTCGGGCGGGGTCAGGTCCGCGTAGTCCCGCATCGGCTCGTATTGCGTCCCCTCGTGCCATTCGTTGAAGGAAGTGATGTACGCCAGAAAGAAGCCCCGACCCGCGTTTGCGAACAACGGATGCAACTGCAGGATGAGGTTGAGCTGCAGGCTGGACTCGGTGCGCCGCTCCGCGAGCACCCGCGCCCACTCCCGGTCGTCCGCCCGCGACCACACCAGGTCGCGCGTCGCCGGCACGAACGACCGCGGGCGGTAGCAAGACCCAGGCTCGACCGTGCGCCGCTCGATCTCGTCCCAACCCGGATTCACCGGCAGACAGAACAGCAAGCCGTCGCGCGACGCCCGCCGTGCGTGGTCCAGCCAGCCCGCCAGCGATGCGCGCGGGTTGTAGACGGCGATGCCGTCGAACCCGGAGGCCGTGGCGCGCAGGGTGTCGGTCGTATTCGACAACAACGTCACCTGCGAGAAGTCGGCGCGCACGGCGTCCCGCAGCCGGTCCGTCTGGCGGCGCCACTCCGAGTCCGGGACGTAGGACGTCACCTCATGCCACACGCCGTGGCAGTCCCGCCTCCGTTCCGGCAGCGTCGTGGAGAAGAGCTTGAAGACCGGCCCCTGCGTCCCGTCGGCGCGTTCGTCGATGAAGAAGCAGTCCCACCCGCGCCGCGCGCCGTAGCGGTCGAGCAGGTACTGCACGTCGTCGGGAAAGTTCGCCGCCCGCTCGCGGTTGTACGGCTCCAGGTGGAACGTCACGCGAATATCGTGATCCGCCATCACGTCCATGAGCAGCGGCACGGCGCGGTCTGAAAAGCTGCCCTGCCCCCACCAGCTCACGTTGATCACCCCGACGCCGGCCTCGGCGATCCAGCGCGCATGCTGCTCGAGCACCGCCCGCGAACGGGAATCGTACGCGCCGAGCAGCGGCATCGTATTGGCGGCCAGGTCGGTGGGCGGCTCGCGGTCCCACTGCGTCCAATGCCAGTACGGGTCGGCCGAGTACCAGGGGTAGTACTCGAAGATGAAGTGCCGCCGCGGATCGCGGAACCGGCTGCGCAGCCGGTCACCGAACTGGCGCCACGGAAAGGGTTCAGCCTGACCGGCGACGGCGCCACCCGCGGCCCCGGCCACAGCGGATCCGCCAGCCGCCGTGCATGCCGCGAGAAACGCGCGCCTGGTCAGCACGCCGGCGGGCTCACTGCCCGTGCACGAACCGCTGCACGCGCCGGCCGTCGAGCGTGTCCCCGACGTACAGGTTGCCCATCGAATCGACGGCCAGGCTGTGCGGTGACTCGAAGTTGCCCGCCCAGCGCCCGCGCCGGCCGAACGACGCGACCGCCTCCAGCGTGTCGCGGTCCAGCGTGTGCACGCGGTGCGTGCGGCCATCGGCCACCACCATCACGCTCTGCTCCGCATCCGTCGAGAAGCCGATGTCCCACGGATTGCCGCCCACCTCGCCGTTGCCGAGCGGCGCGTCTACGAGCGCCTCCTTGACGAACGTGCCGTCCTTGTCGAACACCTGGATGCGCTGGTTGCCCCGATCGCAGACGTACACCATGCCGTCGTTGGCGCCCGCAACGCAGTGCGGCGTGCTGAACTGCTGCGGCTCCGGGTCGCCGCGGTTCCAGGGCGGCGTCGGCGTATCGTCCGGCGCGTTGCCGTAGGCGCCCCAGTGCCGCCTGTACTCGCCCGTCGCGGCGTCGAAGACGATCACGCGGCGGTTCGTGTAGCCGTCGCTGATGTACACCTCGTTGTCTTCCGCGTCGACCCAGATGTCGGTCGGCTGGCCGAGGTGCATCGTGCTGCTGCTGCCGTCGGTCCCGAAACCGAAATCGCCGACCTGCAGCAGGCAGTCACCCGCCGGCGTCAGCTTGACGACCAGGGCATTGTCGGTGGTCGCCCGCGTGGACAGGTCGTACGGCAGACCGCCGCCGAAGCCCACCCAGACGTTGTCCTCGTGGTCGACGTAGATGCCGTGGGCCTGCGTTCCCCAGTCGCAATCGCCGCCCGGGTCGCCCCAGCTCGCCACCACCGCGCCGGCCTGGTCGAACGCGATGACCGGCGGGGTATTCTCAGCGCCGCGCTGGCTGTTGGGGCGGTGGGTGATCCAGACGTTGTCGCTCGAATCGACCGCCACGCCCACCACGTTGCCGAGGAGCCAGTCGCCCGGCAGGTCCTGCGGCCAATACGGATCGATGTGAAATACGCCGTCGGACGGACGGGACGGCGGCGGCGGCGCATCGGCCGCCGGCTCGGGCATCTCCGGAGCCGGGCCGCCGCAGGCAGTGAGACTTACGCCGAGGGCCAGGATGACAGCGCCGCCGCACGTGCTCGATGCGGGTCTCATGTCGTGCTCCTTCCCGTTCTGCTTGTTTCCGTCATTGTAAACGGGAAGCCACCAGACCATCGAAATCATGTGTGGATTATGATCCGCGCCGTTCGGACCGACCATCAGGCACCCCTGTGAATCACGAAGCGGCATTCGAGCGGGCCTGGACCAACCTGAGCAACACCCGAATCGAACTGCCTCCGGTCGACATCAACCGGGTCCTCGCCGAGTACTACCGCACGAACAAACCGCTGAGGTTCACCCGCACCATGCTTTGGGACATGGAGGTGAAGAAGGCGTTCCGGCCTGAGGTCTACATTCCTTCCGTCGTAGCGGCGGGCAGCGCCCGGTATTGGCGCCGGCGGTCGGCGGCCGACGGCGCCGAGTCCTTCCTGAGATACTCGCAGCAGCGCCTCCGGCTTGAACCGTCAAGGCGCGGGTTGGTCCTGGAACAGGTCTTCCTCAACCCCTCGCGGCGGAGTGTCACTTTCATCGGAGCAGCAGAACTCCCCGACGAGGACGGCAACCTGCTTCGAGCCGGCGAAGGACAGCCTCTCTTTCACGTCGAGCATTCGGCCGTTGGCGACGAATTGCGGCCTCTCAACCGGTGGCGTATCGTTTATCTCACGGACCGACCCGATCAGGAGTTGACTGAGCGGCTCACGCTTGCGAAAGACGTGTGGCTGCGTGAGTTCGTCGAGATCTACATCCGTCGGGACTTGAAGATCGAGCTGACCCGGAGGGACCTCTGAAAATCCAGGACATCCGTCACGTGGGGTTGCTGTCGCCGTCGATCGAGGCCCACGCCAGGTTCTACGTCGAGGCCTGGGGACTCCAGCCGGCCGGAGAAGATCAGCAGGCGCGCTACTTTCGCGGATCGTCGAAGGAGCACCACATCCTCGGCCTGCATCGGTCCGACCGGCGCGGGCTTCACCACATAGCCTTCAGCGTTGACGGACGCGAGGCAGTCGACGCGGCGGCGACCGAGCTCGAACGGCGGGGCACTACCGTCGTGGCGCAACCGGGAGACCTGGACGAGCCCGGCGGCGGATACGGGCTGCGGTTTCTGGACCCGGAGAACCGCTGCATCGAACTGTCGGCCGGCGTCGCGGAGCACTCGAACGGCTGGTCCGCCAGGAAAGTCGAGCCCCGTCGGCTCTGCCACGTCGTCCTGAACACCGCGCAATTCGATGAGGTCGTCGGGTTCTATACCGATGTTCTCGGGTTCCGGGTCTCGGACTGGAACGAGAACCGGATGGCGTTCCTGCGATGCAACCGGAAACATCACGTTCTGGCCTTCAACCGCGCAGTTCACGCATCGGTCAACCATGTCGCGTACGTATTGGCGAATGTGGACGGCGTAATGAGAGGTCTCTCCGACCTTCGTGCCCGAGGGCAGGAACCCGACTGGGGACCGGGACGTCATGGCCCGGGCAACAACATCTTCTGCTACTACAAGGACCCGGCCGGTTACGTGTCCGAATTCTCCAGCAACATGGATTACATCGAAGACGAAGCGACGCACGAACCCGTGGTGTGGAGACGGGGGCCGGAGGTCGCGGACCGCTGGGGTACGGCCGGGCCGCCCGGCGCCGACGTCCGGAAGGCAATGGCTGGCGACCCTGATCCGGGCTGGGCCATGCAGGACTGAACCGAGTACCGTTCGCTCCTCCCGTCAAGGCAGGGCGAAGACGAAGATGTTGTTGCCGGCGCTCGGCACCAGCTCCGGCGTCAGCCGCATCATGCTCGAGGCGTTCGCCGCCGACCCCGTGCTCGCCACCACGTACTGCCGGCCGTCGACCGCGTACGTGATCGGATAGCCCGTATGCGGCGACCCGAGGTTGATCTCCCACAGCACCTCGCCGGTCTCCTGATCGAATGCCCGAAAGCGGCCGTTGTAGTCCCCGCCGAAGACGAGCCCTCCGCCGGTCGCGACCAGCGCTGCCGAGGCGGCCCGCTGCTCATGCAGCCAGACCGTCTCGCCCGTCTCCACCGAAATGGCCCGCACGGTCCCGAGGTTCTCTGTGCCGGGGGCGATCATGCGGCGCGACGCGAGCTCGTACAGCGTGCCCTGGTCCGTCGCCATCTGCTCGGCGCATGTATTCCGCAGCGAGAAGTACATCAGGTGGGTGTCCGGGCTGTACGCGCCGGCGTCCCAGTTCTTGCCGCCGCTCAGGGACGGACAGGCGGTGACGGCCTGGCCGACGGCGGTGAAAACGACTTCCCCGTTCTCCGTCACCTCGCCCGTCGCCCCGTCGATGTTGTTGATGACGTTCTGGTTGATGGTCGGATTGGCCCACAGGAACTCGCCGGTCTCGCGGTCGAGCGTGTAGACCACGCCGGTCTTGCCGGGGATGCCGGTAACGACGTTGCGCCGTTCCCCGGGCTGCAGCCGCGGGTTGATCCAGCTTACCTCCGACGGATCCGGCGCCACGGCCGTGTCGACGAGCATGCGCTCGTACGGATGGTCGAGGTCCCAGTGGTCGATGAGATGCTGGTAGTACCAGGCGATCTCGCCCGATTCCCCGCTGATCGCGAGCGTCGAGTTGTGGTACAGGTGCTTGTTGCGCGTCCCGCCGAGCATGAACTTCGGCGCCGGCGACGTCACCGACGTGCCCATGTAGATCAGGTCCAGCGCCGGGTCGTAGCTGGGCACCATCCAGGCCCCGACGTGCACGCGCTCCTCGTACGGCACGTCGCCCCACGTCTCGTCGCCGGGCTCGCCGGGCGCCGGAATCAGGCGCGTGCTCCACAGATGCTCCCCCGTGGTCGGATCGTGCGCGGTGATTACGCAGGACACGGGTCCGGCCAGCGGTCGGCAGCTCCTTCCCGAGATGAGCTTGCCGTTGGCGATGAACGGCCCGGAGGATTGCCGGGCGGGGTGTACCGTGTGGTCGAAGATCTGCGTTTCCCACGCGGTGCGGCCCGTCGTTGCGTCCAGGGCGTAGATGTAGTCGTCGGCGCTCGTGTCGAATACGTAGCTGCCGTACAGCGCCAGGCTGCGGTTCGTCGTCTCCAGCCCCCCCACCCACTTCGCGATGTCGTCCGGCACGTCCTGGCGGTGCTCCCACAGGAGATCGCCGGTAGTCGCGTCGATGGCCTGGGTCAGGTCGCTGGGATTGGGCAGGTACATCACGCCGTCGTACACCAGGGGCGTGGCCTGCTGGCTGCCGGCGCCCATCGCCCGGGTCCATACCAGGCGCAGCTCGCCGACGTTGTCGCGGTCGATCTGCTTCAGCGGGCTGTAGCCCCAGCCGTCGAGCGTGCGGCGCCACATGATCCAGTCATCCGGATCGGGGTCCAGGATCATGGCGTCCGTGATCGGGACGTACTCGCCCCGGGACTGCGCCTGCAGCGGGTTCCACTCGGCCGTCAGCAGCAGACCGAAGAAGCCGATGGCGATGACGAACGCGGCGCGGGCCGCGGATGCGGATTGACTCAACTGAAGTCCTTTCATGATGCGGATACTACACCGCCGGCATCAACGCCCGGCGTCGGCCTCGGCCTCGTGCTCGTGCTGCGACGCGCTGATCATGAAGCCGAGCTGGATGTTCCCTTCGTGGCAGGCGTACTCGAAGATCTGCCAGTAGTTCGGGTCCCGCTTGCCTTCGACGGCGGCGGTCCACGAGCTCGTCCACGTAGTGGGATCGTCGACGGTGAACTCCACGCGTACCGTGTCGGCGTCGACGCGCGTGTACCGCTCCGTCAGCCGCCGCGCGGCGCCGGAGCGGCGATAGGTGGTGTCGTCGCTGAAGTTCGTCACTTCAACCACCAGGGTGTCCCCTTCCCAGTGTCCGCGTGAATCGCCCAGGTACTGGCGGACGTCCTGATTGAGCGCCTCGCGGCCGTCGAGCGGAATGACGCGGTACTCGTGCATCCGCTCGTAGATGACCACGACGTAGTCCGGATGCTGCACGATCTGGAACCCGTTGTTGTAGATGCTCGGGACCCACGTATTCGGCAGCCCGCGCGAGATGCAGCGGTCGTTCAGGTTGAAGTCTTCGGGACCGTACTTGGGCGTGCTGGAGTCGTAGCTGCCGCCGAAGAAGCTGACCTGGGTGCCCGGATCGATCGTCCGCAACTGCGCGCCCTGCGTGAACGGCGGCAGCCGGCCGTTCGGCGGATCGATGATCAGCGAAGTGCGCGCCGATGGATCCTCCGGGTATTCGTACCAGTGCGAGGGCCCGCCGTCGGGAAACTCGCGCCGTGGAACCTCCGCCTTGTCGTCCCGCAGCAGCCTGGCTTCGTCGTCCGCCCGCGCGGCTTGCTCCTCCGCCGACAACTCCGCACGCTCGCCGAGCTCTTCCGGACGTTGCAGCGGCACCGGTCGCATCACGTCCGTCGTCCAGACGCCCTGCAGGTCGGGATCGCCCCAGGCTGTCCGGAACGATTCCGGCGCCTGTCCGTGAATCGTGGCCGGCGACAGGCACAGCAGGGCGACCAGACCACCTGTCGCCATGCGGGTGAAGAGCACCTCTTGTCTCGTCATCTGGCCTCCTCGGGACCCCAGCGCAAGTGCCCGTACAGCAGCTCCTCGGCGAACGGTATGCACTTGAACTCCAATAGCTGCATGCCGGCCTCCATGCGGCGGTACAGCGGCAGGCTGATCTTCCACGGCCGCGTGAATGTCTGCGGATCTTCAATCGTGGCTTCGTACTGCAGGTGGTGCGGCGTGACCGGCGTGTAGCGCTCGACCACGTGCAGCGCGCTGCTGTGGAAGTTGCCCGCCCGGTCGAACCAGGTCTGGCCGTTGAACGCCGACACGTCGACGACCAGCGAGTCACCGTCCCAGCGCCCCACGGAGTGGCCCATCCAGGTATCGACCGGGCTTTCCGGCACTTCCTGCATGTGCACGACCCGGTTCGCGTTCGTGTACTCGTAACCGATGAAGATCTTGTCCGTCCCCTGCACGATCTGGAATGGAAACGGCATGTACGTCGCGCGCGGAACGCCCGGCAGATAGCACTTCGCCTCCGGATCGTCGGTGCGCCGGTTCTCGAAGTTCCTGCGTTTCTGCGCGACAGCCTCCGGCAGGTACGGGATCATTCCACCCTCGACGATCCCCAGCCCGCCCGGAGCGGCGCCGATCGCGCCCGTATCCGGCGTGCGGCTGGCGTACGCCGCGTGCGGCTCGATGTCCCAGTGCGCGGCGCTCGCGGCCTGCCAGATCCCGGTCAGATCGGGCCTGCCGTCGGCTGCTCTTGGCAATTGCCCCGACTGCGCCCGAACGGGCGCCGCAAGCGCCAGCGCGCACAATGCCGCGACGGCAATTCTCGTTCGTTTCGTCGCCATGTGCCTGTCCGCCACGGGCTGCTAGGGCTGCAGGCCGAGCAGACGCGCCGGATTGACGCGCAGCATCGTGTCGATGTCGGCGTCCGAAACGCCGGCGCCGCGCAGCGCCCGGACGTAGTCGCGCAGGCCGTCGGCGTGCAGCGGATTGCCCGCCTGGCCCAGATCGGACGACATCAGGAAGTGCTCGGCGCCGATGGCGTCGATCGCCTCCACGTACTCGTCGATTGTCCGTCCGCCGCCATACACCGCCAGCCAGTCAATCTCCATCACGGCGCCGGCGTCCGCCATGCTCCGCATCTGATCCAGGGTCGGGTTCTGTCCGAAGACGTGGGTGATGAGGATGTTCTGCACGCCGAGCCGCTGCATCTCCGGGAGAAGGAGGAGCACCTCCTCCGGAGACGAGTGGCCGGTGCACAACACCAGGTCGTGCTCCGCGACGAGCCCGAAGATCACCTCCAGCTCCGGGGCGGGCTGCCCGTCAACCACCACTGAAACGTACGGCTCGGAAGACCCGTCGCGCGTGATGTAGTACTCGGCGTCGAACGTCGGCAGCCAGACCACCTTGCCGCGGCCGCCCTCGTCCCAGACCATGTGGCGCACGGCCTCGGCGTTCAATCCACCCATCGACCGGTTGAGCACGACGCCGCCGAATAACTCGATCCCCTCGACCCGCGCCATCGCCAGCGCCGCCCTGCCGGCGGTCGTCGTGAAGTGGTTCTTGAGCACCAGGCCGCGCATGCCGGCCGCCTGCGCGGCGCGCGCCGCCTCGACGTCGTTGACGGAGCGCGGGCGGGAGTCCGGCCCGGAGTGGGCGTGGAAGTCGATGGCGCCGGCCAGCGAGACCTCGGCCTCCGGGGCCTGCGGCGCCTCGCCGCCGCAGGCGGCCAGCGCCGCGGCCGCGACGACCGGCAACCAGCGCACACGAACGACCTGCAGAGACTGCCGCATCCTACTGCGCTCCTTCCCGCTGGGCGTTGTAGCGCTTCGCGCGCTCGACCACCGTGGCGTTGCGGACGAGCTCCCAGCGGCGGTCCGGGTCCAGCATGATCTCGCCCGTGGGACCGACCTGCCCGTCGCGCGCCAGCTCCCCGAGCGCGCGGTCGACCGCGCCGAGCGCCAGCAGGTTCATGCTGCCGAAGAAGGCGATGCTGATCCGGTTGCCGCGCGCGTCGTCCAGCGACGACACGGACCCCAGCATCGGCCGGCCCGCCATCTCGACGGCGCGCGCGCACTGGTCGAGCGGGATCGACGGCACGAAGATGACGTCGCCGCCCTCGCGGGCGTACAGCGCGACGCGCTCCAGCGCCTCGTCCACCGTGCCGCCCGCGGCGACGATGTCGCAGCGGGTCATGAGCACGAGGTCACCGTTGCTGCGCGCGTCCGCGGCCGCGTGGATCTTGTCGACCATGGCCTCGGCGCCCAGGATCTTGCCCTCGTTGTAACCGGTCAGGTGCTTCGCGCCGAACAGGTCCTCGATCATCACGCAGGCCGCGCCCGCGCGCTCGTAGCGCTGTATGGTGCGGTAGACGTTGAGGGGATTGCCGCCGCCGTCGTCGGCGTCCGCGATGATCGGGATGTCGATGGCGTCGGAGGCACGCTCGCAGAAGTCGATCAGGTTGTCGATCGTGCCCATGCCGTAGTCGCCCAGCCCGAACAGGCTCAGCGACATCGCGCTGCCGCCGGTCATGGCGATCTCGAACCCGTGCATCTCGACGAGGCGCGCCGTGGCCACGTCGCCGCAGTTGACGCAGCGGCTCGGCTCGGGGCGCGCGAGCAGCGCGCGCAGCCGGGCGCCCGGACTCGAGCCTGACGACGCCTGCGCCGCCTCTGCAGCAGGCGCACCCAGCGCATGGGCGGCCACCCCGCCCGCCGCCGCCGCCGTCCCCTGGATGAAACGCCGCCGCGACGGACCCGCAGCACCGTCGGTTCGCATCGGCCTGGCCATCAGCTCCTCCTGCTCCGCCCGGCAATCCGGGCCGGCGTCTCCAAATCCTACCGCACCCGTAGTGAATTCCGGCACGGGCAGCACCTGCCGGCCCACTATAATCGGCCCGCTGTGAGCACGCTCTCGTACCTGCACGGCGCCTCCGCAACACCTCTGCTCGGCGAGACCATCGGCGCCAACCTGCGGCACACGGTCGAGCGCTGGCCGGACCGCGACGCGCTGGTGGTCCGCTCGCAGGACTTCCGCGCCAGCTACCGCGAGCTGTGGGACCTGACGACGCGGCTAGCGCTCGCGCTGCTCGCGCGCGGCATCGCGAAGGGCGACCGCGTCGGTATCTGGGCGCCCAACCGCTGCGAATGGGTGGTGACGCAGTATGCGACCGCGCGCATCGGCGCGATCCTGGTCAACGTGAACCCGGCCTATCGGGCCAGCGAGCTCGAATACGCGCTGCAGCAGTCCGGCATCCGCCTCCTGCTGCTCGCCCGGCAGTTCCGTTCCACGGACTACGTGGCGATCCTCGACCGCGTGCGGAGCCGGTGCGCGGACCTGGAGCAGGTCGTCGTGCTAGACGACGACTGGGACGCGCTGCTCGACGAGGGCCGGACGGTCTCCGAGAAGGCGCTGGCCGAGCGCGAGGCAACTCTGGACTGCGACGACCCGATCAACATCCAGTACACCTCCGGCACCACGGGCGCGCCCAAGGGCGCCACGCTGTCGCACCACAACATCCTGAACAACGGTTACTTCTGCGGCGAGATCCTCGGCTACACGGAGGTCGACCGCGTGGCCGTGCCGGTGCCGTTCTACCACTGCTTCGGCATGGTGATCGGCAACCTGGCGTGCACGACGCACGGCGCGTGCATCGTCGTGCCGGCCGAGGGGTTCGACGCCGGCGCCACGCTGGCGGCCGTGGGCGAGGAACGGTGCACCTCCCTCTACGGCGTCCCGACGATGTTCATCGCCCAGTTGAATCATGCCGACTTCGAGCGCACCGACTTTTCCTCGCTGCGTACCGGCGTGATGGCCGGGTCGCCCTGTCCGGTCGAGGTGATGAAGCAGGTGCGCGGCCGCATGCACATGCCGGAGATCACGATCTGCTACGGCATGACGGAGACGTCGCCCGTTTCGACGCAGACGCGCGTCGACGACCCGGTCGCGAAGCGCGTCGGCACGGTCGGGCGGATTCACCCGCACGTGGAGATCAGGATCGCCGACCCCGAGAGCGGCCGCACGGTGCCGCGCGGGACGGCCGGCGAGCTGCTCACCCGCGGCTACTGCGTGATGCTCGGCTACTGGAACGACCCGGACGCCACCGCCGCGTCCATCGACGCCGCGCGCTGGATGCACACCGGCGACCTGGCAACGATGGACGACGACGGCTACGTCAGCATCGTGGGCCGCATCAAGGACATGGTCATCCGCGGCGGCGAGAACATCTACCCCCGGGAGGTCGAGGAATTCCTCTATACGCACCCCGACGTCGAGGACGCCCAGGTGATCGGGGTGCCGTCGGCCCGTTACGGCGAGGAGGTCATGGCGTGGGTCAAACCGAAGGCGGCCGCGGCGCTGACCGGCGAGCAGCTCGACGCGTTCTGCCGCGGCGCCATCGCCACGTACAAGATCCCGCGCTACTGGAAGTTCGTCGAGACGTTTCCCCTGACCGTCACCGGCAAGGTGCAGAAGTACCGCATGCGGGAGATCGCGACCGCCGAGCTGGACACGCTGCGCGGCGCGGGTGACGGGTAGCTAGCGCCAGAGGCCGTCGGGGATCGGCTCGGCCTCGACGATTTCCACGAGCACGCCGTCGGGACCGTTCACCATGAAGCTCTCGAAGCCGAACTCGGCGCTCTGCGCAAGCGGCCGGACGATCTCGACCCCGTCACGCCGCATGCGCTCGTAGACCGGCGCGATCGACTCGTACGAGAAGGCCAGGTGGTCGATCGGGCTGCCCTCGCTCGGCTCCAGCGTGCGGCCTTGCGGCAACCGGCGTTCGGCCTCCACGTAGTAGTGGTCCTTGTAGGTGATCAGGAAGCTGATGCCGTCCAGGCGGAACTCGTTGCCCCAGACGCGGTTCGGCTCGGCCGGGCGCGGCACGCGCGCCCCGGCCCGGAAGCGCTGCCCCAGGTGGCGCTCGTACCACTCGGACGCCGCGGCGACGTCGTCCGACCAGAAGTGCACGTGGTTGAACCAGTGGTTCTTGTCGCCCGTGTAGAACTCGACGACTTCCCTGTCCGGGCCCCAGAGGTAGTAGAAGTGCTCCGGCCCCACCGGGCTGAGCGGCGTGTGAACGTCGATGCCTGCCGCCGTCCAGCGGGCGTATTCCTGCGGGCCGTCGACGCCGGCCCAGCCGAGATGGCGCAGCGCCGTCCGGTTCTGGGGCTTGAGCTCCGCGTCCGTCTCGCTGGCCAGGATGAAGCCGCGCCCCGTGAAGATGGCGTCGGTGCGGCCGGCGAAGGTGACCGGCAACGCCCCGAGCTGCTGGTAGAACTCGACGGACCGCGCGCGGTCGTGGGTGTTCAGATGCACGTGATGGAAGCGCGCGGCGGCGGCCGGCGGCTGGGCCCGGCCCGCGGCCACGGACATGGCGAGGAGCGCGACAGCCGGTATCCACAGACGTCTCATCGGCCTCTCGTCATCTTGACCTCGCCAAGGGTGCGGTTTAAGCTGATTGGACCTCACCTTAAGTACCGCGACCGTCAGATGTCAAAGCGGGAGAAGAAGAGATGACCATACGACACATCGCGCCCATTGCAACCTGCGCCCTGGCCCTGGCGTTCATGGTGGCGGGCATGACCGGGCTGGCGGGCCAGCAGTACGAGGTGCCGCGGACCGCATGGGGCGATCCGGACCTGCAGGGGGTCTGGAACAACAACACCGTCGTGCCGCTGCAGCGCCCCGATCAGGTAGGTGAGCGCGAGACGCTGTCCGACGAGGAGGTGGCCGCGCGCCGCCAGGCGAGCTCGGACGCGCTGTTCGCCGAGCGCGAGGGCGACACCGGCTTCTACAACGAGTTCTGGTTCGAGTACGGCCTCGATACGAACCGCACGTCGCTGATCACCAACCCGGCGGACGGCAAGCTCCCGGCGCTGACGCCGGCGGCGGAGCAGCGGGCGAAGGAGTTGATGGCGATCCGCATGCGCTCGACGCAGGCTCCGGACCACTACCTCGAGATGAGCGCGTACGACCGCTGCATCACGCGCGGCATGCCGGGCGCCATGATGCCGGGCTTCTACAACCACAACTACCACATTCTGCAGACGGAGAATTACGTGGCGCTGGTGGTCGAGATGATCCACGACGCCCGCATCATCCCGCTGGACGGCCGCGACCACGCCCCGTCCGGGATTCAGCAGTGGCTGGGAGATTCCCGCGGGCGCTGGGAGGGCGACACGCTCGTGGTCGAGACCACCAACCTGACCGAGAAGCTCGACGAGCGCGGCCTGTTCATTCCGACCGTCTTTGCCTCGGGCGCGAACCAGCGCCTGGTCGAGCGCTTCACGCGCGTCAGCGAGGACATCATCGACTACCGCTTCACGGTCGAGGACCCCACGGTCTTCACCGGGGAGTGGACCGCGGCGATTCCGTTCAACCGCTTCGACGGCACGTTGTTCGAGTACGCCTGCCACGAGGGCAACTACGCGATGCCGAACATGCTGGCGGGCGCCCGGGCCACGGAAGCCGCAGCAGCGGCGGGCGGCGTGCAGTAGCGAGTCAGCCGCCGGCAGCCGTCAGCGCCTCCAGGAACCTGCGGATGCGGGCGGCGTTCGCGCCCATATCTCCGCCGCCGAAGCGCGATATCGACCGCACGTCCACACGCGTCGCGTCGTCCCCGACAGGGCGCAGCCGCACCGCCACGTCGTCCTTGAAGCCGAACCAGTAGGTGGTGTCGGTTGCTTCCATGAACCCGCGGTCGGGATCCACGGTCACGATTTCCCACCCGAAGTCCTCCGCCACGGTGCGGGACATGTCCAGCACCTCGTCCGGCGACCTGCCGACCACCAGCGGCTGAATGTCGGGATAGGCCGCACGCTGGGTTGCGGCCAGCTCGGGTCCCCGGTACTCCAGGGGATTCGATTCGTCGCCGCGAATCGCGACGATGGCGTCGAACAGCGGCGGATCCTCGGTATCGGTGGTGATGTCGTGAATCGGCGGGGTGCCGACGGTGGGGAGAATCGTGGCCGCCGGCACCACGATGACGCCGGCAGCAAGTGAGAGAGCTATCGCCGCGCGATTCTGCTGCAGCTCGGAGCCGCGGCGGCGCAACACCCACAGCACACCCCTTGCAAGCGCCCACAGCGACACCAGCAGACCCAGCGCAAACAGCGCCAGCGCCACGGTGACCGGCAGCAGTCCGGTGCGGGAACCGAGCGGCGCGGCCGCGACGGCAGCGGTCCCGATGATCAGCAGCAGGTACCGCTTCCGCGTCATGTGTATTCCCAGGCTGCCGCCGGGCGCTCCGATT
The DNA here is from genome assembly GCA_965207665.1 of Vicinamibacterales bacterium. Taxonomy (GTDB): domain Bacteria; phylum Acidobacteriota; class Vicinamibacteria; order Vicinamibacterales; family UBA8438; genus JAAXGX01. Next base: position 3,115,413 of record CBDBMV010000002.1, read on the forward strand.
CCAGCCGCTGCAGCTCGGCGCCGAGATACGCCGCAATCGACCGCATGCCATGCAAGCCGGCAGCCGCCTCAGCCTCGCTGTTGTAGTTGGTGTTCGTGTTGACGTCGTAGGTGTACGCCGTGCCGCCCCGATCGACGATGAACTCGACGCCCGCGATGTGAATCCCGTTGGCCGCCAGGAACCGCTCGTAGCACGCCACCAGCTCGTGCCGGAATCCCTCGACGATCCGGAACAGCCCGCCCGGCGATCCGTCCGCCGGACAGTAGGCGTCGTCAACGCGGCAGGCATCCGCCGGACACAGCTCGAAGCCCTGACTGGTATCGACCCGCACCGCGTACAGGAACCGACCGCCCACGAACTCCACGCGGGTGATGTACGGCTCGGGCGCCTCGATGTATTCCTGAATCAGTGTGATGCCATCCGGGGAGGACTCGAATTCCGGACTGTCGACGTAGCGTTCGAGCGCCTCGGCGTCGTGGAACAGGCGCACCCCGAGCCCCTTGCCCGCCCGGTTGTGCTTGGTGATGAACGGCGGCTCGAAAGCGCGGCCCGCGTCCACGACGGCGTCCCGGCCCAGGGCGGCAACGGTCCGCGGCGTGCGGATGCCGTGGGCTTCGAGCGCGGCGTACTGCGCCACCTTGCTCACCTCGAGCCGCAGCGCATGCGACGAGTTGACGACCCGCCGGCCGTGACCCTCGAGCCAGGCCAGCACGGCCGCGGTGTGCTCCGGGGCATAGCGGTGGCCGCGCGTATGCGACGACGCGCTCATGCGGTTGTAGAACACGCCCCGCGGCGGAGCCTGCGTCAGGTCGAGTCGGCCCTCGCCGAGAAACCACTCCGCGAACGGCAGGCCCAGCTCGTCGAACGCCGCGCGGAGCGGCACGACCCAGGCGGCGTTCTCGTGGATGACGTAGATCCGGTTCACTGCTCGTAGTCAGCCGCGGCCAGTGACGCGCGGATGACCTCCGTGTCGCTGCGCGCGTGGATGTGCCGGTTGGCGTATGCCGGATGCGACCAGTTGACGAAGCGCAGCTCACGCCGGTTGCCCGGCCGCGTCGTCGGCGTGATCAACTGCGTCCGGCTGATCTCCTCGTACCCCTCCGGGGAGAAGCGGGCGATGACGAGCTCCCCGCGATCGTTGTTGATGAAGTAGCGGTCGCCGTGGCGCACGATGAAACCCGACGCCCAGCGCGCGCGCTCGCGGGTGAGTTCCTGCGTTTCCCAGATCCGCTCGCCCGTGGCGGCGTTCAGCGCCCGCAACTGGCCGTAGCTGCAGATGCCGTAGACGTAGTCGCCCTGGATCACGGGCGTATTGACGACCGCGTGCAGCGCCTCGGTCAGGATTTCGCTCGTGCTCGTGCTCTTCCAAGTAACGCCCGCGTCCGGCCGGTCGGGGTTGAGTCCGAGCATGAGCGAACCGCTGTAGAAGGAGGACACGAACAGGCGGCGGTCGCTGTGCACGGGCGTTGCGACGCTCATGCCCGCCCCCGCGCGGACCGGCTGCTCCCAGTACACCTCCCCGCTCTCGGGGTCCAGGGACGCCACAGCCGCCGGATGCCAGATGATCAGTTGCCGGACGCCTCCCGCTTCGATGATCATCGGTTGCGAGTAGCCCGGCTCCGAATCGGACGGGAGCGCACGCCAGATCTCGGCGCCGGTCAGCTTGTCGAACGCCACCACCTTGGCCCCGGGCGCGCCGCCGACCAGCGCGATGAGGCGCTCGCCGTCCACCAGCGGCGCGCCGGCGATGCCCCAGGTCGGGATCTCCGTGTCGTACTCCTCGACGTAGTTGCGGGTCCACAGCAACTCGCCAGTCTCGACGCGCAGCGCATTCAGGATGCCGCTGGCGCCGAGCGCGTACACGCGGTCACCGTCCACCGTCGGCGTGGCGCGCGGCCCGGTCGCCCAAGTGCTCGACAGCCCCGTGTAGTTCGCCTCCCACTCGTGCGTCCAGAGCACCTCGCCGCTGAGCTCGTCGATACAAACGATGCGCTCGATCACGTCGTACGCACCGACGTGCCGCGCGTCGACGACGAACACGCGGCCGTCCGCCACCGCCGGGCCGGCGTACCCCTCGTGCACCGGCACCCGCCAGTCGACCTTCAGCCCGGCCTGCGGGAACGTCTCCACAATGCCGGTCTCGGCCCACACGCCGCGGCGCCCGGCGCCGCGCCACTGCGGCCAGTCTTCAGCGCGCAGTTCGGCGCCCGATGCCGTCAGGCACGCCAGGCCGAGCAGCGCCGCCGTGAGTCGCCTCACCATCAGCCGTACGGCGCGTCGTGCGTGTGCACGCGCTTCTTGAAACGCCAGCCGTCCGCGGTCTTCACGAGCGTGTCCTCGTAGATGCCGGTCACGCTCGTCGTCGGCGGCAGCGTGCTCACGTCGAGCTGGGTGAAGTAGACGAAACCGCGGGCGCCGTCCGGCGTCGGCGTGATGCGCAGGTTCGTGTAGACGTGCCGTTGGCTCCAGCCGAATACGTCACGAAATCCGGACGCCATGCTGGACAACCGCTCGGTCCCCTCCAGCACGGTGATGCAGACCTGTGAACCGTCCCGATCCGGCATGCTGCCCTGGATGACTTCCCGATCGGCGAGCTCCCACGGCGCGTCCGCCGGACACGGTGCGGGACCGCTGGCGCCGTCCGCCCGCCGCATGACCAGCGCGAATATCCCGTCCGGGGTGAACACGCCCGCGTAGTCGAGCCCCTCCGGATCGCCGAAGTCGATCGCGTTCGTGTACGCGATGTAGAGCTGCTCGATGTCGATGTAATCCTGGGTCGTCAGCCCGGGCGCCTGACTCCGCAGCGAGTCGTATCCGAGGCCGAGCGCGATTCCGAGGGCCAGCAGGCCCACCGCGGCGATGCTCTTTTGTCTCCGCATGGCGTCTACCTCCTTTACCTGCTCTCGTGACGCAATTCGCCGGCGTCCGATCAGAAACGGAACAGGCGGTTGATCTTCACGATGAATGCACGATTCTGAAGCATCGGAAAGCGCCGCGCCAGCGTATCGCGCTGCTCGTTGTAGACGATGAACAGCTCGCTGCCCGGCTGGTACTCCCAGCGCAGACGCACGTTGGCGCTCGCGTTGTTGGCGGCCGAGTTGTACTGGACCAGCGCGCTGGCGAACAGGAACGGCGTGAACGTGACCGTCGTCCGCGTCGTGACGAGCGTCGCCATCACGTCTCCGGCGGGGATGCTGATCCAGTTGAGCTGCACGCCGGGCTCGAACGACACCCGCGGCGTAATCTCCAGCCGGCCGCCCGAGAAGCCCTGCCGCCGGCCGAACCCGATGGTCGTCTTCGTGCCGCCGAAGAAACCGCCGTGCTGGGCAGTCACCTCGCCGGAGAAGCGGCGCTGCTGCCCCAGTTGGTAACCCACCTGCACGTCCTGGAAGCGGTAGCCGCCGGCGCCGACCTGCAACCCTGCCACGCCGGCCACGTCGTAGGGCCGGTCGACGTACTCGTTGCTGCGGATGTAGTCCACCTGCAAGCGGTCGCTGTTCTCGAACTCCATGGCGAATTGTCCCTGGAGCAGCTCGGTGTCGAGCCGGCCCGCCCGGCTGCGGCTGTCGTACGAATCGAAGCGCGCCTCCCAGACGAAACGCCGGATCGCCTCGATCGACCGCGGCCGCGGGCTGAAGCGGAACGCACCGAGGTTGCGCGCGAAGTCCCAGCGGCGCATGAAGCCGACCTCGGGATTGAAATCGGAGCCAACCACCAGCCGCTCGAGCTCCACGCCGTAGCGGTCGCCGGCGTAGTCGAGCTGCGCGCGGTAGCTGACGTCGTCGGGATCCGTGCCCGACAGGCCGAGCTCCGGGCGCTCGCGGCGGGTCGTCGCCCAGTAGGTATTGATGGTCAGCGCGTCGTAGAAGGCGAACGTGCCGTCGACGCCGTAGGTCTCGGCGGAGCCGCTGCCGTCCCTGGCTATCGAGCGCCGCGTGGCGATGGCGCCGATGCTGCTGCGGCGCAGCAGGTCGCGCCTGATGCGCACGACCGAGAAGTTCGTGGCGCCCACGGCCAGCCCCGGGTCGCCGCCGCCGTCGTGATCGCCCGTCTGGATATTCAACACCCCGACGTTGAATGCGCCCACGCGGCCGGTCATGCGGGCCCCGGCGTCGATGGGAATCTCGCGCCCGCGGTCGAGGCCGATGTTGCGGCTGTAGAACAGCACCGGCGTATCGCCGCCGCCGAACGGTCCGGCGCCGGCCCCGCCGAAGTTGAACACCCCCTGGTTCTCCAGGAAGAACTCGCGCTTCTCGGGGAAGAACAGCGAGAACCGCGTCAGGTTGACCTGCGCCTCGTCGGCCTCCACCTGGGCGAAGTCCGTGTTGACCGTGAAGTCGGCGGTCAGGTTCTGCGTGATGCCGTACTTCACGTCGACGCCGCCGGAACCGCCGATGTCGTTGCTGAACGGCGCGGCGGCCGCCAGGTCGCTCGACAGGTCCCCGATGCCGTACGGCTTGATCTCGACGAGGCGCGACGCGGGCGGCGCCTCGAGCCCGACGACCGCGGCCGCCAGCGACGAGCGGAAATGCCCGTTGTTGATGAACGCGGGCGGCACCGGCGTGAGATACGAGACCTCGTTCTTCCAGCGGTTCGTGCGCCGCACCTGGAAACCCCAGACCTGCTCGCGGCCCGGGCGGTAGCGCAGCGACTTGAAAGGTATGGCCGCCTCTACCACGTAGCCGCCGTCGAAGTAACCGGTGGCGAAATCCCAGATCGGGTTCCAGTCGATGTTGACCTGCGACTCGTTGGTGACCTGCCCGTCGATGCGGCCGCCGATCGGGTTGACCTCGAACAGCACGCCGTTGCGGTGGTCGTGGAACGTGTCGAAGCTCCACGCGAAGTTGTCGTTGCGGACGATGGTGACGTTGTCGCGCCGCATTTCGTTCGCCACCAGCCGATCGGGCTCGGTCTCCCAGCACCGGCCGACGACGTAGACGTTGTCGTCGTCGAAGAACAGCCACACGTCGGTCTTCTCGGTGGCGGGCGCGCCGTGGTCCGGGTCGGTCTGGATGAAGTCGGATATCGGCGGCACCGAGGTGAAGATCGCCTCGTCCAGCCGGCCATCGATCTGCAGCGGCTCGGTGATACGCACCGCGCGTACCGTGGCGCGGTTGTCGGCGTCGCGCGTGACCACGGCCGGCGGGACCGGCGCCGGCGGGTGGTCGGCGAGCTCGTCGTTCGTGCGCTGTTGCGCCACGGTGGGTGCGGACGCCGCGATCAGCGTGGCGCCCAGGGCAAATCCAGCGGCAGCCCGGAGCGCCTGCAGGTGCAAAACGCGGGGCGGTTGCCGCCGGTTGCCGTGCATGCGTGCACGATATTAACCCGCGAATCCGGCGCGGTACTTGTTCGCTGCCGGCAGCTATGCGAACCTGTGCCGCAGGATGGCACGACGGCCTGCATGGATGGTCACGATCCTTGTTGCACTGCTCTCAATACCCACAGCTCTCGTCTCGGCACAATCGACCGGCGTCATCGAAGGCAGCGTCGCCGACGCGGCCGGCGGCGCGCTGCCGGGCGTCACGGTCACCCTCACCGGTCCCCTGGCGCCGCCCGGCGCGCTGCAGGTGACCGGCCTCGACGGCCGCTTCACGTTCGGCATGCTGGCCGACGGCGACTACACGGTCGCGCTCGTCCTGCCGGGATTCGAGACGCAGGAAATAGCGGCAACGGTGGCGGCCGGCGCGCCGGTGTCGCTCGACGTAGTGCTGGAGATCGAGCGGCTCATGGAATCGGTCACCGTCGTGGCGGAGGAACCGCGCATCTTCGCCACCAACGTCGTGGCCGAGCCGATGCTGCTGCAGCAGTCGAGCATCACAGCGGTGACGTCGGTGGTGGACAACCTCCCCGGGGTTTCCGTCCAGGAGGGAGACGCGTACGGCTTCGACGACTGGTCCAGCAACGTCGCCGTACGCGGCTTCCAGGTGACCATCAGCGAGGCGCAGATCGGCACCACCATCGACGGCTTTCCCAACGGAACGTCCGACTACTTCAGCGGCGCCAAGGCGAACCGCTTCATAGATCCGATGAACCTCGGGGGCGTGGAGGTCTCGCAGGGAACGGCCGACATCGCCTCCCGGTCGGTCGAGGCGCTGGGCGGCACCTTCAACTACCTGACCGACGACCCGGCCGCGGAGCGGACCTACACCGCGTCGGCCACCATCGGCGAGAACGAAGGCCAGCGGTTCTCGATGCGGATCGACACGGGGCCGCTGTTCGGCCGCGAGACGCGGGCGTGGATCTCCGCCGTCCGCCAGGAGGCGACCGACTGGGTGCAGGGCTCTGCGCGCAACGAGCGGGAGCACGTCGCCGCCAAGCTCGTGTCCTCTCACGGACGCCTTGACCTCACGAGCTACGTCTCCTACGACAGCATCCACGAGGACACCTACCAGCGGCTCTACAGCCAGGCCGACTTCGAAGCCAATCCCCGCTCGGACCGCCTGGTCGGCGACTGGCCCGGCGTGCCGTACCTCAACCAGTTCTACCGGCCGGGCTGGCAGACCCGGCGCAACAACACGTTCGCCTACCTGAAGGCGGACTGGTCGTTCAGCGAGGTCACCTCGCTCAGCCTGGGGACCTACTTCCACCGCAACCGCGGCCGCGGCGACTGGCTGCCGCCCTACATCGTCGACGTGACGGACGACCGGGGCGGACCGGAGTCGGAGCTGGCGGGTCTCGCGCCGGTGCTGGGCGGCTCGCAGCTCGGGCTGATCCGCTTCGTGGACCGGAACGGCGTCGCCGTCGGCCCGCAGCCCGGCTGCACGTCGTCCTACATCTTCAACTACTACGGCGCGGGCGGCCCGGAAGTCGACCCGGCGTGCCACCCCGGCGCCACGGCGGTGCAGTCGTACCGCCACAGCCACTACGGCAAGGACCGCTTCGGCGTGACGCTCGACGAGGAGTGGTTCACGACCATCGGCGATGCCGGCAGCACGCTGCGCGCGGGTGTCTGGTACGAGGACTCGCGCCGCGACCTGGGCCGCGACTGGCACCGCATGCTGGACCCCACGCTCAGCTTCGACTGGGACGAGCGGGCCTACTGGTACCAGTACGAGTGGGACTTCCCGCAACACGTCTTCAAGTGGTACGTGGAAGAGACGATCTTCGCCGGCCCGTTCGCCCTGAGCGGCGGCATCAAGCAGTTCCTGGTGGGCGTGTCGCGCGACGACACGTTCAATGTCGACCCGGACCTGGAGGTCGATTCCGACTCGGACCTGCTCTTCTCCGGCGGCGTGACCTACGAGACGCCGGTTGAAGGTCTCGACCTCTTCGCCGGCTATTCCGAGAACTTCAAGGCCATCAGCGCCACGCTGCTCGAGGTGCCGGGAAGGAGCCTGGACCTGCTGGAGCCGGAAACCGCCTCGAACATCGACGTCGGACTGCAGTACGCGGGCGAGCGGCTGGCGCTCAGCGCTACGTGGTACACCATCGACTTCGAGAACCGGATCTTCTACCTTGGCCCGCAGACGCCGGCCGGTCCCAACTACCTCATTCCGGGCGGCGGCGCGTACTTCAACGCGGGCGGGATCGATACCAGCGGCGTGGAACTGTCGGCGACGGTGGAGCTGCCGCGCCAGGCGTCGTTCTACACGGCCCTCACGTTCAACGACTCGCAGTACATCGGGACCGGCGACCCGCTTGTGGACGCGAGCCAGGGCATCGTGGCGGGGACCGACGTCACCGGCGTGCCGGACCGCCTGTGGGTCGTCTCGCTCGACCGCAGCGGCCCGGTCGGCGCCGGGCTGACCGCGAAGTACACGTCGTCGCGGCGGGTGAGCCTGCTGTCGGACTGGTACGCGGACGCCTACTGGCTGGTGGACGCCTACGTCACTTTTTCCGGCGAGGCGCTGAGCGAGCTGCTCCGGTCGACGGAGTTCTCGATCGTGGCCAACAACCTGCTCGACAAGGCGTATCTGTCGGCCATCACCGAGAACGCGGCCTGGCTCGGCGCGCCGCGGACGGTCTCGATGACCGCGACAGTCTCGTTCTGAGGGCGCTGGCTGTGCGGCGGGTTGAATGGCCAACGCCAGGCGAATGTGACATCGTTGGGCAGGCCGCCGCGACCGGCAACAAGGAGCATCCAATGAGTTCCCTTGTCCGTTTGACAGCCGCAGCGATCCTGCTGCTCGCGTTTGGGTGCGCCGAAACGCCCGCACCGCCACCGGAAGCTCCTGCCGCCGACAGCGCGGAGGTTGCGGTCAACCCGGAGCGCGACGTCTACTTCGGGGACCTGCACCTCCACACCATGCTCTCGATGGACGCGTACTACCTGTTCGGTACGCGGATGGGACCGGAGGACGCGTACCGCTTCGCCCGCGGCGAGGAAGTGATGTTCATGGGCAAGCCGGTCCGCCGGCGGCGGCCGCTCGACTTCATGGCGGTTACCGATCACGGCCAGATCATCGGCTCCAGCATGGCCATGGAAGATCCGGATTCCGTGCTGGCGACGAGCGAGATCGGACGTGAGTGGCACGCCAACCCCGTCCGCGGATTCCGGGACGGGGCCGGCTTCCGGGCGTGGCAGTCGCAGGCGCGCGGAGAGGTGCCCGGGTTCGACATCGCCCCCGTGAGCCGCTCGGCGTGGGACCGCCTCATCGACGCCGCCAACACATTCTACGAGCCCGGCAGCTTCACCACGTTCATCGCCTACGAGTGGACGACCGACGCCAGCCGCAGCGACGGCAGCGGCGGCCCGATCCACCGCAACGTGATCTTCCGCGGCGACACCGCGCCGCTCCCCTTCTCCTCGCTGGACTCGCGGCGTCCCGAGGACCTCTGGTCGTACCTGGAGGAACACCGCGGCCGCGGCATCGAGGGCCTGATCATTCCCCACAACGGCAACATGAGCAACGGCATCATGTACGACTGGACCGACAGTGACGGCCGGCCCATCGACGAGGCGTACGCGCGCCGCCGGCTGCTCAACGAGCCGGTCAGCGAGATCGCGCAGATGAAGGGCCAGTCCGAGGTGCATCCGGCCCTGGCGCCCAACGACGAGTTCGCCGCCTTCGAGCTGTTCGACCAGACGTTCGACGGCCGGCGCAGCGATCCCGCGGGGAGCACCATTCGCGACGCCTACGGCCGGGGCATGGTGCTGGAGGGGCGCACCGGCGTCAACCCGTACAAGGTCGGCGTGATCGGCGCGAGCGACTACCACGGCGCGCTGACCGAAGAGGGCGAGGACGTCGTCTTCGGCTCCAAGGGAGTCAACGGGTTCGCCGCCGGCGTGGACATACCCGAGGCCCACGTCGAGAGCATGTTCGGGCTGGGCGAGCCGGAGATCCCGGCCGGCGGAACGGCGACCGGCTCGGGCGGCCTGGCCGGCGTATGGGCCGAGTCGAATACGCGCGAGGCGATCTACGACGCGCTGCGCCGGCGGGAGACGTACGCGACGTCCGGCACGCGGCTGAACATCCGCTTCTTCGGCGGCTGGGAGTACGCCGACGGCCTGCCCGATCAGGCCGACTGGATCCAGGCGGCGTACGCCGGCGGGGCGCCGATGGGCGGCGACCTTCCCGAGCGGCCGGCGGCCGCAAGCGCGCCGCGGTTCGTTCTGCGGGCCGTGAAGGATCCCGACGGCGCCAATCTCGACCGGGCGCAGATCGTCAAGGTGTGGCGCGACGGCGACGGCTACCAGGACCAGGTGTACGACGTTGCGCTGTCGGACGGGCGCGCCGTCGACCCCGGCACCGGCCGGGCGCCCGCCGTCGGCAACACCGTCGACCCGTCGAATGCCACCTACAGCAACTCAATCGGGGCAACCCAGTTCGCGGCCGTGTGGGAAGACCCGGCGTTCGATCCCGCCGTGCCGGCCGTCTACTACCTGCGCGTGATCGAGATCCCCACGCCGCGCTGGTCGCTGTTCGTGTCGCTCAGGTTCGGCTGGCCCCACCCGGCCGAGCACCCCCTGACCATCCAGGAGCGCGCCTGGTCGTCGGCCATCTGGTACGTGCCTCCCGAGTAGGCCTCGGGCGCCACCCATGAAAGCAGTCGCGTTCCCGACAGCCGCGGCGTCGCTACTGCTCGCAATCGGCTGTGCGGAGCCGCCCGCACAGCCTGCGGAACCGCCCACGGCCGATGCCGGCGCGGCGCCCGCGCATCCGGAGCGCGACGTCTACTTCGGCGACCTGCACGTGCACACCATGCTGTCGATGGATGCGTACTGGATGTTCGGCACGCGGCTCGGTCCCGAGGATGCCTACCGCTTCGCGCGCGGCGACGAAATCTCGTTCATGGGCGAGCCGATCCGCCGCCGGCGGCCGCTCGACTTCATGGCGGTGACCGACCACGGCGTGCTCCTCGGCTCCGGGCTGGCGATGGAGGATCCGGATTCCGCGCTCGCGACGAGCGCCGTCGGCCGTGAATTCCGCGCCGGTCCCCGGCGCAGCACCTGGGGCGGCGCCGGCCTGCGGGCCATCGGCGCGCTTACCGCCGGCGACGTGCCGGGATTCGATATCGCATCCCTGAGCCGTTCCGCGTGGGACCGCATCGTGGACGCGGCCAACGCCTTCTACGAGCCCGGCCGGTTCACCACGTTCATCGCCTACGAATGGACCACGGACAACACGACCAGCGACGGCGCGGGCGGCCCCATCCACCGCAACGTGATCTTCCGCGGCGACACGGCGCCGCTCCCCTTCTCCAGCCGCGACTCGCCGCGGCCGGAGGACCTCTGGTCGTATCTGGAGCAGCACCGCGCCCGCGGTATCGAGGGACTGGTCATCCCGCACAACGGCAACACGAGCAACGGCGTCATGTACGACTGGACCGACAGCGACGGCCGGCTGATCGACGAGGCGTACGCCCGCCGCCGGCTGCTCAACGAGCCGATCAGCGAAATAGCGCAGATGAAGGGCCAGTCCGAGGTGCACCCGGCGCTGGCGCCCAACGACGAGTTCGCCAGCTTCGAGCTGTGGGACAGGACGTTCGACGGCCGCCGGAGCGAGCCCGCGGGGAGCACGATCCGCGACGCCTACGGGCGCGGCATGGTGATCGAGGGAAGCGCCGGCGCCAATCCGTACAAGATGGGCGTCATCGGGGCAAGCGACTATCACAGCGGGCTGACCGAGGAAGGCGAGGACGCCGTATACGGCTCCAGCGCGTTCAACGGCGTGGCCGCCGACTTCGAGGCGCCCCGCCCGCACGTCGAGAGCATGTTCGGGCTGGGTGAGCCGGAGATCCCGGCCGGCGGTCCGGCGACCGGCTCGGGCGGCCTGGCTGGCGTATGGGCCGAGTCGAACACGCGCGAGGCGATCTACGACGCGCTGCGCCGGAAGGAGACCTACGCCACGTCGGGCACCCGGCTGAACATCCGCTTCTTCGGCGGCTGGGACTACGGGGACGATCTCCCGGCACAGGCGGACTGGGTCCAGGCGGCGTACGCCGGCGGCGTGCCGATGGGCGGCGATCTGCCGGATCGGCCGGCGGTCGGCGGGGCGCCGCGGTTCGTCCTGCGGGCCGTGAAGGACCCCGACGGCGCCAACCTCGACCGGGCGCAGATCGTCAAGGTGTGGCGCGACGGCGACGGCTACCGGGACCAGGTGTACGACGTCGCCCTGTCGGACGCGCGCGCGCCCGATCCGGCAACCGGTGATGTGCCGGCAGTGGGCAACACCGTAGACCTGGCGACCGCCAGGTACGCGAACACCATCGGCGCGACCCAACTCGCCGCGGTTTGGGAGGACCCGGCCTTCGACCCGGCCGTGCCGGCCGTCTATTACCTGCGAGTGCTGGAAATCCCCACGCCGCGTTGGTCGCTCTTCGTGGCGGTCAAGCTGGAAAGGCCCCACCCGTCCGACGCGCCGCCGACCATTCAGGAGCGCGCCTGGTCGTCCGCCATCTGGTACGTGCCGCCGGCGCGAGACTAATCCGCCTGGCCGCTCAGCGCTGCCCCGCCTCCCTGGCGCGGTTCCCGCTCAGGATGTTCGGGAGTCCATAGTTCCCCTCGTGACACCCGTACTCGAAGAGCGTGTCCTCAACCGCATACATCGGTATCGCGGCGGTCCAGGGACCGGTCCACACCGCGGGATTGGTGACCGTGACCCGGTAGTCGATCGTGCCGGCGTCGACGCGTGTGAAGCGCTCGACCACGTGATGGTCGGCTCCGCCGAAGACGGACTCGTCGGCCCCGATGACCGGACGCCCGTACACCTGCTCGGGGAAGGTCGTGGTTTCCACAACCAGGGTATTCCCGTCCCACCAGCCACGGGAATCTCCCAGCCACTGCCGCATGGTCGGCGGCAGGCGGGGCCGTCGGTCCAGGGGGATGATCCGCGCATCGTGGATCATCTCGACAACGATCGCGACGTAGTCCGGCGTCTGCAGAATCTGGTAGTAGTGGTTGTAGGGAAACGGCGTCATCAAGCCCGGCATCCCGCGCGTGATGCACCGGTCGTAGGCGCTCAGGTCCTCCCACGAGTCGATCGAAACGTCAGCGTCCGCCGCGCTCACGTACGAATCGATGCGTTCGACCAGGCGGCTCTGCTCTGCCGGCGTCACCGGCGGCAGCCTCCCGTCCGGTGGATCCAGCAGCAGCGATGTGCGCCTGTAGAGCGGTCCCTGCTCGAACCAGAAGTCGTTGTAGAAGCCGGTCGGCATGGTCGACGAGATCCCACCCTCGTTCGGATTCGGTCTGTGGTTGCGTTCTGCCCACTCCTCCTCCGTGAAGAACTCCTTCCCCTCGAGCTCGGTGGGCCGCTGGATCGGCGTCCTGGTGGCATTCGACCAGGTCCCCTGCAGGTCCGGATGGCCCCAGGGGGTTCGGACCGCTGACGACGGGGATCGCAGGCCGAACACGAACAACGCGTGCCCGCTGGCGACCGCCACCAGTTGCCGGCCATCCACCTCGTAGGCAATCGGCGCCGCCAGCGTGTTGCCGCCCGTGATGGCCCGCCAGAGCACCTCGCCGGTATGCGCATCCAGCGCCTGGAAGAAGCCCTCGCGGCTGCCCACGAACACGAGATCCGTCGCCGTCGTCAGCACGCCGCTGTTGATGACGTCGTACGTCTGCCACTTCCACACCGTCTCGCCCGTCAGGGGGTCGTAGGCAATGACGGCGCCCGACCCGACCTCCGACGTCCAGGTGTTGATGTGCCCGCGGCCCACCTCGGGCGGCTCGGGCACCCCCCTGACCAGACTGCGGTTGCGGCTGCCGGTGTACAGCTGGCCCGGCCTGTACTCGACCGCGGCCGAGTCGAAAATCGTCGCGTAGTTCTCCCAGGTGGAGAGATACAGGAGGCCGGTGCGCGGACTGTAGGATGGCGAGTACCAGTTCGTGGCCCCCTGCTTGCCGGGGTAGGTCGGCGCATCGGGTCCCTGCGGCGTCTGAATCGGCCGCCCGCTGTCATCGAGCCCGCTCGCCCAGTTGACCCGCGAGAACGCCTGCCCCCGCAGAAACCGCCCGGTGACCCGGTCGAGGATGTAGAAGAAGCCGTTGCGGTTGGCCCACAGCATCGCCTTGACGGTCGTCCCGTTGATGTCGAGATCGACGAGAACCGGAATCTGCAGGGCGTCGTAGTCGTAGCGGTCGCCGGGCGTGAACTGGAAGTGCCAGGCGAGCTCCCCCGTATCGGCGTCGAGCGCTACCACGGAGCTTGCGTAGAGGTTGTCGCCCGGCCGCTGATAGTACGAATAGTTGGGCCCCGGATTGCCCACGCCCCAGAACGTCAGGTTCGTCTCGGGGTCGTAGGAGCCGGTCAGCCAGACCGCCCCGCCGCCGCGCATCCAGGCGTCCGGGTCGCAGTCAGGCAGGTCCGGCGTGCACGGCTCCCACGTCTCGGACCCGGGCTCGCCGGGAGCGGGAATCGTGTAGAAGCGCCAGATTTCGTCTCCCGTCCGGACGTCGTAGGCGGCCAGGAAACCGCGCACGCCCTGATCACCGCCCGACGTGCCGACGATCACCGTGTCCTTGACGACCAGCGGCGCATGCCTGATCGAATAGGCGAGCGCCGGATCGGCGACCTGCACCTGCCACAGCGGCCCGCCGCTCTTCGCGTCCACGGCCACGAGCATCGCGTCGACCGTTCCCATCAGCAGCGTGTCGCCGTGAATGGCGAGGCCGCGGTTCGACCCCCCGCCCCTCGACGGCACGTGCTCGTAGACCCAGAAGACACGTCCGGTGCGCGCGTCGAGCGCTACCACGTCGTTGGGCGGCTGGGTCAGGTACATGACGCCGTCCACGACGAGCGGCGTCGCCTGGAAGTTCAGCGCCCTGCGCGTCTGAAAGACCCACTTCAGCTCCAGGTCGGCAACGTTCGCCCGCGTAATCTGGCTCAGCGTGCTGTGCCGCTGGCTCGCGTAGGTGCCCGAGTAGGTCAGCCAGTTGTGCGGCTCATCCGCGGCGTTCAGGAGGCGCTCGAACGTCACCTGGCCGAACGCCGGCGCCGGAAGCAGACCCACCAGTATCAGGATCAAACCGGTGAGCACGACCGCGGATCGCTGCGTTCTCAAGGTCATTGCCTTATTGTCCGCCTGTTCCCCCAGGGAAGGCTACCATCTGAACGCCGCGCCGTTGACCGGTGCAATAGCATTCTTCAGTGCCTTCTCTGGACGAGCGGAAACCCGGCGACACGCTGGTGGGCCGTGCCCGCGCGCTGGCGCGCGAGCCGTTCTTCCATTTCGTCGCGCTGGGTCTTCTCATCTTCCTGGTACGTGGGCTGTTCGAGGGCACCCTGGAGCAGTACCGCGTAACCGTCGGACCTGAAGACGTGCGCCGGATTGCCACCGGCTACGAGTGGCAGTTCGGGCGGCCGCCCACGGCGGGCGAGCTGAGCCACCTGGTGGAGCGGCATATCGAAGAGGAGATCCTCTACCGCGAGGGCGTGGCGATGGGTCTCGACGTGGGCGACGAGATCGTCCGCCGGCGCGTGGTGCAGAAGCTGCAGTTCCTGCAGGAGGACGTCGCGCTGCCGCCCGAGCCGGATGATGCCGCGCTCCAGGCGTTCCACGTACGGCACACGGAACGCTACGCCGAGCCGGCGCGCGTAACGTTGCGGCACCTGTACTTCTCGCCCGACATCGGAGGCTCGGGTGCCGCACGGGCTCGGGCGGCCGAGGCGGCGGCAGCGCTGCGAGACAAGCCCGGTGGCGCATCGGCGGACGAACCGTTCGGCGGTGGCGACCCGTTCCCGGGACGGGACCGCTTCGTTGCGCTCGACGCCCCCGGAGTGTCACGTGCGTTCGGCGATTCCGAGCTCTCGAGCGCCGTCTTCGAGCTTCCGTCAGGCGCCTGGCACGGCCCGCTGCGGTCCGGCTACGGCTGGCACGTGGTGTACGTCGAGCAACTCGATCCGGGCCGGGACCGTCCGCTGGCCGAGGTGCGCGAGGAGGTGCGCGCCGACTACCTCGATGAGCAACGGGCGGAGATGAACGCCGCGGCCCTTGCGGCCATCAAGGGGAAGTACGTCGTGGTGCGGGAGGACCTGGTACCGTGAAGCCGCGCGGCGTCAGCGCGGGTGTTGCCGCGCTGGCGGGCGTGCTGGCGTGCACCGCCGTCGCAACCGGCCACGAGGTCCGCCCCGCCTACCTGGAGATCACCGAGTCGGCGGATCGCGGCGTCGAGATTCTGTGGAAGCAGCCCGTCGTCGGCGACCGCGCGGTGCGGCTCATTCCGTACCTCTCGAACGGCTGGCTCGATGGCGACCCGGCGGTGCAGGAGCTTACACTGAACCACCTGATCCGGGTCTGGCGCCCCGCCGGCGGCGGGCAGGACCTCGACGGCGTCGGCATCACGATCGAAGGGCTGGAGCGCACGATTACCGATGTGCTCGTGCGCATCAGCCTCGCCGACGGCCGGGAGCTGGAACGGTTCCTCACGCCTGACGAGACGTCGCTGACCATCTCGTTCGAGGAGACACCTGCCCTGTCCGCGCCGATCTACCTTCAGCTTGGCTTCGAGCACATTCTGGGCGGCCTCGACCACCTGGCGTTCGTGCTCCTGCTGCTGATCCTGATCGGCGGCGGGCGCCGCCTGGTGGCGGCGGTCACCGCGTTCACGCTGGCGCACAGCCTGACGCTGGCGCTGGCGGCGCTCGATCTGGTGCGCGTCGATGCCGCAACGGTCGAAGCGGTCGTCGCCCTGAGCATCGTGTTCCTCGCGGTCGAGCTCGTGCACGCCGCGGACGGGCGGGCCGGGCTGACCAGCCGCCGCCCGTGGCTGGTGCCGTTCGGGTTTGGCCTGCTGCACGGCCTGGCGTTTGCGGGCACGCTGGTGGACGTCGGCCTGCCGTCCGGCGACATCGTGCTCTCGCTGCTGCTGTTCAACGTCGGCGTCGAGCTGGGCCAGCTACTGTTCATCGCGGCGGCGCTCGCGGCGTTCTGGGCCCTCTCGCAGCACGGCTGGCGCATCCCGGCCTGGACGCGCCTCGTGCCTTCCTACACGGTCGGGTCGTTCGCGATGTTCTGGTTCATCGACCGCCTCCAGATCTGATCCTCGCTGGCGCCCGTAACCGTTGACGCGGGGGCGCCTTCCGGCTCATAATCGCGAGTACTCTTCCGGGCGGGACTGCGTCCGGGCAACTGCTCTCTGGAGGTACGACGTGCGCATGCTGCACTCGGGACGTTCAGGCGTCGGTATTCCGGTTCTCGTGGGCGTGGCCCTGCTGGCCGCGCTCGCGGCGGCTCCGGCGGCCGCGCAGGCCCAGGACGCCGCGGGCGAGCGCGAGATCACGTTCACGCGTGACGTGGCGCCGCTCATCCACCGGTCGTGCTCGGGCTGCCACCGCCCCGACGAAGTGGCCCCGATGTCGCTGATCACCTACGAAGAGGTGCGGCCGTGGGCGCGGTCGATCCGCAACCGCGTGGAATCGCGCGAGATGCCGCCCTGGCATATCGACCGCCGCATCGGGATCCAGGACTTCAAGGACGACCCGTCGTTGACCGACACGGAGATCGCCACGATCGTCGGTTGGGTGGACGCCGGCGCGCCGCGCGGCAACCCGGAGGACATGCCGCCTCCGCCGCAGTACGCCAGCGCCGACGACTGGCAGATCGGCGAGCCGGACCTGATCGTCCGTTACCCGAACTACGTCGTGCCGGCCGCCGGCCCCGACCTGTTCGGCTCTCTGTACGCCGATGTCGGCCTGGAGGAGGACCGCTACATCCGCGCCGTACAGACCAAGCCGGCCGACAAGAAGGCGCGCCTGGTCGTGCACCACACGAACGCGTACCTCACAGCCCCGGGCGACATCACCGAGGGCGTGGAGTCCGAACGGCACCTCGTCGAGTACGCGTCCGGCAAGCAGGCGGAGATCTATCCCGAGGATTCCGGCGTGCTGCTGCAGGCCGGCAGCCAGACGCGCCTGAGCTACCACCTCCACTCGGTCGGCGAGGACATCGACACGGTCATCGATATGGGCATCGTCCTCCACCCCAAGGGGACCGTGCCGAAGCACGTGCGCTGGACCAAGCAGCTCGCCGGGGCGCACGGCACCATCGCCGGCCTGGTCGACCTGCCGCCGGGCCAGGTGACGCGCACCGACGGCTACACGCGCTTCAGCAAGGCGGCGCGCATCACGATGTTCCAGCCGCACATGCACATGCTCGGCAAGTACCAGTGCCTGGAGCTGATCTACCCGACGCAGCCGGTCACCTCCGAGGTGGTCAACTGCGCGCACTTCGACTACAACTGGCACCTCGCGTACAACTACAGCGACGACTCGGCGCCGCTCGTGCCGGCCGGCACCATCCTCCACGTCATCAACTGGCACGACAACACCGCGGCGCACCGCGCCAATCCCGACCCGCGCAACTGGACCGGGAGCGGCGGGCGGACCATCGACGAGATGGGCTTCGCCTGGATCGGCTGGTACGACATGACCGACGAGGAGTACGAAGCGGAGCTGGCCGAACGCGAGACGCGGCGCAGGACCAACTAGGGGGGTCCGTCACGATGCGCACGCCGTTGATCGGGATCCGTCCGGCCGCGGTCCCGGGCTTGGCGCTGTTGCTGGTGCTGATGCTCCCGGCCGGCGTCGCGACGCAGGCCGACCCGTTCAACTTCCGGTTCACCTCCGGGCAGTCCGTCGCGCCGTTCTTCGACGGCTGGTCCCGGAACCCCGACGGCACCTTCGAGATGCATTTCGGCTACATCAACCGGAACCATGTCGAAGAGGTGCACGTACCCATCGGCGCCGACAACCTGCTGGAATCCGGACCGGAGGACCAGGGCCAGCCGACGTTCTTCTACCCGCGGGTGCATCGCCAGGAATTCAGCGTCACGGTGCCCGCCGACTTCGGGGATCGCGAGTTGATCTGGAGCCTGACCGTGCGCGGCCAGCGCCAGCAGGCCATCGCCTGGCTGGACGCGGTATGGGAGATCGATCCCATCCTGCGCGGCCGCGAGCCGACCGACGAGCAACGGGCCAACCGGGCGCCGTCCCTGTCGATCTCGGCGGCGGCCGCGACGGTCACCCTGCCGGACACGCTGGCGGTGACCGCCGCGATGAGCGACGACGGGTTGCCGGGGCCGCGCCGCCCGCGGGTGCGGGCGCGCGGTCAGGAAATCCCGCCGGCGCTGCAGCCGCCGCCGGACGAGCCGCGGGCGCCCGTCAACGTCCCGGTGCTGCGCAGCGGAACGCGCCCGAGCGTGGTTAAGATCGACGACGTCCTCGACGTCACGTGGACGGTGCTGCGCGGCCCCGCCAGCGTGGCGGTCGAGGCCGATCCTCCCGAACCGGGTACAGACGGACCGGCGGCGATGGCCGTTATCTTCAGCAAGCCGGGCGACTATCTCCTCAGGGTGCGCCTTTCTGACGGCCACCTGTTCGACGAACAGGAACTGGCCGTCACGGTCAGATAGCGAGCAGCCCCGTCATCGATCCGGCCGTCCCTCACCCATATTGGTGATTGACCGCCCGTTCGGCCGGTTGGTACATTCGGGCCGGTCGCAGCGCTGAAAGGGATAGCCTTCGCCCGGGCAGTTTCCCGCCGTCAGGCGCGTTCGCAACCAGGGAGAACAATGCCCATCATTCGACTCGGCGCCGGCGGCGTGGCCATCGCCCTCGGCGCGGTGCTTGCCGCGGCCACGGCCGGCCCGGTCCGCGCGCAGAACGCCGGAAGCGCGGGGCAGTTCGACTGGCCTTCCCACAACCTCGACCTGTACGGCGGCCGCTATGCGGCGATCGACCAGATCGACACTTCGAACGTCGGGCGGCTGGAGCTGGCCTGGTCGGTCGAGATGGAACGCGACCATGTCATCACGCAGGTCACGCCGGTCGTGGTGGACGGCGTCCTGTACTACAACGACGCAGCCGGCGCCGCCTTCGCCCACGATGCGGCGACCGGGGAGCAGCTCTGGAAGAGCGACTTCGGTCCTGACTCCATCTCGAAGCGGGTAACGCGCCCGCGCGGACCCGGATACGGCGGCGGCCGGCTCTACCCGTTCTACGGCACCACGGTCTTCTCCGTCGACCCCGCGACCGGCGCGCCGGACCCGGCGTTCGGCGACGGCGGGCGGATCGACATCGTCGCGGCGGCGCTGCACCACAAGTATCCCGACAGCTATCCGCCCGACCTCGACCCCGCGGCGCTCGGCCACCAGATGATGGCGCCGCCGGCGTACCACGACGGCGTGCTGTACGCCGGGGTCGGGTTGTCGGACCAGCACATTCCGGGCGGCCTCGTCATCGCGTTCGACGCGCGCACGGCCGCCATCCGCTGGGTGTTCAACACCATTCCGCAGCGGCCGGGCGACGAGGGCTATGACATTGCGCGTCCGACCTGGGGCGATGGCCTGCGGGCGGGCGGCGGCGTGTGGACGGTGCCGGCGCTGGACCCGGAGCTGGGTCTCGTGTACGTGAACGCCGGCAACCCGTCAGCCGACTACGACGGCTCCGGCCGGCCGGGCATGAACCTGTTCACCAACGCCACCATCGCGCTGCGCATGGAGACCGGCGAGATCGCCTGGTACTACCAGGCCATTCACCACGAGGTTTGGGACATCGACCACGTGACCGGCCCTATCCTCTTCGACGCCAGCCGCGATGGCCGGACCGTGCGGGGAGTGGCCGCGGGCGGCAAGAACTGCCTGATGTACATGTGGGACCGGGCGACCGGCGATCCGATCAACCCGATGGCGGAGATGGTCGTGCCGACGGAGACGGACGTGCCGGGCGAGCAGATCTGGCCCACCCAGCCGTTCCCCTACAACGCGCGCGGCGTGCTCATGGCGCCGTTCTGCAACACGTTCCCGATGGTCGCCGACCCTGCGGACGAACCCATGACGCGCCAGCTCTACACGCCCTATTCCATGCACGACGGCTACATCGTGGCGCACGGCGGATCGAGCTGGGGGCCGCCGTCCTTCTCGCCGCGCACGGGGTTGGTGTACATGACGGCGAAGGACGGCACGATCGCGCTGATCGTGAAGCCGGTCGGGGACTCCATCGAGATCGGACAGGGGCGCGGCGGCATGACGTCGCAGGTGAGCTCCAGGCGGAACCAGATGCCGCCGGAACTCACGATCAGCGCCTACGAGCCGATCAGCGGCGAGCAGGTGTGGCAGGCGCGCGCGCCCACCGTGTCGCCCATCGGCGTGAGCGGCAACCTGGTGACCGCGGGTGACATCCTGGTGCAGGGCACCGACACCGGCGGGTTCTACGCCTTCGACGCGCGGTCGGGCGAGCAGTTGTTCGAGTACATGAGCGAGCGGCCGGTGCGCTCCAGTCCGATGACGTACCAGGTCGACGGCCGGCAGTACATCGTCGTCGTGGCCAGCAACCGGATCCTGGCGTTCGCCCTCCCGGAGTCCTGAACGGCTTACAACAAGGAGATCGTGATGCAGCGTCTACTCGTCTTGCTCTTGGCAGTGGTGATTGCCGCGTTCGCGGCCGGCTGGGTCAGCGCGCAGGGCACGCGCGGCGCGGCCCTGACAGGCCAGGACTACGCGGAGATCGAGCATCTCGTGGCGAAGTACTACCAGGCGCTCGACTTCGAAGACCGCGACATGTTCGAGTCGGTCTGGACGGAAGACGCCCTCTACCGGATCGACGGCATGGGCCAGCCGGTCGAGGGCCGCGACACGATCGTCCAGCGCACGGTGAGGCGCTGGGATGCGCGACCGCCGGAGCACGAACGTCGCCACCTGCAGAACAACCTGGTCGTCACGCCCACGGCCGACGGCGCGACCTCGCGGGTGTACTGGGTGTCGTTCGAGGTGTCGTACTCGCCGCCCAAGCCGGCGCTGTCCGGACACTACGACGACGTGCTGGTCCGCACGGCGGACGGCTGGCGCTTCAAGGAGCGGGTGCTCGTGATCGACGAGTCGCTGCGCGACGAGGTCTTCGGGGCTGTCTGGTAGCGGATTCGGCCTGCAGTGGCGCGCTAGCGCGGCGTGATCCTGCGCTCCGCGCATGCGTCCTCGACCAGCGTTCGAAGGGCCGCTCTGTCGACATCCTGGAGCGATCGCACCTTCACATGGCGCATCGTGGCGCCGGTGCCCTCGAGCAACGCATCCGGATCCGCCAGATGGGCGCCCCGGTAGAATCCGAGGTTGACCCATCGCGTGTGGGGCAGGATGTATGCGTAGCCGTCCGCCATCCTTCTCGGTCCCACGCCATAGGTTGCGGCGCGGTCGCCAAGGCGCACAACCTCGCAGGCGTCGGGATCAATCTCCAGAACGAGTGCCCGCAGCGCCATCACAACGGGACGCAGGGGCTCTTCGGTAATCTCCAGCAGGTCGTCGAACGTACCGATCCTGGCCTTGGACACGGCTCTTCAGCACGGTACCGGCGCTGGCCCCGGCGGCCGCGCGCCTACTCCAGTTGCTGGCGGGTAAGCGCGATGCGGTGGGTCAGCCAGCGCACCTCGTAGAAGTTCACGCCCGCCGCGCTCTCCAGCAACTGCTCCAGGGCGCCCAGCCTCGCCTCCAGCGCCGCGCGGTGGTTCGAGTCCGCCGCGAGAGCAACCTCCACCAGGTGCAGCGCTTCCACGGCCCGGCCCGCCTCCACGTGCTCCGCGGCGCGGCGCGCCAGCACGTCGGGGCCGCCCGACAGCTCCGCCAGCTCACCGTACATGTCGCTGGCGGGCACCGGATACAGCTCGGTGGTCGAGTCGAGGTAGAACCAGCCGGCATAGCCTTCCCAGATCGAGCGTACGACCCAAGAGACTTTTCCGTGCGCCTCCGTCAGCTCAAGTTCCGGGGGCAACTGAATGTCGCGCATCAGCTCGTGCACGTTGCGCCCCGAGTTCATGCCGTCGACGACCGCATCGTGCACGTAGGCAACCGCGTCGCGTATGCGCTGCAGCCCCGCCCGGACCTCCGCGGCGCCTTCGATCGGCTCGAAGTGGCTCGGCACGAGAATCTCGGGCTCGAGCGCGATGAGGCGGTCGAGCGTCTGGATGTACTCGGCGGCAAAGCGCATCTTCTCGCCGCGCAAGGTGTAGAGGTTGGGCCACATCGGAAAGATGGGCCCCAGGGTATCGCCCGTGAAGAGAATCCTGTTGTCCGGTAGCCACACGGAAACGGCGTCGTCACCCTCCGCCCCCGGCGTCGCGATCACCTCGAAGCGCGTGCCGCCGAGCTCGAACTCGTAGAGGTCGTTGACGAGGATGTCCGGCTGGACGAGCGTCTGGGCCTGGGCGGCCCGCTCGGCTACGCTGGCCTGGGGCAGCGGAGCGCGGCCGAAGAAGAGGATGAGGTTGCGGTTCGTCTGGTACGGCATCAGCTCGTTCAGGTAGCGCTGCGCCTCCGGGTATCTCGCGTGCGCCACGACCTGCGTACCTTCATCGGTCCAGATGGGCACGCCGCCCGCGTGATCGTTGTGCGCGTGACTGACGACGACGTATCGGATGGGACCGTCGGATACCGCGCTCAGCAGCTCGCGATGCCGCTCGGCATGCCTGGAAGTCCCGGTATCGATGATCACGTTCCCCTCCGGTGTCGTGACCATCTGGGTGTTGCCGGTGCCGCGCGCCTGGTACACGTTCGGCGCGATCTCGACGGCGGCGTCGAGATCGGCGCCGTAGTTGATCAGATCGGCGGCCGTGCGCACGGAGAATTGCGACGCCGTAGCGGCCAGGTCCTCCGCTTGCGGCGCTTCGCCCGCAGTGGCCGAGGCGGTCGTAATCAGAAAGCCGCCAGCGATCGGCAGGCACGACATCAGCGATAGCAGGTCTCGGCGCATGGGTCCTCCCCTCAAGCCTAGCGATAAATTATCCGCCCGCGGTTGTCGTAGATGCGGTCCAGTCTCTGCTGCACCGGGGACGGTTGGCCGGGCTCCCCGCGCTGCCCCATGCCGTAGATGTTGTCGCCTGGATCCGGGTTGACGTTGAGACCGTTCAGGTGCATGGCCCGCGCCCAGTCCAGCGGCGCGCGCCACCCCGGGTGCGGTATGACCCGCGCATGGCTGCCGGCGTAGGGATGCTGCCGGCGCCACGCGATCAGGGCGTCCGCCAGCTCCCGCACCAGGTCCGGATGGTCGCCGGCCAGGTCGTTGGACTCGCTCGGATCCGCAAAGACGTCGTACAGCTCGTTGACGACGGTCAGGCTCTCGAACGTCTGGTCCACCGTCTGCACCAGCTTCATGTTGCCGCGCAGCACGCTCCAGGAAAACTGGCGGCCCACCGCGGTCTCGGAGGCGTAGAAGATGTCGTCCTCCCGCGGTGTGGTCCGCCCGCTGCTGACCTCCGCCCACAGGTCCACGCCGTCCAGCGCGCGTTCCGCCCGCACCTCCACCCCGGCGGCCGCGGCGAGGGTCGGAAATACGTCCATGGACGTCATGACCTGCGAGCTGACCGTGCCCGGAGCGAGCACCTCCGGCCAGCGCATGACCGCTACGACGCGAATGCCGCCTTCGTAGGTTGCCAGCTTGTAGCCGCGCAGCGGCGCGTTGCTGCCGTTACCGGCGGTTGCGCCGTTGTCGCTCAGGAACATGACGATGGTGTCGTCGAAAATGCCCTCGGCCTCCAGCGCATCGAGGATGCCGCCGATGCCGGTGTCCATCGAGACCATCATCGCGGGATAGATGCCGCCGGCCTCGTCAATCAGCTCCTGCGGGGCCTGGAACGGCGAGTGCGGCGCCTTGTAGGCGACATAGAGAAAGAACGGCTTCTGCTTGTCGCGCACGTTCCGGATCCAGTGGATCGCTTCGCTGCTGTAGATGTCCGTGTTGTACTGGCCGTCCAGCTCCGGCGTGCTCTCGCCGTTGCGCTGCAGGTCGTAGCCGCCCTGGTTGCGGTGCGTGAAGTAGTCCCCGCCCGTGTTCAGCGAGCCCATGAAGTAGTCGAACCCGCGGTTGTTCGGATGGTGCGCCGGCACCGTATGACCGAGATGCCACTTGCCGATCGCCGCGGTCTCGTAACCCTGGCTCCCGAAAGACTCGCCGATGAAATGCTCGCTGACGGCGACGCCGAACGTGCTCCACGGGTAGACGGTCGCATAGGTCAGGCCGAGCTTGAGCGGGTCGCGGCCGGTCAGCAGGGCCGCGCGGGTAGGCGTGCACTTGGGGTTCGTGTAGAAGCGGTTGAGCTCGACGCCCTCGGCGGCCAGCCGGTCGATGTTGGGCGTGGGTATGGTGCTCCCGCGGAACGACGCGTCGTTCCAGCCCATGTCGTCCGCGAGAATGATGACGATATTGGGACGCTCCGGAGCCTGACCCGCCAGTTGCACGGTCACGTGAGGCAACTGGACGAGCGCAACGGCTGCCAGCACGAGCGACTTGAAGAAATGACGCGGCACGTGGGCACCCCCTGACTGCATGAGGCGCATCGTACGGGTGTAGCGGCGGCGGATCAAGTTCCGGATGGGGCTTCGCCCCAAACCCCCGGCAAGCCCTGGCGGGGACCCCATAGCCCCGCGCCGGGCTTGCCGCGCCGCGCCGTGCGCGGCCTGACTGCGTCAGGGCCGGCCGAGCCGCTGGAGGACCAGGTCGAGGTTGCGGCGCACCCGCGGGCGGTCCGGCATGAGCGCGGCCGCCTGCTCCAGGCTGGCGGCGGCCTCCTCGAAACGCTGCTCTTCGGCCAGCAGCAGGCCGAGCGAATAGTGCAGCTCCCCGTCGTCGGGGGCCCGCTCAAGCCCGCCGCGCAGGACGCCCTCGGCCTCCCCGTTCCTCCCCTGCCGGTTGAGCAGGTTGGCCAGGTTGAAGCGGGCCGGCGCGAAGTCCGGATCGAAATCCAGGGCCCTGCGGTAGGCGGTCTCCGCCGCCGTCCAATTGCCAGTGCGCGAGTGCAGGACTCCGAGATTCAGATTTGTCCCGGGCAGGTCCGAGGATGTCGACTCGGCCTCGAAGAGCTCCGCCAGCGCGGCGTCGAAGCGCACCGCCTGCTGACGGTCGAGCGCCGCACGCGGAACCGAAGTCAACGCCCGGGCCGCCTCGATGCGGACGGCGCGCACCGGATCGTCGAGTAGCGGGACCAGCGCGACGATGCGTCGCCGCGGCTCGAGGTGCTCCATGGCCGCCGCGGCCGCCGCCCGCACCAGCGGGTCGCCGTCGGTTGCGGCGGACACGGCAGGCTCCAACGCGCCGGGGCCGTATTGCGGCAGGTGCTCCAGGGCGGTGGCGCGAACTATCGGCGCCTGTTCCGGATCGTCCGCGAGGCGCCGGAGCCCGGATTCCGCCTCCGCGTCACCGCGCCGCGCCGCGGCCAGCACCTCCGCGAAGCGCGGCAACCGCGGTGAATCCCACCACTCGGCCGCGCGGGCGGCCGCCCACTGATCGGTCTCGTCGGTGTGGCACTGCGTGCACGCGTTCGGCGTGCCGAGATCCACGGAGAGATCCGGACGCGGAACGCGGAAGCTGTGGTCCCGGCGCTCGTCGACGACCATGTAGGTGCGCGCCGGCACGTGGCAGCTCACACACTGCGCGCCCGGCGACTCCGGGGCATGGAAGTGATGCTCGGGCGTGTCGTAACGCCTGGATGCAAGCTGCGGGAAACGTGCGACCGGCGCCTCCCGGTGGCACTGCACGCACACGGCGTTGCCTTCTGCCCGCAGGCCAAGTCCGTGCGGATCGTGGCAATTGGAACAGCGCACGCCGGCGCGGTGCATCCGGCTCTGCGCGAACGATCCCCACACGTACACCTCGTCGCGGATTTGTCCGTCCGGGAAGTACAGGCCCTCCCGCAGCGTGCTGGGCTGGAAGTCGTCGAGCAATGGCCGCGCGTGGCGGTCGGCGTCGCTGATGCGCTGCCGGTGCGCATGGCAGCCGGCGCAGGCCTGTGTCTCCGTCTGCGAGTCGGATGCGGCAAGGTCCACTACGAGTCTGGCCGCCAGCGCGTCCGGAGCGGATCGAGACTGCCCCTCGCGCGCCCACTCGACGTGGTTCCCGCCAGGCCCGTGGCACGCCTGGCAGCCAACGTCGATCACGTCCCACACCGTGCGGTACGTATCACTGGCAGCGTCGTAGTTCTTGCGCAGGTTGGTGGAGTGGCACTCCGCGCACATCGCGTTCCAGGTCTGGTAGCGCCCGGTCCAGTGCAGCGCGTCGCCCGGCGGGATTCTCTCGTCCGGATAGAGATGGAACCACTCGCCGCGCCGGGTGTCCCAGGCGATTGGCAGGCTCTGGAGGCGGCCGCCGGGAAACGGCGTCAGGTACTGCTGGAGCGGTTCCACCCCGAACGCGTACGCCAGCTCGAAGTCGGTGAGCCGTCCGTCCGCACCCTCCGTGTTGACGAAGAAGCGGCCGTCGCGCACGAAGAACCGCGACGTTACCCCGCCGTGGGTGAATCTTGCGCCGTCGAAGTCGCCCAGCACCGTCTCGGGCGTCGCCGGCTGCATGGCCAGATCGTGGTGGGACCCGCTCCACGCACGGTGCTGCGGCGCGTGGCACTCGGCGCAGGTCGCCTCGTCCACGTAGGCGATCCCGGTTTCGCCCGCGCCGCGCTCCTGCCGCGGCGTGGCGCCCGATTCGACGCCGACACCGCAGGCCGCTGGCAGCGCGGCAAAGGCCGCGAGCGGTGCGAACGTGACCGTCAGCCTGACTGCCATCGCCGCCCGGGCCTCGCCGCGCACCGCTACCTAGCCCCAGGGAAAGTCGCGGATTGCCCGCTCGCGCAGCTCGACCCGCGTGGGAACGAGCCGGGCCTCGATGTCGAGCTGCAGATCGCCATCGACGGCAACCGATCGCGGCCGCGCGTCCAAGCCGTCCTTGCGGATGGTCACCTCGAAGGCGCCTTGCGGCACCGCCACCACCGCAATGCCGTCCGCGTTCGTCGCGGCCGTGTACGGCCCGACACGCACCTCCACGCCTGCAACCGGCTCGCGACCCTCCGCCTCGACTACGCGCACCGCCGCGCGGTGCTCGCGCGACTTTCCGGTCCGGAAGCCGAACGCCGCGGGCGGCGCCGCGTGCGGCAGCTCCGTCGCGGCGTCGATCAGCACCGCGGTCCAGGCATGCACGCCCTCCGCGGCCGGCGCCCGCGCTTCCACCGCCGTCCAGTACAGCGCCTCGGTGCCGGGCCAGGGCGCCTCGCCGAGGACGCCGTCACCGACCTGCATCCCCGCGTCGTCGAGCAGCGCCACGCGCGCGCCGGTCAGCCGGCATGCGTGATCGCAGCGCATTCCGATGTAGACCGGCAACGCGCCGCCGGTTGCCGCGGGCGCAGGCGCACCCCACGCCGTCAGGCTGCAGGCATGGGGGACGGTGCGGAAGCGGATGGCAAGCGTGCTCTCTTCATGCACCGCCGCCTCCCCGTCGTGCCGGGGAAGGCGGACTGTCCACGCCTGCTCACCCACGCCGCGCGGCGCCCGAAGCTGGATTTCGTCGGAAATGTTTGCCGCGCCGTCGTGGTTCACGATCTCGCCGGTTGCGAGGACGTCCTCGGCGTCGGCCACCTCGATGCGCAGACCACGAAGGTCGCAACCGTGCTGGCAGGCGACCTGGACGGCGAACGCCAGCGCGGCGTCGACCTCGATCTCCGCCGGGAGCTCCTCCGCCGCGGTCAGCGTGGTCGGATGGACCGGTACGGGCCCGCGGCCGGCGCCGGCCGCCTCCGTCACGAGTTGGCGGGCTCCTTCGCGGCGTTGGTGCCGGCGATGTAGCCGCCCACGACCGCGCGGCCGAGACCGTGCAGCGCGAACCCGCCGGCCGACTCGCCCGCGCAGTAGAAGCCGTCGATCACCGCCCCGAACACGTCGACCACCTGGAACCGCTCGTTCACCCGCAGGCCCGAGTAGGTGTCGTGCAGGATGGGCGTCGCCCAGGCCGCGTGGAACGGCGGGGTCTGGATCTTGTACATCGGCGCGGGCTTGCCGAAGTCGGGGTCGCTGCCCTGATCGACGAACCCGTTGTAGCGCGTCACCGTCTCGCGCAACGCGGCCGGCGGCATGGGCGCCTTCTGATACGGATTGCGGTTCAGGGCGCGCGCCAGCTCCTCCAGCGTGTCGGCGCTGAAGAAGTAGCCGTTCTCGATGTCCACGAATGGGTGGCGCAGGTCCCATTCCTCGCGCGCAACCGCGTCGGAGTCGAAAATGGCCCAGATCGGCCCGCCCACGCGCTGCTTGACGCCGTCCACCTCCATCACCGCGCTCGACGTCGCCGCCGCGAGGTAGTCGAAGACCGGGTCGGCCTTGCCCTCCATGTCGAACAGGTGCACGCCGACCGTCTCGTCGTAGAAGCGCGAGCCCAGCATGTCGACCATGATGAGGTCCTGGTAGTCCGCGACGGGAATGCCCGACGCGCCGGCCTTGTCGAAGACGGGCCCGCCCGGCTTCCAGCGGTCGTAGCCGTAGCGACAACCGAGCCACTGCGGCTTCACGAACGCGAGGTACGACTCGGTCCGCATGTTGTTCGTCCCGCCGAGCGAGGCCCCGATGGCCATGCCCTGCTGCTCGGCATCGCCGGACTGCCGGGAGTACGGCTCGCAGCCGACCTGGTACTCCTCGGTCAGCAGCGGGTTGTAGATGGTGCGGATCACCAGGTTGCTGCTCGACCCGCCCGTGCAGGCGACAACGGCCTGCCGCGCGCGGATGTTGACGGTGCTGCCGTCCTCCAGGTTCGTGACGGCAATCCCCAGGACGCGCCCGGCCAGCGGCTCCTCGCGGATGATGCGCGTCATCTGGTGCTCGAGCAGGATCTCCACGCCCTTCTCTCGCGCGCTCTTCTCCAGCGGCCGCATGAGCCCGGAACCGGCGGTGTTATTGATGGTCTCCTTCAGGTCCTGCGACCAGGGAATCGCCGTCTGGCGCCGGAAGGTGACGACGCCTTCCGCGGGCACGCGGTGCGGCCGCACGTCCGTGAACTGCACGCCGTTGGCGAGCAGGAACTCGAGCGCCTCGACGTTGTGGTCCGCGAACGCCCGGACCACCTTGCGGTCGTTGTAGCGCGTGTGGGTGTGGTCGGGCCGCGTGTTCTCCAGGTACACCTCGTCGGCGGAGTCCTCGATGCCCCACTTCTTCTGAATGCTCGTCCCGCCGCCGAGCGCCACGCTGCCCTGGCTGATGATGCCGTGGCCGCCGATGTCGAAGTTTTCCTCGACGATGAGGACCGACGCGCCGAGGTCGCGCGCGCGGATGGCCGCGGGCATGCCGGAGGCGCCGGAGCCCACGACGACGACGTCCGCCTCCCGGTGCCATTCCAGCGGCTGCGAGCCGACTTCCCGCGCCGCGAGTCCGCCCAGCACGGCGGCGCCCGCGCCGACGCCCGCCGCGGCGCCGCCGCGCAGAAACGCCCGGCGATCGATTGCCTTGCCCTGCTCTTTCGCCATGGTGCAGTCCGCCTTCCTGCCGGCCGCCAGCAGCGGCAGCCGGCCCTACTCGTACCAGGCCGGGGCCGTGTCGAGCGTCTCGAACAGCGCCAGGTCGTGCTCGATCCAGAACGTGGCGCCGACCTCGTCCACGAACGCTTCCACGCGATCCATCGCCGCCAGCGTCATCTCGGCGTCGTGGTTGAACGTCGGCACCCGCCGCTGCTCGCGGCTGATGCGGAAGTGGTAGAGATCTCCCGACAGCACCAGCGGACCGGTCTCCGCCAGGTCGAGGAAGAGCACCTGGTGGCCAGGCGTGTGCCCCGGCGCCGAAATGATGCGCACGCGCCCGTCGCCGAACACGTCGTGATCGCCCTCGAGGGTCACCGTCTCGGCGTCGCGCAGGCCCTCGTACAGCTCGGGCCGCGCCGTCGGCACGGTCTCGGGGTGCACGAACATGGCGTCGTACTCCGGTTGCTGGACCAGCCACGTCGCCCCTTCCACCTCGTTGGCCACGCCGACATGGTCGTAGTGCAGGTGGGAAAACGCCACATAGTCCAGTGTCGTCAGGTCGAAACCGAGGTCGAGATCCGCCAACTGCTGCGCCAGCGTCCGCTCCAGCAGCGCATTGTCGGGCCGCTCGTCAGGGTTGTTGTACGAGGACGGCAGGCCGCCGTCCCACAGCATGCGGCCGTCGGGGTGCTCCACCACGTAGCACGGCACGACCAGCTCGCGGACGTCGGTTTCGTCGTTCTCGATGCTGAAGCGCCCTACATCGTCGACGTAGATGCGGCCGCACTCGAAGACGTACAGCCTGAGCGACGCCTCGGGCGCCGCTTCCTCGGCCGGCGCGACTTCGGGCGGCGCCTCTTCCATCGGCGCGCCGCCACAGCCGGCAGCCAGCAGCAGCGCGACCAGCCCCCAGGGCAGCAACGTGGTCCATCTGGTCATCGTCAGCCCCTTCTTCAACGCAGGTCGGCGTAGAACGCGCGGACATCCTCGACGAACAGCTCCGGCTGCTCCATCGCCGCAAAATGTCCGCCGCGCGGCATCTCCGTCCAGCGCACCAGGTTGTAGTGCGCCGCCTGCCAGGCGCGCGGAGAATACGACAGCTCCTCCGGGAACACCGCCAGCCCGGTCGGCACCTCGATGAAACCGGGACCGGGGGCGGGCTCGGCCAAACGCCAGCGGCCGCTCTCGTAGTACATGCGCGCGGCCGACGTGGCGCTGGCGGTCACCCAATACAGCATCACGTTCGTGAGCAGGGCGTCACGCGTGAAGATGTTCTCCGGGTGGCCGTCGCAGTCGCACCAGGTGCGGAACTTCTCGATGATCCAGGCCGCCTGCCCGGCCGGCGAGTCCGTGAGGCCGTAGCCGAGGGTCTGCGGCTTGGTGCCCTGCTCATGGGAGTAGCCGTCCTCCGGACCCCGGAAGAACGCCGTGCGCGCGCGCATCCGCTCCAGCTCGGCCTCGGGGATGCCCGCCTCCGGATCCTCTACGCCGGGCGGGGGCGGCGCGCCCGCCACGTTCAGGTGCAGCCCGACGACCTGCTCGGGATACTTGAACGCGTGCCAGCGGCTGATTATCGAGCCCCAGTCGCCGCCCTGCAGGCCATAGCGCTCGTAGCCGAGGCGCTCCATGAGCTGCGCGTTGAGGTCGGCCGCCGGCTCCGGACCGAAACCGCGCTTGCGCGGATGGTCCGAGAAGCCGTAGCCGGGGATCGACGGCGCCACCACGTGGAACGCGTCCTCCGCCCGGCCGCCGTGCGCCGCCGGATCGGTGAGGGGTCCGATGACCTCCATGAACTCGACGACCGAACCGGGCCAGCCGTGCGTGATGATCAGCGGCAGTGCGTCGGGCTCCGGCGAGCGCTGGTGGATGAAATGGACGTCGATGTCCCCGATCCGCGTCTTGAAGTGGTCGAAGGCGTTGAGCGCCGCCTCCTGCGCCCGCCAGTCGTACTCGTCACGCCAGTAGGTGATCAGCTCGGTAAGGTAGTCGCGCGGCAGGCCGTAGTCCCAGCCGGCGCCGTCGATCTCGTCCGGCAGTCGCGTGCGCGCCAGCCGCAGGCGCAGATCGTCGAGGACCGCCTCGGGAACGTCGATGGTGAACGGCCGGACGGCCTGCGGATCTGCCGGCTCCGCCTCGTCGCCGCGCCAGGGCGCAACCGGGCCCGCGGGGGCCATCTCCTCCGCGGGCGGGGGGCTGCCGCACCCCGCGGCGGCAACCAGCACCAGCCCGGTGAGCAGCAGTCCCGCTCGCATACGCCCCTCCGTTCGGTCGTGTTCCCTGATCAACGCACGTCGGCGAAGAACGCGCGCACGTCGTCGACGAACAACTCCGGCTGCTCCATCGCCGCGAAATGCCCGCCGCGCGGCATCTCGGTCCAGTGCGTCAGGTTGTACCACGCCTCGGCCCAGGCGCGCGGCGCGTAGAACAGCTCGTGCGGGAAGATGGCGCCGCCGGTCGGCACTTCCACCCGCCCCGGCTGTCCGGCGCCGCCGGCGCGCGCGAGGCCGCTCTCGTAGTACATCCGGGCCGATGAGGTGGCCGTCTGCGTCACCCAGTAGATCGTGATGTTGGTGAGCAGCTCGTCCTTCGTGAAGATCGTCTCGGGGTCGCCGTTGCAGTCGCACCAGGTGCGGAACTTCTCGACGATCCAGGCCGCCTGCCCCACCGGCGAGTCGTTCAGGCCGTAGCCGAGCGTCTGCGGCTTGGTCCCCTGGATATGGCTGTAGCCGGTCTCGGGTCCCTGGAAGAACGCCGTCCGCTCCTGCATCCTCGCGAGCTCTTCCGGGGACACGCCCGCCGTCGGATCCTCCACGCCGGGCGGCGGTCCCGAGATCAGCATGTTCAGATGGAGGCCCGCCACCGGGTCCGGGTCGTTGAATGCGTGCCAGCGGCTGATGATGGCGCCCCAGTCGCCGCCCTGCAGGCCGTAGCGCTCGTAGCCGAGCCGCTCCATGAGCTGCGCGTTGACGGCCGCCGCCTGCTCCGGACCGAAGCCGCGATCGCTCGGATGGCCCGAGAAGCCGTAGCCGGGAATGGACGGCGCCACGACGTGGAAGGCGTCCTCCGCCCGGCCGCCGTGCGCCTCGGGATCCGTGAGCGGCCCGATGATCTTCATGAACTCCGCGACCGACCCGGGCCAGCCGTGCGTGATGATGAGCGGCAGCGCGTCCTCCACCGGGGAGCGCTGGTGGATGAAGTGCACGTCGATGCCGTCGATCTGCGTCTTGTACTGGTCGAAGGCATTGAGCGCCGCCTCCTGCGCGCGCCAGTCGTACTCGTCGCGCCAGTAGGTGACCAGCTCCGTCAGGTAGCCGAGCGGCGTGCCGTAGTCCCAGCCGGCGTCATCGAGCTCGTCCGGCAGGCGCGCGCGCTGCAGCCGGTCGCGCAGGTCGTCGAGCACGGCATCCGGCACGTGGATTTCGAACGGCCGCACCGCGGTCGGGTCCGCCGGCGGCGGCTCCATGGGCAGCGTCGGCACGACCACCGCGGAATCGGCGCTGTCCGCGGGCGCCGGCGCACCGCCGCAGCCCGCAGCTACCACGAGAACCGACAGTAGCAGCCCACCCTTCAGTTTCACCATTAGGTCACCCCTGCGTGATGGCGCTGCGCGACGCGTGCTATTGGTCGTCGTCCGTCCGTCCGGCCCGCGCCTCGACGATCTGCTCGTAGTCCTCGTCGGTGAGGTACGTCACGTTGACGTGCGCGTGGTACATGTCGTCGTAACTTCGCTGGCCCCAACCGACCCACTGCTCCGGGTCCGGATTGTTGGGGTTGGATGCGGTGTTGTCGTGCCACGCGGTCAGCTTGATCACCGTGCCGCCCGGCAGCACCGGCGCGGAATCTTCCGCATAGACGTAGTTCACGTGCCAGTTGAAGTCGAAGTCCGCGACGTGGCTCAGCATCTTCACCCTGCCGTCGGGATAAATCGCCTCGATGGACATCGCCGTGCCGCGCACGTGCATGTGCGGCTGGTAGTTCTCCAGGCGCGCGGGCAGCGGCAGCGGGATGTAGGCGTGATGCACCGTCTTCTCGCCTGGCGGCAGGTCGAATGTCCGCATCGACTGCTGCGTACCCATCACCTGGGCGTAGACGCGGTACTTGGGTACGAAACCCTCGGGATAGAACCACAACCCGAGCTCGACCTGGTCGGTGATTTCCTCGCCGACCGAGTGGTAGTGGATGTCGTAACTGATCCCGGCGCCGGCCTTCAACAGCTTGCCGGTGTTCTCGCGGAACACGTCGCCGTTCTTGCCGACCGCGAACTCGGTAAGAAACGCGCCGCGGCCCGAGAAATCGATCGGTGACGTAAAGTCGTCCGCCGCCTCCTGCTGCACGACGCGGGCAAGGGCGTGGTGCACGATCTGCCGCCCGGTAACGGAGGGCCGCACCTCTACGCCGCGCACCCAGCGATCCTCCGTCAGGCCGGTGTCGACCAGCGGCTGGTACCACTGGTCCTGGCCCTCGGCGGGCTGCGTCCAGGGCGGGGACACGATGACCAGGTCGGGGTCGCCGCCCATCTGCCCCGCCAGCCGCCAGGAATCGCCGTCCGGCCATGCGACGGGCGGCGGCAGGTCGGCCGGGTTGCCGCGGGGCGAGCCCGCATCGACCCAGGCGGCGATGGTGGCGATCTGCTCGTCGGTCAGCGAGATGTCGTTCGCGAACTCCTGGATGCCGACCGTCTTGTCGATATGCCACGGCGGCATCTCGCGCGCGACCACCTTCCGGTGGATGGCCCGCGCCCACGGCCGCACCTCTTCATAGGTCACGAGCGACATCGGCGCCATCTGGCCTTCACGGTGGCAGGCCTCGCAGCGCTGCTGCAGGATCGGCGCCACGTCCTTCGAGAACGTCACCTCGGCTGCCTGCTCCGCCGCGACGGCGGTCCCCCCCGCAAGCGCCGCCAGCGCCAATCCAACCAACACGACCCGCGTGAATCGATTCATCTCGCGTCTCCTATCGCACGCTCACGTCGACGTAGGCGTTCGTCCAGCAGCACTGGAAACCGACCGCCATCGTATACCCCTGCGGGCCCGAATCGTCCCACGCCAGCACACGCAGCACGTAGTCGCCCGGCGTCTCGAAGGTGGCTGTCGTCACCGCCCGGTCGCCTTCGTCGAACTGCGGCGCGGTCTCGTTGAAGCTGACGTTGCCCGGTCCCCGAAACTTGCTCCATACCAGTCCGAGCGTCGGTGGCCGGCTCGATCTGGTGAAGGTGCGTACGCCGTCGTCGACCGCCCAGAGCGCCAACTCGAGCGGTACGCCCACCCCCGCCTGCAACCGCGTGCGGAGCCCGCCGGGCCCCTGCCCCGGCTCACCATCCGGAGCGAAACGCACCACGGGCGGCGTATTCCCGCTCGTCACCTCGCGCAGCACGTCGATCTGCCATTCCGGACGCAGGTGGCCGGGAACGGTGTACGTCGCGCCGTGCGCCGTGACGCTCCAGGTGAGCTTCCGGTCGCCGAAGTCTGCCGGCACGACCACGGTAAAGATGCCGGTCTGCCGCCGCGGCAAAAAGTGCGTCGGCTGCCCCCTGTCGGCCGGTCCGGGCTCGAAACGGTTGTGCGGCCCGACCGGGATGTCGAGCTGTTCGTCGTAGTTCCGGTTGAAGTAGCCGAACGACAGCGTGAACGTGCCGTCCGGGTTCGGGTACCAACCCTCGTAGGCCGGCGAGATGCTCTGGCCCGAGGCATGGGGGATAGGCGCGTCGCGCGTCTGCCCCGCGACCGCCGCCGCCAATCCCGCGCACAGGCAGGCGCACAGCCCGGCCGGCCGGATGCGTCTCAACGAGCGCTCCCGGCCGCCAGTCCGGCGGCGAACTCGGCCTCCATCCGCTCGTCGCGATCGCGCACCGCCTGCGCCTGGTCCGCCCGCGTCTGCAGGCAGTCGAAGCAGACCGAGCCGGGGATCGGGTCCCCCGTAGGCACGCCCTGCTCCTCGTGGTAGCGGGCCAGCAGCTCGGCCGTATGTTTCTGCGCCTTGTAGAAGTCGGAATAGCTGAAGCCGTAGGCGATGGACCACGGCGTCCAGCCGTTGCGGTCTTTGGCGTCGAGCTTCGCCCCCTGCTCGACCAGGTACTCCACGACGATGTTGACGCCCCGGAAAGCCGCGCCGTGCAGCGCCGTTTCGCCGAGGTCGTTCACGGCGTTCACGTCGTGACCCAGCTCGACGAGCATCCGGACCGCTTCGAGCACTTCCTCTTCCTGTCCGCCCAGCGACCCGCCGTCCTCACCGGGATTCCAGATGTCGAGGCCAGCCGCCACCATCAGCGGCGTCGTGTTCTCCGCGCTCGGGATCAGCGGATCGGCGCCGCCTTCGAGCAGCACCTGCATCGCCTCGACGTCCGTCACCTTGGACGCCAGGAAGAACGCGGTCGCGCCCAACCGGTTCAGGCGGTTGCGCTGGCCGTCCCGCATCCCGTTGCGCGTCATGCGCGCGTTGACTTCGACGCCGCGGGCCAGCATCTTGCGGATGACGTCGATGCTGTCGGTGCTGCCGGACGGGATCGGTCCCGGGGCGCCGAATCCGACGTTCATGCGCCGCGTGCGCACCGTCTGGTGCAGGGCGTTCCAGCCGGCGCCGGCCAGGTTGGGATCCGCACCGCGGTCCAGGAGATAGTCGGCCACGTCCCAGTTCGCGTTCGCCACCGCGACGACCAGGACGCTCTGGCCATCGGAAAGGGTGTCGTTCACGTCCGCGCCGGCCTCGAGCAGAGCCGCCACGGCATCGACGTGGCCGCCGCGCGCCGCGAAGACCAGCGGAGTGAAGCCGGTGACCGGGGGCACCGCGAAGATGTAGCGCCGCCCCCCCGGCTGCGCGTCGCCGGTGGTGCGTGCGTTGACGTCACCGCCGGACTCCGCCAGCACGTGCACTGCGCGCGCGTGCCCGCGCGCTGCCGCCCACATCAGCGGCGTCTGCCCGTGCGTCGCGTCGCGCGCGTTCACATCCGCTCCGTGCGCGATCAGCGCGCGGAGAGTGTCCGGATTCCCCGAGCGCGCGGCGGTCATCAGCACGGTCTCGCCGCCGGGCAGCGCGGCGTTGGCGTCGGCGCCGGCCTGCAGCAACCGCTCCAGGATGGTGGCGCTGCCGTTCTCGGCGGCCAGCGAGATCGGCTGCACGCCGTAGCGGTTGGCCACCCCCGCGTCGGCGCCGGCTTCAAGCAGCAGATCGACCAGCTCGACGCTGCCGCGATGCACCGCCCAGTGCAGGGCCGTGGCGCCGTCGGTCGCCGGCGTGTCCACGTCGGCGCCCGCCGCGAGCAGCGTCCGCACGGCCTCCGCGTCCACGGCCTTGACCGCCTCGATCAGACCCGGGTCGGCCGCCCGCGCCGCGGCGCTCGCCGGTGCGGAGACAAGCACCGCCGCCAGCACAATCAACGCCCAGGTTTTTCCACGCATCGCCCGCATGTCTCGTCTCCGCCCCTGTTACAGGTCCGCCAGCCGCCCGGTGCTGTCCGAGATGCTGTCCACGTGCATCCCCACCTTGTCGAGCAGGCTCAGCCCCATGTTCATGAACGGGGTGTGCAGCGCGTACTTGATGTGCCGCCCGCCCTGCAGCGTCCCGCAGCCGCCTCCGGCCAGCGTGATCGGCAGGTCGTACGGCGTGTGGTGATCGCCGTCGCCCATGCCGGCGCCCCACAGCAGGATGCTGTGGTCGAGCAGCGTGCCGTCGCCGTCCGGGATCTCGTCCATCCGCTCGAGAAGCCGGGCGAACAACGTCATGTGGTACGTGTTGATCTTGGTGTACTGCGCGATGTTGTGCTGGTCGAGCTGGTGGTGCGACACCGTGTGGTGCCCTTCCGGCACGCCGATGTTGGGATAGGACCGGCCGCTCAGCTCGCGCGCCATCTGCATGCAGCTCACCCGCGTGACGTCGGCCTGGTAGCCGAGCACCAGCAGGTCGTGGATCAGCTTGACGTGCTCTTCGTAGTCGTCCGGCACGCCGGCCGGCTGGTCCACTTCCGGCAGCGGCGTGGCCGCGTCGTGCTCCTCCGCGCGCTGGATGCGCCGCTCGATCTCCCGGACCGAGTCCAGGTATTCGTCCACCGTCGTCCGGTCGCGCAGACCCAGCCGCCGTTCCAGCCGGCCGAGGCTGTCGGACACGGAGTCGAGGATGCTGCGGTCCGTCTGCATCTGCTCCAGCCGCGCCTCCACGCTGCCGCCGTCGCCGAACAGGCGCCGGAACACGACGCGCGGATCACGCTCGTGCGGCAGCGGCGTGGTCGCCGTAAGCCAGGAGCTGGAGTTGATGTACGCGCAGCTATAGCCGTTCTCGCAGTTCCCGACCTGGTAGTTGGAGTCGATCGTCAACTCCAGCGACCGCAGCGGGGTGTCGGCGCCCAGCTTGTCGGCGGCGTACTGGTCGATGGTCTTGCCGGCGCGCAGGTCGGCGCCCTCGGTGCGCTTCGGCAGCACCCCGCTCAGCCACCCGCCGTGCGCGCGCGTATGGACGCCGCCGCCCTCGTTGGTGCTGACCACCCCGCTGTTGCTCAGCCCGCTGACCACGACGATCTTCTCGCGGAACGGCTCCAGCGGCTTCAGCGTCGGCGTGAGCTCGAAGTTCGTGCCGCCCTCCCCCGCGGGATGGAAGCTGGGCAGGAACATGCCGTTCGGCACGTAGAAGAAGCCCATGCGCGGGATCGGCTGCGCCGCCGTCTTCGCGACGGCCGTGAGCGCCGGCGCCATCGCGTCGAGAAACGGCAGGGCAATGGTCGCGCCGAGCCCGCGGAGCACCGTCCGCCGCGGCAGGTATCTCTTGGTAACGATCACGGTTGTCTGCTCCTTCAGCGGGCCGCCGCCACGGCCGTGGCCACACCCGCATCGGCTGCGCGCCGATAGCGGAACGGATAGCTGTTCACGATATTCACGACGATGGTCTGGAACCGGAAGTCGTCTTCCGCCGCCTCGCTCACGATGCGCCTGACCGCCGGCATGTCGTAGTGCTCCACGCCGCGGCCGAGCGCATAGGTCAGCAGCTTTTCCGTCACGGTGGTGACGAAGCGCTCCGGGCGGCGCACCAGCGCCGCGATCATGTCCGTCACGCCCTCGAACGGAGTCCCGTCCGGCAGCACGCCCGACGCGTCAATCGTGTTGAACGATTCGTCGACGACGCGCCAGCGGCCGACCGCGTCGAAGTTCTCGAGCGCGAAGCCGGTCGGGTCGATGATGTTGTGGCAGCTCGCGCAGGCCGGATTGGCGCGGTGGGCCGACATCCGCTCGCGCAGCGTGGCCACCTTCGCCTGCGTCTTGCGGTCGTCGAGCGCCGGCACGTTGGCCGGCGGGTCGGGCGGCGGCGTGCCGAGGATGTTGTCGAGAATCCACTTGCCGCGGTTGACCGGCGAGGTGCGGATGGCGTGGGAGGTCAGCGTCAGCACGCTGCCGTGGCCGAGCAGGCCCCGGCGCGGACTGTCCTCCGGAAGCTCCACGCGCCGGAAATGGCTGCCCTGCACGTCCAGCAGCCCGTAGTGCCTTGCGACGCGCTCGTTGAGGAACGTGTAGTCGGCCGTCAGGATCTCCAGCAGGCTGCGGTCGTTGCGCATGATGCCGTCGATGAACAGCAGCGTCTCGCGCAGGAGCCCCTGCCGCAGCGATTCATCGAACGTCCGCGAGTACGGATCCCCGGGCCGGACCACCGTCTCCAGGTTGCGCAACTGCAGCCACTGCCCGGCGAAGTTCTCGCTCAGCGCCGCCGAGCGCGGGTCGGCCAGCATGCGCCGCACCTGGCGCTCCAGCTCGGCCGGCTCGCCGAGACGTCCCTGCCCGGCGACATCGAGCAGCTCGTCGTCCGGGATGCTGCTCCAGAGGAAGAACGAGAGGCGCGACGCGAGCTCCAGATCGCTCCGCGCGTAGGCACCCGGCACGTGGTCCGAGCCCGCGGCCGCCGTCCGATCGGCTTCGATGCGGTACAGGAACTCCGGGCTGACCAGCAGCCGCCGCAGCGCCAGCTCGATGCCGTCGTCGAAGCTGCCGCCGGCGGCGCGGCTCCCGTTGTAGAAGTCGAGCAGCACGTCGACGTCGCCGTCGGCAACCTGCCCGCGGTAGGCGCGCCGCATCAGCCGCGACAGGATCTCCCGCGCACAGGGCGCCTCCTCGGCCGCGGTGGCGGGCCGGCAGACGAAGATGCGCTCCCGGCTCGGCGTGTCGCCGGATCCGGTCGGGCCGTACGGGCCGGCGACGGTGACGGTGGTGACGGTAGGCATCCGGCCGCCGACGCCGGCGTTGTTCGAGATGGTCGGGTTCTCGAACACCTCCCGCACCTGCTCGACCAGCGGCGTCGGCTGCTTGTAGAAAGTCACCCCGACCGACCGCGGGCCGCCGGCAACGGGCGTGCGGACGGTGTATACGCCGTCCGTGGCGTACTGCACGACGACCGTGTTCGTGGTCTGCTGCACCGCGGTCTCGGCCGGCGGCTGTCCCACCTCGAACACCCGCACCGGCTCGCCGTCGACCGTGACCTCCATCCGGTGCACGTCGCGCAGCCCCCTGTCGTTGCCCACGTCGATGCGGATGTCGTAGTCGGCGGTCTGCGGGAAGAAGTGCTCCACCAGCAGCCCGCCGCGCGTCCCGAACGGCAGCTCCTCGACGCGGTGCTGCTGCTGCATGTCCTCTTCGATGCGGTAGACGGTCGAGTCGACCGCGGGCGGCGGGCTGCCGACGGCCATGCGGCTGATCGTCCGCGCGGCGGCGAGGTAGCGCTCCATCAGCGCCTGCGACATCCGCAGCACGCCGGCGATGTTGTCGAAGCCGTAGCTGGCGTCGTCCGCCGGCAGGAAGTCGTCCACCTCGATGTCGAGCGCCAGCAGGTCGCGCACCGCGTTGCCGTACTCGGCGCGGTTGAGGCGGTGGAACGTCTGCGTGCGGCCCGGATTCGGCGCCTCGTTCCATGCGCCGTCGAGCTCGGCCTCCAGATACGACGTGAGCTGTTCGTACTCGGCCTCGCCGGGGCGCGGCCGGCCGATGGGCGGCATCACGCGGCCGTGCAGCTTGCGCAGCACCTCCTCCCATACTTCGGCGCGGACGCGGACGTCGGCGAGATCCGCTTCGTCCAGCGCCAGGTCGGCCGTGCGCAGGCGGGCGTTGTGGCAGGTGATGCAGTAGCGGTCGACGAGCGCCTGCGCGGAGGCCGCGTCGGCGGCGGCGGACTGCCCGCCGGCTGCATGGGCGCCGCCAGGCGCGGCGAATACGGCCAGCAGCAGGGCCGCGGCGAGACAGGACGAACGCACTTTCATAGGTAAGTCTCCGCTGCGCACACGTCGGGTGCCTAAGATTCTACCTCACCGGCGGCGCGCCTTGCGAGACCCATGTCGATCACAACACGCCGCGTGGCGGCCAGGCGACAACTCCGTCCGGAACCGTGACAACGCGTGCCCGAATGGCGCACTGGAGAGGTTTGCTAGAATCATTCGTTCCAAAATTGGTATCCAGCTGCTCCAGCGGCAGATCCGGTTACGCATGAACAACATGCAGCCTCCCGCCCTATTCGCCCCGGGCTACGAAAGGGCCAAGCTTCTCGATCCTTCTCTGGCGGCTACGTACATGGCCCACATGCGCGTCGGCGATCCCCTGGCCGACGCGGTCATGCGCGATCTGGCGGGTATGGGCCAGGCGGAAACCGCAAGGTTGTTTCGAGCCGCCTTCGAGCAGCAGGACGCAGTCCTGCGCGACGCGCCGCCGAGCCTCCAGCGCTTCGTCCACGAGGTGTCCACCGTGCCGCCGTGGTACGACCGCGCCACGGCCTACCACGGATGCCGCGTGTTCCTCCACAACTCCGACCAGTTCCTGGCGGCGTTCGCCGCCGGCGCCATCGTGGAAGGATTCGCCACGAGGATCAGTAAGTCGTTCGCGATCACCGGCAGGATGATCGACGACGGCGTCCGCAGATTGAAGCAGAATCTCCGGCATCTGCTGGACATCTTCCTGCCGCGCGGCGTCGAGCCGTCCGGTGACGGCTGGAAGCTGACGCTGCGCATCCGTATCGTGCACGCGCGGGTCCGGGCGTTGCTGAAGGAATCCGAGGAATGGGAGCGCGACAACTGGGGCCAGCCGGTCAGCGCGGCGCATCTGGCCCTGGCGGCGGCCGCGTTCTCGGCGCGGCTGATCCAGTTGGCGGAGAAGCTCGGCGCCAGGTTCTACAGCGACGACGACCGCGAGGCGTTCATGTCGGTCTGGTGCTATGACGCCTGGCTGATGGGCGTGCCGGACGAGCTCCTGTTCCATAGCCACGCGGAGGGACTGCGCATGTTCGAGCTGGGCAGCGCCTGCGAGCCGCCGCCGGATGAAGACGCGATTGCGCTGGCGAACTGCATCGTCAACAGCGCGCCGGTGGTCATTGGCGTCACGGAGGCGACGGCGCGCGCCGAATTCGCGCAGTACGCCTACCGCATCGCGAGGGAGCTGGTCGGGAACGCCAAGGCCGATCAGCTGATGTTCCCGCCCAAGCGGGCGCTTCCAATCCTGCCGTGGCTGCGGATGCAGGAACGGCTCAAGCGGGGCCTCGGGAGGTTCTTCCCGGTCTTGGGCAAGCTGCAGCGACGGCGATCGTTCACGCACATCCTCAGCCTCACCGATCTCGGCGGCGCGGGCATCACGTACGACCTGCCGGACCACGTCCGCTCGGACATGTCGAGCCGCTGGTAGGGACTGCTACGCCGTCCGCGGCGCGCGCCACGACTGCAGCTTGTACTGCACCGAGACCAGCGCCGGCACGACCAGCATGATCAGGAAAGTCGCGACGACCACGCCGAAGCCCACCGACGCGGCGAGCGGCACCAGGTGCTGGGTCTGAACGCTCTCTTCCAGCATCAGGGGCGCCACGCCGAGGAAGGTGGTCACCGACGTCAGCAGAATCGCCCGAAAGCGCGCCTTGGCCCCGACGACAATGGCGTCCGCCGGAGCCAGCCCGCGGGCCCGCGAGTGGTTGATGAAGTTGATCATCATCAGCGAGTCGTTGACGACCACGCCGCTCACTCCGATCAGCCCCTGGATGGAGCTGAACCCGAGGCTGAGGCCCAGG
Organism: Vicinamibacterales bacterium; assembly: GCA_965207665.1. Classification (GTDB taxonomy): domain Bacteria; phylum Acidobacteriota; class Vicinamibacteria; order Vicinamibacterales; family UBA8438; genus JAAXGX01. Next base: position 3,158,049 of record CBDBMV010000002.1, read on the forward strand.
ATCACGTGCCCCAGCAGCGCGCCCACAAGTCCCAGGGGAATGGCCGCCATGACGATGAGCGGTTGCGAGTAGGACCCGAAGGGGATCGCCATCAGGACATACATCACGAGAAAGGCGAAGAAGACCGTGCTCGGCAGGGCCGCGTTCACCTCCCGCTGCTGTCGCTGCTCGCCCCCGTGGGAATAGGTGAATCCCGGATGCTCGGTGCCCAGCCTGGCCAGCAGGTTCCGCTCCAGGTTGCTGGTCACGCTTTGTCCGGTCACCACCGAGTTGTCCACGTTGGCCGTGACCGTGATTGCGCGCCGTTCGTCGAGGCGCTGAATCGTCGTGGGTGACCTCGCCAGCCCCACGTGGGCTACCTGTCCTAGGGGCACTTCCCCACCCTGCGGTGTGCGCACCAGGTAATCCTCGATGTCGGCGGGCGAGTTGCGTTCGTCTTCCGGAAGGCGCACGTAGACGGGCATCTCCTCGCGTCCGCGCTGCACGCGCAGTGCCTCGCTGCCGAAGAACGCCGCTCGGACCTGGCGGGCAAATTGATCGAGCGTGAGGTTCAGCGTCCGGGCGGCAGGCTTCAGCTCGAGCTGCAGCTCGCGGACGCCCGCGTCGTGGTTGGTTCGCACATCGTACACGCCTCCCAGCGACTGCAGCTCGGCCACGACCTCGTCCGCGATCCGCGGGAGAAGCTCGGGATCCGGATGGGAAAGCTCCAGGTGGACCGGAAGGCCCAGCCCCAGGGCGCCGGCCGAGAAAGCAAGTGACCTGACGTCGGGAAGGGCGCCGGTCTCCTCGCGCCAGAGGTTCTGGAATTCCGTGGACGTGAAGTCGCGCTGCGCCAGCTCGGGCAGCTTGAACTCCACGGACCCGATGTGTCCCCGCGGCAACTCCACCGCGTCGCCGCCCAGCGGGTCGAAGAGATGTGCGGCCTGGCCCACCGTGACGCTGACATCCGCCGGAATCGGTTCGGCGTCGCCGGCCAGCGCCTCCAGCACGCGTCGTCCGGAGGCTTCCAGTTGCGCCGCCACGTTGGCCGTGCGCTCACTCGGCGTCCCCACCGGCATCTCGATGTTGGCCGACACGATGTCGCCCTCGATCTGGGGCAGGAACTCGTATCTGATCAGTCCCGTCCCCACAACGGTCGCGGACAGCAGCATCAGCCCGGCCGTGGCGGCGAGCACGACCGCGGGAGCGGCGACGGCGAACCGGAGCGTCCGATCGAGCGGCCCTTCGACCACGCGCTTCAGCAGGGCGTCAACGGCCTGCTGAATCCGCCTGACCGCACGCCCGGCCCACGACTCGGGCTCGCGGGGCGGAGGGAGGTGGGCCAGGTGATTGGGCAGCACAAGCAGCGATTCCACCAGCGAGAGCATGAGCACCGCAATCACGACAATGGGGATGCTCAAGCCGATCGCGCCGATGGGTCCCGGTACGGTCAGCAGCACGGAAAAGGCGGTTACCGTGGTCAGCACGGAGAAAATCACCGGGCCCGCGATGCGCTGCGTGCCGCGGACCGCCGCGGTCAACCCGGCGCTCCCGCTCTCCCGCTCGGCGTACACGTTCTCGCCGACAACGATCGCGTCGTCCACGACGATGCCCAGCGCGAGCACCATCGCCATCAGCGAGAACATGCTGATCGAGACGCCCAGGACCTGCATCACCAGGAACGTCCCGGCGAAGGAAACCGCCAGCCCTAGCGCCACCCACAGCGCGAGCCGGATCTGCAGGAACAACGCGAGCGCCAGAAAGACGAGCAGGAGGCCCAGCAGCGCGTTTTCGACGAGCAGCTCGACGCGGCCCCGCACGTCGACCGCGTCGTCCCTCCAGATTCGCACGGCAACGCCCGCGGGCAACGCGGGCGTCACTTCGGAATCGATGTACCCGCGTATCGCCTGCGCGATTTCGAGCACGTCCTCGCCGGCCGTGCGGAAGACGTCGATGCGGGCCGCAGGCTGTCCGTTGAAGCGCGCCTGCAGGTCGCTGTCCGCGAACGCGTCCCGCACGTTGGCGATCTCGCCCAGCCGCAAGGCCGTGCCGTCGGCTCGCGTCAGAATGATGATGTCCTCGTAGTCGGCCTGCCCGTAGTTCTGGCCGAGCGTGCGGACGCGGATTTCCTCGTCGCCGGTGGATATCTTGCCCGCGGAGAGCTCCAGCGAACCCTGCCGCACGGCCAGGGCGACATCCTCTACTGTCAGGCCGAGGCCGCGCAGGCGGTGGAGCGGCACCTCGATCGAGATCTCATAGTCGCGGACGCCGCTGATTTCCGCGTAGGACACCTCGGGCAAGGCCAGGATTCCGTCCTCGATGCCGTAGGTCAGCTCCTTGATGGCGCGTTCCGACGCGGCGCCGTATACGACCAGCCGGAAGATGCTCTGGCGGCTCGTGATCTCGCGGACTTCCGCGCGTTCGGCGTCTGCCGGAAACGTCAGAATCCGGTCTACCTGGGCCTTGACCTCCGCCAGGGCGCGGCTCATGTCCGTTCCCTGTCTGAACTCCACGATCACCGAGCCCAACCCCTCGGCGGCTGACGATTCCGTCCGCTTCAGTCCTTCCACGGACTGCACCTGCTCCTCGATCTTGCGGACTATCGATTCCTCCACCTCCTCAGGCGCGGCGCCCGGGTAGGGAACGACAACCTGAATGCGGTCCAGCGAAGCCTCCGGAAGGAACTCCTGCGGGAGAGTCGCGGCCGAGATCAGTCCCATGAACAGGAGAAAGCCCATCAGCAGGTTGGCGGCAATGGGATTGGCCGCCATGAACGCGACCGGGCCGCGCGACTCCTGCGACGAGAGATCGTCCGGTGTCACGGACTGCTAGCCCGCGCCGACAGAGGCGAGTTGGGGCGGCAGGCTAAAGCGGACGGTCTCGACGATGCCGTCCATGGTCGAGATCTGCAGATCGACATATTCCCGGAGTCTGTCGATCACGTCCTGCACCAGCTCCTCGGGCGTCGAAGCGCCGGCCGTGATGCCGATGCTCTTCTTCCCCTCGAGCCATGCGGGATCGAACTGCGACGGGTGCTCCACCAGATAGCTCTCCGTGCCGCTGTCACTGCCGACCTCGCACAGCCGGTTGGAGTTGGAGCTGTTGCGGGCGCCGACCACGAGCACGACATCCACGACCGAGGCGAGCTCGCGCACCGCCGACTGGCGGTTCTGCGTGGCGTAGCAGATGTCCTTGACGTCCGGCCCGACGATCCGGGGAAACCGGCGCCGCAGCGCTTCGATGACATCCCGCGTGTCGTCCACGGACAGCGTTGTCTGCGTGATGTAGGCGACCTTGGCGGGATCGCGGACGCGCAGCACCTGCACGTCCGCCACGGTGCTGACCAGCAGCACGGGTCCCGGAATCTGGCCTATGGTGCCTTCGACCTCGGGGTGATTCTCGTGGCCAATGAGAATGATGTCGTAGCCGCGCTCCGCGTAGCGCCGGCCCTCGATGTGCACCTTTGAAACGAGCGGACAGGTGGCGTCGAGCGACCGCAGGTCACGGGCAACCGCATCCTGCTCGACTTTCCGCGACACCCCGTGGGCGCTGAATACCGCCACCGCCCCCGCGGGCACCTGGTCGATCTGCTCGACGAAACGCACGCCCTTCGCCCGCAGATTCTCCACCACTCTGGGGTTGTGGACGATTTCGTGCCGTACGTAGATCGGCGGACCGTACTGCTTCAGGGCCGCTTCGACAATCTCTATGGCGCGCTCCACGCCGGCGCAGAACCCGCGCGGCTGGGCCAGGATTACCCGCACGCTCTCTCTCATAACCAACCGCCCGGATATGCGCCGTGTGCGACGTGCCCGCCTTGCAATACCACCAGCATCATCACACAGAATGCGGGAGCACCGGAGCGAAGTCAAGGCGCCGGCCGCGCTTGACAGGCTCCGGACCAGTGCGCATAGATTAGGCTTGGGCACGCACTCCGCGAACAGGGCGGAACCGGATTGACATGACCGCCACCTCCTCCGCCGGGAAGACCGACGGCGACCTCGCCTACCAGACGGCAATTCTGCAAGGAGTATCCCGCACCTTCGCGCTCACGATTCCGCAGCTTCCGGCCGGACTGCGCGAGGTGGTGGGCAACGCCTACCTCCTGTGCCGGATCACGGACACGATCGAGGACGAGCCGGCGCTGTCGGCGGTGCAGAAACAGGCGCTCGCGGCGCGGTTCGTGGAAGTCGTCGCCGGGCGGGCCGCGCCGGAGCCTTTCGCGCGCGACCTCGGCGCCGGCCTGTCATCGTCGACCACGGCCAGCGAACACGACCTTGTCACCAACACCGCGCGCGTAATCCGCGTCACGCACGGGTTCGAGAAGACGCAGCGCGAGGCGCTCGCACGCTGCGTGCACGTCATGGCCAGCGGGATGGCGGAGTTCCAGTTGCAGGCGACCCCCGCCGGGCTGGAGGATCTGCCCCGGCTCGACCGTTATTGCTACCACGTCGCCGGGGTGGTCGGCGAGATGCTCACCGAGCTGTTCTGCGACTACTCCGCGGAGATCGACGCCCGCCGTGACGAGTTGCTCCGGTTGTCGGTGTCCTTCGGCCAGGGCCTGCAGATGACCAACATCCTCAAGGATGTATGGGACGACCACCGCCGCGGCGCGTGCTGGCTGCCGCGCGATGTCTTCCGGGACGCGGGGTACGACCTGGGCGCCCTGTCGGAGGACCGTCACGACCCGCGCTTCGCCGACGGACTGTCTACCCTGATCGGCATCGCCCGCGGCCACCTGGACAACGCGCTGCGCTACACCCTGCTCATTCCGGCCCGCGAGACCGGGATCCGGCGGCACTGCCTGTGGGCGCTGGGCATGGCCGTGCTCACGCTGCGCCGCATCCACGCGGCGCCGGCGTTCCGCAGCGGTGACGAGGTCAAGATTTCGAGACGCAGCGTACGTGCGGTGGCCGCCGTCACCAGCGGCCTGGCGCGCTCGAACTTCGCCCTGTCGCTGCTGTTCAAGGCGCTTACGCGCGGCCTGCCGCCGGCCGTTGCGCCGTCCCCGGCAGCCCGCCGGCCGGCCGCCGCTGCCGGCAAGAAGCACGAACGCCAACCCCTCGACACCATCCCGGACACGTCATGAAACGAGAGGCCCTTGCGACGGCGGCGTGGCTGGCGGCCGGTTTGCTCCTGTCGTCCGGACCGGCGGCGGCCCAGACTGCCCGCATCAGCCCGCTTATCGAGCGGCTGGAGCAGGGCGGCGTGGCCGGACCGGACGTGTGGCAGATGATCGACATGGAGCACGGTCCGTACCGCATCGACGAGCTCGAGGCGCGGTTCGAGGAGTTCGCCCGCATGCGCCGGCCGAACGGGCAACTGCAGGTCACGCCCGGCGTGCGCATTCCGATGTACGGCGACGAGAACCCGAGCTGGCTCGTCAAGCAGGTGCTCGACATCGGCGCGCTCGCCATCGTGTTCCCGCAGATAGACACGAAAGAGGAGGCGCTGCGGGCGGTCCGCTCCATGCGCATACCGCCGCAGCGCGGGACGCGACATCCCGACCCGCCCGGCATCCGCGGCGCCGGCCTCTGGTCCACCGACGGCTTCACGGGATTCCCGCTGTGGGGCGAAATGGATGCCGACGAGTACATGCGGCGCGCCGACCTCTGGCCGCTGAACCCCGAGGGCGAGCTGTTCGCCTACATCATGATCGAGTCGCCGGAAGGCGTCCGCAACATCCGCGACATTCTTGACGTGCCCGGCGTCGGCGGTATCCTGATCGGCGTCAACGACCTCAGCATCAGCCTCGGTGTGGGACGGGCGACACGGACCGGCCAGCCCTTGGCGCCGGAAGCACAGGCCGCCGTGCGGCACGTGCTGGACGCCTGTCTCGAGAAGAAGGTGCTCTGCTCCATCATCGGCGGCGGCGACCGGGACGCGATGATCGAGCTCGGCTTCTTCCGCATGCCGCAGTGAATTCCGGATGAACGAGGGTGCAGCCATGAAGGCGGCAGACGCAATGCGCGGCGGATCGGTCTGGGTTGGGTTGTGCCTCCTGGGTGCGGGCCTCGCAGCGCCCGCGCAGGGCGCGCAGCCCGCCGAGTCCAATGGCGGCGAGGTCACCTTCACCAGGGACATCGCGCCAATCCTGCAGCGCTCGTGCCAGGTGTGCCACCGGCCGGGGCAGATGGCGCCGATGTCGCTGCTGACCTACGAGGAAACCCGGCCGTGGGCGCGCGCCATCCGCGAGCGCGTGGCGCGCCGGGAGATGCCGCCCTGGCACCTCGACCGCACGGTGGGCATCCGCGAGTACGTGAACGACCGCTCGCTGACCGACGACGAGATCGCCACGGTAGTGCAATGGGTCGATGCCGGCGCTCCGCGCGGAGATCCGGCGGACCTTCCGCCGCCCGCCGTGTTCGCGCCGGACGACGCGTGGTACATCGGAACCCCCGACCTGATCGTGACGATGGAAGAGGCGCTGGCCGTCGCGGCGCAGGGTCCGGACACCTTCGTCAACGTCTACGTGCCGACCGGCCTGACGGAGGATCGCTACATCCGGGCCATCGAGGTCCATCCCGGCGACCGCCGCGTGGTGCACCACGTCAACACGTTCGCGGTCCAGGAGCCCGAGACGCCGGGCGACAACGGGCTGGCCGGTTTCGGCAACGTGGCCCTGGCGGGCGAGGTCTGGCTCAAGGAGACCTCGATCGGCAACAGCGGCGACATCTATCCCGCAGGGACGGGCCGCCTGCTGCGCGCCGGCGCCGTGATCCGCTTCAACATCCACTACCACCCGGTGGGTGAGGCAACCACGGACCGGACGAGCGTCGCGTTCCGCTTCTATCCGCGCGGCGATAAGCCGGACAAGGCGCTCGTGACGCGGTTCATCACGGCCCGGCCGCTCGATATCCCCGCGGGCGCCCGCGACGTGCGGCACGACGGCTACTGGACCCTGCCGCAGCCGGCGCAGATCGTCCACTTCCGCCCCCACATGCACTACCGGGGCCAGGGCATGCGGCTGGAGGCGGTGCTGCCGGACGGCCGGGTCGAGCTGCTGACGTCGGTTCCGCGCTACGACGTCAACTGGCAGTTGACGTATACGTACGAGAACCCGCCGGTCTTCCCCGCCGGGACCGTGATGCACATGACGTCGTACCACGACAATTCGACCGCGAACCGTAACAATCCGGATCCGACCATGTGGACCGGATCGGGCTCGCGCACGATCGACGAGATGGCGATCGCGCACACCGACTGGCTCTTCCTCTCCGACGCGGAGTATCAACGCATCGCGGCGGCGCGCGCCGCGGACCAGCAGTAGACGGCCGGCAGTCATGCGCAAGACCCGCAGGCACGGCAGCCCGTGGCGCAAGCTCGGCTGCGTTGCGGGCGCAGTCGCCGTCGTCGCGCTGGTGGCGCCGGCGCCGACCGGGGCGCAGGAGATCATCCGGCCCGATCTCAAAACGATCAGCCCCGTGTTCGACGGCTGGTACACGAACCCCGACGGCTCGTTCACGCTGCTCTTCGGCTACTTCAACCGCAACAGCAGCGAAACGCCCATTCCCCTCGGACCCGACAACCGGGTGACGCCGACGCCCGACGACCGCGGACAGCCGACGAACTTCCTGCCCCTCAGGCAGTGGCATGTGTTCCGCGTGGCCGTTCCGGCGGGTTGGGACAGCGAAGTGACCTGGACCCTGGGCGTGCCCGGCACCGGTCACCGCGAGCAGACCACCGGCAGCCTCAATCCGATCTATCAGGTCGCGGATCCCAGCGGCCCCGGAGCGCCGGCCGTGAGCGGCCTCCCCGCGAGCGCGGTAGCGGCCCAGGTCGACCAACCGCTGGCCCTGAGCGCCACGGCGCTGGCGGCGAACCGCGAGCGCGGCGAACTCCTGGTCCACTGGAGCAAGAACCGGGGTCCGGCGGCGGGCGATGTCGCTTTCAGCGCACCGGAAGCGCTCGCCACGACTGCGACGTTCAGCGTGCCCGGCGACTACCAGGTGCGCCTGCGCGTCGACGAGCACGTCAACATGGGCGGCTCCAGCGAGGAGCACCACACGGACGCCTTCGTCACCGTGTCGGTCGTGCCCTAGCGGCCGGCTCGCCTGCGCCCGCGGGCCTACTGCTGCTCCGACGACGCAACGTCGGGCGACAGCCCGTGCGACGCGAGGAAACGGTGGATCTTGCCGAAGATCTCTTCCATCTCCGCGCGGCTGAAGCGCCCGTGTCCGCCGCCCGCCACCGTGTGGAGCTCGTTCGGCACGCCGGCGCCATCCAGCGCGGCATGCAGCCGGACCCCGTGCTCGTGCGGCACTACGCGGTCGGCGTCGCCGTGCACGGTAAAGATCGGCGGCAGCCCCTCGCGGACGTACGTCAGCGGTGAGACACGCATCGCCAGCTCCATGCGATCGGCCCGGCTCCCGAGCCACGCCACGCCCCACTCCGTCATGTTGGGGCCGTCGAGCAGATCGCCGACGTCGGTCACGCCGTACCAGTTGATCATCGCCGCCACGCGCAGCTCCTCGTCACCGGGACAGCGGCGGTCGAGGCCTGCCGCCGCCGGGGTCATGCCGGTCGTGAGCGTCAGGTGCCCGCCCGCGGACTGGCCGGTCACCACGATGCGCGAGGTGTCGAAGTTGTGCTCGTCGGCGTTGCGGATGATCCACCGCAGGGCGCACAGGCAGTCCTCGACCGCCGCCGGCGCCTGCGACACCCGCGTGAGGCGGTACTGCACGTTGACCACGGCCCAGCCCATCTCCAGATACGGCAGGAGGCGCAGCACGCTCGCCTCCTTGCTACCGCCCCGCCAGCCCCCGCCGTGGATGTACATGAGCACCGGCGTCGGCCCGTCAGCGTGCTGCGGCAGGTAGAGGTCGACCCGGTTGTCGCGCCCCTCGGCCGTCAGATAGGTGACGTTCGGCACCACCCGGTACTCGTTCATGGCGAACGCGGTCCAGGACGCCGTCGCGTCCAACTGCGCGTGCGCCGGAGAAACCGCTGCCGCGAGCGCCAGCGCCGCGACGAGGGCTGTCTGCACGAGAAATCGCATGAACATGTCGCCTCCCCTTCACAACGAATCGTTTATCGGATCGTGTCACCGGCCTCCGAGCCGGCGTTCGACCTCCGGCGCCAGCGCGACGGCGTCGTCGATGCAGCGCAGCGCTTCGTCGAGCACGCCGTCCGCGGCCGCCGACCAGGCGCGGTTCAACGCCCGTTCGAGCCGGCTGAACGCATCCATCAGCTCCGCGTAGCCTGCCATGCCGAGCGCGCCCACCAACGCGTCCCTGCCTTCGACCACCCGCAGCGCCAGCACGGCCTGCACGTGGCCCACGCGCTCGATGATGGCGCGCGCCCGCTCGGCATCGGCCGCCAGCGCAGGCAAGTCCGCCTGCAGCCCGCGGGCGGCGGCGATGATTTCCGCCAGCGCCGCTTGCGGGGTGCCTTGCGGCTGCCGCTCCTCATCGACCCGGCGGGACCGCTGCGCCCGCGCCGTATCCCGCCTGACCAGCACGCTGCCGGCGACCAGCCCGGCCACCGCCAGCACGAAGAGCCAGGCATGTTGCCAGCGTCCGAAGGCGAACTCCCTGACGCGCACGCGCCGCACTCCCGCCGCGCGCAACCGCGCCTGCACTTCCGGCGTCAGCTCCGTGCCGGCCGGCACCAGCGGAATGCGCGCACCGGCGGCGGACAGCACGATCTCCCCTGCCGCGTCGCGCTGCACGCCGGCCGGGGCATTGAGGTGGGCGTAGCCGCTCCCGGCGGCCAGCGCGGAATCGTCCCCGGTCAGCGGCGGAACGTACGCGGTGGTCGCCGCGACGGCGCCCAGCACGAGACTCACGCCGATGATCAGATACCAGAGCATGCGCACCGCTGTCTCTCCTCAGCCCGCAGCTCTCATCAGCCGGTCGCAAGGACGATCATGTTCACGATCATGGCGAGCAGCGACTCGCCCACAATCAGGCCCGCGGCGAACGGGACGCCCCAGTCCTCCGCCCACACCCGGCCCTTCCGGCGGGCCACCAGCATGTTGACGACGCAGCCGACGCCGTAGGTGGCGATGGCCGCGAACGGCAGGTACATGCTGAGGCCGACCAGCACGCCGAGGCCGCTGAACGTGCTCAGGCCGAGCAGCGCCCCCAGCAGCGCGCCGAAGCCGTACAGCGCATACGGCATCTCGCCGCCCTGCACACCGGTGATGACGGCCTGCAGCGCCTGCGCCTGCGGCGCGGACGTGGGCGTCTCGGGGCCGAACGGCACGCCGAAGCTCTGGCGGTTCGCTTCGGCGATCAGCAACACGACCAGCATCGACACGAGCGGCCCGATGCCCACGACCAGCAGCTCCAGCACCTGCTGCCGCCGCGGCTGCGCCCCGACCAGGTGGCCGGTGCGCAGGTCGGTCATCATGTCGGCGGCCAACGTGATGGCGACGCATAACGCGGCCCCGATCAGCACGGCGCCTACCACCGCCCCCGTGCCGCCGAGCAGCATGACGAGCACCACGGTCAGCAGCGCCATGCCCGAGATCGGCGACCAGTCGGTCATGCCGGTGCACTGGGCGATGATGATGCCGGCCAGCCAGATCCACGCCACCCCGACGAGCGCGATGGCAGCAGCGCGCAGCAGCGGCGGGAACCCCGCCAGCCAGCCCGGCCGGGCGTTGTTGCTCAGCAGGTAGTCGTCCTTGCGGGCCGCGTCGTAGCCGTCCCAGGTCCGGGCCGCCTGCTCGCTCGAGAAGCGGACGACGTACCCGCCGTGGGCGCGCGTGGCGGTGACCAGGGCATCGACCTCGGCGTTGAGCGCGTCCACGGCCGCCCGGCGTTCGTTTTCCGACAGGTCGCCCGGGATGTCCGCGACGGACACGGCGCCCACCCACTGGCCGGTGACCGGACAGGTGCGGTTGAACGGCTTCTCCCCCACCACGTAAGCCGCCGCGAACAACAGCACGCCGGCCAGGCCGGCAGCCGTCACCAGCACCGGCAGCCCGAGCTCGTCGCCGCCGCCCCGCAGCTTGCCGGCCGCCGCCACGCTCTTGAGCGCCGCCCGGATCGCCGGCAGCGACACGACGATGCCCATCATCGCCCCGCCCAGCAGCAGGCCGATGCCCAGCGGCCGGTTGAACGCGCTGAAGCCGTAGGCGGGCGCCTCGTGGGCGGCCACGGACGCCGGCATCCAGCCCATGGCGAAGGCGAACGGCGTCAGCACGTGATAGGCAAGGATGCCGCCCGCCAGCACGAACAGACCCGGCCGGCCGGTGATGTACCCGGCGCCCAGGGCGAACGGCGCGATGCCGAAAATCAGCTCGATCTGCGGCGGAAAATTGAGCAGTCCGCCGGCGTCGAGCGCGTCGGCCGTCAGCACGTCGATGCCCAGCGAGCCGTAGCTGGGCAGCCCGAGCTGCTCGGCCGCGACGAACCAGTACACCGCCGCGCCCGCGCCGATGCCGGCCAGCAGCACGACCGCCTTGCGGGCGCCGGCGCCCGGCGACTTGAGGATGGCCGCCACCCCCGTCCCGGACGGAAACCGCAGGCGGTCGATCTCGATCATCTGCTTGCGCAGCGGGATGATGAACGCCGTGCCGAGGATCGCCCCGCCGACCGCGGCCAGCGTGATCAGCCAGAAGTCGGCGCCGCCGGCCGCCAGCGGCAGTCCGAGCAGGAACAGGACCGGAACGGTGAAGATGATGCCGGAGTTGGAAATGTTGACCGCCGACGCGCAGGTCTGCGCGATGTTGGTCTCGAGAATGGAGCCGCGCCGCAGCACGCCCCGCAGGACGCCGAAGCCCAGCACCGCAGCGATGGCGCTGCCGCCGATGGTGAATCCGATCTTCAGCCCGGCATACGTGATCGCCGCGTTCATGACCACGCCGATCACGATCGCGAACAGGATCGCGCTCGCGGTGGCCTCGCGGTAGCGGGTCTGGAAGACGTCCCTGAAAAAGGTCCCCATGGAAGCGTCCCGCAAGTCTAGCGCGAGAGCGGTCAGCAAGCGGGGCCACCGCGAACCTCGCCACAATCAACCCAGCGATAGAGTACGCGGGGGCTGGCGAGCACGGCCGGAGCTCACCCGATGCAACGGTGAAGTACGCGAGGGGACGGCAAGCATGGAAGCAGCCGTCCCCAGGCCGCGCACGGCGCGGCCCGGCGGCGCGGCGCGGGGCAACGGGGTCCCCGCTAGCGCCGCCGGGGGTTTGGGGCGGAAGCCCCATCTAATAAATGATGAACTCCAGCAGGTTGCCGTCGGGGTCGCGGATGTAGCGGCTGGTGCCCTCGTCCCGTCCGCCGTTCTGGCCCCCAAAGCGGGCGATCGGGCCCTCGATGATCTCGGCGCCGACGCGCTCCAGCGTGCTCAGGAGCTCGGCCTCGCTGCCGCCCCAGACGAAGCAGAAGTCCGCGCACGGCGGACGCGCCGCCATGGCCCGCAGCGTGAATCCGTCGTCCTCCCACAGCACGGGCATGTGGAAATTGATCCGGCTGTCGCCGAAGTGGACCGAGCAGAGCGACTCGCTCTCGCGCACCTCGAAGCCCAGCGCGCGGTAGAAAGACACCATCTCTGCGACGTCGCGGATGGGCGCGGCGACGTGGTCGAAGCGCACGAGGTTCGGTGACGCCTGCGCGCGTGCGACGCCGCGGCCGACACCCGCCGCGGCCAGCGCGGCCCCGGCTCCGGCCCGGACGGCTTGTTTGAGGAATTTGCGGCGCTCGGACATGTCTGCTCCCTCCAGACGCTGTGTCGGTTCATGATACCGAACCCGGGCCTTCTAGAATCAGGCGGAGCATGAGGGCAACCGGACCGTTCCGCAGAGTCATGTCGATCGCGTTGTACGTCGTGCTCGCCTGGCTGGCGCTCGTCGCCTGGCTGGCGCTGAACGAGCGCCGGCTGCTCTTCTTTCCGGATCGGACCCTGGCGGCCGAGCCGGCCGACTTCGGGCTGAGCGCCGACGAGCTGTCCATCGCGGCGGGTGACGGCGTGACGCTCCACGGTTGGTGGATTGAGGGACCGGGCGAGCGGGTGCTGATCTGGTATCACGGCAACGCGGGCGACATCGCCGACCGGCTGCCCAACGCGCGCTGGTTCGTGGACACTCTCGGCGTCAGCGTGGTGCTGGTCGACTACCGCGGCTACGGGCGCAGCACGGGCCGGCCGGACGAGGCCGGCGTCTACCGCGACGGCCTGGCCGTCTACGACGCGGTGGCGGCGCGCGGCGTGGCGGCCCACGACATCGTGCTGTTCGGCCGCTCCCTGGGCGGCGCCGTGGCCACCGAGGTGGCGCTGCAGCGTCCGGCCGGCGCACTGGTGCTGGAAGCGGCATTCCGCTCGGCGCGGGCGATGGCGCGCGTACACTACTGGTTCGTGCCGAGCGCGCTGGTGCGGACGCGCATGGACAACGAGTCGAAGATCGGCCGCGTGACGGCGCCGACGCTGTTCCTCCACGGCGACCGCGACCGCATCGTGCCGCTGGACCACAGCCGGCGGTTGTACGAGCTGGCCGCACGCCCCGAGCACTTTCATGTCATCGAGGGCGCCGGGCACAACGACACGTATCTCGTCGGCGGCGCACTATACGCCGAGGTATGGCAGGCGTTCCTGCGGCAGACGGCGAGCGGCCCGCCGATTCAGGGCAGGCGCTGAAAGACGGAGCGGCCGCGCGAGAACGTCTCCAGCACGCGGATGTGCTCCAGGTCGGCCGGGTCGGCCGCCAGCGGATCCTGCTCCAGGATGATCAGGTCGGCCTGCTTGCCGGGCACGATGGAGCCTTTCGTGTCTTCTTCGAAGTACTGGTACGCCGCGCCGAGCGTCACGGCGTGCAGCGCCTCCCGGACCGTCAGCCGCTGTTCCGGACCGAGCTCGCGGCCGCTGCGGGTCGTGCGGTTCACGGCGATCGAGACCAGCCGCATGATGTCGGGCGGCACCACCGGGGAGTCGTTGTGGATCGTGAAGTGGACACCGCGCTCGATCGCCCAGCGCGCCGGGCTGACGTTGCTCCCGCGCGCCTCGCCGAAGCTGCGGACGTGCCAGTCGCCCCAGAAGAAGGAGTGCGCGGCGAAGAACGACGGCACGGCCCCGAGTGCGGCGGCGCGATCCAATTGGTCCGCACGCATCAGTTGCGCGTGGATGACCACCGAGCGGTGATCGGGCAACGCGTCCATCCCGGCTACTGCCTCGTCCACCCCGTCCAGCATCAGGTCGATGGCCGCGTCGCCGTTGGCGTGCACGATGATCGGCACTCCCCTCTGGATCAGGCTTGCCGCGCCGGCCCTGTACAGCTCCGGCTCGAGCACGGGGTACGCGCGGTAGTCGGCCGCCGCCCCTGGCGGCCCTTCCGTATACGGCTCCGTCAACCAGGCGGTGCGTCCCTGGGGAGATCCATCGAGCAGGAGCTTGACGCCGGCGACGCGGAACCCGCCGCGGTAGTCCGGCTCGTGCGCCGCACTTCCCGCATCCCCGGCTTCGCGAAACGCCCGGAACGCGGCCACGTCGGCGTTGAACGACTCGCGGTCGGCGGCGGCGCGCAGCGCCTCGAGCGTCGCCCCGTCGGTGCCGCCGTCCTGAATCGTCGTGGTGCCGTAGCTGAGGTAGACATCGATGGCGCGGCGCGCGGTCGCGTCGGTCACGACCGGTGATACCGTGAACTGACTGTCGCCAACGAGCCTTCCCGCCGTTTCTTCCAGCACGCCGTCGGGCTCCCGCGATCCCGCAATCCGCCGGATGTGGCCGCCGGGCGGGTCGGCGGTTGCGGCGGATATTCCGGCGGCTGCCAGCGCCGCGGAGTTGGCCGCGCGCAGGTGTCCGGAGACGTGCGTCAGCACGATCCGGTGTTCGGCCGAGGCCCGATCCAGGTCGTCGCGGTTCGGATGGCGCCGTTCGGCCAGCAGGGAGTCGTCGTAGCCGATCCCCAGCACGAGTCCGCCGGGCTCGATGTTCCGCTCGGCAATCCAGGCGCTGATCTTGCGGACGATGTCGTCGATGTCCGCAACGTCGCCTACCGGCGGCGGATGCAGCGACAGGGAGTCGAGGTTGCGGCCGACGGCCAGAAAGTGGCCATGTGCGTCGATGAAGCCCGGCAGCAGGGCACGCTCTCCGAGCTCCACCACGCGCGTGGCGTCGCCGCGCAGCACCATGACATCGTCGAATGCTCCGGCCGCGGCAATCGTCTCGCCGCTGACGGCCACGGCTTCGACGCGCGGCTGCGCCGGGTCCATGGTGACGATCGCGCCGCCGGTGAATATGGTGTCGGCCGGCGGCCCGGCATCCGGCGCGCCGCCGCACGCGGCGAGTCCGGCAGCCAGCGCCAGCGCGGGCACGGCGGCGATCCGTCTTTCACGCCGCAGCGGTCGTTGTAGCATGCTGGTTGGGAATCTCTGAGGGAGGTCGAAGAAAGGCACGGGCATGACGGACATATGGACTGCCGTCGGGACGGTTGTTGTCACGCTGTTCGGCGTTTGGCGGATGCTTGCGCACTACGAGCCGCGCAACGATGCGGCGCATGCCGAACTTGGTAGGAGAATCGACAACCTGGACAACAGCATCAACAACCGGATCGACAACCTGGACAGCAGGATCAATCATCGGATCGACAACCTGAACGACAGTATCAGTAACCGGATCGACAACCTGCATTCTCTCATTTCTTCGCAGAAAACTTGACGTACCCTTGCAGCGGGTTCGCCGCGAGAAACTCCACCAGCTTCGGCGGCCGGTAGCTATCCAACTGCTCGTAGCGCTCCCGCACGGAAGGATGGATGCTCTCGAGCTCCGGCGGCAGCGCGCCGATGGGGCGGTGGTGGCGTCCCTTCACGCGATACATACCGGTCCACGAACGGTGCAGCTTGCCGAGCGGATCCGGGCGCACGTGCCTGCGCGCATAGACCCGGCTGAACGCGAGGCCTCGTGCTGCGGCCCGCGACCATATCCATTCCAGCGCGATGTCCGACAGCCCGGTTTCCCGGTACCCGCCGCCGACGTCGCCGTGCACGCCGGCGAACCACTGCTGCTCGATGGTCTGCCGCGGGCCGGGTGCGCGCCTCCAGAGCGTCGGCCTGAAGTCGATCCGCTCGTAGAAGACGATCTGCGGCACGCCATGCGGGTCGGCCGGAAGCACCGCCCGGGCGGTCCGTACGACATTGGTCACATGCCGCTTCTCCGGGCTGTTCCACGTGCCGTCGCAGCAGATGACGATCCGTTTCTGCATTTCCTTGGAGCCGCTTGCAAAAATTGGCGAGTTGGCGGCTCGACGTCCCCGTCCTCCACCCTGCAGTTTCGGTGTCCGAAGCGCCGAACTGTACAGTTCGGAAGGCAGGACGACAGCGGCGAGAGAAGAAGTGTGGAGACCCGGAGATCTACATGGAAGAAGAACTGTTCCTGCGGCGGATACGGGAGGAGTTCCCCGACGTCACGTGGACGTCGCACCGCTACCTGACGCACGGCTGGGACCATACCGTCCTCGTCCTCGACGAGGCGCTCGTCTTCCGGGCTCCCAAGGCCCAGGCGTACCGCGATGCTCTGGCGAACGAAGCCGGCCTCCTTCGCTACCTCCGGCCGAGAGTCGACGTCGGCATTCCCGACTACGTCTACGAGTCCGCCGACGGCTCCTTCGCCGGCTACCCGCTTCTCGCCGGCCGCGAGCTCGACGTCGCCACCTTCGGCCGCCTCTCCGACACGGAGAGAGAACGGATAGCGAAACAGCTCGCCACGTTCCTCACCGCGCTCCACGAAGCCCCGAAGCCGGTCGTCCGCGAGTGTGGCGTGTCCCGGCAGGACCCGCAGAAGGACCACGAAGACCTCCGTCGCGACACCGAGGCGCTCGTGCTACCGCGCCTTACGCCGCGCGAAGTCCGAATCGTCGGAGCGTTCCTCGCCGAACTGGCCAGCGAACTGCAGTCGACGCCTCCGACGTGCCTCGTCCACGGAGACCTGAACGGCGCGCACATTCTCTGGGATGCGAAGAGCCGGCAGGTCAACATCATCGACTTCAGTGACCGCTCCATCGGGGACCCCGCCCTGGATTTCGATGGACTGATGGGATACGGGCACGACTTCGCCGGACGCGTGTTGGAGCTGTATCGCGGGCGGAAGGACGACGGATTGCTGCGAAGAGCGCACCTGTACTTCCGCCGCGGGTCACTGGAGACGATGGCCGACGCACTCCAGGGCTATCCGTGCACGTTCGACGAGGGCTACGCGGAGTTCAGGGCGCGGTTCGATCTGTGACCTCCCGGGCCGACAAGAGCATGGGCGCTGCCGAGTTCAAGGCGGCGTGTCGCCGCCGCCGTCCGTCAGTAGTCCTCGATCGCCAGCGAGAGGCGGACCACCTCGGCGTCGTTGCGGGCGACGACGTGGCGGTTGGCGAACGCGGGGTGCGCCCACAGCACCGCGCGGTCGTCCCAGCGGCCGGAGGCGCCGCCGCGCGTGCGGGTCGTGGGCCGCAGCAGCAGCGTACGGTCGATCTCCTCGTACCCCTCCGGCGTGAAGCGGGCGATGATCAGGTACCCCTCGTCGTTCGTGACGAACCAGCGGTCGCCGTTGCGGACGATGTAGGCGGTGCCGAATCGCTTCTGGACGGTCATCCGGTCGCTCTGCCACAACCGCTCGCCGGTGGCGGCGTCGATGCCGCGTAGCTCCCCGTAGCTGCCGACGCCGTAGACATAGTCGCCACTGACGATGGGCGTCGACATGAGCGCGTGCAGCGTTTCGGTCTGATCCGGCCACTCCACGCGGGCCCCGCCCTGCCACAGCACGCGCGCGTCCGGCCGGTCGGGGTTGAGCACGAGCATCATGGCCCCGTTGAAGAACTGGCTGACGACGAGGTAGCGCCCGCTCCACACCGGCGTGGCTATCGCCATCCCGCCGCCGATCGGATGGTCCTGGTTCCAGTAGACGGCGCCGGTCCGCGGATCCAGCGACGTGATGGCCGTGGCGTGCCAGACGATGAGCTGCCGCACGCCGCCGGCGTCGATGACGATGGGCGACGAATAGCCCGCCTCGGAGGTGGAGTCCAGTGCGCGCCAGGCTTCCGCGCCCGTCTCCTTGTCGAAGGCGACCACCTTTGCATCCGGCTCGCCGCCCAGCAGGACGATCAGGTGGTCCCCCTCCACCAGCGGCGACTGCGACACGCCGTACACCGGGACCGTGAGGTCGTAGTCCGCGGTGGCGTCAACCTGCCAGATCAGCTCGCCCGTGCCGGTGTCGAAGCAGAGCAGCATGCCGGCCGCGCCCAGGACGTAGACGCGGTCGCCGTCCACCACCGGCGTGGCCCGCGGGCCGTTGGCGAACTTCCACTGCAGGTTGCGGTAGGTGGCGGGCCACTCGCGCTCCCAAAGCACCGCGCCGGTCTGCTCGTCGAGCGCCACGAGCCGCTCCATGCCGTCCATGGTGCGGCTGCCCTCATTCTCCTCGTAGTCGAGGACGAACACGCGGCCTCCCGCGACCACCGGACCCGCGAATCCGCCGCGCACCGGCGTGCGCCACTTAACGATCAGGCCGTCCTCGGCGAACCGCTCGACGACGCCGCCCTCGTTCCAGACCGCGTCGCGGGCGATGCCGCGCCACTGCGGCCAGTCTTCGGCGCGCAGCGCAGCCGACATGGAGAGCGCCCCGCAGGCCGTCAGGACGACGATCGACTTCACCGCACAGCGTTTCGACATATCCCGCTAGAGAATACGTGAACTCGGGGCGGAGTTCCGGCTAGCAGATTGTCCCGAACGAGAATCCCTCGGCGCGGAGTTGTGGAATCAGCAGCGCCACGGCTTCCACGGCGTAGCGGCGGTCGGCGCGCGGGTCCTCGTGATGGCCGTCGTGGATCACGACGATGTCACCCCCCGAGACGCGCCGCGCCAGCCGGTCGGCCAGCCCCTCCGGCTGCGGCTCGCGGTACCAGTTGAAGTCCCACAGGCTCCAGCCCCAGCCGACCAGGGCGTAGTCGATCTGCGCCAGGCCGCGGTACATCTGGCTGCTGCGCCAGCCGCCGTGCGGCCGGAACGCCGGGCAGGGACGGCCGCCCGCGAGCCGTTCGATGCGGTCGGCGGCCTCCGTCAGCGTTGCGGCCACCTCATCGGGCCGCATGACCATCAACGCCCTGGTATGCGAGTGCAGCGCGACCGCGTGGCCCTCGTCGAACATCCGCCGCACGATCGGCGCGGTCTCCTCGTTCAGGTGCCGGTCGATGATGAAGAACGTCCCGGCGGCTCCTTCCCTGGCCAGCACGTCGAGCAGCTGCGGCGTGGCCGTGGGGTTCGGACCGTCGTCGAACGTCAGGTACACGGTCGGAGACTCCGGATCGGACGGCATGCTCCACAGCACCGGGGACGGCGCCATGGAATCCAGCAGGAACGGGAAGGGCGCGACGTGTCCCAGCGACATCAGGCCCAATCCGGCGGCGACCAGGAGCCAGAACATCGTCTCGTCGTAAGCTTAACAGTCCGTTTCACAGAGGTTGCCATGAAGATTGCCACGCTACTGACCGCTGCTGCCATCGCCGCCGGCGCGTTGCTTACCCTTGCCGTTTCCGACGCAGGCGCCCAGCCGGGGCAGGACGGCGAACCGTTCCGCGCCGCGGAGTTCGAATTCGGCTCGCGCTTCGAGCTGCCGGACGGGCAGGCGCCGGAGATCTGGAACCCGGCCAAGCGCAAGCTGGTGGCCGGCGGCCCGATGATCGGCGGCACCGTCCGAGCGGTGGACCCGCGCACGTACTGCGCCATGGCCGGCGCGGGGTACGACTTCATCTGGGTGGAGATGCAGCACGAGGCAATCTCGTGGGAGCAGGTGGCGCGCATGTGGCGCACCTGCCCGGGTCCCGCCGCGCCGGGCGCACGCGTCGCCTACGCCGACGAGCGCGAGATCCAGCACGCCACGGACATGGGCGCCCTGGTCATCGTCGTGCCCACCGTCGACAGCGTCGAGGAGGCCCAGGCGGCGGTGGACTGGACCTATTTCCCCCCGTTGGGTCGGCGCAGCTTCGGCGGCGGCCAGGGCCCGCGCGAGATGTGGACCGGCGTACCGGGCGGCTACCGCCAGACGTGGAACGACAACGTCGTGCTCATCCTGATGATCGAGACGCTCGAGGGCGTGGAGAGCGCGCGCGAGATAGCCCGCATCCCCGGCGTCACCGCCCTGTTCGCGGCCAGCGGCGACCTCGGCAACTTTTCCGGCTTCGGCGAGGGAGAAGCGGAGTACGAGGCCCTGATCACCGAGGTCGCGGACGCGGCAATCGAGGCCGGCATACACGCCTGTGCGCCGCTGCGCTGGGCCAACCGGCCGTCGTTCACCTGCTTCCAGGCCGGCACCGAGACCGCCAACATCCTGCGCGGCGCCCAGGCCGAGATCCAACGGGCGGAAGACCGCTTCCGCGGCACGGGCGGCGGCGCCCCGGCGGCGCGTTCCGGCACGGCCGCGCTGCTCGCGGAGCTGACGGCGCAGTGCGGCGCCATCACGTACGAGGCCGACTGCTACGCGGCGGTCGAGAGCGCCGCGAGCGGGGTCCGCAATGCGCCGGCCGCGGAGCAGGCGCAGGTCGTCCGCCGGCTGCGCGAGATCATGGGCGCGAACCCGAGCCAGGCCGCCCGCATCGGCGAGATAGCCGCCGGCGAGGGATTAGCGATCAGCCGCTGAACAGCCACGTGCCGCCGGCGACGTAGAAAGCGACGATCGGGATCTCGCCCAGGGTGACGGCGAGCAGGTACTTGCCGACGGGCATGCGCAGCGATCCGGCCACGTAGCAGATGACGTCGGTCGGCACGAACGGGAAGACCGACCAGGCGGCGACGATCCAGAACCCGCGCGTGCGCACCTGCTCCTCCAGCCAGCGCACGCGCGCCGCGTGGCGGCGTTCGAACAGCTCGGCAAGCCCCAGGAAGTCGAAGAAGTAGTAGACCAGCGCCGCCGACGCGACGACCGCGGCGAGCGATACCGAGAAGACCAGCGCGTAGCGCTCCGGGAACAGCAGCGTACCGGCCACGATCAGCACGGTGCTGGGCACCAGCGTCACGGGCCGCAGCACGCTCACCACGACGTACGCCAGCAGTACGAACGGCCCCGATCCGCGCAGGAAGTCGACCAGGTTCGCCGGTTCGATCAGCTCCGGCCGCCGCGCGTACAGCACGCCCAGCCCCAGGGTCACCGCCAGCCAGAAGCCGAATGCAATGCGCCGGCTCGTGGTCATGGCGCCAGGCCGGTCACAGGACCTGCGCCGCGCGCATGACGGCCTCGCACTTGGTGCGGATCTCCGTGGCCGCGTCGAACGGGTCCCGCTCCACGATGTCGGCCCGGAACAGCTCGACCGACAGCGCGCCGTCGTAACCCTTCTCGGCCAGCTTGTGCAGAATCCGCACCAGCGGCGCGATGCCGTCGCCCGGAATGAGCCGGGCGTCGTTGTCGATCAGCTCCCGCGGGGTATCGAGCAGGTCCTGGAAGTGCGCGTGCGCCAGCTCGCCCGGCTGCAGCAGGTCCAGGTCGTCGAACTTGCTGAGGCCGGACCAGAAGTGGAAGAAGTCGAGCATCGGCCGCACGGCCGGATGGTCCGCCGCGCGGATCACCTGCAGCGCCGACGTGAGCGTCGCCAGGTGGGTCGACGTGCGGATGAACTCGATCATCGCCGTCAAGCCGTGCCCGCGCGCGATGTCCCCGGCTTCGCGGATGCAGTCCGGCGTCGCCGCGAAGTCGTCGGCGGTGACCTCCCGGGAGGTGATCGACGGGGCGTAGATCTTCGCCACGCCCAGCTCGGCGAACTGCTCGCAGCGGCGCCGCCAGGTGTCCAGGGAGGCGGTCCGCTCCGGCCCCGGTATCCAGATGTCCTGCAGCAGGACGGCGGCGGAGACGGGCGTCAGACCCAGATCCGTGAGCACGCGCCCGGCGGCCGGCAGGGTGTCGCGCTCCAGGAAGCCGTCGAGCAGGCCGTCGCTCAGCTCGACGTAGCGGATGCCCGCTTTGGCCCAGCCTTCGAGCGACCCGCGATAGCCGGCCGCGCGCGACGTGTTCTGGTGGATGGCGAGCAGCATCTTACCGGGAGCAGCGGTCTGCGCGGCGGCCGCGCGCGCCAGCGGCGCCGCCAGCGGCGCCGCCAGCAGCGCGCGCCTCGTCAGCCTGCCCCCCACGTCCATCGGCGTGCGAACCTTCAACGTTCCCCGCACCCGATTGTATCCGTGCATTTGGTCGCAGCGACCGCCTGATGCAACAATAGTGGCAAGAGACCGTCAGGAGCGTATCGTGGCGGTCTCAAGCCGCGCACAGCGCGGCTCGGCAAGCACGGCGCGGGGCGAAGGGGTCCCCGCTAGGGCTTGCCGGGGGTTTGGGGCGCAGCCCCAACAAGAAGAAGAAGAACGATGGCAAAGCGTCTGGTGCTGCTTGCCGCCGGGCTTGCGCTGGCGGTTTCAGGTACGGCGGTCGTCGCGCTCCTGGCCCAGGAGGCCGGGCCGGTCGTCGAAGTCTACAAGTCCCCCACCTGAGGCTGCTGCTCGGTGTGGGTCTCACACCTGGAGCGCAACGGCTTCGAAGTGAACGCGCACGACGTGCCGAGCATGGCCGGCATCAAGCGGCAGGCCGGTGTGCCCCGCGCCGTCTATTCCTGCCACACGGCGATCGTCGACGGCTACATCGTCGAGGGGCACGTGCCGGCTGACGACATCAAGCGGCTGCTCGACGAACGTCCCGACGTGAGGGGAATCGGCGTGGCCGGCATGCCGATCGGCTCGCCCGGGATGGAAGGCCCGAACCCGCAGCCGTACGACGTGCTCGCGTTCGACGAAGACGGCGCTCTCAGCCTCTTCGCCTCGCACTAGCAGCCGACGCCGGCAGGCGCAGGCGCTGCGTGCCGGGCGTCCGAGCCACCGTCAGCGCTACTGCAGCGCCGAGTAGTCGGTGGCGTCCATGTACACCGACTCGATCTTCATCACCTTGACGCCGGCGCGCGCATAGTCCTCGCGGAAGCTGCGCATCCCCTCCTCATCCTGCGTGAAGGAAGCCCAGTTCGCTTCGGCCGCCGCGCGGCTCGCGTGTCCCAGGATGTAGATGAGCGTGTCGCGCGACCACTCGCACGGACCGTAGTCGAACACCGGCGCCTGTATGGTGAAGCCCGCGCCGGCGGCGCCGCATTGCGGGTCTTCCTGCGGAATGAAGTACGCCACGTTGCTCATCCCGTGGCGCGCGAACATCTGCGTCACGTTGTCGCGGAAGACCCGGCTGAGCGCATCGACCTTGCCGTCCTCGACCGTGTACATCCGGATTTCGAATACGCGCTCGTCCGCCTGAGCCTGAACGGGCGTGCCCGGCTGCCAGCCGCGGCCGAGCACGAACGCGCACAGGCATAGAGCAGCCACGACCGTAGCCCGCGCCATCGAACGCTTGCGCATCGCCTGCCTCCCTTCCCTCTACGGCAGTTCGTCGAAGATCAGCCGGGCGTTGGCCCGCACGCGCCGCGGCAGCGGGGCCTCGAGCTACCGCAGCACCGAGTACTCGGTGGGATCCAGGTACGCCGACTCGATCGTCAGCACCTGGACCCCCTCGCGCGCGTAGTCCTCGCGGAAGCTGCGGATCCCTTCGGTGTCCTCCCCGAACGAGGCCCAGCTCGCCTCGGCAGCCTCGCGGCTGGCGTGCCCCAGAATGTAGATGAGCGTGTCGCTCGACCACGAGCACGGCACGCTGTCGGGCGGCGGCCCGGCGACGCTCAGCGTCCACCGGCCTGGCCTGCACTGCGGTTCCTCCTGCGGGATCAGGTACGCCACGTTCGTCATCCCGTGGCGCTCGAACATCGACACCACCTTGTCGTGGAACACGCTGCTGAGCGTCTCGACCTTGCCTTCCCCGACCGTGTACATCCGTATCTCGAACACCTGGTCGTCCGGCGCCGCCGCGCCCACCGCCGCGGACGGCCACGCACGGCCGAGCGCGAACGCGCACAGGCACAGAGCGACTACCAGCGCCGCGCGAACCAGCAAACCATTGGACATCGCCTGTCGCCTCCTTCTTCTACTTCTACCTTCTACGGCAGATCGTCGTAGATGATCTGCGCGTTCGCCTGCAGCCGCTGCTCCGTCGCCGCGTCGTAACCGCTGAACCTGGCAGGCGGCGTCCACGAACCCGCGAACTCCTCGACCGAGCGACCGGCCTGCTTCGCCGCGCGGGCGTCCTCGACGAAGGTGGCTACGTAGTCGGCGAACTCCGCCAGGTCGTCCGGCGCCATCTGGGTGCTGTGGCCGGTGATGTAGGTATCGACTTCCGTCAGCGTGCGGTGCGCGTTGCGCAGCGTGCCCGGGAAGTCCACGCCGCTCCCGCCGTTGTTCGCGTCGAGCAGCGGCATGCCCTTGCCAGCGAACATGTCGCCCGTGTGCGCGTAGCGCAGGGCGGGGAACACCACCCAGGCGTCGCCGCCCGTGTGGCCGCGGCCGAAGTGGTACAGGTCGACCTGGCCGGCGCCGCTGCCCAGCGTCAGCCGGTCCGTGAACGTGCGCGTCGGCATGCCCCGGCCGTTGCTGTCGGCGAACACGTTCTCGCCGGCGAAGTTGAGGCCGGAGATATCGTTCCACTCCCGCATCAGCCGCTCGGTGTTGGCGTGCGTCACGACCTCGACCGCCGCCGGGAACTCCACGTTGCCGCCGACGTGATCGAAGTGCGTGTGCGTGTTGATGATCGTGCTGACCGGCTGCGGCGTCAGCTCGGCGATCTTGTCGAGCAGCGGCTGTCCCCAGCCCGGCATCTTCGTGTCGACCAGCACCACGCCGTCGCTCGTGACGAACACCGCCGAGTTGCCGCCGCCGCCGCGCAGCACGTACAGGTTGTTCTCGAGCTGCTCGACCTCGACGACCATCTCGTCCTGCTGGCCGGCCGCGGCGATCGACAGTGCGCCCACCGCCAAGAGCACCCCAATGGCAAATCCGCGTCTCATTGCGTCCCCCTGTCTTCGCTTCCGGTCGATGCCTCTCAGCGGTCGCGCGGGCGGTCGTCCGGGTCGCACAGGTCGCCCAGCTCGCCCGAGCCGCCGCAGTAGCCCACGTCCTGGAGCTGCACCGGGATGCCGTCCGGATCGCTGAACATCAACTCCTCCGCGGGCGGATCGGAATCGGCCCGCATCCGGATACGCGCTTCGATGCCGTGCTGCGCGAGCTGCGCGGCGGCCTCGTTGGCGTCGAAGTTCTCCACGCCGAGGCAGAAATGATTGATGTGCGGGCGGTCGCCCTGCGACAGCGCGATGAACTCCGGACCGCCGCCGATGCCGAGCACCGGCACCGTCGGGGCATCCCAGTCCCGCTCCGTGCCCTGCGTCGTGACCAGCGGCAGTCCCAGCACGCGCTGGTAGAACTCCTGCGAGCGCTGGAGGTCGGACACCACGACCGTCACGTGGTTCATCGTGTGCACGCGGATCGGGGCCGCGCCCTGCGCCGTGGCCGCAGCGGCTGCCGGCCGCGCGGCGGCCAGCGCGGTGAGTGCGAGCACCAGCTCGCGGCGGGTCATGCGCCCGCGTTCGTAGCGCCTTACGAGCTGTTCGATGGCTGCGCTCATCATGCTCTCCTTATTGCGCGAATTCAGAACTCGGGTCACTGTAGCCGGTCCTGACCTTGATGCGCCAACCCGCCGGCGTCTTCACGAAGACGTCGTCGTAATGTCCCGACGCCACCTCGGTCGGCACGGGACTGCTCACGTCCAGCATGATCCAGTACGCGCGTCCTTCCGCGCCCTCCGCGGTGGGCGTCAGGACGATGCTGCCGTTCCAGTGCCGGATGTCCGGCCCGCCGGCCGTGCGCTCGAACGTCCGCGCCCGGTACTCGGCCAACTCCGCCTGGCCGACGTACTTCTCATCCCGAAACTGGAAGATCCCGTCGTCGGCGAAAACCGACAGCCACATCTCGCCGTTCCGCAGATCCACGCCCTGGTTGTAGCGCGCGTAGAGCTGCTCGATCTCGGCGTAGTCCTGCGCCGTCAGGGCAACCTCGCTCCGTTGCGCGGAGACCCAGCCGGTTCCGGCCACGAAGCCGAGCAGGGCGACCGCGATCAGCCCACCGATTCCACTTCCGCGCATGACTCCTCCTGTGTGTAGCCGGACCACGGCCGGCCGCGTAGCCCATACGCTACCGGCATCCGTGCGACTGCGCAATGCGGGGACATATACTCGCGGGCGATGCCGTGCAAACCCGGTTTCGGGGAGGCAGAGAGGATCGCAAGATGACCAATGGAGGGCATCGGCTTGCGCTGTTGCTGTGCGCACTGTGGTTGATCCCGTGCGTCGGATCCGCTGGCGGCCCGCAGCCCCGACCGGACCTGCGGCGCGTGGTCAGCGGCGAAGCCGCGCGGCTGCCCGTGGACGAAGTCGACGTGCTGCGCATCCGCTTCGAGGCCGGCGCGCGCACGCACTGGCACGTGCACGCAAGCCCGCAGATTTTTCTGGTGGAGGAAGGGCTCGGACGCGCGCAGGTACGAGGAGGCCCGCTAATGGATGTCCGTCCGGGCGAGCCGGTCCTGCTGGCCGCGAACGTGCCGCATTGGCACGGCGCCGCGCCGGACGAGGCCGCCACCTGCCTGCAGATCTACCCCGGCGGCGTCTCCATCACGATGATGGAAGAGGTCACGGAGGCGGACTACCTCGGAGGAGCCTCGGCTCCGCGGTGACGTCCGAATCGGTTCCGCCCCGCCGGATCCGTGCTATCATCCGGGAGTCAAGAATCGCGAGCAGGTTTTCTCCCGCCCAGAATCCCCGCTCAACGTAGTGGGTGTTGTCCGGCGCCGACTCCGGCCTCCCTTCTCCCAGATTCTCCGCAGTACGTACGGACTGAGATAGACCACGGTCCGCTCCGGAAGAGAGCGGACAGGAGCGAATGAAACCATGAACTTTGCTGAGCTCGGCCTGCGCCGAGAGCTCGTTCGCGCCGTGACCGGCGCGGGCTACACCACACCCACACCGATCCAGGAGCGCGGCATTCCGATCGTGCTCGAAGGCCGCGACCTCATCGCCTGCGCGCAGACCGGCACCGGCAAGACCGCGGCCTTCCTCCTGCCGATCCTGCAGCGCCTGGCCGAGGGGCAGGCGTCGCTCCACCCGCGCGCGCTCGTGGTCGCACCGACCCGCGAGCTGGCCGCACAGATCGGGGAGATGGCGCGGGAGTACGGCAAACACCTGCGTCTGCGCAGCACTGTCATCTACGGCGGCGTCGGCATGGAGCCGCAGAAGCGCCGCCTGACTGGCGGTCTCGATCTGCTGATCGCCACGCCCGGCCGGCTGCTCGATCACCTTGGCCGCAAGCAGGTGAATCTCGGCAACGTAGAGACGGTGGTCCTGGACGAGGCCGACCGCATGCTCGACATGGGCTTTCTCCCCGCTGTCCGCAGGATCCTCGATGCCCTGCCGGCTGAGCGCCAGAACCTGTTCCTTTCGGCAACCCTGCCGGACGAAATCGAGAGTCTCATCCGACGGACGACCCGCACACCGGCCATCGTCGAGGTGACCCGTCGGGCAACACCGGTCGGCGCCATCCGGCAGGTGGTCCACCCGGTGGCGCAGAACCGCAAGAAGGATCTGCTCAAGACCCTGCTCGCGCGGGCGGAAATGGGACAGACGCTGGTCTTCACCCGTACCAAGGCACGGGCCAACCAGCTCGTCAAGAGGCTCGACCAGGCCGGCCGCCGCATCGAGGCAATTCACGGCAACAAGAGCCAGAACGCCCGCACACGGGCGATCGCCGGCTTTCGAACAGGCAAGATCGACACCCTGATCGCCACCGATATCGCCGCCCGCGGGCTCGATGTCGACGGTATCAGCCACGTCGTCAACTTCGACCTGCCGCATGTTCCGGAAGACTACGTGCACCGCATCGGGCGCACTGCCCGGGCCGGCCAGCGGGGTGATGCGATTTCCCTGGTGGCGCCCGAGGAGCGCACGCAACTGGCCTCGATTGAGCGGCTCGTCGGGAAACCGATCCGGTGTGAGTACGTCGCCGGCTTCACGACGGCGGCGGATGCCGTCGAGAACCACCCTCCGCACCGGCAAACGTCGGCGGCCGCTCCTCGCAACAGTCGCAACAACGGTGGTGAAGCGGCCCGCGCTGCAACGCCCCGGTCCGGGCGCGGTCGGTGGGCGGCACGCCGGAAGCGGGCTTCCGGCGCAGCGGCGCGGCGAACGCAGATCTAGCCGGCGGCGGCATTTGCCACGCTGCGATCCGTGCAGCGACATGGCTTTGAGAACGGGCCGCCGAAAGCTATCCTCTTGACAACGGGGAGGACTGATGCTCGAGTCCCTCGCGCTGTCACGCTCGCGACCGTGGGCGCTCGGAGCTGTCATGCTTGTCCTGCCGCTGCCGGCGGCGGCGCAACAGCAACAGCAGGCCGAGGGGGAAGAACCGCCGCAGTTCACGGAGGAGGTCACCGTCCGGGTGACGGCCCGCAAGCGGGAGGAGAACCTCCAGTCGGTCCCGTTCTCCATCGTCGCCCCGACGCAGCAGGTGCTCCGCAACCGGGGCGCCGACAGCCTGGAGGACGTCTCGGCCAACGTGGCGGGCTTCTCCATCCAGAACCTCGGCCCCGGCCAGAGCCAGATCGCGATCCGGGGCGTCTCGGCCGGGCAGATCGTCCGCGACCAGCCGGGCGTCAAGGAGCAGGTGGGCGTCTATCTCGACGAGTCCGTCATCTCGCTGTCGCTCTTCACGCCGGACATCGACCTGTTCGACATGTCGCGCGTCGAGGTGCTGCGCGGACCACAGGGCACGCTGTTCGGCTCGGGCTCGCTGTCCGGCACGGTGCGCTACATCACCAATCAGCCGGAGCTCGGTGTCCTCGAAGGCACGGGTGAGCTGGGATTCGACGCGCTCAGCGCCGGCGGCTTCGGCAACAACACCAAGGTCGCCCTCAACGTTCCGCTCGGGGAGTTGGCGGCGGCGCGCGTCACCGCCTACAACACGGTGCTGGGCGGCTTCATGGACGCGGTGCAGCCGGACGGCAGCGTCGACGAGGACGTGAACGGCGGCCGCCGCACCGGCGCGCGCGTGGCGGTGCTCGTGCAGCCGAATGAACGCCTGTCCATCACCCCGCGCGTCATGTACCAGGACGTGTCGATGGACGGGTGGAACCGGATCGACGCCTACAACATTCTGGCCAACCCGTTCACGACCACGCGGCCGGCGGTCACCCTCGGCGAGCGCCAGCTCTTCACGCAGTTCGAGGAACCGTTCGCCGACCAGTTCCTGCTGGGCGACGTGAAGGTCGAGTACGAATTCGGCAACGTGCTGCTGACGTCGATCACGTCGGTCACCGACCGGGACGTCGAGGTGGTCCGCGATTCAACGGCGCTGTACGCGAGCGTCGCCGGCGGCACCATCGGCCTCGGCGAGGAGGCGTACACGCTCGACGCCCCACTCATCGACACGACAGCAGCGCGCGCCGTGACCGAGGAGCTGCGGCTGTCGGGCGCCGCCGGGCGCGTCGACTGGGTCGGCGGCCTGTTCTACAGCGACGCGGAGCGGCGCTACGGCCAGAGCCTGCCGGTCGACGGCTTCGAGGACGGCTCCGGCATTCCGACCGCCGGCATGCACGCCGCGCAGGACGAGCTGTTCTTTTCCGACCTGCTGTACGACTTCGACCAGCTCGCGCTGTTCGGTGAAGTCACGGTAGCGGTCACCGACCGGTTCAACCTGACCGGCGGCGTCCGCTGGTACGACTTCGACGAGCACCGCGTCCAGACCTTCGACGGCATCTTCGCCGATGCCGGCACCACCGAGGGCGACATAACGGCCACCGGCGCAGCGCCGCGGCTCATCGCCAGCTTCGACGTGACGGAAACCACGCAGGTGAACGGCCAGGTGTCGAAGGGGTTCCGGCTGGGAGGCATCAACGACCCGCTCAACGTGCCGGTCTGCACGCCCAGGGACCTGGAGACGTTCGGCGGCCGCGACACCTGGGAGGACGAGCAGCTCTGGAACTACGAGGGTGGCGTCAAGTCCACTTTCCTGGGCGGACGCGGCACGCTGAACGTGTCCGGCTTCTACATGGACATCCGCAACCTGCAGGCGACGGTAACGGCCGGCTCGTGCTCGTCGCGGCTGATCTTCAACGTGCCCGAATCACGCAGCGCCGGCATGGAGCTCGAAATCGCCGCGCAGCCCACGCCGCTGTTCGACTTCGCCGTCGCGGCCAGCGTGGCGGACGGCAGGCTCCAGTCGACCCTGGAGTCGTACGACGCCGAGGGCAACTCCACCGGCATCATCGCCGGCATCGAGGAAGGCAAGCGCCTGCCGACCACGCCGCTGTTCCAGGCCACGGCGGCCGCCACCTGGCGCTGGCTGATGGGACGCTGGGTCGGCTATCTGAGCGGCACGTACCAGCACGTCGGGTCGCGCTATACGCAGATCGGCGACCAGGCGGCGGGCTTCGGCGCCGTCAACCTGCTGGCGCTGCCGAACACCATCGGCGGGCCGTTGACGCACGATACGTTCCACTTCGACCCGGAGCTGCCCGCCTACAACATCCTCAACGTGCGCATCGGCGTGCTCAGCGGCGTCTGGGACATCGCGTTCTTCATCAACAACGTCACCGACGAGCGCGCCTTCCTCGCGCTGGACCAGGAGCGCGGCACGCTGGCCCGAGTCGGCTACCTGACCAACCCGCCGCGCCGCTTCGGCGTCGCCACGCGCTTCGATTTCTAGGAACTGAACGTCTTGCGGCGGCGCGGCGCGTCGCATAACCTGCACGGCATGGCCGCGCTGCTCTGGCGGTTTCGCGTCGCGCTGGTCGTCCTGGCGGCGATCGGGCTCCTCGCGGCCGCGGCCGTGTTGCCCGGCCCGCAGCAGCCCGACGACGCGGAAGCGGAGGTGGACGCCATATTCCGCCCCTGGACGGGCCGCGGCACGCCTGGCTGCGCGGTAGGGGTCATGGATGGCGGCGAACTGCTGTTCGCCAAGGGCTACGGCGCCGCCAACCTGGAGTACGACGTCCCGATCACGCCGGCGACGGTCTTCCACGTCGCGTCGGTGTCGAAGCAGTTCACGGCGCTGGCGCTCGGACTCCTGGTGGCCGACGGCGAGGTGTCGTGGGACGACGACATCCGGCGCTACGTGCCCGAGCTGCCCGACTTCGGAACGCCGATCACCCTGCGCCAGCTCGCCCACCACACCAGCGGCATCCGCGACCAGTGGGCGCTGCTGCAGATGGCCGGCTGGCGCTGGGGCGGCGACGTCATCCGGCAGGCCGACGTGCTCGACCTGCTCTCGCGCCAGACCGGCCTGAACTTCGACCCGGGCACCGACTACGTCTACAGCAACTCC
The DNA here is from genome assembly GCA_965207665.1 of Vicinamibacterales bacterium. Classification (GTDB taxonomy): domain Bacteria; phylum Acidobacteriota; class Vicinamibacteria; order Vicinamibacterales; family UBA8438; genus JAAXGX01. Next base: position 3,189,206 of record CBDBMV010000002.1, read on the forward strand.
GGCTACACGCTGCTGGCCGTCGTGATCGAACGGGTGTCCGGACAGACGCTGCGCGCATTCGCCGACCGGCGGCTGTTCCGGCCGCTGGGCATGACGCACACCGTGTTCCGGGACGATCACACGCTGCTCGTCCCGAACCGCGCCTACGCCTACGCGCCGGAGGGATTCGGCGGCTACCGCCTCAGCATTCCCGACTTCGCCATCGCCGGCGCCACGAGCCTGTTCACTACGATCGAGGACCTGGCGCACTGGAACCGCAACTTCGGCGCCGGAATCGTCGGGGGGAACGACCTGCTGCGGCAACTCCAGGAGCGCGGCGAGCTGAACGACGGGGCGCGCCTGTCCTACGCGTTCGGATTGATGCACGGTACGCACCGCGGGCGGCGCACGATCAGTCACGGCGGCACGGACTCCAGCTACCGCAGCGAGTTCCTGCGCTTCCCCGACGAGGACGCCGCGGTGGCCGTGCTGTGCAATACCGGGATTGCCGACCCGGGTCGCCTCGCGCGCGACGTGGCCGACATCATGCTGCCGCGGCCGGCGCGGATCGCCGGGCCCGCGCGGGAGGCCGCACGGCGCCCGCCCGCCGATCGCGCCCTGGCGCCCCCGACCGACCGGGATGCGGCCGCCCCGCGGCCGTTGGAACCGGCCAGCGTTGCCGGCTACTACCGCCGCGCCGGGAACGACGTGCCGCTGCGCATCGTCGTCCGCGGGGACAACCTCACCCTGGTGGCGCGCGGCGTCGAGCAGCCGCTGCGCCGGGCTGCCGACGGCAGGTTCCTGCTCCGCGGCGCGACGGAGGTGACGTTCACGCCCGGCAACGGCGAGGGTCCGCTGCAGTTGCGCGTGGGCGACGCGTCCCGCCCCACCTACAGCCGCGCGGTACCTGTACAGCCGCCGCCCGACGCACTCGCCGAGTACGCCGCGGCCTATTACAGTGACGACCTGGGCGTGGGCTACACGTTCCGCATCGAGGACGACCGACTCGTCCTCTGGAACCGCAAGCTCGGCCGCATTCCGCTGGCGCCGACGTTCGCCGACGGCTTCCACGGCGCCGGCTGGTACTTCACGTTCCGCCGCGGCGACGCGGGGACGATCACCGGCTTCACGGTGAGCACCTCGCGGGCCTGGAACATCCCCTTCCGCAGGGGCCGGTAACCGGCAAGAGGGTTCGCGTCGTCCTGCGTCCCACCGCGCACATTCCTGGCGCGGGTCTTGCGCGTTTTGTCGCCTGTATGGCATAGTTTCGCGTTCGTTTCTGCGTTCATACGACGGCGGTGTCTCCATCAGCTAAGGAGTAGATCTTGAAACTCACCAGCAACACCTCGTCACGACAGCGGAGCCCGCGCACGGCGCGCTTCGCGGCAATCGCACTGGCCGGACTGGCCTGCTTCCTCGTTCCATCGCTCGCGAGCGCGCAGGCGATCGGCGGCACGGTCACCGACGAAACGGGCGGCGTGCTGCCCGGCGTGACGGTCGAAGCCCGCAGCCCCGCGCTCATCGAGCAGGTCCGCACGGCCATCACGGACGGCAGCGGGCAGTTCCAGATCGTCGCGCTCGAGACCGGCACCTACGCGGTGACCTTCACGCTGCCCGGCTTCAGCACCCTCGTGCGCGAGGGGATCGAGCTGAGCACCGGGTTCACGGCCAACGTCGACGCGCAGCTCGCGGTCGGCACGCTCGAAGAGACGGTCACCGTCACCGAGGCGACCCCGACCATCGACGTGCAGAACGTCGCGCGCAACGAGACCATCGACCGCGAGATCTTCGAGGCGCTGCCCACGTCGCGCACCTACGACGCGATGGCGCTGCTCATCCCGGCGATGAACGTGCAGGGCGGCCCGACGACGACTGTCGCCGCCGACACCAGCGGCATCACCGGCATGGGCAACAACCGGCTGTCCATCCACGGCTCGCGCGACTCGGACGCGTCGATGATGCTCGACGGGCTCGACGTCAACCTCGTGGCGTTCGAGGGCGCGCCCGAGGGAACGCCGCTCGACACCGCCATCGCCGAGTACGTCTACGACTACTCCGCCAACATGGCCGAGGTCGAGACCGGCGGCGTGCGGCTGAACCTGATCCCGAAGGAAGGCAGCAACACCTTCAGCGGCGGGTTCTACACCGACTTCACACACTCGAGCTGGTTGAGCAACAACGTCGACCAGGAGCTGATCGACCGCGGCATCCGGGGCAACGGCATGCCCAATCAAGAAGGTAACGGCGCCATGGCTCTGGACCAGTCCTGGTACGTCGGACCGTCTATCGGCGGGCCGATCGCGCCGGACCGCCTGTGGTTCTACACCACGTACTCGTTCCGCCGCGCGTCGCAGTTCCCGGCCGGCCTGTTCGACACCGAAGACACCAGCTCCCTGCGCTACGTGGCGGACCTGAGCAATCCGACCATCGACCGCCAGAACCTGTGGGAAGGCACGCTGCGGCTCACGTGGCAGGCGTCGTCGAAGGACAAGGTGCAGGCGTTCTGGGGCAGCAACAACACGGAGCACATTCCGGCGTTGACCGGCGCACAGCTCGACCCGATCTACATCGCGTCGGAGGCGGGCAGCGAAGGCGTGAACAACGTCAACACGTACCAGCTCACGTGGATCCGGCCGCAGACCAACCGCATCCTGTTCGAGTTCGGCGTGTCGCACCTGCCGGCCAACAACGTGCTGAACCCGCTCGACGCCGACACGCAGATCGCGCACGGCACCGGCCGCGAGCATCTCAACGCGCGCACCGACCTGCCCAGCGTGTTCGAAGGCACGACGCTGACGATGCACCGCAACATGGGTTACTTCTTCAACGGCACCGACGTGCATTTCTCGACGCGCAACAACGCGTTCCGCGGGTCGATGTCGTACGTCACCGGCTCGCACAACCTCAAGTTCGGGTTCACCACCAACCACAAGCAGCAGACCGAGACCTACCGCAGCGGCAACAACTGGACCAACATGCTGACGGTCCTCGGCTTCCCGCTGCAGGCGGCGTTCGAGTCGCGCCCGCCGGAGACCAACCAGTTGGCGAACATCGGGCTCTACGCGCAGGACCAGTGGACCATCGACCGGCTGACCGTCAACGCCGGCCTGCGCTTCGACTACTTCAAGGGCTCCTATCCGGACCAGATGTCATCGCCGGGCGACATCACCCACTCGACCTGGGTGAACCACGTGCAGCAATTCCCCGGCGCGGACGCCGCGATCTGGAAGGACCTGCAGCCGCGGCTGGGCATCGTGTACGACCTCGCGGGCGATGGCAGCACGGCGCTGAAGGCGTCCGCCTCGCGCTTCGGGAGCCGGGAAGCGATCGCGCTGGCGGGTGAGGTCAATCCGTTCGCCAACAACCGCCGGGCAAGCAGGCTGTGGCTCGACGGCGCGAACGGTCACATAGTAGTCGCTGGAGGAGCGCCACTGTTCCCCTCCTGCATCCCGTCGGCGGCCGACCCCACGGCCAGCTCGTGCGTGGCGGGCGACGGCATCCCGCAGGGCGACCCGCTCAACCCGTTCCCCAACGGCGAGTTGATGGGCCCGCCCGACAATCCGGCATTCGGCCAGCCGATCGTCACCGCCTTCTTCGATCCGGACTGGGCCTTCGGCTGGGGCCAGAAGGCGTCGAACTGGGAGTACGCCCTCAGCGTCGAGCACCAGGTCGTCGAGAACGTCTCGGTGGACGTGGGCTACTTCCGGCGCCACTACACCAACTTCGACCAGTGGGACAACCAGAACGTGGGCCCCGAGGACTTCACGCCCTACACCATCACCGTGCCGCAGGATGACCGGCTGCCCAACGGCGGCGGATATCAGCTCACGCTTCTGGACATGAACCCGGACGCGTTCGCGCGCCTGCCGCACGACGTGAAGACCAGCACGAACAACCTGGGCGACGAGACCGAGGTATGGCACGGCATCGACGTGAGCGTCAGCGCACGGCTCGAGGAAGTGCTGCTGCAGGGCGGCCTGGCGCTCGGCCAGCGCACCACCGACTTCTGCGGCCTGCAGGAAGCGGTCCCGGAAGCCACGTTCTCGAACAATACCAATGCGTCGCGCGTGGAGGGCACGGCCGGCAGCCGCGGCAACATGCTCGCCTCGGACTTCTGCCGCGTCGAGCAGGACTGGCTGACAAACGCATCGCTGTTCGGGTCGTACACCTTCCCGTACGACATCGAGCTGTCTGGCTCGTTCTTCGTGCGGCCGGGCATCCTGCGCGAGGCGATCTACGTCGTGCCGGGCGCGGACGTGCAGACAGCACTCGGGCGTCCGTCGACGCTCGGCACCGTGTCGCTCAACGTCATCCCGCCGGGATCGGAGTTCGGCGACACGCTGCACCAGCTCGACCTGCGCTTCGCCAAGATCCTCGACTTCGGCGGCAGCGACTTCCGGGCGAGCTTCGACATCTACAACGTGTTCAACGCGAACGCCGTATCGCGCGAGCAGTTCGCCCTCAATACCTGGCTGTTGCCGATCGGGCTGCAGCCGGGCCGGCTGATGAAGGTGTCGTTCCAGTACAACTTCTAGCATTCGCATATCCGGAACCCGTGGGGGCGTCTCACCGTCCCCACGGGTTCTGCGCCATTCTCCTCCCCACCGCCGTTCCTCCTTGCGCCACGCGCGGCGCCGTGCGATAGTGCCGCGCAGTGGCCCGTTTGTCCCGCATTCAAGGCGGAAGAACGCATGCGCATGTTCCTCATCGTCCTCGCCCTGCTGCTCGCGGCGCCGGCCGCCGCGGATGCCCGCGTGACGCGCATCGAGATCGAACGCGTCGAATCGCCCACGTTCGACGGGCGCTCTTTCGGAGACGTCGGACCGTACGAGAAGCTCGTCGGGCGCGTGCATGCGGAGGTCGACCCGGAGGCGCCGGAGAACGCGGTGATCGCCGACATCGAGCTGGCGCCGCGCAACGCGCGCGGCATGGTCGAATACTCGGCCGACCTGATCATCCTGCGGCCGGTGGACCCGTCACAGGGCAACGGCAGGCTGTTCTACGAGGCCAACAACCGCGGCCGGCTGCTGTCGCTGAACCGACTCAACGCCGCGCCGACGGCCAGCAGCGACCCGTCGTCGGCCGACGACGCCGGCAACGGCTTCCTGATGCGCGAGGGTTACACGTTCGTGGCCAGCGGCTGGGACGCGACCGCGTCGTCCGCCGACGGCCGACTGAACATCACGCTGCCGGTGGCGGTGAACCCCGACGGGTCGGCCATCGTGGGACCGTCGCTCGAAGAGCTGGTCATCGACAACGACCGCACGGAAACCGGCCGGCTCACGTATCCCGCGGCGACGCTCGACACCTCGCGGGCGACGCTGACGGTGCGCACCCGCTACGGGGACAAGCCGCAGCCGCTCGACGACGGCGCCTGGGAGTACGTCGACGCGCGGACCATCCGGCTGCTGCCGGCGGGCACGGCGTTCCGCCAGGGCAGCCTCTACCATTTGACGTATCCCGCGACCGAGCCGCTGGTGGCGGGGCTCGGCATGGCCGCCGTGCGCGACGCCGTCGCGTTCCTGCGCCACGCCGCCGAGGACGACAGCGGCAACGCCAATCCGCTGGCCGGGCAGCTCCGGCACGCCTACGCGTTCGCCATCTCGCAGCCGGCGCGGTTCATGCGCGACTTCGTCCACTACGGCTTCAACGGCGACGAGCTTGGCCGGCGCGTCTTCGACGGCGTGCTGAACTGGATCGGCGGCGCCAGCGGGGCGTTCGTCAACTACCGCTTCGCGCAGCCGCACCGCACGCAGCGCCAGCACATCGCGCGCTGGTTCCCGGAGCGGCCGTTCCCGTTCGCCTACAACGTGGTGCACGACCCGGTGACCGACCGGACCGACGGCCGCCTGCGCCGCTGCCTGGCGGACGACACCTGCCCGCTGATACTGGAAGCGAACTCGTCGAACGAGTACTGGGTGAAGGCGTCGTCGCTGCTGCACACCGACACGCTCGGCGACGACCTGCCCGACCCGCCGAACGTGCGCCACTTCCTTTTTTCCAGCTTTCCGCACAGCGGCGGCAGCCGCCAGCGCGGCAAGGGGATCTGCCAGCAGCCGCGCAACACGCTCGAGGCCGAGCCGGTGCTGCGCGCGCTGCTCGTGGCGCTCGACGAGTGGGTTTCCGAGAGCAAGGAGCCGCCAGCCAGCCGCGTCCCGCGGCGCGCCGACGGCACGCTGGTCGAGGCCCTGCCCCGCGAGCACCTCGGCTTCCCCGCCATCCCGGGCGTGCACTACGACGGCCTGCTGAGCACCGGCGACCTGCTCGACTTCGGCCCGCACGCCGGCGACGGGATCCTGAGCGTGCTGCCGCCTGAAGTCACCGAGCCCTACCCCGCGCTGGTGCCGCGGACCGACGCCGACGGCAACGACATGGCCGGCATCCGCGTGCCGGACATCGCCGCGCCGCTCGCTACGTACACGGGCTGGGCCGTCCGCGCCGCGGAGTACGCCGGCAATGACCTGTGCGACGCCGCCGGCCAGCAGATCGCCTTCCCGCCGACGCGGGCCGACCGCCTGGCGAGCGGCGACCCCCGCCCGTCCATAGAAGAGCGCTACGACGGCCGCGACGGCTATGTCGCAGCCGTCGAGCGGGCCGTGCGCGCCTTGCAGCAGGACCGCCTGCTGCTGGCCGAGGACGCCGAGCGGCTCATCGCCGCCGCGCGGCAGCGCAGTCTGGACTGACGCCCGAGCCGAGCGCGATGGCGAAGGCACCGGCTTTCGGTTTTGCCCTGCTACTGTCCGCGTCCGTGGTTCTGTCGGGGCACGCGCAGTTGCCCGACAACGGGCAGATCAAGCACGCCAGGGGCCGGAACGTGGTGCCGGTCTACGAGGGGTGGTTCGAGGACCCGCAGGGCGACATCCAGGTTGCGTTCGGGTATCTCAACCGCAACTACGAGGAATCGGTCGACATCCCGGTCGGCCCCGACAACCGGATTCAACCCGGTCCCGCGGATCAGGGGCAGCCCACGCACTTCCCGCCCCGCCGCGAGAAGGCCGTATTCACAATCAGGATGCCGGACGCTGTCCCCGAGACCGAGGTCACCTGGACCCTGACCCACCGCGGGCAGACGTTCACGGTTCCTGCGAACCTCGATCGGCTGTTCAACATCGACGCCCTGCGGCAGCGCGGCGGCGAGTTCGACGGCAACACGCCGCCCGTGCTGACCTTTCCCGCCAGCGGGGAGTCGGCGCAGGGGCCGGCCGGGGCCACTCTCGGCCTGACGACGCGGGTTTCACGGCCGGTGCCCATCGAGGTGGCAATGACGGACGACGGCCTGCCGCCGCCCGAGGACCACGACGTGTTCTACAGCCGCTTCGAGCAGCGGACCGCGGTGGCAATCCGGCCGCCGCGGGTGCCGCGCGGCCTGAAGGTGCTGTGGTCCAGGTACCGGGGTCCGGATGCAGTCACCTTCGACGCGGCCGAGACCACGGTCTCGGACGGCCGTGCGACCGCGACGGCCACGTTCGAGCGCCCGGGAGAGTACATCCTGCGGGCCAAGGCCGTGGAAGGACCGCGCCCGTTCGGCTTCTGCTGCTGGACCAACGGCTACGTCCGGGTTACCGTGACACCATGAGGAGCAGACTCGCGCGCCGCGGCGCGCTGCTTGCGGTCCTGCTGGCCGCCGTCCCGGCCGCGCTGCCCGCGCAGGAGCCGGCTCCGAACGTACCGGCCGCGGTCACGTTCTCGAGGGACATCGCGCCCATCTTCCAGCAGAAGTGCCAGACCTGCCACCGGCCCGGCAGCCTGGGCCCGATGTCGCTCGTGAACTACGAGGACGCCCGTCCGTGGGCGCGGTCGATCAGGAACAAGGTGCTGGCGCGGGAGATGCCGCCCTGGCACCTCGACAAGACGGTCGGCATCCAGGAGTTCATCAACGACATCTCGCTGTCGGACGAACAGATCGAGGCGATCGTCGACTGGGTCGACGCCGGCGCGCCGCGTGGCGACCCCGCGGACCTGCCGCCGCCGGTTGAATGGCCGGACGGCGACCGCTTTCTGCTCGAGGACGAACTGGGTCCGCCGGACCTCGTCATTCGTTCGAAGCCGTGGACGATGCCGGCGGTGGCCAACGACGTCTTCTTCCACGCCGTGGTTGACGTGCCGCTGGCCGAGGCGCGCTGGATCCGCGCGGCGGAAACAAAGCCCTCGCTGCCGGGGCGCCGCATCGCGCACCACGCGTCGACCTACCTCCACCAGCCCGAGAGCGACGACTTCATCGAGGCCGAGTTGGCGTTCCGCAACGGACAGGCGGGCATCGAGGCGGTTCTGGCGGCGCAGCAGCACCGGGCCAGCGCACCCGTTGAGGTGCGCGAGTTGTTCACGGAGTGGGCGCAGGGCAAGGAAGGCGAGGTCTACCCGCCCGACACCGGCAAGCTGGTCAAGCCCGGGGCGAAGGTGGAGTTCGACATCCACTATCACGCCGTGGGCGAGGAGATCACGGATGTCCTCGAGATCGGGTGGTGGTTCCACCCCGAGGGCGTGACCCCGCGCTACAGCGCCGAGTACCTGGCGTTCGGGCCGTTCATCGGCGGCGAGCTCGAGATTCCGCCGCACACCGTGGCCCAGCACCAGGGCTCCTACGTGCTGCCGGGGCCGGCCATCCTGCACAACTTCCAACCGCACATGCACGTGCGCGGCAAGGCGCTGCTGCTGGAGGCGGTCTACCCAAGCGGCGGGCGCGAGATCATCAACTACACCGACCGCTTCGACAACAACTGGCACATCAACTACATCTACGCCGAGGACGCGGCGCCGCTGCTGCCGAAGGGGACCGTGCTGCTGGTCACCACGTGGCACGACAACACTGCCGCGAACCGCAACAACCCCGACCCCCGGCAGTGGGTGCTGAACGGCCCGCGCACCATCGACGAGATGGGCCACGTCAACGCCCAGATGATCTTCATCACGGACGAGGACTTCGAGCGGATCGCCCGTGAGCGCGCGGCCGAGCCGTAGGCGTCGCGGGCCGGCGCGGATGCCGGCAACGGGAAGTCTTCCGCACCCGCACGGTTTGGGTTACCCTCTGCGTATCCGATGCCCTGGATCCTGCGGTTCGCCACCGGCCCGCGCGCGCTGATCGCAGTCGCCATCGCCCTCGTCGGCCAGGGAGTGCTGTTCGGCACCGGTCCGTTTCCGCGCGTGCGGGCCCTGGCCCCGGGAGGCATGCTGCCCGAGGAGCAGATCTGGTACATGCCGGAAATGATGATGCTGTTCCTCCGCGCCATCGGCCCCGAGGGGCGGGCCGACTACATCCTGTTTCAGCGCCTGGACATCCTGACGCCGCTGCTGATGGGCGGCGCGGCCGCGATCGTCATCGCCTGGCTGCTGAAGCGCGGCGGGACCACCACCGGCCGGGCAATTTGGCTGCCGTACGTCCCGGTTTTGTTCCTGCTGACCGAGGTGGTCGAGGACTTCGTGCTCGCCCGTGCGGCGCAGGTATTTCCGGACCCGTCGCCGCTGACGCCGTCCCTGATCGTGCTGACCGGCGCCAAGTTCGCCGTGATGTTCGCGATGGGCGCCATCATCATCATCTGCGGCTGGCGCCTCGCCTGGCGCAAGAAGGAGGGTTGACCATGTCCGCGACCCGGCGACGGTTCCTGAAGAGTGCGGTGGCGATCGGCGGCGTGGCGATCGGCGGGAGGGGCGCCGGTTGGCCGTCTCTGCCTGCTCTACGAGCTGCGGCGCCCGCGCAGTCGGGCGGCCGGAGCGACCCGACCCAGGCGGAGGTGGAAGGGTGGTACCGAGACCTGCGCAACTGGGGCCGCTGGGGCCGCGACGACGAGGCGGGCGCGGTGAACCTGATCACCGCGGAGAAGCGGCGCGCAGCGGCGGCGCTCGTGCGCAACGGCCGCACCGTGTCGCTGAGCCGCGTCTTCGAGCCGCCGCAGCACTTCGTCCGCAAGAACGACCGCGGCAACGGCGCCGGCTCGGTGGTCGACTACTACGGCTTCATCTACCACGGCCAGACCATCACCCACATCGATTCGCTCTGCCACATCTGGGAGGACGCCGAGGACGGTGTCTGGAACGGGCGTCATCCCGACGAGGCCGTCGACACCCACGGCGCATCGTTCGGCTCGGTCATGGCCTGGGAGAACGGCATCATCACGCGCGGCGTGGTGCTGGACGTCCCGCGGCACCGCGGCACCGCGCACGTCACGCCCGATCGCCCGGTCCACGGCTGGGAATTGGCGGAGATCGCGGACGCACAGGGCGTCGAGGTCGGTCCAGGCGACGCGCTGCTCGTGCACAGCGGCCGCGAGGCGTTCCAGCGGGCGGGCGGGGTCGTAGGCGGCGGCGACCGCCCGGGCCTGCACGCCTCGTGCGCCAAGTTCATCCGCGACCGCGACGTCGCGCTGCTCGGCTGGGACATGATGGACGCGCGGCCGAACCCATACGGCCTCGCCTACCCCGTGCACGCCGTGCTCACCTACTTCGGCGTCGCGCTGCTCGACAACGCGCTGCTGGAGCCCATCGCCGACGCCTGCGCCGAGGAGGGCCGCCACGAGTTCATGTTCATGGCCCTGCCGCTCCGCGTCGCCGGCGGCACCGGCAGCCCGGCGAATCCGATCGCGATGTTCTAGTTCGGGAGCGGGCGAACCTGCGCATCTGCAGCCTGGAGGCGGGACGATGACTGCTAAGTTCAAGACGACGTTGCGCGGTGCGGCGGTCGCGGCCATGGCGTTGGCGCTGGCCGCCTGCGGGGCGAACGGGCAGGCCGACGAGCGCATGGAGACCGCGGCCGACGTGGAGCGCGCCTTCCGGGAGCTGTCCAACCAGGGCCGCTGGGGACCGGACGACGAGATTGGCGCCGCGAACTTCATAACCCCCGAGAAGCGGCGGCAAGCGGCGGCGCTCGTGCAGGAGGGGATCGCCGTCTCGCTGGCGCACGACATCATCGAGGAAGAAGCGGCCGACGGCACGACGATCCTGAACCGCGAGGTGCTGCGCGTGAGCGAAACGGGCGGCTCGGATCGGCTCCAGTACACGGGCAGTTATCACGGTCACGTGCACAGCCACCTCGACTCTCTCGACTGCCACGTGATGGTCGCCGGCGTCGGGCACACCGGCGCGACGCTGGCGGGGATCGAGGAGGCGGCCGGCTGCCCCAAGGGCAGCATCCATGCGCTGCGGAACGGAATCGTCACGCGCGGCGTCCTGTACGACGCGACCCTGCTGCCCGGCAAGGCCACCACGGACGGCTGGCTGGAGCCGGGCACGCCCGTGCACAAGGCCGACCTCGAGGCGCTGGAGGAGATTCAGGGTGTGCGGGCCGGGTCCGGAGACGTCATCCTGCTCCATACCGGCCGCTGGAAGCGCCGCGCTGCGGTCGGACCGTGGGCGCCGGAGAGCGGAGTGGCCGGCTACCACGCCGACGTGGCGTACTTCCTGAAGGAACGGGAAGTAGCTTTCATCGGCAGCGACATGTCGACCGACGTCTTCCCGCACGGGATTACGGACGACGTAGCCTACCCGCTCCATCAACTCGCGCTCGTGTCGCTCGGGGTCGGCATCTTCGACAACCTGGACTTCACCGAGGCAGCGGAAGCGGCGCAGCGGCTGGGGCGCTACGAGTTCCTGTTCACGGCGGCGCCACTGCGTATCCGGTTGGGCATGGGATCGCCGATCAACCCGATCGCGACGTTCTAGCGGACTGCACCCGAAGGCGGCGCTGCGGCCGTAGTATCGTTGTCCGCTCTGCACGCGGAAACGAACCGGTCATCTCTGCATCCAATCCCCAACCCACGGCGAACGGACAATGGCCCAAACGCAGGAACACGGTTCGAATATCCATCTGCGCTATGCCGTGGACGAAGCGCCGTCGCACTGGCTGACGCTCGGTCTCAGCCTCCAGACCGTGACGCTGGTGCTGACCGGCATCATCCTCATTCCGATCATCGTGATCAACGGGGCGCGCTACCCGGAAGGGCTGGAGTGGGCGGTTTTCGCCGCGCTGGTCGTCAGCGGCGTCGTGACCATGCTGCAGGCCCGGCCGGTAGGCCCTATCGGCGCGGGCTACCCGCTCTACATGGGTACGTCCGGCGCCTTCATCGGTGTGGCAATAGCCGCCGTGACCGCCGGAGGCCTGGCGTTGCTGGCGTCGCTGGTGGTGGCTTCTTCGCTGGTACAGTTCTTCTTCTCCGCGCGCCTGTCGCTGTTCCGCCGGCTGATCACGCCGACGGTCGGCGGCACGGTCATCATGCTGATTGCCGTCAACGTCTTCCCGGTCACCACGGACCTGTTGGCGCAGGTGCCCGCCGGCGCGGACGCCGCCGGCATGGGCGGACCGCTGGTGGCCGGCGCGGCATTCGCGACCATTACGTTGGTCTCCATCTACGCCCGCGGCGCAAGCCGGCTGTGGGCGCCTCTGATCGGAATTCTGGCCGGGAGCCTGGTCGGAATCCCGATGGGCATGGTGAACTTCACCCCGGTTGTCGACGCGGCATGGATCGGGCTGCCGCAGAGCGGCTGGCCCGGCCTCGACCTGTCTTTTGACGCGCGGTTCTTCAGCCTGCTCGTCCCGTTCATCATCGTGACGATCATCGGCGCGATCGAAACCTACGGAGACGCCATCGCCATTCAGCGCGTATCGCATCGCACAGCGGTGCCGGTCGACTTCAAGGTGGTCCAGCGTGCGCTGAACGCCGACGGCGTCGGCAACCTGCTTTCCGGCATCGCGGGGACCGTGCCGAACACGACGTATGCGAGCAGCATCTCCATCGCCGACCTGACCGGCGTGGCGGCGCGGCGCGTGGCGCTCGTCGGGGGCCTGATCATCGTGCTCACGGCGTTCATTCCCAAGCTGCCCGCACTGCTGCAGGTGGTTCCCGATCCGGTCGCCGGCGCATACATCTTCATCTTCATCGTGCTCCTCTTCCGCCAGGGCGTCCGCATGGTCACGACCGGCGGGTTCAGCTACGAAAAAGGGCTGATCGTCTGCATCTCCTTCTGGGTGGGGCTCGGCTTCCAGAACGGCGTCATCTTCCCCGACCACCTGCCGCCGTGGTCGCGGGGCGTGCTCGACAACGGCATGGCGGCGGGCGGCCTCATGGCGATGGCGCTAACCCTGCTCATCTCGCTGAAGGAACGCGGCCATCGCGACGTGCTGGCACCGAGCGTGAGATCGCTGTCGAAGCTGCAGGCGGCGCTCGCTGCCGCAGCCGTCCGCGCCGGCTGGGACGAAACCGCGACGAACCGCCTGGAGCTGGCCGGCGAGGAGGCCTTCCTGTACCTGCTGGAACGTCAGGAAGCGTCGGCGCCGCATCCGATCCGCGTCGCGGTGAGCCCGGCCGACGACATGCTGCAGATCGAGTTCGCGAGCGGCCCCGACAGCGCGAACCTGGAGGAGCGGCTGCGGAACCTCGGCGAGGACCGCGAAGTGCTGGAGGACGTCGGGCCACGGCTGCTGCGGCACATGGCCAGAGAGGTGCGGCACGAGCAGTTCTACGACCTGGACGTGCTGACCGTCACCGTGGACAGCCGGCCCCTCGAATAGCGGCTCCCTCGTACAGTCCAAACGTTTACAATCGAAGCCGGGTGCGCGCTCCGCGGCGGGCGCGGAGTCCCCGTCAAGACCATGGCTTGGTGGATCTGGGTGGTGGGCGGCTTCGTACTGCTGGCTCTGGAGCTGGCGTCTCCGGGCGGCTTCTATCTCTTCTTCTTCGGCTGCGCCGCGCTGGCGGTCGGGCTGCTGGCTGCGCTGGATGTGGCGCAGCCGCTCTGGCTGCAGGGCGTGCTGTTCACCGGCCTGTCGGTTGCCGCGGTCGTATTCTTCCGCCCCCTGCTCGCACGGCAGCTCGGCAGCGGCGCCAGCGACGCGGTGGAAGACCTCGTGGGCGAGCGCGCGGTTGCCTGCGACGAGATCGCCGCGCACGGCTTCGGCCGTGCGGAGCTGCGCGGGACCAAGTGGAACGCCAGGAACATCGGCGAGACCGCCGTCGGCCCCGGCCAGGTGTGCCTCGTAGAAAACGTCGACGGGCTCACGCTGTGGATTCGGGCCGAGTGAAAGGGAAACGATGGAAATGGGCTTGATCGCCGTGGTGGCGATGGTCGTGTTGGTCGTCGTCGTCATCGCCAAGACGGCGACGATCGTGCCGCAGCAGAGTCAGTACGTCGTCGAGCGGCTGGGGAAGTACTCCGGGACGCTCGACGCCGGCTTCCACATCCTGGTCCCGTTCCTCGATTCCATCCGCTACAAGCACTCGCTGAAGGAAATGGCCCTGGACATCCCCGAACAGATCTGCATCACGAGCGACAACGTGCAGGTGGGCGTGGACGGCGTCCTGTATCTGAAGGTGCTCGACGCGCGGCGCGCCTCGTACGGCATCGGGAACTACGTGTTCGCCATCACTCAGCTCGCACAGACCACGCTGCGCAGCGAGATCGGCAAGATCGAGCTCGACAAGACGTTCGAGGAGCGCGCCCACATCAACACGCAGGTCGTGGACGAGCTGGACAAGGCGACGGAGCCGTGGGGCGTCAAGGTGCTGCGCTACGAGATCAAGAACATCAACCCGCCGCGCGACGTGCTCGAGGCCATGGAGAAGCAGATGCGGGCCGAGCGCGAGAAACGCGCCACCATTCTGGATTCGGAAGGCCTGCGCGACTCGGCCATCAACACGGCCGAGGGCGAGAAGCAGAAGGTCATCAAGGAATCCGAGGCCAAGAAGCAGCAGCAGATCAACGAGGCCGAGGGAGAGGCCGCCGCCATCACGACCGTGGCGACGGCCACAGCCGAAGGCATCCGCCGGGTGGCCGAGGCGATCGAGGCACCGGGCGGCTACCAGGCGGTGCAGCTACGCGTCGCCGAGCAGTACGTCGAGAAGCTGGGGCTGCTGGCCAAAGAGAACAACACCATGATCCTGCCGGCCAACCTGGCCGACGTCTCCTCGATCATCGCCACCGCCATGAACGCGATCAAGCAGACCGGCGACGCGCAGGACGCAAAGTAGCCGCCCGCGGCTGTCAGCGAACCAACCGTTCAAGCAGCACGCTGGCCAGATCCCGCCTCGCGTCGAGAACTGCCGTGACGTAGACGCGATGGATGTCGTGGCGATAGATGATCCGCCACGGTCTTTCAATCAGCCCACGGTACGTGTGAACGTCGACGAGGCCAAGCTCGGGAACGATCCGACCGCGTGCCGGAAGCGTGGCGAGCGTCTGGCAGCGACGCTCCACGCGATCAAGTACAGCAAGAGCCCTCGCGGAACCACTTGTCTCCGCGATGAACTCGACGATCCCTGCCAGGTCCCGCCTGGCAGCCTCGGTCCACAGAACCCGGAAGTCAGCCATCCGCGGCTGCCGTCAGGCTCGAGCGGAGATCGTCGAACACCTTATCCTGGGAAGTCGTCCTGCCCGCCGTCACGTCAGCCTCACCCTGAACCATGAGCTTCAGCATGAGCAACGCGTCGCGCTGGCGCTTATGGACATCGAAGTCCTGAACGACGGCGCTGGCGGCGCCACGCTGCGTGATGACGATCTCGTGCTCCGCGGACTTCATCTCGGCAAGCATCTGCGCTGCCTTTGCCTTGAACTCGCTCAGGCTGACGATGGCGGTTGACATGGATCACCTCAAAATCAGTCCGAATACGGGTCTGATCATAGCGTACGCGGACCCTACGCCGTTGGGGGTCTCCACGTACCGGCCAGCGAAGCAGGTGTCGGATGCGGCGCGGGTCTACTGCTCCGCGTCGTCCTGCGCACGGGCGCCGCGGAGGACGTTGGCGACGGCGTAGTTCCCCTCGTGGCAGGCGAACTCGAACAGGTCCCCCGCCGCCACGCCGCGTTGGGACTGGTCCTGCGAGAGCGGGAAGCGCACGGTCCAGGGGCGCGTGAACTTGGTCGCGTCGGTGATGGTGGCTTCGTAGTCGATGGTGTTGGCGTCCACGCGCGTGAAGCGCTCCACGAAATGCAGCTCGCGGGACGGGATGCGCCAGGTGTTGATCCAGCGGTCGTGCGGGCGATCCGGAAAATCGCGCGACTCGACCACGAGCGTGTCGCCCTCCCAGCGGCCGCGGGGATCGCCGTTCCACTGCGTGATGTCGACGTGCGGGCGGCCGTCGAGCGGGATGATGCGCCGCTGGTTGAACATCTCGTGCACGATCACCACGTGCTCGGCGGTCTGGAAGATCTGGTGGTTGGGGTTGTAGCCGAACCAGATCTGCGGCAGGCCGTCGCCGAGGCAGCGCTCGCCCGTGTCCAGGTCGAGGACTGAGTCCCAGGGGCCCGACCCGTGCGGCCGGTAGCCGTCCTCCGCGTTGGCCGTGTACGGAATCCGGCCGTCCGGCGGGTCGACGATCAGCGACGTGCGGCCGCTCGGCTCCCAGGCGGTGCCGTTGTCGAGCCAGAAGTTGTTGTAGAAGCCGGGCGTGCCGTCCGCCCGCCAGTCGACGCTGCCGCCGGCCGTAGTTGACTCGGCCGGGCGCTCGTAGAGGCGGACGTTGCGGTCGACGGCGCCCTGCTCCAGCGCCGCCATCTCCGCGGCGGTCAGGAACTCCCGCCCCTCGTATCGCTCGGGCCGTTCGAGTGGCGTCAGCGTGGAGCCGACCCATACGCCCTGCAGATCCGGATCGCCCCACGGCGTCCTGGGCGCATCGCCCGCGGAAGACTGCGCCTGAACGGCGACCGTGCCGAGCATTGCGGCGATGGCCAGCGTTGAAACCGCACGCGACAGACCGGAATACTGACGCTGCATGGCGTACCCTCCTCAGGATTGCGGATCCACCGGCTCGATCCGCAGCACGGCGCCCCTGGCCTCCGCGGTCGCCAGGTACAGGAGCCCGTCCGGCCCCTGCCGTATGGTGCGGATGCGCTGCTTCAGCTCGGCCAGCAGCGTGCGCCGGCCGTTGCGCTGGATCAGCCCCTGCTCGTTGAACACGACGCGGTGCAACTGCCGACTGCCCAGGTTCCCGCGGCCCATCGCGGCGATGAAGGCGTTGCCCTTCCAGTTCGGGAACCTGTCGCCGGTGTAGATGATCATGCCGGCCAGCGCCGGCGACGGCATCCAGTACGCAAACGGCTCCTCCATGCCCGGCGCCCACGGATGCTCGGAGGTCGTCCCGGACAATCCGCCGAGCTTCCTGTGGTTGTAGTCCAGGCCGTAGGAAACTACCGGCCAGCCGTAATTGCGGCCCGCCTCGATGATGTTGAGCTCGTCGCCGCCCATCGGACCGTTCTCGGTCTCCCAGATCTGCCCGGTGTGCGGATGGACGAACAGCCCGAGCGCGTTGCGGATGCCGAAGGCGTAGATCTCGGGCCGATACCCCTCGCGACCGACGAACGGATTGTCGTGCGGCGCCGAGCCGTCCTCGTTGATGCGCAGCACCTTGCCGGCGTGGTTGGCCGGGTTCTGCGCGTCGTCGGCGGTGCCGATCTTGTGGCGGGTCGGCATGCCGATGGCCATGATGATCCTGCCGTCGCGGCTGAACGCGATGCGCGCTCCCGACGTGCCCTGCGACCACGCGTCGGAAACGAATACGTCCATCACGTCCTTCAGGACGTTGGTGCCGTCGTAGCGGGCGCGCGCCAGCGTGGCCGTCGCGGCGTCCCGCTCGATGAGCGGCCCTTCCGAATCGGGTCCACGCGTGTAGTCCTCGAACGGACTCCCGGGCATCTCCTTGGAGTAGGTGAAGTAGATGAGCTGGTTCTCCTCGAACCGCGGATGGAGGATGACGTCCATCAGCCCCGAGTTCACCGCGCCGGTGTTGATCTCCGGCAGCCCGGCCAGCGGCTCCGGATCCAGCACCCCGTCTCGAATGACCCGCATCCGGCCGTCCCGCTCGGTGACGAGAATGTCGAGGTTCGGCAGCACGGCCAGCGCCCACGGCTGACGGAGCCCCGTGATCGGCACGACGCGAAAATGCTGCCCGTCGGCCTCGAACACCTGCGGCCCGTCGGCGAGCTCGACGCGCGGCGCCGCGGTGGTGGGCCACGGCCTGCGTTCGCCTTCCTGCTGGGCGCCCACGCCCGGTGCAGCCAGCAGCAGCGCCGGGAGAATCAGCAGCGCAGGCGCTACTCGCCGCCACCTTCCGGAATGCATTTCAGGACGAGTGCCGAACAGGATTCCTGGTGTCATGAGGGCCTCTCAACGGTACCGGCATATTACAACGATCTACAGCGGTCCACTGCTACACTGGACGCTCGCATACGCGCAATCCGCTCAACGATGGCACAGGTGCAGACGTCGCCCCGCCGCCGGCTGGTCATGCGGCGCACCCGCGCGGTCGGGCCGGCCTGCCTGCTCGCGCTGGCGCTCCCCGCGACGGCCGCGCCGCAAGACGCCGGCGGCTCCCACTGGGTCGCGACGTGGGCGGCGCCGCTCGTCGCGCGTCCAGCAGCTCCGCAGCGGCCGGCCGCGCCGCCCCCGGCCCCGGCCGGAACGCCGGTGTTCCGGCTCATTCCGGTCCTCAACAACGACATCCGGATCGCCGGCCAGACAGTCCGCCAGATCGTGCGGACCACGGTGGGCGGAGAGCGCGTGCGCATCGTCGTGAGCAACATCGCCGGCACGGAGCCGCTGGCGATCGGCGGCGCGGCCGTGGCGCTCCGTGCGAACGGATCCTCGGTAGCTGCCGGCACCGCCCGCAGGCTGACCTTCAGCGGCGACGGCGCGCCCCGCGTGCCGCCCGGCGCCGTGCTCGTCAGCGATCCGGCAGACCTCGAGACGCCGCCGCTGGCGGATCTGGCGATCGACCTCTACCTGCCCGGCGACACCGCTGCCGCGCGGTCGCCGGTGAGCTGGCACAACCGGTCCGACCGGACCCACTACGTCTCGAATCCCGGCAACCACGCAGGAGCGGCAGAGTTCCCCGTGGCGGCGGAAACGGAATCCTGGTTCTACCTGGCGCGGGTCGAAGTCGCGGCGCGCGAACGCACGGGCGCCGTGGTCGCGATCGGCGACTCGATAACGGACGGCTACTGCTCGTCGGTCGACGCCGACAGCGCGTGGCCCGACCACCTGGCCGCACGCTTCCGGGCCAACGGCATCGACCTGGCGGTGCTTAACGTGGGCATCGGCGGCAACCGGGTGCTGGGCGGCGGGGCCGCGCGGAGCGCTCTCGCCCGGTTCGATCGCGACGTCCTGCTGCAGACCGGCGTCAGCCACGTGATCGTGCTCGAAGGGATCAACGACATCAGCGGGACGTCCGAGTCCGGCATTACCGCGGCCGCACTGATTGCCGGGCACCGGCAACTGATTGCGCGGGCGCGGGCGCGCGGCCTCCGGATATTCGGCGCAACGCTCACGCCGTTCGAAGGCACGACGATCCCCGGCTACTGGACGCCCGAGGGCGAAGCCGTGCGGCAGGAGCTCAACGATTGGATCCGGACGAGCGGCGAGTACGACGCCGTCATCGACTTCGAAGCCGCCACCCGCGATCCCGCCCGGCCGACCTGGTTCCTGCCGGAGTACGACTGCGGGGATCGCCTGCACCCGGGCGACACCGGCTACGAGGCCATGGCGAACGCAGTCGACCTCGACCTGTTCCGCTAGCGCCTGCCTGGGGCGCAGCCCCAAGTTGAGGAAGCCGCTTGCAGCACCGGCAGCAGCCGGTCCACAATACGAACTCGTTACGGTTGTTCGAAGGGGAGGCTGGAACGATGCCATTCACCCGTGTTCGCCGGCTGGCACTTACTGCCGTAGCGTTCTCCGCGCTGGCGGCCATTGCAGCGCCCTCGATCGCCGCCGCCCAGGACGCGGCCACGCCCACGTTCACCCGGGACGTGGCGCCCATCCTGCAGCGGTCCTGCCAGGCCTGCCATCGCACCGGCTCCATCGCGCCGATGTCGCTCCTGACCTACGAGGAGACCCGCCCGTGGGCGAGGGCGATCCGCGAGAACGTCACCGAACGAATCATGCCGCCCTGGTACATCGACAAGAACATCGGCATCCAGGACTTCAAGGAAGACAAGTCGCTGAGCGACGAGGAGATCGCCATCATCGTCGCGTGGGTGGACGGCGGCGCGCCGCGCGGCAATCCGGCCGACATGCCGCCGCCGGTCGAGTTCCGGCGCATGAACGAGTGGCACATCGGCACGCCGGACTGGATCGTGGAGATCCCCGAGCCGTTCGTCGTGGCGGCCGCGGCGCCGGACTGGTGGGGCAACCTCTGGTCGGACTCCGGCCTGACCGAGGACCGCTGGGTGAAGGCGGTCGAGACCAAGCCGACGGCCGAGAGCTTTCCCGTCGTGCACCACGCGGTGACCAGCGTCCTCAATGACGAGGACGACGACGACCAGGGCAGCTTCCTCAACGAGTACGCCCTGGGCAAGAACGGCGACATCTTCCCGGACGGCCACGGCCGGCTGATCAAGGCCGGGGCGCAGATCCGCTTCAACATGCACTACCACTCCATAGGCCGCGAGATCGTGGACCGCACGGCCGTCGGCCTGACCTTCTACCCGCGGGGCGTGGAGCCGCAGCACAAGCTGATTTCCGCCCACGTGGGCGACAACGAGGACCTGGACATCCCGGCCGGCGAGAGCAACGTGCGGCACGACGGGTACTTCCTGCTCAAGGAAAACGCGCACATCACCGCGTTCCAGCCGCATCTGCACAACCTCGGCAAGCGCCAGTGCCTGGAGGCCATCCTGCCCGACAACAGCAAGCAGATGCTGAACTGCGCGGACTGGGACTTCGGCTGGCACATCGTCTACAACTACGCGGACGGCGCTGGGCCGCTGCTGCCGAAGGGGTCGTTCCTGCACGTCATCAGCTGGCACGACAACTCCGAGGCGAACCGCTGGAACGACGATCCGCGCAACTGGGCCGGCTTCGGCCAGCGTTCCAGCGACGACATGAGCTTCGCCTGGGTGAGCTGGTACGAGCTCGACGACGTGGCGTTCAAGGCGGAGGTGGCGGCCCGCGAGGTGGCGGCTACAGCCGGCAACGACTGACGTCCGGCGGCGCCGAATGCCGATAACCATGCCTCGACGCGCAATTGCCTGCACGCTCGCGGCTGCCTTCGCGTTTGCTGCCGGCGGCGGTGTGCACGGCCAGACGCCCTGGCTGCGCACCCAGAACGTGCAGCCCGTCTTCGAGGGCTGGGAGCGCAACCCCGACGGCTCGTTCAACATGGTGTTCGGTTACCTGAACCGGAACTACGAGGAACAGCCCGTGATTCCGGTCGGCGCGAACAACTACCTGGAGCCGGGCGAGCGCGACCGCGGCCAGCCGACCCACTTCTACCCGCGCCGGCAGCAGTTCGTCTTCAAGGTGCGCGTGCCGCCCGACTGGGGCGACAAGGACCTCGTGTGGACCGTCACGCACAACGGCCGCACCGACAAGGCGATTGCGTCACTCTGGCCCGTCTGGGAGATCAACCGCGACGTCATGCGCCTGAACCGGGGCGCCGGCTCGGGCCAGGGATACGTGGACAATCAGCCGCCGACCGCCCGCCTGGAGGGAGCGGACTCGCGCACCGTGACGTTGCCGGACGCGCTGGAGCTGGCCGTGCTGGCCGGCGACGACGGCGTCCCGCCGCCGAACCCGACCCTTGCGAAGCGCACCCTGCGCCCCGGTCCGAAGACGCAGGCCATCGTCGACGCGCGGCGCGCGGCGGTCACCGGCCTCGCCGTCACCTGGCTGCACTATCGCGGACCCGGCTCCGTGACGTTCGAGCCGCAGGTGCAGGAGGTCGGCGAGGACGGCCGCGCCGTCACAACCGCGCGTTTCTCGGAGCCAGGGACGTACGTGCTGCAGGCCGTCGCGGACGATACGGTCTTCATGACCCCGGCCAGCGTCACCGTCACGGTCATCCAGGCGCCGGCCGGACCGTGAAATGAACCGCGCCACGTACGCCAGGCCTTCGCGAGACGCCGCCCTGGATCTCGTGCGGGAGCGTGACCTGCCGGCGCTCATGCAGCGGGCGGCCGAGCTGCGGGACGCGGGGTTCGGCCGCGCCGTCAGCTATTCCCGCAAGGTGTTCATCCCGCTCACGCAGTTGTGCCGGGACGTGTGCCACTACTGCACCTTCGCCCAGCCGCCGCGGCCGGGCGAGCGGGCGTACATGACGCTCGACGAGGTGCTCGAAGTTGCGCGGCGGGGCGCCGCCGCCGGCTGCAGGGAGGCGCTGTTCACGCTGGGCGACAAGCCCGAGCTGCGCTACCCGCAGGCGCGCGCCGAGCTCGACGCGCTCGGCTTCCCGACGACCATCGCCTACCTGGAAGCCGCCGCGCGCGCTGTCGCCGACGCGACCGGCCTGCTGCCGCACGCCAACCCGGGGATCCTCACGCGGGGCGAGTTGCTGGCGCTGCGGGAGGTGTGTCCGTCGCAGGGCCTGATGCTGGAAAGCGTCTCGCGCAGGCTGCTGGAGCGCGGGGAGGTCCACCACGGCTCGCCCGACAAGGACCCGGACGCGCGGCTCGAGACGATCCGCCTGGCCGGCGAGCTGGCGATCCCGTTCACGTCCGGCATCCTGATCGGCATCGGCGAGACGCGCGAGGAGCGCATCGAGTCGCTGCTCGCGCTGCGCGACCTGCACGACCGCTACGGGCACATCCAGGAGATCATCGTCCAGAACTTCCGGGCCAAGCCGGGCACGCGGATGGCCACGGCGCCCGAGCCGACGCTGGCCGACCTGCAGTGGACCATCGCCTGCGCCCGGCTCATCTTCGGCCCCGACATGGCCGTCCAGGCGCCGCCCAACCTGACGCCGGAGGTGTACGGCAGCCTGATCCGGGCCGGCATCAACGACTGGGGCGGGGTGTCACCCGTGACGCCCGACCACGTCAACCCGGAGGCGCCGTGGCCGCACCTCGCG
Source organism: Vicinamibacterales bacterium (assembly GCA_965207665.1). Taxonomy (GTDB): domain Bacteria; phylum Acidobacteriota; class Vicinamibacteria; order Vicinamibacterales; family UBA8438; genus JAAXGX01. Next base: position 3,211,945 of record CBDBMV010000002.1, read on the forward strand.
AGGCTCGCGCAGGCGACGGAGCGCGAGGGCAAGGTGCTGACCGAGCGGCTCACGGTCTACCCGTCCTGCGTGCGCGACCTCGATACGTGGGTGGCCGAGCCGCTCCGCACGGCCGTCCTGCACGCATCCGAGGCGGAAGGCTTCGCACGCGAGGGCGACTGGTCGCCGGGGGACCCGGACGCCGTGCTGCCGGAGGATCTCCTGCGCCGCCTGGACCGTCCGGAAACGCCGCGGCCGACGTCGAGAACGCGGGCGCTGTGCGACCGGGCCGCGCGCGGCGGCGGGCTGGACGAGTCGGAGATTACGGAGCTGTTCACCGCCCGCGGTGACGACCTCGTGGCGGTCGTGCGGGCGGCCGATGCGCTGCGGCGCGAGGTCAACGGCGACGAGGTCACCTACGTCGTCAACCGCAACATCAACTACACGAACGTCTGCTATTTCAAGTGCCGCTTCTGCGCCTTCTCCAAGGGCAAGCTGAGCGAGAACCTGCGCGGCGCCCCGTACGACCTTGATCTCGACGAGATCGCCCGCCGCAGCGCGGAAGCCTGGGAGCGCGGCGCCACCGAGGTGTGCATGCAGGGCGGCATCCACCCCGACTATACCGGCGCCACCTACCTGGAGATCTGCCGCGCGGTGAAGGCAGCCGTTTCGGACATGCACGTCCACGCGTTCTCGCCGCTGGAGATATGGCAGGGCGCGGCCACCCTTGGCGTGCCGCTCGAAGCGTTCCTGCGGAAGCTGCGGGCGGCGGGGCTCGGGACGCTGCCGGGCACGGCGGCCGAAGTGCTCGACGACGAGGTCCGCCGGGATCTGTGTCCGGACAAGCTGTCGACCGCGCAGTGGCTCACGGCGATGGAGACAGCGCATCGGGTCGGGTTTCGGACGACGGCCACCATCATGTACGGCCACATCGACCGCCCCCGCCACTGGGCGCGGCACCTGCTGCGCATCCGCGAGCTGCAGGCGCGCACCGGCGGGTTCACCGAATTCGTCCCGCTGCCGTTCGTGCACATGGAGGCGCCCATCTACCTCCAGGGACAGGCCCGCCGCGGCCCGACGTTCCGGGAGTCGCTGCTGATGCACGCGGTCGCGCGCCTGGCGCTGCACCCGCTGGTGCCGAACATCCAGGCCTCGTGGGTCAAGCTCGGACCGCGCGGCGTGCGCGCCTGCCTGGAAGCCGGTGTGAACGACCTCGGCGGCACGCTGATGAACGAGAGCATCACCAGGGCCGCGGGCGCCGGGTTCGGCCAGGAGCTGCCGCCCGCACGCATGGAGGCCCTCATCTGCGGCGCGGGCCGCATCCCGCGCCAGCGGTCCACTACATACGGCGAGCCGTGCGAGCAACAGGTGGCGCGTTCGTTCCGCGCCGCCGACCTGCGGCCGATCGTGCAGACGCCGAGCCACGCGTGGGCGCACAAGCCCGCGCCCGGGGAGCTGGTCAGGCCCGGCCTGGAGGACAGCTCGAGCGCCGCTGCGCAACATCATGCGGAGACATCGAGGGGGGCGAACCGATGAGTGACGGAAACGGCGGCAACATCCTGAGCAGGGTATCGCAGCGCGGGGCAATCATCGCGGCGGTCGTGGTGCTGGCCGTGCTGGGTGGTGGTTTCGCGGCATTTTCGGCCATCTGTCCGTGCGAGCGGACGCCGGGGGGCTGGCTGTTCGGAACGGTGCAGGCGGAGCCGGTCAGCGACTGGCGCTTCGCCAACCAGGTCGACCTGTGCCAGATCCAGATCCGCGCGCCGCTGCTGCCGCACTCCATCAACCTAAACTGCTTCGCCACCAGCGGCGGCGACCTGTACCTGAGCTGCTCGTTCTGCGACGGCAAGCGCTGGTCCGGAATCGCCGAGCGCAACGGCTGGGCGCGCCTGCGCCTGGACGACACGGTTTACCCGGTCACGTTGACGCGCATCCAGGAGCCCACGGAGATGGACCGGTCCTGGGAGGCTCGGCTGGCAAAGCTCAATTCGCTGGAGGCGCCGTACAACCCACCCGCGCCGATCGGCACGCCGCGACCGGACCACTGGTGGACGTTCCGCGTCGTCTCGCGCAATGTGTCGTAACATGTCGTAAACACATCGGAAATACGCCGGAAACACGGGCGGAGGGAGGCTCGGAATGCGCTGCGACCGTATCGGACCGTACTGGATCCTTGCTGTTCTTGCCGTGCTGCTGCCTGCCCAGGCGTGGGGCCAGAACGTCGGTCTCACGGGCCGCGTGACCGACGAGACGGGCGCGGTCCTGCCGGGGGTGACGGTGGAAGCCCGGAGCCCCGCGCTCATCGAACAGGCGCGCGCCGCCGTCACCGACGGTGAAGGACTGTTCACCATCACCAGCCTGCGGCCCGGCGACTATTCCGTGACGTTCACGCTGCCGGGGTTCTCCACCGTCGTGCGTGAGGGCATCGAGCTGAGCGGCGCCGTGCTGGTGACGGTGAACGCGCAGATGCAGGTGGGCGCCGTGGAGGAAACCGTCACCGTGACGGGGCAGGCGCCGGACGTCGACATCCGCAACGTGGTGCAGGAGACGACGCTGAACGACGAGGTCCGCAACGAGCTTCCGACCGGGCGCAACATCAGGCAGATGTCCGAGCTCATCCCCGGCATGACCATCGACGTGACCGGCTCCACCCACGATGTCGGAGGCACGGAGCTCAATCGCGGCAACAGCCAGATCCACGGCAGCCGCGGCGGGGATTACAACGAGGAATTCGACGGGGTGCGCCTGACGCGCGGCGGGTCCGGCTCGCTGATTGCCCACAACATCGATCCCGGCGAAATCGAGGAGTACCAGTACGAGACGAGCGCGATCTCCGCCGAGACGATGACCGGCGGCGTCCGCGCCAACATGATCCCGAAGGAGGGCGGCAACTCCTTCTCGGGCAGCTTCTTCACCACGTACACCAACGCCGACCTGCAGAGCGACAACACGAGCCAGGAGCTGATCGACGCGGGCCTTCCGGAGGCCGCGGAGCTGACGGAGCTGCGTGATCTGAACCTGTCGGCCGGCGGACCCGTGCGGGCGGACCGCCTTTGGTGGTTCGCATCCGTGCGCTTCGAGGGAGCCGAGAAGGAACAGCCCGGCAGCTTCCATTCGATCGATCCGCTGGCCTACGCATGGAACCCCCGGCTCGGCGCGGCCGGGAACGTGGACGAGAGCAGACCGACCGTGGACGACCTCGGACACGAGATGTACAGCGGCCGCCTCACCTGGCAGGCGTCCGAGCGCAACAAGCTGGGTTTCTACGCGTCGAACCACCAGTGGGCGCAGGACGGCCTGCTCGCCACGTCGACCATTTCGTACGAAGGCGCGTGGCTGTCGGACGTGCCGTGGTCGAGCGTGCTCCAAGGCAAGTGGACGCTGCCGGCGACCAACCGGTTGCTCGTGGAGGCGCGCTATACCAACCACTTCAACGACTCGCGTCTGACGGGAACCCGGGAGGGTCTCGCCTACAGCGACATCCTCGGCGTGTACGACGTCGTAAGCCGCACGTTCTTCCGCGCCAACGTGCTGCTGGGGTACGGGGCGACCCTGACCCGCCAGCACACGGCCGGCGCCAGCGTCTCCTACGTCACCGGCTCCCACAGCGCGAAGTTCGGGTTCACCTACGACCAGGGCTGGTTGAGCTGGACGGACCGGTCGTTCAACGGACAGGTGCGGCTGGTGATGGCCGGCGGGCGCCCCGTCGCAGTGACGGCCGAGAACGGCCCGTGGACGCAGCGCGAGAACTTCCAGAAGGTCGCCCTGTACGCCCAGGACCAGTGGACGATCGACCGGCTCACCGTCAACGCGGGCATCCGCTACGACGCGCACGTGGGCAGCGTCCCGTCCGAGCACAACTTCAGCGGTCCCGGCCGCTTCGCCCCCTACCAGCAGTGGCCCCAAATCGACAACGTGCCTAACTGGAAGGACATCTCCCCGCGGCTCGGCATCGCCTACGACCTGTTCGGCGACGCGCGCACCGCGCTCAAGTTCTCGGCCAGCCGCTACGTCGTGGACGAGGGCACGGCCTTCGCGGCTTCGGTCAACCCGCTGGTGTTCAACCAGCAGACCACGCTCGGCTGGCGCGACTTCAACGGCGACCTGCATCCCGACGACAACGAGCTACTGGGATTCCCCGGGAGCAACCGCAACTTCGCCACGCCGGTGACCAACATCACCGCCGCCGACGCCATCCGGGACGGCTGGGGCATCCGGCAGAACAACTGGGAGTTCACCGGCGGCGTGCAGCACCAGTTGCTCGACGGCCTCTCCGTCGAGGTGCTGTACGTCTCGCGGCACTACCGCAACTTCGTCGTCAACGACCTGCTCGACGTCACGCCGCAGAACTACGACGAGTACTGCGTGTCGGCGCCGTCCGATTCGCGCCTCGGCGGCGTGAGCGGCAGCGAGCTCTGCGGCCTGTTCGACATCAACCCCGCGCAGTTCGGCCTGAGTCGGACGTTGCGGACACGCGACACGGACTTCGGCACCATCCGGGAGAGCTGGCAGGGCGTCGACGCAACGATGAGCTTCCGCAGCGGGAACGTCACGATTCAGGGGGGCATGAGCACCGGCACGCTCGGCAACAACCGGGAAGCCTGCTTCGTCGTCGATTCCCCGCAGGGATCGTGGTCGGGCGACGTCGACTTCCCCCAGCCCGGCGGCCATCACTGCGAGATCCGCCCGCCGTGGCGCAGCACGTTCAAGTTCCTCGGCACGGTCGGGTTGCCCTACGACATCGACCTGGCGTTGACGTATGCGGCCATCCCGGGACCGGAACAACTGGCCTACTGGAGCCTGACGGGCGCCGACGTCGCGGCGGGGACGGTCCGCTTCCTCGACCCGGCGCGTACCGGGTTCAGCGGCCCCACGGTGGAAATCCCGCTGGTGGAGCCGGGCACGCTCTATGGCGAGCGGCTGCACCAGGTGGACCTGCGGTTCGGCAAGACATTCGAATTCGCCGGCATGCGGGCGCGCGCGATGCTCGACATCGCGAACCTGTTCAACGAGAACACCATCCTCGCCCAGGAGAACGGGTACGGGCCGAACTGGCTGCGGCCCAACGAGATTCTTCTCGGGCGGCTGATCAAGCCGGCGGTGCAATTCGAGTGGTAGCGGTCGGCGCGGGCTGCATATAATGCGGTCGAAGGAGTTGACACCATGTCCAGAGCACGTATCGGCCTGCTTTTCGTCGTCGCACTGAGCCTGGCGGCCGCAGGGGCGCCGGCGGCTTCCAACTCGGACGCCACCACCGGCGTGACGCCGGAGTTCAAGCACATCGGCAAACTGGCGTTCGGGCCCGAAGGCGTCATCTTCGCGGCCGATGGCCAGGAAGTGACCATCACGGCGCTGCAGCTCGGCGACCGGATGGCCGGCGGCGCGCCCGGCACGCAGGACGTGCCCGCCATCGACCGGAAGATCGCGGGGCTGCTCGGCATCGACGCCGACAACCTGATGATCACCGACATGGTGGTCGACCCGAACACCCGCAACACCTGGATCTCGGTGATGCGCGGCCTCGGCGCGGGTTCGACTCCCGTCCTCCTGCGCGTGGACGGCGCCGGCGAGCTTGAGGTCGTGGGGTTCGACAACGTCAGCTACACGCGCATTGGCGTGCCGAATCCGCCGCCGGCCGAGACGCCGCTGGTACTCGCCGACGGGCGCGCGATTCCGGTGCCGAACTACCCCGACACGGTCGACCCAGCGGGGCTGATGGGCGTGCAGACCATCACGCACATGGCCTTCGTCGACGGCAACCTCTTCGTCTCGGGGCTGTCGAACGAGGAGTTCGCGTCGAAGATGCGCGTGATCCCGTATCCGTTCCGGACGGCGGACCGGGGGACGAGCGTCGAGATCTACCACGGCGCCCACGGACAGTTGGAGACGTTCTCACCGGTGTTCACGTTCGTGCCGTACGAGATCGACGGCGAGCCGTCGATCGTCGCCAGCTACCTGTGCACGCCCCTCGTCAAGTTCCCCATCTCGGCGCTGCAGCCGGGCAGCAAGATCCAGGGGACGACGATCGCCGAGTTCGGCAACCGCAACCGCCCGCTCGACATGATCGTCTACGAGAAGGACGGGCAGGACTACATCCTGCTGTCGAACAACCAGCGCGGCGTGATGAAGGTGCCGACCGAGCCGTTCGCGGAAGCCGTGGGCATCGGCGAGCATGTGCCTGACACGGCCGGCGTGCCGTTCGAGACCATCGCGTCGATGCAGGGCGTGCGCCAGCTCGACCTGCTGGATGCCTCGCGCGCGATGCTGCTCGTAGAGGCCGCCGGCGGCGGGTTCAACCTGGAAGCGGCCGCGCTCCCGTAGGATCGCAGCGTCCGATGCGCCACACGGCGAGGGCCAAAGCCTTGGCGGCGGCCCTCGCAATCGTCCCGGCGTGCTCGCAACCGAGCGGGCAGGAGCCGGTTCGCCCTGGCGGGGAACCCCGCATCACGCTGACCGCTGCCGAGTCCGGGCGGCTGGCGATTGACGTGGAGGGTTTGCCGCCCGGGGATCTGGAGCGCCTGAAACAGGATCCGCCGCCGCAGGACGCGTGGGAAGCGCTCCTGCGCGTCCAGGTCGCGCGCGGCGACGCCGCCTCCAGCGCACTGCCCCCGGTGTTCGGCGACTACGCCGTCCATGGCGGCGCACTGCGTTTCACGCCGCGGTTTCCGTTCGATCCCGGCCAGCGCTACGAGGTCGTCTTCGATCCGTCGTCCTTCCCCCCCGCGCGACCCGGTACCGCGGCTTCTGCACTACGGGCCATCCGTGCGACGATCGAGATTCCGGCGCCCGACCGAATGCCCACGACGCAGGTAGTCGCAGTCTACCCGTCAGCGCTGGAAGTCCCCGAGAACCACCTGAGGCTGTACATCGTGTTCTCCGCGCCGATGGGCCTGGGCGCGGCCGGCCCGTACATCCGTCTGGTCGACGAGCACGGAGGGCCGCTGGCCGATCCGTTCCTGCCGCTGGACGTCGATCTCTGGAACGAGGACCGCACCCGGTTCACCGTCCTGTACGACCCCGGACGCGTCAAGCGCGGCATCCTGCCGAACCAGGAGATGGGCCGCCCGCTGGCGGCGGGTCAGACATACGTTCTCGAGATCGATCCTGGCTGGCGCGACGCCGAAGGACAGCCGCTCGTGGCGCCGTTCCGGCGCGAGTTCCGCGTGGGACCGCCGCAGGCGCACGCTCTCGACCCTGCCGACTGGCGGCTGGATGTCCCGGACCCCGCCACCCGCAAGCCGCTGGCGGTGGACTTTCCCGCGGCGCTGGACTACGGCCTGCTGCAGCGCGCGCTGCGGGTGGCGGCGGGCGACGGCCGGCCGTTGGCCGGTGACATCCGCGTGGAGCGCGAGGAAACGCGCTGGCTCTTCACGCCGCACGCGCCGTGGCGGCCGGGCGAGCACCAGCTCGTCGCCGCGGCCACGCTCGAAGACGTGGCCGGCAATCGCATCGGGCGGCCGTTCGAGGTCGACGCCAACACCGGACCGGACGCGCCACGGGCCAGCGGCGCGCGCGTCCCGTTCCTGATCGCGGAGTAGGCGCAATGCGACGGTGCGGCGCCGGGCGGAATATCGGCGCGCTGCGTCTGGCGGCGATTGGCATCGCTGCGGCCGCCGTCATCGCGGCAACCGGCGCGGCCAACCCGGAGTGGACGGCGCCGCCGGGCGCGGACTTCCCCATGACCGGCGGCAACTACTGGCACCAGCGCTATTCGGCGCTGGAAGGGATCAACACCTCCAACGTGGCGACGCTGGGCGCGGCGTGGCTGGTCGGACTGGAGGGCGGACGTCCGGGCGGGCAGCTCGAAGGCACGCCGGTCGTCATCGACGGCGTGATGTACGTCTCGACCGGCACGCGCGCAGTCGTGGCGCTCGACGCCGCCACGGGCGCGGTCAAGTGGCGCTACCGCCCCGCCGCCGAGGGACCGTCCGGAGGCAACAAGGGCGTGGCTGTCGCCGAGGGCAGGGTGTTCCTCGGCCGGCGCGACGGCGTGCTGGTCGCGCTCGACCAGCAGACCGGGGACGTCGTCTGGGAGACGCGGCTCACGGACGAGCCCGGCGCCTACGTGTCGGCCCCGGCCGTCTACCACGACGGTCTCGTGTACATCGGAACCTCCGGGGGTGACTCCGGCGCGCGCGGGCAGATGGGCGCCTACGACGCGCAGACCGGCCGGGAGGCGTGGAAGTTCTACACGATTCCCGGCGCGGACGATCGCTTCGCGGATACCTGGGAGAGCGATTCGTACAGGAACGGCGGCGGCGGCGTCTGGGTCAGCCCGACGCTCGACCCCGAGCTGGGCATGATCTACATGTCCGTCGGCAACGTCGGCCTGCGGCAATACGGCGCGGCGGATCGAAATCCCGATTTCCGGGACGAGGGGCAGCGCGGCTTCGACAACCTCTTCACGGCGTCGGTCCTGGCGCTCGACCTGAAGACCGGGGAGTACCGCTGGCACTTCCAGCAGGTGCGCCACGACATCTGGCACTACGACGCGGGCGGGCCGTCCGTGCTCGCCGACATCACGTACGAGGGCCGGCAGCGCAAGATCCTCATGCACCCCGGCAAGACCGGGTATCTCTACATCCTCGACCGTACCGACGGCACGCCGCTGATCGGGATGGAAGAGCGCGCGGTGCCGCAGGAGCCGCGCATGAAGACCGCGCCTACGCAGCCCTACCCCATCGGCGATCCGTTCGTGCCGCTCTGTCCCGAGCCGCTCGGGGACTACGCACGCGGCTGCCTCTTCGCGGCGTACGACGAGCAGCCCGTGCTCATCGCCCCCGGATCCGCCGGCGGCAACAGTTGGGCGCCGATGACGTTCAGCCCGCGGACCGGGCTGGCCTACGTGCCCGGCACCATCTTCGATTCGCTCTACATATTGGGCGCCGAGGGCGAGGGGCGCGAGATGCAGTCCACCACGTTTCATCCGGCGGGCGTGCGGCGGGCCGGGACGCTCACCGCCATGGACCCGACGACCAACCGCATCGTGTGGCAGAAGGAGATGCCCTATCCGATGGGCGGCGGCAGCGGCCTGCTCAGCACGGCCGGCGGGCTCCTCTTCAACGGCCAGCCGGACGGCAACCTCGTGGCGTACGACATCCGCAACGGCGACGAGCTGTGGCGTTTCCAGACCGGCGCCGGGGCGGACGCCGGCGTGTCTACGTACGAGGTGGGCGGCGAGCAGTACGTCGCGATCATGGCGGGCGGCAACCGGGTGCTTCGCTCGCAGCGCGGCGATTACCTGTGGGCTTTCAAGCTGGGCGGCACGCTGCCCCAGGCGCCCGCGCCGGAACCGCCGCCGGCGCTGCAGCCCTGAGCGTAGAATGGCGCATGGCACCGGCAACCAGGGAGGCGACCCATGAGACTGCACCTGATTCCATCGTCGGCGGCAGTGGCTAGCGCCGTCGCTCTGGCTCTGGTCGTCCCGGTACCCGCCGCCGCCCAAGCGCCGGAGCAGGGCTGGGAGCCGGCAAGAACCGCCGACGGCCAGCCCGACATCCAGGGCCTCTGGAACAACGTCGAAGCGTTCTTCGTGCCGTTCGAGCGTCCCAGCGAGCTGGATGCGCAGGCGGAGGTCAGCGCCGACGAGCTGCAGGCGGTGCTCGAGGAACAGGCCGAACAGAAGGTCGCCGCCGCGGACAGCGGCACCGGCGCCGGACCCCTGCACTGGTACGAGTACGGCGCCACCAGCGAGCCGGGGAGCACGCCGTCGCTCGTGGTCGACCCGCCCGACGGGCGCCTGCCGGCGCTGACGCCGTTCGGCAGCCAGCGCCGCGAGTACTACCAGGTGCACCGCCACGATGCGGCCGAAACGATTGCACCTTCGGACCGCTGCGTCTCGCGCGGCCTGCTGGGCAAGATGCTGCCGACGTTCTACAACAACGGCAAGATGATCCTCCAGGCGCCGGGCTATGTCGTGATCTTCAGCGAGATGATCCACAACGCCCGCATCATCCCGCTCGATGGTCGGCCGCGCATTGCAGACGGCATCCGCCTCTGGGAGGGCGACGCGCGCGGCCGCTGGGAGGGCAACACGCTGGTCGTCGAGACGACGAACTACCGCGACATGGGCGAGATGCGCGGCAGCGACCTTCACAGCGAGCAACTCAGCATCGTCGAGCGCTTCACGGTAGTGGACGGGGAAACGATCGACTACGAAGCGCGCATCGACGATCCGAAGACGTTCACCGACGCGTGGACGGTCGCGTACCCGTTCAAGCGCGACCCGAGCTACCAGATCTTCGAGTACGCCTGCCACGAAGCGAACTACTCGGTGCCGCACATGCTGTCGGGCGCGCGCGCCGAAGAAGCCCGTGCGGCGGCCGGCCGCCAGTAAGCCACGGAGGACGAAATGCAGATATCCCGCTTGCAACGCGTTGTGATCGTGAGGTTCGGACTGGCGCTCTCGCTGGTGCTGGTCGTCCTGGCCGCCATAGCAGCGCCTGGAGCCAGCGCTGCGGAGGCGGCACAGTCCTGCCACGACCTGCCCAGGCCCCAGGACATTGCGACGGTTTCGTCGGCGGCGCAGATACCGGACGCCTACGTCGCCCGCCTGAACGCGGGCGACGCCGTGAGCGTCACCGACCTCTTCGCGGACGACGCCGTGCATCGCGGTCCGGATGGGGTGATCCGCATCGGGCGGGCTGCGCTGCTGGAGTTCTATGAGGGCGTCCTGACCAACGGGGCGCTCGACATGGCCGTGGGCACGAGCGCGGCCGAAGGCAACCGCGTGATCTTCGAGCTGGTCAGCCGGCAGGCGTGCGATGATGCCGATCCGGCGACGGCGGTAGACGTCATCACCGTCAACGACGACGGCAAGATCCAGGATTTCACCGTGTTCTACCGGCCGGACGGAAGCTGAAGCGGCGCGCCATTCCATGCATCGTCACGTTGGTCGCGCCGCGGCCATTGTGGTCGCGATCCTGGCCGCGGCCTGCTCGAATGCGGGTACCGACCCGGAGCCATCCGTCCCCCCCGAGGAATCGGCAGCCGCCCCCGTTGAAGTACCGCCGGCGGAAACTGAAGAGGCCGTCGCGGCGCCTCACGAACGCGCGGCCTTCTTCGGCGATCTGCACGTCCATACGAGCTGGTCGCTCGACGCGTATTCCAACGGCAACCGCGACGATCCCGCGGCTGCGTACCGCTACGGCCGCGGCGAAGCCCTGCTGAACGACGACGGCAGCGTGCGCGCGCAGTTGCGCGCGCCGCTGGACTTCATGGCCGTCACCGACCACGACGCGTGGCTCGGCGAGACACAGATCTGCGACGACCCGGAAGACCCGGCCCACGACACGCCGATTTGCCGCGAACTGCGCGCCGGGATCAGCACCGCGGCGTTCATGGAGATCCACGGACCGGGCACCTACGAGCTGCAGCGTTCCGCCGAAATCTGCGGCGGTCCCGACGTCGCGGACGACCGCTGCGCCGAACGGGCGCGGCATCTGTGGCCGCGGGTTCAACAGCATGCGGACGCCTTCTACGAGCCGGGCCGGTTCACGACGTTCACGGCGTACGAATTCTCGGCCCGGGATATTGCTACGCAGGGCAACCTCCACCGCAATGTCATATTCGAAGGCAAGGACATCCCGCCCTGGGGAGGCTCGACGATCGAGATGCGGCACTCGGCGGAGCGCCTCTGGGAATGGCTGGAGGAGGCCTGCACCGGGGAGTGCAAGGTGCTGGCCATTCCGCACAACTCCAACCAGGGCATGGGCGTGGCGCTGGCGCCCATGAACACCGACGGCACCCCGTTCACCGCGGCTACCCTGACGCGGCGCGCGAGAACCGAGCCGCTCATCGAGATCCACCAGGTGAAGGGCAACTCCGAGTGCGCGACGGGCCTGTTGACCAGTGACGAGGACTGCAACTTCGAGCTGACCAGCCAGGGTGGCCGGGGCCTGCCGCCGTGCGGGTACGGAGAGAGCGAGAACTGCGCGCATCCCTCGAACTACGTCCGCAATGCGCTGAAGACCGGTCTGGCTCTCGAGGCGCAGCACGGCATCAACCCCTTCAAGTTCGGCTTCATCGGCAGCACCGACGACCACCGGAGCGCCGGCGGCTCGACGGACGAATCCGATTGGCCCGGAGCGTTCTTCGGCACGGTGGGGTTGAACGTGCGTCCCGTCGGCGACGCGGAGGGCAACAATCCCGGCGGGCTGGCCGGCGTCTGGGCGGAAGAGAACACCCGCGAGTCGATCTTCGCCGCGCTGCGGCGGCGCGAGACGTTCGGGACGAGCGGCACCCGCATCCGCGTCCGGCTGTTCGCCGGCTGGCACTTTCCGGACAACCTGCATGCCCGGCGCACTCTCGTGGAGGACGCATACCGGGCGGGCGTGCCGATGGGAGCCGACCTGCCGCCGAAGCCGCGCAGCGCGACGGCGCCGCGGCTCGTCGTGTGGGCCACCAAGGACCCCAACGACGCCAACCTGCAGCGGATTCAGATCGTGAAGGGGTGGACCGCCGGCGGCGAGACGCACGAGCGGGTCTACGACGTCGTGTGCAGCGATGGCCGTACGCCCAGTTCCGCGACACACCGCTGCGCGGGCAACGGGGCATCCGTGAATCTGGGGACCTGCAGCTTCTCGACGGACCGCGGCGCCGCCGAGCTGAGCACGACGTGGACGGATCCTGACTTCATGCCTGCCGAACGTGCGTTCTACTACGCACGCGTGCTGCAGAATCCGACCTGCCGCTGGACCACCCACCTGGCGTTGACGTCCGCGTACGGGGCGTCGCCGAGCACTGCCCCGGTTGTTCGGGAGCGGGCGTGGACTTCGCCGATCTGGTACACCCCGCCGGCGCCGTAGCGCGTCAGGGCAGCCGCAGCGCGGCGAGCGAGCCGGGCAGGTCGGGGCCCGCGACCTGCACCACGATGTACTGCCGGCCTTCGTGGAGGTAGCCCATCATGCCGTACTGACCCGACGCGGGCAGATCGACGGTGCCGAGGCGCGCGCCGGTCCGCTTGTCGAGGGCGTGCAGCCGCGGCGCGCCGGCGACTCCCTCGGCCGTAATCACCAGCGTTTTCGTGACCATCGTGACGGGGTGCGCCAGCCGGCCGGTGTTGGGGATGTCCACGCCCTGCAGCGCCGGGTGGTTGCGGATGTTGTCGGGGGTGTCGCCGTTGGGCGTCTCCCAGAGGTGCTCGCCGGTGTTCATGTCGATGGCGACGATGCGGCTGTAGGGCGGCTTGAACATCGGCAGGCCCCGCGGGCCGCGGAAGTCGCCGCGGTTCAGCACCGCGAAATCGGCGAAGGTGCGGCCGGTCGTCTTGATGTCGTTCGGCTCGTCGATGAGACTGCCCGGCACGATGTTCTCGGAGCGGCAGCCGCGCCGCGTCGAAACGTACAGGATGCCGGTCTCGGGGTCTGCGGCGGTCGGTCCGAAGATGTTCGAAGCGCCGCTGGGACACAGCACGAACGAGCGCAGCCCCGACGGATGCCCGCGCTGGATGGGCGGGTTGAAGATCGGCCCGAGGCGGTAGTTCCTGACGATGTCCAGCGCTTCGGCGCGCAGCTCGGGCGTGAAGTCGATCAGGTCGTCCTCGGTCAACCCCTGCATCTCGAACGCCGCCGGGTGCGTCGGCATGGGTTGGGTCGGTGACAGCCGCTCTCCCGGCACCTCCGACTGCGGCACCGGCCGCTCCTCTATCGGCCAGATCGGCTCGCCGGTCACCCGGTCGAACGTGAACGCCCACCCCTGCTTGGTGGTCTGCACGACGACCTCGCGCGGCCGGCCGTCCACGGTGACGTTCAGCGTCACCGGCGCGGTGGGGTTGTCGTAGTTCCAGATGTCGTGGTGCACGGTCTGGAAGTGCCACGCGCGCTCGCCGGTCGCGACGTCGAGGGCGATGACGCTGGTGCCGAACAGCCCGTCGCCCGGCCGGAACCCGCCGTAGAAGTCGATGGTCGGCGGGTTGGTCGGCACGTACACGAGGCCGCGTTCCGGATCGGCCGAGATCGGCGCCCATGACGAGATGTCGCCCGTCCACTGCCAGGCGTCGTTCTCCCACGTTTCGTGCCCGAATTCGCCGGGTCGGGGAATGACGTGGAACTTCCACAGGTGCTCGCCGGTGCGGGCGTCGTAGCCCATGATGTCGCCCGGCACGTTCTCTATGCGCGTCTGGTAGTACCCCTGCTCCGCCGAGTTGCCCACCACCACGACGCCATTGACGACGATGGGCGGCGACGAGCTCGTGATGTGGCCCAGCTCGCGCGGGATGCCGAAGTCGGCGTCGTACGGGCCGTCCCAGCTCTGCCAGGGGCCCCAGTCGCGGATCAGGTCGGGCACCAGGTCTACGACGCCGCTCTGCGGAAAGCCGGGCAACGGCACCGCTGCGCCCCAGTTTTCGAGCGGCCGGCCGGTCCGGGCATCGAGCGCGTACAGGAAGAAAGCCGGGCTGATGATGTAGATCACGCCGCGCCCGTCAATCTCGGCGTACGCCACGCCCTTGCCGTAGCCGTTGCGCATGCCGCGGTCGAAGCGCGTGGTATGCGGCTCGCGGTACGCCCACAGCGTCTCGCCGGTGGCCGGCTCGATGGCCAGCACCGTGCGGCGCTCTCCGGCTACCGTGTACAGGACCCCGTCCACGTAGATCGGGGTGGCGCGCGATACGCCCAGCACGCCCGGCCCGAAATTGTCGCCGCGCCAGACCCACGCCACCTCGAGCTCCTCGAAGTTGTCGCCGGTGATCTGATCGAGGCCCGAGTAGCGGGTATGCCCGGCGTCACCCCCTATGTAGCGCCACTCCCCCGCAGCCGCACCATCCGCCTGCGCGGCTGCCTGCGCCGGCGCCAGCACCGCGCCGGCGAGCGCGCAGGCAATCAGAAGCCGAATACGTTGCCGTGCGAAAAATCGAGCAGGCATCCTGACCATGACTATACGTGACCGGGGAACGGCATGGCGCGGCGCGGCCCCGAGGTGATGAAGCACTTGCCGGGCGGGAGTATCATGGATCCACATCCGGTCCGTGAGTCACAACACGTTTCGTTCCGGCGGCGCACCCGTTCCGGCCACGTTCGACCCACCCGGCCCGTCGTCTCCGTCTGTCCATTTGAACCTGAACGTGCGCGGCGCGGCGCCGTCCGCGACGCTGCAGGTCAACGAGATGTGCGACGCCCTCGAGCGCGAGGGCCGCGAGGTATTCCGTCTGGGCCTCGGACAGTCGCCCTTCCCGGTGCCCGAACCGGTGGTTCAGGCGTTGCGCGACAACGCCGGGCGCAAGGAATACCTGCCCGTACGCGGACTGGAAGCGCTGCGCGAGGCAGTGGCCGCGTACCACCGCCGCCGCACCGGGACGGCCCGTCTGGCCGAGAACGTGCTGATCGGACCCGGCTCGAAGGAGCTGATGTTCCTGCTGCAGATGGTCTACTACGGGGACCTGGTGATTCCAACTCCCTCCTGGGTTTCATACGCGCCGCAGGCGCGGATCATCGGACGCCACGTGCGCTGGATCGACACGGACAGCGCCAACGACTGGAAGCTGCAACCGGACGATCTCGAGAAACTGTGCGCCAACGACCCGGGACGCCCCCGCATCGTCGTCCTGAACTATCCGAACAATCCCACCGGGCACACCTACTCGGACCGCGAGCTGCAGCATCTGGGTGAAGTGGCGCGGCGCTACCGCGTCATCGTGCTGTCGGACGAGATCTACGGCGAGATCCATCACCAGGGCGCGCACGTCTCCATCGCCCGCTACTACCCGGAAGGGACGATCATCAGCACCGGATTGAGCAAGTGGTGCGGCGCCGGCGGCTGGCGGCTGGGGACGTTCACCTGCCCGCGCCATCTCGGCTGGCTGCTGGAGGCGATGGCGGTCGTGGCCAGCGAGACCTACACGTCAACGAGCGCGCCCATCCAGTTCGCGGCGGTGACCGCGTTCGAGGGCGGTCCCTTCATCGGCCCATATCTGCGCGACTCGCGCCGGGTGCTCGCGGCGCTGGGGCGGCACTGCGCCGCAGCCCTGCGCGGCGCCGGCCTGCAGCTTCCGGAGCCGGTGGGCGGCTTCTACATGTTCCCGGACTTCCGTCCGTTCAGGGAGCCGCTGCGCGCCCGCGGCGTGCGCACCAGCAGCGCGCTCTGCAGGTCGCTGCTGCAGGACACCGGCGTGGCGACCATACCCGGAGAGAGCTTCGGGCGGCCGCCGGAAGAGCTCACGCTGCGCATGGCGTACGTCGACTTCGACGGCGGCGCGGCGCTGGATGCGGTTGCGGCGCTCGGTGACGACACGGCGCTGCACGACGCATTCCTGCGCGCGCGGTGTCCGCGCGTGATGGAAGCCATGGATCGCGTGGCGGACTGGCTGCGCGCGCTCGGCGACATCGACGCACGGCCGGAATCGCAGGAAATGAAGGAGGTCTCATGACGAAACGGTACGCTCTGGCGGTGGGATTCCTGGTGGCCGGCTCGATCGTGCTGGGCGGGTACGCGTGGCTCGGCGCGCAGGGCGCGGGCGGCGGCCTGAGCACGCAGGACTACATCGACATCCGGCATGCCTACGCGCGCTACAACAACACCATCGACGACGGCGACGCGGACGGCTGGGTGGCGATGTGGACCGACGACGGCGACTTCAACGGGTTCAGGGGCCGCGACGAGCTGCTGCGGTTCGCCCGGGACTATCTCGACAACGGGGACGGCGCGCTGCGCCGGCACTGGATCAACAACCTGGAGATCGAAGCGATCCCGGGCGGCGCCAGCGCGTGGAACTACTTCATGATTCTCGACGTCAGCGTGACCCCGCCGGCGGTCGCCAGCACGGGCCGCAACCACGACACGTTCGTGCGCACGCGCGACGGCTGGCGGTTCAGCTCGCGCACGACGTACGACAGCGCCGGCAAGCTGCTGCAGCTCACCATCGACGACGCCGGCTGACGTCCTAGTTCGGAGTGGCGTGGCCCATGATCTTCGGCCGCTGGTCGGCCAGGCTGTCGACCACCGCCTGCGTCACCACGTTCGAGAACATCGGCCGGATGTTGAAGTGGTTGTACGGCCGGAGCTGGATCAGCAGGATGCCGACCAGGTCTTCCACCGGATCGGCCCAGTACAGCGTGCCGTACGCCCCGCCCCAGGTATAGCTGCCGACCGACAGCGAATCGGTCGCCCGGGCAGGATTCGTCAGGATGCCGTAGCCGAGGCCGAACCCGTAGCCGGGGCCGCGGACGTCAACCGGCAGCGCGCCGATCTGGTTGGTGATCATGTTGTTGACCGTCATCCGCCCCAGCAGGCGCACGCCGTCGAGCTCGCCGCCGTTGGCGATCATCTGCGCGAAACGGATGTAGTCGACGGCGGTCGACTTGAGCCCCGCAATGCCCGGAAAGTAGCGCGTCGGCTCGACGAATTGCGGCGCGCGCGCCAGCTCTATGGCGCCGTCAGCGGTCGGGCGGTAGATGGCGGCTACGCGGTCGACCTTCTCCCGCGGCACGAAGTAGAACGTATCGTCCATCCCCAGCGGCTCGAAGATCCGCTCCCGCAGGAACGCGTCGAGCGACTGCCCGGAAATCTCCTCGACCAGCACCCCCACGTAGTTCGTCGAGTCGCCGTACAGCCAGCGGTCTCCGGGGTGGAAGTAGCCCGGAATGACGGCGGCCGCGCGGACGTGCTCGCGCAGCGTCGCATGGCCCTTGCCGCCGTTCGTCACCTTGTCGCGCTGCTCCGCCGTCAGGCCGCGGTTGTCCGGCCGCATGGTCAGGCCGGACGTGTGGGTCAGCACGTGGCGCACCGTGACCGGGCGGGCGGCCGCCACGGGCGGCGCCCCGAGATAGCCCGGCAGCCGTACCGTGTGATCCGCATACTCGGGCAGCCACTTCGAGATCGGGTCGTCGAGCAGGAAGCGCCCCTCCTCGAACAGCATCATGAGCGCGGCCGACACGATCGGCTTCGTCATCGACGCCATCTCGAAGATGGTGTCGGGCGTCATCGGCTGGCCGGCTTCCCTGTCCCGCAACCCCTGGGCCTCGAGATGCACGACCTCGCCCCGCCGCGCGACTAGCGTGACGGCGCCGGCGATCTGGTTCGTGTCGATGTATTCCTGGATGTACTTGTCGATGCGCTGCAGGCGCTCGGAGGACATCCCGACCGACTCGGGCGCGACCAGTGCCGGCTCCTCGACCGCCCGGAGGCCGACGGCGGGCCCCGTCCACACGGTGGCGGCAACTAGCAGCACGGCTGCGAGCAGTAACGGGCGCTTGAGCTCGAACATCGTCATTCCTCCCCCGGCACCGGCAGCATCACCGGTCCCGTATCTCGTTGCCCCGCAGATCCGTCAGCGCGTGGTAGCCGTCCGCGCGGTCCCGCGCCTCGTGAGCTTCGCTGTAGAAGCCTGCGGTCCAGAACGAGATCGTCACCTCCGTGTCCGTCATGTTCTCCCAGTACCAGCCGTGGACGCCGGTGAACGGCGCCGTATACGCGCCGTGGGCACGGTCGTTCTCCTGTGCGTCGAAGCTCTCCGCGTAGCCGGGCGGCGCCCCGTCCGGCGCGCTGTGGAAGTTGTATTCGAGGGGGCCGGTGGCCTGCCACGAGAACAGCATCGTGGCGCCTAGCTCCATGCGGTAGGTGTACTCCAGCCAGCCGCCCGGCCCGACCCGCAGCACCGCCTCGTCGAGCCGGTATTCGTCGTCCTGCAGCGCGACCGGCTGCTCCTGCGCCAGCCCGAGCAGCCCGAGCGCCGCGCCGACGCCCAGCATGTCGATGCCGTATTCCGCCGGCAGTACGACCGTGAAGAGCAGCAGCACCGCCACGAGCAGCGCCACCAGGGTCGCTATCGCAACCTTGCGCGGCGAGGCGGTCTCGACGGTTTGCGCCATCGGTGTCTCCGGCAATGGGCTGTCTTCAGGAGAACAGCACGTATCCGACCAGTTGATAGCCCGCCAGCAGGAAGCCGCTGGTCATCAGGGCGGAGTTGGTCAGGAAGGCGTGGCGCTCGAAGCTCGGGCGCGTGCGCCAGTACAGGAACGCGATGAGCACGCCCGACAGCGCCAGGATCTGTCCCACCTCCACGCCGGCGTTGAAGCTCAGGATGTTGGCGACCAGGCCGTTCTCGCTGACGGTGAACTCCTGCAGCTTCGTGGCGAGGCCGAGGCCGTGGAACAGGCCGAACACCAGCACCGCCCAGCGCGTGTTCGGCCGATAGCCGATCAGGCGCTCGAACCCGCCCATGTTCTCGAACGCCTTGTAGGCGACCGACAGGCCGATGATGGCGTCGATGACGTACGCGTTGACGTTCAGGCCGGCCAGTACGCCCAGCAGCAGCGTGATGCTGTGGCCCACGGTGAACAGGGTGACGTACAGCACCACATCGCGCAGCCTGTACAGGAAGAAGATGACCCCGACCAGGAACAGGATGTGGTCGTAGCCGGTCACCATGTGCTTGGCGCCGAGGTACAGGAACGGCCAGAACGCGAAGCCGTCGATGCTCTGGACGAACGCGGCGTTGCGATCGTCCATGGGGTGCGCGCCGGCGGCCGCCGGCACCAGGGCGGCGACCAGCGTGGCCAGCACCGCCATCAGCACCAGTCTGCGAGCGGCAGTCATCCTCTTCACCCCGCGGAACGGAAGAACGCCCGCGCGTGCCACGCGTTGGCCGCCGGCGTCTCCCAGCGTCCGGCCCGTACGTCCCCGAGGCGGGTCAGCGTGTTGTCGAATACGGTCGTCTCCGGACTGACTTCGCCGCACGACGCCAGCGCGGCGAACTGGTCGCGCCGCACCCTCCGGATCTCGTCACCCGCGCGGAAGACGACCGGCGCGTGGTTGACCAGCTCCACGCCCAGCTCCTGCTCGAGCCGCTGCATCTGGCGCACCAGCGCGTCGATCGAGCAACCGGACGGACCGGCCAGGCGCTGGTCCACGGCGACGAACAGGAAGCGGTCGTAGCGCAGCTCCCGCCCGGCCGTCAGCGGCATGTCGTGGGCGGCCCACTGGCCGATGAACGCGTCGACATGAGCCAGCAACCGCTCTTTTTCCGCGGGCGCCAGCGCGCGCTCGGCCGCGAATATCCATACCCGCGCGTCTTCCGGCAGTGCATCGAACCTGATCTGCGGCACCTTGTCCTCCTGAACGCCCGGGACCTACACCCGCTCCTTCAGCTCCACCGCGTCGAGGAACGGCATCATCTTGCGCAGCTCGGCGCCGACCTGCTCGATCTGGTGGGCCTGCTCCTGCCGGCGCTGGTCCATGAACCACGGCCGGCCGGCCTTGTCCTCCGCTATCCAGCGGCTGGCGTAGGTGCCGTCCTGGATCTCGTCCAGGATCTTCTGCATCGCCTGGCGCGTCTCGTCGGTGACCACGCGCGGTCCCCCGGTGTAGTCGCCGTGCTCCGCGGTGTCGCTCACCGAGTAGCGCATGTAGTTCAGCCCGCCGCGGTAGAACAGGTCCACGATCAGCTTCAGCTCGTGCATGCACTCGAAGTAGGCGATCTCCGGCTGGTAGCCCGCCTTGACCAGCGTCTCGAAGCCGGCCTTCACGAGCGCGCTCACCCCGCCGCACAGCACGGTCTGCTCGCCGAACAGGTCGGTCTCGGTCTCTTCCGCGAACGTCGTCTCGATGACGCCGGCGCGCGTCAGGCCCAGCGCCCCGGCGTACGACAACGCCAGCGCCTTCGCGCCGCCCGTCGCATCCTGCTCCACGGCGAGGAGCGCCGGCGTGCCGCCGCCCTCCAGGAACACCTCGCGCACGCGGTGGCCCGGCGCCTTCGGCGCGATCAGCGTCACGTCGACGTCGGCCGGCGGCGTGATCGTCTTGAAACGGATGTTGAAGCCGTGGGCGAACATCAGCATCTTGCCGGCGCTCAGATGCGGCGCCACCTGCTCCGCGTAGATGCCCGCCTGCGTCGTATCGGGCGTTAGCAGCATGATCACGTCGGCCCAGGCCGACGCTTCGGAACCGGGCACCACGGTCAGCCCGTCCGCCTCGGCCCTGGCCCGCGACCGGCTGCCCGCCTGCAGCACCACCCGGACATCGACGCCGCTGTCCTTCAGGTTCAGGGCGTGCGCGTGGCCCTGTGAGCCGTAGCCGAACACCGCCACCTTCTTGGCGCGGATCAGGGACAGGTCGGCCGCATCGTCATAGTGAATCGTTGCCATACGGGGAGTCCTCGCTTGTATCCTGCGGCGCCCACAGGCGGACGCCGTGCGTACTATACCGAATGGGAGACGTCGCGGTCGTCCGGCGCGGCGGCGCCGCGCGGCCCGCGGGCCGGCAGGTCGGCGGGGTCGACCACGACGCCGCGCGGCCCGCGCACCATGGCGACGCGCCCCGTACGGACGACCTCGAGCAGGCCGTACGGCCGCAGCACCTCCAGCAGGCTGTCTATCTTTTCCTCGGTGCCGGTGGTCTCGATGACGACCGACTCGGGCGCCACGTCGACCGCGCGCGCGCGGAATACGTCGACGAGCTGCATGACGTCCGTCCGCGTCGCCTGCGTCGTCGCCACCTTGATCATCGCCAACTCGCGGTAGATCGCTGGTACTTCGGTGACGTCCTGCACCCGCAGGACGTTGACCAGCTTGTACAGGTTCGCTTCGAGCCGCCGCGCGCCGCCCGCGTCGGTCAGCACGACTATCGTCATGCGCGAGGCGCCCGGGGTGTCGGTATGCCCGACCGCCAGCGATTCGATGTTGAACCCGCGGCGCCGGAAGAGCGAGGCGACCCGGTTCAGCACGCCCGGCTTGTCCTCGACGTACACCACGAACGTATGCCGCTGAAGCTGCTCCGCCATCCGCTCCCCGCTACTCGTCGTCCGCCGTCTCCACGATCGGCGCGGGGCTCGGCCGGCGGATCATCTTGTGGAGATCCGCGCCCGCCGGCACCATCGGGTAGACGGTGTCCTCCTGCTCCACCCGGAAGTCGATGACGACCGTCCCTTCAGCCGCGCGCGCCTTCTCCACGCCCGGCACCACGTCCTGCCGCTTGTCGATGCACAGGCCGGTGAGGCCGAAGCACTCGGCCAGCTTCGCGAAGTCCGGGCTCAGCAGCGGCGTCGCCGCGTAGCGCCGCTCGTAGAAGAACTCCTGCCACTGGCGCACCATGCCCAGGTAGCCGTTGTTGATGATCGCCACGTTGATCTTGATCTTCTCCTGGGCGATCGTCGCCAGCTCGGCCATGGTCATCTGGAACCCGCCGTCGCCGGCCACCACCCACACCTCCGCGTCGGGCCGCGCCAGCTTGGCGCCGATGGCGGCCGGCAGCGCGAACCCCATCGTGCCCAGACCGCCGGAGGTGATGAGCGACCGCGGCTCGTCGTGATGGTAGTACTGGGCCTCCCACATCTGGTGCTGGCCGACGTCCGTCACGATGATGGCCTTGCCGCCCGTGAGGCGCCAGATGTCGTTGATGACGTGCGCCGCGTACAGGTATCCGCTGTCGGGCAGGTTCTGGATGTCGCGCACCGCCACCTCGCCCTTCATCTCGCGGATGGCGTCGAGCCAGCCCTTGCGGTCGCCGGCCGCCACGCGCGGCGCCAGATCGTCGAGCACCGACGCCAGGTCGCCCGCCAGCGCGACGTCGACCTTGACGTTCTTGTTGAACTCCGACGGATCGATGTCGATATGCACCTTGCGAGCGTTCGGCGCGTAGGTCTTCGTGTTGCCGGTCACCCGGTCGTCGAAGCGCATCCCCAGCGCCAGCAGGAGATCGGCCTCCTGGATCGCCTGGTTCACCCACGCCTCGCCGTGCATCCCCATCATGCCGAGGTTGAGCGGGTGCAGCGCCGGAAAGCCGCCGATGCCGAGCAGCGTCATGGCCACGGGGATGTTGGCCCGCTCGGCCAGCTCGCGCACCTGCGCCATCGCGCCCGACAGCAGCACGCCGTGCCCGGCCAGGATGAGCGGGCGCTTCGACCCGTTGATCAGGTCGGCGGCGCGGCCGTACTCGGTGTCCGAGGCGCGCAGATCGGGCCGGTAGCCCGGCAGCCTGACGTCGCCCGGGTCCCACTGCAGCTCCGTGGACGCCTGCTGCGCGTCCTTCGTGATGTCGATCAGCACCGGCCCGGGACGGCCCGAGCGAGCGATGTACAGCGCCTCGTGGATCGTCGGCGCCACGTCGTCGACGTGCGAGACCAGGTAGTTGTGCTTGGTGATCGGGAGAGTGACGCCGGTGACGTCGGTTTCCTGGAACGCGTCGGTGCCGATGACGCGGCTGCCCACCTGGCCCGTGATGCAGACGATCGGCGAGGAATCGAGCATCGCCGTCGCGATGCCGGTCACCATGTTGGTCGCCCCGGGGCCGGACGTGGCGACCGCCACGCCGACCTGGCCGCTGGCGCGCGCGTAGCCGTCGGCCATGTGCGTCGCCCCCTGCTCGTGGCGCACCAGCACGTGCCGGATCGGGTAGTCGAGCAGGGCGTCGTAGGCCGGAAGGATCGCCCCGCCCGGATAGCCGAAGACGGTGGTGACCCCCTCCCGGACCAGGGCCTCCCAGATGATCTGCGCTCCGGTTCGCATTGAAGCCATTGGCTCTTTCCTCACTACTTGGGGCTGCGCCCCAAACCCCCGGCGGCTGCTAGCGGGGACCCCGTCGCCCCGCGCCGCGCCACCGGGCCGCGCCGTGCGCGGCCTGGGGAAGCTCAGCTGGTCACGGCGCCGGTGGCCGCCGACGACACCAGCCGGGCGTACTTGGCCATCACGCCGCTCGTGAAGCGCGGCGCCGGCGCCTGCCAGGCGGCCAGCCGCGCCGCAATCTCGCCATCGTCCACCTCGAGCTGCAGCTTCCGGTTCCGCTCGTCGAACAGGATCGTGTCGCCGTCGCGCACGATCGCGATCGGCCCGCCCTTCGCGGCCTCCGGCGCGACGTGCCCCGCCATCATGCCGCGGGTGGCGCCCGAGAACCGGCCGTCGGTCAGCAGCGCCACCGACTCGCCGAGACCGGCGCCGACGATGGCCGCCGTCACGGCCAGCATCTCGCGCATGCCCGGACCGCCGCTCGGCCCCTCGTAGCGGATGACCACCACGTCGCCGGCCCGAATCCGGCCCTGCTCCACCGCCTCGAACGCCGCCTCCTCGCTGTCGAACACGCGCGCCGGGCCGCGGTGCGTCGCCGGCTCGTGGCCGGCCACCTTCACCACGCAACCGTGCGGGGCCAGGTTGCCCTTCAGGATCACGAGGCCCCCCGTGGGTGTTATCGGCTCGGCAACCGCGCGCACCACCTCCTGGCCGGCAGACTCGGACACGCCGCGCGCCGCCTCGCCGATGGTCCGGCCGGTCACCGTCAGGGCATCCTCGTGGAGCAGCGCGGCTTCCTGCAGGCGCCTTGCCACGAGGCCGATCCCCCCGGCCCGGTACAGGTCGGTCGCCACGAAGCGCCCGCCCGGCTTGAGGTCGGCCAGCAGCGGCGTCCGCTCGCTGATGGCGTCGAAGTCGTCGATCGCCAGCTCGACGCCCGCCTCGTGCGCGATGGCCAGCAGGTGCAGCACCGCGTTCGTCGAGCCGCCGGTCGCCGCGACGCCGGCGATGGCGTTCTCGACCGCGGCCCGCGTCACGATCTGCCGCGGCCGCAGGTCCGTGCGCACGAGGTCCATGACGAGCTCACCGGCGCTGCGCGCGACGTCGTGCTTCTCGGCGACCATGGCCGGCACGCTGTTGGCGCTCAGCGGCGATACGCCCAGCAGCTCGCAGACCATCGACATGGTGTTCGCCGTGAACTGCCCGCCGCACGCGCCCGGGCCGGGGCAGGCGCTGTTTTCGAGCGCGCCGAGCCGCGCGTCGCTCAGCTTTCCGGCGGCATGCGCCCCGACCGCTTCGAACACGTCCTGGATCGTGACGTCGCGCCCTTCCCAGCGGCCCGGTTCGATCGAGCCGCCGTACAACACGAGTCCGGGCGTGTCGAGCCGCACCAGCGCCATGACGCCGCCCGGCACCGTCTTGTCGCAGCCGACCAGCACCACGAGGCCGTCGAACAGGTTGCCGCGCGCCACCAGCTCGATGGAGTCGGCCACCACCTCGCGGCTGACCAGCGAGGCCTTCATTCCCTCGCTGCCCATCGTGATGCCGTCGGAGATCGACACCGTGTTGAACTCCATCGGCGTGCCGCCCGCGGCGCGAATGCCCGCCTTGACCTGCTCGCCGAGGTCGCGCAGGTGGTAGTTGCACGGCCCGATCTCGATCCAGGTGTTCGCCACGCCGATGATCGGCTGGCGCAGATCCTCGTCGGTGAACCCGACCGCCTTGAGCATGGCGCGCGCCGGGGCCCGGCTCGGGCCGGCCGTTATCGCGCTGCTCTTTCTCACCTGTCCCTCTGGCATTTCATGCGCCTACAAAAAAAGGGCCATCATCCGGCGCTGGATGATGGCCCTGGAATGTCTGGATGCTCTGCCCGGGTACATCATCCGCTGGCCGTCGGCGTGACAACGCCGACGGTGCCGACAACGACCGCGACCGCGAGCACCAGTGCAAACATGATGTATCTCGCGCATTCTACCCTGTCGCACGGGGTCCGAGTCAAAATAAAGTTGACGCGGGCACGCTCATTTGCGGACTATTCCCGTGGAGGATCTGCACATGACCATCGCGCGCAGCTTCAAATTGACAGCCATCATTGTCACCTTGCTGGTTGGATTCGGCTTCACCGCGGCCGCCAACGCCCAGAGCGGATCGGCCGGCGGGTCGGACTGGACGCCCGCCATCCTGCCCGACGGGCAGCCCGACATCCAGGGCATCTGGAACAACGTCGACGCCCAGGCCACGCCGATGGAGCTGCCCGACGGCTTCTCGGGTCCCGACTTCACGCCGGAGGACCTGCAGGCGATCGCCGAGGCCCGCGCCGCCGAAGCCGCGCGGCGGGCGGCCCAGCCGCGCCCCAGGAGCGTGGGCGCGTACGGCGCGCACTGGTTCGACTCGTACTGGAACGAGGTGGAGGGCCAACCCGCGCCCGCACTGATAGTGGAACCGCTCAATGGCCAGATCCCCGACTGGACGCCGGAGGCCCACGAGGTGCTGGCGTACAACCGCGAGCACCTGCACGACTCGTGGCACACGATGGAATCGGCCGACCGCTGCATCACCCGCGGCGTGATCGGCATCATGATGCCGGGCGTGTACAACAACGGCGCCCAGATCTTCCAGCCGCCCGGCTACGTCGTCATCCTGGCCGAGATGATTCACCGCGCGCGCATCATCCCCGTCGACGGCCGTCCGCACCTGGACGACAGCATCCGGCAGTGGGAAGGCGACCCGCGCGGTCGCTGGGAAGGCAACACGCTGATCGTCGAGTCGTCAAACTTCCGCGAGGTGCAGAGCATGCGCGGCGCGTCGGCCGGCATCCGCTCACGGCAGACCGAGCAGCAGCGGCTCGTCGAGAAGTTCACGATCGTGGACAACGACACGATGCAGTACTCGATCCACGTCGACGATCCGGAAACGTACACCGCGCCCTGGACGGCGTCTTTCCCGCTGCGGCGCGACAGCGAGTACGGGATGTACGAGTACGCCTGCCACGAGGGCAACTACTCGGTGCCGAACGCGCTCAGCGGCGCCCGCGCCAAGGGCGAGTAGCACCGCGCTCCTGCCCCGCACCGGTTCCGGTGCGGGGCAGGCGTCACCGTCAGGCCGGCGACACCCTGAATCTCAGATCATGACGGTGCGGGGGTGCTGGGCGTTGTGCTCCAGGAAGGTCATCTTGACTTCCAGCTCCTCCGCGGTCGGCTGGACCTCGCCGTTCACGTCGGTCACGCGGGAAACGAGCGTGTGCTCTCCCGGCGTCGCGCCGTGCCAGTCCCAGGTGAAGAACTTCCAGCCGTACCTGCTGTTGGTCGACGGGCTGAGCGTGGCCGCCTGCCACTCTCCGTCGTCGACCTTGACCTCCACCGAGCGAAGCGCCGTGCCGTCGTTGAGCACGACGCCGAACACCCGGTGGCGGCTGCCATTCGTGGTGACGCGCGCGATGAACGACTTGAGGCGCATGCGCGTGATGGCCGTCTCCTTCCACTTCATCTCGCCGTTGACCATCTCGCCCTTGAGCGTGCGGTACCAGCGTGCCTGGTACTTGCCCAGATACGCATCCTCCTGGACATGGATCTCAGCGAGATACTTGACGTTCGGCGCGCCGTACCAGCCCGGAACCAGAAGCCGGAGCGGAAAGCCCTGGAACGGCGTGAGCGGCTCGCCGTTCAGCGCGTACGCCAGCAGCGGCTCTGGCGACAGCGCCTTGTCGCGCGGCAGGCTGCGGCCGTACTGCTGGTCCACCGTGTAGATGCGGCCGCGGAACTCCACCTCTTCCTCGCCGTGGTCGGCGCCCAGGAAGACGACCTCGCGAGCGGCCGGCTGCACGCCCGCGTGCTCCAGCACGGTATGCAGCGACACGCCTGTCCACAGCCCGTTGCTGCTGAGGCCGTTGATCGGGCCGCGGTTGCCGGAGCACTCGAACCCGAAGATCAGGTCGCGCGCCGGCAGGGCGCGGATGTCGTCGATCGACAGCGAAAGCGGCCGGTCCACGAGGCCCGACACGTCGAGGCGGTACGTCGCGGGATCGATCTCGGGATGGCCGTAATGCTGCGTCGTGAAGAACTCGTCCCGGTGCGTGAACACGCTGTCGATCGTGCGGATGTCCAGCATGCGCCGGTCCGGCGTCCGGCGCCAGTTGATCACCTCGGGCAGGTCGGTGAACGGCACCGGCGTCTCGCCCTGCGCGAGCGCGGGCAGCACCCACTCGGGAATACCGAACACGCCCATGCCGGCCAGGGCCAGGCTCCCCTTCAAGATGTCGCGGCGGCTGCTCTGCTTGTTCATCGACATGGAGATTCTCCGGTTGAAGATGCGTTTCTGCGCGCGGTTTCCTTCTCTTACCACAATCGCGGCGGCGTCATCCAGCCGGACAGGCCGGCGCGTGCCGTTGCTGGACCGGCCGATTCGTGGTAGCTTCCGGGCCGCGGCGTTGCCGTGCCGTAGCGGGAGGAGAACCCTAGCGATGACCAGATATGCCTACATTCCATTTGTCCTTGCGCTGGTCGGTCTCACGGGATGCGTATCCGCCAGCCAGCCAGACCGCTCGGCCAACGAGCCCGGAGCGACCCGCGCGGAATTCGACCAGTGGATGACCGAGCTCTCGAACTGGGGCCGCTGGGGCGAGGACGACCAGGTGGGCGCGGCCAACCTCATTACCGACGACAAGCGCCGGCAGGCCGCGGCGCTTGTCGAGACCGGTGAAGCAATCTCGCTCGCGCACGACGTCACCGACGGTCTCGGCAGCGATCCCAACCGGCCGTTCGGGCTGAACATGATCATCACGTTCGACCCGGACCGGATCCGCGACAGGCTGGACATCGACTATCACGGCGGGTTCTTCACCCATCTCGACGCCATCTGCCACGTCACCTACGGCGGCAAGATCTTCAACGGCCACGACATGCGGGAGACGGTGACGGACGACGGGTGCGAGCATCTGGGCATCACCGGCCTGAAGAACGGCGTCGTCACCAAGGCGGTGCTCGTCGACGTGCCGCGCCTGCGGGGGGTGCCGTACCTGGAGCCGGGGACGCGCGTCTACCGCCAGGACATCGAGGAGTGGGAAGCGCAGACCGGCGCCACCGTGGAATCCGGCGACGTGCTGCTGATCCGCACGGGGCGCTGGGCCCGGCGGGCGGCCGATCCCGACAGCCGCGGCAACGCCGGCATGGACGCTTCGTTCCTGCCGCTGCTGGCCGAGCGCGACGTGGCGCTGTTCGGGGGCGACACGGCCCACGAGGTGGGGGAAAACATCCCCGGGTTCAACGAGACGGTGATCCACAAGTTCGCCGTGGTGGCGCGCGGCATGAACCTGTTCGACAACCTCGACCTCGAGGAAGCTGCGGAAGCCGCCGCCCGGCTGAACCGTTGGGAGTTCCTCTTCATGGCGGGACCGGTGCGCGTGCCGAAGGGGACGGGATCGCCGATCAACCCGATCGCGGTGTTCTGATCGCGGCGCTTCAGGGCAGCGTGACGCCCTCCGGCACCCGCACGACGATGGTGCCGGCTATCTTGTCGTGCCACGTCTGCCGTCCCGGATCCCAGATCATCCAGAACCAGCCGAGCCCCGCCACGACCACGGAGAAGATCGCCGACAAACCGCGGACGAGCGCCTCCGTGAAGCCGACGGGCCGGCCGTCGGGCCGGACCACCCGCAGGTGGCAGACGATCCCTCCGATCGTCGTGCCCTTCCACGACCACAATCCGATGTGGTACGCCAGGACCAACAGGAAGAACCAGCCATCGTCGGCGTTCAGGAACGCCGCGGTGATCCCCAGCAGCAATACGTCCAGCGCCAGTGCGCCCAGGCGGATCCCGAAGCCGGCGCGCGGATACGCGGAGAGGTCCGGAGGAGCTTCGGCCGCAGGCTGAGGCGCGGGTCGGGAAGGCTCCTCCACGCCCGTCGCCGCCGGCTCCGGCCCGACGTCCGGGGCCGCAGCATCCGACGGCGCCGCCGGCAGGTCGCCGCCGGCCGCGGGCTTGCGGGGATTCTCCCGCTGCAAGGTATCGACGATGACGGCGGCAGCCGCGCCGAGGCCGAACACGCCGAGCACCGTCCACGTGACGAAGCCGAGCACGGGCACCAGGTAGACCACGCCGATCAGCGCCGCGCCGATCAGCACCGAACGGGACCCCTGCAGCCAGCTCTCCGGATCGTCTTCAGCCACGATCCGGTTGCCCATCCACCGCGCGACCGCCACCCGGCCGACCAGACCGGCCAGCAGCACCGCGCAAAACAGGAATGGAATGACGATCAGCCCGACGACGGATACGGCCAGAACCACGGCTACCGGTCCGATCAGCAGCAGCACCAGCAGGCCGCCGAGACCGGTCGTCAGCGGCTTTTCGTTCAGCGCGTCGGTACAGGCCAGTACCTGGCGCGAGAACACGAGGTTGACCGCCAGGTAGATGAACAGCAACAACCCGGCGATCAACCACATCCAGGCCAGGCCCGGCACCAGCGGCCGGCCCCAGAAGAGGCCCTCGCGAAACCACGGCGTGATCGCGCCGAAACCGTCGGCCCCGCCGAAGCCGCCCATGACCACTACCTGTTCGCCGCCCGGCCGGAACCCCGGCGGCGCGTCCAGGCTGCCGGCCACCGCCACCGCGTCCCCCTCCACGACGGCGCCCGGCTCGATCGTGGCCGACCCGAACACCACCACGAAGTCGCCTTCGACGCGGGCGGTGCCGGTCAGCGTGACGTCCCCCATCACGGTGACCGCGTCGCCGTCGACCTCGCCTTCGATGGTCGCGGATCCCCCGACGGTCACGACGTCCTCGACCCGCGTGCCGGCGGGCACGAGCTGGTCGCCGCCCACCGCCACGGCCGACTCCTCGCCGTTCCGCGGCTGTGCGGCGGCATCGGCGGCGACCAACCCCAGCACGACGGCTGGCACGACGTACCACTGGAGGATTGACCTCATCGACTGACGCTCCCTTCCCACAGCACGCGCGTGAGCGCCGCGCAGAACGCGGCGCCGGCCACGCACATGACGGCGACGAACGTGCCCAGATACCCGATCGTCGGCTCCAGAAATACCCGCCACAACACGCGCGACAGCGTGGTGACGTCATCGGTGACCACGGCCACGCCGGCGGCGGCATCCCCCGCCGCGCGCGCCAGCACGCCCGCCCCGACCAACTCGAGCGCGAACGGCAGCAGCGGCGCGAGGCCTGCCAAGAGCGCGACGGATGCGGCCTGGCATACCAGCGGCCACTCGACCCACGGACACCGGTACCAGCGCGACCGCACCGGGCGCCGGGCCGCCTCCAGCACGCGCGGCAGCAGCGTCTCGGGCGCGCGCGGCGGCGGCAGCCCGCGGAGTTTCCGATGGACGAGCGATTCCAGATCCTCGCTACGCATTGCCTGTCCCCACGAGCTGCCTCAGCGCCTCGCGGCCGCGGTGCATGTCGGTCTTGACCTTCGCCAGCGAAACGCCGAGAAGTGCGGCTATTTCCTGGTAGCTGCGCTCCTCGAAGTGGAACAGCACCAGGGGCGCACGCTGGTGCGCCGGCAGCCGGCGCAGGCCGCGCTCGAGGCGTGCCTGTTCCTCCGACCGCTGCAGGTCGACGTCCTGCGACGCCGGCGCCGCGATGCGCTCCTCATCCGGTTGCCGTGCGTCCTCCCCGCCGGGCCGCCGCTGGCTGAACAGCCGCCAGCGCGCGCGGTACCGGTTGAGGTGGTTGAGACACAGGTTCGTCGTCACGGTACGCAGCCATCCCGGCGCCGTGTCGCTGCCGGAGAGCGCGTCGAAGCGCTCGAACGCCTTGAGGAACACGGTCTGGGACACATCCTCCGCCTCGCTTGCGTCGCCGAGCATCCGAACGGCGAGGCCGAACACCATGTCCTGGTACCTCCGTACAAATGCCTCAAACGCGCTGGCGTCGGTCATCGCGCTGCGGTGGCGGCGGAGTCATTACAGTAGAGACCCGTCCGGGGGCAGAAAGTTGCATTGCCGCCTTGTCAGCCGGGCGGCCTGCACAGCAGATTGTCGATCAGCCGCGTGGCGCCGACCCACAGGGCGCCGGCGACCCGCACCGGACCGGTGATGCGCTCGACCGGCTGCATGTCCTCCGGGTCGACCAGCTCCAGGTACTCCAGCCGCAGCCCGGTGTCGGAGGGAAGGCACGCGGTCGCCTCCCGGCGCACCTCTGCGGCATCCGTCAGACCGTCCTCGATCTGCCGCTGCGCCTCGCACAGGACGCGGTACAGCGACACCGCCATGCGGCGCTCCCCGCGGCTGAGGTGCACGTTGCGGGAGCTGATCGCCAGCCCGTCCGGCTCGCGAACTATCGGCACCTCGACGATTTCGACCGGCACGTTGAAGTCGCGCACGACGCGCCGGATGATTGCCGTCTGCTGCGCGTCCTTCTCGCCGAAGTAGGCCCGCGCCGGCAGTGCAATCTGGAGCAGCTTGAGAACGACGGTGGCCACGCCCTCGAAGTGCCCCGGCCGGTGCCTGCCGCACAGGTGGTCGGCCAGGCGCGCGACCCGCACGGTGCAGGCGGGCGGCGACGGGTACATCTCGTCATCCCGCGGGGCGAAGACCACGTCGACGCCCAGGCCGCGGCAGGTATCCAGGTCCGCTTCCAGCGTGCGCGGATAGCGGCGCAGGTCGTCCTCGCGGTCGAACTGCAGGGGATTGACGAAGATGGTGACGACGACGCAACCGCACTCGCGCCGTGCCCGTTCGATCAGGGCGATGTGGCCGGCGTGCAGCGCTCCCATCGTGGGGACGAGGCCGATGGGGATCCTCGCATCGCGCGAACGATCCAGCCGCGCGAGCAGCGCGGCCACGGTCTCGACAACCTCGACAGTCAAGAGGCGTTGCGCGTGGCCGCGGGACGCTTGACCGCGGGGCGGCCGGCCGCCTCCGGAAAACGCCCCGACCGCACGTCCTCCGCAAAGGCGCGCGCGGCCGCCGCGATGGTGCCTTGAAGGTCCGCGTAGCGCCTCACGAACGGCGGCGCCTCCTCCGCCAGCCCGAGCATGTCCGCGCTCACCAGCACCTGGCCGTCGCAGTCCGGGCCGGCGCCGATGCCGATGGTGGGCATCCGCACGCGCCCGGTGATCGTGCGGGCGAGCGCCGCCGGAATCGACTCGAGCACGACTGCAAAGGCGCCCGCGGCCTCCAGCACCGCCGCGTCCTCGATGATGGCCTCCGCCTCCCGCGTCTCGGTGCCCCGCCGCCTGTATCCCCCGAGCTGATGCACCGACTGCGGGCGCAGGCCCAGGTGGCCCATCACGGGAATGCCGATATCCACCAGCCGCTTGACGATGTCCGCAACCGGGCGGCCGCCCTCCAGCTTGACCGCCGCCGCGCCGCCCTCCTGCAGCAGGCGGCCGGCGTTGCGAATGGCCTCCGCAGCCGTCACCTGGTAGCTGAGAAACGGCATGTCGGCAACCACCAGGGCGCGCACTGCGCCGCGGCTGACCGCCGCCGCGTGGTGGACCATCGCGTCCAGCGTCACCGGCAGCGTGCTGTCGTGGCCCAGCATCACCATCCCGACCGAATCGCCGACCAGGAGGACATCCAGTCCGGCGCCGTCCAGCAGCCGTGCGGTGGGCGTGTCGTAGGCGGTGAGCATCGTGATCTTCTCGCCTGCCTGCTTCTTGCGCCGCAGATCGGTGATGCGCACGGGCTTGCCGTCCATCATGCTCCTCCCCCGTCTCCACTTTCGAGCACTCGCTCGAGCGACTGCAGCGTCGGCCGCGAAACCTCGCGCTCGCGCGCAAGCGTCAGCAAGTGGCGCGCCGCCGCCCGGTACAGCTCGGCCGCGCCCGCGGGCGCGCAGCGGATCGCCGCCAGGTGCGCGGCGACCGTGTCCGTGTCGCCGCGGACGACCGGTCCGGTCAACGCCGCCGCCGGTCCGAGCCGCAGTGCGTTGTCGACGCTCGCACGGCAGAGCGGGCCGATGGCTTCGAGCGCGGTGCGCCGCGGCACGCCGGCCTGCGCCATGAGCACCGTCGCCGCGTCGATGACGGCAGTCACGGCGTTGCTCGCCAGCACCGCGCCGGCATGGTAGGCCGGCAGGTCGTCCGCGGCAAGCCGGAGCGCCCTCCCGCCCAGGCGCTCGACCATGAACGCGGCCCACGCCGCCGCAGGATCGTCGCCGGCCACACCGAACGACGCGCCGCGCAACCGGCTGGCGCCCCGACCGGGCGGCACGACGGTCTGTAGCGGATGCAGCACGCCGCAGGCAACCCCGGCGCCGCGCAGCGGCTCGCAGGGCGCGAGACCGCTCGCGCCGCTGGTGTGCAGCACGATGCCGCCCATCCCGGCGTCCGCCAGGGCCGCAGCGGTCGAGCCGATGCCGGCGTCGGCGACCGCGATGATCACCCGCGTGGCGTGACGCGGCACGGCGTCCACGGTAACGACCCGCACCCCCGCAGCGATGGATGCCGCCGCGCGGCGCGCGGTGGACGGCGTGCGGCTGGCCAGCACCGCGATCGGGATCCCCGCGGCATGCAGCTCCCGCCCCAGCACCTGCGCGACGGCGCCGGCGCCTACGATGCCTACCGGCTCAGGTGGGGGTTCCACTCGAAGTCTCGGACTCGGCGGCGCATTCCATTGCCGCGGTCACTCGGGCATCAGCGCGAAGGTCCACACGGAGCCGCCGGTGGGGATCATGCCGCGCGCGTAGCGGTTGGCGAGGCTGCCGCCGAGGCCGGACGCCACGCTCACGTATTGCCGTCCGTTGCGGGTGTAGGTAATCGCCGTCGAATTGACGGACGAGCCGGTCTGGAACTGCCACAGCGTCTCGCCGGTGGCCTCGTCGAGCGCAATGAACTCACCGGTCAGATTGCCGGTGAACAGCAGCCCGCCGCCCGTCGCCAGCATGCCCGCCGAGTTCGGGAAATCTCTCGTGGGGATCTCCCACTTCTTTTCCCCGGTCAGCGGATCGATGGCGAGCAGATGGCCGAGCAGCTCGCCCGGCTCCACGTCGGGGAAGCGGCTGGACATGCCGATGGCGCGCCCGCCGATGACCCGCTCCTGCGGCGGCTCGATCTGCACGATGCGCGGCACGTGCCACGTGCTTGTATAGACGAGGCCGGTATCC
Source organism: Vicinamibacterales bacterium (assembly GCA_965207665.1). Lineage (GTDB taxonomy): Bacteria > Acidobacteriota > Vicinamibacteria > Vicinamibacterales > UBA8438 > JAAXGX01. The sequence goes on from CBDBMV010000002.1 coordinate 3,246,414, forward strand.
GGATTGAATGCGATGGGCACGGCGTTCGAGCCCCGCGACGGCCAGATGGCGACGCGCTCCCCGGCCACGATGCGCTCGAGCAGGTCCGTGAGCACCGGCCGGCCGGTGGCGAGGTCGATGTGCGTGGCCCAGTTGACCTCAACGAAGGGATGCGCGGCGATCAGGCTGCAGTCGGTGCGGTCCAGCACGTAGAGGAAGCCGTTCTTGTTGGCCTGGAACATCACCTTGCGCAGCCGGCCGTCGATCCGGACATCGGCCAGCACGTGCTCGTCCGCGCCGTCCACGTCGTACGCGTCGTTGGGCGTGTACTGGTAGTGACAGGCGATCTCGCCGGTCCGGGGCCGCACCGCGATCACGCTGGACGCGTACAGGCTGTCCAGTCCGCCGCGCGGCTCGGGGTTCCAGGGGGACGCATTCCCTGTGCCCCAGTACACGAGGTCCAGCTCGGGATCGTACGTTCCGGAGCGCCAGGTGGGCGCCCCGCCGAACTGCCATGCATCGCTGTCGGTGGGCCACGTCTCGGAACCCGGCTCGCCCGGCGCGGGAATGGTGTGGCGGCGCCACAGCTTGGCTCCTGACTCCGGATCCCAGCCGTCGAGGAATCCGCGCGTCGTGGACTCGCCGCCCGACATCCCGGAGATCAGCACGTCGCCGGCCAGCACCGGCGCGCCGGTGGAATAGTAGCCCTCGCTCGACTCCGCGAACTTCTGCTTCCACAGCTCCTCGCCGGTCTCCATGTCGAGCGCGACGACGTGGTTGTCCAGCGTGATGCGGAACAGCCTGCCCTCGTAGATTACGGGTGCGCCGCGGTTGTAGGGGTTGCGGCGCGTCCCCTCTTCGAGGACGACCGGCGTGCGCCAGATCTGCCGCCCGGTGTCGACGTCGATGGCAAACGTCCAGCGCCCGTTGACGACGTACATCACGCCCTCGTAGACGACCGGCGCGGCCAATTCGCCGAACTCGTTCATGACGCTCGCGCTCCAGACGGGCACGAGGCGGTGGATGTTGGATCGATCGATCTGCGCCAGCGGGCTGTAGCTCTTGCGGTCGTAGCCCATGCTGTGCGTGAGCACGTCCTCGGGGGTCTGCGAGTCGCGGATGAGCTCCGCGGTGGTCTGCGCCACGGCCGGCGCCACCGACAGGCTCAACACGATCGAGAGCACCCAAGCCGCGCACAGCGCGGCTCGGCAGGCGCGGCGCGGGGCGCAGGGGTCCCCGCTAGCGCCTGCCGGGGGTTTGGGGCGCAGCCCCATCTAGAAGCCCCCGGCTGCGACGTACTTGGTGATGCCGCCCTGCGCCGCGTCGCGGGAGTTCGGGCCCTCGGCCGCGTACACGTTGCCGTCGGCGTCGACGACGACGCCCTCCCCCGCTGCCCCGTTCAGGGGACGCGTGTGGTGGGCGTGGGGCGGGATGAAGTGCGTCAGCCGATCTTCACCGGCCGGGCCGATGCGCACGCCGTTCAACCAACCCGGATGCCGGTTCTCCTCGGATTCGGAGTCGATGGCGTAGAGCACGTCGTCGTCCGTGATGAACAGACCGCTGATCCGGCCGTGCTGGTGGTAGATGTCCAGGAGCTCGCCGTCCTGGTCGAAGATCTGGATGCGGTGGTTGCCGCGGTCGGCGACGAACAACCGGCCCTGCGAGTCGAAGGCGAGCCCGTGGGGCGTCCGGAACTGGCCGGGCCTGAAGCCGATCTCGCCCCACTCCTTGATGAAGTTGCCGTCCTTGTCGAACTTGAGGATGCGCCCGGTCGATCCCGGAGGCGGATCGGTATTCTGTCCGCTGTGCCCGTCCGAGACGAAGATGTCGCCGTTCGGCGCGGTGATCACGTCGCACGGCTGGTTGAACTGGCCGGGGGCACTGCCCGCCACGCCCGCTTCGCCCAGGCGCATCAACTCCTCGCCCTCGGGGCTGAACTTGATCACCTGGTGACCCTTGGTGCCCTCCTCGTTCCCTTCCCAGTCGGTGACCCACACGTTGCCGTCGCTGTCCACGTGGAAGCCGTGCGGCGTGACGAACAGACCGGCGCCGAAGCTCGTCAGCACCTCGCCGGTATGGCGATCGAACTTGAAGACGGGATCGAGGTGCGGCGCGTTCTCGCAGGCCTGACGCAGCCCGCCGCTGCAGCGGTCGTAGGCCCAGATGTGCCCGTCGTGCGGGTCGATGTCGATGCCGGCCGTGGTGCCCCACTCGCGGCCAGCGGGCATCTTCGCCCAATTCAGGATCACCTCGGAGGTCGGGTTCGGCAGCGGCCGCACCACGAAGTCGCTCGTCAGCCCCGCGCCGGCGTCCGGCGCCGCATCCGGAGCGGGAGCGGCCGGCTGCCCGCCGCCGCACGCCGCGAGGAACAACCCCGCCGCCGCCAGCCAGGCGCTGCTGTAGCAGGTCAACGTTCGATGGTCGCGCATTTCAACAAACCCTCCTGGCTCGCGATGCAGGCCCGTGCAACGCGCCGGCGTCCCAAGGGCACCTAGTTCCCCACCGCGACGTACTTTGTGATGCCATTGGCCGCATCGCGCGTATTCGGACCCTCGGCCGCGTACACGTTGCCGTCGGCGTCGACCGCCACCCCCTCGCCCGCCACGCCGTTCAGCGGCCGCGACTCGTGGGCGTGGGGCGGAATGAAGGCCGTTACCCGATCTTCGCCGGCCGGGCCGATGCGTATGCCGTTCAACCAGCCCGGGTGCCGCGTCTCCTGCGATTCGGAATCGATGGCGTACAGCACATCCTCGTCGGTGATGAAGAGGCCGCTGATGCGGCCGAACTGGTGGTAAACGTCGAGGAGGTTGCCGTCCTGGTCGAAGATCTGAATGCGGTGATTGGTGCGGTCGGCGACGAACAACCGGCCCTGCGAGTCGAATTCCAGCGCGTGCGGCGTCCGGAACTCTCCGGGACGAAAGCCGAGCTCGCCCCACTCCCTGATGAAGTTGCCGTCCTCGTCGAACTTGAGGATGCGCCCGGTCGACCCCGGCGCCGGATCGGGAGACCCGCCGTTGTGCCCGTCGGCGACGAAGATGTCACCGTTCGGCGCGGTGATCACGTCGATCGGCTGATTGAACTGACCCGGGCCGCGGCCGGCCACGCCCGCCTCACCCAGACGCATCAGCACCTCGCCCTCGGGGCTGAACTTGAACACCTGGTGCCCCTTGGTGCCGGCCTCGTTCACGGCGAAGTCCGTGACCCACACGTTGCCGTCGTCATCCACGTGGAAGCCGTGCGGGTTGACGAACAACCCTGCGCCGAAGCTTGTCAATATTTCGCCGGTATGACGATCGATCTTGAAGACGGCATCGAAGTCAGAGTTGTCCTCGCACGGCGTGGCCAGCCCGCCGCCGCAACGGTCATAGGCCCAGATGTGCCCGTCGTGCGGGTCGATGTCGATGCCGGCCGTCGTTCCCCACTCGCGGCCGGGTAGCGGCGCCCAGTTGATGATGACTTCCGACGTCGGATTCGGCAGGGGCCGCGATACGAAATCACTCGTCAGAACCGGATCCGCCGCCCCGGCTTGTTCCGGTGACGGAGCGGCCGTTTCTCCGCCGCTGCAGCCGGCAAGCAACACTGCCGCCAGCCACACAAGCCGGACTCTGCGGAGCACCTCAAATGTGCGATCGCCCGTCATTTCGAGTTCTCCTCCAGTTCCGCGGCGCGCGACCCGCGCAGCGCGTTCGGTATCGCGTAGTTGCCCTCATGGCAGGCGTACTCGTAGAGCTCCCCGTCCATTGCCGTCATGGGAGCGGCCGCCGTCCACGGCCCGGCCCATATCGCCGGATCGGTCACCGTGACGCGATAGTCGATGGTATCGGCGGCCACGCGCGTGAAGCGTTCGACGAGGCGGGCGCCGCTGCCGCCGCCGAGGACCGTGCCCCCACGCTGCTTGACCTTGTCCGTGAAGTTCGCGGTCTCGACGACCAGCGTGTCCCCCTCCCAGCGCCCCCGCGACGCACCCAGCCACTGCCTGACGCCGGCTGCGGGCGTCGGGTGCTCCTGTAACGGGATGATGCGCACGTCGTGGACCATCTCGATGGTTATGGCCACGAAATCGGGGGTCTGCGCGATCAGGTAGTTGTGGTTGTAGAACACGCCCGGCAGCATGGCGCCGGGCAGGCCGCGCGTGATGCAGCGGTCGAGCGCGTTGAAATCCGCCCACGAAGCGAAGCGCAGGCCGGCAATCGCGCTGCCCGAGCTCATCCGCGTGGCCTGCAACTGCTGCTCCGCCAGCGTCGTCGGGGGCAGCCTGCCATCGCCGGGCTCCTCGATCAATGACGTGCGTCTGGACAAGTCACCCTGCTCCAGCCAGTAGTCGTTGTAGAAGCCAACCGGATCGCCGACGGACCGATCGTCGCTCAGGCGCGCCAGCGGTGCGCGCGCGGCGCGCTCCTCGTCGGTGAGCATCTCCTTTCCCGCAAGATCGGCCGGCCGCTCCAATGGTGTCGTGGACGCGTTCGACCAGGTGCCCTGCAGGTCCGGGTGTCCCCAGGGTGTAAGCGGCGGCGACCACGTTCCCTCCACAACGGCGGGCTGCTGGCCTGCGAACGCCGGGGACGTCCAGAGAATCAACGCGGATGCAACGCAAGCGGCGGTGACTGCGCGGCGGCTCATGGCTGCCTCCCGTGGACAGGGTAACTCTTTTTAGAACTCCAGTTGCCAGCGCCCGTACAGCTCGTAGAGCGCGGCCGGCATGTCGCCCGCCGCGTGCGCCTTGAAGTAGTCGCCGGTCAGCAGCACCGCGCCGCCGACCTCCAGCGCCAGCAGCGACGCCATCTGCCAGCGCGCTTCCGCAAGCAACTCCGTGCCGATGTCCGGCGACCCGCTGCGCGGGCCGGGCTCGCCGGACCGCAGCCAGCCGGCGGCCAGATACGCCGACCAGGCCGCGGCCAGCGGCTGCTCGTAGCCCGCCTGCACCGTCAGCAGCCCGAGGCCGTTGTTCTGCAGTCCGATGCCGAGGTCGTTGCCGTCGGACGGCCCGCGGGGCGACGTCAACCCCAGCAGGCTCCAGTACGACTGCGCGCCCAGGTTGTCGCGCGCGCTCTGGGCGATCGTCCTGAACTCTCCGGAGCGGGTCGGATCGTTGCCGTCATTGCCGGTCGAGTACAGGACGCGCAGGTGCGCCGTGCCGGGACCGGCGTCGAGGGCGGTCGCGACCTTGGCGGCCCAGCCGGCGTGCGACCAGTTGAATTCCGGTGTCTCGCCGCGGTTCATGATGAGGAACAACGAGGTAGAGCCGCCGCCGTGTCCGATATGGCCGCGCCCGCCGACCCACAGGGCGTTGCCGTACTGGATGAACTCGCCGGGCGCGTGGCCGTACGGCGCCGCCGGACCGCCGAAGGCGCAATACAGATTGCCGGCCCGGTCGCGCGAGTAGTAGACGCTCGCGCCCCAGACCGACGAGCCGATGGTCCGGTCCACGTCGGCCGTCAGCAGCCAGTTGTCGCCGTCGCCGGCCCGCGAGTCGCGCTGCAGGATCAGCGCGCCCAGCGCGTAGTGCCACGTCTCGCTGACGGTCGCCTCGAACGTGATCCCGCCGACGTTGAAATCCCAGACCGAGTTCGCCAGCGGCGCCTGCGTCGTGTCGTAGCGGTCGACGGCCCAGAGCGGATCACCGAAGGCCGGGCGTTCGCCGAAACGATCCTCCCAGCCGAGAATGCCCGCACGGACCAGCGAGTTGTCGGTTGGCTTGTACCAGAGGAATCCCCGCCGCATCTCGACGCCCGTCTGGTCGATGCCCCCGAGCCGGCCGGGCTCGACGCCGAACGTCTTCGGGAATTCCCGCCCGCTGCCCAGCTCGATGTGCCCGGCCTCCATCTGCACGTAGGCGCCGTAGCGGCACGACTCCCTGTCGTGGACGTTGACCCAGCCGCGGAACCGCTGGTTGAGGAAATCCGAGGCGGGCTGCTCGCCGGCGATCGTCCGGTCGTGGAAACCGAAATTGGCCTGGTTGCCGGTCAGACGCAACTGTCCGCCCGCCGCGATGCCGACGCCGCCCAGCGCCAGTCCCGGCGCGCACTCCTCGCCGTCCGCGCCTTCCGCCTGCGCGGCGGCCCCGGCAGCATCCACCGGCGTTGCGCACCCCAGGAGGAAGCAGGCCGCCGCCGTGCGCAGAACTGTTCGCCGGCCCGGAAGAAGCTTCATGATGGAGCGTTCATTATCTCCGGTCACGCGCGAGTACCGCTGGCCGACCGCCGCCGCAGCCACTCGACCGTCAGCAGCAGCAGCACCGCGAACACGATCAGGAACGTCGCCACCGCCAGAATGGCCGGGCTGATCTGCTCGCGGATGCCGGCCCACATCTGGCGCGGGATGGTGCGCTGGTCCTCGCCCGCCATGAACAGCACCACGACCACCTCGTCGAACGACGCGGCGAATGCGAACAGCGCCCCGGACAGCACGCCCGGCGCGATCAGCGGCAACTGTACGCGGCGGAAGGTCCGCAGCGGCCCCGCGCCGAGGCTGGCGGCGGCGCGCGTCAGGTTCGTGTCGAACGCGGACAGCGTGGCGGTCACCGTGATGACGACGAACGGGGTGCCGAGCGCGGCGTGGGCCAGGATCAGTCCGAGGTGCGTCTGCGACAGGCCGAGCGTTGAATAGAAGAAGAACATGCCCGCCGCCGAGATGATCAGCGGCGTCACCATCGGCGAGATCAGCAGCCCCATGGCCGCCCGGCGCGCCGGCATGGCGCGGCTCGCCAGCCCCAGCGCGGCGAGCGTGCCGAGCGCCGTCGCCAGCGCGGTGGCCGCCACGCCTATCAGCAGGCTGTTGCCGAGCGCGCGCGTCCACACCTCGTTCTCGACGATCTCGCGGTACCAGCGCAGCGAGTATGCGGCCGGATCGAAGCCCAGCATCCCCTCGGTGAAGGTGAAGTACGGCTCCGCGTTGAAGCTGAGCGGAACGATCACCAGGATGGGCGCCACCAGGAAGGTGAAGATCAGCGCGCAGACCGCCAGGTAGACGATGCGGCCGGCGCCCGGCCCGGATGCGGCGTCCCCCATGGTCATCCCAGCCGCATGCGCTCCACGCCGACCAGCCGGTCGTAGAGCAGATAGAGCACCGCCACCGACACCAGCAGGATGCCGCCCAGCGCGCCGGCCAGACCCCAGTTCAGCGACGTCTGCATGTGGTACGCGATGAAGTTGGAGATGAGCTGCCCGCTCTGTCCGCCCACCAGCGCGGGCGTGATGTAGTAGCCGATGGCCAGAATGAAGACCAGCAGCGAACCCGCGCCGACGCCGGGCAGCGTCTGCGGCCAGTAGACCCGCCAGAACGCCCGCGGGAAGCTCGCGCCCAGCGACGCGGCCGCGCTCATCTGCTGCGGCGGGATGGTGCGCATGACCGAGTAGAGCGGCAGCACCATGAACGGCAGCAGCACGTGGGTCATCGCCACCACCGTGCCGGTCATGTTGTAGATCATCGCGATGCGGCCGTCGTCGCCGAGCAGCCCGAGCGCGACGAGCAGGTCGTTGACGACGCCCTGGGTCTGCAGCAGCACTATCCAGGACGTGGTCCGGACCAGGAGGGACGTCCAGAACGGCACCAGCACCAGCGCCAGCAGCAGCCCGGCGCGGCGCGGCTGCGCGTGGGCGATCAGGTGGGCCACGGGATAACCGAGCAGCAGGCACAGGAGCGTGATGCCCAGGCTGACGACGAACGTGCGCCAGAACAGCGCGACGTAGATGCGCCGGTCCGGCGGCTGCTGCGCGATGGAGCCGTCGGGCAACCGCTGCAGATCGACGGCGTTCAGGTAATGCCGCACCGTCAGGCGGTCGCCGGCAGTACGGATTGCGTGCCAGGTACGCGGCGCGCCCCAGTCCGCGTCGATGGCGATCATGGCCTCGCGCCAGGGACCCGCCTCGACCTCTCGCAGCCGCCGCACGCTGCGCACGAGAACGCTGCGCAGGCCACCCTCGACGCGGTTGACGCGGCTGGCGACGCGGCCGAGCGTGCGCTCCTCGCGGGCCACCAGCAACTCCCGCGCCGCGGCAGCGTACACGGCCTCCGCCGGCGCACCGGAGCCGTCCCAATCCGCTAACGCGGCCAGCGTCTCGGGCAGCGCGTCCGCTACAACCGGGTCGTACACGCTGCGCACCAGCATCGTCGTCACCGGCGCGACGAACGTGACGCCGATGAACGCCACCAGCGGCAGCACCAGCCCCGCCGCCCGCAGGCGGGGATCTCTCAGCGGACCAGCCATGCGCTGAAACGCTCGTTCATCTCGTCCGCGTGGTCGCTCCACCATTCCCAGTCGTTCGGGAGGACGCGGGTGCTGTTGGCCGGGTACAACGGCATGTGCGGGTTCATGTCGATGCCGACCTCGGCGTGGCGGCCGATGAGTGGCAGGCCCGAGCGGCGGGCCGGGCTGTAGGCGATGTAATGGCCGACCGCGGCCATCGACTCGGCGGTCGTGGCGAAACGGACGAGCTCCAGGGCGGCCTCCAGGTCCGGCGTGCCGGCTACGACGGCCAGCGGCCCGACGTCGAGAATCTGGCCGTCCCAGACGATGACGAACGGCTGGTCCTCCAGCGCCTGCGCATTGAAGATCCGGCCGTTGTAGGCGGTGCTCATCACCACTTCCCCGTCCGCCAGCATCTGCGGCGGCTGGGCGCCGGCCTCCCACCAGACCGCCTGGTCCTTGATGGTGTCGAGCTTGCGGAAAGCCCGGTCCACGCCCTCTGGAGTGTCCAGCGTGGCGTACACATCTTCCAGCGGCACGCCGTCGGCGATCAGCGCGAACTCCAGGTTCGCGTGCGGCACGCGGCGCAGCCCGCGGCGGCCCGGAAAGCGCTCCAGGTCGAAGAAATCGGCCATCGTGACCGGAGGATCGCCCGCGATGCGTTCGGGGTTGTAGGCATACACCGTCGAGTAGAACAGGATGCCCACGGCGCATTCGAACAATGACCCGGGCAGAAAGTCCTCGAGCGCCGGCGCGCCGTTCGCACCCGGCGGCAATGCCGTGGTGTCGATGCGCTCCAGGATGCCCTCGTCGCAGCCGCTGACCGCGTCGGCGGTCTCCAGGTCGATCACGTCCCAGTGGATGTTGCCCGTCTCGACCTGCGCCCGCACCTGCGCCAGTCCGCCGTTGTAGTCCTCGAGACGGACGTCGATGCCGGTCCGCGCGGCGAATGGCTCCAGGTAGCCCTTGTCGATGGCCTGCGCGTAGGAGCCGCCCCAGGAAACGACGGTCAGCCGCTCGCGCCGCGGGCCGCCGCAGCCCGCGCCAGGCAGCGCCAGCGTCGCCAGGATGGAAAGCAGTCCCGCGGACGACGCCAGCACCATCGCGCGCGGGCGGCGGCGGTTCACGGCGCGGCCTCCGTGCCATCCGCGTCGAGCACGCGACAATCGGTAGGCGTCCAGCCGATGCGAATCCGATCGCCCTCGATCACCGCGCCGTGGCCGACCACGTTCGGGATCTTGACGATGAAGTCCGAGCTGCCGCAGACGTTCACGCGCAGACGGAGATGGTCGCCCAGGAAAGTCATGTCCTCGATGCGCGCCTCGAACTCGTTGGTGTACAGCCCGGGCGCGGGCGCGACGGCGACCCTCTCCGGACGGATGGACAGGGTCGTGGCGTCGCCCGGACCGCACGGCGCCACGCGCAGCGCGCGGACCGTCTTGCCGCCGACGTCGACCACGCAGATCTCGTCCTCGATGCTCGTGATCCGGCCGGCGAGACGGTTGTTCTCGCCGATGAAGCGGGCCACGAACGACCGCTCCGGCTCCTCGTAGAGCCCTTCCGGCGTGGCGATCTGCTCGATGCGGCCAGCCTGGAAGACCGCGACGCGGTCCGACATGACCATCGCCTCCTGCTGGTCGTGGGTGACGTACAGCACGGTCACGCCAAGGTCGCGGTGGATGCGGCGGATCTCGTACTGCAGCTCCTCGCGCAGGCGCCGGTCCAGCGCGCCGAGCGGTTCGTCCATCAGCACCAGCTCCGGCTCGAACACCAGCGCGCGGGCAATCGCGACCCGCTGCTGCTGGCCGCCCGAAAGCTGGTTCGGCCGGCGCCGCTCCAGACCGTCGAGGCGCACGAGCTCCAGGGCGCGCCCCACGCGCTCGCTCCGGCGCTCCGGCGCGACGCCGCGCACCTCCAGCGGGAAGGCGAGGTTTTCCCCCACCGTCATGTGCGGGAACAGCGCGTAGTTCTGGAACACCATGCCGATGCCTCGCCGCCGCGGCGGCACGGCCTGCACGGCGCGCCCGGCGATGCGTATGACGCCCGCCGTCGGCTGTTCGAAACCGGCGAGCATCATCAGGCAGGTGGTCTTGCCGGAGCCGGACGGTCCGAGCAGGGTCAGGAATTCGCCCTTGCGGATCTGCAGGTCCAGATCGCGCACCACCAGCGTGCGCCCGTCGAACGTCTTGCTGACGCGCTCGAACTCGACGTACGCGCCGCCGCCCGAGGCTTGTGATTCGCGTTCCATCTATGGCTTTCCGCCCGTGGCGGGACGCTCCGCGAAGGCCGCCTTGAGCAGCGGCGGCGTCGCGAGCGTGGTCAGCATGACCATGGCGATGATGGCGGAAAACGTATCGTCGCTCAACACGGGCGTCCCGGCGACCATGACGGTATGGCCGATGCTGGCGAAGATCAACCCGACCTCGCCGCGCGGAATCATGCCGACGCCGACCGCCCAGCGGTTGACGCCGCGCTTGAAGACGCCCAACGCGCAGATCTGCTTGCTCACCACCGCCGCGATGCTCAACAGGCCGGCGAAGATCAGGACGTCGGAGGAGGCGAACGAGAGCAGGTCCACCCGCAGCCCCATGTACACGAAGAAGACCGGCACGAAGATCGTGCCGAGCGGCGCGATGGACTCGTCGATGCGGTAACGCTGCTCGTCCGGGCCGAAGAACCGCCGGATCGCGTCGCTGACCACCAGCCCCGCGGCGAACGCGCCGACGATGTCCGCCAGGCCGATCACGTCCGCCAGCGCCGCCATCAGGAAGCAGTAGGCGACGCTCAGCACGACCGGCATCGACCGCGAGCGCGCGCGCCGGACCAGCCGCATGACCGGCAGGATGACCACCCGGCCGAACAGCAGCGAACCGGCCAGGAAGCCGGCCGCCCTGCCGACGATGGCGGCAATGGCGGCGAAGGAGACATCCGGCGCGGCGCCGGCGGCCACCGACCCGACCAGCCCGAGAACGATGGCCAGGACGATCAGGCCGAGGATGTCGTCCACGATGGCGGCGCCGAGAATGACCTTCGACTCGGGCGCATCCATCTTGCCGAGGTCGCCCAACACGCGCGCCGTGATCCCGACGCTGGTCGCCGCCAGCGTCGCCCCGACGAACAGGTGGACGTACCACGCCGCGTCGGCGGGCAGGAAAACGACGGAAACGGCATACCCGGCCGCGACCGGACCGACCACGCCCAGCAGCGCCACGGCGACCGCGGAGGCGCCGACCGCCAGCAGCTCGTCGAGATTGCACGTCAATCCCACATGGAACAGCAGCAGGATCACGCCGATCTCGGCGGCTATCGGCAGAAACGGCTCGCTCTTCAGCGCGTCGAACAGCTCGATGCCGGTCAGGCCGAGGTTGCCCAGGACGATGCCGACCAGCAACTCCCCGAGCACGGCCGGCTGGCCCGCCCGCTCGACCAGCTCCCCGCCGAGCTTGGCGGCAACCAGGACGGCTGCGAGGGACACCAGGAAGGGCGCCATGTCGCCGCCGTGCGGCCCCTCCTGGGCCGCGGCCAGGCGCCACGCGCCGAAGATGATGGCGGGAACGAGAATGGCGCTGTGGCCCAGGAGTCCGCGATACTGCCTGGTCCGCACGCCGGGCCGATCATCGGCCGCCCGCACGGTCATGTCAAGACGTATGTCGAAGCGGCGTTGCACGTAGAATTGGTGTCGCACGCTCCACGGATTCGAGGGCAACTCGCGATGAAGCTGACCCCGGCCGAGCTGGCGCGGTTCGACGAGCAGGGTTACCTGTTCTTTCCCGCGCGCTTCACGCCACAGGAAGTGGCGGTGCTGCGCGCCGCTGCCCGCGAGGTGTACGCGCTGGATCGCCAGGAGGTCTGGCGCGAGTCGAGCGGCGTCGCGCGCACCGCGTTCGCCGCTCACACCTACAACGAGACGTTCCGCCGGCTCGGGCGCCACCCGCGGCTGGTGGAACCGGTGATGCAGCTCGTCGACGGGCCCGTGTACATGCACCAGTACAAGGTCAACGCCAAGGTGGCGTTCGACGGAGACGTCTGGCAGTGGCACCAGGACTTCGGCACGTGGCACCGCGACGACGAGATGCCGGAGCCGCGGGCGATGAACATCGCGCTGTTCATCGACGACGTGACCGCCGCCAACGGCCCGTTGCTGCTGCTGCCCGGCAGCCACAAGCAGGGCGTGTTCGAGGCGGGACACGACCTCGAGACGACCAGCTACCCGCTCTGGACCCTCGACCGCGCCACGGTGACACGGCTGGCCGAGCGCGGCGGCTGCGTGGCGCCGACCGGTCCGGGCGGCAGCGTCCTGGTGTTCGCCTCCACGCTGGTGCACGCGAGCCCGCCGAACATCAGCCCGCTCGACCGCACCATCGTCTATCTCTCGCTGTGCCACGTCGACAACCACATCCGCCGCTTCAAGCGCCCGGAGTGGATAGCCCACCGCGACTTCACGCCGATCGAGCCGCTGGCGGACAACTGCCTCGCCGAGCTCGCGCGCCACGGCGCCGACGCGTGAGCGGGCGCGATGTACCTCCTCCACCAACTCCAGCAGCGCGCCCGCGGCGGCCGTCCGGTGCGCGTCGGCCTGGTCGGCGCGGGCAAGTTCGGCTCCATGTTCCTGAGCCAGGCGCCCTCGACCGACGGCCTGGAGGTGGCGGTAATCGCGGACCTCGAGCCGGAGCGCGCCCGCGCGGCGTGCCGGGCGGTCGGCTGGAACGACGACCGCGTGACCCGCACGCGCTTCACCGACGACGCACTGGAAGCGATTGCCGACGACGCCGTGGACGTGGTCGTTGAGGCGACCGGCGACCCGGCCGCCGGGATCGTCCACGCCCGTGCGGCGTGCGCCGGCCGCAAGCACATCGTGATGGTGAATGTCGAAGCCGACGTGCTTGCGGGGCCGCTGCTGGCGGCCGAGGCGCGCGCGGCGGGCGTGGTGTACACGCTGGCGTACGGCGATCAGCCCGCGCTCATCTGCGAGCAGGTCGAGTGGGCGCGCGCGTGCGGCTTCGAGGTCGTCGCGGCGGGCAAGGGCACGAAGCACCTGCCGGCCTATCACGCCTCGACGCCGGACACCGTGTGGGACCACTACGGGCTCACGGCCGCGCAGGCCGCGGCGGCCGGCATGAACAGCCGGATGTTCAATTCCTTCCTCGACGGCACCAAATCGGCCATCGAGATGGCGGCGGTGGCGAACGCGACCGGCCTCACGCCGCCGCCGGGCGGGCTCCGCTTTCCGCCCTGCAGCCGGGACGACCTGGCGCAGGTGTTGCGGCCTGCCGCGGCCGGGGGGCAACTGCACCACCGCGGCCAGGTCGAGGTGGTGTCGTCACTGGAGCACGACGGCAGCCCGGTGCCCAACGACCTGCGCTGGGGCGTCTACGTCGTCGTCGAAGCACCCAACGCCTACACCGCCGCCTGCTTCCGCCAGTACGGCATGAACACCGACTCGACCGGACGCTACGCCGCGATGTACAAGCCGTTTCATCTCATCGGACTCGAATTGAACATCTCGATCCTCGCCGCCGCGCTGCTCGGCAAACCGACCGGCGCCGCGTGCGGCTTCGTGGCCGACGTCGCTGCGACAGCGAAACGGGACCTTGCCGCGGGCGAGACGCTCGACGGGGAAGGCGGCTTCACGGTCTACGGAACGCTGCTGCCTGCGCCGGCGTCACTGGACCGCGGCGCGTTGCCCATCGGCCTCGCGCACGGGGCGGCGCTGAAGCGGGCGATCCGCGCTGGCGAGACCGTGGGCTGGAACGATGTCGAGATCGACCTCGATCTCGGCGCCGTTCAGGCCCGCCGCGCGATGGAGGCACGCTTCGCGGCGCAATGAGGGGTATGGTATGGGTTGCCGTCAAAGGCTCGACCTGGAGGTGCAGCGTGAATCATCGAGCACTTCGACTGCTGGGAACGGTTGCTGCCGTAATCGTCGCCGTCGCGCCCGGTCCATCCGGCGCCGCGGCCCAACCCGGGGCAGCGGCTGCGGCGGCGACACCGCGGACGCCGTGGGGCGATCCGGATCTGCAGGGGATCTGGAATAACGGCACCATCACCCCGCTGGAGCGCCCGGCGGATCGGGCGGACCAGGCTTTCTTCGACGCCGAGGAACTGGCCGCGGTCGAACAGCAGGCCCGCGAACGCGTGGACCGGCAGAATGCGCCCAGCGTCCGGTCCGGGTTGCTGCCGGCCGGCGGCAACGTCGGCGCGTACAACAGCTATTGGACGGAGCAGAACACGTCGGTCGTGCGCACCATGCGCACCTCGCTGATCACCGATCCCGCGGACGGCCGGCTGCCTCCCCTGACCCCGGAGGCGCTCGCCCGGATCACGTCGCCCGAGGAGCTGCGGCTGACAGACGTGCAGCAGGGTCGGGCGCCCGCCGCCGGACCGGAGGAGATGGGGCTGAGCGAGCGGTGTCTCTGGTACCGCGGAATCCCGTCCATTCCGACCGGCTACAACAACAACTACCACTTCATGCAGACTCCCGACGCCGTGGTGATCCTGCAGGAGCACATCCACGACTTGCGGGTCATCTTCCTGGACGATCGGCCGCATCTCCCGCCGCGCATCCGGCAGTTCGCCGGCAGCTCGCGCGGACGCTGGGAGGGCGACACGCTGGTCGTGGAGACCACCAACCTGCGGGAACCGTTCATCCGCCGCTGGGTCCGCCCGGAGCACTCCCTGTCGCGGGGCAAGCTCAGCGAGGCCGCGCGCGTGACGGAACGCTTCACGCGAATCGGCCCCGACACGCTCGACTACGAGTTCACCATCGACGACCCGGAGACCTGGACGCGACCGTGGTCGGGCGCCCTGCCCTACACCCGCTCGGACGGGCCGATGTTCGAGTTCGCGTGTCACGAAGGCAACTACGGGCTCCTGAATATCCTGACCGGGTCACGCGCGCAGGAGAGCGCCGAAGGGAGGCGGAGATGAGGCGATGGGAACGGATGGCGGTCGTCCTCGCGCTGGCCGGGGCCGCCCCGGCCTGGTCCTCGGTCGCGTACGCGGGTCAGCTCCCCGACGACATTAACCCCGCGTCGCGCAACCGCCTGCCGCCGATCGACCGGACGGAGCTCGATGCCGAGCGCCGTGCGGCGTACGACGCGGCGGTCGCGAGCCCCGCCGGCGCGCCCACGGGTGCCGCCGCGCTGCGCCTGCACGGTTCCGGCACCCTTCTGCGGTGGGAGGCGCCCCTGGGACGTCGACTGGTCGAGCTGACCATCCTGACCGCGGCGCGCGAGCTGGATCAGCCGTACGAATGGGCGCTGCACGAGATCGAGGCGATCGCCGTCGGGCTCGAGGACGAGATCATCGACGTCGTGCGGCACCGCAAGCCGTTCACCGCGCTGCCCCCCCGCGAGGCGATCATCGTCGAGGTCGGCAGGGAGCTCTTGAGCACGCGCGCGCTCGGCGCCGACACCTACGCGCGGGCGCTGCGGCTCCTGGGCAAGACCAATCTCGTCGACGTCATCGACACGCTGGCGCGCTATGCCATGGTCGGGGCCGAGCTCACCGGGTTCAATCAGCGGATGCCGGCCGGCTGGCGGCAGTCGCTGCCGCTGCCGTTCACCCATCCGGACGACATCCATCCCGACTCGCGCAGCCGCCTGCCGCTCAGGAGCGCCGAGACCACGAGCACGGCGACGGTGCTCTATGGCCGCCTCCTGTCACCCTCCGGACTCGGTCCCAACGCCATTCGGACCTACGGCGCGGGGCAGGCATCGCTCGAAGGCCGGATAGGCCGGCGCGCCCGGCAGCTCGCGATCCTGGTGACGGCGCGCGCGCACGACTCGCAGTACGAATGGACCATCAACGAGCCGCTGGCCCGCGAGGCCGGCCTGGAAGCGGAGCTGATTGACATCGTCCGGCACCGCCGGCCGCTGGCGGGCGTCGACGAAAAGGACGCCGTACTGATTGCATTCGGCCGCGAGATGTTCGGCGATCACAACGTCAGCGCGGAGACGTACGCGCGTGCGGAGCGCGCATTCGGCGTGCAGGACCTGGTGGACATCGTGCGCCTGATGGGCGAGCACGCGGCCGAAGCGATCGTGCTGCAGGGCTTCGACCAGCAACTACCCGAGGGGGTCGAGCCGCTCCTCCCGCTGCGGTAGACACCCGGACGATGCGCATCGTGAGCTGGAACGTCAACGGGTTGCGCGCGTGCGCCCGGAAGGGGTTCCTGCAGTTCCTGTCGGTCTCCGGAGCAGACGTCGTCGGCCTGCAGGAAGTGCGCGCCTTCGAGCACCAGCTCGATCCGGAGGTGCGCGAGCCGCCGGGGTGGCATGCGGCCTTTTCTCCCGCGGAGCGTCCCGGCTACAGCGGCGTCGCCATCTACTCGCGCCGACCGCCCGACGGCGTGGAGACGGCGCTCGGCGAGCCGCGCTTCGACGCGGAAGGCCGTCTCCTCATCGCCCGCTTCGGGCGGCTCGCGGTGGCGACTGCCTACTTCCCCAAGGGCAGCGGCCGCGACCGCGACAACAGCCGCGTGCCCTACAAGCTCGACTTCTACGCCGCGGTCTTCGACCGCCTGCAAGCGCTCCGCCGGCGCGGGCCCGTGTTCGTGATCGGCGACTACAACACGGCGCACGAGCCGATCGACCTGGCGCGGCCGAAGGAGAACGCCGCAACGAGCGGCTTCCTTCCGGAGGAGCGCGCCGAGCTGTCGCGCTGGCTGCAGGCCGGCTGGGTGGACACGTTCCGCGCCCGCCACGCGGGCGAGCCGGGCCACTACACCTGGTGGCGCCAGTGGGGCGGGGCGCGCGAGCGGAACGTCGGCTGGCGCATCGACTACGTTCTCGCCTCGCCGGCGGCGGCCAGGCTGGTGACCGATGCATTCATCTGGCCGGAGGCGACCGGCTCCGACCACTGCCCCGTAGGCGTCGACATACGCTGGTGACAGGAGGACCGATGACTCGCTGCATGACCCTGGTCGGCGCGCTGCTGATGCTTTCGTCGGGTGTGCTGGCCCAGTCCGGAGCGCCCGCACACCGTACGCCGTGGGGCGACCCCGACCTGCAGGCGGTCTGGACCAGCTCCACGCTCACACCGCTTGAACGCCCGACCGAGCTGGCCGGCACGGCTGTGCTTTCGGAGGAGGAGGCAGCCGCATCCACTGCCCTCGAGCTGCAGCGCATCGACGGCGACCAGCGCGCGGGCACGGGCCGCGGCGATCGCCAGGCCGGGACGCCGGACGGGCGGACCGACGTCGGCCGGGCCTACAACGAATTCTGGCGCGAGCGCGGGCGGATGCTCCGGCAGACCTCGCTGATCGTCGACCCGCCCGAAGGCAGGATTCCCTACCGGCCGGGTGCGCGGCCCACGGAATCGCCCTATCACGGCGGCACGGGCGAGTATCCGGCCGGCCCGGAAACCCGCGGCCTCGCCGAGCGGTGCATCGCCTGGGGCAGCGCCGGGCCGCCCATGCAGCCGACCACCTACAACAGCAACTTCCATTTGCTGCAGACGCCCGATCACGTGGCGATCGTCAACGAGATGATCCACGACGTGCGCATCGTGCCGCTGGACGGGCGGCCGCACGTCGCCGGCGACATTCGACAACTGCTGGGGGATTCGCGGGGACATTGGGAGGGCGATGCGCTGGTCGTCGTCACCGCGAACTTCACGGACAAGACGCGGTTCGCCGGATCGGGCACGGGCCTGCACCTGGTGGAGAGATTCACCCGCGTCGACGGCGATACGCTGCTCTACGAATACACGGTGGAAGACGATTCGGCGTGGATGCAGCCTTGGTCCGCATCATGGCCGTTCAGCACCCTGGGGTCGGCTCTCGGGGCGGAACCCGGCAGCCCGGGCGCACACATCTTCGAGTACGCCTGCCACGAGGGCAACTACGGGATGACGAACCTGCTGGCTGGAGCACGCGCCACCGAGCCGGCGCGCGACTGAGACGGTACGGACGGCTGCGTCAGTCGCGCAGTGCGTACGTCACGAGCGTGTGGCCCGCAATGACGGCCACGTACTGCCTGCCGTCCACTTCATACGTCATCGGGCCGTTGAGGATCTGGCTGCCGAGACTGGACTTCCAGAGCAGGTCCCCGCTGCGGGCATCGAGCGCCTGGAAATAGCCGGATCGGGTGCCCGTGAACAGCAGGTCCGAGGCGGTCGTCAGGATGCCGCTGCGGATGACGTCCGTCATCTCGAAGCGCCACTTGCGCTCGCCGGTCAGCGCATCCAGCGCCAGCACCGAGCCCTTGCCGGCGGTCTCGGTCCAGTCGTTGATGGGGCCACGCGAAAGCCCCGGCGGGATCGGCGCATCGGCCACCGGCTGCCAGGTGCGCGGAAAGTCGCGGTCACGCCCCACGAACCAACGGCCCTCGACATAGACCTGCGGCGCGCCGGCGAACACGGTCGCGTAGTCCTCCCACGTGGCGACGTAGAACAGATCGGTCCGCGGGCTGAAGGAGGGCGAATTCCAGTTCGTCGCGCCCGCGATGCCCGGATACGTGGGCTCGCCCGGCGGCTGCGGAGTCTCGATCGGGCGCCCGCTGTCATCCAGGCCCTCGGCCCAGTTGATGCTGATGAACGGCACCCCGTCCAGGAAACGTCCCGTTGCCCGGTCCAGCACGTAGTAGAACCCGTTGCGGTTCGCCCACAGCATCACCTTGAACAACTGGCCGCCGCGCTCGATGTCCGCCAGCACCGGGATCTGCACCGCGTCATAGTCGTACTGGTCGTCCGGGGTGAACTGGAAGTGCCAGCGGATCTCGCCCGTATCCGCGTCAAGGGCCACGACGGAGCAACTGTAGAGGTTGTCACCCGGCCGTTGCGCGCGGTTGTAGTCCGGACCGGGGTTGCCGACGCCCCAGTACGTCAGGTTCAGCTCCGGGTCGTACGAGCCGGTCAGCCAGGCCGCCGCGCCGCCGTGCTTCCAGGCTTCCGGGTCGCAGTAGGTCTCGGGATTCGGCGGACACGGCTCCCACGTCTCGTGCCCGCGCTCCCCCGGGCCCGGAATCGTGTAGAAGCGCCATGCTTCCTCGCCCGTCGCGGCGTCCAACGCCGCGACGAAGCCGCGGATGCCCTGGTCGCCGCCGGTGGAGCCGACCAGCACCTTGTCCTTGATAGCCAGCGGCGCCAGTGTGAAAGCGTACGCCAGGTCCTTGTCCGCCACCTCCACGTCCCACAGCAGGGCGCCGGTGGCCGCGTCGAGCGCCACGACGTGCGCGTCGAGCGTGGCCATGAACACCCGGTCGCCGAGCACCGCCACGCCGCGGTTGTTCGCCCCGCAGCAGGCCAGGTGATCCGGCGCCGTCGGATGGCTGTAGACCCAGTACACGCGGCCGGTGCGAGCGTCGAGCGCGACGACGTCGTTGGGCCGCTGCGTCAGGTACATCACGCCGTCGACGACGACGGGCGAGGCCTGCCACGTGCCGGCAACCCGCGCCTGGTACATCCACTGCATCGAGAGGTCGGTGACGTTGGCGGGCGTGACCTGGTCCAGCTCGCTGTAGCGCTGGCTGAAGTAGGTACCGGAGTAAGTCAGCCAGTTGTGCGGCTCATCCGCCGCCGCGCGCAGGCGCTCGAACGACACCTGTGCTGCAGCGTCGGTCGCCAGCAGCGCGCCGAGCGCCGCCGTCACAAGCGTGCAGCGGAGCATCGCTACCGGCTACTCCGAACCCTTCGCGGCAGCTTCCTCGGCCGCCATGCGCTCGAGGTTGCGGTTGATCTCGAGGATGTGGCGGATGTCGTGGTTGCCCTCGTGGCAGCCGTACTCGTACATCGGCCCCTCCGTCTTGAGCATCGGCACCTCGCCGCTCCACGAGCTGGTCCAGGTGGTGGGATCCGTGATGGTGAATTCGTAGTGGATCTGATCCTCGCCGACGCGGCTGAACCGCTCCACGACGTGGCGGTGCCGGGCCGATCCGCGATAGTTCCTGCGGGCGACGAAGCCCTTCGATTCGACCACCAGGGTGTCGCCCTCCCAGTAGCCGCGCGAGGCGCCGCCGTACTGCTCCACGGCCTCCGGCAGGTGCGGCCGCCCGTCGAGCGGGATGATGCGCGGCAGCGTGGTGCCGAGCTCGGTGAACACCACCACGTAGTCCGGCGTCTGGAAGATCTGATGAATGTCGTTGTAGGACGGCGGCAGAATCGGCGGCCCTTCGTGCCGCCACGCGATGCAGCGCTCGGGCAGCGGGCGCGTCTCGTAGCCGGTGAAGTTGTTGCGCCGAGCCTGGTCCGCGGCCATGCGCGCGGCGCCCGCCGGCGTCACCGGCGGAATGCGGCCGTTGGGCGGATCCGTGATGAGGGAAGTCCGCCGACTCGACAACCCCTTGGGCACGTCCGTGCGCAGCCAGACGGCGTTGTCGTAGTGCACGTACGACGGGTCGCGGTTCTCCTGATACAGGCCCCGCTGCCGCTCCTCGGGGTCCTCGAGGATGGCGGCGTTGCGCGCCAGCGGATCGACCCCGTCGGCGGTAAGCTGCGCCTGCAGCGCCGCGAACTCCTCTTCCGAGTAGAACTCCTTGTCGCCGAGGTACTCGGGGCGCTCGACCGGTGTGAACGTCTGCGTCGTCCAGTACCCCTGGAGGTCAGGATGGCCGAAAGGCGTGCGCGGCGTGGTCCACTCTTCCGCGCCTGCGGCGCGTCCGCCCTCTTCCTGTGCGAGCGCCGCAACCGGCGCCAGCAACCCGACCGCAACGACCGCCGCCAGCAAGGCGGGAATGATGCGCCTCATCTGACTCCCCCTCCCAGTAGAACGTCCAACCGCCGGATGCGCCCATGATTGCGTACGATGCCCCGGTGATACAAGTACCCTTGAGCATGGCTACGTCCCCCTTCGATTCGAGCATCTATCGCGAGCTGTTGCGCGACGACGACGTCGGCGAGCTGTTCTCCGACGCCGCCGTCGTCAGCGCGATGATGCGGGTCGAGGGCGCGCTGGCAAAGGTGCAGGGCAGGCTCGGCTTGATCCCCGCGGCGAGCGCCGCGGCCATCGACGGTGCAATGCGCGAGCTGCGGGTCGACCCGGCGAGCCTGGCCGCCGGCACGCGCGCCGCCGGCATACCGGCGCCGGCGCTGGTGGACACCTTGCGCGACGCGCTGCGGGCGGCCGAGCACGCCCACTACCTGCACTGGGGCGCGACCTCGCAGGACATCATGGACACTGGCCTGGTGCTGCGCCTGCGCGGGGTCTGCAAGATCGTTGACGAGCGCCTGACGAACCTCCTGAGGGCGCTGGCGCGGCAGGCCGCTGCGCATGCCGAGCTGCCGCTGGCCGGTCGCACGCGTGCGCAGATCGCGACGCCGACCAGCTTCGGCGCGGTGGTCGCGGCCTGGGGCGCGCCGCTGCTGGCCCAGCGCGAGGCGCTGGCGCAGTTACGGCCCCGCCTGCTGCGGGTCAGCCTGGCCGGCGCGGCGGGCAATTCCGCGGCGCTTGGTGACCAGGTGGAGCGACTGCGCGCGGAGCTGGCGGCCGAGCTCGCGCTTGGCGACAGCGAGCTGGCCTGGCACAGCGATCGCACGGCGCTCGCCGAGTTGGCCGCGCTGCTCGTCCGCATCAACGGCAGCCTGGCGAAGCTGGGCGAGGATTGCATCGTCGGGTGCCGCAGCGAAATCGGCGAGTTGAAACTGGGGGCAGGCGGCGGATCTTCGACCATGCCGCAGAAGCAGAATCCGGTAGCGGCGGAGACCATCATCAGCCTGTTCCGTGTCGCGGCAGCGATGCATGTCCTCATGCAGGAATCGCTGGTGCACCGCGAGCAGCGCGACGGCGTCGCCTGGGCGCTGGAGGAACACGCGCTGCCGGCGATCTGCACGGCGAGCGCAAGAGCGCTGGCCCTGGCGATCGCGCTGGTGCAGGAGCTGCAACCGGATCCCGCCGCGATGCTGGCCAACCTGTGCGGCGGCCGGCAACTGGCGTTCGCCGAGGCGATCAGCTTCGAGCTCGCCAGGACGATGCCGCGCCCGGAGGCCCAGGCGGAAGTCAAGCGCCTCTGCTCCGAGGCCGGCAGCGGGGCCGGCTCGCTGGTGGAGCTGGTGGAGCGGCGGTATCCGGAAGTCGACTGGCGGACCGTGACGGCGCCCGCGGCGCAACTCGGAGACGCACCGCGGCAGGCGGCAAGATTCGTCGCGCGCGTCAGCGAGCTCTGACGGCGTCCGGACCGCGCCCCGTCCTGCTAGTGCGCCCGCTGGGGATCGTGGATGGAATCTTCCTGCTGCAGGATCAACGGCTTCGAGGCCAGCACCCGTCCTTCGGACGAGATCTGGACGGTGTAGCGTCCCGGTTCCGCGAACGCCGTGTCGGCCAGCGTCAGGAAGACGAATCCCTGGCCGATCTCCGACAGCGACGCCGGCGCTTCATTGTGCGATGAAACCAGGACGTGATGCCGCGGGTCCAGCACCTCCACGGTGACGTCGCACCCTTCATCGTGGTGGCCGACCATCTGGGCCGCGACGACCATGCGCGGGTGGATGTGGGGAAAGCTCGCCGACCGGATGTGGTCGTACATACCGATGACGCACGGCTGTCCGCGGTCGTCCTCGTACGCCTCGTCGCAGATGAAGAAGTGCGCGACCTCCGCCATGACCAGCTCCCTTGAGTTCGCCGCGGACGGCTACCGCGAGCCGGCGGCGGCCTCGGCGGCCTGGCGCTCGAGGTTGCGGGCGATCGAAAGGATGTTCACGATGCCGTGATTGCCCTCGTGGCAGCCGTACTCGAACATCGGCCCTTCCGTCTTGATCATCGGCACCTCGGCGCTCCACGGGCTGACCCAGGTGGTCGGATCGTTGACCGTGAATTCGTAGCGGATCTCGTTCTCCGAGATGCGCGTGAAGCGTTCCACGACGTGCCGGTGCTCGTTCGAGCCGCGGAGATTCCGGCGGGCGACGAAATTCCCCGACTCGACCACGAGCGTGTCGCCCTCCCAGCGCCCGCGCCAGTCGCCGTGCAACTGGCGAATCGCGGCCGGCAGCGGCGGGCGCCCATCGATCGGGATCATGCGCGGGAAACCCGTGCTGATCTCGGTGAAGACGACGAAATGGTCCGGTGTCTGGAAGATCTGATGGACGTCGTTGTACGCCGGCGGCAGCATGGGCGGCCCTTCGTGCGCCCAGATGATGCAGCGCTCCATCATCCCGCGCGTCTCGTAGCCGGTGAAGTTGTTGCGCATCGCCCGTTCGTGGGCCACGCGCGCGGCGCCCGCCGCCGTCATCGCGGGGAGCCGGCCGTTCCGTGGATGGGTGATGAGCGACGTGCGGCGGGTCGAGAGCCCCTTGGGCGTCGGCGTGCGCAGCCAGATCTCGTTGTCGTAGTGGACGTACGACGGGTCGCGGTTGTCCTGGTAGAGCGCCCGTTCGCGCTCCCCGTCGTCTCCTATGTTGATGGCGTTGCGCTGCAGCGGATCGACCCCTTCAGCGGTGAGCTGCTCCTGCAGGACGGCCCATTCCTCGTCCGAGAAGAACTCCTGGTCGGCCAGCCGTGCGGGCCGTTCCAGCGGCGTGAACGTCTGGGTCGTCCAGTACCCCTGCATGTCGGGCTTCCCGTCGGGAGTGCGCGGCAGCGTCCATTCCCCGGCGTCACCGGCGGCGTCCTGCGCCTGCGCGCCCGCCGCCGGAGGCAGCAGCATCCCGACCACGACAACCGTTACCAAAGCGGCAAGCTGACGGCGGCTCATCAGGTCCTCCCTTGTACAGTTCGGCGCCAGGCGTCACGCGCCCTCGAAGCCGATTCTAACAGTCCCGCCTACCTCTCCGGCAGCGCGAACGCGACGAGCGATGCGTCCGGGCCGGCGCCGGTGGCGATGACCACGAACTGGCGGCCGGAACCGCTGACGTAGGTCATCGGGTTGCCGCTGGTCCGGAACTCCGTCGGCGCGCGGCTGATCTCGCGGCCCGTGGCGGCATCGAACGCGTAGAGGTACGGATCGCCGCCGCCGATGAACACCAGGCCGGTGGCGGTCGCCATCGGTCCGTTGTTGCCGGGTGTCCCCAGGCGCTCGGGCAACTCGACGCCCCGCAGCATGGGATGGTTCCGCACGATCCGGCTGCCCTCGCCGAACGGCACCTTCCAGGCGATCTCACCCCGGTTGAGGTCGATCGCCACCAGGTTGGCGTAGGGCGGCTTGATCAGGGGAATGGCGCCGAGCCGGCGGGGCGCCGCCGGAATCTCCCCCGCCAGGCCGCGAAAGATCCCTCCCGAGGCGCCCCAGGCGCAGTTGTTCGTGTAGGCGACGTCCACGTCCGGCAGCTCCTCGGGAGTGGCGCACACCTGATTCGGTGAGACCTCCTCGGACGAGCGGACGATCAGCAGCCCCAACTCCTCCACGAACGTGGCGCCGCCCCAGTTCGCGCCGCCCGACTCCCGCGGGCGCATCAGCGTGCCGCGCAGGCTCGGCGGCGTGAACAGCGGACCCAGCCGGAACTGCTGCATCTCCTCGACGGCGATCGCGTGGATCTCCGGCGTCAGGTCGTTGGCGTCGTCCAGCGACGTGCCCTGGCCGGCGAACGGCGGCGGCTTCGTCGGAAACGGTTGCGTCGGATACGGCACCTCGCCGGGAACGTCGGTGTCGGTGTCGACCGGGCGTTCCTCGATCGGCCAGACCGGCTCACCACTGACACGGTCGAAGACGTACGTGAAGCCTTGTTTCGAGACCTCGGCCACGGCCTCGATTTCCCGTCCGTCCACGTTGATGGTGACCAGGTTCGGCGGCGACGTGAGGTCGTAGTCCCAGATGCCGTGGTGCACGGCCTGGAAGTGCCACTGCCGCTCGCCGGTGCGGGCGTCGAGGCAGAGCAGCGTTTCCGCGAACAGGTTCGCGCCGACCCGCCGTCCGCCCCAGTAGTCGCCGCTCGGCGTGCTGGTCGGCACGTACAGCAGGCCGCGCTCTTCATCGAGCGACATCAGGCCCCAGACGTTCGCGTGGCCGGTGATGCGCCACGACTGGTCCTCCCAGGTGTCGGCGCCGAACGCGTCGTTCGACTGCGGCACGGTGTAGAAGCGCCAGCGGCGCTCACCGGTATGGACGTCGTACGCCTGCACCGAGCCGGGCGTGTCGAAGCGGCGCTGGATGCGGTCCGGCACCCGGCTGCCGACGATTACCAGGTCCTCGAAGACGACCGGCGGCGACGTCTGGTCGAACGAGTCGTGGTTCACCTCGTTCGGAAATCCCTCGTCCAGCGCGACCCGACCGGCCGCCCCGAATTCCGGAATGAGCGCGCCCGTCTTCGCATCGAGCGCATAGAGGCTGGCGCGGCTGTTGATGAAGACGCGCATGTCGTCGCCCTCGCCATGGACGGCGACGCCGCGATGCTTGTACCCGCCGGGACTGGCGCCCGTCATGCCGGTCTCATAGGCGCGCGGGTCGAACGCCCACAGCTCGCGGCCGGTCTCCGCGTCCAGCGCCACCACGCGCGTATACATGGTCGAGAGGTACAGCACGTTGTCGATCATCAGCGGCGTCGTCTCGAAGCTGCCCGGACGGGTGCCGTACTGCGGCAGCGGCATCTCCTCCGGCTCCCACGTCCAGACGACCCCGAGCTGGTCCACGTTCCCGGCCGTGACCTGCGTTGCCGGGGAAAACTTGGTGTGGTGCTGATCGCCCCCGACGTAGGGCCACTCGATCATGCGGTCCTGGGCATGCGCGCCGGCCGGCGCGGCGAAGGCGATGACGGCAGCGAGCGCGGCGACTCTCTTCATCGATTCCTCCAGACCGCGCCATTATCCCGCATTTCTCAGCTTTGCAACCGTGGCGGTTGGTGCTACCCTTGCGGTGACTTTCATCCAACGCGCCGACCGCGAGGTATGTGCCGATGACGATCAAGACTCCCCTCAAGGTAATCCTGTCCGTGGCCGCCTGCGCCGTGCTCGCCGCAACCGCAATGGCGCCGCCCGCAGCCGCAGCGGAGCGGGACGAAGAGGTGACGTTCAGCAAGCACGTCGCGCCGATCCTGCAGCGCTCGTGCGAGAACTGCCACCGCCAGGGCGGCGGCGCGCCGATGGCGCTGGTCAGCTACGAGGACGTCCGGCCCTGGGCGCGCTCCATCAGGAACCGCACGGAGTCGCGCGAGATGCCGCCCTGGTTCATCGACAAGAACATCGGCATCCAGAGCTACAAGAACGACCCCTCGTTGAGCGACGACGAGATCGCGACCATCGGGGCGTGGGTCGAGAACGGCGCCCCCCGCGGCAACCCGGCCGACCTGCCGGCGCCCATCGAGTGGCCGGCCGACGGTTGGACCTACGGTACGCCCGACCTGATCGTGCCGTCGCCCGAAGGCACCGTGGAAGCCGACGCGGCCGACTGGTTCGGCGAGTGGGGCCACACGCCGAGCGGCCTTGCGGAAGACCGCTACGTGAAGGCGATCGAGGTCAAGGAAATCCGCCTGCACGAGGAGCAGAAGGAGGTCGACGACACCGGCCGCGCCGCGCTCGGGCTGTTCGTCGTGCACCACGCCGTGATCACCGCCGAGTCCCCGGATGATCCTGGCGGGCCGGCGAACTGCGGCGCCCGGACGTTCTGCGGGGAGCGGGACGACGAGTTCACCCTGGTCCACGAGCTGGGCCAGAACGCCACCGTATACCCCGACGAGGTCGGCGTATCGCTGCCCGCCGGGTCGGTGATCACGTTCAACTCGATGCACCTGCACTCCATCGGCCGCGAGGTGCGCGCCCGGCTCGACGTCGGCTTCACGCTCCATCCGAAGGACTACGAGCCGAAGTACAAGCTGGGCTTCACCAGCCTGCGGCGCGCGACGCAGTACGACTACGAGTTCGACGTTCCCTCGAACGACGACCACGTGATGCGCGACGGATTCCATCGGCTGGAGCAGCCGACCAAGATGTTGACGTTCGAGCCGCACCTGCACTCCAGCGGCAAGCGCATGTGCTTCGAGGCGCTGTACCCCAACAACGCGCGCGAGATGTTGAGCTGCGCCGACTACGACCACAACTGGGCCAAGGTGTACGTCTACGAGGATGATGTCGCGCCGCTGCTGCCGGCGGGGACGGTCATCCGCGTGATGTCCTGGTACAACAACTCCAACACGAACAAGAACGTCGTCGACCCGCGCAACTGGAAGGGCTGGGGCAACCGCTCGATCGACGACATGATGTCCGGCATCACCCGCATGGTGCCCATGACGCAGGAGCAGTTCGACGCGGAGATCGC
Organism: Vicinamibacterales bacterium; assembly: GCA_965207665.1. GTDB lineage: Bacteria > Acidobacteriota > Vicinamibacteria > Vicinamibacterales > UBA8438 > JAAXGX01. The sequence goes on from CBDBMV010000002.1 coordinate 3,273,693, forward strand.
CGCGCGCGGCGGTTCGTTCGCCTTCGCCACCTCGCAGGATCAGCAGTAAGGCCGCCCGGAAGCATGCCCGCGCGGCTCTATCGCCTCCGGGCGCCGCTGCTAGCGGCGCTCGGCACCCTTCTTCTCGGCTCGCCCGACCCCGGCGCGAGCGCGCAGGAGCCGACCGAGGCCAGCATCGCCTCCGGCATGCGCATCTACCGCCAGAAGGCCGACTGCCAGGCCTGCCACGGCTGGGCTGGCGACGGCCGCAAGATGGACTTCCAGATGCCGGACGGGGCCAACCTGCGCACGAGCACCCTCGACCGCGAGCAGTTGATCTTCGTCATCAAGTGCGGGTTGCCGGGCCGCGACATGCCGGCCTTCGACCGCCTCGCCTACACCGACGACCGCTGCCTGGGACGCACGCGCGCGGACCTGCGGCGCATGGGGCTCACGCTGCCGGACCCCGCCGCCACCCTGCAGCAGCGCGAGATCGAGCGACTGGTTGATTTCCTGTTCGCCAAGGTGATCGGCCAGGGCCCGATGGACCACGCCGCGTGCGTCGACTTCTGGGGCTCCGAAGTCGACGTGTGCGCTGATCTGCCCCGCTGAGCGCTAGTCTCCGAGCGCAAATACAAACAGGTAGCTCGACGTTTCCAGGTTGTCGTACTTCACCGGGTGGTGGTGGCGGCCGCTCGCCTGCACCGCGACGTACTGGCGCGGGCCGACGGCGTAGGTGACCGGCGCCCCCTTGAGCGGCGTGCCCACGTTGAAGCGCCACAGCTCCTGCAGCGTCTCGTCGTGGTAGGCGACCAGCCACCCGTCCTGCAGCGCCGTGAACACCAAGCCGCCGGCCGTGCTGATGACGCCCGAGCGCACCTCGATCTCCGTGACCGTCTTGGCGAGCACCTCGTGCGTGTCGGTGTCGACCGCCGCTACCGAGCCGTAGTACAGGTCGCTGGTGTACTCGCGGCGCTCGCTCGCCTCGCGGTCCACGCCGCCCTCCGGGGAGAGCGGCACGGCCGCGGCGCCGCTCTGCGAGAAGCAGCCCTCGGTGCCCGCGCCGTAGGCGATCCCCTTCTCCGGATTGAACGCGGTCGGCTGGTGCGCAACGCCGCCGTGCCAGGTCGGACACGCGCGCTTCATCGTGTCGCGGTCGGCGCGCAGCGCGCGCGCCTCCGGGTTGTAGATCTGCACGTCGAGGTTCGGGTCGTAGTCGATCGGCCGGCCGGTGACCGGATCGAGGCCGGCGGTCCAGTTGAGGTCGTTCACGTACTGCTGCGCCTTGATGAACGCGCCGGTCGTGCGGTCGAGCGAATAGAAGAAACCGTTGCGCGCGAAGTGCGAGACGACCTTGCGCACGCGGCCGTCGATGACGGTGTCGTAGAGCATGTGGATGCCGACCTCGTCGTAGTCCCACGAGTCGTTCGGCGTGTACTGGAAGTGCCAGGCGCGCTCGCCCGTCGCGACATCGACCGCGACCACCGAGTCCGTGTAGAGGTTGTCGCCGGGGCGGTACTCCGCGTCGTAGATCGGGTACGGATTGCCGGTGCCGAAGATGTACAGGTTGGTTTCGGGATCGTACGACCCGGTCTGCCAGATTCCGCCGCCGCCGGTCTTCCAGGCGTTGTTCTCGTCCTTCCAGGTCTCGCTGCCGGGCTGGCCCGGCTCCGGCACGACATACCAGCGCCACTTCTCCTCGCCGGTCTCCACGTCGAGTCCGGCGACCCAGCCTCGGGTGCCGGAGTCGCCGCTGCCGTTCTGGATGATGACCGTGCCGTCGGCCACGAGCGGGGCCGCGCGGAACGCCTCGCGCCCGCCGAACTCGTTCACCTGCGTGACCTCCCGGTCCCAGAGGATCTCGCCGGTGTCGCGGTCGAGCGCGATGACGCGGCCGTCCGGCAGGTTCGCCAGGACCAGCTCCTCCCACAGCGCGATGCCCCGCGTGCGCGAGATATTGCCCTCGTGCTCCACGCCCGGGTCGGAAATCCAGACGAACGATCCCTGGTCCGGCTGCCGGGCGTCGATCTTGTAGATGGTGCCCCAGCCGTCGCTGGTGTACATGAAGCCGTTGTCGACGAGCGGGTTGAGCTCGTTCTCCGGGCCGTTGCGGCCGGTGTCCTGCATGCCGCCCAGCGCCAGCGCCCACACCATCCGCAGGTCCGTGACGTTCTCGCGGTTGATCTGGGTGAGCCTGGAATAGCGCTGCGAGCCGTAGTCCCCGTTCATCAGGAGCCAGTTCTGCGGCTCGTTCTGCGCGTTGATCAGCCGGTCCCGGTTGACGGTAATCGTGTACTGGCCGGCCGGCGCGGCGATCCAGACCGCAACCATCAGCGTACCGGCCGCAAGCGTTCGCAGCAGCGTGTCGTGGTGCATCGCTGTTCCTCCCCGGAATGCGGGCGCGCTACATCTTATCGAGTTTGTGCGGCGGGTCCGCCCTGAATCGTCGGGGTGGTATCCTGAGAGCCCATGAAGAGCGCACCGACGGCGGCGCGGCGAATCCTGCTCATAGTCATCCTCGGCTGCATCGCGGCCGGCGGGCTCGCGGCCCAGGTGCCGTTCGACAGCCTGCGCGAGGCGGCGCGCGAGCCGCACAACTGGCTCACCTACTCCGGCACCTACTTCAGCCAGCGCTACAGCCTGCTCGACCAGATCACGCCGGACAACGTCGGTGACCTGGAGCTGCAGTGGGTGTACCAGACGCCCGTGTTCGGACCCTGGCAGGCGACGCCGATCGTGGTCGACGGGGTGATGTACGTCTCGCAGCGGCCGAACGACATCGTCGCGCTCGACGCGCGCACGGGCCGGGTGTACTGGACGTACAGCTATCCCACGCCATCCGACCACCGGGGGTGCTGCGGAGCCAATAACCGCGGCGTGGCCGTGCTGGACGACCGCGTGTTCATGGCCACGCTCGACGCGCACGTCGTGGCCATCGACGCGTCCAGCGGTGCGCAGCTCTGGGATGTCGAGGTGGCCGACAAGCACCTGTCCTACTCGTTCACGGCAGCGCCGCTGGCCGTCAAGGACAAGGTGATCATCGGAACCACTGGCGGGGATCGCGGCATCCGCGGGTTCATCTCCGCCTTCGACGCCGCGACAGGCAAGGAAGTGTGGCGCTTCCACACCATCCCGGGACCCGGAGAGCCGGGCCACGAAACCTGGGAGCCCTGCCCGCCGAATCCGCAGACCTACTGCGACCCGGAGGCGTGGAAGCACGGCGGCGCGGCGGCCTGGCTGACCGGGTCGTACGATCCGGAGCTCGACCTCGTCTACTGGGGCGTCGGCAACCCGGGGCCGGACTTTTTCCGCGAGCAGCGGCCGGGCGACAACCTCTACTCCAATTCGGTGGTGGCGCTCGACCCCGACACCGGCGAACTGCGCTGGCACTTCCAGTTCACTCCGGCCGATCCCTATGACTATGACGCGGTGCAAATCCCGGTGCTGGCGGACATCGAGCGCGGCGGCCAGTTGTTCGAGGTGATGCTGTGGGCGAACCGCAACGGGTTCTACTACGTCCTGGACCGGGCGACGGGGCGTTTCCTGCGCGGGGAGCCGTTCATATCCCTGAACTGGGCGGAGGGCCTGGACGACAGCGGCCGGCCGATCGAGACGCCGCAGCCGCCCGGCATGCCCACGTACCCCGGCGTGCAGGGCGGCACCAACTGGTTCTCTCCGGCGTACAGCCCGCGCACCGAGCTGTTCTACATCCCGGCCTGGGAGAACTACGGCTCGGTATTCGACGGCGAGCCAGAGGAATACGAGCCGGGCGAGCTGTTTCTGGGCGGCCGGCCGGAAACGTTCGCACCGGTGCCGGACGCACCCATCGTGCCCGGATTGACGCGCGGACCGATCAATACCTGGACAGACGAAGTGGGCCACGGGTCGGTGCTGGCGCTGGATGCACTGACGGGCGAACCGCGGTGGAAGTACGAGATGACCGACGTGATCACCAGCGGCATCCTGACGACCGCGTCGGACCTGCTGTTCACCGGCGAGCGGTCGGGTTATTTCCAGGCGCTCGACGCCCGTACGGGCGACCTCCTGTGGAAAGCCAGTCTGGGCAGCCAGATTGTGAACGGCCCGATCACGTACGAGGTCGAAGGCAAGCAGTACGTGGCGACCATCTCCGGCCACGCCCTCGCCGTCTTCGCGCTCCGCGACTGATACGGCGAACGCCCCGTCCGGTCCTCCATGCCGCCCCCTGCCAGCGCCCTCCGCACGCGCGCCCTGCGGTGCGTCCCGCTGGTGCTGATGCTGGCGGCAGGCCATGCCCATGCCGGACAGCAGGCGGCGGAGCCGCAGCCCCCGGCAGGCCAACCGGCCGCGGGCCTGGTGCTGCCGATGCCGATCATCGACGGTCCTCCGCCGCCGGCGGCGCCCGACGTAATCTCCCGCGACGCGGCCGGCCGGGCCACCGTCCGCGCGGTGCGGCTCACCGGCCCGTTCACGCTCGACGGCCGGCTCGACGACGCCATCTATGCCGACGTTCCGGCGCTCTCCGACTTCGTCCAGCAGGAACCGCGCGAAGGCCAGCCGGCCACGGAGCGGACCGACGTGTGGGTGTTCTTCGACGACGAGCGGGTCTACTTCTCATTCCGCTGCTGGGAGACCGAGCCGGAACGGTTGATCGCCAACGAGATGCGGCGCGACAACGTCAACGTGTACCAGAACGATCACATCGCGTGGGTGATCGATACGTTCTACGACCGCCGCAACGGGCTGGAGTTCCTGGTGAATCCGCTGGGCGGCCGCATGGACGGGCAGATCACCTCCGAGCGGTTCTACAACGAGGACTGGAATCCCATCTGGGACGTAGCCGTAGGGCAATTCGACGGCGGCTGGACGGTGGAGACCGCCGTCCCGTTCAAGTCGATCCGTTACCAGCGCGGCCGCAACCAGATCTGGGGCTTCAACGTCCGCCGGGTGAACTTCGCGAAGAACGAGCATTCGTTCCTGACGCCGGTGCCCCGCTCGCTCGCCGACGCCGCCATCTTCCAGATGTCCCGGCACGCCGCGCTCGTCGGCATCGAGGCGCCTCCATGGTCTACCCAGCTCGACATCAAGCCGTTCGCAATCATGGACGTGACCAGCGACCACCTTGCCCGTCCGCGCATCTCGAACGATCCCGGCGGCAGCGCCGGCCTGGACGTGAAGTACGGCCTGACGCAGAACCTGGTGGCCGACCTGACGGTCAACACCGACTTCGCGCACGTGGAGGCGGACGAACAGCAGGTCAACCTCACCCGCTTCAGCCTTTTCTTTCCGGAGAAGCGCGAGTTCTTCGTGGAGAACCAGGGGGTGTTCGCGTTTGGCGGGGCGGGCACCGGGCCGTTCGGCGGCGGCGCCAGCACGCCCGTGCTCTTCTACAGCCGGCGCATCGGACTCGCCGGGGGTGAACACGGCGCGGCGATCGAGGTGCCGATCCACGCCGGGGGGCGCGTGACCGGCCGCGTCGGCCAATTCACCGTCGGCGCGCTGAACATGCAGACCGGCGACGCGCCGTCCGCCGCCGCGCAGGCCACGAACTTCACCGTGGTCCGCTTCAAGCGGGACGTGCTGCGGCGCAGCAGCATCGGCGGCATCTTCACCCGGCGTGCCGTGACGCAGGACGGCGGGCCCTCGAATGAGACCTACGGGCTCGACGGCACCTTCTCCTTCTTCGACGACCTGACCATCAACACCTACTGGGCGCAGACCCGCGCGCCCGAGCGCCGCGACGACGACGTCAGCTACCGCGCCCAGCTCGACTACAACGGCGACCGCTACGGCGTCCAGCTGGAGCGGCTGGCCGTCGGGGACGGCTTCAATCCCGAAGTCGGCTTCCTGCAGCGCGAGGACTTCAACCGCAGCTTCGGCCTGGTACGGTTCAGTCCGCGGCCGCATGCCATCGCTGCAATACGCAAGCTGCTCTGGGAGGGCAGCTTCGACTACTTCACGGACCGCTCGGGTGTCCTGGAGACGCGCATCGCGCAGGGCCGCTTCGGCATCCTGTTCGAGAACGGCGACCAGTTCGACGCGGCCTACACGCGCAGCTACGAGTTCCTGGAGCGGCCGTTCGAAATCGCCAGCGGCATCGCGATACCGGTCGGCGGACACCCCTTCCAGGACTTCGATATCTCCTACTCGCTGGCCCAGCAGCGGGCGCTGGGCGGCACGGTCGGCGTACAGCACGGCAGTTTCTACAACGGCCGCAAGACGAGCGTGCGCTTCGGATCGCGAGGCTTTGGAGTCGGCCGCTTCGAGCTCTCGCAGCAGCTCTCGGTGGAGCCGGGGTTCGAGGTGAACCGCATCACCCTGCCGCAGGCGCAGTTCACCACGCAGCTCGTGACGACGCGAACCACCTACACGGTCACGCCGCTGATGTTCATCAGCGCGCTGCTGCAGTACAACTCGACCAACAACTCCGTCGGCGCGAACGTGCGCCTGCGCTGGGAGTACCAGCCGGGCAGCGAGCTGTTCATCGTCTACAACGAGCAGCGCGACACGCTGTCGCCGCGCTTCCCGCTGCTGGAGAACCGGGCGTTCATCGTCAAGCTGAACCGGTTGTTCCGGTTCTGACACGCCGGTTCCCGGCCGATGGTCGGGACCGTTATTCCAGGTGCTCGAGCAGGAAGTCGCCCAGCTCGGAGTACACCTGCTGCGATTCCGGCGAGTCCGCGACGATCATGTAGCCCGCGTGCGACATGCCCTCGTAGACGTTGAGATCCGCCGTCACGCCCGCCTCGCGCAGCTTGCGGTGCACCCGCACCGTGTCGCTGAGCAGCATGTCGCGCGTGCCGCTGATGAGGTACGTCGGCGGGAACCCGTCGAAGTCGCCGTAAACCGGCGAGATGAGCCGGTGCGTCAGCTCGTGGTCGCCCGCGTACAGGCGCGCCGCGGCGCTCAACCAGCCGTCGTACTCCAGCAGGACGCGGTCGATGGCCTCGTTCGTATGGATGGTGTCGCTGGCGTCGGTCAGGTCCGCCCAGGGCGTGCCCAGGTAGATCGCACCGGGCACGTCGACGCCCCTCTCGATGAGTTGGCGGACCGTCGCCAGCGTCAGCCCGCCGCCGGCCGAGGTGCCGCCCAGTGCGATTGAGCTTGCCGGCCGGTTCCCCAGCACGTGCCGGTACACGGCAACCGCATCGTCGACGGCGGCCGGGAACGGGTGCGCCGGCGGCATGCGGTAGTCGATGGCAATCACCTGGATGTTCGCGCGGCTGGCGATCAGCACCGCCTCCATCACGCCGGCCTCGCCGCCGCCCAGCACGTACGCGCCGCCGTGCACGTACAGGAAGCGATGCTCCTCGTGCCGCGGGTCGACGTTGGCCGGCTGTACGCGATAGATCGGCACGCCCTCGACCTCGAAGTGGTCGACCTGCACGCCAAATGCCGCCGCAAGCGGCTGGAGCGTGCCGTTGGCCGCGCCGTCGCGCTGCTGCACGAACTCTTCCCACTCTGCGGCCGTCGACGGCGCGGAATCGGCTATCGGCATCATCGGCATGGCCGCGATCGAGTCCCGTAGCGCCTGGCTGGCCGCGGCCGGCACCGGTATGTCGCGCGCGTCTATGGTTCTCGACGTCCCCTGCGCCAGCCCCGCCGGCGCACCCATCCACGCCACGGCGGCGCCCAGAATCAGCGTCAACGCGGCAGCAACGATCATTCCCTTCTTCATGTGTTCCCCCTGATCCTTCCAGTTGTTGTCTATTGCAGGTGCTGGAGCAGGAACGCGCTCAACTCGGCGTACATCTGCTCCGACTCCGGCGAGTCGGCGACGAGCAGGTAGTCCCCGTGCGACATCCCCTCGTAGACATTGAGGTCCGCAACCACGCCCGCCTCGCGCAGCTTGCGGTGCACCCGGACCGTGTCGCTGAGCAGCAGGTCGCGCGTGCCGCTGACGAGGTACGCGGGCGGAAATCCGTCGAAATCACGATAGATCGGCGAGATCAGCGGGTGCGTCAGCTCGTGGTCGCCGGCGTACAGCCGCGCCGCGGCGCTCACCAGGCCGTCATAGCTCGGCAGGATGCGATCGACCCCCTCGTTGGTGTGCAGCGTGTCGCTGGCGTCGGTAAGGTCGGCCCACGGCGTACCCACGTAGATCGCCCCCGGCACATCGACGCCCAACTCGATCAGCCTGTGTACGGTCGCCAGCGTCAGCCCGCCGCCGGCCGAGCCGCCACCCAGCGCGATGGAGCTGGCGGGCCGGTTGCCCAGCACGTGCCGGTACACCGCGACCGCATCTTCGACCGCGGCCGGGAACGGATGCGCCGGCGGCATCCGGTAGTCGAAAGCCAGCACCTCGATGCGCGCCCGGCCGGCAATGACGACCGCCTCCGTCACGCCCGCCTCGCCGGCGCCGAACACGTATGCGCCGCCGTGCACGTACACGAAGCGGTGATTCTCGTGCCGCGGATGGACGGTGTCGGGCGTCAACCGGAATGTCGGCACCCCCTCGATTTCGAAGCGGTCGACCGACACGTTGTACGCCGCGGCCAGCGGCTCGAGCGTACCCGCGGCCGAGCCGTCGAACTGCCGCTGCAACTCCTCCCACTCGGCGACCGTCGACGGTACGGACCTGGATCCGAACGTCGGGGGCGGCGCCGCTATCGCGTCGCGCAACTCCCGGCTGACCCCGGCCGGCACCGGAATCTCGCGCGCGGCGATGGTTCTCGATGTCTCCTGCGCCAGGCCCGCCAGCGCGTCCAGCGACGTGATGAGAGCCCATCCACCGAACATCAATACGGCAGCAACGAGCAGTCCCCTGACCATGCGTTCCCCCTCGTCCATCCCGGTCGGCCCCTGAATTCTAACGTGGAGGGGTCGTGTGTACACTTGCCGCGCAATGGAGCCGGAACAACCAGGTGCCGCGGCGCCACGGCAGCATCTCGCCGCGAGTTGCTTCATCGTCGCCTGGCTGGCGGCGCAGTTGGCCTACCCCTTCGTAACCAAGTTCGACGTGCGTCCCTTCCGCTACCGGTGGGCGCCGCTGAGCTGGGGCATGTACGCCAACCCGAACGCGGAATACCAGGTGACGATGTACCGACTCGGACCGGACGGTGCGCGTACCGAGATTGCCTTTGACGACGACGTGGCACGGGGCACCCCCTGGAACCGGGCGCTGACGCAGGGCGAGACGTCCGCCATCCGGCGCATCGAGACGCTGCGGGAGGTGGAAATCGTCCTCCGGCGCGTGGCGGAGCGCAGCCGCGACGGCGCGACCTACGTCGGCAGCGTCGACTGGTACTACCTGCAGGAGGGCCGGTCCGTCGTGCAGGAGATTCGGGTCCAGGCGCCGCGGTGAGACGAGGCGCCATGCTCGATTCGTGGTTTCGCGCCGTCCCCGCGTATCGCATCGCCGCGTTCCGCGTGGTGCTGGCGACCACGACGCTCTGCAACTACCTGCCCGTGCTGACCGGCTGGCTGCTGCAGGCCGCGGCCTCGCCGGCGACCACCGCGTCGATCCCGTGGTTCATTCACCTGCCGCCGCCGATCGTGATCGCTCTCCTGTTGCTCGGGTACGCGGCGGGAATCGCGCTCGTGCTGGGCTGGCGGCCGTCGCTCGCGGCGATGTACCTGGTGGCGCTCGGCGCCTACGGCTACGCCGCCGGCAACCACTCGCACAACGGCTTCCTGCACCTGCTGCTGCTGGCGCTGGTGGCCTGCTCCACCGACGGGCTGACGCTGCGGCGGCTCGCCGGCGGCCGCGACCCGGACGCGACCTGTCCCGTCTGGCCGGAACGGCTGTTGCGACTGCAACTTGCCATCGTCTACTTCCACACGTCCATCGACAAGATGTTCAGCCCGGAGTGGGGCCTCGGCGGCCTGCGCCTCACGTACCTGGAGTCGACGCGCGTCCTGCCCGGCATCGCGGACCTGGAGCGCGGGATCGCGGCCGCCATCGCCCGGGCGCCGGGGCTTGCAAGCCTGGCCGTCATCATCGGCGAGATGTTCACCGCCATTGGTCTGACGCTACAGCGGCTGTGGCCCTATGCCATCGCGGCGAACATCGCCTTTGCCCTGGCGCTGGAATTCTTGCTGGTGCCCGCCATGTTTCCGTGGGACCTGCTGGCGCTGATGATCCTCTTCCTGCCGGCGGCCGACGGCACCTACCGCGTGCGGCTGAACCCCGGCTGCGGCACGTGCGAGGCGCAGCGCCGATTGCTTGCCGCCCTCGACTGGACACGGCGGCTGGACCTGCGTGGTCCGCGTGCGGACCACGGCCCATTCGCCATCGAGACGCCGCGCGGGCGGCCCTACAGCGGGTGGCGCGCAGTGGGCCTGCTGCCCTGGGCCCTGCCGGCGCCGTTCCTGAGCCTGCTGATCATCTTGCGCTTCGGCTCCGAGTACATCGGCCGCTGGACTGTCGGCTTCAGCCTGGACGACGTGGTGTTCGTGGTGCTGGGTCTCGCGGCGCTCCTGCTTCTGCCGGTAGCGGACTGGCGAGCGGCGCGGGCGGCCTTCGACCGGCTCGCGCCGATCTGGAATGGTGTGCTGCGCCGTGTGCCAGGTATCACGGGACCTGCGGATGGATGTCCCCGGCACGGCGTCGGCCGCGGCACGTGATCACATCGGCGCCGCGATTCGACATATCTTTGCTTGTCATGAGAATAACTGCGCCATAATGAGCGTGCGCGGCAGAGCGCCGCATTCCTGCGCGCTGGACATCCGGGAGGTTGCCATGTCAGTTCGTCGACTCATCGCCGCCCTCTTGTTGTTGTTCCCCCTCGTCACATGGGCGCAGACCGGTTCCCGCGGCCCGGAGATTCAGCCGCGGCCGGCCCCACTCACGGATGAACAGTGGGAACGCCTCCTCGATCGCCTGGATGGCGTGTGGCAGCTCAACCTGGAGAAATCGGTGTACTTCCTGACTGCGCCGCCGCAGGGTGCTCCAGCCGGGCACATCTACGTCAAGGACGTGGCGCGCAGGGGCATCACCTACAGGTCCGACGCGGGCGACAGCTTTCAGGTCCTGGACGGTAAGCCATATCCGTCGCAGCTCACGCCGCAGACCACGACGGTCGCCAGGTGGCCCGTCAACGAATTCACGCTGGAGAACCTGACGTCGACGGACGGCAAACCGACGCAAATCCTCATGCAGTTCCTCGCCGCAGACGGACAGTCGAAGATCATCGTGGCGCGCAGCATCGACGAGCACGGGGGACAGACTCCCGCGGCCGTGATGTACTGGGACAAGGTTCCCGATGGGACGCCGGTCTGGACCGCTTCCCCCTGACCCCGGTACTGACTGCGATCACAGGGGCCGGGTCCCGCGCCCGACTTGCTGACGCCGACCCGGACCTTCAACGCGGCGGCGCGTCTCTCCGCCGCCGGCCGCGACGTACCGGAAAACCACTGTGACGATGCCGGTTCCTGAACCGACCGGCCCGCCGGTCACAAGCTCGCCATACATCTCGTAGAGTAGGTACAAGAGGACTACACAGCATGGAGAAGACAGCAATGCGTACGTGGAGTTTAGTGACGGGAGTCGTCCTGGTGGGGTTTGGAATCGGGTATCTCTCCGCGCAGGATCGCGGCAGTCTGGGTGAGCTCACCGCGCAGGATCGCCTCGACATCCAGGATCTGTACTGGCGGTACGCGCACGGCCAGAACTTCGCAGACGCCGAACTGTTCGCGTCGGCGTTTTCCGAAGACGGTGTCTTTCGTGTCAGTCCGACCCGGGCGGCAGTTGGAAGAGACGAGATCGCCGAGCTGATTGCGGGGAGCTTTGCGGGCAGGGTCGGCGATTCCGGGCGGCGACACTGGCAGAACGGGTGGCGGATCACGCCGTCGCCGGAGGGAGCCCACGGACGTGTCTACTGGCTTGTGTTCGACGTCGGCAAGGGCGACCCGGTGCCCGGCCTGCCTGTAGACGGACGGCGGGGCCCACAGTTCCGCAGCACCGGTGTCTACGAGGACGTCTACGTCAGGACGTCGGAAGGCTGGCGCATACAGAGCCGTACGCTGAACTGGGACGAGGCACCGGCTGACTGAGTCCCAGGCCGTGTGCGGTCGGATAATCCGGGCAGCCCGCCGTAGTCTGCTCGCCGCTCCGGCCCTGGCCCTGACGGTCGGCACGGCGTCGGCGCAGACGCCCGACCTGGTGACCGACCGGCCGGACCAGACGGAGTCCGCCGCGGCCGTGCCGCGCGGCCTGGTGCAGGTGGAGACCGGATACCTGCTCTCGCGCGACGACGGCGTCGACACGTTCGAGGCGCCCGGCACGCTGGTTCGCATCGGCCTCGGTGCGCGCACCGAGTTGCGCGTCGGGCACGCCGGCGTCATCGGCAGCGGACGGCGCCACGGGGCGGGCGACAGCGAAGTCGGCGCCAAGGTCAATCTGATCGAAGCAGCCGACGGGTGGACGCCCCAGCTGGCGCTTATCGGTGGCCTGTCGCTGCCGACCGGCGACGAGCCTTTCTCCAGCGACGGCGTGGATCCGTCGCTGCTGGTGGCGTTCGCGCACGAGTTGTCGCCGCGGCTGTCGCTCGGCTACAACCTCGGCGCTGCCTGGGAGTCGTCACCCGGCGAAGCAGGCCGGGAGGCGTCACTGCTCTACACGCTGGCGCTCGGAATCGGCGTTACCGATCGTCTCGGCGCGTATTTGGAGGTGTTCGGCAACCGACGGACGTCCGGTTACGCCGCGACGGACGTCTCTATCGACGGGGGAATCACGTTCCTGCTGACCAGGACGATGCAGTTCGATCTCTTCGTCGGGAGAGGGCTTCACGGCCCGGCGGCCGACGCCTTCTTCGGCACCGGCGTCAGCTTCCGCCTGCCCCGCTAGCGCGGAAGCCCTGGTAGAGTTGACACCGGGGTCTGGAACCGCGCTACGCTTGCGACTGTTGGACTGACAATGCGCGCCCGTAGCTCAGCTGGATAGAGCATCGGCCTTCTAAGCCGAGGGTCGCAGGTTCGAATCCTGCCGGGCGCGCCAACTTTCCGTCCCATTCTGCCCCGGAACGTCCGTATGTGTCTCTATAGTATGGGGTTACCTCCCCTCCGGGTGTCCGAGCCTATCCCCGCCTGTCCCCCGTTATCCCGCGCTTTTTGTGGTAGAATTCGTGGGGGTCCGGTTCGAATCCCGACCCAGGAATCGAACCATGGGAAAGCTGACCGCACGGACGGTGATGGCGCTCAACAAGCCGGGGCGCTACGGCGACGGGGGGACGCTCTACCTCGTCGTCGCCCCCGGCGGCAGCAAGAGCTGGGTGCAGCGGTTGACGATCGGCGGCAAGCGGTGCGACATGGGCCTCGGCGGTTTTCCGCTCGTGACGCTCGCCGAGGCGCGCGAGCTCGCGTTCGACAACCGCCGGCGGGCGCGCCGCGGCCGCGACCCGCGCGCCGACAGGCGTCGCGCCCTGACGCCGACCTTCGAGCAGGCCGCGGGGCGGGCGCTCGAGGCGAATCGGGCGCGCTGGCGCAACGCCAAGACGGCGGCCCACTGGACCGTGTCGATGGCGAGGCACGCCTTCCCCGTCTTCGGGGCCCGGCGTGTGGACCAGATCGGCCGCGAGGATGTCCTGCGCGTCCTGACGCCGATCTGGACGTCGAAGCCCGAACTCGGCCGCAAGGTCCGCCAGCGCATCCGCGCCACCCTGCAATGGGCGATGGCTCACGGCTACGTCGAGCAAAACGTGGCCGGCGAGGCCATCGACGGCGCGCTGCCCGCGATGCCGGCCGTGGTAGCGCACTACCGCGCCCTGCCCTACGCGGAGGTCGGCCGCGCTCTCGAGCTCATCGAGGCGTCCGGCGCGTCGCTGCAGGCGAAGGCGTGCCTGCGCCTGGTGGCGCTCACCGCCTGCCGCTCGGGGGAGGCGCGGGGCGCGACGTGGGACGAGGTCGATGTCGAATCCCGCGAGTGGCGCATCCCTGCGCCCCGGATGAAGGCCGCGTCCGAACATCGCGTCCCGCTCTCCGACGCGGCGCTGGCCGCGATTGAGTCGGTCCGGCCGTTGCGCAATGGCTCCAACCTGCTGTTCCCGTCGCCGCAGCGGCCGGGCAGGCCGCTGTCGGACATGGCGCTGACGAAGATTCTGCGGGACACCGGACTGGCCGACCGTGCGACCGTGCACGGCTTCCGCACCTCTTTCAGGACGTGGGCGAGCGAGCGGACGAGTGTGCCGCACGCGGTCGCCGAGATTGCGCTGGCCCACGCGGTCGGGAGCAGCGTCGAGCGGAGCTACGCCCGGTCGGACCTGTTCGACAAACGCCGCGGATTGATGGACCAGTGGGCGCAGTACGTACTCGGCGGCAGCGCGAAGGTGGTGCACTTGCGTCGATAAACTGACCGACCAGTGACACGCCGCCGACAGCCTGTCCAGTTCCGCGATCAGGAAGACGATACGCGCCGGGCGCTACACCGCGCTGGTTGAGCACGGCCGCCACGACGGTCCGCGCCGATACTCTCGCGGTCCGCCTCACGGCGACTGCCGCAGCAAGCCTGATTCCAGGAGGACTGCAAGCCATGCTGCCTGCCAGGCCGCTATCGTTGTTGCGTATCAGACCCACCGCTGGTCGGCCGACGTCGGCGCAGCCGTGGCTGTACCTCAGCGCGTGCGTTCGCCTACGCCATCACGCGGCGGGCCGGTCTCGTGGATCATGCACGGCGCCGCCCCTGCTCCACTGACGATGCCGCACCTCACATGCTGAGCCGTCAGGTGTCCTCTTAGCCTTCTTTCCGTGCTATTTTGCACTGAAAGGAGGCGGTCATGGCACGTGCGGCAAGGCGGTCTGAGAGCGGTCGGCGGGATCCGCGGAGCAAGCTTGCCGAGCACCGGCTGAGCGTTCTGGAGCTGGCTCGTGAGCTGGGCAACGTCGCCGAGGCGTGCCGCCAGCGCGGACTGGATCGGACGAGCTTCTACGAGTGGAAGCGGCGCTTTCAGACCCAGGGGTTTGAAGGTCTCAAGGACCTGCCGCCGATCCACAAGAGCCACCCGCAGACGACCCCGCCCGAGACGGTGGCGCGCATCAAGGAACTGGCACTGGACCATCCGGCCTACGGCTGCAACCGGCTCGAGGCGATGCTGGCCCTGGAAGGCCGACGGGTGTCGTCGATCACGGTCCAGAAGATCCTCAACGACAACGGCCTGGGCACGCGCCACGACCGCTGGCTGGCGCTCGAGCAGGCCAATGCCGGCAAGGCAGTCGAGCTCAGCGCCGAGCAGACGGCCTTTCTCGAAAAGCTCAATCCCTGTTTCCGCGAGCGCCATGTCGAGAGCTCGGCGCCAGGTGAGTTGCTGTCAGCCGATACGTTCTTCGTCGGCAGCCTCAAGGGGGTGGGCAAGGTCTACCTGCATGCGGTCGTCGATACCTACGGCTCGCACGCCTTCGGCTTCCTGCACGTCTCCAAGCAACCCGAGGCCGCCGTGGCGGTCCTGCACAACGACGTACTGCCGTTCTATCGGCGGCGCAAGCTGGAGGTCAAGGCCGTGCTCACCGACAACGGCCGCGAGTTCTGCGGCACCGAGCGGCACGCCTATGAGCTGTATCTGGATCTCAACGGCATCGAGCACCGGCGCACGAAAGTGCGCAACCCGAAGACCAACGGCTTCGTCGAACGGTTCAACGGAACGGTGCTTGACGAGTTCTTCCGAGTGAAGATGCGCGAGACCTTCTACGAGAGCGTCGAGGCGCTACAGGCCGACCTCGACGCCTGGCTGCGTCACTACAACACCGAACGGCCTCACCTCGGTTACCGAAATCAGGGACGCAGGCCGATCGAAACCATTAACCTGTTCGTAAGCCAAGAAGGCTAAGAGGACACGTCAGGGAGTACGACCAAGCGCATCTCGTAGTCCCGCCACCAGCCGCCGCCATCGAACCGCGTGTGAGCACGGGCGATCTCGGCAGCCCGATCGAGTGAGGCACAGTGCGACACCTACCACTTCACAAACCGCGCGTCCAGGTGTCCAACCATCCATTTCATGCCACGTTACGCACGGTCGCCTTCCAGTAAGTCCCCAAGGACACCAGAGGCCAGTGAACTCTCAAAGGTGTGATCGATAAAGGAGACACACCTCGCGAGATGGCGATATCGCGCACGGAACGCGTCAGCATTGTCAGGATTAACCACAACCACATGGGTATCCCGAGACAGACTCTTTGCCAACACCGCTTGAATGTGAACGTCTGCCTCTGGCAACGAGTATCCGATCAACACCACCTTCTTAGCGATTCGAAGTTCCTGTTCTATCTCGGCACCAATCGTCGAGACTACAGGATTCCTCAAGTCCTTGACATGTGACGGCGGGAGGATAAGGGTTTCGAATCGACATCCGTCGGTGGGACAAAAGTACTCAGCCCTACGGCTCTCGTCCTCGCCATAATCTGCAAAGAAGGCTCCTCGTTCGAGATCAATCTGCGTACTCCACGGTGTCAACAGGATCCGTCTACAAGCGCGGCAAAACTTCCAATTCACGCTTCCATGGAGTTTGAGGATCTTGATCGGTACCGGGTCCCCTCCCCAATAGGCCACCGGCTCTCTGGGATTAACCCACCAGTTAAAGCCCATTTGTTCTTCAAAATCGTAGTTGAGAAGTGGGATGCAATAGTCTATATACGCACGCTCAGGATACAGAAAGCTAAATTCTTCGTCGAGCACTGAGTCATAGTTTAGAGACACCAGGCTAACATTGCGATTGACGGAACCGATCAGCTCCCAGAAAGCGCGGTGTGTAGGTGCATTGAATGTTGTTTTTCTCGAAACGATATAGTGAATAATCCTAATCAAGCATTCGCGAATCTCACGCAATCGACTCACGGAGTGTTTACGATCTAAGTGTTCGTCACGATTTATGAAGTAATCCAGGAAAGCGAATGCGGTTTCAAGCGACGGCACGTGTTGTCGTACGCTGTCGAAGCCGAAAAACCTCTCCAAAAAACTGACTACTTCGCCTCCAACTTTGCTTTCTCGAATCGTTATCTGACTCAAGGCCTCTGGCAGAATACGCTCTTGAAGAGGAATTCCATCGGCTGCAGAGGCACCAGCCCCTAGAAAGAAGACGACGTCGCGCTCTTTGGCGTACGCCAGATGGATTTGAGAATCCGAAGTCATGGGTCTGCAATGCCGACCCCGGGATTACCGACGCGCATCAGGACGCTCCGGGCGAGGCCGAATGCACGGCCGGACGGGTCCGCAAGAGTGATCCGACCTAAGAGCCGTACACAATGGCACCATTGACGAAACCGGTGTCGATCATAGCAGGGAGTGGAAGAACAGCAACGTCTACCGTCGGCTGCACCGGTGTGCTCGCCTCGGCGGCTGCAACAATGCGTCTATGGCGTCGACCTGACCGGTGCACCAGGTCAGGCTATACATTCGCGTAGCCGCGTTCGATCGGGACGCCCATCCACGTACCCACGAGGTTGCCCAAGCGACTGCCTACGCACGACAGCCTCACGAGGGCCGCGACCCCGCCTGTCAACGCCCCCCTCTCCCCCAACCTCCGTAGACCCAGCCCGTAAGGGGGCACAGGGGGGGGCTCGGTGGCTGGTACGATCGATCCATCATGTGACCCGACCCCTTGCCCCTCGCCCCCGGACCATCCCCCCGGCCGCCTTCACCCAGGCGGCCGGAAAGGGAAAAATCGCGCGCGCTTTGCGCGCTTTTTTTTGCCGCGCTGTGCGCGGCAAGGGGACGAACTACCCGACGGGCGAGAGGCCCCACGGCACCAGGGAAGGAGCGAAACGATGAACGACGTGCGGTTGGACCCTCAGCAGGTCCCGGCCCGGGCGGAGCTGTTGCTGGCGGCCGAGCTGGGCGAAAACACGCCGGGGCGGCCAATCTACGCCAGGCCGGAGCCCGATGGCGAAGGCCGCGAAGAGCCCGCGGCCCACATCAAGGTCGGCGCGGTACTGACGCGCCGCCTGCCGACCGCCGAGGCGACCGAGACCCTTTCCGCGGCGGCGTATGGCAACCCGCTGCGCGGCCGACCCGAGCAGGCGCCGAGCGTGCCGATCGGGTCCGCCCTCCTCGCCCGGACGGATGCAGCGGACGCCCGCGGCTGGCGCGTCTACCGCGTGACGCCCACCGGCACCGTGATTTACGACGAGTGGATCGACCACGACCCGACGAACGGCGAGCTCGCCGTGGCGCAGTTGCGGGCCGCGGCCAGGCGCAGCCCGAGGGCGGCGCTGCGCCACGCACTCGCCGGAAACGGCGATCACCCTGCGGCGCGCGCTGTGACCGCATGGCTCGCCAATGAGCCGAACGATCGCCCCGACCGGAAGAAACCCCGGTCTCGGGCCGCACGGCGCCGGTGGCGCCGGAACCTCGCGCGCCAGAGGACCCACGCATGACCGGACACAGGACGAACGCCCTGCGAGCCGGCGGCAGCCTCGTGACCCGCGAACGGCTCGAGCTCCACGGCGCGGGCACGCTGGCCGACGAAGAGCTACTCGCGCTCCTCGTGGGCACGAACGGCGCCGAGGCAGCCGGCGCCCTCCTCGAGGCGTGCGGGACGGTGCAACAACTGGCGCACGAAACCGCGGGCGATCTCGCGCGAATCAAGGGCATGACACCCATGCGCGCCGCGATGGTCGCCGCCGGCGTCGAACTGGGCCGCCGGACTCTGACGCGGCCGCGGGCGGACCGCACGCGTCTTGGGACGCCGCGGGACGTCGCGGCGTACCTGCTGCCCCGCTACGGGGCCAGCCCCGTGGAGCGCTTCGGCATCGTCAGCCTCTCGACGAAGCACCGCGTACTCCGCACCGAGATCGTGTCGACCGGGACGTTGGACACCAGCCTCGTCCATCCCCGAGAGGTCTTCCGCATGGCCGCGATGCATCGCGCCGCCGCCATCGTGATCTTCCACAACCACCCCTCCGGCGACCCCACCCCCAGCGTCGACGACGTCGCCCTGACGGAGCGGCTTGGGCAGGCCGGATCGCTGATGGGAATCGAGGTCTTGGACCACGTGATCCTGGCTGACACGCGGTATTTCAGCTTCAAAGAGACGGGCCGCCTGTGAGCACCTTCAACAGACGCGCCGACCGCTTCGCGGTGCACGGGGAGCTCACGGGGCGACCGCTCGGGCCGGAAGGCGAACTGGGCGCCCACATCGAGGCCGCCTCGCCGGAGACGCTGACGAAGCGCACTCCGGGAACTACCGGCCGCCGCGTCGACGCGTTGACCATGGCCGTCACCTGCAGAGAGAGAACCCACGTCCATCGAAGCGCCAGGTGCCTCGCCGAGCTGGCGATCCTCGACTGCCCAGAAGTGGCCGCCGCGACCCGCCTGCCCATGGCGAAGAACTACAACCTACCAGAACGCGCGGTAAGCATGCTGGTCATCGCCGCCTGCATCCTCGGGCCCGATCCCGCGACCGGCGTCGCTCTCATCTGCGCCGTGGGATCCGAGTGGCCCGAGGACCTCGGGGCCACGCCGAAGCGCGCCACCCTCGACGCTTTAGGCCGCACGATCGCGAGGGCCGTCCGCGCCGCGACCCGGAAGCCCCCGGCCACTGCGCGGCAGCACCGCTGAGCCTCGCACGCTCCCGCCTGATCGCCCCCGGCGGACCACCGGGACAACCATCGTCCCAAGCACCCCTGACCCCGACCGCGGACCACCCGTCCCTCCAGAACTCGTCCAGCGCCCGAACCCCGGCGCGCGGCTACCCGTGCGCCGACGCCCAACCCCGAAGCCTTGAGCAGCGGTCAAGACCCCTACAGGTGCGCGCAAAGCGGCCTGCGCCACCTCCTGCACGTCTCCGGCGGCCGCACTTCTGGGATGCTGCTGCACAAGATGCTCGAGGCCTATGACGGCCGGCTGCCGGCCAACGTCCGGGCCGTCTTCGCGAACACCGGCAAGGAGCACGAGAAGACGCTCGTGTTCATCCGCGAGATGGAGTGCCGGTGGCAAGTGCCGATCGCGTGGGTCGAGTACGTGTACCGCGCAGACGTCCGAGGAGGCATCAGCGATCCCAAGAACACGTTCAGGGTGGTCGACTACGACAGCGCGTCGAGGCATGGAGAGCCGCTCGCGATGCTGATCCGTGCGCACAAGCTTCTGCCCAACGCACACAAGTGCATCTGCACGGCCGAACTCAAGGTGGAGACCGCGGCCCGGTTCGCGCGGACCAGGCTCGGCTGGTGGCGGCCGCGGCCGCACTCGATCCTGGGTATCCGCCACGACGAGCCGAAACGATGGACCAAGGCCCTGTGGGAGGAGTGCCGGACGGTCTACCCCCTCGTCGACGCGCACGTCTCGGTCCGCGACGTGGAGCGGTTCTGGTCTGAGCAGCCCTTCGACCTGCAGATCCACCGTGACCTCGGAAATTGCGACCTCTGCTTTCTCAAGGGCCGCTGGAAGCTGATGCGGCTCATCACCCAGTACCCGGAGCGCGCCGAGTGGTGGATCGAGCAGGAGCGCTTCCGGCGATCCGTCGCGCGCAATGTGCGCAAGCCGGAGCTGACGCGGTTCCTGATGCGCTACACCTACGAGGACCTGAAGAACACGCCGATGATGCCGTTCGACGAGCTCCGCGAGGAACGCGAAGCCAACGAGGCCGTGTCCTGCTTCTGCGGAGACTGAGCTAGCATGGACCCGATCCTCATCACCGTCGTTGTCGGCTCCGGTATCGTCGCCGCCGGAGCGCGAGCCATGACGCGGACCCCGACGTGGTGCGCTCGCAACGACCGCGACGCACTGGATGACCGGCGACCGCGGGGCCAGGGCCGAAGCACCGTCGTCGACGGCCGCCTCGCGTGCTCGCGGCGGTTGGCAGCAGCGGGATGAGCGACCGAGCAAGGGAGGACCGATGACCTGGTTCCGGCCTGCCACGCACCCACCGTTCTACGCCGCCGTCGAGCACGACCGGCCGCGGCGCACCCTCGAGATATCGAGCCGCAGTTCCGACCGGCTCGGCCGCGACCTCAGCGCCATGAACCTGCCCGCCGCGGACGACCTGCACGGGCGCTCGGTGGAGTCCGTCTACCAAGCCGCGAAGTGCTACGGGGACGGCGGACCCGACACGCAGTTGCACCGATCCGGGTACGAGGCGAAGCGCCGCGACCGCGAGCGGCGGCGGCAGGGCCCACTGGCGGGATTCCGGCACGAGGGCAGGCAGTGGCCGCCGGAAACGGGGTCCGCCTTCTACGACTGGCTGTGGACCCGCAGCGCGCTGCGCCACTGCGGGCACGGCGTCGTCGAGCGCCTGCAGCGGTACGACGGGTTCACGGACCAGTTCCACCGGCCGGCGGCCCTCGCCTGCCAGGCCAAGACGGCCGCGATCGTCGCCGGGATGGGCTTGTCGAGGGCGCGGGCCGCGATCGCAACGCCCGAAGCGTGGCTGAGCCACATGAGCAGCAGGGCGGCCCCTACCCCGCCGGCACCGGCAAATCCGCCGAGCTGCGTCTACGCTGGGATCGGCTCACGGCAGACGCCGCAGGCGGTCCTCGAGATGATGGAGCGCATCGGCCGCGCGATGGCTGGCCATGGCTGGACGCTCCGCTCGGGAGCGGCCGACGGCGCCGACACGGCGTTCGAGGCTGGCGCGGAGCGCGGGGGCGGTCCCCGCGAGATCTGGCTGCCCTGGCACGGGTTCAACGACCGCACGGCCGACGGCGACGGAACCCGGGTCGGCATCAACAACCAGGCGAACCGCGACTTGGCGAGACAGTCCCACCCGGCCTGGCACGTCCTCAGCGACGCCGTGCAGAAGCTCATGGTGCGGAACGTGCACCAGATCCTCGGCCCCGAGCCCGGGAGTTCCCCGCCGACTGATCTGGTTCTCTGCTGGACGCCCGACGGAGGAGGTGGGGGCGGCACCGGGATGGCGATCCGGCTGGCCGAGCGGCACGGAATCCCCGTGGTCGACCTCGGGACCCGGGAGCTGCCATGCCTCGAGCGCAGTCTCGACGCCGCCCGCGGCCGCGGTATGCCCGACGACGTCGCCGCCATCGTCCTCGAGGACGCCCGCGCCCGGACGCCGGAGCCGGACGCCAGGAACCGCGTCCTGGTGACCGGGAGCCTGAGCGCCGGCGAGACACCGATCCTCGAAGCCCACCTCGATGCGATCGCCGCGGCGGGCGGTCCTGTCGCGCTAATCGTCGCAGGCGGAAGCGCATCCCAGGCGGCATTGGAGTGGGCGGACCGTCGCGGCCACCCGACGGTGGCTGCGCCGCCGCGCCCCGCCGGCGTGGGCCGCGGCGAAAGGCCGCTCGAATACGCCTCTAGAATCCTTCGGGCGAAACCAACCTCCATCGTCGAGTGCGGCGGAGACTGGAACGCATACGACCAGGCCGTGCGCGACGGCGCCGCGATGGCCAGGATCCCCATGGAGCGCTGCAAGGACCTCGAGCGCACGCCGACCGGAGTCGAGCACGCCCTGCGCCGGGATGAAGAGGAGCGGGCCCGCAAACCGGCCGTGCAGACCGCCGGTGACGAGCCGCCGCAGGAGCGCCGGCCGCGGAGCCGCTACGGCGCCGTCGACCGCCTCGTGTCCGGCAGGCTGCAGTTGACCGAGGAGAGCGGCCGCATCGTACGGGCCGCCGCCCGCCGGCACCAAGTCGTCGATCCCCGGACGATAGAGCGCGCGCTCTTCGTGGCCGGAAGCCCGAAGTGCGAGCAACTCCTCGGCGCGGCCGGATGGACCACGAAGGACCGGCTGCGCCACGACCCGCTGGGCGTGCTGACCGGCGGCGCGAGCCCCCAGGAGCTGGACCAGGCGCTGAGCGTCGCCCGGACGATCCTCAACGCCCTCGCCCGCGCCGGATTGCCGGCCGTCGCCGTCCGCGATACCGAGCCCTCCGACGAGGGGCCGCGTCCCCACGACGTCGCCGCCCAGCGACCGCGCCGCGCCGATCCACAGCCGCCGCTCTGAGAACCAGCCCGCACCCCGCGGGAGCCTCAGCGAACCGCAACCGCCGGAAGCCCCGGCACATCTGCCCCGAAAGGAGCATCAAGCCATGTTCGGACTGCATCCCAGTGCGCCCACGCGCCCCGAAGACTACCTGGTCCATCGCGCTGGACGACCGCTGAGGAACACCCGGGTGAGACCTCGCGGGCTCACGCCGCGGCGACTCGCACGGCTGGCCGGCGCCGACCCGCGCGGCGTGCGGCACGCGACGCCGGACCCGTGGGTGCCCGAGCCCGCCCTCGTGCTGAGCGACGTCGTCGCCGGCCCTGAGCCCTGGATGGGAATGCTCCTCGACCCGGCCCGGCCGCAGCCAGTGCCGATCGGAAGCCTGCTCCGCAGCACTGGGCCAGCGTCGGCCCGCCACTGGCTGGTGTGGCCCGACGAGCGGCTGCGACCGGCGACGCGGCTCGCGGGGACCGATCCGCAGTCCGTGGCTGCCTACCTCGACGAGCCCGCGATGGCCCATTTCGCCCGCGAACTCGACGAGGCGGCCGCAGAGGTCGGCATGGCCGACCACGGCGACTGCCCCCTCGACACCGACGTCATCGAATGCGCCGTCGCCGGGGCCTTCGGCGGCGATACTGCGGCGGCCGACGCGGTGACAGCGTGGATCGCCGAGACGATCCGACGGGGAATCCCCAGCGGCAGCCATCGCGCCGGCATCCCGCGCGCCCGCGGCCGACGCGCCCGGAGCCAGCACGCCCAGCGCCGCCTCGTGTGCCGATGGCTCTGACAGTGGCGACCCGCGTGGCCGTGATCACCCGCCGCGGCCACACGCGGCTCGGGCTCGCCCTGTCGCGCGCCGAGGCCGACCGCTGGATGGAAGACGCGATCCGCTACCGCGCCACCGGACCGACGGACCGCGCGATCGTCGCGATCAACGCGCCGCCCGGGTCCACGCGCCCGGCGATCGGGATACGCACGGGAACGCCGTACGAACGCCTGGGCGCCTGGCTCGCGACCCCGCCATCGCCCAGCGACCCGCGCAGCCCGCGCCGCGAGGCCGTGATCGCGCGGCTGCCGGCCGGAAGCCGCGCGCGAACGCTGATCGCGCTCCGCACCGGAGTGATCGTGACCCTCGCCGGACCCGCCACCGACGGCGGGCGGCCCCTCGACCAGTTCCTCCGCGTCCAGGCCGCCCGGTCGAACGCGTCCCTCGGCGACGTCGTGCTCATCATGCACGTCGCCGACCGGCTCAGCCCCTGGATAGCGGTGAGTCCTCCCGACGTCGGCGTCCAGCGTTTCTGAGTCGACGCTGTAGAACACCGCGCCCCCGCCTGTCTGTCGACAACAACACCAATGACCAGCACGCTCGACCGCGGCTGGCCGCCTGCCGGGAATCGCCGGGCCGCGGTGCAACATCGGCGACGGGTCGGGGCCCGTCCGGCGGAACGCCAGCTCCCCGAACCTTGTCACCTCGCCCGCGGCCGCGCGGCGCGGGACCGCTGTCGCGCCGCTGCGCGAACGCCAACGTGCGACAATACGAGATGTGGGGTTGCGACGCCGCGATGGAACCGCCCAGGAAGCGGCGGACGAGGGAGTGAACGACATGACCCATTCGGAACTGCTGAAGCGCATCACCGCACGCTCTGACGTGTTCGGCGGCAAGCCCATCATTCGGGACATGCGGCTGTCGGTGGAAATGATCCTGAGCCTGCTGGCCCAAGGCGTCACCGCGGAAGAAGTCCTGGGTGAGTATCCGGAGCTGGAGCCGGATGACATTCGTGCATGCGTCGCCTACGCGCACGCCGTGATCGCTCACGACACACTGTCCGCCATTTCCGTGGCGGAACCATGAAGTTCCTCGTCGACCGTTGTGTCGGCCCATCCCTGGCCAATTGGCTGCGCGCCCACGGGCATGAAGTCCTCGAGTCCCGCCGGCTCGGACCCGATCCCGGTGATCAGGCGCTGCTCGAACGAGCCACTTCCGAAGCCAGGATTCTGGTCACGCTCGACACAGACTTCGGAGAACTCGTATACCTCCGGCGTTTCCAGCATGCCGGCATGGTGCGCCTCCCGGATGTTCCCCCGCAGCAACGTATCGCCCTGATGGCCGAGGTGCTGGACCGACATCGCCGCGCGCTCGAAGCACGCGCAGTCATCACCGTTCGCGGCGGGCGAATCCGGCTCGCCCATCCTCCGGAGTGACGCGGCCCACCGCTAGGCGGTAGACGCGATCCGGAAACTCGCGTGCCGAGCACTGGACCGCGCGATCGACGCGACCCGCCCGCTCCGTACGGGACAGACCGTGGCTCCCGACGGCTGCCCCAGGCCCTCGCAAGGATGCGTGAATGAACCAGGAAACAGGCCGCGCCCGCCCCGGCCTCGCCGCCGACGAAGGGCCGGTCGCAAGAGCACCCTACAACAGCACCCGCACGGTGTGGCTGCCCGACGAGTGGGCCGTCTACATCGCGAACGGCGACGACCCGGAGAGCCCCGACTGGCCGATCGCGCTGTGCGACGACGAGCTCAGGCGCCTGCGGCTCGAAGGGTTCGACGTCGTCTCGTGCACGGACCGGACCCTGGAGTTCGGCCAATATCACGGGATCGCGGGGACCATGCGGGCGTACGAGGCTTTCCGCACCGGCGGGAGCGACACCGTTGTCCGGCGCGTCACGCTCGTGAAGCAGCACCTGGAGCTGCCGGCAGGTGAAAGCACGTACGAGGCTCTGCTCGACGTGCAGCTCGAGCTGACGCGGACCGAGAGCCAGCCGCTCGAACGGCTCGTCGCCCGCGCGTGGCACGCCGGCCACGGCTCCCGCCGGCGGGTCGCGCTGGCATGCGGACACGCTGGCAACTCTGGACTCGAGCGGGCCTGGGCTCACATCGACATCGATCCTGCCGCCACACCACTCGTACGCAGCGCATGGACCGACGGGGCCGCAGTCAGGGCAAGCATCGACGCAAGGAACCCTGTCGCCCAGGTCGTGCTGAAGGAGCCCGACGCCGTCATTGCCGAAACCGCGCTGCCCTCGGCGTACCGGGCCGCACTGTTCTACGACGACGAGGGCCAAGTGCGCTGCGTTTGGTGCGACCGCCTCAAGCGCATGCCGCTCCGTGACAGCCAATTGCCGCTGTGGATGGGCCGCCCGCCGTACTGCCCGCACTGCGAACGACCGTAGGTCCCGCCACCAGGCCCCACCGGCATCCCGGGCCGGCCCGTACCCGCCGGCGCCAAGTCCTCCCACCGAAAGGAGACAACGACACATGCTGAGAAGCTCTGTCGAGGGCGCAGTGCGCCCTCGCATCGAGCCCGCTCGCCTGGAGACCCACCCAGCCGCCAGCAACGTGGAGCGCCTCGGCGGAGCGCCGGCGCCTGCAGCGTCGGGCCACCTGCCCTGCCGACCGCCGCAGCGTCACCCGCCGCACCGACGCGAGGCCACGCCACCCATGATCCTGAACCGCCGCACCGACCGTCCCAGGCCCCACCAGCTCTACATCGGCCGGCCCTCGAAGTGGGGCAACCCCATCCGGCTACGCCACGAGGGCGAACGAATCGCGGTCCTCTCCCTGTACCGCACGGATCTCGTCCACAGGCTGCGCACCGGCCGGGTCACCCGCGGCGAGCTCGCCGAGATCTACGGCCGCCCGCTGGTGTGCTGGTGCGCCCCGCTGGCGTGCCACGGCCACGTGCTGCTGACGGCCGCCGCGTGGGCCGCCACCCAGCCCGACGTCGGCCTGGAAGTCGCCACGTGGACGAGAGAGCCCATCGAGCGCCTCGTCCGGCGCATGAGACGGCACGGAGCGCGAGCAGCATGAGTCCACTCGACCACGCCGCCAGGCGCCAACACCTCAAGGAGCTGCTGCGGTCCGCTGTCGAACGGGCGGAACGGGCGGCGTCCGGCGACGAAGCCTGCTACTCGGTCTCCGCGATGCACGACGCCGCCCTCGATCTGGCTCAAGCCGCGAGGGCCCTGTTGAACGAACTCGAAACGAGGAACACAAAGTGACGAAACACACGAACCGGAACATCCCCCTCCACCGGCTGACGCTGTCAGCCGCCAACGTGCGCACGGCGAGCGCCGAACCCGAGGACGACAAGGAACTGCAGGAGAGCATCCTCTCGCTGGGTGTCCTCGAGAGCCTCGTCGTGGTCCCCGACGGCGACGACAACTTCGCCGTGATCGCCGGCGGTCGCCGCTTGGCCGCCCTGCAGCAGCTTGCCGAGGCCGGCAAGATCCCCGCCGAATACGTCGCGCCGTGCCGCATCTACAACGGCGGCGCCGACCCCGCCGAGGTGTCGCTCCACGAGAACGAGAAGCGCGCCGCGATGCACCCGGCCGACCAGTACGAGGCGTACGCGCGGCTGCGGGCCAACGGCATGACGGCGGCGGAGATCGCCTCGCGCGCCGGCGTCAGCGAGCGGCAGGTCACGAAGATGCTGCGGCTCGCGGCGGTGGCCCCGGAGCTGCTGGCCGCCTTCCGCAACGGCGACATGAACCTCCAGACCCTGATGGCCTTCACCGTCACCGACGACCGCCAGGCGCAACTCGACGTCTGGGCGAAGGCCCGCAGCGGCGGGACCGCGTGGCCCGAGCACATCCGGCGGCAGCTCACCGAGGGCGCGGTGATCGGGAGCAGCGGACTCGCCTTGTTCGTCGGCCTCGAGGCGTACGAGAAGGCCGGCGGCCGCGTGCAGCGCGACCTGTTCAGCCGGTTCGACGGCGAGGCGGTGTACCTGCTCGACCGCGGCCTGCTCGTGAAGCTGGCCGAGGCCAAGCTGAAGAAGACCGCCGACCGGCTCGCGAAGCGGTGGAAGTGGGTCGAGATCCAGCTCGACCCCGACTGGGACCGGATCCACACGCTGCACAAGCTCCGCGGCGTGGCCGGCACACCGACCGCGGCCGAGCAGAAGCGCCTCGGCGAGCTTGCGGACCAGATGCAGGACATCGACGACAATCCGCCGACGAACCCGGCCCAGCAGGGCGCCGCATTCGCCCGGAGCCAGGAACTCAACGCCAAGTACGAGAAGCTCGAGGCGCGCATCGCCGCCCGCACGAAGTACCGGCCCGAGGACATGCGCATTGCCGGCTGCATCGTCACCCTCAAGGGCGCGCGGGCGGACGTGATCGCGGGCCTCGTGCTGCCGGAGGACGTGCCGCAGAAACCGAAGAAGGCCACCAGAAAGAAGGCGGCGGCCGACCCGCCGGCGGCCAACCCCGAGGCGGCCGCCGCGAAGCCCGCGGACGGCGAAACGGAGCCCGCCGCGCCGCCGCCGAGCTTCGACGAGCGGTTCGAGGAGCCCTGGACCACCCGCACCACGCGGAACTACCAGAGCCCCGAGGCCACCCACGCCAAGGCCGCGGGCCTCTCCGCGGCCGTCATCGACGACCTCGCCGCGATCCGCACGGGCATCGTCCGCGCCGCGTTGGCGAAGCGCTTCGACCTGGCGTTCGACCTCGCGGCGTACCTTCTAGTAATGGATACGTCCACGCGCGGCACGGAGCGCCCGGCCGACATCCGCCTCGTCCGCACGAGCCTGCGCCCGATGGGCCGCAGCAGCGAAGACGACTTCGCCGCCGCCAGCCCCGGCGAGAAGCTTGACAGCCCGCCCGCCGGCTCTTGGATGAAGATCGACGACGACCTGAAGCGTTTCGACGCGTTCCGGGCTCTCCCCGCCGCCGAGAAGCACGATCTGTTTGCCCGCGCGGTCTCGGCCGCGCTCTACAACCAGGCCGCCAACCAGCACCGCGCGCTTCCGATCGGGGAACGCGTGGTCGAGCTCCTCGACATCGACTTCGCCAAGGCCGTCCGGCCCACCGAGAAGTACTTCTGGAAGCGCCTTACCCGCGCCCGGATGCTCGAGATCGCGGAGGAGGTCGTCGGCGCCGAGTGGGCCAAGGCCCGCCGGAACCACAAGAAGGGTCAACTCGCCGCCGACATGGCGGCGGTGTTTGGCGACGACCCGCAGGGGCGGGCCGCGCTCGACGCCGAGGCGCGGGAGCGCGTCGAGCAGTGGGCCATACCGGGGTTGCCAGCATGGGACGGCCCGGCCCCGAAGCAAGCGACCTCGTGACGAAGGCCTCGATCCTCCCTGGCCCTTGCCCGACCGGCCAGGCCCACCGACCGCGAGGAGGTGCACCATGACCCGCAAGCAGTTTCTGGACGCCGCGGACCGGGGGCGGCCCGTGCGGCTGAAGGACAGGAGCCGGTGCTTCTACGAGGACGAGTGGTACCGCCCACACACTGCGCCGGACGGACGGCTGGCGATCGCCGCGCACACCGGAGAGCAGCACGACGTCGACGAGACGCTCCTCAAGGACCTTACCGACGCGATCCCGCCGTTGACCGTGGCCGACGTGCTTCACGCGGCACACCCGGGAGACGAGGCGCGAACCGTATTGGTGATCGCGGATCCGGACGGCAAGCTGCAGGCGCCTGGCGCGTACGACGTGGCGCCAACGTGGATCACGACAACCAGCGGCGAGCTCCGCGCGGCGGGGCCGCAGGAGCCAGGTACCCAGGCCGTGCTGCTCCGCACCGGCGCGACACGACCCGCCGCGCCCTGAGCGAGGTTCGGACGCGCGAACTGACGGCAGACCGCTGACGCCCACCGCGCCGTTTCCCGGGCAACAGCCGCTGTCCCGGTGCCTACCGCAACGCCGACCCCGACCGCACGAAGGCGCCGCTGACCTCAAGGCCATCGCCTCCGGTCTCACCGACGAAACCTGCTACGCCGCGACCGTCGCCACCCCCGCTAAGGCAATCGACGCCAGCCGAACCCGACCCGCCGAATCGCCACGACCCGCCCGGCGGCCCACTCCCCGCGCCCCCGGGGCCCAAGGAGCAACCAGCACATGACGACCACACGAACGGTGGACGACCACCTGACCGCCTGGCTCACCGAGGCAACCGCGCGCGGCGCCGAGCCTCTCAGCCACGTCTGCCGGCGGCTCGCCCGCGAGCTCGAAGCCGGAGACGCCAGCCCCGCCGAGGCCGCACGGCTGCTGACCGCGGCTACGGCTGCGATTCCGCCTGCGGCCGCCGCGACCGTGCCAGCAAACCTCGCCGCTCTGGCCGCACAGGTGCGCACGGTCGAGCGGGCCTTCAGCAATACGAGCATCCCGGGAGACCTGGTCATGTTAACGGCCACGGTCCACGCCCACCGCTGCCTGGACATAGGGATTCGACGCGCCCAGGCGCAGGGAGGAAACTGACATGCCAAACAACACGGAAATCCGGTGGATACCCCTCCGCAACCTGGAGCCCTCCGACCGCAACGCACGCACGGCGGCGGCGCCGGCGGAAGCCGCGCGTGAGCTCGAAGCGTCGCTCGAAGCGCACGGGCTTCTCGAGAACCTCGTGGTGCGCGCCAACGCCGACGGCAAGACCTTCCAGGTCGTCGGCGGCGGCCGGCGGCTCAGCGCTCTGCGGGCGCTGGCCAAGAAGCGCCGCAGCAGGTTCCGCCCTGCGACGCCGATACCGTGCCGGGTGATCGCGGACGATGTGATCGACGAGGAGATCAGCGCCGCTGAGAACCTCGTGCGCGTCAACATGCACCCGGTCGACCAGTTCACGGCCTTCCACAAGCTGCTCGAACGCGGCCTGAGCGTTCGCGAGATCGCCAACCGCTTCGGCCTGACCGCCCGGACGGTGCAGCGGCGGCTGCGCCTCGGCGGCGTCGCCCCCGAGATCCTCACGGCGGCGCGCGAGAACCGTCTGACGCTCGAACTGCTCGAGGCGTTCGCGGCGACGCCGGACCGCGCCCGGCAACTCGACGTCTGGACCAAGACGAAGAGGCACGGCGGATTCACGCCGACCGCCAGCTGGATCCGCAACGAGTTGCAGCAGGGCCTCGTCTCCGCGGCATCGGCCCTGGTTCGGTTCGTCAGCCTGAAGGCGTACAAGGCCGCCGGCGGGGCCGTGGAGGAGGACCTGTTCGCCGCCGAGGACGAGAGGAGCGTGCTCATCTGCGACGTCAAGCTCCTCGGCGAGCTCGCCACCAGGAAGCTGGAACGCACCGGTCGCAAGCTCGGCGACGGTTGGCGCTGGATCGACACGGTCCTCGAGGCGCCGTGGGACGTGACCCGGCAGTTCGGCCGCGTCAAGGGCAAGCCGGAACCGCCGACCGACGCCGACTGCGCGCGCCTCGCGGAGCTGGCGGCCGAGATCGACCGGCTCAAGCAGGAGGTCTACTCCCTCGGCGACGCCCCCGACAACGCGGCCCAGCGCTCCCGCCTCACCGCCGGGATCGAGAAGCTCGAGGCCGAAGCACGGGCCCGCGACACGGCGATGCACTCCCGCGAGTCGTACAGCGCCGAGCTGATGGCCTGTTCGGGTTGCATCGTGACGATCGGCAGCCTGGGCGAGCTAATCATTCACAAGGGCCTGGTCCGCCGGCAGGACGAACACCTCGTGCCGGAACCCGCGCCGCCGGGCCCGGCCACCAGCACGCCCGGCCCCGGCGCGCAGGCCGCGGCCCCGGCGGCGGGCGCAGACGGCGCGGAGATCCACGCGAACCCGCCGCCGGCGTCTTCCGAGCCCAACGCCGCAGGCGACCGCGACGACGAGCGGGAGCAGCCCACACCCGCGCCGGACGGCAGGAAAGCGGCTGCAACCTCCCCCGACGCCGGATACCGCCCGCCGCAGTACGAGCAGGCCGAGCGCGACGCGAGCGCCGCGGCGACCCAGGACGCGGGCCTGCGGCTCGGACTGGCCGAGGACCTGCGCCTGATCCGCACCGGCATCGTCAAGGCGTACCTGGAGTGCGACCCGGAGCTCGCCCTCGACCTAGCCGCCTACCAGATGGTCTCGGCCGTCTTCGGCGGGACGCCGGACGGACCCCTGGCGATCGAGATCACCGCCACCCGGGACCTGCCCGAAGGCGTCGACCCCGATGACCGGGAGGCCGTCGCGCAGAGGAGCCCCGGGGCGCGGATGCTGAGCGCGGAGGCCACCTGCCTGAAGCTCGACTGGCTACAGGCCCCGACGCCGCGAGAGCGGATGCTCCAGTTCCGCGCGCTCAGGCCCAAGGAGCGGCGCAGGTTGCTGGCGGCGGCCGTCGCCCGGGCGCTCACACCGCAGCTCGCCTTCGACCCCGGCGCGCGCCCCGAGACCGAGGCAGTCGTCGAGGCGCTCGACATCCCCTTCCACGAGCTGTACCGCCCCGACCTCGAGCACTTCTGGCGCCGCATGGGGCGCCGCGAGATGCTCCAGATCGCCAGCGAGACGCTGGGAGAAGAGTGGGCCGAGGCCCACGAGACCGACCGGAAGGAGACCCTCGCGCAAGCGATGGCCGAGGCCTTCGGAAAGAGCCCGCTGCCGGCGTCGCTCAAGCTCGCCGACGACGCCCGCCGGCGGGCGCTCCGCTGGGCGCCACCCGGATTCGAGCCCGCCCGCGCCTCCGCCGCGGAGTCCGACCCCGCCAACGTCACCCCCGCCGCCGAGCTCCCCGCCTGGATGAACGGCTGACGCTCCCCACCGACCCAACGCAACCGCCCCGCCCGGTCGCCGGCCCCCGAACGCTCGCGGCACGGGCGGAGCACCAGGAGAACCGACCGTGCACGGACCGCTACGACCACCGGACGCTACGGCGTCCGACACCGCGCAGCGCATCTTCAGCGCCGGCGCCGCGCTCCTGCGCCACCTGGAGGATGGCCGCGCAATCGACGCCCGGGCGCTCAGAGACGCCATGACCGCCGCATTCGGCGGCACCGACGCAGACGGCGCCTGGCTGTGGAAGCAGGCGTACGAGGCGGGCGAGGTGGCGACCACGCTGCTGCTCCGCCGATTTGGGCCTGCCGTGGTCGCCCGGGCCGCGGACGCCACCGACGTCTTGGCCATCATCGAGCGAATCGCCCGCCTCGAACCGCCTCAGACCCGCCGGGACGACGTGCAGCAGCGCTTCCAGCAGTTCTCGACGCCCCTCGAGCTCGCCTGGTGTGTCGCCGCCTGCGCCGGCGTAACGGCACGCGACGTCGTGCTCGAGCCGTCGGCCGGCACCGGCACGCTCGCCGCCCTAGCCGCGCTCGGCCTCCGCTCCGCCGGCGGCGGACGCCTGGCGCTCAACGAGCTCACGAGCACGCGGGCGGGCCTCCTGCACCTGGCGTTCCCCGGCGCCGAGGTGACCCGCCACGACGCCGAGCACATCGCGGACCTGTTGCCGGACCTGCGGCCGAGCGTCGTCATCATGAACCCGCCGTTCTCCCGATCGGCCGGCTCCTCGAAGCTCGCGAGCGGAACCGACCTGCGCCACGTGGCGGCCGCCTACCGGGCGCTTCGTCCCGGCGGACGCCTCGTCGCGATCACCTCCGCCAACCGCGACCCCTCCGCCAGCGGCTGGCGGGACGCGTTCCAGGGCCGCCAGCCCGGGCCGGACGTGCTCTTCAGCAGCCCCATCGCGGGACGGCTGTACCGCAGCCGCGGAACCACCTACGAGACCCGTCTCACCGTCCTTGAGAAACCCGGCGAGAAGACGCGGGGAGCCGTTACCGTTGAAGAGCCCGCCGCGAGTGCGGAGGACCTCCTTACCGCGGCCCTCGACGCCCTGCCGCCGCGCCTGCCCCTCCAGGACGCGGCTCGCGCCCCGAAAGCCAACGCCGGCACTGCCGCACGCGGCCGCGCCAATTCCCGGAAGGCCGCGCCGCAGGGCGAACCCGCACTACCCCCGCGCTGGCGAGACGCCCGGCCGCTCGCCTACACGAGCCGGCGCACCAGCGACTCCGCCGTCATCGACGACGACCGCCCGTACCACCCCTGGACGCCTTCGGTCGTGATCATCGACGGCGCCAAGCGGCACCCCACGACCCTGGTGCAGTCGGCGGCGATGAGCGCCGTCGACCACCGGCGGCCCACGGCGCGGCCGGTCCTGCCGGCTCACCTCGTCACCGAGGGGCTGCTGTCCGATGCCCAGCTCGAGAGCATCGTGCTCGCGGCCGAGGCGCACTCGGCCGACCTGCCCGGTCGGTACTCCATCGACAGCGACTACGACACCGTGCGCTACCTCGGCCCCGAAGGTCCGCAGGCCACGGACGTCTCGCGCCGGGACCCGGCCGACGAGAGCAACATCACCTGGAGCGGGCCGATCCGGATGCGCCGCGGCTGGATGCTCGGCGACGGCACCGGGACCGGGAAGGGGCGGCAGGTGGCCGGGATCATCCTCGACCGCTGGCTGCAGGGGAGCCGCAGGGCGCTCTGGCTCTCGGCCTCCGACAAGCTCATCGAGGACGCGCAGCGCGACTGGACGGCACTGGGCGGACGCGCGGGCGACGTCGCGCCCGTCAACAAGTGGCGGCAGAAGGACCCCATCGACCGGGCCACGGGGATCCTGTTCTCGACCTACGCTACGCTGCGATCCGCCGGCCGCGGCGGCAACCCGTCGCGGCTCGAGCAGATCATCGAGTGGCTCGCCGGCGGCACCGGCGAGCAGGCGCGGCACGCCTGGGACGGGGTGATCGTCTTCGACGAGTCGCACGCCATGTCCAACGCCGCCGGCAGGAAGGGCGCGCGCGGCGCCATCGCGGCCAGCCAGCAGGGACGCGCAGGCGTGCGGCTGCAGAACGCCCTCCCGCAGGCGCGCATCGTGTACGTGTCGGCCACCGGGGCATCCACGATCGACGGCCTCTGCTACGCGAGCCGGCTCGGCCTGTGGGGCACCCCCGAGACCCCCTTCCCGGCCCGCGCCGACTTCGTGCAGGCGATGGACGCCGGCGGGGTGGCCGCGCTCGAGGTGGTGGCAAGGGACTGTAAGGCGCTCGGCCGCTACCAGGCGCGGGCATTGTCCTACACCGGCGTCGAGGTCGACATCCTTGAGCACGTCCTCACCCCCGAGCAGACGGCCATCTACAACGAGTACGCGAGGGCCTTCAAGATCATCCATCACAACCTGGGGGCCGCGCTCGAGGCGACCGGCATCGACACCGGCGAAACCTGCAACGCCCGCGCCAAGGCCGCCGCGCGCTCCGCGTTCGAGCTCGCCAAGCAGCGCTTCTTCTCGTACCTGCTGACCTCGATGAAGTGCCCGACATTGATCGCGTCCATCGAGGACGACCTAAAGAGCGACCTCGCGCCAGTGGTCCAGATCGTCTCGACCGGCGAGGCCCTCACCGAGCGCCGGCTCTCCCAGGTCCCGGCCAGCGAGTGGGACGACCTCTCCATCGACCTCACGCCGAGGGAGTACGTGCTCGACTACCTGATGCACGCGTTCCCGGTGAACCTCCACGAGGAGTACGAGGACGACGAGGGCAACCGCCACACGCGCCCGATGCGCGACAAGGACGGCAACCCGGTGCTGTCCCAGGAAGCCGTCGACCTGCGGGACGCCCTCGTCGAGAAGCTCGCCAGCATGCCCCCGATCGGCGCCGCCCTCGACCAGCTCCTCCACCACTTCGGGCACGAGGACGTCGCCGAGGTGACGGGGCGCTCGCGCCGCGTGCTACGGATCTCGGACGACGGCCGCGGCGACCGCCTCGCCGTGCGCAACCGGCCCGCCAGCGCCAACCTGCACGAGACCCAAACGTTCATGGACGGGAAGAAGCGC
This sequence comes from Vicinamibacterales bacterium, assembly GCA_965207665.1. GTDB lineage: Bacteria > Acidobacteriota > Vicinamibacteria > Vicinamibacterales > UBA8438 > JAAXGX01. The sequence continues at coordinate 3,308,988 of CBDBMV010000002.1, forward strand.
ACGCTGGTCTTCTCGGGGGCGGGCAACACGGGGCGCTCCTACCACGCCGACCTCGCCTGCGCGAACACGAAGCGCCGGCGCCACTACCTGCTTGAGGCCGGCTGGCAGGCGAACCAGGCCATACAGGGCCTCGGCCGCACGCACCGCACCCGCCAGAAGAGCGCCCCCCTGTTCTCGCCCGTCACCACCAACGTGAAGGGAGAGCGGCGGTTCACCTCCACGATCGCGCGGCGCATCCACAGCCTCGGGGCGATCACGCGCGGGCAGAAGGACTCGCAGAGCGGCATGGGCGACGACAACGCGGCGCTCTTCCGCGAAGCCGACAACTTCGAGTCCGAGTACGCCAAGGCGGCCCTCCGCGCCTTCTACCGCGACCTGTACGCCGGCCGCATCGAAGACTGGTCGGCCGACGCCTTCGAGCAGCAAACGGGCCTGTCGATCACGGACGGCGAGGGCCAGCTGCTGACCGAACTCCCGCCCATGCACACCTTCCTCAACCGCCTGCTGGCGCTTGAGATCGACGAGCAGAACCACCTGTTCGCACACCTCGAAGAGCTCGTCGACGCCAACATCGAAGGCGCCATACAGGCCGGCACGTACAACCGCGGCGTCGAACGCATCACCGCCGCCGGTCTGGAACTGGTGGCCACCGAGACGGCCAAGGCGCCCGGCGGGGCCTGGGTCCACCTCGTCGAGATACGCCGCCGCGACCGGCTGAGGCCGACCACCGTCGGGGCGGCCCTCGAGATCTACGCGGCGGCGAACGCCTCCCCGGGCTCCGGGGCCGTCCTGTTGCGCAACACGCGGTCCGGCAACGTCGCCCTCTGCACCGGGGCGCCGTCGCAGACGCTCGAGGACGGCACGGTCCAGAAGCGCCGGCGCATCATCCAGCCCGCCAGCCGCCGGACCGAGCCCCTGGAGAATTTCAGGACCGGATGGAAGCCGATCGAGATCGACGAGTGGCGCGCGGCGTGGACCGAGCAGTGCGCGGCGCTACCGGAGTTCCGCGAGTCACGCTTCTGGCTGGTGACGGGCGTGCTGCTGCCCATCTGGGAAAAGCTCCCGGGAACCGACGTCCGCGTCTACCGCCTTACGACCGACTGCGGGACGAGCCTGATCGGCAGGGTTCTGACCGCGGGCCAGATGGACGCCGTTCGCATGAAGCTCGGCCTCGGCAGGTCCGACGCCGGGAAGCTGACCCCGGGCGAAAGGATGGAGGAGATCATGGCCCGCCGCTGCAAGTACCTGCTCGACGGCGACCTGGTGCTCGCCGGCCGCCGCCACATGGGAACCATGCGCGCCGAGATCGAGCACAGAAGCCCGGAGATCGTGGCGCGGCTCCGGGCGCTCGGCTGCCGAACGGAGATCGTCCAGTACCGGGCCCGCGTGTTCGTCCCCGACGCGGCCACGCTCGGACGGGTTCTCGACGCCTACCCCGTCCTCGCCCGGCACGAGACCCACTGACCGGAGATTGCAACGAATGCCCCAAGCGATCGGAATAGACCGCCGCCACTGGCGTAATGCCCGGCGTGCCGCACAGCGAGCCCAGCGGCGGCGCGACGAACTTGAGATCGAGGCCCTGCTGGACGAAGCCGGCGTGGAGGATGAGGACGAGCGCGCGGCCATCAGCGGCGAACGATGCGTCGAATGCGGAACCATGTTGCTCGTCCCGGCCGACTACGTCCCGTACGCGCCCGCGGGTGTCCTCGTCTGCGCCGGCTGCATCGAGGACGCCGGCGGCACGGCGGACGGTCCCGGCGCCATAGTGCGCGACTGGACGGGCCGATGAACGGCGCCACCAGCGGTTACGAGCTGCTCGCGGAGCACCCCGCTCCCCCGCCCGAAAGCGTCCCCCTCCTCAGGCGATTATGGGACGCCCACCGGACCGAAGACTGGCTGCTCAACGCAGCGTGGCCGGAGGGCTGCAGCGCCCCCGGCGAGCACCTGACCGCGGCCGGGACCGACGGCGCCGGACGCTGGGCCGTCCACGACGGAGAGCGCCTGCGCGCCGACGACTGCGAGTGGCTGCGGCACATCACCGAGGTTCGGACCTTCCGGCGGATCTGGTGGCGCACGCGCTGGCAGCGCTGGCCTCCGCGCGCCGCGCAGACGCGCCGGCCGCGGGAACTGCGGATCGCGCTCGCCTGCGACTTGGACAGCTCCGCGGAGACGTTCCAGCTCTACGTGGCGCTCGGCGACGACGAAAGGCCGACCGGCCCGCCCGAGCTGCGCACGTACGGCCCGGACGGCGGCACCGAGATGCCGGCCGACGCGGCCGTGGTCATCGAGACCAACCCCGCCGTAGCCGATCTGCTCGAGTGGCTCGTATGGCTGCTGTTCGATGGCCGCCGCAGCGCGCTTCCCTGACGCCGCGGCCAGAAAACGACTACCGCAAGCGCCGGAATCGCGCGCACGCGGCCTACGATCCTCGATCGAAGGGAGGACACCATGTCCGTAATGGTAGACCCGCAGACCGGCTTGGAGGCGAAACCGCGGCACTTCACCCCCAACGTGCAGCTCTCCGCCTACGGACGGCTGACGCGGGACCCGGAGGCGAAGACCTCCGAACGGGGTCACCCGTACACGCGCGCGCGCATCGCCTGCAACGTGACGCCGGCCAAACGCGAAGGCGAGCAGCAGACCTGGTTCGTGGACGTGATCGCGTTCCGCAATCAGGCCGCGGCCCTCGCCAAGTGCACGCAGGGCCAGGGCGTCAGCGTCATGGGAACCTTGAACATGGAGGAGAGGACCAGCGACGGCCGCACCTACCAGAACTTCACCGTGACGGCCGACGCCGTGATGGCCGCGGCCACGACGAGACGCACCGAATGACAGAGCCGCTTGAACCCGAGGTCGCCCCAACGACCATGATCTGCGTGATACCGAGGATCCCCGCGTCCACCGACAAGGTGTCGCTGCAGCAGATCTACGACAACCATGCGCAGTACCTCGGCACCGTGCGCCATCGGCCCACCCACACCGAGCTCGCCCAGATCGCGGTGCTCCACGGCTTCCGGCCCGCGCTGCCGGTGTCCGCAGTCCAATGGACCAACCAGTACGCGCAACGCGTCATCCTTATCGCCGCGGGCCGCGCGGAACCCCAGTTTCAGACCTGCGACCACGGCCGGAGCTCGGTCCTCGGGCGCCGGCCGTTTCGAGGCCCGCTCAGGGTGCCCGCAAACGCCCCGGCGCACCAGCACTACACGGAGCTGCGGCGCTGCCGGCACTGCAACGCCGTCCAGATGGTCAACGTGGGTTCCACGGGAGCCCGCGAAGCGTCTCCCTGGTTCCAGCCCGACGGCGACTGCGTGACCTGGAGCAGCCTCTACGCGGCCGCCCTGGCCGCCGGCGGCGCCGACACCTCCAAGAGCGACTGACGGGCGCCCGCCACAGCCAACCGCGGCCCGCCGCGACCTGACCGAGTCGGAACGCCATCACGGACGGGCGTCGAGCGTCCAGGCGCGAACCCGCATACGCCGCCGTCAACGGCGGACACCTGCACCTAGCCCGTTGACATTCCACGCCGAGAAAGCGATGCACGATGACGACGACCACCACGCCGTGCGGCGACATCCACGACCGATACGCGATCGACTGGGAGCTGTGCTCGCCCGCATCCGCGACCAAGTGGGCACAGCTCGACACCGAGGCCGACGCCGCCTGGTTCGGGCAATGGGTGAATCCCTTCCGCCGAATCGTACTGGCCTACTGCGAGGGCGAACTCCAGGTGACGCGGTGCGACGATGACCGCGAGCTGGCCACGGAGCTCCACCGAATCGCCGACTGGCACCACGAGCACGACCGCTGGAAAGGGATTGATGCGTGGAACGACGACCTCGCCCGACGCCTTCACGACGCCGGCGCCGGTGACCTGCTACACCCCGGACGAATGCGGCCCGGACAACCCGCAGCACCCGACGCGCTACCTTCGGAGGACAGGCGATGCCTGAAGGAACCACAAGCGTAAGCGGCCCCACGACCGCCCTGGGCGCCCACCTCGAGCTGGATCTGGCCCTCGACGATCTGCTCGGAAGCCGGGTCCGCACGCTCGTCCGCGCCGGTGAGACCGCCAGGCAAGCGACACCTGCCGATCTCCACGACGCACTGAAGACGATTGCCGACGACCGGACCGTAAGACCGCAGGTCCGGCAACTCGCGGTCGACCTCGCCGGACGCATAGAGGACGCCATGCGCCGCCACCCGGCGGCCAACCGAATCACCATGACGCTGGAGCGAGCGGAGAACCGATGACCGGGACGGCCGTCGAGCGCACATCAATCTTGACCATTGGCATGCTCTCACCACCGGATACCGAACCTCTGCTTCATCGCCGCCGTCCTTACCCAGGGCTCACCGGGAAGCCGATCCACAAAGGTCATGAACACCAGGCGAAACACCTCTGCCGTCGACTGCTCTGTCAGAGCTTCCGCCCGAGCGGCCGGCAGCAATGGGCGCACATCCTGCAAGAAGCGCGGATTGGCCAGCTTGGCGAACATGCGCTCCTGAGCCTGGGCCCGCGAGATGGCCCGGCCCGAAAGGGCGAGGTACCGTCCGAACATCTCAACGACACGGTCGGTATCGAGCCCCTCGAATACCTCTAGCGCGTGGGCAAGGTCGTAGAGATCGCGCCCCCGATCCCGCTGCAACAGTGCCCGCAGCTTGGTCGCCAGCATTTCCTCCCTCGAGAACGTGGCGATGGCCGCCCTGCCGGAGAACCACGGATTCACGACATCGAGCGGCAACGCCGTCGGCGGATCGAAGGCCTCGACCTCGCGGGTGTTGATCTCGATCTTCAGCCGAATTGGCGCACCGCCATCCTCAGCCTCGCCTCGGAAACGCAGTTTTGGCGCGACGGCGCTCTGGTCGAACTGCGCCCGCCCCAGCCACGGCTCCCGAACGACCCGCAACCGATCGAGGATCGGACCGATCGGACCGTGCGAAGTGCGGACGAGATCGATGTCCTCCGAATAGCGCAGCGGCGCCGGGAAGTGCAGCTTGTTGAGCGCCGTTCCGCCGCGAAACCGCAGCGCCTCGCGCAGCATGGGGTCCGAGAAGATCTCAACCAGAGCACGGCTGATGATGAGGTCCTGCTCGACCTGTCGCACCTCCGTCCAGGGGACGAGATTGCCCCACGCGACGATGTTCTGCGCCGGGATCATTCGTCGGGCTCCGGCACGCGCCGGACAATGACCCGCCAGCGCGGCTCGCGCTGTTGCGGTTCAGGCTCGAAGTCGGGGTCCCGTGCATCCTGCCGGTCGAGCTCGGTCCAGGGCAACGATCCTCGTGCCCGCAACGATTCCAACATAGACCCCGTCACGGCGTCGTGGCCGAGATGCTCGAGCAGGTGACCCAGGCGCTGCACGACCGGTCGTTCCACCAGCGCCGAGAGCGCGGTGAGTTGCTCGGGATCGATCTGCTGGCCGAGATCCAACAGAACCGTAGCTACAGTGTCGATGCCGCCGGCCGCCTGCGGGTAGCGCAGCAGATCGAGAGCCGTCAGCGCGGCCGAGGAGATTCTCATGGTGCCGGTATCGGTCTTGCAACCCTCGGTTCCTGCCGTCACTGCTTCGATGTTCTTGCGGAAGTAGAAGACGATCAGATTGCGCCCGGCGCGGATCTTCGGCAGGCGCTTGTCCGAAACGACCTGGAACTCCATGACTGCCTGGTGCGTCGCGCCATGGATCTCCGCGGCTTTCAGCAGCCCAACGTAATAGGCATGGCCCTCATGGCGCATCAGCGCGTCGATGTACCAGGCCGGTGGCGGTCCCCCCCAGGACCCGTACTGCGGTGGCACGGCGACGTAGAATCCTCGCCGCGGACTGACCAGCGCCTCGCGGCGCTGCAGCCGCTCGGCGGCATCCAGAAACGCACCGCGTCCGACGCCGAGCGCCTGCTGGGCTTCCTCGGCTGTGAACACCGTCCGGCCCGCAGAGAGCAAGCCGCTGACGTAGCTTGACAACGCGGATCGCCGGTCGTGAACCATGCTCTAGTGTCCGCTGCACATGCGGATTAGTCAACATGATTTGTGCGTTCAGGCGGAAGAACCCGCGGTTCAGGCCAAGGTAGGTGGCGGGTGTCCGCTGCGCAACGGACACCCTACGGTAAGCGGAAAGACGACACGCACACCGTCTGCCCGGATGCTACCACATGGAAGAGCGGTTCAGAATCGGCATCATCAACCACAGCGAGCGAGCGCTCCGCATGCGCACCGACATCGGGGACAACGTGATCCCGGCCGGGGAAATGGCGAAGATATCCATCATCGGATCGCACGTTGTCGAGGTGTACGACGCTGGCGACGAACGCGACGTCCGCATTGCGATTGTCCCGGACGACAACCAAGACGACGAACAGGCGCCTGATTACTAGTCACGTTCGGCGTCATGGGAGCCAGGAGCTACCCCTACTGTCAACGGTCGCTCCAGGCGCCGGATTCTGCCCAGTTCCTAGACGTTAGCCTGCACGTTGGCACGATGCACGGATTCCGTAGTTCGTTCCGGGATTGGGCCGCTGAAAAAAACGACACACCGCGCGAGGTAGTAGAGGCGGCGCTAGCGCACGTCAACGGAGACGACACCGAGCGGGCGTACTTCCGTAGTGACTTGTTCGACAAGCGGCGCGAGCTGATGCGGCAGTGGGCGGCGTTCGTAGTCGCATCGTGATACGTTGTGGGCGGAGGGGCTACTCATGAGAACCGGGGCAACCGTGGCGGTGCTGCTGGGCGCCGTGCTGTGCGCTGGAATCGAGGCGCAAGAGGCACAGTGGGAGGTCAACTCATGGGTTGACCGCTTCACTGACGAGAGGGGCGTCAGCGCCACGCAAGAGGAAAACGGAACGGTAGTCGAGTTACGCTGCGAGAACGGCGAATATGTGCTGGACGTTCGTCGCGACGGTGACTACCCGTTCGCAAGCGAGCGTGTCGACGTTCGGCTAGATGACGGCGACATCAGGGAGTACTGGTTCACGCCCACGAATGGGTATAGGACGCTAACGGCGAGGGGTGATGAGATACACGGGCTGGTGGAGCAGATATTCGCGTCCGAAATGCTGCGTGTGCGTACGAGTTGGGAGCTACGCAACAGCGAACCGCTGGAGTTTGCGGGGATATTCGATGCGGACGGACTCCGCGAGGCCTTCGCAATGACGTCCTGTCTCGCGAAACAGGCGCGGCCGTAGTTGTGGACGCGCCCCTGCTACCCTAAAGATTGACCCACGCGGGCCGCGCGCCCGTACGCGACCTAACGACCACAGCCTGCGGCATCCTGCCGCGCGGCGGCGAACTAACGACCCGGAGGCGCCGCCGTGGCTGACACTCTCACTCACGCATCCGCACCCGCCGCAGTCGCGGGCGTGCGGGCACCTCTGCACCTTACCGCGTCTCTGCTGACCGACTGCGCGCGCTACCGGCCCGACTGCGCGCGCGAGCTGCTGGCCGCGTCCGTGCCTCTGCTCGCCGCCGCGGAAGCACTGCGGCGGGCCGGCGAGCTGATGCCGGAGCCGGGGAGCGTTCATTGATTCGCATCCGCGCAACCGTCACCAGAGGACCGCTGCCGATGACCGCGGGCTTTCGGCGCGCGCTGCCGGGGCTGGGCCGTGAGCCGGTACTCGGGCACACTCGATCTTCCCGTCGCGCTGGCCCTGCTCGCCGCGGCCGGCAAGCTCCGCGCGGACCGCATCGCCGCCGTCGTGGCCGTCGGCGGACTCGATCCCTGCGCCGCGGACGAGAAGGCCGGCGTGCGGTGCATCGGCGGCCGCGGCACGACCGCCTTCGCCCACGCCGCCCAGACGCGCGGCCTCCGATTGATCGTCGCCGAGGACCAAAGGGCGGCCGCCAGCGCCGAGTGCCACGAGACGACCGGCTCCGCAGCGCTCGACGGGCGCCGGCAGATCGAGAGCGAGGATCTCGCCGAAGCCGACCGCATCCTCACCGCGGCTGGCGGCTCACCACCGACGCGATAGCCGAATGGGTCGAGCGGCACCGGGCTGCCGAACCATGCGAGCACATTCCCATTGAGATCCTCAAGCCGCGGTGATCGCCGCGAGTGCCTCCGCCGGCACGATGAACTCGAGATCCCAGCCCTGGGTACCGAGCCGGTCGCACCAACCTCGCTGGTAGTTCCCGCGGGACTAGCCTGCGGCATTGGACATCGCTTGACGGCCACCTGCAGGCTGGCGCCTGCTGGTCCTTCGCTGCCGACGCGCCTGCGCCAGCTCGTAGGCCGCCTGCATGCGCATCCAGTGGTCGGCAGTGCCCCAATCGATGCCCTCCAGCGCCAGGGCCATCTTCGCAGACACTCCCGCCTTGCCGTTCAACACACGAGACAGTGTCCCGCGCTCGCAGTTCAGGCGAGCGGCCGTCTCGCCCACCGTCCAGCCGACCTCTTCCATGCTCTCCCGGATCAACCCGCCCAAGTGCGGGGGATTCAGCATGGGGCGGACGCGCTCGTCATCGCTGCTGCTCATGAGCTTCATGCTCCCATCATCAGTGATAGTCGATCAGATCGACATCCACGACCACACCGTGCTCGAAGCGGAACACGACTCGCCAGTTGCCGGACACATCCACGCTTCACCAGCCTGCCCGGTCCCCCCTTTAGAGGATGGATCCGGAAGCCGGGAGCGGCGGCGCTACTCGGATTCGTTGCCTCTTGCAGCCGGAATAGAATGCGCCGGATCCGCGGCACCAAGTCCGCCGGCAGACGTGCACGATCATCCCGTTCGTGCAATGCCCGCAGTCCCTTGCGCCTGATCCTCACTGGGCCCACGGTAGCGTATAGCGCCCCACGCCGCAACGAGCTAACGTCGCTTCGCGATCACGAGGGCCAGCGCGTCTAGCGGGCCGCGTCGCGATGTGATTGCACTCCGGCACCCGGTCACCGCGCGACTCCGGTGACCTGAACTAGCCGCAGCCCCACGGCCGGCACGCCGCCGCACACGACCGCCATGCGCCCCGAACACGTCAGCCAGTACCGCCTCTACGACGGCGACCGCCTCATCGCAACCGGCCAAGCCGCCCTCGACCACCCGTGGCGCCCCGGACTCATCAGCCGGTGGCTCGTGCCGCCTGAACCCGAGAGGCGCCAGATCTCCCTTGAGGCGCGATACCGCGGCCGACGCCGCCGGCTCCGCAAGCGCCTCCAGCGCCAAGCGCCCCTCTTCGCCGCACAGCTCGAACAGGAGATCTTCGCCGCGCGGCCCGAGTACTACGGACTCCCCAAACCCTGACCGGCTGCACCCAGCCGCAACCTCGTCCCAATCACCACCGCCCTGACCGGGCGACCGAAAGGAAGTGCACCCAATGCAGATCCACGGCGCGTACACACGCGGCATCGACGGACACCTGTTCACGGTGTCCGTCGCCCTCAACCGAACCGCACGACTCCGCGTCACCGGCGTCAGCGACACCGTCGGCCAGCGCACCGCCGCAACCGTCACCCACGCCCTCAGGCGGCTCGGCAGGTGCAACGTCAGCGCAGACGTGAGCATCGAGCCGGCCGGCCCCAGAGACCCGCCGCTGGGCACCGGCCCGCACGCGGGCACGCTCGATCTTCCCATCGCGCTGGCCCTGCTCGCCGCAGCCGGCAAGCTACCCGTGGACCGAATCGCGGCCGTCGTGGCCGTCGGCGGACTCGATCCCTACGCCGCCGACGAAAGGGCCGGCGTGCGGTGCATCGGCGGCCGCGGCACGACCGCCATCGCTCACGCCGCCCAGACGCGCGGCTTCCGATTGATCGTCGCCGAGGACCAAGTCGCGGCGGCCAGCGTCGAGTGCCCCGAGACGACCGGCGCCGGGACGCTCGATGAGCTTGTGGCCGTGCCCGCCAGCGACCAGCACGCCGACCCGCAGCCGCCCCGGATGGCCGGTGTGGCGCGAAGGGGACCCGCAGCGTGGCGTATCAGCGAGGGCGACCTGTGCGCGCTCGAGATCGCGTGCGCGGGCTGGCACAACGTCCACGTCATCGGCTCTGATGGGCACTCCCTCCCGCAGTACGGCCATATCGCGCAGGCCCTTTTGCCCGACCTCGCCGGCGAGGCGGCGCGCGAGGCGGCGCGCGAGACGACCAAGATCCACAGCGTCGCGGGCCTCATGGCGCCGTGGACTCCGCGGATCACCGAGCCCCCGCTCCGGATCCCGCACTTCACCATCTCGCGCGGCGCCATCGCCGGCAGCCGGGGCCGACCCGGCGAGGTGAATCTCGCGCACAACGGCGTCCTCGTCATCGACCAGCCGACCGAGTTCGACCGTGACACGGCCGACGCCCTCGTCGATATCGCCGAGGACGGGCAGACCGTCGTCCATCTCTACACCCCGGTCGAACACACGATCCGCATGCCGGCCCGCTTCCACCTCATGGTGGTGACCCGGCCCGACGAGATCGACAGTCGTCGCTACCGCGCCGCGGACCTGCTCGACCTCTGCGATATTGAGATCATCGGCGATATGCCGACCGAAACCGCGATGCCGCCCGAACGACTGCAGGCCGGCCAGGAGCGGATCGCGAGGGCGGCGGCGGTCCTCGGGGGTGCGCCCCCCCGCCTCGTCGGCGGCCGGGCGGCGTACGACACGGCGAGCCGCCGCCTCCGGGCCGTGGCCCAGACCGTTGCGGCACTCGACGGGCGGCGGCAGATCGCGAGCGAGGATCTGGCCGAAGCCGACCGACTCCTCTACCGCGGCCTCCGCAGATGACCCCACTCAGCGAACCGCTACCCGCAGTGCGCCAGGACCTCCAGCACCAGCACGCGAGCGACCCCGGGCTCGCGAAGGACCGCGACGCCGCGGAGCGCCACGCATGGGACGCCCTCGGCCGCTACAAGTTCGTTCGGAAGGCTACGCCCATGAGACAACCAACCGGCGCCAGGACCATCGACGGACCGACCGCTTCGCCGGGGCCGTACCTCGATCTCGAACTCGCGTTGGGCGATGTGCTCGGCGAGCGGCTGTGACGCACCTCGAACACCGCCGGCGCCGTGTGCGAAGCGCACTGGCCAGGATCGCCAGCAGCACCCGGCGCGCGAAGATGCGCCATCTCGCCTGCGCCCTGGCCCGGCGGCTCGAAGACGCGCTGCGAGAGCATCCGCGATCGGACCGTCCGAAGGTTGACGGAGATGGCCGTGGCCGAGTGCTCCTTGGCCGGCGGGCCTGAGACCGTCGCCGCGCCATCCGCACACGCCGGCCCGAGGGGCGCCGGTGGACCAAGTCGGACGCGTCCCTGTCAACACGACTTGCCGCGCGCCGGACCTACCTCCCAGAGGGTTGTCGAAAAGGCCCTTTCCGGTCTATAGTCACTTCAATAGCGCCCACCGGATCGCCGCCCAGACAGGGGCAAACGGCGGCCGGTAACCATGACCCCAGGGACGCCTTTGTGCGTCCCTGTATTTTTGTACACCCGAGCCATGCCCAGTCCAGCGACCGACCACGTAGATCCTCAACGTTATCGCGTAAGGGTGTTCGTCGACTTCTGGAACTACACGCTCTCCTTGCGGGATATCGATGCGGACTTCCGCACGGACTGGTCCAGGCTCGGGCCTGTGTTATCGCGTGCCGCAACCGAACTCGTAGCCGCGGGCGGTACGGGCGAGTACCAGGGGTTGAATTTCTACGGCTCCTACGACCCTAACCGAGACAGGGATCGGAAACTGTTTCGATGGGCGACGACCAAGGTGAGCAGCTTCGCGGGAGTGAGCGTTTCGATTGTTCCACGACAGCAAAAGCGCTCTCCGCCCAGCTGTCCCGCATGCGGTGCCGACATGCGAGGCACCGAAGAGAAGGGTGTCGATCTCCGGATGGCTACGGACATGATCAGCTTGGCGTGGGCCGACAACTACGACATCGCGGTGCTGGTTTCGTCCGATCAGGACTTCGTGCCGGTGGCGGAATTTCTTGAAACCAGAGGCATCAAGGTCATTCATGGGGCCTTCCCTCCGCTGGGCGCCCACTTGACCCGGACGTGCTGGGGAAGCATTGGTATTTCCAGGCTGCGCGAGGACTTCCGATTTACGCCGTCGGCAGCAAGTCGTTGACCGCAACGACATGAGGGCTCCGAGCTAGACGATCCTACCGAGCTACTCTTTCCCTCGCACGCGAACGAACAGCCGCCGACACATCCCTCCGCTGCCGATCGGACTCGCTAACGGCCTGATTCCGCGCGATCAGTTCCGCCTCGCACCTCGCGACCGCGCACCCTGCGCACCGACAGCCTGACCGGCTGCGCAATCATCCGCGGCTGCCGTAGCACGACACTTACCTCGTCACCACTCGCGGCATGACGGTCATCCGTCCAGCACCTGCACGAGCGCCCCGATCGAAATCGAGATCCACCGCCGGCTGATGGCCATGGACCCCAGGACGACTGCCGGATCGCCGTCGCCTACGATGTCCTCGTCCCGCTCGACGACTACCTTCCGAACGGCTGCACCATCCGCACCCGGCTGACGAACGGCCGCGTATGCCAGGTCTTCGTGAACGCTACCTGGTCGTACGATCTCCCACCAGGCTGGGGACGCTACCAGGCGTGGATCGAGCGCGAACGCGAAGCCAAACGCCGGATGCTCGTCTTCCTCCGCGAGCACTGCCCGGAGACCCGCGAGATCGACGAATGGCCCGCCCTCCCGGCGTACATCCGCCCGGAACTCGCCGAGGGTCTCCAGACCGTCCACTCCACGGTCCCCCGCCCGGGGAACCCGCGAACCACACGGCGCCTCCCGCCCGCGCCGCACCATGAACCACGCAACTACCTCGCATGACAAGGGGAAGCACGATGCCCGACACCCGCACCGACACGGCGCCGCCGAGCCATGACTGGCGCCTCATCCACACCTACACCCGCGCCGAGGCCCTCGCCGACGGCGTCCTCGTCGACGTCACCGCCACCGCCAAGGAGGCCGGATTCAAGATCCCGACGGCAGTCACGGCCTCCGTCTTCGACGAATGCATCGAGTGGACCGAAAAGGACGTCAGGCGGAGCCCGACCTACCAGGACCAGGCCGGCCGCCTCTGGGACGTCCTGTACCTCGCCGCCGCCAAGGCCCGCTCCCTCCGCGACAGGCGCCAGAACCAGCTCCTGTACGAGCTCCGCGTCGTGCCCAGGCCCGGCCACGACCACCCGCGCCTCCGCACCCTCAAGCTCGTCATCGGCCCCGGCGACGACGCCGAGCCCGTCGCCACGATCATGCTGCCCAACGAGGACTAGCAACTTCGCCAAGTGATGCACGGTTGGATGGATACCCGCGGCGACGGCGCCCCCATGACCGCCCACCGCAGGAGAACAGCGATTTCGTCGTACAGCGAGACCCGCACCGTCTGGCTGCTGGACGAGTCGGCCGCCTACATCGCAAACGGCGACGATCCGGAGAGCCCGGACTGGCCGATTGAGACCTGCGACGAGGAGCTCCGCCGCCTCCGACTCGCGGGTTTCGACACCGTGGCGTGCACCGAACCTGCTCGCGAGCCGGCCGTCGTACGACATGACGAGCCGCCGCATCCGGGCCGTGGCCCAGACCGTCGCGGCGCTTGACCGACGCCAGCAGCTTGCGGATCAGGACCCCGCCGAAGCCGAACGCCTCCTCCACCGCGGCGATCGCGTTCTGCAAGCGCTGCCGCGCCACCACCCCCGTCAACCTCCAGCACGCCTCCATCGCCTACGGCCCCGCCCTCACGAACCCCCGCCGCGGCCCAAGCACCGATCGGCCCGCCTGACGTGCGCCCCCACACGCAGCGCGCAGCGGCCCATCCGCAACGCCGGCCGAACCGAAGATCGAGTCGTACAGACCACCTCGCAAGCCATGACCAGCAAGAGACGACAGGAGGACCGGACCCCTTCGCCCGGGATCCCGGCCTTCCGGATCACCGTGGAACTGCCCGCCGCGTGGCAGAGCTACATCGCGAATGGCGCGGCCGACGTCTTCGACGACATGGATCCCGGCGATCCGTGGAACCGGGCCGCCGCCGACCGGGAGGCCGCCAGGCTCGACAAGGAAGGCTACGCGCTCCTCGGCCCGGTTGTCGGGGCCGAGGCCGAGTTCGGTCGGCACGAGGGAATGCTCGGCGCGATCACGACCTACGAGGCAGTCAGCCGCGACGTCCTCGACGCCGACGCCGACGCCGGCATGTGGCGCTTCAGGCCGGCCGGAAGCGACACCGAATACCTCATCCTCCACCGCACGGAAGGCGTCGTCTGGCTGCCCGAGCACTGGCGGCGCAAGCTGGCCGATCCCACCTGCGAGATAGACGAGTCCGACATCGAGTGGCCCGACAGCGCCGGCGACGACCCCGCGCAGCCTCCCCTCTCGGATCTCTGCGAGATGCCGGGCCACTGGGACCCGCGCGAGCGCACCCCGCCGCCCTAGGACCTTGAGGCCTGGGACGCCGACGCGTACGAGCGCACGACCCGGGCGCTCGCGGCGCGCGGGTGGACCCTCGACCAGCCCCTCGACGGCTCCCGTCTCGGCTGGTTCCACGGCCAGTGGGGACCGCTTTGCCCGTATGTGCTGGCGCGCGAGAACGACCACGAAGGAGACAGCGGGAGGCCCTGGGTCGAGACCGGCAGGAGGCGACCGTGACCACGGCCAGGCGGTCGGCAGAGGGCCGGCGCGTGCTCCGCCAAGCCCGGCGCGCCGCGGCGATCCTCCGCTGGCGGCAGGCAGGCGCCGCCGCCGCGGCGGCGGCCCGCGGGCTCGGCACCGACATCCGGACCATCCACCGAACCCTCGCCGACCTGCGGAAGCGGGCCGGCCGGAAGGAGAAACCATGACAGGCAGAAAGCAGCAGACCATCCACGCCAGGATCGCCGAGGAGGCGATCGCGAAGGTGATGCAGTTCTTCGACGGCACCCTGGCGCAGGCGCTCCAGGAGATCCTCCAGAACGCTCGCCGATCGGGAGCGACGTCGGTCGCCATCACGCACGACCGGGCCCACCGGTGGATCACCGTGAGCGACGACGGCCGGGGCATCGGCGACCCGGCTGCGCTCCTCGCGTTCGGCAGGAGCGGCTGGCCCAAGGACCTGCACGCCGCCGAGAACCCCGCCGGCATGGGCATCTTCTCCCTCGCGCGGCGGTCGCCCCGGATTCGCTCCCGGGTCGCCGGGCGCGCCGCCTGGAGCGTCGAGCTCGGCGAGGACAACTTCGTCGGGCGCACGCCCGCGGCCGTCGCGCCGGACCCCGATTGGGATCGCGACCACGGCACCGACGTTACGTTCTCCGTCCTGCCTACCGACACGGACTGGACCCCGAGCGCGATAGCGGACGCGGTGCGCCACTACCCGGTCCCGGTCTCGGTCAACGGTCGCAGGCCCGAGCAGTCCGACTTTCTGAAGGATGCGGTGCGGACCGAGACCTGGCGCGGACTGCGGGTGGGCGTCTTCCACTCGGCCAGCCCCAACTGGGATCCCCCCTACATCAACTTCCACGGGCTGCTCGTCGCCTTCCGTGACCTGCCCCGGGTTCACGCCCTGCCCGGCGCCGACGGCGACGCGCCCCGCACGTGGTGGACGCTCGTCGACGTCATAGACTGCCCCGACCTCGAGCTGACCCTGCCGACCCGCACCGCGATCGTGCAGACACCCTTCACGGCCGAGCTCGTCAGCGCGGCGACGCGGATCATCTACCGCGCGATTGCCGCCGGCAGCGCCACGCCTCGGCTCGGCTACGAGACCCGGACCAGGGCGGCCGCGGCCGGCATCACGCTCCCTGCCGACCCGCGCCACCTCACGCCGTGGGGACCGAGGAACGCGTACGACGCGAAGCTCCTCGAGCACCCGCGCCATCCGGACCTCCAGCACGCGATCCTGGTGGACGACGACCAACTGGACGCCGCCGAGTCTCAGACGCTCGCCTGGGCGGCGAAGCACTCCGGCACGCTCGGCCGGTACTGGGAGACCGAGAGCGGGCTGCGCGGTTACCGGTGGTACGACGATCTCCCGTGCATCGTCGGCGTCAACGTGCACATGAGGAGCGGGACCGAGACGCATACGAGCACGCGCATGACGCGCCGGAACGGCGAAGGCCTCTTCCGCGGCGCCGTCGACGAGATCGAGCTCGAACTCCTGATGCAGAGAACGGGTTGCGACGCGGCCATCAGGGTGCGCATACCGACAAGCGCCGCGCTGCTCAGCCCGGAGGGGGGCGCGGCCAGCGAATCGGAACCGGTGTTCGTCGCCCGCCGCGGCGCGCCGATCGACAAGAGCGCCCTCGCCAACGCGCTTGCGGAGGCGTACTTCCAACCGTCGTTCGACTCCGACGCCGACAGCGTCGAGACGCAGATGCGCGAGTACCGGCGGCGGATCGCCTACATCGTGACGGAGCTTCTCGAGTCCCGCGAGGCTGCGGCCGACGCGGATCTGCGCGAGCTCGTGACGACTTGTATCCTGCCGTCGACAAGCGGCGACTCGAACATCGACATCGAGATCCGCAACGGCGCCCTCGCCGCGATCCGCCGGATCTGACTGCTCCCAGCCCCGGAAGAACCATGAACTCCGACCACGAGAAGCGACACCGCCGGCTGCGCAAGAGCGATCTGCTCAACTTCATCGGCGACCATCCCGGCTGCACCGTCGCAGAGGCCAACGCGGCCCACAGGGACCGGTCCCGTTTCTTCGCGGACCTCAACGTCGAACTGATCCACGAGCTGTACCTCGACGGCTGGCTCATTCTCGGCGGCACCAGCAGCGGAGAGACCGGCCTCACCGCGAGAGCGGTACCCACCGGCCGCGACCTGCTCCCCGGACCGACGTGGGACCTCCCCGCACCGTCGACGGACGTGACGGCGGAACTCGCCCGCCTCGTCGCCGAGGCCCGGACGCACGCGGCCAGCGTGCCCGACCACATCCTGCGCCGCGTCGCGCAACGGCTACGGGTCGGCCGGATGACGAGCGTCTACGCTGGTCAAGTGCTCGTCGCGGCGGCCGAGACCATCGACCTCCGCTGACCGGCCGAAGCCCGAACGGCGGCCCGCCCCGAGAAACCATCGTCCACCAACAGGAAACCCGATGAGCCAGAACCAGCGGATACTGACGTTGATCGAGCTGCTGCGCCGCGGCAGCGAACGGATCCTCCCAGGATCGACGCAACGCGCGCCGGCCAAAACCGCCAAGGGAACGATGTGCGGCGCAAGCGACCCCGCCGCCATCGCCCGGTGCGCCGCCGCCGCCCCCTGGTACGCCTACGACAGCATCCCCGACTGCGTGAACGACCCCTGCTACCACCTGTATCTCGAGGCCCTCGCCGAGCTTCGCCAGTCGCTGGCCAGAGCGTTGCCGAACGAGGACCATGGTGGCCACCGGGGCTGCTGGAACGACGTGCATCACCGGACCCAGGCCGACGTCGTACGCCTGTACGATGTCACGATCACGCGCGTGGCCGCCGCTCCCTGACCACCAAAACGCCGTGGGACACCCATCATGCCGACCACCTACAGAGTAGTCCTCGAGACCGAGACCCGGCCGCGCGAAGCGGCGGTCCCGCTCGACCACCTGCCTGCCATCCAGGTTGACGCCCCGAACGTCGACGTCGCCGCCCGGCTCGCACTGTCGCATCACATCGACAGCCGGCCGACCCCGCCTCCCGCCGGGACCTCGTTCGGGCTCGTCGTGATCACGCCGCCGCCCTACGACCCGACGGTGCCTCACCACGACCTCGACGACGAGGCCGAGATGTGCCACCTCAACGTCGAGTACTGGCCCACCGCAACCGCCGTGCACTGACCGCCCGTGCGGCCAGACCAGAGAATGGCTGTACTGCTTCGACCACGATGCCCGAGCGACCGATCGACACCCGCTTCTCTGGACAGCGCTTCCCCGTCGGAAGCATGGTCACATTCCTCCACCGCGACCTGCGTGCGCCTTCACGGGAACTCAGCCGCTCAGGACCCCGAATTCCCGCCCGTACGACAGCCGTCGAACGGTCGCTGAGCACCAACCAAGCGGAGGCGGTGTGGCCTAATCCAGGCGGGGCCGCACGACGACGGTTTTCCGGGCTACGATAGAGGCACCCTCATGAGGTCCATGTGCCCGACGTGTCCATCTGCCACTACCGCCTGAGCCGCGTCGAGTACGACCGTGCCACAGACGCCGGCGTGTTCGAGGCGGACGCCAAGCTGGAACTCATCACGGAAATCTGCACGCCATGACACCGGAGGGAAGCCGCCATACGACCGGCATGGACCTCGTCGCGGACTGCCTGCGGCGGGTGTTGGATTCCGGGTTCCACGTACGGTTACAGCACCCGCTCGCGGCCGACGATTACTCGGAGCCTGAGCCGGATGTAGCCGTGGTAACGGGCGCGATCCGCGACTACCGGGACGCCCATCCAACGTTGGCAGTGCCTATCGTCGAGGTGTCGGACGAGTCACTACACCACGACCGGACCGTCAAGCAGCGCTTGGACACGCGGTGCGGGATACCCGAATATTGGATCCTTGCCCTCCCCGATGCCCGTCTCGAGGTCTACCGCGATCCGGCTGAACACGAAAACTCGCCGCCGCCCACGCGGCCATCCGACAGCACCACGGCGCGCATCTGGTCAAACAAGAGCTCGCTGCTACCGCAGTGTGACCAGACATGCAACCGGCGACAGCGTCGCGCCGCTCGCTCGCCCCGACGCACAGATCGTCGTCGACGATCTGCTTCCCTGACTCCGAACAGTCGGCCAGCTTGCGCCCGTGCCCGTTGTCGCCTTTGCGATCTCGTTGGCGGATGCATTGGCAAGGCGCGAAGAGCCGACGGTGGACTTGACGGCGATCCTCGGCACAGCCGTGCTGCCCCGACGGGAGAACACACGAACCCTGGCCATGCGGCCAAGATTGGTGTGGATACACACCACGCTGCGCAACCGCTGGAACGCTACCTCAACACGGGTGCGCCGGTGACGTCGTGGTGCTTCCGCTTGGAGACCGCCACGAACTCTCGGTCAGCGACGTGCTGCGGGCACCCCCGGACCACATCCGAGACACGCTTCTGCACAAGACCACACGCGACCGTTGGATCCGGCCACGGCAACGACCCGCGTAGCAAATAGCCGCGCGGCACATCCGCTGCACAAAGGCTACCTGCGAAGTGCTTCAGCACCGTTGCAAACAACCTCACGCGGTGAATCGCAGAGTGCCCCCGGTACCGTGACCAGTGGTTTCGTCAACGCCTGACGGCCACAATCCGCCAACCCGCGATCTGCCCACGGTGCCGCTCGCGCATCGCTTGCAGAATCAATGCCCACGGGGGAGACAGCTGACCGCGGAAGCGCACGAGCCGGCTTGCTACGACCGCTCGCAGGATCTGATGATCGACCCGGTCGCCACCGTCAACGTCAAACGAGGGTCCGCGGACCAGCATCGCGCCCGCGGGCTGGAGGCTCTTTCGGCCCACCCGCCCACCCCTCTTGAAGACACCCCACGGGAGCCTCGAACAACGGGCGGTGAACACGCGGGCGCTCTGCCGCCATCGACTTCCCGAATCATCCATGCGGTCCACGGCCACCGGTACGTGGCGGTCAGCACCGGCGGCCTGGGGCACCGCGTACGGGATCATTCGCCTGACCGCTAGGGATTCACCCCGCGTGTGGACCCATCTGTTCGTGCTCTCGCTTCCGCCCGACGAGGCGGCGTGGGTGGTGGATACGGGCGCCGACGTGATCGTGCCAGCTCCAGGCACGGGTACGCAGATCGCCGAGCTTGACATTGTGGGACGGTGATTCGACGATCGGATCGTGCGCGCTGCCGATGTACCTTTTCTTGAGGTGCTGGCGGCGGCGGGACAGGCGGTCACGCGCGTGCAGTTGCTGCGCGGGAAGCGGGCCGGGCTGTCGGAGGCGCCCGCCGCGATTGAGTGCCCCGAATGCGGACACGTGACGGGGGACGATGAGTAGCCCGGATGCGAGTACGGGGCGGCGTATGTCGAGACGGAAGTTCCGAGGATTCTCGCGGGCAAGTATCGCCTGACGCGGCGGCCGGGCGACGGCGGAACGGCTGCAGTCTACCTGGCGTGGGACCCGAGTCTCCAGCGCGACGTGGCCGTGAAGGCCCTGGCCGCGAAGTCGGAGACGCGTCTCGCCGCATTGCAGCCGGAGGCGTGGGCCACGGCGCGGGTGGCGCATCCCGGGTTGGCCGAGATCCATGGCGTCGAGTGCTGGCGTGGCCGCCCGTTCCTGGTCGTCGAGTACCTGCGCGGCGGCACGCTCGCGGACCGGCTCCGCGACGGGCCGCTTGCGGGTCCGGAGGCGATCACCGTCACCGTGAATCTCGCCGGGGTGCTGGCCGCGTTGCACGGGGCCGGGTACCTGCATGGCGATGTCAAGCCGAGCAATATCGGGTTCACTGCGGACGGATCGCCGAAGCTGCTGAACTTCGGTCTGCCCCGCGGTCCGAACGACGCCAGGGTCGCCGACGGCACGCTACGCTATCTGTCACCCGATGTGCTGGACGGTCGGCGGGCCGAAGAGGCGGACGACGTCTGGTCCCTCTGCGTGGTGTTGTACGAAATGGTGTCCGGCAGGCATCCGTTCGCGGGCGGCGGCGTCGACGATGTGGTGGACCGCATCGGGAATCAGCGGTTGCGCCATGGCGAGGGGCGGCGACGGGCGCGGAGACGTCATCCGGGCTGGCCGCATTTGCGGCGTCGCTGCTGACGGCTTCATGTTCGGCGCGCCCGACGAGCGCACGGGCTTTCGCCGATCGGCTTGACGGGTTAGTCTGAAGGTGCCGCGACGGATCAACGCGGAGCCGGGCGTCGGTCCGGAACGAGCTCCTCCGGCGGCGCGTCGCGGTCCAGGTTGCGCCGCAGAATCGGCTCACCCAGCGGCGGCAACTGTGACAGGTCAATCTGGCTGACCGCGTGCAACCCGTTGCCGGCCGGCCGGATGCGGTAGGTCGCTTCGGGTGTTCGCACCGTACCGGCGACCACCCCTCCGTTCACCACCAGCGTCATCGTGCCCATCTCGACGCCCGCCAGCCGGCCCGACAGCGACTGACCGCCCGAAAACGTCGGCGCGGTCCGCTCCACCAGGCCGGTGAACACCGCATCGTCGAACAGGTTCAGCGTCAGCACGCCGCTCGGCGCGACGTCGATGGCTGCCGCGGCTCGCCGTCCCGCCGCGTCGGCTGCCGGCATAAGCTGCACAAGGTCAATCGTCACCAGGCGCCGCCGCATCGTCAGCGGGTCGGAATCGATACGAGTCGCTTCTAACTCAGCGCCGGACGCCGAGGCCGCCGTGAAGAGCCCGCCAGGCTGCGCGGCCGTCTCACCTGCGGGCCACCCCGCCAGCAGCAGGATGGCCAGCGCTACGCGTCTGGAGCGCTCCATCACAACTCTCTCCGTCTGGCCATCCTAACCCAACTCTCAGCCGCCGGATGCACTTCCACCTATTCCAGCGCCACCACTGCATTGCGCAGCTCCGTCAGGTGCACTGCCCGAACCGGAGTCCGCCCCCGCACCGGCGCCGGGTCCGTCCAGCGCGGGACCGGCCGTCCCGCCGCGGTGTACGCCGCCTCCAGGGCGGACCGCAGCTCGGTCAGGTGCACGAGCCGGACCGGCGTCACGCCCGCCTGCAGCACCGGGTCCGTCCAGCGCTGGCGCCCCAGACCCGCAGCTCCGCGCAGCAGGTCGATCCGCGCCCGCAGCTCCATGAAGTGGATGGCCCTGACCGGCGTCACACCCGGGCGGATCCCCTCATCGGTGAACCGCGCCCCCGGCGCCGTCACGGTCGCCAAAAACGACTGCGTTGCGCTCAGCTCGCCTGGATCGGTAGCCGTCACCTGAACGGTTGCTGTGCCGGCGGCCGCCGCGGTCAGGGTCACGCGGCCGCCCGCCGCACTCGCCGTCACCACGCTCGGCGCCGACGTGGACACCGTATAGGTCAGCGCGTCGCCGTCCGGGTCGGCGAACGCCTCCGACACGTCCACCTCCAGCGTGCCGGGAAGGGCCAGCACCCGGTCCCGCAGGGCCTTCGCCACGGCCGGCCGGCGGTTGGCGCCGGTCGGGCGGTCGCGCCACAGCGCCACCGCTGGCCCCGTGGCGTTGAGAACCGCCGCCGCGTCGGCCGGGCCGTCCACGCCCGACTCACCGGCACCGGCGTGGGGAACGCCCAACGGATCTCCGTTGTAGCGCTGGCGCGCATTCGAGAAACGTGGCAGTACCCAACAGTTCACGTAGGCGTATCCGCACTCGATGCCGTACGACATGACCGTCATCCAGCGATTGGGCCGCTTGGCGCTCGGTTCGACCGCTCGCCGGTTTACGTACCCGTGCGCCGGATGCGGCCCTGCGCCACCTTCGGTGTGGTGCACCTTGTAACGGTCGTGCAAGAGCCCCATGCTGTGCCCCAACTCGTGCGCGAAGACCCCTGGCCGGGCGGCGCCGTAGGTCTTGCTGACGCTGAAGGCCCCATTCTGAAGGGCGATACCGTCACCGGCCCCTTCGCCGACGACCAGGTGCACCAAGTCCGCCCCGACCGCGTCGCGAAGGTCGTGCACCTCGTCCAGTTGCCCGTCCGACGGATCCGCGAGACGGAAGAGATCCTTTGCGGTATCGCCCGACTCGGTGTAGGGCACCTCGACTCTAGCCACCAACGCCAGACGTTGGTGTACCCCGCTCGCCGCGTAGTAGACCTGGTTCGTCTCCGCGACCATCAGGTCGATGTCCGCCTCGATTGCGGCGATCCCACCCGCCCGCTCGCGCGCTATCGGTGTATAAACCACGGCCACGTCGATCGTCACCTCCGCGCCCGCCCCGCACGGAGCCCCCCGGAACTCAATCTTCTCGAGCCAGCCCCGCCAGACGACCGGTGCGCAGGCCTGGGTCACGAAGATGTCCAAATCTCCGAGACGCGAGGCCTGCAGGTGGGTCGGCAGCGGTCCAGACAGACCCCAGTTGTAGCCGAGTCTCAACCTCTGGAGGTTCGCCAGGTTGCCCAGCTCGGCCGGGATCGGACCGCTCAAATCGTTCCCGCTGAGGCTCAACACCCTGAGCTTCACGAGGTTTCCCAGTTTGGGCGGGATCAACCCCGTCAGCCCGTTGGTGTCGAGATACAGCGTATCGAGGTTGGCCAGGTTGCCCACCGCGTCGGGAATACGCCCAGTCAGTTCATTAAAGGCGAGGTCGAGATATCCGAGGTTGGAGAGCCTGCCCAGCGCCGCCGGGACCGACCCCGACAAGGCGTTACCGTTGAGGTTCAACCGCTCGAGGTTAACCAAGTTCCCCAACTCGGCTGGAATCGGCCCCGTCAACTCGTTCCCGCCTACCGACAGCCGCCGGAGGCTGGTCAGGCGCCCCAACCCTGCCGGCACTGGCCCGCTCAAGTCGTTACCGTTGAGGTTCAATCGCTCGAGGTTCACCAAGTTCCGCAGCTCGCGCGGAATCTGCCCGGTCAGCGCGTTGGACCCGAGAGACAGCTGGGTGAGGTTCTCAAGGCGATCCAGCTCGTGCGGGATCGGCCCTGTCAGGGCGTTCGTGAACCACTGCCGTGACATGGAGTCCCACCGCTCTCCCAGATTCAGTGATTGCAAAAGCTCCAGATCGCCCAAGGCGGCGGGAATGGGTCCCGTCAACGCATTCCCTGAGAGATCCAGATCAATGACTCGGCCGGCGTCGTCGGTCGTCACCCCGTACCACAGGTCCAACGGCTCCGACGTTGTCCAGTTCTTGCGGTTCGTCCAGCTCTCACCCCCGGTGGAGTCGTAGAGCACCTCGAGCACCTCGCGGTCGTTCTGAGGTCCGGCCGAGGCGTTGACGGTCACCGCGATGGTCTGGGTGGCGCTCAGGCCGCCCGGGTCGGTCGCCGTTACGGTCACCGTCGCCGTCCCCGGCGCCACCGGCACGAGCCAGATGGTGTCGGCGGACGCGACGGCGGTGACCGCGCCCGTATGGCTGGACGCGGCCGCGTACGTCAGCGGATCCCCGTCCGGGTCGCTGAAGTAGACCTCCACGCGCACGGCGATTGCTGCTCCCGACCCGGTCAACGCCTGGGACGGGATCGAGTCGACGGGCTCCGGCGGGCGATTGCACGTGACACCGGTGAAGTCGATCGCCGCCAACCACTCCTGGAACGCGACCTCGGCGGGTGCGCACAACTCCGTGAAGGCGACATTCAACCGCCTGAGCTGTGACAACCCGGTCAGCCACTGAGGGAGCGGGCCGGCCATAGGGTTGCGAGCGAGGTTAAGACTCACGAGGTTCAACAGGCTCCCCAGTTCGACTGGGAGCGGGCCGGTCAAAACGTTGTAGGAAAGGTCCAACTCTTCCAGGCTCGCCAAGCCTCCCAGCTCGACCGGAATCGGCCCGCTAAACGTGTTGTTCCGGAGATCCAGCCACTTGAGGTTCACCAAGCTTCGCAGTGCACTCGGGATTGGGCCGGTCAAGTCGTGGTTGTCTCGGAGGGACAGCGCCCGGAGCTGGGTCAGATTGCCCAACGACGCGGGGATGGGTCCCGCCAACGCGTTGCCGGGCAGCTCCAGCCTCGCGGCCCGGCCGGCAGGGTCGGTCGTCACCCCGAACCACTCTCCGAGCGGCGCCGCCGTCCTCCAGTTCGTGTTGTCGATCCAGTCCGGACCGCCGGTGGCGTCGTAGAGCGCCTCCAGAACTGCCCGATCCGAAGCGGCGCTCCCCTGGCCGGCGGCTTCGGCGGCCAAGCCCACCCAGAGGGCGCAGGCGGCCAGCAGCGGCGTCGACAACCTCCAGCGGCAGCGGGATCCAGTCATCGTTCGGGAGTGATCCTCACCGAGTTCCGAGATGCAGTACCTGCAGGCGCGCCAGGGTTGTCCAAGGCGCCCGGGATTGGACCCGCCAACCCGTTGCCCGGCAGCTCCAGCCTCGTGACCCGGGCCTCGGAGTCGGTCGTCATTCTGAACCGCTCGTACAGCGGCGACGAGGCCTTCCAGTCCGGGTCGTTGAAGTAGGCTCCCATGGATACGCCGACCGCCGGTCCGAGTGTGGTCAGCGTCTGGGCCGTTATGGCATCGACGGGCTGCGGCGGGCGGCTACATGTCTCGCCTGCGAAGTCGATCGTCTCCAGCCAATCGAGAAACTCCTCGTCGGTAGGCGCACAGACCGCCGTTCCTTCGATATTCAAACTGGTGAGTCGCGCCAGCATGGTCAGGCTCTGCGGCAGAGTCCCGGTCAAGGGGTTCCAGCCTAGATGCAGGCTTCGAAGGTGGGAGAGATCGCCCAAACAGGCCGGGACCGGGCCGGTCAACTCGTTGGAGCGGAGTCTCATCGATTCGCGGTTGGACAGCCTGCCGAGCGCGGCGGGTTCCGGACCGGTCAGCCCGTGGCCCGGCAACTCCAGTCCGGTGACCCGGCCGGCGGCGTCGGTCGTTACTCCGTACCACTCGCCCAGCGGGGCCGACGTCTTCCAGTTCGTGTGGTCGATCCAGTCCTCGCCGCCGGTGGCGTCGTAGAGCGCCTGCAGCGCCGCCCGGTCCGACTCCACGCTGCCCTGCGCGACTGCCTCGGCAGCGAACGCCGCGCAAGACGCCGCGGCCATCAGCGTTACGATGCGCGCCTGCGGCCATCTCGCTGTCGGCCTCGGTCGGCGACCGTTTCGACCAGCCAAGACATTGATGCCCGGCGGCCGCAGCGGGTCCACGGTGTGACTGTCCGGATGATGCGACGGCCGGCTTCAGCGACTCCTTGCCAGTTCCGCCTCCAAGTTCGCGAATTCCTCGCTGAAGGCACTGGGCTCCAGGTCTTGCCCGGACGGCTCGCCGGCCCAATAACTCGATGTCTCTCGTCTGGAAGTGCTGCGCGTAGCCAACTCGTTGACGCGCATGCGGTAGGACAGGATTTCATCCCGGTCGTTCACTCCAAGGAGTAGCAATCGGCAATCTCCGAATGTCGTGTACAAGCCAGTTGTAAGCGAGATGAAGTGCTCGGCGGACACAGACGTTGCGTGCGTGCCCAAGTCTCCGTCCGAGTCGGGGCAACTCAGCGACACCAACATGATGGCCCTGACTTTGTTGTAATAGAGGTCCAGGCTGAACTCGTCGGATTCGGCGTCGGCCGCTACCTCGACATCCCAGTACAGCGGCCCGTACCGGTAGAAGCCTGATGACGGGTTATACGTCGGATCCAGACGGCCGGTTATCGTCTGGGCCGGGGTGGCGATGGGGATAGCGAGGACACCAAGGACAGCGACAGCAAGCGTTTTCTGCACGAAAACTCCTTTCCGGTCGGCAACAAATTCGCCGAGACTGTTGGTTTCGCGGACCCGTGCGGGTTGGCAGGCGCCGCTGCCGTTGCGGCGACCACACATATACGATTGAAATCGTACACGAATTCGTGTGAAATAGATGTGAATAAGAGCGACAGAATGGTGTAGATTAGGTGAATATTCCTGAGCGTTGCCTCCAATACGATTCGTATCCGATTGTTTTTGCCGATCGCGCGTCCGGCTGCGGCAAACGGACTCGGCCCCCGGCCGGGGTGCTGCGGTGAGCGCACCGGACGAGTCGGGCCGCAAGATCGCAGCGATCGTCTCGGCGAGCCTGCGGATCAGCGCGAGCCTCGACGTAGCAGCCGGTGGCGAAAGCCCCGCTGCGTTCGACCGACGATGCATCCCGCCTGACTGTGTTGCTCGTCGCTCACATATCTCGAATATGCTCGCTCCTCGCGCCTTGCAAGAGCCGTGCGCGGCATTGATGCGGCAAGGTCTCGGTGCGACGCAGGGTTTCACCACGGACTGCTACGCGTTGCTGGTCGAGCAGTGCTTGAGCAGGCGGGCCTGGGCGTTGACGGCCGGCTCCCCCGGCGGCCCTTCCACCGGGCGGTAGCTGCCGTCGGTCTGGAGCTCCATGGCGCGGCTGGTGTCGCTGAACTGGGTCCCCAGCACGTCCTCGACGAGGTGGTTACGGATCGCCGGATCGCGGACGTGGCACAGCACCTCGACGCGGCGGTCGAGGTTGCGCTCCATCAGGTCCGCGCTGCCGATCAGCAACTCCGGGCTGCCGCCGTTCTCGAAGTAGTAGAGACGGGAATGCTCGAGGAAGCGGCCAACGATGGAGCGGACGCCGATGTTGTCGCTCACGCCCGGAATGCCCGGCCGCAGGCAGCAGACCCCGCGCACGATCATGTCGATCCGCACGCCAGCGCCGGAAGCCCCGTACAGGACCCGGATCATCTCCGGGTCGGCGACGGAGTCGTTCTTGACGATGATGCGCGCCGGCCGGCCCGCCCGAGCGTGAGCCGCCTCCCGCTCCACCAGTTCCGTGAACCTCGCGCGCAGGTTGAGGGGCGCGACGAGCAGCTCCCGGTAGTCCTTCTTGTTAGAGTAGCCGGTCAGGTAGTTGAAAACATCGCCCACAGGAAAGCGCTACTGCAACAACGGCAAGGCGCTGGTATTCGTCCCGGAGGGCGAGCCGCTGCCGGTGTTGCGTGATTGAGCCGCCCGTGTGCAGCAGAACGTCGCCCAGCTCGCGACACGCCGCCGCACAGCCGCTGCATGCCATGGAGGGCATCCTGATAACGAGCTGGCGCGCGCGGCGTCTGCTGGAACGCCTCGAGGC
Organism: Vicinamibacterales bacterium; assembly: GCA_965207665.1. Taxonomy (GTDB): domain Bacteria; phylum Acidobacteriota; class Vicinamibacteria; order Vicinamibacterales; family UBA8438; genus JAAXGX01. The sequence continues at coordinate 3,336,468 of CBDBMV010000002.1, forward strand.
AAAAGCGTGTCGCCTCGGATATCGCGCAGGCCAATACAGCCGCGGGTTGGTGACGCGTATCGGCAGGCGCGGACTGCGGGTGCAGGCGAGTCGGTTGTTTCCAACGGGGTCGAGGCAACCCGGATGCTATACTGCAGTCAGTCAGTCGTTGGCCGGAGTTGCGACGTCCCACTTGGTGCGACCGGACAGTTGCTTCGGTAGGCAGTACCAGTTGAGAGCTTAGCGGGGGTAGGCCATGGCCAAAGCGGTGATCGTAGTCTTCGCTATCGCCGGCATCCTCAGTCTCACCGTCGGTTCCGAACGATCCGCCGCTCAGACGAGCACGAACGATGCGACGCTGAGCGATTTGCGGCTGCGGTCAACCGCTGACACCGGAAGCGGGACCCAGAATCTGGGCCTGTTCGGGATAATCGGTGCAGCCATCGCTGCTCCGCTGGCGATGGCCATGGCCGGAGAGGAACTCCCGCTTGCTCCGACATTCCAGCCCGATGTGCACTCCTACACGGTCACCGTTCCGTACAACATGACGTCCGTGCAGTTGCTGGCCACCACGAACCACTCCGGGGCGTCGGCGGAGGCGATTGCAGCCACGGCGGACGGCAAGTCCCTGCAGGCCGGGATGTCCATGGACGGAATCGAACTATCGCTTCCTGGTGAGGAGAAACTGACAGTAGACATCGCGCGACGGTACGATCAAGTTCCGGTGGGCTCGAGCGTTATCACTATCGACGTCACCAGTGAGGACGGCGCCGACACAAGAACTTATTCGGTTGCACTGTCGCGGTCGGCTCCCGATTTGGAAGATACAATGCACCGGGATTCGTATTTCCGAGAATCTCTTGTGGCGGGGAATGCGGATGGCATTTCCGATAGCGTGGAAGCCGGCGTGCACGTGAATCAGCAACTTGAAGTCGGAGCGCATGTTGTATCCCCGCTGTTCGTGGCGGTTTACGGGAGGCACCAAGAAATAGTCAGTGCGCTGCTTCAAGCTGGTGCCGACGTTGATGTTGGGGTCCATGAGGGAAATTCCGACTTGCCCAGCGGTACGACGCCGCTCATTGTCGCCACGCAGCGAGGAGATGAGGGCATCGTACGGTTGTTGATTGATGCCGGTGCCAACGTCAACTATGTCGTTCCGGACCTGGGGACAACGGCCCTGCTTCTCGCTGCCAGAGACGGATCAGAAACTCTGATTCGCCTGATGATCAACGCGGGCGCCGACGTCACCTACGCACTGCCCAACGGGATGACCGCGCTGCTAATGGCCGTCCAACGAGAGCACGTAGATGTCGCACGCCTACTCGTCGACGCTGGCGCCGACATCAACGCCGTCCTATCGGAGCCGGTGCCGGGCATATCGGTCCTGATGGTTGCCACGGCTACCGGCTCAACCAGTCTGGTTCGCCTGCTGATTGGCGCCGGTGTGGACGTCGACTACGAAATTCCCGACCGGGAAGGAGCTACTGCGCTGAGGGTGGCCGTGGGGCAGGAGCGTGAGGAGATTGCGAAACTACTACGTCAAGCGGGTGCGACACGCTGACCGCCGATTGCGCCGGTGCAGATGGCCGCAGCCACGTCCTCGTGAGGCAGTGCTAGCAGGCCGTGGCAGAACTGCCTTCGTGCAGCCTTGGCAGGATATGTGAATGGGAGGGCGTCATTGGGCGAATCCACGATGGAGCGGTCTGGTTTTCCGACGCCGCCGTCAGAGAGCCGCTGCAACACCCACATGAAGACCGCTAGGTGCCTCTCGACATCGATCCGTCGCCGCGTGCGCGACACCGTCGAATGGTCCGGCGGCGCCTCCTCCAGCGACACGTCGAGCAGCTGCCGCAAGCTCAGCGAATCGGCGGCTTGCCACGCTAACGCCCGTTCGGACTCCAGGCCCTCGAAGTAGCCCAGCAGCAACATCCGGAAGTAGCGGCCCGGCGCCAGACTCCGCCGACCAACCTCGTCGGCATAGAACTTGGCGCACTGCGCCTCGACGAAACGGTCGAAGCCTGCCGCGTCGAGGAGGCGATTCAGCTGTTCATGGAACGGATGGCGCGCGCTGCCCGGCAGGTCCGAGCTCGCCATCCACATCGACGGCTGCCGCCCGCGACGGCGGCGCTTGCCCATTGCCGTGGAAGCGAGTGTAGTACCTCAGACCCATCCTGTCGATCCCTGTACGGGACTTTCACCACAGACTGCTAGCCAACAAAAACGTCCTGGATCTCAGACGTAACGCCCTCACCGGCACGATTCCTGGCACCCTTGGGAAGTTGGTCAAGTTGGAGACCCTGTTTCTATATTACAACGACCTGACGGGGCGATCCCCTCAAGGTTGTGGAACATGGTCAGATTGCGAGATCTACGCCTTGGCTTCAACAACCTGACAGGGCCTATCCCCACTGCCAGCGAAAATTTGGCCAGCATGGAAGTGCTATCACTCCCCTCCCACCGACTCTCTGGAGCGATTCCGGCCGCTATTGGGAACCTGAACCGGTTGATAAGCCTGTCTCTCCACGACAACCTCTTGACAGGGCCACTACCGGCGGAAATCACGAAGCTGTCGGCGCTCGAAGACCTGTTGATCCACGACAACGCCGGGCTCTGCGCTCCGGCGGATGCCGCGTTTCAGGACTGGCTGGCAGACCTCAACACGTTCATGGGGCACACCTGCGACGCAGAACCAGTGCCGGCCATCCCGCCGCTGGCACAGATACTGCTGGTGATTCTGCTACCTAGGTGGCGGCGCCTACTACCGCGCTCGCCGCCGGACGGCGTAACGCACGATTAAGGGGCCGCGCCTGCTGATGGACACCCGCGCGGCCTTGGCAAACGCGAACGTGTAGGCCTACGTCAGCTCGATCGAATTGCGACTAGCCACCATGTCCAGGGTAGTATAGAATTGCCAACCATGTCTCCCCTCATTGCCGGGGGGAGACGCGGATCGCGCTGGCAGACTGCCGGGCGTCAGAGCCGGCGGGTCCAGCGCGTCCGCGCGCTCCGAAGCCGCGCGCCTCCGGCCAGGATTAGCAGCGCGAACAGCAGTTGCTCAATCAATGGAAGAACCGGCACCGCCGTGGACCCGCGGACGGTCTCAGCCACCGCGTCCGGTCGCCGATGTCGGTGCGAATTATCAACTCGCCGACGCGCTGGGCGTGTCCGGCGGGGCCGCGTCACTGCCATCGGTATTCGTTGCGGACGGCTTGCCGCTTGACGCCTGTGTGACGTCGATGCAGCCGCGGACATAGGCCCCAAGGGCAATCGCCAATCGCGGCGATGTAATGTCGCCCTCAACCGAACCCGTGTCGCGGATGTCGACCCTTTCGCCCGCCAGGATCTCCCCCCGAAACTTGCCAGCCACGATCACCGTCCCGGCGACGATCCTCGCATCGACCTTCCCCTGTTCGCCCACCGTCACCAGTTTCTGAGGCAGGTTGATGTTGCCCTCGACCCGGCCTTCGATCACTACGTCCTCTTCTCCGCTCAGCCCGCCCTTGACGAACATCAACCTGCTGATCATTGTCAGAGTTGATACCTCTGATCCTGTGCGTACCGCGCAAGTGATTGAACAGCGGGATTCTCGTCACATCCCGACTACCGCTGGAGCTACCGCGCTCCCGAACCTAGTGTCCCGTGCGCAAAATGCTCGTACCAGTCAACGAAACTTGGCAGCGTCTGATGCACGCAGACGACCAAAGGCGTTCAATCGTTCCGGGCTGACCGCGAGAACTTCCTGTTGCACATCCGCCGGTTGACCGGACACATCTGCCATCGCCGCCACTGGGGCGAGGAACTGACGAGTACAACCGAGGTCGAACGCGCTTCGCGACACACCGGTAAGCGTTACACAACGTGTATGAAATTTGGGTAAGAGATCGAGCTTTCTTTGTGAACATTTCGCGCACATCCAATAGCTTGCGACGTTGAAGCTGCGTATCGGGCTGTCTCCTGCCGCGGCTCCTGTGGACGGCGCCCGGCCTGTGTACGCCCTCCGGGCGCCCACGAGTCCGTTGCGTCCCGCGCTACGCGCGGGACCCACACCGCCCACAGGGAACGATGTCGATATACAGGCCATGACGTGAATCCAAAAGCGTTAACCTGTCCATGAGATCGGGGCAACCGCAGTGGCTATACTATGATCTAGATGGTCGAAGATGTCCGGGAGAGCAGTGGCCAGTTGTAGGCCTTAACGGTCGCGAGCCGGACTCTAACCTAATGTGATGGAGAGAGGGATCCGTACATGCGAATGCTCCGTTTTTTGTCATGCGGCCGCCGCGGGGCGGTAGCCATCGTGGTGCTGGCGGCCTCCGCCGCGGTATCGGGCCAGGAGCTGCGCGGCCCGCTGGAGATAAGCGCGGCGGCCTCCACCGGCACGTCGTCGCTCCGCCGCTTCGACGCGCTGGTCGAGACGCTGGCGGCCGGCGGCGAACTGGTGCTCGCGTCGAGCCGTCCGGATTCGCAGCTCCAGGGCCGCACGCAGCAGTTCTTGCAGCAGTACCACGAAGGCGTTCGGGTACTTGGGGCCGGCGTGTCGCGGCAACTGGCCGGCGGCGCGACGGTCTCGCTATTGGGCACGATCGAGACCGGTATCGAGCTGGATGCGCAGCCGCGGTTTCAGTCAGTCGAAGCCCTGGAGCTGCTGGAGCAGCAGACCGGGGTCGGTGCACTGTCGAACGCGCTGCCGGAACTGGTCATCGTACAGGTTCCAACCGGTCGCTACGTCCTGGCGTACCAAGCGACCATGCGCGATCTCCGGACCTACTTCTTGGACGCCCACGGCGGATTCATCGCGCATGACGTGAGCGCTATGAGGGAACAGACCGTCGGCGCCGGCGACGGCATTCTGGGCCAGCGCAAGAAGCTCAGCACCTCCCAGGCCGGCGGCACATATCAGGCTTACGACCGCCTGCGCCCGGCCGAGATCATCACGCTCGACCTGCGCCACGACTTCGAGCGCGCCGACGACCTGCTGACCGGGAGCGTCGTCTGGGCATCCAGCGACGTGGCGAGCGACGCCGACAACACGTGGACCGATCCGGCGGTGGTGGACGGACATGCCTACATGGGCCTGGCGTACGACTATCTGGCGACGCGCCAGGACTGGCACGGCTTTGATGGCCGGAACGGCCGCATATTCAGCATGGTCAATATTGGGCGGCCGAGCGCATTCTTCTTTTTTCCGCCACTGGGCCCGGATGGACTAGGCATGTTTCTCTTCGGTGAGACCGAGGAAAACCTGCCGCTCGTGTCGGCCGACACCGTCGGCCACGAGCTGATGCACGGCGTGACGTATCACTCCACTGAACAGCGCACGGGCACGCCGCTGATCGACAGTTACTGGGCGATGCCAGGACCCGCGAGTTTCACGCTGGACGAGCCGTCCCGGTTCGTACTGCAGGCGGGCGTGCACGAATGCGGGCAGAGCTATACCTGGGACCACCCGCTCAGGGAAGAGTACATAGGGCGCGAGTTTCGATTCCTGTGCGGCGACGGGCAGTTCCTGTTGATTGCCAACGAGGGCGGCGCCATCAGTGAATCCTGGTCGGACGTATTCGGCACGGCCGTCGAGTTCATGGTGCACGAGCCGGCGCAGGGTCCGCTGCGCGCGGACTACACGATATCGGAGGACACGCAGCCCGCCCTCCGGTCTCTGGAGCGGCCGCGTTCCGTCACGCTTCTGGGCGATCGGATTCCCATGCCCTATCCCGACGCCGCGAGCGACATGGTCCGGTTCCTGGTCGGCATCTTCGAGGACAACGGGCAGGCGTTCTTTTCACCCTTCGTGTCCGTGGACGGCGAGAACATCCTCTTCATTCGGTCCGTCTTCTACGACGGCGTCCACTGGAACTCCACGGTCCTGAGTCACGCGTTCTACCTCGCCATCGAGGGCGGCACGCACGAGACGAGCGGCCTGACCGTGCCCGGCGCGGGCCCCGGCCGCCGCCACGACATCGAGAGGGTCTTCTTCCGGGCCATGACGGAGCTGATGCCGCCCAGGGCGAACGTGGAGACTGCTGCGCTGGCGGTTCGCATTGCAGCGGCCGACCTGTTCGGCGCCGGCAGCGACGTCTTTGCCGCCGTCCACCAGGCCCTGAACGCCGTCGGCCTGCCTATCGAACAGAACGATGAGTAAGGACTGCAGACTGATGACGCATTCAGCCGGCCGCTGCGGCGCACACCGCCGAATTGTGCCGCCGTCCGTTGCGACCGTCGCTGTTCTCTCGCTCATCCTGCTGGCCGCGACAGGCCGGCCGGCGGCGGCACAGTCGAACGAAACGCGCGGCACGCTGACCATCAACGGCGGGCTGCAGACGGCGGCGAGTGACTTCTCCGACAGCGTGCGTTTCGGCCACGCGTTGTTCGGGCCGGAAGAGGGCACCCTCGACGCGCGCTATCCCGGCAGCGACGACGCCCTGTTCGACGTGGGCGCCAGCGTCCGCGTGTGGCGCAACCTGGCCGTCGGCGCCAGCGTGTCCTGGCTGACGCGCGAGACCGACGCCGACGTGGCCGGCCAGTTGCCGCACCCGTTCTGGTTCGACCGTCCGCGGAGCGTCAGCGGGACCGCGACCGGGCTTGCGCGCACCGAGACGGCAGTGCACGTGCATGCGCAGTGGGTGATTCCCGTCGGCCGCTCGGTGGCCGTCACCCTGTTCGGCGGCCCGACGTGGTTCAACGTCGCGCAGTATCTGGTGGCGGACATCACGTTCGAGCAGGCCTATCCCTTCGACGCCGCGACCTGGTCCGGCGCGAACGCGGGTGAACGGTCGGCGTCGACCATCGGTGCGCATGCCGGCGCCGACGTCGCGTACTACTTCTCCGAGCGGGTCGGCGTCGGCGGCATGGTCCGCTTCAGCCGTGGATCGGTCGAGCTCGATTCCCCGGACGGAGACGTCCTGGAGATGGACACCGGCGGCGTGCACACGTTGGGCGGTCTGCGCGTCCGCTTCTGATGCGTCGGGAAGAGGAATTGGTGCGGTCCGTTCGTTTTCTCTCATGGGTCGTCAGCACGTCACGTCCGCCAAAATGGAGTTGATCCGGCTATGCGGAGCTCCGCATAGACCCGCCTATGCAGGGCTCTCCATAGTCGGGGCAACCTCAGAACGAGACTTGGCATCTCGTTGGGTAGGGTGAGTACGCGGCCGGTCTTGGCCTGCGTGATCGACCGCACCTGCTCCCGCCAGTCGACAGCGTCGAGCCGGAGCTGCCGCAGGTCGCATGGACGCAGGCCGTAGCGGGCCGCGAGCAGCAAGACCGCGTAGTCACGACGGCCGATCGCCGTCGAGCGATCGACGCCATCCAGAAGGCGGGTCACCTCGTGCTCCGTGAGGGCATCCCGCAGGCCACGCTGCTTGAATTGACGGGGCGGCGGCACGGCCGCACTGAGGTCGCGGGAGAGTGCCCCACCATCGCGGCCCACCGACAGAAGCTGCGCAGCGTCGTCACGTAGGTCAGGCGCGTGGCGAGGGCCTGCGTCCGTAGCCGCATCAGGAAGTCGTGAATGTGACGTGGTGCGATGGCGGTGAGCCGGCTCACTCCGTCCTGCTCGAGACACGCGGCATAGCGCGAGAGCTGCCACACCCGTTTGCTGACCGTCCGCGGAGCCAACCCGCGATGGCCGCGCAGGAACGTGGAGTACTCACCCAGAGCTGACCTCAGCCACGATGGCACCGGCAGCGTCATCCGCCCAATGCGGCGACGACAGTGTCCCGACTCGTCGGCCTCCACGAAGATCCGCACGGCTGCCCACACGAACCGCGTGCGACTGGCGCCGAGGCCGACGACTCGGTCCGCCACATACTGCGCTACCTCCGGGGTATCAAGGGCGAGCGGGAGCCTGAGCCCGTGCTTCTGGAGAAAGTGGGTCACCCGCAGCCACTCCCGCAGATGCTGCGCGGTGACCGCGGGGTGATACCGCTGGTCGACCAGCCGCCGGCCGATCAGATCGATGCGGTCCTTATACGGAGATGTGCGATAGCTCTCCGACTGGTCCGCGGGAAAGTAACTACTGAGCACGGGGTCCTCCTTTTCTGCGGCGGGAATCGCCGTCAACGAGGGAGGAATTATGGAAAGCAGACCAAGACCGAGAATCGCGGCGGGGACGCAGTGAACGAGGCGGGGCTAACCGAAACTCAACATAACGCGGGACTCAACATAGTCCTCGCCCGGCGCTGTCGTGATGACCAGTTTGGCCTGGGCTGCGGGGCGCTGCCGGAGCTTGGCGACGAAACGCCCCACACTGGCATAGCCGGCCGGATAGCCGTGCGCGTCGACCAACTCCTGCCAGATGGCCATGGCGTTGCGGCCGCGGTCGACGGCCTCGACGATCAGCTCGCGGTAGGGCTCGCGGGCGCTGGCCCGCGGCGAAGCGTCGGAGAGCTCTCCAGACGCGGCAGCGACCGGACCCGTACCCGCGAAAGGCAAGGGCGCCACCGAAGAGTCGGTGTACACCTCCGGAGAAATGGCCGGTTTTGACGCAGCAGTCGGCGGCCGGCCGCGACCCCGCACTGCCACGCCGGACGCCTTCAGGTAGCCGCTCGCCGTCTCGCGGCGGACCCCGGCGGCCCGTCGTTCGATCCGCCGCAGCGACCAGCCGAGGCGCCCCAGCACCAGGACCTGCTGTCGTTTGTCTTCTGCCAAGACGTTTCTCATGCCGCGCAGGAACACGCAGTTCCCGACCGCTGTCAACGTCTCGGACCGCTATCGGAAATGGCCGGTTTTCAACTGTCCACTAATGGCCGGTTTTTGGGTGTCTACCGAGGCGATCCCGCTAGGCTGTATGGAGGACTGCAAGGATGTTACGGGACCGGCCACGGCCTCGGACGGTCCATGTCTCCCCGCATGGCGAGCACGGTATAGCATGACGTATCGTCGGCGGAACCGTTCGCGCTCAAGGCCTCCATCGCCGCGGCGCATGCAGCCTGTACGCGCATGACTGCCGCGTTGCAGTCAGTATCGCGAGCGGTGTAATACCCGTTCATTCTCACTCGTGCGCCCGGTTCCGTGTACGCCCCCCTGCCTACGACGACGCAGCCGCCTGGCTCCGAAACCGCGATTACCTGACAATCACCGCCCGCGACAATCTCTGACTGCGCTTCCTGGAAGTCTCGAACCGCTCGCCCACCGGTGGCCGCTTCGTCTACTCCCGTACCGAAGCCGGCTACCACGCGCTCAGAATCCGCTTCCGGGAATGCGCCGTCTCGGTTGAATGCAACCGCCGCCGTCCGCGCCCGTTGCGCGAGGCAGGGAGTCATGGCGAAAGCATCGCGGAGTCCGTCCGTATCGAAACGCGCGTCAAAGTCCAGCGGTTCGCTTTTGCGTAACCACCAACTCGTACGCACACGCAGCAGTTTGTGGGCGAATATCTTTTCCACCAACCCGTGAACTTCACCACCCCTCACCGTTAGCGTCCTGTCCCCGTTCGTGCTCGTAAACCAGTACTTCATGATGTCGCCGTCATCAAGTCGCACGTCGACACGCGCGCTTGCGAAGCGGTAGTCATCGGCGCCGCGAAAGTCCAGAACGAATTCGCCATTTTCGCAGCCCAGCTCGATTACCGTTCCATTCTCTTCTTGCGTGGCGCGGACGCCCTCTTGGTCCGTGAATTGATCAACCCACGAGTCCACGTCCCACTGCGCCTCTGCCACGCCTCCAAGGCACGCCGCAGCTACTGCCGCCATGATGCAATTGCGCATAGTTTCGCCTCCGCGATGTCGCTACCCCCGCTTATGCGCGACCTGTATCATGGGTTTGATTCGGCGCGTCGGCTACGAGTCCCGGTTTGTACCCAGTTCGTACTCCGGTTGGATATCGGCTTCAGTCAGGATGTTGTAGACCTTGAAGGGATCCGTCTTCGTGTTGGTCAAATGATTGACGAAAACTTCGCCGAACATGTGCATCAGAACATCGGTATAGATGTCGATGTCGGCGTCGACGAGCACAATTCCGTCGTCGTCGGGATGCGCGAAGCTCAGTTGCAGATTTCCTTTGCCTGAGCCTTCGTGTAGCGCGCCGGAAACCTCGGTGAACCTCCTGTCGCCGCCCGCGATTGCAGAGTCAATGGTAGCCTGCAAGCCGTTGCGGCCTGTCAGCCGGGCATGAACGCGATCAGCGGCGAAACTCTAAATTTGGTCAACGAATTCGAGAACGGCTTGGTCGCCCAACTTCACCGCATGCATCTTCGCCAGAATGTTCAATGCAGCGGCCTTCTTCCTGTCTGTCAGACGCAGGAACATTTCCTCGGCGGATTCCGCGTCAGCACTGTTCACGAGGATGTTACGAAGAGGTGGCGACAGTTGCACCACCGGCCGGAAGACCGGTGAATGTCGGGATTCGAGGATGACGTCTACCGGATGCGTGGCCTTCGATACGACGCGAATGCGTTTTGAGTTCTCGTAGTAGCCGGGAGCGGTCACGAATATCGTCTGGTCGCCTACTTCCATCGTCAGTCGATAATCGTGCGGGCGTTCGCGGTCGAGGACTAGTCGCCGACGCCGTATGCCGCCTCGCCGCCAGACCATCGTACTGCCTCGAAGTTTTGGCAGCGGCTCCCTGCCCTTTGCGCGAACGGACAGGCGAACCGTACCGGTCTTCGGGCTGGCGGCCATGCTTCGCTACCAGTCGTTCGACGTAGGATCTTGTCCTGGGCGGCCAGTCCCCATTACCAGTGGCGTTTGAGTCCGTCATCGCTACCTCCTCTCTTTCGCCGCATGCAGCGGCAGCAGCGCCAGCATGAGGGCTTGAACGCCTCTGCGATGCAGGTCATCGTGGTTCCTCCTGCATGGCCCAGAGTTGCGTACCGCGTCAGGCTGACGGATCTAACGGATGCCGCGCTCACCGTACGCGGTCGCCATGCCGGAACGACCATTCCTCGAAGGTGCCATCGGCGAAGCGGATCACGCAGTCGCCGTTCCGGGCGCCGTTGAAGAACTGGCCCTCCCCGACCGTGCCGTCTGCGTCGCGGATTACCCATTCGCCGTTCCGCTCGCCATCAACCAGGGGGCCTTCTTCGACGCCCCCGTCCGCAAAGCGCAGGATCCAGTGGCCATTCGGTACACCGTCCACTACCGGATCCTCCTGGATGCTCCCCGCGTCATCCCGCAGGATCCAAGTGCCGATCTGCCTCCCGTCGCGCCTGCGCCCGGTGTTCGTCTGGCTACCGTCTTCCCAGACCCATGCGTTCCCATTTCCTGAGCGAAGCCACCGGCACATTCTCCAGTCCAGGTCACGAGCGAGCCCACCCGGGCGTGTGGATTCCAGACGTAACATCCAGGCTGCCCGGAAACCTCCTGCCAGCAGGCCGACCCGGTCGGCTGCCCGGCACACGTGTCTGATCGGGGCGGAATAACGCGCTTGGCGACGTGTGCACGTCGGCCGCAGCGGCAGCCGCCGGCGGGGAACCCGCCGGAAGGCGCAGCGCCGTCAGCCGATTCTGCGCCAGGTCACTGAACACCCCGTTCGGGAACCGGCTCAGGTACGCCTCGAAATCCGCCGGGCTCGTGCTGTTCATGATCGACAGCCAGAAGATGTTCTCCTGCTCAGCCGTGGCCGCCGGCGGCGCTGCAGGCCTCGCCCCGTCCAGACAGTAGGTGTTCTCCACGGCGCACGCCAGACCCCCGGCAGCCTCGCATGCGTCCTGTGCGCCCGGCCTCGCGTCGCCCTCCGTGGCGGCCTCGATCCACGTCCACACGGGCCTGCCGGAATCCGTCTCGCTAGAATACGCCACGGCCAGGCACGCCGTGAACGTTTCCACCACCTCGCAGTCCAAATAGCCGCAGGAGTTCACGGCATCGTCGGCGCTGCGGAACGAATACGCGTGCGAGACTGAGTCCGTGCCGATGGCGAGCCAGCCGCGCTCCTGCGCTGATGCGTCGGAAGCGCCCAGCAGCGCCAATGCGATGACAGCTACGAGATGGAGCATGCGAGACCGCTGTAGGAGTGGGGCAACGTCGCTATTGCCCGGCTACTGCACCAGCGGCGCTCCGCGCCTCCGCACCGCAGGGTGTTGGCACGCAAATGATGTCGATCTCCGCGTTAAGGGTTCCGTCATGGCCGGTAGCCGGTGGGGCACTGGCACGGCCGACCGCCCAGCCGCGCTTGCAGAGCATCCAGCGTGTCGCAGGCCGTGTTGATCTCCTGGTGACGGGCGCTGATCTGCTCGGGCGTTGACGACGAGCCGATGTCTATTGCACACCAGGCGCCCGCCGCCTGCAGCGCGTAGGCGCGTTTCTGGAAATCGACCCCCGGTCCGCACCAGCTCACGCCGAGGCTCTGGATGTTCGCCGGGGTCGGGTAGCCCGGTATTTCGCATCCGGGACCCTGACGTTGGGGCGGTGCGTCGGATGAAACCTCGGGTTGTTGCCGGACGGGTGGCGTCGCGGTCGGGGTTCGGACGTCCGGCGTCGGCGCGTTGAAACGGGCGTCGTTCAGGAGCCAGTAGCCGTCGGATCCCCGCAGGACATCGTTTTCATCCGCGAGGTCCCATGGGGTTTGGTCCGCGTTGTTGCGAGCGGTCGCATCGGCACCAGCGTCCAACAGCGCCGCGATTGCGGTCCCGCCGTGACGGTCCTCGTTCTGGTAGGAAGCGGCAAGGTGGAGGGCGGTGTTGCCATCCTCGTCCTGCGCGTTCAACTGCGCGCCGGCAGCCAACAGCGCCTGGACGATCATCGCCGGATTGCTGCTGCTGACTACCAGGTGCAGCGGAGTCCGGCCGGTTCGATCCCGTCCCATTGGTCTCGCACCGGCCGCGACCAGTGTGTCGATGACAGTCGGGTTCACGTTGTTCCGAGCCGCCGCGTGCAGGAGCGTGCGCCCATCTTCAGTTCGCGTCTGCCGATCCGCGCCGGCCGCGAACAGAGCATCGAGCACGGCCGGATTCTCGTTGGCGAAGGCGGCATTTTGTACAGGTGTGATTCCCTGATCGTTTGGAGCGTTGACGTCGGCACCCACCGCCAACAGCCCTTCGAGCACTACCAGCGCTTCGTTACTCCATGCGGCCCCATGTAGCGGGGTGAAACCGCGATCATCTCGCGCCTCGATGTCCGCGCTAGCAGCGAGGAGAACCTCCAGGACGGTTGAATTTTCGTTGTTGATTGCTGCGTTGTGCAGGGGCATCCTACCGTTTCCGTTCCGTGCTTCGAGCTCGGCGCCGGCGGCAAGCAGTGCGTCGACTACAGCGGGGTGATCGCTGATCCACGCGGCCCAGTGCAGCGGTGTGATCTCGTTTTCGTCGCGCGCCGCCACATCCGCACCGGCGTCGAGGCAAGCGGTCACGTCCGCCACCGTGGCGACGCGGAAGAACTCCTCCGTGTTCCACTGCTCGCAAGTCGGTGCCGGTTGCGCCCGCTGCATCGGCGCGAGCAGGAAGCCTGCGGTCAGGAACAAGACGCCGGTCAGACTCCATCGCATGGCGTCCCTCGCCGGGAACCGACGCGCTCGCATATGGCCGGACGGCAACGCAACTCCCACGATGACGGCGTTCCGGTTTGCGTTCGGAACAGATTGCCGAGGCGCAAAGAGCGCCTCGCAGAGTATGACAGGTCTGCCGTGAATGCAGCGTGAAGTAATTGCCCGAAACAGTAATGTTTTCGTGAATACCCGACCAGGTGATGCGACGAAATTCGAGCAGCGGCTGTGGAGAGGCGACCCGAGCAGCGACGGCGCTACGACGAAGCACTGGTGGACCGGACCGGAAGCCACTCCGCGTGCACCGTGCACACGGAGAGCTGGATGGGCCGGACGGTGATCTTGGCGTCTGACCGATCAATCGACACTTGTGCGGCCGCAGGAAGTCCCGGGCTTGATCGCTTTCGTGGACACATCCTGGAAGGCGGATACGATGCCCACGATGGCAGTTACAGACCGGCCGCGCTGGGCGCTGCGGCAGTCCCTTCGTGTTCGGGGGCGCCGAGACCTGGCACCCTTCTTGCTGCACACGGACGGTATGTTGATCGACAGGCCCTTGCAGTTTGCCGCTGCGGGAAGGACAGGGCGTGACCGCGGGAGCGGAACGTCCGCAGAAGTGTCCTCTGTAGCGGCCGGAAGCCGTCCTCTCGTTGCTCCACCACCGCACAACCACGTGTCTCGCCGCCTGGCGCCGCGCGCCCACGTCGATCTGCGGCGGCCCGGGCGGCACTCGTTATCTGCTGCCGGAGAAGGGAGAATGCCATGGAGTCACGCATCACGGCCGGACTGCTCGTTGCTGCTCTCGTAACTTTGGTTGGCTGCGCTACCGCAGTGCCACCCGAGCCACCGCCCCCGCCCCCAACAGTTGCTAGTGCGCCTCCGCCTCCACCGGAGCCGCCACCGCCGGCACCACCGCCTTCTCCTCCCCTGGCGGGCCAGTCACCTCCGGTGTACGGCTTGGTCCCAGGTATGAACCCGAATGCCGCGCCCGTGGTCGCTCCCCAAGCATTTCCTGATTTCAACACCGAGGAGTACGGCGCCATCGACGAACCCGGATTCGTCAGCGTTACCAGCGCGCCGCTCTCTACATTTTCGATAGACGTCGACACTGCGTCGTATGCAAACGTGCGGCGGTTCCTGCGCGAGGGCGCGCTGCCGCCGGCCGATGCCGTGCGCATCGAAGAGTTGATCAACTACTTCGACTACGACTACCCACGGCCCGCAGCAGACGAACCCTTCAGCATCGTCACCGAGATCGCCGACTGCCCATGGACGCCGACCCACCAACTCGTGCACATCGGTCTGCAGTCGATGCCGGTGGAGACGGCCGACCTGCCGCCCAACAACCTCGTCTTCCTGCTCGACGTCTCAGGCTCGATGAGCGCCTTCGACAAGCTGCCGCTGCTGAAGAAGGCCTTCGCGCTGCTAGTCGAGCAACTGCGGCCACAAGATCAGGTTTCGATCGTTGTCTACGCCGGCGCCGCAGGGATGGTCTTGCCGCCCACTTCAGGCTCTCAGAAGGCGAGAATCCTCGACACGCTGTCCCGACTCGAAGCCGGCGGGTCCACGGCGGGTGGGGCCGGCATCACGCTCGCCTACAGCCTGGCTCGCGAGCACTACATCGAAGCCGGCAACAACCGCGTCATCCTGGCGACCGACGGCGACTTCAACGTCGGCGTGTCGAGCGAGGGAGCGCTCATTGAGCTGATCGAGCAGGAGCGCGAGGCGGGCGTGTTCCTCACCGTCCTCGGCTTCGGGACCGGCAACCTGCAGGACTCCAAGATGGAACAGCTCGCCGACCATGGAAACGGAAACTATGCCTACATCGACGACCTGCTCGAGGCGCGGCGCGTGTTCGTCGAGCAAATGGGCGCCACGCTGCTCACGGTTGCCAGGGACGTGAAGCTGCAGGTCGAGTTCAATCCCGTGCAGGTGAAGGGGTACCGTCTGCTGGGGTACGACAATCGCCGCCTGCGCGACGAGGAATTCAACGACGACGCGCGCGATGCGGGAGACCTCGGGGCCGGCCACAGCGTGACCGCGTTGTACGAGGTCATCCCGGCGGCCTCGGATGAACCCATGCCCGGCGTCGATCCCCTGAGGTACCAGCAGACCGCCGTGCGGCCGGATGTTGCGGCAAGCGAAGTGCTCACGGTCAAGCTGCGGTACAAGCGTCCGGAGGAGTCGGAGAGCCGCCTGTTGGCGAGGACGCTCGAGGCGCCTGCCGCCGGTTCCCACGAGCCGTCCGACAGCTTCCGCTTCGCCGCGGCGATCGCCGAATTCGGCCTGCTCCTTCGCAACTCCGACTACAAGGGAGATGCCGACTACGGCACGGCGTACGAGCACGCCCGCGAAGCGCTCGGCGACGACGACGACGGCCGGCGCAGCGAGCTCCTTTCCTTGATCAGGACGGCCGAAGGCCTGACCGCAGCACCTCACGTCGTCGACGCGGTGCATCCGGGGCAACCACTAGCCGTGCGGCTCTCGTCTGGAGAGCCTGTGCATATTGAGTTGCGGGACATTCGGGACGGAATGTACGCCATCGAGGCCAACGCGGGGAGCGCTCAAGTTGATCCCGTCCTGCATTTGCACCGACAGGAAGGCAGCGGCATCGTTCTCGTCACATCCGATGACGACGGTGGTGGCGACCTGAACTCGCGCATAGTAGAACGTCTGGTTGCCACCGAAACCTACTTCGTCGAGGTGAACGAGTACTCCGGCCAGGCCGGTGTCGTCACGCTCTCCGTGAGGGAGCGCTGAGCGAGAATCGCCAGGAGAAACGTAGTGGCATGCGAACGCGTCGTTCTCGTGAGACGCCGCAACCCGCGCCCGTCGCGGCCGATGAGCCAGATCTGCTTGCTGCCGTCGCCGTCTGGCGCCCATTGGGGATTCTTGTTCAGCGACCGGCTGACCGTTACCCGTTGCACGTTCGCGCCGTCGTAGTCGGTGAAATAGATTCCCTTGGTCTCGCTATCGTCGACGAGGCCGAGCACGGACTGGCTGTCGCGATCCGACACGAACGCGATCTTCGTGCGCGCGACGCCTGCCGCCTCCACCTGGCAGCTCACGACGCCGTCGACCCCCAGCTCCAGCCAGCGGTCGTACGGTATGGCCTCCAGCGCCCGCGCACGGGGACAGGTGCTCCGGACAACAGAAGTTCGCCAGGTCGAGCTCGCCGTCGCTGCCGCCCAGCCCGCCGCCCGAAAGCCCGATGCCGATGCCGTCCAAGCCGGTATTCGCCATCGTGCTGCCTGGGAGCAGTTCCGGGACGCGCCTGTTCTTCTTTCCGTGCGGCAGGATCGCGCCCGCGGCGTCGGTGAGCTTGCCGCGCAAGACACCCAGCTCGGCGAGGGCCACCGCCGGTGCGAGCGCGAGGCCGAGCACTCAGAACAGCGATGCCGGTCAGGTGCCGGCTACTGCAGCGTGAAGTTGACAGTCACCGTCATGATGACCGGGACCGGCACGCCGTTGAGCAGGGTGGGAGTGTACTCCCACTGCAGCACCGCTTCAATCGCCGCGTCGTCGAGCAGCGGAACCGACCGCAACACCT
Organism: Vicinamibacterales bacterium; assembly: GCA_965207665.1. Lineage (GTDB taxonomy): Bacteria > Acidobacteriota > Vicinamibacteria > Vicinamibacterales > UBA8438 > JAAXGX01. Next base: position 3,353,404 of record CBDBMV010000002.1, read on the forward strand.
TGACGTCGGTTACCCTGCCGCTCGGACCGATCACCGCCTCGAGAATGACGATGCCCTGCACGCGCGCCGACTGCGCAACCTGCGGATAGACCGGCGCCACGTCCCTGGTCTTGGTCGGCGGTGAAACGTTGCCGCCCACCCGAACGGGCTCGAGAGGTCTTGGAGGCGGCGGTGGCTCGTCGCCCCCAATGATGGGACCGATCACCACGGCGCCCGGGACGCCGCCCTCGATGCCGCCAACGGCGCTGAGGTCGAAGCCCGTCTCCTCGACGATCCGGGCAGGAGCGACGACCGGCGCGACATCCGTATTGACGTCAACCAACGGCGGCGGCTCGGTCTCCGCGGCCGGCCGCGCCGGAGGCGGTGGCGGCGGAGGCGGTGGAGGCGGAGGCGGAGGCGGAGCGGCCACGAAGGCCATCATCGTCGCCGGCGTAGGCAGCACGTCGGTCGCCACCAAGGGCACGACCAATACAGCGCCGACCACCGCCGCGTGCGCCGCAACGGACAGCGGCACGGTGTACCACTTCCGCGAGCCGACCCGGATCGACGGGCTTGCGATCTCACCGAACATGTGGCCGTTTGCCATCGAAACCCTCCTTGCCGCTCTAGCCAACGTGGGATGTTTCCTCTAGCGCTCCCTTGCTGCTCCTGCCGCATGACCCATGACCGCCTTGGCTCACCAATGTCTTACTGTTACCACGAGGACCGTGACATCCTCGTAAAATGCTCGTGAAAGTTTGGTGCTTTATTCGTCGCTGCAGGTCTCTGCTACGCGCCAGGGCCTTGCGAGCCGCGATTTTCCGGCAGGCCCGTGTGGACGTGGACCGAGGCGGCCACGGAGGGCGGCGCGACGCAGCGCGCACAGACGGAATGCGAGGCTGCGGGGGGCTGGCGTGTGCCGTGGAGAACACCTACTGTCCGGATGGGGGGAGTACCGCGGCGCGGCAAGCGCCGCCGCCGGCCGCCTGCTCATCGAGCAGCGCAACGGTTGAGAACTCCGCAGGGTTCAGGGCGCGGGTGAGCAACCACCAGCGCCGCCTCGTGCAGTGGATGCAGCGCCGATAGCCGGCGTGCACCAAGCGCCCGCACGTGCCGGCATCGATGGGCAGGTCCACGCCCACACAGAGCAGCTTGCGCTCCTCCTGCCACTCCAGCAAATGCGCTCCTGACCCTCGCGGCAGTAGCGCAACACCGCCATTTGGGTGGGCCACCACTGCGGTCCGCAGTTGCCTGAACCGGTGGAAACGCGCGGGCGGGCAAGGTATGCTGCCGAACGAGGTTGCCGGCAATGTCGAGCGCGAGTCGGATGCCGCTGGCGACACCGTTGCCCGGCTTGGTGTTCGAGTTGACGCCGGCGGTGTTGGCGGCGCGTTGAGGCGTGCGGTCGCGGCGTGTTGAACCCGGCGGGCGGTGCTGTTCGGTGCTTCGCCGGTTGGGTGCAAGACATGGGAGTATTCCGATGACAAGACGAGGGAGTTACTGCCTGCTTTCCGGACTGGCGGCGTTGGTTGTGGTTGGCGCTGTCTACCTCCAGGCCAACGCGCAGTCGCCCGCGGCACCGCAGCCGCTCATCACGGAAGCGCTTGTCGACGTCGAGACGGCGGCGCTGACCATCAACGGCTACGACTTTCCGCCAAGCGTTCCGCAAGTGACGCTCGGCATGACCGAGCTGGCGGTGGTGTCGGCAACCGAGTCGGCCCTCCTCGCGGGGTTGCCCGCGCTGCTGCCCGGAACCTACCTGCTGGCGGCCACCTGGCCCGAGGGGGTGAGCGCCGTCTTCTTCCTCACCGTGGGCGCCGCCGGACCGGCGGGGCCGCCCGGTCCGCGGGGGCCGCAGGGCGGCGCCGGCGTATTCGTGTCGACCGCCCCCGAGGTTTCCTACGCGACGCCGGCGGCGGGCGATCGATCCGCAGCGGATGAGGATGAGGGCGGCGGCTACGACCCGCAGGACCACGTCGGCAACAACAACACCCATCTCGGTGGGCCACGCTGGAGGCGGTCACGACGGGCAGGGGCAATACCGCCGTCGGCAGCGATACGCTGCGCTCGCTGACCACCGGCGAACAGAACGCCGGGTTCGGTTGGCAGACGCTGCGCAGCCTGACGACCGGGCGCTCCAATCTGGCCATCGGCACCGCGTCGATGGTGCGCGTGACGGACGGCTCGTCCAACACGGCGATCGGCAGCGACACCTTGAAGGCCACCGAGTCGGGCGAGGACAACGTGGCCATCGGCACGGGCGCGTTGCTCTTCAGCCTGGGCAACCGGAACGTGGGCATCGGCCGCAGCGCCCTGCGGCGCAACGAAGCGGGCTCGGGCAACATCGCGATCGGCTACGGGTCAGGCAATAGGAGCATCAGCGGCAGCAACAACGTGTACATCGGCAATGCCGGCACGAGCGTCGAAGAGGGAGTTATCCGCATCGGCACCGAGGGCACCCACAACCGCATCTACCTGGCCGGCGAGCTCCACGTCGCCGGCGGGGGCGGCATCGCGGCCGTGTATCAATAGGTTTGGTCGTGGAGCTGCTGGCGCATGTCTGCCGCATCGTAGAGAACGCCGCCGGCCGACGGACAACTGGTCGCCGTACCTCGCCCGCAAACTGGCCGAAGAGGTCGTGCGGTCCGACTGCGAGGACTTTCGGCCACTCAGGTGGTTTCCGATCCGAAACCGGTCGGTGGGTGGTGGCGCGACCGCCGAGCCGGACGGAGGCAAGATCGCGGACGCGTCTGCCCGCCAGGCATCGTCTCCGGTGGCGGCGTTCATGTTCAGCGGCGGTGTTCACGGCTGCCATGGCGGCTGCAATCGCACTGGCGGAGGCCCAGGCCCGGGACCCTGACGTTGGAACTCAGGCCATCGAGTCGCAGGCTCAAGGCGGGTTACCGCCCTGGACCGATCGCATCCGCCCAGGAGTTCCGATCAAGGCTGTCCACTTCCGGGAGTTGCGCGCGCGAATAGCAGCGCTGCGTGCCAGCGAAGGCCTGCCGACCCTGCGGTGGACCGATCCGGTGCTCACGATCGGGGTCACTCCGATCAAGGGCGTCCATTTGACCGAGTTGCGCGCCGCGCTGGACGCCGTATATGACGCGATGGACCGGCCCCGACCGAGCTACACGGACGGCTTGTGCTGCAGCCGGGGATGCCATCAAGGCAGCTCACATTACGGAGCTGCGCGAGGCCGTCGACGTTGTTGCGGCTCCTTCTCCCCTGATGGACTCGTTCTACGAGTATTTCCCGCTCGATGTGATCGACAGGAGCCATCGACCCGAACACATCTTTGCCGCATCTGCGGATCTCGACGGTGACAGAAATGACGACCTGATCATATTGGGCGCCGACTATCCGGAAGGTGGGTCGTCAAGCTACACGGCTCAGCCGGGACGGATCTACCTGGGTGACGGAGACGGCGGATTCATGCGAGTGCCGAGCGGGGTGTTTCCGATTGACACGTTGAATACCGTGCACCCCAGAGAAGTGCGTTTTGGCGACCTCAATGGCGATGGCCGCCCCGACATGTTCGTCGCCTCACATGGCTGGGACGCGGATCCGTTTCCGGGGGAACAGAACCGGCTGTATCTCTCGCGGCCGGACGGCGGGTGGCGGGATGCAACCGGCGAGTTGCCGCAACTCGTGGACTTCACGCATTCGGCGGCCATGGGCGATATCCGCGGTGAGGGCTTGATTGACGTCGTCGTCGGCAACATATGGGGCCAGAACCGGATTCTGCCGTATGCGCTCCTGAACGGTGGAGATGAGTCGTTCTCACTCGATCGAACAATCCTCCCGGTCGGGGAGGGTGAGACCATGAATTTCAACCGCGGCCATGCGGTTACGGAAACCCTGCTGGCGGATCTTGACAAGGACGGTCTGCCCGAGTTGATAGCTATCGGGGACGGCTCTCGAGAGGGGAACCCTGGCTCATCCGTATTCTGGAACCGCGCAGGAACATACAGCGAGGAGAACCGGACGGTTCTGCCAACACCCGCGCCGTTCATTGATGGGTATATCGGTCTTGATGCTGCCACGATTGACGCAGATGGTGACGGCTCTCAAGACGTGATCGTCGTGGGAACTCAGGAGAATCCCTTCTACGACGGCTGGTTCGTGCAGTTGCTGATGAACCGGGGTGAACGCAGATTCATCGACGAGACATCGCGGCGACTTCAGCCGCACGAGTGGTTCGGAGGCAGCGTCGGTGACGCAGGCGCTGCGCCATGGGCGCAGTGGGTGGAAGTCCTGGATTTCAACGGTGATGGGGCGGCGGATTTTGCGGTGCGGGTAAACCCCACTAGTAGTCAGTTGCCGCAGAGTCACCCGCTCATCTGGCTGAACGATGGCGCCGGCCAGTTCGATGCCCTCAATGTGCACGACTTCGTCGAGCCTGGCGAGGAGTGGCGGGTGAGCCGCGCGCTTCTCATGAAGACGCGGCATGGATACAGCTTCGTCACGCCGCAATCCTATCCGGGCCGTCTGATCGTGGCGGGACTGTTGGCGACGCGTCCGTATCGTTAGCGCATGGCTGTTGTCCGGCCGTCCACGGGAAACGCCTTGCGTCTTGCCAGTGCCCGTCGGTCATCTCTGTGGGCGGGCGCTTGAGGCTCTCGGCGGGGCGCGGGCGCTTGCCGATGGCAACAGCCTCGTGTTCCCGATGCGGAGCGGCAGGCCGATAGCCACGTCGACCCGGCCGGAGACCCTCCAGCAGCAACCTGTCGTCGGCGCTCGGTCTCTGCCTTGTACCAGTCCCGGGGCGCCGCCTTGCGGGGTCGGCGGCTTCATGGGAGGGTCGCGGGCGTCGATGTGTTCACAGCCCGGTGTTCGAGGCTTGCACTGGTCGTATCGTCAACCGGGGCGGGTGGGTGGCGTCGAAAGAGCCTGCCGCCGGCCAGTGCGGCGCAGGTCCGTGGGCGGTTGTTCCGCGTCAACCATTTCTGCGCCGCCAAAATAAATGTCGTTGATCACGGCTGGCCGTACGCGCTGATCTAGCGCGTGGACATCCCCGGCACCGGCACAAACCAGATGATTTTCCTGACCGACCTCGCCGAGAACCGCTCCGACAACGTGACCATAGTGGACCTGCGCCTCGACAAGGCCTTCGACGTCGGCAACAGCGGTCGCGTCTCCCTGAGCTGGACCTCCACAACCTCTTCAACTCCAATGCCGTGACGAACTTCTCGCTGCGGACGGGCGACAACGAGCGCGTCATCGCCGTGCTGGATCCCATCGTCCGCAACCAGACCGAGGCTGCCCATGCGCGGTCCGACCTGTTCGAGCGGCAGCGCTTCATGGACGATTGGGCGGCTGTGACGAGCCGCATGCCGCGCCACCGGACGCGAGCGGCCGCGCCGGGAGGGCCGCGCGTTACCCGCGACTGTCGTACAGGGCCGGCGTCCCCGACCGCCCTAACGTGTCCTCTTGCCCTCCGACCGCGCTTGCCGCTCGAGCTGGACCAAGCCCAGCTTGATGGCGTTGCGCATGATCACACCCGGCTTGAGATTAGAACTCGTCGCGATTCGCCGCACCCGCTCGTACCAATGTGCCGACAACGCCACCGAGCGTCTGACCGTATAGCATCTTCGCATGTCGGCCGCAGGGTCAGGATCGTGCAGGGCGTAGTTCGGATCTTCCATGCGTCACTCCTTCGCAATCGAGGGAATTCCCACGACGAGCGTCGGCGCCGCGCCGGACTTGAAGCACCGGATTGCGTGTTGCCGTTGCGGTGCAGTCACGCTTTGCACAGCCGAATCGGCGCTTGTGGAAGACGCCGTGGTTAAGCAGCTTGTGGACAGGTGGCCAGGACGCCTGCTGAATCGCTACCGCCCGGACGGTCGAGACCTTCTCCATCGTTCCGTCTCCCCCGCCACCGCGGCACGGCAGAGACCGAGGGGCTCGCCGTCGAACCTGTGCGCTTCGACCCAGTCGTCGACGACGTCCTGCGACCAGCGGGGACTGCCGTTGGGTAGTTGAATCGGTGCTCTCGGGAACACGCCGCCCTTGAGCATCTTGTAGACGCTCGATCGGGAAACCGCGAACTGGGCTGCTACCGCCCGGACCGTGAAGAACCGCACCATCGCTGGCCCTCCATCGTCACCGCGCTACTCGACCGCCTGCTGCATCACGCCCACATCCTCAAGTGCGGGCCGCGCAGCTGGCGAACCAGGGTCCAGACCTTGCGAACACACGAGGCCGTGAAGGAAAACTCAACTCCCGTCTCGGGATACCGAAATTGCCCGGATTTGCGGTGTCCATAAATCGCCGCTCTTGACGCGTCCACCGAGGACGAACACGACACCGCACGCCGGGTCGCACTTCGTCTTGACCTTGTCCAACGGGGCCATGGCCCCAACAGAGCTGCCCTCCCGCAGATTTGACGTTTGCGGAGGGCGATCCGTGATGCCCTTACGCTGCCACGCAGTTTCACACGCGACCCGTTAGCACCGGATCACACGCTGAACACAACACCGTCGCCAAGCGGGAGTAGGCGCGATCCCGCGCATTCGCGTGTGAGTCGCCGCAGAACGCCCACACCACGTCCTCCGCGTGCGACAATCCCACGGCGCGCACATAGCAACTCACGATCACACGCCCAGAAACCGGCAGCGCCACAACCCCGAACGCCGACCTCGTGAAGCGCCTTCCCACGACGCGTGCCCGCGAAGTCGAAAAGGCAATATGCCTTGTTGTCAGGTCAGGCCGACAACAATATGCTAAGGTTGTTAATCTGACGTGACTTTGTGGGCATTAAAAGCGAATATATGGCGACCATTCAGTGCTCAGCAGTGCTTGAAGTCAGGCTTGGCACGCGTCGCCTCCGGGTTCTCCAGGCGAGCCAGCCTGGGACGAGGCTCGTTGCAAGGCCTTGACGAAGGTGTGCACTCTTGAAGGGCGCGGCTGAACTGCGGCGAGAGAACGAGGCGCTGCGAGACCGCATCTCCCGGCTGAGCGCCGCTATTCTGCGCATCAGCGCCAGCCTCGAACTGACCACCGTCCTGCAGGAGGTCGTCGACAGTGCCCGGGTGCTGACCGACGCACGCTACGGCGTGATCACGACCGTCGACGACGCCGGGCAGGCCCGGGACTTTGTGAGTTCCGGCCTGACTCCCGAGGAACACGAGCAGCTTGTCAGGTGGCCCGAAGGCCCGAGGCTCTTCGAGCACTTCCGCGACCTGCCGGCGCCGCTGCGATTGCGCGACGTTCCTGCCTTCATTCGCTCGCTCGGCTTTTCCTCCGACCGGATACCAACGACGACCTTCCAGGGGATGCCGATGCGCCACCGGGGCGCACACGTGGGCGACTTCTTCCTCGGGGACAAGGGAGGCGGCCGGGAGTTCACCGACGAGGACGAAGAGGTTCTCGTGTTGCTCGCCTCGCAGGCTGCCACCGCGATCGCAAACGCCCGCACGCACCAGGACGAGCGGCGGGCCCGCGCCGACCTCGAGGCGCTTGTCGAGACTTCACCGGTGGGCGTGGCGGTTTTCGAAGCGAGAACCGGCGCGGTAGTCTCGATCAATCAGGAAGCGCGGCGGATTGTCGACGGCCTTCGTCTGCCGGGCTGCTCCTCGGAGCAACTGCTGGAGGTGATCATCTGCCAGCGTGCCGATGGACACGAGGTCTCTCTGGCCGATCTCCCGCTGGCGCAGCAGCTAAGCAGCGCCGAAACGGTGCGCGCCGAGGAAATCGTGCTCTCGGTTCCCGACGGCCGGCGCGTCAAGACGCTGCTCAACGCCACGCCGATCCGTTCGGCGGCCGGCGAAGTCGAATCGGTGGTGGTCACGCTGCAGGATCTCGCGCCGCTGGACGAGCTCGAGCGGATGCGGGCTGAGTTCGTGGGTTTGGTGAGCCACGAACTGCGCGCCCCGCTGACCTCTATCAAGGGCTCGGCCACCACAGCCCTGGACACCTCGCGACCGCTGGCCCCGGCAGAGGTGCGCCAGTTCTTCCGGATCATAGAAGAACAGGCAAACCACATGAACGTTCTCATCGGCGATCTGCTGGATGCGGGTCGCATAGAGACCGGCACGCTGTCGGTCGACCCCGAGTCGACAGAGGTGACCGCCCTGGTGGACCAGGCCCGGAACACGTTCCTCAGTGGCGGCGGCCGATACGCCGTGCGCATCGACCTGCCGCCGGACCTGCCGCGGGTGATGGTTGACCGGCAGCGCATCGTGCAGGTTCTTAACAATCTGCTCTCGAACGCTGCGAGGTACTCTCCCGAGCCGTCTCCCATCCACGTCGTCGCGGCGGCAGATGGGCTGCACGTTGCGATCTCGGTATCCGACGAGGGCCGCGGCGTACCGCCGGAGCAATTGCCGCACCTGTTCCGGAAGCACACCGGCCTATCCCGCGGTGGCCGGGAGCGCGGCGTCGGCGGATACGGCCTGGGACTGGCCATCTGCAAGGGGCTAGTCGAGGCGCACGGTGGCCGCATCCGGGCCGACAGCGGGAACCAGGGGACCCGGATCACGTTCACGATTCCGGTAGCCGACGAGAGCGACGGAAGTGCGGCCACCGCCGGCGCGCCAGGCCGCTCGCCGCGGGCAGAACGCAAGCAGACCTCCGTTCTCGTGGTTGACGACGACCCCCAGGCGCTGCGGTACGCCCGCGACGCGCTCAACGCCGCCGGGTACGTCCCGGTTGTGACCGGCGACCCGCGGGAGGTGGCCGACCTGGTCAGCAAACACCAACCGCAACTGGTCCTGTTGGACCTGGTGCTGCCGGCGACCGACGGTATCGAGTTGATGCAGCGCATACCGGCGCTGCAGGACCTGCCGGTCATCTTCGTCTCCGCATACGGCCGGGACGAGACGGTCGCGCGGGTTTTGGAGCTCGGCGCCGCCGACTACATCGTCAAGCCCTTCTCGCCGATGGAGCTGATTGCTAGAGTGCGGGCGGCCTTGCGCAGGCGCGCCGGGGCGGAGCCCTTCTTGCTGGGAGACCTGGCGGTCGACTACGAGCAACGGCGGGCGAGCGTGGCCGGGCGGCCGGTGGAACTGACGGCAACCGAGTTCGAACTGCTCCGCGTGCTCTCGGTCAACGCCGGACGGGTGCTGACCTACGACTCCCTACTGCGGCAGGTGTGGGGCCGACGCACTACCGGCAACATGAAGCTGGTGCGCGCCTTCGTGAAGCGGCTTCGAGAAAAGTTGAAAGATGAGGCTGCTCGACCGGCATACGTATTTACAGAGCGCGGGGTCGGATACTACATGCCGCGACCCGGTTCCTCGTAGGGACTCCCACTTGCGTATGGTGATTCAGCACCGGCCGTCTAGGTGCAGCTCTCAACCCATCGGCGTCGGTCGTACAGCCTGACGAAGTCAGCGACGGCGGAACTCGAGGAACTTCTCCCCGTGAATCTCGAAGTATCGCCGGCTTGCGCGTGACGAGCGCTCCGTCGGCAGATCCCGGCAGGAATTGCCAACGCTGAATTCACCTAAATTTCGCCTGAATATTCCCATAATCCACTCCATATTCGCTTATGTCGCGCTGTGATCGCGCCGTAGGTAGGCGCGCCTGGCGCGAGGTGTCGTCGCGATCAGCTGTGAGGATCGAGTTCGTTGCGGCCTCGAACTCGGCGGTAACGCGTAAGGAGGAATGATGAGTACCAAGCCAATGGTAGAATCTGCGGCCCTATTGAACGTCAATGTCTCGGGTGACGGAAAACGCAAAGTGTTGCGCGATGGCGCCACGGGCGATGGTCCGCGTCCCATTAACGACGGGGAACTCGAAGCGGTCGAACTGGCCACGCTCGACTGGGTCGATTGATTCAACAACAGCCGGCTCCTCGCACCGATCTGTTACGTCCGTCCGGTCGACTGCGAAGAGCAGTACCATCGTAGTCAGCCGACCTCAGTCATGGTGGCTGAAGTCACGCAATAAGCTCTCTGGAAAACCCAGTACGGTTCATCCAACACGATGATTGTTCATCGCAAACTGGCACATTAGCTTGAATCTTCTCGTTCGGCTGGTCGCCGGCGAATGCAGCGCTCAGTGTCGGAATTCACTATCGAGTCCGCCGTTAATTACGCCGCCTTTGCCGGCACGGCCTTGTTGACAAGGTAGCCGCCATGACTAATGGCCACCAGCGTCAATGCATCGTCACCCAGCACGGGCAGCGTTTTGGGAGGACATTTCGGCAGAGCTTCCGAAACCGTACACTCGCCGAACAGAGACCACAGCGCGACCACATACGAAAGCACAAGAAGAATAGTAAAGAAGAACATCTGGATCTTCGCCAAATCGAGATGCGCTACGTTGGTTACCTCCTCCCCGGTGAACAGATCCGACCAGCTTGCGTCGTCGACGCTTTTCTTGCATACGATCCGCCCTTCAGCCCTTACCTTCGTCGAAAGATCCTGTCGTTGGTTATCAAGGATCTCCTTCTTCTCGTCCTCGGGCAACTCGGATCCCTTTCCTTTCTTGGTGCTCTTGAGCAGCGGAGATCCGACGAGCGAGGTCGTACTGATGCCGATCAGCAGCAATAGGTCGTCTGGAATTTTCACGCTAAGAGCTTTCAACGGATCCTCCGGAATTCTTGCGAGAGCGATAGCTCCGTAAGCAGAGAGCACCACCACTGTCCAGACAATCATCTGAAGACGCGAAAGGCTGACCATGTTTCGATCGTCGATAAACATGCCGCGCCAGACGCCCTTGATCCCATGCCCTGCAATCGCGGCGAAGGCCAAAAGCGATACGGCCAGCACGAGCCACGCGCCGCGAAGTCCCGTGGGTTGCCGGACCGCCACCGCAACAACGAGCACCACGAAGAGCGCTAGCCCCACCGTGTGCCACCACTCCCAACGCGAAGCAGGAAGCCCGGTCTGCTGATTAGCAACCACCTCCCCTGGTTCGCCCGGATTCCGCGGGTTAGTAGTCATTTATCTCCCATGTCCGTACTTACGCGCCAGTCCCGGTCTCCGATTCCCCATCCGTGCGCAACAGGGTCAGATGGAAACTGATCCTGTACGTACCTATTGTGCCAGTACCATCGATAATGTGCTGCATCGGACCTGAATCTGCGCCCGTTGGCACTCGCAGTGCCGTGGAGCCTCTGAATAGGACACTGTCGCCTCCGGCGAACTTCTTGAGGAGAAACGACTGCACGTCGGCGGCAGCTCCTCCCAGTGATTCCCCTAGAAATCCGGTTGCATCCGAGGAAGCGAAACCCATTACCTTGCCTAAAAGAGCTTCGACCACTCCCTTCAGAAAGTCCTTTACCCTATCCCAGCCGTCCTGCCGGTTGACGTCGAAGACCTTGAACTGTATCGAATGCAAGCTCCGTCCCTTCACGAGTAGAACCAACTTGTCCCAATCGTCAATCTTGTCCATGTTGAAACTGGCGGGAACATTGAGGTCTTCACCATCAGGCTTCCTGACATAGTTTGGCTTCTCGCATTCGCCAGTGTCGCATTCCCAGAATGTGTCGAGGCTTGGCATCACTGCATGTTCCGTGATGAACTGACCGCGCTCGTTGCTGTACCTCAAGTCGACCACGAACCGGAAGTTGGATTTGCGATTAGGTAGCTCCCTAGGAAATTCAAAGCCGGTGAAATCGATCTGGAAGATAGGCATATGCAGTACCCTTCTCGGTTCGTCACGCAGGGGCGTCTCGCAAGTTGACGGAAGGCACGGTTATAGGATCCTGCTACTTCCTCTGAAGCCAGCACGGCTAGCACAGGTAAGCCGACATTACTTTGGTGGCCTACCGCAATGAAACGACACGCGACGTGTGTGCGTTCGTTCCTACGGACTATCTATGCGCCTCCGAGTCGGTCAGTTGGCGAACAATCCTTATGCCTATCGAGGTCGTCGCATAATCTTCCCACCCAGCAACCTGGGTGTCGGGGAAAATAGGCGTCTGGGGATGAGCATCGGTTTCCCAATTGTCGCCAAGCGCTAAGTGATTTTCGGGGCAACTGTCGACACTGTCGGGTGCGCCATCAATCGCAACACCCTCAGGTTCTTCGTGCAAGCAGGCCAATATCCACTCCGAGAGGTTTCCGAACATGTCGTGCAATCCAATACCGTTGGGTAGAAAGCGCCCGACGGGTGCGACAAACTTGGTTCCGTCGTTGCATGTGTACTCGGCCATATTTCCGATGCCACATCTGTATTCCGTTTCGGCAAACTCGACACGCACCGAATCGAGGGATCCAGCACGTGCCGCATACTGCCATTCGGCGGCGCTGGGAAGTCGGTAGGGATGGCCTGTTTGTTCGGACAACCAATCTGCATATGCCATGGCGTCGCGAATGGTCACACAGAATACGGGATACGCGTCAGTGGGTTCCAGGTATTCCCATCCGTCTCCAAGATAGTACCAACCATATTGGCGGGTATTCCATTTCGCTGGATCTCTGTCGAACTCCCGTTGGTCGTCGGATCCATAACACGCCGTGCCGCGGTCTGTCGCGGGGCGATAGTCACTCTCGTCTACGAACCGTTCAAACTCGGCGCGTGTCACTTCGTACTTGGATATAGCAAACGGCCTGTCGAATTCTACCCAGTGTTGATGAGGACCCAACGGATCCCATTGGTAAGTGAGGTGTTGGAACCGTCCACTGGCGATTCTCACCATTTCCGGTGCCAGACCGCCGGAACGTAGCTGGTCCCGTGCAAGCGGAACCATGGCTTCGTCGATCTGGCGTTGCGCCAGTTCATCCGTTTCCTGTTGTTCCGCTTCGGCCTGCAGCCGTGCTGCGTCTGCGAGTTCGCGTTCAATCCGGACTCGTCGCGACGTTTCCTCTGCGGAGTCCAGCAGTTCCAGCGCGTCTCGATAGTACTTGCCGTTGCGGCCGGCTACATTCAGATACTCCGTGACGTACCTGACCGCTTCGTCGTACAGGCCGAGCTGGTCCAACACCTCGGCGTAGCGGAACGAGAACTGATCAGGTAGCTCCAGGTCATGCTGCTCCTCGAGCTCCAGCACGGCATCCATGGCTGTCTTGGCGCCTACAAAATCTTGGTCGCTGACCGCCCTCTCAGCTTGCATGAGGTATCGATCCGCCTGGATCTCGGGAGGCAACTGCGCAGCCACAAGCACAGCCGGTATGGTCACCAGCAGTAACACTCTGGACATGACGCTCATTGCGTGCTTGCTCGGCATCCTCAGGTCCTCCTCGACGTTTCAGCAACTGGGTCCGGTGCCATCTCAAGGCCTGACGATCTCGAACACGTTGCACCCTGGCTGAAGATCAAGTGTCTCCTCGATGGCGAAGACGATGTCAGGACCGAAACCGTGGTCGTCATAGTCGAATCCACCCCTGCGAGTGGCGGCGGCGCGAAGCCGGTACTGCCCGGACTCCAGGTAGAAGTTTGCGAAGTTTGCAACGCCCTCAGGGTAGGTCTCTCGATAGTTGCAGTCAGGCGGCGGTCCGTCCCACGTGTACCAGACGTCGCGGTTTACCTGCCATTCACCGTCAATGTAGATGTGGATCCGAGCATGCTCATCGCTGGGTTCGGCCGACCAGACCAGCAGGTGGGCCTGCCCGCCGGCGGCCGCCGGATTCGGAGTTTGTGCAGCGGCATCGACGTTCATCAGGCTGATCCGCCCCGCCTCGTGAAGCGTGCGGCAATCCGTCGCGTCGTGGCCCCGGTCCTCCTCACTGTCGGTGAGCCCCATGCCGGGGCCTTCGAACCGCGGGTCGTCGCATTCTCCATCCCGAGCCCACGCACTCGCGTCGTCACCGAAGTCGAGTTCGACATCAATCAGGCTGACCCGACCCGTCTCGAAGAGTTCGCGGCAATCCGTCGCATCGTGCCCCAGGTTCGCCTCACTGTCGGTCAGTCCCATGCCGGGACCTTCGAACCGAGGATCGTCGCATTCGCCATCCTCCGCCCACGGACCCGTGTCGTCGCCGAAGTCCAAGTCACCTGAATCGAAAGTCGAGGCGATACTCAGCCGGTCTACGGGCGGCCCGCTCGCCGAGCCCGCGCGCAGTGCCGCCAGCCGAGCCTCAGCGAGCGCGCGAAACACGCCGTTCGGGAACTGCGCCAGATACGCCTCCAATTCCGCAGGGTTCGTGCTGTCGGCGACCGACTGCCAGAACAGATTCTCCTGCTCCGGGGTCGCCGCGGACGCTTGTCCTGCGGGCTGTGATTCGACAGCCCCTGTCGCTGGCCCACGATCCGCCGGCGGCGCAACAGCGAACGTGAACAGGACCGACGGCATCGTGATCCGCGGCGGCGGATCGCTGGCGAGCGTGATGTAGTACTGCGTCTCGGTCAGCACCTGGTCAGGCGACACCACATTACGGCCGACTTCCTGGATGTTCTGCTGCCATCTGGACCACCGGACGTCCGGCCCGAACGGTCCCGCCGTCGGGGCATCCCAGTCGGTGCATTCCGGTACCTCCGAGTCGATCAGCGCGATTGCAGACAGCCGGTCGAGCCACCGCCCCGAGCCGTTGCGCACCTGCAGATCGACCCGCCAGAGGTCCATCGACGCGCCGTCGTTGTGCCGCCTCTCCTCGTAGCTGCCGTCGCTCTCCGACACGTGGCACGTGCCGCCACCCGGCATCACACGCTCCACGCTGCCGCGGAGCTCGACGCCCTGGTCCGCCGCCAGCAACTGCCCGCTCGGCTGGGCGTTGGCGGCCGCCGCCACCATGAGAAACAGGCCGAGTGTCGTTGTCGGGACCCTGATTTGCAGCGGCATCGTTGCTCTCCCGAATCTTCAAACTCGCGGCGTTGCCTGTGAGTCGACGCAGCGCGCCGGCAGAGCGGTCCACCGACGGTCACATACAGACGGAAACGTATCACAGAATCTGACCGACCTGGCGCCGGCCAAGCGCCGTAGCGTGTCGTAAATCTCGGAATTTCACAATTGCTTCATGATCCGACGCTTGCTGTTCATGTTGTATTCATGGATGACGTTTAGGATATGCGGGTAACGCTGTCATGCGGCGCCGGCCCTGCGCCACCCGCCGATGAGCGTTCGTAATTTTCGTTCCGTACCTGCCTGCGCCCGCCTGGGGAGGCGATACCCAATCAGCCTCCGCATCCCCTGATTGCCGGTAGTCGGGCTCGTTCAGTCGGCTGAGGGCGACCGGTGCGGTAGCTGAAAAGGAGAGACTTGGGGTTGCGCGAAACAGTGTTCAAGGGAGTTCTGAAGGATCTCGCATCTGCAATTGCCGGCAGGTTCGCGGTTGCTCTCGCGGCGGGCATCATGGTTGCCGGCATCTTCCCGGCGGCCGCACAGCCCCTGACGTCCCGAGTCGAGGGAACGGTGCAGGACGAGACTGGGTCCGTCATTCCGGGTGCGTCGGTGAAGATGGTGCGGGTCGAGACGGGCATCGCGCGGGAAACCACGTCGAACGATCGCGGCCTCTTCCTGTTTCCGCGGGTTCCCGCGGGAACCTACATAGTGGAGGCGAGCGCGACCGGCTTCACCACGACGGTCGTCGAAGACGTCCGGGTCGCCCTGAATGCCCCCACGTCCATCGACATTGTCGTGGAGATAGGCGAGATAGCCGAGACGGTTGTCGTTGCGGCGTCCCGGGCGCAATCGCCGCTGAACACGGCCAACGCGGGGAGAATTGGAGGCAAGTGAGCCACGAAAATCCTGCTGTTGCTCGATGCGGTTGCGAGCCTCGCGGCGCTCGGCCGCGAGCCGATCCTGCGCCGTGTCGACGCATGGACGCACCCGGAGGCGACGGGACGAGCAGCAGGCCCTCGCCACGGCGACGGCGGCACTGGCGCGGGCCGGGAGCATCAAGCGGGTCAGCCGGGCGGTGACCCGCGCGGCCACGCGCGGCTGCGGATCGCGCGCCGTTCTCGTGGCCGCGATCGACCCCGACACGCGCGCCAGTACCTTTCACGCGCCGGACACCGCGCCCCTCGCGAACACCTCGGCCATCGTTCACTTGCTGGAGTCGGCCGGCGGCGCCTTGCGTGTCCATCCGGCGGATCCCTCCTCGCTCTACCGGTTGCTGCCGCCGGACGAGGCGGCGTGGGTGGTCGACGTCGCGGCCGACGCCGTCGTGCCGGTGCCCGGCCCGGGCGGCGAGCTGCTCGGGGTGCTGGCGGTCGGCCGCCGGTTCGACGACCGGCTCGTGCGACCCGCCGACGTTCAGTTCCTCGAGGGGCTGGGTGCAGCCGCAGGCCTGGCCCTCGGGCGGCTGGGCATGATGGGCCTGGCGGAAGGCTCGGCGACCGAGGCCTTCCCCGCCGAGGAGTGTCCCGTGTGCGGATGCGTAGTCCAGGCCGGCGACGCGCGCGGATGCGGTTGCGGGTCCGCGTATGCCGAGGCGCAGGTTCCGCAACTCCTGGCCGGCAAGTTCCGGTTGACGCGGCGCCTGGGAGTCGGAGGGATGGGGGCGGCGTACCTGGCGCGAGACCTCCGTCTCCAGCGCAACGTCGCAGTCAAGATCCTGACCCGCCTGTCGGCCCTGAGACCGCTCAAATCGGAAGCGTGGGCCATGGCGGAGCTCGCACATCCGGCCGTGGCTCAGATCTACGCCATCGAGTCCTGGCGGGGCTGTCCGTTCCTCGTCACGGAGTATCTGGCGGGCGGGACGCTCGCGGACCGGCTCCGGCGTGGACCGGTTCCGGAACGCGAGGCGGTCTCCATCGCCGGTGCGCTGGCCGGCGCCCTCGCGGCCCTGCACGACGCCGGGTACCTGCACGGCGACATCAAGCCGAGCAATATCGGCTTCACGGCCGCCGGGTTTCCGAAGCTGCTGGACTTTGGTCTGGCCCGCGAGCCGAACGACGCCGCCGTGGCGGGCGGCACCCTCCTCTACGCGTCGCCCGAGGTCCTCTCCGGCCGCCCGGCCGCGGAGGCCGACGACGTCTGGTCGCTGGCCGTGGTCCTCTACGAGATGGTCTCGCGACACCATCCCTTTGCCCGCCCCGGGGCCGATGCCCGCGAAGTTACGCAGCGCATTCGGCGGCGCCGCATCCGCACCCATGACCCGCAGTCGGGTCCGGCCCGGGAATCCACCATGGCCGCCTTCGCGTCGGTGGTACTCTCCGCCCCGCCGCCCGCCCGGCCGCCCACCGCACGCGACTTCGCCGACGCGCTTCGCGCCGCAACTGCCGCAGACGTGTAGGCCTTTTCTCCTCCCTACCGTTCGCTATCCGCCGCCCGTCCGTCTCTAACTCTGACCCTGGATGATCTGGCGACGGGACAGTGCGGCGAAGACGCCGTCGCGCCGCAGCAGATCGTCGTAGCGGCCCCACTCGACGATTCGGCCCCGGTCCATCACGTAGATGCGGTCCACGTCGCGAATCGAGCTGAGCCGGTGGGCAATGACCACGCGCGTCGCGCTCAGCTTCCTGAGGGACGCCTGCACGCTGGCCTGAGCCCGGTTGTCCAGCGCGCTCGTCGCTTCGTCCAACAGGAGAATGCGGGGCCGGCGGGCCAGGGCGCGGGCGATCAGCAGCCGCTGCTTCTGCCCCGTGGACAGCGCCGAGCCCTGACTCGCCACCACAGTCTGCATTCCCATCGGCATGGCCCGAATGTCCTCGTCGAGCGCCGCGGCGCGCGCCGCCGCCCAGGCGCCCTCTTCGCCGAGCGGCGACATGCCCGCGATGTTCTCGTAGATGTTGCCGGCGACGAGCTGGCCGTTCTGCGGAACCACGCCCATGTAGCGTCGAATCGCGTTCCGGTCGAGTCCCGAGAGGTCGCGGCCATCCAGGAACACGGCGCCGGAGGCCGGCTGCTCGAAGCCGAGCAGCAGCCGGAAGAGGGTGGATTTTCCGCACCCCGACGGCCCCACGAACGCGACGTACTCGCCCGGGGCTACGCGGAACGACACGTCCGCGACGGCGTTCGGCGTTTGCGGGCCGTAGCGAAAACTCACATTGGCGAACTCGATGCCGCCCTGCAGGTCGCCCGGGTCCTCGCCCCCGTCGGCGTCCTCGGGTCTGGCCGCCAGAATGGGACGCACGCGCTCTAGCAGGGGCACGATGGAAACGGCGGTCGTCGCCGCCATCGCGAGGTTGTTGACCGCCGCCGTGAGCTGCCCGAACGCCGTGTTGAACGACAGGAAGGCCGCGAGGTCCAATGCGGGCCGCTGCTCGTCGGGCGGGCCGCCGTAGTGGACGAAACCGAAGATGAAGACCAGTGCCAGCGGCTGGAGCAGGGCGTTGAGCGCGTGTTGTCCTGCCGCCCACCGCCGCGCCGCCAGCGCGGCCTGCTTCTGCTCGGCGAACTGCCGTGCCCAGCGCGCCAGTGCGTAGGTTGCCGCGTTGGCCACTCGAAGCTTCGACAAGCCGTTGATCATCTGGAATGCGAACCCGCTGATCGCGCCCCGGGTTCGAAACATCTCGCGGTAGTGGCGGAATTGGCGGTATGAGCAGTAGCCGGTGGCCATCGCCATCGCGAGCAGCATCGCGCTCGCGATCAGCGCGAGCCGCCAACTGTAGTAGAACAGCAGCAGCAGGCTGAACGTCGAGAACAGGCCGCTCATCGCCGCCTGAACCGCGGCCCCGGTCAGCATCTCGCGGACGTCGCCGACGCTGCCGGCGCGGTCGGCGAGATCGCCGGCGCTGAAGTCCCGGAAGAACCGGCACGGCAGGGCGATCAGCCGGCTCCAGATGGCCGCCTGCAGCCGCTCGTCGATACGGCCCTCGATACGCAGCACCGCCAGCCCCTGGACCACCCCGAAGACGGCGTTGCCGAGCCCGACCAGGCCGAGAGCCACGAGCGCCGCCAGCCACGATCCGTAGTCGGCGCGGGGAATGAAGCTGCCGAGCAACTGGCCGGTCAGCACCGGAACGAGGAGAGCCGCGAGGCCCGCGAGCGCACCGACCGCGCAGACGGTGCGGAGATCGCGGTGTGTCCGGAACAGGGCGAATCGCAGCACGCTCCGGGCGCTGCCGACGTCTTCGGGCAGCGGCGGGTACAGCGCCACACCCCAGGCGGCGATGCCGGCGGCGTCCGCGGCGTTCACGACGAAGTCCGCACCGGTGTCCGGGTCGGCGGCGCGGTAGCGGCTGCGGCCGGTCGCGATGATCGCGAGCGGCTTCCCGCCCGGCGCCGTGAAACCGACGAACGACGGACCGTCGCGCTTCCACCAGCCGGGGGCGAGCGTGATGCGCCGCGAGCGCATTCCGGCGCGGCGAGCGAGCGCGTCGATGGTGTCGGCCGCCTCTTCCGCCCCGGCCGGCTCGCGGGTCGCGGCGGCGCCGGCGGGTTGCCGCGCGAGCGCCGCACCGACCGCGTCGGCTACGAGTCCCGCGGCCGCCTGCAGCGCGCTGCCGCCGGTCGGGCCGGCCCCCCGGTCGCTGCGCGCTCCACGCAGCACGCCGCCCAGCACGCCGAGCGAGCCCGACACCGAGAAGCGCATCGCGTCGTTGGCATCGCGTCGCCGCGATGCCAACGCGGCGGCGGCTTCCATGTCGGCCAGAATTGCGCGCTCCAGGATGCGGGAGGCAAAGCGCAGGAGCGCGGGCCAGAGCTGTCCCGTCAGCAGCGCGGTGGGCGTATAGACGGCGGTGACGTCGGCGTCGGCGTCGATCCGAAACCACGTCCGCTCGGTCAACGGCAGCGGCGTCTCACCGGCCGGGACGACCAGGTCAGTCCGTCCGAGCAGGCGCATGGGGACGGTGGCCGATACCCAGACGACGTCGGTGTGCTGCGCGGTCAGCACGGAACCGGCCCGGTGGCTCACGCTCGGCTCCGCCTCGATCTGCACGGCGTCGCGGGGCAGGGGGCAACCGCGGACGGCGAATTCGGAGAGGCTGGCGATCCAGGTGTCGATCCAGGTGACTGCATCCAGGTCGAACTCTCCGGCGGCGACGCCGGCGCGCTCGCCGTCGATGACGACCGTATCGAGACCGGGTACCGCGAGGAAGCCGAAGACGCGCTCCGGCCGTGCCGGATCCGCGACTCGATCGGCGCCCAGCGCCATTTCACCGGCCGCCACCCGGGTGACGAATTGCCTTCGCCCTACGGGCCGGTCGCCTGCCAGCTCGACGGCGAAGACGTCCAGATACCCCCGTTCCACGAGATGGACCCGCTCGGCGTCGTCCATCACGAACGGTTGCGTGGCGTCGGTCTCCCGCCGCACGCCGCGGAGGCGTTCAAGGATTGGAGTCGGCACGGTCGGATGAGCCCGTCACCAACGTGCGGTAGAGGCCTTCCTCCGCGGTCAGACGCTGGTGCGTACCGCGCTGCACGATTCGGCCCCGGTCGAGCACGACGATCTCGTCTGCGTCCCGGACGGTGCTGAGCCGGTGGGCGATGATAAGGCAGCTGCAGCCTCGTTGCCGCAGGTTCTCGTCGATCGCCATCTCGGTGACCGGGTCGAGCGCCGCGGTCGCCTCGTCGAGCACGAGGATGGCCGGGTTCCGGGCCAGGGCGCGGGCAATCTCGAGCCGTTGGCGCTGCCCGCCGCTGAAGTTGCTTCCCCCTTCCTCTACGCGGGAGTCGTACTTCCGCCCCCGCGCGGCGATGACGTCGTGAATCGCAGCGTCGCGCAGCGCCTGGACGATGCGATCTTCCGAGACGGTCGGATCCCACAGGGACACGTTCTCGCGCACGGTGCCCTCGAAGAGGACGAGCTCCTGGTCAACGTAGGACACGCGCTCGGACAAGTGAGCGGGCTCCAGCTCGGCGAGGTCGCTCCCGTCGATCCGCACCGTGCCGGACCAGGGCGAGAGCAGGCCACAGACGAGCCTGGCCACCGTCGACTTGCCGCTGCCCGAGCTGCCGACCAGCGCCACGCGCCGGCCTGGCTCGATGGTGAGCGAGAAGTCCTCGATCAACGGCGGCTCCTTGACGTTGTACCCGAACGTGACGCCGTCGAGCTCGACCGATCCGCGCGGTGGAGGCGCCGCCACGTCGGCTGCGCTGCCGTCGATGCCGCGCGCGGCCCGCGCGTCCGGCTTGTATTGCAGCACGTCGTCGAGCCGGGCGATGTCGCCCCTGACCGTCTGGATGTGCGCACCGAACTGGACGAGGCCTTCCACCGGCCGCGAGAAGTTCTGCATCAGGATCTGGAAGGCGACCAGACCGCCGATGGTCAGCGCGCCGTCGAGGACGCGCAGGCCGCCGACGCCGAGCACCGCGATGACGCCCAGGAGTGAGAGCAGCGGGGGCGCGACGCCGGCCAGCGTGGTCACGAGCATCAGGCGCTGGCGCGCATGCAGGACGTTCGCGTGCAAGCCCGACCAGCGCGTGAAGAAATCGCTCTCCGCGCCGGTGGCCTTCAACGACTCGATCATGCGGACGCCGTCCACCGCTGCGCCGGCGAGATTGCCGTCCTCTCTGAGCAGCCGGCGGTTGGCGTCCTGCCGCGACCTCGACGCGAGCAGCAGCACGGCGAGATTGGCCGCCACGATGCCGACGGCGAAGAGAGTCAGCCATACGTCGTAGGTCGCCATCACCGCCGCGTAGAACCCCATCGCCACCATGTTGATCACGTTGACGGCCAACTCGTCCGACAGCAACCTGGCGACCACATCGTTCGACGCGACACGGTTCACGAGATCGCCGGGCCAGCGCTGACCGAAGAACTGCATCGGCAGCGTCGCGAGGTGCCAAAAAAAGCGCGTCGTCGTCAGGATGGAGAGCTTCACCTCCATCCGGGCGAGCAGCGCCCGCTGCAGCCATACCAGAGCGCTCTGCAGCCCCGCGGCCGACGCGAGTCCGATCAACAGGGCGAAGACCCAGTCGTCGTTGCCGAGAATCAGCACGTTGTCGACGAACACGCGGGCCATCGTCGGTACCGCCACGCCCGGGACGAGCAGCGTCAGCGTAACCACCGCGACGAAGGCGAGCGCCCCCCGGGCGTTCCCGAAACGCGCGCGCAATCCTCGTACGATGCTCGGCTTCGAACCGCCTTTCCGAAAGCGCGGGCCCGGGGCGAAGGCCAGGCCGATGCCCGTGTAGTCGTCGTCGAACTCGCGGGCCGCGATCCGTCGAGGCCCGTCGTTCGGGTCGTTGATGTAGAACCGGTTGCCCCGAATACCCTCCAGCACGACGAAGTGGCTGCGGCGCCAGTAGAGGACCATGGGAAAGGGGAGCTCGAACAGCGTCTTCCTGGGGTGGGCGAAGCCTCTCGCTACGAGCCCGTACTCACGCGCCGCGCGAGCGATGTTCGCCGCGTTTGCGCCGTCCCGCGACACGCCGCACCTGATGCGCAACTCTTCCAGCGACACCCACCGGCCGTGATGGGCGAGGATCATCGCGAGGCAGGCAACACCGCACTCCGTGGCCTCCATCTGCAGGATGGTCGGCACCCGCCGCCGTCCGCCCGGCCAGCGCCGGAGATTGCCCCTGAGCTCGGGGTTCAACTGCCGGATCCTCCCGGCGCGATTCGATGGGGCCAGGTCAGTGGGAAGGAAGCGTCGGGGAGGTCGTGTTCCGGCCGCTGGCGGGACTCAGTAGCCAAGCCATTCCTTGAGCGTCGGCACCACCAGCGCGATGGGCGGTTGAGATTCGACCTCGATCTCGATCCCGGCCATTGTGCCCGCGGTGACGTTGACCTCCGCGCCCTTCGACGATGTCCAGGCGAGGCCGCTGGCGGTAGCGGGATCGGGCGTCAGGGCGATGCGGCCCGCATAGGGCGCCCCGTCAATCGAGAACGCTTCCGCCAGCTCCCGGTTCTGGAGCACGGCGGCCATGCTGTCGATGCTGGCCGGAAACTCGGAAAGACTCGCCACGACCCCGGTGATGTAGCCGTACTCCGCGCTCCGCACCGCCGCCGGCGATATCAGGACCCGCATGCCCGGCTCGACACGCTTACCCTCGGTCGGCGGAACGTACAGCAGCACGTCCAGGTCGTCCTCGCCTCCCCCGACGCCGAGCACGGACTCGCCGGTCTGCAGAACGGCGCCGGCCTGCGCCTTGACCTCCGTGACCCGCCCCGAGATGGGCGCCCTCAGGCGCCAGGTCTCCATCACGGTCTCGAGCTCCTCGACCTCGCGCTCCGCGGCCACGAGGTTGATCTCCGCGTCTGTGAGCTGCGTCCTGAGCCGCGCCTGGCGACTCAGCTCGCCGGCCTCAAGGTCGTCGCGCCGGCGCATGACATCGAAGAGGTTGCGGCGCGCGAAATCCACCTCCCGCTCGCTGAGGTCGACCTGGAACTCTGCGAGCAACCCTTGCTCGAAGAGCGCGAGATTCCCCCGATGCCGCTTGCGTGCGTTCTCCACCAGGTCGCGTGCGCTTTCCTCCAGCGCCTGCAGGTTGGCGCGCCGCCTGGCGAGGTTGCGCTCGGCGAGCGCGTTGGACTCGCGTGCTTCGGCACGGAAAGCGCTGAGCGCACGCGTCAATTCACCGACGAGCGCCAGCGCGGTGGCATGCTGCTCGGCCGTCTCGGCGTGATGGATCTCGGCCACGACCTCTCCCGCCGTCACCGCGTCGCCGAGTGAGGGCAGGACGCGAACCAGAGTGCCGGCGGTGCGGGACGCCACCTGATGGACCGTGCCGCCGCGACCGAAGACAATGCCGTGCGCGGGTACGTAGGTCGCGATGCGGCCCAGCCAGGCCCAGCCGATCGCGGCGGACACGAGTGCGGCCAGCGTCAACAGCGCCAGCCAGGCCCGGGGCGTGACGACGTGCATGGCCCGGTCGAAGTGCTCGACCCCTCTCAGCTCCCGTTCGCTTGCCGGTGGCACAGTTGCACTCCGTTGCACCAATGCGACCTGCACGTCGACGCCGCTCCGGGCCCCCGCGCGTTCACTAGCCGCCGCTGAACGCCGCGGCCAGCACGGCGTTCTTCCAGTTCTGCCATTCCTGGTCGGTCTGGCTGGTCCGATGGATGGTCACGGTGTACGACTCGCCACCCGCCAGCTTCTCCAGGGCCTCGTCGTCGAGGAAACCCCCGAGGGTCTTGAGGCTCTCGGCATCGACCTTGGCCGGGTCGATGGTCATCGTGAAAGACTCCGGTTTGAATTCGACCGATTCGGTTGTCTGTGTGTCCGTCATGGACTTGCTCCCTCCTTTGCGAGTTGGTCCTCTATTGAACCTAGTGTCCCGTGCGCAAAATGCTCGTACCAGTCAACGAAACTTGGCAGCGTCTGATGCACGCCGACGACCAAAGGCCTTCAATCGTTCCGGGCTGACCGCTAGAAGTTCCTGTTGCACATCAGCCGGGCGACCGGACACATCTGGCATCGCCGCCACTGGGGCAAGGAACCGACGAGTACAAGCGAGGTCGAACGCGCTTCGTGACACGCAAGTAAGCATTACACAAAGTGCATGAATTTTGGGCAAGCGATCGAGCCTTCTTTGTGAACATTTCGCGAACATCAAATGGTTTGCGACTTTGAAGGTGCGTATCAGGCTGTCTACTTTCACGGGCGCTGTGCGCTTCTCGTCCGGCACGGAGGGGGTAGTGAAGGCGAGTCTCTACGAATTGGGGCACCGGATCTAAGTGGTGGAAAGGACGCGCGAGTCACTGCGTCAAGAAACCTCCCGCACGGAGCACTAGACGGATGAACGGCCAAGACCGACCGGGTGAGCAGAAAACCACTCGTCGGCCTCAGCGGCGCGCAGCGCCTCCGCGAACCCGTGAGCCGTGCCCGGGCGGTGTCAATCAACTGAAAACTGCACACTTTAGGAAGGGACGTCTCGGGCTCAATGAACGTTCTCCCGTTGATGTCGCCCAGGCGTTTCGGGCTGGGCGCAGGGAGCGGAGCGAGTGGAGTCCGGCCCGAAACGCGCGCCGACGCCGCGCGGCCGGCCCTCATCGTGCGGCTCCCTCGCCCTGCTGCTCAGATGCTCTCTGCAGCCAGTGCTGATGCTCCCGCATCCGGTAGCTGTTGCCCCGGATGTTGACGATGTGGCATTGGTGCAGCAGCCGGTCGATGAGCGCCGCCGCCGTGTCCACTGGTCGAGGCGGAGCAGGACATAGCGGACCGCGTCGGTCCGGCCGTGACGCTGAAGCCCAGGAAGGCCCGCGCCGATGGGCGGTCCACCGCGCTCTTGGCTGCGTTCACCGTGAGCTTCAGCCCCCGGGCGAGGAAGTCGATGACGCTCGCCATGACCCGCTCGCCCGCCCGCCGGGACCGCACGTAGATGTTGCAGTCATCGCCGTAGCGGACGAAGCGATGGCCGCGCGTCTACAGCTCCTTGTCCAGGACATCCAGCATCACGTGGTGACCGTCCGCGTAGAAGCCGCCGTCTCGCTGTGACCACCCTTCCCCGCGGTCGGGTGCAGGAGCGGCGGCCCGGTCTGCAAATGTCCCGACGGCGCCGCCGCGGCGAGCCCCCAGTCAGCGCTGCCCGTCAGCCGGCCCAGCCGGCGCAGGCTCGAGCGGTACAGGCCGCCAGCCCCGACGACCGCCATGATGATGATCACGGTCTGGCCGGTGCCAAGGGCGAGCCGGTGCACGGCGTACTCGCCGAAGAGGTCAACAAAAAACGCGGGAAGGCGTACCAGAAGACGAAGCGTGCGGCGACCGCCCCCGGCGTCGGGTTCACCCGCCGCACCTGCAGGAGGTACGCCATCAGCAGCAGGTTCTTGGCCCCGTCGTAGAGCACCACGGAATGGCGGAAGCCCTCGGCGCAAGGGAACTTGACCGCCCACGCCAAGGCGGTCACTGCGCCCACGATCTGGCCGTCGATGAAGTTCCCGGCCCCATGCCCATCAGGAACGCCGCGGCAATGACCAGCCTGTCGGCCACGAGCAGGAGCGGCTTGCCGTGCCGGCGCGCGAACAGGGCCGCCCCCAGCGCTCCGCCCAGCAGCAGCCCGTGCGCGGTCATACCTCCGAGCCGCCACGCGGGCAGCAGGTGCAGGTGCTCAGCGTAGAACGGCCATTCGCCGAAAACGATCTCGAGAGCGCGTCCTCCGACCAGCACCCCGATCGTGATGTACAGGCCAAGTAGGCATCTGATCCCCGGAGCACCTCGTTGGCCTGCGCCAAGTCCCACGGTCATAAGTTGGGACACACCACCAGCAGCCTGTCCGATGCGAAGTGCGGTGTCGGCCGTAGCGGATCGACGTCCGCCGAGTTTGTCCTCGCTCCTGCGGGGCGGGACGCCGATCACTCGCCCCAAGCGAGACCCACTGATCTTGAGTTCGTCGAGGATTTTCGCCAGATGCGCTGCTGCGTGAATCGGGTTGCTGGCCATGGCTAGTTCTCAACGGTAGTCCGTGACTTCGATCTCCCGGGCACCGCGGTCTGTCCAGCGGATGCAGATTCGCCTCTGGTCATCGATACGCATGCAGTGCCATCCCTTCCTGTCGCCGCGCAACGCGCTGAGGTGCTGGGAAGAAAGCAGCCGCCAGTCCGAAGACTCCATGCGATAAGGCGCGCCGCCGCATCTCACCGCAGCGCGCCTAGCGCCCGGTCAATCAGTGTGTCCAGGAACGGCAGTGCCGGAACAGACATCGTGCAGTCCACCTCTCGACCGGGATCGTCACGCAGCATCATCTCTAGCGCCTCCCGCTCCGCTGGGTTCACCGACAGGCTGTACTTCTGCTTCACCGAAACGACCGTTGCTGCGTACCAGCCCCGGTTGCGGTCCGGCTGCCACTCGGCCGCGTCCCTGTCTCCCTTGTCGAAGCGGTTGACGCTTGGCACGGCGATGGTCAGGTTGTCTATGTCCGCGGCGAACATTCGGTAGTCGGACTCCGCGACTCCCGAGTCGTATGCCTCCGCCAGCGCGACGATATGCTCGATGTCCGTGTCGGCCGTCCCGTTGTCCTTGATGTCATAGAGCGTGCACGTATACGGCGTGTAGACGTGCCCGTCCATCTGGGGTAGCCCTTGAATGATCTCGTCTTCCTTCGAGCTATAGCCGCTCCCGAAGTCGTCTCTGTCGTAGCCCACCCGCTCGGCGGGTTCCTCGCAGACTCTCAGTCCCATCCACTCCTCTGTAGAGTCAGGACACCCTCGCTCCTGGGCTGCGACCGGCGACACAAGAACCAGAGACACAACAACCAGAGACACAACAACAGACACCAACGTACGCACGTGACCTCCTACGGCCCGGACCGGAATTGGCTACCTAGGCCGGATGCCGCTCGTGACGCACTACCGCGGTGCCGACCCCGGCCATTCCGGGTTGGTACCGTGAGTACCAGCAGGGGGGTGTCAGGCCGCGACGTAACGAGCAGCGTGCTAAGGATGGACAAGCAAGAATAGGGTAGTCAAGCGGACAATCGGTGGGAGTCTCCGATACTGCTTTCACTACCGGACCGCGAGCGGTAGATCGTGTTCTCCGAACTCCGCGTTCCAACAGTCGGCCCCGTCGGCCGTTGGCCAACGGCGGCACCAATCGCCCTAGCCGCCCCGACCCGCCCATACACTGGGACCACCGCCACTGGTCCCGGAAACGCTCCGTTCACGGATCCGCCACATAAAGCGACCGGCCTGCAGCCGACGAACCGGCATCGGCGACCGCGACAAGCAGCAGGACGGTACCCGCGGACAGAAACAACTGGCTCGTCGACCCGAACATGAGGCAGCCGAGCCCGACCAGCGCGACGACCACGCTCGAACACGCGGGGACCGCATGAGCAGCGCAGACATACACGGACAGCACCACAACGAGCACTGTTGCGGCGTCCCAGGGAACCCGGCCGGCGAACATCACGCTGCCAGTGAGCCGCGGACCGCTGAAGGCGAGGCTTGCGGCAACCGCCTGCACGACCACGGCGGCGAACCGAATCCCCTGCTCCACCTCCATATCTAACCGCCAGACTGGATCCCGCAATCGACCAACCTACGCACGCTGAACGCCGCCCCGAAAGTCGTGCAGGCCGGGCGCTCTAACCCCGACCACGGAGCTCGGCGACGGGGGCCGGCGACGCGTGCGCGAGTCCGAGGCGCCGGCTCATCCATCCGCGGCCTCCCCCCTGCCGCAGCCGACCGCGATCGCACGCACCGCCGCGCGGACACGAAGCGCGTCGAAAGTGAGTGACGCCTCGAAGTCCGAGCCGCGCGTCACGCTGAACGCCAGGACCGGAGCGACATCGAGAGCGGCCAGCGCGACCTCTCCGTGGAGCGGCACTGGCCCACGCGCCGCATCGACGAACGCGCCCGGCTCCGGGCTCGACAAAAACCCGTCCGCGGCTGACCAGCTCCCCGCGCGCGGCGCAGGCGATGCGATAACGAACGATTCCCAGCCGACGCTGTACCGGCCCGGCGGGAAGAACTTCCCGAACGCAATGCCCACGTCCCACACGGGTCCCACGCACGACACCGACAGATCCGCAGAGCGGTAGTCGCCCTGCGCGCCGGTTGCCCCGAACGTCGCGTGGTGAACCAGCCCCGACGGCGTCGAAGCGCACATGACCTCTTCGAGCGCGCACGGATCGATTCCGCGCTCGGACTCCAGGTCCGCCCAGTAGCGCCCGAGCAACGCCCACATCACCACGCCTACAATGCAACCCGCGATCACCACCGTGCCCACAAACCCCTTCATGACTCGAACATAGCCTCCGCGACAACCGTGCCGCCCGCACATGCGCCCCAGCGGACGGGTCCGAACCGTCTCGCCCGGGAAGATCGGGCGCCCGGACCGTCGCCGTGCCAGGGCGGCGCCCTCCTTCAAGCCGACGCCCGCTCAATCTGCTCGAGTAGGCGCCGGTGGAACGCGTCGAGAACGCCCCGCCAGTCGCGCGACCCCGCCGCGATCTCGTCGAGCTCGCGCTCGAGCTGCGCCGTGAACGAGTAGTCGAGCAGCTCTCCGAAGTGGCGCATCAGCCACGCCACTGCGTGCTCCCCCAGCGCGGTCGCGGCCAGGTCGCGCCGGCGCGACTCCACGTACCCGCGCTCGAGCAGAACCTGAATGGTCTGTGCGTAGGTCGACGGCCGGCCGATGCCGCGCCTGTCGAGCTCGCGGACCAGCGTCGCCTGCGTGAACCGTTTCCGAGCCCTGGTGCGCTTCGCCTCGAGGGCGACATCGCCGACCCGCAGCTCGGCCCCCTCCTCGAGCAGCGGCACGGCCAAGTCCTCCCGGTCGGGGGGCCACGCGGCTTCGAACCCCTCGAAGAGGACCGCGACCCCGGCGACGGCGAGGCGCCACCCGCCAGCCTGCGCCTCAACGCGGTCCTTGCGGATCCTGGCCGGAGCCATCTGGCTCTGCAGCGCGCGCCGGCGGATCAGCTCGTAGAGTCGGGCCTCGTGGCCCTCGAGCGCGGGCGCGCCGGTGGGGCCAAACGACGTCGGACGGATCGCCTCGTGGGCCTCCTGCGCGGCGCCCGCGGCCTTGAAGCGGTTGGGCGGATTCGCCACGTACTCGCCGCCATAGGCCGCCGCGATCTGGGACTGCAGCCCCCGCTCGGCCTCGGCCGATAACGATACGGCGTCGGTGCGCATGTAGGTGATGGCTCCGGCCTCGTAGAGCCGCTGCGCGAGCTCCATCGTGCGTGCGACAGTGAGCTTCAAGCGGGCGCTGGCCGCCTGCTGGAGCGACGAGGTCGTGAACGGCGGATGCGCCTGGCGGACCCCCGGCACCGAGCGGGCCGAGACGACGCGGGCCGTCGCCGCCGCCCGTATCGCCGCAGCTGCCTCCCGGGCCGCCGCCTCCTCGGCGAAACGGTGGGCGTCGGCCGACTGTGTATCCTCGGCATCCGCGACCGGCAGCACTGCGGCGCCCCCGGGGGTCTGGAGCGTCACGGCGACTTCCCAGTACGGCGCCGGGCGAAACGCCGCGATCTCGCGTTCGCGCTCGACCACCAGCCGGGCCGCCACCGACTGCACGCGCCCCGCGGAGCGCGCCTGATCGACGGCGCGGGCGACGACCGGCGAGACGCGCCATCCGACCAGCCTGTCGACGAAGCGTCGCGTGAGCTGCGCGCGCACGAGCCCCATGTCGAGGCGGCGCGGCGCCCGGAACGCCTCCCGGATGGCGGACTCCGTGATCTCGCTGAACGTCACTCGGACGAAACGCTCGGCCGCGCCGCCAAGGAGCTGCCGCAGGTGCCAGGCGATCGCCTCGCCCTCCCGGTCGCAGTCCGTCGCGAGCACCACCGGGCCGGTGCGCCCAGCGACGCGGCGCAGCCCCGCCACGACGTCGCGCCTGTTCGGCGGGACTTCCCAGGTGGCCTTCCACCCGGCGGCAGGATCGAGACCTAGCGCCGCGGCGCCCTTCCGCCCGCGGCCGGCCGCCGGGAGGCCCCGAAGGTGGCCGAAGCTCGCCCGCACCAGGTAGCCGTTGCCGAGACAGCGCTGCACGGTCCGGCACTTGGCCGGCGACTCGACAATGACGAGCGTTGCCACTACGACCCCCGGTGCACGTCGCGGACGTACCCGTCCGCGGCAGGGAACCGATAGAGGTAGACGGGCCACGTCCGGCCCTCGGCGCCGTCGACCAGCACGACGCGCAGCGGTCGCCACCCGCGAATGGGCCACGTGTGGGACACGACGCGCGTGCCCGGCTCGAGGACCGACTCCAGCCACGGCACGAGCACCTCGAACCCTTCCGGCGTGAGGAACATCGTGACGACTGTCGCCCGTGAAACGACGGATGGCAGCGTCATCGCATCGGCGTGGAGAAACGTCGCGCGGGCGTTGACGCCGGCCATCCTCGCGTTGTCGCGGGACCGCGCGACGAGCGCCTCCTGGCGCTCGATGCCGATCGCGGCGGCGCCGGCGCGGGCGGCGGCGACGACGAAGCGGTCGTCGCCGGACCCGATGTCGACCAGCGTGTCGCGCGCGCCGAGGGCGAGCAGGTCCATGACCGCGTCGACGACCTCCATCCGGCTCGGCTCGTACACCGACAGGGACCGGCCGACGCCCCGCCAGGAGTCGAGCACCGGATCGAGGGACCGGACCCCGCGGGCGCAGGACGGAGACGAGAACGCAAACGCCGCGACCGCCACCGCCAGCATCGGGACTAGCGCCCTCGCGAAACGAGCGGCCTGCGCGACGAAGCGCCGGCGCCGCACGCGCCGCGCCTCTAGCACCGCGGCACCCGGACGAGGGTGTCGCGGCCCGGCTCGAAACGCACGCCCTCGACGACGGCCGGACCGCAGCCCGAGCGCTCCACCCGGAGCGTGTGCGCGGCGCCGCGCCTCCCCATGAACAGGAAGAACCGGCCCGCGCCGTCGGTCCAGCCCGTGACCCGCGTCCACGCCCGCGGGGCCACGACCTCCACCAGATGGGGCCGGCCTCCAAGGGGCGCGGGCACCACGCGGCCGGTGACCTGCTGCCACCGCGGACGCGTACCGACGACGGCGAGAATGACCAGGCCCCCGACGACGAGCGCCGCGATTCGCCGCAGGCCGCCCCGCAGCCGCATCATCGCGCCCCTCCTCGGGGCCTCGCGCCCCGTCGATCCGAACGCCACCGCGGCGAGTGCTGCCGCTCGAGGATCACGACGCCGCGCCGGATCGCGTGCCGGAGAACCTCCGACCGCGAAACGCACAGATCCGTGGCGAGCCTGTCGACGTGGTCGTACAGGACCCGCGACACCCGGACCCGCAGCGCCTTTGCGAACCGCCTCTCGCTCTGCTGCATCGCCACGAAACGAGTCGTTCACGGACCAGGCAGCGACACCTGGTCGCCGATTCCGCACACGCGATCCGGATTCGCGCCCGCAACGGCGCCCAACCGCCGCGCCGCCTCCTCTACCGCCGGCTGCCGGGCCTGAAACGCGTCCCCCGCCGGCCGGCAGTCCCCTCCCGGCGCGCACGACACCGTCGTGCGGGGGTCGAGACCCTCCGCAAGCCGGAGCAGGCCGACAGATCCGGCCACCTTCGCGGCCCCGCGCGATCCCGCCCGCTCCACCCAGGCGCCCCACAGCGAGTCCGCCGCCCGGCCCATGAGAAAGTCCCGGCGGCCGCAATCCGTCCATGACGACCACGGAGGCCCGAACCGCCGCGCCTCGGCCGACACGCCGGAACCGACCTCGGCGCCGCCGTCCCACGGCGTATCCAGCTCGAGGACGCCCGCGAGGGCCGACGCGCCGCGCAGGTCCCACGAGTGCGACATCATCGAAGCGGCACCGTCGAGAAACAGCGAGGTGATGCGGCCCGTGCCGGCGGACGTCGTTACCTGCCGCCGGAACGAATCGAGACGCCGCCGGCGGGCGGTCGACACGGGGAGATCCGCGCCGCAGTCCACGCCCGCCACGGGCGCCGGATCGGCGCCTTCCGGCCAGTCCGAGCAGGGCCTAGACGATCGGTATTCCCGCAGGGCGTACGACTCGGCCATCCCCTCCTCGTGGATCAGCGGAGGGAAATCCACCGACACCGCAACGTCGAACGCGGGCGCCGCGCTCCCGGTCGGCGCCGAAGTCAAACCCGCCGTCCCGTCTTCCTTGGGACACGCGACCGGGACCGTGCCCGACCGGTAGTCGGTCCACGTGCCGGCGAGCCGGCCCGCCACCGAGGGCACCACGGCCGGCAGGGCCGGGTTGCGCACGTAGCCCTTGCCGATGAGGCACACCCCCGTCCCGTCATCACCCAGGAGGACCCCGCCCGACTCCAGCGCGGACGCGCCCCCGCCGTCATGCCAGAAGACCCGCGCCCACGGAAGGTGAGGGTCCGTCTCCGCCGCGTTGGGCTCCCACACGTGCTCCCACCACGTGTTCCAGTAGCCGGACTCCACCGGGCGATTGCCCGCGGGATCGAAACCCTCGCTGTCGCAGCGGCCCGGGCGCAGATCGGCCTGCGTCGTCCCCGGCGGCTGGACCGCGCCGCTCATATCGCACGCCGGGTCGTACTCGGCGTTGCTCGTGTCGACCCAGCTCCGGCGCTGGTGGCGGCGGAGCACGATGCTCTCCCGCTCGACGCACGCCATCCCGGAACTGAATGCCGCGACCACCGGCGCGTCGGCTAGACGACGGCCGCCGCCGAGCCCCTCGCCGGGCCGCCGGTGGGGTGTGGTCACGACCCGGCCCTTTCCCTGTTGCGGCGTCTGCGGGTCCCAGTTGCCGTTCGGCCAGCCGTCGCCGGCGCCGAACGTCCCGGCGCCCGGCAGGTACCGCGCGTCGACGTTCATCTCGTCGCCGTCGAAGATCGCGCCCGCCCCCGCCGGCGACAGGCACCTCGCCGCAACGCCGGGACCGGCCGACGCCTGGTCGACCTGGTCGCCGAGCTGCCGCGCGAACAGGCCGGACTCCGGGCAGGTGTAGCCGCTGCGGACCTCGGGTCGCCGGACCGCCGATGGCGGCTCCTCGCCGCCGGGCGCCGACGGGGGGCGCATGAACGAGGGCACCTGAGATGAGTCGGACGGCTCGACCTGCCACCTCCGCGACACCCACCGCCGGGCCTGCGCGTCGTAGCGGGAGCCGCGCTCCCACTCGACCCGGGCGGGACGCCCGCCGAAGAACGACGACACGAGGCGATCGCCGGCGGGCACGCTCGCCGCCCGGACGCCGTAGGACGCGCGCTCCAGCGTGCTCCCCCCGCGTACGGCCGCCGCCGTGAACCAGCGGTCGTACCGCTCGCCCCGCGCGCTCTCGGCCGAGCAAAACAGCCTCGGCGCACCGCCGGCGCTCCAGCGCAGGCTGTACGCGGTGACCACCGACCCCTCGGCGAAGGCCCCGGGATCCGGCCAGGGCACGGCCGACTGCCCTCCCGCCTCCTGGATCCAGCAGTCGTGGCGCGACGCCGCTGTAGCGCGGACGCCCGCCGGAAATGGCGCGTCGCACGTCAGCAGCGGGCCCTGCGCCGACACCGGCGTCGGCGCCGGCCACAAGCCCTGGACCGCCAGCGCCAGGGCGCCGGCGCACACCGCACCACCGATGGACCGCACACGCATGTCACCTACCCCCTCCCTCGACCGAGATCCACCGCGGCCTCGACCGGCGCCTCGCCTCGCTCGCGGGCGAGGCGCTCCTGCCGCACCTCGCGGCTGGGCGTCTCCCCGAAGCTGCGGCGGGCAATGAAGTCCACCTGGTGGTCGACCTCCTTGTGCCTCTCGAGCTGCTCTCGCCCGAGCGAGGTCTCCAGGCACTGTTGCACTCGGACGCCCACCTCCTGGACGAGCGCGTTTCCGCGGCGGAGCAGCTCGTCGCTCACGCGGCTGGGGTCTAGCCCCCGGGCCTCCTCCGGCGGCTCGTAGGTTGCGTCGAGGCGCTCGGCCATCGCCGAAGCGAGCATGCCGGACAGGACGACGGCCTCCCGATTGCCCGGCGCCAACGTGGGGTTGCGCGCCACGACGATCGCCTTCGCCGCCCCGTAGATGAGCGCCGACTGCCGCTGCTCGTCGTCTAGACCCTCGGGGACATCCACGGCGAGGTCCCTTCCGACCCGCAGGCGGGCATCCGGGCCGTGCCGGACCCGGCCGCCCGAGACGAGCAGCATGGCCTTCACCCCGTCGGCCGGGCTGCTTGGCGCAACCGCCCCGTCCGGGTGCCTCAGCGCCCCGTCGAACGACGCCGGCCCCCTACCCTGCCACGCCTGCGCCCACACCCGGACGCCGCCCTCGCGCACCCGTTCGCGTAGGAAATCGAAGTCCGTGTCGCCCGACCGCCGGGCCTCTGCCGCCCGATCCCTCTCCCGCGAGCACGCCTCGGTGATCGCCTGGTGGCGATCGGCGTGCAGCGCCCCAAGCATCTCCTGGACCTCACCCTTCCGGCCTCGGCAATCGGCCCACCGATCGAGCCGGGCCGCCCGTGCCGCCGCCGACGTCGCCGCCGTCATCTCGGCTCCGCGCTGGCGCCGGTCGAGCTCCTCGGCGACCTGCACCAGGCGCCGGTGATCGGATGGCCGCGCACCGTCGGCCAGCGAACCCGCTACGCCGACGGCGACCGCGCGCGCCGCGCCCCGCGAGGAGGCCGCGGCCACCGCGATCGGATCGGCCCCGGCCCGCATGAGCCCGGCCATCAGGTGCCGGCTGCCGCCCAGAACGAGGCCGACCGCCTGCAGGCGGCGGAGGCCGCCGGACAGGCCCCAACCGAGAAGGCGCGACGAGACGCCGCCCGCCATCTTGCCCCGGCGGGTCTGGGCGAGTTGCAGCACGCGGTCGAAGCCCTGCGCACGCCGCCCCAACAGGCTCCGCGCCGCCCCGCGCGGCGCGCCCCGGACGACGGCGCGACCCGGATCCGCCGCCTCCGGGACCACCGAACGCGCGCGCATGCGATCCAGCCACGCGCGGCCCTCCAGGCTGAGCTCCTGGCCGCCGAGGTCCCTATCGCTCGGCAGCGCCGGCGGCACCCGGCCCAACCGCGCGTCTATCTCGACACGGCAAACGGCCCCGTAGGGCCGCGTGAGCGCCTCCGCCTCCACCGCGCACGGCCCGGACCGCAGCGCCGCCCGCCCCTGCGCGAACGCGCGCTCGTCGCCGTCCGCCCCGCGGGCATCCTCGCGACACCGGGCCAGGTGGCGCGCCAGCAGATCGCCGGCCAGCGTCCGGAGCGGAGACTCCGCGGGCACCGGGGCGCCGCGCCTGCGGTAATCCCCGTCGCGCAGGTCGGCGCACAGGCCCACGAGGACCGGATCGCACCGCACGGTCTCGAGCGCCGCCTGCCGCAACGGCGACCGCTCTATCGATCGCGCCATCTCGACCATCGAATCGGGGCCGCGCGCCGCGGCCACCATCAGGGACGCCTCGGTGACGTGCCCGAGGGCGACGGCCCGCGGCGTGCCGATCAAGTCGGCCCGGGCGTCCCGCGCGGCCGACGCCCCGGCCGCACCGCCCGCGGCGTCCGCACCCGGAGCAGCCGGCGAGACCACGACCCTCGACGAGAGTCCTGCAAGCTCCGGAGCGCCCCCGAGCGCGCCGTGGACCTCCCGGACTGCTACCTTCCGCGCGGCGTCGATCTCCGCACGGAACTGCTCGCGGGCGGCATCGACCGCACTCGTTGGCGACCCGACCGCCGCCACCTCGCCGTGCTCTGAACGCGAGCTCGCCTCCATTCGGTAGCTGTCCCCGAGGGTCTCGCGGACCTCCTTCAGGACGCTGTCGCGGACATCCTCGATCTCCTTGCGCAGCGCACGCCGGCCGTCCTCCAACTCCTCGCCGAGGCGTTGGCCGAGCGTGGCCGGATCACGCTCGCCCCGGAGCCGGTCCAGGCGTTCGTCGAACGCCTGGACGGCTGTACGGACCGCGGCGTCGAAGCAATCGACGATGTACTTGCAGACCGCCTTGTCCGGCTGGTCGCCGGCACTCGCCAGACGCCGGGCGAGGCTATCCTCCTCATCGCCGCGGAACCGGCGCCGGGAGTCATGGGGATCGGCATCCAACTCCCGCGACCCCGCCTGCGGCTGCCGACGAGCGGCAGCGGCCGGCCGCCCCTGCGCGACGGTGTCGTTCTCTTTTCCGCGCCGCGCAGCGGGAAGATCGCCATCGGGCACCGGCTGCGGCCGCGCGGACGGGCGCTTCTGCTCGGCAGCGCGTAGCGTCGCCCCGCCTGTCGCCGCGCGTCGGCGGCGGTCCCGCTCACCCGGCGCGCCGCTGTCGGTCAGACCCATCCCCTACCGCCCCGCCCAAGTGACCAACAGCGACACGAACACACCCAGCACGCCGCCCACGAACCCGCCCACGAGGGACCACCACCACAGGCCGCGGCCGACGGTGGAGGCGTCCGCCACCCAACTGCCGACGGCCTCCTTCGCCGCGAGGACTTCGGCGTGGGCGCCGCCCACGGCGTGCAGGAACTCGTCGGCGGCGCGCACGATGTCCTGCAGCCGCGTGCCGATCCGGCCGCCCGACCGCTCGGCGAGCTCCAGGCACGTCTGCGCCGCGAGGGCCGTCTGGATTAGCACGTAGGCTTGGCCCTCCATCTCCTTGAGCCGGACTTCCACGGCCGCGCCCGACGCGCCGGCCGTCCGCTGCACCTGCTCGATCACGCCCCGCAACTGGCCCGCGAGCGTCTGCGCCGCTACCGACACGCGGTCGCGGTCCTGCGCGGCCTCAATGTCCGCCACCAGCCGGGCGACGTCCACGCCGGCAATGCCCAGCTGCGCCACGATGAGATCGGCCACGGCCTTGTCGCCGACACCGCGCAGCGCCAACAGGTCCGCGACGACAGCGGCGGCGCGTCCGGTGTCGACGGCCGGCGCGCGTGCCTTCCCGCCCCGCTCCCCGGCGGCGGCAGCGGCGGCCACCCGTTTCTCCGGCTCCGGCCGCGGCGCGCCCGGCGCGCCGCCCCGGTCCGGATCGGCGCTTTCCGGAACGCGCCGCTCGTCGTCTTCCCGGCGGCGCCGCGCGGCCTCCTCCGCTTCGACGAGCGCCGTCGCGGCCTCGACCTCGACCGCCGGCTCGCTCTCCATCAGGCTCATGCCGCCTCCCGCGAAACCGGAGGCCGGCGGGGACCGCGGCTGCGCCACAGCCGGCGCGTAGCCGGACTCCGCCGGGTGTCCCCGAGCGAACGCAGCAAACCGGCGACCGTGACGGGCTCGGCGGGGCTCACGAGCAGGCCCGGGACCCCCGCCACGCGGCGCCACCCCGACTGGGCGGCCCCGCCGCCATTCGCCGCTCCGGCCACCGCCTGCGCCTCGTCCCACAGCGTCCGGGTGCGCCAGCCGCCGGTCCGCGGCTCGTAACCGAGAACCGCGACGGCCTCCCGCACCGCGCGGACGCCGTCGACCCTCGCCTGGCGCACGACGAGCTGGAAGGCCGCCGCCACCGAGCGGCAGACGACGTCCCATGGGAGCGCATCGCCCGCCTGCAGCGCGCAGGTCGCCAAGCGGTCGAGCGCCCCCGCGCAGGTCGACGCGTGGATCGTGCTTAGCGAGCCGCCGTGGCCCGTCACCAGGGCCTGGATCACGTCCGCCGCCTCGCCGCCGCGCACCTCGCCGAGAACAATGCGGTCCGGCCTGTGCCGCAGGGTGTGGCGAACGAGATCGCGTATGCTCACGCGGGCGTTCGCGCCCGTCCCGAAGGCGCGCCCCTCAAGTCGGAGCGAGTTGGCATGCGCCAGCCTGATCTCGATGGTGTCCTCGATCACGACGATGCGGTCCGACGGGGGAAGCAGGCCCACGCATGCGTTCAACAGCGTGGTCTTGCCGCTGCCCGTGCCTCCGGCGATGAGGACATTTCCGTCGTGGAGCAACGTGTCGCGGACGGCCTGCAGCACGGGGCGAGGCAGCGAGCCGCCGGCCACGAGGTCCGCCGCCGACAGCATGCACCTGCTGAACCGCCGGATCGTGATCGCCAGCTCCGTCGACGCCGGCGGGGCGGCGATCGCGACGCGGGATCCGTCGCTGAGCCGCACGTCGACGATGGGCTCGGTCCGCAGGTCCAAACCCGAACCCCGGGTGATCATCGCGGCCGCCGCCTCGAGATCGCGCCGGCTGAGGCTGCCCTCCGGCACGGGCACCCGCGAGAGGCGGCCTTCGCGCTCCACGTACAGCCGGCCGGGGCCGTTGACGATAATCTCCGACACGGAATCGTCGCCCACGAACTGCCGCAGATCGGCCAGGTGCTCTCCGATTTCGGCCAAACTCGCCTGCGTCTCGATCATCACAGCAGCCCCTGCTCCTTCGCGCGCCACCACGGGATGCGTCTGCCGAGCTTCCTGACCAGGTAGTCGGGGAACAGGTAGCAGCGCACGGCGTCCGCCACGGCCTTCCCGTCGAAGATCTGTGCGATCGCCTGGTAGTTGCCCAGCACGGTGAAGTCGCGCGGCGTGAAGAGCGCCTCGCGGCGGGCCTGGTAGCTCTTCGAGAGGCCCGCCGACGTCGAGCCCCCGCCGCCGGCCCGCCCCGAGAGGAAGCTCACCCCGGCCCGCGCCGTGTTCTCCGACACCGAGTAGGACGCGACCATCCGGGAAACCTGGCCGCAGAGCTCGGACGCCGTCTTCGCGGACGCGTCGTCGCCCAGCGCCAGGTAGATGCGGGAACGGATGGTCTGCAGCAGCGCCCGCCACGACTCGCCCGCGCCAAGCGCCGAGCGCAGCGACGAGAGCGACTGCGTCGCCAGCAGCGGAATGCACTTGCTCTGGCGCGTCAGCGCGAAAGCCTTCTCGTCGCCGCTCGGATCGCTCTCCCCGACCGTGGCGAACTGCTGGTACTCGTCGACGACCAGCAGTACCGGCCGCCAGTAGCGGTCCCGGTTCCACTCCTCCTGCATGCGCGCCGGCCGCAGCAGCAGCGTGGAGAGCCACGCCTGCTTGAGCATCACGCCCAGCGTCCGGGCCAGGTTGGGGTTCTCGCCCGCGGGCATGTTCAAGGCGAGGACCTTCCCCGACTCCATCAGGTCGTAGAGCGGCGGAAGGCAGGGCGGCAGCCCCATCGGCACTCCGGAGTCGTCGTCGGGGCACGGCGGCGCAAACTTGCGGCCCGTATCCGGGAGGTCGAACACCGCGAGGAACACCGCGAGGCCCGTCACGACGTTGGTTCGCGTCTGCTCGGCGAGCCCGAGCCACTGCTGGCGGTACCAACGCGAGACCGCTTCGTGGGTCGCGGACTGGTCCACCTTGAGGTGCTTCTGCGCCTCGCGGCCGAGCCCCCAGGGGATCCCGCGGTAGCTCTCCTCGACCTTGCACTTGGCGCCGGCCTCCCGCAGCACGGCGACCACCGGCTCGGTGTCGGCGCGCGTCTCCTGCCGCGTGCACATGCGGCCGCCGCCCGCGTCGCGCCATGTCCACTCGCCGAGCTTTTCGGCGTGCCGACGGTGGTCGCGCCAGCCGACCGTGACCTCCCAAACGTCGGGGCAGCTCCATCGCGCGTCGAGCGCGGCCTTCATCGCGTGGATGTCCTCGCCGAGGGCCTGCTGGTCCACCGAGTAACGGTAGATGTCGCGGAGCGTCACCCAAGGCGGATACTGGAGCCGCTTCAAAACGATGATCCAGCGCGCCAGATCGCTGTACGCCTGTTGCCAGAACGGCTCCTTTCCCTTGCCGTACAACTGGTTGAGCAGGGAGGCGATCGTGTAGGCGAGGCTCGACGAATCCATCCACGGGGCGTCGAGCGGGTTCCAGGCATAGCCCTCGCGCTCGAGGTTGAGCTCGACGTAGTCGTCGCCGCGGCCGTACTCCGCGAGCATCGCGCGGACGTCGTTGC
This sequence comes from Vicinamibacterales bacterium, assembly GCA_965207665.1. GTDB lineage: Bacteria > Acidobacteriota > Vicinamibacteria > Vicinamibacterales > UBA8438 > JAAXGX01. The sequence continues at coordinate 3,393,194 of CBDBMV010000002.1, forward strand.
AGAAGTCGCCTTTCACTTCCAGGCACAGCCCCGCCGCGCGGCGCTCCCCGTCGTGGGCGCGCCAGCTCAGGAGCTGCTGGACGAACGGACGCATGCAGGCGGAGGTCTTGCCGGTGCCCACTGCGCCGAAAACGATGGTGCCGGTGTAGAGCGCCTTGTCGCGCATCACGAGCCACGTGGGCTCGCGGGCCTCCTGAATCCGGCTGGGGTGATGGACCTCGCCGATGACGATGGCGGGCTCGGGGTCGTCGGGCGAAAGCGGCCAGGGCGCCAGCCGGCTGGCGCCCGCGCCCCGCGGCCGGTAGCGCTCGAACCACACCCGCCAGATGGATTCGGCCACCGACCCGAGCACCAGGACCAGGACGCCGGGCGAGAGGGCCGACCACGCCACCACCGGCCAGTACCAGGCGGGCGTCTGCTGCCGGATGAACAGGAGAAAGCGGTCGTCGAGCGGCAGCGGATGCGCCCACACCCACCACGCCGTGACCGAGCCCGCTGCAACCAGCCTGGCTACCATGATTCCGGCAGCCCCTCCGCTTGCCAGACCTCGCCGTCCGCCACGCCCGCGGCAAGGGTCGCGCGGCGCTCGGCCACGCGATCCTCCAGCTCGCGGAGGCGCGCAGCCAGCCGCTCGGGGCCGCCGTAGGCGGCGACTACCGGCGGGTCGCCACCCTCGAGGCGCCGCGCCTCCTGGCGCGTGAACCAGATGTCGCGCACCGCCTCCACCGCACCGCCGTCCGCCTTCCACTGCGCGAGGATCTGATCCACCGCGGGGTCGGCCGGCCGCGCCGCCGAGCGGACCAGCCTGAGCGAGACCGAGACGCCGGCGGCGCCGACTGCCGCGATGAACGGCCGGTAGTGCCGCCACCACGTGCGAAGCCCCGCGGCGGGATCCACCAGGTCTTCGTCGACGTGCGGCCGCACGAGCACCAGCCGGTCGCCCGCGAAGGCGATAAGCGGCCGGTCCGGAAAGTAGATGTCCACCTTCTGCCCGACGCCGTAGGAGCGCCTCGGGAGCACCGAGCGGGGCACCCCCAGCGAGTCGGCCAGCGCGACCTGCCCCTCGATCGAGAACAGCCACGGCCAGTCGGGTGACGCGAGCGCGGCCCACGCCTTGAGAAGCCGCTCGACGATCCGCAGCCAATCCGCCGGGTCGAGGGGGCGGCGGTAGCGGCTGTTCTCCGCGCCGAGGGCGCGGTACAGCGCCTTGCCGCTGCAGTGGTAGACGACTCCGGAGCGCATGCGCTGCACGGCGAGCCCCTTGTCGCGGCCGAACGCGCGGCGCCACACGGCGGACACCTCGCCGTCGATGAAGCGCTCCGTGCGGGCGCGCCTCCCGTCGGTGTCCCCGATCCACCGCGAGGCGAACTCCCGTACGAACACCCCGCCGGACAGGACCACAAGGGCCACGAAACGCGAGGCCTGCGCGCTGAAGCCGGCCTCCTGGAGGGCGAGCTGGGCGCCAGAGAGCTCCACCGCCCTACCTCCCCTCCCGGAGGGTCGTCCTCACGACGGTGTCTTCCAGGAACGTGATCACGAGCCCGATTGGATTGCTGAACACCAGATCCGGCGTGACCTCGGTGAAGGCGAACTGCAAATTGACCGACCACGGCTCGCTCTCGATCACGCGGCCCGCGGCCGTCCGCACGCGATCGAAGGCGATCTCGGCATCGTGCGGCGGCGCGGGGTTGGGCAGGACACGGATGCGGACGTTCTCGATGACGATGTCGCCCTCGCCGCGCGCGCCGGCGATGAACTCGGCGACTTCCTCGCCGTACTCCGCCGAGAGCTGCGCGCTTACGCTTGCGCTCGTGAACCAGAGGCTCTCCTCCCAGCGCGCCTCGACGACCGCCCGCTGACGCGCGTACTGGGCCGCGACGAACTCGTGCAGGAAATAGCTGACCTCCGGCCCCGCCGGCTCGATCGCCTCGGGCAGGTAGTCGACGGCCTCGGCGCGGCCGACCTCGTCGACGCGCACGACCACCGGCGCCGGATGCGGCCGCCGGGCGACGCCCCAGAGCGCGAGGAGCGTCAGCGCCATGCACGCGCCCATGACGAGCAGCACCGCCCGGTAGTGCCGGGCGCGGGTGATGTGCTCGGCCCACACCTCGACGATCTCGTCCGTCTCGATCTCCACGACTACTCGTCCTCCCGTTCCCGCCGGCCCTTGGATCCGCCCGCCTGCGACGACACCCAGTCCGCGTACCGCGCCCCCCTCGAGAGCGCCGCCGCCGTGCCCTTCATGCCGTGCGTAGCGGCGCCCCGCGCGAGTCCCGCGAGCCCGGCCGAGGCGAGCGCCCCGCCGGCCGCCGCGCCGCCTGTGGCCACCGTTGCCGCCGCGCCCGCAGCCACCGCGGTCAGCCCGGAGCTGAGGTTCTGCGAGCCGCCGAGCATGACCTGCGTGAGCTCGCCGACCTTGAAGCTCAGGAGCAGCGCCGCGAGAATCACCGGGACCCACGACCCGAACCGCCGCACGACGTCCAGGTACGACGCCATCACCGGATCGCCGGCGCCCGAGCCGACGGCCGCCAGGCTCGCGACGAACGTGCTCATCCCCTCCAGCGGATAGGTGGCGAGCACCGCGATCATCCGCAGCAGCAGCGCCGCGACCACGACCTGGAAGCTGTACTGAATCAGGCCCTTCAGCCAAGACCAGAACAGGAACGACATCTGCTCCACGAGCAGGAACGGCACGAAGACGGGGCCGAGCAGCGTCAGGACGCCCAGCGCGACGTTCGCCCATACCACCTGCGTGTAGACCAAGAGGCTGGCGATGAGAAGCAGCACGATGCCCAGGATCAGCACCCCCGCCGCGATGCTCAGCGACAACAACGTCGCAACGAGCGCGTCGATCCCCTGCAGGAGGCCGCCGAGGGACCACGGCGCGTTGGACAACGCGATCCCGAAGTGCCGGAACGTCTCGGAGAGCGTGCTGTAGATGCGGTCGTGGAGCTGCGCGAACGCCCCGCCACCCTCGTTGAGCGCCGAGGCGAGCGCCTGGCCCTGGCCGGTCACCATCTGGATGAAGGTCTGGTTGCCGAACGCCGCGTACGGCGTGTAGAACCCCTCGAGAACCATCAGCGGGAACGCCAGCCACAGGAGGAAGCTCACCAGCCCCCACATGTCGAGACGGCCGCCCATCGCCACCTTGAGCCCCTGGACGACGACCATGATCAGCGCGATCGTCGCCCACAACCGCACGCCCATGTCGTAGAAGTACTCGCGGACCGTCACGCCGCCGTAGGCCGCCGGCAGCGGGTCATTGACCAGGTCGTCCACCGCCGCCTGGACGTAGTCGAACGACCAGCGCGTGGCCGACCCGTCGGGATCGACGGGCGGCTGGGCCGACGCGGCCGCCGCGCAGGGTCCCAGGGCGCCCAGCCCGCCCAGGACCACAGCCGCGGCGAACACGCGCCGGCCCGACCGCGTCACCGGACCCACGCCTCCATGAACTCGCCCGATCCGAGGACGCCCAGCGGATCGCCGCCGATGGACTCCGCCATGGCCGGCGCGGCGGCGGACGCCAGGTGCGCCAGGCGGCCGAGCCGCCGCTCTGCGCGCGCGGCGGCGCCGTAGGCCTCCAGGCGGACGTCACGCGCCTCGGCGGAGAGCCGCGCGGCCCGGAGGGACAGAGAGCTCGCCGACTGGCTCGCGCCGAGCGATGCCAGCTGCGACGCGGCGCCGTCGGTTTCGGCCTGGCTCAACGCCGGGTCGGGATCGGAGGCGCCGCCCATCACGCGGCGCGTCGAATCGAGGACCTCCGCGGCGGATTCCAGCAGGCCGCGGCCGGCGTATTCGCCGGCGACGTGGCCGCCGAGGACCGAGGCGGCGATCAGGCGCGTGTCCACCGCCGCCCCGTAGCGGAGATCGACCACGCGCCGGCGCAACTGGTCGGCATCCCGCACCTCGTCGCGGAGCTCCGCCGGCAGGCCGAGATCGTCGACGAGCACCTGCCACGCGGACGCCTTGCCGGCCGTCCACCCCAGTGGCTGCGCATCGAGCAGATCGACGAAGCCCGCCACCGATCCGAAGTCGTGGCCGCCCAGACCGCGCGCGGCCTGGTAATTGAGGAGGGCGTCGTCGACGAGCGCCCACGTCTCGGTCAGCGGATCCCACAGCGGACCGATGTCGGCGAGCTCCGACACCGCGCTCCGCCAGTCCGCCAGCGAGCGCACGCCCGACACCAAGCCTCCGGGATCAAGAAGTCCCCGGAACTCGGCGCCGGCCTGGGCGACGTACGCCTCCGCCGTCTGCACGTAGCCCCGGATCTGCGAGAGCATCGCCGAGACCTGCACGAGCATCCCGGCCCAGCTCGCGTCGACCGCCGCGGGGCGGCCGAGCACCAGCACCAAGACGACCGCCGCCGCCAACGCCTGCTTGAGCCGCATCACACTCCTCCCGTCAATTGGCCGCGACGAACAACCGGCCGCCGAAGGGATTTGCCGCCGGGTTCCGTGCATGCAGCTCGGCCGCCAGCACGTTCGCGCGTCCCGCAGCGGTATCGAGAGACAGGTCCAGTCCGGCGAGCCCCTGCAATCGCTCCAGCCTCCGCTGCTCCTGCCGGCCCTCCTCGACTAGCTCGCGCTCCAGCGCGCGGCGCGCGCGGTCCGCGTCCTCGGCATCGAGCTTGAGCAGCACCGCGTCCAGGTTCGCCCGGGCCTGCGTCGCCGCGAGCTGCAGCGACCGGTGCTGCGCGCGGGACGGGCAGACCCCCTGGCCCATGCCGCCGCGGGCCCTTGCCGGACAGTCGGCGGTGCTCAGCGCAGCCACCGATTCCGCCAGCCGCTGCCGCAGCCCTTCGCGCTCGGCCGCCGTCCACGCCCGGGAGGCCGGACACACGATCACGCCCCGGCGGTCCGCTTCGGCCCGCGCAGGCTCGCATCCGTGGTACAGCCCGACGGCCACCAGCGCCTCCTCGACGAGCCGGTCGCGGTGGTCGGCCTCCGCGAGCTGCAGCTCGAAGTCGGCCGCGCGGACCGCGTGCAACGCCTCAAGGGACCTGGCCAGGTCGGGGTCCATCCCCGGCAGATCCGCGAACGCGCGGCCGGGATCGGGGAACGAGTCCGGCGCGCACGGCACCGTGCCGACATCGCCGGGCGGCAACGCCGCGCAGTCCGCGAGCTCCAGCTCCCGCGGATCGGCGCCCCCGAGCGTGCTCAGGTCGATGGAGGCACCCGCCCCCAACGCAAGCCGAATCTGGCCCGCGAAATCGTCGATGGGCTCGACCAGACCGCGGTAGGAGCTGAGCGCCTCGTCCCGGATGCGCATCATCGTGTCCCGCATCGCCATGAGGTTGCTCACAACTGAGGCCATCTGGCCGACGACGATCCAGGCGGCGGGGTCCAGACCGAAGAACGCCCGCGCCCTCTCCGCTCCGGCGGACGCCAGGACGACGACCACCAGCACCAGCGCGACGTACACCCGAACGGCACGACTCATCACGCCCTCCTTTCCTCTATGCCCGCGGAACGAGCAGGTCCTGGGTTAGGTAGATCCGAATGGGATGGCCCGCTCGGATGCGGATCTCGGGCAGGCGGTTCACGTAGCGGTCGAGCAGCCGGATCGCGGCGACGGAGAACTGCTGGCGGGCCGGGTCGAAGTACCCCTCGGAGCCGCCACCCGCCGACAGGCCCGCCAGCAGTCCGACCGCGCCGACCGCGCCGAACGTCGACAGGTAGTGGCGGTTGACCTCGTCGGCCAGGCCGGTTTCGCCCAGAGACGAGAGGCCCTCGAACCGCATCCTCACCGAGCGCCCGTCGGGAAACAGCAGCCGGGAGAAGCTGACGGCGAGCCGCGTCTGGAAGCCGTTTTCGACCGGCTGGGCCTCGCCGATCGCGGTCGTGCCGCGGGGGATCACCACCCGCCTGCGGTCCCGGGTGCGCACGGGAACGGTGATCCGAGCCCGCGCCTCGCCGGTGAAGTCGCCCACGAGCTGGGTCTCGAGTACCGCCTGCATCATGCGTCCCTCGTAGACGAGGTCGAGCCCCGCCGGCACGTCGGCCCAGCGCACGACGGCGGCGGAGCCGTTGCCGGAGGAGTCCGACACCTCGAGGCCCGCACCGGCGGCGTAGCGCTCGGACAGCGAGACCGCCGAGGCGCCCTCCGCAAGCGCACTGCCGACCTCGCCGGGCGGCGCGGGCGCAACGACGGCGGGGCCCTTCGGGCGCTCCGGTGCCGGCGGCTCAGGCCGAGCGGACCCGGCCTCCTCCCGCATCAGGGCCATGAGCTGCCGGTCCAGCGCCGCATCGCCGGTGATGGCCGGCGGCGGCGCTGCCGTCTGCGCGGCGGCCGGCGGGCCGGGATCGCCGACCAGGGCCGGCGCGCGCATCGAGAGCGTGAAGCGCTGCAGCTCGTCGAGCCGCAGGGCCTCCCGCATCTCCCGCTCCTCGACCGTCTCGAGCGTCGTCTGGATGTCGCTGGCGATGTCGGCCGCCCCCGCGCCCGTGCGCTCCGCCTCCTCGCGGATGCGCTGGGTCTCGAGAAGCGCCGACCGGGCATCCTCAAGCTCCCGGCGTGCGTCCCGCAGGCTCTCCTCGCGCCGGAACTCCTCGCCCTGGCGCCGCTCCTCCTCCCGCGCCTCGCGCTCGGCCTCCAGCCGCGCGAGGTCTTCCCGGAGCTGCTCCCCCTGGCGGATCACCGGCGCGACGACGCCCCGGACGTCCGCGACCGCCGCCTCGATGGCGGCCTCGTCGGCGCCGGCGTCCTCGGGAGGCCCGCCCGACCCGGTGAGAAACATTACGAGGATCAGGACCGCGGCGAAGCCGAGGCCCGCGTAGACGGGCAGGTTCTTGGGGATGACCCCTGTGGGAACCGTCAGTTGCCAGTCCGCCACGGCTCCCCCTCGCTCCGCATGCGCCACCGAGCGCCGGTCTCGAGCTCACCAACGCCGAGAATGCCTGCCTCGACCACGCCGTCGACGCGGACCACGAACCCATGGCCGATCACCTCGTGCGGCAGCACGCGCGCCGTGCCGTCGGGCAGCAGCGCTCGAACGACGACCTCGTCGTCCACCACCCGGCGGAAGCGGATGAACGTCGACTGCGTGTCGTGCCACATCCCCTCCACCCGGTAGGGCGCCGCCGTCACGTCCACCTCGGGGTCGAACTCGAACACGAAGTGCAGCCGCGCGGGATAGCCGGAAACGAACGAGTCGACCGCTTCGTCGGCCGCGGCGACGGCGTCTTCGACGCGGTCCCTCACCTCCGCCTCGGCACTGCGGAGCGCCTCGCGCGCGCGCTCCTCCTCCCGCCGGATCGCTTCCACGTCGATCGCGGACAGCAGCACCGCGGCCTCGGCCCCTGTCCCCGCCACGACGTCCTCGACGATCTCCGCGGCGCCGAAGTAAGCGGCCGGCGCGTCCTCCGGCGCGAGCGCGCCGAGATGGACCACAGTGTGGACGGGCAGCAGGTCGCTCTCCCTGAGGCCGATCGACAGCACCGAACCGTCAGAGAGCACGAGGCTCAGGTTCGTCGCCACGCCGCGCGCGAGCGGCCGCACCATCGCGAGATGGCCGCCGCCGGTCGCGATCCACCGGTCCGGATCGCCGAGCCGACGCTCCACGACCCTCCAACCGGCCGGCAGGACGATGGTCGTCTCGAATCCCACGCGCGTGACGACCTCGACGAGCGCCACGCCGCCCCGGACGCCGGCCTGGACGGACCCCTGCGGAACCTGCGCCGCGGCAGGCCACGCCCACGCGATCAACGCCGCCGCAATGAGACGCGCACCCATTCGAGATCACCTCCCGGCGACGAGCGTCGCCGCGACGGCGGCGCCGACCGCCCCCCAGACCGCGTACATCCGCGGCGGCCTCGCGAACGTCCGCTTCAGGAAGCCGGGCCGCCGCTGCGGCATCGCCCCGCCCTCGGCCGCGAGCCCGAACCACGCCTCGCGCCCGCCAAGGCTCAGCGTGCCGTGGCGGATCACCTGCTCGACGACCAGCAGCCCGCCGGCCTCGACGTCCGTGTGCACCGCCTCGAGCGCGTCCCCGCGGAACGCGTAGACGGCGGGAATCTCCTGGCCCTCGGTCCTCAGGTACGTGAACGTCCCGTCCGTCCACAGGTCGCGCAGCAGGAACGGGACCTCGTGCGCCTCCTCGGCGGCGAGGTAGGGCAGCCGGACGCGGGACGCGAAGTCGCGGACGAACGCCTCCCGGCGTGCTTCCGCCGCCGCCCACAGCCGCTCGACTTCCCTCCGCCCCTCGGCGAGCATGCGCTCGCGCCGCGCGTGGTGAACGTCCATGCGATCGCGCAGGCCCGCCGCCAGCGACGCCGGCCGGTACCGCACCTCCACCGCGGCCGGATCCACCTCGCCCACCAGCGGCTCCTCCTCCCCCGCCTCGACCGTCACGACGTAGTCCGCCGCCGCGCCGGCGTCCTCCACGACGGTAAACGTGAACACCTCGCCGGAGGCGCACGAGACCGTCACGTTCGAGACGAGGTTGGCCGCGTACGGCTTGATGGCCAGCTCGCGCCCCCGCGCGACGAGGTCCCAGTTTTCCGCGTCGCCTGCGACGGTGCGGACGATCTCCTCGCCCGCGGGCAGGCGCACCGTCGTGACCGTCCGCACGCGCGTGAAGATCGCCACCGGCTGCGTCGGCGACGCGACGACCGTTCGGATAGGCGTCCGCTCCGCCTCCTGACCGTAACCCGGCGCCGCGAGCGCCAGCGCCGCGACGAAACATCCCACAACACGCATCGCCACCTCCCGTAAAGCACCCGTCACGCGACCGCCTCGGCCCGCCCGCGCGCGCCGCCTACGTCCCCGTCGACCCCCGCGGCGAGGCGCATGAGCGCCCCCGGCAATCCCCAACGCTCGACCGCGGCCCCACGGCGCACGGCATCGGACGGATCCGACGTGTAGAGCCAGTACGACTCGGGATCGACCTCCAGCCGCACCACGGCGCTGTGGCCGGGCCGATGGACGTAGATCTCCCGCTTCTGCTCGAGCTCGCGCACCGTCTCCGCCTCGGCCGGGGTCAGACCCAGCACACGGGCGGCCTCGTCGGGAAACGACGGGTTGGCGAGCAGCAGCCGCGTCGGCATCGACTCGAGAAGCTCCGGCGCCGAACCGAGGATGTCGCCGGCCGACTGCGTCGCGACGATGAGGACCCCGTTCATCTTTCTCCACGTCTTCGCGGCCTCCGCGAGCTTGCCCACGACGACCGGGTCCTTGAGGTAGCGCCACGCCTCGTCGACCACGAGAATCTTGAGCCGCCCCCGCTCGGACTCGTCGTCCATCACGAGCCGCATCCGCTCGAGGAAGAACCACAGGGCGGCCTCGCACCAGTCGGCGTGCTGCGACGCGCCGGCGAGGTCCACCACCTGCCAGCGGCCGAACTCCTTGAGGCCCGCCGGCGGGCCGTCGAACCACGGGGCCCAGGTCCCCTCGTCCACCCAGCGGCTCATCGCCGGCCACATCCGCCGCGGCAGCAGGTGCGCGAGCGCGCTGAGCGTCCGCTTCCCCCGCGCGCGGCGGAACACCTCGTCGACCCGCTTGTCGAGATCCGCGACATCGTCCGCCTCGCAGGCGTACTGCCCGATCGCCAGCAGCCGCTCCATCCACGCGACCAGGAACTGCCGGGTGCGCACGGTGGACGGCAACCCGAAGGGCTGGAGGCCCATCCCGGCGGCCGACGACGGATCGAGTTCGTCCCCCTCGGCCAGGGCGAGATAGCGCCCGCCGACGAAGTCGGTCAGGTAGCGGTAGCTGCGGCCGAGATCGAGCACCAGCACCTGCGGGTCGTACTTGAGCGCCTGCACGAGCAGGAAGTTGAGCAGGAAGCTCTTCCCCGACCCCGTGGCGCCGAGCACGAGCGTGTGGCCCACGTCACCGCCGCCGAACAGGTCGTAGCCGTACGGCGTGCCCCAGGGGGTCTCGAAGGTCGTGAGCGGCTCGGCGCCGAGGTGCCTGCAGCGCGCATGGCCGCGCGGCGGGCCGACGATCGGCGCCAGCGCGGAGGCGAGCTTCGAGTTGACGAAGAAGCGCCGGGGCGGGGTGACCGCGGTCTGCCCGGGCAGGCGCCCGAACCACACCGGCGGGAGGCCGTGGGTCTCGCGCACCAGCTTGCCGTCGATGCCGCCCACGACGCGCTCGAGCGCCGTCCCGATGTCGGCGAACTCCATCTCGCTGGACGCCCGGACCGCGACCGACAGGTGCATCTCCCCGAAGCACACGTCCCCGGACTGCAGGTCCACGAGGGCCTGGCCGAGGACCTGTACCTCGGACGCCGCGCCGAAGTCCTCGAGCCCCGTCGCCTCGCCGCCCTCTCCCATCGCGGACATGAGGGAGTGACGCGCCTGGTGGTAGTGGTGCTGGGCACTGCTGATGCGCCGCCTCGCGCCCTGCCTGTCCAAGGAGCGCCACCCCAGCACCACCGACAGGTCGGCGTTCAACCCGTAGAGGCCATCGAGGCAGTTGCCAACGACCTGGCCGGGGGCCGACGCGAGCGACCACACCCGGACGAGCTGATCGCCGACCCGCACGCCCTCCCGCGTGATCGACACGTCCGCCGACGCCAGGCGCCAGTTGAGGCCGCAGCGCATGGCGAGCCCGTCGACCCACGCGCCCTGCCCGGCGTTGCTGAGCCGGTGCAGCACCCGGACCGCCTCGGGCGCTTTGACCGCGGCGACGCTGGTCCCGGTCGACAGCCGCGCCTCTAAGCCGGCGAGCTCGTTGCGAACGTCGCGCGCGACGTCCCCCAGGACCAACCGCAGGATCCTCGTGACATGCGGATTGCGCCGCAAGTCCCACCAGTTGCGTAGGTAGTCGAGGAGCCACCGCCGGCCGCCATCCGCCGCCGCGACGCGCCGCGCGAGCCCCCGATCGAACTCCCACACGAGGTACGCCGAGTACTCTCGGACACGCTCTGCGACCCACGCGCCGCGCTTGCTGGCCGCCATCCGGCCGAGATCCCCGGCCTCCCCCGCCGCCACCGACGGCGCCCGCCAGCGGTCCACCACCCACCAGAGCCGGACGTCGGGTCCCAGGGCCATGAGGACGCGGGACCACGCCGACACCAACCGATCGACGTCCGCCCCCGACAGCCCGTCCGCGGCGAGCGGCACGAGCCTCGAAAACCCGAGCAGCCGGCCCGCCCGGGTGATGCAGAGCCGCTCGTCCACGAAGCCCCACCACGGGAGCTGGTTCGAGAGCGAGCGGCCGACCGTCTTCGATACGCGCGCCATCACCCGCCACTCCCGGCAGGATCGCCGGCATCCCCGCCCTCGATGAGCACCACCCAGGGCAGCGACCCGTAGTCGGCGGCGTCGTACCAGCCGCCGGGATTCCGCAGGGTCTCCCGGATCACGGCCACGAACCGGTCGTCGTACGCGGTCGTCGCGCGGCCCGCCAGCCAGAAAAGCGCGAACCCCACGGCCGCGAGCAGAAGACCGTCCATGGCGATGAACAGGACCAGGGCGAAGACCAGGCCGAGGAAGAACAAGCTGCGCTCCACGCCGAGAATCTTGAGCGGATCGTTGAGCGCGCCGTACTCGTTGCAGATCCCCTCTCCACGAACCGTTCGCATGACGACCTCCCGCAGCGGATCAGCAGGCGATGGCAGTCCCGCCAAAGAAGAAGACGAGAAACTGCGGCGCCAGCAGAACCATGCCGACGCCGAATACCAGCCCCGCGATGGCGGACTTGGATCCGCCTTCGCCGAACGCATACGTCAGCCCCCCGACGATGACCGCGACCACGGCGAGCCCGCGGCCGACGATGCCCGTGAACAGCTGGCAGAGCTGGCTGGCGGCCATCGACCACGGATCGTCGGCCGCCCCGAGCCCCTGCTCCGCGAGCGCGAGCAACAGGCAGACGAAGAGTGCCCGGAGCACGAGCCCGCCGCGGCGCGACCACCAGCCCGCCACGCGGCGGAACACCCTACCTGCGAACGACATCGCTTCCTCCTTCCGGCTCAGCCGGGGTATTGGCCGGTCTCCTCCCGGTCGAGAGCGTCACGCAGCTCGGGATCGCCCCCCTGGCCGCGCCGCATCGCGCGCTCGAGCAGACCGACGCGCTGGCCCACCTCCCCAAGGACGAGCACCCGGGCCAACTGGTAGGTGCCGGCAGCGACCGCGGTCAGCCACGCCAACGCCATCAACGAGAGGCGCACGGCGTGGTCGGCCCACAAGACCATCCAGAACTCCGCGAGGTAGTCGAACTCGGCCATCACAACCGCGCACGTAAGCGCCATCGCCACCAGGGTCATGCCCACGCAGAACCGGCCCGGATCCATCCAGCCCCGTCACCTCATCACGTCGAACAGCCGCTCCTCGAGCTCCGTGCCCGGCCGCCACACCCGGCGCACGCGGCCGCCGAAGTTGCCCGACAGGATCGAGCGCGCGAGCCCGGCGAGCTTCCCGCCGTGGGAGGCGAGGACCATCCCCATCTGCATCTTGCGCCGCACCTGCCGGCGGGAATAGCTGCCGGTCACGAGCTCGAGGGCCAGACTCGACACCTCGCCGTCCGCGTCGCGCACCTCCACAAGGGCATCGGGGAAACAGCACCCGCCCGCCTCGTCGACCGGCACGGCGAGCGCGCGCGCCGCGCGGCTCCGGGCCGCCGCCGGATCCAGGCCGCGCCCGTCCGCGACCGACACCGACCGCGCCACCTCCGCCTTGAGCTCCGCCTCGAGACGAACGGAGACGACGGTCCCGCCCAGCGACTTCACGCGATCGACGGTGTCGAGGACCAGCTCCGTTACGCCCGCGTCATGCTCCAGCTCGCGCCGCTTGACCATGCCCTGCCAGACCCGCCGGTCGCACCCCCGGGCGCGCCGGCGCTCGCGGACGCGCGCCGCGCCCGTTGCCGTGAGGGCCAGCACCTTGAAGCCGTGGCCGCTGGAGCCTCGGCCCGCGCGCCGGGGCTGCACGGTGTGGACTTCGACGAGCCCCTCGGACTGCAGGTGGCGGACGGCCTGGCCCGACGTGAACCCGTGGCCATCGAAACATTCGCGCTGGATGTCGCGGTAGGACACGACCCGGAAATCCCCGAGCAGCTCCAACGCGTCGCACATGCGATCGGCCTGCGACCGACGCGAGAGCTGCCGGCGGTCCCGGTCCCTCCGGCCCGAGTGCGCGCGCTCCCTCCGTCCACCGAGCTCCGCGACGTCCAGAAACCGGCCGACCCAGCGCGCCGGGCCGCGCCGGTCCGGCCCGTCCGCCGGCGCGAGCTCGACCACGCGGCGACCCAGGCGATCCGCCGACCGCGCCAGCGCGGGAGCCCTGTCTACGTCCATGTCCATCACCGGGACCGCTCCTGCCACCGCCCGCAAGCCGGCCACCTCCGCCACCCCCCGGTGCCGCCGACCCAATCGGCACGAACCGCCTCCACGGCGGCCACGCCGCCGAGCACCGCCTGATCGAGCCGATCGGCGGCCGCCGACAACGCCAGGCCGCCGCCGTGGTCCGCGAGAACCTCGGTACCGTCAGGCAACCGCCCGGGAACGGGGCCTGCGGCTACGGGCGCCGAACCGCCAGCGCCAGGCTCCCGCGCGCTGCGAACCCCGTCACCGTTTGCCGGGGGCTCCCCCTCGGGCGACATCGGCTCCCGCCCCGCCGCGCCGCCGTCGCTCCCCGCCGCATCCGGAGTCTCGATCCCCGCCTCCCTCTCTCCCGCCCCCGAGGACATCGCCACCGGCCCGGCATCGGCGAGCCGCTCGCTGAACAGGCGGCTCGTGACCGGGTCCACCGCGGGGGGCGATTCCGCGGGCGCATCGGCGCGCCACCGCGCCCGGAGGACCACCCACTCACGCCTTACCCGGCGGTACTCCAGCGGGAACCAGCGCCCCCACAGCGCATAGAACGCCTCCAGCGCCACGCACACCGCCCCGGAGGTCCCGGCCGGGACCACGCGGGCGACGAGCGCGGGATCGAGCCGCCGCTCCATCGCGGCCCGCAGCCAGCCCTCCGCGCCCACCTGCCGGAAGTCGGCCCGCACTAGGTCGGCCTCCCGCTCGCCGCCCTCGGCGGCCCGCATGAGCGTCTCGAGCGGCAACACGTGCACTACTCCTCCGCCGCCGGCCGCAGCGCGCGGCGCCGGCCCGAATCCGCCACCGACAGCCGGACTGCGCGGAAGCGAGACGCGCCCGCTGGCGGGCAGGAAAACAAACAAATCACCACGTCAACTCCTGCTGGACTGCCGGCGAGAGCCGCCCCACGTCACGAGCCTCCGGCAGCGCCGCCGCCAGTTCCGGATCCGCCGAGCGCTCGCGGTCGCGGGCCGGGTCCAGCAGCCACGCCCCGAGGTTTGACGCGTCGGCGCAGACGCTCCTGAGGCCCTCGGCCCGGACCACCGCTGCCTGATGCGAGTCGATCTCCTCGCTCGAGGCGGGCGGCACGTACGGCACGCCCGCCGCCTCGACCACCCACCGCGCCGTCAGCGCCCCGACGAGCGCCGCGCGGGCCGCGGCCTCCTCCCGCCCCAGCGGCACGCGGCGGTCAAGCCCCGGCAGCTCGCCGGCGACCGTCTCGACCAAACGCAGGCCGGCGGCGGGGTCGAGGGCGCCGACGGCGTCGGCCGCCCGGCGCTCCTCGGGTGAGCCGACTGCCCGGCACAGGCCGACCAGCGCCGCCTGCTGGAACGCCTCCCATTGCCGGGGGCCGTGGCTCTTGAACAACCGCGGCGCCTTCGGCCGCAACGAGCGCCGCCCGGCGTCGAACGACGGCTCGCCCGCCGGATGCTCCCAGTCCACGCGAACGCCCTCCCGTCGGGCGAGGCCGTCCGTTGCGCGCGCGTAGAGCGACGCGAGGGCCGCGGCGCGCACCCTGCCGGCGTCCTCGGTCCCTGCCTCGGCCGCGACGCCCGATCTGGCGCGCCGCGCCCGGGCGTTGTGCTGGCGCAACGCGTCGCCACTGAAGCGCCCGACGCGCACCGCGTCGTGGAGCGACGAGTCATCGGACACCGCCGCGGCCAGAGACGCCACAACGGACGAGACCCAGGCGCCGGAAGAAGCCAGCGCCGCCTGGCCCGGATGGCACACGACGAGGCCCTCCCCGTCGCGACCCCACTCGACCTGGTCGCCCGGCTCCAGGCGGGCGCCCGCGCCCGCCAGCACCTGCCGGACCACATCGCGGGCCGCGATCTCGCGGTCCCGCCCCCCCAGCACACGGGGATCGGGGAACGGCGCCAGGGTTGTCTGGGTCTGGGAATGGAGCACGCGGTAGGCGCCAGGGCGCAGGGCGACGGCCGGCGAGCCGGCGATCCCGACCGCGATCCCGCGCCGGTCGCCGCTCTCGAGAAGGAAGCGCTCCTCGTACGGCGCGGCGGCCGGCCGCACCTCCCCGCCGAGCTTCCCGCACTGGTGCTCGGTGACGAACTCTCCCGAGCCGGCCGGCAGTCCGCGCTCTACGAGCTGTGCGTGCAATACCACGGCGTTGTAGGGCCGGTACGCCCGGACCGTGTCCCGGCTGCCCGCACGCGACGCGGAGCGCGCACGAAGCGCCTCCCCGCGGGACTGGTGATACGACACGCCCGCCTCCACATCCAACGCGACGCGATCGAGAAGCCCCCGGAGCTCTATGTCCATCCTCACGGGCGGCAGCGGGGCCGAAGCGCCGCGGAAACCGGCCCCAAATCCCGTTTAACGAGCGGCCCGCTACCGGGCCGGCTCCACCACCTTGTCTCCGCCGCCGGCCGGAACAGCGGCATCCGGCCCCGCCTGCGGGGCGCCAGGCGCGGCCCGCTCGGGCCCCTGGCGCTCCTGAGCCTTGGCGCCGCGGGCGCGCACCGGCGCCTCGAAGGTCGACGCGGCCGAGTGCTCGAGCATCTCCGGCGTCCGCTCCTGCGCCCAGTCCCGCGAGACCAGGTGCGCCCGCACCGACGCCGCCTCCCGCCACGCCTGGTCCAGCGCGCCGGGCGTCCGGGCGTACGCCGCCTGCTCCTTCCGCGCCTGCTCGCTCGGCGGCACCGGGGCGTACTCGATGCCCAACCGCTCGAGGGTCGTGCGCGCGGCGAGATCGCCGACCATCGATGTCCGCGCCTTTTCCTGCGCGGCGCTCAGGCCGTCCGGCGCCGGGTTGACGCCCGGCACCTGCACGCCAGCGAGCCGCGCCACCTCGAGCGCGCGGCCGCCCTCGGCCGCTTCACGCTCGGCCGGCGTCCCGACGGCGGCCGCCAGGTCCACCAGCATCCTTTCGTTGAACCGCCAATCCCGCGTGTCGGGGCCGCCCGGCTCGCGGGCGGGCTTCCGCGCCGGATGAAACGTGCGCGTCTGGGCGTCGAAGTGCGCCTCGTCCCGCGGTTGATCGGTCGCCAGGTACACGTTCTCCCTGGCGGCGATGGCCTTGACGCCCCGGTTCGCCACCCGCGCCGCCGCCTCGGCCTGCACCTCCGCGTAGCGCGCGCCGCCGGCCGGAATCTGCATGCGCGTGGTGCGCCGCGCTGAAGCGACCGCACGGCGCCCCAACTCCTCGTCCTGAACATGCTGGCTGAGCTCGGGCGAACGCGCGGCCGCCGTCGACACGGCGCGCATCACCGACGTCGCGTACTCCGCCATGTTTCCGAAGCGCTCCCGCGACGGATGTACGACCTGCGGACCGCTGGAACCCATCGTGATCGAGATCCGCTCCCCCCCATGCGTCTTGAGCTGCACGCCGGACCGCTGCACCATCTCCTCGACGGCGGTCCCGATGACGGCGCGCTCGTCAGCGCTGCGCCCATCCATGAGCCGCTTGGGGATCGGACGTAGGCTCGTCTGGGAAGCCACGTGCAGGAGGTCGTAGGAGGACGACGGCCGGACGACCACGTCGGGCACCACCCCGGGCTCGGTGGTCAGGCCGAGCGAACCGGCCCTGACCGCCACCAGCGGCGCGTCCATGCGCTTCTCCTCGAGCTTCCGGTGGCCCATAGCGCTCAGTTCCTGCGGGTGCACCAGCTCCGCGCCGTCCATGCCCCGTGCCAGCATCTGCGAGTGGAGGATGGTCGCGACCCTCGGACCGAAGGCGTTTCCGTCGTTGTTCCACAGCGGACCTTCGCTTACGGGCGCCTTCGAGCTGCGGGTCCTGATCGGACCGCTATCGAGGGACGCGACTTGGTGATACGACTGCCCTGCCGCGATGTCGTCGGGAATCTGCTTCACCGCATCCGCGAGTCGCGCATCCGACCTCGCTGCCCGCTGCTCGCGGAATTGCTGGCTGCTGCCTACCGCCATGTCGAGTCTCCTTCCTCACAAGTCCCGCTTGGGTCACGACCAAGGTCCCGCGTACGGGCGGGACCGACTGGCGTCGCGTTCCCGCCCGGGAGCGCGACGCCCCGCTTCGCGAAACCCGCTAACGCGACGGTTCCGGGACAACCGGCCGCACCGGGACCACCGGCGGCTCCGGGTCCACGTCGACCGCGCGCCACGCCGAGCGATAGTCGCCCTCCAACTCGATCGCCCGGCCGCGGGCGATAACCATCGACGAGATGCGGTCCGCGTCCCGGCAGAGATCCGCCCCGTGGCGCGCGAACACTTCCCGCGCCTTCGCCGGCAGCGCCAACTCCTGCGACGGCTCGTAGGCGAGCCCGAGGGCGCCGACGATCCTCGCGGCCGCGAGATCGCAGCGGAGCTGCTCCCGGACCCAGCCCACCGACCCGCGCGAGGCAACGGCGTCCCGGCGGCCCTCGCGCGACGGATGCCCCGTCGCGGCGGCCAGGGCGAGCGCCACCGCGGACGCATAGGCCGCAACCTCCGATCGGTCCTCGGGAACCACGAGCAGGTCCTCGGAAAGCCGGTAGGCGGCCGCAGCCGACGGATGGATTGCCACGCGCGCGCCCAGGCCGACCGCGGCCTGGTCGACCGACCCGAGGCCGGTCTCCCCGCGGGCCGCCGCGATGCCGACCGCCTCGGCCGGATACAGAGCGCGCTCTTCGCCGCCGCGGCGGGCCGGAACCACGACGCCCCGGACATCGGGCCCGACGCCGCCTCCGAGGTGCACAGCCTCCGCTTCGTCGAGCACGACGTCGGCAACCGCGCCCGCCCGCCGGCGCCACGCCTGCACGGCGAGCGCCTCCGCGGCGGGGAGCGGCAGGCGCCCCGGCCCGCCCGCCGGCCAGCGGGCGCCCGCGAACGGGCGACCGTCAACGTACAGGTCCGCCGCCGGGGGCGCCTGCTCGGCCGCCGGCGCGGACGGACGCGCCGGCGCCTCTGCCGGCGCCTCCGCGAGCGGGTGCCGCCCCAGAACCGCGGCGCGGTCCGCCGCAGGCCACGAGGTCCCGGCGCGCGCCAGGATGGGCGCCATCACCCCCGCTACCGTCCCGGGATCGGCCGCCATCCAGGCGTCCAGGCGCCGGACGGCGGCGAAGCCTGCCTGCACCGCGCGCGCGACGCGGTAGCAGTCGCGGCCGGCGCCGCCCACCGCACGGACCCCTTCCGACAGCGGGCCGCCGCAGGCGAGCACCGCCTCGACCGCGGCCCGCGGCAACGGCTCGCGGACCGGATCGAGACCGACCGCGTAGTGCACCTCCGCCACCGTGCGGGTGCGCCGGAACCACGCGGCGAAGTTCGCGCCGCCGGGATCGAAGGACTTGAGGCCGAGGCCCTCGCCCCCGGCCTCCCACCGCCGCTCGACCACCGCGGCGCGCTGCGGGTCGCGCACGCACAGATCGACGTGCCGCAGTGCGACCGCCTGCGCGGCCCGGTCGAGTTGTTCGGCGAGCCGCGAGCGCCCTGGCGCTTGGCGCACGAGCGCCCCCGCAGCACTGAGCAGAACGGGATCTGTCCCCGACGCCAGGAAAACCACCTCGAGCGGAGGCCCATAGCGGACGCGGCCCAGCGCCTGCGCCTCGGCCTCCGTCAAGCCCCCGATGTCGCTGAGGTCCCTCCGATCGCCCACCTCCTCGGCGATCCGCGCAAACGCGTCCACGCCGATGCGGGGCAGGTCGCGCAGGCCGTCCCGGAGCCGATGCGTTCGCAGCGCGCCATCGGCCTCGAGAGCCCGGGCCCGGCGTTCCGGCAGCGGATCCCGAAAGCCGAACAGCCGGCTGTCCGCAACCCAGAGCGACGGGTGCGACCGCCGCAGCAAACCCGCCCGCCCCTCCAGCTTGCGGGCGATCTCGACCGACAACGCGACCTCGTAGACGAGATCGCCGTGCGTCCTCAAACGCCGCCGCTGCGGCAGCGCCTCGTCGTCGGGATCGATCCGGGCGTCCACCTGATCGCAGGCGTCGAGCCAATCCGAATTCGCGGTGCGCCGGGCCTCCAGACGGTCGGTCGTCTCCCCGCGGTCCACGGCCGGGGACTCCGGGAGCCGCTGGGTCCTGAGCCGGCCGGGACCGACCGCCTGACGAAACCGCCCGCGCCTGGCCATCAAGATCTACTCCGCCGCGACCGCCTCGCCCACCGGCTCCTGCTGCGCATTGGCCGGGGGCTCGCCGTCGAGCTCGAGCTGGTCCTCGGGCGGGCTGTCGCCCGCGTCCTCCTCGAGCACGGTCTCGTAGAAGTCTCGGTCGGTCCCGAAGATGGCGTGCGCGGCGCTGGCCTCCGACATGACCACGACGTCGACCGCGAGGTTCCATTCCCGGATCCGGTCCATCGTGAGCACGACGGTCCGCGCCCGCGACTGCATCGCCGCCTCGTACTCCTCGCGCGTCTCCGGCACCAGCGCGAGCTCGACCACGCCGTGACGCTTCAACCTCTGCTGCTTCATCGAGTTGCCCTCCCGCATGCCGCGCCGGCTAGCGGCCCGGCGCCATCGGCCGCGCCGGGTGACGGCGGCCGTACTCGGTATCCGGTTCCTTCAGGCCGAGCGAGCGGCACGCGCGCACGACGGTGCGCTCGGCGTAGTCCCGCGGGTTCGCCTTGTCGTCGCGGAACTCGGCGAGCTGCTGGATGAGGAGTCCCGGCGACTCCCCCGCGCGCAACGCATCGACCACGCCGTGCCAGTCCGCCTCGGACTGCGACGCCGCCTGGCGCCGGCCCCGGACGTAGCGCGCGGGGGAAGCCGGTGGCGGCGCCTTCGGGACCGCGGCCGCCAGCGGCACGGAGCGCGCCGGCACCACACCGCGGAAGGCCCTGGGCTCCCACCACTGCGAACCGGCGCCCTCCGGATCGTACGCCGAGCGCGGAACCCGCGCGACGCACACGCCGCCGCGGCCCGGCTTGCAGTTGATGAAGCCCGGCACGCGCATGACGCGCGTGACGTCCACGACCGCCGGGTCGCCCTCGTACGCGGCGGCGAGCCGCCGGTTGGCCTCCTCGGCCCCGGCCACCGTCCACGCCGCAGGGTCCACATGCCACAGGACCTGCCACCGGCCGACCGACGAGCGAACCACCGCGGCCGGCATCGGCACGCGCCGCGCGCGCACGTCCTGCATCAGCCGGCCGATGCGCCGGTTGCCGTCCGTATCGAAGTCGAGCTGCAAGCGCCGCACCTCGGACACCGCGCGGCTCGAGCCGGGCAACGTCGGATTGACGCCGCAGAACACGTCGCTCCCCGCCTCGTTTGCGGCGCGGAGCAGCCGCTGGCCGGCGGGCTGGCACCAGTGGACGGCGAGCCGCGAGAGCTGCCTGACCCCGGGACCCGGACGCTGGCGCAGGATGACCGTGGCGTACTCCCCGGGGCTGAACAGCTCCGAGAACCACTCCACGGCGGCGCGGTGCCAGGCCCGTGGGCCCGACAGAAGCGGAGAGCGACTCACCGCCCGCTCCCGGCCGCCGCGCCGCGCGCAACGCGATCTGCGACGGCGAACGCAGCGGTTCCGGCGGGGGCGCGGTCCGGTTGCAACACACGGACCGGTTATACGGCGAGCGGAAACGCAAAGGGGGCGGTTGTACCCCAAGCGGTAGTCACTACCGGCTCGGGCCGCAAGTCCGCACACCGGGCGCGCGGATCAGGAGGAAGGGGGGCGCAGCCTCGAGGTGTCTGGATCGACCACAACGACCGTGCCGGCGACGTGATCGTGGAGCACACGGCGGCGCTCGTCGAGCACGACGACGCCGAACAGGAGCCCGCGCCCCACGAGCAGTTGGAGGACCTTCGCGACGTAGCGGACCGAACACCACAGCGCGTCGCCGGAGCCGGCGACGCGGAGGCCCGCGCCCATCTTCCCCACGGTCCTCCCGCCCAGCCGCGTCTCGCAAGACACGAAGTAGACCCAGCCCTCGATGAACATCGATGCCGGGTAGAGCCCCGGGGGAGGCCCGAGGCCGATGCCCTCCGCCAGAACCATGCGGAGCGCCTCGTCAACCGCGAGTCCGATCGCCGTCAAGACGACGAAGTCGACCCCGGCCGCCAGCAGCCGCGCGCGAAGCGGCGCCGGGGCCGGACCGGTTTCCGCTCTCGCCTCCATCGAGCCTCCAGTCACCAAACGCGTCGGCGTCCAGCCATTATCCCCGGCGGCCCGGTCCCCGCATATCGGCATCCGGGAGATGTGCGCCCAGGCCGGCGGCGGCGAGCCTCCCGCGACTCTGGGGGCCAACCCCGGGGGCCAACCCCCAGGCAGGAACACCCCGTGAATCGAGACCCGCCGGATCCCGGTGCTCCGGACCCTCGGGAGCCACGAGACACAAGTCCCCTTCCCACAGGAGCTTACCGCGAAACACGAAATCCCCGGGGGCCAGCCCCGAGACTGGTCTGAGTTACCCTGAGCGACCCCGGTCCGGGTCGTAAGGCTCCCGGCCCGCAAACTGCGCGGGCCGATGAGCCTCACTCCCGAGCCGGCCGGGGTCGCTCAGGGGCCATTTTTCCCTGCGGGAAGGCTCGACGCGCCCCGGCGCGCACGAGAACCCGACACCAGCCAGAAAGCGGCTGGGCGGGGCTGGGCTTCGCCGCCGCTCGCAACTGCGTCAGCCCCGCAAGACACCGCCCGCACCCGCGGCAACCCGGCAGCGGCGACGCCCGCGACGCACCGAACCGATGCCCGTTTGATGTACGCACTGAGCTGCTTCAGCTTGCGAGGCACGATACTGACGCGTGCGCGCAACGCGGTGACACCCTCGACGGCGGGTAGACCCGCAAGCCGTCGATGCGCGCTCGCGTCAAGTGATGGAACGCGTCAAACAACGCACACATCAAGTGACGCGCACGTCAAACGACGCACACCCGCAGGAGCACCCGATGACAGACATCCGCACCGCAACGCGAACCCAACGACCCGATGCCCCGCGGCCTCGGGTCGTGAGCGTGCTGTCGCAGAAGGGCGGGACCGGGAAGACGACGCTGTCGTGCGCCCTCGCGGCCCTGGCCACCCGGGCCGGGATGGCGACCGCCGTCCTCGACCTCGACCCCCAGGCCTCGGCCGCGCAGTGGCACGATCTCCGAAGGGCCAACGGCGAGGAGGATCCGCCCGTCTTCACCACGCCGAGCAGCCGGATGCAGGCCCTCGTGGAAGCCCTCGGGCAGGACGGGGCCGAGCTGATCGTGACCGACACGGCGCCTCACAGCGGCGCCGACGCCGTAACCGTCGCGAGGCTCAGCGACCACATCCTCGTACCGCTCCAGCCCAGCTTCCCCGACCTTGCCGCCATCACGAGGACGATCAACATCGCGGAGGTGGCGAAGACCCCTGCGACGATCGTGCTCAACCTCGCGCTCGTAAACCACCCCAGCACGGCCGACGCGCGGACCGTCATCGCAACCGCGGCCGCCGCGGCCGCGCCGGTCGTGCTGCACCGGCGCGTGGCGCACGTCAACAGTTTCAACGCGGGGCGCTGCGCCGCCGAGTACGAGCCCGCCGGTAAGGCGGCCGACGAACTCCGCGCCCTCTTCGGATGGCTGCAGGGCGCCGGCATCATCCCGACCGCCAGCAAGGGGCAGGCGGCATGACGCCCGCGCCGCAACGGCGCACCGGCTTGGCCAGCGCCTGGTCGAAGGCGCACAGCCGCGTGGTCGGCGGCCAGCGCCCGGCACCGCCCGACCCGCTGGGCGCCGCCGAGTCCGTCGGAGCGCCAGCGGCGCACGCCGCAGCCAGCGGCCGAAACTGGAAATACCTGAGCGCGCGGTTGCCGGCCGACGTCCACAAGACGCTCCGGCGCCTCAGCGTCGAGAAGGACATCAGCCTGCAGGAGATGGTGGTCCAAGCGCTGCGCGCCTACGTCGGGCACCAGAAGGAGAGCTGACAGATGCCGCAGTCGAACGCTCGGAAGCTGACGCAGACAGCCGCGGCCGCGATCCTCATCGCCGCAACCGGCGCGGCCCTCGCGTGGCTCGCCCAGCCCCCCGCCACCGAACGCGGGGCGAGGGGACCAGACCTCCCCGCGCCGCCGGCGCCGCCGCCGCTGTACGCTCCGGCGCCCCTTCCGGCCCCCGGCGAGCCGCCGATCCCGGCGGCGCCGTCACGGGACGTCGCGGATCCCGCCGCCCCGGACTCGAACCTCGCCGCGGCCGACCCGGCGGGACCGGCGCGGCCGGAACCCGCGGCACCGCCGCGAACGACGCCCTGGCGCGCGCTCGACCCGGGCACGTACTCGCTGACGCCTGCGACGATCCCGCTGTACGTGCGCCTCCCGGGCACCTACGAGTGGCCCCTGCCAACCGTCGACCGGCTCCAGCTCATCTGCTTCCAGGTGCCGGACCAGCCGGCCCACCTCTCCGTCATGCAGACCGCGGACGGACGGCTGTACCACTGGGGCGAGGACCGCCCGGTACTTCGGGAGCACCTGGAAGCCGGAGGCATCGACTCGCGCGAGATCCGCACCGTCTCCGACCCTGGAGCGTTCATGGAGCCGCTGCGGGCCGCGGCCCAGGCGGCGTGCGAACGGGGCCTGCAGGACGCGGGCGCGCCGGGACGCCCGCGGTAGATCGCCCGCAGCCGCGGAGCACCCAGCCCCCCGCCGGCAAGCAACACGACCAGCGCCGGGACGCCCATCCGTACGTGCGCTCCGCCGCGGCCGGGAGAATGCGAAGCGCCGAACGACAAGCGCAGCGCGGTGCACCCCTCCCCCCTGTGCAGTCCACCGCCGGACGATGATCGCCGGCGAAGGCCCCGCACGACCGCGAGCGGTCCATCCACACCGCAAACCGCACACTACTTGTACGTTATCGGGCTACTTGAAGCTCTGAACTACTTGTACGTACGGGGGGCGTTTATGCGGGCGCCGGCCGCGTCGGCACGGGGGCGTTTATGCGGGCAGAGCCCATGAGATTCACAGCGCAGGTGTGGAATTCTCCGGAGAGACACGGGGAGGCGACGGGCGCAGGACGAGACGCCCCCTCGGCGTCGAGTACGACAGCTCGGGCCAGGCGATCCCGATCTTGCCGAGTTCACGCAGCACATCCCTGCGGAAGTCACTTACGGACTGACCGGCATCGCGCTCCGGGCGCGGCGCGAACTGCCGGTACACCTGCCGCCACGTCAGACTGAGCGGGTGGTCGAGGCGGAAGAGCCGGTAGGTCAGCCACAGGTACAGGTCGAGGCCGAGGGAGCTGCGCTTGAGCTCCCGGACGACGTGCAGATCGATTGGAACCGGCGCGGCCAGAATCTCGTTGAACAGATCATGGCCGAGCACGATCGCGCTATCCCACCGAACGGGCTCATCGAAGCCCCGCGGGGTCCACCACAGCCGCATGTCCGTCGTGATGCGGTCCGCGACGGTCTGCACGCCGTCCGGCAGGTCCTGGGTCAACTCGATTGACGCGCGGAACAACCGCGTCATCTGCTCCCGCAAACGGGTGCGGATCCCGTACCGCCCTGCGCTGTCGCTGGACTGTACGCCGAGCCGCCGCATGAACTCCGCCACCGAGCGGCCCAGAACGAGATGCCTCGAGCGGGTCCTCACTGCCTCCGTGCAGATCCACGCGAGAAGCAGCCTCGGCAGCACGCCGAAGGGAAGCCGCGGATCCGGACCGCCCGCAATCACGACCAGGGCGTACCGGCCGTTCCGTCGGACGTAATGGCTGAGCGTGCCGGGATCGGTCCGGGGCAACGTGCAAAGCGCCAGCAGGCGGACCATGAACCCGACGTCCGGCTGCCGGGCGGCCACCTGCATCAGGCTATCGATCTGATCGCCGCGCGTCCAGCGGCCGGCCCGCGGCGCGAGGGCCGCATAGGATCGAGTGGACGAGTCGCCGGCAACCGTCCGCGGCAGCGGATCAGCAAGAACGCCCGACGGCCGGGGCCGCGTCTGTCCGGGCCCCTCCGGGACAGCTCCCGGCACGAGAGTGCGCGGGGAGGGGACGGTCAATCTCGAGGGCATGACGCACGCGCCCCACCGCTCGTCTCGGCCCTTGAAGTCCGAACCCGGATTCGGCCCGTCGCCCGCAGGCGGCGCCACGTGTGACCGGCGAGCTTGGAAAACGAGAGCAGCGGCGCGCGCGACCTCGCCGGGCGTGCGATCTTCGCGGCCCGTCGCGCCGGAGACCCGGACTGCGGGAGACGAACGCGTGCGCCCGTTGTCGTGACCAACGGCCCTACGAGGTCCTGTTTCCGTCCTCCGGTCTTGCCCGCTGCTCAAGCTGGACTAGGCCCACCTTGATGGCGTTTCGCAGGATCACGCCCGGTTTGAGGTTGGTGTTGATCGCAACCTGCCGCACGCGCTCGTACCAGTAAGCCGACAACGCGACCGAGCGCCGGACCGTATAGCACCTTCGCTTGTCCACCGCGGGATCGGCGTCGTGCAGCGCGTCGTTCGGATCTTCCATGCATCACTCCTTCGCAATCGGGGATCTCCCGCGAAGTGCGTCCGCGCCGAGCCGGACTCGAGCACCGGACCGCCTCGTCGCCGTTGCCGACCAGCGACGGCTTGCAGGCAAGCAAGTGGACGGTCGACGGGAAGGCCGCCAGTTTGCGTCGCTACCTCGCCGACGGTCGAAGGCTGCGTCACCGCCCGGTCTCTCCCGCCGCGAGAACGCCACAGTGTCCCGAGCACTCCCCGTTGTCGCTTCGGTGCGCTTCGACCCACTGGTCGACGACCTCCTGCGGCCAGCGGGGGCTGCCGTTGAGGAGTCGAATCGGTGCTTGCGGGAACACGCCGCCGTCGAGCATCCTGTAGACGCTCGACCGGGAAACCCCGAGCTGGGCCGCCACCGCCCGAACCGTCAAGAGCTGCGTCATCGTTGGACCCCTCCGTCGTCACGACGCGCCGGAATCCGGACCGACGGTCTGCCGAATTCAGGCACGCACCGCCGTTGTAGCAGGTTCCCCATACGAGCGTCCCGCTCTGTGGCACAAGCGGTAGTCACCATCCGCGCGCTGCATGAATGGACGCCCATCGGCCGGAGACGGCCGGCTCCCACACGACGAAGTCGCACCGCGCGCACGACGTGACGCAGCCGTCGCGCACGTCCGGAACGAACGCGTTCGGCGGCGGCAGCGCCATCGGGGCCGCCTACCAGTTGCTAGCCGGCGTCAACTACCGGGTCCGCGACCCGAAAACGCGGAACGTGAAGCTCCGCTGCACCGACTTCGGCGAGTTCGAGAACCAGACGATGCCCTGGGATCAACTCCGCAGCCATGAGTCCGGCGTCGGCCGCGGTGACACGTATCGCCACCTGGTGCTCGAGTCGCTCGGCGCGCAGATTGCCGACGCTGATAAGGAACTGAGGAAGCTGATGGCCAACGACGAACTCATGCAGCGCTATGCAGTAGAGCCACCCTCCAAGATTGAGCTATCGCGACGGCCAGTGTTACGCACTGCTGTCGCCGAACCCATGATCGCTCCAGTGGAGTGGGGGCGACGTCATGGTAGAGCTCGGCTTGGAGGCACGGATGACGACTCAGGAGTTGGCGCGCCGCGGCGTGAGCGGCCGTCAGATTGCCCGTACAATCGAGGTCACGGAGGGCACGGTTCGGTACCATCCGCGCCGCCACGCGACGTGGGCCACCGACGGTCGCTCACCGCAGGCGTTCCCTGCGAGTCGCTGGCACGACCAGATTGCCGACTGGCTGGCAGCGTGCGCAGCCGTCGGGGAGGCGGTCAACCTGGTCGCGTTGCACGCGTGGTTGGTGCAGGAGTCCGGTTATCCCGGCACCCTTCGGTCGCTGCAGCCCTACATGCACGCACGGTTCCCGAAGCCCCGGCTGCGGGCGCGTCGACGGGTTGAGACCCCACCAGACGAGGAAGCGCACGCCGACTGGGCGCACCTGAGGGCGTGCTGGTCGGTCGGTCGAGACGCGTCAGTTGAACCGCGAACTGTCCGCCGGCGCCTCGCCCCATTTGGCCACGGCCCGCCACGAGCGCGGAACCGGCCGACTGCGTCGTGATGTTGTAAGCTCAACTGATCGAGCCTCGATTCACGACAACTGGTGCACTACTCAGCCGGGCCGACCGCGGAACGCGGTGCGGACGCTCGCTAACCGTAGGATGAAAACGGTGATCGAAAATACAGAGTTTCGATGCGTACAAGTCACACGCCCTGATCTGTTTTGGTACAGTAACGGACGGAGGTATGTTCCAAGATGGATTTGTTGTTTACCATCGCTTGGGTCGCCTGGGCACTCCTTGCTTTGGCCGCGGAGTTCCGGTGGCCGTCTGCACTAATGCCGACGATATTTGCATTCGTCATTATCGAAGCTGCTGCGGTCTGGCGAAGCACCGCAGGTGACACGCTGTCCGAGATGATTTGGATGTTTCTGGACGGTGGTTGGTCGCGTGCATTTTTCGTTCTTGGCGGCGTTGCGTGGGTCGGACTTAAGTTGCTGTACCACGGCAGCACGGGTCCACGCATATTGGGTGCGCCCGTGGACCGCATATGTCTCATCGGCGGGTTCGTGATATGGGCAGTAATTCACTTGCTATTCTTCGGAGAATACGGATTCATGTGACCCACTTGCAGACCTGTCAGTCTTGGCCGACGTCATCCGCAGCCAGCGGTGCCTGGAGGAGCTTCACGAGCCCGACTCGGAGCCATGACCCGAAGGTCATCCTGGAAAAGGCCAACTGCTTGCCCCGACCAAAAAGTCATGCTAAATCTCGCCTGCGGCAGCCGTGCGCGGCTAGAGTAGTAAGGCTTCCTGGGCAGTACCCACTAGTCCATTAGTACCCAACCCGGTGCGACGAACTCATTCGGTGTCGATCGTCCTTGGGTAGCGTTTTATAGGGTCCCCAAAGTGACCAGTCCGCGATTTCCGACAGCTTGTCCGCGCGACAGGGACGCGTCGCGGATTGAAGCTCAACGGCTTAGGTTCGACGACATCTCGGCACCGCGGCTAACTCACTATCTCTTTCGGTTTCCGGCGAAGTTCCACCCGCCCGTCGCGCACAAGCTCCTCCGTAAATACAGCGATAGTAGCGACACGGTGCTAGACCCCTTCTGCGGAAGCGGGACGTTGCTCGTATCAGCAGCCGTAGAAGGGCGATCGGCGATCGGTAGCGACCTCGATCCCGTGGCCGTGTTTGCGAGCACGGTCAAGACGATGCGCCTCCAACCACGGGATCTGCGCCGTTCGTGGGCGAGGCTTCGATCGGCGATGGAGTCACGGGCGAGGCCTGACACGGAATACGAGGATCGCCAGTTTCACGATCTGTCGGTCGAGGATTTCCGGGAGGAGGCGGCTCGTGGGAACCTATGGATTCCCCAGGTTCCGCACTTGCCGCACTGGTTTCGGAGATACGTCGTGATCGACCTGTCGCGTATTCGATCACTAATCGCAGACTCGCAGATTCCGGGACATCACAAGCCGTTCTTCTTGCTGATCTTCGCGTCGATCATCCGGGCGGTTTCGAACGCCGATCCGGTGCCGGTATCGGGACTCGAAGTGACGACACACATGAAGAAGAAGGAGGAGCTGGGCAGGACGATCAATCCATTCGCGTGTTTCGCGCGGGCCATGGAGCGTGGTTTGGACGCCATGGAGGCGTTTTGGGAGCGGACGTCGGCGGATTCTGATGTATCGGTGTTGCAGGCTGACGCGACGGCGCTCGCGGGAACCCTTGGCCGCAAGGTAGACACGGTGATCACTTCGCCGCCGTATCACAACGCAGTCGACTACTACCGTAGGCATCAGCTCGAAATGTATTGGCTTGGCTTGACCCGGGACCGTGCGGAGCGCCTCGCGTTGCTCCCCAAGTACATCGGTCGAGGTACGGTTCGCGTCCGGGATCCCAGGCTCGGTCGCCTTGATGAGTTGGGGCCGACAGCATCCGAGTGGCATCGGCGCATCGCCGCATCATCACCCAAACGGGCCAATGCGTTCCTGCACTATATCGTCTCGATGAACGACACGTTCCACCAGCTCGGCCACGCCGTGCGCGCCGATGGTAAGGTCGTGCTGGTGATCGGGCATAGCCAGTGGAACGGGTACGAGATTCCAACCACGCATCTTTTTTCAGAGCTGGCGCATCGGTGTTTCTCATTGGTTGAGCTCTTGTGGTATCCACTGAAGAATCGGTATATGTCATACGGTCGGCGGAACGGGGCGGACATCAGGGAGGAGTTCGTCCTTGTGTTCAAGAGAAACAGATGAAAGAAACCGATCTGACACTCGCGGGGGCTCTCGAACGCATCGGGCAGAGCGCGGGGGATCGCTTACCCGTCGTGCTCTCGCCGGAGGTCATCGGGCTGCTCTCTGAACAGTTGTACCGTTCGCCCTCCAAGGCTGTCGAAGAGTTGGTAGTCAACGGCTACGATGCCGGGGCGTCGGAAGCAAGGGTGAGTATCCCAAACCCGCCCGACCTGCAGTCAGTAGTCTTGGTCTATGACAACGGTTGGGGCATGAACTATCAAGGCCTTGCAGACCTCTGGACCGTGGGAAGATCCAAGGTACGAGCCGACCGCGAGGGCAGGCGGCAAATCGGCAAGTTCGGCATCGGTAAGCTCGCCTCCTATTCCGTCGCCAACCGCGTAACTTACGTGACAAAGTCGTCTGGTCGACATTTCGCGGTGACGATTGACTTCCGTGATTTCCAGCCCCGGCGTACGGCCCAACCGACGTCTGTGTGGCTCGACGTCCGTAACGTTGACGAGTTGAGGGACCTCTGGGACCAAGAGGTGTTCCGGCAGGCGATAGCATCGATCGAACTGGACTACGAGGATCTCAGGTCCGAAGAGTCTTGGACGGTCGTCATCCTAGAGGATCTGAAGCAGAAGGTGCTGTCACTGCATCATGGGCGCCTTCGGTGGGTTCTTAGCACCGCAATGCCGTTGGGAATCTCATTCAAGGCCTATCTAAACCGAGACGAAGTGCCGAGTTCGAAAGCTGCATACGCGGGCATCGTTGAGTTCAAGGTTGTCGACTTGCCGCAAGCAAGGGTTGACGCGCTTCGGTCGAAGACCGGAGACTCTTGGGCCGTCGACGGCGACAGACTTACGTCCCCGTCGTTCCCTAGCGGAATCTACGGCAACGTCAAGGTGACGAAGGAGAGTTTGCTCGGCAAGAGCGCGGAGATTTTGCGTAGTGAAGGCTTCTTCGTCTACGTGCGCGAACGGCTGGTCAACGAGGAGGACGCGCGATTTGGCCTTCACGAATTGTCCCACGCGACACTGAATCGGTTCCGCGCGGAGATCCATGCGGACGATCTGGATGCTGCGCTGACGGCAAATCGAGAATCGATGGAGGACACGGCCCTCTATCGGGGGGCCCAAGCCGTGCTGAACGAGGTGTTCAACGAAGCGCGGCAACGTTACCAGGACTGGCTACGGGCCGAGTCGGAAAAGGACCAGAACGCTCGCGAAGACAAGAGAAACTGGGTGCCAGATCGCCTCGTTGAGTACCCTGTCGCTGATGCGCTTTTCGTGTTCGCACGTGACCGTCATGGCGCAGACGCCGACGATACGTGGATGTATCTCGATGTCGATGCCGGTATCGACGTCCGCGAGTTGGCGGGTACGCTCTACCGAGGGAGCAAGCATCAGCGACCGTACAAGTACAAGTACGTTTCCCGCGGCGCCGCAGAGCGGCTCGTGCGATTCGCGCCTTCTGAGGCAACGTTCATTGTGAACCTAGATCACGACTTGGTGGTCGCGTATTCAGACGAACCCGCGGCGCAGCGCCTGCTCGAAGACGTCATGACGGGAGAGGCCATGCTAGAGGTCTACCTGCGGGAAGCAGGTGTCTCGGCCGGCACCATCGGCGATGTGCTCGAACGGCGTGATCTGTTGCTCAGAAGCCTTGCCAACGCGAAGATGTTCTCGCTCGATGGACTTAGTGACTTCGTTAGGGGCAGCGCAAGTCGGAGTAGCGATCTGGAGGTGGCCATTGTGGCCGGCGCAAGGGCGCTTGGCTTCGTCGCCAAGCACCTTGGGGGGTCGGGTGAACCCGATGGCTTGGCGAGGTTTGTGGACTTTCCGGACGGTGAACAGACAATCACACTTGAGGCTAAATCGTCCAACGACAAGCCAAGCGCAAAGGACATAGACTTCGCGGCGCTAAGGACGCATGCAAAGAAATACAACGCGATTGGTTGCCTACTCGTCGCTCCTCAATATCCGGGAGGGGAGAGTGGAAATGTTGCAACGGCGGCGGACGGCACACAGACTTCATGCTGGACAGTCGGTCAGTACGCGGACGTAATTCAGAAGGCCGAGGCACGGCACATCTCGGCGCGGGATGTCCTGAAGGTAGTCACGACCTGCTTCACTCCGGCCGAAGTATCGAATGCAGTGGGCGCGTTGTTGAGCAAGCCGAGTTGGGAGAAGCGTGCGCTGTATTTGGAGGTAGTGAGGGTGCTCAGGGAAGTGCACGATTTGCTGACCGACAGCGCGCGCAACACGATGATGGTTGCCAGTCATGTCGTTTTGCGCGCAGGCTTCGAGGGCGTTCAGGAGCAAGACGTCTCGGATGCAGTCCGCGACATCGCGGCCGTGAGCCGTGGCGGCCTGACGTTGCGTGACGGGAACATAGTATTGAACGTCGACTACGACGAGTTGGAACGTCGCGTTCAAACGCTTACCGGCGAACCGGCATCTTCTCGGCGCCAAAACACCTTCGCCGAGCGTCTCACCGCGGACTCCATTGAAAAGTCTCCGAAGGACGCGCCTACCTAGCCGCTTCCGAACAGTAGTCACTGCCGCGTGCGCGTTGTGGAGCGACAAACGTTATTGGAATAGAACGTCCGCGGGCGGCATCAGCTACCGGGACTCGCCGATGCGGTTGGCTCATGTGCAATGCAGACTTGCATCAAGCGACGCCGAGCGGAATCTCGCTATTGAGCTGATCTGCGTATGCCGGTCGGGAATTAATCCCTACTCCGGCTAATCCGAAAGGTTGCAACGAATGGCAGGTGGTCGGAGACTTTTCTCCGGAAAGCTTCGAGTCCCATGTCCATGGCCCAGTGCATCGGATACAGTCGCAGGCTGCCCGGAACATACTCGGTGCTATAAGTGCGGCTGATGGCAAAGCCGTCCAAGAGGTTGGCGCGGCCGTCCTTGGCAATGTGCGAGAAGCCCGCTTGAAGATCCCATGACGATAGGAAGTTCATGAGATCGTTACCTCCCAGGTGATGGAAGTTGCTGACATCCTGGCCCGGAATCATGTTGAAGTCACCAACAAGCAGAATGTCCTCGCGGCGGTGCTCCTCGGATTCGCGCAAGTCACTGATGTATTTGCCAATCACCTCGCACTGCCTGTCGCGAGTCTTCTGGTGCTCGTCCTCACGGCCCGATTTTAGGTGCACCACGATCAGCTTGAAGTCGAAACGGCCGACCGTCATGTCGACTGCGAATGCCTTGCGCTTCGAGCGGTCCCTGAGATCAGAACCCTGGAGGAGGTGGGCATTCTTGGCTTCGATCCCTTCCTTGAACAGCACGCCGATTTTCAACTCGCTGGTTTGTCGAAGGAGGATGCTCTTGTATTGGACTCCTGTCTTTGCCAAGCCTTGCTTCAACAGGGAAAGCGTCCTTGGCGGGTTAATCTCCACGAGCGCCACGACCTCCG
Source organism: Vicinamibacterales bacterium (assembly GCA_965207665.1). Classification (GTDB taxonomy): domain Bacteria; phylum Acidobacteriota; class Vicinamibacteria; order Vicinamibacterales; family UBA8438; genus JAAXGX01. The sequence continues at coordinate 3,425,921 of CBDBMV010000002.1, forward strand.
CATCAAGCAGCGCGAGTCCCTCGATTTGACGCCCGAGTTTCTCTTCGGAAATACCTCCGTAGCCGGCAAGGTTCCAAGCGGCGATCTTCGCGGTAGATTGTCCAAATGCGATCATGATTCTGCCCCTCCCGCCTAAGTGCAACCCGCAGGACCCGCTTGTTCTGTGCTCTAGCCCACGCCGGCGGCGGAAGCACACAGTGTGCCTCGACTCTCTCTTCGCCGAGACGGACCTACACGAGCAGCATACGCTCAATCGCCAGGAGATGGAAGTTACCTCGACCGCCGACTATTGGGTGTCCGCTCGCGTGCGAACGCGACGTTGACGGCGTCCGAGAACCAAGGACCCACCGGCCGGATCGTCGTCGAGCCGAGCGACGGATACGCGTACTGCCTCCAACGGCGGAGAGCGACGGGGGCAGGCCGCAGCGGCGCGGAGTTCGGGATGATGCTCTTCCCGATGGAGGTTGGCGTCGAGACGTACGAAGAACTCGCTTGGCGAGCGAAGACGGGAGACCAGTGCGCCGCGACGCTTTGAACCAAGCAGTGGGCGCTTTTTGCGACACACCCACCGCACGGAGTCGTTCGATCCTGGACGTGACCCTCGACAAGCAGGAGCAGAAGATCGAGCTGGCAGTCGGCGGCATCGACGACTTGCAGTCGCACGGCGTCTTCGTGAACGTGTACTACGACCTGGGTCCGGCGTCTGCGCCCCGGACCCCGCACGTCGGCGCGGGAGTCGGCGTGGAACTAGCATCGCTCGACTACGGTACCGTCTGGATGCGCAACGACGACCCGGACCTTATCGCGACATTCGTCGATCCGCTCCTGCGGGCGAAGATCGCGGCCACGACGACGACCGGCCAATCGGAGCTGACCGACGTCGTGACCGGCTACCAGTTTCTCACCGGCGTGGACTACCGCATCCGCGACCCGACCATAGAGGGCGCAAAGCTCCGCGAGGCCGACTTCGGCGAGTTCGAGAGCCAGCCGATGCCCTGGGATCAGTTCTGCAGCCACGAGTCCAGCGCAGGCCGCGGTGACACGGTTGGCTACCAGGGGACGACGTACGACAGCAGGTCCCTGGGCACCAGTCTCGACTTGAAATATCGTTATTGACCGTCAATCGAAATCGAGTGAACATCCAAAAAGATGAGACCACCCGGAACCTAGAGCTTGCTATGTCGCGGCCAACGGACACCGTCAACGTAGGAGTCGAAATGCCCCCCATCTGCTGCGCCGTCTCGACGCTGTCGCGCAGGCCCTCGACATCGAACGCACCGAAGCGACCCGCACGGCTATCGCTGGTTGGCTGGAGCAGCAGGAACGCGACGCCGCATGCCGCGACCGCGGGCTGAAGGTGCGCGCCACAAACAGCAGCGACTCGCGCATCGCCTGACTACGCGGACGGCCGCGCTACTAGCTGCGGGGCGATCCGGTCGACCAGGTCGGTCACAACGAGACGATCTTCCTACCGCGCAGTGTTCAGCGTTGTCACGACGCCTTGCACTGCCAGACTGTCGCTTCTGCTACCTTACCGCCATGGCCCACCGCTGAAACCCCGTCTGCGGACGTCGCTGTGCGCCTCACCGACACCCTGCATGGCCCATGGCGCCCCTGCGTCGTGTGGGCAGAAACGTGGGATGTCTGAAATATGAATTTATGTAAACTATTGTAAAATATACAGTTGCATCGTTACTTCTGATCCTGCCGGGCGTGCCAACTACCCGCGTTGCCCGCCGTCCTTCCGCTGCGGCCTACTCGCCATCCTCCGCGCGTGCCGCGCTCAGCATGTTGGACAGGCTGTAGTTCGCCTCGTGGCAGGCGTACTCGAAGATCTGCCAGTAGCGCGGGTCGCGCTTGCCGGTGATCCTGGCGGTCCAGGGCGCGGTCCAGGTCGTGGGGTCCTCCAGCGTGATGTCGACGGTGATCGTGTCCGCGTCGACGCGCCGGTAGCGCTCGACGAGGTGGAGCCCGGAGCTGGACCCCTTGTAGGTGGTCGGACCGAAGTTCGTCACTTCGACCACCAGCGTGTCTCCCTCCCAGCGGCCGCGCGAATCGCCCATGATCTGCCGAACCTCGGACGTGAGGTGCGGGCGGTCGTCGAGCGGAATGACGCGGTGCTCGTGCAGGCGCTCGTACAGGATGGCCACGTATTCGGGATGCTGCACGATCTGGAACCCGTTGTTGTAGACCTGCGGGAACCAGGTGTTCGGCAGGCCGCGGGTGATGCACCGCTCGGCTAGGTCGTAATCCTCGGGACCGTGAAAGGGCCCGCCGCCCTTGCTGCCGACACCGGTCTCGAACCCGGCGATCGTGGACGGGTCGATGACCCGCAGCCGCGCGCCCGGGGTCAGCGGCGGGATGCGGCCGTTGTCGGGCTCGACGATCAGCGAGCTGCGCGGCGAGACCGCCCTGCCGAGCTCGAACCAGTGTTCGGGACCGTCACCGACCGGATTGTGCGACAGCAGATCGGGCGGAAGGTCCGCCTTTTCCTCATCGGTAAGGGTGGACCGGTCGGCGAACTCCAGGCGCGCGCGCTGCTCCGCCGTGCGCGTCCGCACCGCAAGCGCCTCGTCAGTGAGGACTGCACGCATGCCGAGCGCCTCCGGACGCTCCAGCGGTATGCCGAACTCTTCGTCGCTCGTCCACACGCCCTCGAAGTCCGGGTGCCCCCACGGCGTCAGCGGGACGGTCCAGTCGCTCGCCGCCTCACCGCCGTTGCCGGCAACCTGCCCGAACACGGGAACGGCGATCGCCAACAGGACGACGACACTCACTCGCCATAGGGCTGTGCGTCTCATCAGGCCTCGCCTCGCTGCATGCCGGCTCCGCGCCTCCCCTACTCGGGGAGCGCGAACGCGATGTACTCGCCCGAATATACCCGGCCGCTCACCGCCACCATGATGTACTGCCGGCCGTCCACCATGTAGGTCATCGGTCCACCGCTCTGGCTGGCGGGCACATAGACCGCGCCGACCTGCTCGCCGGTCAGCTTGTCGTAGGCGCGGAGCATCGCGCCCCGCGGCCGGTCCGGCGGGTTCGTATCCTGCGGATCGGCGAGGATGACGAGCGTCTTCGTTACGAGCAGCCCGACGTTGGTCGTCGCCCCGCCCTGGCCCGTCAGCGGGATGTCGAGCCCCGCGAGCGCGGGATGGTTGCGGACCGCGTCGGGCGTCTCGCCGTGCGCCACCTGGAAGAGCAGCTCGCCCTTGTTCATGTCGACGGCGGAGAGCAGCCCGTACGGCGGCTTGACGATCGGCAGCCCGTCCACGTTCAGGCCGCGGCCCGGCGGCAGGCCTCCTGCCACGTAGCGCGGCGAGCTGCTGCGGGCCTCCTGGGCCACCGGCACCGGCGCGCGGAAGTTGCGGCCCTTCACCCCCGAAACGTAGCGGATGTCCGAGAACCCCTCGGGCGGCTCGGTCACCGAGAGCTGGTTGACCGACGAGTTGTTGGCGTGGGAATAGAAGATGCCGGTCTCCGGATCGAAGCCGGCGCCGGGCCAGTTCGTGCCGCCGCCCATGGCGCCCATCGCCGCCGTGGCGATCAGGCCGTCGACATCGCCGCGGATCGGCGGCGTGAAGACCGGCCCCACCTTGAACCGCCGCATCGTCTCGATCGCCTGCGCCCGCAGCTCCGGCGTGAAGTCGATCAGGTCATCCGGGATCCTGATCTCGTTGCGGGAGTACGGCGGTGGCTTCGTCGGGAACGGCTGCGTCGGCGAATACCACTCGCCCGGGACGTCGCCCTGCGGTACGGGCCGCTCCTCGATCGGGAAGACCGGCTCGCCGGTCTCGCGGTCGAAGATGTAGAGCATCGACTGCTTGGTCGGCACGGCCACCGCCTTGACTTCGCGGCCGTCGACATTGAGGTCCGCGAGCAGCGGCGCGCCGGGCAGGTCCATGTTCCAGATCGGGTGGTGCACGAGCTGGAAGTGCCAACGGCGCTCGCCGGTCTCCAGGTCGAGGCACACGATGCTCTCGGCGAACAGGTTCTCGCCCGGCCGGTGCCCCCCGTACAGGTCGGAGCTCGGCGTCTCGACGGGCACGTAGACCAGGCCCAGCTCCTCGTCGGCCGTGATCTGCGTCCAGACGCCCACGTTGCCGTTGTCGGCCCACGATTCGTTGAGCCAGGTCTCGTTGCCGAACTCCCCCGGCCGCGGGATGGTGTTGAACGACCAGCGCAACTCACCGGTCCGCACGTCGTAGGCCCGCACGATGCCCTTCGAGTTGTCGTGGGTGCGGACGGCCTGCCCCTCGTCGAACGTGGCGCCGACGATGACGTAGTCGCGCGCGATGGTCGGCGTCGCGTGGATCGCGGCCTCCCCTTCGACCAGATCGATTTGGGTGCCTCTGCCGTAGACGACACCGACCTTGAGATCCACAACGCCGTTGTCGCCGAAGGTCGGGATCTCGCGGCCGGTCTTCGCGTCGAGCGCCACCAGGCGGTACCCGATGGTCATGTAGAGGATCCGCTCGTCGCCCCGCCCGTCGGTCCAGTACGCGACGCCCCGCCCCGAGAGCTGCCGCACCGACGCCTGTCCGCGCCGTCCCTCGTCCATGCGGTGCAGCCACAGAACCTCGCCGGTCCTGGCGTCGATGGCGATGACCGCCCGGCGCGTGCCGGCCGTCGTGTAGAGGACGCCGTCGATCATCAGCGGCGTGCCCTCGAGCTTGTATTCGGGCCGGTCTCCGAAGTTGTCGGTCTTCAGCCGCCAGGCGACCTCCAGGTCGTTGAAGTTCGACGCGTCGATCTGGTCGAGCGGCGAGTAGCGGCTGCCGTCGAGCGACCCGGTGTAGTGCCGCCATTCGCCGTCGGCCGTCCCCGACTGCTGCCCCGCCGCATCCACCGCGAGCCACGGCAGCGCCAGCAGGCAGACGCCGGCAACTACCACGCCGACTACACCAGGAAATAGCTGTCGCATCGAATCCTCACCGTACCTTGCTTGCATGCCGCGGAACCACGCGACCAGGGACCATTCCAGACCCATCGCCCCACCGCTGCTGCGCGCCCGGATCATACCCCGGCGCTTCCCGCGTACAGCGTGTCGTCAGTCCGCCCGCGGCGCCTGGCGCGGCCAGATGGGGGCCGAGCGTTCGAGCATCCCGTAGGTGCTCTGGCCGTCCCATTCGTACCGCGCACCGGATCCCTGGATATCGAGCCCCCTGAATTCGCCGATCGTGGAGTGCACGGCCCGGCCCTCGATCCGCGTGACGCCGAGCTCCGACTCGAGCTCCACCGGGCAGTCTGCGCTCGCGTCCCTGCCGCCTCTCAGCCACGGAATCCGAACCGGCTTCGCCGGATACATCCTGCCGTCGAGATAGATGAACCCGGAGCTCCACCCCTCGTAGCCGTCATCGTGCGGCGCATAGACCATGTGGCCGAAAGCACGGCCGTCCGGGAAGACCGCCGTCTGCCAGCAGTGCCCGCGCAGGAACAGCCCGTTAGTACGCACGCTGCGCCGCTTTATCCGCGAGCCGACAACGCTCGCGGTGCGCGCCGCGCCGTCGACGCTCAGCTCGCCTTCGCCGCGCAACATCTGCTCGAAACGCCACCCGAGGCCGATCGAGCAGGCGTCTCGCCGCGCGCCCGTCCCGAACCTGGCGAACGCCGCCGGCGAGTGGTCCTGCACCCAAATCGGCGTCGTCATCGTCAACTCGAACTCGAACCGCAACGCAATGCGGCGGCCCGCGTCCTCCGTTCCGGCGCCATGCGCCGCGGCCTCCACTGCAACCGGCGTTCCGTCGTACCGGACGTGCCAGCGCCGGAACGGCTCGATGCAGCGCATGCGCAGCGGGCCGGCGCCCAGGATTGTCGGCTGCCCGGCAGCGTCGATGGTTGGATGCTGCCGAGCTCTTCCGCCGTCGAGTATGACCAGGCCGTCGGCGACGACACGGGTCATGTGCGGGCGGTCCTCCCAGGTGTGCGGCTGGGCATCGACGCTGAAGCGGGGAATCCCGAACGTCCCCGCCTGGTCGAAGAGCCAGAACGACGTGCCTTCCCGCTGCCATTCGCAATCGGGAGGCGCGGTCAGGAACAAATCGTGTTCCGGCGCCAGGCCGGCTCGCCAATCGTCGGTCGTTGCCTGCGCCGGCATGGGCGCGGCGCTGATACCGCCCGGCGTTCGCGCGTACGCCCCGGCAACGAGCGGCACCGCCGAAAGACGCTTGAGAAACTCCCTGCGATTTGCCATGGCTGCCTCCGTGCCCCTTCTACTCGCGCGCCGGGGGGAAGTCAATGCCGTACGACCCCCTGCGCACCTGAGAGGTGCTAACGTGGATGGTGGCGATGCCTGTGCTGCCTGAACCATCCGCAGCCGCGGAGTTGCCGGCGGGCGCCGCGGGCGTCCGTGTGGTCGTCAACGACAGGATGCAGCGCGGCTACGAGTACTACCGCACGGAACCTATCGGGAAGAACTTCCACCCCGAGTTCCGGCCCGAGCTCACGCCGCGGCAGATGCTCGAGCTCGGGGTGTTCGGCGGTCGCTACATGACCGACTGCCGCGCCGAGTTCCCCGCGAGCTGGTTTCGCCGCGCGAAGCTGTGCGCCGAGCGGCATGACCCCGAGCTAAACTGCTTCGGCGTGAACGCATCACTGCCGCTGAGCGTCTGGTGGCGCAAGGGCTGGATTCGTCCGCAGGATCCCCGCGGCTGGTTCCAGTGGTACTGCCGCTACTACATGGGCCGGCGCAGCGCGGACGACAGGCGGCAGATCGCCCGCTGGAAGGCGATGCGCCGGCACGCCGGGGCCATCCGCGCCAACTGCGCACCGCGCGATCTCGCGTGCCGCCGCCGGCAGCGCCAGGCGCTACTGCACTGGGCCTACGACAGCCGCCGCATCTGACCACCACCACAATTTTTCCCGGACGTGCACTTTCCGCTTGACAACTTTTTCGAGGTAGATCGGCCCGAGTTGGGCATGCCGCCAGGAATGCCCCTCTGACCGTCTCTCCGGACGCCTGCTGCGCGCGGGCGGTCGGGCAGGTCAAAATCGCCGTTCCGCCGCGTTCGCGGCCCTCTGGAGGGCATATAAGCCCTTTAAAAACAGTGGGTTATGATGGGGTATGCCTGTTGACAGCACCGCTCTCGTTCCCGTAGCCGACGTCTCGTCTTCCGTCCTCGCGGCCTGGATGGGTCCCACCGCCGCGCCGGACGGTCCTTCCACCGCGCCGCACGATCCCCGGACCATGCCGGACCTCAATCGCCAGGCCGAGCTCGAACACCTCGGCGACCGCATCGCCGAGCTCTCCGCCCGCATTCAGGCCGCCACCTACGAGTTGCTCGTCCTCATTCGGGAGTTCGACGCGCGCACCGGCTGGTCGGGCTGTACCTCCTGCGCGCACTGGCTGAGCTGGCGCACGGGCCTGGCTCCGGGTGCGGCGCGCGAGCATGTGCGCGTGGCGCGTGCCCTGGGGAAGCTGCCGAAGCTGAGCGACGCCATGCGGCGCGGGGTCATCTCCTACTCGAAGGTGCGAGCGGTCACGCGGGTGGCCACACCGGAGAACGAGCAGGCGCTGCTGGACGTGGCGAAATGCGGCACGGCAGCCCACGTGGAGCAGGTAGTGCGCGGGTGGCGGCGGGTCGATCGCATCGCCGAGAAGACCGAGGAGAGGCGGCGGCACGAGACGCGGTCGCTGCGTACCTGCGTGGACGATGACGGGATGGTGTTGGTACAGGGGCGGCTCACGCCGGAGGTGGGGGCGGTTCTGCGACGAGCGCTGGAGGCGGCATGCGACCAGATGAAGATGCGGCGTCCGCCCGAAGCGGATGGGCTCGCGGACGCCGGGTCTGATGTCGTCGCGGAGCAACCCGAGGATGCAACGGCGAAGGCGCTGGCGCAAGACGCAGTGGCCGTCGACGAGGAACTGGCGCCGACGTTCGCGCAGCGGCAGGCGGATGCGATTGGACTACTGACCGAATGCGCGCTGGCGGGCGGTCTGGACCGCGGGACGGCGGGCGACCGCTATCAGGTGGTGGTGCACGTGGATGCCGGGGCGCTGGCGGAGGCGCGGGACGTTCCCGCGGGAACGTACAAGAGCGCGGAGCTGGCGTCCGAGCGGGACGGGGACGCGGGACACGTTCCCGCGGGAACGCCGACGCCGGCCCTCACCTCAGCGGCAGCCCACAGCCAGACGGTGCTCGACGAGGCGGGCGGCATCCATGTTGCCGCGGAGACGGCCCGGAGGCTGGCCTGCGACGCGGCGTTGGTCGAGATGCAACACGGCCCCACCGGCGAGATTCTGGATCTCGGCCGGCGGACGCGGACAATTTCGCCGGCGCTGCGCCGGGCGCTGGCGGCCCGCGACCGCCAGTGCCGTTTTCCCGGCTGCCAGAATCGCCGCTGCGATGCGCACCATGTCGAGCACTGGGCGGACGGCGGCGCGACCAGGCTCGACAACCTGGTCTTGCTGTGCCGGCGCCATCATCGGGTGGTGCACGAAGAAGGGTTCCGCATCACGCTTGATGCAGCGGGCGAGGTGGAGTTCTACCGGCCGGACGGCCGGCCGTTCCCGGCGGCACCTCCGGCGCCGCTCTGGACAGGCGCGCCGCTGGCGCCCGTGACGGAGCGGCTCGATCAGGAGGGCGTCACGATTGATGCTCAGACGGCCACGCCGGCGTGGAAGGGCGAACGAATGGACATCAACTGGGTGGTCGATTCGCTGTGGCGGCCGCGGTCGGATACGACGGCCGATTCCGACCCGGGTTGACAAACGGATTTAACTTCGTTCGGGCTAAACGTCACTCCGCTTCGGCAACGTCATGGAAGATCGCCCTGTCCGGCATCCAGTGCGAACCACTCGTCGGCCAGGGTCAAGTCGCGCTCGCTCCGGGCCTTGGCACCCTCACGGAGGAGTTTCCGAAGCTTCGCGCGGCTCATCCGGTCGACGTAGCTGTGCACCGCCAAGTCGATGAAGCGGCTGCGCTGACCTTTGGGAACCGCGCGATCCATCAGCCGGACCGTTTATGCCGGAAGCACAACGTTTATGCCGGAAGCACAACGTTCATGCTGAATGCGCTCCTGCCTTGTCGCCGCGGGGCACGGCCATACGCGCGGAGCGTGTGCATGCGGGCAGTATAGCCGGTTCCGAACCCTATAATGGCCCCCTCAAGGAGACTGCATGAGTCCGCAACCTGAAGTCTGGCTGCGCGGACCCGTCGAAGGGTTCGAGCCGCTGCTGATGCCGGCCGTACACGCCCTGCTGCAGGCGCGCGAGGACGTGGAGAGCCTGGCGGCATCGGTGCCGGCCGAGCACGTATGGCAGCGGCCGGGTGGCGCGGCGTCCATCGGGTTCCACCTGCGTCACATGGGCGGCGCGCTCGAGCGGCTGATGACCTACGCCCGGGGTGAGACGCTGTCCGACGCGCAGAGAAGCGCGGCGCGCGCCGAGGGCGAACCCGACGAATCCGCGCCCTCGCTGGGCGAGATCGCGGCGGGCACGTGCGCGTCGATCGATCGCGCGCTGGAGCAGTTGCGGTCCACGTCGGCCGCGGACTTGCTGGCGCCGCGCAAGGTGGGGCGCCTGGGCCTGCCGAGCACGGCGCTGGGACTGATCTTCCACGCCGCCGAGCACTGCACGCGGCACGTGGGACAGTCGATCTCGACGGCCCGGATTCTGAGCGGCTCGAATCCAGCCTAGCGGTCCGCCACCTTGGCGCGGACCCGGTCTTCCTGCTCGGTTAGCTCGGGGGTCATGGCGTCGCCGAAGTCGGGCGCCTCGAATACGGGCCGGATTTCGATCTCGCTGGGGCCCGGCATGGGATTGGGGCAACGCTTGACCCATGCCACGGCCTCGGCCATGTCCCTGACCTCCCACAGCCAGAACCCGGCGACCAGCTCTCCCGTCGCGGGAAACGGACCGTCGATAACTGTGCGTTCCGGCCCGTCGAACGCGACGCGCTTGCCGTTCGCCGAAGGCTGCAATCCTTCGCCGGAAACCATCACGCCGGCGTCGGCCAGCTCCTCGTTGAAGCGGCCCATCGCTTCCAGCATTTCGGTGGAGGGCATGACGCCCGCCTCGCTGTCAGCCGTGGCCTTGACCAGCACCATGACGCGCATTCACACACCTCCAACCGGATTCAACACCTGCACCCGGCAGCGAATCGCGGGTACTCAGACCCTGGGCTCGAACGCCAGGAAGCGGCGCGGGTTGTCGACCAGGATCTTCCGTACCGTGCGCTCGGGAACGCCGGCGAACAGCAGCTTCGGCACGAACTGCATCAGCACCGTCGAGTAGCCGTTTCCGTAGTTCGCCTTCCAGTGGGTGCGGTTGCCCATGTCGGAGGAAAAGACGATGTGGTCCTCGAACCCGGCGTCGAGCAGATCCAGCACCATCTTCACCTTCTCGGTGGCCGGGATCTGCGAGCGGCTCATCTCGTGGCCGACGGTGTCGAGGCCGACGAAGGCGCCGCGCCGCGCGATGGCGGAATGCGTCCCCAGCGGGTCGTCTTCCTGCTTGATGGTCGACATGTGGCCGATCACGAGATGGGCGAAGTCGACGCCGACCGACTCGAAGTTGTCCATCTGCTCCATCGCACAGCTCGGACAGCTCTCGTGCGGCGTGTGGGTGAAGATCGGCAGCCCCGTGGCGACGTGCGCCCGGCCGATGGCGCGGTGGACCTTGCGCTCGTCCGGCCGCATCTGGAGCGACGAGCCGATCTCGCCGAAAGCGCCCCAGCGGCGGTCGGCGGCATCCTGCAAGAACTGCTCGTACAGCGCGTCCTCGCTCATTTCCACCACCGACACGGGATAGACCCGCATGCCGACGTCCTGCAGATAGCCACCGGCGCGCACGATGTGGACGTCCGTGCGTTCGGCCACCGCCTGCAGGTTGTCGAGCGACTCCTGCGGGCGTCGCTCGCCCGCCGAGTCGACCAGGCAGGCCACGCCGTCGGCGCCGGCGGAATCCACCTCGAAGAGCACCTCGTCCGGCTCGCCGCGCAGGTGCTCGTGCATCAGCGTCGCCCCGTTGGCGAGCTGTTCGGGATCCACGTCTCCCCGCAGGGTGCGAACGACGGCGCCGGCCGGAAAGTCGGGCGAGTCGGCGCTCGTGTACCGTATCTGCTGCGCGGCGCTGGCGCCGCCGCGGCAGCCGGCCGCGAGGCCCATGCCCGCGGTCGCGCCGAGCAGGCCGAGCGCCTCGCGGCGGGTAAGCCGCCCCTCAAGTGCCCGTCGGGTTGCGTCCATGTCCACGCCCCCTCTCGTCAGGCTGCGGAGCCGCCTCAGCGGTCCGGATTGACCTCCTCGACGGGCGCGTCGGGCGCGCGCACCGTGCCGTCGCTCAGCCACTGCTCGGTCCGCTCGCGCAAGGCGGCGATCTCCGGCTCGCGCAGCTCGGCTGCTTCCTGCGCCGCCCGCATCGCGTAGTCCTCGTCGGCGCGGGCCGCGCTCAGGATGAACGGCATGCCGTAGTTGCCCTCGTGGCAGCCCGACTGCAGCATCAGGAAGTCGTTGTCCAGAATCATGGGACGGAGCACGGTGTACGGCTCCACGTACACGCTCGGGTCGTCGGTGGTCATGCCGTACGCCAACTGGTCCGGCCCCAAACGCTCGTACGTTTCCACGCGGCGCAGCGTCTCGCCCGAGCCGAGGAAGAACGCGAGCGGGCGCCGCGACGGCAGGACGGGTCCCCCATCCTGCTTGTCGTTGAAGTTGGTGGTCTCGATGACGAGCTTGTCGCCCTCCCACCGCGCGCGCGAATTGCCGAACCAGCCGCGGATCTTCGGCGACGCGTGCTCGCGTCCGTCGAGCGCCAGGAGCTGCGGGTACTGGAGGCCGTCGGGCAGAATCGCCACCCAGCCCGGGGACTGGATGATGCGCACCGTACCCTGCAGCCCCGTCGCCGCCTGCGGCCGCATGCAGCGCTCGTTGAGGTTGCGGTCTTCCCACGTATCGGCCTCGCCGCGGTGCGCGCGGGCTGCCTCGCGGGCTTCCACCCGATCGAGAAGCTCCTCCGTATACGGCGGGACCTGGCCGTGCGACGGCTCGACGATCAGCGATGTGCGGGTCCAGCGCAGCGGGCCGGGCTCGCGAGGCTGCTCCATCCAGACGTTGTTGTACTCTTGGCCGTAGATGCCCGCCTCGATCGTGTTCTGCGTCCGCGCGACGTCGGCGGCGCTGCGGGGCCCGGCGTCGTCGTCGGCCGCGAGGGCGGCCTCGTAGCGCTCCCGCGCCTGCCGCTCCAGCTCGGCCACTTCGTCGTCGTTCAGGAACTCGCGCTCGCCGAACCGCGCCGGCCGCTGCCGCGGCGTGCCCGTGCTCTCGTTGGTCCAGATCCCCTGCAGATCGGGATCTCCCCATGGCGTGCGCGGCGCGGTCCAATCCGATGACTGGCCGGCCGCGGTCCCCTGCACCACGCCCGGAAGGGCCATGGCCGAAACTACCGCCGCGGCGAACGCCAAGGTCGCTACAACAGGCCATCGAACTCGCATCGTGAATCTCCTCTATATCTTCTATATCTTGGGGCTGCGCCCCAAACCCCCGGCGGCTGCTAGCGGGGACCCCACCGCCCCGCGCCGCGCCGCCGGGCCGCGCCGTGCGCGGCCTAGCGCCAGCATTACTCGCTGCCCGGCTTCGTCAGGTGTCCCCACATCGTCTCCTCGACGAACTCCACGCAGTTGAACTCCAGGATCTCGGCGTCGGGCTCGAGGCGGCGGTAGATCGGCATGCTGATCGTCCACGGCCCGGTGAACACGTTCTCGTCCTCGAGCGTCGCCTCGTACTGCAGCGCGTCGGGGCTGATCAGCGTGATGCGCTCCACGACCCGCAGCGCCGGGCTGTGGAAGTTGCCGGCCCGGTCGAGCCAGGTCTGGTCGGTGAACGTATTCGACTCGATGACGAGCGTGTCGCCTTCCCAGCGGCCGACCGAGTGCCCCATGTAGGTGTCGATGGGCGGTGGCTCGACGTCCGTCATGTAGACCGAACGGGTCGCGCCGATGTACTCGGATGCGATCAGGATGAAGTCGGGACTCTGGACGATCTGGAACGGGAAAGGCATGTACATGACGCGCGGCACGCCGGGGAGATAGCACTTGATCTCCGGATCCGCCGTCAGCCACTGCTCCTGGTGCTCCTGCCTTTGGGCGAGCGCCGCCTCCGTGTAGGGAATCTCCCCGCCCTGCACCACCGACTTGCCGGCCGGTATCGCGCCGACGGCTCCCAGCGGGACCGCGGCGCCGGCACGCGCGGAATGGGCCTCCAGGTCCCAGTGGGCCGTGTTGTTGGTCTGCCAGATGCCGTTCAGGTCCGGCCGGTCGTCATGGGTGCGCGGCAGCGCCGACGCCGCGCCGCCCGCGTCATCCCCCGGCGCGCACGCTAGCGTGCCGGCAAGCACGGTCGCGGCCAGCAGAACTACCGGGGCTCCAATCAGCATTCGCATCGCACGTCTCCAGGCTGGTCCCGCGGTTGTGCTCGCCGCGAATCGCGGCGCGGGTTGCACCGCATTCTAATACAGCGGGGCTTTCGCCACGGACTGTTAAGCTATCGGCGGTCAGTCACGCAGCGGGAGGACGTATGAGCGAGCGGGTCGAGGTCGGAGGTCTCAAGGTCGACAGGTTGCTGTACGACTTCATCAACGACGAGGCGCTGCCCGGCACCGGCGTGGCGGCGGACGCGTTCTGGGCCGGCTTCGACCGGCTGATCAACGGCCTGGGGCCGCGCAACCGGGCGCTGCTCGCCAAGCGCGACAACCTCCAGCGGCGCATCGACGCGTGGTACCGCGAGACCCGTGACCAGCCCATCGACCTTCCGGAGTACAAGGCCGTCCTGCGCGAGATCGGCTATCTGGTTCCGGAGGGCGACGATTTCGCGGTCGGCACGGCGAACGTCGACCCGGAAATCGCGACCATCGCCGGGCCGCAGCTCGTGGTGCCCATCACGAACGCGCGCTACGCGCTCAATGCCGCCAACGCCCGTTGGGGCAGCCTGTACGACGCCCTGTACGGCACCGATGCAATTCCCGAAGACCGCGGCGCCGAGCGCGGCAGCGGCTACAACGCGGTGCGCGGCGCGCGGGTCATTGCCCACGCGCGGCAGTTTCTCGACGAGGTCGTGCCGCTGGTGGACGGCAGCCACGCGGACGCCGCGTCCTACGCCGTTGCTGGCGGCGCGCTTGTCGTGGCGCTCGCCGACGGCAGCGTGACGGGCCTGGCCGATCCTGCGAAACTGGCCGGCTACCGCGGTGCGGCGGACGCCCCCTCGTCCGTCCTGCTGGTCAACAACGGCCTCCACATCGACATCGTCATCGACCGCAGCCACCCGGTCGGCCGCGACGACGGCGCCGGCATCCGCGACATCGTGCTGGAAGCGGCGACGACGACCATCATGGACCTCGAAGACTCGGTCTCCACCGTCGACGCCGAGGACAAGGTGCTGGCGTACCGCAACTGGCTCGGCCTGATCAAGGGCACGCTGACGGCGAGCTTCGAGAAGGGCGGAAGAACGGTCGATCGCGCCATGAACGCCGACCGCGTGTACACCGCGCCGGACGGCGGCGAGCTGCGGCTGCCCGGCATCAGCCTGATGCTGATCCGCAACGTGGGCCACCTGATGACGAACCCGGCGATTCTCGACCGGGACGGCAACGAGGCCTACGAGGGGATCATCGACGCCATGATCTCCTCGGTGATCGCCGTTCACGATCTCGAGAGCCGCCGCAACAGCCGCGCGGGCTCCATCTACATCGTCAAGCCGAAGATGCACGGACCGGAGGAAGTGGCGTTCTGCGACGAGACCCTCGGGCAGGTGGAAGACATCCTCGGGATCCCGCGCTACACGATCAAGATCGGCATCATGGACGAGGAGCGGCGGACGACGGTGAACCTGAAGGAGTGCGTGCGCGCCGCCATGGACCGCGTGTTCTTCATCAACACCGGCTTCCTGGATCGCACCGGCGACGAGATGCACACCGCCATGGAAGCCGGGCCCATGATCCGCAAGAAGGAGATGAAGACCGCCGACTGGATGGTCACCTACGAGGACTGGAACGTCGATATCGGACTGGAGACCGGCCTGCCGGGACACGCCCAGATCGGCAAGGGCATGTGGGCCATGCCCGACCTGATGGCGGACATGCTGCAGGTCAAGATCGGCCATCCGCAACAGGGCGCGAACACCGCCTGGGTGCCCTCCCCCACCGCCGCCACGCTGCACGCGACGCACTATCACCAGGTGGACGTCGCCGCGCGGCAGGCCGCGCTGCGGTCGCGGCCGCGCGCCGATCTCGACAGGATCCTGACCATTCCGCGCGAAGAGAACCCCGACTGGTCGCCGGAGGAGATCCAGCAGGAGCTCGACAACAACGCCCAGGGCATCCTGGGCTACGTCGTGCGCTGGGTCGAGCAGGGGATCGGCTGCTCGAAGGTGCCCGACATCAACAACGTCGGGCTCATGGAAGACCGCGCCACGCTGCGCATTTCAAGCCAGCACATCTGCAACTGGCTGCACCACGGCATCTGCACCGAGGCGCAAGTGCGCGCGACGCTGCAGCGCATGGCGGCCGTGGTCGACGGCCAGAACGCGGGCGATCCGCACTACCGGCCGATGGCGCCGGACGTCGACGACAGCGTCGCCTTCCAGGCCGCCTGCGACCTCATCTTCAAGGGCCGCGAGCAGCCCAGCGGCTATACGGAGCCCATCCTCCACGCGCGGCGGCAGGAGGCGAAGGCGAAGCTCGGCGCAGGCGGTCCGGCTTGACTCCCGCTCGCCGATGCGCCTTACTGGAATGACAGGCATGTCTGGTCCGTGCTGTTCAGGAAAGCCGACGCGGCCGATCGCTTGGGCGGCCCTGGCGCTGGCGTGCGCCCTGCTGGCGCTCGGCCCGTTCCTGCACGAACATGACGATGGGCATGCGGGCGCCAACCACGACCACTGCGTGGTCTGCTGCCTTCAACACCACTTTTCCGTAACGACGACAACGGCGCCCGCACCGGCGGCGCCGGATCTCGCGACCCACGCTGCCGGCCCGAGCCACCAACAGAGCGGCTGGGGGGCACCGTGCCCCACACAGGCGACGCGGGGACCACCCGCCTGACATCTCTCCCATCACGTTGACGTCGCGGCCGCACCCTCGGGATCGGCTGCGCCGCCATCTTTCCGAATCTTCCAGCTCGGCTGGAGTCGTGCGGCCCGCCCGCGAGACAGCGGCGGCCGTGGGAGGAGATGTTCCATGCGTATTCGTCATCGCGCCGCGGCCGCGGCGCTTGCCTTGAGCGTGTTCGTAACTGTTGGAGCGTTGCATCCGAAGCGGGCCTTCGGGATGGAGGAGACCGGCTCGATCCAGGGAATGGTCGTGGCCGCGGACGGCGGCGCGCCGCTGCCGGCCGCGCGCGTGGTCCTGGACGGCACCGGCCTGTCGGCCACCACCGGCGCCGACGGCGCGTTCGCCATCGACGACGTCACCGCCGGTGCGTATCGGCTGACGGTAACTCGGGAAGCCTTCGCGGAGCTCGCGCTGCCGGTGACGGTGGTGGCCGGAGAACCCGTGCTTCTCGACCTGCGGCTCGCGGTGCTGCAGTTCGAGGAAAGCGTCGTGGTGACCGCGACGCAGACCGAGCGGGCGGTCACCGAGGTCGCGTCCAGCGTCACCATTCTCGACGCGGATACCATCGAGGCGTCGTCGGCGCGCAACCTGCAGGACCTGCTGCGCAGGACGCCGGGCTTCGATCTGGCGGAGACCTCCGGCATGGCGGCCCGCGCCAACTCGTCGCTCGTCATACGCGGCGTCCCCGGCACCAAGCGGGCCCTGTTCCTGGTGGACGGGATGCCGGCCAACGATCTGGGCCACGGCAGCCTGGCCGGGCTGAGCCTCGTACCGGTGGAATCGCTGGAGCGCGCCGAGGTGGTCCGCGGGCCGTTCTCGAGCCTCTACGGCGCCAACGCCTTCTCCGGCGCCATCAACGCCATCACCCGGCCCGGCGCAGGCCCGCCCGCCGCCGACTTCTTCGCCAGCGGGGGCTCGGCCGGCTACTACCAGCTCGGGACCTCGGTGCGCGGGGAATCCGGTCCCGTCGCCTATTCCGTCACCGCGGATCGGCGCAAGATCGACAACGTCTACAACCGCGACAGCCGCACGGTGCCGGGGTTCGGCGGCATGCCGCCGCGGGAGGTCCCGCTGCAGAACGTCGGCTACGACGACATGCGGATGATGGGCCGGCTGGACTTCTCCGTCTCCGACGCGTGGCGCGTGTCGCTGCTGCCGCGCATCTCCCGCTACGAGACGGGCCTCGACCTGTCGTCCCGGCTGCCCGTCGCGGCCGAGGAGCACAAGCGGGACACCTCGCTGAACCTCGGCGGCATCGTGCGCTATGCCGGGACCGGCGCGCTGTCCGCGCAGATCCGGACGAGCTACCGCTACTCCACCCAGCGTCTCTTCCAGGAGAATTTCACTCTCGCCCCGACGCGGCAGACAACCATTATCGACCCGCCCGGACCGGCCGTAGTCGAGTCGGTGACGCGCGGCGTGTTTCCGTTCGCGGCGCTCACCGGGCAGGACACCGACTTCTACAGCCTGCTCGTGGAGCCGCAGCTCACCTGGGCGCCGAACCTCGAGCACACTGTCGTCTTCGGAGCGAGCTACACGCGTGAGCACGGCGCGTTCGGCGACAGCACCATCGCAGACGGTTCGAACCTGCTCGGCTCGGACGCGACGCTCGCGCGGATTGCGGCCGGCATTCAGGCGGGCATGGCCAGGGGCGGCGTGCCCAACCCGAGCGTCACGCTGGTGCGCGATCCGGCGATCGGCGCCGTCTTCCCCCTGTCGCGGGGCCAGCGGGAGCAGTTCGACATCTTCTCCGCGTACGTGCAGGACGAGTGGGCGCTGGCCGACGGGCTGCGGCTGGTCCCCGGCGTGCGCTTCGACCACCACTCCGTGTTCGGAGCGGTCGGCTCGCCGAAGGTGTCGCTGCTGTACGCCGTGACGCCGACAACGCGGGTGCGCACGTCCGCCGGCCGCGCCTTCCGCGCGCCAAGCCTGTTCGAGCTGTTCGGCAACGTCGTCTTCCACGGGCCCATTCCCGGACTGCCGAACCCGGATCTGGAGCCCGAGCACATCACCTCGTTCGACGCCGGGATCCAGCACGAGGTGAGCCGCGCGTTCCGGGCGGAGATGAACGTCTTCCACAACGACATGACGGATCTCATCCAGCTCACCGTCTCGCCGCAGCGCGACCACTTCGACTGGGTCAACGTGGCCGAGGCGCGCTCGACCGGCCTGGAGCTGGTGGCGAACGGCGACGCGACGTCGTGGCTGGGCTACTACACCAACTACTCGTACACGGACAGCGAGGACCGCGCGACCGGCAACGCGCTGGCCCTGGTGCCGCGGCACAAGGTCAACGCGGGACTCCAGTTGGGAGCCGAGCTGGGGTCGTGGCGCCTGACCGGTTCGATCGACCAGCGCTGGGTCGGCACGCGCACGCAGAGCTCGTCGGGCGTCCCGGTGCTGCTGGACGAATACGCCCGCACCGATCTTGCGCTCTTCCTGCACCCGAACGACGACCTGCGCGTGGGCGTGCACGTGCTGAACGTGACGGACGCCGACTACCAGGAGACCGCGGCGAGCCCGACGCTCGGCCGTCTCGTCTCGATGAGCCTGACGGTGACGCCGTTCTAGAGGAGACCCGATGACTGCCAGGACAGAACCGACACGGGTGCGGACCCGGCTGGCGGGCCTGTGGTCCCATCGCAAGCGGATCGCGGCGGCCCTGCTCGCGGCGGCGGTGCTCTGGGGCGGCTTCGCCGCCTACCAGCGCCATCTCGCGGTGACTCGGGTCGCCTTCGTCAACTTCCCCGGCTTCCAGCTCGCCCGCATCGAGCGGGCGCGCCCGAGCGGGGCCGTGCGCGTCGAGTCGCTGGACCTGGCGGCGCTGGAGCGGGCCGCCGACTACCCGGTCGTCTACGTGTTCGGACGCGGCCTGCAGCTCGAAGAGGCGCAGCTCGCGCACCTGCGCGAGGCCGGCCGCCGCGGTGCGCGCCTCTTCGTGCAGGGGGCCACGAACCCGACGCTCGACGTCACCAACCTGCGCGGCCCGCAACTCGACGCGGCCAATGCCTACCTCGAGTTCGGAGGCGCCGAGAACTACGCCCGGCTGCTCAACTTCTCGCGCGTGGAGCTCGACGGCAAGTCGTTCCGCTCGGACCCGGTGCAACCCCCGGTCGAACGTTCCATGGACGTGCTGTTCCACCTGGACGACGACCTGACGTTCGAGAGCGTCGACGCGTTCGACGCCTACTACGCCGCGCAGGGACTGGCCAAGGCCGGCGCGGCGAAGATCGCCCTGCTCACGAGCGTGCCCGGTCCGTTCAACGCGAACCGGGATCACGTCGACGCCTTCATCAGCGCGCTCGAAGGCCGCGCGTGGAACGTCTACCCGGTTGCCGCCGTCGAGAAGCGCCTCGACTTCCTGCAGCAGATTGCGCCCGATCTCGTGGTGGTCATGCCGCACGGGCGACTCACCCTGGGGCGCGCCGACGAGGCAATCGCCTGGCTGCGGGAGCGCGACGTCCCCATGCTGACGCCCGTGTCGGTGTTCCAGAACCACGACGACTGGGTGAGCGATCAGCAGGGCATGGCCGGCGCCATGCTCACGATGAGCGTCGTCCTGCCGGAACTCGATGGCGGCGTGGCGCCCTACGCGGTGGCGGCGCAGTTCACCGACGCGGACGGCTACGAGATCTTCGACGCGGTGCCGGCGCGCCTCGAGACGTTCTGCGACCTCGTCGAGCGCTGGCTGGCGCTGAAGGCGAAGCCCAACCGCGACAAGCGCGTGGCCATCTACTACTACAAGGGGCCCGGCAAGAACGCCATGAACGCCGGCAGCATGGAAGTGGCGCCGAGCCTGCTGAACCTGCTGCGGGCGCTGCGCGACGCCGGGTACACGGTCGAGGGACTCCCCGAGACCGACGACGAGTTCTGGGAGCTCGTCCAGACGAAGGGACCGGTGCTCGGACCGTACGCGCGCGGCGCGTTCGAGGAGTTCGTGGCCACCGGGGATCCGGCGCTGGTGCCGGCCGGCGAGTACGCCGCGTGGGTGGCGGAGGATCTCGAGCCGGGCATGCGCGACGCCGTCGTCGAGCAGTACGGCCCCGCCCCGGGCGAGTACATGACGGTCGGCCAGGGCGAGGAAACCGCGCTGGCCGTCGCCCGCGTGCAGTTCGGCAACGTCGTCATCCTGCCGCAGCCCCTGCCGGGCGTCGGCGACGACACGTTCCGGCTGGTGCACGGCGCGCAGAAGGCGCCGCCGCACCCCTACGTGGCCTCCTACCTGTGGACCCGCAACGCCTTCGGGGCCGACGCCGTCATGCACTTCGGCACCCACGGCAGCCTGGAGTTCACGCCCTGGAAGCAGATCGCGCTGTCGGCCTTCGACTGGTCGGACGCGCTCGTCGGCGGGCTGCCGCACGTCTACGTCTACGTCATGAGCAACGTAGGCGAGGGGATCATCGCCAAGCGCCGCTCCTATGCGGCCACCGTGACCCACCTCACGCCACCGTTCATGGAGGGCGGGCTGTACGAGGGGCTGGGGCCGTTGCGGGACCGGCTCGACAGCTATCGCAACGCGGCCGACGGACCGGTCCGGGCGGAGCATGCGCGGACGATCCAGCGCATGGCGGCGGAGATGAACCTGCACGTGGACCTCGGCCTCGACCCCGACGCGGCGTGGTCGGCGGACGAGATGTTCCGGCTGAGCAACCACGTCGAGACCATCGACGGGGAAAAGGTCGCGCAGGGGCTCTACACCCTCGGCAGCGCCTTCACCGCGGCCGAGGTCGACTCGACCGCGGAGCTGATGGCGATCGATCCCATCGCCTACTCCCTGGCCCGCATCGACACCGTCAAGGGCGCGGTCGAGACCGCCGACCTGGAGGACGAGGTGCTGTTCGACCGCCGCTATCGCCAGCGCGCGCGCGGCGCCTACGCGCGGCGCGTCGCGGGCGGCGACGCCGGGGCGGTGCTCGCCGACCTGGTGACGGACGCCGATCTGCAGCACGCCCATGCGTGGCGCGAGGCGGCGCGGCGGCCCTCGGACGACGACATCATCCGCGGCTTCATCTCGATGGGCACGGGCGCCCGCAACCGGCCGGAGGCGGCCGCGCCGAAGGCCCACGCGGGCGAGCTGGAGGACCTCGTGGCGCGCATCATGCCGCACCCGCGCAAGGTGGAGTTCGTCGAGCGGCTGCGATCGGAGCAGGAGTTCGCGCGCACGTCGCAGATCCTCGATCCGGCGCAGCTCGAGCGCGCCAAGACCATCGCCGCCGTCATTCCGCCGATGGCCGAAGCGCTGGAGATCGCCCAGGAGCCCGACGTGTTCGCCCTGCTGGAGGCGATGCAGGACACGGGGCTCCGCGAGCGCACCTTCGCCCTGCTGAAGGATCCGGGGCTCGTCGACCGCGTAGAGGAGGAGAAACGGCGTCTGGCGGCGGAACGGCTGGCGTTGGCCCTCGACGCGCCGCAGATCGAGGCACTGGAGCAGGCCTGGCGCCACGAATCGGCCGGCGGGCTGGCGGCCGCCGCCAGCGAGGACATCGAGCGTACGCTGTCGGCGGTGGCCTTCTACCGGGAGCACCGCACGACGCTGGGCGGCCAGCTTGAAGACGTCGACGCGCCCGCGGCGGATCGCCTGCGAAAGGTCCTCGACGACGCGGCGTTCGACCGGCGCCTGGACGCCGCCGTCGGGGCCGCGGAGGTCGAGCTGGAGGCGCGCGCCGCCCGCGACGCCGAGCTGGCCCGCGCGGTGCTGACGCTGGAGGCGAGCGTGTCCGGCATCGACCGGCACCGCGACGGCCTGCGCGACAGCTCGGACCTGGAGCTCGAGAGCGTGGTGCGCGCCCTCGCCGGAGGCTACGTCGAGCCCACGCCCGGGGGCGACCCCATCGTGAATCCCGACGCCGTCCCCACCGGGCGCAACCTCTTCTCTATCGACGCCGAGAAGACGCCCTCGCCGGAGGCGTGGACGGTAGGACGCCGGCTGGCCGAAACGCTCGTCGACGAGCACCGGCGCCGGCACGACGCGTACCCCAGGAAGGTCGCGTTCACGCTCTGGCCGAGCGACTTCATCGGCACCGAAGGCGCCACCATCGGGCAGATCTTCTACCTGCTGGGGGTCGAGCCGGTCTGGGATCCGTTCGGGCGGGTCGCCGACCTGCGCCTGATGCCGGCGGCCGACCTGGGCCGGCCGCGGATCGACGTCGTCGTCCAGACCGCCGGCCAGCTCCGCGACCTCGCCGCCTCGCGCCTTGCGCTCATCAACCGCGCGGTCGCCATGGCGGCCGAGGCGCGCGACGCGGAGGCCCACGCCAACTTCGTCCACGAGGGCCGGCTGCGCGCCGAGGAGGTGATGAAGGAGCGGGGGCTCTCGCCGGCAGACGCGCGCCGCTACTCCACCCTGCGGGTGTTCGGCGGCGTGAACGGCGCCTACGGGACCGCCATCATGGAGATGGTCGAGCGCGGCGACCGGTGGGAAGAAGACGCTGAGGTGGCCGGCCAGTACCTGCGCAACATGGGCGCGGTCTATGACGAGGGCGAGCTCTGGAGCTTCTACGCCGAGGGCATCTTCGAGGCGGCGCTCGCCGACACGGAGATCGTCGTGCACCCGCGGGAGAGCCACACCTGGGGCGCGCTCAGCCTGGACCACGTGTACGAGTTCATGGGCGGGTTGAGCATGGCCGTCCGCCACGTGACCGGCCGGGACGCGGACGCCTACTTCAACGACTTCCGCAATGCGCAGCGGCCGCGCGTGACGGACCTGAACGAGACCGTCTGGACCGAGGCGCGGTCGACGCTGCTGAACCCGGCCTACATCGGCGAGATGCAGGCCGGGGGCGCCTCGTCGGCCGAGCAGTTCGCCGAGACGTTCCGCAACACCTACGGTTGGAACGTGATGAAGCCGGCCGCAATCGACGACGCGCTCTGGAACGAGCTGTACGAGGTGTACGTCGACGACCGCTACGACATCGGGATCGAGGCGTTCTTCAGGCGGGAGAATCCCTATGCCCTGCAGGAGATGACGGCGGTGATGCTCGAAACGGTGCGCAAGGGCCTCTGGGACGCCTCGCAGCAGCAGGTCGCCGTGCTGGCGGAGCTGCACGCCCGGCTGGTCGAGGAGTTCGAAGCGGGCTGCAGTGGCTTCGTCTGCGACAATGCGGCCCTGGCGTCGTTCATCGCCGAGCAGGCCCCGGCGGACCTCGCCGCGAGCTACCGGCGCGAGCTGCAGCGGGCGGTGACGACGAGCGTCGAGCTGGCCGACGAGAGCGTGGTACTGGCGGAGCAGGAAGCCGAGACGCGGCCGGCCGACACGGCGGCGAACCGACCGGGCCCGGCACGGGCCGCCTGGCTGGGCGTAGCCGTCGTCGCGGCTCTGTTCGTCGTTGCGCTACTCGTTCTGCGGAGGCGGCGCAGCACGACCTGACGGCGGGAGCATGGAGGCGGTACTCGACATCGCCGCGGGCACGGGCGTCATCCTGTTCCTGCTGGCAACGGCGTTCATCGAGCGAGCCTGGGGGCGGCTGCTGACGGTCGTGCTGGCCGCGGCAGCCGCCTACGCCATGTACCCGCTGGCCGTGCGCCAAAGCCTGTCCGCCTTCATCGGCAACCTGGACGGCGCCGGGGTGCAGACTCTGGCGGCCGTCCTGACACTCGACGGGGTCCTCGGCTGCGCCGCGGCCACCGTGCTGCTGCGCGCGCGGCACGGCCCGCCGTTGCACCGGTTCCGGCGGCTGGCGGCATACCATGTCGGCGTCATCCCGGTGCTCGCGCTGTTCTACCTGGAGATGAAGGCCTTCGACGCGGCGTCGGAATGGTCCTTCGGAGCGACCGCGCTGGCGCTGTGCCTGGCCGTCGTCGTGGCCGGCCTGGCTGGCAGCGAGGTGCTTCGACGGCTCCTGCCGGATCGCGATCTGCGGGCCGAGCTGCGCCTGCTCGTGCACGTCGGCCAGGTCGCGCTGGCCGCCGGACTCACAGCGTTCGCCTTGCAGGGGGGCGTGCGGAGCACCGCGGCGGCGCTCGAAGCCGGACCCCACGCCGTCGTCGCCGGCGCGGCGGCCGTCGGGCTCCTGATCGGCTACTGGAGCCATCGCCGTCGCCTGCGCCGCGTTGCCCACTGAGCCCATGGAACTGTTGACGCGCGCGCTGTACCTGCTTTCGACCGGCCTGCTGGTCCCGGTCATCGTCCTGCTGCTGATACTCTTCGCGCGCTCGCTGCTGCTCGCCGGACGCACCTACGGCGCCTGGCTGTCGCGGCTCCGGTTCCGGTCCGCCCTGCGGCCGCTGCTCGACCGGCTGGACCGCAACAACGTGGAGACGCTGCTCCGCGACGCCGACCTGCCCGTGGAGCCCCGGTGGAAGCCGGCCATCGGGCGCCTGCTCGAACACGGCCGGTCGGCGGCGCAACGCGACAAGGCGCTCGCCGATTTCGAGGCGGGTTGCGAAGCCGACCTGGCGGCGGCGCGGTCCATGGCCCGACTCGGCCCTATGCTCGGTCTGATGGGCACGCTCATCCCGATGGGACCCGCGCTGGTGGGACTGGCCGCCGGGGACATCGCGGCGATGGCCGAGAACCTGCAGGTGGCGTTCTCCACCACAGTCGTGGGCCTGTTCGTCGGCGGCATAGGCTTCGCCGTGCAGCAGGCGAAGCAGCGCTGGCACGCCGAGGCGCTCAACGATCTCGAGTTCGTGAGCGGGCTCATCGGCGAACGGACATCCAAGCACGCACAAGGAGGGCCGGATGACAGGCAGGAGACGGCGGCGGAGAATCGGCGCAGCGCTTCATGACGACGGCGACCCGCTCGGCGCCATCGCGAACCTGTTCGACGTCGCCATGGTCTTCGCCGTGGCGCTCATGGTGGCCATGGTCAGCCGCTGGCAGTTGACGGAGTTCCTCACGCAGGAGGACTTCACGATGGTCAAGAATCCCGGCACGGCGGAGATGGAGATCATCACCCAGGAGGGCGGCGAGATCACGCGCTATCAGGCCGAGGACGTGAGCGACGCCGCGGGCCGCCGCGGCCGCCGGGTAGGCATCGCCTACCAGCTCGACAGCGGGGAGATCATCTACGTGCCGGAAGCGCCATGACCGGAAGCGCGCTAGCGCGACCGTTCCTTGTTGCGGGCGCCGCGCAGCATGTTCTCCATCGAGTAGTTCCCCTCGTGGCAGGCGTACTCGATGATGGGCCCGTCCAGGGTCGTCATGGGGATTGCCGCCGTCCACGGCGCGGCGAACGTGCGCGGGTCGGTCACGGTGAACCGATAGTCGAGCGTGTTGCCGTCCACGCGTCGGAAGCGCTCCACGACATGCATGTCGCGGCTGGCGCCGAAGACGGTGTTCGACACCCGCCGCTCGTATACCTTGCCGGTGAAGTTGGCGGTCTCCACCACCAGCGTGTCGCCCTCCCAGCGCCCGCGCGAGTCGCCCATCCACTGCCGGATGGAAGCGTCCACATGCTGCCGCCCGTCCAGCGGAATGACGCGCGCGTCGTGGATCATCTCGGCGTAGATGACGACGTAGTCCGGCGTCTGCAGGATTTGGTAGTTGTGGTTGTAGAAGCCGGGCATCATCGAGGCGGGCAGGCCGCGCGTGATGCAGCGCTCGAACACGTTCGGCTCCTCCCAGGTAGTGGGATAGGACGGCGAGCTCCGGACCGCGACCAGGTCGTCCGCCTGCCGCTGCGCCCAGGGGGTCAACTCCGGCAGCCGCCCGTGCGGCGGATCGACGATGAGCGACGTCTGCAACGTGCGCGTGCCCTGCTCCAGCCAGAAGCTGTTGTAGGAGCCGGTGCTGGTGGGCGGCGGGGCCGTCTGCAGCACGACCAGCTCGGTGGCGCAGGCGCGCTGCTCGGTGAGGGCGCGCTGCGCGTCCAGCTCCGCCCGCTCCTCCTCGGTGAAGCTCTCCCGCAGCGCCAGCTCGGCCGGCCGCTGCAGCGGCGTCGTGGTCGCGTTCGTCCAGGCGCCCTGCAGGTCCGGGTCGCCCCACGGCGTCACGTGCGGCTGCGCGCCGGCGGGCGACGGCGGCAACGCACCCAGCCCGAACGCAAGCAACACGGCGGCAAAACGTCCACTGCCCATCTCACCCTCCATGCCCGCGGTGCGGGCCCTGCGTGGATATGCCATCAGCCGGACGGACTCTCGTCGGCCGACGGCCCGTAGAGCGACGGCACCGGAATGTCGTTGAGGCGCAGATACACGCCGAGCTGAGCGCGATGGTGGATCAGATGGTTGAGCACGAAGCCGCGCAGAACGGCGAGCCGCGGCATCTTCATCAGCTCCTGGCCGTTGTTCAGCAGCGCCCAGGGCTGCATCAGGTGCTCGTCGCTGGCGCCCGCAAGCGCCGCGCGCGCCTCCGCAGCGTGCCGGTCCAGCGTCGCCACCAGCTCCGCGCTGCTCTTCGGCGGCGGCGGCTGCTCCAGCGGCTTGCCGCCCGGCGCGAGATCCAGCGCGTCGCTGGCGATCGTCAGCGTGCCCCATGACGGGACGTTGGCCAGGTGCCCGGCGAGCCAGCCCATGGTCCCCGATTTCGGATGGGGCGACCACTCCAGGCGGTCGTCCGGCACCCTTTCGAGCGTCCTGCGGGCGCCTGCGATTTCCTGATCGAATTCCGGCAACAACATCTCGCTCAAGGCCATGTATTCGCTCCGTCCCAAGCGCGCCACGAGAGATGCCACGCGGCACGTACCACCGAGAGTACAGGCCAGGGCGGTCCGTGGCAACGCCGGAGGCGAACCGACCTCCGGCAGCCGGCACGTCGTTGTAAACTAATTGGTCTGCCCTTATGCGGAAGCCGCTCTTCCTGCACGCCTGCCTTGCGTGCGCCGCCACTATCGCCACATCCGCAGGTCCGGCGCACGCCCAGCAGGCGACGGAAAGCGGCGGCGTGCTGAGCGGAGCCAACGCGGCGGCCGTTTCGCGCGCGCGTGCGAGCCGCGTGCCGCGCGCTCCCGTCATCGACGGCGATGTGCTGGGCGATACAGCCTACGAGGACGCGCCGGTGGCCACCGGGTTCAGCCAGAACCAGCCGGACGAGGGCCGGCCGGCGTCGGATCGCACGGAAGTGCGCATCGTCTACACCGACGACACGCTGTACTTCGGCGTCGTCTGCTACACGCGCGATCCCGCCACCATAATCGTCGCGGACAGCCGCCGCGACTCGCAGTTGAACGACACCGACAGCTTCCAGATCATCCTGGACACCTTCCTCGACCAGCAGAACGGCTTCGTCTTCGGTACCAATCCCGCCGGCATCGAGTACGACGGGCAGGTATCGAACGAAGGCCAGGGCAGCGGCCGCATGGGCGGCGGCGGGAGCGGCGGCGGGAGCCAGCAGCAGCGCGGCTCGGGCGGGGGCTTCAACGTCAACTGGGACGGCGCATGGCAGGTCGAGGCGCAGGTTACGGAGATTGGATGGACGGCGGAGTTCGCCATCCCGTTCCGCACGCTGCGCTATCCGGGCGGCTCATCCCAGACGTGGGGGGTCAACTTCCAGCGCAACATCCGGCACCGCAACGAGCGCTCGTTCTGGGCGCCGCTGCCGCGCCAGTTCAACCTCAACCGGCTGTCGCTCGCCGGCTTGCTGCAAGGCGTCGAGGTGCCCAGCCAGGGCAACCTCAAGCTGACGCCCTACGTGCTTGGCGAGGCGGTCCGCTCCGCCGCGCGGTCCGAGACCATCAGCACCGGGAACTTCGGCGCCGACCTGAAGTACAGCGTCACCCCGGGCATGACGCTCGACCTGACCTACAACACCGACTTCGCGCAGGTCGAGGTGGACGAGCAGCAGATCAACCTGGACCGCTTCAACCTGTTCTTCCCCGAGAAGCGTCCCTTCTTCCTGGAGAACGCCGGGCTGTTCTCGGTGGGCCGGCCGGGACAGATCGAAGTCTTCTTCAGCCGCCGCATAGGCATTGGCGAGGAGGGCCAGCAGGTGCCCATAGTCGGCGGCGGCCGCCTGTCGGGCAAGGTCGGCGACAACACGAACATCGGCTTCCTGAACATGCAGACCGCCGCGCAGGGCGACAACGTGGCGGGTCAGAACTTCACCGTGGCCCGCATCCGCCAGGACCTGCCCAGCCGCTCGAACATCGGCGCCATCGTGGTCAACCGGCAGGGGGTCGGAAGCCTGGCGGGCGACTCGGATCACAACCGCACCTACGCGGTTGACGGACGGTTCGGCCTCGGCCAGTCGCTGACCGTCAGCGGCTTCTTTGCCGACACGGCAACACCGCACCAGGTCGGCACCGAGACCCATGCGGCGTACATGTCGAGCGATTTCGAAACCGAGAACGTGCGGCTGGGGCTGCGCTATGCCGAGGTCGGCTCGGACTTCAATCCCGAGGTCGGGTTCTACCAGCGGCGGGGCTACCGGCGGGCGGAAGCCACCGTGTTCACCTTCTTCCGGCCCGACAACTTCATCGGCATCCACGAGCTGCGCCCGCACGTGAATCACTACACGGTCTGGAACATGCAGACCGGACTCCACGAGACGCAGTACACGCACATCGACAACCACTGGGAATGGGAGGGCGGCGCCCAGGTCAACTCGGGCATCAACCTCACGAGGGAGGGCCTGTTCGTGCCGTTCGAGATCTTTCCCGGGGTCACGGTGCCGGTCGGTGTGTATGACCACGCGGAGTCGCAGCTCCAGTTCAACACCAACCGCGGTGCGCCGGTGAGCGCGGCCATCCGGAGCACCATCGGCGGACTCTTCGGCGGGAAGCGCATACGGGAGGTGTTCGACGTTGCGGTGCGGCTCGGGGAAACGCTCAATGCGGCGCTCATCTGGGACTACAACAACCTCAACCTGCCGGGCGGCCACTTCACCACCAACCTGGCCAGCCTGCGCGTGTCGTACTCGTTCACCACGCGCGTGTTCCTGCAGGCGCTGGTGCAGTACAACGACCGCGCCAACCTGTGGTCGTCGAATGTGCGCTTCGGCCTGCTGTCTGACGCGAATACCGGACTCTTCGTCGTCTACAACGACATCCAGGGCCTGGGCAGCCTCGACCCGCACCTCGACATCGATCGCTCGGTGTTCGGCCGCACGCTGACGATCAAGTACAGTCAGCTGTTCGATTTGCTCAACTGAAGGAGAGAGGAGCCGGATCCATGACAGGCATGACACGCGGGACACGTACCGCCACGCGGCGCGCGGCGTGGGTGCTCGGCATCGGCGCGCTGCTGTGCGCGGCATGCACGGCCGGGCCGGAAGCGCAGGGCTCGGACGGCCGGCTGAACCGGATCATCGAACAGTTCGAGAGCGGCGAGAACGCGCTGGCCGGCGAGCACTGGCGGATCGTCTCGCTGGAGCACAACCCCTTCCTGGTCGACGACCTGGAGGGATTCCTCGGCGAGATCGAGCCGGAGGCCGGCACGCGGCCCGGCCTGACGCCGATCGTCCGCATTCCGCACGAGGCGGACCAGGACTACCACCACGTGGTGAAGCAGATCCTGGACGCCGGAGCGATGGGGATCGTGCTGCCGCAGGTGCGCACGCCCGGCGAGGTCACGCGCCTCGTGCAGGCGATGCGCTATCCCCCGCAGCGCGACGCGGAGTACCGCGAGCCGCGCGGCCGGCGCGGGTGGGGGCCCACGGGCGCCCGCCGGATCTGGGGCGGCATATCGAATGACGAATACGCGGCGAAGGCCGACGTCTGGCCGCTGAATCCGGACGGCGAGCTGCTGGCGATCGCCATGGTGGAAACGCGGGAAATCGTGGAGAACATCGACGAGATCCTGCAGGTGCCCGGGCTCGGCGGCGTGCTGATCGGCCCGTCCGACCTGAGCCTGTCGCTCGGCGTCGGCACGCCGGGTGCGAATCCGACGCACCCGGAGGTCGAAGCCGCCATAGGCAAGGTTGGCGAAGCCTGTGTCCGCCACAACGCGCTGTGCGGCATCTACACCAGCTCGGACGTGGAAGCGCGCAGCGCACAGGGGTTCAAGCTGTTCCCCATCCCGGTCTACTGACGGACGGAGCCTCTCGCAGTGCGGTACGCTTCCCTGGCCGTCCTGTTGGCGACGACCGGGCTGCTCGTCTGGTTCGTCGCGGGCGAGCGCGATTCCGGCGCCGTGACGGAGGCGCTGCCCGGCTACACGGTGGCGTCCCGGACGAACGTGCCCGACCTCGGCGTGGTGGGGGAAGTGCTGGTGCCGGGCGTGAGCCGCGCGGACCCGAACCGCGAGGAGCTGTTGCGAGCTATCGCGCAGGCGGAGGGACTGACGGTCGCGTTCTACTTCTCCACGGCGGACGCCGTGGAAGCGCACCGGGCGGCGGCGCGCGACGCCGCGCAGTTGGAGGCTCTGCGGGCGGGCTTTCTCGGCCGCCTGACGCGGGACGAGTTCACGCCCGGCGAAGAACTGTATCCGTGAGGTTGCCGGCCGCTTACGGGGCCGCTTCCGCGGCTTCCTTGGCGCGTGCGCCGCGGAGCATGTTGGCGATCGCGTAGTTGCCTTCGTGGCAGGCGTACTCGTACAGGTTGCCGCCGAGCGCCGTCATTGGCAGCGAGGCCGTCCACGGCCGGGTGAACGTGCTGTCGTCGTGCACGGTGAACTGGTAGTCGATGGTGTTCTCGTCGACCCGCGTGAAGCGCTCCACCAGCCGCAGGTCGCTGCCGGTGGCGTAGACTGTCGCGCCCCAGTCCTCGTGATCGCTGAGGTTCGTCGTTTCGACGACCAGCGTGTCGCCTTCCCAGCGTCCCCGCGAATTGCCCAGCCACTGCTGGATCGACGAGTCCAGCGGCCCGCGTCCGTCGAGCGGGATGATGCGCGTGTCGTGAATCATTTCCACGACGATCGCGACATGATCCGGTGTCTGCAGGATGTGGTAGTTGTGGTTGTAGAAGCCCGGCATCATGGCGCCCGGCATCGCGCGCGTGAGGCAGCGGTCATAGACGTTCAGGTCGGTCCAGACGGCCGGGTTACCGGGCGGGTTGTCTTCGCGGTACTGGCGCCGGGCGGCGATGCGTTGCTCCTCCTCCGGCGTCCAGGCCGGCAGCTTGCCGTTCGGCGGATCGACGATCAGCGACGTCCGCTCGTGCAGTTGCCCCTGCTCCAGCCAGTAGTCGTTGTAGAAGCCGACGGTATCGAACGGGCGGTCGTCGCTCAGCCCGGATACCGCGTTGCGCTGGGCCCATTCCTCGCCGGTCAGCGTCTCCTGGTCGCCGAGGTCATCCGGCCGTTGGAGCGGAGTCGTGGTGGTGTTCGTCCAGGTCCCCTGCAGGTCGGGATCCCCCCACGCCGTGCGGAGGGTCTGACCCTGTGCCGCGGCGGGCAGCACCAGCGCAACCGCGGCAAACATCACCAATACATAGAGCAATCTCGGCTTCATCGAATCCTCCAGAATGCTGACATTGTCTCACAAGCCCCGCGTCCGCCGCGAGAATCGGCGTCGTACTGCCCCGACAGCTTGAATAAGGAACTGGATCGTCGTCAATCCACCACGTAGCTGAACAACTTGAACTCGCCGTCGCGCTCGAGAACAGAGCCGAACAGCCGCAACTGCAACTCCGCACCGTCGTCGCCGCGCACGGACAACCGGCTTTCGCGATGCACCGTGTACGTGTCGTAAGCGGTTGATTCGCCGTCGAACTCCAAGGCCAGCAGGTGGTAGCGCCGCCCGGCCTCTCCGGCGATCAACCGGCGCAGCGCGTTGTTGCTCTTCTGGTGCAGGTCCCCCCAGGCGTACTCGAACGGCAGGCCCCGCTCGGGCCGGCTCGACGGCAGCTCCGGCCAGACGACGGTCCGGAACTCCGTTTCGCTCAGGGCCAGCGCCTCCAGCCGTTCAACGTCGTTGGCGGCAAGCGAGTCGAGCACGGCTTCCGCTACCGCTTCGGTCGAGTCGAACGTCCAGCCGAGCGGGGACGGGTCCGCAGCCTGCGGCGGGGAGCCGCAGGCACCCCCGAAGATCAGGCAGGCGGCGGCGATGGCAACCGCCCGCCGCGTAACGCCCGCTTCGGATACTGCTAGTTCACTGCAAAGTCGGTCCAACCCATCCACCAGGTATCGTGCCCGGAGCCCGCCGGCCCGACCGCGCCGATGAATGTCGCGCTGGTGTCGAAGAAGCCGTCGTTCGGCGGCGTGGCCGGCGTCACCGCGCCGGACGTCGCCGGCGAGTCGATGGCCGGGCTGAAGTTCGGATTGCCGAGATTGAACGGATCCGTGAGCATCGGATCAATTGCGGTCGTCACGTTCGGCTGCGCGGTGATCCAATCCTTGAGCGACTGGCTGTTCACCATGTCGTCGCTGTCCGGAAGGAACTCGCCGTCGCACCCGCTCACGACGCAGTTGCCATTGACGATGCCGCTCTCGATGGTCAGCGGCGTGTCCGTGCTCGCGTCGGTGATCTGCCGGTACGTCTCGCCGTGGTCGATGTCGATGGACGCCTCCTTGAACCCGTGCACGATGAAGTTGCGCAGGGTCACGGAGGTGCCTTCCCGCAGCAGGATGCCGGTGTCGCTCTCGCTGCCCTCGTCAGTGTCGGGGTCGCCGAGCAGCGTGAGGTTGTAGAGCGTCGGGTTCGAGCGCGGCGTCAGCGTGCGGTTGTCGCCGTTGTTGTCCGCCTCGATGCCCTGGTCGGCGTCGTCGCCGCTCTGCAGCGCGATCATGAACTGGCCCTTGCCCTGCCAGCCGTCCGTCCAGTCGTAGCTGTCGTCCGCAATCCCGTAGCAGATGACGTGCTTCACCTCGACGGTCCCGCCGAAGAACTCCATGCCGTCGTCCTTGTTGAACGAGACCTGGACGTACTCGACCTCGGTCTCGCGGCCCACGCCCTGGAACGCGATGCCGTTCAGCTCGTTGTCCGGGCTGAACTCGGTGCCGGCGAACTCCACGCGCGTGTAGCGCAAGTGGCCGCTGTCGTCGTCCGGGTCGCTGCCGCCGTAGACGCCCGTATCGCCTTCACCCACGGACGTCCCGCCGGGCACGTTCAGCGGCGCCCGGCCGTTGATGATCAGGCCTCCCCAGTCCGCGCGCGCACGCTTGCCGACCTCCTGGTCGCTGCTGAACACGACCGGCGCCGTCGCCGTGCCGTTGGAGTGGATCTGCGCGCCCTGCGCGATGATCAGCGTGCCGTTGGTGGCGAACTCACCGAACACTTGCGTGCCTGCATCCAGCGTCAGCGTTGCGCCGTCTTCGACGAATACGGCGCCGCGCAGCACCCAGTAGCTGCCTGAATCGAACGTCGTGTCGCTGGTGATGCGGCCGCTGACGACGCAGACCTGCTTGTCCACGCCGGAGCGTGTCCGGCAGTCCATGGGCGACTGGGACTGCAGCTCGCCGCCGGTCCAGACTACCGTCGCCAGCGCGAGCAGGACGGGCACGGCGGCCCGGCGCGCCGACCGGTACAGCGTCATCTTCCAGTTCATTACGAATGTGTTTCCTTTCGTCATCTTCTTGGGGCTGCGCGCGCCTATGGGTGCAGATCGAACCCGAACGAGATCGCGCGGCCGAGATGGAACACTCGCTGCTCCCGGCCGGCCTGCGTGAACAGGAACGGGTCGTCCAGCAGGTTCTCGAACGCCACCTTCAGGCTGATCGTGTCCCAGCGGCGCGACAGGACGACGTCCACGGAGCTCCGGCCCTCCTCGATGATGTCCGGCAGCCCGAGCGAGCCGACGTCCGAGATCCGGTCGTCGAAGAAGTTCCACAGCAGGCGTGCCGCGAAGTCGTTCATGCGGAACTCCGCCATCGCGTTGAACAGGTGCTGCGAGGTGCCGGCCAGCGGGCGGATCAGCGAGGTTTGCACCTGCCCGGCAGCGCGGCCGATCGTCACCTCCGAGTCGACTAACGTGTAGTTCGCGCCCACCAGGAAGTTCTCGTGCAGCAGCTTGCGGGCCTCGACCTCGAACCCGAGGTTGGTGGCCGACTCGGCGTTGGCGTACGACGTCCGCAACTGCGCGGTCGGCTCGACGACCCGCTCGATCGGCGTGTCGAAGTGCTTGTAGAAAAGGCTGGCCGAAACGACTTCCTCGGCGCCGGGGAACCACTCCCAGCGGACGTCCACGTTCTGGATGAGCGACTGGTCGAGCAGCGGGTTGCCGACGACCGCGCGGCCGCCGACGACGTCCGTGAACTCGAACGGCGCCACCTCGCGGAACTCGGGCCGGTTCACCGTCTGGCTGTAGCTGACGCGGATGTTCTGGTCGAGCCGCAGGGCATAGACCAGGTTGGCCGCCGGGAAGACGTTGGTGCTGTCCAGGTCGGACGAGACGACGTCGGCGCTGCCGCCGAAGTCGCGGGCGAACGGATCGAAGGTGTCGACCGTCTGGCGGTACGACTCGACCCGGGCGCCGCCGACGACGCGCCACTGCGCCGACAGCGGCAGGTCGACCATGCCGTAGAACGAGGCGAGCTCCTGCCGGCCGTCGTACGAGTCGGTCGGCCGCGTTTCTTCCTTGAGCTGCCACACCGGGCCGATGTTGGCCGACGCGAACAGGTCCTCCGCCGGCAGCGACAGGTCTATGCCCGACAAACTTCGCGGCGTGAAGCGCAGCCGCCGCGAGTCGAACTCGCGGTCGCGCTCCAGGTAGCCGCCGCCGAACTTGATCTGCGTCGGAAGACCGCCCCACTGCTGGAACAGCGAGCTCCAGCTCGCGTTGAACTCGATGCTGTCGTCGCGCTGGTCGTTGAACTGGCGCAGGCCGCTCTGCGACTCGTCCGCGAGCACGAACGCTTCGCGGGCCGGGTCGAATTCGTACAGCGTCTCGCGCAGGTCCGGCTCCTCGCGGTCGGCCGCGGAAACGGCCACCTTCCATTCGAGCCGGCTGTTCGAGGCGCCCGGAAACAGGTGCTCGCCGCCCACGTGGTGCGCCCGGATCTGCTCCTCGATGAAGTACAGCCGCTGGTTGTACAGGTCGGTGTCGGCGTCGCTGTTGAAGCCCTCGAACGTCCGCGCCTGGTCGGTGCCCAGGTGCGTGTAGAAGTTCTCGAACGAGAGCCGGTGGTTCGGCGTGAACTGGTAGGAGAGGTTGGCGACGCCGCCCAGCGTCCGCTCGTAGCTGGAGATGTCGAAGTCGTAGGGGCCGTTGAAGCGGTTGATCGCGCCGCCCTCGCCGACGTTGAAGAAGGTCTGGCGCTCGTCGGCGAACGATGAGGACTGGGCGTGGCGCAGCGTGGTCACGACGCCCAGGTTGCCGAAGCGGCCGCCGAACAGCCCGCTGTAGCTCTGGTCGAGCGGGTGGTCCTTGGCGACCGGGTCCCAGACGTTGTCGAACGCGCGGCCGAGGTCCTGCAACTCGTTCGGCAGGAAGCCGAGCTCGTCGTTGGTGAAGCGCCCGCCGCGGATGACCTTCCGGTCCGGGATGAGGCCCGGCAGGGCGCGCGTGCCGTCGTCGAACCCGAGCCACTCACGGCCGCCGGAGGGATACGAAAGCCCCCGCGTGCCGGTGGTCACGCTGTTCCAGCCGCCGCCGGCGCCGATCTCCCAGGACGTCTCGATCGGCATCTTCAGCGGGATGATCTCGACGAGGCCGCCGGCGAACTGCGACGGCTTGTCGGGCGTATACGTCTTGCTCACCTGCACGCTGTCGATGAGCGCCGTCGGGAAGAGGTCGAGCGGCACCACGCGGCGGTCCGGCTCCGTCGTCGGCAGCATCGCACCGGCGAGCGTGGTGTTGCTGTAACGCTCGCCGAGGCCGCGCACGAACACCGAGCCGCCGCCCACGACCGAGACGCCCGTGACGCGTTCCATGGCGTCGGCGGCGTTGGAGTCGTCGTTCGCGCTCATCTCGACGGCGCCGATGTTGTCCTGCACCGCCGGCGCCCGCATCCGCAGCATCAACTGCGCGGCCGCCGTGGATGACTCGGCTTCGAGGCTGGGCGCCGAGACTGTCACCGTCTCGGCGAAGACGTTGGACGCCAGCGACACCTGTACGCGCGTGACCTGACCCGCCTCTACCTCCAGCGCTACGGTCTGCTCGGCGTAGCCCGCCATCACGACCTTCATCTCGTACGTGCCCGGCGGAACCTGGAAGCGGTAGTTGCCATCGAGGTCGGTGTACTCGATCTGGCTCACCGGTCCCGTCAACTCGACGGGCACACCCGGCAGCGTGATCGCGTTCACTTCGTCCAGGACCTGCCCCGCCACGGTCCCCTGCTCCTGCGCTTGCGCCGGCGCGGCCGCGACCAGCAACGCCAGCAGGAGCCACGACCACCTCAGCCTGTGCATACTCTCGGTCCTTCCCTTCCCAACGCCTGCCGTGATGCGGCGCAAGGGCACCGCCAACAGGCCATCGAAGATCCTGCAAAGAAGATAGAGAGTGCGTATATCGAGTCCATGAACAGCCCGTTAATTCCGAATGACGGCGCGGTAAATTGGACGTTAAGTTACGGCGGCGTTTGGCAACCCGCGTCCGGAAACGGGGCCGGGCGCCGCTGGCGAGCGGTGTTATAGTGCATGACGCGCTGGGGAGGCATGCATGCGACGTGAATCATCGACGGCAAGCGGCGTTCTGTTGATGGGGCTGGCGCTGCTGCTCGCGGGGTTGCCCGCGGCCGGCCAGGACGGCGAGACGGACGGCTACACGGCGCCGCGCACACCGTGGGGCGACCCGGATCTGGAGGGCATCTGGAGCAGCAAGACGACGACGCCCCTGGAACGGCCGGACGACTACGAAGGCCGCGAGTTCCTGACGGAAGACGAAATCGCCGCACTGGAGGCGAACGCCCGGCAGGCTTCGGAGACGGGCTCCGGCGCGACCCTCCTTCCGGAGCGCGCTGAGCGCGGCACGGCGATCGACGTGGCAGGCGCCTACAACTCCGTGTTCAGCTCGCGCGGAACCACGGTAGTCAGGACCGGGCGGACGTCGCTGGTCATCGATCCGCCCGACGGCAAGATCCCATACTCGGACGAGGGTCGGGAAAAGCTGGCTGCCGAGATGGAATATCGGAGAGCGCTTTTCGTGGCCGATCTGCAGGATCACGTCTCCATGGCGGAAGGTCCGGAGGATCGGCCGAACGACCGCTGCCTGGGGTTCACGCTGCCGTGCACCAGCATGTACTGCGCGTTCAGCCGGATCGTGCAGACCCCCGGCATGGTGACCATCTACTACGAGGCGGGCCATACCGGCGGCGCCTACCGTTCCATCCCGCTCGACGGGCGCCCGCACCTGCCGGCGCACATCCGCCAGTGGTACGGCGACCCCGTCGGCCGCTGGGAAGGCGACACCCTCGTGGTCGATACAACGAACTTCACCGACCGGCGCAGTGTCGAGGGAACGTCCACGCCGCCCGGCTTCCGCGGCCAGGGTGAGACGCTGCACCTCGTCGAACGCTTCACCCGGGTTGCGCCCGACATGATCCAGTACCGCGCCACGATCGAGAACCCGGCGATGTATGCGAGCCCGTGGACGATCGAGATGCCCTGGATGCAGGCCGCGGCGACCCAGGCGCAGATATTCGAATCGGCCTGCCACGAAGGCAACTACGGGCTGACGGGCATTCTCTCCGGGGCGCGGGCGAAGGAGCGGGAAGGCCGCGCAAGCTCGGAGTAGGCGCGGGATACGGTCGCTCCATGCCGGTTCTCGCCCGACTCTGTCTGCTGCTGCCGGCGCTCGCGGCGCTCGGCTGCCCGGGCGGCGTTCCCGAGCCGCAGATCGGCGAGGAACAGGCGGTCGCGGTGGCCAGCAGGCAGGTGCTGTTCGAAGCGGAGAGTATCGAAGCGGAACTGGCTGCCGAGGCGAACCCGCCCGTCTGGCGGGTGACGTTGCGCGGCCGGCTGCCCGGCCAGTCCGTCTTCGAGTTCGAGGAAGCCACCGTTACGGTCGACGCCGTCACCGGCGACGTCATCGGCGTTGGGCAGCCATAGTTCCATGACACTATCGAGGAGAATTTCATGAACGCCATGAATTGGGGTGGCGCATCCGGACGGCGGTTGTCCGTGGTGACGCTGGCCGGCCTGGTGCTGGCGCTGGCGGCGGGCGCGCTCGCGCTGCTTGCCGCTTTCGGTTATCGCACGGGCGCGCTGGAGTTGGGAACCTCGTTCTCGTTCCTCCGGTGGGGGGCACGCACCGGTCTCGCCGCGCTGGGGGTCTCGCTCGTCGGTCTGGTGCTGACGGTGGTGCGCGGCCGGGGAGGGCCGCTGGACGATCTCGCTCCGGGCGTGGCCGCGGGCGTGCTCGCGCTTGCAATCGGCGCGGTCTCCTACGCCATCCCGGCCCAGCAACAGTCGATCGCGCGCTCCGTGCCGCCGATCCACGACATCACGACCGACATGGAGAATCCGCCGGAGTTCGTCGACGTCCTGCCGCTGAGGGCCGATGCGCCCAACCCGCCGGAGTACGACCCGGAGATTGCGCCCCGGCAGCGCGAAGGGTACCCCGACCTCGGGCCGATCATCCTCGACGATCCGCCGGCCGCCGTGTTCGAACGCGCGTTGGCCGCAGTGCACGCCCTCGGTTGGGAGCTGGTGGGAGACGACGCGGACGCGGGCCGCATCGAGGCGACGGACACGACGTTCTGGTACGGTTTCAAGGATGACGTCGTCGTTCGCATCCGGCCGGACGGGAGCGGCAGCCGCATCGACGTCCGGTCCAAGTCGCGCGTCGGAGGCAGCGACGTCGGCGCCAACGCCGCGCGGATCCAGACGTTCGCGGAGCGGCTCACCGGCGGCTAGCCGCGACCGGGCGACGACGGGAGCGGGGCGTGGCGCAGCCTGGTAGCGCGCCTGCTTTGGGAGCAGGAGGTCCCGAGTTCGAATCTCGGCGCCCCGACCAGCCACCGGCCGCCGTTAGCCGCGGCCATCTACCTGGAGCGATCTACCTGGAGATGACGGCCATGCCTCAATGGCGAATGCTGGTAGTGGCGGCGGGTTTCTGGTGTGCGGCGGCAGCGCCGCTATCCGGCCAGACGCTGACCGAGGCGCAGGCGCTCGCGCGCATGCGCGTCGAGCACCCGCAATTGACGGCGTTGCGCCTCGGTGTCCGCGAGCTGGAGGCGGACTTGCGGGAGCGGCGCTTCCTAGCCAACCCCACGTTCAGCTACACGCGCGAGGACGCCGGGCTCGTCACCGACGATTTTCTGCTCGTGTCGCAGGAGCTGCCGGTGCGCGGGCGCATCGGCCTGCTCGACGAGGCGGCGGGACAGGCCGTGACCGCCGCGGAGGCGCGCGCCGACACCTCGGTGCTCGCGTTCGAGGCACGGCTGCGGCAGGCGTTCACCGTCCTGCTCCTGGCGCAGGAACGCACTCGCGTGCTCGAATTGGGTCTCTCCGACCTGCAGCGCGTGGTGGAGGTGCTCCGGGCCCGGGAACGCGAAGGAGAAGGCTCGCGGTTCGACCGTTTGCGCGCGGAGCGCGAGGTGGCCGACATCGAGACCGACCTGGAAGCCGCCGAGATCGAGCGGCGGGGAGCGCAGGCGCGACTCGCGGCGTTCTTCGCGCCTGGAACGGACCCGGCGGAACTGCGCGCCGCCGGTGCGCTGCTGGACGATCCGGTCCGTGCCGATCCCGACACGCTCGTCGAGCGGGCGCTGTCGAGCCGACCGGACTATCGGGCGCTGGAGTTGAGCGCGGCGCAATGGACTACCGAGCGGCGCGCGGCCGAGCGCCTGCGCTACCCCGGCGCGGCCGTCAACGCGGGCCTCAAGCGGACAGGTGTGCCGGCCGCGCGTGAATCCGGCTACGCGGTGACGGCGACCATGGTCGTCCCGCTCTTCAACCGGGGGCAGGCGCAGGTGGCGCGGGCGGCCGCCGCGCGGGCGCGCGTCGACGCCGAGCGGCAGGCGCTCCGCGGAACCATCGAGAGCGAGGTCCGCGCCGCGCATGTTGCGTCCGCGCGCTATCGAACCCTGGCCGACCGCTATCGGGCAACGTCCGTGGAGCCGGCCGCCGAGCTCGTGGCGATAGCGGACACCGCCTATGAAGAAGGCGAGTACGGCATCCTGGAGCTGCTCGACGCGCACCGCGTAACCCTCGGCGCGCAATTGCGCCTCCTGGAGCTGTCGGCGGCGGCGCGCCGGGCCGGCATCGAGCTCGACCGGGTTATCGGAGGAGCGGCCAGACCATGAGCAGGCGGGCGCGGACGTTCGCGTGGATCCTCGCAGGCGCGTTGCCGGTGGGTGGCCTGACCGCCGCGTGCAGCGGGAGCAGCCCGGCCGCAACCGCGGCGCCGGAGCCGGAGGCGGCGGAATCCGTGGTCGAGACCAGGTGGAGCGAGCGGACGGAGCTGTTCATGGAGTATCCGCCGCTCGTCGCCGGTGACACGAGCCGCTTCGCCGTCCACTTTACCGATCTCGCTACGTTCGAGCCGGTCCGGACGGGCCGCGCCGAGGTCCGCTTGTCCGGCGCCGACGCGCAGGCGTTCGAGCTGGACGGACCGGACCGGCCGGGGTACTTCGGCATCGACGTGACCCCGACGCGGGCCGGCCGCTACAGCCTGTCCGTGGCGCTGGAGGCCGGGACGCTGGCCGATCGCCACGAGCTTGGCGAGGTCGAGGTGCTGCCGGCAGGAACCACCCCGGACGGCGGCAGCGAGCCGCAGGGCGATGCATCGATCCCGTTCCTGAAGGAGCAGCAGTGGACGCTCGGCGTCGCCACGGCCGCGGTCGACAAGCGACCGATTGCCGACAGCCTGGTGATTGCCGCCAATATCGAGCCGCGTACCGGAGGCCGGGCCGACGTAACGACGCCGGTCACCGGAAGGCTGGCGGACGATCTGCCCGCGTGGCCCGTGGGCGCAATGGTTAAGCGCGGCGCAACGCTGGCGGAAATCGTGCCCCAGGCCGGACACCTCGAGGACCGGCCGGAGCTGGAGCTGGCCGTGGCGGAAGCGCGCAACGCGCTGGAGCTGGTGCGGGCCGACCGCGCCCGCGTGGAGCGCCTGGTCGCGGCCGGAGCGCTCCCCGAGCGGCGCCGCCTCGAGAGCGGTGTGGCGGAGAGGACGGCGGAGGCCCGGCTTGCCGCGGCCGAGGAACACCTGGTCCAGCTCGACGCGACCCGCACCGGACAGGGGGAAGTGGGGCACGATACGCGTTTCGTGCTGCGCGCGCCGCTCAGCGGGGTCGTGGCGGAATCCGACGCCACGGCCGGCGCCAGCGTCCAGGCCGGAGCCCGGCTGTTCCGGCTTGTCGCCGTGGATCGGGTGCACGTCGCAGGCGCGTTGCCCGAAGCGGCTCTGGCCAGGATCGACGAGCTGGCCGGCGCAGAGCTGAATGTGCCGGGGCTGGCTACGCCGCTGCCGCTCGATCGGCTGGTCTCGGTGGGCCGGGTGCTCGATCCGGCGGCGCGCACGGTACCGATCATCTACGAGCTGCGCAATCCGGATCGCCGGATCGCCATAGGACAGGCGGTCTCGCTGCGCCTTTTCGTCTCGGCGGCGACCGAGGCCGTCACCGTGCCGGAGAGCGCGATTGTCGACGACGCGGGACAACCGGTCGTCTTCGTGCAGACAGCGGGCGAGAGCTTCGAGCGCCGGGCCGTCGCGCTGGGCAACCGCGAAGGGGGCCACGTGCAGTTGGCCGGGGACCTGGCGCCGGGCGAGCGCGTGGTCATCCGCGGGGCCCCGTTCATACGGCTGGCCGCGCTCTCGCCGCAGGTGCCGGCGCACGGGCACGTGCACTGAACCGGGAACAACCCCACGGGGCCCATGCTGCTCGACGCGCTCATCCACTGGTCGCTGCGCAACCGCGTGGTAGTGCTGTCGGCGGCGGCCGCCCTCCTCCTCTGGGGCGGATCTCTCGCATACGAGGCGCCGGTTGACGTGCTGCCCGACCTCACCGCGCCGACAGTCACCGTGCTGGTGGAGGCGCCGGGCATGGCGCCGCGCGATCTGGAAGCGCTGGTTACCTTCCCGGTTGAGGCGGCGCTCAGCGGTGCGCCCGGCGTGCGGCGGGTGCGTTCGGCAACCACGGTCGGCATCGCCGTCGTCTGGCTCGATTTCGACTGGGGCGCCGACGTCTACCGCGCGCGACAGACGGTGACCGAACGGCTGGCGGCAGTCGCCGCCACGCTGCCCGATCACGCCAACCCGCCGGTCCTGGCGCCGCCCTCTTCGATCATGGGCGAGATCATGTTCGTCGCGCTGGAGCCGGCCGCTTACTCCAATTCGGCAACGGCAACGGCAACTCCAACTCCACTCGAATTGCGCACCACCGCGGATTTCGTCGTCCGGCGGCGGCTGCTGGCCGTGCCCGGCGTCGCGCAGGTCACGGTGATCGGCGGCGAGCGCCGCCAGTTCGAGGTGCACGCCGACCCGGGGCGCCTGGCCAGCTACGGTGTGCCGTTGAGCACCCTCGAAGACGCGCTGCGGCGCGCCAGCCGCAACACCTCGGCCGGCTTCCGGCAGGCCGGCGGCAGCGAGTACCTGATCCGGGGCGCCGGCCGCGCCCTGGATGTCGAGGCGATCGCCGCGACGGTGATCGCCACGCGCGACACCCTCCCCATTCGGGTGCAGGACGTCGCCGATCTCCGTATCGGCGAGTCGATCAAGCGTGGCGACGGGTCCCACAACGGCCGTCCCGCGGTGTTGCTGGGAATCCACCGCCAGCCCGACACCAACACGCTGGCGCTGACGCGCGCGCTGGACGACGTGCTGGATCAACTCCAGACCGAGTTGCCGGCGGGCATGCGGCTCGACACACGGCTGTTCAGGCAGGCCGACTTCATCGAGGTGGCGCTCGGCAACCTGACCGGCGCCTTGCGCGACGGCACGCTGCTGGTTATCGCCGTCACCCTGCTGTTCCTCGCCAACCTGCGCGCCGGGGGCATCACGCTGCTCGCCATCCCGCTGTCGCTCCTGGCTGCGGTGGTCGGCCTGCGGCTCGCCGGCCTCTCGATCAACGGCATGACGCTCGGGGGCATGGCCATAGCCGTGGGCGCGCTGGTGGACGACGCGGTCGTGGATGTCGAGAACGTGGCGCGGCGGCTGCGCGAGAACGCCCGCCGGCCGGAAGCGCAGCGGCTGCCGCTCCTCGAAGTGGTATATCGCGCCAGCAGCGAAATCCGCGTGTCAATCACCCTGGCGACGTTGGTCGTCACGCTGGTCTTCCTGCCGCTCTTCTTCCTGCCCGGCGTCGAGGGACGCCTGCTGCAGCCGCTCGGGTTCGCCTACATCATCGCGCTGGCGACCTCGCTCGTCGTGGCCCTGACCGTGACGCCGGCGCTGTGCCTGTACCTGCTGCCGGGCGTGCGCCTTATCCGCGAGGGCCGCGAGCCCAGGCTGTCGGCCGCATGCAAGCATGCATACGCGCGGCTGCTGCCGGGCGTGCTGCGGCGGCCGTGGCTCGTGATCGGCGCGGCCGCGCTGCTGCTGGCCGGCGCGCTGGCGACGGTTCCACAAATGGGCCGGGCCTTTCTGCCGCCGTTCAACGAAGGCGCGCTCGTCATCAGCGCCGTGACGCTGCCCGGCACCAACCTGGAGGAGTCGAACTCGCTCGGCAGCGCCATAGAGCGTCTCCTGCTCGAGGTTCCCGAAGTGGCGGCGACCGCGCGCCGTACGGGGCGGGCGGAGCTCGACGAGCACGTGCAGGGCGTCGAATCGGCCGAGATCGACGTGCGGCTGTTGCCCGGCGGCCGGCCGTGGACCGTCGTCCAGGAAGACATACGGGAACGTTTGTCGCTCGTGCCCGGAACCAGCATCACCATAGGCCAACCCATATCCCACCGCATCGACCACATGCTGTCCGGGACGCGGGCCAACATCGCGGTCAAGATCTTCGGCAGTGACCTGGGCGCGCTGCGGGCGCTGGGTGCACAAGCCGTGGCCGTGCTGCAGGACGTCCCGGGGCTGGTCGACCTGACGCTCGAGCCGCAGGCCGACATCCCCACGGTGCAGGTCGGCTTCGATCGGGCGGCGCTGGCGCGACACGGTCTGCCCGCGGGCCAGGCCGCGGCAACGCTGGAAACCGCGCTGCTCGGCCGCCGGGTGGGCCAGATCATCGACGGCCAGATGACGGTGCCGCTCGTGCTGCGCTACGCGCCCGACGACCTGTCCGACCTCGACGACATCTGGCAGACGCGGCTGGACATGCCGACGGGCGCGCGCGTGCCGCTCGGCAGCCTCGCCGACATTGCGGAAGATCGCGGTCCCAACCTCATCGGCCGCGAGAACGGCGAGCGCCGGATCGTGGTCTCGGCCAACGTCGCCGGACGTGATCTCGGCGCCGTCGTCGGCGACGTTCGTGAGCGCGTGGCTGACGGCGTGACGCTGCCGGCTGGCTACCGCGTGGAATACGGCGGCCAGTTCGAAGCCG
This sequence comes from Vicinamibacterales bacterium, assembly GCA_965207665.1. Lineage (GTDB taxonomy): Bacteria > Acidobacteriota > Vicinamibacteria > Vicinamibacterales > UBA8438 > JAAXGX01. Next base: position 3,470,073 of record CBDBMV010000002.1, read on the forward strand.
AGATCGTGGCCGCGCGGCTCATCCTGGGGCTCGGTATCGCCGCCGTCGCCGGCATCTTTCTCCTGTTGTTCAGCGCGTTCCGGTCCACGCGCGATGCCCTCATCATCATGGTCAACCTGCCGCTGGCGCTCATCGGCGGCGTGGCCGGCGTGTACCTGGGTGACGGCGTGCTCTCCGTCGCTTCCCTGATAGGCTTCATCGCGCTCTTTGGCATCGCCACCCGCAACGGCATCATGCTGGTGTCGCACATCCGGCGGCTGCGCACGGAGGAAGGCATCGCCGACACCCATGCCGCCATCGTGCAGGGAGCCGCGGACCGCCTGGTGCCGATCCTGATGACCGCCCTTTCGACCGGTCTGGCGCTGCTGCCGGTCGCGCTTGCGTTCGACACGCCGGGCAGCGAGATCCATGCGCCCCTGGCGCTGGTGGTCGTGTGCGGGCTGTTTTCGTCGACGGCGCTGAACATGTTCGTGGTTCCCGCGGCCTATTGGGCCGCCGTGCGCAACCGCCCGACCCCGGCCGGTCCATAAGTGGAGGTAGTCATGCGTGGAATGACCAGGGCACTTGGCGCGGCGGCCGTCATCGCACTGCTGCAGGCGGCGCCGGCGGCGCAGCAGCTCCAGCCCGGCTTCGTGGATCCGTGGCCCGTCATCGAGGCGGCCGAGGCGGCGATCGGCGGCGACAGCCTGCGCTGCGTCACTGTTTCCGGCGACGCCTACGGCGGCATGGTGGGACAACAGCGGCTCGCCGGCTACGACACGGACTGGCCGCGGGGCGAGCCACTCACCGGCTACACGCGCACGATGGACTGGACCGCGCGGACCATGGTCGAGCGGTTCGAGCGCGAGCCGGGACACAATCCCGCCGGGTGGAAATACGGCCTCGGCTGGCGCAGCGGCACGCCGCTGCAGCGCCGCCGGGAACAGACGTTCGTGGTATCCGGCGATCACGCATGGTCGCAGGACGGCCCGGGCGGCGCTCCCGTGGCCGCCCCGCCCGCCGACGCGGAGCTGTGGCAGCTCGACCTGTGGCTCAATCCGCACGGCTTTCTCAAGGCCGCGCGGCTGCCCGGCGCCGACCCGCGCGCGGTGTGGCGCTGGGAGCTGGGCGAGATGGGCCGCGACGGCGCGACGACGACGCCGGAGAAGATGACCGTGGTGTCCATCACGATGCTCGGCCGGTACCGCGTCGACGCCACGATCAACGGCCGCAACCTGCTGCAGCGCATCCACACCTGGGTGCCCGACCCGGTGCTGGGCGACACGAACTACGAGCACGAGTTCAGCGACGACAGCTACGTGGACCTCGGCGGCGGCATCCGCTTCCCGGCGCGCTGGCATGCGCACGTCGGCTGGGACGACAACTACCAGGCGCAGAGCTTCAGCGCCGGACGCAACTCGTTCGGCGGCAACCTGGGAGACATGCGTCCCAACGACTGCGGCGAACAGGTGGAGGTGCCGGATGCGGTCCGGACGGCCGACTTCACCGGGCGCGTGGAATCGAGCCGCCTCGCCGACGGCGTATGGCTGCTGGGCGGCGGCTCGCACAACAGCGTGGCGGTCGAGTTCGCGGACTACGTCGCCGTGGTGGAGGCGCCGCTCGACGAGGCGCGCAGCCTCGCCGTCATCGAGGAGATCGTCCGGCTCGTTCCGGACAAGCCGATCCGCTACCTGATCAACACGCACCAGCACCACGACCACATCGGCGGCCTGCGCACGTACATGCACATCGGCGCCACCATCGTGACGCAGTGGAGGAACTACGACTTCTACCGCAGCGACGTGCTGAACTACGCGCCGCGGACGCTGGCGCCGGACATGCTGTCGCTGTGGCCGCCGACCGAGCTGGCGGAGGGCTACCAGTACGAAACGGTGCGCGAGAACTACGTGCTGACGGACGGCTCGCGCACGATGCACATCTCCTACGTGCAGCCGTTGCGGCACGTCGAAGGCATGCTGATGGCGTACCTGCCCGCCGAGCGGATGATCATCGAGTCCGAGCTGTTCAACCCGCCACCACCCGGCGCGCCGCGGCCCGCGGCCACCGACGCCAACCGCAGCCTCCTGGCCCACGTGCGGCGGCTGGGCCTCGACGTCGAGACGCTCGTGCCGCTCCACGGCCAGCCGGCCCCCTGGAGCGACCTGCTCCAGATCATCGACGGACCCTGAACCGCCCTACCGCCCCATCTAACGGAAATAATCCGGCAGGCCCGGCTTGGTGTCGATCAGGATCTCGATGACCGCCCTGCGGTCCTCCTCCGTCAGGCGGTCGTACGGCCTACCGCTTTCCTCCCCGGAGAGGATCGCCCACATGCGGCGGTAGATCGCGTCGAGCGCCGGCTCCGGCAGCGCGTCGAACGCGGCCGTGTAGATCATGTAGCTGCACGGATGGCGCATGAGGCGGCGTTCGAGGTCGAGGTCGCGCAGCGAGCGGCCGCGGCCGTCGCGGGGACCGCGGGCGGCGAACGCCGCGGCGAACGCCGCGGAGCCCTCCACGGGACGCGCCAGCGGCGCCTCGTCCACGAAAAGCAGGTAGTCGACGAGGTCGATTGCGGCATCGCGCAGAATGGACTCGGGACCGTCATCCCCCGCGGCCGCCGCAGCCGCGCCATAGTCGCGGTACAGGACGCGGCGCGCCTCCCAGCCGACGCGCGTGATCAGGTTGGTCATGTGCGCCTGGTGCTCCAGCACCATCAGCGCCGCGACGTCGCTGTGCGGCGAGGGGAAGCCGGCCAGGTCGAACAGGCCCTCCAGCGACGGCAGCTCCGGCCGCGGCACGCCGATCGTCACGTTCGGATCCTCGACGTCGGTCACCTCGACGTTTCCCATGTGGGCGAACGGATCGTGCCGGCCGGTGACGTACCAACCGCCCCAGCGATCGTCGATGCGGGCCCGGTGATCGGAAACGAAGCCCGTGGCATAGGCGTTTGGGTCCGACGTCAGCGGAAACGTGCTGAGCACCTGCAGCCCCGGCACGCCCAGTGTCTCCCAGGTGAGGTGGCAGGCCAGGCACTGGTCGTCGCGCTCGAATCGGGGAGGGGCGTCCGGCGCCTGCCGCAGGTCGTAGAAGATCGTGCCCTGCCGCCTGTCCTGCACCGCCGCCTCCAGCTCGCCGCCGCCGCGCACCCAGGCGATCGCCACGTCATCCCGGAAATAGATGGCGCGCGGATTGGTCGAGCTGATCAGGTTCGCCTGGTTGCTGGTGGGCGAGAAGACGGTGACCTGCGACTCCACCGGGATGTCGAGCAGGTCGAGGACCGAGCGCAGGTAGCCGGAGCGCTCGTCGAACTCCAGTTGCGCCGCCCCGCTGCCCAGCCGCCGGTTCAGGTCGACGATGGCGTTGTCGACCGGCCCGGTCGAATAGGCGATGGCCGGATGGTCGCGCGACGCGCGGAACGCGTTCGCCGGCTGGCCGTGCACGGTGACGATGGCCGCAACGCCCGCGAGCGCCGCGGCAGCCGCCATGACCGCCAGCGTCGGACTTGTGCCTGGCCCTGTCAATGCTCGTTGCCTGCCAACAAGGTACTAGCATGCCAACTCGCCGCCGCGAAGTCGAGCGGCGTGAGCCTTGCGCCAGCGTCTCGAGGTCAGGAACCGATCTCGGTGCGCGCCCGGTTCAAGTGCGCGGCCAGAGCCATGAGGCGCCGGTCGCGCCAGGCCTGACGGGCCGGCAGCTCGGATTCCGCCACCCTGGTCCGGCACTCGTCGTGCGCCTTGCCAATCACTTCGGCCGACCACGGCTCCGCCGGCTCTCCCTGCTTGACGAACTCGTAGAAGCCGGGCGCCAGACGGGCCGCATAGTCGGCCAGCCCCCGCGGGGCGTTCAGGTCGATGGTCTCGAAGGGGCCGATGAAGGCCCACCGCCGGCCGAGACCCGCGGAGATCGTCCGGTCGATGTCCTGCGCCGTGGCGTAGCCGCCCTCCAGCAGCCGAAACGCCTCCCACAGCAGCGCCGCCTGGAGCCGGTTCGCGATGAACCCGTCGATCTCGCGCGTGACGCGCACCGGCGCCATGCCGGCGTCGGACATCAACGACCAGACCCGGTCCACGACGGAGGGATCGGTCCAGGGCGAAGGGCAGATCTCGACCAGCGGGATGACATACGGCGGATTGATGGGATGCGCGATGAGGCACCGGGGCGCGCACGCGAGCCCCTCCGTGAACACCGAAGACGGTATCCCCGACGACGAGCTGCCGATGATCGCATCGCTGCCGACGGCGGCATCCAGCCGGCGATAGAACGCGCGCTTGACGTCGGCGTTCTCGAACACGCTCTCCTGCACGTAGGAGGCGCCCTCCACGGCGTCCTCCAGCCCGGTGCGGCTCTCGATCCGGGCCAGGACGGACGGCGCGTCATCCAGCAGCCCGTGACCCACCATTTCCTCGGCATTGGCGGCGATGCGCGCCTCGGCCGCGGCAAGCTGCGACGCTTCCTGGTCGTAGAGACGGACCCGCGAGCCGGCGCGGGCGAAGACGAGCGCCCAGGCGCTGCCCACCAGACCGGATCCGACGATGGCAACTTCCTCCCGCATATCCACTCTCCTTCGACCTAAAAGCTGCCGAACAGCGACCCCAGGAGGACGACCAGAGCGGCGGCGGCGAACGGGCCGGCCACCGACACCACCGCGATGTCGGGATAGGACTGGCGGTGATTCATCCCGCAGATGGTCAGCAGCGTGATGACCGCGCCGTTGTGCGGCAATGTGTCGAAGCCGCCGCTGGCCATGGTGGCGACGCGGTGCAGGAGCTCCGGCGAGACCCCGGCCACCTCGGCCAATTGCAGGTAGCTCTCGGCGAGCGCTTCCAGCGCGATGCTCATGCCTCCCGACGCGGAGCCGGTGATGCCGGCGAGCACATTGATGGAGAGCGCCTCGGAGATCAGCGGATATGACGGGGCCAGCCCGAGCAGCGAGTCGCGGATGCGGGCGAACGACGAGAGCGCGGCGATTGTCGCTCCGTAACCCACCTCCGACGCGGTGTTGAAGATCGGCAGCATGCTGCCGAACGTGCCCTCGTTGATCGCCGCTACCGGGCGCCGGAGCTGGCGCCAGTACAGGAGCAGGTGGAGCAGGACCGCCCCGAAGATGGCGGCAATCAGGGACCACAGGCCGATCACCGCGGTGGGATTCGTCGCCCCGAATCTCGTCTCCGCCAGGTAGCCCAGGTCCATTGCGGGAAACACCCACCGCGACAGGACCAGGTTGATCAACAGGACCATGACCAGCGGGGTCACTGCCTTCACGAAGGCCGGCGTCGAGGGCACGCGACGCGCCTCGCCCGGCTCCTCGGCTGCGCCCCCGTCGTCAAGGGGCTCCCCGTACCCCTCGCCGCGGCGCTGCGCCCGGCGGGCTCGCCCGTCGAGCCACAAGTAGCCGACACCGAACATCACGATGGCGCCGATCACGCCCAACACCGGTGCGGCAAATGCCGTGGTCCCGAAGAACGGCATCGGAATGGCGTTCTGGATGGACGGCGTGCCCGGCAGCGCGGACATGGTGAAGGTGAACGAACCCAGCGCGATCGCGGCCGGGATGAGCCGTTTCGGGATCTGCCCCGCCCTGAACAGCTCGGCCGCAATCGGATAGACGGAGAACGCCACGACGAACAGGGAGACGCCGCCGTAGGTGAGCACGGCGCAGGCGAGGATGACCGCCAGCACCCCGCGTTCGGCTCCCAGCTTGAACGCCACGAACCGCCCGATGACGGCCGCGGCGCCGCTGTCGCTCATGAGCTTGCCGAAGATGGAGCCCAGCAGGAAAACCGGGAAGTACTGCAGGAGGTAGCCGCCCAGCGCCGGCATGAAGACCTGCGTGTAGGACGCGAGCAGCGGCGCGTCCGCGTGGAACAGGCAGGCGAGCAGCGCCATGATGGGCGCCAGCACCAGGACATTGATCCCGCGATACGCGAAATACATCAGTCCCAGCAACGAGATGACGACACCCAGTATTTCCATGACCCGTCGACCGCGGTTAGTCTACAGCGCGTGGACACATATCAACGGCATCTTGCTCGGGCGGTCGCCGTATGCCTGTTGACCGGCCTGCTGGGGGCGGCGCCCACCGCCGGACAACCGGCCGGAACCGCGGGCGAATGGCCGACGTACGGCGCGGATCTCGCCAATACGCGCTACGCGCCGCTGGACCAGATCGACGCCGCCAACTTCAGCGAGCTGGAAGTTGCGTGGCGGTTCAGCACGGACAACCTCGGGCCGCGCCCCGAGCCGTACTACCAGGCGACCCCGCTCGTGGTCGGAGGCATGCTGTACGCCACCGGCGGCACTCGCCGCGCCGTCTTTGCGCTCGACGCCGCCACCGGCGAGCTCAAGTGGGTGTTCAGCGTCGACGAGGGCGCGCGCGCCGACGCCGCGCCGCGCCGGCTGTCCGGCCGCGGACTGGCGTACTGGACGGACGGCGCGGACGAGCGGATCGTGTACGTCACGCCGGGCTACACGCTGGTCGCGCTGGACGCGCGGACAGGCCGGCCGGTCCCGGGGTTCGGACAGGACGGCATGGTCGACCTGCGGCGTGAGAACGACCAGGAGATCGATGCGGTCGACGCCGACATCGGCCTGCAGGCCGCGCCGATCATCGCCAACGACGTCATCGTCATCGGCGCCGCCCACGCCGCGAACAACCCCCCTGCCGACGTCGTGCCGCCCAGTCCCCGCAACGTGAAGGGCTACGTGCGCGGCTACGACGTGCGCACGGGTCGGCGGCTGTGGATCTTCCATACCGTGCCGACTGCGGACGAGTTCGGCCGCGAAAGCTGGCTGAACGACTCGTGGTCGTACACGGGCAACACGGGCGCCTGGGGCCAGATGTCGGCCGACGACGAATTGGGACTCGTCTACGTTCCGACAGAAACGCCGACCAACGACTTCTACGGCGGGCACCGGCCGGGCGACAACCTGTTCGCCAACAGCCTCGTCGCCCTCGACCTGCAGACCGGCGAGCGGCGCTGGCACTTCCAGGTCACCCACCACGAGATCTGGGACTACGACCTGCCGTGCGCGCCGATCCTGGCCGACATCACGGTCGGCGGGCGGCGCATCGCGGCCGTCGCGCAGCCGACCAAGCAGGGCTGGGTGTTCGTCTTCGACCGCGCCACCGGCGAGCCGGTCTGGCCGATCGAGGAGCGCCCCGTGCCGCAGGGCGACGTGCCCGGCGAATGGTACTCTCCAACGCAGCCCTTTCCGACGCGGCCACCGGCGTTCGAGCGGCAGGGCATCGGCATCGACGACCTGATCGATTTCACGCCCGAGCTGCGCGCGGAGGCTGTCGAGCTGGTCTCCCACTACCGCCTCGGTCCGATCTACACGCCGCCGGTGGTCAGCCGCTGGGAAGGCCCGCGCGCCACGCTGGTGGTGCCGTCCGTCGCCGGCGGCGTGAACTGGCCGGGCGGCTCGCTCGATCCGGAGACGGGGATGCTCTACGTGTCGTCCGCGACGAACTTCTTCCCCGCCGGCCTGGCGCGCGATCCCGAGCGGTCGGAGATGGACTACATCGGGTCCGTCATCGCGCCGGACCCCAACGCCCCGGCGGGAGGCGGCGGCGGCGCGCTGACCGTCCAGGGCCTGCCGCTGTTGAAGCCGCCGTGGGGCCGCATCACGGCGATCGACCTGAACGCCGGCGAAATCGCCTGGCAGGTGCCACACGGCGCGACGCCCGACAACGTCCGCAACCATCCGCTACTGCAGGGCATGGACATTCCGCGCACGGGCCGCCCGGGCAGCGTCGGCACACTGGTGACCGGAACGCTGGTGATCGCCGGCGAGCCCGGCGTGTTCACCACGCCGTCCGGCCGCCGCGGCGCGATGCTGCGCGCATATGACAAGACAAGCGGCACCGAGGTGGGCACCGTCTACCTGCCGGCGCCGCAAACCGGCTCGCCGATGACTTACGTGGTCGACGGCCGGCAATATCTGGTCGTTGCCGTGAGCGGCGGCGGCCACTTCGGGGAGCTGATCGCCTTCGCGCTGCCCTGACGACCGTTGGGGCGCCGTTCTCTCCCGAGGCTCCCGTGCCGAGAGAAGTTTTGACAATACCTGATAATCGAGTATCATTTCTCCATGCAGAAAGCGAAGCAGCAACTGAGCGTCTTGCGAGCCCTTGGCACGGCGGACGGCCCCCTGTCCGCCAGGGAACTGTGGAGCCGCCTGAGCGGAACGGGTATCGGCATCGCCACGGTATACCGCGCTCTCCAACGGGGTGTCGAGGAAGGCACGCTGGAGTCGGTCGAGGTGCTGGGCGGCGGCGTTCGGTACGAGCCCAGGGGCCGCGAGCATCACCACCACTTTCTGTGTTCGACCTGCGACCACGCGTTCGACCTCTTCGGTTGCGTCGAGGGCCTCGAGTCCCTGGTTCCGGACGGGTTTCAGGTGACGGGACATGAGGTGGTGTTGCTCGGAACCTGTGATGCGTGTGCCAATGCGGCATGACGGTCATCCATGCCGGGGAGGGCGCTGATGCATCTGGCCGAAGGTGTGCTGCCGCTCAGCCAGGCCATCGCGTGGAGCACCCTGGCCGCACCCACCGTCTATTCGAGCCTTCGTCGCGAGCAATGGACGCGACGCAACACGCCGTCGTCCTCGGTCATCATGGCGGGCGTCACGAGCCTGCTCTTTGCCGGCACTCTGCTGCCGCTACCGGTCCCGGTCGTGGGCGCAACCAGTCACATCTGCCTTACGCCGGTGCTCGCCCTGGTCGTCGGTGTGCGCCGCATCGTGTGGCCCACGTTCTTCGTGCTCTTGCTGCAGGCGGTCTTTTTCGCGCACGGCGGGCTCACGACGCTGGGGGTCAACCTCCTGACGCTCGGGCTGCTGGGGCCGCTGGCGGCCGTTGGGCTCTGGGCGTTGCTCCGGCGGCTCGGTGTAGACGGGGCGTTCGGCCTTGCTCTCGCGTGCGGCGCCGGCGGCCTGAGCGTGTACGTGGCGGACGCCGTGGTGCTCGCCGTGGCGTTGTCCGACATGACGGCGCCAGCGACGACCTTCGGCGCAGTGCTGCTCGGGTTCGCCCCTGTCCAGATCCCTCTGGCGGTTCTTGAAGCCGTCGTTTCCGTCGGCATCGTGCGGCTGTTGGCCACGCGTCGGCCGGACCTCCTGCCGAACTCGCTGAGGAGTCTTCGCACCGTGTCCGCGCGCCTTGCGCCCGCAATGCTTCTGTTACTCGCGACCGGCCTGTCGGGGTGTGGCTATGAAGGCATCGACGGAACCGTATTCGGCGCCACCGCCGAGGCGGCGGGGCGACCGCCTACGGGGAGCATCTTCGACCTGAGCCAGGGGGAGCTCGGGCTCGCTATGTCGATCCTCATACTCTTCGGCATGGGATTCGCCGCTGGGCGCAGCTGGGAACGAGTGTTCGCAGGAGGGCGCGATGCGCCTCCACGCTGAGCACTCTCTGTTCTTCGATCGCCGCCAACCGCTATGGGTTGCGGCATTCGGCATCTCGCTGACCAGCAGCGTGCTGATCTTCAACGCAGGCGCGCGCAGTACGACCTTGTCCCTGATCGGCTCAGGGATCGGCGCGGTGCTTCTGGTGGCCGCACATGCCCATGGACGCCGGAGGATCAAGCCCGCTCTCGCGTGGGCCTTGATAGTCGTGGCGCTCGCTCTGCTCGGTGGGGTCGCCCTGGATGCCAACACGGAAGTCATCGTCCAAACGAGCGCCAGGGTCTTGTGTGGCGCCATCTGGATCCTCTGGCTTGGCACCCAGGTCGACTGGCCGTCGCTGCGACAACTCCTGCTTCGGCTTCGGATTCCCGAGGGCGTCGTGGCCAGCCTCGACCACGCGCTCATGCACGGTGTTCTCGCCCAGCGCGAGTGGGTCCAGCGGCGTGACGCAGCCCGTCTCCGCCTGGGTTCACCGCGTTTGCCTCTGGCCGCCTGGGGACCGCTGCTCGGAGAAGGCGCCCTGGATGCCTTCGCGCGCCTCGAGCGCGCCGAGGAGAACGCACTGCTGCGTAGCGCCTCCCGCGAAGACGTGGGGGAGCACGACGGCGTCCGCCTCGATGCCATCGACGTCGAACGCGGTGGGCGCCTCGTGCTCCGGCAGCTCGAGCTTCGCCTGGCGAGAGCGGAGTGGCTGCTCGTGCTTGGGCCAAGCGGAGCCGGGAAGTCGAGCTTGCTGCGCCTGCTCGCGGGGCTCGACGGACCCGCGCAAGGGACCATGGCGCGCCTGGGAAGCCACGTGTCGCCCGCTACGACGCTCCGCGCCCGGCTCCACGGACGCGTGGCCCTTCTCGGCCAGAACCCGGAACACCACTTCATCGCAAGCACGGTTGCCGAGGACATTGCCTGGGGCCTGCTTCGCCGTGGCGTCGAGCCAGGCGAGGCGCGATGTCGATCCCGCGAGATGGCGACGGCCTTGCGCATAGACCATCTGCTGCAGCGCCCGTGTCATCAGCTCAGCTTCGGGGAGCAGCGTCGCGTTGCACTCGCCGGTCTCCTGGTGCTCGAGCCCGCCTTGCTGCTCCTCGACGAGCCCACGGCCGGGCTCGATCCCGTCGCGGCGCTTGAGCTGCGCACGTTCGTTGCGGAAGCTGTTCGCCGCACGAGCGCCACGTGCGTCTGGGCAACCCACTGCCTTCACTCACTGCCACCCCAGGCAACACGCGTCATCCTGCTGCGAGACCGGCGGATGCTCTTCGATGGCTCTACGGCGGAAGGGTTGTCGAAACCGTGGCTCATCCGGGCTGGTCTCGCCGTCCGGAGGGAGAACAGAGCGCATGTTGATCAGCACATCACCACGCCGCCCGAACCTCGAACGGGCTCGACGTATCAAGAAGGCACTGCGCGAAGCGCTGAGCCTTTCCGATGACATGACGGTCACGGTCACGGAGCTGGCCTGTCTCGAAGAAGGCTGCGCTCCCGTCGAAACCGCGATTGGCCTGCTTGGGCCCGATACGCCACAGCTTCAGTGCAAGCTGCATAAACCCATGGACGCCGTTGGCGCCAAGGACCTGGCCGAGGTCTGCACGGCGTGGGGCTTCGACGTAGGAATTCCGGTGCTCGCACCACTGCTCCAGGAGGACTAGATGAACGCACCCCGCAACATACCTGTCACGATCCTCACCGGCTTCCTCGGCTCCGGCAAGACGACCCTGCTGAACCGGATCCTGAGGGAGGAACACGGCAAGCGCATCGCCGTGATCGAAAACGAGTTCGGAGAGGTCGGCATCGACCAGGCGCTCGTCATCAACGCTGACGAGGAGATCTTCGAGATGTCGAACGGCTGCATCTGCTGCACGGTGCGCGGAGACCTGATTCGCGTGCTCGGCAACCTCATGAAGCGCAGGGACAAGTTCGACTACGTGCTGGTGGAGACCACCGGGCTCGCGGATCCCGGTCCGGTCGCTCAGACCTTCTTCATGGACGACGAGATTCGCGCGGAGTTCGCGCTGGACGGGATCGTCACGCTCGTCGACGCAGCCCACATCGGGCAGCAGCTCGGCCGAAGCGACGAGAGCACCGAACAGATCGCGTTCGCGGACGTCCTGGTTCTCAACAAGACGGATCTCGTCGACGACGACGCGCTCGACAAGCTCGAGGCCCGGCTCCGGGACATGAACCGAATGGCGCGAGTCATCCGCAGCGAGCGGGCGGACGTCTCCATCGACACGGTGCTCAACCTCAGCGCCTTCGATCTGGACCAGGTGCTCGAGCGTCGTCCCACTTTCCTCGAGCCGGAATACCCGTTCGAATGGACCGGAGTCTATTCGCTCGACGTCGGCCGCTACGAACTCAGTCTGGCCGACGGACCCGATCCGGCGATGTCTCTCGTCGTCGTACCCGGCCAGGACACGGATGACTCCGCACTTCGCGAGGGTGCGGAGTGGTGTGTGCGCCGGTACGCCGAACCCGCGGATCTCATTCGGCCGGGGGACGAGATGCCTGTCGGAAAGCACCTGAACCTCCAGCTTGATTCTTCAGGGCGCAAGTCGTTCTTCCTGGAGGTCGATGCGCAGGTGAGGGTCGGCCTCTACGCCCAGCACACCGCGGAGGAGTTCGATCTGCAACTGACGAGCGCGAATGGAGCGACAAGCGGGCCGGACGACAGTCCGCGCGCAGGGCCGGCGACCCCCACGGAAAACGGCGCCCGGCACGTCAACGGAGCGGTTCCCGTCGAGGTCGAGCGAACCTGGGTCGCGCAGCACGAGCACGACGACGAGGTGGGCTCGATCGCAATTGAGAGGGAGGGCGATGTCGATCCCAACAGGCTCAACGCGTGGCTCGGCGAACTGCTCCGTGAACGCGGGGTGGACATTTTCCGAATGAAGGGCTTCATCAGCCTCGCAGGCGAGTCGCGTCGCTTCGTCTTCCAGGGGGTGCACATGCTCTTCGACGGACAGCCGGATCGTCCGTGGGGGGACGCGCCCCGCCGCAATCAGCTCATATTCATCGGCCGCAATCTCGACGAGCAGTCCATGCGGCAGGGATTCGAGGCATGTCTGGTTTGAACGTCGACAGCCCGCGGGGTGCTCTTCGCCCGGGCTGGTCAGCGAGAGTCGGCGACTACGCCATCGCCGGGGGCTGGACCCCACGCGGTGAGGTGCTCGTGGTCGGTGATGCAGCGGGCGGCGTCTACGCGTTCGACGGGAGGTCCGGCGCAACCATCTGGGCACAGCGCGGAGTCCATGAAGGCGGGCTGCTCGCCGTGGCGATCCACCCGAACCGACCGGTGTTCGCTACGGCCGGTCAGGACGGCCGGGTCCTGGTCTGGAGTGCCGCAGAGGGTCGGGTCAGTCTGGCTGTCGACGTCGGAAGCGGTTGGGTGGAGAACGTGGCGTGGTCGCCGGACGGAAAGTGGTTGGCGGCGTCCTGCTCCCGGCAGGTTCACGCGTATGGTGCGGATGGAGCGAGAGCTTGGCGATCTGATGATCATCCCAGTACCGTCAGCGCGATCGCATGGTCCGGCACAGAGGAGCTGGCGACGGCCTGTTACGGTCGGGTGACGTTCTTCGACGCGTCCACCGGGGAGCTTCGCCAGAAGCTGGAGTGGATCGGCTCCCTGGTGTCGATGGTGCTGAGCCCGGACGGCGATATCGTGGCCTGCGGCAGCCAGGACAACTCGGTGCACTTCTGGCGTCGCTCCACGGAGCAGGACTCGATGATGTCGGGATATCCCGCCAAACCGTCGGCCTTGGCCTTCGACGACACCGGCACCCTCCTGGCCACCGGCGGCGGCGCGGCGGTGACGGTCTGGAGCTTCCAGGGAAGTGGTCCCGAAGGCACGCGGCCCGGCGTTCTGGATCTGCATGTTCAAACCGTCACAACGCTCGCCTTCGCTCGCCGCGGGATGCGCCTGGCCTCGGGAGCTCGGGACGGCGGCGTCGTTGTGTGGTCGCTTGGGCGCGATGGGCAGGGTGCAGCGATAGGAGCTGCGCCTCTGGCGGATGTGGTCGGCGCGCTGTACTGGCGGCAGGATGGGCGAGCGCTGGCTGCGCTCGACGCCCAGGGTGGGGCGACGGTTTGGCGAGTGGGCGACAGGTGAAGCGCGGCGGCGATGAACGCTCAGACTCGACGCATCCGCGAGACGCTCGGCAGACGCGAACCATTGGCTACGGGCCGAGGGCGGGTTCTCGGGCAGATCGTGTTCTGCGAAGGCTGTTGCTGCGGTCGGACGGACAAGGGGTTCGAGCCGTTTCCGCGTGACTGGATCAAGCAGCAGTGGAAACAGGAGAAGCTCAACAAGGCGGTCCAACTGACGATCTCCGGATGCCTTGGCCCGTGCGATCTGGCCAATGTCTTCTGTGTCATCTCGCCCAGGGGGATGCAGTGGTTTGGAGGCCTCCAGGAACAGTGGCAGTACGAGTTGCTACTGGATTGGGCCAATGCCTCGCGTGCTGCGGGTATCCTGCTCGAATTGCCGGCTGAACTGAATCGCCACCGGTTTGAACGGTTCGTTGTTGGGCGCGGCGCTACGGACACTCCGTCTTCGGTGCGCTGTGAGCGGGGATGGCGTCCTGCTGGCCGCCCCACTTGCCTTTATTCGGCAGGCGGCCCGACGGGCGGTCCGGGCGCGGGGAGTGCTTCGTTCGTCCCGTCCGACGCCCCCTCAAGTCCTTATACTCGCGCTGTCGGCGTGACGGCGGGGTGCTCGCAACGAGCAAGGAGTGACGACGATGGATGACATTACGCGACGGAGGTTCTTCGGTCGAGCGGCGGCGGGGGCCCTCGGGGCCGCGGCGGCAACGGCTGGTCTGCCCGGCTTGCAGCCCGCTCGTGCCCAGACCCAGGGCACGGCGGCGCCGAGCGGTCCTCGCACCGACTGGCTGGCGTTGACCGACGAGGCGGTGCTGGAGCCGGAGCTGCCCATCATCGACCCGCACCACCACCTGTGGGACCGCCCCGGCAACCGCTACCTGCTTGAGGAGCTGCTCGAGGACACGAACACGCACAACGTCCGTCAGACCGTCTTCGTCGAGTGCACCGCGATGTATCGGGCGGACGGTCCGGAGGAGCTCCGGATCGTGGGCGAGACGGAATTCGTACAGGGTGTCGCCGCCAAGAGCGCGAGCGGCCTGTACGGTGAGACCCGTGTGGCGACCGGCATCGTGGGGTCGGCGAACCTGCTCCTCGGTGACCGCGTGGCGCCGGTGCTCGAGGCGCAGATCGCGGCCAGCCCGCAGCGCTTCCGCGGCGTCCGCCATCGGGCCGCCTGGGCGGAGCCGCCCGTCGTGGCGCGGCGTCCGACCGGGCCCGAGCATGTGCTCCTCGATCCCGAGTTCCGTCGTGGCTACGCGCACCTGCGTCCCTACGGGCTCACGTTCGAGGGCTGGCTCTATCACACCCACATCGCCGACCTGGCCGACCTCGCGGACGCGTTCCCCGACACGACCATCATCTTCAACCACCTCGGCGGGCCCATCGGGATCGGGCCCTGGGCCGGACGCCGCGACGAGGTCTTCGAGGTCTGGAAGCCAGCCGTGACCGAGCTGGCCCGACGTCCGAACGTGGTGGCGAAGGTGGGCGGGATCCAGATGGTCGTGAACGGCTACGGCTGGCACGAGCGCGACCGACCGCCGACCTCGAACGAGTTGCTCGAAGCCAACGGCGACTGGTATCGCCACATCATCGAGGCGTTCGGGCCGCGGCGCTGCATGTTCGAGAGCAACTTCCCGGTCGACAAGCTGTCGTGCTCGTACACCGTGCTCTGGAACCAGTTCAAGAAACTGACGCGGGGGTTCTCCGACGACGAGCGGGCGGCGATGTTCCACGACACCGCGTTGCGGGTCTACCGGCTCCCGCGGGTCTGACTTGGCAAGAAGTGCGGATTTCTGCGGGGAAGCGGACGGACTACGGTTCGTCTTCTTCCACCACCATCCACTCTGGCAGCGGGTCGTCCAACGAAGCCCAGCCGGAAGCGTCGGAGGCCATCTCGGCGTCGGTCAGCAGACAGCCGTCCAGCGCTGCCTCGATGGCCTCTTGCGGCATCTCGATTCCGATGAAGACGAGCTCCTGACGGCGGTCGCCGTGGTCGGGCTCCGATACCCGCTCGACCCACGCCAGGGTCTCCGGGTCGTCGGCGAGCTCTGCCGGGTCCAGCGCGGCGAACCAACGGCCTCCGGGCTCCAGGGTCAGCGAATCTCCGGCGATAGAAAGCGCGCCGGCCACATCATGGCGGGTAGCCAGCCACACGACCCCCTTCGCCCGCAGCACGCCCTCGAAGCAACCTTCAAACATCGCCGCCAGGCGCGCCGGATGGAAGGGCCGTCGCCTCCGATAGACGAAGCTGCCGATGCCGTACTCCTCCGTCTCGGGCGTGTGGCCGCCTTGCAGTTCCTGAAACCAACCCGCCGTTTGCTCGACGCGTTCGAAATCGAACAGGCCCGTATCGAAAATCAGGTCGAGCGGAATCCGCCCGTAGGTCGTCGGGACCAACGTCGCCGTCTGGTTGAGCTTGCGCAGGATCCCGGTCAACCGTGCGACTTCTTTCCCGCTCATCTTGTCGGTCTTGTTGAGCACGAGAACGTCGGCGACCTCGACCTGATCGACGAGGAGCTCGGCGATGGAGCGGTCGTCTTCGACGTCGACCCCCAGCCCGCGATCGAGCAGGTCTTCTCCGGAGCCGAAGTCGCGAAGAAAACGCGGGCCGTCGACGACGGTGACCATCGTGTCCAAGCGGGCCAGCTCGCCCAGATGGGCGCCAAGATCGTCCGACAAGGCGAAGGTGGCCGCGACGGGAAGCGGTTCGGAGATACCGGTTGATTCGATCAGCAGGTAGTCGAAGCGGCGTTCCCGCGCCAGGCGAGCGACCTCGTCGAGGAGGTCTTCACGCAACGTGCAGCAGATGCAGCCGTTGGACATCTCGATCAGTCGTTCGTCGACGCGGTTGAGCTCGGCGCCGCCGTTGCGAACGAGCTGGGCATCGACGTTGACCTCGCTCATGTCGTTGACGATGACCGCGACGCGGCGGCCTTCGCGGTTGTGCAGCGCGTGGTTGAGCAACGTCGTCTTGCCGGAGCCGAGGAAGCCGGAGAGCACGGTTACGGGCAGGCGCGGGTCGTTCAATTCGATTTCTCCATGGGCGCAGGATGCGGTTGGCCGTCGATGGCGTCGGCGAGCGCGCGCCAGGCCTGGGGCAGCGCCTCGGGCGGCAGTCGCTTGGAACGCCGTTTCCATTGGCGCAGGACGGTGCGGCGATACTCCAGACCGCAGCGCGCGAGCGCCCACTCCTCGTAGTCCGCGATGCGCCGCATGGCGGCGACGGTCAGGTCAACCGGTACGCGGGGCGACGGAGGCGTCTGTGCAGTCGGGAATATGTCGGGCGTCCAAATCGCCTCATGGACCGTCTCCGACGGCAGCCAAACGGGTCGAAACTGGTAACGGTTGAGGAAGACGCCGCCCTTCCGCGGCGTTCCGTACAGGAGGCCGAAACCCCACAACATGAGGCTGTCGCCGTCGGGCAGCGCGAGCGTGTAGCAGCTCGATCCTGCTACTCCTTCGGGCGGCCGTCGCCTGAGGAAGCCCGCTTCGAGCAGGAGATTGCCTTCCGGACGCACGATGTCCCGGCCCCAGTTCCAGCACTGCCGGTCCAACAGTTCTTTCCCCTTGCGGCGGCGGGCGCCGGAAATAGGGCTCACAGCCATGCTCCGCCCCAAGCCAGCAAAGCGCTGAACCCGGTGGCCGCCACAGCCTGCCGACCCACCAACCGCAGCGCGAACGCGCGGCCGTGCTCGCGCGCGATCGTCAAGCAGGTGGCGAGACAGGGCAGCAGCACGCCGGCCAGGTAGACGGCCGTCAACAGTTGGACCGCGCTGACGCTTGCGGCGACGCCCGGCTCCGCCAGCAGCAGGATGCCGTCCTTGCGCACGCTCGCCAGGACCACCGCCAGGGCCGCCTCCGAGGGCAATCTGAAGACGGCCATCGCCGGCTCGACGAGGGCCGACGCAGCTTGCAGCACGCCCAGCCAATGCAGAAGAGAAGCGACGGCCGTGATCAGAAAGAAGACGGGCAAGGCCCTGCGAAAGAACTCCCGAACGACGCCCTGCGCCCCAAGCCAGACGGCCCTCGGGTTCGGCCAGGTCAAGAAGACCCGGCCCTCCGTCAACAGCACATTGAAGGGAGAACGAGCCGCTTGCGGCGCGATGAGCCGAACGTAGGCGAGAGTCGTGGCGCCAAGAAAAAGCAGGTAGGGTACGACCAAATCGGGTCGTCCCGCCGCGGCGAATACCGCCAGCGTGGCCCCCAACTGATACGAACAGGCGGAACCGAAAGCGATGGCCGAGACGCATACGCCCCGCGAGCAAGCCGACGACGAGCGCGCGCCGATGACGGCGGGCACGTTGCAGCCGAATCCCATCACGACCCGCGCCAACTCCCGGCCCGTCATCCCGAACGGCTGCAGCCAGGGATTCATGGCGTTCGTGAGGCGATCGAGCAGGCCGCTCTCCTTGTACGCACCCATCAGCAGCGCATGGAGCACGACCACCGGAGTTGCCCACACCAACAGCAGCGGCCCCATCGTGACAAAGCCGTAGTCGCCGGCCAGGCTCTCCGCAAGCGGCTGCGGCCAGCTCGACAGCAACGCCGCCAGCGGCCCGGTCAGGGCGCCGACCCAGGGTTCGATGCGATCCGCGAGACGGTTGGCGGCAACCACCGCCACCCAGGCGGGCGTCAACAACAACAGCAGCGCCCAGAAAGGCCCAAGGGCGGAGCGCTCCACGGTTCGAATTGGCGTCGGGAGCATTTCACGGCCCCTTCAACAAGCGCACTCATCGCTGCAGCACGACAGATCGTCGAGGTACATTCCGTAGCGGCGGTACTCCTCCAGCGGCTTCACGCTCACCCGCAGGCGGCGGGCGATCCGGTTGGCCACCACGGCGAAGCGCTGGCGGAACTTGTAGATGAAGCAGAAGATGATGTCGCCGTGGCGCACCTGCGGCCCGACCAGGAAGAGCCCTTGCGTCACGGTGGACTCGTCGTTTTCCGTCAGCAGCGGAAAGCCATCATCCCGCCACTCGAACAACGAACGAACCAGGCTTGCCGAACCTACGAATCCGGAGGCGAGGATCGGCTGCTCGGCGCAGTCGACGACGTCGCCATCCTCGAGCGCCAACTGATAGCCGTTGCCCTTGCGGCGGACGCCGACGACCGTGCAGCCGCCGCGCAGCGTCACCCGACCCGAGTCAACTGCCGCATTCAGGCGCGCCTGCGTAAAGGGCGACAGGAGTTCGCTCGGGTCCGAGCTGCTTCGCTTCCACGGCTCCTCGCGGTCGAAGACGACAGCTCGTCGACCCGCGGCGGCCAGCGCGACGGCGGCGTCGACGCCGCTCTCGGAGCCGCCGATGATGCATCTCTCGTCGCCGCCCAGATCGTCCCATGAGATCACCCTGGAGTTGTGCAGGCAATGCTCGGCGCCGAGGAGGCCGTTGGTCCGCGGGTACTGCATTTCGCCGCCCGCCCAGACCACGAACCGTGCGTGGACGTCGCCGCGACTCGTCTCTACCCGAAACCCCTTGTGCCGAACTCTCCTCGTGACCGAGTGAACGTCGACCCCGGTCTCTACTGGCAAGTCGAAGTACTGCGCGACCCCTCGCAGATAGCCGGCGTACTCCTCCCCCGTTGGGTGCTCGACGCCGATCGAGTAGGCCGGCGAGGTGTGCAGACAGACGGCGTTCAGGTCGAGGGCGCCGAACTGGGTGCTGTTGAACGACGGCGTGATGAAGCGCATTTGCCGGGGCCACCGGAGGAACGAGGCGCCGACTGCGGAGCGGTCGAGGATCACGAAGTTCTCGATTCCGAGGTCGCGCAGCGTCACACCAAGGCCGAGACCGGCGGCGCCGGCGCCGACGATGACAATGTCGAATGACCGGGCTCCCTTCTTCATCGGCTCACCCGTACCCCTTCTTTCATGCCAGTTGCAGTCAAGCGGACAGGCGCATTGCCGTGGCGCGCACGCTCGTGCGCGCGCGGCAATGCGCCGCCGACAAACGATGGACGAAACGCAGCGAGTGACGGGAACTAGGCGGGTGGGCCCCGGGCGGGGAGGCGGCGGTAGTGGCCGGACGCGATCCATTCGCCGCCGGCAGCCTGCTCGAGCGGCTCCGCAACGTCGGCGAATTCGATCTGCACCGAGGCGGAGAGCTCGGCGGCAGGCTGGTGTCGGAGCTGGCAGACCGCGCAAGGCTGATCGGCCGCGTGCTCCTCGTGACAGAAGACCTCGGCGGCGCCGGCGCCGGCCACCGCCATCGCCAAGACGACGATCCATGCGCGCCAGCCGCGGCTGGGCCGTGCGAGCCCCGTGTGCGCGCGTCCTTTGTGGATCATCGAGCTTCACGCTAGCAGAGATCGCCCGAGGGCCGCAAGGGCCGCCTTCCTGCCAGAGGTGTGCGACAATACGTCGCTGACGGCAACGGCGGAGGAAGCATGCTGATGGAGCGCAGCGGGACGCACCGGATCAGACGGATGAAGGCGAGCGGCGCCGGCATCGCCATCCTGGCGGCCGTAATCGTGCTGCCGCCCGCGGCCGCGGGCGCGGCCGAGCGCGGCGAGGTGACCTACACGAAGGACATCGCGCCGATCCTGCAGCGGAGCTGCCTGAACTGCCACCGCCCGAATTCCATGGCGCCGATGTCGCTCATGACCTACGAGGAGGTCCGCCCCTGGGCGCGCAGCATCAGGCAACGGACGAGCCAGACGGGCGCCGTCGGCAAGATGCCGCCGTGGTTCATCGACAAGACCGTCGGCATACAGGACTTCAAGGACGACGTCTCGCTGAGCGCCGCGGAGATCGAGACGATCGGACGCTGGGTGGATAATGGGGCGCCGCGCGGCAATCCGGCCGACCTGCCGCCCCCGCGGACCTTCGCCGGCGCCGACGAGTGGGACATCGGCGAGCCGGACCTGATCGTGACCACGCCGGCCGTCACCATGGCAGCCGAGGCGCCCGACTGGTGGGGCGCGCTGGAGCCGGTGTCGCTAGGCGTGGACGACGACCGCTACGTCGCGGCGATGCAGGTGAAGGAGTTCAGCGACGCCACGGGCGGCGTGGGCGGCAAGTTCATCTTCCATCATGCGCTGATGACGATGATCGACGAGGACGGCAACACGTTCGGCGACTACGGCTGGCCGAACACGACCACCGGCCGTTTCGGCTGGACGTTCGATCCGGAGGTGGGGCGTTACGTGAAGGGCGGCTCCAGCCTGCTGTACCACTCCGTCCACATGCACGCGAACGGCGAGGACACCACGGCATACCTCAAGGTCGCGTTCAAGTTTCATCCGGCCGGGTACCAGCCGACGAAGAAGCTCGGCAGCCTCGGCTTCGGGACGCCGGACGTCGATCTGCGGCCGATGGAAGCCGACCAGGCGTTCGAGTTCTTCATGACGGTCGAAGAGCACACGCGGATGACCACGTTCGGGCCGCACATGCATGCGCCGGGCGTGCGCTTCTGCATCGAGGCGATCTACGGCGGCCGTTCGGAAACACTAAGCTGCGCCGGCTACGACCACAACTGGATCCGGGCATATCTCTACGCGGAGGACGCCGCGCCGCTGCTGCCGAAGGGGACGATCCTGCGCGGCACCGGCTATTTCGACAACACGCCAGCGAATCCGAACATCGTCGACCCGCGCAACTGGACCGGATTCGGACACCGCTCCATCGACAACATGCTGCTCCACATCGGACCGGCCATCACGCTGACCGACGAGGAGTTCCAGGCGGAGGTCGCCGCGCGCCGCGAGCGGCTCGGGATCGCGCCGGGCGAGACGGTTGTCGGCTGCCCGCTGTGCAGCATCAGCGAGTTTGGCGGCGGCCGGCCTGCCCAGGACCAGGACCAGCAGTAGCGCCGTCCCGGGGGACTGCTCTCCCCCGGAGGGACACGCCCCGATGGGATCCTCCATCCGCATTCCGCTCCGCCTGCGCCGCCTGACCGGCTGGGTGCTGGCCATCTCCTGCGCCGCGCCCGCGGCCGGCGGCGCGCAGCAGCTCCAGCGCAGCGGCCAGACCGTGGCGCCCGTCTACGAGGGATTCCAGCGCCAACCGGACGGGTCGATCGATCTCCTGTTCGGGTACTTCAACCGCAACTGGGAGCAGCAGGTCGACGTGCCGGTCGGTCCGGACAACCACTTCAGTCCGGGCGAGCCGGACCGCGGCCAGCCGGCGCATTTCTATCCCCGCCGCAACCGCTTCGTATTCCGCGTGAAGGTGCCGGCCGACTTCGGCGACAGCGAGCTGGTCTGGACGCTGAAGACGCAGGGAGAGACCCTGACCGCGTACGGCACGTTGCGGTCGGAGTACGAGCTGGACGACGTCGCCATCATGGCCAACTTCGGCGGGGCCGGCGGCACCGGCTTCCACCCCAGCGTCGTGGGCAACGTCCGCCCCGGGCTGGAGGTCGAAGGCGCGCGCCGCAGAACGGTTAGCGCCGGCGAGCCGGTCACGCTGCGGGCCGTTGCCACCGACGACGGCAAGCCCGAGCCGCGCCCGCTGGTCGGTCAGACCCGCGGGATCCGCGTACGGGGCGGCGGCCGCGTGGCGCCCCACTCGGCCACCGGTCTGCGCCTGTCGTGGATCCTCTACCGCGGCCCGGGGGAGGTCGTATTCGACCCGCCGCAGCTCAAGACCTGGGAGGACATGCGGGACGGCGGAGGCTCACCGTGGTCCAACGGCTTCGAAACGCCGCCGCCGCCGCCCGGGAACCGCTGGGTGACGCGCGCCACGTTCAGCGAGCCGGGCACCTACGTGCTGCGCTGCCTGGCCCACGACGGCGGGCTGCAGTCGTACGAGGACGTAACGTTCGTCGTCAGCCGCTGACGCCGCTCACCCGCCCGTCAGCCGCCACCCTCCTCCGCGCCGGCCGGGGCGTTGACGACCGGCTTTCCGGCGGCGTCGGGCTGCGGGAACAGCATGTGCATCAGCCAGAGCAGGCCGGCGATGATGAGCAGCAGCATCGCCCAGCGCATGAGGCTGGCGAGCAGCAGCAGGTCGAACGAGGGCCACGCCGGCTCGAACTGGAACTGCGCGAGTTGCGCGGCGCGCTCCGTCATCCAGTGCCAGGCCGTGTGCGCCACCAGCGCCGACAGCAGGATGGTGCCGAGCTTCTCCGCGACCGCGTAGCGGAACAGCACGTGCAGCAGCGGCACCAGCACCGCCAGCACGAGCAACTGCCCCAGCTCCACCCCGACGTTGAACGACAGTAGCGACGTCAGCAGGTGGGACCCCGCGAACTGCAGCGTCTCGCGCAACGCGAACGAGAAGCCGAAGCCGTGGACCAGCCCGAAGCCGAAGGTGATCAACCAGCGGCGACGCAGCCGCACGCCGGCGATGTTCTCGAACGCCATGTAGACGATCGAGAGCGCGATGAGGGTCTCGACCAGCGGCGGGAACCACAGCGCATCCGGCGCCAGCTCGAAGGCGGACGCGATCAGCGTCACCGAGTGCGCGACGGTGAACGACGTGACGATGGCGACCAGCGGCATGAAGCGCCGGAACGGAATGACCAGGCAGGCCAGGAACAGCAGATGGTCGATACCGTCGAGAATGTGCTCGAAGCCGAGGGCGACGAAGCGCAGGGCGGCCTGGTGCCAGCGCGGGTCGAGCTGGACGAGTCCCGGATTGCCGGACCACTCGAACGCCCGCACGGCGCCGTCCGGCAGCACGAACCGCAGCACGGTGATCGTGCGGATGCCGAGCCGTCCGAGCGCCGGGTCGATGGCGAACCTGGACTCTTCCGACTCGATCTCGTACTCGAACAGCGCGTCGAGCACCGCCTGCTGCCAGACGATCTCCGTGTCGACCGGCAGTGGCGGTCCGGTCACGTGGGCGAGCGCGCTGTCGTAGCTGGCGAATGAACGGTCGGACGGCAGCGAGACGCGTACGGCCCGCAACCGCTGATCGGCCAGCAGGCGGCCTTCCTCGTATACTGCCAGGCCGTCGCCGACCCAGACCATGATCGCGTCGCGCAGCACGGAATCGGCCGCGGCCAGATCAAGGTAGCCGGGACCGCGCTGCGGGAAAATGAAGTCCCGCATGGCCTCCAGCGGGACGCGCACCAGCAGGCGCAGGCGATCGCCCTGCGGCGCCACGAACGCCTGCACCGTCACGTCGACCGGGATGTCGTGCGCGACGGGCCGCGCGGGCAACGCCAGCAGCAGTCCCGCCACGAGCAGACCCACGGCGATCAGGCCCCTCATGCCGCGGGCCGCCGCGCGATCAGGCATTGCCGCTCACCTTGATTACAACGAGGCTGCAGTCGTCCCTGCGACCGCCGGCAACGTGTTGCCGCACGTCGCGCATCACCGTGCTGCAGATCTCGCCCGCGCCGGCGTCGCGCGCACCGGCCAGCGTCGCCACGAAGCGGTCCAGGCCGTACTGCTGCTCTTCCTGATCCATGGCCTCGACCACGCCGTCCGTGTAGAGCGCCAGCAGGTCACCCGCCTCCAGCGTGGCGTAGCCGTCTACATAGCGCGGCGCCGGGAACAGGCCGAGCGGCACGCCGCCGTCCTCCAGCAGCTCCACGCCGCCGCCGCTGCGCAAGAGGACCGGCGGCACGTGCCCCGCGTTGCAGTACAACAGGCGGCCATGCCGGACGTCGAGCACCCCGTAGAACAGCGTGACGTACTTCCCCTCCTCCACGGATTCGTTGAAGAAGCGGTTCGCCCGCCTCATGATCGCGCGGACGGCCAGATCGTGCCCGACCAGCGACGCGATCGACGCTCGGATGGCCGACACGAGCAGCGCCGCCGTAATGCCCTTGCCGACGACGTCCGCAATGACGACGCCCCAGCGGTCGTCGCCAAGCGGAATGAACTCGTAGTAGTCGCCGCCGACTTCATGCGAGCTGGTATGGCTGCCGGCGATGTCGAATCCCGGCAGGTCGGGAGCGTTGTTCGGCAGCAGGTCGCGCATCACCTGGCGGGCCAGCGCGAGGTCGTCGTCCATGCGGCGCTTGTGGACGACCTCGGCCTGCAACCGCGCGCTCTCGATGGCGCCGGCGGCCGCCAGTCCGTACGTGGTCAGCAACTGCGCCGCGTCGGAGTCGTAGCCGTCGGGCTCGTCGGACCAGACGTCCAGCGCCCCGAGCACCCCGCCGGACGCGCCCAGGATGGGCACCACGAGCCGGGAACGGGCGCAGCCGCGACCTTCGGAGGTTGCCGGCGAATCGGCGTCGAGGCGCACCGGGCGGCCCGTGGCCAGCACCGTGCCGACGACGCCCTGGCCGTCGAACGGCGCCTTGATGTCGGGGATGGGCAGGTCGCAGCCGCGGACCAGACTGTGCCGCAGCTTGCGGCCCGCGGCGTCGACGATGTAGATGCCCGCCGCGTCGAGGCGTACGAGCTCGGCCAGACCGTCGAGTATGCCGGACAGAATGCCCGCGGCGTCGTTCTGCGTTGTCGACAGCCGGAACGCATCGACCATGACGCGCGCCGCCTGCAGGGCATCCGTGGCGCCGATCCCGGCGGGCATGAGCATTGGGAGCGCCGATCGGGCGCCCCGTTCCTATTCTTCCCTAACTGCCGTCCAGGTGCCGCTGGCGAAATGGCCGAAGGTGACCGTGCCTTCCATGCTGGCCCCGTCGACCGTGCCTTCGAAGGTCAGCGTCATCGGCCCGACCTGGGTTTCCGGCACATCGTAGGCCAGCGTAATCGCGGTTCCCTCGACGACGCCCCTGACGTCCGTGTCGCCGGCCTTGCCGGTAACCTCCTCGCCGTCCTGCTCCAGAGTCAGCGGTACGTCATTGGTAAATCCCAGGGGGTTGGTGATTTCCATCGCCCAACTCCCGGTGACGTCCTCCTGCGCGCTGCCGCCGAGGACCCCGCACACCGCCACGAACACCGCGACAGCCACCGCATGCCTCATCGTTCTACTTCCTTCCCCGCCCGATCCGCGTGGAATCGACCGATTGTAGCAATCCCGCATCGCATTAGGACGTACGCGGCGGCCCGCGCGGTTCAGGAAATGTGGCCGGGGGCGGGGATCGGGTAAGCTTGGGAGACGATGGTGAGTGTAGCTCAGCGGTAGAGCGCCGGACTGTGGCTCCGGATGTCGGGGGTTCGAATCCCCTCACTCACCCCACCTGTTACGTACCGCCGCGGCGCCGTCCGCCGCACACATCATCATGTATCGAGTGCTGATTGGACTTGCGGCCGTCGAGCTGGCTGCCCTGGTGCTGGTGGCCGCGACCCTGCAGGAGCCGGCCCCGGCCGGCTGGCCGCAGTGGGGCGGGCCGCACCGCAATTTCCGGGTCGCGGACGCCGCGATCCCGCACACGTGGGGCGAGGGCGGCCCCGCGCAACTCTGGCGCCGCGCGCTGGGCGAAGGGTACTCGTCGATCATCGCGGACCGCGACCTGCTGTTCACGATGTACCGCGACGGCGACGACGAGGTGATCGTCGCCCTGGACGCCGCCACCGGCGCCACCCGCTGGCGGCACGCCTACAACGCACCGCTGCTGCACGACGGCTACTTCGACGTCTGGCTGAACTCCGCCGGGCCGGGACCCTACTCCAGCCCGCTGCTGGCCGGCGGCAGCCTGTTCACCATCGGCGTGAACGGGCACCTGCACGCGCTCGAGGCGCGGACCGGCGCGATCCAGTGGTCGCACAATCTCGTCGACATGTTGGACCTGGACAACTACAACGCGTTTGCGTCGAGTCCGCTCGCCTACGGTGAGAACATCATCCAGCCGCTGGGCGGGAGCGCGCACGGCGTGGCCGCGTTCGACCGCCGGACCGGCGCCGTCGCGTGGCGCAGTCCCGATTTCGACCTCGCGCCCGGCTCCCCGCTGCTGATCGACGTCGACGGCCATACGCAACTGGTCGTGCTCGGCCAGCAGGAAGTGGTCGGCCTGGATCCGGAGGACGGCCGCCGCCTGTGGAGCCATCCCCACGAGAACGAGCTCGGCCTCAATATCAGCCTGCCGCTGTGGGGGCCGGACAACACGTTGTTCGTCTCGTCCGCGTACGACGGCGGCAGCCGGATGATCCGCCTGAATCGGGGCGGGCAGCGCACGACGGCCAACGAAGCCTGGCACAACGGCCGGATGCGGGTGCACTTCGGCAACGCCCTGCGGATGGGGAATCTGATCCTCGGCAGCACGGGCGACTTCGGTCCGGCCTTCATCGCCGCGCTGGATGCGGAGACCGGCGCGGAGGTGTGGCGCGAGCGCAGCTTCGCCCGCGCGCACCTGCTCGACGCCGACGGCCTCCTGGTGATCGTGGACGAGGACGGCGAGATCGCGCTGGCCTCCGCCACCAACGACGGCCTCCAGGTGCACGCGCGCGCGCAGATGCTGACGGCCAACGCCTGGACGCCCCCCACCCTGGTCGGGGACATCCTGTACGTTCGCGATCGCCAGGACGTTCTCGCCCTCGATCTGGGCGGGTAGCCGCCCGTGGCAACTCCGCCGCCGCGCGCGCTTGGTTTCGGGCGGTTCCCGGCCGGGGTCTGCGGCAGTCTCCTGCTGGCCGCCTGGCTGAGCGGCTGCGGACCCGGCGCGGCCAACGATTCCGGTCCGCCGCCCGCCGCCGTGGGGACTGCGGCGGGCACCGGCGGCCTCAACCATCCGTCGGCCGCATCGCGGCCGTACGTGGTGCTGGTCTCCTTCGACGGCTTCCGTCCAGACTACCTGGAACGCTTCGACACGCCGGCGTTCGAACGGCTGGCGGCGCGCGGCCTGCGGGCCGCGGGGCTGGTCAGCGTCTTCCCGTCGCTGACCTTTCCGGGCCACTACTCCATCGCGACAGGGCTCCATCCGGAGGCGCACGGCATCGTGGCCAACCGCTTCTACGATCCGATCCACGACGACGAGTTCGACTACCGCGAGCGGGAAGACGCCCAGGACGGCGCGTGGTGGGGCGGCGAGCCGATCTGGGTGACGGCCGAGACGCAGGGATTGGTCGCCGCCGCGTTCTTCTTCCCCGGCACGGAGGCGGACATCGGCGGCGTGCGCCCGAGCCACTGGCGGCCATACGACGGCAGCGTGCCGAACGCCGCGCGCGTGGAGCAGGTGCTCGACTGGCTGGCGCTGCCGGAAGACGCGCGCCCGCACCTGATCACGCTTTACTTCTCGCTGGTCGACAGCGCGGGGCACGACCTC
Source organism: Vicinamibacterales bacterium (assembly GCA_965207665.1). Taxonomy (GTDB): domain Bacteria; phylum Acidobacteriota; class Vicinamibacteria; order Vicinamibacterales; family UBA8438; genus JAAXGX01. The sequence goes on from CBDBMV010000002.1 coordinate 3,497,612, forward strand.
GGACCCGCCTCCGCGGACATGCGGCGCAGCGTGGAGGCGTCCGACCGGCTGCTGGGGCGCTTGATGGACGGCCTGGAGGCCCTGCCCCATGCCGACCGCATCGCGCTCGTCGTCGTGTCCGATCACGGGATGGCCGCGCCCGATCCGGAGCGTCTGACGGTACTGCCCGAGCTGGTCGACCTGTCGGGCGTGCGGCCGGCGCCCGCCGGTCCGGGGCTGAGCCTGCACGTGGGCGATGCGGCCCGCAGCCGCGCCTTGCGCGACGAGTTGAACGCGCAACTGACGCATGCCCGCGCGTATCTGCGGGCCGAGACTCCGGCGCACCTGCACGCCCGCGGCAATCCCCGCTTCGGCGACATCCTGGTGATTCCGGAGGGACTCGGATACGTGGCCGTCCGGCGCGTGGTCGACCGCGCGCGGCTACTGCTGAGACCGGGCCAGCACGGCTGGGACCCGCACCTGCCGGAAATGCACGGCATCCTGCTGGCCGCCGGGCCGGGCATCGCGCCGGGCGTGGCGCTGCCGGCCGTGCGCGCGATCGACGTCTATCCACTCATTGCGCGGCTGCTGGACCTGACGCCGCACCCGGACGTCGCCGGCGACCTGGCCGCGCTGGCCCCGGCGCTGACCGAGCCATGACGGAGCACAACATGCCGACACGCGTACACGCCGTTCTCGACAAGCAGGGCGCCGCCGTCTTCCCCGGCGTCTACGACACGCTCTCTGCGAAGATCGCCGAGCAGGCCGGCTTCGAGCTGGCGTTCGTCTCGGGATATGCGGTATCCGCGACGTACATCGGGGAACCGGACATCGGGCTGCTGACGCAGACCGAGATCGTCGAGCGCGCGCGCCGCATCTGCCGCGCCGTGGAGATCCCCATCATCGTGGACGCCGACACCGGCTACGGCAACGCGCTGAACGTCGCGCGCACCGTGCGCGAACTGATCGACGCGGGCGCCGCGGGCTGCTTCCTCGAGGACCAGCAGTGGCCGAAGCGCTGCGGGCACATGCGCGGGAAGCGCGTCGTCGGCCGCGGCGAGTACCTCGCGAGGATCCGGGCCGCGGTCGACGTCAGGGGCGACTCCGACTTCTTCATCGTGGCGCGCACCGACGCCATCGCCGACGGCGGCCTCGACGAAGCGGTCGCCCGCGTGGAGGCGGCCCGGGCGGCGGGCGCCGACGCGACGTTCATCGAGGCGCCGCGGTCTCCGGAGGAGCTGGCCGCGGTGGGCCGGCGCGCGCCCGGGCCGACCGTGGCGAACATGATCGAGCGCGGCCGCACCCCGCTCCGCTCGCGGGACGACCTGGCGGCGCTCGGCTTCCAGCTCATCCTGTACCCCCTGACCGGCCTTTTCGCGGCGGCCAGCGCGCTGGAGACGGCCTACGGCCAATTGCGGGCGGCGGGCACCACCGCCGGCCATGAAGACCGGCTGTTCGCGTTCGAGGAATTCAACGCGCTGCTCGGCGCGGACGAGAAGCAGGCGCTGGCGGAGCGCCTGGGCGGCGACGGGATATAATTCGGCTCCCTGGGAGGTGAGGCGTGAAAGTTCCTGTCAGCATCACCATCAACGGCCGCGTCTGCGAGCATGAGGTCGAGCCCCGCGTGCTGTTGGTCCACTTCATACGGGTCCATGCCGGGTTGACGGGCACGAAGGTCGGCTGCGACACGAGCCAGTGCGGCTCGTGCACGGTGCTGATCGACGGCGTGTCCGCCAAGGCGTGCACCACGCTGGCCGTGCAGGCCGACGGCGCCAGCGTCACGACCATCGAAGGCCTGGCCGACGGCGAGCAGTTGCATGCGCTCCAGGAGAGCTTCTGGAACAAGCACGGGCTGCAGTGCGGCTTCTGCACGCCGGGGATGATCCTGGCGTCGCACGAGCTGCTGCGGACCAACGCCTCCCCGAGCGAGGCCGAAATACGCCACGGCCTCGAAGGCAACATGTGCCGGTGCACCGGCTACCAGAACATAGTGCGCGCCGTGCGCGACGCGGCCGACACGCTGGCCGCGGCGGCCAAGTAGCGGGGGTGACAGCCATGAGCAGCAGAATCTTCGGCTCCGGAATCCGCCGCCGCGAGGACCCGCGCCTCATCACCGGGAGCGCAACGTATACGCACGACATCGAGCTGCCGCGGATGGTGCACGCGGTAATGCTCCGCAGCAGCCACGCGCACGCCCGGATCACGCGCATCGACACGGAGCAGGCCAAGGCCGCCCCGGGCGTTCTCGCGGTCTACACCGGCGCCGACATCGAGGGCGCCCTGCAGCCGATGCCCTGCGCCTGGCTGCTGCCCGACTCCGACCTCAAGATCGCGGGCTATCCGTGCATCGCCAAGGACGTCGTGCGCTATACGGGCGACATCGTGGCGGTGGTCGTGGCCGAGCGGCCGTGGGAGGGACACGACGCGCTCGAGCTCATCGAGGTGGACTACGAGCCGCTCCCGAGCGTCACCGACCCGGAGGCCGCCGCCGCGGCCGGCGCGCAGCAACTGCACGCCGACATCGAGGGGAACCGGGCGTTCCACTGGACCGTGGCCGGCGGCGACGCCGACGCGGCGTTCGCGGAGGCGGAAGCGAGCGGCGTCGTCATCAAGGAGCGGATCCTCCAGCAGCGGCTGATCCCGAACGCGATGGAGCCCCGCGGGGCGGTCGCGCAGTACAGCCGGGCGACCGGCGAGCTGACGCTCTGGAACACGACCCAGAACCCCCACATCGTCCGTTTCCTCTGCTCGGTCGTCACGGGGATCCCTGAGGACAAGCTACGCGTGATCGCGCCCGAGGTAGGCGGAGGCTTCGGCAGCAAGATCGCCGCCTACCCCGCCGACTTCATCACGGTGTTCTGCTCGAAGCAGCTCGGCCGGCCCGTGAAGTGGATCGAGACGCGCAGCGAGAACTACCAGGCGACGACCCACGGCCGCGACCATGTCCAGGACGTCGAGCTGGCGGCCACCAGGAACGGCAAGATCACGGGGCTGCGCTGCACGGTGCATGCCGGCATGGGCGCCTACCTGTCGACCGCCGCGCCCGGCATTCCGACCATCCTGCACGGCCTGATGCTGTCGGGCTGCTACACCATCCCGGCGCTCAAGGAAGACGTATACGGCGTCTACACCAACGGCGTCCCGGTGGAGGCGTACCGCGGCGCCGGCCGGCCGGAAGCGACGTTCATGCTGGAACGGCTGATCGACATCCTCGCAGGCGAGCTGGGGATGGACCCCGCGGAGGTCCGCCGCCGGAACTTCATCCCGAAGTTCGACGACGGCCACGAGGTCATCACGACGCTCAACTACGACAGCGGCGACTACCCCGGCGCGCTCGACAAGCTGCTGGAGCACACCGGCTACGCAGGGCTGCGCGCGCAGCAGGCCGCCGGCCCCGCGAACGGAAAGTACCTGGGGCTCGGCCTCTCGTCCTACGTCGAGATCTGTGGGCTCGGACCGTCGCAGGTGGCCGGCGCCATCGGCTTCCAGGGCGGTCTGTGGGAGAGCGCCATCGTGCGCTTCCACCCGACCGGCAAGGTGCACGTCTTCATCGGCGCGTCGCCGCACGGCCAGGGCGAGGAGACCACCTTCGCGCAGATCGTCGCCAGCGAGATCGGCGTGGACGCCGGCGACGTGAAGATCTTCCACGGCGACACGGACGCCACCCCGATGGGCTGGGGCACCTACGGCAGCCGCACCACCGCCGTGGGCGGCGCGGCGCTGGCGCTGGCCGTCCGCAAGATCCGCGACAAGGCCAAGGTGCTCGCGGCGCACCTGCTGGAAGCGTCGGTCGACGACATGGAGTACGAGGACGGCAAGTTCTTCGTGAAGGGATCGCCGGACAAGGCCAAGACCATCCAGGACATCGCCCTGATGGCGAACGTCGCCTGGGACATGCCGGAGGGCATGGAGGCCGGCCTCGAGGCGTCGACCTTCTACGATCCGCCGAACTTCGTCTTCCCGTACGGCGCGCACCTGGCGGTGGTGGAGGTCGACGCCGCCACCGGGGAGGTGGAGCTCAAGGGCTACACCGCGCTCGACGACTGCGGCCCGCAAATCAACCCGACCATCGTCGAGGGCCAGGTGCACGGCGGCGTCGTACAGGGCATCGGCCAGGCGCTCTGGGAAGGCGCCGCCTACGACGACAGCGGGCAGCTCGTGACGGGGTCGATGCTCGACTACGCACTGCCGCGCGCCGACCGCCTGCCGCCGATCGACGTCATTTCGACGGTGACAAGGTCTCCGCACCACCCGCTGGGCGTGAAGGGGATCGGCGAGGCGGGCACCATCGCTTCGACCGCCGCCGTCTACAACGCCGTGATGGATGCCCTGAAGCCGCTCGGCGTGAAGCGGGTCGACATGCCGTTCACGCCGGAGCGCGTGTGGCGCGCCATCCAGGATGCGAAGGGGAGCTGAGCCATGTTTGCTGCTGACTTCGAGTACTACCGGGCGGGCTCCGTGGCGGAAGCCCGCCAATTGCTCGCCGCGCATCCGGGCGCGAAGCTGCTCGCGGGCGGGCACAGCCTGATTCCGCTGCTCAAGCTGCGGCTCGCCGCGCCGGCGGCGGTCGTCGACATCGGCCGGGTCGGCGAGCTGCGCGGCATCTCGAACGGCGGAGGCGCGCTGCGCATCGGCGCGCTGACGACGCACGCGGAGATCGCCGCGTCGGCCGCCGTACGGGCGGGCGCCGCGGCGCTGGCGGAAGCCGCCGGCCAGATCGGCGACCCCGCGGTGCGCAACCGGGGGACGATCGGCGGCAACGTCGCGCATGCCGACCCGGCCTCCGACCTGCCTACCGTCCTGGCCGCACTCGGCGCGACGTTAACCGTCAGCGGCCCGGACGGCGAGCGGTCGCTGGCCGCAGCGGACTTCTTCCAGGGCATGATGGCGACGGCGCTGGGCGAGCACGACATCCTGACCGCCGTGAACGTCCCCGCCGCGGGAGCGGGCAGCGGCAGCGCCTACGTGAAGTTCTCCCACCCGGCGTCGCGCTACGCGGTGGTCGGCGCCGCCGCCGCGGTGACGGCGGCCGGCGGCACCTGCACGGCGGCGGCGGTCGCCGTGGGCGGCGCAACGGCGGTCCCGGTGCGCTGCGGATCGGTCGAGGCGGCGCTGGCCGGCCGGGCGCTCTCCGCGGACGCGATCGCCGCGGCCGCGGCCGCAGCCGGCAACGACCTCGGCGACGACCTGCTGGGCGACGTCTACGCCTCCGGCGAGTACCGCAAGGCCGTAACCCCGGTATTCGTGCAGCGCGCGCTCACCGCCGCCGCCGAACGGGCCGGATAACTGTCCGTCCCATCGCCTGATGCGTGATTGCGGCGGCAGTGTCATCGGCAACGTGCGTCCGTAGTCCGACCATGTCAACGCCCGCGCCGGCATCCATCGACGAGTTGCGGGGCCTGCTCGCGGAGCAACTGTACGTCGCCGACGAGGGGCTGGCGACCTCGATCTACCTGGCGCTGAAGCTGGGCCGGCCGCTGCTGCTGGAGGGCGAGGCGGGGGTCGGCAAGACCGAGGTAGCCAAGGTGCTGTCGGCCGCGCTCGGCACCGACCTGATCCGCCTGCAGTGCTACGAAGGGCTGGACGTCAACCACGCCGTGTACGAATGGAACTACGCACGCCAGCTCATCGAGATCCGCCTGGCTGAAGCGGATGGCGCGCCGACGGGCGACCGCCGTGCGCGCGCCGGCGAGCTGTTCGGTCCGGACTTCCTGATCGAACGGCCGCTGCTGCAGGCGCTGCGCGACGGCCGGCCGCGCCCTCCTGTGCTGCTGATCGACGAGCTCGACAGGGCGGACGAGGAATTCGAGGGTTATCTGCTGGAGCTGCTCTCGGACTTCCAGATCACCATCCCGGAGCTGGGCACCATCAAGGCGACGGCCCCGCCGATCGTGGTCATCACGTCCAACCGCACGCGCGAGCTGCACGACGCGCTCAAGCGGCGCTGCATCTACGCCTGGATCGACTATCCCGGCTTCGAGAAGGAGCTGCGGATCGTCACCACGAAGGTGCCCGAGGCGCCCGCCACGCTGGCGGCCCAGGTGACCGGCTTCGTGCAGGAGCTGCGGCGCGCGGAGCTGTACAAGGTGACCGGCGTGTCCGAAACGCTCGACTGGGTGGCGGCGCTCGTCGCGCTCGACCGGCAGGAGCTCGACGCGGCCACCATCGAGCGGACGCTGGGCATCGTCCTCAAGACCCAGGAGGACATGCAGAGCATGCGCAGCGAGCGCATCCAGGAGATGCTCAACCGCGCCAAATCGCCCGGCGCACGCGGCGCCGGTCAGGATACGCCCGCGCGCGGATGAGCTCCCCGGCACCCGTGTCGTTCCTGCTCCACAACCTGATCCACTTCACGCGGCTGCTCCACCGGCTGGGACTCGACGTGCAGGCCGGGCGCACGCGCGACGTGGCGGCGGCCCTCGCCTACGTCGAGGTCGGGCGGCGGTCGGAGTTCTACCACGCGCTGCGCAGCCTGCTCGTCCACCGCGTCGACGACCTCGCCCTGTTCGACGAGGCGTTCCGCGTCTTCTGGCGCAAGCCGCACGGCGACTGGACGACGCAGGACCTCAGCGCCATGGGCGAGAAGCGCCGCTCCGGTGCGCCCGAGTACGAGTCCGAAGCGCCGCCGGAATCGGAGGCGGCCGCAGACGGCGAGGCGCACAATGCGCGCTACACCGTCGAACGGATGGCCGTGCTCAGCTACAGCGACCGCGACGCGCTCTACGCGAAGGACTTCGAGCAGTTCACCGACGAGGAGGTGGCGGCGGCCGAACGGATGCTGGCCGAGCTGGACTGGGAGCTCGGCGAGCACCGCTCGAAGCGCTGGACGCCCGGCAGCGGCCCGGCGCTCGACCTGCGCCGCGCCGTGCGCGCGAACATGCGCTACGGCGGCGAGCTGATCGACCTGCCGGAGCGGCGGCGGAAGACACGCCGACGCCCGCTGATCCTGCTGTGCGACGTCAGCGGCTCCATGGAGCGCTACAGCCGCATGCTGCTCCACTTCGTCCACGCGCTGTCGGGCGGCGGGCAGCCCGGCCGGGTGGAGTCGTTCGTCTTCGCGACGCGCCTGACCCGTATCACCCGCCAGCTCGCGGCGCGCTCCGCCGCGGCCGTCGTGCCGGCGCTGCCGCGCAAGATCGGCGATTTCGGCGGGGGCACCCGCATCGGCGATGCGCTGCGCACGTTCAACCTGGAGTGGGCGCGGCGCGTGCGCGGCCAGGGGCCCATAGTGCTGCTGATTTCCGACGGCTGGGACCGCGGGGAACCCGAGGTGCTGCGGGCCGAGATGGCGCGCCTGCAGCGCTCGTGCCACCGGCTGATCTGGCTGAACCCGCTGCTCGGCTCACCCGACTACCTGCCGCTGACGCGCGGCATGCAGGCCGCGCTGCCCTGCATCGACGACTTCCTGCCGGTGCACAACCTGGCCAGCATCGAGGCGCTGGCGCGGCGCCTGAACACGCTGCCGGCGCACCGGCCGGGCCGGCGGCAGGCCGCACACGCCGCGTAGCCGCGGCGTAGGGGTATTCTTCACCGCATGGATGTCTCGGCAACCTACACGTTCGACGCGCCGCGGCAGCGCGTCTGGGACCTGCTGACCGACCCGGCGGTGATCGCCGGCTGCCTGCCCGGCTGCGACTCGATGGAGCCGGCCGGCGACGACGCGTGGCGCGCCACCATGACCATCGGCATCGCCGCCATCACCGGCCGCTACGAAGGTACGGTCCGCATGACCGACCGGCAGGCGCCGGAACGCTACACGCTGAACGTCGCGGGCCGCGGGCGGCCCGGCTTCGTGAACGGATCCGCCACCCTCACGCTCACCGAGGAGGACGGCGGGGCGCGGACGCGCGTGGACGTGGCCGGCCGGGCGCAGGTGGGCGGCACGATCGCCCGCTTCGGGCAGCGCCTGCTCGGCGGCGTCTCGAAGATGACGATGGACCGCTTCTTCGCCTGCCTGCAGCAGAAGGCCGCGGCGCCCGCGGACTCCTAGCCGATCGGCTCCAGCCGCAGCAGCGCCCCCGCTTCATGATCCGTCGTGAGGTACAGCAGGCCGTCCGGCCCCTGCTTCACGTCGCGGATGCGCTGATTGAGCTCGGTCATCAGCGCCTGCTGCCGGATCGGCAGCCCGCGCGCGTTGAACATGACGCGGTGCAGTTGCGTCGTGGACATGCCGCCGATGAACAGGCTCCCCTTCCACGCCGGGAAGCGATCGCCCGTGTAGAGCGCCATGCCGCCGGGTGAAATGACGGGCGACCAGAACAGCAGCGGCTGCTCCATGCCCGGGGCGCACGGCTCGGCCAGCTCGGGCCCCGAGCCTCCGACGCCGACCGCCGTTTCACCCGTGTACGCGCGGCCGTACGAGACGACCGGCCAGCCGTAGTTGCGGCCGGCGCGCACGATATTGAGCTCGTCGCCGCCCTGCGGGCCGTGCTCCACCTCCCACAGCTCGCCGGTCTCGGGATGGACGATCAGGCCGAGGGGATCGCGGAACCCCATTGCGTATATCTCCGGCCGGTAGCCCGGCTCGCCCACGAACGGATTGTCTTGCGGCGCGCTCCCGTCGTCGTTGAGGCGCAGGATCTTGCCGGCGTGGCTGCCCGGATCCTGCGACTGCTCGGCCGTGCCGATGCGGTTGCCGCCGCCGTGCGCCTCGTCGCGCAGCGGCATGCCGATCGACATGAAGATCTTGCCGTCGGGGGCGAACACCAGTCTGGCGACGCTGAAGCCGGTGACCTGCACGTCGGACACGAAGATGTCTTCGACGTCGGACAGGGTATGGTCCCCGTCGTAGCGGGCGCGCCCGAGCACCTGCGTCCCCGACACGCCCTGGTCCCTGCGCGCATCCGGCGGCACGTCCGCCTCGTCGCCGTTCGGTTTCAGGTATGCGAAGTAGACCAGCCGGTTGTCCGCAAACTCGGGATGCACGGCAACGTCCCACAGGCCCCAGCGGCCGCCGTAGCCGTTGTGCACCGCCGGCATGCCGTCGATCGGCCGCGGGTCGAGCACGCCGTCGCGTACGATCCGCAGGTTGCCGGAACGCTCGGCGACGAGGACGTCACCGTTCGGCAGGAAGTCCACGGCCGATGGACGAAACAGGCCCTTGATCGGCACCACGCGGAAGCGCTGGTCGCCGAAGCCCGAGATCTGCGGCTCGTCGGGCAGCGTGTCGGATCCGAACCCGCGGCGTCCCTGCTGCGCGTTGCTGATGGCGATGAAGAAGCACATCGTGAGCACGACAAACCACGCTGAAGATTGTCTCGACGGGCACGTGCGGGTCATGGCGATCCTCTCCTGGTGAGCCGGTGTTGGCCGGCGGCGTCCGCCGGATGCGATAATCGTAGACTAGCTCAATTCCATGTCACTCCTGCGCATGCTACGTTCCATCGCAATCGCGCTTGCGGCCGTCGTCGTGGCGGCTGCCGCGGCCGCCGGAATCCTGTATTGGGTGTTCGACATGCGGGTCGAGCTGGCCGGCAGCGGCCTGTGGCCGATCGTGTCGTTCGGTGACCAGGAGGAGCACTACGAGACGCTGGAGCTGAACCGCTCGCAGCACTACTCCCGCCTGCTGCCCGCCGCACCGCCGCCCGCGGCGGCAACCGCGGACATCACCGCAGATGCCCCGGACGGCGCGGAAGACATCTACTGGACCGACTTCAGGGGCCCGCGCCGCGACGGCCACTACACCCAGACCACGGTGCGCACGGACTGGTCCGCGCAGGGGCTCGACCCGCTCTGGGCGCAGCCGATCGGCGGCGGCTACGCGTCGTTCGTCGTCGCGCAGGGGCGCGCGTTCACCATCGAGCAGCGGCGTGACCAGGAAGTGGTCGCGGCCTACGACGCAGACACCGGGCGCGAGCTCTGGACCAACGCATGGGATACGCACTTCCAGGAAGCGATGGGCGGACCGGGACCGCGCGCCACGCCGACCTGGCACGCCGGACGGTTGTATGCGCTGGGCGCCGCCGGCGAGCTGCGCGCGCTGGACGCCGGCACCGGCGAGCAGCTATGGCGCCGCAACATCCTGGAGGACGCCGGCGCCGAGAACCTGCAGTGGGCGATGGCCGGCGCGCCGCTGATCGTGGACGACCTGGTCGTGGTGCAGCCCGGGGGCGCCGACGGCTGGTCGGTGGCGGCGTACCGCCTTGCGACCGGCGAGGTCGCGTGGCACGCGCTCGACGACGTCCAGGCCTACACATCGCCGATGCTGGCGACCATCGCCGGCCGCCGGCAGATCGTCACCGTCACCGCGGCGCGGGCCGTCGGCCTGAACGCGGCGGACGGCGCGCTGCTGTGGGAGCATCCCTGGACGCCGCCCGTCGTGCCGAACATGGCGCAGCCGATCGTCTTCGACGGCAACCGCGTCTTCTTCTCGGCCGGCTACGGCTACGGCGCCGCCGTGATCGAGGTGACGCGTGCCGGTGACAGCTTCGACGTGCAGGAGATCTGGCGCAACACCCGCATGAAGAACAACTTCAGCAGCGCGGTCCTCCACGAGGGCTACATCTACGGCATGGACGAGGCCATCCTGGCCTGCCTCGACGCCGAGACCGGCGCGCTGCAGTGGAAGGGCGGGCGCTACGGCCACGGTCAGCTATTGCTGGCCGGCGACCACCTGGTCGTCCTCACCGAGCGCGGCGACCTGGCCCTGGTGCGCGCCGTCCCCGAGCGCCACGAAGAGGTCGGCTTCTCCCCCGCCATCGAAGGCAAGACCTGGAACGTGCCGGCGCTGGCGGAGGGCCGCCTGCTGGTGCGCAACGCCCGCCAGATGGCCGCCTTCGACCTGCGGCCGTAGCGCGACGACCGCAGCCGGGTGTCCAGCCGGTAGCGTCAAGCGAAAGTGGTACGCTTGCCGGGACTCGGCATGCCCTGGAGACTTCCTCCGGTCCGTTCCCTGCTCATTCTGGCCGCCGCTGCGGCCGCTGGCGCTGCGCTCTGGCTGCCGACAACGGAATTGTCCGGCGCTCAGGCGCCGGCCCGGCCGGAAGCGCGTGAAACCGAGGTCGTCGGCGTGGTTCACGTGCACACGACGCATTCTGACGGCGCGTTGGACATCGCGGGCGTCGTCGAGGAGAGCCGCGCCGCCGGCCTGGACTTCCTCCTGGTCACCGATCACAACACCCTCGCCGCCAAGCCGCAGGAGGGGTACCACGGGGACCTGCTGCTGATCGTCGGTACGGAGATCTCGACCGACAGCGGGCATGTTCTCGCATTCGGCTTCGACCCGCCGGCCTACCGCTTTCCGCGCCGGGCGCTCGACGTGCTGCGGGACATCCACGATCTGGGCGGGGCGGCCATCGTGGCGCACCCGACGAGCCCGCGGCAGGGCCTGGAGTGGTCCGACCCCGCGTTGCCGGGAGCGTGGGGCATCGAGGTGCTGAACGGCGACACGCAGTGGCGGGCGGCCGGCGTGCCGCGCATGCTGCTGAGCGGACTGCTGTATCCGTTCAATCCGCAATACGCGCTGACCCGGCTGATGACCCGCCCCGCGGCGGCGCAGATGTGGGATGAGCTCCTTGCCCGGCGCCCCACCGCCGGCATCGTCGGCGCGGACGCGCACACGCGCCTGCCGTCATACGAGGCGGTGTTCCGGGTGGCCCGCAACCACGTGATTCTGGATGCCCCGCTGTCGGGCGACGGCGCGCGGGACGCCGCCGCCGTCACGGACGCGCTGGCGCGGGGCCGGGCGTTCATCGGTATCGACGGGATCGCACCCACCGACGGGTTCTTCTTCACCGCCGGGCGCGATGACCGATCCTGGACGATGGGACACTCGGTCCCGCCGCACCCGCGGCTGGCGCTGCGCGCCGGCGGCCTCGACCATCCGGAGGCCCAGTTCCACCTGCTGAAGGACGGCCAGGTCGTCGAGAGCGCGGCCGGCGGCCTCGACGTCAAGGCCGGCGGGGGCGGCGTCTACCGCGTCGAGGTGACCCTGCCGGGGTGGAACGTCCCGTGGATCATGTCCAACCCGATCTACGTGCTGGAGCAGGCCGAACGACAGCGGCGGGCGGCGAGCCTGGCGCTTCCGCCGCCGGCGCGGGCGGCCGTGCCGACCGCCTGGCTGGACCGTTTCGAAGGAGAACCGGTCTTCGTCACGGACGCGGATCCCTCCTCGTCGATTGTGATCGAGTCCGATTCGGGCGGGGACGGCGCGGACGGTTCCGCGGCCCGCGTCACATTCCGGCTCGGTACCGACGGCGCCAGCGATCCGTCTCCGTACGCGGCAATCGTCAACACGGCGCCGGGCGATCTGGCGGCCTACGAGGGAATCGTGCTCTCCCTCCGGGCCGACGGCGTCTACCGGCTGGCGCTGGTGCTGCGCGACCCCAACCCGCGGGCGCCGCAGGATATCGAGTGGTGGTCCGCTCCGCTCAAGACCTCTGCGGAATGGCGGCAGTTGGCCGTGCCGTTCAGCGACCTGCGCTCACGGCATCCCCGTGTCACTGACGGACAACTCGACCTCGACGACCTGGAGGCCGTCCTGCTGATCATCGACACGGCCGCCATGCCGCCCGGCGCGGCGGGCACGCTCTGGATCGATGACGTAGGCCTGTACTAAGGAGAGCGAGTCCGGGAGCCCGCGGACCGTCCCGCGGGCTCCCGGAAGCTTCTAGAAGTCGAGCTGGAAGCCGAACTTGGCCAACCGGCCCGGCATGATCACGACCGGCGCCAGCCAGCTCGGGCCCCAGGCGGAGTCCTCCGCCATCACGGCGTTCGCATTCAGCACGTTGAACAGGTCGAGCATGGCGCGCAGGCGGGCCCCACCGAAGTTGAGGATCTTGGTGAAGCGCAGATCGAGCTGGTTGAAGCGTTCGCCGTACAGCGTCCCGGGCTCGATCATGTTCAGCTCCACGCCGCCCGAATGCAGCACGAACTGGTCCAGTGACGACTCGGTGAACACCAGCCTGGCGGCCCGCTCGGGGCCGTTCTGGTTCTGCAGCGTGGCCGACACCTGGATGTCGTACGGGAAGGTGTACGACCCGATCAGCTTGACCTGCGTCAACCAGTTCTCGCTGCGGTCGCAGTGCTCCAGCACCATCGTGTCCGTGCCGAAGGTGCCGCCGGCGGCGCGGGTCGGCAGCGCTTCCGGCAACGCGCCCTGCAGATCGCAGTAGTTGCGCGCCGTGCGGCCGGTGCTGAGGCCGCCCTGCAGCAGAACGTCCTCGATGCGCGCGTCGACGGTGACGTCGAAGCCGTGCCAGGTTTCGGTCTCGCCGCCGAAGTCGTCGGCGCGCACGGTCAGCGCGTCGGGCACCGCCAACGTGCCCGGCCTCTGATCGTAGAAGCTCAGCGTGCCGCCGCCGCCGCCCGGCAGGCGCGAGTCGGAGGGCACGTTGACGGTCCCGATCGCGAAGTCGCCCGAGCCGAGGGCGCGATCGTCCACCACGCTGCGGGCGGTCCAGACGCGCCGGAAATACGCGACGTCGAGCGACATGCCGCTCACCAGCTCCTGCTGGATGCCGCCCGAGAACTCCCAGTTCGATTCGCGATTACCCCAACCGAACGCCCAGTTCGGATCGTGGAACGTGGTGATGCGCGGCAGCCCCCACGCCAGGTTGGTATTCGGGCCAATCAGCTCGCCGTTCGGCAGCGGGTTGCTGGCATCGCCCTGCACGAGACCGTCTCCGGGGATGCATACCGCGGGATCCAGACACACGCGGCCGTCGAGCCAGGTGCGGTTGCTCGTGCGGTTGCTGCCCGCGGGATTGACGCTCTGCGACCAGTCGGTGGAATCGCGGCTGCCGTAGCGGCTGGCGGAGAACTTGAGGGCGGTCTTGCCGTCGCCCCGCAGGTCGTACGCCAGGCCCAGGCGCGGCTGGAAGTCCTTCCAGTCCGCCACGTCCTGCCCCGCGATGTGGAACGGCTCGTTCACCCACTGGTTGCTCGGCCGCACCAGGTCGGGGTAGCCGGTCCGGACGCGGTCGAAGCGCACGCCCGCGTTTACCGTCAGGCGGTCGAGCGTCCACTGCTCCTGGGCGTAGATCCCCAGGCTCGACGCGGTGTCGATTTGCCCCAGGCCGGCGTAAAACACCGCCCGAAACGGACTGCCGCGAATGGTCATGAGCCGCGTCCAGAACTCACTCTGGCCGCTCGTCGAGGTGCGCTGCTGGTTGAAGCTGAGGCCGACCTTCAGGTTGTGGCTGCCGGTGACGTACGACATCGACCCGGTGTAGTAGTTGACGTTCTTGGGGCTGATGTACACGTCCGTCCCGGACAGCCACGACGAGGAGTTGCGCGACACGCGCAGGGGGGCCACCTCCATCACGCCGGGCGCGCCGAGGAAGGCGTCCTCGGCATGCGGCAGGTCGTAGCCGAACGGCAGGTGCGACACGCCCGCCTCGAACAGCAGGCGGTTGGTATGCGGGCGCACCCAGTTCACCTGGTAGACGTTGGTGCGGACCTGGTTGTTGACCGCCGCTTCCGGCGTGACGAACAGCGCACCCAATGCCCGCCCCTGCAGGTAGCGCGGCCGGCTGGTCGCGCTGTTCGACCAGTACGCCTTCAGCTTGTCCTTCTGCGTAGCCTGAATCGTCAGGTTGATCGACTGCTCGCGGGCCGTGGCCTGATCGACCCCCGGGCGGCTGAAATCGGGCTCGTAGATGAAGGCGCTGGGATCCTGCGCGTGGAACAGTCCCGAGGCTACAAGGTCGGCCACCCGCGACGAGTGGGTCACGAAGAACCAGACGCGGTCCTCGACGATCGGTCCGCCGAAAGACGGATTGATCGACCAGTTCTCTTCCAGCTCGGTGGCCGACTCCAGCCCCCGGCTCTGCAGGTCGTCGTCCAGGTTGTTGGCCAGCAGGGCCGGGAAGCTGAAATTCGTGTGCACGGTGCCGCTGAACGCGTTGGCGCCCTCGCGCGGAATCATGTTGATCGAGACGCCGCCGGTCTCGAACTCGGCCGAGTTGCCCGAGTAGTTGAACGCCATCTCCTCGAAGTTCTCGGGCGGGAAATAGCCGAGGTCGCCGCCCTGCGTATGCGGCTCGGCCACGTCCATGCCGTTGATGTTGATCACCTGGTCGTCGGCGTTGCCGCCGTGGATCGACATCCGTTGCATGATCTGCGCGGTCAGCCCGCCGGAGTCCTGCTGCAGGCTCGTGCCGTACGCCTGCGCGCCGGTCATGCCCGGCACGAGGAGGCCGAGGGCGCTGATCGACTTGCCTGAGGGAATCGTCTCGATCAGCTCCCGGTCCATGACGGCGCGCTGATCGACGTTCTGGATGTCGACCACCGGGGTGGCACCCGAGACCGTGATGGTCTCCGCGATGTCACCGACGGTGAGCTGCACGTCGATGTTCGCGGTGAAACCGGTGCTCAGCTCGATGCCCTCGCGCACGAGCGTGCCGAAGCCGGGCAGGCTGTAGGTGACCGAGTACGTGCCAGGCTCGAGCGCCACGACCAGGTACAGCCCGTTGCCGTCGGTGACGGCGGTCCGGACCTGCTCGATGATGTCGGGACTCCGCACCTCCACCGTCACGCCGGGCAGCACGCCGCCGGTGGTGTCCGTAACGGTGCCGCCGATCTCCTGGGCGGCCGCGAGGCCCGGCAGGAAGAGCAGCAGGGTCACTATCCCCGCCGCAAGGAACGAGCGCTGTCGCTGCATAGCCATCGATTCTGCCTCCCAGTCCATTCCGGCCCGGATACGAGTCCCGCAACGCGCGATGTTGCGGGATCATCGGTTCGCGCGATACCGCCGCGAACGGTTGGAACGCCGTTGTGTAACACGTGGGAGCACCGGAAGCAAGCCGAATCGCAGGTCGCGGGAACGCGTCCCGGGGCGCGGGCCGGTAGTCCGCCGGCGGCCGCGTGCTAGAATCGACGACTTGGCAACGCCGACGCGCGCCCGTAGCTCAGCTGGATAGAGCGCCGGGCTTCGAACCCGTAGGTCGGGGGTTCAAATCCCTCCGGGCGCGCCAATTGTTCGTTCAGGCGCCCGTAGCTCAGCTGGATAGAGCGTCGGCCTCCGGAGCCGAAGGCCACAGGTTCGAATCCTGTCGGGCGCGCCACTTTCAATTCGCAATGCATCACCCTTTTGCGGCGTATCGGGAGACTGCTGGATGAAACCGGAAATCCGAACCACTGAGCTGGAGGCGCAGCCGATCATGGGCATCCGGGCCACCGTATCGATGAAGGACATCGGTAGCGCGATGGGGCCGTTGTTCGGTGAGGTGCATGGATACGTGCTGCGCAGCGGAGGCAAACCGGCCGGCATGCCGCTCGCGATCTACCACTCGATCCCCGCCGAGACCGTCGACCTCGAATGCGCGATTCCCGTCGAGTCGGCGCTGCCCGGGGCCGGCCGCGTCCACGCCGGCGAGCTGCCGGCAGGGACAGCGGCGACGGTTACCCACGTCGGCCCGTACGACAACCTGCCGCAGACGTGGGCGGCGCTGACGGAGTGGCTGCAGTCACAGGGTCTGGAAGCCAGGGGGGCGCCCTGGGAGAGCTACGTAACCGACCCGGGCGCCGAGCCGGACCAGTCGAAGTGGCGCACGGACATATTCTTCCCGGTGCGTTGAGCCGTCCAGCCGGCGGCCGACGCGGTATACTGATTGTTGACCATTCATGACTGAACATTCGCCGTCTGCTTCCAAACCTTCGAATTCCCGCGGCTCGCTGCGCTTCGCCCTGACCGTCGGCGCCTGGTTCGTCGGCCTGTTCGGGCTGATGCGGCTGGCCTGGGTGGAGCGCACCCTGCTCACGCCGTTCGCCCAGGTCCAGCAGGACGTGGCCGACCAGTTGACCGGGGCGCCGTCCAACCTGGTCTATGCCGACGCGAGCTGCAGCGGCGGCGATCCGATGGCCCTTTGCATGGGCGCGATCTTCGCGTTCCCCGCCACATGGGGCTCGCGCCTGCGCGGGGCGGCGATCGGCCTGCTGGCCATCACGGCCCTGAACATCGTCCGCCTGGGCAACCTGTCGCTGGTGGCGGCCGACCGGGACCTGCTGAACCTGATGCACATCTACATCTGGCCGGCCATCCTGATCCTGGCGGCGGCCGGCTACGTCTACTGGTGGATGAGCCGGCAGGGCACGGACACGGACGGCGGCGACGGCGGCTTCGGCGCCGTGGGTCTGAGCGGCGCGACGCGGCGCTTCATGCTGCTGACGGTGCTGCTCGTGGTCGCCTACTTCGCCCTCACGCCGCTGGTCTACGAGAGCCGGATGGTCAGCATCCTGGGTGGCTGGGTGGCGCTGGTCGGCGGCGGGCTGCTGGCGGCGGCGGGGACGACGGTGAACGTGTCGGGCCAGTTGTTGCGTACGCCGCACGGCGCGTTCCTGGTGACCCAGGAGTGCATCTTCACGCCGCTCATCCCGGTCTACCTGGCGGGCGTGCTGTCGGTGCCGCTGTCGCGGTCGCGGCGGGCGCTCGCGCTGTTGGCGGCGCCGTTCCTCTTCTTCGCCGTCGGCGTGGCGCGGCTGCTGGTGCTCGCCGTGCCGCGCACTGTCATCCCCGAGCACGACGTGGCCATCCATGCGTTCTCGCAGACGCTCCTGGCGGTGATCCTGGTCGTTGCTGCGGCAATCTGGGCCGGCACGCCGGCCGGTGCGCGCCGGGTCGGCAGCGCCGGGCGGGGCGGGCTGGCGATCGTTGCCGGGTTCCTGCTCGCGGGCGGCGCGGGGCTGTTCTGGGGCGACCTGATCGGCGCAACGGCCGGCGGCATTCAGGGCCTCGTCGGCCACGGCGGTCACGTCTACAGCGACGAGCAGGGCGCGCTGGCGATCCTGCCGGCCTTCCAGTTGGGCCTGTTCGCGGCGCTCTGGCTGGCGTTGGGACTGGCGCGGTCATGGCGCCGCGCGCTGGCCGGCATCGGCCTCCTGGCGCTGCTGCAGGCCATGCTGCTGCTGCCGCTCGGAGAGCTGGCGTTCCACTTCGGACTCGACCCGCACGTGGGTCTGATCCGCACCTGGGCCATCGCCGCACCGCTCGGCATGGTCTGGCTGCTCTGGCGTCCGGCCGCGGCCGGCCGGACCCCGCCGCTGCCGACCAGTCCGCTCCCACAGCCCGGCTAGACTCGTCATGCCGTCCGCGTCGCCGCCGGCGCCCGGGCCATCCGCCTCCGCCGCGCCGCGCGGCAGCGGGAGCACTGCCTGGCTCGAGCGCTGGTTCCTGCGCGTTGCGCTGGGCGTCGGCGCCGTCGCCTGGGTGGCCCTGCTGCTCGCCCAGCTCGGGCAACTCCACCTCAGCCTGCTGGCCGCGCTGGTGGCCGCCGGCATCATCGGCCTCGTAGTGCAGACGCGCATCTCCCGGGCGGGGCGGCCGTCGAATCCCGCGGTCCGCGTCGGCGTCAAGGGCGTGGCCGCCTTCGGTGCGGTCACAGTGCTGGCCGCGGCGCTGTACTTTCCGGCCTACGACAGCTTCGTCTTCGGCGACGACGCCTCCGTCTACCTGAGCTTCGGGCGGAAGGTCGCCGAGACGGGCCGGCTCGTGTTCGACGACCCGCTGCTGCGGGAAATCTCCGCCGAGGCCCGGGAAGACCTGTTCCTGAACCGCCAGCCGCGGGACATGACCGGCCGCTACGCGCGGTTTCCGGGGGGCTTCCTGATCGCCGACATCGACGACCCCGACGTCACCGCCGGATTCTCGCCGCTGTTCCCCGTGTTGACGGCGCTGTCTCACGAAGCGCTGCCGGGGACCGGCGCGCCGCCGGTCACGCCGCTGTTCGCCGTGCTGAGCATCGGCGGCCTGCTGCTCGTGGGGGCCAGCATCGGCGGCATACGCACGGGATTGCTCGCCGCGGTGTTTCTCGCTGTATCGCTGCCGCAGATCTGGTTCGCCAAGTACCCGGTGCCCGACATCCTCGCGCAGTTCTTCGTCGTGGCGGGCCTGCTGGCGCTGCTGGCGGCGTACCGCGACGACCGGCCGTGGCTGGCGGCGGCGGCGGGCGGGCTGTTCGGCATGGCCTGCTTCGCCAAGGTCGACATGATTGTCCTGCTCAGCGTCACCCTGGCCGCCTTCGCGGCCTGGCGGCTGCTCGGCCGGCCGGCTGGCGGCGACCGCTGCACCACGTATCTGTTCGCAGCGTCCGGCGTCATGCTGGCGCACAATCTGCTGCACTACCTGTTGTTCCCGTCGCACTACACGCGCTACGTCGAGGAGCTGATCACCACGTCTTTCCTGTTCCGCCTGCTGGAGCAGTCGGCCGTGCTGGCGATACTGCTCGCCGTCGTGCTGCTGGCGTTCGCCGCCCTGGCGGTCGCCGTCGCCCGCTGGTGGGGGCTCACCGGCGCCCTGGCGCGCCAGGCGGGCGGTTTCGTGCTGGTGGGCCTGCTCGGCGCCTACGCCCTCAACTACATGGCGACCAACCCGGGCCGGTTTCCGGACACGGTGTTCTGGCTGAGCTGGTACCTGTCCTGGCCGGTGCTGATTCTGTGCGTGGTCGCCAGCGTGTGGCTGTTGCGGTCGGGAATGGCCGGGCGGGCGAACCAGGGGCTGTCGTTCACGCTGCTCCTGATCGGCGTCGTCAGCCTGCATTACCTCTACGACCCGCTGGAAGACGGCGACCACATCTGGTCGATGCGGCGCTTTCTGCCGGTCGTGTTGCCGGGGCTCCTGTTGATCCTGGCCACCGCGGTCAACCGGGCGATCGAGTGGATCTACGTGGAGTACCGCACGGCGGTGACGATCGCCGCCGGCCTACTCCTCGTGGGGCTGCTCGGCAGGCCCAGCCTGGCGGTGGCGGGCATGCCGCTATGGGAAGGTGCGCTGGATCGGAGCGCCGAGCTGGCCCGGCTCTTTCCCGACGACGCCGCCGTGCTGGTCAGCCCCGAGCTGGCCGGAACGCACATCCAGACGGCGCTCGCCTACGTGCACGACGTCGATACGGTCCTGGTGCAGGAGCAGCAGCCCGGAGAACGCCTGCGGGACGTCGTGCTCGACTGGATGGCGCGCGGGCGCGAGGTGTTTTTCGTGGTCGGGCCCCAGGGGTTCTCGTTTCCCGCCCCGGACCTGACCCTGCTGGAGTTCCGGGAAGCGCGCATCGATGTCATGACCCTCGAGCAGACGCTGGAGCGCCTGCCCCAGGCGCTCGTGGAGGAAACCGCCCGCATGCGGATTCTGCAGGTGGCGGGAGCCGCGGGCGACGCGCTGCCGCCCCGCACGGCCGTCAACATCGGAAACCCGGCCGACGACATCGTGTCCAATCTGACGGGCTTCTACGCGGCCGAGCAGGATCCGGCCGCCGGACCGTACCGCTGGACGCGGGAGGTGGCGTCGTTCGCCGTCCCGGCGGGCGGGCGCGTGATGCTGGTGGTGGCCGGCGGACGGCCGGCGGGTGCACCCCCGGCCGAGATTTCCGTCTGGGCCGGTCGCCACCAGATTGCAGACGATGTCGTCGTGGAGAGCCAGCCCCAGACGATCACGCTCGACATCCCGCCCGAGGAGCGCGCCGGACCGACGGAGTTGCTGATTCGGTCCACGGTCATTCAGCCCCAGGCGCTGGGGACTGGGGCCGACACGCGCAACCTCGGCGTGCGCGTGTACCGCGCCGACATCCTCCCGGCGGAGCCGGACGAAGCCGATTCGGAAGCGCCCGATGCCCCCGAGCCGGAGGCGGAGCGACAGCCCTGATGCGCCTGGCGACGGTGTTGGCGGCGGCAGGCCTGCTGGCGGCGGGCGCGGCAGCAGAGGGACAGCTTCCCGGCGGCAGCATAACTCGCGACACCGGGCAGAGCGTCGCTCCCGTCTACGAGGGCTGGTACGAGACCGAGGACGGCGCGATCGAGGTGTCCTTCGGGTACATGAACAGGAACTGGCAGGAAGCCGTGGACATACCCGTCGGTCCCGCCAACCGGATCTCCCCCGGTCCCGCCGATCAGGGCCAGCCGACGCATTTCGTGCCGCGCCGGCAGATCGGGATCTTCACGGTGCGGGTGCCGGCCGACCTCGCGACGGAGATGACCTGGACGCTCACGAGCCAGGGCGAGACATTCGTAATCCCCGCAAACCTGGATCCCGTGTACGAGATCGAGCCGCTGCGGGAGAAAGCGCGGCGTTACCCGGGCAACACGCCGCCGTCGGTGCGGTTCGAGCCGGACGGCGAGGCGGGCGTCGGCCCGCCGGGCACGCACGCCGCCCGCACCGCCGTGGTCGGACGGCCGCTGGCGCTCGACGTCTGGGTTGCCGACGACGGGCTGGGCTCGGCCTTCGGCGACCAGAGGCTGCCTCTGACATGGATCAAGTACCGTGGTGCGGGGTCGGTGACCATAGCCGATGCCGAGCCGCAGGTCGAGAACGACAAGGCCGGCACGACGGCGACCTTCCACGAGCCGGGCGACTACACGCTGCATCTGCGGGCGTCGGACGGGTCGAACCCGCCCGGCTCACCCCCGTTTCAGTGCTGCTGGACGAACGGCTACGTGCACGTGACCGTCAGGGAGTAGACATGACCAGGAAACGGAGCGTTTCGCACGGTCGGTCGGCGGCGGCGGGCCTCCTGCTCACGGGCATCGTGGCGGCGTCGCCCGCCGGCGCCCTGGCCCGGACGGCGGCCGAGTCCGAGGTCACGTTCGCCAGGGACATCGCGCCGCTCCTCCAGCAGCACTGCCAGACGTGCCACCGCGAGGGCAGCATGGCGCCGATGTCGCTGGTGACGTATGCCGAGACCCGGCCCTGGGCGCGGGCGATCAAGAACCGGGTGGTCGCGCGGGAAATGCCGCCGTGGCACCTGGACAAGACGGTGGGCATCCAACGGTTCATCAACGACGTCTCGCTGAGCGACGAGCAGATCGACATGGTCGTGCGCTGGGTCGACGCCGGCGCGCCGCTGGGCAATCCGAGCGACATGCCGCCGCCCGCTACCTGGCCGGACGACGACCGTTTCCGGCTCGAGGCGGAGCTGGGACCGCCGGACATCGTCGTCCAGGGCGTGCCCTGGACGATGCCGGCGGAGGGTCAGGACGTCTGGTTCACCCCGGTTGTCGAGATCGATCTCCCGGAGTCCGTCTGGGTGCGCGCGGCCGAGACGAAGCCGTCGCGCGAGGGGCGGCGGATTGCGCACCACGGCTCGACGTACCTCTACCAGCCGAAGAGCCCCGAGCTGCTGGCTGCCGAGCGCGCGCTGCGCGGCGGAGAGGGCACCGTGGACGACGTCATCCGGGCGGCCACCGAGCAGGAGTACTCCGAGAACCTGCAGGAGGTGCGCGAGTTCTTCACCGAGTGGGCGCAGGGCAAGGACGGCGAGATTTTCCCCGACAACGTGGGCAAGCTCGTCCACGCGGGGGCCAAGGTCGAGTTCGAGGTCCACTACCACGCCGTGGGCCGCGAGGTGACCGACGTGATGGAGTGCGCCTGGTGGCTCTATCCGAAGGACGCGCCGCCCAAGTACAACGCGCAGTTCGTGGCGGTCGGGATCACGGCCGGCCAACTGCTCGAGATCCCACCCAATTCGGTGACGGAGACCAAGGGCACCTACGTCATGCCGGCGCCCGGGATTTTCCACAACTTCCAGCCCCACATGCACTTCCGTGGGAAAGCGTTCCTGATGGAGGCGATCTACCCGAGCGGTCGCCGCGAGGTGATCAACTACACGTCGCAGTTCGACAATACCTGGCACCTGAACTACATCTACGACCCGGACTACGCGCCGCTGCTACCCAAGGGCACCGTGGTGGAAATCACCGCGTGGCACGACAACACCGCCGCCAACCGCAACAACCCGGACCCGCGGCAATGGGTGGCCTACGGGCAGCGCACGGTCGACGACATGGCCCACGCCAACCAGCAGGTGATCTTCATCACCGAAGCGGACTACGAACGCCTCAACGCGGAGCGCGAGGCGCGCGCCGCGCAGGCCGCCAGCCAGAACCAGAACTGAACGCGGGACAACGCCGGCGCTGCGGTCAATCCGATCGCGACGTTCCGACGCCGGCCCCCGCGCCGGCGCCGCAGAGACGCGCGGACTCGGCGAGCGATCCGAGGGCGAGGCGGGCGCCGCCGCGGTAGTAGTCGGTCTCGGCGTGCTTCTCGACGAGCCCGAGGCAGACCGGCGCCCATTCGAGCAGGTGGTCTCGCAGGAAGTCCCTCTGGGCCTGGAAGCACCGCGCGAGGTGCGCCGCGTCGCCCCGGGCCGCGGCGCCGGCGGCGTGGTCGGACAGGGTGGCCACGAAGGCCAGCTCGAGCCCGAGGTGGTCGTCCGGCTCGCGGTGCACCGCCGGCGCCTCGACGCCAAACCGCCGGTAGAGCTCGCGCACCTGCAGCGTGGGTTCCTGGAAGGTGAGCTTCGTCTTGCTGCGGTGGACCGATTCCCACGGGGGAGCGAGCATCTCGCCGGGGCCGACGAAGAGCCGGTTGAAGTCCCACTCGAGGGCGCCGAGCCGGGCCGGGTCCCAGCCCGCGCAGAACGCGTTCAGCAGGGCCAGGCCCGCTGCGGTTCCGTCGTCGCGGGACGGGAAGGGCCAAGCCTCGAACAGCCGGTCGTCGGCGAGGGCGGCCAGCCACTCGGCGCGCGGCACCTCGTAGAAACACCGGCCGAGGAAGTGGTACGCGAGGGCCTGCTCCTCCTGCCGCCGCCGCCACTCGGCGGGGACAGTGGGCGCGGTCAAATGCCCACCCTCACCCGCATGGCGTAGAACAGGAAGCGGCCGCACACCTCGGACAAGAGGACGAGCCCGAGGGCCCCGCTCGTCAGGGCGGCGACGAGTCGCTGCCGGGAGGGCGGGAGTGGTCCGCGGGCGAGCGCGACGACGCCACCCAGGGCCGCGGCTGCCGCCGCCAGCAGCCCGAGCCGCAGCAGGAGCACGCCGCCGTAGTCGCCGGTCAGGCGCCGCACGCTCGCCGCGGCGGCCGCCGACGGCTCGCCGGCCAGGGCGGCGAGATGGAGCGGCACGACGACGAATTCGAGAGCGAGGGCCAGGATGCCGGCCAGCGCAAGCCCGCGCAGGACCGTCGACGAAGCCGCGGCGGGCCCGGCGGCAGGGTCGTCAGCTTCCGGTGCGAGCCGGCGTCCGACCAGACCCGCAGCCACGCCGAGGATGCCCAGCCGCAACGTCGTGCCCCCGAACGCGGCCGGCGTGGCGAAGCTGTTCCAGGCGGGCTGGGCCGGCAGCAGGTAGATGGCGGTCTGGCTGGCGAGGAACGCCAGTCCCGCTGCCGCCGTGAGCCGGGGCAGCCATGTGGCGAGAGGAAAACTCGCGGCGCGCCACTCGCGCCACGCCAGGGCGCCCAGCAGCGCCGCGAAAAGGCTGCCGAAGACGATTTCGCGGCTCAGCCACGACGTCGAGAAATTCACGACCGCGCGCGCCGCCTGGAGCGGGGTGGAGAGGTGGAAGAGGGCCGCGAACAAACCGGCCGACAGCACCGCCAACACCACCAGGAGCGAGACGGCCGCTTCGCGGCGCCGATGCGACAGGTACCCCAGCACCTGCAGGACGAGGAACGCCCCCACCGCCGCCTGGGTCAGGACCGTGAAGAACACGAGCGACCAGTCGCGCGTCTCCATCCGGGCGGCGCGGTCAGGCGCGGACGAGCTTGAGGGGGATGAAGCGTATCGCCGGTTTCGTGATGTCTGCGTCGGGCAGCGGCCCGAATCGGTCAGTGGCGCCCGCCTTCGCGGCCACCTCGTCGAGCGTGCCCCACTGCAGGGCCTTGGTCGGGCACGCCTCCGCGCACGCGGGCCCGCCGGTGCCGGCGTCGATGCGGTGCGAGCAGAAGTTGCACTTCTCCATCTTGCCGGTCTCTTCGCTGAACTGCGGCGCGTCGTAGGGACACGCCCACGCGCAGAGACGGGCGCCGATGCACTTGCTCTCGTCCACGATGACGATGCCGTCGGGCCGCTTGGTGATGGCCCCCGAGGGGCAGGCCTCGGCGCACACCGGGACCTCGCAGTGGTTGCACGACATCGACACGTGGTACATGTACGGGCCGCCGTCCTGGTCGCCCTCCACCGTGCGCACCTTGCGCCAGCGCGGCCCCAGCTCGACCCCGTTCTCGACCTTGCACGCGACCTCGCAGGTACGGCAGCCGGTGCACCGGTTGGCGTCGAAGAAGAACGCTACCTGCTTCTTCGTACCGCTCATGCCGCGTCCCCCGTCGATGCCGCGTTCCCGCCGGCGACGTCCACCATCGACGAATTCAGCGTGTGGCCGAGCGAGATCGGCTCGTACTTGTCGGGGCTGAGGATGCTCGCCGTCTGCTTCTCGTTCACCGCACCCCAGCCCGTCGTCACGCTGACCACCCCGCGCATGATGCCCTTCGTGACCTCTGCCTTCGCCTCGATCTCGCCGCGGTCGTTGAAGACGCGGATGCGCGCGCCGTCCTCGATGCCGCGCGGCTGCGCGTCGTCGGGGTGGATCTGCAGCACCTGGCTGGCCCAGATCTCGGTCAGGAAGTCGTGGTGGTGGAAGCTCGAGTTGACGTGATTGTGGTTCTTGCGGTTGATGAGCTGCAGCGGGTAGCGCGCGGCCCGCCGCTCGTCCACCCAGGGCGCCTCGACCGGGTGCAGGTACTCCAGCAGGGGGTCGAAGCCCCGCTCCTGCAGGTACAGCGAGAAGAGCTCGATACGTCCCGACGGCGTGTTGAACTTCTTGTCCGCGAACGGGATCCACGGGTCCGGCATGGGGTTGACGGGGCCCTCCTCGAGCTGGTCGAGGGTTACCCCGGTCGGCTCCAGCACGTAACGGAGCAGGTCGTCGTCAGGCTTGTCGAAGTCGTCGCCGAAGCCGAGCCGCTTCGCCAGCTCCGTCATGATCCAGCGGTCGGAGCGCGACTCGAACAAGGGCTCGATGGCCTGCTCCATGAGCTGGATGTAGCGGCTGCGGATGCCCGCGAGCAGGTTGCGGGTCTCGAAGAGCGTGGTCACCGGCAGGACGAAGTCGGCGTAGCGCGCCGTCGTCGTCATGAAGATGTCCTGCACCACCATCAGGTCGAGGTTGTCCAGCCCCTCGATGATCTTGCGCGTGTTCGGGTACTGCGTGAGCACGCCCGTGCCCGCCACGTGGAGGGCGCGGATGGGATGCGGCTTGCGCTCGACGAGGTACTCGCCGAGCTTGGTGGCGGGAATCCCCTCGATGCGCGCGTTGCGCTGCAGCGGCACCGGCGGGTTGACGGTCCCGCCCTCGCTCAGGTAGCCGCCGTTGTCATTGACGCCGCCGCCGAGAAGGCCCACGTTTCCGGTGAGCGACGCCAGGTAGAGATGGCCGATGACGGTCAGGGTGCCGTGGTCGGTACGCTGCGCGCCGGCCATGTTCTGGATGATGGCGGCGGGCCTCACGGACGCATACTCCCGCGTCACGGCGGCGACCGAGTCGGCCGGGGCGCCGGTGATGCGGTGGACGACCTCGGGCGTGTAGCGCGCCGCGATGGCCCGCATCCACTCGAAGACGGGCTGGTAGCGGACGCCGTCGATCGTGTAGCTGCCGCGCAGGGCACCGTGCGCTCCCGGCGTGTCGGCGGCGACCGGCCGGCCGCTGCGCTCATCCCAGACGACGAAGCTTCCGGGGCCGCTGCCGCCGTTGGTCAGCAGCCGCAGGTCGCGCAGGTCGACGGACAGCGTCTCGCCACCGGCCGGCCAGGTGCGCGACGCCCCTTCGAGGTCGTAGCCGCTCTCGCCGAGCCGCACGAGGAACGGCGCGTTGGTGTACTGCCGGACGTACTCCTCGTCGAACAGCCCCTCGTCGAGCAGCACCTTGACCATGCCGAGGGCCAACGCGGCGTCGGTGCCCGGCCGGATCTGGATCCACCGGTCGGAGAGGGCCGCCGTTTCGCTCAGCCGCGGATCGATGGTTACCAGCCGCGCGCCGTGCTCTTCGCGCGCGTCGAAGAGGTTCTTCATGTAGCCCTGGTTGGAGACCGCCGGGTTGTTGCCCCAGGCCAGGAAGAAGCGGCTGTGGACCCACTCGTCGCGGAACTCCGAGCGCCCGCCGCCGAAGATCGCGTTGAACCCGGAGCTGACCGAGGCGCAGCAGAGCTGGGAGATGATCGGCGTCGCTCCTCCGAAGCGGTTCCAAAAGGCGGAGTAGAGTCCCCGCACGCCGGTCGACAGCGTGGACCAGTTGCCCGTTCCCCCCATCGCGAGGAACGCCTGGTTGCCGTCCTCCTCGAGAATCCGGCGATAGCGCTCGGCGATGGTGTCGAGGGCCTCTTCCCAACTCACGCGCTCCCACCGGTCCTCGCCCCGCCGGCCCGCCCGGCGCATGGGGTACTTCAGGCGGTGGGGGCTGTAGAGCTGGCGGATGCGCGAGATGCCGCGGGCGCAGGCGAGCACATTGAAGTCGGGGTCGCCGGTCACCTTGACGAGGCGGCCGTCCTCGACGTGGGCGAGGAGCGCGCAGTGCAGGCACTCGGGGGTGTTGGCAGTGCGGAAGACCTGGGTCGCGGCCGCGGCGGCCGCGGCGCCCGACGCGCCGGCCGGCGCCCCGCCGGTCGGGTACCGGGACAGGAGCAGCCCGCCTCCGCCGAGGGCCGTCGCGCCCCCGACGAGGGCGCTCCACTTCAGGAAGCTCCGCCGCGACGCCGAGAAGGCGTCGTCCGGGCCGGCGGCATCACGCTTCGGTGGCATCGGCATCTCCCGGGATGGCCCCGGTGGCCGTGATAACCGCTGGCGCGCCGATCGTCGCCGTGGGGGGTGACGGGTGGCACTGCCGCGGACGCTCGGCTCATTATAGGGGCATCCGCCCGCGACGTCCTCCCCGATATCGAGGTCGTCGATCCCTTCCGACGTGGCGTGCTACGATGATTCCGAACGGCAAGGGCCGCTAGCTCAATTGGCAGAGCAGCAGACTCTTAATCTGCGGGTTCGGGGTTCGATTCCCTGGCGGCTCACCACTTTTTCCTGGTCCATTCCGGACCATGGGTCACAGATTATTCCAATGTTGCGGGCACCAGACGTCCCGCGCTACCATCGGTGCGTCATGAACGTCCGTGTCTATGCCTCGCTGCTTTTGCTCGTCGGGAGCACCGTAGCATGCGGCGGCGACTCACCGACGAGCCCGTCGCCGACGGCGCCTGGCGGGCTGGCGCCGCGGCTATCAAGCATCCAATCCATGATCTTCAACCCCAGGTGCATCGAGCACCACGGCGACCACGCGACGGAGGCTGGTCTGGACCTGACCACCGGCAACGCCTTCTCGAACCTGGTAAACGTGCGCAGCGTTCAAGTGGCACTCAATCTGGTGACGCCGAACGACGCGGAGAACAGCTACCTGATTCACAAGATCGATGGCCGCGCTGGCATCGTGGGCGACCGGATGCCGCCAGACGGACCGTTCCTGACAGCCGCGCAGATCGACGTCATCCGGCAGTGGATTAACAACGGCGCTCCAAACAACTAAGCCGGGAACCAACGGTGAAGACGGCACGGCGGAGGGTCGCATCGCTAGCCACCGCGACGCTTCTCCTGGCCGCGCTGCTGCTGGCCAGCGCACAGCCGGCGAGTGCCGACGAGCTATGGAATCTGACGTCCGGCAGTGTACGGGTCCGCTGCAGCCTCACGCTCGGCGGCAGCTTCGACGCCACCACGTCGGCGATATCCGGGAGCTTGAGGCGGACGGAATCCGATGCAACCTACGCGGGCGCAATCCGGGTCGATCTGGTTCCCCTCGATACCGGAATCGAACTACGCAACAGCCACCTGCGGGAGACCTATCTGGAAGTTGCTCGAGGCGACCAGTTCCGGCACGCTACCCTGACCGGTATCGCACTGGCTGTTCCACTGCCGCCAGACACCGTCCGCCACGAGACGTCCTTCTCGGGAAGGTTGGCGCTGCACGGGGTCGAAATGCCCGTTGCCGGCGGAGTGGAACTGAGCCGGCGTGACGGGGGAATTCAGGTGCGAGCTACCTTCTCCTTGAGCCTGGAGGCGTTCGACATCCAACCGCCACGCTATCTCGGTGTCGGCGTGCGCGATGAAGTCGGAATTCTCGTGACCTTCGACGCGGTGAGCGGCAACTCGCCCACCGGTGGTTCGCGATGATCCGCGCGCGAGCGTTTCGCCGCAACTTGGGAACGGGTCTTGCAGCCGCCGCGCTCGCCGGCGGTTGGGGCGCGGCTCCCGCGTCCGCCGAGCCGATATTCCTCTCCAAGCAGTATCCGCGATGCACGGCCTGCCACTACTCGCCATCGGGCGGCGGGCTCCTCACCCAGTACGGACGGTCGCTTTCGCGGGAGGAGATCTCGACGTTCGGCCGCAGCGGAGCGGCCGGCGTGGCGTCGACGGATGCGCCAGGCAGCGAGGAGTCGTTCCTGTTCGGCGCTCTTGGGAGCGACGGTCCTCTGCAACTCGGCCTCGACATCCGGCCCTCGCACCTGGACCTGAATGTGCCCGGCCGCTCCATTGCCGATCGCAATTTCCTGATGAACCTCGATCTGCAGGCTGCCTGGCAGCGTGAACGATGGACGGCCTACGGCAGCGTGGGACGCGGTCCGACCGGAGGTGGTGAATTCGTCTCCTATGAGCATTGGATCGCATACCAGGTCAGCGATGCCGTGAGCGTGCGGGGAGGACGCTTCCTGCCGGCCTACGGGGTACGGTTCGCCGATCACACATCATTCACGCGCGAGGGTCTGAACCTCGCACAGGACGACCAGGTGTACGGGGTCGAGGTCGGAGTATCGACCGACCGATCGCTGCTGCAAATGTCTGTCGGTCCGGGCCGTGCAGAGTCGCTTGTCGCCGGAAACGGCGCAGCATTCACCGCCAGCGGCCGTTTCCAGCACGACCTGAACCCGCGCACGGTCGTGGCGGGATCCGTACTTTATCGTGGCGAGACGGACATCGGCCCCCGCAGTACGGACACGGGAGTGTCATTCGGTTACGCCCCGGTGGGCTGGCTGACAACCTGGACCCATGCCGACCTCCGGTTCCAGAGACTGGCCGTTAGCGACCGGTCGTACATTGTTGCCAACCAGACGTCGGTGGAAGCCTTGCGGGGTGTCTGGTTGAGAGTATCGCCGCAAGTGCGATGGACAGACAACGACCCTCGGGGAGAAGTGCGCCGCATGGTGTACGGGCTGGACTTCTACCCGCGGACCCACTGGCACGTGAATCTCTCCTACTACCGGGACCACCACCGATTCGGTGACCTGCACACGCAGACTCTTCTGGCGCAGTTGCACCTTTATCTGTAGGGCGGGCCGCCCGAGCGGAAGCCGTCAAGAAAGGCTTTCGTCTTTCGGGCTCGGCAGCCGCGGCGACCGAGGGGGAGGGCGGTTGGTCCGATTGCCGGCCGCGGGGTAGCCCGGTCGCCCGGCGGTCCAGCATTACAGCGCCTGGCAGGATAGATACTTCTTCCGCAGTCCCCGTAGCGATTACCCCCGAGAAACAAGGGTGCACCTCGCAGCACCTCTCCGGTCCCCCCATCCCGCCCGACATTCCGATGCGGATTCGGCACTTGAGACGTGGACGATGGGGAGGCGATTCTGCGAGCGCGAGCGCTCGCAGAATCGAGCCGGCCTCGCGGCGGTTCTTGGAAGCGTCATGACCATCACAGCGGGAGCGACTGCGCCTGGCCGCCCTCCAGGTAGGCCGCCCACTCGTTCATGAGCCGGCGCCTCCGCTCGAACAGGTCCGACCGCGCATACGCCGCCTCGGTCCGGTTCGTCACCACGTGCGCCAGGGCCGATTCGATCACCGCGCGCGGGTAGCTGGTCGTCTCCGCCGCCCAGTCGCGGAAGCTCGAGCGGAAGCCGTGCGGCACGCCGGCGACCTTGTGGTTCTTCAGCAGTCGGGAAAGTCGCGTCACGCCGATCGGCCTGCCGCCCTGGCCGGGAAACACCAGTGGGCTGCTGCCATGGTCGAGCGCCCGCGCCGCATCGAGGATCTGCACCGCGCGCCTCGAGAGCGGCACCCGGTGCTCGCGCAGCGCCTTCGTGCGCACAGGCGGAATCGTCCATACGCGGGAGGCCAGGTCGACCTCCTCCCACCGCGCGCCGCGCACCTCGCCCGAGCGGGTGGCCGTCAGCACCAGAAACTCGAAGGCCAGCTTCACGGCCGGCGAGGCGCCCGAGGCCGATATCGTCCGGATCGCCTCGGCCACTTCGGAGTGGTGCAGCGCCGGCATGTGCCGCACCAGGTCCTTCTGCGGTCCGAGGACCGGTCCGATGCGGTCGCACGGGTTGTCGGCCCTCAGCTGCATGGCCACGGCCCACTCCATCACCGCGCTGACCCGCTGGCGCAGCCGCCGCGCGGTCTCGGGCCGGATGTGCCAGACCCTCCGCAGCGCGTCGAGCACGTCGGCGCTGGTGACCTCTGACACCGCCATGCGGCCGATGCGCGGGAAGGTCCAGCGCTCGAGGCTCGCCAGCCATTCTCTGGAGTGCCGGTCGTTGCGCCAGCCGAGATGCTTGTCGGCCCACACCCGCTCGGCGGCCTCGGCGAAGGTCGGCATGCCGTTGGCGCGGCGACGGTCGGCCAGGGGGTCGCCGCCGGCGCGGGCGGCCTTGCGGTTCGAGAATGCCTGCGCACGGGCTTCGTTGAGCGAGACGAGCGGGAAGCCCCCGAGTCCGAGCTCGCGGCGGCGGCCGCGGATGACGAGGCGCTGGACCCAGCTTCGTGCGCCGGAGGGCTTGACCTGCAGGTAGAGCGCATTGCCGTCGCTGTAGCGCCCGGCGCCGGCGACGTTGCGGGCGAAGGTGGTAGAGAGCGCGTCGACGGGATGCCGGCCCTTGGGCTTGCGCTTGTCAGGGGGGTTCCGGCGCGCCACGCGGTGTCGATCTCCTCACGGTTGACTGCGACGCGGACCATCTCACGGTCCTTCCAGGCCCTCTCCGAGGCGATTGCCGCCGACTCGGCCGGCCGCAGACCACGCAGCACGGACGAGCGGGGCGGGAAACCGGGGCTTTGTCAGCGGCGGAGAGTCTGTCCGATGGCCGCTGCCGGGGGGAAGTGTGATCCGTCACGCGCCGGCGCCGGCGGTAGGCGCGTTGACGGTCGCGGTGGTCGAGACGACCTTCGAGGCTGCGCTGGTGGCGTGCCCGGGCGGCGCGGACGGACCGCGTCCGGCTGACCGCGCGGCACCACTCCGAGCAGTAGGCGTGGCCGCGGTCGCACGACGCGCAGATGGCGAAGGGTTGGCGGCACTCGCGGCAGGTCCGCTGGCGGAGGGGCGGCGGGTCCACGACATCGGAGCGCGCAGGGCAAGCTCCGACTGGACAACGAGCCGCGGCCGTGTCACAAAGGGACCGGCTGTCTCGGACTGTCGGAGCTCGAGGCGGTCACGAGGGTCTGGTGGGTAAGACCAGACCCTCACCCCACGACTGAGTCCGATTTCCAAGCTATCCGAATGCGTCGCCGCTGGCCACAGTGGGTCTCGACGCCGGCACCCCTTCAGCACCCTGCTCGACGACGTGTGCGCGGAGAGGCGCCGGGCTACCTCATTCGATCCGCCATTCGGAGAAAAAGAAACTCAGAAGTGTGCAGTTTTCAGTTGCCACTGGCATGCGGCTGATGACCGGCGGCCGAGGCCAACTGGCAGATCGCCCGGAAGACACGCTGGCGGCGGGTGCAGACCGTCCACTGCCCGGTGGGGCTGCGCCGGTACCGCCAGGATCCGCGCGGCCGCCGCGGTTTGCCGTTGGGCGTGACAGGCGCCTGCACGTATACCGAGTTCCGGGGGGCGAGCTCGTAGCGGTCTTCTCCGATTCCCCGGCCCGACGCGCTCTGGACGACCCGGACGCAGGGAAACCGTTCCTTTACCTCGGCGCGCAGCAGCTCGAGATGTTGCCGTGAAGTCAATCCGTCCATGCCAGCAATGCGCCGAACCCGAGTTACGCCGCAAAAAGTAAAGGGACGCAGCGCATCGGCGCTGCGTCCCTTTCCGAATGCCGTTCCCCCTGCACCCGTTGTCAGTGAAGCTACTGCCGGCGCCGCCGATACAGCCGCGCGCCGCCTGCCGTCAGGAGCAATGCCAGAATCAACTGGCCGACCAGTGGCAGCACGGGAACCGCGGTGGAGCCGACCACGGTCACCGTTATCGAACGCGGGTCGCCGATGTTCGCGCCGCTGGCATCCGTGATGGTCACCGTGGCCGTCTTCTCCTCGCCATCTTCGAGTGACTCATCCCCAAGGGCCCTGATCGTCAGCTCGGCATTGGCGCTGCCGCCGAACTCCACCGAGCCTCCCGAGATCGCGCTGCCGTTCTGTTCCAGCGAGATGCGGGCACCGCCGCTCACCGACACCGTTGCCGAACCTACTTGACTACCCTGATCGGTGTCCGCGAGGAGGTGGACCGTTTCGCTGCCGCCCTCGTCGATGCTGACGCTCGCCTTCGAGAACGTGACAGTCGGCGTCTCCTCGCCGCTCAGGAGCCTGACGGTGGCCGGATCCGCATCTTCTATGGCCCCGCCGTCACCACGTTTCTGCGCTTCGGTTCTCCCTTCCATCAGCGTGAACGTTATCTCCTCGTCCCTGAACCCGGACACGTCTATCGCCTTGATAGTCAGATCGATACCGTCGTCGGTACCCGCTGCCGCGGCGACCGCGCCGGTTGCCGCGCCGCCCGTTGCGCTTGTATCGATCCCGATAGTGCCGACAATGTACCTGCCCTCGCGGTCGGTCTCGAGGTCCGTCGCTGGTGCCTCATCAATCATGGTGGCGTCTCTGTAGATCTTGATAAGGCTGCCAACGGCCTCGGGCGGGGAGATGGAAAGCAGGAGCTCGTCACTGCTACCACCGCGATCAGTTCCTTCACCATCAAGGCTAGTTAGCTTGCCCCGGATACCAGTTCTTGCGCTGCTGGTGCCACTGATGTTCACACTGACCGTCATGGTCTGCATGTTTCCCTCGGCCAGTTGGATGCTGGACGGAGCGAACGCGAGCTTCGGCGCCGGGTCGTCATCCGCGATCGTCAGCGTCCGTTTCTGCGGCGTCGCCGTATATGTATTCCCGTCAGCACCCGCAAAGTTCGCGTTCAATTCCAGAGTCAGAACTACCGTCTCTTCGTTCCAGTCGTTCTCGTCACGCATGTCCGTAACGAGCAGTTCGATCGTCCTCTCTATGTCAGCGCCAGTACCCGTCGGGCCATCTGTAGCTGCAAAATCGAACGTGGCTGAGGCTGCGAGCAACTCAGTTGACGCCCCCTTTTCTCGAACGCGAATGTCACAGTCGTCACCGTCTGCGCTCGCCACGCCGTTGCAGGTAGCTGTGATTTTGAGGGTGGGTTTGTTGACGTTGTTGAAAACAGGGCGCCTGACATCGGGGGTCGCAGCGTTGTTATCGTGATCAGTCAAATAGGTTGGATCTGACCGCGATATAGTTAGCGTAACTCTATCCGGCGTGGCGTTGGAGTCATTAGCGCCCTCTTCCAGCGTGCCTGAAGACGCTCCCATTGTCAGTGTGAAGCGCGTCGGCGTCTGCGCCCACGCCGTCCCGGAGGACGCACCCAGGAGCACAGCCACGGCCAGGGCTGTGAGCAGGTAGCCCCGTCGCACAAAGGTTGATCTCGCTACGTTCATGACTGTCGCTCCTTTGGAGACTTGCGCTGGATGCGGCCGGAAGCCGGCGGACTCCAGATACATTTAAGGGGAGCACCCGGCGCGTTCGCGCCGGGTGCTCCCCTTCTAATCAACCGTTCCCCCCTAGCGCCGTGGACGATGAAACTATCCGCGATGCCGGCGATACAGCCGCGAGCCGCCGGCCATCAGGAACAGAGCCAGGAGAAGCTGCCCGACGAGCGGCAGCGCCGGAACCGCAGTGGAACCCTCCACTGTGACGGTCAGCCAGTAGGCATCCTGATCTACGTTGGCGCCGTCTGCCTCCATGATCTTCCAGGTCTTGGACTTCATTTCGCCGTCCATCAGCTCGGGATCGCTCATGGACATGGCCGTCAGTCGCGCGCTGTTGGTGTTTCCGAGGTCGACCATGACGTAGCCGTCCATCTCCTCCAGCATCTCGCCGTCCTGGTAGAGACCAACCATGGCGGCACCCTCGACCGAGAGCTTCACCATTTCTACCTCCGCGCCGAACTGCCCTGAAGCGAGCAGAGTCGACGTTACGGAGCCACCTTCCATGACGCTCACGTCGGTCGGCGAGAACGAAACGGTCGGCTTAGGCTCGTTGCTGAGGACATTGATCATGGCCATCCCGCTACTGATGCCGCCACCAGCGGTTGCCTGGCCACCGGGCGATCTCCCATCCGTCAGCGTGAGATTGATCACGGGATCCTGGAATCCGGCCCTGTCGGAATTCGCCTCGATACTCAGGACGATACTCTCCGCAGGACTAGTACCAGCGACGGCAGTGTTGATGTCTCCGATGTTGTACCGACCCCTGGCGTCGGGAGTCGGGAGCGCAGCAAGAGCACCACCCGACGGCCCGAACATAATGGAAATGGGTCCATTCGTCGCGACCGCGTTTGCAGGATCCACGGACAGCATGATGGCACCACCAGCAGCAAGGGCGTTCAACGCCGTCTCCAGGGCACCTTCACCAGGCGATCCTGCCGGGCCGACACCCACCGTCACGTTGACCGTCGTGGTGCTGGTTTCAGTCAAATCGATAGTGGTCCTGTCGAACCTGAGTTCAGGCGTCGGCTCGTTGTCATCGATCATGATGGTGACTTGAGCGGGATCGGGAACCACTCCCGGCTCGGTCGTGCGCAACGTCAGGACCAACTCCTCATCATCCCAATCCGCTTGGTCTTGGGGAATGACGATAGTCAGCGTTATTTCGTTCACACCGGGCGTGAAGGTAAGGTTGGCGGGCGAGGCGCCAAGCGCTCCAGCGGGACCATTAATCACCAAACCGGCGTAAGCCCCTCCGTTATGTTGGACGGTGAGTTCACCAGCCGCCTCAAAAGCGTTTGGATTGGTACGAGTAACCGTCCGACTCACGGTCACCTGCACGGGGGGTATCCCGGTGCCAGTTTCGCCGGCACCCTCCATCGCCATGATGGTGGTGTCACCCACGAACCCGACGGTTTGCGCCGACGCCGTCCCTGGGGATGCCGCCAGCAGCACAGCCGCGGCAAGGGCAGTGAGCAGATAGCCCCTCCGCATGAAAGTTGTTCTCGCTCCGTTCATGACTGTCGCTCCTTTGAGACTAGGGGGTAACGGTTACGTTCTCTACATCCCCTGCCTCTCGGGCTGAACCGCCTTGAACGGCGCTGTAATGCTGGACCGCCGGGCGACCGGGCTACCCCGCGGCCGGCAATCGGACCAACCGCCCTCCCCCTCGGTCCCGGCGGCTGCCGGGTCGACGACGATGGTCTCCTCTTCGCTGGACGTGTTGGCGCGCTAACTGACACACTAACGAGCGGACTCTTGCGGCAGATCTTGAAAGCCGGGAGGTAGGGGGCGGTGTCCATCCAACTTGGTCGTCTTGTCGCGGGAATCTGCCTTGTCCTGGCCGTCGGATTCGGCGCTGTACCGCCTGCTGCGGCGCAGCCAGGCACCTCCGGAGGGGAGTGGCGGTACTACGGCGGCGATCTGGCGAGCACCAAGTACTCGCCGCTGGATCAGATCGACCGGGACAACGTCGATCAACTCGATATCGCCTGGCGGTGGCGAACGGACAACTTCGGGCCGCGGCTGGATTTCTACTTCCAGGCGACGCCGCTGATGGTCGGCGGCGTGCTGTACACCACGGCGGGATGGAGCCGCAACGTGGTGGCCATCGATGCCGCCACCGGCGAGACGCTGTGGATGTACCGCCTGGACGAGGGGGAACGCGGCAGCCGGGCGCCGATTCGCGCGGCAGCCGGCCGGGGCGTGGCGTACTGGAGCGACGGACAGGGTGACGATCGCATCATTCACGTCACCAGAGGCTACCGCCTCGTCGCGCTGGACGCGGCCACGGGACTGCCCGTGAGCGCGTTCGGCGACGACGGCATGGTGGACCTCTACGAGAACCTCAACACCGGCCTGGACCGCCCGCCGATCGAGCCTGGCCAGATCGGCGTGAACTCGCCGGCCACGATCGTCGGCGACGTGATCGTCGTCGGTGCGGCGCTGCGCGCCACCGCGCCCGCGCCCGAGTTCCCGGCCGGCTTCGTCCGCGGGTTCGACGCGCGCACCGGCGAGCAGTTGTGGATCTTTCACACGATCCCGCAGCCCGGCGAGTTCGGGAACGACACCTGGGAGAACGACTCCTGGCGCTACTCCGGCAACACGGGCGTCTGGGCGCCGATGTCGGCGGACGAGGAGCTGGGCTACGTCTACCTGCCCGTCGAGACCCCGACGAACGACCTCTACGGCGGCCACCGCCCCGGCGACAACCTGTTCGCGGAGAGCCTGGTCTGTCTCGACGCGAAGACGGGCGAGCGGGTCTGGCACTTCCAGTTCGTGCACCACGGCGTCTGGGACTACGACACGCCGACCGCGCCGACGCTGCTCGACATCACGGTGGGCGGCCGGCGCATCAAGGCGGTCGCGCAGGTGACCAAGCAGGCCTTCACCTACGTCTTCGACCGCGTCACCGGCGAGCCGGTGTGGCCGATCGAGGAACGCCCCGTTCCCCAATCCAACGTGCCCGGCGAGCAGACGGCGCCGACGCAGCCATTTCCGACACGGCCCGCGCCTTTCGACCGGCAGGGCGTCTCGGGCGACGACCTGCTCGACTTCACCGCGGAGCTGAACGCCGAAGCGCGGAGGATCGCGTCGGAGTACCGGATGGGTCCGCTCTACACCCCGCCGATCCTGGCGGGCGACGGCGGCCTGCGGGCGCTGCTGATGCTGCCGCACATGACCGGCGGGGCCAACTGGCAGGGCGGGGCCGTGGACCCGGAGACCGGCATCCTGTACGTGGCCTCGGTGACGAACCCGACGGTTGCCGGACTGGCCAGCAACCCCACCGTCTCGACGATGGACTACGTGATGGGACGGGGCCAGCGCCGACGCGGCCCGGCCGCATTGGAGCAGCCGCAGGGCTGCGGCGAGATCGGTCCGCTGGGACTCCCGCTGATCAAGCCGCCCTGGGGGCGGATCACGGCGATCGATCTGAACACCGGCGATCACCTCTGGATGGTGCCGAACGGCGATACGCCCGACTGCGTGAAGGACCATCCGGCGCTCAGCGGTGTCGAGATACCCAGGACCGGGAAACCCGAGCGCAGCGGCATCCTGGTCACCAGGACGCTGATGTTCGCCGGCGAAGGCGCGGGCGTCTTCGCCACGCCCACATGGGCGGGAGGACCGATGTTCTACGCCTACGACAAGCGAACGGGCGACATCGTCTGGGAATTCGAGCTGCCCAAGAACCAGAGCGGCATTCCCATGACCTACATGGTCGACGGTCGCCAATATATCGCCATGGCGGTCAGCGCTCGCGGTGAGCCGGCCGAGCTGGTGGCGCTTGCGTTACCGAGGTAAGGCAGGCTGCGTGCGCGTCGTCCACTTGTCATTCGGGGGATAATGAAGCGATGTCCGACGAAATACGTGCATCACTGCCGATCCGGCTGTCGCGGGTCCGCGATTTCGCGGAAGAAGTGGAGGCGTTCGGGGAAGCCGCCGGCCTGCCGGATACGAAAATTTACATCGTCAACCTCACGCTGGATGAATTGATCGCCAACGTCGTCATGTACGGCTTCGAAGGCGTGAAGGACCCCAAGATCGACGTCGAGCTGGTGCTGTCCGGCAACAGGCTGGTACTGACGCTGGAGGACAACGGACGGCCGTTCGATCCGACACAGGACGTGGCTGCCGACATCACGTCGCCGCTGATGGATCGGCCGGTGGGCGGCCTCGGCCGTTACTTCGTGAAGCGTCTTGCCGACCGGTTTTCCTACGAGCTCGTGAACGGCCGCAACCGCGTGACCGTCGAGTACGACGTGACGCCGGACGGGAAGTGACGTTCTGGCGCACCGCCGGCAGGGACCGTGAATTGACGGATATCGCAGTCACGGAAGAGCGGCATCACGACGCGCTGGTGCTGCTGCCAGCGGGCTCGCTGGACGGCGGGAACGTCCACAATTTCGAATCGCTCGTCATGGGGCACGTCAACAACGGCGAGCGGCGTCTGATCGTGGACTTCAGCGGCCTCAATTTCGTCAGCAGCGCCGGCCTGCGAGTGTTCGTCATCGCCGCCAGGGCGCTGCGGGCGGGCAACGGTCGGATCATCCTCTGCGGCATGAAGCATCATGTGGAGGACGTCTTCCGGGTCAGCGGCATCTATCGGGTCATCGAGATCAAGGCGTCGCGCGCGGAGGCGCTCGAAGCCCTCTCCTGACGCACCGGCCGTGCGCGGGTGCGTCAGCTCAGGTAGGCCCGCATCATCTCCGACAGCGCCGCCTCTTCGGCCGCCCAGGCGGCCCGTACCTTTTGCAGCGCCGCTTCCGCGGTAGGGGCCTGGAGCGCCAGCGCGCGGTTCTTCGCCCTCAGCAGTCCCTTCGCCGCCGCGTGGTCCAGGAAACGGAACAGGTCGTCGTAGTAGCCGTCGACGTTCAGGAAGACGCACGGTTTGTCGAGCACCTCGAGCTGCGCCCAGGTGAGCGCCTCGAAGATCTCCTCCAGCGTGCCGAAGCCGCCGGGCATGGCGATGCAGGCGTGCGCCGTCTGCTGCATGCGGTGCTTGCGCTCGTGCATGGTGTCGACCACGTGCAGATGGGTGAGACCCTCGTGGGCCACCTCCTGGTACTGCAGGTGCCGGGGTATCACGCCGACAACGACGCCGCCGTAGTCCAGCACGGTATCGGCCAGGACGCCCATCAACCCGACGCGGGCGCCGCCGTACACCAGGCCGATCCCCTCCTGCGCCATCAGACGGCCGAGGGTCCTGGTCTGTTCGACGATCCGCTCGTCGCGGCCCATGTTGCCGCCCAGGTAGACGCAGATGTACTTCGTCTCGGTGAACGCGTCGATTCCAGCGCGCTCCTTGTCGTCTCCGGCCGGCCTGTTCACAGTGAAACCGTCCGCGCTGTGCGGTACCCTCTACGTCTTATCGTCCCGACTGCCTGTTTCGTGCATCATCCTAATGGAAATCGCGGCTGCCGGCAGTCGGGGGCGCCAGCGGCAGCGCGGGAAGCCAAAGCGTTTCGGCCACGAGATGGACGACGCCGGCTTCCGACTGCAGCGTGCCGCTCACGCCGAGCAGCGATGCGGTCCGCGCGAGCACCGCGTGGTCGTCGAACACCCGTTTCCAGAGCACCACGTTCACGAATCCGGTCTCGTCATCGAGGGTCATGAAGGTGGTGCCCGAGGCGGTGGCGGGCCGCTGCCGGCAGATCACGATGCCGGCGTAGCGCACGCGACGGCCGTGGGGCAGCGCCGCGACGGTCCGGGCGTCCGGCAGTCGCTGCGCGGCCAGCGCCTCGCGGTGGGGTGCGAGCGGATGGCCGTGCGTGCTGTGCCCGCTGAAGCGGTAGTCCCACTCGATGGTCTCGAATGCGCCGAGCGGGGCGAAGTCGGGGCGGCGCTCGCGCGGGTCGAGCGGCAGCGCGGCGGGGGAAGCGGCGGCGGCGCCCCGCACCTGCCATAACGCGCTGCGGCGTTTCCCTTCGAAGCAGGCCAGCGCTCCGGCCTCGGCGAGGCGCCGCAGCACGCGGCCGTCCAGGCCGGTGCGGCGGGCGGCGTCCTCCATCGATGCGAACGGCCGCGCGGCGCGCGCAGCCGCAATCGGCTGCCAGTCGCGCGCCTCCGAGAGCCCCTTCACGTACCGCAGCCCCATCCGCACGGCATGTCCCCCGCCGCCGTCCGCGCGGGGCTCCAGCGTGCAGTCCCACGCGCTGGCGGCAATGTCGATGGGACGCACCTCCACGTCGTGCCGCAGCGCGTCGTCGACAATCGTCGCCGGCGTGTAGAACCCCATCGGCTGCGCGTTGAGCAGCGCGCAGGTGAACACGTCCGGGTACTGGTGGCGCAGCCAGGCGGTGGCGTAGGCGATCAGGGCGAAGCTGGCCGCGTGGCTCTCGGGGAAGCCGTAATCCCCGAACCCGCGGATCTGGTCGAAGACCCGCTCGGCGAACTCGCGGGCGATGCCCTTCGCCTCCATGCGGGTCACGAGTCGCTCATGGTGCCTCTCGATGCACCCGGTGCGGTGCCACGCCGCCATGTCGCGGCGTAGCTGGTCCGCCTCGCCCGGCGTGTAGTCGGCCGCCACCATCGCCAGCCGTATCACCTGCTCCTGGAAGAGCGGCACGCCGAGCGTCTTGTGCAGCACGGGCTCCAGGCAGGGGTGCGGGTAGACCACCGGCTCCTCGCCGTTCCGCCGCCGCAGGTAGGGATGCACCATCCCGCCGGTGATCGGGCCGGGCCGCACGATGCTCACCTCGATCACCAGGTCGTAGTAGTGGCGCGGCCGCAACCGCGGCAGCATCGCCATCTGCGCGCGGCTTTCGATCTGGAAGACGCCGACCGTATCCGAGCGGCAGATCAGGTCGTAGGTGCCCGGATCGTCGGCCGGTATCCGGTCGAGCGACAACTGCCGGCCGTAGTGCCGGTCGATCAGGTGAAAGGCGCTGTCGAGTTGTGTGAGCGCGCCGAGTCCCAGCAGGTCGACCTTGAACAGGCCGAGGTCCTCCAGGTCGTGCTTGTCCCACTGGATCACCGTGCGGTCGGGCATGGC
Organism: Vicinamibacterales bacterium; assembly: GCA_965207665.1. Classification (GTDB taxonomy): domain Bacteria; phylum Acidobacteriota; class Vicinamibacteria; order Vicinamibacterales; family UBA8438; genus JAAXGX01. The sequence continues at coordinate 3,539,017 of CBDBMV010000002.1, forward strand.
CGCGTTCTCGATCGGCACCAGGTCGTGGACCGGCTCGTGGCCGAGCAGGAAGCCGCCCGGATGGATGGACAGGTGCCGGGGAAAGTCCTGGATCTCCGCGGCCAGCCGGCGCAGGTGCGCGTGGGCCGGCGCTTCCGGATCGATCCCCGCGTGGGCCAGACCGGCCGCGTCCAGCCCGTAGTGATGCGACAGCAGCTTCGCGGCGCGATCCACCGTGGTCTCGGACAGGCCGAGCGCCTTGCCCACCTCGCGGACGGCGGACCGCCCGCGGTAGCGGATGACGTTGGCCACCATCGCGGCGCGGTCGCGGCCGTACTTGCGGTAGACGTGCTGGATCACCTCCTCGCGCCGCGCGTGCATGATGTCGAGGTCGATGTCGGGCGGCTCGCTGCGCTCGCGCGACAGGAACCGCTCGAACAGCAGCGCCACCCGCGTCGGATCGACCGCTGTAATCCCCAGGCAGTAGCAGACCACCGAGTTGGCCGCCGAGCCGCGCCCCTGGCAGAGGATGCCCTGCTGCCGGCAGTACTGGACGATCTCCCGCATCGTCAGGAAGTAGCCGCCGTAGTCGAGCTCCTCGATCAGCGCCAGCTCCTTGCCGATCTGCTCGCTGACGGCCGGCGGGACGCCGCCGGGAAAACGCGCGCGCGCGCCGGCGAGGGTGAGCTCGCGGAGCCAGTCGGACGACGTCCGGCCGTCGGGCAACTGCTCGGCGGGATAGCGGTAGCGGATCTCGGAAAGCGTGAAGGCGCAGCGGGCCGCCACCTCGCGCGTCCGCGCGACGAGCGCCGGCTCGTCGGCAAACAACCGCGCCATCGACGGCGGCGCCTTGAGAGCGTGCCCGGCGTTCGGCTTGAGCAGGCGCCCGGCCGCGGCCAGCGTGACGCCGTGCCGGATGCAGGTGACGACGTCCTGGACGTCGCGGCGGGCCGACGTGTGGTAGAGCACCTCGGTGGCGGCCACCAGCGGCAGGCCGGCGCGGGCGGCATGCTCGCGCAGGCAGGCTTCCTGGCGGCCTTCCTCCGCCCGCCGGTGCCGGCTCACGAGCGCGTACAGCCGGTCGCCGAAAGCCTCCCGCATCCGTGCGACGGCCGCGGGCGGCGTGTCGGCATGGACCAGCGCGCTCCGGTCGCCGCCCCACAGTGCGATGAGCCCTTCGGCGCGCCCGCACAGCTCCGGCCAGGTGACGCGCGACTCCCCCTTCGGCCGCCGCCGCCGGCCGGCGGTGATCAGCCGGCAGAGATTGGCGTATCCCTCCCGGCTTGCCGCGAGCAGGACGCAGGTGGACTCGGTATCGGCGTCACTTACGGTCACCTCGGAGCCGACGATGAGCTGCACGCCTAACTCCCGCGCCTTCACGTGCGCGCGCACCATGCCGTGGACGCCGTCGCGGTCGGTCAGCGCCAGCGCCGGCAGTCCGTATGCGTGCGCCTGCTCGACCAGTTCCTCGGGGTGGCTGGCCCCCTCGAGAAACGAGAAGTTGCTCTTGCACCAGAGCGGAACGTGCATTTCTACATGGGGCTGCGCCCCAAACCCCCGGCAAGCCCTAGCGGGGGCCCCTAGCCCCGCGCCGGGCTTGCCGAGCCGCGCCGTGCGCGGCTTGCCTTATTCGACCTGTCCCTGCAGGCGCCAGCGCTGCCGCGGGCGGTCGTAGTAGATCCACGACGTGCCGCCGTCGCGCTGCGCGGTGAAGTAGTACTCGCGGTGGGCCGCCGCCGCCCACCAGCCTCCGGACACCACGTGTGGCCCGGACAGCGGCGCCAGCGGCCCGCCGGGAGCGGGCAGCGGCTCGCCGGCCGGCGGGCGGGACGGCGGCGGAAACGGCAGCGGGCGGGTATGGAGCCGGCGCACCAGCGGCCGGCGGGCGACGGCGCGCGGTACGGCGCGGTCCACCGTCGTGACCGGCTCCCAGGCGAACCGCGCCTCCGGCAGGTGCGCATCGGCGAGGCGCGCCCGCACCACCGCGCCGTCGCCGAACTGCGCGCGCACGCGGGCGAGCGCGCGGTTCGCCAGCGCCGGGTCGCGGCGCGGCCGCTCGGCGAACAGCGCCGACTGCCGCAACGCGGGCCGCACGGCGCGGGCGGAAAGCCGCACGCCCGTGACGCCGGCCTGCAGCGCCAGCGCCTCCAGGCGCAGCCGCACCAGGTTCAGCAACTGGCCGACATCCAGGGTCGGTGCGGCGGGGCGGATCCGCTCGGTGCAGGCGGCGCCGCGGTCGAGCCGCAGGTGGAGCGTCAGGCCGGCCAGCGCCTCGTGGCGCGCGGCGGCGGCGGCCAGCAGTCGATCCAGCAGGCGCTTGACGGCGAACAGCAGCCGGGAGGCGTCGGTCTCGGGATGATCGAGGTCGAGGCGCGCCACCAGCGGATCGACCGTCCGCAGCGGCTGAACCGGCGCCTGCAGGGCGCCGGCGGCGCGCTGGTGCAGATCATGCGCGGCCCGGCCGAAGCGGCGGCGGACACCTGCGGGCGGCAGCGCCAGCAGGGCGCGCACCGTCCGGACACCGAGCTTCTCCAGGCTGTCCTGCAGCTCCGGGTCGACGCCCAGCCGCTCCAGCGGCGCCTCCCCCGCCAGGATCCGCTCGGCGGCGCGATCCCGGACGATCGCCGCCGGCCCGCCGGCCGCCGCGGTCCTGGCGATGGCATGGGTACCGAAGCGCGTGAAGCCGCAGGCGATCGCCGCCTGGAAGCCGGCTGTCCGGAGCGCGGCCTCGATTGCGCCGGCCCACTCGCGGAGCGACGCATGCAGATGCGACAGGCCGGAGGCGTCCAGCCAGAACACCCCCGGCTGGTCGCGACACGGCTCGACCCCGGGCGTGAACCGGCGCAACTGCTCCGCAACCGCCGCCACCGTCCGGTCGACGTCCGCGGGCGCCACTTCTCCGGCGCGCAGTGCGGGCGCCAGCACCGCCCCGGCGCCGTAGCGCATCCCGGGCCGCACGCCGCGTGCGCGGGCCGGTTCGTTCACCCACCGGATCACCCCGCGCGGCGTGTCGCGGTCGACCACCGCCGCCGGCGCGGTGCGCCAGTCGGGACGCCGTCCCAGGAGGATCTGCAGCGGGAACGCCGGCAGGTCAACACAGGCCATCCGGTCCACGACACCACTCCTCGTCGGTCCAGCCGGGACCGCGCCGCTTGTCCTTGAGCGCCTGCACCCGGCAGGCGAAACCGCCCTTTCCGCGACGGATCCGCCGCGCGTGGCCACGGACGGCGACGAGCGACCCGAGCGACGGCTGGTGCTCGGTCTTGGCCGTCAGGCACAGGATGAGCGTGCCGTGGGCCAGCGCCTGGTCGGCCAGCCGTGTCTGCGCGGCGAGCGGCAGATCGAGGCACGCGCCCAGGTCGATCACCAGCAGCCCGAAGGCGCCGGCGCGCGCGAGCTGCTCGGCCGCCTGCAGGCGCTGCCGCAGGCCGGCCAGCCGGATCACCGGCAGCGCAGCCAGGTCGACGCCGCCTTCCGCCGCGTCGGGCGGATAGAACGTGCTGTCGGTGCGCGCCAGCCAGGCCACCGGCTCGCCCTGCTGCTGCACCTGCCGCACCAGGCCGAACGCGAGCGTGAGGGAAGGTGCGCCGGGCTCGCCCGACAGCTCCGCCAGGCAGCCGCCGAGCGCGGCGCTGGTCCAGGCCGGCGGGGGCGGCGCGCACAGGCTGCGCCGCAGCCAAGCGCCGGTTGTCAACCCGCGCACGGCGTCGGTCCCGGTGCGCTGCAACTGGACGGTCATGGCAGGAACCGCCGGACCTCGACCACTTTTCCGAGCAGGACGACCGCGGCGGCGTCCAGGAGGAGCGGCTCGAACGCCGGATTCTCCGGGTGCAGCTCGACCTGCCGGCCGCGTGGCCTGAAGGTCTTGACCGTGGCCTCGTCCCCCACTTGCGCCACGACGATGTCGCCGCTGGCGGCGGTCGGCTGGCGGCGCACGATCACGAGATCGCCGGGCAGGATGCCGGCGCCGGTCATGCTCTCGCCGCGCACACGGAGGGCGAACAGATCGTCCACCGGCCCCCTGGCGTCCACCGGCAGGTAGCCGTCGGGATCCTCGACCGCCTCGTCGAGCGCGCCGGCCGGCACGCGGCCGAGCAGCGGCACGAGCGCGGCAGCCGGCGCGGCGGCCGAGGCCGGCAGCCGGTATCCGCGCGCCTTGTGGCGGTCGACCGCCAGCCGGCCCTGGGCAACCAGTTGCTCCAGGTGCTGGCGCGCCGTGCCGACCGCCCGGAAGCCGAACGCCTCCTGCACCTCGCGCACCGTGGGCGGCTGCCCCGCGAGCAGCCGGGTCCGCACGAACGCAAGCACCCGGTTGCGCGTCTCCCCTGCCGGTGTTCGTCCCATTGCTCCCCCGCCGTGTGCCGGCGACGGAGTATACCATACATTTGTATGTAATACATCGCAGACGCGGCGCAGCCACACCTAACGGTGGAATATGGAGGGGACGGCAAGCATGAACGCTGCCGTTCCCAAGCCGCGCACGGCGCGGCTCGGCAAGCCCGGCGCGGGGCGAGGGGGCCCCGCTAGGGCTTGCCGGGGGTTCGGGGCGCAGCCCCGAGTGGTAATGCCGGCCGCTACTGGCCGTCGTAGATGGCCTGCATGTTGGCGTGCACCCGCTGGGGATCGATGGTGAATCCCGGATGGTCGCGGGCCAGGAACGCGTCCGCCGCGGTGTCCACGGCGGTGCCGGCCTCCATCCCCTCGCGGGCCGCGTCGAGGAAGCCGTTCATGAAGCCGGTGAAGGTCGTGAAGTCTTCCCACGACAGCAGGGTGTTGGAATGGCCGGCGATGATCGCGTCGACGCCGCTGACGCCGGCGACCGCCTTCGAGAGCGTCCGGGCGAACTCGGAGGCGCTGCCACCGCTGTTGGCGAAGTCGATGAACGGCATGTTCATGGTCTGGAACATGTCGCCGGTGTGCATCATGCGCGCCGCGCGGAAGACGACGAACGTGTCGCCGCTGGTGTGCCCGGGGCCGAAGTGGTACAGGTCGATCTGCTCCGGGCCGCTGAAGAGCGACATCCGCTCGGTATACGTCCGTTTCGGCAGGTACTTCGCATTCTCACCCTGGAACGCCTCGCAGTTGGTGACCGGATTGCACTCGGCCCGCGCCATGTTGGCCCGCGTGTTCTCGTGCGCCACCACCGTGATCGTGTCCGGGAGCTCGTTGTTGCTGCCGGAATGGTCGAAGTGGGTGTGCGTATTGATGACCATCGTGATCGGCCTGTCGGTGACTTCCCGGACCCGCTCGATGAAGTCCTGGCCGTAGCCGGGGAGCTTGGTGTCGACCAGGACGACGCCCGCCTCCGTCACGAACACGGCCGTGTTGCCGCCGGTCCAGCTTGCGCGATCCGCGGAATCGGATGCCGCCAGCAGGTACAGGTTCTCCGCGATCTCCTCGATGGGCGGCATGGCCGCCCGCTCCTGCTGCGAGGCGGCGGCCGTCAACGACAACCCGACGAGCATGATGGCGGCCGACACGCTGCCGCGGCGCCGGCTACCGGCTTTCCAATTCCGCATGGGTAAAGGTCCTCCTGGGACGAGGTCGCCCTACCCTAACGGAGATTCAGAAGCGCCGCAAGACCGGTTCGGCGCACTCGGCTATCATGCGCCGGGGATGCGAACGCTCTCACGGCGCGCGATGCTGCAGGCGCTGGCGGCGCAGGCGTTGATCGTGCGGTCCGCTGGCGGCCAGACCCGCCGGCACGGTGCGCCCCGGCCGCTGTCGGCTGCCGCAGAGACGCACGACTGGACCGACTTCCTCGGCCCCTCGCACAACGGCGTGTCGACCGAGACGCACCTCAGCCGGGTGCTGCCGCCGCCGCTGGTGTGGGAGTTGCCCAAGGGGACCGGCTACACCTCCCCGGCGATTGCGGGCGACCGGCTGGTCTTCATGCACCGGCTGGGTGACGAGGAAATCGTCGAGTGCCTGCACCCGGAGACCGGGGCGCCCCGCTGGCAGTTCCGCTACGGCACGGTCTACGAGGACCGCTACGGCTACAACAACGGCCCGCGGTCCAGCCCGGTCATCGACGCCGGCCGCGTCTACACGGTCAGCGCCGAAGGCATGATCCACTGCCTGGCGCTCGACACCGGAGACGTCGTCTGGCGGCGCGACCTGCGCGCGGAGTACCGCGTGCCGCAGGACTTCTTCGGCACTTCCTCGACGCCGCTGGTCGAAGGCGGCCTGCTGGTGGTGAACGTGGGCGCGCCGGGCGGGCCGTGCGTCGCGGCGTTCGACACGGCTACGGGTAGCGAGGCATGGCGCGCGGGCACGGAGTGGGGTCCGAGCTATGCATCGCCCGTGCCCGCCGACATCCACGGCCGGCGGCGGGTGCTCGTATTCGCCGGCGGCGATTCACAGCCGCCCACGGGCGGCCTGCTGTCGATCGACCCGGCCAGCGGCGCCGTCGACTTCCGCTTTCCGTTCCGCGGCCGCGTCTACGAATCGGCCAACGCCGCCAGCCCGGTCGTGTTCGACAACAAGGTGTTCCTCACGTCCAGCTACCGCACGGGCAGCGTGCTGGTCGAGATCCTGCCGGACTTCACGCATCGCGTCGCATGGCAGACCGCAGAGGTCGGCATCCACTTCAACACTGCCATCCACCGCGACGGCTACCTGTACGCCTTCGACGGCCGCAATCCGGGCGACGCCTCGCTGGTGTGCATCGACGCGGCAACCGGCGCCGTCGCGTGGCGCGCCGAACCGGAGTGGCAGGAGGTGCTCGAGCGCAACGGCCGCCCGCAGGCGCAGCTCATGAGTACCTACCGCGGATCGCTGCTCGCCGCCGACGGCCAGTTCCTGTGCCTGGGCGAGCTGGGGCACCTGCTCTGGCTCGATCTGACGCCGGAAGGCTACACCGAGATCGCGCGCGCCTGGCTGTTCGCGAGCCGCGAGTCGTGGGGCCTGCCCGTGCTGTCGCGCGGCCTGCTCTACGTCACGCAGAACACCCGCGACCTGCTGACCGGCGCCGGCCCGCGGCTGTGCTGCTACGACCTGCGGGTGTGACCGCCTGAACGGTGCGTTGACAAGCACAGCAAGGTAGCATCGACACGTGCGAATCACGCTTGATCTGCCAGCGGAGCTGCTCGACGAGGCGCAACGGCTGCTCGGTTTCAAGTCGAAGACCGATACGGTCGTCCTCTCCCTGCGCGAGCTGATACGCCGGAACCGGATCGATGAACTGCGCGAACTGCTGGGATCTGTAACCCTCGACGTGGAGGTCGCCAAGTCCCGACGCCGTCCTCGGTGATGATCTGCGTCGAAAGGTCAGTCGGTCAGGTTGACGACAGGTATCCCCATCGCCTCGGCGGCCGCGCGCATGCGCCGGTCGTAGGTCGCGAGCTCCACGGCCTGTCCCTGCTGACGCAGGTAATCGATCGACGCCAGGTGCAGTGCATCCAGCGTGCGGACAGGCACGGGAAACGCCTCCAACGCGCGCGTGATGACCGGCGGCGCCAGTTCCAGCAGGGTAATCCGTGCGAGTAGTGCCCCCGCTGCATCGCCGTGGGATTGCGCGAACGCACGGGCGTGCAGAACGGTCCAGATTTCGTACTCGAGCAGGCGGCTGGAAACCAGCGTGTTACCCCAGAACTCGTGGCGCGGGCGCCGACCTTCCAGGAAGAGGTGCGCAAGCGCGACAGAGGCGTCGATGTAGATCACCGGTCGCTGCGAGCCTCGTCCAACATGTCGAGCAGTTCTTCCATCGTCATGACGGGCGGCGGCTTCGGCGGCGGTCCGGCGCCAGGCATGGCCGCCGGCGTCAGCCAGCCCTTGCGCACGGCATCGGCGAGCAAGGCATCCGCCAGTATGGGGCTGCGCTCTGCCCTGGGCGGAACGATTTCCGCGACGACCCGGTCACGGTCCGTCACCAGCACGGTCTCGCCGGCGGCGGCCAGGCGCACGTATTCGCTCAATTTGTTGTTGAGTACCTTCAAGCCAACGGATCTCATGACTACAAAGGTAGCTTCCGGTAGCCACCTCCGTCAAGATTGGCTGGAAGGCGCGAATCCTCAGCGCACCTCGCGCTCCTCCGCGCGGGCGCCGGCCAGGATGTTCGCCAGGCCGTAGTTGCCCTCGTGGCAGGCGAACTCGAAGATCGGCCCGTCCGAAGGCACCATGTCGGTCGTCGCCGTGAAGGGCCGCGAGAAGGTTGTCGGATCGGTGACCGTGAACTCGTAGCGCAGGTTCCCTTCGTCGGTGCGCGAGAACCGCTCCACCAGCGTGAGGTTGGCGCCGTTGCCGATCGCCACCGCGATGTACGGGCTGAAGCTCGAGGTCTTGTCCGTGAAGTTCGTGGTCTCGACCACCAGCGTGTCGCCGTCCCAATGCCCCCGCGAGTCGCCCATCCACTGGCGCATGCCGCCGGGCAGATGGTCGCGTCCATCGAGGGGGACGATGCGCGCGTCGTGGACCATCTCGTTCAGGATGACCACGTAATCCTCGGTCTGGAACAGTTGCATGTTGTTGTTGTAGCCGATGGCAACCATCGGCGGCCCCGAGTTGAAGCCGACGATGCACCGCACGGCCACTCCCCTATCCTCCGGACCGTCGGTGCCGATGCCGCCGCTACGGTAGCGCACCGGGCGGGCGCCCGCAAAGTCGGCCCATACGGATCCGACCTGAATCTCCACGCCGGGCAGGATCTCCGGAATGCGGCCGTCCGGCGGATCGATGATCTGCGACGTCCGTTGCCCGCTGTCGGCCGCTATGTCTACCCAGAACGCGTTGTAGGCCCCGGTAGTCTGCTCCGGAGGAGCATCCGGCGCCCGCCAGTGCCGCGGGCTGCTACTCATGATCGCCTCGGCCTCGGAGGCTGTCGGGGGATTTTCGAGCGGAACGTTCGTGTGGAAGTACCACACGCCCTGCAGGTCGGGAGCTCCCCAGGCGGTGCGAGCGCCTACCGCGGACGATGACTGGCCCCATACCGCGGACGGGATCAGCAGGACGAGACCTATCGCAAGCAGGCGACATGCAGCCATCACAGGAGTCCTTTCGGTCATCACAATTCGTGGCGGGTTTCGTACGCCTGCGAGTCTAGCAGCCGTGAAAGGCGATCCACCAGCCGAGGGCGCCGACGAGCACGCCCGACAGCGTGTCGACCGCATAGTGGTAGCGGCCGAGCACCGTCCCGATGCTGATGCCCGCCGCCACGCCGAGCAACACGGCGCCGGCCGCCGGGGAAACCGACCACACTGCCAGGCCAACCGCCACGGAGGTCGCGGCGTGGCCGCTCGGCAACGTGTTCACCTGCACGCTCAGGCGGTGCAGGACTACCCGGTTCAGCCGGCGCAGCACCGGGTACGGCGAGCAGAGCGGTTCCTGCATCGCCAGCGCGCGCGGCGGCCGTGTCTGAATCCACGGCAGCATGCCGTAGCAGCCGAACGCCGCGATTAGCGCGGCCGTCCAGAATGCATCGGCGCGGGCGCCCTGTCCCAGCACCAGGAAGGCCGCGAAGCCGAACGGTACCAGCGGGTAGGCCAGCAGGTAGGCCAGCTCGAAGCCGGAGCAGACGATGCGCGGCGTGCGCGCCACGAGGCGCCCCAGCGCACGCGGCCCGAACAGCCACCCGTCGATGGCCAGCAGGCGCTGCTCAACGCCCTGCATGGGGCGGCGGAAAAAGACGCCGCACATCCAGTACCCCTGCAGCAGGTAGACCGCGGGCAGCCACTCGCGCAGGACCTCGAGGGTGGGTGATGGTCGCAAACGCGCGAGCAGGAGTATGAGCGCAATGCAGACGAGGCCCACCAGCGCCACCCGGCGGCGTGCGACGGCGGCCAGCGGCTGGACGCGCGACAGCACCACCAGGTAGGTGAAGAAACCGCAGACGACCCACTCGCTCGTCCAGAGATCGAGCTGCATTTCGGGCGCCTCGTCGAATGCCGCAAAGGTATGCAGCGCTGGTGCGCGGTGTCAACAGTGCTCGCGCACCGTGCGCGCGCCGCTCCGGGCGCGCCTAGCGGAACAGGTTGTACTTGACGATGCACCAGACCGCGTGGAGGCCGTCGCGCCAGTCGATCTTCTTGCCGTCCTCGAACGTGCGCCCGGCGTAGGACACGCCCACTTCGTAGACCCGGATGCCGCGCAGCTTGACGAGTTTGGCGGTTATCTCGGGCTCGAAGCCGAAGCGGTCCTCCTCGATGCGGATCTGCTGGATCACCTCGCGGCGGAACACCTTGTAACCGGTCTCCATGTCCGTGAGGTTGAGGTTCGTGAACAGGTTGCTCAGGAACGTCACGCAGCGGTTACCCAGCGCGTGCCAGAAATACAGCATGCGGTGGGAATGGCCGCCCACAAAGCGGGAGCCGTAGACGACGTCCGCCCGGCCCTCGAGAATCGGCTCGACCAGTTGGGCGTAGTCCCGCGGGTCGTACTCCAGGTCGGCATCCTGCACGAGGACGATGTCCTGGCGCGCCAGCGGGAAGCCGCTGCGCAGCGCAGCGCCCTTGCCCTGGTTGCGCTCGTGGCGGACGACCCGGATGTCCTCGTTTTGTTCGAGCCGCTCCAGCTTCTCGCGCGTGCCGTCGGTCGACCCGTCGTCGACGATGATGATCTCCTTGTCGTACGGCGCGGCCCGCACGCGCTCGACGATGGTCTCGATCGTCGACGCTTCGTTGTAGGTGGGAATGACTATCGACAGGCCCATGAGATGCTTCTATGCAGAACCCAATACGGTACCACGCAGGCGCTATGATTCGCACGGGAGACGGTCATGAAGACAGCGCAGGAGATCGCGGAGTTCGTGGGCGGCACGCTCAGGGGCGACGCACAGCAGGAGATTCACGGCGTCGGCAGCCTGGACCATGCCGGCCCCGGCATGCTGGCATACGCCGAGTCCGCCTACGTGGATCGCGTACCGGCCACCGGCGCGTCATGCGTGCTGGTGCCGGCGGGCGACTATCCGGACCGCACGGTCATCCTGGTCGACAACCCGCGGCTGGCGTTCGCCCGCGCGGCGCAGTGGCTGGCGCCGGCCGAGAGCCCGCAGCCCGGCGTGCATCCGGAGGCGCTGGTTCACGAGGGCGCCGTGGTCGCGCCGGACGCCGCCGTCGGGGCCTGGACGCTGATCGAGCACGGCGCGCGCGTGGGGGCGCGCACGGTCGTCTACCCGGGCTGCTACGTCGGCGCCGGCAGCCGCATCGGTGACGACTGCGTCGTCTTTCCGCACGTGGTCATCTATCCGGGCGTGACCGTCGGGGACCGGAGCGTCCTGCACGCCGGGGTGGTACTCGGCGCCGACGGCTTCGGCTTCGTCTCCGACGGGGCACGGCACGTCAAGGTGCCGCAGGTCGGCCGTGTGGAGATCGGCTCCGATGTCGAGATCGGCTCGAACAGTTGCGTGGATCGGGCGGCGCTGGACGAGACGGCGATCGGGGACGGCGTGAAGATCGACAACCTCTGCCAGATCGGACACAACGTCCGGGTCGGCGCGCACGCCATCATTTCCGCACAGACCGGTGTCGCCGGCAGCACCCGCATCGGCGGCCGTTCCACCATCGGCGGGCAGGTCGGCATCGGCGACCACTGCCGCATCGACGAGGGGGCGATCGTCGGCTCGGGCGGCGGCATCCCCAGCCGCAAGCGCGTGCCCGGCGGCGTCGTGTACTGGGGCACGCCCGCACGGCCGCTCAGCGACGTCAAGCTGCAGCAGGCGCACCTGTCGCGCCTGCCGAAGATGGCGGAGGAGCTGAAGCAGTTGCGCGAAGAAGTGCAGGCCCTGAGGGAGCGGATGGCCGGCTGATACGGCGCGGGTCAGGCGTTCTCCAACAAGCGGTCCACCTGCTCGGCCACGGCCTCCACCGGCACCTGGTCGAGGCACGGCGGCCGGCCGTCGGCGGTCGGCGGCGAAGGGCACTCGTCGAAGAAGCGCTCCCGGCAGGGAGAGCACGGAAAACGGGCCGTTACCGCGTGGTGCGCGGCGCCCGGACCGCCCCGCGGCGACGTGTGGTCCGGGGTCGACGGCCCGTAGATGCCGATTGTCGGCAATCCGAGCGCGGCGGCGATGTGCAGCGGCCCGCTGTCGTTCCCCACGTACAGCCGGCAGCGTTCGATGACCGCGCCAAGCTGGATCAGCGTGAGCCCGCCGACCAGGTGAATCGCCGGGTGCGCCGGCCAGCCTGCCGGCGGATCGAACGGCGCGCGGTGATGGACGAGCACCGGCACCCCGGCTGCGCGATCCGCAATCGTCTCGGCCAGACGGCAGAACCGCTCGGCCGACCAGGACCGGGGCGTCTTGGCCGCGGCGGGGTTGACCAGCACGGGCCGGTCTTCCGCGGCAATCCCTGTCCGCCGCAACAAGTCGTCCGCAAACTCGCGCTCGGGCGGCTGCAGGCTGAGCGCCGCGGAGTCGGCCGCCGGCGCCGCGCCGATCGCGGCCGCCAGATCGAGGAATCCGTCAGTCCGATGCTTGCCGGGGTCGGGCGCCACGGGATGCGTCAGCAGCAGCTCCCGGCGGTCGGTTGCGTGTCCGACGCGCACCGGAATTCCGGCCGCCCGCGCGGTCAACGCGCTCTCGAACGACGGCGCAAACAGCACCGCCGCCTGCAACCGCTCGGCGCGCAGGGCCGCCACCGCGGCCTGCCAGGCGCGCAGACGGCCGCGGCCGGCCGGCGGCGGGGCCGGCATGACGTCGTCGAACACCGTGATCCGGCTCGCCAGCTCCGCGTGATCGGTCCGCGCCATGGCGACGAAGCGCGCCGCCGGCAGGTGGCTGCGCAGCGCGTGGACGGCCGGCAGCGCCATCACGATGTCGCCCACCCAGTTCGGGAGGCGGATAAGCAGGCGCTCGACCGGGGGCGGGATGCCGGCGCTGTCCATACCGGCATTCTACCGGCTGCCGCGCGGCCGGCCGGTCTTGGCGTCCCATAGGGCGACCCGCGGCGCCGTCTGTACAATGGCGCGCGGTGAACGCCGCCGACGAACAGACGCACTCGGAATCCCCGCATGGCAGCGACGTGGTGCTGGCGCTGTCGGGCGTCGATCTCGTCCGCGGCGAGCGCACGATACTCCATCGCATCGACTGGCGCGTACGCCGCGGCGAACGGTGGGCGGTGCTCGGGCCGAACGGGTCGGGCAAGACGACGCTGCTGCGGGTTGCGAGCCTGTACCTGCACCCCTCCCGCGGGACCGTCGACGTTCTCGGCGAGCGCCTCGGGCGCACCGACACCCGCGAGCTCCGGCGCCATGCCCAACTGACCAGCGCCGCGTTGGCGGACATGCTGCAGCCGAAGCTGCGGGCGGAGGATGTCGTCGTCACCGGCAAGTACGCCGCGCTGGCGCCCTGGTGGCACAAGTACACCGACGCGGACAGGCGCAAGGCTTGCGCCCTGTTGGACCGCTTCGGCTGCCGGGCGCTGGCCGGCGCCGCATTCGGCACGCTGTCGTCGGGAGAGCGCCAGCGCGTGCTGCTGGCCCGCACGCTGATGAGCGATCCGGCGCTCTGGCTGCTCGATGAGCCGACCGCCGGACTCGACCTCGGCGGGCGGGAACAGCTTGTGGCGATGCTGGGCGCGGTGGCGGCCGATGGGGGTCCGCCGTCCATCGTGATGGTGACCCATCACGTCGAGGAGATTCCCCCCGCGTTTACCCACGCCCTGCTGCTGGCCGGCGGCCGCGTCCATGCGGCCGGCCCCGTCACGGACGTGCTGACGTCCGACTGCCTGTCGAGCTGCTTCGGCGTCCCGCTGACCCTGGAGCGCCGGGACGGCCGCTGGCTGGCCTGGCAATCCGCGGCAGAACGCCGCGGATTGCTACGCAGGTAACGGAATGCCGGTCCTGAAGTCTTGTACGAGAGACTCCATGACGGCGGTGAACCGGCCGGTTTCCTCGTACAGCCGGCGCTGGCGCACGTAGCTCGGCCCGTCGCGCATGATCGTGCCGATGCGCGCGAGATCGTCGCTTGCACCGAGCCGCGCCGCAACCGGATCGAGCGCCTCTAGCAGACGAGCGATCTCATCGCGCAGCCGTTCCAGCTTGCCGTCTTCGTCGACGATCAGGTCGGCGTCCAGCGCCCAGCGCGCCGCGCGCCACTTGTTCTCGCGCACGATCCAGTAGCGCTGGAGCGGGAGATAATTCCCCTCGTCGTACTGATCGCCCAGCCAGACCACCAGCGCCTGGATCAATGCGGTCATGGCGACGATGTCGTCCAGCGTCGGCAGGCCGTCGCAGATGCGCACCTCGACCGTGCCGAATTCCGGGTGCGGGCGCACGTCCCACCAGACCTCCCGGATGGACTCGATCGCCCTGGCGTTCACCAGCGTCGTCATCAGCCGCTGGAACTCCCCCCAGTTCAGCAGGCGGTACGGCAGCCCCGCCGTCGGCAGGCTCTCGAACACCTTGACGCGGCAGGACGTGAGGCCGGTGTCGAGGCTGTTGAAGTACGGCGAGCTGGCGGAGAGCGCCAGCAGATGCGGGAGGTACGTGGTCAGTGAATTGAAAACGGCTATCGCCTTCTCGCCGCTCTCGATGCCGACGTGCACGTGCAGCCCGAAGATCATCAGGCGGCGGGCCGGCCACTGGCAGCGGTCGACCAGCACGTTGTAGCGCTCCTTCGCCGTGACGCGCTGCTCGGACCACTCCGCGAACGGGTGGGTGCCGGCGGACGCCACCTCGTACCCCAGCTCGTCGCAGACCGCCAGCAACTGTCCGATCCGCTGTTCCAGGTCGCGGCGCACCTCCGCAACGTCGCGGCAGACGTCGGTGTTCAGCTCGATGGTCGACTCGATCAGCTCCGGCTTGATGTGCGCGTCGCCGGGCCGGCTCTCGATGATGCGGGGCGCGCCCGACACGAGATTCTTCGTTTCCGGATCGAGAATCTGCAGCTCCACCTCGACGCCCAGCGTGGGAGCCGGCGAGCCGTTGAAGGCGATCTTCATTGCTGTATAGTCTCCCAGATTGGCGCGCGCGGTGCGAAACCGCCCGCAGAGTCCCCCCGCCGAACAGCCGATCGAGGGCCATGCGGACCAACCCGCACTTCTCTCCAGCCTTCTGGCGCTATACGGCATTCCAGATACCAGGCTGGCTGCTGGCGTCCGCCGGCGCCTACTGGCTGTACAGCGCCATCGGCGTGCCGGCGTGGGTCGCCGCCGGTCTGCCGCTGGCCTGGGTGATCAAGGACTACGCGCTCTACCCGTTCCTGCGGTTCGCGTACGAAGCGGATCAACGGCGACCGATCGAACGCCTGGTCGGCGTCGAGGGCGCCGCGGTCGAGCCGCTGGCGCCGGACGGCTACGTGCGCGTGCGTGGCGAGTTGTGGCGTGCGCGCGGCATTCCGGCGGACGACGCCGTCGGCGCCGGCGACGCCGTGGAGGTCGTCGGCATCGACGGCGCGACGTTGCTCGTCAGCTCGGCGGGAAAAGGGAGCGGTCGATACCCGGAATCACCTCGAGCGCGTTCCGGTAGTACAGCTTCCTGAGCACCTCGTCCGGCAGATCCATGCCGTACATCTTCCAGAAGGCGTGGTAGCGCCGGTAATAGTCGAAGTACTCGTCCGCCGTCTCGAACGTGCGCCAGTAGTACGGGAACTCCTCCGGCGCGTAGCGGTCCTTGCCGAACAGCACGCGGTCCTGGTACTCGGTGAAGAAATTCCGCGCGGCGCGCGGCTGCCGGCCCAGCTCGTAGAGGATCGCTCCCGTCTCGGCATAGACGTTTGGCAGCCGGTCGAGCACCCGGCCGAGACGGCCCAGGTCGTTGGCGTGCCAGCCCATGTGGGCCGCGATGAACCGCGTGCCGGGATGGCGCGCGAAAAGCCGATCGCGCTCCTCGATCATGGTGTCGAAGCTCGGGTAGCGGTCGGCCGGCAGGCGCCGGCGCGGCAGCAGCGTCAGCTCCAGCCAGCGCTCGTTGTAGCGATCGACCGGCTCGTAGAACGACAGCGGCTCGCCGACGTGCATCAGCACCGGGATGTCCAGCCGCCCCGCGGTCTCGAACACCGGATCGAGCTCCGGATGGTCCACGGGCACGCGCGCGCCGCTCTGATCGCGCACGCTGATGCCGAAGTCCTTGAAGAACTTCAGGCCGACGGCGCCGGCCGCCACGTCGCGCTCGAGCTGCTCCGCGGCGCGCGCCCCGAAGCCCGGCCCCACGCCGCCGCTGAAGTTGAGGTTGGCGAAGAAGACCATCCGCCCCGGATGGTCGCTGCCGGCGATCGTCTCGACGCCGCGCTGCAGCATCGCGCCCGATCCACCGCTCAGATTCACCAGCACGCGCAGGTTGAGCGCATCCATCTCGCTTACGACGCCGTGCCAGCGGTCGACGGAGAAACCGGGCCGGTGATGGCTGTGGACATCGACGGTCGGGTACCTGGCGCGGGCCACGGGGTGCTCGTCCACCACCAGCGTGGAACGCGGCTCGTACTCTTCGACGGTAAGCGCCGTCTCGTCCCGCGACTGCGCCGCGGTAGGCTGCGGCTGCGGGACCGGAGACAGGTCGGGGGATGCGGGCAGCAGCGACCAGGCGACCGCGGCAAGCGCCGCCAGACCGACCGCTATCGCGAGACGCCGCATCGCACTACCCCTCCGTTCAGGATTCCGCCGCAGCGCGGCCATAAGCCGAATTCTGTGCCGGCGCGCCGCGGTTGCCCGCGAACGCGCCGGTGACGACCATTCCTCTAGCCCCGCCGTCTCCGGCGGGATCAAGCGACCTACCCGGAAGCTTCGGGCGGACCACCCTCAAGCGCTCCCCTATTTGGTCTTGCTCCGTGCGGGGTTTAGCCTGCCACCCGCCTTGCAGCGGGCGCGGTGCGCTCTTACCGCACCTTTTCACCCTTACCTGCCCCGCCCATGCGGGCGCGGCCGGCGGTATGTTTTCTGTGCCACTTTCCTTCAGGTCACCCTGACCGGGCGTTACCCGGCGCACTGCCCTCTGGAGTTCGGACTTTCCTCCCCGCGCCCGCGCCGGGGCGCGTGCGCGCGGCGGTCGTCCGGCCGGCTGCGGCGGAATGTCAAAGAGCTCGGATTCTCGGCAACGGCTCGTCAGCCGTCCGCCTCCTGGCGAATATTGTACTGCTCGAGCTTCTTGTACAGGTTGCTGCGCGGGGTGTCTATCTCCTCGGCGGTCTTCGAGATGTTCCACTCGAACTCGCGCAGCTTGCGCACCAGGAAGGCGCGCTCGCTGGTCTCCTTGAACTCGCGCAGCGTGCGGCCGGTCTGGTCCGGCACGGCGCCCGCGGGCCGCGCGCCGCTGCCGAGCACCGCCCGCACGTCCCCGCCGTCGATCTCGTCGCCCGAGGTCATGACGATCAGCCGCTCGACGGAGTTGCGCAACTCGCGCACGTTGCCGCGCCAGTGCTGCCCGCTGAGCGCGTCGAGGGCGTCTGCGGTGAACGTCTTGGGGTGGAAGTTGTTCTCGCGCGCGAACAGCACGGCAAAGTGCTCGACGAGCGGCGGCACGTCCTCCGGCCGCTCGCGGAGCGGCGGCACGCCGATGGGAATGACGCTGAGCCGGAAGAACAGATCCTCCCGAAACTCGCCGGTGTCGATGGCCTGGGCGAGGTCCTTGTTCGTGGCGGCCAGCACCCGCACGTCCACCTTGATGGTGCGCGCGGAGCCGAGCCGCTCCACCTCGCCCTCCTGCAGCACGCGCAGCACCTTCGCCTGGGTCTTGAGGCTCATGTCGCCCACCTCGTCCAGGAATATGGTGCCCCGGTCCGCCTGCTCGAACTTGCCGATCTGCTTTTGCGTCGCGCCGGTGAACGACCCCTTCTCGTGGCCGAACAGCTCCGACTCGATCAGATCGTCGGGTATCGCCGCGCAGTTGACCTGTACGAACGCCTCCCGGCTGCGTGGGCTGGCGCGATAGATGGCGCGCGCCACCAGTTCCTTGCCGACGCCGCTCTCCCCCTGGATGAGCACCGCACTGCGCACCGGCGCGGCGCGCTGGATCGCCTCGTTCACCCCGCCGAGCGCCCGGCTCTCGCCGATCATCCGGTAGCGCTCCTCGGCCTTCTGCAGCAAGGTGCGGTTCTCGTGCCGCAGGCGCCGCTGGTCGAGCGCGTTGCGGATGGTGACCTTGACGCGCTCGGTGGAGAGCGGCTTCTCCAGGAAGTCGAAGGCCCCGAGGCGGGTGGCTTCCACCGCCGTGCTGACCGTGCCGTGACCGGAAATCATCACCACCGGCAACGTCTCGTCGAGGTGGCGGATCCGGCGCAGCACCTCCAGGCCGTCCATGCCCGGCATCTTGACGTCGAGGAACACCATGTCCGGCGCGTCGGCCGCAACGCGCGCCAGTCCCTCTTCGCCGCCCGGCGCCGGCAGGCATTCGTAGCCGTCGTACTCCAGGATCATCCGCAGCGAATCGCGGATGGCCGCCTCGTCGTCGATCACCAGGATGCGGTGCTTCATGTCGGTTCTTCCGAGAGGTCGCGCGGTCTCACGGCGCGGGTTCGGTCACGGCTCGACGACCGCGATCCCCTCGATCTCCAGCAGCGCGCCGTCCGCGAACAGCGACTGGATGCCGAGCAGCGTCGCCGCCGGCGCAGGCTCGTCCGGGAAGCCGTTCGCCTGGCGCGCCGCGTCGATAACGGCGAAGTCGCCCCGCGCGTACTCCGGCATGTAGATGACCACCTTCAGCAGGTCCCCGGGGCCGGCCCCGGCCGCCTCGAGGCGCCGCAGCAGGCTCGCGTACACCTGGTCGGCCTGGTCCTCCAGCGAATCGCCCGGCCGTCCCACCTGCCCCGACACCTGCACAACCTTGGGGCCCGTGCCGCGCGCCGTCACCGCCTGCGTGAAGCCGGCGGCCGGATCGATGAACTCGCGCTCCACGGCGTTGCCCTCCACGCCCACCACCGCGATGCCGTCGATCTCGATGAGGAACTGCTCCGCGGCCAGCGCCGGGATGCCCAGGAGTGTGCTCGCCGGCATGTCGTCGAGGGCCAGCGCCTGCTCGCGGCCCGCGCGGTACGCCGCCAGGTCCGTCTCCGGGTCGAAGTCGACGATGTAGGTGGTGGCCTTCACCAGGTCCGCAAGCGACGCGCCCGCCGCGTCCAGGCGCTGGGCCACGCGCTCCCACACCGCCGCCGTCTGCTCCGCAAGCGAGTCGCCGGTTGCTATCTGCCCGGCGACGTAGACCGTCTTCACGCCGTGCGCCGTCACCGCCACCGCGCCGCTGAAGCCGTTGGACGGCGCGAAGCGCTCGATCTCCAGGTCGACACCCGGCTCGGCGACGACCGCGATCGCCTCGACCTCGACGCGCAGCGACTCGGCGGCCAGCGCCCGCACGCCGATCATCGTGCTGGCCGGCCACTGGTCTTCCTCGGGAAAGGTCGCCAGCCGGACCTCCGCTACGGTCTGGTACTGCGCCGGCTCGAAGTCCTTGACGAAGATGCGGATCTGGACGACGTCGGAGCGCGTGGCGCCCGCCTGCTCCAGGCGCTGCACGACCCCCGCGAACGCCGCTTCGGCATGCTCGCGCAGCGTGTCTCCCCGGCCCACCTGTCCGGAGACGAAGATGGTCTTCACGCCGTCGTTGGTCGTGGTGACCACCTGCGTGAAGCCGGGGCCAGGATCGATGTACTCGACCTGCGCCGCCGCGTTGACGGATATCGCCCACGCCAACACGCTGACGAGAATGGTGAACCGCATTCTGCGTGCCATGGAATCACCTCCATTGGCTGGTGAAGTCATCCGGTCGCAGCACAGTGTAACCGCGTCCGGCACATGTGCGACCCTGCCGGTAGTCATGGTGATGCCATCACTGCGCGATAAGGTGCCCATTTGTCTCCGGCGTCGTCTCACGATAGACTTGCCACTGGATTTCTGACAGTTTGAGTTGGAGATACGAAACATGCGCGGCCTTTCACAGCGCATCATGGAACATGCCGAGGCCCATCCGGAGGCGACGCCGCTGTGTCCGGCCGCCCTGCTGCACCTCGGAAACCGTGCGGCGGTCGACCAGGCGTTGTCGCGCCTCGCACGCTCGGGCCGCCTCATGCGCATCTGCCAGGGCGTCTACATGCGCCCGATCGAGACCCGCTTCGGGATTCGGGCGCCCAGGGTCGCCAAGGCGACCGCCGCGCTGTCGCAACTGTGGAGCGAAACGATTGTGCCCTGCGGCGGCGCCGCGGCCAACTGGTTAGGTCTGACCACGCAGAATCCGGTACGCATGGTCTACCTGACTTCCGGTCCCAGCCGCCGGCTGCATTTCGGCAGGTCCGTCGTCGAGCTGCGTCACGCGCCACGCTGGCAACTGGTGGCGCCGTACCGAAAGGCGGGCGAGGTCATCCGCGCCCTTTCCTGGCTCGGTCCCGAAGAGATCGAGGACGGCCTCGACGCGGTCCTGCCGACGCTCTCCGAGGCGGATCGGGAGGAGCTTGCGGCTGCACGCGCGGTCATGCCCACCTGGATGGCGGAACCGCTGAGCGCACGCCTTGCCCATGGCTGAGACGCATTTCCAGAACCTCTCGCCCGACGATAGGCGCGACGCTCTGGATAAGGCCGAGCGCAGCGGCAGCCACAAGGCGCATCTCCTGGAGAAGGACATCTGGGTCGTCGCCACCCTCGGGGTGCTGTTCGAGGCACCGTTCGCCGAACACCTCACCTTCAAGGGCGGCACGTCGCTGTCGAAGGTGTGGCGGGCGATCCTTCGGTTCTCCGAAGACGTCGACATCACCTACGATATCCGAGCGTTCGCGCCAGACCTGGTTTCCGGCGCCGGCGACGAAGCGCTTCCGCCCACGCGCAGCCAGGAAAAGCGGTGGACCCGAGCCATCCGCGCCCGTCTCGCCGAATGGGTCCGGGACCGGGCCTGTCCGGTTGTCGAAGACGGGCTATCCGGCTCCGGATTCGTAGCACGGGTCCGCGCGGAAGCGGAGCGTCTCTACGTCGCGTACGAACCGCTGTTCGAGGCAAGCGGTTTCGTTCGCCCGGAAGTCATGGTCGAATTCGGCGCCCGATCGACCGGCGAACCACACGCGAACCGGCCCGTCGTGTGCGATGCGGCGGCCTGTCTTCCGGATCTCGCGTTCCCCGAAGCGCACCCCACCGCCATGCTGGCAGAGCGAACGTTCTGGGAAAAGGCGACCGCCATCCATGTCTTCTGCCGCCAGGAGCGCCGCCGCCACGCACGCTTGTCGCGGCACTGGCACGATCTCGCGCGCCTCGACGAAGCCGGCATTGCGGCGAACGCTCTCGCCGATCGCGCGCTCGCCCTTTCCGTCGCCCGCCACAAGGCCATGTTCTTCACCGAGAACAACGCCCGCGGCGAACGGATCGACTATGCGGCAGCGGTCTCCGGCGACCTGCAACTCGTCCCCTCCGGCGCCGCGTATGGGGTGCTCGCCGACGACTACGCGAAAATGCTGGCGGACGGCATGCTGCTCGACGAGAGCGAGCCATTCGACGCGCTACTGGAGCGGTGCGCCGCAATCGAGGCACGCGCCAACGCGGTCCGGCCGAGAGACCACTGATGGACGTATTCGCCGACTTGCGAGGCGATTCCGGATAGCGGCGCCAAAGGAGGCCGGGACACGGGGTTCAGTATGGCCGGCTCTCAGCCTTCGGGAGTCGGGACAGATAGCATGGCGACAAGCTCGGTTTCGTCAATTACGTTGACCTCGAGTTGCCTTGCCTTCTGCAGCTTGGAGCCGGGATTCTCGCCCGCCACGACGTAGTCGGTCTTGCCGCTGACTGAGCTGGAGACTCTGCCACCTGCCGCCTTGATACGTGCCGCCGCCTCGCCGCGGGTCATTTCCTGCAGCGTACCGGTGAGGACGAACGTCTTGCCGGCGACGGCCGAGTCGGCTGGCTGCGCGTCCGACAGCGCGGGTTCCTCCTCCAGTCGCAGCCCGTGCCGGCGCAGCCGCTCGATCAGCATCCGGTTCCGATCTGAGTCGAAGAACGCCCGGATCGACTCCGCAATACGGGGACCTACTTCGTCCACTTCCTCCAACTGCTCCACCGTCGCCTGCGCAAGTCCTTCCACACTCGAAAAGCGGGCCGCCAGCAGCTCGGCCGTGCGCTCGCCGACGTGGCGGATGCCCAATCCGTACACCAGCCGCCTGAGCGGAACGGTTTTCGAGCGCGCCAGCGCGTCCATGACCCTCGCGGCCGACTTCTCGCCGAGCCGGGTCTTGCTCACCTTCGTGTCCTTGGTGAGGTCCGCAAGTTGCTCCGCCTTCAACTCGTACAGATCGGCGAGGTCCTTGACCAGGCCGCCGTCGACGACCGCATCGACGAGCCAGGCGCCCAGGCCGTCGATATCCATGGCCGAACGGTGCGCGAAGTGCAGGATCGATTCCTTCAGGCGGGCGCTGCAGCTTACGTTGTTGCAGCGCGCTACCGCCTCGTCCTCCTCGCGCACGACGTCGCCGCCGCATACCGGACAGCTCGACGGCATGCGGAACGGCTTGCGCTCGGAGCCTTCCGCCGCTACGCGCACTACCTTGGGAATGACGTCGCCGCTGCGCACGACGACCACGCGGTCGCCGATCTGCAGCCCGAGGCGCTCGATTTCCTGCGCGTTGTGCAGCGTGGCGTGCGACACCGTGACGCCGCCCACGAACACCGGCTCCAGCACGGCCCGCGGCGTGACCGCGCCGGTCCGCCCGACCTGCACCTCGATGTCCCGCACGACCGTCTCCGCCTGCTGCGCGGCGGGCTTGCAGGCGATCGCCCAGCGCGGCGCCCTGGCCGTCGCGCCCAGCCGCTCCTGCAGCGCCAGGTCGTCTACCTTGAAGACGAGGCCGTCGATGTCGTACGGCAGCGACTCCCGCCTACCCAGCCACTCGTCGCGGAATGCCACCATCTGGTCGACGCCGTGCAGCCGGGCGCGGTGCGGATTGACCTTGAAGCCGAGCCCGTGCAGCGCCTCCAGCGACGCCCAGTGCGAGCCGAATACGGCCGCGCCGTCCGCGAGCAACAGGTACGGGTAGAAATCCAGGCGCCGGGACGCCGTGACCGACGCGTCCAGCATCCTGAGCGTGCCGGCGGCCACGTTGCGCGGATTGGCGTATGCGGGCTTGTCCTCGGCCTGTTGTTGCGCGTTCAGGCGCTCGAACGCCGCCCGCGGCATCACGACCTCGCCGCGCACCTCGAAGTCGGACGGCACGCCGGCTGCGTCCAACATCGTTGATGCGATCGAGAGCGGCACGGTGCGCAGCGTGCGGGCGTTCGGCGTGATCACCTCGCCCTGCTCACCGTCGCCGCGCGTGAGCGCCAGATCCAGCCCGCCGGCCGTGTAGCGGACCGCCATCGACACGCCGTCGAGCTTCAGCTCGCCGACATAGTCCAGCGTTTCGACGTCCGCCAGCTCCCGCGCGCGGCGGTCGAAGTCGCGCAGCTCGTCGTCATCGAAGGCGTTTTCGAGACTGAGCATGACCGAGGAGTGCGGGGCCTTCTCCAGGTCCTCGCGGGGCGCGCCGCCGACGCGCTGCGTCGGCGAGTCGGGCGTCGCAAGCTCGGGATGGTCCGCTTCGATCCGCCGCAGCTCGATCATCGACGCGTCGAACTCGGCGTCGCTGATCTCCGGCTGATCGAGGACGTAGTAGAGATGCTCGTGGCGGCGGATCTCGGCGCGCAAGTGCGCAGCCCGTTGTCGCGCCTCGTCGGGCCTGGTTCCAGACACGGGTCTAACCGGCCATGCGGGTCAACACGGGGCCGTCAGGGCCGGTCCAGAGCCTGAAACCCCCAGGTGACGCCCGCGGTCACGCCGAGATCGGCATCGCGCGACGTCACCCCCGCCAGCAGCGCGGCGTCGAACCGGAAGGTCCCCCGGGTGAGCCGTCCGCCGGCGCGGAACTGACCGGCGCTGTCGGTCCCGGGCGGCGCGGCGGCGCGGCGCGTATTGGCCCGGCCGGCCCATTCGCCGACCACCTCCACCCCGTTGCCGATCGGGACCACGGCCGACATCCCGTAGGTCAGCACATCGTTCTGGCGATCTCCGCGCGTGGGATCACTCAGGATGCCCAGCCCGACGTTGCCGGCAACGCGGACCGACCGGATCGTCTTGCCGAGCAGCAGCGACTGGTAGAAGTCGACCGTGTCGAGGCCGAGACCTTCCTCGTTGCTCGCGTTGGGCAGCTTGGTGGCGAACCGCAGGCCGATCGCCGGCAGCCACGCCCGCTCCTCCACCAACCTTGTCTTGGCGCCGATCGAGACGTCGGACCAGCTTCCCGTCGTGTCGCCCGACAACCTGAGCATATGGGACAACGGCGCCGGCTCCCGCCCGGTGATGCCGAGACGGTCGAACGACACGTTGTCTATCTGCACTTCCGCCCGGTCGCCGACGCCGATGCTGATGCCCAGCGTGGGCACGCTCCAGAAGCGCCCGGTCAGTCCGGAAACGGGAAACGGCTGGTCGCGGAGCACGGTGAGGCCGGCCTCGAGCAGGACGAAGCCGTTGTCGACGGTCGACGGATCCTCGGTGACGAGCGGGCGCTGCTGCGCGGCGCCGGGATCGGCGGCAAGCACAAGGCAAGCGCCAAGCGCGGCGGAGAGCAACGGACTGCGCGGCATGCGCCAATTGTACCCGCCGGCGGATTGCCGGCGCATGGCGGCGGGGGCTTCAGCGATCGCGGGCGAGCACGTAGTCGGGCAGCGCGGCCAGGGCCGTGCGCTCGGGTGACGGCGGGAACACGTCCAGGCACTGCTTGGCGGCCGTCACATACTCCTCCGCCGCGTCGTAGGCGTACTGGATGGCGCGCCGCTCGCGCAGCAGCCCGACCAGCTCGCTCCACTCCTCGGCCCCGATATCCCCGGTCTCCACCACCGACCGGATGATGTCACGCGCCCGGCTCTCCGGACCGTCCAGGCGCAGGAGATGAATGGCCGCCAGCGTCACCTTCCCCTCGCGCAGGTCGCCGCCCACGGGCTTGCCGAGCGCCGCGCGGTCCGCGGTGAAATCGAGCAGGTCATCGACGAGCTGGAACGCGACGCCGAGGTTGAAGCCGTAGCGCCGCAGCGCAAGCCGCCGCTCTTCGTCGACGTGGCCCAGCAGGCCCCCGATCTCCGCTGCGCCGCTGAACAGGTAGGCCGTCTTGCGGCGAATGATCTCGAAATATTCTTCCTCGGCGATGTCGGCCGCGCCCACCTTGGTCAACTGGTAGATCTCGCCCTCGATCATCCGCCGCGTGACGTCGCACAGCAGCCGCACGATGGCGATGGCGTCGTCGTAGGTGAGCGCCACCTCCATCGCGCGGATGTACAGGTAGTCGCCCAGCAGCACCGTCATGTTGTTGCCCCAGCGCGAATGCATCGCGAGGCGGCCGCGCCGGAGCTCCGAGTCGTCGATGACGTCGTCATGGACGAGCGTGGCGGTGTGGATGAACTCCACCGCGGAGGCGAAGACCACCGGGCGCTCGCCGCGGTAGCCGCACATGCGGGCGGCCATCAGCAGCACCGCCGGCCGCACCCGCTTGCCGCCGCTCGCCTGGATGTAGCGCGCCATCCGTGGAATCACTTCGTCCACGGCATGCCGCTGCACCTCCGCCGCCCTGCCGTCAGCGGGCTCCACGCCGGTCTGGATGTGGGTGGTGTAGGCGTCCTCGACCGCCTCGAGCTCGGCCCGGATCGGCTCGAAGAGTTGCGTGAGCTCGGCCAGTGCAGGGGATTCGAGTTGTGATGGCACGGGGCGGTTTGAATCAGACCACACTCGCCGAACGGGTGTCAACGCGGCGGTTGAGCGGCGGCGTGCAGCGCATCAGACCTCACTCCTGAATAGCGCGGCGAAGGCAGCGGAGCTCTCCGCGGCCACCTCCGTGGGCGGCTGCCCGCGGACCGCCGCCAGCACGTCGACGACGTGAGCCACCCAGGCCGGCTCGTTGCGCCGGCCGCGGTGCGGGACCGGCGCGAGATACGGAGCGTCGGTCTCGACCAGCAGCCGATCGGCCGGGACGATGGCCGCCGCCGCCCGGATGTCGTCCGCCCGCCTGAACGTGGCGATGCCGGAGAACGACACGTGAAAACCGATGTCGAGCGCCCGGCCGGCCGCCGCGGCGTCGCCGGTGAAACAATGGAACACGCCGGTCACCTCTCCCTCACCCTCGGCGCGGATGGCGGCGAACGTGTCGTCGTCAGCTTCCCGCGTGTGGATGACAATCGGCCGGCCGATCTCGCGCGCCAACGCGATCTGGCGGCGGAACACCTCGATCTGCACCTTGCGCGGCGCGAAGTCGTAGTGGTAGTCCAGCCCGATCTCGCCGACGGCGCAGACGCCCGGGCGGGCAGCGAGCACCTGACGGACCGCTTCCACCGCCGCGTCGGGGTCGCCGGCGAACGGCGCGGCCTGGTGCGGATGGACCCCCGCCGCGAAGACGGCCGCGGGCCACGAGGCAGCGACCCGATCGGCGCGCTGCGCCTCTTCGTCGCTGGTGACGTCGAGGATGCACAACGCCCGCTCCACACCCGCTGCGCGCGCACGCCCGACAACCGCGTCCAGGTCTTCAGCGAAGGTGGCGTCGGCGAGATGGCAGTGTGAATCGATCATCAGACGGGGCTTCGCCCCGAACCCCCGGCGTCCGTTTGCGGGGACCCCACAGCCTTGTGCGGTGCAGACTCCTACGAGATCTGCGAGCCGGGGGGTACCTGGTCCGGCAGATCCACGGTCAGGAGCACCGGCGTGCCGTCCGCGGCGGCGGCGGCCAGCACCATGCCGTTCGACTCGAGGCCAGCGAGCTTCGCCGGCTTGAGATTCGCGATGAACACCACCCGGCGGCCGACGAGCGTCTCCGGCGGATGCGATTTCAGGAGACCGGCAATGATCTGCCGCACGCCGGCGCCGTCCTCCACTTCGAGCCGCAACAGCTTGCGCGACTTCGGCACCGCCTCCGCGGCTACCACGCGGCCGACGCGCAACTCGATCTTCGCGAACTCGTCGATGGAAATCCGGGGACCCTCCGTCTCCACCGGCGGGTCCCCGGATGTATCCGCTGCGTTCATTCCTGACTGCTCCTTTCCGGCCGGCGGCGCGGCCGCAACGGGCTGCGCGACGGCGGCGGACGCCGGCGCCTTGCCGGGCTCGAGCCGCGGCCAGAGGGGCGGCGCCTTTACCAGCCTCCGCTCGGTGCCCGGCGGCGCCTGCCAGACGCCGTCGCGGTCGAGGCGCAGCCCGCCGGACGCGGCCGGCGCGCCGATGCGTTCCAGCACCTCCGCGCACGAACGCGGCATCACCGGCGCGAGCAGCACGGCGGCCATGCGCACCGCCTCGCTCACGTCGAAAAGCTGGCGGTCGAGCTCCGCCGCGCGCCCGGGATCCCTGGCCACCACCCACGGCTCCACGCTGGCGATGTACTCGTTGGCCGCGTCCACGATGCGGAACGCCGCCGCCACGCCCTGGTGCAGGGCGAAGCGGTCCATCGCCTGACGGTAGTCCGCGACCGCGCGCGCCGCGGTCTCGGCGAGCGGGCCGGCCGGCAGCGCGGGCGCCACCAGCCGCCCCTGCCGGTAGCGGTCGGCCATCGCCGCGATCCGCGAGACCAGGTTGCCGAAGTTGTTCGCCAGATCGACGTTGTAGCGGTCCTCGAAGCGGTCCCAGGTGAAGTCGCCGTCCTGCCCGAACGCTATCTCCTTGGCCAGGTACAACCGGAGCGGATCGGGTCCGAGGCGCTCCGCCGCTTCCAGCGGGTCCACCACCGTGCCGAGCGACTTGCTCATCTTCTGGCCCTGCCAGTGCACCCATCCATGCCCGAACACCTGCCGCGGCAGCGGGACGCCGGCGCTCATCAGCATGGCGGGCCAGACGACGCAGTGGAACCGGGTGATGTCCTTGCCGATGACGTGCAGGTCCGCGGGCCACCAGGTCTCGAACAACGCCTCGTCGGTCCCGTACCCCACGCCCGACGCGTAGTTGATGAGCGCGTCCATCCACACGTAGACGACGCTGTCCGGATCCGACGGGACCGGGATGCCCCACGCCTGGCCGGTGCGGCTCATGGAGATGTCCTCGAGGCCGGCCTCGAGCAGCCGCAGGATCTCGTTGCGGCGGATCTCCGGCTCCAGCGCTTCCGGGTGCGCCGCGTAGTGGTCCAGCAGCCGCTGCCGGTAGCTCGACAGGCGGAAGAAGTGGTTCTTCTCCCGGATCCACTGCGGCGGCCGCTGGTGCACCGGACAGGCGCCATCCACGAGGTCCTTCTCCTGCTTGAACGCCTCGCACGAGACGCAGTACCACCCCTCGTAGAATCCCTCGTAAACGTCGCCCGACTCGATGAGGCGCGACACCAGCGCCGTGACCCCCGCGCGGTGGCGCGGCTCCGTCGTGCGGATGAAGTCGTCGAACGAGACGTCGAGACGGCCCCAGACCTCCCGGAACACCATCTCCATCTCGTCGCAGAACGCCAGCGGCTCGACACCCAGCTCGCGCGCTTTGGCGTAGACGTTCTGCGAGTGCTCGTCGTTGCCCATCAGAAAGCGGGTCTCGACGCCGCACAGCCGCTTGTAGCGCGCAATGACGTCGGCCGCGATCTTCTCGTAGGCCGTGCCCAGATGCGGGCGGCTGTTGACGTAGTCGATTGCCGTCGTCAGGTAGAACTTCGCCATTGAGCTACTTGTTTGCATCCAGCCAGGCCCGCACGGCGAGCGCCTGCGCCGCCTTCACCGGCAGGCCCTGCTCGGCCGCCAGCCGCGCGCAGTCCTCGAACTCCGGCGCGGCGTTCACGACGACGCCGTCGCGCCGGGCCACCTTGATGCGCACCGGCCCGATCGGGCTCTCGACGGTCACCACCTCCCGGTCGAGCCGTTCGCGGGCCGTCTCGGTGACCCGCACGCCGATCGTGGTCGACTCGGCGAACAACAGCCCGGCCAGCGCTTCGCGCTGCTCCGGCGGGGCGACCACCGTCACCAGCGTTCCCGGCCGGTTCTTCTTCATCTGGATCGGGGCATAGAAAACGTCGAACGCGCCAGCCTCGGTCAGCCGCTCCATGAGGACGCCGTACAATTGCGGGTTCATGTCGTCTATCTCGCATTCGAGCACGACGACCCGCTCCGCGGCGCCGGCTTCCTCCCGCGCCTCATCCGCCTCGCCGACCAGCGCGCGCAGCACGTTGGGGCGCGCCGGCAGGTCCCGGTCGCCGGCGCCGTAGCCGATCTGCTCGACCCGCATCGGCGGCAGCGGGCCGTAGCCGTCGGCGTACGCCGTCACCAGCAGCGCGCCGGTCGGCGTCACCAGCTCCACCGGCGGCCCCTGCGCGTAGACGGGCGCGCCGGCAAGCAGCTCGACGGTGGCCGGCGCCGGCACCGGCAGCTCGCCGTGCTCGCAGGTGACGGTGCCCGAGCCGACGTTGAGCGGTGACGCGACGACGCGCCCGGGCGCCAGCCACTCCATCGCCGCCACCGCCAGGGTGATGTCGACGATCGAGTCGATCGCCCCCACCTCGTGCAGGTGCACCTCCTCCACGGGCACGCCGTGAATGCCCGCCTCCACCTCGGCAAGGCGCCGGAACAGCCCCGCCGCGCGTGTCCGGGCCGCCGCCGGCAGCGCCGCCCGCTCGACGATGGCGGTTATCTCGGACAGACCGCGGTGGTGATGGCCGTGGTGGTGGTGGTCGTGCTTGTGGCCCTCGTGATCGTGGTGATGATCGTGACCGCCTTCCGCCACGCGAAACTTGGTCGCGCCGATGCCGGTGCGGTCCACGCGCTCGCGCGCGATCGACACCCCGTCGAGGCCGAGCGATGCAACCACGCGCTCCAGCTCGTCGAACGGCGCGCCCGCGTCGAGCAGCGCTCCCAGCAGCATGTCGCCGGAAATGCCCGAGAAGCAGTCGAGGTACAGGATCTTCGCCATCGGGAAAGACCTACAGGCGCCCGCTTTCCTTGAAGCTGAAATAGCGCACGTCCGCGAGCACGACGTGGTCGAGCACTTCGATTCCCATGATCGCTCCCGCGTGCACCATGCGCTCCGTCAACGCCACGTCATCCACGCTCGGCGTCGGGTCGCCGGACGGGTGGTTGTGGAACAGCACCACGGCCGCCGCGCCACCCGCGGTCGCCGCCCGAAACACCTCGCGCGGATGCACGAGGCTGGCGTCCAGCGTGCCGACCGACAGCACGGTGGCGCGCACCACGCGGTGCTTCGTGTCGAGCATCACGATGCCGAACTGCTCGACCGCACCCGCGCCGTAACGCGGAAGCAGGTACGCCGCCACGTCCCGCGGGCTCCGCAGCAGCGCCCGTTCCGCCGGCGACCGCGACAGCGTGCGCCGCCCCAATTCGACCGCGGCCAGGATCTGCGCCGCCTTCGCCGGGCCGACGCCCGGCACCCTTCTCAACTGCCCCTTTCCCAGGCGGGTCAGGCCGTGGAGCCCCCCGACCGCCCCGAGCACCCGGTTCGCGATGTCGAGCGCGTTCGCCCGGCGATACCCGTGGCCCAGAATGACTGCCAGCAGCTCGTTGTCGCCGAGGACGCTCGAACCGAGCAGGTCGAGTTTCTCGCGGGGGCGGTCGTGCGGCGCCAGCGCTTCCATGCACTGTGCACCTTCAAGTCGTGTGCCGCCGCGCCATCGTACTACAGCAGCCGCCCGGGCACCGAAATCCGGTGCGCGGCGGCGGGCTCACGCACGGAGTGCGCCGCCGTGCGGCAGCCACGATGACGCGCATACGCCGCCGGGTACGCGAAAGCTACATCATGCGGGATCACCCCGCCGGCTCCTCCGACACGCCCAGCCAGGTGCCGCGGCAGACGATCTCCGCCCAGCCGGTGAGACGGATGCCGTCCGGCGCCCATTCGACCCGCTGCGATCCGCCCGGCGAAATCACGTCCACGGCCCTGGCCGCACCGCCGAACGCGGCCGCGGCCACCGCCGCCGCGCACGCCCCGGTGCCCGATGCGGCGGTCGGCCCCACGCCCCGTTCCCAGATCAGCATGCGCAGCCGGTCGGGCCGCTCCACCGCGACCAACTCCACGTTGGTCCCCGCGGGAAACCGCTCGTGCGTCGCGAGACGCGGGCCCAGGTGCTCGAAGCGCCGCTCCGCGTCCGCAAACGAATCGACCAGCACGATGCACTGCGGGTTGCCGACCGACAGGACGACCACCGGGACCCGCTCGCCGTCCACTGCAACCGCTTCCTGCCGCAATCCCTGGGGTTCTCCCATGTGGGCACGAAACGTGTAGCGAGAGGCGCCGGCAGCGAGCAGGGTCAGCGTCTTGACGCCCCCCTCCGTATCGACCACGACGTCTTCGCCGGCGGGCGAACCGTCCGTCGCGGCCATCCACGCGGCGAGGCAGCGCACGCCGTTGCCCGACACCTCGGCCCGGCTGCCGTCGGCGTTGCGGAGCAGCATCGACGCGCCGGCCGCCGTGCGGCGGTACGCTATCAGCCCGTCGGCGCCGACGCCGTGGTGACGGTGGCACATGGCGCGCGCCAGCGGACCCAGCGCCTCCTCCGGCAGATCTTCGCCGGAGGTCAGCAGGAAATCGTTGCCGTAGGCGTGCCCCTTGACGAAATCGAGGCCGCCGGCTCCCATCACGGGGCGTTGAACGCGCGAAAGGCCCATGTGAAGCCGGCGGTAAACCCGAGGTCCGGGTCGGTCGGCCTGAGTCCGACGACGACGGCGCCGTCGAGCCGCATCGCCCCCCACGTCGCGCGCGCGCCGAGCCTGGCGATTTGGGAGCTCTCCGTCCCGGCCGGCACGTTCTCCGTGCGCGTGTTCAGTCGGCCGGCCAGCTCGGCGACGACCTCGGTGGTATGCGTCATGGCGCGGGCGATCGACACCCCGTAGGTCATCACGTCGTTCTGACGGTCGCCCCGCGTCGGATCTCCCAGGATGCCGAACCCCGCGTTCCCCACCACGCGGACCGTGTCCATCGTCTTGCCGACCAGCAGCGAGGCGTAGAAGTCCATCGCGTCGGTCCCCAGCCCCGCCTCGTTGCTTGCATTCGGCAGCTTCGTCGCGAGATGGAGTCCGAAGCCGGGGGCGGCGGCGCCCTCGTCGATCAACCGCACCTTGGTGGCGATCACCAGGTCGGCGATGCTCGACGTGGTGTCCCCGCTGAAATCCAGATGACTCGAGAGCGGGCCCGGCTCCCGCGCGGTCACCCGGTGGCGGCTGAAGGACAGCCCGTCGACCTGCAGCTCGGCGATGTCGCTCAGCCCGAAGCTCAGTCCCAGCAACGGCCCGCGCACCAGGTTACCCGTGAGGCCGGACACCGGGAACCGCTGCTTTTGCACGTAGTCGAAGCCGGCCTCTATCAACATCACGCCGCCGCCCACCGGTTCCGGATCCTCGGTGACGAACGGCCGCTGCTGCGCGCTGACCGCCGCCGGCACGGCAAGCGCTAGCAATACCCAGGCCGCCATGGCCGCTCGTACATGCATCGCCTGATGGTACCAGCTTTGTTCCTAGAAGCCCCGTCCGCTGTCGATGAGCAGCGTCACCGGGCCGTCGTTGACCAGCTCCACCTGCATCATCGCCTGGAAGCGGCCCGTCCGCACCGTCAGGCCGCTCGCGCGCAACGCGGCGACCAGGTCTTCGTAGATGCCGAGCGCCGCGGCGGGCGGCGCCGCCTTGTCGAACGATGGCCGCCGGCCGCGGCGACAGTCGCCGTACAGCGTGAACTGCGAAACGACGAGCAGTTCCCCGCCCACGTCCGCGAGCGAGCGGTTCAGCCGGCCGCCGTCATCCTCGAACAACCGCAGGTTGCGGATCTTGCCGGCGGCGTACTGCACGTCGTCCGGCCCGTCGTCGCGCCCCACGCCGACCAGCGCGACCAAGCCGCGACCGATCCGGGCGCATTCGCTGCCGTCGACGCTCACGCGCGCGGAGCCGACGCGCTGCAGCACGACTCGCATGGATTGGATGGCACTCCCGCCACCTGCGGCCTGGCGGTCACGACGCGACCGCGGCCGCGGCGCGGAGCGCGGCGGGCGGATTGAGTCGGGTGTCGAGCAGATGCCGGGGCGCGACGTTGCCCAGCGCCTTGAGCATCGACTGCTTCAGCCCGGGATGCTCCCGATCGAGATCGATCAGCAGGCGCTTGATTCGCTGCCGCTTCAGGCTGAGGTCGCCGCACACCGGGCAGCAACAGCCGATGACCGGCAGCTCGCAATCCCGTGTATACGCACGCGCCTCGTCCTCGGCCACGTACACCAGGGGCCGGATCACCACGTGCCGGCGATCATCCGAAACCAGGCGGGCCGGCATCGCCTTCAGGCTGCCCGCGAAGAACAGGTTGAGCAGCAGCGTCTCGACGAAGTCGTCCGCGTGATGGCCGAGCGCGATCTTCGTGGCGCCCACGTCGGCGGCCAGCCGGTAGAGCACGCCGCGGCGCAGCCGCGCGCACAGCGAGCAGGGCGTCGCGTCGGCGTCGAGCACGTCATCCATGATCTCGCCGATGGCGGTGTGCTCGATGCGGTACTCCCACCCCCGCTGATCGCAGGCCCCGGCGATCGCGTCGTGCCGGTAGCCGTCGTAGCCCGAATCGACGTTGACGGCGATCAGCGAGAAGCGTACCGGCGAGCGCCGGCGCAGCACGTCCAGGATCTGCATGAGCGCCCAACTGTCCTTGCCCCCGGACAGCCCGACCATCACGCGGTCGCCCTCCTCGATCAGATCGAAGGTGGTTATCGCCCGGGTGACCTTGCGCGCCAGCTTTGCTTCCAGATCGCTACCGTAGCCCATGCCCGCGGGAAGTTTACCAGCCTCCGCCGACAGGTACAATGACGGGAGCGCGCAGGCAGCACCACCCCGCCGCGCGTGGCGAACCCCGCGTCCCGGAATGACACCGTGATCCCACTGGTCGACCTGCAGGCGCAGCACGAACGCATCCGCGACGAGGTGGAGGCGGCTGCCCTGCGCGTGCTGCGCAGCGGGCGCTACGCCTCCGGCCCCGAGGTGGCGGCATTCGAGCAGCAGTTCGCCGAGTACTGCGGAACGGCCTGCGCCGTGGGCGTCAACTCCGGGACGAGCGCCCTGCACGTCGCGCTGGTTGCAGCCGGGATCGGCGCCGGCGACGAGGTCATCACCGTCCCCTTCACCTTCGTGGCCACGGTCGACGCGATTCGCCGCACCGGCGCCGACGTGCGGTTCGTCGACGTGGACCCCGGCTCGCTCACGATGGACCCGGCTGCGCTGGAAGCCGCGGTCAGCAGTCGCACGCGCGCCCTCGTCCCGGTCCACCTGTACGGGCAGCCGGCCGACATGGATCCAATCCTGGAGCTGGCGCGCCGCCACGGGCTCGCCGTCGTTGAGGACGCGGCGCAGGCGCATGGCGCACGCTACAAGGGGCGGCGCACCGGCAGCATGGGCGACGCGGGGTGCTTCAGCTTCTACCCCACCAAGAACCTCAGCGCGGCGGGAGAGGGCGGCATTATCGTCACCGACGATCCCGAGCAGGCGCGCGCCGCCCGCAGCCTGCGCAGTTGGGGACCGACCGATGCCGGCGGCCGCACGGAAGGCGGCGGAAACTTCCGCATGGACGAGATGCAAGCCGCCGTGCTGCGCGTCAAGCTGCGGCATCTCGACGAGTGGATACGCGAACGGCGGGCTGTTGCGGATCGCTACGACGCCCTGTTGGGTACCGCGGTGACAACGCCGTCGCGCGTGCCCGGCGCGGAGCATGTCTGCAACGTCTACGCGATCCGCTCGCCGCGCCGGGACGCCATCCGGGCGGCGCTGCTGGCGGCGCAGGTGGAGTGCGTCGTCCACTATCCGGCGCCGGTCCATCTGCAGGCGCCGTACGCCGACCTCGGCTACCGCGCCGGCGCATTCCCGCACGCCGAGCAGGCGGCGCGCGAGGTGCTGTCGCTGCCGATGTATCCCGAGCTGTCCGAGCAGCGCCAGTTGGCGGTCGTCAAGGCCGTGCGGCAGGCTGTCGGGGCAGGATCATGAAGCGGGTTCGCTCCGGCTCTCGAGCACCTCGCGCACGGCGTACGGCGGATTCCCCCCGGTGCCGCGCACGGTGCGAATCTGCAGTTCCGCCAGCAGGCCGAGCCCTACGAGCTGGATGCCGAGCATGAGCAGCAGCATGCCCAGCGGCAGCAGCACCGCGCCGCCGAGCGGCTGTGCGCCGCGGAGGCAGGCTGCGGCAACATAGCCGGAGACCCCGAATCCAGCCGCACCCAGCAGCAGCCCCGGTGGCCCGAACATCCGCAGCGGGCGCGTCGCGTAGCTGACCAGGCACTTCACCAGCAGCAGGTCCAGCAACACGCGGCCGATTCTGGAAAGGCCGTACTTGGAAGCGCCGGAGCGGCGCGGCCGGTGGCTCACCACCATCTCGGCAACCCGCGCGCCGCGCGCCGCGGCCAATGCCGGAATGAACCGGTGCAGCTCGCCGAACAGCGCCACCGGCTTGATCGCCTCGGCCCGGTACGCCTTGAGCGAGCAGCCGTAATCGTGCAGCTTCACCCCCGTCACCAGCGAGATCAGCCAGTTGGCGCACTGCGAGGGGACGCGGCGCGTCAGCCAGCGGTCGGCCCGCTCGCGGCGCCAGCCGCTGACGAGGTCGAACCCCTCCTCGAGGCGGGCGACCAGCGCCGGAATATCGCGCGGATCGTTCTGCAGATCGCCGTCCAGCGTCACGATGATGCGCCCGCGCGCGCGGTCGAATCCGGCGGCGAACGCGGCCGTCTGTCCGAAGTTGCGCCGGAAGCGGATGACGACAAGCCGCGGATCGCGCCTGTGCAACCCTGCCAGCGCTTCGAACGTGCCGTCCGTGCTGCCGTCGTCGACCAGAATCAGCTCGTACGGCCCGCCGAGCCCGCGCAGCACCGCCGTCAGCTCCTCGTGCAGCGCGCCGACGTTGGAGGCTTCGTTGTACAGCGGGACGACGACCGAGAGTTCCGGAGACATGGATGGCGGGTCGGGACCCCTCAGGTCTCCTCTGGAGACTCACGGTGGCGGCCGCGCCGCATCAACCACACCGCAACCCCGCCGATGACGACCACCGCGATCGCGATCGTGATGGCCCGGCCATGCTCCTCCAACAGCGCGATGGCCTGATCGCCGTAGCGCACGGAGAGCCACGCCGTGAACGTGTATCGGAAGCCGCGCGCCATGGCGATGACCGCGGCGAACTGCAGCACCGGCACGCCGGCGATGCCGGCGAGCAGCACGAACACCTTGAACGGCGACGGCGGCGGCAGGACAGCCGGAATGGCGATGGCCATCGCGCCGTAGCGCGCGTAGAGCGACAGCGCCTGCTCCATCCGCCGCCCCCCGAACCGGCGCTTTGCCAGCGCCGTGCCGCCCTTGCGGCCGATGTAGTACAGCACCAGGCAGCCGAGGAGCGACCCGAGGGTCGCCATCATCGCGTAGTACAGCATCCGTTCCTTGTGCTGAATCACCAGGAGCACGACCAACAGGTCGTTGATCTCCGGCAGC
Organism: Vicinamibacterales bacterium; assembly: GCA_965207665.1. Classification (GTDB taxonomy): domain Bacteria; phylum Acidobacteriota; class Vicinamibacteria; order Vicinamibacterales; family UBA8438; genus JAAXGX01. The sequence continues at coordinate 3,575,235 of CBDBMV010000002.1, forward strand.
GACAGGAACGAGGAGTCCAGAAATGCGATGAAGAACAACCCGGGCCCGCCTATCGACAGCGCGATGGACTGGGCCCAGGCGACCATGCGGGCCATCGGATGGCCGCATTATAGCCAACGGGGACACCGCGGACCCCCGCGTCAGAAGCGGAACTGGATCGAGTAGCGGGTGGAGAATCCGCCGAGATCGATCCGTTCCGCCAGAAATCCCTGGTCGATGCCTACCGTGCCCGCGGCGTGCTGGTAGCGGGCCTCGAAGCCGGCCGCAAACCACGTTCCGATGGGAATGCGGACGCCGCCGAGGATCACGGTGCCCACATCGGTCCCCGTCGCCACGAACCGGTCGTTGAACACCTCGAAGGTCGTGAAATCGATGAAGTCCCCGACCTCGCTGTAGCGCCAGTTGAACACGCCCACGCCGCCGCCGACGTACGGCTGGAACGGCGCATTCGTGCCGAATGGATTGACGCGCAGCGTGAACGTGACCGGTGTTATCCGTAGCCGGAAATCCTGATATATCTCGGAACCGTCGAAGTCGACGTAATCGAGGTATACGCTGGGCACCGTGCTCCGGTAATAGTCCAGCCCCACGCCGAACTCGAAATGGCGGCCGATGCCGGCCTGCCACTCACCGCCGAACGTCACGTTCGAGAAGTCACTGGGAAAGATGTCGAAGACGGTGCTGTTCTCCAGCAGGACATCGTCGTGAATCCGGCCGTCCAGCCCGCGCAGGGAGAATTCGCCGACGTTGAATGCAAGCCACTGCTGGGCCTGGGCCGGTTGACTCCACAGCAGGCCGGCGGCGAGCACGGCGGCCATGAGCGACATACGGTGTGCTGGCATGATCCTCCTCCGGTAATGACCGGCCCGGCGCGCCCGCACCCGATGGCGGACGTTCCCAACCGGCGTTCAGAAGAGGTGAGTGCACAATCGGTGCCAACCCCGGAGGGCAGCCACGGAAGGGAAATTCCGGCGCAACGTGTCCCCGGTGGGTGTCAGTCCGTCCGGTCTGGTGAACGCTGCGCGGCGAACTGGCGGACGACGGCGAGCATCTGTTCGTGCAGGCTGCCGTTGGACGCGAGGACGTCGCCGTCGAAAGGCGTGAACGGCCGGCCGGCCAGGTCCGTCACGTGTCCGCCGGCCTCCTCCACGATCAGCGCCGCGGCGGCCGTGTCCCACGGGTGCAGGCGCTGCTCCCAGAACCCGTCCAACCGTCCCGCGGCCAGGTAGCACAGGTCCAGCGCGGCCGAGCCGAGGCGCCGGACCGCGCGCGCGCGGCGCACGAACGCGCCGAACAGCCCGACCACCTCGTCGACGGTCTCGTGCACGTCATACGGGAAGCCGGTGCACAGCATGGCGTCGAGCAGGCCCGCTGCCGACGACACCGACAGCGGCGCGCCATTCAGGCGGGCGCCGGCGCCGCGCTCCCCGACGAACAGCTCCTCGCGCGACGGGTCGTAGACAGCCCCGACCTCCATCCGCCCGTCGACTTCCAGCGCCAGCGATGCGCAGAATACCGGCAGTCCGTGCGCGTAGTTCACCGTGCCATCGATTGGATCGAAGATCCAGCGGTGCCGCCCGGCGGCGGCGGCGCCAGCGGCGTTCGGCAACTCCTCGGCGAGAACGGTGTGATCCGGATAGCGCGCGGCGATCGTTTCGCGGCACATCCGCTCGATCTCCACGTCCACCGGCGTCACGAGATCGATCGGCCCCTTCTTCCCGATCTCGAGCGCGTGGCCGCGGCGCGCCACCTGGATCGCGCCGGCGCGCAGGACGATCTCGATGGCCGTCTGCAGCAGGCCCGGCGCGACCGCCATCAACCGATCTTCTTGACCATCCGGACTTCGGTCCCGCCGCCGGGAACGCGCCGGCAGGTCAGGCTGTCCATGAACTTCCGCATGAAGAAGAGGCCGCGGCCGCACGACTTGAGGAGGTTCTCGGGCGCCGCCGGATCGGGGACGTCCACCACGTCGAATCCCGCGCCCTGATCCAGGACGCGCACGACGACCCGCGCCGGCGCGTCGGCCGGCTCCAACTCGAATTCGACGACGACCCGCTTGGACTCGTCGCCGGTGTTGCCGTGCTTGATCGCGTTCACCACCGACTCGCGCACGGAAAGGCTCATCTGGTGCGCCGCGTCGTCGTCGAGGTTGCCCGCCCGGCCCGCGTGGTCGCTGAGGAGCTGGACGAAGTCCAGCATGTCGAGATGGCTGGGAAACGCCAGGCGCACGGTGTGGCTGGTGTCGGACATGCTTGCGTCGGCGCCTCAGGGTACCATACCTGCCGTGATCATCACGCCCGGCGGGCGGGTCCGCGGCCGGCTGCGAGTTCCCGGTGACAAGTCGATCTCACACCGCTACGCGCTGCTGGCGGCGCTGGCCGACGGCACGTCCACCATACGCAACTATGCGCCCGGCGCCGACTGCGCATCCACCCTGCGCTGTCTCCGGACGCTCGGCGTCGATGTCCGCACCGCACCGGACGGCGCGGAAGAAGCCGGCTCCACGGTAGTCGTAGCCGGGCGCGGAACGGGCGAGTTGGGTCCGGCGCACGAGCGGCTGGACGCCGGCAATTCCGGCACCACCATGCGCCTGCTGGCCGGCATCCTGGCGGCCCGCCCGTTCGAAACCACGATCACCGGCGACGCTTCGCTGCAGCGCCGGCCGATGCAGCGCATCGTCGACCCGCTCGAGAGGATGGGCGCAAGCATCCGGACCGCCGGCGGCCGGCCGCCGCTCGTCATCCGCGGCGCCGCGTTGCGCGGCGCGACGTACGAGCCGCCGGTGGCCAGCGCCCAGGTCAAGAGCGCGGTCCTGCTGGCCGGGCTGCACGCCGCGGGCACGACGCAGGTGATCGAGCCGGTCCCGACCCGGGACCACACCGAGCGGGCGCTGCCCGCGTTCGGCATCGACATCGACCGCGCGAACGGCCGGGTCGCGGTGAGCGGCGGCCAGCACCTCGCCCCGGCGCAACTGCGCGTGCCGGGCGACCTGTCGTCGGCGGCGTTCTGGGCGTCGGCGGCCACTGCGCTTCCGGGATCCGCGGTGGAGATTGCCGACGTCGGCCTGAATCCGACCCGCACCGCGTTTCTCGACCTGTTGCAGGCGATGGGCGCGGACGTGGCCGTCGAGCAGACCGGCGTCGCGGCTGGCGAGCCGTTCGGCGCCGTCCGCGTGCGGTACGGCGCGCGGCGGCCGCTGCGCATCGGCCCGGACCAGGTGCCCGGAGTGATCGACGAGCTGCCGGCGCTGGCCGCGGCGGCCTGCGCCGGCGGCGCACTGGAGGTCCATGGCGCCGCGGAGCTCCGGGCGAAGGAGAGCGACCGCATCGCGGTGCTGGCGGGCGGACTGCGCGCGCTGGGCGCGGACGTCGACGAGCGTCCCGACGGCTTCGCGATACGCCCCGCCGCGCTGACCGGCGGGGTCGTGGACGCGGCCGGCGATCACCGCATGGCCATGGCCTTCGCCGTTGCCGCGCTGGCCGCGGCCGGACCGACGACGATTACGGGACACGCGGCGGTGGACGTATCCTATCCCGGCTTCTTCGAGGCGCTTGCGGCGATCCGCGAGCTCCCGCGTCCAGCGTGAAGACGGACAAGATCTACCTGGTCGGATTCATGGGGGCCGGCAAGTCGACGGTGGCCCGCGCGCTCGGCGCGAGCCTCGGCTGGCAGGTCGAGGACATCGACGATGCGATCGTCGCCCGCGAGCGGCAATCCGTAGCCGACATCTTCGCGCGGCGCGGCGAGGCGTACTTCCGGGAGCTCGAGAGTACGGTGCTGTTGTCCCTCCTGCCGTTGCGCCACGCGATCGTCGCCACGGGCGGCGGCACGTTCGTGGAACCGGAAAACCGCCGCGTCATCAACGACGACGGCGCGTCGATCTGGCTGGATCTTTCTTTCGAGCAGGTGGTCGCGCGCATCCCCTCCGACGGCCGGCGGCCGCTGGCCGCCGACCGCGGCACGCTGCTGGCGCTATATCACGCCCGTCGTGCGGCCTATCAGCATGCCCACCTGCGCCTCGACGCCGGAGAGATCCCCCCCGGCGAGCTCGTCGAACGCATTCGCGACTGGCTCGGCTGCTGACCGCATGCCGCACCGTGCATGGAACTGGGACCGACCCGGGGCGCGCCCGCCCAACAGGGGTCACGACCGGCGCGACGAGCCATGATCGTCACGCCGGCCATCGCCCGGTGTGCTTCTCCCCGGATCAAGCCCCGACTTACGGTGACTCGCTGGAATGGAAACGACAAGGTAGCGCCAAGGCAATTACCGGTAGCCGGTGCGCCAGGCGGCGCTACGCGCGCGCTACCGCCCCCCGGGCCGCGCAGCGCGCGCCTCGCGGCGCTTCAACTCGGCGGCGTAGGCGTCGGCGGCGGCGCGGGAACCGAGAATCCAGCCGATGACGACGCCGACGAGCAGCACGGACGGGATGAAGATGAAGTGCCCCGCCGTCATCCCGTCGAACATCTAGGATCCCTCTTCCCCGGCGTCCGCCCGCCGCGCCAGCTCCTGCATCTCCCGCTCCACGGTCGACAGGCGCCGCCAGATGGACCACAGGTAGACGAACACCACGGCCCACACGATTGCGTAGGCGGCGATCAGCAGGGGCGCGGCCGGCATCTGGTCGCCGGGCGGCAACTCGTCGATCGGGATGAACTCCTCCTGCGGCGGCTGCGGCTGCTCGCCGTGCGCCACCGCCGCGGCGGTGGCGGGGGCCAGCATGACCAGTACCAGAAAGAGGATTGTCGCTGCCCGCATCACGCCGTTCATCGTTCCTCCAGCTCCAGGTGCAGCCGCTCGACTTCCGCGCGCTGCGTCTCGAGCCGCGTCCGCGCCGCCATCATCACGGTGAACAGGACCAGGAAGGCCACCGAGCACCACACGAACGGGCCGAACATGCCCGGCGCCGAGCCTGCCAGTTGCGGCACCACGCTGGTCGCCGGATGGATGGTGCGCCAGATGTTGACCGAGAGGTAGACGAACGGCACGTTTGCCATCGCAAATATCGCGAGCCCCGCCGCCAGCTTGTCCGAGCCGGGGCCGCCGTAGCGCCGCAACAGCAGGTACGCGCACATGATCAGCTCGAGAATCAGCGACATCGTGAGGCGCGGCTCCCACTGCCACCAGACGCCCCATGCCTTGCGCGCCCACAGCGGCCCGGTCACCAGGCCGATGAGGCCGAACAGGACCGCCAGCTCGGCCGCCGCCAGCGCCAGCCGGTCGGCCGCCGGCTTGTTCCGGAAAAGGTGGATGGCGCTCGCGATGCCGGCAATGAACACCGCCAGGAACATCACGATCCAGCCAGGTACGTGGAAATAGAAGATCTTCTGGATCAGACCCATCGTCGATTCGAACGGCGCCTGCGCGATCAGCAGCGGGGCGGCCGCGAACATCACCAGCCCCGACACGCACAGTGCAGCAAACACGCGCTGACTCTGCATCATGGGCCTCATTCTGTCATGACCGGCTCGAATGTCCATAACGCGAGGGTCGTGAACACGGCGTCGAAACACAGCAGCATCGCGGCCCACAGGCGCGCGAGATCGAGGTTCGGCTCGGCCTGCAGCAACGCCGCCGTGCCCATCACGCCGGCGATCAGGGCCGGCAGCGTGATCGGATACAGCAGGATGGGCAGCAGGACGCTGCGGCTCCGCGTTCGCACCAGCATCGCCGCGAACAGCGTCCCGACGGCCGCGAACCCGATGTTGCCGAGCATCAACAGCGCGGCGATCCACCAGGCGTGCGCGGCCAGCGGCGCCTGGAACAGCAGCGCCACCAGTACGGCCACCACCAGCTCCACCGCGGTCATCAGCAACACCACGCCCAGGAACTTGCCGAGGAAGATGGCGGAGCGCTCCACCGGCGCCAGCAGCAGGCCGCGCAGCGCGTCGTGGTGCCGCTCGCGATCGAACGTGGGTCCGAGCGCGAGCGTGCCGGAGAACGCGACCGCAATCCACAGGATGCCTGCCGCCGCCCCTTCGATCGGCTGCCCGGCGCGCACGAACGCGAACGAGAAGACGAGCACGCACGAGACGGCGAAGAACAGCGTGGTCGAGACCATCTCCCAACTGCGCGATTCGACCGTGAGGTCCTTGCGCATCACGAGCCAGGCCACGCGGAAGAAGTCGGTGGTCAAGTGATCAACCTGCCAATGCCGCCCGGTAGCGTTCCCGGAGTGAGGGCTCCTGTTCCGACAACTCGATGAGGCGCCCCTCGCGGAGCATCAGGACACGGTCGAGCAACCCCTCGACCGCCTCCAGATCGTGCGTCGCCAGGAGCACGATCCGCTGCGCCCGGCCCAGCGCCTGCAGCCGCGCGGCCAGGGCACGCCCGGAGGCCTCGTCCAGACCGGTGAACGGCTCGTCGAGCAGCACCAGCCGCGGGTCGTGCAACAGCGTACGTTCCAGCGCCAGGCGCTGCCGCATGCCGCGGGAGAACCCCTGGACCGGATCGTCCGCGCGGCTGGCGAGGCCGGCCCGTTCGAGGGCTGCCGCGGCGCGCCCGGCGCAATCCCGATAACCGTGGAGACCGCCGAAGAACTCCAGGTTCTCGCGCGCTGTCAGCTCCCCGTACAGTTGCAGCTCGTGCGACAGAAACCCCAGTCTGGCGCGCAACTCCACGCCCGCCGCGGCGGCTTGCCGGTCGCCGTACAGCACCGTGCCGCCCGACGGTTGAATCAGGGTGGCGAGCACGCCGAGCAGCGTCGACTTGCCCGCGCCGTTGGGGCCCAGCAGGCCTACCAGCTCGCCGGCCCGCAGGGTCAGCGATACGCCGGAGAGCGCCCGCCGCCGGCCGTAGTGCCGCGAAACGCCGGACACGGTGACGTGGTCGAAGTCGAACGAGGCTGCGGCGGACGCCGGCATGCGTGCTCCGTTAACGGACCGTTACCCTTCGGCGGCGCCGGCCCCGGTCGGGACCGCCGGTGCGGCATCTTCTTCCAGCCGCTGATACACGCGCTCCAGCGCGCGGAACAGCTCCGCACGGCGCGACTTGTGCTTCGTCGCGCCGATCCTGCCGGCGCGGTGCTGCCGCTCCACCTTGACCAGGTCCATGAACAGCACCTCGCGGCGGGCCAGGAGCCGGTCGCGCCCCTTGTCGCCGGCGGACGGGCCGGGCGCGGCGGCCGCCCCCCAACCGCCAATGCCGAGGATGGCCAGCGCGATCGCCAGCGCGATGTTGCTCGGCATGCGGCTGTGGTGCGGCAGTCCGGCCAGCTCGAGGGTGAACGGCGTGCCCGCCGCCACCCGCGGGCCGGAGCCGAGCATGTAGTCCGTACCGCCGCGCGTCTCGGACGGCACCTCCACGCGCCGGTTGACCTGCCGCGACACGTAGTCGACCGCGCCCAGCTTCTCGACCGAGAGCAGCACCGAGTCCCAGTCGACCGGGAACGCCTGCTCGATGACGAGGCTGTCACCCGAGTACGGCAGGATGTACGCGATGCGCAGCGGCGTCGCGCCCGGATCGAACGGGCCGGACAGCTCCACGCTGCGGCCATCGACGGAGGTCCGGGGTGAGGAGCCGGGCAGCACCGTCACGCCCTGCGCCCCGGGCGGCAGCTCCATCACCACCGGCTCGGACGGCTCCACGGCCACCTGGGCGGGGTTGTTGACGTCGAAGACGTAGTACACCTCGACGCTTTCCTCGACGATCTCCACCTGGACGAACGACTCGCCGCCGAACGTCACCAGCCCCGGCGGGGCCGGCTCGACGGGGCGATCGGGATCGGCGCCCACCAGCATCAGCCGCACGCCGCCGCGGCCGGGCGCGGCGAACGGCAGCGATTCGATGCGCACGCCGTCGAGCTCCGTGGCGGCCTGCACCTGCTGTCCCGGATTCAGCGTCACGAACGTGGCGCGCCCCGCGGCGTCGGTCGTCGCTTCCTCCACTATGTCCCCGTGGCGCAACTCCACCAACTGGTTCGGGACGTTGTTCGAGAGCTGCCCGCGGATGATGCGGACCGATACGGTCCCGTCGTTCAGCTCGGCGTCGGGCAGCGGGATACCCGACATCTGACTTGGATCGGGCTGCGCCCCCGCGCCGCCCGCGGCGGCCAGCAGCCCAAGCAACGCCAGGAAACCGGCGCGAGCCGTCATGCCGGCGCCTCCATCTGCGCCCCGCAACCCTTGCAGAACCTGGCGTCCTGATCGTTCGCCGTGCCGCAGCCGGCGCACACCCGGTGCGCCGCAGCGCGGGCGGGACCGGCCGCCGGGGCTGCTTCTCCCAGGGCGGCGAGCCGCCTGGCCAGCTCCTGCTCGATCTCCTCGCTGTAGCCCGGCAGGGCGACGTCGAGCTGCTGCATCAGCGCGAGGGCGCGCGCGCGCAGCCGTCCGCTCACCTCCTGGAAGTCGGCCGGCGCCACCTTTCCCATCGCGCGGTCGAACTCGAGCTCCTTGATCGCCCGCAGCACGAGCGTCTTTTCCCGCTCCAGGGCGGCGCGCGTCCGGCCGGCGATGATCTCCGTGCGGTCCTGGAACTCGGATGCCGCCAGCGGCCACAGCGTGCGGTACAGCATGAAGCCGACCCAGGCAGACGAGCCGATGGCCGCCACCAGCAGCACCAGCACGACGGGATCGTCCGGCCGGACCACGAGCACGGCGACCGTGGACGCCAGCAGGCCGACCAGAACGAAGAGATGCCAGGGACGGAAGGTGCGCGCGTCAGTCGAGGTTTCGGAGCTCATCGTCCAGGCGGGCCTCGAGCCGCTCATCCGCAGGCTCGGCAGCGGGCGCCACGTTGGAGTGGGCAGCGCGTCTCGACCAGCGCACCGCCACGACGCCGATTCCGGCGAGGAAGGTGCCGCCGATGAGGAGGGGAAAAATCCACACAAGCTGGTTGAAGGCGCCGATCGGTGTCCCGAGCGGCTCCTGGCTGCCGTAGGCGGCAATGAAGTGCTGGTACACGCCGTCGCGGTCCTTGCCGGCAGCCACCTGTCCGTTCAGCTCGCGCCGCATCTCGTCGGCCGTTGAGCAGGTGCAGACCGACAGCTGCAGGCGGGAACACGAGCCGCAGAGGCAGACCAGCTCCGACTGCAGCTCGGCTTCGAGCGCCTGCTGGTCCGGCGTCAGGTCGGCGCCGCCCGCGACGGCAATCTGCGCCCGGGCGGGCGCGGCCATCCCGCCCAGGAGGAGCGAGAGCAGCAGCAGCGACGTCGTGGCGGCGCCGGCCGGCACCTTCGCGGTCACGAAGGCGAAGCTGCTCTCCGGCAGCAGCGCAATGCCGGTGCCGAACGCCAGCAGCGCGAACCCGAGCCAGATCCAGTTGACCAGCGGATTGACCGTGACCTGGAACGCGGCGGACTGGTCGCCGATGTCGTACGTCGCCAGCGTCACGTACAGGTCTTCCGATATGGACCGCCGCATGGCGACCTCGGTGGTCGGCTCGGTCTCGTGCTTGCGGTAGAACCAGCGCGCAGGATAGAGCGAGCCCGCTTCCTCGCCGTCGCGGAGGACGGTCATGTGCGCGGTGATCATCTGCTTCTGGCCGTCGTCCGACTCGCTCAGGCGGTTGTGCCGCACCTCGAAGCGTCCGATCTCCACCGACTCGCCGGGGTTCAGCAGCACCTGCTGCTCCTGCTTGTAGCCGGAGCCGGCGAAGCCGAGGAACATCAGCACGATGCCGGCGTGCACGATGTAGCCGCCGTAGCGGCGGCGCGAGCGCATCACGAGCCCCACCATGGCCGTCAGCAGGTCGGTCCCGGTGGCCTCGCGCCGCACCAGGCCGCCGCGCACGAACTCCTGGCCGAGCGTGCCCAGGACGAACGCACAGAGCGCGAAGCAGAGCCCGGACACCCAGACGCGGAAGCCGATGAGATACAGTCCGGCGGCGGTGGCCACGGCCAAGCCGACCGGCCACGCGAACTGGTAGACGAGCGAAGACGTGCTCGTCTTGCGCCACGCCAGCAGCGGTCCAATGCCGGTCAGCAGCAGCAGCGTCAGGCCGATCGGCACCATCCAGGTGTTGAAGAACGGCGGCCCGACGGTGATCCGCTGTCCCGTCACGGCCTCGCTGAGGGTCGGGAACAGCGTGGCGAACAGGATGAAGAACGCCGAGAACAGCAGGATCCAGTTGTTGACGAGGAACGCCGCCTCGCGCGACATCCAGGACTCGAGCTCGTTGCGGGCCTGCAGCAGCGGCATGCGGTAGATGACCCAGCCGAAGCTGAAGACGATGATGACGGCCATGAAACCCAGGAACAGCCCCCCGAGCTGCGGGTCCTCGCCGAACGCGTGCACGGACTGCACGATGCCGCTGCGCGTCAGGTATGTGCCGATGATCGTCAGCAGGAACGTCAGTATGACGAGCGTCACGTTCCAGACGCGCAGCATGCTGCGGCGCTCCTGGACCATCACGGAATGCAGGAACGCGGTGGCGGTGAACCACGGCAGCGCCCCGGCGTTCTCCACCGGGTCCCAGCCCCAGAAGCCGCCCCACCCCAACTCCTCGTACGCCCAGATCATGCCGAGCGTCAGGCCGAGCGTGAGGAACAGCCAGGAGAACATCGTCCAGCGCCGCACGGCCCGCAGCCACGAATCGTCCAGGTAGCCGGTGATCAGCGCCGCCAGGCCGAAGGCGAACGGGATGGTCATGCCGACGAACCCGGTGTAGAGCGACGGCGGGTGGATCGCCATGTACGGGTTCTGCAGCAGCGGGTTGAGGCCCCGCCCGTCCGCCGGCGTCTCCGCCAGGTAGGTGGCGAACGGATCCTTGAGGACGATCATCACGAACAGGAAGAAGAGCTGCACGGCGGCGATGATCGCGACGACGTACGGGATCAGCTCCCGCTGGCGTTCGCGGTTGCTGCGGACGGCGAGCGCGCCGAACACCGACAGCAGGAACACCCAGAACATGATGGAGCCGTCGAGCCCGCCCCAGTACGACGTCAGCTTGTAGAACAGCGGCTGGACGGAGTCCGAATAGCGGTCGACGTAGCGGATGCTGTAGTTCTGGGTGACGAACGCGTGGACGATGATCGCCGACGCCAGGGTCATCAGCGCCGTGACGAGGTAGAAGGCGCCCACGCCGCTCTGCACCATGCGGGGCGAGCGCCGGCGGGCGCCCGCCACCGACGCCGCTATGGCGTACGCGCAGGCGACGAACGCGGCGAGCAATGTCCAGGAACCGAGTGTGGCCATGCTGGAGACCTCTTGACCCGGGCTGCCGGCTGGGCCCGCCGCGCGCTCACGTCACGCGCGGGTCAGGAACACGTTCAATTGACGCCGGACGCCAACTCCGCGGGAGCGGCGCCCCCGACCGTCGGCTTCGGCTCGTATTTCGACGGGCACTTGGCCATGATCCCGTCCGGCTCCACGTGGAACGTGTCCCCGTCGAGACGCCCGGTCACGACGACTTCGGATTCGTTCTGGAAGGTGTCCGGCACGATGCCGGTGTATTCGGCGTTTACGGCGTAGCCCTTGTTGCGAATCTCGAAGCGGTACTCCATGCTCCTCGGACGCACCCTGATGTCGTGCGCGAAGCCATGCACCTGCAGCCGCTTGCCGTACATCTCTTCCGGCTCGGCCATCACCTCGTCGACATGCAGGTAGTAGGCGGCGCCGTCCGCCATGGTCGTCCACAGCAGCGCCGCGAACGCTGTCCCGAGGACAGCCGTCGTCAGACCGATCTTGAGCGCCTTGCCTTGCATGTACGGAACCTCCCGCACCCGTAAGAATATCGCCCGCGCAAGCGGACAGTCAACGCGGGGCCGCGCCCGCCGCCGCGCCCAGTTGCGCCAGCAGGCGCTCCAGGCGGTCCAGCGGTAATCCCACCACGTTGGAGCGCGAGCCGTCGACGCGCGTGACGAACCGGCCGCCGTCGCCCTGCAGACCGTACGCGCCGGCCTTGTCCGCCGGCTCCCCGGTGCCGACGTACCATGCTATCTGCCCGGCGTCCAACACGGCGAAGTGCACGACGCTCGTCTCCACCGCGCCTGCGCAGCGCGCGCCGCGGCGCACCGCCACCCCGGTGAGCACCTGGTGCGTCCGCCCGGACAGCAGGCGCAGCATGCGCGCCGCGTCGTCCGTGTCGCGCGGCTTGCCCAGCACTGCCCCGTCGACGACCACGGCCGTGTCCGCGCCGATCACGAAGCGCTCCGGGTAGCGGCCGGCCACCGCGGCCGCCTTGTCGCGGGCCAGCCGCGCGACGTATGCGGCCGCCGCCTCGGACGGCCGCCGGCTCTCGTCGACGTTCGCCGGCACGACGTCGAACGCATATCCCGCGCGCGCCAGCAGCGCGGCGCGCCGCGGCGAGGCCGACGCGAGAACCAGCCTCTCGTCCCGGTGATACACTCCGAGATCATATGATTCCCGTGCGCGACGTCGCGCCGCGCGCCGTCCTGAATCTGTTGCGCGGCCAGCCGCTGACGGCGGCCAAGGTCCGCTTCGCCTGGCGCACGTCGGTAGGCCCCGCAATGGCCAGGGCCACGTCGGTCGAGCTGGCCGCCGACGGCACGCTCCACGTCGCCGCCGCGGGTGAGCACTGGCGCGCGGAGACGGCGCGCTCGGTCGCCGTCATCCGGCCGCGCCTCCGCGAGCTGCTCGGGCGCGGCGCCGTCAAGCGGATAGCCGTGAAAGGATTGGGCTGATCAATGCGTGAAGCTGTCATCGCCAGCGCGGCGCGGCTGCCGACCGGCCGCTTTCTGGGGGCGCTCAAGAGCCTGCCGGCCACCGATCTCGGGGCCCGCGTGGTCCGCGAGGCCGTCGCGCGGGCCGGCATCGATCCCGCCGCCGTGGACGAATGCATCATGGGCAACGTCGTGGCGGCCGGGCTCGGCCAGGCGCCGGCGCGCCAGGCGGCGCTGCACGGCGGGCTGCCGGATCACGTCGCCGCGCTGACCATCAACAAGGTGTGCGGGTCCGGACTCAAGTCGGTGATGCTGGCGGCGCAGGGCATCGCCACCGGCGACATCGACGTCGCGGTCGCGGGCGGCATGGAATCGTTGAGCAACGCGCCGTATCTCCTGCCCAAGGCGCGCGAGGGTGCGCGCATGGGCCACGTCGATGCGCACGACGCGATGATGCACGACGGCCTCTGGTGCTCGCTCGAGAACTGGTCGATGGGGCTGGCGGCCGAGGCGGTCGCCGAGCGTTACGGCGTGAGCCGGGAGGACCAGGACGCGTTCGCCGCCGAGAGCCACCGCCGCGCGGCGGCCGCCATCCGGGACTGCCACTTCAAGGACGAGATCCTCCCGGTCGAAATCCCGCGCCGCAAGGGCGACCCGATCCGTCTGGAATACGACGAGCCGGTGCGCCCGGATTCGACGGCCGAGGCGCTGTCCCGCCTCAAGCCGGCCTTCAAGGCGGGCGGCTCCGTCACGGCCGGCAACGCGCCCGGCGTCAACGACGGCGCGGCGGCCGTGGTGGTCATGGGCGCCGACCGGGCGGAAGCACTCGGCGTCACGCCGCTGGCCCGCATCGTCGGCCAGGCCGTCTGCGGGCTGCCGCCCAAGTGGCTGCTGATGACGCCGGTGGACGCGGTCACGAAGCTGTTGCGGAAGACAGGCTGGAGCCTGGAAGACGTGGACCTGATCGAGCTCAACGAGGCGTTCTCGGCCCAGGCGCTTGCGGTCGTCCGCGAGCTGGGCGCCGACCCCGACAGGGTCAACGTCAACGGCGGCGCGGTAGCCCTCGGTCACCCGCTCGGTGCGAGCGGCGCCCGGATCCTGACCACGCTGCTGTACGCGCTCCGCAACCGCAACCTGCGGCGCGGCATCGCCACTCTCTGCCTGGGCGGCGGCAACGGCGTGGCCCTGGCGGTCGAGCGTACGGCATAGCCGCCGGCGCGGCGGGCGGCTCCTATTCGTCCCTGACGGTCCAGAAGGCGATGCCGCTGGCCTGCTTGCCGATGTCCACCGCCCCCAGCCGCGCGGCCGTGCGCACGTCGTACACCTCGACGGTTCCCGGCTCGCTGCCGACCCCCTCGACGGTGACGAAGGCATAGGCCCCGTCCGGCGTCACGACCACGCCATGCGGAATGGTGCGCGTCGTGGGCACGCGCGCGCGTTCCGTCCCGGTTTCGAGGTCCCAGAAACCGACCGCGTCGCCGCTCTTGTAGGTGGCGACGAGCGTCGCGCCGTCGGGGGTGACCGCCAGGTTGTACGGACCGGCGCCGGTCTCGAAAGTGCGCCTGACGCGCCACGCGCCGAGGTCGACCTCGAACACCGACGCCACGTTGTTGCCGGTGACGTAGACCACCCCGTCCCGCGTCGGCGCGGTGACCCACGTCGACTGGACGCCGTCGCCGAGCTGCAGGCGCCGGACGACCTCGAAACCGAGGGCGTCCAGCTCGACCAGCTCGCCGCCCATCATGGTGACCGAGTAGTGGCGCGTCCCGTCCCGGCTTAGCCGCGACCCGTGCGGCATCACCCCCGTCTCCACGCGCGCCACCTCCTCCATCGTGTCGATCTCGACGGCGGAGACGGTGCCCGGCGCCGGCGGTCCGTGCAGGTCGAAGTTGGCGGCGAACAGCAGGCGCGTCGATGCCGCGATGTCCAGCGTCGCCGGATACATCCCGAGCGTGACGCCGGCCACCCACCCGTCGCTGCCCGTCGCGTACTTGTGCACGCTGCCGAACGGCGCGCCGTGCGCGATCGACACGTACCAATGGCGGCCGTCCGGGCCGACCGCGATGCCGTGCGGCCCTTCCGTCTCGGCCGGCAGGCGTCCCACGGCCACGCGGCGAACCACCTCCAGGCCGCGGGGACCGTAGCGCACGAGCGCCACCTCGTCTTCCGATTCCGCGCAGACGTAGACGTAGTAGCTGCGGGCGGGCGGGTCCGGACGCGCGCCGGCGGGCAGGGCGGCCAGCGCCGCAAGTCCGGCCGCGAGCGCGGCCGCACCGCGGAGGGCACCCCGGACGCGCATCGCTATTGCGGCTCCCCGATAATCCGGCCGGGACCGTTCCGCGGCGCGAGGCGCACCGCCCACAGGCCGCTGTTCCAGTCCGTGAAGAATATGTGCCCCTTGTAGGGCTGCGCGCCCCATACGAACGGGGCGTTGGCCGTGAAGCCCTCCGGGTCGAACGGCAGGAAGCGGGCTATTTCGCGGCCCTGCGCGTACAGGTCGCCGAGCAGCTCGCCCGACACGTCGACGACGCGCAACCCGCCGTTGTAGTAGCCGACGTACAGCGTGTCGTCCTCGACCCAGAGATTGTGCGAGCCGGCCTCGGGCACCTGGTAGCGCGCCACCTCCCGGGGGTTGGCCCAGTCGGTCCAGTCGATGACGTGAATCCAGCCGGCGGCGACTATCGGCGTCCCGCCGCGGCCGCGGCTCAGGCCCGTGTACGGAAACGCCTCGTCGCCGGCGAACAGGTAGCGCTTGCCTGTGGACGGGCTCGTGTACGGGAACGCCGCGTGGTTCCAGCCGCTGGGATAGGCGTAGCGCCCGAGCTCCACCGGCCGCTCGGGCGTTCCGCCGCGGCCGCCGCCGCCGACGTCGACCGCGACCACGCCGTCGGTCCAGTTGGACGAGAAGGCGATGCCGTCGCTGACCCAGACGTCGTGAATGCTGTGCCCGAGCGTATCCATCTCGAACTGACCGACGCGCCGCGGGTTGCTCGGATCCTCGATGTTGATGACGTCGTAGCGCCGCCCGGCGCTCAGCGCGTACACGTGGCCCTCGGAAATGAACAGGTTGTGGACGCCGCCGGTCAGCGACTCCGTGTACTCAGCCAGCACCGGGACGCCCTCGCGCGGGTTGCCCACGCCGAGGATGACGATGCCGTTGCGGCGGTCGGACGCCCCTTCGCGGCTGATGACGGCAATGTCTCCTTCCTCCGAGACCTTGACGTCGTTCACGGTCCGGGCGTCGACCTGCACCTCGCGCACCTTGCGGATGTCGGACGGGTCGGTCACGTCCCAGATGTAGCTGGAGCCGTCCGAGCCCCACGTCCCCGTGATCGCGTAGTCGCGCCCGTCCGTGCCCTCCCAGACCCACAGGTCCGACGTGCGGCGGTCACGGACGGGGGCCCGGCCAACCAGCTCCACCTCCCGGCGGACATCCCGGCGGCGGACGCTGACGGTCCGCCGCGCAACGTGCGCCCCGGCGGTCGCCACCACGGTGAAGGTCCCGGAACGCTCCGCCACGAAGCGCCCCTCGCTGGTGATCATCGCCGCGGCCCCGGCCGCGCGGATGCTCGGAGCGGTCTCGCCCGCCACCGCGAACTCCACCGGCACGCTGCGCACGGTCAGGCCGCGCGCGTCCCGCGGCGCCGCCGTGAAGACGACCACGTCGCCGGTGCGGACCGCCTCCTCCGATGCATGCAGCGCGAGCGAGGCGACGGGATTGGACTCGACCTCGATCGTCAGCGTGTCGCGGGCCGCCTCGGCCGCTACCGACAACGTCGCGCTGCCGGGGCGGTGCAGTTGCAGCACGCCGTAGCCATCGATGCCGGCCACCGTCGGGTCGGCGCTCGCATACGTGACGTCGACGTCGTGCCGCACGACCCCGCTCGCATCAACCACCTCGACGTCCAGGCGCGGATGGGTGCCCGCGTAGAACCGCTGCGGCACACCGGTGAACCGGACACGCTCCACCGGCGGCGGCGGCACGTTGACCGGCACCTCGACGCGGGCGATCCCCCGCGGGCGCCGGCTGGCGTCCTGCGCGTCCGCCGGCACCAGCGCCACGAGCGTGTGCTCGCCGGGACGGTACGCCTCGACCGCGCCGCCGCGGGTAACCGAGACGCTGCGGCGGGCGCGCGAGTAGAACACGACGACGGCGTCCTCCACCACGGCGCCGTCCGCGTCGCGGACCGTCGCCTCCAGTTGGGCCTTCCCGCCCACCTCCAGCGTGAGCTCGGGCGGCTCCACCTCGATGGCGAGCGCGGCGGCCGGCGCCTCGCCGGGCGCCTGCTGGGCGGACAGCGCGACGCACCACGTCGCGAGAAAGAGCGCCAGGACGCGGGTCACCAGCATGGAGGCGTTCAGTGTAGCGGTATTTCTGCGTTGGACGGGGTTGCGCTGGAACGACGGGGTTGCAGTAACTGCGCCGGCACCCGGCGCGAGACGTGCCCGAAACTGCCGCGGCGCAATGGAAAGGCGAAAGTCCATGCTCCCGTAAGTTACTGAATAATTTGAATATCGGATGATGATCAAGGCGGATTTTCGCTTGACAGCAGGGCGGCACGATCCTAGAATCCCCAGACAGATGGAATGCAATATTGTGCAGGCGGCCGCATGAACGGCGCGCCGCCGCTTTGCCCGTAACCCGTCATCCAGACCGGAGTTGTTCATGCGCACGGATCACGTTCCACCCGACCGCACCAAGGCCGTGGAGTTTGCAGTCGGCCAGATCGAGAAGCAGTTCGGCAAGGGATCGATCATGCGGCTCGGGCAGAAAGGGGGCGCCACGTCGACCCCGCGGATCTCCACCGGGTCGATCAGCATCGACTATGCGCTCGGCATCGGCGGCGTGCCGCGCGGGCGCGTCGTGGAGATCTACGGACCCGAGGCGTCCGGCAAGACGACGCTGGCCCTGCAGGTCATCGCGCAGGCGCAGCAGCAGGGCGGCAACGCGGCATTCGTGGACGCCGAGCACGCCCTCGACCCGACCTACGCGCGCAAGCTCGGCGTCGACCTGGAGAACCTGCTCGTCTCGCAGCCCGACCACGGCGAGCAGGCGCTCGAAATCGTCGAGGTGCTGGTGCGCTCCGGCGGCATCGACGTGGTCGTGGTCGACTCGGTCGCGGCGCTGGTGCCGCGCGCCGAGATCGACGGCGAGATGGGCGACGCGCAGGTCGGACTCCAGGCGCGGCTCATGTCGCAGGCGCTCCGGAAGCTCACCGGCGTGGTGGCCAAGTCCAGGACCTGCCTGATCTTCATCAACCAGTTGCGCGAGAAGATCGGCGTCATGTTCGGCAACCCGGAGACGACGACGGGCGGGCGGGCGCTGAAGTTCTACTCCTCGGTCCGGATCGACATTCGCCGCATCGGCGCCATCAAGGACGCCGATCGGGCCATTGGAGGTCGGACGCGCGTCAAGGTCGTCAAGAACAAACTCGCCCCGCCCTTCCGCGAGGCGGAGTTCGACCTGATGTACGGCGAGGGCATCTCGCGGGAGGGCGACCTGCTCGATCTCGCGGTCGACCGGCGCATCGTCGAGAAGAGCGGCACCTGGTTCTCCTACGGCGACGAGCGGCTGGGCCAGGGCCGCGAGAACGTCAAGCGCCTGCTGAAGGAGAAGCCGGAGCTGTACGCCGCGATCGAGCAACGGGTGCGCGGCGAGCTGGGGCTCGTTGCCGAATCGGAAGCCGCACCCGCCTGACGGCGGCGCGTCACTGCTGCGGGGGTACGACGGCGTCCTGCGGCTGATCGCGGAGGATGAAGACCTTCTCGCCGGGCCGGATCAGGCCCAGCTCCTGGCGCGCCACATCCTCGACGGCCGCCGAATCCTCCCGCAGCCGCCGCGCCCGTTCCCGCAGCGCGTCGTTCTCCTGACGCAGGCTTGTGACCGCCTCCGACAGCGTCGCGAACGAGCTGCTGGCGTCCCTGAACGCGGTCAGCCCGCGCGCACCACCGACCGCGTTGGCGATCGCGAATGCCACGACCATGAACAGGACGAGGCGCATCCAGCGGCGGCCGCCGCGGCGGTTCCGCGACGCGGACGGGACGCCCGAAGGCGACAGCAACGAGCTCGGCACGAGGTTGCAGCTAGATTAACACGACCCGCGAGCCGCTGTTCGGAAGCGGCACGTGGACGGCGCCCGGCGCGCTCAGTGCTTCAACAGGTTCCTGAAGCCCTCGATCGGCAGATCGAGGTGGACGGCGCTCAACAGGCCGCCCTCGGCATGGTCCAGCACGTGACAGTGGAATATCCAGGTCCCCGGACGCTCGTCGAAGCGCACCGCCAGGCGCACCGTCCGGCGGTGCGGAATGTCCACCGTGTCCTTCCACTCCAGCGGCCGCGCCGGCTGCCCCTCCGCGTCCAGCACCATGAAGAAGAACCCATGGAGATGCAGCGGATGCGACCAGTCCGTGGAGTTGGTCACGGTCCAGACCTGCGTCTCCCCAAGCCGGGCAACTACCGGCTTGGCCTGCCAGAACGGCACGTGGTTGATGCCGTACGCGAATGACTTGTCCAGGGGATCCTGCGCCACGGTCAGCTCCAGGCTGACCTCGGTGGCGCCGTCGAGCGCGTACGGCTCCATCTCGCGGCGGGTGTGCGGCAGCGGGCCGCCGGCATGCGGCGGCAGGTCCGCAAACGAGATGGCGACGAGATCTTCCAGGTCGCGGAACTCCGTGCTGCCGTAGCCGCGGTCGTGCAGCAGCGAGCGCAGCACGCGCACGCTGCCCGGCTCGCCTTTCGGCCGCACGATGACGTCCGCCCGCTCGCCGGCGCCCAGCACGAGAAACTCGTGGTCCTCGGAGTATTCGACCAACCCGCCGTCGCCCCCGATCTTGCGGAACACGTGCCCCTCACCGAGATCGAGCTTGAAGTAGCGGCTCTTGGCGGCGTTGATCAACCGCCAGCGTTGCGGGGCGCCGGCGCGCGCGACCAGTCCGGGGGTGCGCCGGCCGTTCACGAGCACATGATTCCCTTCCCGGCCGAACAGCATGCCGACCGAGCCGCCCGTGTCGGGCGAGGCAAGCGTCCCGTCCTCGGCAAGGTCGATGTCGCTCAGCACGACGACCAGCTCGTCGGCGATGCCGACCGTCTCGCTCGGATCTTCGACCAGGAACGCGCCGTACAGCCCGAATCCGACCTGCGCCGCCGACATCACGTGCGGGTGGTACCAGTAGATGCCGGCGTCCGGCACCACGAAGTCGTACGTGAACGTGTCCCCGGGCTCGACCGGCTCCTGCGAGTAGCCCGGCACGCCGTCCATGTCGATCGGAATCCGGAGTCCGTGCCAGTGGATGGTGCTCGGCCGCGGCAGGTTGTTGGTGAAGTGCACTATGAGCCGGTCGCCGACCTTGACCCGGATCATCGGTCCCGGAATGGTGCCGTTGTAGGTCCAGGCGTCGACCTCGACGCCGGGCGCGATGGCCACCCGCGCAACCCGGGCCTCGAAGTCGATCTCCACGATGTCCGGATCGGGATTCCGGTCGACCGCCTCCGCGAGCCGGATGCCGGCGTCCCAGCCCTCCGGCTGCAGCGACTGGGCGGCGCCCGCGGCCGGCAGCAGGAGGCCGGCAACGACCGTCAGGCAGCACACGAGCCTCCGACTCGCCGAAGTCATCTATCGCGAAAACTAGGGAACGGGGTATTCCATCGTGAACGGATCGGGCAGCGGAATCCGCGCGAGCGGCTCGCCCGTGAGATCCTCGAGCGCATACTCCGGATTGTCCGGATCGCCCCCCTCCACCGCATCGAGATTGCCGACGACCAGCATCACCAGCCGGTCGGGGTGCAGGTATTCGCGCGCCACGCGCAGCACGTCGTCCGCCGTCACGGCGCTGATCCGCTCACGGTAGCGAGCCAGATACTCGGGGTCGCGGCCCGTATATTCATCGCGGGCGAACAGCCCGGCGGTCGCCGCCGCGCTCGAGAAGTTGCGCGTGAACGTCTCCACGAACGAGGCGATCGCCGTGGCCAGCTCGGTGTCGGTGACCGGCTCCGAGCGGATGCGTTCGACCTCCTCCAGCACGATGGCGGCCGCGCGCGCCACCGTCTCGCTGCGCGACTGGAACGCGACCCGGAAGACGCCGTCGTAGTACGTGCCCATGCCGAAGCTGGAGCCGGCGCTGTAGGCGAGGCCTTCGTCCGACCGGACGCGGGTCAACAGCCTGGAGGCGAATCCGCCGCCGCCCAGGATGTCGTTCATGACGAGCAGCGGATAGCGGTCGGGGTTGTCTCGCGTCGTCCCCAGGTGCCCGATGGAGACGCGTCCCTGATTGACGTCCGGCTTGTGGACGCCGTACAGCGCCGGGCGCGGATCGTGCGCGGGCGCCGGCACTGAAGGCACCGGCTCGGACACGGTCGGCCAACCCTCCAGGCGCGCGCTCAGCTTCGCCAGGACATCCTCGGGCACTACGTCCCCCGACACCGCGAAGATGAAGCCGCCCGGATGGTAGTAGCGCTCGTGGAACGCGACCAGGTCCTCGCGCGTGATCGACTCGACCGACGCGCGGGTGGCGGGTTGCGTGGAGAAATGGGCGTCGCCGCGCATCAACCGGCCCCATTCGCGGCCTTCGATGCCGCGCGTGCTGTCGTTGCGCCGCTCCATCGCCTGCAGCATCTGGCTCTTCGCCAGGTCCAGCCGGTCCTCGTCGAACCGCGGATTCCGCAGCATGTCGAACAGCAGGTCGAGCGCCACGTCCAGGTCCTTCGTCAGGCAGTTCAGGCTGGCCTGCCCCAGCGTGTCGCCGACGGAGCTGCCGATCTGCGCTGCCAGGAACGCGGCCTCCTCGTCGAAGTCGGCGGCCGACAGCGACGCCGTGCCCCCGGCGCGCATCTGGCTCCCGGTCAACGCCGCAAGGCCGGCCTTGCCCGGCGGCTCGAGCCAGGCGCCGGTACGCACCATCACCGAGACGTCGACGAGCGGCAGGGCATGGTCCTCGACGATGAAGACGACCCCGCCGTTGGACAGCGTGTGGCGATGTTCGACCGCGCGCGGCGGCTCGAAGGCAAGCGGCTCGAACGTCAGGTCGCCCGGGTGCGCGGGAATCTCCGTCCCCTGCGCGAGGCTTGGCGCGGGCGCGACCAGCAGCAATGGCATGAGCAACAGGATGTGCCGCATCACTGCCCGCCTCCGAGCTCTTCGAGACGTTCCTGAATCAGCTCCACGAGCACATCAACCATGTCCTGACTCTCGGGCGGAGCCTGCGCGCGCATCTGGTCCGCGCCTGCCAGCATCTGATCCAACTGCTCCTTGTTCATCTGGCGGATCATCCCGGCCATCTGCTCGACCTGCTGGCGCTCCTCGTCGTCGAGGTCCGTGAACCGGTCGTCCGCCGGCGCGTCGCCGCCCTTGCGGTAGTAGATCGCCACGGCGCGCGCCTCGGGCGTGAAGTACTTCCCGGCGACGCGCATGATGTCCTCGGCAGTGACCGCGTCGTACAGCGGCGGATCCGTGTTTATCGTCTCCCAGCCGCGGGTGTTCTCGCGGATCAGCAACTGCATCATGAGCTGGAAGTTCCCCTCCAGGTCGCGGAAGGTGCTGGCGGCGTTCTGGTTCTTCACCTTCTGCAGCTCCCGGTCGCCGACCGGCTCGGTCTTGAGCCGCTCCAGCTCGGCGTAGATGGCCTCCTCCACCTCCTCCGGCGTGCGGCCCTGCCTGGCCGTCCCGCGCAGTTGGAACATCCCCTCGTACTTGAAGCCGGCCTGCCCGCCGGACGCGGCCGTGGCCACCTCCTGCTCCTCCACCAGGGCCTTGTAGAGGCGCCCGGTGCGGCCGTTCAGCAACTGGCCCAGCACCACCAGCGCCGGCTCGTCCACGTGCCCGTCCGGCACGGAGTGGTAGCGGATTGCAACCTGGGGATTGGTCTCCGCGTGCGCCACCATGCGCTTCTCGGCCTGCTGCGGCATCTCGCGCGTCCGCGGCGGGGCCGGGTCGCGCGCCCCGCGCGAAAGGCGCCCGAAGTAGCGCTCGGCCAGCGCTATTGCCTCGTCCGGGTCGAAGTCTCCGACCAGCGCGGCGGCGATGTTGTTCGGTGCGTAGAAGACGTCGAAGAACGCCAGCGCCTCGTCGCGCGTGATCCCCTCGATGTCGGACGGCCAGCCGATCACGGGCCAGCCGTACGGCGACGAGTCCCAGAACATCGCGTCGAACTGCTCCTGGAACCTGCCGATCGGCGTGCTGTCGGTGCGCAGCCGGCGCTCCTCGTGCACCACGTCGCGCTCCGCGTAGAACTCGCGGAAGACCGGGTTCAGCAGCCGGTCCGCTTCCATCCAGAACCACAGCTCGAGCTTGTTGGCGGGGACGTTGACGAAGTAGATCGTGAAGTCGTAGCTCGTGCCGGCGTTCATGCCGGACGCGCCCTGCCCGGTGTAGACGCGGCTGAAGTCCTCCTTGATCAGCAGCTCGCTCTGCCGTGCGAGCAGCGCGTCGAAATCGTCGAGCAGTTGCTGGTGGCGTGGCGACCGTTCTGCGGGGTCCTGCGGGTCGTCGATCTCGCCCAGCCGGTGGCGCTCGATCAGCCGCGCCTCCTCGACCCGGATCTCTTCCTTGAGCGCGTCGAGCTCGGCGATGATCTGCAGATCCTGCTCGATGTCGGTCGTTCCGATCGTGTGCGTCCCCTTGAACATCATGTGCTCGAAGAGATGCGCAACGCCGGTGATGCCGGGCCTCTCGTTCACCGAGCCGACCCGGGCGACCCATCCGGCAGCCACGTTCGGATCCCCCGGCCGGGGCACGAGCAGGAGCGTCATCCCGTTGTCGAGCTCGTGCTCGACGACGCGCACCTCCTGTCCCGCGGCGGCGGCCGGCAGGAGCATCAGCACGCACAGGGCGATACGTTGGATTGAAACCTTGGTCATGGTGTGCCTCGGTGCAGCAGTACGTCCTGCGAGTGTCGCATACTAGCAGCCCGCTGCGAAAGCCCCGCTGCATTCGAGCGACGATGCATCACGCCTGACTGTGTTGCTCGTCGCTCACATATAGTTGAATATGCTCGCTCCTCGCGCCTTGTCAGCCGCGCGCCTCGCCGCTCTCGGTGCGACGCGGGGTTTCACCACGGACTGCTAGCAGCCCGCTGCGAAAGCCCCGCGCGCCATGCGGCAGAACCGCGCGTACGACTGCATCGTTCTCGGCGGCGGACACAACGGTCTGATCGCCGCCGCGTATCTCGCGCAGGCCGGCAGGTCGGTGTGCGTCCTCGAACGGCGGCACGTGCTCGGCGGCTGCGCCGCGACGGAGACGCTCTGGCCGGGGTACCGGGTTTCGACAGGCGCGTACGTCATCAGCCTGCTGCTGCCGGAGATCGTCCGCGATCTGCGGCTGAAGCAGCACGGCCTGACCATCCTGCCCCGCGATCCTTCGTCGTTCACGCCGCTCGCCGACGGGCGCTACCTGCTGCTCGGCCCCGACGCCGCCGCCAACCAGCGCGCCATCGCCGCGTTCAGCCGGCGCGACGCCGAAGCGTTTCCGCGCTACAGCGCCCTTCTCGACCGGGTCGCCGATGTGCTCGAACCGGTCGTGGCCGACACGGCGCCGAACCTGTTCCCCCGCACCGGCGGGCGTCGGGCAGCCCCGCCGGCGGGGCTGCGCAACGTTGCCGGCCTGTGGACGCTCTGCCGCCGGATGAGTCGCCTGGGAACCGACCTGCCGGCGGCGATCGAGCTGCTGACGGCCGCTGCGCGGCCGGTCCTCGAGCGCTGGTTCGAAACCGAGGCGCTGCGGGCAACGCTCGCCACCGACGCGGTCATCGGCGCGTTCGCGTCGCCGGCCACGCCCGGCACCGCCGGCGTCCTGCTGCACCACGCAATGGGCCGCGCCGGCGGGGCGCGCGGCGTGTGGGGCTACGTGCGGGGCGGCATGGGCGGGCTGGCCGACGCGCTGGAAGCGGTCTGCACGGGGCTGGGTGTCGACATCCGCCGCGAGGCGGAAGTGAGCCGGATCGTCACGGTCGACCGCAGGGTGCGCGGCGTCGTCCTGGCGGACGGGTCCACTGTCGAGGCCCCGGTGGTCGCCTCGAGCGCCGACGCACACGTCACGTTCCGCAAGCTGCTCGACCGCGGCGACTTGCCGGACGCCTTCCTGGACGCCGTGGCGCGGATCGACTACTCGTCCGCGTCGGCGAAGATCAACCTCGCGCTCGATGAGCCGCCGCGCTTCACCTGTCTCCCCTCGCCGGGCGTGGGACCGCACCACCGCGGCACGATCCACATCGGGGAAACGCTCGATTACGTCGAGCGAGCGTACGCCGAGGCGCGCTCCGGGCGTCCGAGCAGCGAGCCGGTGCTCGAAATAACGCTGCCCACGAGCCTCGACGACACCATCGCCCCCCGCGGCAGGCACCTGATGTCCGTCTTCGCGCAGTACGCGCCGTACCGCCTGGCGGGCGGAGACGACTGGGACGACATCAAGGAGGCGTTCGCCGACCGCTGCGTCGAACTCCTCGCGCGCTACGCGCCGAACGTGCCCGGCGCGGTGGTGCACCGCCAGGTACTGAGCCCGGTGGACCTGGAGCGCACGTTCGGCCTGACCGGCGGCAACATCATGCAGGGCGCGATGAGCCTGAACCAGCTCTTCTTCCGGCGCCCCGTGCCGGGCTGGGCCGACCACCGCACGCCGGTCGCGGGACTGTACCTGTGCGGCGCGGCCAGCCATCCGGGCGGCGGCGTGATGGGCGCCTGCGGGCGCAACGCGGCGCGCGAGATACTGCGCGACGGATGAGAGTTCGCTGACGGCTACGGCGCGGTCCTGCGCGCGTGCCAGCCGAAGCGGCGCGCCCCGTCGTCGGCTTCGCCCGCCAGGCGGTCGCCCCGCACGCGGCCGGTGTAGCTGGCGCCGCCGGCTCGGAAGGTGAGCTCCGCGCCGCGCAGCCGGCCGTCCTCGATCGCCGCCGTGCCGGAGGCATTGCGCAGCGTGCCGCTGACCACCTGGAACTGCTGCTCCAGGACCAGCTCGCCGTCGTCCAGCCGCCAGGTGCCGGCCACGCGGGCCGGGACTATCCACAGCAGCGCCGTGCAGAAGCCGGGGCACGGATCGATCACCTCCGTCTCGTCCGCGGCCCAGTCCTCCATGTCCCAGGTGTTCGACACGATGCGCGTGCCCGGCGCGAGCTCCAGCAGCTTCGGGCGCAGCCGCATGTTGAGCTCCGGCAGCAGGAACATGGTGATGACGTTGGCCGGCGACAGGTCGGTCTCGAACAGGTCGGCGCTGACGAACGTCGCGCGATCGCCCACCCCGGCCGCCGCGGCGTTGGCGCGTGACAGCTCGACCATCTCGGCGTCGTACTCGATCCCGACCGCGCGCGCCCCGCGCGTGGCCGCCGCGATCACCAGCCGCCCGTCGCCGGAGCCGAGATCCATCAGGACGTCGCGCTCCGTTACGCCGGCTATGTCCAGCATCGTGTCCACGAGCGGATCGGGCGAGGGCACCCAGACCACGTCCTTGCCCTCCCGTCCGACCTCCGGCACGAGCTGGCCGGCCGGGTCCTGTGCCGACAGGTGCGGCGCGGCCGCGCCCAGCGTGACCAGCGCCGCCAGGACGCAGAGGCGGCGGCCGGCGCCGCGGTTCCGTTGCAGCATGCCGTTCCAGCTCGCGAACCGGCTCATCGCACCGGCATCGAC
The DNA here is from genome assembly GCA_965207665.1 of Vicinamibacterales bacterium. Lineage (GTDB taxonomy): Bacteria > Acidobacteriota > Vicinamibacteria > Vicinamibacterales > UBA8438 > JAAXGX01. The sequence goes on from CBDBMV010000002.1 coordinate 3,601,403, forward strand.
AGGCCCTCGTCGCGGTACGGCACGTGGCACGTCTCGCACGCCACCACGATCTGGTCGCCGGCGCCGAGCAGCGCGTCCACGTCCCGCACCTCGACCGCCCTGACGGCGGTGATACCCGCGTCCACCAGCGCCCGCGACATCGTCATCCACTCGCCGTCGTCGCGCGCGCGGCCGTCCAGCATGAGCAGGTTGCCCGCTTCGGCCAGCATGAGCGCGCTGTGCAGCACGGCGCGCCAGTCGTCGTCATCGTCCGGCGCCTCCCGGCCCACGTTGAAGAGCGCGTCCGAAGACGAGGTAATCATCCCCTCGCAGAGCTGCTTTACCGTCGCGACGGGCACGATCCCGGATTCCTGTGCCGGCGCCCCGACCGCAACCAGGAGCACTCCCGCGACGACAACCGGCAGACCTCTTCCCATTCCTATTCCTCCCCTTCTAGAAACGCCAGCGCAGGCCGAACTGCATCTCGCGCGCCGGGCCGGAGCTGAAGATGCGGCCGAAGTTCGGCGAGCCGAAGAAGCGGTTCGGGAGGTCGAAGTTGGCCCGGTTGAGCAGGTTGAACACCTCCCAGCGGAATTCCAGATCTCCGCCGCCTTCCAGGTACCAGTGCTTGTGGACGGCGATGTCCACGTTCGCCAGGCCCGGGGCGAACACCGGGTTGCGTCCGGCGCTGCCGAAGGTGAACGGCGCCTGCAGCGCGAACGCCTCGGTGTCGAACCAGCGATCGGGTGTCCGCTGTCCGCCGGGCAGATTGGGGTCCCGGAGCAGATCGGGCCGCTGGGACGGTCCGGCGCCGATGTTCGCCCGGTCCTCGGTCAGGTTCACGGTGAACGGCGCGCCGGACTGGAGCATCACGACGCCGGTCATGCGCCAGTTGCCGAGCGCCCCTTCCAGCCACCCGCCGCGGCCGCGCAGGAACGGCAGCTCGTAGGTGCCGCTGCCGACGAACTGGTGGCGGCGATCGAAGCTGGAGAGCGCGTTCTCGCCCGGAAAGATGTTGCGCACGTCCTGCGGCACGTTGGACTCGAACGCGGTGGCGCCCGGGCTCGAGGCATCGTCCCGCGATCGCGACAACGTATAGGCGACGTCGTACGAGAAGCCGTCGCGCAGCCGGCGGACCGCCTTGAACGTCACGGCGTGGTAGATCGACTTGCCGTCGAAGCGTATCGCGCGGATGCCCGCGAGCTCCGGCACGGCGCGCCGCGGCGCCAGTGGTCCGGGTCCGGGCACGGGCACGTTGTGGATAGTCGAGTTGTCCGCCCCGATAGTGTACGACCCCATGTAGAACACCTCGAACGCCGTGCCCGGCAGCAGCTCGGCCTGCACCCCGCCGCTCCACGTCTGCGTGTATTCCACCCGGTAGTCGTAGTCCATGATCGAGCCGCCGATGGTGCCCGTGGCGTCCGCCGTCAGGATGTCGCGGGTCTCCAGTTGCGGCACGCGCTGCTCGATCGGGACGTCGACCTGCTTGAGATCGAAGAACGGCAGGTTGCGCGCGAACGCGGTCTGCACGCTGTAGGCCCACTGGTTCAGGAAGATCCCGTAGCCGCCGCGCACGACGACGTCGGCGTCGTCGCCGGGCGTCCAGGCCACGCCCAACCGCGGCGCGAAGCGCTTCTTGCTGGGCCGCAACAGGCTGTTGTCCCACCCGATCTCGCTGGAGGTCACCCATGGAATGGGCATCAGCGGCAGCAGGGCGTGCGCCGCCGGCGAGATGTTGCCCTGCGCGTCGCTCGCGATCACGTAGCGGCCGCCGGGCACCGACAGGTCGATCGTCGACAGGCGGTTGTCCACGTCCCGCATGTGCTGGTTGATCTCGTAGCGCAGCCCGACGTTCAGCGTGAGGTCGTCGCGCACGCGCCAGTCGTCCTGGGCGTAGGTATGGAACCAGGTGGTGCGGCCGTCCTCCGCACCGCGCCCGCCAATCCCCGAGCGCGCCGCCACCGGATAGCCGAGCAGGAAGTCGCCCAGGGCGTTGCCGCTGAACTGCCCTGTGTAGGAGAACGCGCCGCGCGCCGTATCCGGATTCTCGGGCCTGAACCGCAGGTGGAACAGGTAGGCGCCGAACTTCAGGTGGTGATGGCCGCGGTCGATCAGCAGGTTCTCGTACAGCTCGAAATGCTCGTTGTTGCGGTGCACGAACGTGGTCGGGTCGCCCATCACGCTGTACAGCCCGCCGGTGGAAATCTGCGGGAAGCCGGCGTCGCGCGGGTCGGCGGTCACGCCCAGCAGGCCGGCGCGCGCCGCGAAGTCGTTGCCCGCATTCAGACTGCGCTGGCCGCCGCCGACGCGCATCCACCCGAAGCGCAGCTCGTTGAGCACCCGGTTGTTTATGGCGCGCGTATAGCTGACCGCCAGATTGCGCGTCTCGGTGGCCAGCGTGCGGCCGAACCCCGGCACGAGCGTCTCCTGCAGCACGCTGGTGCCGAACGGCTGGAGCTCCAGCGCGTCGAACGTGCTGAAACGGACGAACAACTGGTCGCTCAGCCCGAGCCGCTGGTCGATGCGCGCGCTGAACTGGTCGAGGTTGCGGTCGAGCGTCTCGACCGCCGTCAGGTTCTGCACCTCCCCGGGCCCGTTGGGCAGCGGCGTGTGCTCCAGCAGAGTCGCGGCGATCGGGTCTATCCGCGCGGCGGGGATCCGATTGCCGGGGAAGAAGCTGCCGCACGCCCCGCTGCGCGGATCGCGGCTCAGCGGGTCGCACAACGGCGCGTGCCCCGAGAAGTCGCCGGCGCGCACGGCAGGGGACGGCACCGAGAACGTCTGTGTGAGAGAGCGGTCCGTCCGCTGCCCTTCGAAGCTCACGAAGAAGAACGTGCGGTCGCGTGCGATCGGGCCGCCGAAGGTGCCCCCGTACTGTCCCTGGTCGAGCGGCGGCACCGGCTCGTCGGGCGGATCGAAGTAGTTGCGGGCGTCGAACCGCTCGTCGCGCAGGAAGGCGAAGGCGCTGCCGCTGAACGCGTTGTAGCCCGATTTGGTCGCGACGTTGATCAGCGCGGACGCCTTCCCGCCGAACTCCGGCGGGTACATCGATTTCTGGATCTTGAACTCGCTGATGGAGTCCACGGACGGGTTGATGACGAGGTTGTTGAACAGCTCGTCGGTTACCTTCACGCCGTCGAGCAGGTAGATGTTGTGGCCCGCGCGCTGGCCGCCGACGTTCGGCAGCGCCCCCGCCTGCTGCAGCGCCGCGCCGCGCGTGCCCGACGGCGGAATGACGACCGCCGGGCTGAGCTGCGCGAGCTGGAGGAACTGGCGGCCGTTGAGCGGGATGCTGTCCACCTGCCGGGACTCGATCACGTCGCTGATCTCGGCGGTCGTGAGCTGCAGCAGCGGCGCCGGCGCGGTGACCACCACGGCCTCGGTGACCTGTCCGAGCTCCAGGGTGTATTGCAGCTCCAGGTTGCGGCCGATCTCCACGAGGAGGCCGGTCTGCACGACGCGGCGGAACCCCGGCATGGACACCGCAAGCTCCCACTCGCCGATCGGCAGCGACGCAAAGTAGAAGCGGCCCTCCGCGTCGGTGATCCGCTCCACGGCCAGGCCGCTGTCCGGCTGCGCGGCGCTCACGGTGGCGCCCGGCAGCACGCCCCCCGACGGGTCCCGGACCACGCCGCTCAGCTCGCCCGTGTTCATCTGGGCGGAGGCCGGCGCGGCCATGGCCAGCGCCACCAGGATTACGGCTGCAGCACGCGGGATGAACATCAGTACGGGAATCGGGATAGCGCTATCCGCCGGCATGGCGGCGGCTGTCCGCTGAGCGATCGACATGAAAACGGAAATTATACGGCGAACCTATAATGCGGCATGCCTGCAATGCGACAGCCAGCGTTTGCGGTCGCCGCACTGGCGGCGGCCATCGGCGGCGGTCTCGGCGCGTCGGCCCACGCCCAGCAGCCGGACGGCGGCGGCGCGGTCGTGCCGTTCACGATCGACGTGCCGGACGCCGTGCTCGGCGACCTGCAGGAACGCCTGCAGGCGGCCCGGTTCCCGGACGAGCTCCGCGATGCCGACTGGGACTACGGCGTCCGCCTGCCGTACCTGCGGGAGCTGGTCGACTACTGGCGCGACGGCTTCGACTGGCGCGCTCAGGAGGCGCGGCTGAACCGCTTCGACCAGTTCACGACGAACATCGACGGCCTCGACATCCACTTCATCCACCAGCGGTCGCCGCGCGCGGATGCGCTGCCGCTGCTGGTCCTCAACGGCTGGCCCAGCTCGATCGACGAGTACTACAAGGTGATCGACGCGCTGGCGGATCCGGCGCCGGCCGGCGGCGCGGACGCCGAAGCCTTCCATGTGGTCATTCCGGCGATGCCCGGCTACGGCTTCTCGGGCAAGCCGCGCGAGGGCGGTTTCGACACGTACCGCATGGCGGATTTCTGGGTGACGCTCATGGCGCGTCTGGGCTACACGCGGTACGGCGTGCACGGCTCCGACTGGGGCGCGGCCGTCGCACGCTGGGTGGCCCGCAAGGACACGGATCGGGTCGCCGGCCTGCACCTGGTCGGCTGCGAGGGCGTGCTGCGCAGCGCCGTCCCGTTGGGCCGTCCGGCCGACATGGTGGCCGACGGCTTCGGCTACGTGGAGATCCAGAGCACGCGGACGCAGACCCTCGGCTACGGACTCCACGACTCCCCGGTCGGCTTGGCGGCCTGGATCGTCGAGAAGTACCACGGCTGGAGCGACCACCAGGGGAACGTCGAGCAGGCCTACACGAAGGACGAGTTGCTCACGAACATCATGATCTACTGGGTGACCGGCAGCATCACGTCCGCGTCGCGGCTCTACTACGAGAACCGCCACGCGCCGCAGCGCCCGACCGACCCCATCACGGTCCCTACCGGCTGCGCGGGGTTCGTGGAACGCTACGACCAGCGGACCCGCACGGGGCAGGAGGCGCGCCAGGCAGCCGAGCAGCGCTACAACGTCGTGCGCTGGACGGACATGCCGCGCGGCGGCCACTTTCCGGCGCTCGAGGCGCCGAACCTGTGGCTGGACGACGTCCGCGCCTTCTTCGCCGGCGTCCGCTGACGGCCCTCTGCGGCTAGCGGCCCGCAGCGCCTTCCTGGGCGCGGGCGCCCGACAGGATGTTGTGCAGGCCGTAGTTCCCCTCGTGACAGGCGTACTCGTAGATCGGCGTGTCCGACCGGCTCATGCGCACGACCGCCGTCCAGGGCTGCGTCCACGTGTCCGGATCCTCGACGGTGAACTCGTATTGCAGCGTGCCGGCGCCGACGGACGTGAAGCGCTCCGTGACCTTCAGGTTCGTGCTGGCGCTGTGATTCTCCGTGAAGAACGTATCGCCGTAGAAGTTCGTCGTCTCGATCACGAGCGTATCGCCCTCCCACCGGCCGCGCGAGTTGCCCAGCCATTGCGGAATGCCCGCGGCGAGGTGCGGGCGGCCGTCGAGCGGCACGATGCGGGGATCGTGAATCATCTCGTTGAAAACGACCACGTAGTCGGGTGTCTGGAATAGCTGCATGTAGTTGTTGTAAACGCCCGGCACCATGGGCGGGCCGGTGTTGAAGCCGGCGAGGCAGCGTTCGGCAATGCCGCGGCTGTCCCACGCGTCGTAGCCGCGGGGGCGCCGGCCGGCAGGCCCCGCGCTGGCCACGCGCGGCGGGATCCGCCCGTTCGGCGGGTCGACGATCAGGGACGTCGGGCGCCCTTCGACGACGTCGCCGAACCCGCGGTCGAACCAGAACTCGTTGTAGTTGCCGGTCCCCTTGCAGACGAGCGTGGCGCCTTCCTCGGTGTCGTGATCCACCAGCTCGAACCGTTCGCGCTCGTAGGTGGCCGACTCTTCGGCGGTCATCACGGCCCGGTCCCCGAACTGCTCCGGGCGCTCCAGCGGCGTGATGGTGGCAAAGTCCCACACCCCCTGCAGGTCCGGCTGACCGAACGCGGTCCGCGGCGCGGTCCACTCGCCGGTCTGGGCGACGGCCGCGGGCGGAACGGCCAGCGCCAGCAACAGGGCCGCCAGGATCGCAACGTGGGGTCTCGGAAATCCAGCTCGCATCTCAAGTCTCCTTCTCAAGCACCCCGTTAACTTATCATCCGCAGCCGATGCGTACGGCGGCGAGCACCCCGAGCGCCGTGAGCAGCACGACCCAGCCGATCTGCTGCGCGCGCGTCGGGAGTTTCACGGCTACGCCGGCGGCATCTCGTTGAAGTAGAAGGTGACGGTGAAGAAGGCGTGGTCGTCCGGGTACTCGGGCGGCAGCGGCTGCGTCGGATTCGACGCCAGCAGGGCGTTGTACGCCGAATTGTTGAACGCCTCGACGTGTGAGGGTCTGACGATCGTCAGGTCGGTGAGCGCGCCGTCCGCGTGCACGTTGAAGGTGAGCACCACGTGACCGTGCATCGACCAGATTGCATACGGGACGAACCAGTTGCGGCGGATCTGCGCCACGAAGCGGCGGATCCAGGGTCCGAATTCCACGCCCTTGGAGTCGAACTGGATGTCGGGGCCGAAGCGGCCGGTGTCGCCGCTGAAGTTCCGGAAGGTCTCCCTGCGCACGCGTTGCCGCAGGTTCTCGACGGCGCGATCGAGCAGTCCGTCGCGCGACAGGTCGAGGCGCGGCGGGTCGTTCGGACCGGGTTCGCCCGGACCGCTGCCTGCATCCGCAAGCGACGAATCCGCGAAGAGAGGCCGGTCCGGATTGTCGATCTCGGGCACCGGACCGGGATCCTCGACCGGCTCCGACGCCGTGTCTTCGGTCTCGTCCTGTCCCGCCTCCTCGGCGGCGTTCTGATCCGCGGGTTCGTCCGGCTGTGCAGGCGCGTCCGCCGGCTCCGCGCCGGCGTCCTCCTCACCGTCCACGAAGCCCTCCGCGGCGAACTCGTCGAGCCCTTCCTCCGAGTCCTCCGGGGCCACGATGAACGCCGACGAATTGCCCTCGGCCACCGGCAGCCGGTTCTCCGGATCGAGCGTCCTGACCGGCGACTGCGCCACCCGGTCGCGATCGGATAGCACGGCGTCCGGCGGCGGAGGCTCCGGCGGCTCGAGCTCGACCCGCGGCTGAATGAAGACGAACGTCTGGTCGTCGCGCTGCGCCTGCTGCAGCAGCTCCGCCTGCAGTTGCGCCTGCAGCTCGGCCTGTTCCGTCATCTCGCGCAGCCGCTCGGCGCGGCGTTCTTCCGCCGCCTGCACGAACGCCAGCCGCGGCACGAACACCACCAGCAGCACGGCCACCAGGTGGACCAGGAGGGACAACAACGCCTGGTCCCGCCAGGTCATCACCGACCCGATGGTCGGCGTGTCGGGGCGCCCTTCCAGGTTTAGGAGCATCAGGAGGTTTTCGATTATAGCAATGGGGACCCGAGCTCAGGCTGCGCGGGCGGTGTAGAGGCAGACGATGCCGAGCGTCAGCGGTTCGCAGCGCACGTCGGCGAACCCGGCCTGCTCCAGCATCGCGCAGAACGCGGCGGGCGCCGGAAACGCGCCGACCGACGCCGGCAGATAGCTGTAGGCGCTCGCGTGGCGGGAGACGAGCCGGCCTACCAGCGGCAACAGGCGCTGGAAATACCACAGGTAGAGCGCCCGCAGGGGCGCCGGGCTCGGCGTGCCGAACTCCAGGATCGCCAGCCGGCCGCGCGACCGCAGCACGCGCCGCACCTCGGCCAGCGCGGCGACGCGGTCCTGCACGTTCCGGATGCCGAACCCGATGGTCACGCCATCGACCGACGCGTCGCCGAGCGGGATCCGCTGCGCGTCGCCCCGCAACAGCGCAAGCGCGCCGGCGGCGGAGCTCCGCCGTACCTTGCGGTGTCCGAGCCGCAGCATCTCGGCCGAGAAGTCGACGCCCACGACACGCCCCGCCGCACCGCGCGGCCGGGCCAGCGCCAGCAGCAGGTCGGCCGTGCCCGTGCACAGGTCGAGCACGGTCTCGCCGCCCTGCAGTTCGAGCGACTCGACGGCGCGCGCGCGCCAGGTGCGGTCGCGCCCCGCGCTCAGCACGCGGTTCAACAGGTCGTAGCGGCCGGCGATGCGGTCGAACATGCCGGCGATCTCGTCCGGCGCCCGGTCGGCATGGTGCGGGTCCGGGGGAGCCTGCGGCATGGAGGCTATCCGGTCCAGGCCGGATACAGCGCGTGCTCGAAGCCGAGCGCGGACAGGATCTTGCCCGCCATGAAGTCCGCGAGATCGTCGATCGACCGCGGCTGCTGGTAGAAGGCCGGCATGGCCGGCAGCACGACCGCACCGGCTTCCGCGCAGAGCACCATGTTGCGCAACTGCGGCAGGCTCATCGGGGTCTCGCGCGGCACGACCACGAGACGCCGGCGCTCCTTCAGCATGACGTCGGCGGCGCGCTCGATCAGGTTGCGCGACGCACCGTGCGCGATTCCCGCGAGCGTCTTCATCGAGCAGGGCACGACGGCCATGCTGTCGCAGGCATGGCTGCCGCTGGCTATCGACGCCCCCATGTCGCGATTGCTGTGCAGGACGAGCGAGCCCGCTCGCACCTCGTCGCCATAGCGCTCGGCCAGGTGCTCGGCCAGCCGCTCGGCGGCGGCTTGCGGACCGATCTCGTCCCGCAGGAGGCGGCGGCCGAAGTCGGAGGCCACCAGCTCCACGCGGCAGCCGGCGGCGAGCAGCGCGGCCACCGTACGGGTTGCGTAGATCGCGCCGGACGCGCCCGTGATGCCGACTGCGACGCTGCGCATGCGGTCAGACATACAGCGCCGCGGCCGTGGCGGCCAGGTACAGGAATCCGACGTACCCGTTCAGGTTGAACGCTTCTCCCACGCGCGACAGATCGTCCGCGCGGACGAGCGACTGCTCGTAGCCGAGCAGGAGGGCCACGCCGGCGACGCCGGCGAGGTACACCGGCCCCAGCGGCATCACCAGCGCCAGCGCGCCCAGGCTGGCGACGGCAACGACATGCAGGATCCTGGAGACCCACAGCGAGCGGGCGACGCCGAACCGCGCCGGTATGGAGAAAAGCCGGCTGCGCCGATCGAACTCGATATCCTCGCAGGCGTACAGGATGTCGAATCCGGCTACCCACATGCCGGTGCCCAACGCCAGCCACGCCGCAGCCCACCCGAACTGCCCACAGACGGCGAGCCAACCGCCCACCGGCGCGACAGCCAGCGCCAGACCGAGCCAGAGCTGCGTGTAGTGCGTGTAGCGCTTCGCGAACGAATACCAAAAGACGACGGCCAGGGCCACGGGCGACAGGACGAAGCAGAGCGGTCCGAGCCGCCACGCAACCGCGACGAACACGGCGGACGATACGACGACGAGGGCGGCCGCCTCGCCGCCGGATACCAGGCCGCGCGGCAGCTCCCGGTTGGTCGTCCGCGGGTTGAGCGCGTCGTAGCGCGCATCGGCGAGGCGGTTCATGCCCATGGCGGCGGTGCGCGCGGACGCCATCGCCAACACGATCCATCCGACGCGCCCCCAGCCCAGCGGACAACCGGCGGCGGCCGCGAGCATTGCGCCCGTGAGTGCGAACGGCAGGGCGAACACGGTATGTCCGAAACGGATCAGCGACGCGTACGCGCCCACCCGTCCCAATGCGGTGACGATTGCCTGCACTACCGTGAATCCCGGTCCTCGCCGCCGACCCAGGAGATGTCCTGAGGCCGTACGCCGCCTGTCAGGTATTCTTCCACATCGTCAGCGGCCCCGGCACCCGCGACCGCGACGAGCGCCGCCCGCCGGCCGGCCGCGATCGCACCGTGGGTCGCCCCGTAGCCCAGCGCTTCCGCCCCGCCAAGCGTGGCGGCGCGCAGGAGCGCCGCAGCCGGCACCTCCGGCGCCAGCCGCCGTAACTCCGCCAGCTCCGCAAACAGGTTGAGGTCCGGCGCGCTGGCCAGGCTGTCCGTGCCCACGGCGAGGTGGACGCCGGCCGCGTGGAACCGCGCGATCGGCGGGGCGCCCGCCCCGGTCCAGCGGTTGCTCCGCGGGCAGGTCACCAGCGTGGCGCCGGTCTGCGCGATGCGCAGCAGTTCCGCGTCCGTGAGATGCACGCCGTGCACCAGCAGCGTACCCGGCCCGAGCCAGTTGAGATTGTCAAGGTAGCCGACCGGGCTGGGCGTGCCGGCGGTCCACCCGGGAACCCAGCGGCCCAACTCCTCCAGCAGACCGCGCCACGGGCCGGTTCCGGAGCGCAGGAATTCCAGCTCCTCGGGCGACTCGGCGACATGCACCGACAGAGGCCAGAGCCGCCGCCGTTCGGCCGCCGCGCGCAGCGCCTGAAACAGCGCCGGCGACACCGAGTACGGCGCGTGCGCCGCCAGCCGCAGCCGCGGGTTGCCGCCGGCCTCGCGATCGAGCTCCGCGCACGTCCGCTCGACCAGCGCCGCCGGATCGGGCTCATCGAAGCCCAGCAGCTCCCTGAAGGCAACCGCCGGCATCCCCGCCGTGCGGAGCGCCGCGACCGGGGCGCGCGTGTTGCCGATGTCTCCGACCAGCGCCGTGCCGCACTGCCGCGCCTCGGCTACCGCCTGCTCCATGGCGGCAGCATCGGGCGCGCTGCCGCCCCGGCGCGCCATCAGACCCCGCACCCAGTCCGGCATGCTTTGCGCGGGCCGCACCTCGCCCCGCAGTCCGGACAGCTCGATGTGGGCGTGGGCGTTGACCAGGCCCGGCAGGATTGCGCAACCGCGCATGTCGACGTCGCGGCCCCGCCCGGAGCGGACGTCCCCCGAGCGGCCGACCGCGGCTATCACGCCGCCGTCGACAGCCACGCACCCGTCGCGGATGGGCCGTCCCGCAATCGGCACGACCCAGCCGGCGTGATACCGCCTGATCACCGGGACGCCTGGCGGAGCTTGCCGGCCCGGCTGCGCGCCGGGTAGCGATCCAGCTCCGGCGGCACGTGCTCGTCGCCTTCTTCACGGGCGACGTCCAGCTCCGTGAAGCGCGGCACGGCGTGCTGGCGGAAGAACGGCTCGCCGAGAATCTCGTAGTGCATGTTGCGGCGGCGCGCAACGAATCCCGCGTCCTCGACGTTGCGGGTTATCTCGACCTCGTCCATGCAATAGGCCGCGCCGGCGGCGCGCACGACGTTCTCCTCGATCATGACGCTGCCCATGTCGTTGGCGCCGAACGCGAGGCTCAGTTGGCCGATCTTGCCGCCCTGGGTCACCCAGGAAGCCTGCAGGTTGTCGAAGTTGTCGAGCACGAGACGCGCGATGGCCAGGGTGCGCAGGTATTCGACGCCGGTCGCCTCGGAGCCGCCGAGCTCCGTGTTGGGCGGCTGGTAGCTCCACGTGATGAACGCCGTGAACCCGCCCGTCCGATCCTGCAGCTCGCGCAGGCGCAGCAGGTGCTCGATGCGCTCTTCCGGACGCTCGACGCTGCCGTACATCATGGTGGCGGTGGTGCGCAGGCCGAGCTCGTGGGCCGTTTCCATCACGCCGAGCCACTCCGCGGTAGACGCCTTCGAGTAGCAGTTCAGCAGCCGCCGCACGCGGTCGACCAGGATCTCCGCGCCGCCGCCGGGGATGCTGTCCATGCCGGCGGCAATCAGCCGTTGGAGGACGGTCTTGACCGGAAGCTGCGAGAGCCGGGACAGGTGTATCACCTCCGGGGGCGACAGTGCGTGCAGCTTGAAATCGGGATAACGCTGCTTCACGGCGCGGAACAGGTCTTCGTACCAGCTCAGCGGCAGGTCCGGATTGTGCCCGCCCTGCAGCAGCAGTTGTACGCCGCCCAGAGCGACCGTTTCCTCGATCTTGGCGAAGATCTCGTCGAAGCCGAGAACGTACCCGTCCGCCGCGCCGACCTCACGGTAGAAGGCGCAGAAATTGCACCGCGCGACGCAGACGTTGGTGTAGTTGACGTTGCGGTCGACGATATAGGTGACGATACCGTCCGGGTGCTTGCGTGCCCGCACCGCGTCGGCGAGGCGGCCGAGCTCGTGCGTCGGCGCGTGCCGGTACAGTGCGAGCGCGTCGCCGCGCGTCAGCCGCTCGCCCGCCGTCACCTTGCGCGCCGCCAGGTCCGCCGACGCGGCCGTCATCCGGGGTCGCCCCCCTCGTAGAAACGCAGCGGGTGGGTTGCCGGCACCACGCCGAGGTCGCGCGCCGTTTCGTAGAACTTCTTGAGGCTGGCGCGGCGGCGCTCGTCCAGCGTGCACTCGATGTTGTTCTGCAAGTACTTGCGCACGGTCTCCAGGCGCTCCTCGTCGTCGTCCGGCGCCACGAACCCCGCGGCGATCTCGTCGCGGGCAGCCACGCCCTTGTCGCGCGCCGCCTGCAAAGCCTCCACGTGCGCCGGTCCGACGGCGCCCGGGCGGCCGGCCCAGAAGGCCCACACGAACGGCATGCCGGTCATGGTGGTCCACTCCTCGCCCAAGTCGATCTTTTCGAGGCCGGCGGTTTCGTGGTCGATGAACAGCGCCCGGTCGCCGATCAGCAGCGCCGCGTCGCAGCGCTTGAGCATCGGCTTGAGGTCGGGGCGCATCTTGACGAGCGTGGGATCGATGTCGAACCACTGGGCGCAGAGAATGCGCAGCAGCGCGATGGACGTTCGGGAGCTCGAGTCGACCGCGATGGACCGGATGGCGGTGGCCGGACGCTTGCTGAAGAGCGCGACGGAGGCGACCGGTCCATTGGAACCCACGGCGATCCCCGGCACGATCCGGTAGTTCGGCCGCTGCAGGTACTCGATCGACGGAATCAGGCCCAGGTCGATGTCGCCGCCGTGCAGCAGCGCCGCGCACTTCGCTGGTACGTCGTACTGCAGCGTGAAGAGATCCTGCCTTTCGCCCAGACCATGTACGAGCGGCAGCGAGTTCAGGTACTTGACGGCGGCGACGCGAATCATGCTCATGTTCCCACGTGCTCGAAGCGTCCGTCGCGCTCGACCGGGACCAGCCCCGAGGCTCGGATGTTGCGCACGATCTCGGCGAGCGGCGCCCGTCTGGCGCCGAGCGTCCCGCCGTCTTCGGCGGATACGGCGTCGACGTCGCTGGCGCCGAATATCAGGGCCACCTGCGCCAGCTTGGGTCCGTACAGGCTCCAATCGACCTGAATCGAATCGACATTGTCGACCAGCAGGCGCGCCAGCGCAACCTGACGCAGGTCCCGGTAGCCGGTCGTCGGCTGCGGCGGCAGGTTGCTCGGCAGCGGGGCGAACGCGTGGACCTGCGCCAGGGCGCCGCCCCACCCGGCGACACGGCGGATCAACGCGGCGCCGGCGTCCTCCGCGGCCGGCTCGCCGACCGTCAGGCGTGCAATCTTCAGGCCGGCGTTGCCCGCCGCTTCCAGCCACTGCGGTCCGGACAGCCGATCCGCGCGCGCCTCGGCCAGCGCAGACAGGCCGGCGCCGCGCAGCGCCGCCAGCACGTCCGCGACAGCGGACGTATCCGACGCGTTGCGCTCCACGAGGTCGTCGAGGGCGAAGCCCGTGACCGGTATCGCGCCCGCCGCGGACACGGCGCACTCGACGCTGCGGACAACGTCGCGACCCGCGGGAAGCGGGCCCGCGATGCGCAGCTCGCGGGCGGCGGGAAGGACCGCGAGTTCCTGCACACCGAGGGCGTCCGCCTGGATCTGCTGCACCCGCACGAACGTCACCCGGTCGCCATGCCGCCGGCGCCGGCAATCGTCGGCCAGCGCGCCGAGACCGAGCAGGTCGCTGCTGGCGACGATCGCCTCGCAATCCGGGGAATTCAGCGGCTCGCCGCCGGCCAGCCGCGTTCCGATCTCCTGCAGTGTCGGCATACGCTGGTCAGTCTCGGGGAGGGGCGGGGTGAGGCGCTGCGTCGGCGGAGTCGGTGGTTTCCATGACCTCCGCGACCCGCTGGGCCAGCGCCAGCGCGCGGCGGCCGTCGTGCCCGTCCACGCCGGGACGCGCCCCGGACCGCACGGCCCGGACGAAGTCCGCCAGCTCCAGCGCGAGCGGCTCCCCCGGCGGTACGCCGAGCGCGCCGCCTTCGATGGCCGGAGCCGACCCGGCGGACCGCCTGACGCGCCAGGCGTCGACCTGCTGCGCCGCGCAGTCGATGGCCACCAGCGCGTCCTTCTGAAAGAAACGGAGCTTGCGCACGCGCTCGCGGCTGATGCGGCTGGCTGTCAGGTTGGCAATGCACCCGTTGTCGAAGCGGATGCGCGCGCTGGCGATATCGACCCGTTCGCTGAGCACCGGAACGCCGACTGCTTCGATCGCCGCCGGCGCCGCCCCGCATAGATCCAGCACCAGGTCCAGATCATGAATCATGACGTCGAACACGACGTCGACGTCCAGACTCCGGTCCGGGAACTGCGCCAGGCGGTGCACCTCGATGAAGCGCGGCGCCGTGATGAGCGGCCGCGCGGCGGTGACGGCCGGATTGTAGCGCTCGGTATGGCCGACAGCAAGCGGCGCTCCCGCGGCTGACGCGGCCGCAATCAACGCGTCCGCCTCCGCCAGTGACGCGGCGATCGGCTTCTCCACCAGCACGGGAATGCCGCGTTCCAGAAACGGCTCGGCGACGTCCCGGTGCGCCTCCGTCGGGACCGCGACGGTTACGGCGTCGACGTCATCCAACAGCGCGGAAGCCCGGCCCTCGGCGCGGCATCCGCTGCGGTCCGCCACGGCCCTGGCCCTGGCCGCGTCGATGTCGGCGACGGCAACGAGCTCCACGCCCGGCAGCTCCGCCAGGATCCGCGCGTGATGGCGGCCCACATGGCCGACGCCGACCACTCCGGCCCGCAGCGGTGCTTCAGCCATCAGCCGTCCGTGTCCGGTGCGCGCCCGACCACCGCCAGGCCCGCCTCGTCAGCCGCCGCGAACACCGCGTCGCCGTCCATCACGAGCGTCCGCCCGGCGTCGATCGACAGGACGGCCGCCCGGGCGTCCCGCAGGGCGCGGATGGTCGGGACGCCGATTACCGGCACGTCGAAGCGCATGTCCTGGCCCGGCTTGGCCACCTTGATCACACAGATGCCCGGGCCGGCGAGGCGGGCCGCGCGGTCGATCACCGCGTCCGTGCCCTCCATCGCCTCCACCGCCACCACGGCGCGGTCCTTGACGACGACCGTCTGGCCGATGTCGAGGCCCGCGATCGCGTCGGCCATCCGGTAGCCGAACTCCAGTTCTGCCCGCTCGCCGTGGGACGGGCTGCGCCGGGTGAGCGTGCCGCTGCGGGCCATCAGCGGCTGCAGAAAGCTGGTGGAATCGACGAGCTCGATGCCGCGTTCCGAGAGCACGTCGGCGACGCCAGAGATGAGGGCATCGGTGTTGCGCGTGGCCAGTCTGCCCAGCACCGAGAGCAGGGTGCGATCGGGCATGACGCCGGAGAACAGCTTCGTATGCTTGACCTGGCCGGCCATGACGGCTCGCGAGATGCCCGCGGCGGTCAGCAGCTCGATGCAGCGCCCCAGCTGCCCCAGCGAGATCCAGTGGAACGCCGCCGGCGGCGGCCCGGCCGCCGCCGCCTGCAGGTCCTTGTCCGCCTCTTCCCGTATGGCGATGACCGTGACGTCGTGCCCGAGATTCCGGGCGGCGTCCAGCACGAGGAACGGGAACCGGCCGTTGCCGGCGATCAAGCCGACGCGCATCATTTACCCCCCGGCGGCCGCTTCGTCTCTAGTCCTCCACATCCACGGGCTCCACGCGCCGCGGCGGGCGCCGCAGGTTGACGCCGCGCTTGGAGGTTCGGATGAACTCCACGAGATACGCTACCTCCGGACACGCAACACCGGGATCCTCCGTGATGCGCTGCACGGCCCGGGTAGTGTTCAGCTTGGACTGCAGCAGGTAACGGTAGGCGCGCTTCAGCCTGGTGATCGTAGCCGGGGAGCTGCCCCGGCGCGCGAGGCCGATCGTGTTCAATCCGTAAATGCGCGCGCGGTTGCCCACGGTCTTGCCGTACGGCAGGGCGTCCTTCGTCACCACCGAGTAGCCCCCGATGAACGCCTGGCGGCCGACGCGGCAGAACTGGTGCACGCCCGAGTAGGCGCTGATCGTCGCCTCGTCCTCGACGACGACGTGCCCCCCGAGCGTCGCACCGTTGCCGAATATCGTCCGGTCTCCGATGTGACAGTCGTGCGCGACGTGCGCGTACGCCATGAATACGTTGTCGTTGCCGATCGACGTCACGCCGCCCCCGCCGCGGGTGCCCCGGTGCACGGTAACGAATTCCCGGAACACGTTCCGGCGGCCTATCACCAGACGCGTCGGTTCGCCGCGGAACTTGAGGTCCTGCGGAATCAGGCCGATCGATGCGAACGGGTACACGTTGCAGGCGTCGCCGACCACGGTATCGCCGTCGATGACGGCCGACGCGCCGACGCGGCAGTTGCGGCCTATGCGCACCTGCGCCCCGATGACCGCGTGCGGCTCCACGACTGTGCCCGCGCCGACGACGGCGTCCGGATGCACGACGGCGGTTGCGTCGATCTCCGCCGCGCCGGCTTCGATGCCGACCAACAGCTCGGCCTCGGCGACGATCTGGGCGTCGACCTTCGCCTCGCCGCGCACGATGGCCAGACCGGTCCGCCGGCTACGTAGCACGACGTCCAACTGAATGCGATCGCCGGGGACCACTTGGCGCCGGAACTTCGCCTGGTTGACGCCGCGCAGGTAGGCGCGTGACGTACCGGCGTCCTGATCCGTCCGCAGCAGCAGCGTCGCCACCTGCAGCAGCGACTCGATCATCATCACCCCGGGCATCAGCGGCATGCCGGGGAAATGCCCCTGAAAGTACTCCTCGTTGACCGTGACGTTCTTGACCGCCACCATGCGGCGGCCGGGGTCGTGCTCGACCACGGCATCCACGAGGAACGCGGGATAGCGGCAGCGGAGACCGTCGAGAAGGCGCGGGATGTCGAGTGACACTAGTGACGCAGGATCATGTCTGGCGGCGAACCGCCCGGGGGGACGCCGGCCGACGCTTACGGCGCGCCGGTCTGCGCGTTGAGCAGCTCGATCAGCTCTTCGGTCAGGTCGAGCGACGTGTCGGCCCAGATCATGCCGCCTTCACCGACGTTGAAGATGAACGACAGATTGCGGTCGGCGGCAACCTGCTCGATCACCGGCACCAGTATCTTCTGGAACTCGATCTGCAGCTCCTGCTGTAACTGCTGCACCTCCCGGTCCGCGTCCTGCGCGAGGCGCTCGGCTTCGGCCTGGGAGTCCTGTTGGGCGCGCTGGACGTCGATCTGGAGCTCCGAGATCTGGCGCTGCAATCCAAGGCGCGCCTCGGCGCTCATCACCGTCTGCCCCTGCTGCAGCTTCGCCTGCAGTTCCTGGAGCTGCTCGTTCAGCGCCGTCACCCGGCCCTGCAGCTCGGCCGACTTCAGCTCGATCTCGGAGAGCTTCAGCTCGCTCAGCTCCTGCACCCTGCCATTCGCCTCCTGCCCCGGCACCGACTCCGCCGCCACGCGCTGCAGGTCGACGTAAGCCAGCGCGCCACCAGCCGGCGGGGCGGACGCAGCCGCCTCCTGCTCCTGCGCACCAGCCGGGCCCGCAGCCAGCAGGCAGACAGGCACCAGCACCAAAATCAAGAATCTCATCGCTTGCTTCCCTCGATTCGTCACATGCGGCCGGCGAGCGCTAGAAGGTGGTTCCCACGGCAAACCGGAACACCGTCTGTTCCTGTTGCTGATACCGGTCGTTGTAGACAGATTCATACTGCGGATTCCAGGCGTAGATCAATCGGAACGGCACGTTGAGCATCGGAATGAAGAAACGCAGCTCGACGCCCGTGGACGTCATGAAGCTGTCCATGGCGAAGTTCTGCCCGAAGTCCTGCACCTGGCCGGCGTCGTAGAACGCCACGATGCGCACCGGGTCGGCGATGCTGATCTGGTACTCCGCGTTGAACAGCAGGCTCTTGTTGCCGCCGATCACGTAGCGCCCCCGGAAATCGTTGGCGGAAACCTCCGGATCGCGATCGGCGAGCGTGGGCCCGATGCGGCGGATGTCGTAGCCGCGGATCGAGTACTCACCGCCGAGCCACAGCCGCTCGAAGATGGGGATCTGGTCCGAATTGCCGGCGGCCAGGTACTGATACTGAGCGCGCAGGCCGATCGTGATGCGCTCCGCCTGCGGGATGTACCAGATGCCCTCCAGGATCGGCTTCCAGAACCTGGAGTTGCCGCCGAGCCCCGCCAGGTCGATCCCCGCCTGGTAGCGCGTCCCCCGGCGCGGGAAGATGGGATGATCGACCGTGTTCATGCTGATCATCGGCGTGACCTTGCTGACGGTGCGGTTGCCGTCGCTGTTGAGCAGCAGCAGGTCGGTGAAGAACGGGTTGAGCCTCAGATAGTCCGGATCGCTCGTGAAGTACGGACTGACGTCTCCCACGCTGGTCGCTTCGTAGCTGTAGCTGAGGAACAACCGGGTATACAGCGCTAGCGGAATCCCGATCGTCGCGGTGCCGCCGGTGCTGGCCTCCTCGTAGGCCCCGATCCAGTCGATCTTCCGCGAGAACACCCCTATGCTGCCCGACATGTTGCGGTCGAACAGGTACGGCTCGGTGAAGGTCAGGTTGATGTCGCGCACGCGCGAGCCGCTCTGCACGCCGACGCCCAGCGTCTCGCCGCGGCCCAGGAAGTTGCTGGTCTGGAACGAGACGGTGCCGAAGAACCCGTCGTACTGCGACACGCCGGCGCCGAACGTGAGCTGGTTGAGGTTCGTCTCGGTCAGGTCGATCGTCAGGTCGACCTCGTTGTCGGCGCCCTCGGTCTTGTCGATCTGGATCGCCTGCTCCTCGTCGAGCGGCTCGAAGAAGCCGAGCTGGTTCAGGCGCCGCACGCTGTGCTTCAGGCCTGCCGTGTTGAACACGCCGCGCTCGACGAGCTGCAGCTCGCGGCGGATGACGTGATCGTGCGTGGTGTGGTTGCCGGCGATGGTAATCCGGTTGACGAAGTACTGCTCGCCTTCCTGAATGCGGATGGTGACGTCGACCACCGGGTTGCCGGCGATGTGCGTCGGCAGTTCCGCTGCGGCCGGGTGCGCGCCGCCGTTGCCGTTGCCATTGGCTGCGCCGTCGCCGTTACCATTGCCGTTGCCGTTGGCCGCGCCGTCGCCGTCGGCGGCCTCGCCGCCATTGCCGTTGTCGCCGGCCTGCACGTCAACGTCCGCGGCCGGACGGTTGCGCGGCTGCAGGTCGGGAAACAGTGTCATCTCGTAGTATCCGAGCGCGCCGTACACTTCCCGGGCCGCCTCGAACGCGTCGCGAATGTCGCCCTCGCTGTAGAACTCGCCCGGCTCCAGCTTGTTGAACAGCGCCGACAATCCGATCTCGTTGATGACGTCGTTGCCGTCGAAGGCGACCTCCCCGACCCGGTACCGCTCGCCCTCCTCGATGGGAATGCGCAGGCGCAGGCCCCGGCTCTCGCCGTCCGGCGCCACTTCCAGATACTCGAGATCGGGCTGGCCCACCTGGGCGTCGATGTACCCCTCGTCACGGTAGAACGCGACGATCCGGTCGGCGTCCTCCTCGAACTGCGCCTCCTTGTAGGTGCCGCGCCCGGTTATCCATGAGAGCCACCAGCGCTCCTTGGTGTTCTTCATCTGGCCGCGCAGACGCCGGTCGCTCTGGGCCTCGTTGCCGACGAAGGAGATATCCTCCACCATCACCTTCGGGCCCTCGTCCATGTGGAACGTCAACTGCACCGTCTTCGGCCCGCCGGGGAGCTCCGTCACCTCGTGATCGATCTCCGCAAACTGGTAGCCCTTGTCCGCGAACATGAACCGCACCAGTGACTTGACGCGCCGTATCAGGCCCTCGTCGATGAACGAGTCGACGCGGATGCCCATGCCGTTTTCCTGCATCGCGGTCTCGATGTCGCCGCGATCGACCTCCTCGGAGCCCTCGAACGTGACGATCTTGATGCGCTCGCGCTCCTCGAAATTGAAGATGACCCGCTTGCCGATCACGCCGTTCGGCCACGGCTCGTCGACCACTTCAATCCAGAGATCGTCGAGGAAGCCGGTATCCCACAGGCGCTGGAAGTCCCCGCGGATGATCTGCTCCGTCTCCTCCGTGTAGGGCACCCACTTCTCCTGCGACGGAAGGCTGCGGTGGTTCGGCACCTCCATGTAGTAGAGGTAGGTCTGGGGATCGATGCCCGACACGTTGCCCTGGGTCGGAAACGCCACCTGCACCGTCCGCAGCAGCGGCGGCGAATCCTCCGGGGGCAGGGGCGGAGGCTGGCGGCCCGGCTGGGCGAGCGCCGGCAAGGCGAGCACGCCGGCCAGCAGCCACACGAACAAGGACGCCCGTATCGCGTTGGTCATTACGTTTATCGCCTGCGCCGCTGCGCCCGGCAATAAGTATGCCAGTGTACTAGGCCTAGCAGCCCGTGGCAAAAGCCCCGCTGCATTCGACCGGCCATGCATCCCGCAAGGGACTGTGTTGGGCTTTGAGAACATCAGGGGCTCACATATCTTCGAATATGCTCGCTCTTCGCGCCTTGTCAGCCGGGCGCCTGACCGGTCTCGGTGCGACGCCGGGTTTCACCACGGGCTGCTAGACTCCCGACGCCAGCGGCTGGCCTTCCACCGCGTCACCCAGCCGCCGGAAGGCCAGCGCTCCGCCATCGAGATACACCTCGATGTCGCCGCTGTCGAGCTGGCCCCGGATGAGCTCCTCGGACAACGGATCCTCGACGTGGCGCTGGATGGCGCGCCGCAGCGGGCGGGCGCCGTACGAACGGTCCTTGCAGGTCTGCTCGATGATCCAGTCGACCACATCCGGCGTCAACGAAATCCTGATCATGCGGTCGACGAGGTTCTCGTTGAGCCGCGCCACGAGCATCTCCGTGATCTTCCTGAGATCGTCGTCCTGCAGCGCTTCGAAGACGATGATCTCGTCCACGCGGTTGATGAATTCCGGATTGAAAGTCCGCTTCACCTCGCCCAGCACCATGTCGGAGACGCTCCGCTGGCGCTCCTCGGCGGCGGGCGACTGGAACCCCATCGCCGCCTGCTTCTGGATGTGCCGGGCGCCGATGTTGGAGGTCATGATGACGATGGTGTTCTTGAAATCGATGCGGTTGCCGAGACCGTCGGTGAGATGCCCGTCCTCGAACACCTGCAGCAGGATGTTGAACAGGTCGGGGTGCGCTTTCTCGATCTCGTCGAGCAGCACCACGGAGTACGGGTGCCGCTTGACTTTCTCGGTCAGTTGCCCGCCTTCTTCGTGTCCGACATAGCCGGGCGGTGAGCCAATCAGCTTCGACACGGAGTGCTTCTCCATGTACTCCGACATGTCGAAGCGGATCAGCGCCGTGTCGCTGCCGAACAGGAAATTCGCCAGGGCGCGGGCCAGCTCGGTCTTGCCGACCCCGGTCGGCCCGAGAAACACGAAGCTGCCGACCGGCCGGCTGGGCGCCTTCAATCCGGCGCGCGAGCGGCGTATGGCCCGGGCCAGCGCCGAGATGGCCGTTTCCTGGCTGATGACCCGCTGGTGCAGGTGCTCCTCCATCCGCACGAGCTTCAGTCCTTCGTCCTCGTTGACGGACGACAGCGGCACGCCGGTCCACTTCGAGACCACCTCGTCGATCTCGTCCTTGCCGACCTGCACCTCGTCCTCGCCGTTCTTGACGACGAACTTTTCGCGCACGAACTGCAGGTTCTCGCGCGCCAGCGCCACCTGCTCGCGGAAGAACTGCGCCTGGTCGAAGTCCTTGCGGGCGGTGGCGCTCTCCATCTGCTCCACGGCCACGCGCACGCTCTTGTTGATCTCGCTGAACTCCTCGCTGCGCCCGGCCTCGCGCAGCTTGACGCAGGCGCCGGCCTCGTCGACCAGGTCGATCGCCTTGTCGGGCAGGAACCGGTCGCTGATGTAGCGGCTCGACTGGTTGACGGCCGCCTCCATCGCCGCCCTCGTATACGCAACGCGGTGGAACTGCTCGTAGCGGTCCTTGACGCCCAGCAGAATCTCGAGCGCCTCCGCCTCGGTCGGCGGATCGACCCGGATCGCCTGAAAGCGGCGTTCCAGCGATCGGTCCTTCTCGATGTGCTTGCGGTACTCGGCGGGCGTCGTCGCGCCGATGCAGCGGATCTCGCCGCGCGAGAGCGCCGGCTTCAGGATGTTGGCGGCGTCGAGCGAGCCTTCGGCGGATCCGGCTCCCACCAGCGTGTGGAGCTCGTCGATGAACACGATGATGTTCGGGTTCTCGGCCAGCTCCTTCATGATGGCCTTGAGGCGTTCCTCGAACTGTCCGCGATACTTCGTGCCGGCCACTATGAGCGAGATGTCCAGCGCCAGCATGCGCTTGTCGGCGAGAAAATGCGGCACGTCGCCCGCCACGATCCGCTGCGCCAGCCCTTCCACGATCGCGGTCTTGCCGACCCCGGGCTCGCCGATGAGCACCGCGTTGTTCTTCGTGCGGCGGCACAGCACCTGCTGCACCCGCTCCAGCTCCGTCTGGCGGCCCACGAGCGGATCGAGCTGATTCTTGACGGCGGCCTCGGTCAGATCGCGGCTGAACTCCGCGAGCAGCGGCGTTTCCTTCACGCGCGTCAGGGTGGTCTTCTCGCTGAGCAACTGGACGACGTCGCCCCGCACGCTGTTGAGCCGCATCCCCTTTTCGAACAGGATGGACGCGGCCACCGAGCGCTCCTCGCGCAGGATGCCGATCAGGAGATGCTCCGTGCCGACGTAGTTGTGCAACAACCGGTCGGCTTCCTCCGCCGCGTGCTGGAGCACGCGCTTCGTCTCGGTGCTGAAGGGGATGTCGACCGAGGTGGATACCTTCTCGCGCAGGACCGTCCGGCCTTCGACGTCCTTGCGGATGCTCTCCAGCGACAGGTGGGAACGCGCGAAGATGCGGCTGGTCAGCCCCTTGCCTTCGCGGATCAGCCCCAGCAGCAGATGCTCCGTCTCGATCGATATGCTGCCGAGCTGGCTCGCCTCGTAACGCGCGAAGAACAGAACCCGGCGGGCACGCTCGGTGTACCGCTCAAACATCCACTCCCACCCGTCAACGGCGTCGCACGGCCCAACGCTCAGTCAGAACTGCCGGCATTATACCAATCCGCCCGCAACCCCCGGCCCGCGGCGGATGGAGACTCAGGCCGGGCGGAGGCGGCCTTCCTCGAGGCGCAGCACGCGGTCGCACCCCGCCGCGAGGCGCAGATTGTGGGTCGCGATCAGCGACGTGAGATCGTGCATGCGGTGCATCTCGCGCAACAGCTCGTGCAGCCGCTCGGCGGTCGACTCGTCGAGGTCGCCGGTCGGCTCGTCCGCCAGCAGCAGCGACGGACGCATCACGAGCGCACGGGCCACCGCCACCCGCTGCTGCTCGCCGCCCGACAGCATCCCGGGGCGGTGATCCAGGCGCTCGCCGAGGCCGACCTCGTCCAGCACGGCGGCAGCGCGCGCACCTGCCTCGGCCGGCGGCAGGCCGGCGATGCGCATGGGCATTGCCGCGTTTTCGAGCGCGCTGAATTCCGGCAGCAGATGGTGGAACTGGAAGACGAACCCGACATGGCGGTTGCGGAACCGGACGAGCTCCGCATCCGGCAGGGCCGTAACTTCCGTGCCGCCGACGACTATCCGCCCGGCGTCCACGCGGTCGAGCCCGCCGAGGGCGTGCAGGAGCGTGCTCTTGCCCACGCCGGACGTGCCGACCACCGCCACCATCTCGCCGGCTTCGACAGCCAGGTCCAGCCCCCTGAGCACCGTCAGCGAGCCGCCCGCCACGGGGTACGACTTGGTGAGGCGGACAACTTCGAGGAAACGCTCCCGCTCCGCCGTCACCGGTACCTCAGCGCCTCCGCCGGATCCAGGCGCGACGCCTGGCGCGCCGGGTAGATCGTGGCGGCGAAGCAGATTACGAGCGCCGCAATGACCACCACCGTGAAATCGAACGTCTCCACCGTGAACGGCACGTAGGACAGGTCGTACACCTCGACCTCGAGGCTGATCACCCGATAGCGGTCCAGCAGCGTCGCCAGGACGTACCCTGCGCTCGCGCCCACCGTGGTCCCGACCGCGCCGATGACGATGCCCTGCAGCATGAAGATCCGCATGATGGCGCGGGACGCGGCGCCCATCGTCTTCAGGATCGCGATGTCGCGGCTCTTCTCCATCACCAGCAGCACGAGCGAGGCGACGATGTTCAACGCCGCCACCATGACTATCAGTCCGATGGTGATCGAGATGGCCATCTTCTCCAGCCACAGGGCGGAGAACAGCGACTGGTTGAGCTGCGACCAGTCCTCGGTCACGTAGCCGGGGCCGAGCGCGTCCGCCACTTCCGCGGCCACCGCGCGCGACTCATATACGTCGTCGACGCGGAGCTCCATGAGCTCCGCGCGCTCCTTGTTGAACAGCCGTTGCGCCACGTCGAGCGATACGAAACCGTAGCCGTTGTCGTAGGTGTACAGCCCGAGATTGAAGGTCCCGACAACCTGCAAGCGGCGCGGCCGCGGCATCATCCCCAGCGGCGAAAGCGTCCCGTGCTCGGTTATGAGCGTAATCTCGTCGCCGACGAAGGCGCCGAGCTGCGCCGCCACCCCGTCGCCGAGCAGCACGCCGCCGAGCGCCGGCGGGTCGATGTCGGACCGTTCCAGGTCCGCCAGGCTGCCGCCCCGGACCGCCGACGCCACCTCGGTCACATGCTGCTCCAGCTCCGGGTCGATCCCCTTGACGCTGATGAACGCCTCGCCGTTGCGCGTGGTGGCCAGCGCCTTGCCGAGGATGGACGGCGCGGCTGCCACGACGCGCGGCAACTCCGCGAGCCGGCGAGCCTCGGCGTCCGGGTCGTCGAAGCCGCCGCGCGCCACGTCCCAGACGTACACGTGGGCCTCCGAGCCGGTGATCCGATCGCGCAGCTCGCGCTGCATCCCGGTCATCAGCGCGAGCGCCACCACCAGCGCCATCACGCCGACCGTCACGCCGAGCGTCGAAATCAGCGATATGAGCGAGATGAACGCCTGCCGGCGCCGGGCCAGCAGGTAGCGCGTCGCGACGTGCCACTCGAAGGACACCGCATTACTCCATTCGTACAGGGCGCAGCAGCGGGAAGAGGATGACGTCCCGAATCGACGGGCTGCCGGTGAGCAGCATCACCAGCCGGTCGATCCCGATCCCCTCGCCGGCCGCCGGAGGCAGGCCGTATTCGAGCGCACGGATGTAGTCCTCGTCCAGCGCGTGCGCCTCTTCGTCGCCCGCGGTGCGCGCTGCGAGCTGCTCCTCGAACCGCCGGCGCTGCTCCTGCGGATCGTTGAGCTCGCTGAACGCGTTGGCAATCTCCATGCCTGCAATGTACAGCTCGAACCGCTCCACCGTCTCCGGGTCGTCGGCGCGCTGCTTCGAGAGCGGCGACACCTCGGTCGGGAAATCGTGGACGAACGTCGGTTGCACGAGCGCCTGCTCGCACAGCGTCTCGAACAGCTCGAACGTGATGCGCCCGGCGCCCGCGGCCGGCGCAACCTCGACGCCCAGCTCGCGGGCCAGACCGGCGCACTTCCCGGGATCTCGCAGCTCCTCCTCGGACACGCCGCGGCCCAACCGCTTCCCGGCCTCCGCACACACGGCCGCCCGCAGCGTGACCCTCGCGAACGGCGGGCGCAACGCGATCGCGGCGCCGTCGAACGTGCACTCCCGTCCTTCGAGCACGGCGTCCGCAACCGCGCCGAGCAACTCCTCCGTCAGCGTCATCAGCGCCGCGTAGTCGCTGTACGCCTCGTAGAACTCCAGCATCGTGAACTCGGGATTGTGGCGCGTCGAGATTCCCTCGTTCCGGAAGTTGCGGTTGATCTCGTAGACGCGCTCCATGCCGCCGACGACCAGCCGCTTCAGGTAGAGCTCCGGCGCCACGCGCAGGTAGAGCGGCAGGTCGAGCGCGTTGTGGTGCGTGACGAACGGCCGCGCGAGCGCGCCGCCCGCCAGCGGCTGCATCATAGGCGTCTCGACCTCGAGGTAGCCGCGCGCATCGAGAAACTCGCGGATGGCCCGGATCGCGCGCGCGCGCGCCTCGAAGACCTCCCGCGACGGGCGGTTGACGATCAGATCGAGATAACGCTGCCGGTAGCGGATCTCGATATCGGTCAGGCCGTGCCATTTCTCCGGCAGCGGCACGAAGCACTTGGCCAGGAACTCGACGCGCACCGCCCAGACGGTCAGTTCGTCGGTCCGCGTGCGGAAGATGCGGCCTGCCACGCCGACGACGTCGCCGACGTCGAGCAGCTTCACCACTTCGAAGTCGCGCGCGCTGACCGAGTCCTTCCGGACGTACGCCTGCAGGCGCGCCTTGCCATCGGACAGCACCAGGAAGCTCGCCTTGCCGAAGCTGCGGATCGCGACGATGCGGCCGGCGGTGGCCGCCTCGGGACGCGCGTTCTCCAGGTCCTCGCCGGAACGTCCGGCGTGCTCCGCGGCGATCGCCGACAGCGCGTCGGATGCTTCGAAGCGGTGCGGGTACGGCTGCACGTCGAGCGCGCGCAGCTTCTCCAGGTTCTCTTGCCGCTGGCGCAGTTGGTCCGAGTCCTCCCTGCGATTCACCTGGCGTCACCCATCCGCGCCATCCGCTTCCAGTCGACGGGATATGCCGTCCAGAACTCCGTTGATGAATGCGATGGCGCCCTCGCCGCTGTACGTCCTGGCCAGCTCCAGCGCCTCGTCGATCACGACCGCGGCCGGCGTGTCGGTGTGGGCAAGCTCGTAGACCGCCATCCGCATTATGAGCCGGTCGATCACCGCCATCCGCGCCAGCCGCCAGTTGTGGGCGTTGGCCTCCAGCAGCGCGTCGATCGCGTCAAGGTGGGCCGCCGTCCCTTCCACGAGCTGCGTGGCGAAGCGGCGCCGGGCGTCTGGCGCGGGGTTGACGCGCCAGTATGCCTCGCTCGTGTCGCCGAGGCCGCCCGCGCCGGCCCATCCCACTTCCCACTGATACAGCAGTTGCAGCGCGGCCTCGCGCGCGCGGTGGCGTTCCGTCGCGCTGCGCCCGGCGGTCACGCGGCCGATCCGGAAGCCCGCGGCCGCGTCAGGCGGCGCTTGACGTCCGTGAGCTGCAACGCGGCCATGGCGGCTTCCCAACCCTTGTTCGCCTCGCCCGGACCGGACCGGGCAACGGCCTCCCCGAGCGTGTTCGTGGTGAGCACGCCGAAGCTGATCGGGACACCGGTCGTCTGCGACGCGATCATGATGCCGTGGGCGACCGCCGAAGCGATGTAGTCGTAGTGCGGCGTCTGCCCGCGAATCACGCATCCGAGGCAGACGACCGCATCGAAGCGGCGCGTCTCGGCCGCCTGCCGCGCCGCGAACGGAATCTCGAACGCGCCCGGGACCGGAATTACGACTACCGCGTCCCCGCGCACGCCCGCGTGCTCCAGCGCCGCCGCGGCGCCGGCGCGCAGCGCGCCGGTGATGTCTTCATGATAGGCCGAGACCACAAGGGCAATCCGCAGATTGCCGGCGTCGATACCCGCACCGTCCGGCGCCGCAGGCGCGGTCTTCACTGTCCCTTGAACTCCGGCCGGCGCTTCTCCAGAAACGCGCGCGTACCCTCCCGCATGTCGTCGGTCGCGGCCACCAGTCCGAACAGGGACGCCTCGTAGTCGCAACCATCGGCGAGCGACATCTGCATGCCCGATCGGACGGCGTCGAGGATGTAGCGCACCGCCACCGCCGGCTTCGCCGCCAGGGACGCGGCCAGGGCGGCGGCCTCCGCCGCCAGTCGATCGGCCGGCACCACCCGGTTCACGAGGCCCAGGCGTTGAGCCTCGTTCGCCGTGACGGGCTCACCCGTCAGCAGGATCTCCAGGGCCGGTCCGGGTCCGACCAGTCGCGGCAGCCGCTGCGTACCGCCGTATCCGGGAAGGATCCCCAGGTTGATCTCGGGTTGCCCGATGCGGGCGGTGTCGGCCGCCACGCGCAGGGTACAGGCCATGGCCAGCTCGCAGCCGCCGCCCAGGGCGAAGCCGTTGACGGCGGCAATGACCGGCTTGCCGCCACCCTCCAGCAGATCGCACAACCGCTGTCCGCGCCGCGCCACCTCGCGCGCCTGGGCGGGCTGCAGCCGCGCCAGCTCGGCGATGTCGGCCCCCGCCACGAATGCCCGCTCGCCCGCACCCGTCAGGATGATGGCGCGGACCGCGTCATCCGCGCACAACTGTCCAAACGCATCGAGCAACTCCGTGATGGTGGCTGCGTTGAGCGCATTGAGGACCTTCGGCCGTGTCACGGTGACGCGAGCGACGCGATCGTCCCCGGCCGGCGTGACAACTACGTTATCCATGAACTAGCGGCGCTCACCGGGACCCGGCTGGCGAATCGACAAGACTATACCGCACGCCCAGACGAACAGGACGCCGCACAGCGCCCCGGCCACGTCGGCGCCCAGGTCGATCAGCTCCGGGGTCCGTCCCGGCACGAAGCGCTGGTGGAGCTCGTCGCCCAGTCCATACAGCCCGGCAATCAGCACCGCGCCGGCCGCGTGGCGGCCCGTGACGTCGCGCCAGCGCCCTCCGGCGAGTGCATGCAGCACGAGCACGCCCAGCAGGCCATAGGCCAGGGCGTGCGCGGCGAGGGAGTATCCCGACCGCAGCGCGAAGGAGGAACCCGGGATCGACGAGGCGAGAAACAGCAACGCCATCATCGCGGCGGCCGGTAGCCACGCTCGAACCGCGCGAGGCAGGCTGAGACCCATGCAGCTCCTAGAACGGCAGGGGGTACATGAACCAGCCGATCACGACCGCGGACGCCGTGAACGCCGCCCAGAGCAGCGCGCCGAAGCGCAGCTGCTCGCGCGGCTCGTCACGCGCCAGCAGCGCGAAGACCAGCGACACGAAGCCGCCGAACAGGACCATCATCAGGAAGTGGCTGGCCATCGGTTTGCTGCCGCGCCGCGGCGTCCTACTTGCGCCCCCGCGCGATGTCGCCGGCATCGAGCACTACCAGCAGGTTGAGCAACCCGGCCACGATCAGGAACGTGTTTCCGTATTCGTAGGTGGGCGCCACTACCCGCCCGTCACCCAGCTCCATAGCCGCCGCCGCCAGGTACGGCATCCCGCTTCCCAGCTCCGCCAACGCCATAAGCAGCACCAGCGGCTGCCCCGCATCGAACGGGAACAAGCGCCCCTCGAGCCACAACCCGACGGCGAACATCAGCGGCAGCGCCGCCAGGAGGATCAGGCCGGTGCGGCGGCGACCCAGCAGCAGATGCCCCGCGCCGGGCCAGGCCCAGGCGACCGCGCACACGAGCGCCGGGCTCGGTGCGGGCGGTGCGGGCGGCCGCGGAACACGCCGTGCCTGGGCCATGGTGGTTCGTAACCTCGCCGGATATTACAGCGGCTCGAACTGTGTGAGCTGCCGGAACTGCTCGAAGCGGGCCGCCACTTCCGACGTGTCCAGCCGCAGCAGCCGCTCGACGCCAAAGGCCTGCACGGCGAAGGAAGCCATCGTGCTGCCTGCAACGACCGCCTGGGCCAGCACGGCGTCC
Organism: Vicinamibacterales bacterium; assembly: GCA_965207665.1. Lineage (GTDB taxonomy): Bacteria > Acidobacteriota > Vicinamibacteria > Vicinamibacterales > UBA8438 > JAAXGX01. Next base: position 3,630,743 of record CBDBMV010000002.1, read on the forward strand.
GACACGCCGGCCGCCGACGCCAGGTAGCCGATAAACCCGCCGGCGAAGGTATCGCCCGCGCCGGTCGGATCGCATACCTCTTCCAGCGGCATCGCGGGCGCGGCGAAGAACCGTTCGCCCAAGTTCATGAGGACGCCGTGCTCGCCGCGCTTGATCACGACGCGTGGCGGGCCGAGCGCCCGGATGGCGCGGGCGGCCTTGACGAGGTTCCGCTCGCCGCTGAGCTGGCGCGCTTCTTCGTCGTTGATGATCAGCACGTCCACGCGCGCCAGCACGCGGCGCAGCGCCTCCGGCGTCCCCTCGATCCAGTAGTTCATCGTGTCGAGAGCGACCAGCCCGGGGGACTCCACCTGCTCCAGCACCTCCAGTTGCAGGGCCGGGTGGATGTTCGCGAGAAAGACGAAGGGACTCGCGCGGAACTCCGCCGGAATGCGCGGGCGGAACGCTTCGAACACGTTGAGCTCGGTATAGATCGTCTCGCGCCGGTTCAGATCGTCAAAATACTCTCCGCGCCAGCGGAACGTCTCTCCGGCAACCCGTTGCAGACCGCGCAGGTCGATCGGCCTCCCGTCGAATACGGTCTGCTGCCGCGGGCCGAAGTCGTCGCCGACGACGGCAACCAGCCGCACGGGAGCGAAGAACGACGCGGCAAGGCTGAAATAGGTGGCGGCGCCGCCAACAATGCGCGACGCCTCGCCTGCCGGTGTCTTGATCGAATCGAAGGCCACGGAGCCCACGGTCAGGATCGGCTGCATCCGTCAGCTCAGGTACTTCCCGACGATGGGCGCCAGCTTCTGCAGGGTCGCCGCCGGCACGGCTTCCGGACGGGTGATGATGGCGGACTTCAGCGCCGTGGCACAGCCGCAGATCCTGTCCACCGGCAGGCGCTCGACCAGTGTCTTGACCACACGCTGCGCGGTCTCGGCGTTGTGCAGCAGGTTCTGGACGATCATCTCGACCGTGACGTGATCGTGATCCGGGTGCCAGCAGTCGTAGTCGGTGACCAGCGCCAACGTGGCGTAGCACATCTCCGCCTCGCGCGCGAGCTTCGCCTCCTGGAGGTTGGTCATGCCGATGATGTCCATGCCCCACGACTGGTACAGCCGCGACTCGGCCAGCGTGGAGAATTGCGGACCTTCCATGCAGACGTACGTACCTCCGCGGTGCGTGCGGGCGCCGGACGCGCCGCAAGCGTCGCCGGCCATTCCCGCGAGGACCGCGCAGACGGGATGCGCGAACGGGATGTGGGCCACCAGCCCGTCGCCGAAGAAGGTGCTGATCCGGCCGCGCGTCCGATCGAGAAACTGGTCCGGGATCACGATGTCGAGCGGACGGTACTCGTGCTTCAGGCTGCCCACCGCGCTCGCCGACACGATCCATTCGACGCCCAGCGTCTTGAGGGCGTATATGTTGGCGCGGAAGTTCAGCTCCGACGGCAGGATCCGGTGGCCGACGCCGTGGCGGGCGAGAAACGCCACGCGCCGCCCCGCCAGCGAGCCGATCACGAATGGCGCCGAAGGCTCCCCGAACGGCGTGGAGACGGCCGCCTCCTCGCGATCGGTCAGGCCGGCCATGTCGTACAGGCCGCTCCCGCCAATCACTCCGATGCGCACGGGCGCGTCAGGCATCCTCCTCCTTCTGCTCCTTCTGCTCCTTCTGCTCCTTCTGCTCCTTCTGCTCCTTCTGCTCCTTCTGCTCCTTCTGCTGCAGCTCGACCAGCACGCCGTGGGCGCTCGACGGGTGCACGAAGGCCACGAGCGCGTTCTCGGCGCCCGGACGCGGGGTCTCGTCTATGAGCCGCACCCCGCGCGCCCTCAGGCGCTCGAGCGCCGCCGCAAGATCGTCCACGCGCAGGGTGATGTGGTGCAGTCCAGGCCCCCGCCGGCCGACGAAGCGCGCGATCGGGGAGGTGTCGCGCGTGGCCTCCAACAGCTCCAGCGCCGGTCCCCCGACGCCCACGAAGTGCGCGCGCACGCCTTGCGACGCGACCTCCTCGGTGGCTTCGATTTCGAGCCCGAGCGCGTCGCGGTAGAACGCGACCGCCTCCTCCAGGCTCGCCACTGCGATACCGACGTGGTCGAGCACCGCCTTCATGATGTGCGCTCCATGATCTCGGCGGCGGCGGCGTAGGGATCGATCTTCCCGGACGCCATCCGCTCCACCGCGTCGTCGAGCAGCTTGCGCGTCTCCTCCCGGCGCTCGAGGCCGTCGACGAACTGCTGGCGCAGCAGGTCCGTGAGCCGCGTCCGTGCGCGCGTGCGCCGCCGCTCGCGGGTGTCGGCCGGCTGGCCGGCGAAACGCTCCGCCGCTTCGACCACGGCGGCCACTCCTTCACCCGTCGCCGCCCGCGTCTTCAGCACCGGCGGACGCCACGTCCCCTCACCGTACTCGCGCAACGACAGCATCTCCTCGATCTCGGTCGCCGCCCGTTCCGCGCCCGGCCGATCCAGCTTGTTCACTACGAATACGTCCCCGATTTCCATGATGCCGGCCTTCATTGCCTGCACGCCGTCGCCGGCGTCCGGAATGGTGACCACGATCGAGGCGTCCGCCGTGCGCGCGATGTCCACCTCCGCCTGGCCCACGCCGGCGGTTTCAATCAACACTACGTCCCGGCCCGCCGCATCCAGTATCAGCACCGCGTCGCTGGTCGCGTGTGAGAGTCCGCCAAGCCGGCCGTGCGTGGCCATGCTGCGGACGTACACTCCCTCGTCGAACACGTGGCGTTGCATCCGGACGCGGTCTCCGAGGATGGCGCCGCCGCTGATCGGACTCGTCGGATCGATCGCGAGGATGCCGACCGTGCGGCCCATGCGGCGGTATTCGGCCGCCAGCCCGTCGACCAGCGTGCTCTTGCCGACGCCGGGCGCGCCGGTGACGCCGATCACGCGGGCATGGCCAATGCGGCCGGCCATGTGTCGCAGCAGCCCGGCCGCCGCGTCCGGCTCGTTCTCGACAAGGGAGATGGCGCGCGCGATCGCGCGCTGGTCGCCGGCCAGAACGCGGTCTGCGAGGTCCATGGACCGCCCAGACTGTATCATGCGAGGTTAAGATAGGCGATGCGCCGCGCCATCTGCCTGCTGACCGTCCTGTTCCTCGTCCTGGCCGCTCGCGAGGCGGCGGCCGACGTCGTGCTGTTCGCGGGCAAGACCGCGAACCCCTCCAGCCGGGCGGTCAAGGGAATAGGCGTGGACGCCGTGCTGCTGATAGTCGGGTTCGAGTTCGAATACTCGGATACCAGCGAAGACACGGTGGCGGGCGCGCCGCAACTGCGCACCGCGATGTTCAACGCCATGGTGCAGACGCCCCCCATTCTCGGATTGCGGTTCTACGCCACGGCCGGCGGCGGCGTGTACCAGGAGCGCCTGACCAGCACGGACTACCAGCATCGCGGCGTCGGAACCAACACGGGCGGCGGCGTCAAGATTCCGTTGACCGGACTGATCGGACTGCGCGTGGACTACCGCCTGTTCTCGTTGCGCGGCAGCATGGTGGACGAACCGCTCAAACGGTTCTACATGGGGGCCAACCTGGCGTTCTGACCGTTGCGGCGCCTTACTCCGGCGATGCCGGAACGATGTCGACCGGCTCCAGGTTGATGAGCGCCTGACCCGAACCGAACGCTGCGCTGAAGGCGTCGAACAGGGCCTGCGATTCATCCGGCAACGCCGCGCCAAGCAGCTCGGGCACCGCGTAGTCGGCGCCCGCCACGGCCGGATCGATCAACCACACGTACAGGACCTCGCCCTCGGGACCCGGTTCCCGCGCCCGGTAGAGACGCCAGCCGGACAGCAGCTCACGGCGCTCCTCGTCTTCACTGCTCGCCAGCGCCGCGCCGATCCGGGTCATCACGCGCTCGAAGTCGCCGCTGCCTTCACTCTTGATATAGCTGAGGATGAGGCCTGCCGGCGCCTCGAACGTGCCGGCCGGCTGTTCGGCCTCCTCCGCGTCGGCGGGTTGTTCCGCGTCGGTCTCGGCGGGCTGTTCTTCGGCGGCGTCGGCGGGCGGTGCCGCATCCGCCGCATCGGGCTGTGCGGGTTGCTCGTCCGCGGGCTCGGGAGCCTGCTCCGACGCTGCCGGGTCGGATGACTGCGCGGAATCGACTTCAGCCGGCGGTTGCGGCGGCTGGGACGCGTGGGCCGGCAACGCACCAGAGGCGGCAACCAGGACGGCTGCCAGCAGGCATGCTTCCCGCACGCCGTTTACGCGTGTAGAGCCGACCGCAGCGGTCTGCATCGTCCGGCACCCCGTCAGGCCGCCCGCCGACATCGGTAGGTCCACGAAGAGGTGCGCGGCCGGCCGGCCGCGCGCCACTCAGCCTCCGAAATCCCGAACGAGATCGAGGTTCAGGATCAGCTGCTTGAGCTGCGCATCCGTGTATGACCCGTTGTACGCCTCGTACAGCGCCTGCACCTCCTCGGGCAACGCCTCGTTGAGGATGGTCGAAACCGCATAGTCGGCGCCGGACGCTACCGGGTCGATGACCCATACGTACATCACATTGCCGCCGCCCGTGATGTCGTTGTCGGCCCTGTACACCTTCCACCCGCGTGACTGCGACTGGCGGCCGGAATCGAGCGCCGCGTCGACCTTTTCCATCACGCCTTCGAACGCCGTGGACTCGGACGGCTTCACGAAATGGAACATGAGTGCGGTGTCGCCGCTGAACGTGCGGGTTGCCTGCGCCTCGGCTGCGGGTGCAGTCAGCGTCATGCCGAGCACGACCCCCGTCAACAACGCGGCGACGAGCGCGCAGCCTGTGAATACCTGCCGGCGTGACGGCATCAGAATATCGAACCAGCGCATCTGTGGAAGCCTCCTTGTTGGTACGAGCGGTTACTTTAGCGTACCGACTCCCTAGACGAAAGTGCCCATGACCTCGTTCGCCAGCAGCATGCCCTGGCGGGTCAGTCTCAGCCGTCCGGCCTGCAGCACGAGCCATCCGCCCTCCAGAAACGGCGCCAGCGCCGCGCCGTAGCGGGCCATGACGTCCACGCCGTAGCGCTGCCGGACCTGCTCCAGATCTATCCCGTCGACCAGACGCAGGCCGGTGAACAGCGCATCGCCGAGCTGCTCCTCGTGCGTCAGCCGCCGGCGCTCCGCGACGGGTGGCAGCCCGCGTCCGACCATGTCGACGTAACGCCCGGTTTCCGCAACGTTCCGCCAGCGGCATCCCGCACGCGTCGAGTGCGCGCCGCAGCCGAATCCGAGCCACGCGCCGTCGCGCCAGTACTTCAGGTTGTGCCGGCAGCGCTTCCCGGGCCGCGCGACGTTGGAGATTTCATATTGCTCGTACCCTGCCGCGTCAGTCCGCTCCAGCGTCTCGAGATACATGGCGGCGGCATCGTCGTCCGGCGCCAGCGACCAGCCCGCCCGCGCCATCTCTTCCCGCAACGGCGCATTCGGATACAGCTCCAGCAGGTAGAACGACACGTGCGCCGGACCGAGATCGAGAAGCGCGCCGAGCGACGCGGCGCAGTCCGCGCGCGACTGCGCGGGCAGCCAGAGCATCAGGTCCGCGCTGACGTCGCAGCCGGCCGCCCGCGCCAGCCCGATCGCCTCCTTCGCGCGCGCGGCGGAATGGCGGCGCCCCAGCCGCGCCAGCTCCTCGTCCAGCAACGACTGCACGCCCAGGCTGATACGAGTCACACCGGCGTCCATCCAGCCGCGGAGCGCCGCCGCGTCGACCGTCTCGGGATTCGCTTCCAGCGTCACCTCCGCGCCGGGCGGCAGGTCGAACGCTTCCCGGCAGGCCGCCAGCAGCGCCGCGACCTCTTCCGCTTCGAGCAGCGACGGCGTCCCGCCGCCGAAGTAGACCGTGTCGGCCGCCGCGCCGTCGCCCGCGCCGCGCACCTCGGCCGCCAGCGCGCGCACGTATGCCGCCTTCAGCGGCGCATCCAGCAGGCCGCGGTTGAAGTTGCAGTAGTTGCAGATCGACGTGCAGAACGGGACGTGCAGGTACAGGCCGAGCGGAAGGTCGCGGTGCTCCACGGACTGCTAGCCGCCGGCCTTGCCGCCCTCCCACGGCAGCTCCAGCGGACTTTCCCTCAACTGAGCGCGGGCGCGGGCCTTGGTGGTTGCCGGCAACCTCCGATGCTTGCCTTGCCTGTCTTGCGGCTTGCCGCGTTGCATCGCACGCCAGCGTTCGTTCAGTTCGTTGGCCCCCGGCTTGTAGTCAAGCTCGCGGTAGTCCGGCCCGTCGTATTCGAGAAACTCGCACATTTCCTGCAGGCGCGAATACATGCGGAACCCGACGCGCACGTACAAGGAATCGAGATTTTCGTGGTCCGGCAAGTCGTGGTAGTTGGTGGTGAAGATGGTCGGACGGCGGTCGTTGTAACGCGTGTTGACGATGAGGTTCATCGTCTCTTCGACCCAGTCGGTCGTGCGTTCGGCGCCCAGGTCGTCGAGCACCAGCAGATCTGCGCCCATCACCCGGTCGAGCACCTCAGCCTCGGACGTGTGCGTGACGGGGTTGAACGTGCTGCGGATGGTACTGAGCAGCGTCCGCGTGTCGTAATACAGCGCCCGCATCCCCTTGGCCACCACCTCGCGCAGCGCGGCCACGGCCAGGTGGGTCTTGCCGATGCCGGGACGGCCGATCAGCAGCAGGCCCTTCTCGACCACCGGGAACGCCGTGGCGAACCGGTGCGCCTTGTCGACCGCGCGCAGCAAATCTTCGTTGGGGTAGGAAATGAACGACGAGAAGCTGCACTTCTGGTAGCGGCGCGGAATGCCGGCCTCCGCGAGCAGCGTCTGCTCCAGCTTCCGGCGCCAGCAGCCACAGCGCTCGACCCGCCGCACGCCGTCGTCGTCACGCGTGCGCCAGCCGGTGCCTCCGCACTCGGTACATTCCATCGGCCCGCTAAGGATACCCCGGCGGGCAACTACCGGCGCCCGGAGATCCTACTCGGCCTGCCGGGTTGTTGACGGGGGCGCCGGTGCGGCGGCGGAGGGCTCGGGGTTGGCCGCGGGCGGGCCGGCTGTACGGACGCGCGTGGCGGGCGGCGCCTTGACGAGCGCGGTGCCGAGCCGCTGCTCCCAATCGCCGACGCCCCGCGCCATCTCCTGCTTCACGTACGCCATGAACTCGTTCACCTCGCGCTGCATCCGGTCCATCTTCTGGCGCATGTTGAGGATGATCTCGACGCCGGCGAGATTCACGCCCAGATCGCGCGTCAGCGTAAGGATGGTCTCGAGACGCTCGAGGTCGGCCTGGGAGTACAGCCGCGTATTGCCCTCCGTCCGTGACGGCTTGAGCAGCCCTTCGCGCTCGTACAGGCGCAATGTCTGCGGGTGGATGTCGTAGCGCCTGGCGACCGCGCTGATCATGAAGAGCGCCTGCCCTGCCTGGTTCTCGGTCGTCGCCATGATTGTCACTCGGTAAACAGGTGCCGCCGGCTGCCGGGCGGGTTGATCCGGCCGAACTCCCGGAGCAGATCCCTGGATCGTTCGTCCTCCGGCCGCGGCACCACGATGCGCACCTCCGCGATCAGGTCGCCGCGGGCGCCGTCCCGCGCCGGGACGCCGAGCGACGGCAGGCGCAGGCGGGCGCCGGACTGTGTGCCGGCCGGCACCCGCAGCGTGGTCGAGCCGTCAATTGTCGGTATGCGGATATCCGCGCCGAGCGCCGCCTCGTGCACGTCGACGGGGACCTCCAGCGTCAGGTCGTCGCCGTCCCGCTTGAACAGCCGATGCGGCTCGACGGCGGCGGTGATATACAGATCGCCCGCCGGCCCGCCGCGCGGCCCCGCGTTGCCCTTTCCCGGAACGCGCAGGCGCGCGCCGTCGGCGACGCCGGCGGGCACCTGCACCCTGATCTGCTCCGTAACGGCCGCCGTACCCTCCGCCCGGCAGGCGGTGCACGGACGCTGCCGCTGGCGGCCGGTGCCGCCGCACGTGGCACATGGCTTCGAGAACACCATGTGGCCGCGTCGCCACTGCGTCGCGCCGCTGCCCTGGCACGCGGCGCATCCGCGCTCTGCGGCTCGCCGCACGCCGCTGCCCCCGCACGCGGCGCAGGCATCGAGCCGGGTGACCGTCAGTTGCCGCACGGCGCCGCGCAACGACTCCTCGAAAGCCAACGTTATCTCGCCGTGCAGGTCACCGCCGGCCTCGGGCACGCCACCGCCGGACGCGGCCGGGAGGAGCTCTGAGAACAACTCGCCGAACGTCGCCGACGCCCCGGAGACGGGCGTCGAGAAGTCGAACCCGCGGAATTCGACCGAAGCGCGCCGCGCCGCCGTGCGCGGCTCGCCCTGTTCGTCGTACGCCCGCCGGCGGTCCGGGCTGCGCAGCGTCTGGTACGCCTCAGTCACGCGCCGGAAGAACGCCGCCGCCTCGCTGTCCCCGGGATTGATGTCCGGGTGATAGCGCCGCGCCAACCGCGTGTACGCGCGCTCCAATTCCGTGCGGGACGCGCCGCGCTCGACCCCCAGAATGACGTAGAAGTCCATCGCCTACTTCTTGTCGTCCTCCACGACCTCCGCGTCGATCACGTCGCCGTCGCCCGCGCCGGACTCCGGCGCGCCGCCGCCCGGCTCGGTCCCGCCGGGTGGCGGAGTGCCCGCCGCCTCGGTGTTCTTGTAGAGCTCCTGCGCGGCGTTCTGCAGCGCCGTGTTCAAACGCTCCACCGCACTGGTGATGGCAGCGGGGTCGTCCCCCTTGAGCGCCGACTTGACCTCTTCCACGGCGCTCTCGATCGCCTGCTTCGAGTCCGCCCCCAGCTTGTCACCGGATTCCTTGACCAGACCTTCCGCCGCATATACCGCCTGGTCGGCCTTGTTGCGCTCCTCCTGCTGTTCCCTGAAGCGCTTGTCCTGCTCGGCGTGAGCCTCGCCTTCCCGCTGCATGCGCTCGACCTCTTCCTTGGTCAAGCCGCTCGACGCCGTGATCGTGATCTTCTGCTCCTTGCCGGTGCCGAGATCCTTGGCCGAGACGTTAACGATTCCGTTGGCGTCGATGTCGAAGGTGACCTCGATCTGCGGTATGCCCCGCGGCGCCGGCGGAATGCCCACCAGGTGGAACTTGCCGAGCGTCCGGTTGTCCCGGGCCTGCGCTCGTTCGCCCTGCAGCACATGGACCTCAACGCTCGTCTGGCCGTCGGCGGCCGTCGAGAAAACCTCGCTCTTCTTGGTAGGAATGGTCGTGTTGCGGGCGAGCAGGGTCGTCATCACGCCGCCCAGCGTCTCGATCCCGAGCGACAGCGGCGTGACGTCCAGCAGCAGCAGATCCTTGACTTCCCCGGCCAGCACGCCGGCCTGGATGGCCGCGCCGACGGCCACCACCTCGTCCGGGTTGACGCCCTTGTGGGGCTCCTTGCCGAAAAGGTCCTGCACGATCTGCTGCACCTTCGGCACGCGCGTCGAACCGCCCACCAGCACGACCTCGTCGATCTTTCCGGGGTCGATCCCGGCGTCGGACAGCGCCTGCCGGACCGGCGGCACGGTGCGCTGCAGCAGGTCGTCCACGAGCTGCTCGAACTTCGCGCGTGTGAGCTTCTTCTGGAGGTGCTTGGGCCCGGACTGATCCGCCGTGATGAACGGCAGGTTGATCTCGGTCTCGACGACGGTCGACAGCTCCATCTTCGCCTTCTCGGCGGCCTCCTTCAACCGCTGGAGCGCCATCCGGTCCTGACTCAGATCGATCCCTTCCTCGCGCTTGAACTCACCCGCGATCCAGTCGATGACGCGCTGGTCCAGGTTGTCGCCGCCGAGGTGCGTGTCGCCGTTGGTCGACTTGACCTCGACCACGCCCTCGCCCACTTCGAGGATCGAGATGTCGAACGTGCCGCCGCCGAAGTCGAAGACCGCTATCGTCTCGTCCCGCTTCTTGTCGAGGCCGTAGGCCAGCGCGGCCGCCGTCGGCTCGTTGACGATGCGCATGACCTCCAGTCCGGCGATCTGCCCGGCGTCCTTGGTGGCCTGCCGCTGCGCGTCGTTGAAGTACGCCGGCACGGTGATGACCGCCTTGCCGACCGGCTGCCCCAGGTACTCCTCCGCCGCCTGCTTCAGCTTCTGGAGGACCATGGCGGATACCTGCGGCGGGGAGTACTCGGCGCCGAGCGCCTGGACCTGAGCTGCCCCGTTGGCGGCCCGGTCGACGACATACGGCACCATCTTCATCTCTTCGCTGACCTCGTCGTAGCGGCGGCCCATGAACCGCTTGATGGAAAAGACGGTGTTCTCGGGGTTGGTCACGGCCTGGCGGCGCGCGACCTGGCCGACCAGCCGTTCGTCGCCCTTGGTGAAGGCCACCACGGACGGCGTCAGCCGGCTACCTTCCGGATTGGTGATTACGGTCGGCTCGCTGCCTTCCATGACCGCCACCACCGAGTTCGTCGTGCCCAGGTCGATACCGATGATCTTGCTCATTCCTACGTTCCTTTTTTTTACTTGGGGCTGCGCGGCTTGGCGCACAACCTAATGCAGCCGAAAGTATAAAATATGAGTTTATTTATGTCAATCATGCTGCCAGGCGGTTGGAAGGGTCCGGGGGCGAACCGCACAGGTCGCGGGCGCGCGATCATGCCCACCCTTGCAGCTTCCGATACACTAGACAGGTAGATGACCCGACCGATCAGGTACTTGATCCGGCATCCGTTGATCATCGGCGTCGTCGTGCTCGGGGCGGTGCTGGGCGCCGCGAGCGGTGTCCTGTTCGCCTATGCGTCCGACCTGCCGATCATCACCGAGCTGGACGACTACGCCCCTGAAACCATTACCCGCGTCAACGACCGCAACGGCGACCTGATCGGGGAATTCGCCACGCAGCGCCGCGTCATCGTCGAGTACGACGACATCCCCGAGGTGCTGCGCCACGCGGTCATTGCAGCGGAGGACGCCGATTTCTTCGATCACGTCGGGTTCAACGTCCCGCGCCTGTTCGTCACGCTCGTCACCAACGTCCTCTCGGGCGACCTGACCGCCGCCGGCGCCAGTACCCTGACCATGCAGCTCGCCCGGAACATCACGCTAGGCGGGGAGCAGCTCGGCCTGGAGAAGACCTGGCAGCGCAAGCTGCTCGAGGCGTACTACACGGTTCACATCGAGAAGCGGTACACGAAGCGGGAGATCTTCACGCTCTACTGCAACCAGATCTGGCTGGGGACGGCGACCCACGCCGCCCACGGCGTCGAGGCGGCGTCCCGGCTCTACTTCGGCAAGCCCGTGGCGGACCTGGAGCTCGAGGAGGCGGCGCTGATTGCCGGCATCCTCCAGTCGCCGTCGCGCCACAGTCCGCTGGTGAACCCGGAACGGGCCCTCGTGCGGCGTAACTACGCGCTCGGGCGCATGGCCGAAGAAGGCTTCATCACGCGGGATGAGGCCGACGAAGCGAGCCGCCTGCCGATCCGCCTGGCGCCGCGCGTCGAGCGGGCGAACTCGCTCGCTCCGTACTTCATCGAGGAGGTGCGGCAGCACCTGGAGGCCGAGTACGGGGCGCAGGCCCTGTACGAGGACGGCCTGGTAGTCCGGACCACCCTCGACGCCGGACTGCAGCGCGCCGCGAACCGGGCGGTCGACGCCGGCCTCAGGCGGCTCGACAAGCGCCACGGCTTCCGGCCGGCGACCCGCAACGTAGTCGCCGAGGGTGGAGACATCGACGAGTTCCAGCACGCCCGCTGGCAACTGCCGATGGACGCGGGCGACATCGTGCCGGCGGTGGTGACCGGTGTCGACAGCGGCGTCATCGGCGTGCGCTTCGGCGCCTGGCGCGCCGGCATCGTACCGGACGATTACGCGTGGACCCGCCGCCCGACGCCGGCGCTGGTAAAGCCGGGAGACGTGATTGAAGTTCGCATCACGCAGCTCGACCGCGAGGGCGGCAGCGCCGCGGCGGCGCTCGAGCAGGAGCCGGAGGCCGAAGCGTCGCTCATCGCCATCGACAACCGCACCGGCCGGATCCTGGCCATGGTGGGCGGCTACAGCTTCGACCGCAGCAAGTTCAACCGGGCCACGCAGGCGTACCGGCAACTCGGCTCGCTGTTCAAGGGCGTGCTGTTCGCGGCCGCCATCGACCAGGGCTACACGACCACGTCCATCGTGCAGGACGAGCCGATCAGCTACGAGGCCGGTCCGAACCAGCCTCTGTACCGGCCGACCAACTACGACGGCGAATTCAAGGGACCGATCACGCTGCGGTACGCGATCGAGCGTTCACGCAATGTGCCCGCCGTGTGGCTGATGAACGCCGTAGGCCCCGAGGTGGTCGTCGACTTCGCCCGCCGGCTGGGATTCACCTCTCCGATCCCGCCGTTCCTGTCGGTCGCCCTCGGCGCGGCGGAGGCGACGCTGCAGGAGGTGACGAGCGCGTACTCCGCCTTCCCGAACGGCGGCGTACGGATGGTGCCGTACCAGATCGAGCGGATCGTCGACCGCGAAGGCGCCGTGCTGGAGGAGAACCGTCCCGTCCCGCGGGACGCCATCCGCGCCGACACCGCCTACATCATGGTGTCGCTGATGCGCGGCGTGGTCGAGCGCGGCACCGGCAGGGGGGCGCGGCGCCTGCAGTGGCCGGTGGGCGGCAAGACCGGCACCATGGACGAGTACACCGATGCCTGGTTCGTCGGCTTCGACCCGGAGATCACCGTGGGCGTGTGGGTCGGATACGACGAGAAGGTCACGCTGGGGGACGGCGAGGAAGGCGCCCGCGTCGCCCTGCCCATCTGGCGCGACTTCATGCAGGCGCATATCGAGCAGCGGCGCGGGCAGGCGCCCGCCGGGTTCGTCCCGCCCTCGAATATCGTCTTCGCTTCGGTAGACCCGACAACCGGTCGAGTCACGGAGCCGTGGGCCCGCGGCGCGATCCAGGAAGCGTTCATCGCCGGGACCACGCCCGGCACGGCGTTTCGTCGGTAGTCGGCCTGACTTGGCGTCCTGACCTAGGGCCCCGCTGCCGCCTCCCGCACGCGCGAGCCGCTCAGGATGTTCGTCATCCCGTAGTTCCCCTCGTGACAGGCGTACTCGACGAGCTCGTACTGCTCGTCATCCTTGTCGAAGCGGAACTGCGCGGTCCACGGCCGGGTCCAGATCTCGGGATCGTCGATGGTGAACGAATACATCATCGCGGTCGGTCCGACGCGCTCGTAACGTTCCGTCAGGACCATGTCCCCCGTGGAGCCGCGATAGGACGACCGGCCGTTGAAGTTGGTGGTCGTGACGACCAGGGTGTCGCCTTCCCAGCGCCCCTGCGGTACGCCGAGCCACAGCTCGAAATCGTCCCCGGCCGCGGGCCGCGGCTCGGTCGGGATGATCCGCGTCTCGTGGATCATCTCCTTCGTGATTGCCACGTAGCCTGGCCCCTGCACGATCTGCATGCCGTTGTTGTAGCCGATCGGGAACATCATCCCCGGCAGCCCGCGGGTGATGCAGCGCACGTACGGGTTGAGGTCCTCGGGGCCCCCCGACGGCCGGGTGGCGTAGGCGCGCTGCTCGGTCATCACCCGCCGCGCCCGCTCCGCCCCATCCGCCGTCAGCGGCGGAATGCGGCCATCCGGCGGATCGACGACCATCTGCACCTGCGTCGACACGGTCGCACCGCCGAAACCGAGCGCCGTGTCGCGCCATTCGCGATCGTAGCCCCAGATCCCGCCGAGCGTGCCGCCCTCCCGGCGCGCGATGGCCTCCTCCGGCGTCAGCTCCTCCCCACCCACGCCCTCCGGGCGCTCCAGCGGAATCCCGTGTGACGCGTTGCTCGTCCAGACGCCCTGCAGGTCCGGCTCGCCCCACGACGTACGGGGCACGTCGTACGGTCCGAAGTCGGTCGCCGCAACGGGCGCCAGGTCGGTCGCCACACCGGCGAAACCGGCCTCGACCACGGCGACCCGCACATTGTCGGGTCCGAGCACGTACGCCCTCCGCGCCTGCGTGCGGGCGTTCTCCGGCACGACCGGCTCTTCCTGGAACCGCACGCCGGCCTGGCGCAGCCGCGGCGCTTCCACGTCCAGGTCGTCGGCCACGAACGCGATGTGGTCAATGGCGCGGCCCTGCGTGGCGGCCGGCGTCGTGCCTTGGGGGTGCTGGGACGCCAGCAGCCACACGCCGTCGAACCGCAGACCGTCATGCATGCCGCGCAGACTGGCCGGCTCGCCGCCCATCACGTCGCGATAGAACCCCAGCGTCTCCCCGGGATCGACTGCGCTCAAGTCGACGTGATGAAAACCGAGATGCTCCTCGTCCTCGACCAGCTCGATCCGCGTGCCCCACGGGTCGAAGATGAACGCGGACCTGAACAGCCCTGGAACGTCGCGGATGATCGAGCCGTCGTCGTTCCGCTGCAGCCGGACCCCCGCGCCGCCCACGCCGACAGCTTCGAGAGCGGCCATCTTGGCGTCGAGGTCGGCGACGGAGAAGCCGATGTGGTTGATGCCCGTGCCCTGGCTTCCTCCGCGGGCCGGCTGGGGAACGAAGACCAGCTCCACCCCATCGCAGTTGACCGCGTCACCGCGGTCGGCGACTGGCTGGCATCCCAGGTGCTCGGTGTACCACTCGACTCCTTTCGCCGGGCTCGATGTGGTGACCTGCACGTGATGGAGCTCGGCCGCGCCGACCAAACCGGGCGCGGCAACGAGCAGGGCGGCAACCGCCAGGCGGAAGGTGACAGGTCTGGAAATCATCATGATCCTCTCTTTGCCGATCCTGTTCCGAGCAGAGTGCTGATTCCCAACAGCATACCACCACGCGCGGCCGTCCGGTTCCGCCTTCAGGCGCCTGCGTCGTCGGCGCGGTCGGCCGCCTTCTGCATCAGATAGTCCTTGATGAAGCCGTCGATGTCGCCGTCGAGCACCCGCTCGACGTTGCCCACCTCGAGCTTCGTCCGGTGGTCCTTGACCATCTGGTAGGGGTGGAGAACATAGCTGCGAATCTGGCTGCCGAAGGCGATGTCCTTCTTCTCGCCGCCGATCTTCTCCAGTTGCTCCTGCTGCTCCTGCTGCTTCCGGTCGTACAGCCTGGCGCGCAGCACCTTCATTGCCGCGTCCCGGTTGCGGTGCTGCGAGCGCTCGTTCTGGCACGAGACAACGATGCCCGTCGGCAGGTGCGTGATGCGCACCGCCGAATCGGTGACGTTGACGTGCTGTCCGCCCGCGCCGCTCGACCGGTAGGTATCGACCCGCAGGTCCTTTTCGTCGATCTCCACCTCGATGTCGTCCGGCAGGTCGGGCCAGACGAATACGGACGCAAACGAGGTGTGGCGGCGCGAGGCCTGGTCGAACGGCGAGATCCGGACCAGGCGGTGCACCCCCGCCTCCGCGAGCAGCAGGCCGTACGCGTAGTCGCCGGCCACGGTGATGGTCGCACTCTTGATGCCCGCTTCATCGCCGGGTTGAAAGTCGATGATCTCCCGCGTGAAGCCACGGCGCTCCGTCCACCGGAGGTACACGCGCAACAGCATTTCCGCCCAGTCCTGAGACTCGGTGCCGCCGGCGCCGGGATGGACGGAAAGGATCGCGTTGGAGTGGTCGTGCGGCCCGCCGAGCATCTTCTTGATCTCGGCCGCCTCTATCTCCACGGCCAGCTCGTCGAGCCCGTGCGTCAGATCGTCGAGAACCGGCTCGCCCTGGCCGGCCCATTCCACCAGGATCTCCAGGTCGTCGCTGCGCCGCCGCAGCGATTGCGACAGCTCGCGATCCTCCTCCAGCCGCCGGCGGCGGCGGAGCACGCCTTGCGCCTGCTCCGCGTCGTTCCAGAAGTCGGGCGCGGCGGCGCGCTTCTCCAACCGCGCTATTTCTTCAGCGGGACTGGCCGCGTCAAAGATAGCTCCGCAAGTCGGCCGACCGCTTGACGAGATCCTGATATCGCCGAACCTGTTCTTCCAATGCAATGTCCATAATGGTTTTCTCCTACTCCTGGCGGCGCCGGACGCTGCCCCACAGGGCAAGCGCGGTCATTGCCACGCAGGCGTACGCCAGGACGTCACCCGTCCGGCTGTACAGGGTGCGCACGTCGAGCAGCCGCACGTTCGCGGCCAGTACGCGCCGCTCGAACAGCGGCGTGCTTGCGACCACCCGCCCGTACGGATCGACGACGCCGCTGATCCCGGTATTAGCCGCCCGTACCAGATAGCGGCCCAGCTCTATGGCGCGCATAGTCGCCTGCTGGAAATGCTGGTAGGGCGCCGCCGTCCGTCCGTACCACGCGTCGTTCGTAAGGGTTGTCAGCAGGCGGCTTCCCCGCGTCACGAAGCCGCGTACCAAGTCAGGATAGATGATCTCGTAGCAGATGGCGGCCCCGACCGGCGTGCCGTCCATGTCCAGCGGCCGCGGGCCCGGCCCGGGCGAGAAGTCGCCGACCGACTCCACCAGGGGTGAGACGAAGAACAGCAGGCGGCGCAGCGGCACGTACTCGCCGAACGGAACGAGGTGCTGCTTGGCGTAGATGCCGGTCGTCGCGCCCGCAGCGTCCACCATCACCGCCGCGTTGTAGTAGCGCGGCGCGCCGTCGTACCGCGTGTGGTTGGTTCCGAGCAGCAGGTGCGAGCCGGTTTCGCGCGCGACCTGCCTTATCGCGTCGGCGCGCAGCGGGTCGTTCTCGAACGCGAACGGCGTCGCGGCCTCGGGCCAGACCACCAGGCTCGCACCCTCCGCCGCGGCCTCCCGCGTCATGCCGAGGTACGCGGCGACAATGTCTTCGCGCAGCGCCGGATTCCACTTGTCGTGCTGGGCGATGTTCCCCTGCACGGCCGCCACGCGCAGCGGCGTCCCGGCCGACCTGAGCGTGTCGGCGTGCAGCCGCCACGCGCCGAACCCGAGCGCCGCCAGCAAGATGGCGGCGGTGGCCGTGACAGCGCGGGTGCGCCGCGCGCCGCGCGTCTCGACGGCAAACGCCAGGGTCGCGTTGACCAGCGCCACCAGCGCCGACAGGCCGAGCACGCCCGTCAGGCTGGCCAGTTGCGCGACCGGCAGCACCGGCGTCTGGCTGTAGCCCAGTAGCACCCAGGGAAATCCGGTGAACAGGTGGATCCGTCCCAGCTCGCTCGTCACCCACAGGGCCGGGGCCGCGTGGAGCGCCGCCGCGCCGTGCCGGCGCGCGACCACCGCCAGCGCCGCGCCGAACGCCGCCGGAAACATCGCCAGCACGGCCACCAGCAGCAGGTGAACGATCCAGGCGAGCGGCAACGGCAGTCCGCCGTATTCCGCCATGACGCGCGGGATCCAGTAGATGGTTCCCGCGAAGAACACGCCGCCGGCGACCAGCCCGTACGTGAACCCCCTCGCGACCGAGCGGGCGCGCACCACGGACAGCAGCAGCGGCACGAGCGCTATCCAGGCCCAGGCGGGATGTCCGACGCGGGGAAAGCCGAGCACCAGCAGCACGCCGGATGCTGCAGGCAACGCCAGATCGAGGAACCGGCTGCCGGCGACCATTACGCGGGTAACGCCCGGAACGGAGCTAGCGGGTGATCCAGGGCGTCAACTGCTCTTCCTGCTCCAGCCGCTGCCGGACGCGCTCCGCCTCGCCGTGATCGGCATACTTGCCGACCCGCACGCGGTACATGGCCGCCGGTCCGTCCGGTGCAGGCTCCACGACATAGGCAGGAAACCCCTTCGCCCGCAGCCGGCCGGCGAACTCCTCGGCCGCGGCGGCGCTCCGCAGCGCGGCCACCTGCACCGTGTAGGGATCGCTCGCGGGCGGCGGCGCGACGACCGTCGCCTCGCCGCCTGCGACACGGCCGGCGGCGGCTGACGCAGCGCCAGGTGGCTCGTCCGCCTTCTGCTCGATCGCTTCCGGCGGCGCCGCGGGCGGAACGGCAGCCGGCCCCGGATCGGGCGTGCGTTCCGGCGCCGCGCTCGCGTACAGCGGCAAAACGCGGAGCTTCTCCTCCGGCGGCCCATCGCTGCCGAGGCGATCAGGGTAGGTCACTTCATCCAGCACGCCCGCGGTCGGCTCCTCTTCCGGCTCCCCGACTATCACCAGACGCGGCGGGTCCGCCGGGGCCGGCACGCCGGCCGCGCTCCCCGCGGCGTTCGGGGCATCGCGCCCGACGACGACACCCATCGCGAACGCGAGGATGGATGCGACGGCCACCAGCATGCAGGCGAATACAAGCTGCTTCGCACCGAATGCCGATCTCTTCGGAACTGATGATGCCATCGCGCCCTGCACGTCAGGCCGCCGCGGAGCCCGCGGGCTCAGGAGGACTCGTCCTGTTTCGCGAGAAAGGAACGGAGCAGATCGACCGGCAGCGGAAACACGAGCGTCGAGTTCTTCTCCCCGGCAATCTCGGTCGCCGTCTGCAGGTAGCGGAGCGTAACGGCCAGCGGCTCCCGGCCGATCACGCCGGCGGCTTGCGCGAGCTTCTCGGACGCGATGAACTCGCCCTCGGCGTGGATGATCTTAGCACGCTTCTCCCGCTCCGCCTCCGCCTGGCGCGCCATCGCACGCTGCATGTCCGGCGGCAGATCGACGTGCTTGACCTCGACGGCGGATACCTTCACTCCCCATGGATCCGTCTGCGTGTCGAGAATTTGCTGCAGCTCCTTGTTCAGCGACTCGCGTTCCGACAGCAGGCCGTCGAGCTCCACCTGCCCCAGCACGCTGCGCAGCGTCGTCTGGGCCAGTTGCGACGTGGCGTAGTGGAAGTTCTCGACCTCGACGATCGCGCGCTGCGGATCCATGACGCGGAAGTAGACCACCGCGTTGACCTTGACCGACACGTTGTCCTTCGTGATGACGTCCTGCGGCGGCACGTCCATGACGATGGTGCGCAGGCTGACCCGCACGATGCGGTCGATCGGCGCGAACACCAGAATGACGCCCGGGCCCTTCGGCTTCGGGTACAGCTTGCCGAGACGGAAGATGACTCCGCGCTCGTACTCGTTCAGGATCTTGATGGAGCTGGCGAGATACAGCAGCACGATCACGCCGAACATAAGGAGCGGGCTCAGGTTCATGTACTTGGTCCTCCAGGTGTCAGTTCCGATTGCCGCTTGACGACGAGCCGCATCCCCTCGACCGCCACGACCCGCACCGGCTCGTCAGCGCCGATTTCCTCGTCCGACGTGGCCGACCAGAGCTCGCCGTGCGTCAGCACGGTGCCCGCGCCGCCGGCGGGGATCGGCTCCGTCGTCCGCCCGGGCTGCTCGAGCATGCCGCTGCGCCCGGTCACCGGCCTCGTGAGCTGCGACCGCACGCCGAGCCGCGTCAGCAACATGACGATCAGCCCGAGCGCCAGCATCGAGGGCAGGATGAACGGCCAGCCGAGCTGCATCTCCGGAGCGGGCGAGTCGATGACCATCAGCGCGCCGAGCACCATCGCCACGAGGCCCCCGGTCGCCAGCAGACCGTACGTGGCGGTGAGCATCTCCGCCACGAGGAGCGCCAGACCGAACAGGATGAGCAGCAGGCCCACGTAGTTGATGGGAAGGATCTGGAACGCGAAGAACGCCAGCAGCAGGCAGAGGCCGCCGACGATGCCGGGCAGTATGGCGCCCGGGTTCCACAGTTCGATGGTCAGCCCCAGTGTGCCCAGGCTGAACAGCAGCACCGCCACCTGCGGGTGCGCCACCGCGCTGAGCAGCCGCTGGCGCCAGTTCATCTCGACCTGCTCGACGCGGGCGCCGGCGGTGTGCAGCGTGACCGTGTCGCCGTCCCAGCGCCTGACTTCGCGTCCGTCGAGCTGGTCGATCAGCGCGTCCAGGTCGGCGGCCACGAGATCGATCAACGGCGGCTCCGCCTCCAGGGCCTCGCGCTCGGTGAACGACTGACTGTCGGTGACCGCCTTCTCGGCCAGCTCGACGTTGCGCTCGCGCTGGCTGGCCAGCGACCGGGCGTAGGCTGCCACGTCGGAGGCCGCCTTCTCGGCGGCCGTCTCGTCCATTGCCTGCCCGGTGCCCGAGACCGGATGCGCGGCGCCGATGTGCGTCCCCGGCGCCATGGCCGCGACGTCGGCTGCAATCGTGATCAGGAAGCCGGCCGACGCGGCCCGCGTGCCGCTCGGACCCACATACACCACGACCGGCGTTTCGGCTTCGATGATGCTCGTGTTGATGTCGCGGGTCGAGTCGACGAGCCCGCCCGGGGTGCGCAGAACCAGCACCACCAGCTCGGCATCCTCGTCGTCGGCGCGGCTGATGGTCTGGGCGATGAACTCCGCCGACACCGGATGAATCAGCGCGTCGATCTCCGCCGCGACCACCACCGGCCGGCCGGCGCCCTGCCCGGCGGCCGACAGCAGCGGACCGGCAACGGTCAACAGCGGACCGGCCGCCGCCACCGCCAGCCAGGCGGTGGCAAGCCGGACGCGGCGGCGGCGGACTGGATGCCTCAACATTGCTACAACGAGCCCACGTCAAAGGTATCGGAGCGCCATCGGGGTGTCAACGCGCGGCAGGCGGCGCGGGCGCTCGCGCGGCGCGGCGGTCCGGGAGATGGAGAATTTGCTAGCATCCTCGTAATTCATGCCAACGGCGGCGATTCTCGCTGGTGGTCGGGCGCGCCGCTTCGGCGGACGTCCGAAAGCGCTTCTCCCTCTAGGTGAGCAACGCATCATCGATCGCCAGATCGCGGTGCTCGGCGTGGTGGCCGACCGCGTTGCCGTCGTGACCAACGACCGGGAGCGCTACGGCGCGCTCGGCATTCCGATCTGGGAAGATCTGATTCCGGATGCGGGACCGCTGGGCGGCATCTACACGGCCCTGGTGCGGGCGGCGGCGCGCACGCTGGTGGTCGCCGGGGACATGCCGTTCCTGACACCGGCGTTCATGCGGCATCTCGACCAGGCAGGCCGCGACGCCGACGTCGCAGTCGCCCGCACGGCGGACGGTCGCCACCCGCTGTGCACGTCCTACGGCGAGGCGTGCGCCGAGGTGATCCGGCAGAGCGTGGAGCGCGGCGCCCTGACGGTCGGCGACCTGCTGTCGAAGGTTCGCGTGCGAGAAATCGGACCGGACGAGCTGCGGCCGTTCGATCCGGACGGGACGCTGTTCTTCAACATCAACACGCCGGAGGACTACGCGCGGGGCCTGCAACTGGCGGCGCGCCGCTCATCATGATCCTGCAACTGCACGAAGCGCTCAGGGAGCGGATTCGCACCCGGCTGATCGAGCTGTACGGTCTCGACGAGTCAGCGTTGCCCGCCATCGCCATTCAGTACCCGCCGAACCGGGAGCTGGGCGATCTCGCCGTCACCGTGGCGTTCGAGCTGGCGCGCGTCCTGCGCAAGGCGCCGAAACTGATTGCGCGGGAGTTGGCCGACGCGTTGGGCCCGATCGACGGCGTGGCGCGTACCGAGGTGACGCCCGCCGGCTACCTGAACGTCCATCTCGACCGCGCCGCCCACGTGCGGCGAGTACTCGGCGAGCCGCGGCCGGCCGCGGGCGATGCCGGCAAGACCATCGTCGAGCACACCGCCATCAACCCGAACAAGGCTGCGCACATCGGGCATCTGCGGAACGCCGCGCTGGGCGACTCGCTGGTCCGCCTGCTCCGCTTCCAGGGGCGCCCGGTGGAAACGCAGAACTACATCGACGACACCGGGGTGCAGGTGGCGGACATCATGGTCGCGTTCCAGCAACTCGAAGGCCGGACCCAGGAACAGATCCGCGAGTCGGCCGCCGCGCCCCGGTTCGACTACTACTGCTGGGACCTGTACGCCCGCGTCACCGCGTGGTACGAAGCGGACGACAGCCGTCTCGACGCGCGCGCCCGCATGCTCCGCGACCTGGAGCATGGCGGCAACGCCAACGCTGCAACGGCGCGCTTCGTCGCCGACCGCATCGTCCGGCTTCATCTGGCCACGATGGAACGCCTCAACGTCGAATACGACCTGCTGAGCTGGGAAGGCGACATCCTGCAACTCGACTTCTGGGCTACGGCCTTCGATGTGCTGAAGGCCGCCGGCGCCGTGTCGTACCAGACCGACGGCCCGCAGGCCGGCTGCTGGGTCATGCCGATCGATCCCGACGCCGACGCGGACAACGACGCCGAGGCGCGGTCGAAGGTCATCGTGCGCTCCGACGGAACGGTCACGTACGTAGGCAAGGACATCGCCTACCAACTCTGGAAATTCGGCCTGCTCGGCAAGGACTTCCGTTACCTTCCGCACGGCAGCCAGCGCTCCGGGCGGCCGCTGTGGACTACCCGGCAGGCTGCGCCGGACGATCCCGGCGCGGCTCCGCCGGCGCCCAGGTTCGGGCACGCGAGCGCGGTCTACAACGTCATCGACACGCGGCAGTCCTATCTCCAGCAACTGCTCAAGCAGTCGCTGGCGGCGATCGGCCATCCTGAGGAGGCGGAGCGTTCCTTTCATTTCTCGTACGAGATGGTCGCGCTCTCGCACGCGACCGCCCGTGCGCTCGGCTACGACACCAGCGCCGAGAGCGACCGTCCGTTCGTGGAGGTTTCGGGGCGCCGCGGCCAGGGCGTGAAGGCTGACGATCTGCTGGACCGAGTGGTCGCGGCTGCGCGCGCCGAGGTGGTCGCGCGCAACGCGGAGCTGCCGGACGCAGCCGCGGATCGGACGGCCGGCATGATCGCGACGGCCGCCGTGCGCTACTTCATGGTCAAGTACACGCGGACGAAGGTGATCGCGTTCGACATCGACGAGGCGCTCAGCTTCGAGGGCGAGAGCGGTCCCTACCTGCAGTACGCGGCCGTGCGCGCCGGAAACATCCTGGGCAAGCTGCAGGCCCGCGACGGCACCGACGAGTCCTCAATCATCGCCGCTGTCGACGCGCTGCCCGCCGCTGCGCTCGACGAGGCGGGCGGAACGGACCTCTGGGCGCTCGTGCTCGACGCGTCGCGGCTCGACGAGGTCGTCGAGCAGGCGGTGCGCACGCTGGAGCTGTCGGTGCTGGCGAAATACGCCTTCGGGCTGGCGCAGGCGTTCAACGCGTTCTATCACCGCTATCCGGTCCTGGCGGAAGAACAGCGTGAGGTCAGATTGTGGCGCGCGGCGGCCGTCGTCCACGTGCGCCGCCAGTTGACCCGCGCGCTGGAGCTGATGGGATGCGAGGTGCCGGCCCGCATGTAGCGCCGGCTGCGCCTATTCGAAGGCGATGCGGGGCAGGTCGAGCTGCTCGCGCAGCAGCCGGTCGGCGGCCGCCTCCACTGCCTTCCGGAACTCGGCCGGCGGCATGCGCGCCCTGAAGCCGGCCAGTTCCCGCCCGGCATCCGCGCGCAGGCGGTCCCGCAGGGATTCATCCGCGCCAGCGCGCGCCGCGGCCAGCAGCTCGCGGTCCACCCCTTCCAGGCGCGCAAGCAGTTGCTCGCGCCGGTTACCGCGGGCGGTTCTGGCCGCTGCCCGGACGGCGTCGAGCTCGGCGGCGAGGCGCGCCGCGAGATCTCGCAGAGCCTCCGGATGCCCGCGGTTCGCCCGCAGCGCGGTGAGCCCCAGGACGACACGCTCCAGATGCGCCGGCAACGACGTGCCGCGCTGGTTCCGGCGCCGGGCGTCGGCGTCCGCCTCGTCGCGGCCGGCCACTCCCACGGCTCGCCGCCACTCGTCGAACAGCTCCAGCACGTCGGCTTCGCAGAACTCGATGCGCACCGGCCGGCGGCGCGACGGCGACGACGCGCGGCGCTCGACCGTACGGTCTATCGCCCGGAACACCACGCTCAGTGGAATCTGCCGGGCCTGCCACGCGCAGACCAGCTCGAACGCCGGGCCGACGATGCGGATGAGGTGGCCGCCGTTCTGCCGGCAGAGGTACGACTCGACGTCGCGGCAGTAGGCGCCGGGATTCATCGGCCGCGCCCGCCGGCGGACGCGTCCCGCGCGCCGGGCGCCGGTCCCGCCGAGTTGCGCTCCCATACAAGCTGCAGGCCGGTCAGCGTCAGGTCCGGGTTCACCTTGTCGATGACGGCCGTTTCCGCGGCGATGGCCCCGGCCAGCCCGCCGGTCGCGACGCAGACCGCTTCGCCTTCGTCCCGCAGCTCGTCGCGCAACCGCCCGACGATGCCTTCCACCATCGCCACGTGGCCGAAGAACAGGCCCGCCTGCATGGATGCCTCGGTCGTGCGGCCAATCAGCTCGGGCGGCCGGCTGACCTCGACCCGCGGCAGGCGTGCCGCGCGCTGGAACAGCGCATCGGCCGAAATGTCCACGCCGGGACAGATCACGCCGCCCAGATAGCCGTGGCGCGGCGATATCGCGTCGAACGTCGTGGCGGTGCCGAAGTCGACGACGATCACGGGCCGCGACGGCGCGCCGTACAGCGCGCGGGCGGCAACGCCGTTCACGAGCCGGTCGGCGCCGACGTCTTCGGGATTGTCGTAGCGTACCGGCAGCCCGGCGTTGCGCGCATCCACCTGCAGCGCCTTGCGTCCGAGCCCCTGCTCCACCATCTCGGCCAAGGTACGCGTGAGCGCCGGGACCACCGACGACAGGACGACGCCGTCGATGCCGTCGATCGCCACCTGCCGGCCTGCCAGCAACTGGCTCACCACGACCCACAGCTCATCCGCGGTGCGGTCGGGCCAGGTCGCCAGGCGCAGACTGACCGCCAGCCTGCGGTCCGTGAAGATGCCGAAGACGATGTTGGTATTGCCGATGTCGATGGCCAACAGCATTGTTTCCTCTAGTCTTCAGACGCCGTAATCGCGGGGGGAGTTATCCAGGTGACTTCCCCGGCGAGGATCCGTTCCAGCCGCTCTCCGCGGCGAACGAGCAGCGCTCCGTCGCGATCGACGCCGGCGGTCACGCCGGACAGCCGCGCGCCCGCGGCGCGCCATTCGACCGGCACGCCTGTGCTGCTCGGCGCCAGCGCCCGCCAGCGTTCGAGCATTCGCTCCGCGCCGCCCGCGACCAGCACCCGACGCCAGTGCGCCAGCGCGGCCAGCAACTCTACCAGCACGGTCCCGCGATCCACCGGGCCGCCCAGCGCGGCGGCCAGCGATCCGGCGCGCTCCGCGATCTCCGGTGGAAAGTCAACGGCGGCGACGTTGATCCCGACACCCACGATGACGGCCTCGGCGGCGGCGTCCAGACGCGACGTTTCCGCGAGGATGCCGCCGACCTTGGCGTTGCCGGCGTGCGCCGGCAGCACGACGTCGTTCGGCCACTTGATCTCCACCAGCAGGCCGGTGGCGGCGCGCACGCTCTCCGCCGCCGCCACGCCGGCCGCCAGGGTAACCACCGCCGTGTCGCTGCCCCTCAATACCACGGAGCAGTACAGTCCCGCGTCCGGGGCCGAAAACCAGCGGCGCCCCTGCCGCCCGCGTCCCGCCGTCTGCGCGCCCGCGACCACGGTCGTCCCCTCGGGGGCGCCGGCGGCGGCCAGCTCTCGCGCCAGATCGTTCGTCGACGACACGACGGAGTGGTAGACCACCCGCCCGCACCAGGCGCCCAGCCGGCCGGCTGCGCCGCCGAGCGCCCTTGCAATGTCGGCTGGGAGCGGGTCCGGCACGTTAACCCTGTCCGGACTGCGAGGATACCGCCCTGGCGGGCGGCGGCTCCGGCAGCGGATGCAGATCGAAGCTGCAATCGACCGCCGGGGCCGAGTGCGTCAGGGCGCCTATCGAGATGTACGTCACGCCCGTCGCCGCCAGCTCGGCGGCCCGTTCGAGCGTCACGCCGCCCGAGGCCTCGGTGCGCGCCAGGCCGGCGATGCGCGCGACGGCCGTCCGCACCTGCGGCGCCGGCAGGTTGTCGAGGAGAATGATGTCGGCCCCGGCCGCCAGCGCCGCCTCGGCCTCGTCCAGACTGCCGGCCTCCACCTCGACAGGAAGGCTGCTGCCCGCGGAGCGGGCGCGCCGCACCGCCGCGGCCAGCGACCCAGCTACCTGGACGTGATTGTCCTTGATCAAGATGCCGTCATCGAGCGCCGTTCTGTGGTTGGCCCCGCCCCCGGCGCGCACGGCGTACTTTTCCAAGGCGCGCAGCGTGGGGGTCGTCTTGCGGGTGTCGAGCACGACGGACCGGCCGGCGACCGCGTCGACGTAGCGTCGCGTCAACGTCGCGATACCAGACAGGCGCTGCAGGAAATTGAGCGCCGTCCGCTCCGCCGCCAGCAGCGCGGGCGCCGCACCGGTGACGCGGGCGACCGTCTCGCCCGCCGCGCAGCGTTCACCGTCGCGCCGCAGCCGCGCGATCTCCGCCTCGGGATCGAGCTGCAGGAACGCCTCGGCGGCCACGTCCATGCCGGCCAGCACGCACGCCGACCTGACGATCAGCTCGCCGGCGGCGCGTTGCCCCGCGGGGATGGTCGCGGCGGTCGTCACGTCGCCGCCGCGCACGTCCTCGACAAGCGCGCGGCGGACGAGCTCCCGGTAGCACGCCGGATCCAGAGGTTCGGGCGCGCTGTCGTTCATGCGCCGAGCTCCTGCAGGATCTGCTCCAGCTTCGCCTGCTGGCGCGCCGCGTCCTCCGCCTGCTGGCGGGCCTCGCGCACCACCCCCGGGTCGGCCTTCTCGAGGAACGCCCGGTTCTCGAGGCGCGCCTGCAGCGCCGTACGCTGCCGCCCGAGCTTCGCCAGCTCGCGACTGACCCGCTCGGCCTCACGCGCGCGGTCGACGACACCCGCCAGCGGCACGTGCAACTGGAAATCGCGCACCAGACGCCGCACCGTATCCGGCGCGCGCGGCACCTCCGCGGCGCACTCGACAGCGTTCAATCCCGCCAGCCGCCGGATGTCCTCCCCGTAACGCTCCAGCAGGTCGCGCACATCCGCTCCGCCGCCTTCCACAACGGCGGAGATCCGCCGCGACGGGGGGACTCCCCATTCCGAGCGCACGGTCCGGATGGCCGTGACGATCTCCTGCAGCAGCGCCATGTCGGTGACCGCCGAGTCGGCGCGCCACGCGTCCACAGGCGCCGGAAACGGCGCCAGCGTGATCGTGCGCCCGCGGCCGTCCGCCGTGCGGCCGTCAGCGCCGCCCGCCGGCAGCGCCTGCCAGATCTCCTCGGTGACGAACGGCATGAACGGGTGCAGCATGCGCAGGATGCGGTCGTGCACCTCGAGCAGCACCGCCACGGCGTCGCCGCCGGCCGTTCCGGCGGCCTGCAGCCGCGGCTTGACGAGCTCGATGTACCAGTCGGCGTACTCGTGCCAGCAGAAGTGGTACAGCGTGTCGGCGGCCACGTCGAAACGGAACTCCTCCAGGGACGTCTGCACCTGCCGGCTCACGTCGCTCGCGCGATGCAGAATCCAGCGGTGAACCAGGTCGAGCTCGGCGGAATCCCGGACGGCGGGGCGCTCCGCCATACCTTCCGGCAGATTCATCAGCACGAACCGCGAGGCGTTCCAGATCTTGTTGACGAACTGCCGGTATCCGCGCAGCCGGCCCTCGGACAGCGAGATGTCCATGCCAGGCGACGCCAGCGCCGCCAGCGTGAAGCGGAAGGCGTCGGCGCCGATCTCCCCAATCAGCTCCAGCGGATCGACCACGTTCCCCTTGGACTTGCTCATCTTGCGGCCGTGCGCGTCCCGCACGAGCGACGTGATGTACACCTGCCGGAAGGGCACGTCGCCCGCGAACTTGATGCCCAGCATCATCATGCGGGCGACCCAGAAGAAGATGATGTCGTGCGCGGTGATCAGCAGGCTGGTCGGGTAGTAGCGGGCCAAGTCGGCGGTCGCCGCGGGCCACCCCATGGTGCTGAACGGCCACAGGCCGGAGCTGAACCACGTGTCGAGCACGTCGGTGTCCTGCCGCACCGCACCCCCGCAGACGCAGGCCGACGGCGCCTCCTCGGCAACGGTGACTTGGCCGCAGGCATCGCAGTACCAGGCCGGAATGCGGTGCCCCCACCACAACTGGCGCGAGATGCACCAGTCATGGATGCCGGTCATCCACTCCTCGTAGGTCCTCGTCCAGTTGGCCGGCGCGAACGTCGTGCGGTCCTCGCGGACCGCCTCGATGGCGCGCTCCGCCAGCGGCTTGATCCGCACGAACCACTGCGTCGACAGCAGCGGCTCGACCACCGTTCCGCAGCGCTGGCAATGCCCCACCGCGTGCACGTGGTCGGTCACTCCCGCCAGCAGGCCTTGCGCGTCCAGCTCCGCGACCAGCGCCTCGCGCGCCTCCAGCCGGTCCCGACCCGCGTACGGCCCGGCCTCGGCGGTCATCCGGCCGTCCTCGCCGATCACCGACACCTGCGGCAGGTCGTGCCGGCGACCCATCTCGAAGTCGTTCGGGTCGTGGGCCGGGGTCACCTTCACGGCACCCGTCCCGAACGACGGGTCGACGTACTCGTCGGCGATCACCGGCAACTCGCGCCCCAGGACCGGCAGCACGACGGTGCGCCCCACCAGGTCGCGGTAGCGCTCGTCGTCCGGATGCACGGCGACCGCCGTGTCGCCCAGCATCGTCTCGACGCGGGTCGTCGCGACCGTGACGCTGCCGTCCCCGCCGGCGATCGGATAACGCAGGTGGTGCAGGTGACCCTTGACGTCCTGATGCACCACTTCGAGATCCGACAGCGCCGTCCGGCAGCGCGGGCACCAGCTCACGAGGTAGGTGCCGCGGTAGATCAGTCCGTCTTCATGCAGCGCCACGAACACGCGGCGGACGGCGCGCGAAAGGTTCTCGTCCAGCGTGAAGCGCTCGCGCGTCCAGTCGACCGATGAGCCGAGCTTGCGCATCTGGCTGGTGATGGTGCCGTGGCTCTGCTCCACCCACTTCCAGACGCGCGCCTCGAACGCCTCCCGGCCCAGGTCGTGCCGCGACACCCCCTCCTCCGCGAGCTGCTTCTCGACGACGTTCTGCGTCGCGATGCCGGCGTGGTCCGTGCCGGGCAGCCACAGCACGTCGTACCCCTGCATGCGCTTCCAGCGCGCGACGATGTCGGGCAGCGTCTGGTTGAGGGCGTGACCGATGTGGAGCCAGCCCGTGACGTTCGGCGGCGGAAGCACCATGCTGAACGGCGGGCGGGCGGAATCCGGGTCGGCGCGGAACGCGCCCACCTCTTCCCAATACGCGTACCACTTGGGATCGACCCGTGCGTGCTCGAAGACCTTCGTCAACTCAGGCATGCGGGAAAACTTGCGGCGGCGGATGCCCATGGCGGGCACGCCGCGTTCGACCGGATTGTTGTCAGGTGGCGGCGGACGCGCCGCGCCGAACGCGGCTCTCGATGAACTGGCTGATTGTCTGCATCGGCGTGCCGGGCTGGAACACGCCGCCGATGCCGAGCTCCTGCAGTTGCGGCACATCGGCGTCAGGGATGATGCCGCCGACCACGACCAGCACGTCGTCGAGCTCTTTTTCCCGCAGCAGGCTCACCAGCCGCGGGCAGATGTGGTTGTGCGCGCCCGAAAGAATCGAAAGACCGATGACGTCGGCATCCTCCTGCAGCGCCACCTCGACGATCTGCTCCGGCGTCTGCCGCAGTCCGGTGTAGATCACCTCCATCCCGGCGTCGCGCAGCGCGCGGGCGATCACCTTGGCGCCGCGGTCGTGACCGTCGAGGCCCGGCTTGGCGATGACCACTCGTATGGGACGCGCCATTCCGGCTAGACCCCCGGGGTCTCCTCGTACTCGCCCCAGACGTCCCGCAGCGCGTCGCACATCTCACCCACGGTGGCGTAGGCGCGCACGGCATCCAGGATGAACGGCATGAGGTTTTCGGACCCCTCGGCGGCGCGCCGCAGCGCGTCGAGCGTCCGCTCGGCGGCGGACGCATCCCGCCGCTTGCGCAACTCGGCAACGCGCGCCACCTGATCCCGCTCGACCTGCTCGTCGATCTGCAGAATCGGAATGTCGGCCGCCGCGTCGTCAGTGTAGCGGTTCACGCCGACGATGATCTGCTCGCCCGCCTCGACCGACTGCTGGGAGCGGTAGGCGCTGTCGGCGATCTCGCGCTGCGGATAGCCCTCCTCGATCGCCTCCACCATGCCGCCGAAGCCGTCGATCGTCGCAAAATATTCCCGCGCGCCGGCCTGCAGATCCGCCGTGAGCCGCTCCAGGTAGTACGACCCGCCGAAGGGGTCCACGACGCCGGTCACGCCGCTCTCGTGGGCGATCACCTGCTGCGTGCGCAACGCCAGCAGCGCCGCTTCGGACGTCGGCAGCGCAAGCGCTTCGTCCAGCGAGTTCGTATGCAGCGAGTTGGTGCCGCCGAGCACCGCCGCCAGGGCCTGGACGGCCGTCCTCACCACGTTGTTGTACGGCTGCTGCGCGGTCAGCGTGACGCCGGCGGTCTGGGTGTGGAAGCGCAGCTTCCACGACCGCTCGTCCCGCGCCCCGAAGCGCTCGCGCATGACCGCCGCCCACAGTGCGCGCGCGGCGCGGTACTTGGCGATCTCCTCGAAGAAGTCGTTGTGCGCGTTGAAGAAGAACGAGATGCGCGGCGCGAAGCGGTCGACGGGCAGGCCGGCGTCGACGCCGTACTGCACGTACTCCATGCCGTCGCGCAGGGTGAACGCCAACTCCTGCAGGGCCGTCGCGCCCGCCTCGCGGATGTGGTAACCGCTGACGGAGATGGTGTTCCAGCGCGGCACGTGGTCCGCGCAAAAGGCGAACACGTCGGTCACCAGCCGCATGGACGGACGCGGCGGATAGATGTATTCCTTCTGCGCGATGTACTCCTTCAGGATGTCGTTCTGAATCGTCCCGGACAGCCGCGCCCAGGACGCTCCCCGCTGCTCGGCGACCGCCAGGTACATCGCGAAGATCATCGCCGCCGGCGAGTTGATCGTCATCGACGTCGTGACGCTGTCGAGCGGCAGGCCGTCCAGAAGGGCTTCCATGTCGGCCAGCGAGGCGACGCTGACGCCGCACTTGCCGACCTCGCCGAGCGACAGCGGGTGATCGGGGTCGCGCCCCATCAGCGTCGGCAGGTCGAAGGCGACGCTCAGGCCGGTCCCGCCGGCGCGCAGCAGCTCATGGTAGCGCCGGTTCGTCTCGGCGGGCGTACCGAACCCGGAGAACTGGCGCATCGTCCAGAGCTTGCCGCCGTAGCCCGAGGCGTGGATGCCGCGCGTGTACGGGAATTCGCCGGGAGCGCCCGGGATTTCCCGGGTCGCCTCCGCGGCGTCGGCGTCCGTGTACACAGGCCGGGTCGTGCGATCGGATACCGCGGACGACGTCATGAGCGCAGCCTGAAGGCGACCAGCTGCGTCACCTCGTCGGTCGGGGATGCGGCGGACAGCTCGATTACGTAGTCGCCCGGCGGTAGGTGGGCCGGCCGCAGGTGCACCTGGTAGGGGAGTCCGTCTGCAACCGGCCGGACTTCGAGCGGATGCATCGGCTCACCGCCACGGTTCAGCAGGCGGGCCCGCACCTGCGGCTCCGCATCGCCGGGCGCATACGCCTCGAACCGGATGAGGATCTGTTCCGTGCGCCGGAAATCCCGGGCCGCGGTGGGCACCACGGCCGGGTCATCCACCAAGGCCCTCCACTCCATCTCGTTGCGGGCCCGCACGAACGAAGGCGTGCTCAGCACGAGATCGGTGCCGGTGAAGTCGGGAATCTCCACCGTTCGCCGGTCGCGCTCGATGACGTCGCCGGCCGCGTCCTCGATCGCGAGGCTGAGCTGCAACGTACCGGGCGCCGCCTCGAACTGCACGCTGGCGTCGCCCGCCTCCTCTGCGGCGGCGCGGCGGCCCGTGCCGCGCCCCGCCCGCTCTCCGGTCTCGGGCACCCGGCCGCGGAAGGAGGGTCCACCGTTGTCGCTCATCGCCGTCAACAGCACCCGCGCCGCCTCGTCGCCGCGCCCGCCGGCGGCCGGCTCCGGCTCCCACAGGAACGTCACGCGGGTGCGTCCCGCCTCGCCTTTCTCCGCCCCCACCCAGGTGCGCACCAGGCGGCGGCCGCTGCGCGGCGCCGACAGCGCGGCCAGGGCCGTGTCGACCGCCTTGGGCGGCTCGTTGACCGCCGGCGTCATGGCGCGCTCGGCGTCCCGCTCGGTCAGCGCCCAGTATCCCCGGCGGTGCCGCACGTCCACGTCGTCGCGCTGCACTCGCACCTCGATCTCGTGGTACTTGCCGTCGGTAGGCGAACGCGACGAGTTGTAGCCGAGCAGGTAGTAGCCGCTGGAATCCTGCACCATCCGGTCGAGTCCCGGGCGGACGTCATTCGTGTTGATGATGGTACGGCCATCGGTCTCGCGCGCCAGCACGTACAGCGTGTCGCGGGTGGACCGCAGCATCCGATCGTCCGTGCGCCGGTTGACGGAGCGCTGGCTGACGTCGTACTCGCTGATCGCCAGGCCCCGCGGATCGAGCGCGTAGATCGTCGCGTTGAAGCGGTTGGCGGTCGAGTACACGTCGCGCAGGTCGAACTGGATGCCCGCATCCTCGAAGAACTGGGCCGTCTCTTCGTAGCTCTGGTTGCCCACGGTCGGCACGAGCGGGCCGTCGAACATCTCGGCGTTCATGCTGCGGAGCTCCACCGGCACGTAGTTGGAGTACCCCTCGCTGATCAGCAGCACGTTCTTGCGCCCCTCGCGTACCCCGCCGAGGCGGACCATCAGGCCCTCGAGCGCCGACAGCGAGACGTCGTTCCGTATCCGCTCCACGATGTCCGTCGGATAGTGCACGTAGCGCTGCTCGAACATGTTGCGCGCGTCGTAGTCGTACTTCACGCCGTAGAAGTTCTCCGCCGCCTCCGCGATCGCTTCGTGGTTGCGAGTCAGCCGGACGTCATCGATCGGCGTGAGCGGGTACATGATGCCGACCAGGTCGGTCGGCAGCAGGTCCTCGCGCAGGAAGCGCGCCACCTGGCGGCCCGCACGGACGCCGTTCTCCCAGCGGACGTGGTAGTCGTCGAAGAAGATGACGAAGATGCGCGTGTCCGCGCGCGCGGCCTCCCGCTCCTCGTCGTAGCGGTTGATCACGGGGCGCGCCGGCTCGGCATCCGGATCCGGCACGGGCCCGATCTCGATCAACTGGAACGACTCGATCTCCTGCGGCTCGTCGTCCTCGAACACCTGGAAATCGCTGACGTCGAGATCGCGCACGAAGTTGCCGTCGTCGTCGGTGACGGTGACGTCGACGCGGATGAAGTTGATGCCGGCGCGGAAGAACGGCGGCTGCTCGTCGGCGTCGGCCTGCTCCTGCTCCGCCGGCGCGGCGGCGTCGGCCGGCGCGGCGGCGGGATCCGGCGCCTGCTGCTGCGCGCGCAGCCCCGGCAGCCAGACCAGCGCGAGCGCGGCGGCAACGGCGAGCAGGATGTACGGCAGCCGTCGACTGGCAAGAAAACCCATGAACCCCCCGGAATCCCGGCCGGAACCTTCTGCAATGATACCATCGGGACAGGGTCGGCCGTTCGTGCGGGCGCCCCGGGAACGAGGCCGGAAACATGTATGAGACCGTCGCTGCGACACCGCCACTGACCCGGTTTTCGGAGGACGAAGCGCTGCTGCGCGACAACGTGCGCGCGTTCGCGGCGGCGGAGGTGGCGCCGCATGTACGCGAGATGGACGAGCACGCGCACATTCCGCGCGCGCTGATCGACAAGCTCGTCGACCTCGGCGTGATGGCGGTGGAGATTCCGGAGCAGTACGGCGGCGCGGGCGGGCACTTCTTCCTGTCGGTCATCGCGGTGGAAGAGCTCGCGCGCGTCGACCCGTCGGTCGCCCTCGTGGTGGACGTCCAGAACACGCTCGTGATCAACGCGCTGCTGCGGTGGGGCGGCGACGACTTCAAGCGCCGCTTCCTGCCGCGGCTGGCGGAGGGGGCCGTCGGGGCATATGCGCTGTCCGAGGCCGGCTCCGGCAGCGACGCCTTCGCCCTGGCCACGCGCGCCGACGCCGACGGCGACCACTTCGTGCTGAACGGGCGCAAGCTCTGGATCTCCAACGCCGAGGAGGCCGAGCTGTTCATCGTCTTCGCCAACGCGAAGCCGGAGGAAGGCTACCGCGGCATCACCGCCTTCATGGTCGAGCGCGGAACGCCGGGATTCCGTGTCGGCAAGAAGGAAGACAAGCTCGGCATCCGCGCCAGCAGCACGTGCGAGCTGCTGCTCGACGACTGCCGCGTGCCGCGCGAGAACATCCTGGGAGAGCTCGGCCGCGGCTACAAGGTCGCCATCGAGACGCTGAACGAAGGGCGCATCGGGATCGGCGCCCAGATGATCGGCCTGGCGCAGGGCGCGCTCGACCACGCGGTGGCCTACGTACAGGAACGCAAGCAGTTCGGCAAGCCGATCGGCAGCTTCCAGGGCGTGCAGTTCCAGATCGCGCAGGCGGCGACCGAGCTCGAGGCGGCGCGCCTGCTGGTCTACAACGCCGCCCGGCAGCGCGACGCGGGCAGCGGCTACCTGACTTCCGGGGCGATGGCCAAGCTGTACACGTCGCAGGTGGCCGAGCGCGTGACCTCGCTCGCCGTCCAGTTGTTCGGCGGCGTCGGCTACACCAGGGACTACCCGGTCGAGAAGCTGTACCGGGACGCGATCATCGGCCAGGTGTATGAAGGCACGTCGAACATGCAACTGCAGACCATCGCGAAGCAGGTCCTCGCCGGCGGGTGACGCGTTAATCCGGTGTGCCGAGGATCTTCTCGAAGAGGGGGCG
The DNA here is from genome assembly GCA_965207665.1 of Vicinamibacterales bacterium. GTDB lineage: Bacteria > Acidobacteriota > Vicinamibacteria > Vicinamibacterales > UBA8438 > JAAXGX01. The sequence continues at coordinate 3,665,132 of CBDBMV010000002.1, forward strand.
CAGGCGGCGGGCGGTGGCGTCCAGCTCCTCGGGCACGACGCGCGTGTCCGCCACGACCGTCATGAAGCTGGTGTCGCCGTCCCAGCGCGGCACCAGGTGCACGTGCAGATGACCGGGCGCGCCGGCGCCCGCCGCGCGTCCGACGTTGATGCCCACGTTCAGGCCCTGGGGGGAGTACGCCGCGGTCAGCACCTTCTCGGCCGCCTGCGCCAGCACCGCCAGCTCGCTCAGCTCGGCGGCGTCGAGCCCGGCCAGCGTCCCGACGTGGCGCCGGGGCACGACCAGCAGATGCCCGTTGCTGTACGGGTACTTGTTCAGGATGACGTAGCAGCGGCCGCCGCGGTGCACCACCAGTGGCGAGGGCGGGTCCTCGTCGCGCGCGCGGCAGAAGATGCATCCGCCGCCGTCCCCGCCGCTCGCGCCAGTCAAGTACGCCAGCCTCCACGGGGCCCAGAGACGTTCCACGGTATGGCCGACAGACTCCTAAGGTGACGGCGGACCGCCGTCCGACACCCGCGCGGCCTCCCGGTTGATCAGCTCCTTCAGCTCCTTGCCGGGCTTGAAGTAGGGGACGCGCTTCGACGGCACGTCCACGCGGTCGCCGGTCTTGGGGTTGCGGCCCTTGCGCGGCTCGCGCCGCCGCAGCCGGAAGCTGCCGAAGCCGCGCAGCTCGATCTTCTCGCCGCGGTGCAGCGCGTCGACGATGCTGCGGAATACCGTATCGACGATTATCTCCGCGTGCTTCTTCGTGAGGTCGGCGACGCGGGCCACTTCCTCCACGAGCGCCGCCTTCGTCATGCTGCCCTCGGTCACGGGTCGGCCAGGATCTCCTACGATTTCCGATGCTTGAAGTGATCGCCCAGCGTCACCTCGGGCGATTCGCTCGTCGCGTAGTTCTGCCAGTTGCTCTCGTAGTCGTCCGACTTCAGCGCGCGGACGCTGAGACCGATCTTCCGCTCGGTCGGGCTCAGCTTGATGATGCGCATCTTGATCGTGTGGTCGACGGCGATCTCCGTATCCGGCTCGCCCTGCCCCGCGTCGAACTCCGACACGTGGATCAGCCCCTCGATCCCTTCCGAGAGCTCCACGAAGGCGCCGAAGTTGGTCACCCGCACCACCTTGCCCTCGACGATGTCGCCGACCTTGTTGTTTTCGAAGAACTCGTCCCAGATGTCCGTGGTGAGCTGCTTCAGGCCGAGCGACAGGCGCTGGTTGTCGGGGTCGATGTTGAGCACCATCGCGTCCACGGCGTCGCCCTTCTTGAGCACGTCCGAGGGGTGGGCCAGCCGCTTGCTCCAGGACATGTCGGAGACGTGTATCAGCCCGTCGATGCCCTCCTCCACCTCGACGAAGGCGCCGAACTCGGTCAGGTTGCGCACCTTGCCCGAGATCTTCGCGCCGATCGGATAGCGCTCGGCCAGGTCGTGCCAGGGATTGGACTCGATCTGCTTGAGGCCCAGCGAGATCCTCCGCGCCTCCGGATCCACGCCGAGCACCATGGACTCGACCGTGTCGCCGATGGTCAGCACCTTCGACGGATGCTTCACGCGCTTGCTCCACGACATCTCCGAGACGTGGATCAGGCCCTCGACCCCCGGCTCCAGCTCGACGAACGCGCCGTAGTCCGTCAGGCTGACCACCTTGCCGGATATCCGCTGGCCGACCGGATAGCGCTCGTTCGCCGACGACCAGGGATCCGCGTGGAGCTGCTTGTACCCCAGCGACACCCGCTCGGTCGCGGCGTCGTACTTCAGGATGATGACCTCCACGTCGTCGTTCACCTTGAACAGCTCCGACGGGTGCTGCGCCCGCCCCCACGACATGTCGGTGACATGGAGCAGGCCGTCGATGCCGCCGAGGTCGATGAAGGCGCCGTAGTCGGTGATGTTCTTGACGACGCCGGGCATCACCTTGCCTTCGGCGATAGTGGCCAGCGTGTTCTTCTTCTTCTCGGCGTTCTCCTCCTCGATGAGGACCTTGCGCGAGAGCACGATGTTGCCGCGCTTCTTGTTCGCCTTGATGACGCGCATGCGGAGCTCCTGCCCCTTCAGCGCGTCGAGGTTGCGGACCGGCCGCACGTCGATCTGCGAGCCGGGCAGGAACGCACGGACACCGATGTCCACCGCCAGGCCGCCCTTGATCCGCTCGATGACGCGGCCGATGACGACGCGGCGCTCCGCGTAGGCCTTCTCCACGTCGTCCCAGATCTTCATCTTCTCGGCCTTCTCGCGCGAGAGCACGATATGGCCGTCGCGGTCTTCGGTCCGCTCCAGCAACACGTCGACCGTGTCGCCCGGCTGCACCGTGACCTGTCCGTTCTCGTCGAGAAACTCCGCGATGGAGATGATCCCTTCCGACTTGTATCCGACGTCGACGATCACCTCGGCGGACGAGACCTTCAGTACCGTCCCCTCGATGACATCCCCCTCGGTGATGTTGCGGAAGCTGCTGTCGTACATGGCCAGGAGACGTGCGTACTCCTCCCGGTCCATCGCTTCGTCGCCGCCGAATCCGGCTGTCACGACGTCTTCTGGGTTCGTCATGCTCTGCGTACTCTCTCTCTGTTAATTACTGTGAGCAAAGGACTATACGATGCCGGTCGCCGGCCGGTCAACAGCGGCTGCCGCGTGCGTCGGGCCAACCCCGTCGGGCCGGGTTGACGGCTATCAACTGGCGTCGAGACGGCCTCTCACGATGTCCAGAACCTGCTCCACGACGGTCGCGACCGGCAGGCTGGTCGTGTCCACCACCGTGGCGTCCGGCGCCTTGCGCAGCGGCGACGCGTCCCGCGTGCGGTCGAGGCGGTCGCGCTCCCGCAGCGCCTCGGCGACGGTGTCGATCGCACCCGCCCGCGACAGGTCGTGGGCCGCATCGCTGGACCTCCGCGCGGCGCGAGCCGCCGGCGTGGCATCCAGGTAGATCTTGACGGCCGCCCGCGGGAAGACGACCGTCCCTATATCACGACCTTCCATCACGACCGGCCCGGCCGCCGCGTACGCCTGCTGGCGCGCCACGAGCGCCTTGCGCACCCGCGGCAGGCGCGCCACCCGCGCGGCCGCATCGTCGATCTCCGGCGTGCGGATGGCGCTGGTCACGACGCGCCCGTTGATCGTGACGCGGTCCGGTTGCAGATCGAGCTCTGCCTGCGCCGCGACGGCGGCCACCCCGTCCTCGGCATGCTCGTCGAGCGCCAGGCCGCGGCGGCGGGCCTCCCAGGCGACCGCGCGATACATAGCGCCCGTGTCGACGTAGCGCCATCCCAATTCGCGCGCCACGGCCCGGGCGACGGTGCCCTTGCCGGCTCCGGACGGCCCGTCTATCGCCACGACCGGATACATGTCGCCGATCACGCGGAAGGGGGAACGGGGGCGTCCGCCGCAAAGGCCGCCGCGCGCAACGCCGCCAGCTCCCGGGACGACAGGTCGCGGTACTCCCCGGCCTTCAGGCCGCGGTCGCACAGCGGACCGAACTGCACGCGCCGCAGCCGGAGCACCGGGTGTCCGACGGCGCCGAGCATACGGCGCACCTGCCGGTTGCGGCCCTCGTGCAGGACGATCTCCAGCCGCGCCTGGTCGGTACGCCGGGCGCGGTGGCCGCCGATCAGGCGCGCCTCGACCGGCGCCGTGCGCCGCCCGTCGAGGTGCAGGCCCCCGCGCAGCCGCCGCAACTGCGCCTCGCCCGGGATGCCCCGGACGACAGCCTCGTACACCCGTTCCAACGCGTGACGCGGATGGGTCAGGCGCTCCGCGAGCGCGCCGTCGTTCGTCAGCAGCAGCAGTCCCTCGGAATCGTAATCGAGCCGCCCGACGGGATATATATATTCGCGAACGCGCGGCAGCAGGTCGAGAACCGTGCGCCGCCGCTGGGGATCGCTGCGGGTCGTCACGACGCCGCGCGGCTTGTTCAGGAGCATGTAGAGGCGGCGCGGCGCGCGCGACACGCGGCGGCCGTCGACGCGCACGACGTCCCGCGCCGGATCGGCGCGCGCTCCCGGTTCGGTCACGACCTCGCCGTTGATCGTCACGCGCCCCTCGCGCATGAGCGCTTCCGCCGCACGCCGCGACGCCACGCCGGCGGCCGACAGCAGTTTCTGCAGCCGAACCTCTCCAGCTTGGGGCTGCGCGCGCCTCTCGAGTGTCGCCACGGGCTGTTAGTGCACCTGCTCGCCGGACGGGTCCGGGGGCTCATCCGCCGCCTCGAACGGCAGTTGCTCGTCCATCGGCCCGGCGTCCGCGACGGCGGACACGTCCATGCCGAGCGCCTCGGCCATGTCCTCCACCTTGGGCAAATCCGACAGGTCGTTGAGCCCGAAGCGCTCGAGGAATTCGCGCGTCGTGGCGTACAGGAACGGCCGGCCGACGACCGCCTTGCGGCCGACCACCTTGATCAGCCGCCGCTCCACGAGCGTCCCCAGGACGCCGGTCGTGTTGACCCCGCGGATCTCTGCAATCTCGGGGCCGGTAACCGGCTGGCGGTAGGCGACGACCGCCAGCGTCTCGAGCGCCTGCACGGACAGGCGCTGCTTCGAGTGTTCGTGAAACAGCCGGCCGACCCACTCCGACAGCTCCGGACGCGTGACGATCTGATACCCGCCCGCCACTTCGACGAGCCGCAGGCCGCCCTCGCGCTCCCAGTCCCGCCGCACCGCCGCGAGCGCCTCCTCGACGTGCTCCGGCGGCTCCTCGTCGAGGATCCTGAGCAGCGTCTTCAGCGTCAGGGGCTCGGGCGACGCGAAGATGAGCGCCTCGACAATCGCCTTCAGGTGGCCGCGATCATCGGGCATCGCCGGTCGCTCCCTGCGGCCGCGGCGCGTCCGCCGGCCGGACGCGCCTGTACACGCGGATCGGTGCGAACGGACCGGACTGGAACAGGCGCACCAGCTTCAGCCGCACCATCTCGAGCAGCGCCAGGAATGTGGTCACCAGCTCCGACCGGCTCCTGTCCCCCTCGAACAGGTCCTCGAAACCGCAGGCCTCCGTCTCCGACAGCCGGGCGTTCAACTGCTCGATGCGCCGCTCGATGGAGACGAGCTCCTCCGGCAGCTCCAGGGGCCGCCGCTCCCGGGCGCGGGCCATCACCGCCTGGAACGCCTGCAGCAGGCTGAACAGGTCGACCTCGATCTCCCGCTCGATCGGTTGGCCGGCGATGTCCGCCACGCGGTTGTCGGGACGCGTCCACTGGGCGCTGCGCTCGGTCTGCCGCTCGTGCAGCAGCTCGGCCGCGGCCTTGTACTTCTCGTGCTCCAGCAGCCGCTGCACGAGCGCGTCGCGGGGATCGCCCGCGTCCTCTTCCTCTTCCGCCGCCTCCGGCCGCGGCACGAGCATGCGCGCCTTGATCTGGATCAGCGTCGCGGCCATGACCAGAAACTCGCCGGCCACGTCGAGATCGAGCTCCTGCATCAGCTCCAGATACTCGAGGTACTGCTCGGTAATCAGCGCGATCGGAATGTCGTAGATGTCGATCTCGTGCCGCCTGATGAGGTGCACCAACAGGTCCAGCGGCCCCTCGAAGTTGTCGAGCCGCACCGGGTACTGCGGGATGGACGACTCGAAGTCGTGCGGTGCGTCGATCATCAGTACTTCAGGCGGACCGCATCGCGCACTTCCGCCATCGTCTCACGCGCGATGGCGCGCGCCCGGCTCGACCCGTCCAGCACAATCTCGCGGATGCGTCCGGGCCGGGCGAGCAGCTCCGCGCGGCGCTCGCGCAGCGGATCGAGCACCGCGTTGATTGCCCGAACCAGGCTGCGCTTGACCTCCACGTCGCCCACGGTGCCCGCGCGGTAGCGGCGCTTGAAGTCCCCGACCTCGTCCGCATCCGGATTGAATGCGTCGTGGTACGTGAACACGGGGTTCCCCTCCACCGTGCCCGGGATGTCCGCGCGGATGCGCTTCGGATCGGTGTACATCCGCATCACCTTGCGGCGCACCGTCTCCGCATCGTCCGACAGGTCGATGGTGTTGCCGTAGCTCTTGCTCATCTTCCGGTTGTCGATGCCCGGGAGCCGCGGAAAGTGAGTCGTCAGCGGTTGCGGTTCCGGAAACAGCTCGCCGAAGAACCCGTGGAAGCGGCGCACCACTTCGCGCGCCAGCTCCAGGTGCGGCACCTGGTCCTCTCCGACGGGAACGTACCGCGCGCGGTACATGATCACGTCGGCGCACTGCAGCAGCGGGTACCCCAGGAAGCCGAGGGTGGACAGGTCGCGGTCGGCGAGCTGCTCCATCTGCTCCTTGTGGGTCGGCACTCGCTCCAGCCACGGAATCGGCACGGTCATCGACAGCAGGAGGTACAGCTCGGCGTGCTCGGGCACGAGGGACTGCACGAATATCGTGCTGCGTTCCGGGTCGATGCCGGCGGCGATCCAGTCGGCGACGTTGTCGTATCCGTAGCCGGCTACCTCGCCGGTAGCGGCGTACTCGCTGGTCAGCGCGTGCCAGTCGGCCACGAAGTACATACAGTCGTAGCGCGCCTGCAGGTCCACCCAGTTGCGGAGCGCCCCCGCCAGGTGGCCGAGGTGCAGCTTGCCGGTCGGGCGCATGCCCGAGACTACGCGCGCTTGCGATTCGTCGGCAGCCACGGTGGGATGATCCGGATGCGGGTCGGCGTGCGGATGCAGCCAGGCAACGGCATCAGAATACGGTCAACCGCGCGGATCGGCAAGCTGCGCGACCCACGGTGCCGGTTCAGGCGGCGAAGTGCGCCAGCAGCGCCTCCGCCAGCCGCGCTCCGACCACTCCCCGGAGCTCGTCGCGGGACGCGCGCCGCACGTTGGCCGCGCTGCCGAACCGTTCCAGCAGCAGGCGCCGGCGGGCCGGCCCGATGCCGGGCACCGCGTCGAGCTCGGACCGCAGGTCGCGCATGGCGCGGGCGCGGCGGTGAAATGTCACCGCGAAGCGGTGCGCCTCGTCGCGGATCCGCTGCACCAGGCGCAGGGCGCCGCTGTGGCGCGGCAGCGCGATCGGGTCGGGCCGGTCGCGCGTCACGAGCAGCTCCTCGCGCTTGGCGATGCCGATCGCCGCCAGGTTCGCGAGGCCGAGCTGTTCGAACGCCTTGTACGCCGCCGAAAGCTGACCCTTTCCGCCGTCGACGATCACCAGGTCCGGAAACGGTCCGCCCTGCTCCAGCAACCGCCGGTAGCGCCGCAGCACGACCTCTTCCATGGCGGCGAAGTCGTCGGGATGCGCCGGCGCCGCGTTGCGGATGCGGTACTTCCGGTACTCGCTGCGGCGCATCGCGCCGTCCTCGCACACCACCATCGAGGCGACGCTCTCGGCGCCCTGGATCGTCGAGATGTCGAAGCACTCCACTCGCCGCGGCCGCGCCGGCAGCCCGAGCGCCGCGCGCAACTCGTCCAGCGCTGCACCGTGCGCCTGCGCCTCCTCCCCGTAGCGCGCCTCGTACGCCAGCCCGGCGTTCCGCGCCGCCAGCTCGAGCAACCCCCGCGCATCGCCGCGCCGGGGGACATGGAGGCGCACGCGCCGGCCGGCGCGGCGCTCCAGCCAGCCCGCGAGCGCGGCGTCCTCCTCGCGGTCCAGCGCCACCGGCAGGTGAATCTCGGGCGGCACGGCGCGATCCGCGTAGAACTGCTGCAACGCCGCACGCACCACCTCGGCCTCGCCGTCCTGCGGCGCGTCCTCCCCGGAAGCCGCCAGCTCGATCCGCTCCACCACACGGCCGCCGCGCATCTGGAACACCTGCACGATCGCCCCCTGCGGACCCACCTTGACGCCGAACGCGTCGCGGTCGCCCAGCCGCGCGGTGGCCATCTTCTGGCGCCGGTCGCGCAGCGCCTCGACGGTGCGGATCGCGTCGCGGAACTGCGCCGCCTTCTCGTACTGCTGGCTGTCGGACGCGGTCTGCATGCGCGTGCGGAGCTCGGCCAGCAGCTCGTCGTTGCGGCCCTCCAGGAACAGCCGCGTGCGCGCCACCGCCCGGCCGTACTCTTCCTCGCTGCACAGCGTGTCGACGCACGGGGCGATGCAGCGCTTGATGTCGTACTCCAGGCACGGCCGGCCGCGCTTGCCGGTGATCACCTCGTTGCAGGAGCGCATGCCGAACAGGCGGTGCGTCAGCGACATCGTCTTGCGCGCAAACGACGCGGGCAGGAACGGGCCCGCGTAGAAGTTCCCGTCCCGCGCCACCCGGCGCGCCACCAGCACGCGGGGGAACGTTTCCGTGGTCGTTACCTGGAGATAGGGGTAATTCTTGTCGTCGCGCAGCAGGATGTTGTAGCGCGGCACGCGCTGCTTGATCAGGTTGTTCTCGAGCGCCAGCGCCTCGACGACGGAGTCGGTGACCACCACCTCCAGCGCCTCGATTTCGTCGAGCAGCGCGTCGGTCTTGGGACTCGACCCGTATGCGCCCAGGTAGCTGCGCACGCGGTCGCGCAGCACCGTCGCGCGGCCCACGTAGATGGTCTCGCCAGCGCCGTTGGAGTACAGGTAGACGCCCGGCTGGGCGGGCAGGCGGCCGATCTGGTCCTTGAGATCGCGAATCGGCATGATCTACACTTCGCCTGCCGCGGCGGGCGGGTGCCGGAAACACGCGGTGGCGCGCGTCGTATGTCCCTCCGAATTATAGCGTCCACCCCTCGCGCCTCCGGTCCGGCATCACGATGACCTTCACCGGCGCCGTTGGCACGCTCTGCATGTATCCGCTGCGCGCGATCATCGAGGCGTGCGTGCGGCTGCGCATCCACCCGAACCTGCTGACCCTGACCGGCGTCGTAATCAACGCCGTAGCCGGATGGGCGCTCGCCACCGGCCAGTTCCGCACGGCCGGCGTCGTGATGATCGTCGCCAACATCTTCGACTTCATCGACGGGAAGGTCGCCGAGCGGTCGGACCTCGCGTCGCGCTTCGGCGGGTTCTGGGACTCGGTGATGGACCGCTTCTCGGACATCCTCCTGTTCATCGGTCTCATCTATCTGTACGCCGCGCTGGAACGCACCGACTACGTCCTGATCACGGCGTTGGCGCTGATGTTCTCGGTGATGACGAGCTACACCCGCGCCCGCGCGGAATCGCTGATCGACAAGTGCAAGGTCGGGTTCATGGAGCGCCCGGAGCGGATCGTTCTGTTCATGATCGGCGCGTTCACGAACCGCATGGGCGCGGTGATGTGGGTCATCCTGGTGCTCTCGATCGTGACTGTCGTGGACCGGATCTACTACACGTGGCGGGAGCTCCGGACCACCCGCCGCCCGGAGCCGAGCCCGATCCGCATGACGCTCAAGCGGGCGTTCGCGCTGCCGGCCATCGCGGTCTGGCACGCGCTGTTCTGGACGTTCGAGCGGGCGACCTGGCAGTACGACCTGATGGTGATCGCCATCCTGGCGTTCGTCTGGGTGACGCCGCCCGGCTGGCTGGGCGACCCGACCGCGGGAGGGCCCGGGCTCATCGGCCTGCTCGGCGCCGGGCTGCGCTAGCGGTCCGTAACGATTACTCCGCGTCCCGCTACACGCGGTCGCGCTCGTCCGCGCCGACGTCCAGCGTCTTCAACGTGAAGTGGATGTCGTGCGCCGCGATCCGGTCGCGGAGCACGCGCCGGACCTCCGCGTAGTGCTCGTGCGGCACCACCAGCCGCCGCACGAGACTGCGCAGGCGGTAGATGATCACGAGCGTGATCTGCTGCCGTTCCTCACGCCAGCTCAATCCGCCGATCGCCGAGTACGGCACGAAGCCCGACTCGGTCCAGATGCCGTCCTCGTACAGCCCGCGTCCGATGCGCAGGCTCATCGGCAGCAGGTAGGCGTAGTAGAGGCAGACCATCCCTTCGCCAAAGGCCGAGCCAAGCGGCTGCTGCCGCACCACCAGCTTGAAGAACACCAGCCCCGCGAGGACGACGCCGAGCGCCAGCAGCAGCCCATACTGCGGCGGCTTCGAGCCGGGCCAGGTCAGGCGCGCCGTGGAACGGAGCCGCAGAAAGCGGAGCAACTGCGCGACCAGGCGGAGATTGGCGGCCAGGAAGGCGACCCCGAGTCCGAGCAGCGCGATGCGGACGACGGTCGCAACATCGATTTCGGCCACGGGCGTGGGTTCCGGACGCGGCGGGTCAGACGCGCGACTGGTACTCTCCGGTTTCCGTATTGACGCGCACGGTATCGCCGCTGGCGATGAACGGCGGCACCTGCACCACCAGGCCGGTCTCCAGCCGCGCCGGTTTGAGCTGGGCGCTGGCCGTGGCCCCCTTGATGGCAGGCGCCGTGTCCGCCACCGCGAGGTCGACGGTAATCGGCAACTGGATGCCGACCGGCTCGCCGCCGAACATCTCCACGGTGATCTCCGCCTCGGGCAGCAGGTAATCGACCGCCTCGCCGAGCGTCTCGGCCGTCAGCATCACCTGGTCGAAGGTCTCCGTATCCATGAAGTTGTAGGCGTCCCCGTCCGCATAGAGATACTGCATCCGGCGCGCGTCGAGAGCGGCCCGCTCGACCTGATCTTCGGAGCGGAACTTGTGGTCGGTGAGCGTGCGCGTACGCAGGTTGCGCAGCCGGCACTGGACGAAACCGTGCCCCTTGCCCGGCGTGAGGTGGGTCACGTCGAGCAGGCGGAGCAGGTTGCCGTTCATCTGGATCAACATGCCCTTGCGAAGTCGGGTGGCCTGGATGTACATGGAGCCGCAGATAGTACCACGAACGGCCGCCGCGGATGGACGCGCTACAATGGAGTCGGGCAGTCGAACTGCCCCTTTTCCGATGCGTACCGGGACGATTCTGGCCGGCCTGCTGCTGTTCGTGGCGGGCACGGTCGCGGGTGTCGTGCTGACCGGCCGCCTGCTCACGCGGGATGAGCGCGGCCCGGCGCCGGCCGCGGTGGTCGACACCGCGCCGCTGGAAACGCCGCTCGCCGCGGCGCCGGCGCCGGTTGCGCCGGCCGCAAGGGCCGCGGTGCAGGGCGGCGGAGTCTCGCTGCCGGACTTCACGGGCGTAGCCGACGACAGCATCCGCGCCGTGGCCAACATCTCTTCGCGGCAGGTGGTGCGGCAACGCTCGCTGTTCTCGCGAGATCCGTTCTTCCGCTATTTCTTCGGCGATTCGCGCGGGTTTTCCGGTTACCGCGAACGGCCGAGCCTCGGCTCCGGCGTCATCGTGGACCCGGACGGCCGGATCCTGACCAACGCGCACGTCGTCGGCAGACAGACGGCGGGCATCACCGTGACGCTGCCGGATAACCGCGAGTTCGAGGCCACGCTGGTGGGCCGCGACGAGATGACCGACATCGCCCTGCTGCAGATCGATGCGTCCGGCCTGCCGACGCTGCCCTGGGGCGACTCGGCGACACTGCGCGTCGCGGAATGGGTGCTGGCGATCGGCAACCCGTTTCAGTTGAACCAGACGGTCACGCTCGGCATCGTCAGCGCGGTCGGTCGCGACAACCTCGGCGTGGCCCGCTACGAGGACTTCATCCAGACCGACGCCGCCATCAACCCGGGCAACTCCGGCGGCGCCCTGGTCAACGCGCGCGGCGAGCTGGTGGGCATCAACACCGCGATCTTCAGCGACAGCGGCGGCAGCCAGGGCGTGGGCTTCGCCGTGCCGAGCAATTTGGCCCGGCGCGTCATGCGCGACCTGATCGACCACGGCGAAGTCCGGCGCGGCTCGTTCGGCTACGTGGACGTACGGCGCCTCACTCCGCAACTGGCGCGCGAGCTGGACGCGGAGGGTGCGGAAGGCGTCGTCGTGTGGCGCATCCACCAGGCGTCCGACGCCGCGCGCGCCGGCCTGCAGCCGGGCGACATCATCACGGCGCTCGACGGCCGGCCGATCGAGGACGGCGCCGACTATGCCCGCATGCTGTCCGACGCCGAGATCGGCAGCACCGTCACGCTCGACGTGGTGCGCGGCGGCGAACGGCTGACATTCGACGTGCAGGTATCCCCGGCGCGCCAGCGCCAGGACCGTCGCTAGCCCGCGCCGCGCCGCGGTCCGGCCGACACGTGCGGGTTGCCGGCCGCGTGGCAGCGCCACGGGCGGTCCGCGCCGACGGTAATTCCGATCCGCGGGCCCCACGCCAGCTCCGGAACCGGCAGGCCGCGATCCTCGACGAACAGCCGCTCCCCGGAGAGATCGATGCGGTTCTGCACGAGGGTGATGCCCAACGCGGCGGTCAGGTTGCCGGGGCCGCGGCACAGCGCCGTGTCGGCGGGAGCCGCGCTGCCGGCGCCGCCACCGCGCCGGCGGCGCAAGAGCTCCAGGCCGCCGACCGGTTGCAGCGCCCGGATCAGCACCGCGGCCGGCGCCCCTTCCACCTCCGTCACCGCGTTGACGAGGTGGTGCAGCCCGTAGTTGACGTAGACGTACGCCCGGCCGGGCGGCCCGTACAGGGGCGCGTTGCGGCGGGTGAAGCCGGCGGCGGCGTGACACGCCGGATCGCTCTCGCCGACGTACGCCTCCACCTCGACGATGATCCCGGCGGCGGTCCCTTCCGGCGCGGCATGCACCAGCACCTTCCCGATCAGCCCGCGCGCCACGTCCAGGGTCGGCCGCGCGTAGAACGCCGGAGGCAGCACGGCGCCCACTGGAGTTCAGGACTCCGGGTACGCCCGCTCCCGGCCGTTGGCGAGCGCCTGCCGCAGATACCGCCCGGTGTGGGATCCGTCATGCGCCGCCACCAGCTCGGGCGGCCCCGCCACCACGACCTGCCCGCCCGCCTCGCCGCCCTCCGGGCCCAGGTCGATCACCCAGTCGGCGGTCTTGATGACGTCGAGGTTGTGCTCGATGACGAGCAGCGTGTGCCCCGCCTGCAGCAGCTTGCGGAACGCCGCCAGCAGCTTCGAGATGTCGTCCACGTGCAGGCCGGTCGTCGGCTCGTCGAGTATGTACAGGGTGCGGTCGCCGCGGCGCGACATCAGGTGCGCGGCGATCTTTATCCGCTGCGCCTCGCCGCCCGACAGCGTCGTCGCGGGCTGTCCGAGACGCAGGTACCCCAGGCCGATCTCGTCTAGCACCTGCAACCGCCGGCCGATCTTCGGTGACGCGTTGAAGAACGACAGCGCCTCGCGCACCGTCATGTCGAGGACGTCCACGACGTTGCAGCCGCGGTAGCGCACTTCGAGCACTTCCGGCTTGAAGCGCTTGCCGTCGCAGTGCTCGCAGGGAACGAAGACGTCGGCGAGGAACTGCATTTCCACGCGCAGCTCCCCTTCCCCCTCGCACGCGTCGCAGCGTCCGCCCGGGACGTTGAACGAGAAGTGGCTCGCCGTCAGTGCCCGCGACCGCGCGTCCCGGGTCGAGGCGAACAGCTCGCGGATGGGGTCGAACGCCTTCAGGTAAGTCACCGGATTCGAGCGCGGCGTGCGTCCGATGGGCGCCTGGTCCACCAGCACGACGTCGCTGACCAGTCCGAGGCCGTCGATGGTGTCATGCGTCCCCACGCGCTTGTCCCACTCGCCCTTGGCCCGCTTGATGGCCGCGTACAACACGTCGTGGACGAGCGTCGACTTGCCCGAGCCGCTCACGCCGGTGACGCACGTGAGCAGATTGAGCGGGATCTCGACGTCGATCGCCTTCAGGTTGTGCTCGGCCGCGCCCAGCAGGCGGATGGCGCGCGATTGCGGCAGCCGCTTGCGGCGCGCCGCCGGCACGGCTATCTCGAGGTCGCCGCGCAGGTACTTGGCGGTCAGCGATGTCTGCTCGGCGCCGATACCACCGGCCGGACCGGCATACACGACCTTTCCTCCGCGCGTGCCCGCGCCCAGTCCGAGGTCGACCAGGTAGTCGCCGCTGCGGATCATGTCCGTGTCGTGCTCCACCACCAACACCGTGTTGCCCTGATCGCGCAACTGGCGCAGGATGCGCAGCAGCCGGTCGTTGTCCCGCGGATGCAGACCTATCGACGGCTCGTCGAGGACGTACAGCGTCCCCACCAGCCCCGCCCCGAGCGAGGTGGCCAGGTTGATGCGCTGCGCCTCGCCGCCCGACAGCGTGGAAGACAGGCGGTCCAGCGTGAGGTAGTCGAGTCCCACGTCGCTCAGGAACGCCAGCCGCCTCCGGATCTCCCGCACGATGCGTTCCGCGATGGCCGCTTCCTTGTCCGTGAGCTCCAGCGCGTCGAAGAACCGGCGGGCGCGGGCCACCGTGAGCGCGCACACCGCGTCGATGGTGCGGCCGCCTACCTGCACGCAGCGGGCCTCGGGCCGCAGCCGCGTGCCGTGGCACGCGGGACAGACCAGGTAGCCGCGGTAGCGGCTCAGGAACACCCGGACGTGCACCTTGTACTTCTTGCTTTCCAGCCAGCGAAAGAAACCGCGGATGCCGGTGTACGCCTCGCCGTCGCCTTCGATGACGAAACGGCGCTGCTCGTCGGTAAGCTCGGACCAGGGCACGTCCAGCGGGATGCCGCGGCCACGCGCGACGCGCTTCAGGTCGGCCAGTCGCGAGCGGTAGTGGGGCTTGCTCCAGGGCTCGATCGCGTTCTGGCGGATGGACCTGGACGGGTCCGGCACCACGAGGCCCATGTCGAGCTCGATGACGTTGCCGAAGCCGTGGCAATCGGAGCAGGCGCCCTGCGGATTGTTGAACGAGAAGAGCGGCGGCTGCGGCAATTCGTAGCGGATGCCGCAACGCCCGCACTCGAACCGTTCGCTGAACAGATGGGTCTTGCCGCCCTCCGCCTCGATCGCGAACGCCGCGCCGCCGCCTTCCCGATACGCCGTCTCGACCGAGTCCGTCAGGCGGCTCAGCGCGTCCGCACCCACCCGGACACGGTCTACGAGGATGGACAGCTCGTTCTCTCCGGCGAGCGTGTCCGGATCGACGTCGTCGATCGACGCCGCCCGTCCCGCGACCACGAGGCGGCGGAAACCCTTGCGGCGGACCGCGTCGAGCAGCGCCGCCACCGGCGAGTCCGCGGCCTCGGCGGCCGCGGCAGCCGCACCGTTCTCCCCGTCCGGCTCTGCGCCCGCTGCCCCGGACCCGGCCAGCAGCGGCATCCGGAAACCGAGCAGCAGGCGCGTCCCCTCCGGCAACGCCGCCAGCTCGCGCGCCGCCAGCTCGGCGCTGTCGCGCAGCACCTCGCTGCCGCAGCCGCGGCAGATGGTGCGTCCCGCGCGCGCGTACAGCAGGCGCAGGTAGTCGTGGATCTCGGTCTGCGTGCCGACCGTGGAGCGCGGGTTGCGCAGGCTGTTCTTCTGGCGGATGGCGATGGCGGGGCAGATGCCGTCGATCTCGTCGACGTCCGGCTTCTCCATCCGGTCGAGGAACTGCCGCGCGTAGGCCGACAGTGACTCGACGTAGCGCCGCTGTCCTTCCGCGTAGACGGTGTCGAAGGCGAGCGACGACTTGCCCGAGCCGCTCACGCCGGTCACGACGATCAACTGCCGTTGCGGCAGCGTCAGGTCGATGTTCTTCAGGTTGTGCGTGCGGGCGCCGCGGATGACGATCTGCTGGTGTCCGGCGTGGTTCGGCTGTGGCATGCGCGGGTCCGGGAGCCGATGCCCCCCTGTGGGCGCTCGGCGCCCAGGCGGTAACCCGCGATTCTACCGCCACGCCCGCAGCGGTTCAACCGGCGCCGCGGCGGGCGGGACGCGCGGCGGGCGCCACGCGTGCTCAGCGCCCCCGCGCCCGCATCCATTCCACGTGGTGTCGCCGCATCTCCTCGTATTGCGCCGCGCGCGTCGCCGCCTCCTCGCGCGCCGCATCCATTGCGTACTCCTCGTCGGCGCGAGCTGCGCTCAACTGTCCGACGATGCCGTAGTTCCCCTCGTGGCACGCGGACTCGACCATCAGCAGGTCGTTCTCCCGCACCATGGGATGCAGCACCGTGTACGGCGCGACCCGCACGCCGGGATCCTCGACCGTGTAGCTGTACTCGAGCGTCCCCGGCCCCGTGCGCCGGAAGCGCTGGGTTACACGGAGGGTCTCGCCACTGCCGAGGTAGCGCAGCAGGGGCGACCGCTTCGGCATGACCGAGCCACCGTCCTGGCGAGGAATGAAGTTGTTGGTCTCCACGACGAGCGTCTCTCCCTCCCAATGCCCGCGTGACTCACCCATCCACTGGCGGACGCCAAGGCGTGGACGTCCATCGAGCGGCACGACCATCGGCTCGTTGTAATTGAACGCGTCAATGCGGATGGCGACGACGCCGGGAGACTGGAAGATCTCGAAGGTGGTCGTAGTGAACTTCTGCTGGCCGGGGGCAATGCACCGCTCCCCGATGTTGCGGTCGCGCCAGTCATCGCCTTCCCCGCGGTGAGCACGCGCCGCTTCCCGCGCTTCCAACCGATCGATGGCGTCAATCGTCAGCGGCGGCATCCGCCCGTCCGGCGGATCGATGATCAGCGACGTCCGATTCCACGGCATGGCAGCCCGGGGGTCCGAGATGACCCAGAACCGGTTGTACTCCTGCCCGAAGATCCCCTGCTCGGTCGGCCGGGCATCGGCCGCCAGCGCGGCGTCCCGGGGATCCGCGTCCTCGGGATCTTCGGGTTCCGCTGGCGGCGGGTTTTCGGTCAGCGCCTGGACACGCGCCGCGATCTCTTCTTCCGTCAGGAACTCCCGGGTCCCGAACTCCGTCGGACGCTCCATCGGCGTGCCGGTGTTGGCGCTGTTCCAGATTCCCTGCAGGTCCGGGTCGCCCCACCCGGTACGCGGCGTCGTCCAGGTCGCCGGAGCCTGGGCAACCGACGCCCCCGCCAGCACGACCGCCAGCAGCAACGCCGTCAACGAGCCGACCGTGCATACGCGAAATGGCTTCGTCATGGTGACTCCCCCTGCTTCACCGACTGGATTCCTTGACCAGCGAGCCGTAGAGGAACCGCTCGGTGAACTCGACGCACCGCATGTCGAGGAACTCGGCGTTCTCCTCCACCCGGCGATAGAGCGGAAAACGGATCGTCCAGGGCCGGGTGAACGTGTTGGGATCCTCGATCGTGGCTTCGTACTGGATGTGGTACGGGCTCGTCGGGGTGTACCGCTCCACGACGTGCAACCCCGCGCTGGCGAAGTTCCCCGCGCGATCGAACCAGGTCTGCCCGTTGAAGGCGGTCACGTCCACAATCAGCGTATCGCCGTCCCAACTGCCGTTGGACCACCCCATCCAGTTGTCTACCGGGGCTTCGCTGTGATCCGCCAGGAAGATGTAGCGGCTGGACGCGGCAAACGGAAACGCCATCAGGATCTTGTCTTCTCGCTGGACAATCTGGAACGGGTAGGGCTGGTACATGGCCCGCGGCACGCCCGCGATGTAGCACTTCGCTTCAGGATCCCCGCTGTCGTGCAGGTTCTGGGGATCGACCGTCAGCCGGTTCTCGAAGTTCCTTCGCTTCTGCTCCAGAGCCTCGGGCCGGTACGGAATCTCATTGCCGACCACGATACCGGGACCAGCTGGCTGCACGCCCCAGGCCCCGAGCAGCTCGGGAAACGGACCGGGCGCCGCGCCGTGGTTCTGGATGTCCCAGTTGGCGGTCGTCAGCGCCTGCCACATGCCGCTGAGGTCCGGGACCTCTGTCCCCGGGAAACGCGGGGCTCGATAGTCATCGCCCTGCGCGTAAGCGGCAGGCGGGCCCGACAGAAACAACGCCGCCACCGCGGTGACCACGAGAATGATCATGTGCACCGTCAGCGTTCCGTGGGATCCCGGCCGTCGCGCGGGGCGCCCGTGCCCGACGAACCCATGAAGAGCTTGCGGCCGTCCGGAAACGTGAGATCGCGGCCGTTGGCCCGGAAGGGGTTGCCCTTGGCGCGATACCCCTCGACCATGATCTCGGTGCCGACCGGCAGCGAGGCCTTGGTGAACCCCCGCCGCAGCAGCGCGGTCGGGTTCCCGCCCTCTATCATCCACCGATCCACCGATCCGTCCGCGTTCTCCACGTCGATGTGAATCCAGGAATGCGGGTTGATCCACTCGACCCTCGCCACCTTCCCGCTCAGGCTGACCGGTTGATTGGCGTCGAACTCGGCGGCAAACGCATGGTGCGCCCGCGCCGACCCGGCGGTCAGCAAGAGACACAGCCCGGCCGCGGCGACGGCGCACACTGCAAGTCGTGTTGCACGCATTGACCTTCCTCCCTGGTTGCCGGAACCCAATCGACCCTTCCCGGGGCAAGCTTCCCCGGCTGCCAGCAGGGTACATCGCGGGCACACGCGCTGCAAGGGGGGGCAGGATATGCTGAATGCGCTCGCTCGCTGGCCCTTCGAGAGAGGAGAACGCCACATGCCCACAACCCGCCGGCGCCTGACCGAGCTGACCCGGCGCTTCGTGACCGCCTTCAACGACAACGACCTCGACGCCGTGCTGGCCTGCTTCGCCGACGACGGGATCTACGACGAGTTCAACGGCACGCGCAACCGCGGCAGGGACGCCATCCGGGCCGCCCTCCTGCCGCAGTTCACGGGCCGCTACGGCACGATGCGGTTCATCGAGGACGACCTGTTCGTCGACCCCGAGGCCGGCAAGGTCATGGCCAGTTGGCGCTGCACGCTCGAGCTGAAGGGCCAGCCGACGTCGTGGCGCGGCCTGGACCTGATGTACTTCGAGGGCGACGTGCTGGTGCGCAAGTCGACCTACGCCAAGGCCCGGGCGCCCCTGTTCGAGGAGGCTGCGCACGAATGACGCCTCGCGCGGCCGCTTCTCATTGACATGAGCCCCTGCAGGGGAGATAGTCAGCGCGAAGCAACCGCGTGATCCGTAGGGTGAACCCATGCCCCAGTTGCTGCCGTTCAGCCACCCCCTCTCCGGACAGCCGTTCGGCACGGCGCTGGAGCTCTGCATCCTGCTCATCGTCTTCTGCTGGGTGGCGCCGCTGCTCGCCCGTGGACACGGGTGGGTGGACCGGCTCTGGTCGCTGTGTCCGCCCGTCTACTGCCTGCTGGTCGCGGCGGGGGCCGGTTTCGACTCGGCGCGCATCAATCTCATGACGGCGCTGGTGCTCATCTGGGCGGTGCGCCTGACCTACAACTTCGCCCGCAAGGGCGGCTACCGCAAGGGTGACGAGGACTACCGTTGGGCGTCGATGCGGGAAAGCATCGGCTCGACATGGTTCCAGTTGCTCAACGTCGCCTTCAACATTCCGAGCCAGTTGCTCCTGGTGTGGCTGTTCACTTCGCCCGTGCACCAGGCGTGGCTATGGCGGGAGACGCCGCTCGGCTGGCTGGACGGCCTGGCGGCGGCGCTCTTCGCCGCATTCCTCGCCGTGGAGATCATCGGCGACGAACAGATGTGGGCCTTCCAGCAGGACAAGAAGCGCAGGATCGCGGCCGGCGAGGACGTTGCGCAGCCCTTCATCAACACGGGCCTCTTCCGCTACAGCCGGCATCCGAGCCACCTGGCCGAGATGGTCATGTGGTGCGCCTTCTATCTCTTCGCCGTGTCGGCGTCGGGATCGTGGCTGCACTGGACCGGCCTCGGCTTCCTCCTGCTCATCGGGCAGTTCTTCGGCGCGATCCGGCTGACGGAATCGATCTCGGCGCGCAGGTACCCGACCTACGAGTACCGGGCGAAGACCCCGATGCTGGTGCCGCTGCCGCGCCGCTAGGAAATATCGAAGCGGTCCAGGTTCATCACCTTGTTCCAGGCGGCCACGAAGTCGCGCACGAACGCCTGCTGCGAGTCGTCGCAGGCATAGACCTCCGCGATCGCCCGGAGCTGCGAGTTCGAGCCGAAGACGAGGTCGACGGCGGTGCCCGTCCACCTGACCTCGCCCGTCCCGCGATCGCGTCCCTCGAACTCGTCCCCGGACGTGGCGGACGGCTGCCAATCGGTGTTCATGTCGAGCAGGTTCACGAAGAAGTCGTTGGTCAACGCCTCGGGCCGCTTCGTGAAGACGCCGCGGTCGGACTGCCCGGCATTCGCGTTCAGCACGCGCAGGCCGCCGACGAGCACCGTCATCTCGGGAGCGGTCAGCGTCAGCAACTGCGCGCGGTCCACCAGCAGGTCCTCGGCAGGGCGGCGGTGTCCGTTCCCGACGTAGTTGCGGAACCCGTCCGCTTTCGGCTCCAGCACGGCGAACGACTCCACGTCCGTCTGTTCCTGCGCCGCGTCGGTGCGCCCCGGCGAGAACGGCACCTGCACGTCGTGCCCGGCATTCCTCGCGGCCAGCTCGACGGCCGCGCATCCGCCCAGGACGATCACGTCCGCGAGCGAGACGCGCTTCCCGCCGGACTGCGCGCTGTTGAAGTCGCTCTGGATGCCCTCCAGTACGCCCAGCACGTGCCCCAGCCGGGCCGACTGGTTCACTTCCCAGTCCTTCTGCGGCGCGAGCCGGATGCGCGCGCCGTTCGCCCCGCCGCGCTTGTCGCTGCCGCGGAAGGTCGAGGCGGACGCCCACGCGGTCGAAACCAGCTGGGAAACGGACAGTCCGGATTCGAGGATCGTGCTCTTGAGCGCGGCGATGTCCTGCGCATCGATCAATTCGTGATCGACGGCGGGCACGGGGTCCTGCCACAGGAGCTGCTCGCCGGGGACCTCCGGGCCGAGGTAGCGCGCGATCGGACCCATGTCGCGGTGCGTCAGCTTGTACCACGCCCTGGCGAACGCATCCGCGAACTCGTCCGGGTTCTCGTGGAAGCGCCTCGATATCGGTCCGTAGATCGGGTCCATCCGCAGCGAGAGGTCCGTCGTCAGCATGACCGGGGTGTGCCGCTTCGACGGGTCGTGGGCGTCCGGCACGGTGCCCGCGCCCGCGGAGTCCTTCGGAACCCACTGATTCGCCCCCGCCGGGCTCTTGGTCAGCTCCCACTCGTAGCCGAACAGCGTGTCGAAGAAGCTGTTGTCCCAGGTCACCGGGGTGGGCGTCCAGGTGCCCTCCAGCCCGCTGGTGATCGTGTCGCCCGCCTTGCCGCTGCCGAAGCTGCTCGTCCAGCCGAGGCCCTGCTCCGCGATGCCGGCGCCCTCGGGCTCGGGACCGACGTGCGTGTCCGGAGCGGCGCCGTGCGTCTTGCCGAACGTGTGGCCCCCGGCGATGAGGGCGACGGTTTCCTCGTCGTTCATCGCCATGCGACGGAACGTCTCCCGGATGTCCCTGCCGGCGGCAACCGGATCCGGGTTCCCGTTCGGCCCCTCCGGATTCACGTAGATGAGGCCCATCTGCACCGCGCCCAACGGGTCCGCGAGCTCCCTGTCGCCGCTGTAGCGCTCGTCGGCGAGCCACTCGGTCTCGGGCCCCCAGTAGATGTCCTCCTCGGGCTCCCAGACGTCCTCGCGCCCGCCGGCGAAGCCGAAAGTCTTGAGCCCCATCGACTCCAATGCGCAGTTGCCCGCGAGGATCATCAGGTCGGCCCAGGAGAGCTTGCGGCCGTACTTCTGCTTGACCGGCCAGAGCAACCGGCGCGCCTTGTCGAGGTTGGCGTTGTCGGGCCAACTGTTGAGGGGAGCGAAGCGCTGGGTGCCTGAAGCGCCGCCGCCGCGGCCGTCATGGATGCGGTACGTGCCCGCGCTGTGCCACGCCATCCGGATGAACAGCGGACCGTAGTGGCCGTAGTCCGCCGGCCACCAGTCCTGCGAGGTCGTCATCACCGCCTCGATGTCCTGCTTCACGGCAGCCAGGTCCAGCGTCTTGAACTCCGCGGCGTAGTCGAACTCCCCGCCCATCGGATCGGCCGCCGGGGAGTTCTGGTGGAGCACCTTCAGGTTCAACTGGTTCGGCCACCACTGCAGGTTCCCCGTGGCGCCCGCCGCCGTGTGACCCAGTACCGGGCACTTGCCCTGCTTGTCATCAGCCGTGTCGTGCATGTCGTTCAACCCTCTCTGTTCTTGACCGTTGCGTTCGTGCCCGCGGGCCGCCTGCGGCAGCCGGGGCAGTACCCCCAGTAGATGACCTCGGCCTCGTCGATGACGAAGCCGTGATTGTCGTCGGCGGTGAGACAGGGCGTCTCACCGACCGCGCAATCGATGTCGACCATGACGCCGCAGGTGCGGCAGACGAGGTGGTGGTGATTGTCGCCGACTCGATCTTCGTACCGCGCAGGCGACCCCGCGGGCTGAATCCTGCGGGCCAGACCGCTTTCCACCAGCGTTGCCAGGGCGTCGTAGACCGCCTGCCGGGAAATCGATCCGATGCTTTCGCGCACGTCGTCGGCAAGCTCGTCGGCAGCGGCATGCGGGTGGTTGGCCATCGCCCGCAGCACGGCCAGCCGCTGCGCGGTGACCTGCAGTCCGTGCCGGCGCAGGAGCCGCTCGGCGTCCTCGTTCACCACCCAAGGTTAATCGCGTATTCTGGACCCGGTCAAGTTTCAGGCGAGATCGAATATCATCGGACCGGCATGCAGGCGGCGGCGCGCTCCCCGCGATCGATCGGTCACCCCCGGCACCGCCCCTGGCTGGCGGGTCTGGCAGCCCGTGGTGAAACCCCGCGTCGCACCGAGACCGGTCAGGCGCCCGGCTGACAAGGCGCGAAGAGCGAGCATATTCGAAGATATGTGAGCGATGAGCAACGCAGTTCAGGCGGGATGCATGGCCGGTCGAATGCAGCGGGGCTTTCGCCTCGGGCTGCTGGTCTTCCTGTCAGGCGCGGCCAGCCTGGTCTACGAGGTGCTCTGGC
Organism: Vicinamibacterales bacterium; assembly: GCA_965207665.1. Lineage (GTDB taxonomy): Bacteria > Acidobacteriota > Vicinamibacteria > Vicinamibacterales > UBA8438 > JAAXGX01. The sequence continues at coordinate 3,687,608 of CBDBMV010000002.1, forward strand.
TCAAGGAGCTGAGCCTGCTCTTCGGCAGCACCGCGTACGCCGCCTCCACGACGCTCGCCGTCTTCTTTCTCGGTCTGGCGGTCGGTGGCGCGCTCTTCGGTCGCTGGGCGCCGCGGCTTCGATCGCCGCTGCGGGCCTATGCCTGGATCGAGCTGGCAATCACGGCGTCGGCGCTGCTGTACTTCGTGCTGCTCGAGGCGTACTTCCAACTCTACGGTCCGCTCTACGACGCCTTCACCGAGCGGCCCGCCGCCTTGAACGCGTTCAGAGTCCTGCTGGCGACGCTGGTGCTCCTGCCGCCTGCCGCCCTGATGGGCGGCACGTTGCCGGTCCTGGGCCAGCACGTGGTGCGACAGCCGAACGAGCTCGGGCGGAACGGATCGTGGCTGTACGCGATCAACACCATTGGTGCGGCCACGGGTGCGCTGCTCGCCGGGTTCGTGCTGCCGCTGGCGCTCGGCTTCAACCGGGCATATCTGCTGGCCATGGCGGTCAACGCGGCGGTCGCCGGCCTCGCCTGGCGCTTGTCGCAGGTCGAGGGAGTCGAAGCCGCGCGGCAGCCGGACCTCCCCGCCGCCCCACGCCGGCGTCCGGAGCGCCGCGCCGGCGCGCACACTCCCGCGTGGCTGCTTGCCGCGGTTGCCGGTCTCTCCGGGGTATTCGCGCTCGGGCTCGAGGTGCTCTGGACGCGGATGTTCGCCCAGGTCCTGCAGAACTCGGTCTACACCTTTTCGACCATCCTCGTGGTGTTCCTGGCCGCGCTGGCGACCGGTTCGGCCATTGCGAACCGCCTCTGCCGCGTACGGGCGGCGCCGGCGCAGGTACTGTGGGTGCTCCTCACGCTGTCGGGACTCGGCGTAGCCGCCACACCCTTCGCCTTCCACGATCTGACCGCCGGAGTCAGCTCCCTGAACACGGGTGACGGCTGGATCCCGTACGTCGTCTCGATTTTTGCCAACACGATGCTGGTGCTGTTCCTGCCGGCGGCGCTGTTCGGCAGCGTCCTCCCCTACCTGCTGCGCGCCGCGGAAGGCTCGCCAGCCGCGCCGGGCGCCATCATCGGACGTCTCAACGCGCTGAACACGGCCGGCGGCGTGGTCGGCTCACTCGCCGCCGGATTCGTGTTGCTCGGGACCATCGGACTCTGGAACGGCGTCCGGCTGATCGCCGCCGGCTACCTCGCCCTTGCGCTGGCGTTGGTCTGGCGCGGCTGGCCGACATCTCGCGCGCGGCTTGTTCCGGCAGCGGTCACGATCGGCGCCCTGACACTGCTGGGGACCGCGCTCGACGCCTCCCGCCTGAACCTCGTCAACATCGCCACGGAGCGCGGAGAGACGCTGCTCGCAACCTGGGAGGGCCCCGACGGCGTCGTAGCCGTCGTCGAGCGTTCCGGGAACCGGCGCATGAAGATGAACAACTTCTATACGCTGGGCGGGACCGGCTCCATCGAGCAGGAGCAGAACCAGGCGCTGCTGCCCCTGATGACGCACCCGCGGCCGCGCACGGTCTTCCTGCTCGGCCTCGGTACGGGCATAACCGCGGGGGCCGCGCTGAGGCACCCGGTCGAACGGCTCCTGGTCTGCGAGATCGCGCATGACGTGATCACGGCCGCCGCGGCGTACTTCAACGCACCGAGCGGCGGGCTCTTCAGCGACCCGCGGGCAGCGGTCCGCGCCTGCGACGCCCGCAATCACCTGCTGGGCACGTCGGAGCGCTACGACGTGATCATCGCCGACCTTTTCGTCCCGTGGCGCGCCGGCGTCGGCAACCTCTACAGCCGCGAGCACTTCGCAGCGGCGCGCGACCGGCTGACCGCCGGCGGACTCTTCGTCCAGTGGTTGCCGCTCTACCAGGTGTCCCGCCGCGAGTTCGACGTGGTGGCGCGCACCATGCTGACCGTCTTCGACCAGGTGACGCTGTGGCGCGGCAGCTTCAGCGCGGAGCTCCCATTCGTGGCGTTCGTCGGCGCGACGGGGCCGACCACGCTGGACCCAATCGTGATAGAGGGCAACGGGCGGCACCTGAGCGGCGGGGCGCCGCTGCCCGACGCCACCGCGCTCGCGGTGACGCTTCCGTTCTACGCCGGAAACCTGTCGCTGGCCGACGGACTGATTCCACCCGGGCCGATCAATACCGACGATCGGCCGCTCGTGGAGTACCTGACGCCGGTGACCCAACGCGAAGAGCGCGCCGGGACGGCCGGATGGTTCAATTCCACCGAGCTGGCGGTCTTTCTCCGGCGCCTGGCGGAGTTCGCGCCGCCGGAGCGGGATCCGCACCTGGGTCGTCTGACGGCCGCGCAGCGGGACTTCGTGACGGCAGGGCTGAGCTACTACGAGGGAGCGGTCGCCAGGCAGCTTGGACGCGACGCCGAGGCTGAAGCACACTTCCGCGACTTTGCGCGGCGGATCCCCATCGAATTCCGCCCGCCGCTCGACGAGGAGGACGCGGACGCCGACGTCGTTCCGTAGCCCGGGCAGTCCGCGCAGGTATGGGGAGGTGCAAATGAACATGCGTCTGGCGCAGGTGGCGCTGGCCGGTCTGTTGCTGATTCCCGGCGCCCGGGAATCGGCGGCCGAAGTCATGCGGTGGCAGGTCGACGGCGAGACGCGCGAAGCCATCGTCCACCTGCCGGAGTCACTGGAAGAAGCAGCTCCGCTGGTGCTGGCGTTCCATGGGTTCGGCGACAACATGCGGAACTTCCAGCACACGAACCTTCACCTGGCGTGGCCCGACGCGATCGTCGTGTACTTCGAGGGACTCGAGAGACGCGGCGGCCTGCTCGGGTGGCAGGTAGAGGCCGACGGCCGCGACCGCGATCTGAAGCTCGTCGACGTCGCACTCCGATCGCTGCGCGAGACGTATAACATCGACGCCGATCGCATCTACGCGACCGGCTACTCGAACGGCGGGATGTTCACCTATCTCCTCTGGGCGGAGCGTCCCGGCGTGTTCGCGGCGTACGCCCCGGTGGCGGCCCGCCTGCGTCCCGCGGTGCGGCCCACGCAGCCCAGGCCGGTATTTCATGTGGCCGGGGAACGCGATCGGGTGGTCAGCTTCGCCGACCAGGAAGCCGCGATCGCGGTTGCCGTCGAGGTGAACGGCGCGCATGCCGCGACGCAATGCGGAGCCGGCTGCACGGTGTACGGAGCCGGCACGGCCACTCCGGTCATGACCTTGATCCATGGCGGCGCCCACGTCTACCCGCGCGGGACCAGCGAGCGGATCGTCTCGTTCTTCCGCGAACACTCGCGACCGCGCTGATCCTGACCCGCAGCGCGTCACGCCGGGAACGGACTACAATGTCGCTGGTTCCAAGACCACGCCGGCGTAGCTCAGTTGGTAGAGCAGCTGATTCGTAATCAGCAGGTCAACGGTTCGAGTCCGTTCGCCGGCTCCATTATCTTCAACAACTTACGGGTGAGGTCCGCGCCGACACTTCCACGTGAAGGGCAGGGAGTGATAATGTGCCCCCGTGCTCGGTGCAGTTCTCGCTGTCCACGTGGCGGCAGGTTGCGTCGGCCTGATCGCCTTCTGGATCCCTGTCGCCGCCGTCAAGGGCGGCCGCCTGCACGTCAAGGCCGGCCGCGTCTACGAGTACAGCGCCTACGTCGTCGCCGTCACCTCAATGATGGCGCCGTGCATACGCATGGTCACGGACCACCTTGCCGGGAGGTCGTTCGCCGAGCATCCCGAGCTTTACGCCATGCCGATCTTCCTTGCCTACGTCGGCCTTGTCACTCTGGCCATCGTGCGGCACGGCGTGCGCGTCAACCAGACCCGCAGGAACCCGCTCACGCTGCGGACCCCGGTTCACATCTTGCTGTCGTGGGCGCCGTACACCGGGGCCGCTGCCATCGCCGCGCTGGCGCTGGCCGTGCCAACACCGGACTCGCCGGTCCTGCTGGCTCTGATCCCCATCGCCATCGTCTACGGGTGGGTCATGCGGCGCAATGTTCGCGACCCCTCGTCGACGTTTCGGAACCGGGGCTGGTTCTTGAGCCACATGACGGCGATGCTGCTCGGAGGTGTCGCCTTCCACTCGGCATTCCTCGCTCAGCAGACACTGCATCTCGGCCTGCCGGGCTGGTTCGCTGTCGTCCCTTGGGTCACGCCCTCGATCATCGGCATCCCGGCCATCGTCCTCTACTACCGGTACTACCAGCGCCGGTTTGAAGCCAGTGCCGTCCGCGGGGCATAAGGCGCAACCAGAAGGCAACGTACGTGCCGCGCAACTTTCGGCGGCGCAGCGTGTCTATGGATGTAGCCAGCGTAGAAGGAGGCTTCATGCGGTTCGGCAGCAGGCGTAGCACCACGGCGGTCTCGGCAGCGGGAATCCTGGCCTGCTCTTCCCTGCTGGCCGGCTGCGATCCGATGCTGACGGCGGTGCGTTGCGGGCTGACCGCGATTGCGGAATCCGCCGGTCCGGATCCGCAGCCGGCCGACACGCATACTGTCACGGCGGCCGTCGAGACGGAGCCGGTCGATGACCCCTGCGACGCGGCGGACGACCCGGCCATCTGGGTCAATGAGGCAAACCCCGAGTCCAGCCTGATCGTCGGCAGCAACAAGGTGCGCGGGCTGCTCGTCTACGATCTCGACGGGCAGGTCGTGTCGCGGCTCGACTCCGGCCGCATCAACAACGTCGACCTGCGCGCCGGCATACGCGTCGGCGTGGAGGAAACCATCGTCGTGGCCGGTACCAACCGGACCACGATGACGCTCGACATCCTCGCGCTGGATCCCGAGACCGGACAACTGTCGCCGCTGGGCGAACCCATCGATCCGGGATTTGCCGACGACCCCTACGGCCTCTGCCTGTACCACAGCGCGGCGAGCGGCGACCTGTTCGTCTTCGCCAACGGCCAGGACGGCGCCGTGGGCCAGTGGCGCCTCGACGCCGACGGCCGCGACAGGCTGATAGGTGTGGAGGTGCGCAGGTGGGCGGTTGCGAGCCAACCGGAAGGCTGCGTCGCGGACGACGCCAACGGCTGGCTGTTCATCGGCGAGGAGGAGGCCGGCATCTGGCGCTTCGACGCCGAGCCGACCGCCTCAACGGAACGGCCGGTGATGGTGGACACGACCGGGCTCGGCGAGCCCGACGGTGGCCGGCTGGCGGCAGACGTCGAGGGACTGGCTCTCTACGCCCCGCCGGGTGGCGGCAGCCGGGACGGATTCCTGGTGGCGTCGAGCCAGGGTAACCACACTTACGTGGCGTACGACCGCGCGCCGCCCCACGCCTACCGCGGCACGTTCCGCATCGGTGGGCAGGGCGCGGTCGACGGCACGGAGGAGACGGACGGCATCGACCTCGTCGCCGCGCCGGTCGGCGCGGACTACCCCGCCGGCCTGCTGGTCGTGCAGGACGGCTACAACTACGACGCCGACGGCGCCCGGATCAACCAGAACTTCAAGCTCGTCTCCTGGTCGGACGTACTGTCCTACTTGCCCTAGAACGCCCCGCCGCAATATTCTCCGCCGTTAGCCCATGCGGACGTGACGCGCCTGTTGCAGGCGCGATGCGCCGCTTCGGAAACCCTTCGAAGGAGAAGATGCATGCGCGCACGTTTCGGAATCGCCTCGGCGGCGGTACTGCTCGGCCTGCTGTTGCTGCCGTCGGCCGCCAGCGCCCAGGCGATCGGCGGCACGGTAAGTGACGAGACGGGCGGCGTCCTGCCCGGCGTCACCGTCGAAGTGCGGAGCCCGGCCCTGATCGAGCAGGTCCGCTCCGCCGTCACGGACGGCGCCGGTCAGTACCTCATCACGGGCCTCGTTTCCGGCGAGTACACGGTCACCTTCGGCCTCGCCGGCTTTTCCACGGTGCTGCGCGAGGGGATTACCCTGAGCGCCGGCTTCACGGCCAACGTCGACGCGCAACTGGCGGTCGGCTCCGTCGAGGAAACGATCACCGTCACCGGCGCGGCGCCGACGGTCGACATCACGAACGTCCAGCAGAACACCGCGATCGACCGCGACATCATCGACGCGATACCGAGCGGCAAGTCCTTCCAGAACCTCGGGATCCTGATTCCCGGCATGGTCGGCGACGGCGTGGTCGGCTCGACGCTGGCGGTCGACGTCGGCGGCCAGGGCGGCGTCAACTACCAGCGGCTGGCCATCCACGGCGGCGAGAGCCAGGACATGATGGTGCAGATCGACGGCATGGGCGTCGAGGCAGCCACGCGCGACGGCGACTCGTCGAACATGTTCTTCGCCGACGGCAACTACTCCGAGTACTCGCTCGATTACTCCGGGAATTCCGCCGAGATCGAGTCCAGCGGCGTGCGGATCAACATGATCCCGCGCGAAGGCGGCAACGATTGGACGGGTCAGTTCTTCGGCAGCTTCTCGACGCCCGACCTGCAGTCCAACAACGTGAGCGACGAGCTCGTCACGCAGGGCATCGAGAAGGACGAGGCGAACCGCCTGAGCAAGCTCTGGTTCCTCAATCCGGCGTTCGGCGGCCCGATCGTCCGCGACCGGCTCTGGTTCTGGGCCAGCCACACCTCGCAGCGGACCGATCAGTACGTGGCGAACGTGTTCTTCGACGCGAACCCGAGCGACCTGATGTACACGCCTACGGACGAGCAGGCGATCGACGACCAGCTCGCGCAGTCCACCACCGTGCGCCTGACCGCCCAGGCCACGCCGCGCAACAAGCTGACGTTCTTCTACGACAACAACTACAACAAGCGGAACCGGTTCCTGATCGGCAGCACGTTGACGAACACGCTGAACGTGATGCCCGAGGCGGCCGTCGACTCCACCATCCGCGTGCACGTGTTCCAGGGGACCTGGACCGCGCCGATCACCAACCGGCTGCTGGTCGAGGCGGGCGTGTCGTTCCACCCGCAGCACCAGAACTGGCAGAACACCCCCGACGCCGACATCTCGCTGCCGGGCGCGCTGCTGATTCCGGGCAACATCGCGATCCGCGGCATGTCGAGCTGGTTCAGCGGGACGATCTTCAACGATCGCTTCGCCGACACGAATGCCGCGCGGGCTTCCGTGTCGTACGTCACGGGCAGCCACGCGTTCAAGTTCGGCATGAACCTGACGAACGTCGCCGAGAACATCAACATCCGCAGCGTCCAGTACCAGCGCATCATCGCGCTGGCGCGGTTCATTTCCCCGGTCGACTTGGTCGACTTCTACGCCACGCCGGCGCTCGAGGAGAACAACGTGCCGGCCAACCTGGGCCTGTACGCGCAGGACCAGTGGACGATCGACCGCCTGACGTTGAACCTGGGCGTGCGGTTCGACTACTTCAACGCCGGCTACCCCGACCACGAGACCGGCACCTCGCTGTTCCGGCCGACGTCGGCCAGCTTCGCGGGCCAGCAGGTGGTCGGGTTCAAGGACCTCCAGCCGCGCGTCGGCGTCGCCTACGACCTGTTCGGCAACGGGCGGACGGCGCTCAAGGCGTCGTTCGGACGCTACGCCGATCGGGATTCGAATACGAAAGCCTCGGAAATCAACCCGGCCGCGACCAACATCACCCAGCGGCGGGCATTCCTCGACCTGAACGCCAACGGGCTCGCGGACTGCGACCCGATCAATCCGGCGCCCAACGGCGAGTGCTTCACGCCATCGGACAACCTGGCGTTCGGCCTGCCGGTCATCAACACGTTCTACGACCAGGACTGGGCGTTCGGCTGGGGCACGCGCCACGCCAACTACGAGACGTCGGCCAGCGTGCAGCACGAGCTGGTCGACAACGTGTCGCTCGAAGCAGGCTGGTTCTACCGCTCGTTCGTTAACTTCGAGGTAGTGGACAACCGGGCGCTCGGTCAGGATGACTACGGCGTCTTCTCCGTAACCGTCCCCTCCGATCCCAAGCTGCCGGGCGGCGGCGGGAACGTGCTGTCGGGGTTCTACGACATGAACCCGGACAAGCTGGGCCAGATCGACGACATCACCACGAGCGCCAACGCGTTCGGCGGCCGGTCGCGCACCTACAACGGTTTCGACATATCGGTCGACGCGCGGCTCGACAACCTGCTGTTCCGCGGCGGCATCGCCAGCGGCCAGACGCGCTACGACAACTGCGAGCTCATTTCCAACGTCCCGGAAGCGCAGGAGGTGGGTCTCTCCGAATACGCCGGCGACTACATCGCGGCGCCGTTCTGCGATTTCGGCACGGGCTACCTGACGCAGGTGAAGCTGCTCGGCTCCTACACCTTCCCGTACGACATCGTGTTCGCCGGGACGCTGCAGAGCATCCCCGGCCCGGAGCGCGGCGCCATCGTGACGTACACCAGCGCCGACATAGCGGCCTCGCTGGGACGCCCGCTCTCGGGCGCCGGCACCATCGACATCAACGTCGTGGAGCCGGGCACGGCATACGGCAGCCGGCTGAACCAGGTCGACATCCGGCTGTCGAAGGTGTTCGACTTCGGCGGGTCGCGCTTCCAGATCATGTTCGACGTGTACAACCTGCTGAACGAGAACTCGGTCACAGAGGAAGACCTGAACTACGGGCCGAACTACCTGATGCCGACCGCCATCATGCCGGGCCGGCTGGCGAAGTTCGCGTTCCAGTACAACTTCTAGGAGCGCGCGGGAGCACTTTCCCGCACGAATACCCAAAGGCCGGAGCCTGCTGCGGGCTCCGGCCTTTTTCCTGCCCGAAGCAACGCGTGCAGCGGCCGCGGGGCGCACTCCGCCGCGCACCATGCAGCCCGGTGCGTGTGTTATTTTTCTGGGCTGTTCGTTTCACGATTCCGGAGCATGACCGTGTCGGAAAAAGCCAGGAAGACCACCCGCAAGTTCCAGACCGAGGCGCGGCAACTGCTGCACCTGATGGTCCATTCCCTGTACTCGAACAAGGAGATCTTCCTGCGCGAGCTAATCTCGAACGCCTCGGACGCCTGCGACAAGCTGCGCTTCGAGGCGCTGACCGAGCCGGCGCTGCTCGGCGGGAGCGAAGCGGACTTCAGCATCCACGTGCGGTTCGACGCTCAGGCCCGCACCGTCACGGTGGCCGACAACGGCGTCGGCATGTCGCGGCAGGAGGTAATAGACAACATCGGTACGATCGCCCGCTCCGGCACGCAGGAGTTCCTGGCGCGGCTGACCGGTGATCAGACAAAGGACGCTCAGCTCATCGGCCAGTTCGGCGTCGGCTTCTATTCGTCGTTCATCGTCGCCGACCGCGTAACGCTCACGACGCGGCGCGCCGGGTTGGCGGCGGACGAAGGCGTGCGCTGGGAAAGCAGCGGCGAGGGCAGCTACACGCTGGAGGCCGTCTCGCGCGCTGAGCGCGGCACGGAGGTGACCCTGCATCTGCGCGACGGCGAGGACGAACTTCTCGACGGCGCGCGGCTCAGGACCATCCTGCGCAAGTACTCCGACCACATCTCCATCCCGATCGTGATGGAGAAGGAAGCGGTGCCCGGCAAGCAGGCGGATACGGGCGAGATCGACACGACCGAGCAGGTCAACCGCGCGGCGGCGCTGTGGACGCGGCCGAAGTCCGAGATCAAGGACACGCAGTACGACGAGTTCTACAAGCACGTGGCGCACGACTTCGAGGCGCCGCTCGCACGCCTGCACGCACGGATAGAAGGACGGCAGGAGTTCACGCTGCTGCTGTTCATCCCGCGGCGCGCGCCGTTCGACATCTGGGACCGCCAGCGACGCCACGGCATCAAGCTGTACGTCCGGCGGGTGTTCATCATGGAGAACGCCGAGCAGATCATGCCGGCCTGGCTGCGGTTCGTGCGCGGCGTGATCGACTCGAACGACCTGCCGCTCAACGTCTCGCGCGAGATCCTGCAGCACTCCCGGGACGTCGAAGCCATCCGCACGGCGGCCGTCAAGCGCGTGCTCGGCCGGCTCGACGAGCTGGCGGACAAGGAACCCGAGCAGTACGCCACCTTCTGGGAAGAGTTCGGACGGGTCGTCAAGGAAGGCATAGCCGAGGATCCCGGGAACCGGGACCGGATCGCCAGGCTGTTGCGCTTCGCCTCGACCCGTGCGGAGAGCGGCGAACAGACGGTGGCGCTCGCCGACTACGTGGCGCGCATGCCGGAGGGGCAGGAGGCCATCTACTACATCACGGCCGACAGCCTGGCCGCTGCCCGCAACAGCCCGCACCTCGAAATCTTCCGCAAGAAGGGGATCGAGGTGCTGCTGCTCCACGACCGCATCGACGAATGGGTCGCGGCGCACCTGACCGAATTCGACGGCAAGCCGCTACGGTCGGTGGCGAAGGGCGACCTGGACCTGGGCAAGCTCGCGGAGGGCGACGAGGACGCCGAGCAGAAGGACAAGCTGGAGGACGACTTCAAGCCTGTCCTGGAGCGCGTCCTGAAGGCGCTCGGCGGCCGGGCGACCGAAGTCCGGCTTACCGACCGGCTCACCGAGTCGCCTGCCTGCCTGGTGGGCGACAAGGACGGGATCAGCGCCAACCTCGAGCGCATGCTGCGGGCCGCCGGCCAGGACGTGCCCAGCGTGCCGCTGGTGCTCGAGATCAATCCGGGCCACCCGCTGGTCGAACGGCTCAAGGCGGAGACCGACGAGGCGCGTTTCGCCGACTGGAGCCGCATCCTGTTCGATCAGGCGCTGCTGGCGGAGGGCGGCAGGCTCGACGATCCCGCGGCGTTCGTCAAGCGGCTCAACGCGCTGATGCTGGCGCTGGCGGGCGAGCCGGCGCCGCGTATCTGGACGCCCGGCGACACCACCTGAATCGGGCTGCGGGCTAACCGTCGGCGGCTTCGCGAATGCTCGCGATCTTGCGGTCGCGGTCCGCGGTGAAGCGGGCCAGGTCGCGGCGGTAGTTGGCTTCCAGCTCCGCGCGTGCGGCGGGGTCCACGGTCCCGGCGAGCGCCGACTGGAAGAGGATGCGGCACTCGGCGGTCCGCGCCTCGCAGACGCGGCGCGCCTCCGCGATCGAGTCGCGCTGTTCCGCGGACAGCTCGACCGGCGCGACGCCGGCGGCCTCGTCCTGCCGCTTCAGCTTCTCCATCGCCAGCTCGAACGCACTCTTTGGCGCACCGCTGGTCATAATTCTTCCAGGGTTGGGTTGAATCGTGTGCCGGGCAGGGTTGAGTTGGTGGGCGCTAGTGGATTCGAACCACTGACCCCCGCCGTGTGAAGGCGATGCTCTACCACTGAGCCAAGCGCCCACGCCGGCACGACGCGAGTGTACCGCAAGATCCAGCGCGCTGACCAGCCGCCGGCCAGGCCGCGAAGGCGCCCGGCGCGCGCTGCGGCGCGGAGATTCAGCGCACCTGCTCGATGAGCGCGTTGAGCATCCGGGTGTAATGCTCGTCGGCCTCGGCCACCGCCTCCATGTAGGCGTCCCGGGACAGGTTCTGCCCGCCCCAGTCGCCGTTCAGGCGCAACATTCTCGACCCATTGTCGAACATGTCCACGGCCGCGTCGTCGCCGTGCAGGCCGTCCGCGCCCGCGTCGGTGACCAGCACTTTCGTGCCGGCGATGGACGCGGCGTTCAGATCGATGTAGACGTCACGAAACTGCCGGTTCTCGAGCTTCTCCTCGATGTAGATGGGCACCTCGTAACGGGCCGACACGACGAGCAACTGCCCGGGGAACGCCAGCGCGGCGACGTAGTGGTCTTCACCCTCGCCGGACCGTCCCGCCACCGCGTCGAGCTGCGCACCGCTCATCAGCTCCGCGAGTTGCGCGGCAAGCGGTGCGGACGCCGGAGCCTGGGCGGCTGCGGGGACTGCGACCAGGAGGCAGGCAACAGCGGACACGCTGACCAGAGACCAGCGCGACAGCACCGTTTTTTCCATGGCGTTCCCCTTTCGAAATAGGTGTGCAGCGCTAACTACATACCACCGTTGCCCGGCATGGTCAACGCGGGAGGCTAGCCGATGAAGAGCGCCTCCTGCTCTTCGTCGGCTGAAGCCTTCTTGGCCGGTTTGCCCGGGTCGCGGCGCAGCGACTCCAGCGCGGCGCGCAAGGCCTGGATGATCGCCGCGCTGCGGCGCACGGGCTCCATGACGGCATCCTCCCCCACCGTCATCAGCCGCTCGGCGCGCACCGCGAACCGTGCGAACAACTGGTCGGCCCGTTCGATCTGGGCGACCGCCAGCGATGTCGCGCGCGTAATGTCGCCGCTGATGGCGTTGACGCGGTCGATCACCGGCATGATGTCCTTTTCGACCTGGTCCGCCATGCGGTCCAGGCGCCGGACGACGCGCAGGCCGTACAGGAGCGTGGCGACCTGCGTGACCGCAAGCGCCAGCACCGCGACCGCAATCACTCCCATGAACAGCGTCGACAGCTCCATCACCCTTGTTCCTTGGCCGGCTGGTCGTTCCCCTCGCTGGTCTGCTTGTACACCTCGATGCCCCGGTCCACCGCGTCGGCCAGTTGCTCCTGCTTACGGCGGATGAACTCGCGCCCCTGCTTCGCCGCCTCGTTGGCCTTGTCGCGTCCCTCACGCGCCTTCTTGCCCAGCACGTCGCGCGTTTCCTCACCGGTGGCCGGCGCCGCCAGCAGGGCCGTCACGGCGCCCGCAACAGCGCCGAGCAGAAACGCGGCGACGACGATCCCCGCGTGCCCTTCGTTGTCTCTTGACATTGCGTTCTCCTTGCTACCTGACAGCGCGCGCGGCGCGCGTCCTCCCCATCTTCTCACACCTTATCGGCGCCGTCACTGTTCGGGGCCACCGTCTCCAGGCCCAAATCCTGCTGGCGCAGGCCGCGGATGCGGTCGCGCAGCTCCGCCGCACGCTCGAACTCCAGATTTGCCGCCGCCGCGTGCATGTCGCGCTCGAGCTCGGCCATGTGCGCGGCGCGCTCTTCGCGCGTGCGGAATGGCGCGGCGCGCTCCCTGACGAGCGGCACCTCGGCGTAGTCGCGCTCGTAGATGCTCGACAGGACGTTGTCGATATCCTTGATGATCGATGCCGGCGTAATCCCGTGCCGGTGGTTGTACTCCTGCTGCAGTTGCCGGCGGCGGTCCATCTCGCCGAGCGCCGTCCGCATCGAGTCCGTCACCACGTCCGCGTACATGATGACCCGCCCGTTCACGTTGCGCGCCGCGCGCCCCGCCGTCTGGATGAGCGACCCGGACGAACGGAGGAAACCCTCCTTGTCGGCGTCGAGGATGGCCACCAGCGACACCTCCGGCAGGTCGAGCCCCTCGCGCAGCAGGTTGATGCCCACGAGCACGTCGAACGCGCCGCGGCGCAGGTCGCGCAGGATCTCGACGCGTTCCAGCGTCTCGATGTCGGAGTGCAGGTACCGCACGCGGACGCCCAGCTCCTGGTAGAACTGCGTGAGGTCCTCGGCCATCCGCTTGGTCAGGGTGGTGACCAGCACGCGCTCGGTGCGCTCCGCGCGCTGGCGGATCTCGTGCAGCAGATCGTCCACCTGTCCCCGCACCGGCCGCTGCTCCACCTGCGGATCGACCAGCCCGGTAGGCCGGATGATCTGCTCCACCACGACGCCGCCGCTCTTGCGCAGCTCGTACGGCCCCGGGGTGGCGGATACGAACACGACCTGCCCCACGCGCGACTGCCATTCCTCGAAGCTCAGCGGCCGGTTGTCGAGCGCGGACGGCAGGCGGAAGCCGTGCTCCACGAGCACTTCCTTGCGGGACCGGTCGCCGTGATACATTGCCCGGATCTGCGGCACCGTCTGGTGGCTCTCGTCGATGATGGTGAGCGCGTCGTCGGGGAGATAGTCGAGCAGCGTCGGGGGCGGCTCGCCCGGATTGCGTCCCAGCAGATGACGGGAGTAGTTCTCGATCCCGTGGCAGTAGCCGATCTCGCGGATCATCTCCAGGTCGAACATCGTCCGCTGGTGCAACCGTTGTGCCTCGAGCTGGCGGCCTTCCCGCTCCAGGCTCGGCCGGTGCGCCTCGAGCTCGGCCTTGATCGCGTCCACCGCCCGCAGCGTCGTCTCGCGCGGCGTGACGAAGTGGGTCTTCGGATAGACGGTGATCCGATCGTGGCGGCGGCGCGTCCGTCCCGTCAGCGGATCGAAGGTGACGAGCTCGTCCACCTCGTCGCCGAACAGCTCGATGCGGACGCCGTGGTCCTCGTACGACGGGAACACCTCGACCGTGTCGCCCCGCACGCGGAACGCGCCGCGGTCGAACTCGTGATCGTTGCGCTCGTACTGGATCTCGACCAGCTTGCGCAGGATGGTGTCGCGATCGATCCGCTGGCCGCGCTCCAGCGGCAACAGCATCCCGTAGTACGCCTCCGGCGAGCCCAGGCCGTAGATGCACGAGACGCTGGCCACGATCACCACGTCGCGGCGCTCGAACAGCGAACGCGTGGCGGACAGGCGCATGCGGTCGATCTCGTCGTTGATCGTCGCCTCCTTCTCGATGTACGAGTCGGTGGCGGGCACGTAGGCCTCCGGCTGGTAGTAGTCGTAGTAGCTGACGAAGTACTCCACGGCGTTGTGCGGAAACAGCCGCCGGAATTCCTGGTACAACTGCGCGGCGAGCGTCTTGTTGTGCACCATCACGAGACTCGGGCGGTTCACCCGGGCAATGGTCTGGGCCATCGTGAAGGTCTTGCCGGAACCCGTCACGCCGAGCAGCACCTGGTGGCGGTCGCCGCGTTCCAGGCCGCCGGTCAGCTCGGCGACCGCGCGCTGCTGGTCGCCCTTGAGCTCGAAATCGGTGACGAGCGAGAAACTGTCGTAGGTCGAGGCCACTGGCGGGGACTGCTATTGCGGGCCGGGGTCGAGGTACAGGGCGAAGTACCCCTCGCGCGTGCGCACGCGCAGGCGTCCGTGGCCGGACGGCGGGTTGCGCAGCTTCACCTCGAGCTCGCGCCATGAACCGTCCATGCGTGGGTTCGTCGACACGTAGCCGATCGAGTAGCGCGCGTCGAGCTCGGCCGCGATCTGCTCGTAGATCTCGTCGAGGTCCTCGACTCGGTTCGGAAAATAGCTGCGCCCGCCGGTCAGGGCGGTGAGCTGCTGGAGGCGCATGCGCTCGAGCGGCCGCACGCTGCTGGGGAGCTGCTCCTGAAAGCCGATCGCGTATATCGTGACGTCGGAAGCCTTCACGAGATCGCTGAGGTCCGACAGGCTGGTCCGGCTGCGCGTATCGGCCCCGTCCGTGTACAGCAACAGCACCTTGCGGCCGTCCTGCTCGAACGCGCCGTCGAGATACACCCCGAGTGCGTCGTAGAGGGCCGTCTGACCGGACGTCCGGGACGACCGGATCCGCTCCACCAGGCGCGGGAAATCGTCCCGATCGTAGCGGCCGACGCGTACTTCCGTATCGAAGTCGACCACCGTCATGTCCTCGGCGTAGGTGAGCGTGTTGAGGAACTTGATGGCCGCCGTCTTCGCGAAGCGGGCGTCGCGCTCCATGCTGCCGCTGGTGTCGAACAGCACGCCGAGATGCGTCGGCACGATCTCGGCGTCGGCCGCCAACCCCTGCGCGAAGTAGCGGATCTCCTGCAGCTTGCCGTCCTCGTACACCTCGAAGTGCTCCCGCGTGAGGTCGCCCAGCGGCGTCCCGCCGCGGCCCTCGACGGTCACGCCGAGCTGCACGAGATCGATACGGCTGGTGAACAGCAGATCCTGCGCCTGCAGGCTCGCGGCCAGCAATATCGCCGCGGCGGCAGCCAGGCTCCATTTCATGCGCACATGGTAGCAGTCCGCGCACGGCGCGGGGCCACGGGGGCAACCCCAAGCTATAATTGTTGTTTCCGATGCAGTGTGTGGCGGTTTGTCGCGACGTGCTCATCGTCAAGGCCCTTCACAGGGCCCTGGCTTCCAACCTGGACCTTCAATTCCTCATCGGCGACCAGGCGGCCGCGCGCCGCCTGGAGTCCGCCGGCATCGACGCGCGCGTGGCCGACCCGCGCCGCGAGAAGAGCTACCTCGAGGCCGGCCTGACGGCGGCCACGTGCGTCATCGTCGAGGACGACGGGACGCGCGACCTGCGGCCGGTGCTGCGGGCCGTCACCGGCGCCGGCGCCACGCTCGTGTACGTGCTGTGCACCGGCGACCGGAGCCGGTCCCGGACCGACGCCTGGCGGGCGATTTCGCCCGACGTGACCGTCCTCAGCGTCTCGCACCTGCTGCAGGACTCGCTGCTCACCGCCCTGGGGCGCTCGCTCACGCGCGCCCGCGTGCAGCAGTATCAGCGGCACTTCGCCGGCTCGGACCGGATTCTGATCCTGCTGCACAACGATCCCGACCCGGATGCGATGGCCAGCGGACTGGCCCTGCGCAACCTGCTGCACCGCACGAAGACGACGGCCATCATCGGCGCCTTCCAGGGCGCGACGCGGCCGGAAAACCTCCGCATGGCGAACCTGCTCGACATCAACGTCGAACGGATCACGGCCGAGTCGCTGACGCACTTCAAGAAGATCGCCACGGTCGACGTGCAGCCGCACTACTTCGGCGGCCTGCTCAACCGGGTCGACCTGGTGGTCGACCACCACCCCGAGCGTGACGGCTACAGCGCCGCCTTCAAGGACATCCGTCCGGACTATGGATCGACGGCGACCATACTGACCGAGCACCTGCAATCGGTGGCCGCGAACGTGTCGGAGCGGACCGCCACGGCGATGCTGTACGCGATCAAGTCGGACACGCTGTTTCTCAGCCGCCACACGCACCGCGCCGATCTGGAGGCGTTCACCTACCTCTATCCGCTGGCGGACGCCGCACTGGTGCGCAAGATGGAGGGCGCCGACATCACGATCGAGCGGCTGGCGTTCGTATCGCGCGCCATCGAGTCCGGCCTGACCCGCAATCAGGTATTCGCCGCGCACCTCGGCGCGGCGCCACGAGAGGATCTCATCCCCTTCGTCGCCGACTTCCTCCTGCAGCTCGAGGACGTGAACTGGTCGATCATCTCGGGCGTCGCGAACGACGCGGTCGTCATTTCCGTGCGCAACCTGGGTTACTCGCGCAACGCCGGCGGGTTCGTGAAGGCGTGCTTCGCGGACATCGGCAACGCGGGCGGGCACCGGGCGATGGCCAAGGCTGTGGTGCCGGTCGCCGCCTTCCGCGACAAGTTCGGCAGCCTCGACGATGGGCAGATAGCGGCACTGCTGAGCGACCTGGCCGCGGACTTCCTCGGCGCGCCCGGGGAGGCTCCAGCGCCGCCCACGGCGGCGCGGACCGGACGCGCAGTTGCCCGGCGCGGCGCGCCTGCCCGCGACGCGCGGCCGCTCAGGCCGCGCGTCAAGCCGCGCCAGACTCGCTAGCCGACCCTACTCCGACTCGATCCATTCGCCGCTCGCGCCTACCACCGAATTCACGAACTGGCTGAACGCATCCTCGTAGCCGCGCGACACCAGCTCGGCCACCACGTGGCCGCGGTCGGTATGCTCGTCGTAGACGCCGCGGAAGTCGAACGGCCCCAGCGGATTGTGGTCGGGTCGGATCTCGAAGACGGCCTGGAACAACCCGCCGCAAGACGCCTGCGCATCCCGCAGCGAGGCGCACTCGATCGCGGCCAGCGACTCGCCGATCCTGCCGAGCGGGTCACGCCGGCCCGAAGACAGGCGGCCCGGCCCCGGCGGCGGGGCGCACGCGCTCACCAGGATGACCTGCTCCGCCCCGGCGCTGGCCACTTCCTCCAGCAGCCGTACGGTCGACTCCGGCCGGTCGCACAGCCGGTGCGTCTCGCCCTGCCACGCGCTCTCGAGCGGCAGCCGCGTGAGGTGGGTCTCGGTCAGGGCCGGCGGGCGGAGCGAGGCCAGCAGCATGTCGACGAGCTGGTGGCGGCCGGCGCCCGCCAGGTCCAGGGTCTCCAGGTGCCGCCCGCGCCCATCGTCGCCGACGCGCCGCAGAAAGAAAGGCCGGCGGTACGGCTCGGCCAGCAGCGCCGACGCGAAATCGCGGCGCCCGTCCAGGTCGTGCACGAGCAGCACCAGCTCGCGGAACCCGGGCTGGCCCACGTTGTCCCCCAGCAGTTGCGCGTACCGGGCGCTCAGCTCCGGCGCGTCCGGCCTGGCGCCCGCACCGGTGCCGCAAACGACACGCCACAGCTTCCGGGTCAGCGCCTGCGCCGCGTGCCCCGGTTCGAGCGGGTTACCCAGCAGCTCCCACCAGAGCCCGCCGCGGGCCCGCCGGCGCAGCCGCGTGCGCAGCCGCGCCGCGACCGCGCCGCCGCCCAGCACGGCGAGCAGCAGCAGCAGCATGACGGTGACGAAGCGCGGCAGGTAGATCGGCAGCGCGTTCGGCTCGAACAGCGCTCCCACCAGCCAGGCATATTGCACGGGCAGCCAGTTGCCCGCCTCCAGTCCGAACAGTTGGAACAGGAACGCAACCGGAAACAGCAGCAGGCCGCCGAGCAGCACGGCCAGCGGTACGAGGAAGGCGCCCAGCGCCAGTCCCAGCGCCAGCGCCGCCAGCCGTACCGTCCAGCGCCAGCGGTAGAAGCGCGAGACCCCCTCCGCCGTCCAGCCGTCGTCATCTTCCCAGAGCTGGTCCCCGGCGTCGATCGCCGAGAAGATGGCGTTCGCGGCGCCGATGCCCCGGCCGGCGACGATGTCGATCTTGACGCCGGCCTCATGGACGGCCCGCAGCACGCCGGCATGGTACGCGCCGGCCGTGCCGGTTCCGGTGAGCACCAGCGCGGTCCGCAGACCGGGAGAATAGGGCGACGGCGACGGCTGTTCCTCGCTCACAACCCTGGTGGTCGGGGGCTATTCCTCGTCGTGGATGGTCGCCAGCTTGACGAGCTCGAACTCGCGGTTGCCGCTGGGCGTCGGGACGTCAATCTCGTCGCCGACTTCGCGGCCCATCAGCGCCCGGCCGATCGGCGACGCCGTGGAGATCCACCCGCGACCGGGGTCGGCGTCTTCCGCCATTACCAGTTGGTATACGAGGGTGCCGCCCTCCGGCTCGCGCAGGTGTACCGTGGAGCCGAATCCGACCCGGTCGCGCGGCAGCCTCGAGAGATTCATCAGCGAGATTTCCGAAACCCGCTTCTTGAGCTGGCTGAGGCGCGCCTCGACCAGGCGCTGGCGTTCCTTGGCGGCCTGGTACTCGGCGTTCTCGCGGAGATCGCCCAGCTCGCGGGCGCGCCCGATCTCCTTCGGCAACTCCCGGGTCAGCTCGTGCTCGAGCGCCCGGATCTCTTCCTCCAACCGCTTTACGAATCGTGATTTCATGTGTGGTAATGCCGGTCCGCGGACCGTTGGCCGCCGCGCCGGTACAGGCTGACCAGACTAACACATCTGCTATGCTCGGCCCTCTCTCCGTGCAAATCGTCACCAGCCGGCACAACCCGGTCGTCGCCAAATTTCGCGCCGCCGCGCGCGAGCGTCGCGGCCGCCGGCGGCACCTGCTGCTCGACGGCGCCCGCCTGGTGGACACGGCGCTGCGCGCCGGTGTGCCGCCGGATACGGCGGTCTTCGGCCGTGCCGCGCTGGAGCGTGGAGACGGCGCGGCCGCGGATCTCGCCGGCCGCCTCGGAGCGGCAGGCGCCACGCTTGTAGCGGCGTCCGATCCGGTGCTGGCCGCCGTCAGCCCCGTACGCTCGCCGTCCGGCGTGGTCGCGTTGACACACCATCATCCGGCGGACGCGGAGCGGGCTTTCGCCGGGGGCGGCCTCGTGCTGGCGGCGGCAGGTGTTCAGGACCCGGGCAACCTTGGCGCCATCGTCCGCGCGGCCGATGCCGCCGGCGCCGGGGGCGTGCTAGTCACCGGGGGCTCGGCAGATCCGTTCGGCTGGAAGGCGCTGCGCGGCGCGATGGGCAGCACGTTCCGGCTGCCGGTAGTCGATGCCGGCGCGGCCGCTGACGCCATCGCCGCGGCGCGGGCGTGCGGCGCGGGCGTGCTGGCGGCGGTGCCGCGCGGCGGCGTGCCGTTGCACGAATGCGACCTGAAGGGCTCGTGGCTCGTGCTGATCGGCGGCGAAGGCGGCGGGCTGCCCGGCGGGACATCCGAGCTGGCGGACGCCCGGATTTCGGTTCCCATGCGGCCTGGGGTGGAATCGCTCAATGCTGCGGTCGCGGCGGCGCTCGTCGCCTACGAGGCGCGGCGGCAACGGGCGGACGCGGAGGTCAGCCGGTGACGCGGGAAGCGGGCGACCTGTTCGAGCCGGCCGGCGGCGCAGTACCCGAGCCGCCCGCGCCGCTCGCGGAACGCATGCGGCCGCGCACGCTGGACGAGCTGGTCGGCCAGGAGGAGATTGCCGCGCCGGGCCAGCCGCTGCGCGAGGCGATCGAGCGCGATGCGCTGCAGTCGATCATCCTGTGGGGTCCGCCCGGCACGGGCAAGACGACCATTGCGCGTCTCATCGCGGGCATCACGGAGGCGCACTTCATCGCGTTCAGCGCCGTGCTGTCCGGCATCCGCGACATCAAGGCGGTGATGGCCGAGGCGCAAGCGGCCCGGCGGCGGCTCGGCCGCCGCACGATCCTGTTCGTGGACGAGATCCACCGCTTCAACAAGGCGCAGCAGGACGCGTTCCTGCCGCGCGTGGAAGCGGGCGACATCGTGCTGATCGGAGCCACCACCGAAAATCCGTCGTTCGAGGTGAATGCCGCGCTGCTGTCACGGTCGAAGGTGTTCGTGCTCAGACCGCTCGCCGCCGAGGAGATTGAAACCATCCTCGAGCGGGCGCTGGGCGATGCGGAACGCGGGCTGGGCGGCGAGCCGGTCACGGTGGCCGAGGGCGCGCTCGCGGCCATGGCGCAGCATGCGAACGGTGACGCGCGCGTTGCGCTGAACCTGCTGGAGCTGGCGGCCGCCATCGCCCGTTCGGGCGCGTCTGACGGGGATTCCGACGACGCCGGCGGAAAGGCCGGTGCTCCAGCCGTCATTACCCTCGACCTGCTGGCGCGTGCCGTGCAGCGCCGGACGCTGCTGTACGACAAGGCCGGCGAGGAACACTTCAACCTGATCTCCGCGCTGCACAAGTCGCTCCGCAACAGCGACCCGGACGCCGGCGTGTACTGGCTGGCGCGGATGGTGGAGGCGGGCGAGGATCCGCTGTACATCGCGCGCCGCCTGGTGCGCTTCGCGTCAGAGGACATCGGCAACGCCGACCCCGCGGCGCTGCCGCTGGCCGTGGCGGCGAAGGATGCGGTGCACTTCATCGGCATGCCCGAAGGGAACACGGCGCTCGCGCAGGCGGTCATCTATCTGGCCACGGCGCCGAAGAGCAACGCCGTGTACACGGCCTACAACCGCGCCGCCGCCGACGCCCACGGCGACGCCGCCGAGCCGGTGCCGCTGCACCTGCGCAACGCGCCGACGCGGCTGATGAAGGATCTCGACTACGGCAAGGAGTACCAATACGCCCACGACGATCCGGACGCCGTCACGGGCATGGACTGCCTGCCACCGGCCATCGCCGGCCGCCGCTACTACCACCCCACCACGCGCGGCTACGAGAAGGAGGTGGCCCGCCGCCTCGACGCGTGGCGCGCTCTGAAGCAGGCGCGGCGCGACGCCGGGAAGGGTGACGGATAGCCGCGTGCCGGGCCTCCTGTACTACGCCGGCCGCGGCCTGCAACTGCTCGGGATGTGGCTGCTGCTCGTCGCGATCGTCACTGCCGGCCCGCTCGGCCCCAGCCCGCGCATCTTCGGCGCCGGGATAGCGGTGTTCCTCGCCGGCTGGCTGATCGTCAGGCGGCGCACCCGGTGACGCGCGTTCCCTACTCCGGCAGGCGGTAGGCGATCAGCTCGGACGGGTGGCCGGGACCGCCGATGGCCATCACGATGTGCTGGCCGCCGTCGTGCAGGTAGGTCATGGGCGACCCCGTGACGCCGGCCGGCATGAGAACGGCGCCCACCTCGGCGCCGGTCGCCTTGTCGTACGCCCGCAGCATCGCGCCGACCTCGCCCGACGGCCCGGTGAACGTCCCCGGCTCGCCGGCGATCAGCAGCGTGCTGGTAATCAGCGTGCCGACACGGCCCTCGCGGCCCGTGCGGGGAATGTCCACGGCCTGCAGGTCGGGGTGGTTGCGGACGTTGTCGGGCGTCTCCCCGTGCGGCACCTGCCAGAGGATGTTGCCGGTCGCGAGGTCGATCGCGCTGATGCGGCCCCACGGCGGCTTGACCAGCGGCAGGCCGCGAATGGTCAGCGTGCGGCGCGGCGCGGGAACGCCGGGCGGGTTGCCGCGGATGAAGTTCATGTCGGAGCGCTCCGGATCGTTCACGAGACCCAGGGAGACGATCCGCGTGTAGGAATAGCCGTAGAAGATGTTGGTCTCGGGGTCGAGCGAGCCGCCGGGCCAGTTGGTGCCGCCGCCGGTGGACGGCAGCATCAGCGTGCCGTACGGGCCTTCGGGATCGGCCACCACGGGCGGCGTGAAGATCGGCCCCATCCGGAAGTTGGACACGAGCTCCAGCGCCTCCGCGCGGAGCTCCGGGGTGAAGTCGATCAGGTCGTCCTCGCTGACGCCCTGCCGGTCGTACGGAGGCGGATGGGTCGGGAACGGCTGCGTCCGCGCCAGGAGCTCGCCCGGCACGTCGGACGGCGGCATCTCGCGCTCCTCGATCGGCCAGATCGGCTCGCCGGTCACGCGATCGAAGACGTAGAGCCACGCCTGCTTGCTGGGCTGCACGAGGAGCTTGCGCTCCACGCCGTCGATCACCACGTCCGCCAGTATCGGCGCGCAGGGAAAGTCCCAGTCCCAGACGTCGTGGCGGATGACCTGGAAATGCCACAGCCGTTCGCCGCTGTCGATGTCCACCGCGACGATGCTGTCGGAGAAGAGGTTGTCCCCGTGCCGGTGGCCGCCGTAGTAGTCGTTGGTCGGCATCTCGGTCGCGAAGTAGACGATGCCGAGCTTGAGATCCGCGCTCATCTGCCCCCACACCCCGGTGTTGCCGGTGTAGCGCCACGAGTCGTTGAGCCAACTGTCGTTGCCGTACTCGTCGGCGCCCGGAATGGTGTGGAAGATCCACTTGCGGACCCCGGTGCCGGCGTCGAAGCCGCGCACGTACCCCTTGGTGTTGCGCATCGAGCGGGGGGCGCTGCCCGGCACGTGCGCCGCGCCGACGACGATCGTGTCACCGGCCACCAGCGGCGCCGAATGGAGTCCGATCTCGCCGGATAGCGGGTCGATCTCCTGGTCCATGTTCTGCATCAGGTCGACCATCCCGTTGTCGCCGAATCCCGCCAGCCGCTCTCCGGTGCGCGCGTTCAGACCGATCAGCCGGTAGCCGGTCGTGACGTAGAAGATCTGCCCGTCGCCGCCGTCGTCGCGGTAGGCCAGGCCGCGCCCCGAGCGGCGGCGCGGCGATACCTCGGCCCGCTCGCCCTCGTCGACGCGGTGGATCCAGAGGAGCTCGCCCGTGCCGGCGTCGATGGCGAACGCCGCGCGCCGCGTGCCGCCCGTGGAAAAGAGGACGCCGTCCACCATCAGCGGCGTCGCCTGGAGGTTGTATTCGGTCTCCGGACCGAGGTTCGCGGTGGAGAAACGCCACTCGACCTCCAGGTCCGCAAAGTTGTCGGCGGTGATCTGGTCGAGCGCCGCGTAGCGCGTGTTGGCGATGTCGCCGCCGTAGGTCCGCCACTCGCCGTTCGCCGTGCCCTGAGCGGCCGTGCCGGCCGGCGCCGCGAGGAATGCGCCGAGCACGATGGCCTGTAGCGGGCCGCGTCCGAAGTGGATATTCATGCCGTCCTCCCGGGAATCACCTGCGCTGGCGCCCTCAGTTTCCCTGTTCCGCGCCGAATGCACAACCCGCGCGGACGGGTGAAGGTCAGAACCTGACGCGGACGCCGAACGACGGCAGCAGCGGGAAGCCGGCCGTCGGCATCTCGACGAGGCGCGGCCGGAGGCCGTCGGGATCGTGCCGCAGCGCCGTTTCCAGCTCCACCGGATTGTCGCGGTTGAGAAGGTTGATCACTTCCAGGTACCACGACCAGCGGCCGGCGGCCCCGCCCGGGCGGTGCGTCACCCGCAGGTCGACCCGCGCGTAATGGGGCAGGCGCGCGCGCTGCAGGTTGTCGAGGCCGCCGTAGTCCGCCGTGTAGATGAGCGCCCCGACCGGGTCGCGCGCCGGTACGAGACGGCCGGCGGCATCCTCCGCCGCCGCCACGCGCAGGTCCAGGGCCGGGGTGTACGGAAAGCCGGTGGCGACCTGCGCCGTCGCGGCCACGCTCCAGCGGTCGTTCAGCCGGTAGCGGCCGACCGCGTTGAACGCGTGGCGGCGGTCGTACTCGAACGGATAGCGCAGGCCGTACGTCTCGCGGTCGGCCCGCCCCCAGGCGTACGACAGCCAGCCCGCGAGCCGGGCGGCGGGATCGGTCCGCGCCAGGTAGGCGTCGAGGCCGTACGCCTCGCCCTCGCCGCCGTTCACCGGGATGCTGGTGATGGTGGTCGCCGCCGGTACGGCGGCCTGCAGCGCGGCCGGGAAGTCGTAGCGCGCCAGACGTTGGCCGCGCTCGCCGACGGTCTCCAGGCGGCCGACGATCAGGTCGTCGAAGGCCTTGTAGTAGCCTTCCACGCGCGCCAGGACACCCGCGCCGAGATCCCGCTCGTAGCCCACCACGAGGTGGGTGGCGCGCTCGTGATCCAACCGGGAGACGAACGCCGGCGACAGATCCAGAAAGTAGTCCGACTGGATCAGCTTCTCGTAGCCCGGGCTCTGCGTGTACAGCCCCCCTGCCGCGCGCAGGCGCCCGGCGGATCCGAGCGCCACCGTGGCGGCCATGCGCGGCGAGATGGTGACGGCGCCGTTCACCGTGCTCCAGTCCAACCGCAGTCCCGGCTCCAGCGAGAAGCGCGTCGACGGCGCGTAGCGGTCCTGGATCCAGACGCCGCCGCGCGTCCCCGTGAGCGCCGAATCGAGCGCGTCCGGCAGCGCCGCCCCGCCCCGGACGCTGGTCGGGTTCGCCGCGTTCTCGTTCCGTTCGCCGCTGATCGTCTGCCGCACGCCGGTCGCCAGGCGGTGCAGCTCCACGCCGGCGTCCAGCGCGTGCGACTGCGTGAGCTGGAACGCCAGCTCCTGCCGCACGGAGATGTCGCGCACGGCCAGCGTCCGGTCGAAGACGATGCTGGAGAGGGCCGTGGCCAGCACGTCGTCCGGCGTGTTCGAGCGGCGCGAGTCCGACTCGATGCGCGCGTTCACGTCCAGCATGTCCGTGTTGCGGTACCACGAGACGATGGTGCGCGACGTGGCGCGGTCACCGACCCGCGCGTCCAGCCGCAGCGAGCCGAGGTCGTTGCCGGCGGTGGTGATGAACCGGCCGGACTCGCGCCCGTCGTCCTCGTCGAACCGGAAGTCGGCGTTCTCGCGGCTCGTCAGCCCGAGCACCGACAGGCGGTGTCCCGGCCCGAGCTCCCAGTCGGCCTGCACCTGCAGGTCGGCGAACGACGGGAAATCCTGGTCCGATACCACGTTGGCCACCAGGTCGTAGTACGTGCGCCGCCCGGTCACCAGCCACGACCCGCCCCCGGGCGCCGCTCCTTCGACCACGACGTTGCCGTCGGTGAAGCTGGCCGACGTCGAGCCCTGGAACGCCGGCCGTCCGGCGCGGTTGTCCACGACGAGGATCGACGACAGCCGGTCACCATAGGCCGCCCCGAACCCGCCGGCCGTCAGCTCGAAACGGTCGACCGTCTCCGGGTTGAAGGCGCTGACCAGGCCGAACAGGCGGTATGGATTGTGGATTTCCACCCCGTCCATCACCGTCAGGTTCTGGTCCGGCGTGCCGCCGCGCACGGCCAGCCGGCTGCCGAAGTCGCCCGTCGACGCCACGCCCGGCAGCGTGTCGAGGGTGCGGAACACGTTGTCGATGGCGCCGGCCACCTCCAGTACCTCGGCCGCGGCGATCGGCGTCGCCGACGGGCGCTCCGGCGCCTGCACCGGCGGCGTCACGCGCACGGTCTCGGCGAACGTGTTGCGGAACAGCAGGATCTGCAGCTCGGCGCCGGCGGCAAGCGCGGCGGGGTCGGGCGTAACCGTGTTGTCCAGGTAGCCGGACGCTGCGACGCGCAGCGTCGTTTCGCCCGCCGCGAGGGTGATGGCGAACCGCCCGTCGGGGCCGGCGGTGACCGCCGCGGTGGCGGTCCGAATCTCCGCCCCCGGTACCGGCAGGTTCGTCTCGCCGTCGAGCACGACGCCGGTGGCGGCGGTCGGCGGCTGCGCTGCTGCGGCGGTCCACCCCGTCAACAGCAACAGCGCCAGCACGCCGGACACGAGACCGCGTTCCGGCCGGCGCCGCGTGCCGGGATCGTCGTGGGTCGCCAAACACCCCATGGTACTCTCAACCGACCATGTCGGGCCGCGGACCGCACGCTGCGCTGCACGTCGCCAGCCTCTGGTGCATCGCGGTGGCGCAGCCGCTCTTCGAGGTCCTGCGGAGCAGTCCGGAGTTCTTCGTCGCCCACGACACGGGGCCGGCGGAACTGCTGGGTCTCGTATTGCTGCTCTGCCTCGCCGCCCCCGCGGCGTGCTGGCTCGCGCTCCGGATCATCGGCCGGCTAGCGCCCGGCTGGCGGTCGCGCGCCGCCGGCGCACTCGTCGGCGCACTAACCGCGGCGATAGCGCTGCAGGTGCTCGGGCCGCTCGGCGGTTGGCACGCCGCGCTGCCGCTGGCGTTGGCGGCCGCTTGCGGCGCGGCGACGGGTCTCGCTTACGTCCGCCTCGCGCCGATCCGGCTGTTCGCCACCTTTCTGTCGCCGGCCATTGCGGTGGTGCCGGCGGTGTTCCTCCTCAGCCCGGGCATCGGCGGTCTCCTGACAGCCTCCGATGAAGAGCAGGCGCTCGACGTCGCATTCGGCGCCACCCCGCCGGTCGTCGTCGTCATCTTCGACCAGTTGCCGCTCATCTCCCTGCTCGACGCCGGCGGCCGCATCGACGCGTCCCTGTACCCGCACTTCGCGGAGCTGGCCGACGGGTCGACCTGGTTCCGCAACGCAAGCGCCGTGGCCGAGTACACCGGCTTCGCGCTGCCGGCCATCCTGACCGGCAACTATCCGGAGCGGCGGGGCCTGCCGGTGGCGGCCGACCATCCCCGCAACCTGTTCACGCTGCTCGGCGGCCGCTACCGCCTCCACGTACAGGAGCCGCTGACGGAGCTGTGCCCGCGGGCGCTCTGCCCGCCGGACCGGGCGCCGCCGGGCGCGCGGCTGGCCGCCATCCTGAGTGACCTGGCGGTTGTATATCTGGCCGTCGTGCTGCCGGACGATCTCTCCGCGCGGCTGCCTCCGGTCACCCAGGGCTGGCGCGACTTCGCCGCGCGCGACACGTTCGCCGAACGGTTCTTCGCGCCGCGGCCGGACCCCCGCGACGTCGTCGCCACGTTCATCGACTCGATTGGCAGCGGTGCCGGCGGGGGCGATCCGCCGTTCTACTTCCTCCACGTCCTGCTGCCCCACCATCCCTGGCTCTACCTGCGGAGCGGGCAGCGGTTCACGCTGCAGCGGGCGGATGTAGGCCTGCGCAACGAGCGCTGGCTGGACGACGAGTGGGCGGCGACGATCCGCTATCAGCGCCACCTGCTGCAGTTGCAGTACGTCGATACGGTCGTCGGCGCGTTGGTGGCGCGCCTGCGCGCGGCAGGGCTGTACGACGGCGCGCTGCTGGCCGTCACCGCGGACCACGGCGCGAGCCTGCGGCCCGGCTTCCCGTTCCTGCAAGCCACCGAGGCCTCGTTCGCGGACGTCGCGGCGGTGCCGCTGTTCATCAAGCGGCCGGGGCAGCGCGACGGGCAGACGCTGGACACCAACGTCGAAACCATCGACATCCTCCCGACACTGGCGGCCGAGCTGGGCGTCCGCCTGCCGTGGACCACCGACGGCGCGAACGCGCTCGACCCGGCCTGGAGCGGTCGCCCCGCGAAGACGCTGCTGGCGGGCGGCGCGACCAACCGCCTGACCGTGCCGGCCGATCTGCGCGGCGCCGTCATGGAACGCGTTGCGCACAAGCTGGCGCTGTTCGAAGACGGAGATCCGCTGCAGGCTCCGGCGGCGGGCGGGAGTACCGATCTGATCGGGAAGCGGGCCGCCGACTACCCCGCCGCGCCGCTGCAAATCGACGTGACCGTCGACGCGCCGGAGCTGCTGGGCGCGTTCGATCCAGAAGGCGACTTGGTGCCGGCGCACGTCACCGGCGCCGCGGTCGCGCGGGACGACGCCCCGCCGCCGCTGCTGGCCGTGACGCTCAATGGCGTGATCGCGGCGGTCACGCGCCCGTACTCGTTCGGCGCCTACGGCCGCGACGGTTCCTGGGAGGCGATCGTCGACCCCGCCCTGCTCCGCCCGGGCGCCAACACGCTGGGCGTCTTCGCCGTCCACGAGCGCGGCGACGGAACAGTTGCCCTGGCGGAAGCCTACGCCGGGGATGGCGCGCCGCGCGCCGTCAACCTGATCCTCGATACCGCCGCCGAGCTGTTGGGCGCGACCGCCTCGGGCTTCCACGGCCAGGAGTACGCCGAGGGCAGCGCGTTCCGCTGGACGACCGGGGAGGCGCGCATCAGTGTTCCCGGCGCCGCCCAGCCGCCGCCAGCCGAGTTGGCCGTCGACGTGCTGATGACCGGCCGCCCCAAGCGGCTCCGCGTCGAGATCGACGGCTGCGTCCTGTTCGACGACACCGTCACCAACCGCTGGAGCGAGGTGTTCTCGCTCGACGGCTGCCGGCTGACGCCGCCCACGCTGGAGATCCGGCTGGTGAGCGACACCCACGTTCCGGAGACCAGCGACAACCGGACGCTCGGCGTCGGCGTCGCGGCCGTCGAGCTGCGCTGACGCCTATATACGTTCGAAGCGCTTCTCGAGCTCCTGCCGCGACAGGCGCAGCAGCACCGGGCGCCCGTGGGGGCAGACGGTCGAGTAGGCGGTGCGCCGCAGCTCCCGGAGCAGCCACGACATCTTCTCCATGGTGAGCCGGTCGTTCGCCTTCACGGCGGCGTGGCAGGCGGTGGTGGCGGCGATCCGACCCAACGCCGCAGCGGCGCCAGTCCCGCGTTCGAGGCCTTCCAGGTCTTCGGCCAGGGCGCGGATGGCCGCCTCGGACTCGGCGCGGTCGAGCAGGCTCGGCACTGCGGCCACCTGCACGCTGTCGCCGCCGAACGGCTCGATCTCGAAGCCAAGGCGCGCCAGGTCCGCGGCGTGCGTCTCCAGGGCGGTGCGGCCGGCCGCCGGCAGCGTGATGACGAGCGGATCGAGCAGCCGCTGAGACTGCACCGGTCCTTCCGTCAGCCGGCGCATAACCTGCTCGAACAGGATCCGCTCGTGCGCCACGTGCTGGTCGATGATGACGATGCCGTCGTTGTCGACCGCCACGATGAACGTGTCGCGGCACTGCCCGAGCGGGATCAGCGGACCCGTGCCCATCGCGCTCAGGTCGCCGGCGGCGGGCGGCTCCGCAGCCTCGGGAGCCCGGCCTTCGCGCACGACGTCCTGGCTGTCCTCGCCAGGCGCACGCCGGCGGAACACGTCGGTCACAGGCCCCCAGCGGCTGGCGGCTCCCAGCCCGCCCAGCACGCCGGGTATGGACTGTGCGCGCGGTTCCGGAACTACCGGCGCCGGCCGCTCCAGCGGCACCTGGGGCACGACCTCCTGGCCCAGCGCCTCGCCGAGGGCGCGCCGCACCACCTCGTGCACCAGCGACTGCTCCAGGAACCGCACCTCGGTCTTGGCCGGATGCACGTTGACGTCCACCCGCTCCGGGGGCATTTCCAGGAACAGGTGGGCCTCGGGGCGGCGCACCTTGATCGTGGCCCGGCTGTACGCCTCGGCGATGGCGTGCGCGATCGTCTTGTCCTTCACGGCGCGCCGGTTCACGAACACGTGCTGCGGGCCGTTGGCCGGCGCCTCGCCGGCCAGCGACGCCGCGAAACCGGACAGCCGGATGCCCGCCGCTTCCTTGTGCACGTCCACCAGGTCCGGCCGCTCGCCGTAGATCTGCTGGAACCGCTCGGCCGGCGACGCGGCCGGCGCGCAGTCGACCAGCGTGCGCGGTCCGCTGACCAGGGTGAAGCCGATCTCGTGGAACCCGAGCGCGAGCTGCGTGACGGCGCGGGAGATGTGCCCAGCCTCGGCGCCGTCCGACTTCAGGAACTTGCGCCGCGCCGGCACGTTGTAGAAGAGGTCCCGCACCTCCACGACCGTGCCGGGCGGCGTTCCCGCGGGCGCCACTTCGGCAGCGCCGCCTCCCTCCACACGCACCTCGACGCCCTCGCCGGCGCCGCGCGCGCGCGTCCGCAGCCGCAGCCGCGACACCGAGGCAATGCTCGGCAGCGCCTCGCCGCGGAACCCGAGCGTGGCGATGGCGGCCAGGTCCTCCGGTCCCGCGATCTTGCTGGTGGCGTGGCGCTCGACCGACAGCGCGGCGTCGGCGGCCGTCATCCCGTCGCCGTCGTCCTCGACGCGGATCAGCCGCTTGCCGCCGAACTCGATGGTGATGACGATGCGCGCGGCGCCGGCGTCGAGGGCGTTCTCCACCAACTCCTTGACCGCCGCGGCGGGGCGCTCGACGACCTCGCCGGCCGCTATCTGGTTGGCCAGTCCTGCCGGCAGGCGGATTATCTTCCCTTGGGTCTCCACCCTACCTGCGCGCCAGCGCCGCCTGCGCCGCGGCCAGCCGGGCGGTCGGCACGCGGAACGGCGATGCGCTGACGTAGTCGAGGCCGACGTCCTCGAAGAAGTCGATCGAGGCGGGGTCGCCGCCGTGCTCACCGCAGATGCCGAGCTTCAGCTTCGGCCGCGCGCCGCGCCCCTTCTCCACGCCGATGCGCACCAGCGCCCCGACCCCATCGGTATCGATCGACTCGAACGGGTCGCGGTTCAGGATGCCGCGGTCCTGATAGTCCTTGAGGAACTTGCCGATGTCGTCCCGCGAGAAGCCGAACGCCATCTGCGTGAGGTCGTTGGTGCCGAACGAGAAGAAATCGGCGTCGGCCGCAATGGCGTCGGCAACCAGCACGCTGCGCGGGATCTCGATCATCGTCCCGACCAGGTACTTCACCTTGAGCCCGGCCGTGCTGAGCGTCTCGGCCGCCACGCGGTCGATCACCGCCTTCTGGTCGCGGAACTCGCCCACGTGGCCGACGAGCGGGATCATGATCTCGGGAACGACCTTCGACCCTTCCCGCGCCAGCCGGCAGGCCGCCTCCAGGATGGCGCGCGCCTGCATCTCGGCGATCTCGGGATAGCTGATCGCCAGCCGCACGCCGCGGTGGCCCATCATCGGATTGAACTCGTGGAGCTGCTCGACGCGCCGCAGCAGCGCCCGCTTCTGCTCGAGCCCGTCCGTCCGTCCCTGGGCCTCGGCGCGCGCGATCTCGACCATCAGCTCCTCGCGCTTCGGCAGGAACTCGTGCAGCGGCGGGTCGATCAGCCGGATGGTGACCGGCTGGCCGCGCATCGCCTTGAACACGCCGTAGAAGTCCTCGCGCTGGAGCGGCAGCAGCTCGTCGAGCGCCGCCCGCCGCTCGGCCTCGGTCTCGGCCAGGATCATGCGCTGCACGATCGGGATCCGGTCTTCGCCGAAGAACATGTGCTCCGTGCGGCACAGGCCGATGCCGCGCGCGCCGAAGGCGTAGGCGGTGGCGGCCTGGTCCGGCTGGTCGGCGTTAGCGCGGATCCCCAGCCGGCGCACCTTGTCGGCCCACTTCAGCAGCCTGGAGAACCGCCCGTAGATGTCCGAGCGGCGCTGGCTCAACTGGCCGGCCAGCACCTGCAGGATCTCGCTCGGCCGGGTCGCGACGCGGCCGATCTTCACTTCCCCGCTCAAGCCGTCGAACGAGACGTAGTCGCCCTGCTCGAACCGCTGCCCGTTGACGGTCACCACCCGCTCGGACTCCGAGACGTGGAGCTCGCCGGCCCCGACCACGGACGGCTTGCCCATCTGGCGGCCGACCACCGCCGCGTGGGAGGTCATCCCGCCCGTGGCAGTCAGCACGCCCTGCGCCACGTGCATGCCGTGGATGTCGTCGGGCACGGTTTCCTTGCGCACCAGCAGCACGTCCCGGCCCTGCCCGGCCCAGCGCACCGCCTCATCCGCGTTGAACACCACTTCCCCGCACGCCGCACCGGGCGACGCCGGCAGGCCGCGCGTCACCGCCGGCAGCGCCGCCCAGGCATCGGGGTCGAACACCGGCGCCAGGAGTTGCGTCAGCGCATCGGGGTCCACCATGCGCACGGCGTCCTCCGGCTCGATCACCCCTTCTTCGACAAGGTCGGTAGCGATGACCACCGCGGCGTGCCCGGTGCGCTTCCCGTTGCGCGTCTGCAGCATGTAGAGCTTCTCGTCCTCGATGGTGAACTCGAAGTCCTGCACGTCCCGGTAGTGCTGCTCCAGTCGCTTCGTGATGGCGCGCAGCTCCGCGTACGCGCGCGGCATCACCTGCTCCAGCTCGCCGATCGGCTGCGGCGTGCGGATGCCCGCCACGACGTCCTCGCCCTGCGCGTTGATCAGGAACTCGCCGTAGAACTCGTTCGCGCCTGTCGCCGGGTTGCGCGTGAAGCCCACGCCGGTCCCGGAGCGGTCGCCCGTGTTGCCGAACACCATCGCCTGCACATTGACGGCGGTGCCGATGGCGTCGGGGATGTCGTAGATGCGGCGGTACTCCTTCGCGCGCGGGTTCTGCCACGAACGGAAGACCGCGTCGCGCGCCATGCGGAGCTGGCGCCGCGGATCGAGGGGGAACGGCTCGCCGCTCTCGCGGATGGCGACGGCCTTGAACCGCTCGACCACCTCGCGCAGGGCGACCTCGTCGAGCTCCGTGTCGAGCCTGGCCCCGCGGTGCTTCTTGACCCCTTCGAACTCCTCCTCGAACGCCTCCTTCGGGATCTCCAGCACGACGTTGCCGAACATCTGGATGAAGCGGCGGTAGCTGTCGAAGGCGAAGCGGCCGTTGGACGTGCGCGCCTTCAGCCCCTCGACGGCGCGGTCGTTCAGGCCGAGGTTCAGGATGGTGTCCATCATGCCCGGCATCGAGAACTTCGAGCCCGAGCGGACCGACACGAGCAGCGGGCGGTTCGCGGCGCCGAGCTTCGCGCCCGTGAGCGCCTCCAGCCTGGCCAGGTGCGCGTCCATCTCCCGCTCGATGGCGGCCGGCACCCGGCGGCGCTGCTCGTAGTAGGCGGTGCACGCCTCGGTCGAGACCGTGAAGCCGGCCGGCACGGGCAATCCGGCGTTGGTCATCTCGGCCAGGTTGGCGCCCTTGCCGCCGAGGAGGTCGCGCATCGACCGATCGCCCTCCGCGGATCCGTCTCCGAAGAAATAGACGTACTTGTGCGGCGGCGAGGTCGCCTGCCGTGCGGCGGCGTTGCGGGCGGACGAACGGGCACCGGTCTTGCTTCTCGATGGCTTGCTGGGCATGCGTGTCGGTCGGGCTCTCCGCGGGGTAGTCCCCGGTCGTGAAACGCTGTTTCGATTGTTCGTTCGGGACGCTGCGCGAGCAGCAAGGGTATTTTATAGAGTTTCTGCACATGGAAACCGCCATCCGGATGCGCGGCGTCACGAAGACGTTCGGTCGGATGACGGCCGTCGACGGCCTCGACCTCGACGTGCCGCGCGGCGGCCTGTACGGCTTCATCGGCCCGAACGGCGCCGGCAAGACGACCACCATCCGCATGATCATGTCGATCCTGCTGCCCGACGCCGGGGAGATCTCCATCCTGGATCGCGCGTCCGCCCTGGAGGCGAAGGACCGCATCGGCTACCTGCCGGAGGAGCGGGGCCTGTACAGACGGATGCGCGTGCGCGCGTTCCTGCGCTACATGGCCCACCTGAAGGGCGCCGGCGGGCCGGATCTCGACGGGAAGATCTCCGCGGCGCTGGAGCGGGTCGGCCTGACCGGCGTGGAGCGCAAACGCTGCGACGAGCTGTCCAAGGGAATGTCGCAAAAAGTGCAATTCGTGGCCGCCACGCTGCACCGGCCGGACCTCCTGATTCTCGACGAGCCGTTCAGCGGCCTCGATCCCGTCAGCATGCGCACGCTGCGCGACGTAGTCCTGGAGGAGCACGCACGGGGCGCCACCATCCTGCTCTCGACGCACGTCATGCCGCAGGCCGAGGATCTCTGCGAGCACGTCGTCATGGTGCACCAGGGCCGCAAGGTGCTCGACGACGAACTCACGGCGATCCGCGGCCGGCACGATCCGCGCTCCATCCAGTTGGAGCCGCTCGAACCCGATGCCGACACGGCCGGCCTGACCGCCTTCCCGGAAGTGGAGGGCGTACGGCCCGCGGACCGCGGCGCGGAGGTCCTGCTGCGCGACGGGGCCGACCCCGCCCTGGCGATGCGGCGCATCCTGGAGCATCTGCCCGCCGCGCGCATCGAGCTGAAGCGGCCGCGCCTGGAGGACGTGTTCATGGAGCTCGTGGCCGGCGCGTTGCCCGCCGGCGAACACGACCGGCTGCGCGCGGCGCTGCGCGACGGCGACGGGGAGGCCGCATGAAGCGCATCCTGCACGTAGCCGTGCGCGACTTCCTGGCGATAGTCGCGACCAAGGGGTTCCTCATCGGACTGCTTGCCGGACCGGCCATCGGCGCTGGGTTCGTGGTGCTGGCGCCGATCCTCTTCGACGACAGCGGGTACGTGATCGAGGGCGAATACGGTGTGATCGACCCGACCGGCACGGTGTTGCCGGAGCTGGAGGCGGCACTGGATCCGGATGCCATCGCCCGCGAGCGTGCGGAAGAGCTCCGCCGCGGCCTGGATCAGATGCCCGAGGCGGTCCGCGGCATGGCCGGCGACGCGGTACGGCAGTCCCTCGACGAAGCTGCAGGCCCGGCCCCCGATGTCCGCCTGACGGCTCTGGCGGCCAACATGGACGTGGAGACCGCGAAGGCCTGGCTCACCGCGGAACGCGAAGAGGCCCAGCGCAAGGCGCTGATCGTGATTCACGACGACGCGGTCGAGGCCGCCGGTCCCGCCGGCGAGCTCGGCGCCTACGACCTGTACGTGCCCCCCGGCCTCGACGACCGGGACCTCGGCTTCATGTACAGGACCATCCGCGAGGCGATCGTCAACGCCCGCGTCTCCGCCCACTCCCTGGAACGCGCCGAGATCGAGGCGCTACTGAACGTGCCCCGCCAGCCGTCGACCACCATCGGCCCGGATGCCGAGCGGCAGACCGTGGCCGGACTCAACGAGTTCCTGCCGCTGGGGTTCATGGTCCTCATGTTCATCGGCATCGTCAGCGGCGGCCAGACCATGCTCGTCTCGACCGTCGAGGAGAAATCGAGCCGGGTGGTCGAGGTGCTGCTCTCGGCCGTGTCGCCCATGGAGCTCATGGCCGGCAAGCTGCTCGGCGGCGTAGCGGTCAGCCTGCTCACCGTCGGCCTCTATCTCTCCATCGGGATGGCCCTGCTGGCGTCGTTCTCGCTGTTCGGATTGCTCGATCCCTGGCTGATCCCGTACTTCGTGATCTTCTTCCTGATCGGCTTCTTCGTGATCGGGTCGCTGATGCTGGCGGCGGGCGCCGCCGTCAACGACATGCGGGAGGCGGGCCAGTTGCAGGGGCCGTTGATGATCATCGTGATGATCCCCGCGTTCCTGTGGCCGGCCATCTCCCGCAGTCCGGATGCGCCGTTCGCGGTCGTGATGAGCTACCTGCCGCCCGTCAACACGTTCGCCATGCTGATCCGCATGGCATCCACCCAGCCGCCGCCGTGGTGGGAGGTCTGGCTGTCGATCGCCATCGGCCTCGCCTCGGTCGCCGGCGCCATCTGGGTCGCCGCCAAGGTCTTCCGCGTCGGCCTGCTGATGTACGGCAAGCCCCCCGACGTCAGGACGCTGATCCGCTGGATCCGGGCGGCGTAGCGCGACCGAGGGTCTTCTATTGCTTCGAGGCCGCTTCCGCCTGCTCCTCGGCGCGTGAGCCGGCGAGGATGTTCGGGAGGGCGTAGTTGCCCTCGTGACAGGCGTACTCGTACAGCGCCTCATCCGGCTGCAGCGCGTTCAAGGGCAACTCGCCCGAGAAACTCCGCGTCCACGTCGTGGGATCGTCGATCGTGAACTCGTAGCGGAGCGTCTGGCCGTCGATCCGCGTGAACCGCTCGGTGACGGTGATCGTGTCCTCCGGACTGCCATTGGAAGCGCGCAGGAGGATGGGGTCGGCGCCGCCTATGCTCGCGTTCGCCTCGGTGCGCCGGATGTTGCGGGTCTCGACGACCAGCGTGTCGCCCTCCCAGCGCCCGCGCCCGTCACCCAGCCACTGGCGGACATCCGTCGCCAGACCGGGGCGGCCGTCCAGCGGGATGATGCGCGTGCCGTGGACCATCTCGACATGGAGCACCACGTGGTCGGGGGTCTGGAGGAGCATGACGTTGTTGTTGTAGAAGGTCGGCAGCAGCGGCGGACCTTCCAGCCAGGTCAGGCAGCGGTCGTTCAGCTCGACATCCTCCCACGAATCGAACGGCCCGTTGATCGGGAATGCCGCGCGGTGCGCGGCATGCCGGCGCTGGCCCGTGGGAGTCGGGGCCGGCAGCCGCCCGTTCCGCGGGTTGGAAATGATTGACGTGCGGCCGGTCGACCGCGTGCCCGCCTCCATCCAGAAGTTGTTGTAGGCGCCGACGTTGCCGCCGGCGGTCGCGCGTTCGGGCGGTGCGTTCAGCAGCTCCAGATTGCGCTCGATTACGGCCTGCTCCCCGGCCGCCACTTCCTCTGCGGTGAGAAACTCCTTGTCGCCGACACTCTCGGGACGCTGGAGCGGCGTGGTCGTCTTGAAGGAATAGGCCCCTTGCAGATCCGGGTCGCCCCAGGGCGTCCGCTGCCCGCCCTGACCCGCCGCGCCGACCGGCAACAGCCCGACCACTGCGACAACGAACAGCGACACACAAGCAACTCGCATCCTCATCCGAACACCTCCGTGGGCGGAATTATGCCTTACTCGCGCGACACGTCGGCCAGTTGCAAGGGGTCTCTCTCAACGGCGTCGAATTCGGCATTGACGCGCATGCTTTCCCGCCGGACTCGGCGAGAGACCGCCCGGAGTCGGTCGGCACGCGTGCGAGCCTGCTGGTCGCGCTCCGTGCGTTTCAGCACCCGTTTGTCTGAAGCCGACTCTGGCGAGCGATGACGGTGTTTCACGAACGTATCTTACGAGACAGGAGGTGTCGGATCGAACTCCTCAGCGGCGCCCAAACGTCTCCGACCAAGGCCCGCCAGGCGAACGGGCACCGTCGGCAGCAACAAAATGTCGTGCCCCCGTACTCCCAGACCACAAGATGTGGTAGTCTACCGCCAGTAATGCTCGTTTCTGCTCGTTCTGGCACATCCGAGCCCGTTGGCGCCCCGCAGTCCCTTTCCAAACTTGGCGAAATTCTCACTCCCGACGAAGTCGCGACGTATCTAAAAGTTCCAAAGAAGACCGTCTACAAGCTGCTGCAGTCCGGGCGGCTAGTGGGGTTCAAGGCCGGAAAACACTGGCGCGTGTCCCGCGACGACCTTGGCGCGTGGATTGCTTCACAGTCGCAGAAGAACGGGGAGCGGGCCAAGTGACGGTTGCCGAGCGAGTGTCGTTCTCAGGCCACGAGACTTTTACGTTTCGGTATACGTGGCTCAAGAAGGCGGTCGATGCCGTGGACGCCGACGAGTACGCGTTCCACCACGCCGACGAAGCGATGGTCAAGCTCGGCGTCGGCAAGAACATGGTGGCCTCGATGCGCCACTGGGGCATCGCCACCGACGTGTTGTCAGAGATGCCCGCTCGGCGTGGCAGCCGCACCCGGCCGCTGCACTCTTCAGACCTGGGCGGAAGGCTGTTTCGCGACGGCGGCTGGGACCCCTTCCTCGAAGATCCAGGCACGCTGTGGCTGCTCCATTGGCAGCTCGCGAGCCGTCCGGAGCGGGCGACTACCTGGTGGTGGATGTTCAACCAGTATCCGAGCACAGTCTTCACACGCGCTGACATTCAGGAAGCACTTGGAACG
The DNA here is from genome assembly GCA_965207665.1 of Vicinamibacterales bacterium. Lineage (GTDB taxonomy): Bacteria > Acidobacteriota > Vicinamibacteria > Vicinamibacterales > UBA8438 > JAAXGX01. The sequence continues at coordinate 3,725,368 of CBDBMV010000002.1, forward strand.
CTCGTCACTCAGCGGGGCTGGACGCGTGTGACGCAGGAGTCCTTGAAGCGCGACATCGACGTCTTCATACGCACCTACGCACCTCAGCGGCGCGGCAACGTCCTGCTGGAAGACACGCTGGACTGTCCGCTGGTGGAGCTAGGCATCATCCGCGCTTCAAGCCGGCAGCAGACGTTCATGCTGATCAGGAACGGCCATGAATCATTGCCGGACGAGGTCTTCGCCTACGCGTTGGCCGATTACCTCCAGCGGCGGACAAGGCAGACACAGACCTTAACGCTTGAAGACCTGGCGTTCGGCAACGGCACACCGGGACGGGTGTTCTGCCTCGACGAACCGGGACTTCTCGGCCGGCTCGACCGCCTTGAACGCCTGACGGACGGCGGCGTAGTGTTCGACGAAACCGCCGGGCTGAAGCAGATCTACGTACATCGCAAGCCAGAACCTGTCACGTTGTTGCAGCACTACTACGAATCACGTGCGGCGGAGATGCGGAACCGATGGTCGCAAGCGAGAATTCGACAAGCCTCCTGAAGCTGGTCGAGGTAGGTCGCCGCTTTCAGCGCGCCGTGAACCTCGGTCGCGATACGGGTTCGCCCGACGCCCTCGAAGGTTATCTCGTCACGCCTGCCGTCCGCCGCGCCCTTGCGCAAGTCACGAACGGACTGGGCGACGAGGATGGCGACCGGGCGTGGAGCCTCGTGGGACCGTACGGGTCGGGAAAGAGCGCGTTTGCCGTCTTCCTCGCCAACCTGCTGTCACCGAGAAGTTCACCGGCGGCGAAGACGGCCAGACGACTCCTGAATGGCTCCGGCGAGATCCCCCTCCCCAGCCAGGGGCTCTATCCGTCGGTCCTAACCGCGGAGCGCGCACCGCTCGACACACTCCTGCTGAGATCCCTGGAATCGACACTCGAAGGCATCTGGAAGACGCGGCGGGGCAAGAAACCGCAGATCCTGCGGACAGTCAAGCACTACTTGAACGGATCGACGCCGTCGCTTTCCCGGTGCGCCACATCCGACGTCGTCGACTGCTTCGAGGAAGCGGTCTACACGATAGCCGACAAGACCGGCGCCGGCCTGTTGCTCATCGTGGATGAAGCGGGCAAGGCGCTGGAGTACGCCGCGCAACAGCCGACGCGCGGCGACGTCTACCTGCTGCAGGCGCTCGCCGAAGCGGCCGCGCGCAGCAACGGCGTTCCGTTCGTAGTACTAACGGTCCTGCACCAGTCCTTCGATCAGTACGCCCACCAGTTGGGGTCGTCCGACCGGAACGAATGGGCAAAGGTGCAGGGCCGCTTCGGTGAACTGGCGTTCCGGGAAGGCGGGGATCAGATCATTCGCCTCACGGCGTCGGCGATCCGCCGGACCGGCAAGCTGCGAGCACCGAGGGGCTGGAAACAGACCGTCTCGTCAACCGCGGCCCGGGTCACCGAAGGGACCGGCTGGAACAAGTCGCAACTCACCGCTTATCTGAACGCCTGCTGGCCGCTGCATCCCGTGACGGCGGCGCTGCTTGGACCACTCTTCCGCGGACGGCTGGCCCAGAACGAGCGGTCGCTGTTCGCCTTCCTGTCAGCCGGCGAACCGCTGAGCTTCCGTGACTTCCTGCGAACGCACGGACCAGACCAGCTCTATACGGTCGACCGGCTCTACGACTACGCGACCGGCATGCTGGGCAGCCGTGTGCTCAGCCGGGATGGACGACAGTGGGCCGAGATCGATACCGCGCTCCGGCGGTTGCCGGCCGAGTCGGATGCCGTTGACGAGCGAGTGCTCAAGACGGTCGGTCTCCTGGGCATGCTCGGCGATCAGGTCGGCCTGCGAGCCTCGGCAGAGGTCGTAGCCACATGTATAGATGATGGGAATGCTGCGGTTCAAGCGTTGGAACGCCTCAAACAGCGGTCGATTCTCGTCCACCGGCAATTCCGCGATGCATTCCAGATCTGGGAAGGCAGTGATCTGGATCTGGACGATCTCGTGTTCCGCGCGGGACAACAACTACCCGCCACGTTCTCCGTAGCGGCGGCGTTGCAACAGCAGGCGCCACGGGCACCGCTCGTGGCGCGGCGCCACCTGTTCGAGACCGGCACGCTACGGTATTTCGACTCGCACTTCGTCGACGCCGGCCAGTTGCTCCGGCATGAACCGCTGCACCTGGAAGGAAACGGGGACGGCATCGTTATCCTGACGCTACCTCGTACAGAGAAGGAGGCGCGGGATCTCGTCACCCGGCAGGTATTCGCTGGCCTAGCCATCGAGCGAGCAGCACGCGGGAAGCCCGTAGTGCTAATCGTGCCGGAGACATCGGCACGGCTCTCCGAGCTCGCGCACGAGATCGCCGCTTCGCAAACGGTCTGTGCGTCAACCCCTGCACTGCAGTCCGACCCGACCGCGCGGAACGAGCTGAACGGACGGATCGAGGAGCTCGAACGGCAAGTGGCGGTCGAAGTCAGCAGGGCATTCGCTCCCGAGCGGAGCGCGTGGTACACGACCACGGCACGTTTGGGCATCAGGTCGTGGCGGGATGCCTCCGGCGCACTCTCCACGATGTGCGATGAACACTACAGCGGCGCGCCACCCATAAAGAACGAGCTACTCAACCGCCGGGCGCTTTCCACGTCGGCTGCACGCGCGCGCCGCAACCTCGTCGAAGCCATGATCCGGCGCGGCGACGCCGAACAGTTGGGCTTCACGGGCAACCCGCCGGAAGTCAGCATTTATCGCTCCGTGCTAGAGGTGCACGGGTTGCACCGCGACCGAGATGGAGAGTGGGGCTTCGGTGCTCCGAAACGGCCCCTTCGGCGGCTGTGGAAGGAGATTGACCGGTTCCTTGCCGATACGGAGGTGGGCCGACGCCCGCTGAGCGAACTCTACGACCGGCTGCGGCAACCGCCCTTCGGAGTCAAGGATGGCCCGCTGCCAGTCATCGTGATGGCCGCGCTGCTAGCGCGGGAAGATGAAGTCGCCGTCTATGAACGCGGCTCGTTCATGCCGGCGTGGACACCGTCCCACGCGGAGCGGCTGCTCAGATCGCCCGACGGGTTCGAGGTCCGGCAGTGCCGCATCGATGGCGTACGCCGCGACGTATTCCAGCGGCTTTCAGGCACACTGCGCTCGACAGCCAAGCGTGACCCGTCACTGCTCGACGTGGTACGGGGCTTGGTGCGATTCATCGCCGGACTGCCTCCCTATGCGCGCCGCACGCGGCACGTCTCCGAACAGGCGCTAGGCATACGGGAAGCACTGGTCAGCGCCCGTGAACCGGCGCAGTTGGTGTTCAACGACCTCCCGGCCGCATGCGGACACGCCACGTTTGGCCTCAGCAAGAGTGCCGACCTGAAACGCACCAAGGAGTTCGTCGAGACGCTCCAGGCCGGGCTCCGGGAAATCCAGAACGCCTATCCCGCGCTGATCGAGCGGGCGTGGGCCGCGCTGGCCCACCACCTGAGTCTTCCAAGCCCACAGGCGGGATTGACGGCGGAGTTGCGCAAACGGGCCGGACAGATCCGTGAACTGGCGGTCGATCCAGTACTCAAGAGCTTCGTGGTGCGGGCTGCGGACGACGCACTCGATACGGAAGACTATCTAACGTCGCTGCTCACGCAACTCGCCGACAAGCCCCCGGTGGATTGGTCCGACTCAGACGAAGAACAGTTTCAGGTGCGGCTTGCACATGTTGCCCGCACGTTCCGCGGCGCAGAGTCGCTGCTGGTCGGCATCGATGGAGCGACCGGCGAGCAGGCGCTGGTCAGGTTGACCGTCGCGCGGCGCGGCGGTGTGGAACGCGAGCGCGTACTACCACTCCGGGCCTGCAACGAGTCTCGAGTCTCGGAACTCCGGGACCGAATCCTGCATGTAATGAACTCGACAGGCAACAGCGTCGCCGCCGCCGAGCGTGATGAGGCGCTGACCGCACTCGCGCTCGCCGCCGAATCGCTGATCGGCGGCTCACGACCGGACAGGATCCTCGATGAGTGACAGCGTGCGCCACATCCTGAGCATGTCGGGTGGCAAGGACAGCACCGCGCTGGCGGTGTACATGCGCGACCGCGAGCCCGACATGGAGTACGTCTTCTGCGACACGAAGAAGGAGTTGCAGGAAACGTACGACTACCTGGCGAAGGTCGAGGCGTATCTCGGCAAGCCGATCGTCAGGCTGAACGACGAGCGCGGTTTCGACCACTGGCTGCAGGTATACGGCAACTACCTGCCGTCGCCGCAGATGCGGTGGTGCACGCGGCAGCTCAAGATCCGTCCGTTCGAACGGTTCGTCGGCGATGATCCCGTGATCAGCTACATCGGCATCCGGGCAGACGAGCATAGAGACGGCTACATCTCGTCGAAGCCGAATATCACGCCGCGTTACCCGTTCAAGGAAGACGGCATCGCCGAACGCGACGTGTACCGCATTCTCGACGAGTCGGGGCTCGGGCTGCCGGACTACTACACGTGGCGCACCCGCTCCGGATGCTACTTCTGCTTCTTCCAGCGCAAGGCCGAGTGGCTGGGTTTGAAGGACAACCACCCGCAACTCTACGAAGACGCCAAGGCGTACGAGAAGTCTGATCCGGAAACCGGCCGCCGCTACACCTGGGCACAGAAGGAAAGCCTCGACGAACTGGAGCGTCCGGAACGTGCCGACGAGATCCGACGGCGGCATCTCAAGGTGCTGCAGACGGAGAAAGCGTCGGCACCGGATCGGCCGCTCATCGAGGTGTTCGCCGATTCACTAGACCGGGAAGACGACGACGAAGGCTGCATGATCTGCCACCTGTAGCTCCCCCCAGATGAGTACGGCCGGAGCCCACAAGACCGCCATCCAGCGGTGGTCGCTGTCCCGTCCCGTTGCACTGGCTCTCGAGGACGGACTGATATCTACAGACACTTCGTTCTTCGACTACGGCTGCGGGCGCGGCGGCGACCTCAAACGGCTCCACAAGATGGGCGTCGCCGTGTCCGGGTGGGACCCCGCCTTCTTTCCTGATGAAGTGCGAACTCCGGCCGACGTAGTCAACCTCGGCTACGTCGTGAACGTTATCGAAGATCCCGAGGAGCGCGCCGTCGCACTCTACGCCGCCTGGGAACTCGCGGAGAAGCTGCTGATCGTCTCCGCGAGGCTTGAATGGGAGGCGCAGACCGTCGTCGGTGACTTCCAAGGCGACGGCATCGTCACCAGCAAGCGGACGTTTCAGAAGTTCTACGCCCAGGACGAGCTACGGGACTGGATCCAGGCCGTCACCGGGCAGAGCTGCGTCGCCGCCGCCCCAGGCATCTTCTATGTCTTTCGAAGCGCCGCCGAGGAGCAGGCGTTCAATGCCAGCCGACTGACACGGCCCCGCCGCGTCCCCGCAGTTCCACTCGGTGAGAAGGACTTCAAGCAACACCAGGACATCCTGCAGCCGCTGATGGAGTTCGTATCCCAACGCGGCCGGCTCCCGATCGACATTGAACTCGACGCGACGCCCGCGATCGTCAAGACGTTCGGTAGCCTCGCTCGCGCGTTCTCGCTCGTCAGGCGCATCACCGGCCCGGAGCAGTGGGAAACCATTCGACGTGGACGCCGCGATGACCTGCTCGTCTACTTGGCGCTGGCCGCATTCCGAAAGCGGCCAAAGCTGAGCCAACTTCCAGACACGCTCCGCTACGACGTTCGCGCGTTCTTCGGCACGTACAAGGCTGCACGGGCCGACGCCGACCGGCTACTCTTCTCGGCCGGTGACCACGCGGCAATCAACCGCGCCTGCGGCGACGCCCCCGTCGGAAAGATCCTGCCCGACGCGCTTTACGTCCACCATACGGCACTGCCACACCTGCCGCCGTTGCTTCGCGTCTACGAAGGATGCGGTCGACAGCTTGCTGGCACCGTGGAAAATTTGACCCTTGTGAAGCTATCCCGTCGTAAGCCTCAAGTATCCTATCTCCTGTACCCTGACTTTGATCGGGTTGGCCACCCGGCACTCACCGAAGCCTTCGTCGCAGATCTTTCAAGATTAAGCTTGTATCATCGTGATTACCGTAGCTCAGCGAACCCACCGATTCTTCACCGGAAGGAACTGCTCGTGGCTGGCGACTACCCGGGTCGCCGCAGATTCGCTACGCTCACCGCGAAGGAAAAAACCCTAGAATTACTGAACACTGATCGCCCGATCGGCAGACGCAACGACTGGCTCTCCGTACTCGACGAGCGCGGCGTCTCGCTCAAAGGCCATCAAGTCACCCTCAACACGCATTAGAACTCGCCACAATGCCGTCGAGATGGAAAGTCGTGTCAGGAGCCGATCTTAGTGACGCTTACGAACGGCAAGGCACACTGTCCGATCTCCTTCCCAAGGCCTCGGGCATCTACTTGTGGCGGCGCTCTCTTCAAGTTCCGCGCACGGCACTGACCAGCAGCCTCGCGTTCACAAAATGGTTGAACACCGCGATGCAAACCCCGATCGCCGAAGTGCGTGATCATCGGATGTCTCATTTCGCTGTCGTAGATCGGCTCACGATTCGCGGCGCCAACCTCACGTCAACCAAACTACGCCAGTTCCATCAACTGATGGCTACCCGAAGGAAACGGGAGTGGCTGGCAGGATACATCCGTGACCTGAGCTATTCGACGCCACCTCTCTATTGTGGAGAAACCAGAAATTTGAGGCAGCGAATACGTGAACACCTCGCAGGTGAAACCGGTTTCGGTCAACGAATTCAAAATCCGGATCTCAATCTCTCCTGGTCCGACCTCGACCTCGTCTTTATTCGTCTCGACCACCTACAGTTGCCGGACGACGCGCAACGCATCGAACTTCGAAAACTCCTCGAACTCTTGACTACAGCGTTCTCCGTCGCCGGATACGTTTCCAGGCGTGGATAAACGCAGGAGAAGCACGATGAACGGCAGACGTGTTGTTCAGGACATACCATCCACGCCCCACTTCGACTTCCTTTACGGCCATTACCATCTGTCCTCGTGGATTATTCCCTATTTCTCCACCATCATGTCTCTACAAGATGCAGCCGGGAGCCTTAGACTCGCCGCCGAATTTCCTGGCTCTGATGAAGTTGAGTGGAAGCTCGATGAGCTGTATCAGCGGGAAGTCGATTGGCCACGAGTTGAACGCCGCATCGTACCTTACTTGCGCGCTACCGAGCAGCCGCAGTTTTTCAACGCTCTTACGATTGCACTCCTTCCGACTGGAAGTAGCCTGTCAGATACGGAGCACGCCTTCACCGCCGATCGCAATTGGCGGCCACCTGCGCTCGGCGAAGCAGACCGTTTCCAGAAGATCCTTACAGTCGGCCCGATCTCCTGCGGTTACTGGACCAATTGGGACAACCTGTCACAAGTGGAAGCCCGGACCGGCCAGATCCGATGGAATCCCGATGAAGTGTTCGCCGTGGCGTTGGACGGGCAGCACCGGCTAGCCGCCATTCAGCAGTTCGTAACAAACCCTGGCGTACCGGAAAATCAACTGCGCATGACATCCGTACCGGTCATCTTCGTCGCGCTGGATCCGCGCTTTGGATACGAAATGCCGGTGCCCAAGCCGCTGGTTGACGTGCTTCGCGGCATTTTTATCGACCTCAACAAGCACGCGAAGGTACCAACTCGAGCGCGACAGATTCTGTTAGATGACAAAGACCCAACGTCCGTCTGCGTCCGTGCACTCGTTGGCGAAGCAGTGAGCGGCGATACTTCCGATCTAGACGCGAACCCTGCTCGCCTGCCGCTTGCACTCGTCGATTGGCATACCGAGCAAGCGAAGTTCGATGAAGGTCCGTATCTGACAACCATTCTAACTCTGGACTGGGCGATCACGGCGCTGCTTGGGGCTAAACCCGTAGAGAACTTCATGGACTATGGCGCTATCCGCAGGCAAGTGCAGGCGCTCGCGCGGTGGTTGTCAATGGACATGGCGCAAGCCCTTGGTCGCCTCGACGATCTGGAAAAGGTAAAGCTTCAGCCATTCAACTATTCGGAGAGCGTCGACAACGACGAAATCGAGAAGATAGGCGAGGCGTTCCAGCGAATATGGAACCCGGTTTTCATTTCTCTCCTCACAGAGTTTACGCCGTATCGAGATCTCATCGACCTCCGCACTGCTGACGGATCGTTCACCCTGGATTTTTCCAACTGGTACCGGCTGTACTATCAACAAAAAAACGATCGTTATGATGGGCGTGCGACCACCGAATACAGGCAGTTACTAGGCCGACTTCAGACAGGACCCACACCTATCGGTGAACAGGGGTTGAATGACTTTCGGACGAGTATCGAAGACCACAAGAGGAGCTTGGCGTACAACGTCGTATTTCAACGGGCGTACTTCCTAGCGTTTCGCGAGTGGATCATGGTCGACGATGCACATCTCGACGATCTTGATATGTACGAGAACGCTGACGCCTTTGTGGACGACGCTGAAATGGAGGACGAGTACGTAGATGAACCGGTAGAGGCGGAGAACACTTCAGACGGATCACAGGCGACGGAAGAGGAAGCAGGCGATCGTACGGACGAATTGTCCGGCCACATCCTCCAGCGAGCGCAGCAGTTCGTGCACTGCTTGAATGAGCTTGTGAACGCAAAGCCGGAATTTCTCCAACCGGATTGTCTCTTCGAGCACGGCGACGAGAGTGATCGATTCTGGTTGGGAACTCTGATGGCGGCGGAGGGGGCAATAGATTTCACACAAGGTGCATCGGCGAGGAGCCGGGAGGTGATCTTCTGGGCCGTGGCGATGCAGATGTATGACGAGCGGGTTGCCCCCGGCGAAGCGTCCGACTTTGACGAATTCTGGGCGGACATGCTGGAATCGGACGTCAGCTACATGAAGAGGATCAAACGTAGCGTAAGGCGCTTTGCCGACAACGAAAATTCAGCGGGCGGTCGGATCATGAAGATACTTGGTGAAGAGTTCGACCAAGATCGCAGTTGGGAAGAAGCGCGCATCCGCATGAAATGGCTGTGGACGGTCCTAGGGTTGTAACGCTGCAATTCGTGTCGGATTCAACGGGCGAAGGTGAACATGGACGGCCGTCGATTTCTGCGTGACCTGGAGGAGTACTATCCTGGCGTCACTGCGGAGTACAGTGACGATTCCGGCAGTCACAGCCCGATCGGTGACGACGATGATGACGACAACGGCGAAGTTCAACCGCCTCCGCGAGTTCGACTGCGAAACGCGGAAGCCGTGCCGCCACTGTTCGGATACCAGAAGGATCTTGTCGGGGAAGTCGAACGACTGTGCTCGACGCCGACAGGTGGCAACATCGGGCTGCTAACTCTGCCGACCGGCGCCGGCAAAACCCGCACAATGGCGGTAGCTCTGTTGCGGATTCTGACAAGTGGACACGCGCGAGTAGTGTTGTGGTTGGCACCGACTCGCGAACTTCTCGAACAGGCTGCCGCGACGCTTCAATCTGTCTGGTGGTTGGACCGCAATGCGGTGGACGTGGAATTGGTGCGGGCAGATCTGCTCGCAGGGTTTCCGGACGATTTGGAATGCGGTGTACTACTCGCTACCCCCCACATGGTCGCAGCACGACTCAGGGATGGGATTGTCCCTGATGTTGATGTCGTAGTTTTTGACGAGGCCCATCATGTGGCGGCACCGGTCTTCCAACGCGCACTCCAGCAGGTTCGAAGACGGCGAAACGTCGTAGTCATCGGCTTGTCTGCCACGCCGGGTCGGACAACAGAGGAGGAGACGGAACGATTGGTAGACTTTTTCGATGGCCGGCTCTTGAGAAGCAAGCAACTGGGGCGAGATCCGATAGCTGTTCTACAACGGCGCGGCGTTCTGGCCCGTATAGCTTTTAAGGACGTTCCGCCTGAAGGATTGATTCGAAGTGGAAGAAAGGCATGGTCGGCAACCTATACCGCGTGGGATATGGATCGGTTTCGGGCAGCCGTCCGCATTGCATGTCGCCTTGCGAAGAAAGCGCGCGTGCTCGTTTTTGCCGCAAGCGTAGAACATGCGAGGCTCATGGCGGCCGCGCTCCGCTGCCAAGGTGTGCGAGCGGCCGCCGTGTCATCGTGGGACGGACAGGAAGTTCGGCGCAACAGACTTGGTGCGTTTGAGCGCGGTGACCTGTCGGTGATAACGAACAAACGATTGCTGGCAACGGGCTACGACTGCCCGGCGGTTCGTCATGTTGTTCTCGCAACACGCATAGGTTCGCCCATTCTTTTCGAGCAGATCGTTGGTCGGGCATCTCGTGGGCCGCTAGTCGGTGGACATGCGCGTTCGACTGTCTGGCAGTTCGAGGATCATTTGGCGATTCATGGATTGCCGCAGTCGTACTACCGGTACAGCGATTATGACTGGGAACACCTCGGCGGATAACCGAATGCTGGCCACGAGGATGACCTGCTTGAGCTGGTGCATCAGCCGGAGCTGGTTAGCCAGCAGGGGCGGGTTGCCCGCCATGACGAACACGTAGGTGAGGAAACAGTCGACAGCAGGGCCGCGGGCAGTTAGGTCTGCGGCCCGCAGTTTGACAGCAGGATGTTGTCGATACGGCCGTTCAGCGCCCGCACGTCCGCGCGGATTTCGGCGAGATCATGCCGCAGGTCGCGCCTTGTCCACAGCAAGACGCCTACCACCGCCACGGCCGCTCCGACAACCTCGATGCTCATTTCCCGCATCCTCCCACACTGAAGCACCGGGCATCAAGCTGGCCAGCAGCCTGTAGCCCGCTACCCCTCCCGGACGATCTCTGACACGTCGGCGAGCTGGAGGATGACCTGCTCGAGCTGGTGCATCAGACGCAGGCGGGCGGTCCTCAAGGCCGGGTCGTCGGCCATGACGAATACCTCGGTGAAGAAGCGGTCCACGGCGGGGCCGATGCGGGCGGCCTCGGCGAACGCCTCGCGGTAGCCGCTGCCCTGCTCCACGGCGGCGTCGATGACGGACCGGCGGGCCGTCAGCTCGGCCAGCAGCGCCTGCTCGGCAGGCTCGGTCAACACTGTTTCGAGCGGCTCGCCGGGCGCGGCGCCCGCGGCGTCGCGCGGCAGTTCGCGTGCGATGTTCTTCACCCGCTTGAAGACGGTGGCCAGCGTCCGGAAGTCGGGCGTCTCGGTGAACTCCGGCAACACTTCCAGCTTGCGGCGCGCGTCGAGTGGACGGATCAGGTCCAGCGGCTGGTGGGTGACGGCGCGCACGTTGCGGACGTCGAAGCCGCGCGCTTCCAGGACGTAGCGCAGCCGGTCGAGCAGGAACGCCGTTTCGCGCTCGCCGGCCACCCGGTCCGTCAACTCCTCCGGGTACTGGCCGGCCGCCTTGCAGCGCAGCGGGCCGATCGCCACGCGCGCCTCCAGGCCGGTCAGCTCGGGGAGGTCGATCAGGATCCGCAGCAGACCCTGCGCCTGGCGGCGGATGCCGAGCGGGTCGCGGGAGCCGGTAGGTTTCTCGCCGGCGCCGAAGAGGCCGTAGACGGTGTCGACCTTGTCGGCCAGCGACACGGCCGCCCACGTCACCGGGGCCGCGCCGAGTGCGTCTCGTGACGGCGGGTCGTCAGCGGCAATGCCGATCGGCAGGTAGTGGTGGTAGACGGCCTTCCAGACCGCCTCCGGCTCGCCCTGCTCGCGGGCGTAGACCCCGCCCATCACGCCCTGGAGCTCGGGGAACTCCCCCACCATGTCGGTGGCCAGGTCGGCCTTGCACAGCGCCGCCGCGCGCCGCGCGGCGGCGGCGACGTCGTCAGACTGGCCGAGCACGTCGCCGGCGATCTGCCCGGCCAGGGCCGCCACCCGCTCGGACTTGGCGCGGTAGCTGCCGAGCCGCTTGTGGAACAGCAGCGTGTCGAGCCGCTCCAGGCGGTCGTCCAGCCGGCGCGCACGGTCCGCGTCCCAGAAGAACCGCGCGTCACGCAGCCGCGCCACGAGCACCCGCTCCGCGTTGTGGGCGATGCGCTCGTTGCGCGCCGCGTCGTCACCCGGGACGTTGGTCACCGCGAGGAAGTGCGGCGTGAGCCGGCCGCCGTCATCGACGACCGGGAAGTAGTGCTGGTGGTGCACCATGGTGGTCGCCAGCACCTCGTCGGGAAGCGCCAGGAACTCTCTCGGGAACGCGCCGGTCACCACCGCGGGGTGCTCCACGAGATCGGGCACCTCGGCGAGCAGCGCCGCCTGCTCGGCGAGCGCCGCCAGCCGGCCGCCAGCCGCCTTGGCGGCGGTTTCGAGCTCCCGCGTCACCCGCGCGCGCCGGTCCTCGCGGTCGACCAGCACGCAGGCATCCGCCAGGCGCCGGCTGTAGTCGCCGAACGACGTCACCTCGATCGGGGCGCCCGGCGTACCGGCGGCGCCGAAGAACCGGTGTCCGTACGTGACGCTGCCGGCGCGCACGGGCTCCACCTCGCGTGCCGTCGCGGCAGCGGTCCGCCCGATCTCGAACGGAACCACGCGCCCGCCGTACAGGAAGAGGAGCCAGCGGATCGGCCGGCCAAACAGAAACTCGCCGCGGCCGTCGTCGAGCGCGGCGTCCCAGCGCATCGCCTTGGGGAACGCCAGGTCGCGCAGCGTGGCCGCCAGGACGCCGGCCAGCACCGACTCCGTGGACGCGCCGGCCTGCCGGCGGTGGCAGGCGAGGTACTCCCCCTTCGACGTCTCCACGCGCTCCAGCGCGGCGACTTCCACGCCCTGCTTGCGCGCAAAGCCGAGCGCCGCGCGCGTCGGCTCGCCCTGCGCGTCGAAGGCGGCGCTGACCGGCGGTCCGGTGACGGTCTCTTCGAGGTCCGACTGCCGGTCGGCCAACTCCGCCACCGTGGCCACGAGCCGGCGCGGGCCGACGAACGCGCGCACGGCGCCGCGGCGCGCAATGCGCACCTCGTCCAGGCGGGCGGCCAGCCGCTCGGCAAGCTGCGCCTCGATGCCCGGAATCCAGCTCGCGGGCATCTCCTCGCAGCCGATCTCCAGCAGCAGCTCGCGGAAGGCCATGCTCACGCGCCCTCCGCGGGCGCCGCCGCGCCGGCCTCCGCCTGCTCCCACGCGACATGCGCTTCGGCTATGGCGACCGCCAGCTTGCGGACGCGCAGGATGTACGCCGCCCGCTCGGTGACGCCGATGCTGCCGCTCGCGTCGAGCAGGTTGAACGTATGCGAGCACTTCAGGCAGTGGTCCAGCGCCGGCAGGGTGAGGCCCGACGCCAGCAACTGCTCCGTCAGCTCGTAGTAGCGGTCGAACAGCTCGCGGTGCGCCCGCGCGTACTCGCCCGCGGCCAGATCGACCTGGCCGAAGGCGTACTTCGACTGCTCCACCTCTTCCCGGTGCCGCACCTCGCCGTACGACACGCCGGGCGCCCACTCCAGGTCGTAGACGTTGTCCACGCCCTGCAGGTGCATCGCGATGCGCTCCAGCCCGTAGGTCAGCTCTACGGATATGGGCGCCAGGTCGATGCCGCCGGCCTGCTGGAAGTAGGTGAACTGCGTGATCTCCAGCCCGTCGAGCAGCACCTGCCAGCCGATGCCCCAGGCGCCGAGCGTGGGCGACTCCCAGTTGTCCTCCTCGAAGCGCACGTCGTGGCGCGTCGGGTCGATGCCGCACGCCTCCAGGCTGTCGAGGTAGAGCCGCTGCGCGGCATCCGGGGACGGCTTCAGGATCACCTGGAACTGGTGGTGCTTGAACAGCCGGTTCGGGTTCTCGCCGAAGCGGCCGTCCGCCGGGCGCCGCGACGGCTGAACGTAGGCCACGTTCCAGTGGCGCGGGCCGAGCACGCGCAGGAAGGTCTCGGGGTGCATCGTCCCCGCCCCCACCTCGACGTCGAGCGGCTGGTGGATCAGGCAGCCGCGCTCGGACCAGAAGCGGGACAGCGACAGAATCAGGTCCTGGAGTGTCATGGGACGCTGGACGGGCGGCGGCCGGCGCGGCCGGCGCCCCTCAGTCGGGATCCTCGAGCGAATCGTAGAACTTGATGATGTCGCCGCGGTCCGGCGACTCGTTGAACGCCATCCCCGCGCGCGGGTGCTGGTTGAGCACGCCGGTCATCATGTACGGGTAGTCGAAGCCCCACTTCAGCGCCTCGCGCATCGGCTCGATGTGGTGCTGGATGCAGTGCAGCACCGGCCGCAGCCGGAACTTCGGGTTGTGCAGGAAGCTGAGCAGCAGCTCCATCGCGCAGTTCCCGGCGCCGCGGCCCAGCCCGGCCATGCTGGCGTCCAGCCGGTTGGCGCCCTTGATCGTGGCCTGGATGGTGTTGGCGAACGCGAGCTGGCGGTTGTTGTGGGCGTGCATGCCCACTTCCTTGCCGCCGGCCGCCGCGTAGCTCTTGAACGTGTCCATGTAGCTGTCGATCTGCTCCGCGTACAACGCGCCGAAACTGTCCACGATGCAGATGACGTCCGCCTCGGACTCGGCCACCATCGCCAGCGCCTCGTTCAGCTCGCTCTCGGGCACCGTGGAGAGCGCCATCAGGTTGAGGCTGGTCTCGTAGCCCTTGTCGTGCGCGTCCTTGATCATGTCGAGGGCCAGCGGGATCTGGTGGATGTAGGTCGCCACCCGGATCAGGTCCAGCACGCTCTCGGACTTCGGCAGGACGTCCGTCTTGTAGTCGCTCTTGTCGGCGTCGGCCATGGCCGACAGCTTCACCGGCGTGTCGTTGTCGCCGACGATGCGCCGGATGTCGCTTTCCTGGCAGTGCTTCCACGGCCCGAACTTGCCCGGCGGGAACATGGTGCGCGAGTTGATGTACCCGATTTCCATGTAGTCGATGCCGCTCTCGACGCAGGCCTCGTAGACGGCCTTGACGGTCTCGTCGCCGAACTTGTGGTCGTTCATCAGCCCGCCGTCCCGGATGGTGCAGTCCAGCACCTTGATCTCGGGACGGTAGGACACCCAATGGCCCGCAGAAGTGTCCTGCGGCGCTCGCTCGCTCATCGCGCGGTCTCCTTTGTCTAATCGCCGTCGCCGGCCAACTCGCGGACGACGCGCAGCGACTTCAGTTCCTTCTCCAGATGCGTCCGAATCAGCAGCCGGTGGGCCGCCGCCAGCTCGCGGCCGGCCCGGTCCTCCAGCCCGATCTCCTCCAGCGCGCCCGGCGCGGCCGAACGGGCCGCGCGCAGGAACGCGACTGCGGCGCCCGACAACGGCGCGCCGGCGCCCGCCGGCTCGCACGCGGGACAGGCCAGCAAGCCCGCCCCGGGCGACAGCCGCGCGCCCGCCGCCAGACCGCCGCCGCAGCGGCCGCAGCGATCCGTCGGCGGATACACGCCCTGCAGCCGCAGCAGCCAGTACTCGAAGTAGCGCGCGAGCCGGTCGACCGGCCCGCCGGCGGCCAGCGCCTCGGCCGTCGCCGCGCCCAGGCGGAACAGCGCGTCGCTGGGGTCCGCCTCCGGCGACCACTCGTCGATCAGCTCGGCGAAGTAGCCGGCATGCGCCAGCGCGCTGGCGTCGCTGCTCAGCAGCGGCGAGCAGATCGGCTCGACGTAGCGCAGCCGGACCAGCTCGCGACGTTCCCGCTCGAAGTACTCGACGCGCCCGCGCGTCAGCGGCTCCAGCCCGCCGGAGAAGCGCGACTTCGGCTTGCGCGCCCCCTTCGCCACGCCGCGGCGCTTGCCGCGGTCCGCCGTCAGGAACACGACTATCCGGTCCGCCTCGCCCAGCTTGTACGTGCGCAGAATCAGCGCTTCCGCGGCATGCAGCGGCATCCGGAGCCAGCAGCCGCCGCAAACAGCAACTTCCGGCGGCGGCGCGGCACTATTCTACCCCCGGCGGCTCCTAGCGGGGCCCCTTCGCCCCGCGCCGCTGCCGCCGAGGCCCGCCGTGCGGGCCTTGGGAGACATGCTCCCGTCCCCTCCTACAGCCGGCCCAGGAAGAACGCGGCCAGGCCGAGGAAGGCAAAGAACCCGAATACGTCGGTCAGCGTCGTGATGAACACGGACGACGCCAGCGCCGGGTCGATCTTGAGGGCGCGCAGGGCAATGGGTATCAGCGTGGCCGCCACCGCGGCGACGATCAGGTTGATGAGCATTGCCAGCGCCAGAATGCCGCCCAGGTACGGGTTGCCCGCCAGCCACCAGGCGATGCCCGCGCCCACGCCGCCCAGCACGAGGCCGTTGCCGATCGCGACGAGCGTCTCCTTGCCGAGCACCCGCCGCGAGTTGCTCCAGGTGAGCTCGCCGAGCGCGATCCCGCGCACCACGACAGTGAGGGTCTGCGTGGCGGCGTTGCCGCCCATGCTGGCGACGATGGTCATCAGCGCCGCCAGCGCCACCACCTGCTCCACCGTCGCCTGGAACTGGCGCACCACCATCGCCGCGAGCGTGGCCGTCACCAGGTTGACGCCCAACCACGGCAGCCGCTTGCGCCACGACTCGAACGGCCCCGTGAGCACGTGCTCGTCCGCCGACACGCCGGCCAGGCGCAAGATGTCCTCGGTCGCCTCGTCCTTGATGACGTCGATGACGTCGTCCACGGTGATGATGCCGACCAGCTTGTTCTCCTCGTCCACCACCGGGATCGCCAGCAGGTTGTAGGCTGCCACCTCGCGCGCGATTTCCTCCTGGTCGGTGTCGACGCGCGCGCTGATGAGATCCGACGTCATGACCCGCTTGAGCGGCGTCTCCGGCGATACCAGCAGCAGCCGGCGCAGCGAGACCACGCCGACCAGGTGCCGGCGGGCGTCGACCACGTACAAGTAGAACACCATCTCCACTTCGCGCGACCGCTGCAGCTCCTCGATCGCCTGGCCGACCGTCAGGTCCTCGGCCAGCGCGAAGACGTTCGGGTTCATGATGCGGCCGGCGGTCTGGTCGTCGTACTCGAGCAGGTGCTGGACCTCGCCCGACTCCTTCTTCCGCATCAGGTCGAGCACGGAGGTCGACAGGTCGTCGGGCAGGTTGTCGAGCAGCGCCGCAGCGTCGTCCGACGGCAGGTCCTGGAAGAGGAGCGCCAGCCGGTCGGGCGGATGGTCCACGAGCATCGCGGCGCCGACCTCGGGCTCGAGCTCGGCCAGCGATTCCATCGCCAGGCGGCTGTTGTGATCCAGGAGCGTGTCGAAGACGGACCGGCGGTTGCGGTCCGGGAGGCTGGCGAAGACGTCAGCGAGATCGGCGGGATGCTGCTTCTGGAGAAGGTTGACGAGGTTGGCGGTCGCACCAATCCGCTGCAGTCGCTTGACCGAATCGAACACCACGTCGATTCTGCGCTGGGGCGGCATGGTAGCTACCTGGACGGTCTCCAGACCTCATCGGGGTCGGCGCCGTGACCAATCGTTGTCCTTCGTCCAATTCAGAGCCTAGAACACGCAAGTGTACCACAGCGCAGGCCTTCACCGCCGGCGGGCGACGCCGATCTCGTCGAGCATCCGCTCGTCCTCGCGCCACCCGGCGCGCACCCGCACGTGCAGGTCCAGATGCAGCCTGGCCGCGAAGAAACGCTCCAGGTCGGCGCGGGCTTCGCTGCCGATGCGCTTGATCTGCGCACCGCCGCGGCCGATCACGATCGCCTTCTGCGACGCGCGGTCGACCAGTATGGAGCACCAGGCGCGAATCAACCCGTCCGGGCCCGCTTCCTCGAACTTGTCCACGACGACCGCCGTCGAGAACGGCAGCTCGGCGCGCGTATGCCGCAGCAGCTTCTCGCGCACGGTCTCGGCCACAAGGACCCGCTCCGGCTGATCGGTCAGGTAGTCGTCGGGATACAGCGGCTCACCCTCGGGCAGCAGCTCCCGCACCTTGGCCAGGAGCCGCTCGCAGCCGTCGCCCGTCAGCGCCGAGACCGGCACGATGGCCGCGAACTCGCGCTGCCGGCTGTACCACTCGATGGTCGGCAGGAGCCGCGGCTTGGCGATCAGATCGATCTTGTTGAGCGCCGCGACCACGGGTGACGACACCTGCTCGGTCAGGCGCAGCACGAAGCGGTCGCCGGCGCCGGTGTCGGTCGCGGCGTCGAGCACCATCACGACCACGTCGACGCTGCGGATGGCGTCGAGCGCGACGTCGACCATCCGGACGTTCATGCGGTGCAGCGGCCGGTGGATGCCCGGCGTGTCCACGAACACGACCTGGCCCGGCGTGTCGCCCGCGACGTTGCGGACGCCGACGATGCGGTTGCGCGTGGTCTGCGGCTTGTCGGAGACGATGGCCAGCTTCGTGCCGACGAGCCGGTTCAGCAGCGTCGACTTGCCGGCGTTGGGACGCCCTATCAACGACGCGAACCCGGCCCGCATGGTCACGAGCCGGCGCCGGCGGATTCCAGGCGGCGGATGCGCACGCGCTGCACACGGCGCGCCTCGCCGTCCAGAATCTCGACGGCAACCTCGTCGACTGCCAGCGTCTCGCCCACCCGCGGCACGCGGCCCAGGCGCGCCAGCAGATACCCGGCCACCGTCTCGAACCCCTGGCGCTCGACGGCCACGTCGAGGCGCTCGGCCATGTCGTCCACGGGCACGGAGCCCGAGAACACGAAGCTGCCGCCCCCCTCGTCGACGATGGGCTCGGCCTCGACGTCGTACTCGTCGCGGATCTCGCCGACGATCTCCTCGATGAGGTCCTCCAGCGTCACGAGCCCGGCCGTACCGCCGTATTCGTCGTGCACGAGGGCGATCTGGATCTGCTGCCGCTGGAACTCCTTGAGCAGGGCGGCGACGCGCCGGGTCTCGGGAACCACGTGCGCCGGCCGCAGCAGGCGGCTGATGATCCGCTCGTCGCCTGTCGAGTCGGCAAGCGGCACCAGGTCCTTGACGAACACGAAGCCGAGCACGTGGTCGAGATCCTCCTCGTATACCGGGACGCGGGAGTACTGGTGCTCGACGAACAGCGTGCGGAGCTCGGCAAGCGTCGCGCCGGCCTGCACCGCCACGACGTCCGGCCGGGGCGTCATCACCTCGCGCACCACGGTGTCGCCGAACTCGACGACCGAATGGAGCAGCTCGCGCTCGTCCTGCTCATCCGACTCGGAACGCGGCTCGCCGTTGGCGCCGGCGGCCGGCGCCGCGCCGTTGGCCGCGTGCTCTTCGGCCCGCTCGCCGCGCGTGCCGCACAGCCGCTCGATCACGGTGCCCGTCAGCGGACGGAGCACGTTGGCCACCGCGTGGAACGACGGCAGGAGCGCTCCAATTACGCGCTCGGGCTGGCGCCGCGCGACGACGAGCGGGATGACCCACGTGCATACCGGCACGAGCAGCAGCAGCCCGGCCAGCGCCGCCCAGCGGGCGACCGCCGCGTCCCCGGCCAGCCGCAGCGAGAGGACGACAGCCAGCAGCACCGCCACGGCCTGCAGCAGGCCCGCCGGCGCGAACAGCCGCACGGGCTCGTCCAGGTACTCGCCGAGCATCCCGGGCTGGCGCTGCCGCTCCGCGTTGAGGCGCAGCGGCAACCGCATCAGGAGGCTGAACGCCGCCTGCACCGTCCCGACGTAGACGGCCGCGCAGGCGAGCAGGAACAGCAGCAGCGGTATCACCAGACTTCCCCGTTCATGCCGCCCTTGCGCCAGAGCCGCCGCTCGAGCCGCTCCATCCGGCCGCCGTCGCACGTATGGTCGTAGCCCAGCAGGTGCAGCAGGCCGTGCAGCGCCAGGCGCCGGTACTCCACGTCCACGGGACAACCGCGCGCGCGCGCCTGCCGGCGGGCCACGCCCGTTGCAATGACGACGTCGCCCAGCCAGCGCCGGCCCGTCTGCGCGCGTCCATTGCCTGCTCCGGCGGGGAACGACAACACGTCGGTGGGGCGATCGACGCCGCGAAACTGCCGGTTCAGGGCGCGCATCTTCGCGTCGCCCACCAGGGCCAGCGCCATGTCGCCGCGCGCCGCGCGCGGCGCCACCCTGGTCAGCCAGTCAGGAAGGCCGTCCAGCGGACGGGGACGGCCGCGGCCGTCGGTGATGACCACGCGCAATGCAGCAGCCGGCGCTGGATCCGCCGCGCCGGCGCTGTCGGGGTCGTCGGGATCAGGATCAGTTGTCATGAGGAACGAGCAGGGGCTCGGGGGCCGGCGGGGCGCCGCGCGGCGGACGGCCATCGCGGCCGCGCTTCGAGAACAGGTCGTAGGCCTTGACGATGGCCTGCACCAGCGGATGCCGCACGACGTCCCGTTCGTCGAAGCGCACCAGCGCGATCCCGTCGAGGGAACCGACCACGCGCACCGCCTCGACCAGGCCGGAGACGCGGCCGGCCGGCAGGTCGACCTGCGTCACGTCGCCGGTGATGACGGCTTTGGACCCAAACCCCAGCCGGGTCAGGAACATCTTCATCTGCTCGCTGGTGGTGTTCTGCGCCTCGTCGAGAATCACGAACGCGTCGTTCAGGGTCCGGCCGCGCATGAAGGCGATCGGCGCGATCTCGATCACGCCGCGCTCCAGCAGGCGGTTGATCCGCTCGGCGTCGAGCATGTCGTACAGCGCGTCGTACAGCGGCCGCAGGTACGGATTGACCTTCTGCTGCAGGTCGCCGGGGAGAAATCCCAGCTTCTCGCCGGCTTCCACTGCCGGGCGGGCGAGGATGATGCGGTTCACCCGCTTGGCCGTCAGGAACGCCACCGCCTGAGCCATCGCCAGGTACGTCTTGCCGGTGCCCGCCGGCCCGACGCTGAGCACGACGTCGTAGCGCTCGATGGCGTCCAGATAGCGGCGCTGGTTCGCGCTCTTGGGCCGCACCTGCCGGCGGCTGGACGGCCGCACCGGCGCGCGCGTCAGGTAGTCGCGCAGGTCGACGCCGGCATCCTCGGCAACCAGCCGCGCCGCCTGGCGCACGTCCTCGCCCGACAGCGGGTGTCCCTCGCGGGCGAGGGACGCGAGCTGGTCCACGACCTGCTCGGTCCGGGCCAGGCCGGCCGCGTCGCCACTGACCAGCAGCGCGTGGCCGTCCGTCCGGATGCGTACGTCGAACTCGCGCTCGAGCTGGCGTAGGTTCTCGTCGTGCGACCCGAACAGGGTCTCGATGCCCTCGTCGGGCACCGGAATTTTGATGAGAGAGGGTGTAGTTATTTCAACCACCAGGCGCGCACACTAACGGCTGCGCACCTTGCGATGTGTACCACGCACGCCGGCCGGTGGTCAAGCGTTCTAGAATCAAGACCGGGGGAACACCAACATGCGGACAAAGCTCGTCAAACTCCCGTTGCTCGCCGTGATCGTCCCGGGTCTGCTGCTTGCCGGCGGGCTGCAAGGCTTCGAGGCTTCGCAGACCTCCCGCGGCACGCCCGTGCAACTGCCGCAGTTCGAGGTCGACCGGTCCTGGCAGTGGCCCCCGGAGCTGCCCAACGACTGGGTCGTCGGCGTCGTGACGTGGGTCGACGTCGATCGGCACGATCACGTGTGGGTGCTGCACCGGCCGCGCCAGGTGCCGGAGGGACTCGAAGATCGCGCCGCGCCGCCGGTGCTCGAGTTCGACGAGAACGGCCGGTTCGTGCAGGCGTGGGGCGGCCCGGGCGACGGCTACGACTGGGGCGACATGGAGCACAGCCTGTCGGTCGACCACCAGGACAACGTCTGGCTCACCTTCCACAACCCCCTGGAAAGATCGTGGGCGGCGCCGATGTGGCGGACCGACGACATGATGCTCAAGTTCACGAGCCAGGGGCGGTTCGTCCGGCAGTTCGGCGGCCGCGACCGGCATGCGCTGGCCGTCGGGGCGAACACCGACACCGCGAGCGTGCATCTCGCCACGGAAGCGGCCGTGTATCCGGAAACCAACGAGGTGTTCGTGGCGGACGGCTACGGCAACCGGCGCGTGCTTGTCCTCGATGCCGGGACGCTGGCCTTCAAGCGGATGTGGGGCGCCTTCGGCCAGCAGCCGCCTCCGACGCTGGGGCGGGGCGACAGTGCGACCGCCAACATGATCGACACGGCCGACCCCGCGGGCCCCGAGCACTTCAACTCGGTGCACGCGGTCAAGGTCTCCCGCGATGGCCTCGTCTACGTCGGCGACCGCAGCTACCGGCGCATCCAGGTGTTCACCGTCGACGGCGAATATGTCGACCAGGTATTCGTGAACCCGACCGCCGAGGGGTTCAGGACGACGAGCGGCATCGCGTTCTCTACCGATCCGCAGCAGCGGTTCATGTACGTGGCCGATTACGAGAACGGCCAGATGCACATCCTGGACCGCAAGGCGCTCACGGCGCTCGGATCTTTCGGCACGCTGGGCGAGGCGCCCGGAGAGTTCCTCGGCCTCCACACCGTCGCCGTGGACTCGAAGGGGAACCTGTGGACCGCCGAGACGCAGCCCAAACCGGTGGGCTCGCGCGTGCAGCGGCTCGTCTTCAGGGGAATGTCGTAGCAGCCCGTGGCAAAAGCCCCGCTGCATTCGACCGGCCATGCATCCCGCCTGACTGTGTTGCTCATCGCTCACATATCTTCGAATATGCTCGCTCTTCGCGCCTTGTCAGACAGGCGCCTGACCGGTCTCGGTGCGACGCGGGGTTTCACCACGGGCTGCTAGCCGCCGGCGCCGGGCCTAGCGGTCCAGGTGCAGGTCGCGCAACTGCCGGCGGCCGACGGCCGACGGCGAGCCCGCCATGAGGTCGACGGCGCCGGCGGTCTTCGGGAACGCCATGACGTCGCGGATCGACGGCTCGCCCGCCAGCAGCGCGACGATGCGATCGAGGCCGAGCGCGATGCCGCCATGCGGCGGCGTGCCGTACTGCAGCGCCTCGAGGAAGAACCCGAAGCGCGCCCTGGCCTCCTCGTCGCTGATCTGCAACAGCCGGAAGATGCGCGCCTGCAGCTCGGCGTCGTGGATTCGTATGCTGCCGCCCCCGATCTCGTTGCCGTTCAGCACCAGGTCGTAGGCGCGCGCCCGGACTCCGCCCGGATCGTCCTCCAGGCGGTCGAGGTCTTCAGGCCGTGGAGACGTGAAGGGATGATGCATCGAGACGAGCCGCTGCTCCGTCTCGCTCCACTCCATCAGTGGGAAATCCACTACCCAGCTCAGCGCCGTCCGGCCCTCGTCGATCAGGCCGCCGCGCTGGGCCAGCCGTAGTCGGAGCTGCCCGAGCAGCACGGACGCCTCGTACCCCTGGCCGGCCGCCAGCAGCGTCAGGTCGTCCGGACCGGCCTCCGCCAGCTCGACCACGCGCGCCAGCGCATCCTCCCCCGCCGCCTTCAGGATGGAGCTCTGGATCGCGCCGTCGGGCGCCTGCCGCACCCAGACCAGTCCCTTCGCGCCGAGCTCGATCGCCTCGTCGACCAGGTTGTCGAGCTGCGCGCGCGCCTGCCGCCCGGCGCCCGGGGCCACCAGCGCGTTGACCGAGCCGCCGCCCGCGACGATGTCGCGGAACACCTTGAACTGCCCGTCCCGGAACGCGTCCGACACGTCCTGCACCGGCATGCCGAAGCGCAGGTCCGGCTTGTCGCTGCCGTAGCGGCGCATGGCGTCGTCGTAGGTGAGGCGCGGGAACGGCGCCTCCACTTCCCTGCCGATCTGCCGGAACACCGCCTGCATCAAATGCTCCACGGCCCCGAACACCGCGTCCTCGTCCACGAACGACATCTCGATGTCGATCTGCGTGAACTCCGGCTGGCGGTCGGCGCGCAGATCCTCGTCGCGGAAGCACTTCACGATCTGGAAGTAGCGGTCCATCCCGCTCACCATCAGGATCTGCTTGAAGATCTGCGGCGACTGCGGCAGCGCGTAGAACTGGCCGGGATGCAGCCGGCTGGGAACCAGGTAGTCGCGCGCGCCTTCGGGCGTCGACTTGGTGAGCATCGGCGTCTCGATCTCCCAGAATCCGTCGGCGTCGAGACTGTTGCGGACCGCCATCGTGATGCGGTGCCGCAGGCCGATGTTGCCGCGCATGCGCGGACGGCGCAGGTCGAGGAAGCGGTAGCGCAGCCGGAGCTCCTCCGAGACCGGCGTGTCCTCGTCGACCTGGAACGGCGGCGTGCGGGCCGCGCTCAGGATAGCGATGCGCCGCACCGCCACCTCCACCTCGCCGGTGTCGATCTTCGGGTTGAGCGTGTCCTCCGACCGCCGCTCGACCGGGCCGCTGACCGCGACCACGCATTCGGGGCGCAGGCGGCCGGCCACTTCGAGCAGCTCCGCGTCATCACGGGTCACGACCTGCGTGAGCCCGTGGCGGTCGCGCACGTCGACGAAGATGACGCCGCCGAGGTCCCGGATCTTGTGCACCCAGCCCATCAGGGTGACTTCGGCGCCGACGTGGTGGGGGCGGAGCTCGCCGCAGGTATGCGTTCTTCGGGATGTTTCTGCCTGGTCGGTCACGGTGCGACGCAATCCTTTTGAATCCGGCGCAGGTGCTCGACGGCATCGCCGCGCGGTACGGTCGTCTGCATGCCGGTGGTCATGTCCTTGAATTTGATCTGCGCGGCCGCCAATTCATCAGATCCGATTATCAGCGCGTGGGCGACTCGCGCCTTGCCGGCGCGCTTCATCTGCGAGTTGAGCGACCGGGAAGCATAGTCCACGAGCGCGCACAGGCCGGCGTGCCGCAGTTCCCTTGCCAGCACCTGCGCGGGCTGCCGGGCTTCCTCCCCGATCGCCACGACGTATGCGTCCGGGGGCTCGGCGCGGGCCGCGTCCTCCGGCATCGCCAGCACGAGCCGCTCCAGGCCCGCGGCGAACCCGATGCCCGCCCGGTCCGGCCCGCCGAGCTGCCGGACCAGCCCGTCGTAGCGCCCGCCGCCCAGCAACGCGTCCTGGGCGCCGAGCGCCTGCCCGAGGATCTCGAACGTCGTGCGCCTGTAGTAGTCGAGGCCGCGCACCAGCCGGTGCGACACGCGATACTCGACGCCATATGCCTCCAGCGCCTCCCGCACCGCCGCGAAGTGCTCGCGGCAAGGCGCGCAGACGTAGTCGACGGTGTGCGGCAGCGCGTCGATGACCGGCTGGTCGGCCGGCCGCTTGCAGTCGAAGATGCGCAGCGGGTTCGTCTGCGCCCGCCGCCGGCAGTCGCTGCACAAGTCCGCCACGCGGTCCCCCAGGGCTTCGAGCAGCGCGCTGCTGAACGCCGGGCGGCACTCCGGGCATCCGACGGTGTTGATCACCAGCTCCGCGTCCGCGATGCCCAGCGCGGCGACCAGGTGGGCCGCCATCTCGATCACCTCGGCGTCCAGCGCCGGCGCCTCCACGCCGAACGCCTCGACGTCGAGCTGGTGGAACTGCCGGTAGCGCCCCTTCTGCGGGCGCTCGTAGCGGAACATCGGCCCCAGCGCGTACAGCTTCGCCTCCGGCAGCGCCTGCTCCAGCGAGTGCTGCACGAACGCCCGCACGACGCTCGGCGTCGCCTCGGGCCGCAGCGTGACGCGCTCGCCCCCCTTGTCGGTAAAGGCGTACATCTCCTTCTGCACGATGTCCGTCGATTCGCCGGTGCCCTTGGCGAACAGCTCCTCGCGTTCGATCACCGGCGTGCGGACCTCGCGGTACCCGTAGCGGCGGCACACGTCGTGCGCCACCTGCTCGAGGTGCTGCCAACGTTCGACTTCGCCGGGCACGACGTCGCGGGTACCGCGAACGGCTGGAATCATGGAATGCGGGGCTGCCGGCAGTAAGTGAGGATTATACCCGCGCAGCCCCATGAGGAAGCCGCGCACGGCGCGGCCCGGCGGCGCGGCGCGGGGCGACGGGGTCCCCGCTAGCAGCCGCCGGGGGTTTGGGGCGCAGCCCCATCTATAATGGCCCACAGATGGCGACGCTCGACCGCCGTGGCCGGCCGCTCGGCAGCCTCCGCATATCCGTGACGGACCGCTGCAACCTGCGCTGCCAGTACTGCATGCCGGAGCCGGACTACGTCTGGCTGCCGCGCAGCGACATCCTGGCGTTCGAAGAGATCTGCGCCCTGGCCGACGTCTTCACCGGCCTCGGCGTGGACCGGGTGCGGCTGACCGGCGGCGAGCCGCTGCTGCGCACCGACCTGCCCGACCTGATCCGCATGCTGGCCGCGCGGCCGGCCATCCGCGACCTGGCGCTGACCACCAACGGCCTGCTCCTGGCGGACCAGGTGGAGGCGCTGCGGGCGGCCGGGCTGCACCGCGTCACCGTGAGCCTCGACACGCTGCGCCCCGACCGCTTCCGGGAGCTGACCCGCGTCGACGCGCTCGACGCCGTGCTGGCGGGCCTCACCGCGGCCGCCGCGCGGTTCGACACCGTGAAGATCGACACCGTCGTCATCCGCGGGATGAACGACGACGAGCTGATCGACATCCTGGAGCACGGCCGGACGCTCGGCGCCGAGGTGCGCTTCATCGAGTACATGGACGTCGGTGGCGCCACGCGCTGGTCGCTCGCCGACGTCGTCTCCCGCGACGACATTCTGCGCGCCATCGCAGCGCGTTACGGCAAGGTGGAGCCGATCGACGAGCAGACGTCGGCGCCGGCCGACCGCTTCCGGCTCGCCGACGGCGTCACGTTCGGCATCATCTCCTCGACGACCGCACCGTTCTGCAGCACCTGCGACCGCAGCCGGCTGACGGCCGACGGCATGTGGTACCTGTGCCTGTACGCGCTGGCCGGCACGAACCTGCGCGACCCGTTGCGGGAAGGGACCTCCCCCGCCGAGCTCCACGGTCTGATCGAGTCGGTGTGGGCGGCGCGGGACGACCGCGGCGCCGAGTTGCGCGCCGCGGCTGCGGACCGGCAGCCGCTCATTCCGGTGGAGACGCTGCGGCAGTCGCCGCACCTGGAGATGCACACGCGGGGCGGCTGACAACCGCCCGGCGCGCGATGCCGCGCAGCATGCCGGTGAAGATGCGCGCGTGCAGCGGGTAGATCCCGTACCAGTAGCCCAGGCCGGGCAGCCCCGCCGGGTCGAATACGGCGGTCTGGCGGATGGTCGATTCCGCCGCGCCCCGAGGCTCCACCTCGAATTCCAGCCAGGCGCGTCCCGGCAGCTTCATCTCGGCCGCCAGCCGCAACCGCACGTCGGGCTCGTATGCCTCGACGCGCCAGCAGTCCAGCGTATCGCCGACCGCCAGCGCGTCGGGATTGCTCCGGCCGCGCCGCATGCCGACGCCGCCCGCCAGCAGGTCGACGGCGCCCCGCAACTGCCAGAGCCAGTCGTGGCAGTACCACCCGTTGCGGCCGCCGATCCGGCGGATGGGTGCGAACGCCGCCGCCGGAGGCACGGCCACGTTGATCGATCGGACGTCGAACAGCCGGGTTCCGATGCGCATGCCGCCCCAGGCGGGCGGCGGACCCACGGAGGAGACCGCGTCCGACCAGCGCGTGGTGGCGAAGTCGTGATCCTCGTTGGCGATCGCCCGCGCGATCGCCGCTCGCAGGCCCATCGGGCGCACGGGGAAAGCGTCGAGCGCGGCAGTGTCGTTGACCACGGTCGGGTTGCGCAGCCCGTCGACCAGCTTGCGGCCGATGCGCGCGTAGACGGGTGTCGTCAGGCCGAGCCAGAGGCTGGAGAGCCGCGGCGACAGCAGCGGCACGGGCAGCAGCAGTCGGCGCAGTCCACGCTGCCGCGCGTACTCGAGCATGATGTCGCAGTACGAAACCCGCTCCGCCCCGCCTACCTCGAACAGCCGGCTACCGCCGTCCGGCAGGTTCAGCGCCGCGAGCAGGTAGTCGATCAGGTCCTCGACGGCGATCGGCTGGGTCGGCGCGCGCACCCACGTGGGACACACCATCAGGGGCAGCCGCTCGACGAGGGCGCGGATCAGCTCGAACGACAGGCTGCCCGAGCCGAGCACGATGCCGCTCCGCAGCTCGACTACCGGCACCCCCGACGCGCGCAGCACATCGCCCGTCTCGTGCCGGCTGCGCAGATGCCGCGACAGGCCGGCGCCGGCGCCCAGACCGCCGAGGTAGATGATGCGCCGCACGCCGGCGCGGCGAGCCGCCTCGCCGAGGTTGCGCGCGGCCTCGCGGTCGCGCGCCTCGAAATCGGCGGCCGAGCCCATCGAGTGGATCAGGTAGTAGACCGTCCCGATGCCGTCGCATACGCCGCGCAGCGAGTCGGGATGGAGGCAATCGCCGCGGACGACGGCAGTCCGCGGGCCGGCGCGCGCCGCCACGAACTCCGGGCGCCGCGCCAGGCAGCGCACGTCGTGACCGCGCGCCTCCAGCGCCTGCAGCAACCGGCCGCCGACGTAACCGCTCGCACCCGTCAACAGGATGCGCTGTCGCGTCTCCACTTGCTGAAAATACGACGCGCCGGGCGGGAAGAAAAGTGCACGGGCCGTGCACAGGAACACCGGGAGCTCCGGAATGCAGGCCGTAGCACGACCGCGGGAGGCGCCTATACGAACCGGTACAGCCGCACGTTTAGCGTGCGGCTGGAGCCGGCCGCGCCCTTCCACTGGACGAGGATCGGGCTCTGGTAGGTCCCCCAGCCGATCTCTCCGACGCCGTCACCCTGGCGGTCGAGGATGGGCAGGCTGATGGCGCGCTTCATCCGCAGGAAATGGGAAACCGGGAGCGCCAGCGCCCGGTTGACGACCCGCTCGACCAGCGACCGGCGCGCGCCGACCTGGTCCATGAGCTTGTTGAACACCTGGACCACGTCGTACTGCGCGTAGTTGAGCACCTTGGCCGGAATGGCGCGGGGGGCCTGCAGCGCTTCCCTGCCGATCTGCGCCGCGAAGCGCAGCGGGTCGCGCAGCACGTCGCGCAGGTCGTGCGTCATGAGCAGGGTCTCGTACTCGTTGACCGTCAGGC
Source organism: Vicinamibacterales bacterium (assembly GCA_965207665.1). GTDB lineage: Bacteria > Acidobacteriota > Vicinamibacteria > Vicinamibacterales > UBA8438 > JAAXGX01. Next base: position 3,753,908 of record CBDBMV010000002.1, read on the forward strand.
CTGCGTTGCGCTCCTCCAGGGGCAGGGAGATTTCGAACCGGCCGAACGCCACGCGGTGCTTGCGGGCCAGTCCTTCCAGTTGCCCGATCAGTCCGAGGGCCGGATCGCGCAGGTTCTGGGCATCGATGGAACGCGGTGACGCCGGCAGGGTGACCTGCATCCGCGCGACCTCATCCTCCCCGGTATAGGCAATGACGGTCGTGCGGCGGCGACGCGTGCCCCCGACGTGGACCCCGTCCAGCTCCACGAACCACACCGGCTCGTCGCCGCGCAGCTCGTACGACGTCGCGCTGCGCAGGCCGCTGCCCATGAACGCGAGGTGCGAATCCGCGTTGCGGGGCTCGACGGCGCGCTGCTGCTCCGACAGCTCCGTGCGCAGGTGCAGCTTGTCGTGGCGGTAGTCGGCGTCGGGCGGAAACAGCTTCAGGAACACCTGCAGGTAGTCCTGAATATTGGAGCTGTCGTGCTCCAGCACCTTCGCCAGGCGCTGGTCCAGATAGCCGGCCGTGGTGTGGTCCGAAATGTAGAAGGCCTTGGGGTAGCGCGTGAAGTCGGACCCGAACTCCTCGCGCAGCTTGCCGCGGACGTCGATCAGGTCCACCCGCGACGCCGGCTTGATCCGCAGCGTAGCGTGGAACGGACCTTCGCCGGCGTGGGTATGTCGGTTGACCAGAATCATTTACAGGTTCCGCCGCATATACGTTACACAATCAGGCGCGCGCTTTGACGGGCGCTACGCCGGGCAGCACGGACAGGCCGGACTGGACGGCGCGATGCTGCTGGTGGCGTCCCGGGCCCGTCCGGCGGCGGGCGCCCGCACCTGTGATCCCGCCGCGGCAGCCATCGCCGCCGAGGCCGTACCAGCGGCGGCGCGCGCGGGCCGTTCCCGGCGGCGGGCGTTCGCCGGTTGGCCGCCGCCGCCCCGGTAACCGGTGAAGATCTGATAGTGGCGCAGGTCCACCGTGCCGTCGATGCGGATGGCGTCGGGGCCGGTCACCTCGAAACGCCGGAACGGCTCGCCGTCGCACAGGATGAACACCTGGGCGGGATCCGGCAGGCCCGTGACGTTCCAGCTCGTCTCCTGGCCGCGGCGGTCGGGCGCCGCGGCGTAGGTGCCGATGTGCAGGGTGCCGCTCCCGGCATCGTTCCACGCCTGGTAGATCCCCAGCGACGGGAAGTCCACACCCTCGACGGTCGGCGCGTCGTACTTGTCGCGGTGCGGCGCGTCGAACGCCCGCCGCCAGGCATCGCCCTCGCCGACCTCGGCGACCATCTGCATGGCGCTGCGCTGCCCGCGCGGAAAGCCTTCGTTCAGGCCGAACCACCAGCCGAACTTCTCGTCCCGCTCGCCGAAGAAGCGCGGGTCGAACTGCCGCTCGGCGGCGGCGCGCAACCGTTCGAGCGCCGTGTGATCGCCGAGCTCGCGCGCCAGGATCAACCCGGTCGAGTCGGCCCTGATCTCCCGGCGCGGATCGTTCCAACCGAGGGCAGTGGCCGCCGCCTCGTACAGAAATGTCGCCAGCTCGGGCTGCTGCGGCAGCAGCAGGAAGGCCGGCACCAGTCCCGCCCCCGCGCCGAGGTTCACCTTGTGGTTGACGACGGGGTCGTAGTACATCGTGACCCACTCCAGCGCGCCGTCGCCGCCGACGCCGACATAGTTGTCGCGCGCGAATTCGATCCAGCCTTCCACCGGCCGATGCGCGCTGCGGCCGTGGATGTTGTCGTACAGGTGGAGTCCGAGCCCGGCGGCGCTGTTGCAGGCGAACCAGATCTTGGTGTTCTCGCAGTGCGGACCCTCGGGACGCTCGCGGTACTGCCGCTCCAGGAGCCCGGCGATGCGGTGCTGGTCCCACTGGAACACTTCGTCGCCGTAGCCGGTCACGTCGAACGGCCGTTCGTACTTGTCGTCGCCCGACACGTAGCGGTAGACGCCGAGCACCAGGTTGAACCAGCCGCGGAAGAACAGGTTCCCCTCCGAGTCGATGGGATCGCGCGACAGCCCCCACGGCTCGACGCCGTTCGCCGTCCAGCCGATGCGGTTGTAGCGCCCGCGCAGATGCTCCGGAATCGCCGCCATCACGTGCTCGGGATAGTTGGCGCGGCGCGGGTCGTCGCCGATCTGCGTCAGCCAGTCGATGGCGCCCCAGTAGGTTGGGTAGCGGCTGGCGAGACCGTCGGCAATGCGCGTGTACACCTCGCGCCAGGCCGGCGTCTGGTCGGCCATCACGAGCAGCGCGTACGACGAGTTGTGCAGGTCGAAGCGTCCGTAGCTGGTGACGACCGGGCTGGTGTAGCGGTCCCACCACGGGTGCGGCACGCCGTCGGCGCTCCAGTCGTCCGGCGTGGTGGCCTTCTCCCACAGGAAGCGCAGCCAGCCGCGCGCGCGCCGGTTCAGGGTGGGATGAACGGATCGGGGCGTTTCAGCCAGCTGCACGGGAGCGGGCGCAGCTTGCGCTGCCAGGGCGCCGGGAAAGAGGGAAGCGGCGCCGGCCGCGGCGCCCACCTGTTTCACGAACGTGCGCCGGGAGCGCTGATCGCGGGTGCTCATGGCAGCCTCCTTGCCGTCGCCCCGAATAAAGCAGACGCGGCAGAACGCTGCACCCGTGGCGGGCGCTAGTTCACGCCGGCGGGCACGTCCTTCTTGCCGGAGCCCTTGAGGCCCTGGATCTGCACGACCGCGGGCTGCTCCTCCTTGAGGACGTGCTGGCGGTAGAGCGCCTCCATCTGCTTGTTGTAGGCGTCGCTCTTGCCGTTTCCGCTCGCGCCGTTGCCGTTCCCGTTGGCGGCGTCACCGTTGCCGTTCGTCTGCTTCGCCGCGGCCCGCGCCGCCAGCTTCTCCTGGCGCGCGTTCTTGGCGATGCCCTGCTGGTCGAGATCGGTCTGCGCCCCGGCGGCCACCGCCTCGGGGTCGAGCACCAGCGAGTGGTCCGTGTCGGACAGGTTGACGTGCTTGCCGCCGGCGAAGATCTCGTGCCGGCCGTGCTCCTCGTACCACTTGGTGAGCGTGGCCGTCATGTGCATCTTCTCGATGATGTTCCGCCAGCCCACCCCGGTGTTGTAGGCGCAGAAGGAGATCTCGCCCTCCTGCGTCGCGTACGGGATGATGCAGCGCTCGGTGCGCCGGAAGTCGTAGTTGAACAGGTCCTGGAACCACATCCCGGCGACGAACAGGAAGTTCCAGCGGTCGGAGCGGCGCTTCGCGATGTCGTCCCGCGTCCGGTCGCCCGACACGCTGCCGTAGTCCTTGCCGGTGGCGCCGAACGTCTTGTCGAACTTCTTGAGCAGATCCATCAACCGGAAGTGCGTCGGGGCCCGGAACGGGTCGTAGTTGCGCATCAGCGCCAGGGCCATCCCGAGCACCGAGCGGAACCGGCCTCCCGCGGCGTCGTTGACGCGGGCGATGTCCTTCGCCAGTTGCTCGCCGCGGACGAACGCCGTGAACGGCACGGCCTCCTTCGTCTCCTTGTCGATCATCACCGCCATGCCGACGCCGCAGTTCGGGTGGCAGCCGCAGTTGAGCTGCCCCCAGTCGGCCTGCGGGCCGTGCACGAGGTCGGCCCAGTCGGTGAACGTGCCCATGAACGAGATGGGGAACCAGTCGCGCGCCGGCTCGCCGATGCCCGTCTGGTTCTTCACGTCGTGCGCCAGGTGCGACAGCGTGTAGCGCTGCGCCTTGCGCCGCTCGTCGGTGATCTCCTCGTCGCGGCCGGTGAACGAGACCGGCTGGAACGACAGGAAGCTGATGGTCTTCGGATTGTCGAGCGCGAACTGCACGACGCGCCCGACCTGCTCGTTGTTGATGCCGTTGAGGATGGTGATGACGGGCACGATGTCCACGCCCGCCTTGTGCAGGTGCTCGATGGCCTGCAGCTTCACGTCGAACAGGTTGCCGACCAGGCGGTGCGAGTTGGCGGCGTTGCCGATGCCGTCGAACTGCAGGTAGGCGTAGCGCAGGCCGGCGTCGGCCGCTGCCTTCGCGAAGTCGAGGCTCTTGGCGAACTCGATGCCGTTGGTCGCCGCCTGCACGCTGTTGTAGCCGACCTTCCGCGCGTAGCGCACCGCGTCCAGGAAGTACGGCGACATGGTCGGCTCGCCGCCCGAGAACTGCACCGACATCTGCCGCTTGGGCTTGATGGAGATGGCGTTGTCGAGCAGCGTCTTGATGTCGTCCCATGACAGCTCGTGCACGAACCCGACCTGGTTGGCATCCATGAAGCAGGGGTCGCACATCATGTTGCAACGGTTGGTCAGGTCGATCGTCAGCACCGAGCCGCGTCCGTACTTGATGGTGCTGCTGCCGTGGTTGTGCAGCTTCTCGTCGTTGTGGGCGCGGATGTCGCTGCCCGGGAACGATTCCTCGAGATGGCGGAAGAACTCCGTGTCGATCGCCATGACGTCCTCGAAGCGCCCGTGGATCGGGCACTCCTTGACCATCAGGATCTCGCCGTCGCGCTCGATGATCTGCGCCTTGATCTCCCCTACCTTCTCGTTCAGCAGAATCTTGTAGTCGCGCTTGCCGTCGAGGATCTCCTGCCGCGCCTCGCGCACGCACTTCGGGCACAGCGAGTCGGTCTCGCGCGGCCAGCCCAGCGGCGGCTTCACCTTCTGGTGCGACTTGAGCAGCGGCTTGTCCGACCAGGCGGGCGTGAACGACTGCCGCTGGCTGATCCGGTTGACCGCATCGTAGACGACCCAGGCCCCGCCGGCCGCGTATGACAGCGCCTTCTCGGCGTATTTCACAGGCTTATGCATGAGGACCCCTCGTTGCGTAAATTTCCCACACTTCGGCTCAGTCTTTATGAAGGGGAAAGGATATCCGGGTCGGCCGCGAACTGCCAGACTTTTTTGCCGTAGGGGCGCAGCGGCGGGGTGAGCGGGCGCCACCGCCGCTGAACGGCCCGGCGGCGTCGCGCGTCCGCGGCGGTCAGCAGCAGCCGGGACCGCAGTCGCCGTCTTCGCCCTCGGCCGCCGTGACCTCGCCGGCGCCGGAAGGGTCGTCGACGACGGCGAAAGCGCCGGCGTAGGGCCGCTGCGAAAGCCTGGCGGCCGTGTCGGTGCACACCTCGACCGGCACGCCGCGCGGGAAGAGGTGGCCTTCCTCGTCCAAGACCGCCTTCTGCGGCCCCAGGTAGACGGCGTACTGGCCGGCGAAGCGGCAGCCGGCCTTCTTCTCGAACTTGTAGCCGCGGACGGTCACCGAAAAGAAGCGGCAGCCTTCGACCTCGCGCCACGGCGTCTTCTTCAGGATGGCTACGCCGTAGAACCCGGCCCGCTCCAGGGCGCTGAGAAACGCCTCTTCGGTCAGCGCCCCGCTCAGGCACTGGCCCCACAGCCGGCCGTCGGCGCGCACCTTGGGCGGCACGTCGCGATCGGCGACGATGTCGGCGATGACTGTACGGCCGTGGTCCTTCAGCACGCGCCAGACCTCGCGCAGCACGCGCGGCTTGTCCGCCGAGAGGTTGACGACGCAGTTCGACGTCACCACGTCGGCCACCCCGTCGTCGAGCGGCACCCGCTCCAGGTACCCCTTGCGGAACTCGACGGCGTCGTAGCCCAGCGCCGCGGCCACCTTGGGCTGGCTGTCGCGCGCCACGGCCAGCATCTGGTCCGTCATGTCGACGCCGTAGACCCGCCCATCCGCCCCCACCTTGCGGGCGGCGATGAAGCAGTCGATGCCGGCGCCCGAACCCAGGTCGACCAGCGTCTCGCCGGGGACCAGCGCCGCGTCCGAAACCGGGCTGCCGCAGCCGTAGAACCGCTCGACCACCTCCGGCGGAATGTGCGCCAGGTCTTCGGCCGCCGGCTGCACGGGACAGCAGAGGTCGGCCCGCGGCTTCTCGGCCGCCTCGCCGTAGTACTCCCGCACGGTCAGGCGCGACCGTTCGATCACTTCTTCCGAGAGCACGCAGGCCGTGTGCGTCGTGCGGACGATGGCGTCCTCGTCGTGCAGCGTGTGCTCCCCCATGGCGCGGAAGACCACGGGACGGTCGAACCCCGAGCGGGCCTGCACCGTCGCGCGCCCCTCACGCGCCATGTCCGCGAGCGCGTCGTCGGCCAGCCCCTTGTACAGGTCGCAGTACGGGTCGTGCGCCAGGAAGCTGCCGCGCCGCCCGCCGCCCTCGGCGGCCGACGTCCAGTAGCCGTGCTCCAGGTCGCCGCCGCCGCACAGGAACTTGAGCACGCAGGAGCGGCACTGCGGCTTCTTCTCCACACTGGCCTCGCGCAGCTCGCGGCAGACGTCGCTCTCCCGCCAGATCTCCGCCAGCGGCGCGGCGGCCAGGTCGCCGCAGCGCAGCTCCGGAACGCCAGCGGTGGACGCGGACGGGTACACCCAGCCGTCCGTGTACAGGCACAGGCTGTTCCACCCGGCGCCGGCGAGGTCGTTCTTCACGCCCGGTGCGCCGTCGAGCCGCAGGCGGAACTCGTCGACGTTGTCGATGGAGACGCCGAGCTCGCCGGCCGTGCGGCGCGCGCCGCGCACCGCACGCAGGATGTCGTCCGGGGTGGGCATCTCCGAGAACGGTCCGTTCAGCACCCGGCCGCGGCGATGCGGCCAGATCAGGTGGACGTTGCCGATGCCGAGGCGGGCGGCGAGCCGCACGATGTTGTCCAGGTCCCCCAGGTTGTGCTGCAGGATGGTCGCCGTCAGCGTGGGGCGCAGGCCGGCCGCCACTGCGGCTTCGATGCCGGCCACCGTGGCGGCGTAGCTACCGCTGCCGCGCACGGGATCGTTCACCTCGGCCGTGGCGCCGTCCAGGCTCACCTGCAGGCGCAGGCTGTCGGCCGCCGGCTGCCCGTCGCGCGCCGGCAACTCGACCGTCGCCAGCTCGACCAATGCGTCGAGACGCCTGCCCTTGAGCAGCGTGCCGTTGGTCAGGATGACCAGCTCGCGCCCGTGCGTCGTTATCACGTGCCGGCAGAGGTCCAGGATGTCGGGCCGGGCCAGCGGCTCGCCGCCGGTGAAGAAGACCCGCGCCGCGCCGATCGCCACCGCCTGATCGATGGCGTCCAGAATGCGTTCCGTGGCCAGTCCCTGGTCCCGTGTCGGCCCGGACGAGACGAGGCAGTGCGCGCACGCCAGGTTGCAGAAATCGTTCACCTGCACCCACAGCTCGTGCAGCTCGGCGGTCTCCAGATATGCCGCGCGGCCCAGATAGGGCGCCGGGGCGGCCCCGTCCGTCGACAGGAAGCCGTGCCGCAGGGCGTCGGCGGCGAATGTCTCCGCGTGGAGCCACGCCCGCGCGACGTCGAGCCCCGACCAGTCGGCGTATTCCCTGACTACCTGCGCGAACGGGGTGCGCCCGTCGAACTGGCCGAGGAGCCGGATGCCCCGGTCGTCGATGGCCACCCAGTGCGGCTTCGCCGGGTCGAGCGCGACCGTCTCGCCGCCGCTGCGCCGGACGGTGAAGGCCGGGGCGCGCAGCAGCGTGGTGTCGTCGATGAATGTGGGCAAGCGGTCTCTCCAGAATGGATTTTGTCGAATCGGCCTGCTAATCGCAAACGGGGGCGGCAGCCACCCGTGCAGGCGCCGTACGGGTTAGGACGCGGCCCAGGCGGTGGAAGATCCAACCCTGCGGCGGCACAGCCAGGCGATGGCGAGCGCCGCGGCCAACAGGCCGTACTCTACCGGCTCCACCCAGACCGGCAGCACCCAGCCGGCGCCGGCCGCGCGCGAGGCCCACACGATGTAGGTGAGCGGCACTGCGAGCGTCCAGACGAGGAGCGGCCAGGTTCGCGGCCCGGTCAGGAACGGGACCAGCCATACGAGATACCACGGATAGACGGCCGGCAACAGCAACAGGGTCGCCGCCAGCGGCCAGGCCCACGCCTCGGGCGCCGTTGCCGGCAGGCGGGCCCGCGCAACGGCCGCGACGGCCAGCCCCGCGCCCACCGCGAGCGCGAAGGCGGCGGCCGTGCCCGCGCCGGCCTCGATCCACGCGAACAGGGGTCCGTTGAACCGCCACTGCGCCGCGTACTGCGGCAGCGAGCCGATCGGCAGCAGCGAGCCGTCGAAGAACGGCAGGTACAACAGCGCGACCAGGGCGACCGCCGCGACGGCGTCGCGCACGCGCACCCGGCGCCACAGCAGCGGCGCCAGCACGAGCGGCAGGAACTTGACGCTGAACGCCGCGGCGAGCGCCAGCGCGGCGGCCAGCGTGCGCCGGGCCTGGAGCGCGGCCGCCGCCGCCAGCACCAGCAACGTTCCGAGCAGATCGATGTGCCCCGCCGCGGCGCCCTCCACGGCGGGCAGCGGATGCCACGCATACACGAGCACCCACCACGGACTGCAGCCGGCTGCCGCCAGCCAGCGCCACAGCAGCAGCATGACCAGCAGGTCGCAGACCACCACCGCCGCGACGATTGCCGCCACCGATTCGTCGACGCCCGTTACAGCCCGCAGGAAGAGCTGCGCCCCGGGCGGATAGATAGCGGGCAGGACGGCGCTCGTCGGGTCGATCCGCCGCGTGTCCGCGGTGTGCAGCGCCTCCAGCGCCGGATCGGCCGGCGCCGCGGCGTACGGGTTGTAGCCGTGGCGCTGCACCCGTCCGTCCCACAGGTAGCGGTAGACGTCGTCGGACGCGATCGGTGCGGCCCCCGCCAGCACAATGCGGCCGGCCACGGCGATCAGCAGGCAGACGGCGAGCTGGCGCCGGGTGCCGTGCGCGCCGCGGGCCAGCAGCAGCAACGCGGCCACGTAAGCCAGCGACGCGCCCCCGAGCAGCCACAGGAACGGGACCGTAGCGACCCGCGCATCCAGGCCTGCAACACCGGCCAGCAACAGCAACTGCGCCGCGCCGCAGGCCAGGACCAGCCAGGGTGCGAGTCGTGTCACCGCGGGGCGCCCCGGTCGCCGTAATATGCGTGCGCGAGCCGTGCGGGCGGCACGCCGGCAGCGTACGCCAGCAGCAGGAGGAGGTTGAGTCCGGTCCGCCGCATCCAGCCGTCGTGCTCCCAGCGGCGCGCCGACGCCAGGATCGGCACACGGGAAAACGCCATCCGCCCCCGGCGTCGCAGGCGCCGCACCAGGTCGACGTCCTCCATCAGCGGCAGCGGCCGGTAGCCCCCGATCCGTTCGAAGGCGCTCCGCCGCACGAAGATCCCCTGGTCGCCGTACGGCAGCCCCATCCACCGCACGCGCCACGCTACCCCGCGCTCGACGATCCGGGCGCGCCAGTCGCGCGAGCGGAGCGTCAGCCGCAGCGCCCCGGCGACGGTCCGCGGCTCGGCGTCGATCCGGCGGATCTCGTCCAGCCAGGCCGGCGCGGGACAGGTGTCGGCGTGCAGGAACAGGAGCCACGCGCCGGAGGCCAGCCGCGCCCCCGCGTTCATCTGCTGCGCGCGACCGGGCTCGGCGGTCGCCCAGCGCACCGCCGCGAAGCGCGTACGGAGCAGCGGAATGGCCGGATCCGCCTCGTCTCCGTTGACGACGATCACCTCGCAGCCGTCGCCGGCGCCGCTGCCGGCCAACGGCTGACTCACCAGCTCCGCGAGCAGCCGCTCGAGCTCCGCGCCGTCGCGGAGCACGGGAATCACGACGGACACGAGCGGGGCCTCAGCGGTCATCGCCGAGCCCCGTGAATGCTGCCGTCTCCGCCCAGATACGGTCGCTGCTGCCGGCCAGCCGATGGTCATCGTCCAGCAGCACCAGCCGCACGTGCGCCCGGGCGTCCGCAAACCGCTGGACCATGGCCGGATCCACGACCTCGTCGCCGCGCCCCTGAAGAATCAGCATCGGCACCGTGGTGCCGACTGCGAAGGAGTCGTAGCGCGCGGCGTCGGCAATCAATCCGAAGTGCAGCCGCCGGGTCTCACCGTAGGCGTGATGCTCCACCTCGGTCCAGCCGGCACGCTGCCAGCCGGCGAACCAGTCCGCACGGCGCTGCCGCATGCCGGGCGCCCCGAAGTCGAGCGCGGGCGCGAGCAGCACGAGCCGTTCGACCGGATGGGCGGGCAGCTCCGCCGGCGCCCGCTCCGCCAGGTGCAGCGCCACGAACCCGCCCAGGCTCGAGCCGATCAGGACCGCCGGCGCCGGCGGCAGGCGGCGCAGCGCGTCCGCCACCTGGCCGATCATCCGGCTGGTCGTGAGCGTCGAGAAATCGGGCTCGTTCAGGTCGGGACGGTGCAGCTCCAGGCCGCGGGCGGCGAACTGCTCCGCGAGGTAGCAGGCCTTGCCGGAGTCTGGCGACGACGCCAGTCCGTGCAGATAGAAGAAATGGCGCATCCGGCAGCCGGTCCGGATCATATATCGCCTGCCTATAATGGCCGCGCGATGTGTCCGGAATGCCGTGAAGCTCCCCCCGAACTGCTCCGGCGGGGTATCGCGGAGCTCAACGGCGGCGCCTATTTCGAGCAGCACGAGATCCTCGAGGATCTGTGGCGCGCGGAGCGGCGCGAAGTGCGGCGCCTGTATCAGGGCATCCTCCAGATCGGCGTGGCGATGCACCACCTGCGCAACCGCAACTACCACGGCGCGGTGTACATGTTGCAACGGGGCATGATGTACCTGCGGCCCTTCAGTCCGTGCTGCCAGTCGGTCGACGTCGCCGACCTGCTGGCGCAGGCGGCGCGCATCCTGGCGGCCGTGGAGGACCTCGGCCGGACCGGGCTGGATCGGTTCGACTGGGCCCTGGCTCCCCACGTCCGCCTGGTCCCCGAGCCCTCGCCCGGCAAGCCGTAGTCGCCGGCGCTGCTATACTCCAACGCCCTTCAACGCACAATCTGTCCATGACCGCACCGCGCTTCACCGACGACACGCTGGCGTTCCTGCGCGCCCTCAAGCGCAACAACGACCGCGAGTGGTTCCGCGCGCGGAAAGCGGAGTACGAGCGGGTCGTGCGGCAGCCGATGGTCGAATTCATCGAACGGATGGCGCTCGACCTGCCGCACTTCGCCCCCGACCTCGTCGCATCGCCGAAGGTGTCGCTGTACCGTGTCTACCGCGACACGCGGTTCTCGAAGGACAAGAGCCCGCTGAAGACCCACATCGCCGCCATCTTTCCGCACCGGGAGCTCAGCAAGCACGGCGGCGCGGGTCTGTACTTCCACGTCGCGCCGGACCAGGTGTTCATCGGCGGCGGCAGCTACATGCCCGACCCGCGCCAGCTCTATCGCGTGCGGCGGCACATGGCGGACAACCTGCCGCGCCTGCTGGACATCGTGGACGCTCCCGCATTCCGCAAGAGCTTCGGCGCCGTTCGCGGCGAGCGGCTCCAGCGCGTGCCGTCCGGGTTCCCAAAGGACCATCCGGCGGGGGAATACCTCAAGCTGAAGCAGTTCCTGGCCGGCTGCGAGCGGCCCGCCAGCTTCGCCACCGGACCGCGCGTCTACAGCGCGCTGCTGCGCCTGTTCGAGCGGCTGGCGCCGCTCATCGCCTTCCTGAACGAGCCGCTGGAGGCCGATCCGGCGCTCCCGCAAGCTCGCCGGGCAGCTCGCTGACGCGGCCGCTCCCGGCGGATGTAAACTAGGTTGCGGGGGGCGGCATGCCGGGACTGTTCGGGGAGCTCGTCGACAGCCTGCACCGCGGACTGCAGTTGCGCTGCCCCTGCTGCGGGTACGGGCAACTGTTCGCCACCCGCTTCCGGACGCACGACCACTGCTCGGTCTGCGGCGAGCGCTTCGAGCGCGAGCCGGGCCAGTGGTTCGGCGCCGTATACGTGAACCTCTGCCTGACGCTGCTCATGGTCGCCGGCGGCTACCTGCTTACGCGGACCTTCACGCCGCTCACGCCCGTACAGCAGCTCTGGATCTGGATTCCGCTCGCCGTCATCGGGCCGTTGCTGCTTCACCGAGCGTCGACCGGGCTGTGGACCAGCCTCGTCTTCATCGGTGAAGGGCTGTATCTCCGGTGGCCGCGCCGGTAACCTGGTCCGGCCACGTCGCGGCCGCCCTTCTCCGTCTCGGCGCCGCGTTCACCTATCCGGCCTTCCGCAACCTCTGGACCGCCGCGTTCACGTCGGCCGCCGGCACCTGGATGCAGCGGTTCGCGCAGCAATGGCTGATCTTCGACCTGACCGGGTCGGCCTTCTACCTCGGGCTCGACGCGTTCGTCGGGGCGGTGCCGCTGCTGCTGTTCACCCTGATCGGCGGCGTGACCGCCGACCGCTACGACCGCCGCCACCTGCTGATGGCGTCGCAGGCAATGCAGATGGCCTGTGCGCTCACCCTGACGCTGCTGGTGCTGACCGGCAACGTGCGCCTCGGCTACATCCTCGCGCTGTCGTTCGCCACCGGCCTGGCGCAGGCGTTCGGCGGACCAGCGTTCCAGTCGCTGATCCCGGCGCTGGTCCCGCGCCACACGCTGCCGAACGCCGTCGCGCTCAATTCCATCCAGTTCAACCTGGCGCAGTCCATCGGACCGCTCGTCGGCGGGCTGGTCTTCACGAGCCTCGGGCTCGCGGCCTGCTTCGGGTTGAACAGCGTGTCGTTCCTGGTGGTGATAGTCGTGCTGGCCCTGATGCAGGCCCAGCCGGCGGCCGGCGACCGGCGCCGGTCGATGGCCGAAGACCTGAAGGGCGGGCTGTCGTACGTCGGGCAGGGCGGGGCGCTGCTCGCGCTCACGGTCCTGGCGGTCGCCACCACGTCGCTGGGCCTCCCCCTGCGCGCCTTCCTGCCGGTGTTCGCCGGCGATCCCGAAACGCTCAGCCGGATGATGACCGCGCTCGGCACGGGCGCCGTGACAGGCGCACTCGTCGTCGCCTGGCTGGGCAAGTTCGAACGGATGGGATTGACGCTGCTGCAGGTGCTGGCCGCGTTCGGTGTGGTGGTGGCGGCGTTCGCCTCGCTACCCCCCGGCCCCTGGAGCTACGTGCTGCTGTTCCTGGCCGGCAACGCGCTGCTCATCGTCTTCTCGCTGACGGGATCGCTCGTGCAGCTCACCGTGCCCGACGAACTGCGGGGCCGCGTGATGAGCATCTACCTGACCGCGTTCCGCGGCGGCCTGCCGCTCGGCAGCCTGGTCAGCGGCGCGCTGACGCGCTACGCCCCGACCGAAACGATCGTCGCCGTCAACGCGAGCCTGCTGGTCCTCGTGGCCGCGTACTTCCTGGTGCGCAGCCACGGGGTGCGGGAGTTGTAAGGGACCGCCACCGGTCCGCGCGGGTCTACGCCTCCCAGCCGAGGATCGTCGTCGCCGCCGGGCAGTAGACGTGGGCCAGGTTGGTGTCGACGATGCGCTGCGGGCTCTCGGGGTCGTACCAGCCGTCGACCAGGCCCCAGTGGTAGGGGCTGAGCATGTAGTCTTCCTGCAGGCCGCGCAGCTCCCGGTACTCCTGCTCCCAGACGTGGGTCCACGGCGTGGGGTGCAACTCGGGATCGGCGCGGCTGAACGCCCAGTTGCGGATGGCGTCGATGTAGCGCGGCATGCCCAGCATGTCGCGTTCGAAGCGTTCGACGGCCTCGCGCGGCGTGTCGGGCAGCACGCGCAGCAGCAGCGTGCGCTTGACGCAGTCGCGGATGTCCGGCTCGGGGACGGACAGGTGCTGCCGCTCGAAGGCGACCGTGTCCAGCCGCAGTGTCCCGTCCTCGACCAGCCGCTGCAGGCTCGGCGCCTGCTGCAGCGCACCCGGATCGCGGCCGTCGAACAACGCGTCCCACGTGTATTGGCCGCCGCCGACTGTGCCGGGATAGTGGCGCCCGAGATGGCTCCGCCGCACGCCGGCGACCTCGTCGCCAACCCGCGTGACGGCGTGCTCGATGGCGGCGTGCCGGGACGCGTCCAGCTCGCCCTCGACGTGGAGCATGGTGACGACCCTCACGCGTCCACCTCTCCGGGCAGCATGAACCTGCGCTCGCGTCCCAGGGTCAGCGCGTCGCTCTCCGCCCACCAGGCGGTGATCTCGGGATCCCTGGCCTGCCGCCGCATGGTCCAGAAACCCTCTGGACCGGGCACGGACCAGAGCAGCACGAGGTCGTTGGGCGCGTCGTCCAGCTCGATCGGCGGCGTGAACCACTGCCCCACCAGCGTCATCCCGCGCGCCCGCGCCAGCGGCAGATAAACGTCGCGCAGCCGCGCCTGGTACTCGCCCAGGCGCCCCGGCCGCACCGTTATGCGATCGAGAATGAAGACCTCGTCAGCCACGCAAGTCTCCTACCTGTCGGGCGCCGCCCGCTAGTCGCCGCTCTGCGGGCGCCACGTGAGCTCCCACCGCAGCGGCGCTTCCGCGGGGATGTAGCACACCTCGTCGTCGCACGCCTGGTATTCGAGCACGCCTTCGATCACCAGCTTGCCGGCCGGGGCGGCGGCGAGCCCCGCCGTCTCCTCGCTCCGTGGCACGGTGATCTCCTGGACCAGGCGGAACGGCTGCTGGTAGACCGGAACGGTCTCGTCCAGCGGCTCGTAGTGGTACAGCTCCGAAGGCGGATACGACAGGGGATGCGTCTCCAGAAAGTCGGGCGCGTCCAGGCGCAGGCGGACGACGCGGTACAGATGATCGCCCGGGGCGTAGACGTGCATGCCCGGCTTCGGCGTGACGTCGACGACGAGCGTCAGCCGGTTCCCGGGCGCAACATGGGCGTCGCTGGCGTACGCGCGCGCGGCGATCAGCCGGCTGTCGAACTCCGTGCCCTCGACCGCGCCGTCAGGCAGCTCGTCCGGCGCCTGCGCGGCCGGCATGGCGCCAGCGGCGAACGCGAGTGCGATCGCGAGGACCAGCCTTGCCTGCATTCCACCTCCCGGCCGCCGGCCGGCGGCACGTTCAACGATAAAGATACCCCAGTCCGTCCCACACGGAGCGAACGGCGAGCAGCGCCAGGGAGCCTGCCAGCACGCGCAGCAAGAGCAGCCTGTAGCGGCTGCCGAGCCGGTCCCGGCCTCTGCCGGCGGCCACGGCGGCAAGCACCTTCGCGCCGACCAGGCACAGGTACATCCCGCCGAGGAAACCGGCGGCGGCCAGATCGCCCTCCCCGCGCGCCCGTGCCAGCGTGGGGGCACCGACCGTCAGCCAGAAGAGATACGGATGCGGGTTCGCCAGGTTCGCGGCCACTCCCCTTCCGAGCGGACCGAAGCGCCGCGGCCCGGCCCCGGACGGAGAGCCGGCTGCCGGCTGCGGCAGCGGCCCCGGAAGCGCCAGAATGCCGGCCGCCAGGTACAGGAGCACGCCGCCGCCCGCGAGCGCCACGATGCCGACGAGCGGGCCCGGCTCGGCGATGCGGACATAGAGCAGCAGCGACAGGAGGATGATGGGCGGGTCGGTGAGCAGCGGCGCCAGCGCCACCTGCACGCCCGCGGCCGGGCCGCGGCGCACGCTCTCCGCCAGCACCAGCGCCAGCAGCGGCCCCGGCGCGAACCCGCCCCCGAGACCGTAGGCCACCCCCGCCGCGATGAACGCCGGCGTCGACTCCATGCTGCCCGAACGATAACCCGCCGGCGGGCGATATGATCCCCTGGTGAGGAGGACCACATGAGACGCTGGGCGGGGCCGGGGCTGCTAACCGCCGCCTGCCTGCTCTCGGTCGCGATCGTCAGCGTGAGCCGGCCGCCGCAAGGCGAGCGGGTCGTCGCGATCGACACGCTGAACGTACGGGACGTCCTCTACCACCTGTGGGGCGGCGGCGCCAACACGCTGGCGCTGATCGACGAGATCAACGGCGGCGTCGTGCTCGTCGACACCAAGCGCGCGGGCTGGGGCGGCGCGCTGCGCGCGGCGGTCGAGCAGGTGACCGACCTGCCGGTGACGACCATCATCACCACTACCGCCCATCCGGAACATGCCGGCGGCAACGCCGACTTCCCGGGGGTGCCGCTGATCATCGCGCACGAAAACACGCGATCGAACCTCCAGCGCGCCGGGACAGGCGCCGGGGCGGGGCTGCCGACCACCGCGTTCGCGGACCGCCACACGCTGCTCGAGGACCTGGATCGCATCGACCTGTACCACTTCGGTCCCGCGCATACGGACGGGGACATCGTCGTGGTGTTTCCGGAGAAGCAGACCGCCTATCTCGGCGCGCTGTTCCCGGAGAAGGCGGTACCGGCCATCGATCCCGCCAACGGCGGCAGCGGCCTGGAATTCCCGGAGACACTGGCCAGGGCGGCGGCAGCCCTCGAAGGCGTCACGCGGGTGATCACCGCGCGCGGGCCGCGGCCGTACACGTATGCCGGACGGGGACCGCGCATCGACGTCGAGCGCCGCACCGCCGGCCGCATGGACCTCGAAGATCTGGAAGAGTACGCCGGCTTCATGCGCACGTTCGTCGACGCCGTGGAGACGGCGTTCCGCGCCGGCCGCGATGCCGCGGAAGCGGCGGCGGACCTGCAACTGCCCGCGCGCTATGCCGAGTACGGCACGGAGCACGCGCAGGCCGCTGTCCAGGCGATCTACGCGGAGCTGGAGCAGAGCGGCGGCTCGGGGAGATGAGGCGATGTCGATGACGATGCGAACGGCGGCGGCGGGCTGCCTGTGCGTGCTGCTCACCGGCGGCTCCGCGCACCTGCTCGCCGAGGACTGGCCCGAGTTCCGCGGCGCCGGCCGGCTGGGAGTCTGGCGCGAGACCGGCCTGCTGGAGGCGTTCCCCGGCGACGGTCTGGCGGTCCGCTGGCGCGCGCCCATCAAGGCGGGTCTGTCCGGCCCGGCCGTCGCCGGCGGGCGGGTGTTCGCCACGGACTGGGAGCCGACCGACGGCATGCGCGGCGTCGAGCGCGCGCTGGCGTTCGACGAGGCGACCGGCCGCCTGCTGTGGACGGTCGAGTGGGAGGCGGACTACGCCGGCGTGATGTGGGAGATCGGCCCCGGCGCGACGCCGACGGTCGACGGCGAGCGGGTGTACATGCTCGGGCGGACCGGCACGCTCTCGGCGCTCGATGTCGAGACGGGCGCGCTGCTGTGGCGCAAGCACTTCGGAGACGACTACGGCGTCGACCGCATGCATTGGGGCTTCGACTGGGGCCATGCCAGCGCGCCGCTGGTCGACGGCGAGCGGCTCATCTGCCTGGTCGGCGGGTCGCCGGATGCGCGCCTGGTGGCGTTCGACAAGCTGACCGGCGAGGAGCTCTGGCGGGCGTTGCCGAGTGAAACGGACCTGGGCGTGGCCCAGCCGATCATCATCGAAGCGGGCGGGGCGCGGCAGCTCATCGCCTGGGATCCGGAGGAGGTCGTGTCGCTCGACCCCGCCACGGGCGACGTCTACTGGCGCCAACCGTACGTCGTTGGCGGCGGCATGACGGTCGCGGTGCCGGTGCAGGCCGGCCCGCAGCTCTTTCTGACGACGTTCTACGACGGCCCCCTGATGCTGGCGCTCAACCAGGACCGACCGGCGGCCAGCGTGGTGTGGAAGGGCGAGAGCAACAGCGAGATCCTCACCGACGGCCTCCACGCCGTGCTGGCGACGCCCATCGTCGAGAACGGCTACATCTATGGAATCGGCAGCTACGGCCAGCTCCGCGGTCTCGACGCGCGCACTGGCGAGCGCCTGTGGGAAACGCAGGAGGCGACGGTGGAGCGGCGGCGCTGGGTTTCCGGCTTTCTCGTCCGCAACGGCGACCGCGTGCTGATCAACAACGACCGCGGTGAGCTGATCATCGCCCGCCTGAGCCCGGCGGGATACGAGGAGATAAGCCGCACCCACCTGATCGACCCCACGTCGCCGCCCGGCAACCGCCGCGAGCTGCGCTTCGTCAACTGGGTCCACCCGGCCTACGCCAACCGGCACATCTACACGCGCAACGACGAGGAGATCATCAGCGTGTCGATGGACCCGGCCGACTATCGCTAGCATGTCCTCCGGCGCACCGCTCCGCGAGCTTGCCGGCCTGTTCCTCCGCCTGGGCGTCACCGCCTTCGGCGGGCCGGCGGCGCACATCGCCATGATGCGCGCCGAGGTGGTGGACCGCCTCAAGTGGCTGAGCGACCGCGAGTTCCTGGACCTGCTGGCGGCCACCAACCTCATCCCCGGCCCCAACTCCACCGAGATGGCGATCCACCTCGGCTACCGCCGCGCCGGGATCCCGGGCCTGCTCGTGGCAGGAGCCAGCTTCATCGTGCCGGCGGCGCTGATCGTGGGGGGCATCGCCTGGGGTTACGCCCGCTACGGCGAGACGCCGGCAGTGGGCTGGCTGATGTACGGCATCGCACCGGTGGTGATCGCCATCGTGGTGCAGGCGCTGGTGAAGCTCGGACAGGCGGCGCTCGGCCGCGCGGCGCACGTGCTGATTGCCGTCGGCGCACTGGCGGCGGCCCTGGCGGGCGTGAACGAGCTGGTGCTGCTCGCGGCCGGGGCCGGGGCCGGCCTGCTGCTGGCGCTGCGTCCCCGGCCGGGCGCGGCGGCAGCCGTGCTGCTCGCGGTTCCAGCCCTGCTCGCCCGCGCGCTGGCCGGATCGACCGCGCTGGCCGCCTCCGCCGTGCTGGCCGTCGAGGCCGCGCCGTTCACGCTCGCGCGGCTGGCGCTCTTCTTCCTGAAGGCGGGATCCGTGCTGTTCGGCAGCGGCTACGTGCTGCTTGCGTTCCTGCGCGCCGACCTCGTCCAGCGCTGGAGCTGGCTGACGGACCAGCAACTGATCGACGCCATCACGGTTGGCCAGATGACGCCGGGACCTGTGTTCACTACCGCCACGTTCGTCGGTTACCTGCTGGGTGGGTGGGCGGGCGCCGTGCTGGCCACGGCGGCCATCTTCGCGCCCGGCTTCGTGCTGGTCGCCCTGACCCAGCCGCTCATCCCGAAGATGCGCGCGTCGCGGCTGCTGGGCGGCTGCCTGGACGGCGTGATTGCCGCCTCGCTCGGACTGATGGCGTCGGTCACCTGGCTGCTGGGGCGGGCCGCGCTGGTAGACCTGCCGACGGTGGCAATCGCCGCGGCGGGTGCGGCGGTCCTGTTCGCGTGGCGCCCCAACGCCACCTGGCTGATCCTAGGTGGCGCGGTTGCGGGGTGGCTCCTGCGCGGCGGCGCCTAGGCCGCGCACGGCGCGGGCCTCCAGCGTCATCTTGAGCACGCGGCCGACGCGCTTCGGAGGCGCGGCGTGCTGCTCCCCGCCGCCGCGCTCGATCCAGATCTCGCGCCCCGCCCTCTCCGCGCCGCTGCCCAGCTCGCGGACAAGCTCCCGCCGCGCGACGTACTGGCCGTGCAGCGACCGGCACTCGCGCTCCAGGTGCAGGTGCGCCGCCTTCAGCGGCTCGCACCACGGCTGGCCCGCCGCGGCGGCAATCAGGTCCTGCATGAGCGCCGCCAGCACGTCGAGGTCGTGCAGGCGTCCGAGTGTTTCCTGGACGCTGCGCGCATCCCGCACGGCGCGCTTGGTGCGCGCCTCGCCGGTGTCTCCAGCCAGCTCCAGCACGTAGCGCAACCGCTTGGTGGCGATGCGCACCGCGTGGACGCGGTCGGCGATGTACAGCGGGCCGGCGGCCTCCACCGTCTCGATGAGCATCCGCGCGCGGCGCTCCATGCGCGACGCCAGCGCCTGCGCCCAGAGGTCGGTCTGCTGCCGCATGCCCAGCAGCCGCGCCACGTCGGCCAGGTCGCGCTCCAGCTTGAGCGTATTGATCGCGCGCAGCCGGTCCAGCATCTGCTCGCGGCGCTCCTCGCGCTCGTCCTGAAGATGCTGCCGCAGCCGCTCCTCCGCCTCGTCCCGGACGACCTGCTGCTGCGCCAGCTCGTCCGCCAGCTCCAGCGCCACGTCGACCTCGCGCACCGGCCCCATGGCGCCCCCCACGCGGCGCAGGCGGCGTCGCGCGCGGCTGGCGATTCCGGCCGACAACTCGCACTCGCAGAGCGGGAGCAGCTCGCGCAGGCGGCGCGTGGCGACGCGGCACTGGTGCACGGGCTCGACTTCGCCTTCGATCGCGCCCGGCAGGTGCCCCCCGAATGCGCGCGCCTGGCGCTCCAGCAACGGCAGTAGAGGATGGGGGGACAGCATCCGTATATCATACAAGGCGCCCCCAGCACCGCCCGGCCGTGCCCGCGCGGCCGGCCGGCGCCGGTGGACAACGACACGCCCATGCGCATTGCAGCCATCGACATCGGCACCAACTCGGTGCACATGATCATCGTGCAGGTCCGCCCCGACCGGTCGTTCGAGGTGGTCGACCGCGAGAAGGAGATGGTGCGGCTCGGCTCCGGCGGCCTCGGCGGCCGCGCGCTGACCGAGGCGGCGACCGCGTCCGCGCTGCAGGCGCTTTCCAAGTTCCGGCGCCTCGCCGAGTCGCACGACGTCGACGAGATCGTCGCCGCCGCCACCAGCGCGGTGCGCGAGGCGGACAACGGCCGCGAGTTCCTCAACGCCATCCTGCACCGCACCGGCATCCGCGTACGCGTCATCTCGGGCGCCGAAGAGGCCAAGCTGATCCACCGCGCGGCCGTATACGGCGTCGATTTCGCGGGCGGCCCGGCGGTGGTCATCGACATCGGCGGCGGCAGCGTCGAGCTGACGCGCGGCACCGCCAGCCGCATTCACGTGGCGCACAGCGCGAAGATCGGGGTCATCCGCCTGACCGAGCAGTTCGTCCGCACGGACCCGATCAACACGCGTGACATGCGCCGGATGACCGCGTACGTCAACGACGAGATCGCCGGCGTGGTCGACCGGATCGTCAAGCTCGGCTTCGAGCGCGTGATCGGCACGTCGGGCACCATACTCAGCCTCGGCGCGCTGGCCGCCGCCAACGGGCGGCCGGTAGGCTCCGACGCGCTGCGCAACCGCCGCATCCCGGCCAAGCAGATCCGGCGCCTGCGCCGCGAGCTGAGCGCCATGCCGCTGGCGGACCGGCTCCAGATTCCGGGTCTCGACCCGCGCCGCGCCGATCTGGCCGTGGCCGGCGCGATCGTGCTCGACGCCATCCTGAAGCGGTTGCGCGCCCGCGACATAACGTTGTGCGACCTGGCGCTGCGCGAAGGACTGGCGCTCGACTACATCCGGCGCAACCGGGCGCAGATCGCCATCGTCGAGAGATATCCGGATGTCCGGCGGCGCAGCGTCTTCGAGCTGGCCGAGCGCTGCAGCTACGCGCGCGAGCACTCGCGGCAGGTGGCGCGCCTGGCGCTCGACCTCTTCGACCAGACGCAGGCGGCGCACCGGCTGGACGGCCGGGCGCGGGAATGGTTGGAGTATGCGGCGCTGCTGCACGACATCGGCATCCACATCAGCCACGCGCGCCACCACAAGCACTCCTACTACCTGATAAAGAACGGCGACCTGCGCGGTTTCGAGCCCCAGGAGGTCGAGATCATGGCGCTCGCCGCGCGCTATCACCGCCGCGGGCGGCCCAAGCGTTCCCACGAGGGGTACGGCCACCTCGGCGCGGCGGCGCGCCGGACGGTGCGGACGCTCGGCGCGATACTGCGCGTGGCGGAGAACCTCGACCGCAGCCAGCAGCAGAGCGTCGCGTCGCTCACGGTCGTGCCCGGCCCGCAGGACTACCTCGTTCGGCTGAAGCCGGACGGCGACACGGAGCTGGAGCTCTGGGCGGCCCAGCGGAGCGTCGCCCCACTGGCGAAGACTTTACGGCGGGTCATCCGTTTCGAGGTCGCCGCAAGCAGCACCGCACGGGCGCCCGCGCGCAGGCCGCGCACGAAGGTCCGCGGACGGGTTCAGCGGACGGCATCCGCCCCGGCAGCGCGCGCCGCCGCCCCCCGGGCCGCGCCGGCCACTGCCGGCGAGGCAGCGCCCGCGACGCCTGCGGCCGCAACGGCCGACCGGGCAGCCGTCCCTTCCACGGTGGACGTCCACGCCGACACCGGTCAGGTCCACTAGCCGCACCATGCAGCCGCAGCAGCGACACCGGGCGGCGGTCGGCGGCGCGGTCATCGCGCTCGCCATCTGCCTGCAGTCGCCCGGCGGCGGCATGCGATCGCAGGAGCTGCCCGGGCTCGTCGCGCCCGGTGCGCAGGTCGAACGGATTGCGCGCGGCTTCGTGTTCGTCGAAGGACCGGCGGTCGACGCCGACGGCACGCTGTACTTCACCGACATCCCGAACAACCGCATCCACCGCTGGACCGCGGACGACGGCGTGACGACGTTCCGCGAGGAGAGCGGCGGCGCGAACGGCTTGCGCTTCGACCGCGACGGCACGTTGATCGCCTGCGAGATGGGCAATCGGCGAGTTGCGGCCATCGACCCGCAGGGCGGCCAGCGCGTGCTGGCGGAACGCTACGACGGAAGGCGGTTCAACAGCCCGAACGACCTGTGGATCGACGCGCAGGGGGGCATCTACTTCAGCGATCCGCGCTACGGTCCGGACGACGACCTGGAGATGGACGGCCACCACGTCTACTACCTGACGCCCGACAGGAACGCCGTGCTGCGCGTGGCGGACGACCTGGAACGCCCGAACGGGATCATCGGCTCGCCCGACGGAACGCGGCTCTACGTCGCGGATCACGGCGGCGGCCGGACGTACGTCTATACGCCGGCTGCCGACGGGACGCTGACCGGCAAGCGGCTGTTCGTGGAGCAGGGTTCCGACGGCATGACGATGGACGAGCTGGGCAACGTCTATCTCACCGGTGAGGACGTTACCGTCTACGACCCCGGCGGCAACGTCGTCGGCTCGATTGCGGTCCCCGAGGCGCCGGCCAACCTGACGTTCGGCGGTCCGGAGCGCAAGACGCTGTTCATCACGGCGCGCACGTCGGTATACGCCGTGGAGATGACCGTCAGCGGACAATAGCGCGCGCCGCGTACGTTCCTGCTGATACAATCTGGAGTCCCGATCGATGGAGGAGCGCGGCGCCTTGTGCGTGCAGTGCCGCCGCCGGCCGGCCGCGCCGGCGTGGCGCCCGTTCTGCTCGGAACGCTGCAAGCTGTTCGACCTCCAGAACTGGCTGGACGGCCGCTACCGCATCCCGGGACAGACCGCTGAGCCGCCGCGCGACGGCGAGCCGAAGGACGGAGAACCGTGACCGGAGAGGCGAAGAACGATCCATGGCAGACACGCTGACGATTACCGACAACCGCACCGGCCGGCAGTATGAGATTCCGATCACGGACGGCACGATCCGGGCCATCGATCTGCGGCAGATCAAGGTCGATCCGGACGAGTTCGGCATGATGACGTACGACCCGGCCTTCCAGAACACCGCGTCCTGCCGCAGCCGCATCACGTTCATCGACGGCGACAAGGGCATCCTGCGCTACCGCGGCTACCCGATCGAGCAGCTCGCGGAGCACAGCACGTTCGTCGAGACCGCCTGGCTGCTGCTCAACGGGGAGCTGCCGACGGCCGCCGCGCTCGACGCGTGGGAAGCGGAGCTCGCCGAGCACACGGCGCCGCCTGAAGGAATCAAGGGCCTGCTGGACGGCTTCCACTCCGATGCGCATCCGATGGGCGTGTTCCTCAGCACCTTCGGCGCGTTGTCGACGCACTATCCGGAGTCGAAGCAGATCTTCGACGAGGACAACCGGCGCACGCAGATCGCGCGGCTGATCGCCCAGGCGCCCGTCATCGGCGCGTACGCCTACCGGCGCGCCAACGGCCTGCCGTACGTCGACCCCGACCCGTCGCTCAGCTTCGCCGGCCGGTTTCTCGGCATGCTGTTCGGAGAGCCCGGCGCATCCTACACGCCGGACCCGGTGCTGGAGCGGGCGCTCGACATCCTGTTCATACTCCACGCCGACCACGAGCAGAACTGCAGCACGAGCGCGATGCGCGGCATCGGCAGCTCGCAGGCCGACCCGTTCGCCGCGCTGGCCGGCGCCACGGCCGCGCTGTACGGCCCGCTGCACGGCGGGGCCAACGAGGCGGTGCTGCGGATGCTCGCCGCCATCGGCTCGGTCGACAACGTGCCGGACTTCATCAGGAAGGTGAAGGCGGGCGAGGGCCGCCTGATGGGGTTCGGCCACCGGGTGTACAAGTCGTACGACCCGCGCGCCACGGTCATCAAGGCGCAGGCGTACCGCGTCTTCGAGGTGACCGGCCGCAACCCGCTGCTGGATATCGCCATCGAGCTGGAACGGATCGCGTTGCAGGACGACTACTTCGTCCAGCGCCGGCTGTACCCCAACGTCGACTTCTACTCGGGCCTGATCTACGAGGCGATGGGCTTCAAGCCCGCCATGTTCACGGTGCTGTTCGCCATCGGCCGGACCCCCGGCTGGGTCGCCCAGTGGCAGGAGATGCTGCGGGACAAGGACCAGAAGATCGCCCGCCCCCGCCAGATCTACCTCGGCGCGGGAGAACGCGACTACGTGCCGCTGGACCAGCGCTAGCAGCCCGTGGCGAAAGACCCGCGTCGCACCGAGAGCGGCGAGGCGCGCGGCTGACAAGGCGCGAAGAGCGAGCATATTCGAAGATATGTGAGCGATGAGCAACACAGTCAGGCGTGATGCATCGTCGCTCGAATGCAGCGGGACTTTTGCCCCTGGCTGCTGACAGCAGCCAGGGGTTTGGGGCGCAGCCCCAAGATGGTGAAGCCGCGCGGCCGCAGGTAAGCGATGCCCGAGCCGGACCACGGCAGGACCCGCGCGCTGCTGCTGGCCGTATTCGCCATCGCTTCCTGCGCGCTGGTGTACGAGCTGCTCGCCAGCACCATCGCCAGCTACCTGCTGGGCGACAGCGTCACGCAGTTCTCCACCATCATCGGCGTCTACCTCTTCGCGATGGGCGTCGGCTCCTGGCTGTCGCGGCACATCCGCCGCGATCTGCTGGCGCGCTTCATCGAGATCGAGATTCTGGTCGGCGTGATCGGCGGCCTTTCCTCGCCGGTCCTGTTCTTCGCCTTCGGCACGGTGTCCGCCTTCCGCGTCGTGCTGTACGCCTGGGTGCTGGCGACCGGCGTGCTGGTCGGCCTGGAGATACCGCTGCTGCTGCGTATCCTGAAGGACCGCTATCCGCTGCGCGACCTGGTCTCCACCGTACTCTCGCTCGACTACCTCGGCGCCCTGGCGGCGTCGCTGCTCTTCCCGCTCTGGCTCGTGCCGCGTGTCGGGCTGATGCGCTCCTCGTTCGTGTTCGGCGTGGTCAACCTGCTGGTCGCCGTCTGGATGTGCCACGTCTTCCGCCGCGAGCACGGCCGGCCGCGGCTCACCGTGCAGGCCTGGGCGGCGCTCGCCGTGCTGCTGGCGGGCGCGGCGTACGCCGACGACCTGATGGAGCAGTCGGAGCGGCGGCTGTACGCCGACCCGGTCATCCTGTCCCGCTCGTCGCCGTACCAGCGGATCGTGCTGACGCAGGCGAACAACGATGTGCGCCTGTTCCTGAACGGCAACCTGCAGTTCTCGTCGCGCGACGAGTACCGCTACCACGAAGCGCTGGTCCACCCCGGCCTGGCCGCCGTGGCGTCTCCGCGCCGGGTGCTGGTGCTCGGCGGGGGGGACGGGCTGGCGGTGCGCGAGATTCTCCGCGACGACCGCGTCGAGCAGGTCACGCTGGTGGACCTCGACCCGCTGGTCACCGAGCTGTTCGCCCGGCACGACGCGCTGGCGGCGCTCAACGGCCACGCGCTGCGCTCGCCGCGGGTGACCGTGGTAAACGCCGACGCGTTCGTCTGGCTCGAGGAGGACGCCGGACGTTACGACTTCATCGTGGTCGACTTCCCGGATCCGTCCAACTACTCGCTGGGCAAGCTGTACACCACGACCTTCTACCGGCGGCTGGCGGCGCACCTGGAGGCCGGCGGCATCGCCGCCATCCAGAGCACGTCGCCGCTGGCGGCGCGCGAGGCGTTCTGGTGCATCGTGGAGACGCTGCGCGCGGTCGGACTGCACGCGGCGCCCTATCACGCGGCGGTCCCGGCGTTCGGCGAATGGGGATTCGTGCTGGCCTCGCGCGAGCCGTATCGGGCGCCTGAGCGGTTCGCGCCCGGGCTGCGCTACCTGACGCCGGCCGTGGCCCGCTCGCTCTTCGAGTTTCCGGCCGACATGGACGCCGTGCCGGTCGAGGTGAACCACCTCAACAACCAGGTTCTCGTCCAGTACCACACCGCAGGATGGAGCCGCTACGCACGCTGAAGCGCCGCCTGACGCGCCGGGACCTGCTGCGGCTGGGCCCTGCCGCCGCCGGTGCGCTGGCGCTCGGCTGCCGCCCCGGTGCGGCGCCTCCCTCCGGCGCATCTCCGGGCAGCAGGCGGATCACCGGCGCGATCGTCGGCGCGTCGCACCGCGTCGGCCATCGCCTGCGGGAGGGTGCGTTCCCCGCGCCGCAACAAACCCGCGACGTCCCGGTGGTCATCGTGGGCGCCGGCATCGCGGGCCTGTCGGCAGCGTGGAAGCTCGCCCGCAGCGGCATGCGCGACTTCGTGCTGCTGGAGCTGGAACCGGAACCCGGCGGCAACGCGCGCTGGGGACGCAACGAGGTCTCCGCGTACCCCTGGGGGGCGCACTACGTGCCGGTGCCGGGGCCGGAGGCGACAGCCGTACGGGAACTGCTGGACGAGATGGGTTTGGTCCAGGACCACGGCCCGGACGGGGAGCCGATCTACGACCCGCGGCATCTGTGCCACGCGCCGCAGGAGCGGCTGTACATCGACGGGGAGTGGCGCGGCGAGATCTCGGCGCGCGCTCTGACGGACGCCGGCGACCCCGGCGCCGCGTCGGCGCTGGCCGCCTTCGAGGCCGACATGCGGCGCTACCGCGGCTACCGCGACGCGCGCGGCCGCCGCGCGTTCGCGCTGCCGCGCGCCGCCAGCACGACCGACTCCGAGATCCTGGCGCTCGACGCGCTGTCCATGCGCGACTATTTCGACCGGGCCGGCTGGGCGTCCGAGCGGCTGCGCTGGTACGTCGACTATTGCTGCCGCGACGACTACGGCTGCACGCTCGAAACCACCTCGGCCTGGGCCGGCTGGCACTACTTCTGCTCGCGTCCGGAGAACGCGGAGTACCTGACCTGGCCCGAGGGAAACGGCCGCATCGTCCAGCACATGCTGGCGGACCTCGGACCGCGCGTCAGCACCGGCATGCTGGTGTACCGCCTGCGTCCGGGGCCGGGCGCGGGCGTGCACCCGGCGCCGCACGGCGGCGTCGATGTGGAAGCGCTGGATACCCGCGCGGAGACCGCGGTCCGCTTCCGCGCGCGCCACGTCATCTACGCGCTGCCGCGGTTCACGGCCCGGCGCGTCATCGAGGGGTATCCGCCGCCCGGCGCGGCGCTCGAAGCGTTCACGTACGCCCCGTGGATGGTCGCCAACCTCACGGTCGACCGCCTGCCGGACGGCGCCGCCTGGGACAACGTGCTGTACGACAGCTCAGCGGTCGGCTACGTGGTCGCCACCCACCAGGATCTCCGCGTGGCGCCGGGACCGAGCGTGCTGACCTACTACCTGCCGCTGACCCCGCCGAATCCGGAGGTCGCCCGCACCTGGATGCTGGAACGCAGTTGGGATGACTGGGTCGCGCTCATCTTCGCCGACCTCTCGCAGGCGCACCCCGGGATCGAGTCGCTCGTGTCACACGTCGACGTCATGCTGTGGGGGCACGCCATGATCCGGCCGGTGCCGGGCTTCCTGTGGGGCGCCGCGCGGAACGCCGGACGGCGCCATGGCGCCATCCATTTCGCCCACTCGGACATGAGCGGACTGTCGCTGTTCGAGGAGGCGCAGTACCACGGCGTGCGGGCCGCCGAAGAGGTGCTGCGCGAGCTGGGGCGCCCCTACCTCAGCAGCCTGTAGCGAAAGCCGGCAGAGGGGTTCCTCCCCCGGGGGTTCCTACGCCGGCGCGATCCCCATCTTCTTCTTCAATGCGTCGAGCGAATCGGAACCCGCGCTCTGCGAGGGGTTCTCCAACGCCTTGTCGATGTCCCCGTCGATGTCGCCGCCGACGTCCGCCAACTGGTCGTACGCCTCCGCGAGCGACTCCTCCTCGGTCACCTTCTGCTTCATCTTCTCGAGCATGGCCACGGTGCCGGATGCGTCCGCGCCCGCGAGCTGCTGGTTTATCTTGCGCATCGATGACGCGGTGCGCGCGCGCGCCTTGAGGGTGACGGCCTCGTTCTCGTACTTGCTGATCTGCCGCTTGAGGTCCTCCACCTTGCCCTGCAGCTGATCGGCCATCTGGTGCTGCGTCTCGTAGTCGGCCGCGGTGCGGGCCGCCTGCTGCAGCGACTCGTCCTTCTTCTCCAGCGCCGCGGTGGCCAGGCGCTCCGCCTCGGCGGCGTCCATCTCGCCCGCTTCCATCCGCCGCAGGAGCAGCATGGCCTTGCGCTCGTAGTCGGCGGCGCGCTTCTTGTGGTCCTCACCCTCCTTCTTCAGGCGGATCGCCAGCGACTTCACCTGGGCGAGGCTGACCATGGCGGCCTGGAGGTTCTTCTTCAGGTCGCGGATGCCCTGCTCGGTCATTTTGATGGGGTCTTCCAGACTGTCGAGCGCGGTGTGGGCGTTCGCCTCGGCGACCTTGAACATCCTGCGGAAAATGCTGGGCATGACTGAATCTCCTCGATAAATGGGGCTGCGCCCCAAACCCCCGGCGGCTGCTAGCGGGGACCCCATAGCCCCGCGCCGCGCCGCCGGGCCGCGCCGTGCGCGGCTTGGGGGACGACTGCTTGAGTAATCGCCGTCCCCCTTCCTCAGCTCGCAAAAAGCTATTTCTTCAAGTAAGTCAGCAGCTCGGCGCCGTACTCCGCCAGCGCCAGAGAGAGTGACCGTATCGAGCCTTCCAGCTCGTTGACGTCGAGGTTGCTGATCTGCAGCGTGTCGCGGAAGAAGATGCGGCTGGCCGTCTCGTCGAGCACGAACGCGCCGTGGACGAGCGTGTTGTTCATCTGCAGCAGCCGCTTGAACAGGTCCCCCGGCTCCGGCGGCACCTCCGCGATCAGTTGCTCCAGCACCACTATGGGCGGCTCGCAGTCGATGACGAGCTGCTTGATGCCGTTATCCTCGTCGTCGACCACCACCAGCGTATCCGCTTCGTTCTCCGCGACAATCGTCAGATCGAGGTCGAGCAGGTAGCCCTTCACCCGATCAAGATACTCAGACATTCCGGAACACCTCCTTCTGCAATCCTGATCCTATCGTTCTTTGCGATCTGCTAGCGGCCCGCCGACACGACGACCAGCCGGTCGTCCGCCGCGACGACGGTTTCCGCATCCGGATTCGTGACCGCGCCGCCGCCGCCGTGCGGCAGAATGGCCAGCGCGATCATGCCCTGCTCCCGCTTCAGCGCGGAGAACAGGTCGAGGAACGTCCGTCCCGCAAACGGCTCGGGAACCGGCACCGTGATCAGGTCGTGGCCGACCTGTGCGCTCAGCAGCTCGCGCAGCACGGTGGAGATGCCATGGTCGAGCGCCGCGGTGGAGATCACGCGGCTGCTGAACTCGGCGCCCACGATGATCTCGTCGGCGCCGGCGCGCTCGCAGTGCGCCACGTGCTCCTCGCTGGCCAGCTCTACGATCGAGTAGACGGCGGGGTTGAGGCTCTCGACGGTCAACACCGACAGCACCGCCTTGGCGTCCCGTGCGCCGTGCTCCAGCGAGCGATCGCCGACCAGCACCACGGTGGCCGCGCGCTCGATGCCCGCCCGCCTCAACGAATCCTCGGTCAGCTTGCCGCGCACGAAAAAGAGCTGCTCGTCGGCAGCCGGCTTCGCCTCGATGTCGGCCACCAGCACGATCCGCGCATCGGCAGCGCGCGGGTCGGCCCGCAGGTCCTTCAGGATCTCCTGCGTCCGGTTGTTCCATTCGCACAGGATGATGTGCCCTTCCAGGTCGACCGAGCCCATGCCCCGCTCCTTCCGCAACCGACTCTCGACGAACACGCCGGCAATGGTGGCCGTGAACATCCCGAGCACGCCGATGCCGAACAGCATGAGCACGACGCCGATCAGCCGGCCGCCCAGCGACTGCGGCGCGATGTCGCCGAAGCCGACGGTGGTGAGCGTGACGATGGCCCACCAGAGCGCGTCGGGATACGACTGATTCTCCTCGAAGTAGATGAGGCCGGCGGCGCCGGCCAGCACCAGCGCCACGATGACCGCCAGCAGGCGCAGCAGGTTCTCGCGGTGCAGGAACGCCAGCAGCGCGAGCAGGCGGCGGGCCGATGTCTTGAACGCGCGCATGAATCGCGGGGCGCAGGCGCCGGGCGCAACTGCCCGGCGTTATAGCGTCAGTCCGATCAGCATCGACGCCGCGACGTACGTGACCGCCTCGACCACCCCGGCGGCCAGGTTGGGCCGCTCCTTCACCAGCTCGGCGCTCAGGTTGGCGCCGGGCAGCAGCACCTTGTCCGCCACCAGCCGCACCAGCGGCAGCAGGATCAGCCCGGCCACCGTGTAGTACGCGAACCCGCTCAGGCTCTCCGTCCAGGAGACGAAGTCGCCCTCGCCGGCCAGGCGGATGATGTTGCCGAAGCCGACCAGCACACCGGCGAACGCCACGCCGACCGCCACGTTGTCCCGCTCGATCTGATCGTGAAGATCGTAGGACGTGATCCGGTCGTACAGCAGGCCGGCGATGACGAGCGCCGCCAGTCCCGCCACCCAGAACGCCAGGCCGGGCAGCAGGCCGCCCTCGCCCGACATCGCCCCGGCCGTGATCAGGCCTACCGCCACGTAGTTGCCGCCTTCGGCGGCGCCCAGGCCGGCGTTGCGGTCCTCCACGATTTCCCGCTCGTTGTCGAACTTCGAGAAGACGACCTTGTCGTTGAACCAGGCGGAGAGGTTGAGCAGCACGATGCCCAGCAGCCCGAAGACCGTGACGCTGATGACGTCGTCGACCAGACTGAACGACGCCGGCCCGTACGCCACGGCGCCGAGCACGATGGCAAGGCCCAGGTAGTACCCCGCAACGGCGAGCGCGACGGCCAGGTTGCCGTGCTCGAGCAGCTCGGTGCGCAGCACGAAGCGCCGGTGCAGCGCGTCGAAGGCCCACTTGCCGATGACTAGCAGGACCAGCACGACCGCCAGGTAGATGAAGCCCGTCAGGATCTGGTCCACCGCCATGAATCGTCCTCCTGGACTGCCGGCGCCACGCTACTTGCCGCCGAAGCGGCCGCCCCCCAGCATGCGGCTGCTCACGCGGTCGCCGAACGACCGGCTGCTGGCGGCCTGCCGCGCCTGCTGCCGGCGGAAGAAGTCGGGATTGGTCTGCCGCGTGACCGTGCCGTTCGTACCGTACGCGCCGCCGGGACCGTAGTAGGTCTGGCCGCGGGAACGCGAATCCCGGTACGAATCCCAGTCGCCCCGGTAGACGGGCCGGTTGAAGCCGCCCATGAGCGTGCTCAGCAGGGCGTACTGCCCGTAGAACTCCCAGAACGACCGCCCGTTGCCGTCGTCGCGCCAGCGGCCGTAGCGCTCGTCGCCCACCTGCTGGTAGCCGGGCGGGTGCTGCTGCTGATCGACGACTCCGTCCGGGCCCTTGGAGAGGATCACCATGCCGAGGTGCGACTGGTAGCGGATGTACGTCCGGCGGCCCACCCGCAGCCAGTCGAGCACCGTCTCGCGGTGGACCACCTCGCCGGACCCGGCGTCCGGCTCGCCGACGACCACGCGGTACTGGTGGTAGAAGCCCTCCGGCCGCATGTCCTGCAGGATGACGGAATACTCCGGAAAGGGATCGAGCTCGCGCTGCAGCCGCTCCAGCGGCGTCTCGCTGGCGCATGCCGCCGCGCCCAGCGCCGCGGCCGCGAGCACCGCCGCCAGGCGCAGCCGGCGGCCCGCGTGGATCTGGTGCGCTGGCCTCATTGGGCCTCTCCCGGCAGCAGGTGCGTGAACTCGTACTCCTCCACGACGAAGCCGGCGGCCGCCGCGAACTCGGTCTCGCTGCGCTGCTCGATGCCGACGAAGTGCTTCTCGTCCGCGTCCAGGAACTCCCAGCGGATCAACTGTTCTCCCATCCCCTTCCCATCGGGAAACGCGTGCCCGCCCCAGCAGGCATCGAGATGGTATTCCCGGCCCTCGAACACGATGCTCGACGGTGGATCGTCGTGGTCGAGAATGTGTTGCCGGACATCGCCTTCGATGGCGCCGATCGGAATGGTCCTGCAGAGCGACCAGCCGCCGTCGGCCAGCTCCAGGTAGCGCTGCTCGCCGCCCGCCGTCAGCTCCCACTCCTCGGCGCTGCCGTCCCGGCCGGAGAACGTGTAGCGGCAGTAGCCGGTGACCTGCCAGGTCTGCATGTCGTAGTCGACGAGATAGCCGACCTTCAGCTTGCTCAGCACCAGGTCGGCCAGCGGATCAGGCTCGGCCTCCGCCTGCTTTTTCCTGCCGAATACCCGATCCATTAGACCCATGAAGCTAGCTTTCGCCCGCGCGGCTTCGACCGGGCATCCCGGATAGCATACTCGTCCTCCAGCCGCTCAGCGTATGAGGCGCCAGGTCAGCAGGACGCCGGCGGCGCCCAGCATCAGCCAGACGGCCGGAGATACCGGTTGGCCGCCCACGGCCAGCATGGCGAAGAAGCCGATCGCCAGCACCAGCACGACGGCCAGCACGATCGGCGCCCACAAGCGGCCGCCCGGACGACTCTCCGGCTCCTGCTGCTCGGGCTCGCTCGTCGCCACGCCGCAGCGGTAGCAGATCAGGGCGTTCTCGGCTATCTCCGTGCCGCAGTGCGCACACTCCATGGCTCGCTGCCTCTTCCCGTGTCAGTCGGACGCGGCCCGCCGCAGATCCCGCGATACCCGGGCCAGCTCCACCAGCAGCCGCTCCAGCTCCCGGGCATACTCCGCCTCCGGAAGCGTGTCCTTGCGCTCCCGCAGCGCCACGACCTCGGCCTCGAGCGCCTCACGCCGCGCGACGAGCGGGCCGAGCGCGGGATCGTCCAGCGCCGCGGCATGCTCCACGCCGGCACCGAAGTACAGGCTCGCCGCGAGCCGCCCGTCATCTCCGGGCCGATCGGCTTCGCCGCCGATACCGTCGCCCGAATCGTCCAGCACGGCCCGCTCCGTCGCCAGGCGGCCCTCCTGCTGGTACCAGCGCCGGACCCGCGCGCTGGCCGACACGAACGCCTCCCAGACCGACACGCGGCCGTCCTTGTCGGCGTCGGAGGCCGGATCGCCGACCGCGTCGACGAAGAAACGGGGGAACACCGTGTCGTAGCGCTGGGCCGGCGCGGCGGTGGCGGCAATCACGACGCGGCCGTCGCGGGCCAGCCGGCGGACGAACGGCAGGCTCGACGCCGTCGTGTTGACGAAAACGGTCCGGCCCGGCAGCGCATCGAGCAGGCGCCGCCAATCCGCGGCGGACAGGTCCGGTCCGACCAGGTTGAACCGGGCGTCGACGCCGTCGTCGGTCCCATGCCCGATCAGGACGACGAACAGCACCGAATCGGCCGCCATGCGCTGCCGCAGCGCCTCCACCGCGGCATGGACGCCGTCGCTGGAAGCGCGGCCCACTCCCGGACCTGGCGTGTCCGCCAGCACGATCAGATGGTCGTCCCGGAATTCGGGCCGGTTGCGCAGCGTGTCGACCAGGGTCTGCCGCCACGCGGTGTATGTCTCCGCGTATTCCGGCCCCCCGGGCGCGCCGCTCACCACCAGGGCGAACTGGTCGCCGTGCGCCGGCGCCGCGCAGAGCAACGCACCGGCCGCGACCGCAAGCAGCGCGCCACCCTTGTCATGCATGCGCCGTGACTCTACCGCATCCCCCACGCCCGGCGCAGCGACCATTCGGCCGCCAGCAGACCCACCAGCAGCAGGAAGGGCCAGACGCCGTGCCACAGCTCGCGCGTGACCGGCGGCGGCGGAGCGGCCTCCGAACGCAGCAGCCGGCCCAGATCGCGCGCCTCGGACGCCGCCAGGTACGCGCCGCCGCTGCCGGCGGCAATCCGGCGCAGCAGCGCGTCGTTGGGCCGCGGGTCGGCGAACTCCGGGTCGGCGCCGCCCACCAGCAGCCAGCGCGTCGACGACAGGGCATCCTCGGCGCCGGCACCGGACCGCGCCTCGATCCGGTAGACGCCGGCGTCAGCGGCGCGGAAGCGCGCCGCATAGCGCCCGGCTGCGCGCTCCGTCAGCACGGCATCGACCGTCAGGACCTCGCCGGAGGGCGTGGTCACTTCCACGACCGGCGGCGTGTCGGGCCGCGGCCGGTACGCCGTGTCGAGCAAGCGGACGTCGAGATCGATCTGCTCGCCCGGCGCCCGGCCCGCCGGCGCCGACAGCGCCAGACGCCCGGGCGCCTCCGCGGTGAGCCAGCGCGCCGCCTGCCGCCAGAACAGGTCGTACGTCCGGCTGTCCGACGGCAGCAGCATCTTCCAGCGCCAGGACGCCTCGCCCGCGAACACCATCGCACGGCCGCGGCCGTAGCGCTGCACGGCAACGAGCGGGCTGGCCCCGCCCTCCGGGCGGCCGACCAGCGCCAGCACCGATGCGCCCGGCCGCGGCGCGCCGAGCGACACGCTGCCGGCCAGCGCCGGCGCCGCCTCCCAGCCGGCCTGCGTCGCCGCGGTGTCCGGCCCCAGCCGCAGCATCGGATGGGCGGCCCCGTCCGCCGTCAGCAGCAGCCGGTGGCGGTTGGCGAAGCGGCCGGCGGCGGTGATGCGCCGCCCGCGGTCGGACAGCTCCACGGGAATCACCGACTCGATCGCCGAGCCGCCGAACCCCTCCCCCTCCAGCGTGATCGCCCCCAGCAACAACAGGCCGCCGCCGCGTTCCGCGACGAACTCCTCCGTCCATTCGAGCTGGGCCGGCTGGAAGTAGGCGGGCTCGACGTTCGCGAATACGAGCGCGTCGTACTCGAAGAGGGCCTCGCGGCTGTCCGGATACCCGGATGCCAGCGCCGCCGTCCGCGCGGGATCGCCCTGCACGTAGAAGGTCTGCTCACCGCGCTCGTTCAACCCCTTGCGCACCACCGCATCCAGCGTCAGGCCGGGGTCGGCCAGCCAGACCCGTTTCAGGAAGCTGTGCTCGTGGCCCGGCGCCCCTTCTATCAGCAGCACGCGGCGCACGCGGGCGGGCGGCTGGACGAGCACGCTGCGGCGGTTGTTTTCCGACACCAGCTCGCCGGCGGCCGGTGGAATCTCGACCGTGTACACGGTGGCCGCGTCGCCGCGGGGCGTCACGCGGAAGACAGTGCGCAACGGCGCATCGGTCGGCGGCGGAGTGACGCGCCGCACTTCGAGCAGCCGGCCGCCCTCCAGCAGGCGCACGGGAATCGGATCCGGCACGCCGGCGCGGGCGGCCACGTCGGCCACGATCTCGACGGCCGATCCGGCCACTGTTGCCGCGCCTGCCGTGAGGGCCGTGACCTCCAGGTCGGGAAAGTTTCCGGCCGCGTCCAGACCGACGGTGTACACCGGGCCCAGGCTGCCTGCCATCACCTCTCCGAGGCCGGCGCCGCCCGTATCGCCGCCGTCGGATACCAGCACCAGGCCGGCGAGCGCCCGCCCCTCGAAGCGCTCCGCCGCCGCCTCCAGGCCCGCGGCCAGATCGGACCTGGGGGCCGCCGGCTCCACCTGGTCCAGCGCGTCCGGCGCCGCCGCCCCGTCGAGGGTGACGACCTCCACGTCGAAACGGCTCGCGAGCGCCGGCACGATGGCGTCGCGCACCAGCGCCGCCGCGCGATCGATGCGCCGCTCCGGCAGGCCGTCCGTCAGCCGCATGCTGCGCGAGTTGTCGAGCAGCACCCCCACCACCGCCCCGCGGGCGGCGCCCGGCTCCGTGGCTACCGGACGCAGCAGCAGGAGCAGGAGCAGGAGCAGCGCCGCCAGGCGCAGCGCGGTCAGGCAGGCCCGGCGAGCCGTGGAGAGCGGAACGGGCGGCGCAGCGTACGCCATGTACGCCGTGAAGACCGGCCAGGACCGCCGCGAGCCAGAGCGGAATGTCTGCAGCCAGGGACATCAACAGCCCGTGGTGAAACCCCGCGTCGCACCGAGACCGGTCAGGCGCCCGGCTGACAAGGCGTGACGAGCGAGCATACTTGTGAGTATGTGAGCGAGGAACAACACAGTCAGGCGGGATGCATGGCCGGTCGAATGCAGCGGGGCTTTCACCACGGGCTGTTAAGGCTGCTCTGCGAGCGACCGGTAGTACTCGTCGACCATCCGGCGGTACGGCGCCGGAGCGCCGTTGTCCGGTCCGAGGCCGGGCCGCTCGTCTCCGGCTTCCCTGCCCAGCTCACGCGTGCGGGCAACCTCGAACTCGTCGAGCAGCACCTGCAGCTCGCTGTACAGGCTGGTCCAGGCAGAGAGATCCTGCAGCTCGGGATCGGTGCCCGGGGCCGACCCGCTCCACCAGTGCCGCGCCCACTGCTCCAGGTCGGGCCGCAGGTCGGGACGGGCGCGCGCCAACGCTTCCAGCACGCCGTCGATGCCGGCGCCTGCCGCAGCCGGCGCCTGCGCGTCACGGTCACCAGACTCGCTGCGTTCCGCGCCGCCCTGCGGGCGCTCGCCGATCTCCGCCAGCCGGCGCCGCAGCTCCTGCGCCGCCTCCAGCTCCGCCGCCAGGCGCCCGCGGTCACCGCCGGATGCATCGCCGGCGCCCGCCAGCTCTCCGGCCACGCGTTCGAGCGCCGCGGCGATCCGATCCGCGGCGTCATCCGCGGACGCCTCCTCGCTCGGCTGCGTCCCGCCGGCGCCTTCTCCGGCCGCGCCAGCGCGCCGCCATTGCTCGGCAACCTCGCGCATCCGGCGTGCGGCGTCCTCCTCCGCCAGCACCCCCTCGGCGCGCTCCAGCGCCTCGCGTTCGCCGTCGTCCGCACCCTGCCGCGCCTGCCCCATGCGTTCCGCCAGCGCATCGACCCGGTCGGCCAGCCGGTCCTGCCGTGCCGCGAGCCGTCCAGACGTCTGCCCCGCATCATCCGTCTGCCGCGCGCGGCCGGCCTCCTCCCCGAGCTGCCGCTGCAGGCCGGCCAGTTGCTGCGCCTCCAGTTGCAGGTCGCCGACCCGGCCGCGCCCGTCTGCGCGCGGCGCACCCTCTCCCAGGCTCCGCCCCAGCTCGCGCAGGCCGGCGAGCGCCTGCCGGCCCCGTGCGGCCGCCTGCGACGGGTCGCCGCGTCCGAGCTGCTCCGCCGCGCGCCGCATCTGCTCGGCGGCCTCACGTGCGGCCCGCGCGGCGGGCGGACGGCCCGCGGCCTCGCGGCCCGGCTGCACCAGCTCGCGGCCAAGCGATTCCATCTCCTGCTGGATCTCCTCCTGCTCGCGCGCCAGCCGCTCCAGCAGCCGCTCGGCGGCCTGCCGGTCGGCTTCGTCGGCCTCTTCCGCCAGCGCCTGCTGCCGCCGGTTCAGGTCCTCCTGGCGCCGCGCCAGCTCCTGCAGCCGGCGCCGCAGCGCGTCGTCCTCGGCGTCCCCGGACGGTTCCGGCTCCTGCCGCCGGTTCTCGTAATTGGTCTCCTGTTCGCGGCGCAGCTCGCGGTCGAACAGCGCCGACAGATCTTCCTGTGCGGTGGGGCCGCTGCCGGGCGCACCCCGGTTCGTCGGCGGCTGCACCTGCGTGCGGGCGGCTTCGTCGCGCGCCTGCCGCAAGTGCTCCAGCGCCGCCATCTCGTGGGGGATCGCAGCGTCCGTCCGGCCGGCCCGCAGCGCGGCTTCGGCAGCGGTCATCGACTCGACCGCCGCGGCCAGCGCGGCCTCCACCGCGCGGGTCTCGTCGTTGCCGCCCGCATCCACAACCGGGGCTGGCGGACTCAGCCGCGACGCCAGCACGCGCGTGGCGAGCGCCACGTCGTTCTGGGCATCCGCAACGGTTTCGATGTCCTCCGGAGACCGCTCGGCCGGCCGCCGGCCGTCGATCTTCCAGGTGGCGACCACGATCTCCTTCTGCAGCTCCTGGAGCCTGCCCAGCTCGTCGGCCGGCATCCCCCCGGAGTCCTGGCTGCGCGCCTCCTCGAACTCGCGGCCGAACGGCCGCACCTCCAGGAAGTAGATGTCGCTGCGCGTCACCGCGGCGCCCGTGTCGCGTGCGCGTACGTGATAGGTGATGAAGTTGCCGGGCTCCAGCGGCAGATCCTCGGCGAATATCGTGTGGCGGCCGGTAGTGCGCGCGGCCCCGTCGTCGTGCTGCAGGCTGACGACGCGTTCGGTGCGGCCGGGCAGGCCGTAGACCAGCTCGAACCGGCGCAGCCCGTAGTCGTCCTCGGCGCTGGCCTCGACCACCACCTCCTCCAGCGGGGTGATCTCCCGGTCGCCGCCGGGCCGCACGATCTCGACCGCCGGCGGCTCGTCCGCGATAGAACGGATGAAGTAGTCGATGCCGGCCGGGTTCGGGAGCCCATCGGCGTCGCGCGCCTCGATGCGATACGTATCGTCGTCCCCTACCTCGAAGGTGCCCGCGAGGACTCCGGGATCGCCGGCAGGGGCCAGCGCCGTCCGGCCGCCCTCGGCGCGGGCGAGCACCGCCTGCTCGACCGGCTTGCTCATCCGCACGGTAACCGTGACGCGGGTGCCCGGCGGCGCCTGCACGTCCCCGCCGTCGATCTCGATGCGCGGCGGCAGCCCGATCGACGGCGGATAGCGGTACGCGACGTCGACCCGTTCCACGCGCGGAGCGCGCAGTGCGGTCACCGCGTACGGCCCCGACTCCAGCGCTGCCGCGCGCACGCGGTAGGAGAAGCTGTCCTCGACGGCGGGAATTTCGAGGTGGTACGCCCCACCGGAGACCACCTCCATCTCGGCGATTTGCTCCCCGCCCTCGCCGTCCGTCATGACCACGACCGGCGGCGTGCGGGCCGGCGCGCCGCTACCGGCGTCGAGCGTGGCGTGCAGCCGTAGCGGATCGCCCACCGGCACGCGGGCGTCGCCCGGCTCGACGTGCAGCGCGGCGGTGTGCGGAAAGGCGTACAGCCAGGCCGTGCGCCCCAGGCGGCCGAGCGGATCGCTGCCCGCGGCGAGCACCAGCAGCAGGACGGCAATGGCGGCGCCAACCTGCGCGGACCGTCTGAGGATTTCGCGGCGGGGCACGACCAGGCGCACGTCCACGTCGCGCGCATGCCGTGCGGCGTCCCCCACCACCAGTTCCCGAAACGGCGAGGGACGGCCTCCGCGGGCGACGTCCGCGGCGCTGGTCAGGCGGTCCTCCAGCGCGGGACAGCGCTCCTCGATGTAGCGCGCCACCTGGCGGTCGTCCGGCGCTAGCCGCAGCCGCCACACGGTGCGCGCCAACGCGGCGACCGCCAGCAGCAGCGCCGCGGCCGCCAGGGCCACCATCGCCGCGTCGTCCGGCCGCAGCAGCCGGTCGGCCGCCAGCAACACCAGCAGACCCGCGGCAACGGCGGCAGCCGCGGCGGCGGCCGTCCGCAGCGCCCGGGCGGCCTGCCAGCGGCGACGCACGCGCCTCAGGAGCGCGAGCAGTTCGTCGAATCCTGTCTGCGCCACAATGCGGCCGGGACCCGGCAACCGGCGCCCCGGAATCCCAATTCTGTCACGTCTGTCATGCGGCGGCGCGACCGAGCCAGGACTCGGCCAGCAGCAGGACGGCCATCGCCAGGATCGCGTACCACCACCAGCCCTGCGCGGCTTCCCGCGCCGCGGCATCGTCCCGCGCCGCGACGGCGGCCCCGGCGGCGGAGGATCGCCCGATGCGCGAGCCGAATGCCTCCGCGGTCAGGCGCGCCGGATCCGACTCGCGCGGGTCGACGTTCAGGACGATCGTACGGCCCGATTCCGGTTCGACGGCAGCGCCGGGCAGCGGCTCTACGCCGGGCGGGGCGTCACCCACCAGCCGGGTGCGCGGCGCCTCGCCGCGCGCCGCGAGATACCGCGTCGCTTCGTGCACGAACGGCACGAAGGACGGCCGGCGCGGAAAGTCGTTCCACTCGTTGCTCAAATCGGAAGCGAGCAGCAGCAGGCGTCCCGCGTCCGACGGCAACTCCACGAGCGCCGGACTGCCGTCCGAGAACAGCGCCAGCACACGCCCCTGACGCAACTCCACGCGCCGGATCCGCGTGAACCGAACCTGCGCCAGCCAGCCGGGATCCGTCCGGAACACCTGGAAGGCCGGGTGGCGCACGTCGCTCACCGACCATCCCGCCGCACCGTCCGGCGGCGTCGCAGCGGCCGCGATGTCCGCGTCCGGACCGAGCAGATCGGCCGCCAGCGCCGGGTCGAAGCGCGACCCGGCGGCAGCCAGCAGGCCGCCTCCCGCGGCCACGTACGCCGCCAGCCGGGCGCGTGCGGAACGGTCGAGTCCGGTGGTGCCCAGTAGCCAGACGGCGGCCACGCCATCGAGCGC
Organism: Vicinamibacterales bacterium; assembly: GCA_965207665.1. Lineage (GTDB taxonomy): Bacteria > Acidobacteriota > Vicinamibacteria > Vicinamibacterales > UBA8438 > JAAXGX01. The sequence goes on from CBDBMV010000002.1 coordinate 3,793,859, forward strand.
CGGCGCCGTGACGGCGGCGGGCTCAAGCTGGCGGACCCCGTACCGCCCGCTGCCGGCGGCGCGCAGCGCACGTTCCAGGTAGAACGCATCGGCGGCTGATCCGACGAGCGCCACCTCGACGCCGTCCGCGGCGCCGAGCAGGTGGTAGCGGCGGTCGTCCGCCGCCAGCCCGCCGGGATCATCCACTGCCACCTCCAGCAGGCCCGCCGGGGGCAGCGCGGCGTCGAAGACGATCTCCGTCGGGCCGGGCGCGAGCGGCAGCTCCTCGGCTTCGACGACGGCGCCGCCGGCGATCAACCGCACCCGGCCCGGTCGGATCTCGCTGCCGGCATTCACCACCACCGCCGCGGCGCCCGCGGCCGTGACGTCGAACGCCGTCACGGCAAGGTTGCCTGCGCCCGGCGCGACGAGCCGCGCCGTCACCTCGATCCCTTCCGGCAGCAATCCCCCCGCGCCGGCGTCCCAACCGGACTGCTGGCCATCCGTGACCATCACGATCCGTCCGTCCCGCGCTCCGATCAGGCCTGCCGCGGTTTCCAGCGCCGCGGCGTATCCCGTAGCGCCGAAACCCGCCTCCGCACGGCCTATCGCGGCGACGGCGGCGTCGCGGCCGGCGCCCGGCTGCGCAACCACGCGCGCCCGGTCAGCGAACTCCACCACCCCCACCAGATCGTCTGCCGGCGCCGCGGCGACCGCCTCCCGCGCCGCGGTGCGGGCGCGCTCGAACATGCCCGGATGCGACATGCTGAACGAGCGGTCGAGCGCCACCACCGTCACGGGCCGGCCCGCCAGACCGGTCGCGTCGATGTACGGGCGGGCGAACGCCGCGGCCAACAGCAGCAGCGCCGCGACGCGCAGTGCAAGCAGCAGCCATTCCTGCAACCGGCGACGGCGTACGGCTGCAGTCTGCGCGCGCCGCAGGAACCGCAGGTCGCTGAACGCCAGCGGCCGCGCCGACTGCCGCCGCACGAAGTGCAGAATGATCGGAATGACGACGGCCAGCGCGCCGGCCAGGAACGCGGGGAACAGGAACGACACGGTCGGAGTCTAGCGCGCATTTCTCACCAGCGTTCGTCGCGAGGGCGTCGAGGCGCCGCTGTGGATCGAACGTCAGCCGCGCACGGCGCGGCCCGGCCGGCGCGGCGCGGGGCTACGGGGTCCCCGCTAGCGCAGGCCGGGGGTTTGGGGCGCAGCCCCATCTAGCGATGCCGCTGTAGGCGTAGTCGTAACTACGTCGAAGCGGCGTGAGGGAGTACGGCCCGCCACAGCGAGCGGATCGGCGGCCGCAGCAGAAGGCTGGTGAGATATGCGGGCAGGTTCAGACGCGCCGGGCGCGCGCCGACAGGTACGCGAGCAGCGCCTGGTCGAGCGGCCGCGACGTATCCACGAGGCAGTAGTCGATGCCGGCCAGTTGCAGCTCACGCCGATACAAGGCAATGAACGCCTCCACCTCCTGCAGGTAGCGCTCGCGCACGGCGGACGGCACGGCGGTCAACTCGGCGCCGGTCTCCATGTCCCGAAAGCGCGCCGCGGCGTCGAACGGCAGCGTCAGCTCGGCCGGATCGAGCAGGTGGAACACGATGACGTCCACGCCGCGGAAGCGCAGGTGGCGGAGTCCGCGCACGACCTCGGCAGGATCGTCCAGCAGGTCGGAAACGAGCACCGCCATGCCCCGCCGCGACAGCGCCTCCGCCAACCGGTCGAGCGGCTTCGACAGGTCCGACCCGCGGTCGGCGCGCAGCGCGTCGAGCGCCAGCAGCAGGCGCCGCAGGTGGCCCGGACGGCCGCTGGCCGGAACATGCTCCACGACCCGGTCCGCGAACGCCAGCAGGCCGACCGCGTCGCGTTGCCGGTTCATGAGATAGGCGATCGAGGCGGCCAGGTACGCGCCGTACTCCAGCTTCGTCACGCCGCCCGAGCCATAGCCCATCGAGCCGGAAACGTCCAGGAGGAGATGGCATTCCAGGTTGGTCTCCTCCTCGAACTTCTTCACGTAGTGCCGGTCGCTGCGTGCGTACAGCTTCCAGTCGATCAGCGCGGTGTCGTCACCCGGCATGTACTGCCGGTACTCGGAAAACTCGACGCTGAACCCCTGGGCCGGACTGCGGTGCAGCCCGCTCAGGAACCCCTCGACGACCGCCCGCGCGCGCAGCTCCATGGAGCCGATGCGGGCGATGACCGCCGGGTCGAGGTAGCGCAGCTCGTTCGGGCGGGGAACCGCGGCCATGTCACATACCGCTGGCCGGCACGGGCACGGTCTCGAGCAGGCGCGCGGTCACCGTGTCCGCGTCGATGCCCTCGGACTCGGCGAAGAAGTTGGTCACCAGGCGGTGGCGCAGCGTCGGCGGGGCCAGCCGGCGGACGTCCTCCACGGATACGTGGTAGCGCCCCTGCATGAGCGCGCGTGCCTTGCCGCCCAGGATGAGCGCCTGCGACGCGCGCAGGCCGGCGCCCCAGCGCACCCACTTCTCGACGAAGTCGGGGGTGTTGGCGCGGCCGGGCCGCGACGCGTCCACGAGACGCACGGCGTAGCGCGCCACCTCGTCCGCGACGACGACCTGCCGGACGAGCCGCTGGAACGCCAGGATGTCCGCCCCGTCGAGGACGCGCTCGGGCTGTGCGTCCGCGTCCGAGGTGGTGGTCGTCACCACCCGCACCTCGTCGTCCTCCGGCAGATACGACATGACGATGTTGAACATGAACCGCGAGAGTTGCGCCTCCGGCAGCGGGTAGGTCCCCTCCAGCTCGATCGGGTTCTGGGTCGCGAGCACGAGGAACGGGCGCTCCAGGTCGTAGGTCCGCCCGGCCGCGGTGACGTGGTACTCCTGCATCGCCTCCAGCAGGGCCGCCTGCGTCTTCGGCGGCGTCCGGTTGATCTCGTCGGCCAGGATGATCTGGGCGAACACCGGCCCCTTGACGAACCGCAGCGCCCGGTGCCCGTTGCTCTCCTCCAGCACCTCGGTGCCGGTGATGTCGGCCGGCATCAGGTCGGGGGTGAACTGTATGCGCTTGAACGTCAGGTGCAGCACGCGCGCGAGCGTCTTGACCAGCAGCGTCTTGGCGAGCCCCGGCACGCCGGTGATGAGGCAGTGGCCGCCGGTGAACAGCGCGATCAGGACGAGCTCCAGCACCTCGTCCTGGCCGACGATCACCTTGCGCAGCTCGGCCAGGATCCGTTCGCGCCCGTCCCTGACGCGCGCCGCGGCCTGCTCGGCGGCTTCGGTCTCAATGGGTGAGGGCATACACGATCTCGTTGATGATCATGCGGTACGCGCGGCCGGTGTACTCCAGGTAGCCGGGATACTCCTCGGCGTTCGACCACTCCCAGCCGTCGCCCATGTCGGTGTTGAAGTTGGCCAGCACCATCGCCCGCCCGTTGTCGTCGAGGATGGCTTGCAGTTGCGCGCGGTAGCCGCCCTTCTCCCAGGTGACCCCGTTGAAGAACGACCCGAGCCCGGCAATCTGCGGATACTCCGGCAGCACGTAGAAGCAACTGAACACCGGATGGTCGGGCGTGAGCTCGACCAGCGTGCGGTCGGGGAACACCCGCCGCATCTGCTCCACGAACAGCTCCCATTCGAGCGGCCCGTGAAAGTCGTCGAACGTGGCGGTGCCGCCGCGCAGCAGGAACTCCCGCAGGATGCCGGCCTCCTCCTCCGACAGCTCCATGTTGGCGGGCTCGACGAAGTAGATCCACGGATAGGACCAGAGCCGCCGGTCGGACAGCTCCATGATGAGCGGCTCGTTGACCTTGACGGAAGTTACGCGCGCCATGCGGCGTGACAGGTTCTGCTCGGCGGCCGGCCCGTCTATGGCCCAGGGATCGCTCCAGTAGCGGCGCCGGAACTGCTCCAGCCGCTCTGCCTCGGAGCTGTAGCGGATCCGGACGAACGTCCACTCGAGACCGTCGAGGCCGACGTCCACGGCCTGCCCGGACACGGGTGCCGCGGCGCCGGCCAGCAGCAGGACGGCGGCCGCGATGCGGATCAAGGCGCCTCCTCGACCACGCGCAGCAGCAGCTCCTGCGCGCGCTCGTAGGTCGGCGCCATCTCCAGCGCGGCGAGCGCCGCGCGCCTGGCCTCGTCGAGCCGGCCGCCCAGCAGGTGGCTTTCCGCCAGATCGCTCCATGCCGACACGCGGTCGACGGGCCCGGCCGCCAGCGCCACGGTGAACTCCAGCGCCGCGGTGTCGGCGTCGCTGCGCGCCAGGGCCATGCGCCCGATCGCCAGGTGCGGCACCGGATCGAACGGATCGATGCCGATCACGCGGTCGTAGGCCAGGGCCATCCGGCGCTCGTCGCCCGCCTCTTCGGCCAGTGCGGCGAGCTGGCGGGCCGCTTCGAGCGACGTCTCGTCAACTTCGAGCAGCAACTCGAGCTCGCGCAGCGCGCGGTCGCGGTCGCCCTGCGCCTGGGCGATCTCCGCCAGCAACCCGCGCGGGCTGTCCATGCCGGTGGCCATCGGGGCCAGCGCGGCCGCCCGCTCCAGGGCCGCGACCGCGGCTTCCGCATCGCCCGCCTCGTGCAACGCCCGCCCGAGGGCGAACTGCAGCTCGTAGCTGCCCGGATGCTCCTCGGCCAGGCGGCGCAGCGCGTCGAGCTGCGCGGCCGGGTCCGGCTCCTCCTCGGGCGCGGCGGCCGGGTCGGCCGGCGGTTCCGGCGCCTCGTGCGCTTGCGACGCCACCGGGCGCAGCGCATCCTGGAGCGCGCCGAAGCGCGCCGCGATCGCCTCGTCGAAGCTGGCCTGCAGGGTGTCGAAGTCCAGACCGATGCTCTCCAGCGCCTCCTCGGTGTCGAGGCCCCCGCCGTACGCCGTGATCAGCTCCCGGAGCGACGGCTCGCCGTAGCGGTCGACGATATGCTCCACCAGGACCGATGCCTGGAAGTACGCCAGCGAGATGGTCCGCGGATCGGAGAACCCGCCGTTGAGGTCGCGCAGCGGCAGCACGGACCCGTCGTTCAGCGCGCGGGCGAACGACATCGCCTGGTCGCGACCCCACGCCGCGCGGGCGCGCTGCTCCTCGTAGACCGACACGCCTTCGCTCAGCCAGCGCGGCAGGCGCTGCGCCGACATCTGGAGTGTCACCACGTGGGCGATCTCGTGCCACAGGGTCGCCCGCCAGTTGAAGTCGCCCGGCGGCCGGGCGCGCGGCGAGTCCATCGTCACCACCCGCCCGAAGCACGCGCCGAGCGCGCCGATCATGCCGGGCAGTCCGAGGTTACGCACGGCGAAGTCGTCGTGGCGCGGAAATATCTCGATCAGAATCGGCCCCCGGATCTCGATGTCGTACAACCCGGCCAGCGTGTCGAGCGCTTCCTGCGCGAGCGTCAGCACGTACTCCCCGAGGATCGGCGCTTCGGACGGGTGCAGGCGCACGATCAGGTCGCCGCGCTCGAACGTCTCGAACTCGTCGAGCGTGTCCATCATCTCCAGCAGGTTGTACGTGATGAGGTCGAACGGGTCGTCGGCGAACGACCGCTCGAGCGCGGCCCGCGCGCCCGGCTCGTCGCCGGTGCGCAGCAGGTGCATGCCGAGCTCCGCGTGCGCGCGGCTGTTGCCGGGGTCGATCTCGATCGCGCGCCGCACCAGCGTCACCGCCTCGTCGAACCTGTACGCCTGGGCGGTATGGCTGCCGGCAATGCGGTAGACGTCGCCGTAGGCGGGGTTGATCTCCAGAACGCGCGCCACCTCCGCTTCGAACTCCGGAATGCGGTCGTCCAGATACGCCATGGCGGCGGCCAGCGCCCGCGCTTCGAGGCTGTTGGGGTTGATGCGCAACGCCTCGTCGAGCGCAGCGCGCGCCGCGACTTCGTTGCGGTCGCCCAGCTCCTGGGTGGCGATGAACAGATGCGCACCGACGTTGGTGCGATCGATTTCCAGCGCGCGGTCCACTGAGCCGCGCGCGACCGGCGGGTTCTCGTCGGCAAGGGCGCGCGCCATGCCGAGCAGGGCCGGCGCCCATTCCGCATCGAGGTCCAGCGCGTCGGTGTACGACTGCACCGCGTCCGGCCGGTTGTACTTCTCGAGGAACAGGTCGGCCCAAGCGGTATGGATGGCGGGATCGTCGGGCGCCCCGGTAGCCGCGGAGCGCAGCAAACCGTTCGCCTGCCGGAATAGTCCGAGCGCGCGCGCCGCCAGGCCGCCGCGGTACTTGTCGACCGGCCGGCGGGAGCTGGCGCCGTACGCGGCGAGGTTCTGCAGATGCTGCCGGGCTTCGCCGGCGCGCCCGACGCGCTGCAGCAGCAGTCCCAGCTCCAGCGCGGCCGCGCTCGCCGGCGCGGCGGCCGCGACCGGGACCAGCAGCGCCTCGGCGTCGGCGTACTGGCCGCGGCGCACGAGCACGGCCGCCCGCACGGCGGCGGCGGCCGGGTCGTCGGCGGCCCGCTCGGCAGCCAGCGACTCGGCCCTGTCGAGCTCGCCGCGGGCCAACGCGCGCGTCGTGTCACGGTGGAACTGCTCCTCCGCCGTGTAGGTCCCGGCCTCCTGCGCCAGGAGCGGCCCCTGAGCCGCCGCGAGGACGCCGGCCGCCAGCAGGACGGCGCGCGGATTTACCTGCAGCATTTCGCCCGATTATATGCGCACGGTGGCGACCGCCGATTAGAGGTGCAGAACGGTTGAACGTGGAAGGGGACGGCGAGCATGGCAGCAGCCGTCCCCAAGCCGCGCACGGCGCGGCTCGGCAAGCCCGGCGCGGGGCGAGGGGCCCCCGCTAGGGCTTGCCGGGGGTTTGGGGCGCAGCCCCAAGTAGCATTAGAAAAACGCCAGGTTCTGGTGGGAGGGAATCTCGAAGCGGCGGCGGCACTTCTGGCAGACGACCATGTCGTCCACGCGCACCAGGTAGTTGCGGAGCTTGGCGAACAGCGCGCGGTCACGCTCCCCGGCGCCGCGCGGCAGGCGGCTCTTGCGCGTCCGCCGGATCCAGCGGACCTGGTACTCCCCGCGGAAGCGGCAGCGCGGGCAGGAGTAGGTGGCCGTCTTCGTCTCCGGCCGCTCGTCGAAGAATTCGCGCTCGTGCACGGCGCCCAGTTCCCGCCGCGCTACGCCGCCGGGCCGTCCTTGCGGAACGTGACCAGCGACCAGATCCGCGGGATGTTGACCTTCTCGATGGAGAGCGGCTCGTAGCCGGTCTGCCGGATGAACTCCGGCAGGTCGACGTCGGCCTTGAAGCCGATGTGCACCGTCAGGGGCGACAGGACGCGCTCGGCCCACGCCATCAGCCGGTTCTCGCTGCGAAAGTGGTTGAGCACCACCACGTGGCCGCCGGGCCGGCAGACGCGGTGCATTTCGCGGGTGACCTGCACCGGGTCGGGCACGACGCTGATGACGTACGGGGCATAGACGAGATCGAACGAGTCGTCCTCGAACTGCAGGTCGGCCGCGTCCATCTCGAGCAACTCGACGTTGCGGACGCCGTGCGCCCGGATGCGGCGGCTGGCCTTCGCCAGCATGGAAGCCGAAAAGTCGATGCCGGTCACGCGACAGTCGCGGGGGTACAGGCAGGCGTTGATGCCGGTGCCGACGCCAATCTCGAGAATCTGGTCACCCGCGCGCAGCGGCAGGCCGCGGATCGCCTCCAGCCGTCCGGCGTGCAGCGTCGGCCCGAAGAACAGGTCGTACCACCAGGAGATATCCGTGTACACCCGCTCGACGAACTCGTTCTCGACGTCGGTGACCGAGAGCGCGCGCGTCGCCGCATCCGGACCGACGACCGCGTCGGCGCGCCCCGAGCCTGGCTGATCGAAGAGTGAAATCAAGGGCTGGACACTCCGTACCAGGCCCGGACTATACCCTGTCGGGGCGTGGGCCGCAAGAAACCGTTATAGTGGTCGCCGTCCGGATCCGTTGACGTGAGGTTTCTTTCAGCGTCGCAGTTCCTGCTCACGACGCTCGTGGTGAAGGTGGCCGTCGTGGCCGTCCTGGCCACGATGCTGGTCCGCTTCCGCCAGTTCCGCCGCATCCTGCTGACCGAGCAGCGCGCGTGGCGGGAGCGCCTGGTGTTTGCCGCGGCGTTCGGTCTGCCGTTGTGCGGCGGCGTCACCGCCCGCCTGCTGCTGAACTACAACGCCAGCGATCTCACGCTTGCGGGACCGTTTCTGAGCGGTCTGATCGCCGGGCCGTACGCCGGCGCCATCGTCGGCGCGCTCGTCGGTGCGCCGGCGCTGATGGCGGGCGAGGCCATCGCCATGCCGTTCGCCGTCGGCTGCGGATTCGCCGGGGGCGGCCTCCGCGAGATCTGCCCCAAGGAGGCGATCTGGCGCATGTCGCCCACGCTCTTCGCGGACCTGCACCGCTACGCCTGGCAGATGGTCAGCCGGCTGCGGGTCGACTGGGTCGTGGTGCTGCTGGCGGCGCCGGTGGGCCTGGAGCTGCTCCGCCTGGGGCTGGGGTTCCGCTTCGGCGAGCACCTGTTCCACATGCAGCCGCCCAACCCCTGGCTGGCGGCGGTGGTGGTCGCATCCACGGTGATGTGCGTCACCATCCCCATAAAGATCTGGAACACGGCTCGCATCGAGCACCGGCTGCAGGAGCAGGAGAAGCTGCTGCTGGCCGCGCGGCTGGAGGCGCTGTCCAATCAGATCAACCCGCACTTCCTGTTCAACACCCTGACGTCGATCTCGTCGCTGATCCGCTCGCAGCCCGATACGGCGCGGACGCTGATCCTGAAGCTGTCGCGGCTGCTGCGGCGGCTGCTGCGCAGCCAGGAGCATTTCGTGACGCTGCGCGAGGAGCTGGCGTCGATAGACGAGTACCTCGACATCGAAACGGCACGCTTCGGGCCGACGCTGGCGGTGGAAAAGGAGATCAGCGAAGACAGCCTCGAGCTGGTCATGCCGAGCATGCTGCTGCAGCCGCTGGTCGAGAACTCGATCAAGCACGGCATCGGCCGCAAGGTGGGCGGAGGACGCGTCACTATCCGCAGCCGCCGCACCGGTGAGCACGCGATCATCGAGGTGGCCGACAACGGCGCCGGCATGCCCGCCGACGCCGCGGGCGACGGCCGCAACGGCGGCATCGGCCTGCGCAACGTGGACGAGCGTCTGCGGGTGATCTACGGGGAGAACTACCACCTGCGCTTCGAGAGCACGCCCGGCCAGGGGACCTGCGCGCGGATAAGGATTCCGCTGGTCGACGTGCCGCGGCCGCAGGCCATGCAGGCTGCCTCCGCAGAATGATGACCCTGCGCGTGCTCGTGGTCGACGACGAGCAACCGGCCCGGCAGGAGTTGAACTATCAGTTGGAGCGGATCACCTCCGTGGAGGTCGCCGGGCAGGCCGGCGACGGCCTGGAGGCCCTGGCGCTCATTGACGAGCTGCACCCGGACCTGGTGCTGCTGGACATCCAGATGCCGGGCCGCAACGGCTTTGACGTGGCGCGCGACCTGCTGGCCCGTGAGGTCGACACGCGCATCGTGTTCGTGACGGCGTACGACGAGCACGCCATCGATGCGTTCGAGGTCAACGCGGTGGACTACCTGCTCAAGCCGGTGGAGCCGGAGCGGCTCGAGCGCGCCATCGAGCGGGCAAGGCAACGGCTGGCGACCGAACGGGCCGCCGACGGCGGCGGGGTGGGCAGCGAGGAGCTGCGCCGCATCGTGCAGTACGTCGCCGACAGGCAGGCGGGGCGCGCGCAACTGGCCCTGAAGGTGGGGGAGCGATTCCAGCTCGTCCAGTCGAGCGATATCATATATGCAGCGCTGGCCGACGACGTCATCACCGTCGTGACCGACAGCCTGACCGGCACGTCGAGCTACCGGACGCTCGACGAGCTGCAGGCCAATCTCGATCCGGCGGTGTTCTGGCGCGTACGGCGCTCGCACCTGATCAACATCAACAAAGTCAAGGAGATCGTGCCTTGGTTCAGCCGGAACTACATCCTGAAGATGCAGGACGCGAGCGGGACGGAGATCCCCGTGAGCCGCGCGCAGACCAAGCGGTTGCGGACGCACCTGAACCTGTAGGGGACGAGTACCCCGAGGCCATCGAGCCGGGGCCTGCATGGGACCGCCGGCGCGCGGTGCTGCTGCGCCGGGCCGGAGAGGAGCTGGTGGCGTGGGTCAAGACGCTGGCGTCGGCCGCCGTCTACGCCACGCTCATCGTCACCTTCGGATTCCAGGTGGCCCGGGTCGAGGGCCGCAGCATGGAGCCGACGCTGCAGGATCAGGATCGCCTGATCGTCAACAAGGCGGCATACAGGTTTTTCGGCGAGCCGCAGGTGGGCGACATCGTGATGCTGGACTACCCGCGCGACCCCGACAAGTCGTTCGTCAAGCGCATCGTCGCGGAAGCGGGCGACACGGTCCGCATCGAGAACGGCCGCGTATTCGTCAACGAGGTGCTGCAACCCGACCTGTACGTGCCGCCGGAGTTCCGCAGCTACGAGAACCACGGCCCGGAGGTAGTGCAGGAGGCCTACTACTTCGTGATGGGCGACCACCGCAACAACAGCTCGGACAGCCGCCACTGGGGCCAGGTGCCGCGGGGCTACATCATCGGCCGGGTGCAGCTGCGGTGGTGGCCGCTTGACGAAGTGCGGGTGTTTTAGGCGTAGAGGGCCTCGATTTCCGTGGCCCACTTCTCGGCGATTACGCGGCGCTTCACCTTCAGGGTGGGCGTGAGCTCGCCCCCGGCGATGCTCAGCTCCGCCGGCAGCAGCCGGTAGCGCTTGATCTGTTCGTACGCGGGCCGGCCCGCGTTGACCGCCTCCACGATTGGCTCGTAGAGATCCCGCACGTCGCTCCGACCGACCAGCGCCTCGCGATCCTCCGCCGGCTGCTCGCCCAGCGCCGCCGCGAGCGCGGCGAAGTCGGGCAGCACCAGGGCCGTCACGTACGGCCGCCGGTCGCCGATGAGCACCGCCTCCGCCACGAGCGCGTGCTGCTTGAGCTGCTGCTCGACGGGCTGCGGCGCGATGTTCTTGCCGCCCGCGGTCACCAGCAGCTCCTTCTTGCGGTCCGTGATGACGAGATAGCCTTCTTCGTCGACGCGGCCGATGTCGCCCGTGTGGAACCAACCGTCGCGGATCGCCTCCGCCGTCGCGTCCGGCTTGCCGTAGTAGCCGCGCATCAGGTTCGGGCCGCGGGCCAGGATCTCCCCGTCTTCCGCAATGCGGAGCTCGACGCGCGGCAGCGGCAGGCCGACGGTCCCGGGCCGCGCCGCGTCCAGCGGGTTCGTCGTCAGCACCGGCGCCGTCTCCGTCAGTCCGTACCCTTCGAGCACCGGAACGCCGACGGCCTGCAGGAACTCGGCGACGTGGACCGGGAGCGGGGCGCCGCCCGAACAGACGAACCGCAGGCGGCCGCCCGTGCGCTCACGGATCTTGGAGAGCACCAGCCGATCGGCGAGGCCGGCGAGCAGCGGCGGCCGGCCGCCGCCGCGTTCCGCCTGTACGCGCGCGTGGCCGACGCCGAGGGCCCAGTGGAACAGCCGCTGCCGGATGGCCGGCGCCTGGGAGACCATCTCGTGCACGCGCGCGTGCAGCTTCTCGAACACCCGCGGCACGCCGGTCATCACCGTCGGCCGCACCCCGACCATGTCGCGCGCCACCGTGTCGAGCGATTCCGCGAACCTGATCGAAACGCCCTTGAACAGGTACATGTAGACGGTGGTGCGCTCGAAGGCGTGGCTGAGCGGCAGGAACGAGAGCGCCTCGTCCGTCTCCTCGAAGTGCACCGCCTGGTCCACGTCGATCAGGTTGGCCACGATGGCGGCGTGCGTCAGCATGACGCCCTTGGCGTCGCCGGTCGTGCCGGACGTATAGATGATGGTGGCCAGCTCCTCAGGGTCGATCGCCGCCGCCTGCTCCTTGTAGCGGCGGGCCAGCCCGTCCTCCGTCATCAGCCGCTGGTGGCCGCGCGCCTGCACCTCGGCGAAGGTGGTCTCGCCGTCCCGGGTGCCGGCCCCCTCCGCGTCGACGACGATCAGCTCGCGCAACTGCGGCAACTGCGGCCGCACCTCGCGCACCTTGGCGGCCTGCACCTCGTCGGCGGCGATGACGACCTCGGCGCCGGAGTCGGCCAGGATGTAGCCCGCCGGAGCGGGCGGCAGTGTCGGGTAGATCGGCACCGTCACCGCCCCGGCCGTCAGTATCGCCAGGTCGGCGATCACCCATTCCGGCCGGCTGTCGCTCATCAGCGCAACCCGATCGCCCGGCTTGACGCCCAGCGCCGCCAGCCCGAGGCTCAGGGTGCGAATCCGATCGAACACGTCGCTGCCGGTGTACGTGTCGATGCCGTCCGGCGTGCAGCGCCCCATCATCCGTGCGTGCTGGTAGCGGCCGGCGACGTGAAACGGCAGGTCGGCCAGGGTCGTTATCTGTGGTTCGGGCATGGAGTTACTCCGCGCGGTACGTGCCGGACCGGCCGCCCGCCTTCTCTATCAAACGGATGTCGCCGATGACCATCGAGCGGTCGGCGGCCTTGAGCATGTCGTAGACGGTCAGCGCGGCCGCCGAGACGGCCGTCAGCGCCTCCATCTCGACTCCGGTCGGCGCGGTCGTCGACACCCGCGCCTCTATCTCGTACCCCTCGTCCAGGCTGCGCAAGTCGACCTCGACGTGCGTCAGCGGGATGGGATGGCAGAGCGGAATCAGCTCGGCCGTCCGTTTCGCCGCCATGATGCCGGCGATGCGGGCGGCCTGGAGCGGATCGCCCTTCGCGATCCCGCCCTCGCGGATCAACCGCCGCGCGTGCGCGCTCATGCCGATGCGGCCGCGCGCTACGGCGACGCGCGCCGTGGCGGCCTTGGCGCTCACGTCCACCATGCGCACCCGCCCGCGCTCGTCCACATGCGACAGCTCCGCGGCCGGCTGCGCGTCCGTCCCAGCCTGCGGCGTGCGTGCTTCGTCAGTCACCGGCCGGCCTCGCGCGCTAGGTAGAACGACAGGCTCTCCAGCGACACGGTCAGGTCGACGCTCTTCAGCTTCACGTGCGGCGGCACGCGCAGGGCGCCGGGAGAGAAGTTCAACACCGCGGTTATGCCGGCTTCCACGACCGTCTGCACCACCTCCCGCGCGGACGCCTCGGGCACCGCGATGACCGCAATGGTAATCGCCTCGCGCCGGGCGATCTCCCTGAGGTCACGGATGTCGTGAATGGCGACGCCGCCGCGCGACACGCTTCCCACCTTCGTCCGCAGGTTGTCGAACAGCGCGACAATCCGGAACCCCTCGCGGCGGAAACCCGGGTAGTCGGCGAGCGCGAGCCCCAGATTTCCGGCGCCGATGATGGCCACGCCGAGCTGCCGGTCGAGTCCCAGAATCGATCGCAGCTCGCGCCGGAGGTCCTCCACGACGTATCCGACGCCGCGCACGCCAAGCTCGCCGAAGTTTGACAGATCCCTGCGGATCAAGGCCGCATGCACACCGAGCTGCTCCGCCAACACCTTCGACGAAACGGTCCTGACGCCCTTGCCGTACAGCTCGTTGAGATACCGCAGGTAGAGGGATAACCGGTTCGTCGTCAGCTCCGAAATTTGATCGGGCATCGGACATCCGCCACGGCCGGTGGCGATTTTAATTCTACTTGGGGCTGCGCGGCATAGAAACTTGGGGCTTACGCCCCAAATCCCCCACGACGGCCAAGGCGCCCGCGGTGCGTGGTAGCATGCGGCGGAGGCCGTGGCCGCCGCGGCACTGGAGCGCTCGCCGGTGCAACGATCCCGTATTTGCCTGCTCATCGTCGGGTTGCTCCTGGCGGCGCTGTGCGTGCCGGCGGCGGCCGGGGCGCAGCCGGCGGGACGGCGGGCCGCCACGCTCGAATCGCTCACCTCTTCCCTGCTCTTCTTCCACGGCACGGAGGTCGTCGTGGAAGCCGAGGTGGAAGCCGACGGCGTGCTTGCATACCTGGTGGATGACGGCGGCGCCCGGCTGCTCGCGCTCGACGTCACGCCGCCGCCGGAGGGCATGCGCGAGCGGATCGAGGCGACCGGCACGTTCTACGACGTGGGACGGCTCGAGCCGGACGACTCGCGGGTGGCGAACCTGCCGCTAAATCGGCTGACGACGGCGCTGCTCGGCAAGTCCTGGCCCGGCGTGGGCGAGCTGCCGGTGCTGGTGGCCTCGTCGACGCGCGTTGTCGCCGGCGACGGCGGTCCCGGCGGCGCCACGCTGCGCGCGCTGGCGCTCGACCCCGCCGCGCACCTGGATGCAGCCGTCACCATTTCCGGCCGTTTCCGCGGCCGCAACCTGTACGGCGACCTGCCGGCAGCGCCGGGACGGAGCCGCTGGGACTTCGTTCTGGCGTCCGTCGACGCCGCGGTCTGGGTGGTCGGTCGGGAGCCCAAGGGCGACGGGTTCGAGCTCGACGTGCAGGCGCGCATCGACACCGGACGCTGGCTGGAGGTGACCGGGCGCGTCGCGCTGCACGACGGGATGGTCCTGATCGACGCGTCCGGCATCGCGCTGGCCGACCCTCCCGCGGACCGCCAGCCGATCGCGCCGGTCCGGCCGCGGCAAGGTCCGGCGCCCGAGGTGATCTTCAGCGCGCCGCTGCCGGACGACGTGGACGTGCCGCCGGACACCACCGTGCGCATCCAGTTCTCGCGCGACATGGAGCCGGACTCGTTCGACGGCCGGGTGGCGGTGGCGTACGGCGGCCCGGACGCGGCGGCCGGCGGAGCGGCTGGCGCCAACGCGGGCGGCATCGGCTTCGAGGCGGCGTACCGGCCGCGCAACCGCGTGCTGGAGATCCGCTTCGACGTCGAGCTCGAGCAGTTCCGCACGATCGACGTGCGGTTGCTCGACGGGATCACGGCGACCGACGGCGCCGCGCTGCCGGCGTGGACGCTGTCGTTCTTCGTCGGCGGCTAGCCGCGCCTACGGGTCGGTCACCGGACCCTGCTCCAGCAGCTCCGCGACGGCGGCGCGCGTCCGTTCCATGACCGTGGTCTCCCCTTCCGCCCCGGCGGACTCGATCGGCGCGCCGATGCGCACGCTGACCGTCACCGGCCGTACCAGGGGACTGCCCTTGCGCATGGCCGCGCGCGTGCCCTGAATCGCCACCGGCACCAGCGGTGCGCCGGCCCGCGCGGCAATCAGGAACACGCCGGGCTTGAACGGCTGGAGCTCGCCCGTGCGGCTCCGCGTGCCCTCCGGAAAGACGAGGAACGAGTTGCCGGCCCGGACCGCCGCCGCCGCCTGGAGGATCGCCTGCATGCTCCGCCGCGGGCTGCGCCGTTCGATCGGCACGAAGCCGGCCATGTCGAACGCCCGGCCGAGCACCGGGAGCTTGTGAATCTGCGCCTTGTAGAGGATGCGCAGGCGCGGGTGCAGCGCCGCGAGCGCCATGTACAGGATCGGCGGCTCCACGTTGCTGGCGTGGTTGACGCAGTACACCGCGGCCCGGCCGAGCTGGATGTGCTCGCGGCCCGCCACCCGGCAGCGGATCCCGGCCGCGCCGAGTCCGATGCGGACGCCCATGCGTCCCAGCACGTACAGCGCGTCCGGCCGGCCGGTGGCCATGGCCAGCAACATGCCCGGCGGGCCGCACACCAGCACCCACAGGCTGACGCCGACGTACGCGGCCAGCGAGCGCACGGCCGCCACGGCCGTCTCCAACGCGTTCTTCATGCGTCTGAAAAAGGAAAAGGCCCGACCCTGCAACAGGTCGAGCCGCGGCAGCTCCCGGAACAGGCCTGGCAGCGCCTCGCGGCGCGTAGCCCTCCTAGGACGCGTGCGCCTCCTGCTGCGGAACCTCGCTCTCGCTCACCTTGGCCTTGGCGGTCCGCGCCTTGGCGAGCTGGCGGGCATGGTTCGCCAAGCAGCGCTCCAGCGCCTTGTTCACCTTCTCCTCGACCGCTTCGCTGGCCTCGCTGGTCACCTCGGCCACCTCCGAGACGACCAGGAACCTGGCGCGGTCCAGCATCCGCTTCTCGCGGAACGACAGGTTCTTGGTCTGGCTCAGGAAGTTGAGGTTCTTGAGGACGTCGATCACGTCGTAGATCGAGCCGGTCCGCATCTTGTCGGAGTTGTCCTTGAAGCGGCCCTTCCAGTTCTGGTGATTCTCGATCTCGCCGTTGCCCAGCAGGATGAACAGCTTCTTGACCTCGCTGCTGGCGATGGCGCCGCGCAGGCCCACGCCCTCAACGTTGTCGATCGGGACCAGCACCGTCGTGTCGCTGGCCGTCATGCGCAGCGAGTAGAATCCGCAGGTGGTGCCGAGTATCGTCTTCGTCTCGATACGTGTGACGGTTCCGACTCCGTGATTCGGATATATGACCTTGTCACCGACCTCGAATTCCAACATAACCCCCGGTTACCGCCAGACGTCGTTGCAGGAAACGCTAGTTCGAGACAGAGCACCGATTCTAGCGCATCCGGCGCCGATGAGCAACCGGAAGCCGTTAAAACAAGGTGGTTTAACGGCGCGGCCGGCGGTGTTGTAGAGTTATCGGAATCAGGAGCGATGCCTGCATGACTCCAGTTCCAGTCCTTCGCCTTCTCGCCGTTGCGCTGGTCGCGGCTCTCTGCCTGACCGTCGCACCGGACCGGCTGGCGGCCCAGGAGAACACCAGCCTCGCGCCCTTCGTCCCGACGCCGCAGGACGTGGTCGACCGCATGCTCGAGCTTGCGGGCGTCACCGGGTCGGACGTGATCTACGACCTTGGCTGCGGCGACGGCCGGATCGTGATCACCGCCGCGCGGGAGTACGGCGCGCGCGGCGTCGGCATCGACATCGACCCCCAGCGGATCGCGGAAGCAAACGCCAACGCCGAGGCCGAAGGCGTGCAGGACCTGGTGACGTTCATCGAGCAGGACGCCATGACGGTGGACGTCTCCGACGCGACCGTCGTGACGCTCTACCTGCTCTCGTCGTCCAACCTGAAGCTCCGCCCGCTGCTGACGGAGCAGCTCGCGCCCGGCGCGCGCATCGTCTCGCACGCGTTCAGCATGGGCGACTGGTCGGCCGACCAGGTCGACCGCTTCACCGACTTGCGCGGCAACACCCGCACGCTCTTTCTGTGGCGGCATGACGGCACCGTGAGACCGTAGCCGCCACTGCGAAATCACTTCGCGCCGGAGTGGCGAAACTGGCAGACGCGCTGGACTCAAAATCCAGTGAGGTTCACCCCTCGTGTCGGTTCGATTCCGACCTCCGGCACCAATTTCCCCTTCCTGAGCACCCCGGCGGCACTCGGCTCAGGGCGTTGCCACAGCGCCCCTACGGCCGTGAATGCTCAGTCGTACAGGGAAGCGAGCAGCTCCCTCGCGCTGCCGAGACCATCGCCGTCGCCGCCGTACGTTCCCCGATACGCGCGGGGGACGAGAGCGGCGAGTGCGAGGCCGATGCCGTCCATGGCCAGGCGGCGGTTGCGTCCCGCCTTGCGGATCAGCGTGCCGGCCTCGAACGGGCGCCCCACCCGGACAACGACGTCTGACGGCCGCAGCCGTTCGGAGTCGATCGGGAACAACGCCTCCGTGCCGGCGATGCCCATCGGCACCACCCAGGTCCGGGGCTCCTCGATATAGCGCGCCGCCCCGGACAGCATCCGCTGCATCCGCCCCGTGCGGCTCCGCGTCCCCTCGCCAAAGACGAGGAGCGCCGCCCCCTGCCGCAGCCTGTCGCGCGCGGTGTCGATGGACCGGCGGGCAGCACGCGCCACCTCGCGCGACGTCATGACGGCCTCCTCGGTCGACAATTCACTACTTTGCGGGGTCTTCACGGTAGCGAAGCAGAGGCTGGAGAATCGCCGCCGGAGGCTCGAGTAGACCTTGGGCCCCGCTATCACGGTCAGGCGATCCGCGAGCGTTGCGTTCCCGGACCGGCGGATCAGGACCTCGAGCAGATTGGCGTCGGCGTACGAGAGGTGGTTCGCAAAAATGACGACGGCCTTGCCGGCTACGCATCGCAGGTGCTCATCGCCAAGCAGCCTCGAGCCGGTTCCTAGCACGCGCCCCGCCAGCAGGTCGTGAATGCGGCTCGCCAAGGGATCCCTGGGGTAGTGGCTCCAATCGGAGCCGACGCTGGAGAGGCTCTCGTTGAGGGCCTCAAGCCCTTCCGGTCCGGCCTCGTCGACGGTGTGGGTGAGCGTCTCGCGAATGTCGCGGGTGGTTGCGGGATCGAACTCCGGAAGGGCTTCCAGGACCGTAGCTATCAGCAGATCGCGACTGACTTCAGGCATGGCTCCGAGGGTGCGGTTCAAAGCTCTGCCTCCCGGGGCGAGAGCAACGCGATGCCGAAGCGGGCGAGCGCCTGACCGAAGTCCTGCAGGTTGAACGGGAGCCCTCCATCCCTCATGGTACCAATACGGTCAGTGCTCAGTCTCCCAACCGGGTTGACCGCTTAACCCGCAGCAGTTCGCTGAGCGTCACGAACCGAAAACCCTGCTTCTCGACCTCGTCGATGAGATCAGGAACGGCGTCGAGCGAGGTCCGTCTAGCGGGGAACCAGATGTGGAGCAGGATGATCGACCCCGGCCGCACTCGTTCCCCGACATGGGCCACCATCGACGAAGCGCTCGACGCCACGTCAGGATAGGATTCGGGCTCGATGTCCCAAATCACGGTGGTTCGGCCGGTTCGCCACAGATACCAGGGCAGCATCACGAACTTGTGACCGTACGGTGGCCGGAAGTAGATCTCGCCACTGTGACCGGCGGATCGAATCAGGGCGTCGGTTTCCTCCACCTCGCGCCGGATGAACCGCGCCGACTTGAGCACCATCCGCTCGTGGGACCAGGAGTGATTGCCCAGCTCGTGACCGGCTGCCACCAACCGTTGGCCGGTTTCGGGATGCGCGGCGAGCCTGGAGCCGTTCACGAAAAACGTCGCGCGCACCGCCCGGCGGGCCAGCATTGCTAGAATCTCGTCGAGGACATCCGGCGTCGGACCGTCATCGAACGTCAACGCCACCAGCGGCCTGGTGGTCTCCACCCGTGAAACGATCTCGCCAAAGAGCTGCACGGAGTTCGATCGCACCAGGGCGCGATCGATGCCCACGATCACGACCCAGCCGGTGAGCAAGGCGGCGAGCACTGCAAGCCAGCTTGTCATGCGTCTCACAGTTAGCTCCTCATCCGCACCAGTTCCAGCCGGTGGCACAGCCACTCCGCGAGGACCACTCACCCTTGGATTCCATCCGCAACGGCACCGTACGCCCGAGTCGCCTGCGGGGGATCGTGACGTGTCGAACGTGGAGGCAGAATACCACTCTCATTAAGATGAACGGTGGGCTCGCGGTCGGCGGGGTGTTTGGGCCGCGAACGAAGCCCGGTGTGGAGTACCGGGCAAGGTGGGTGATGGGATTCGTGATCGCGCTCGGCCTGATCGTCGTCGTACTGGGGGTCGCTCGCTCGGGGTTCCATGCCCGTCTTCCGGCAACTGCAGTCGCCGTGATTGACTTCGTTCTCTACTGGGCGATGTTGATCTTGACCGCGCTCGGTCTGACTGCCATCGTCCTCTTCACGGCCCTCGAACTATTCGACTATCGCCTGCCGCAGTTCACGATCGTCCCAATCTACCTCGTCCTGTTCGTTCTGGTCCGGTTCCTGTTCGGTCTGGTACGGGCGTCGATACGCTCGGTGCGGCGGGGTGGGCCGACGCCGATTCCCGAATTCGATGACGAGCCCAAGGTCGACCGTTCACATTGGCCGATATCCGGCCCTATTGGTCGCTTCGGACCCTACGGTCTTATTGCGACGTTCTATTCGACGCAGATGTTGTGCCTCTTCAATCCGTTTCAGGTCGTGGAGCTCATTCGACAGGTGGCGGGCAACGCAACTCTGGTGGGGTGCGAGAAGCGCAGCGGGGACGACGGCCGGAATTACAAGACGCGGGTCGTCTACACCCTGCCGTTCGACGGCGAGTGGCTGGTAGGAAACGGCGGTGCCACACCGAAGACCTCGCATTCATGGGACGTTCTGGGACAACGCTTCGCGCTTGATTTCGTGCAGGCTGATCGAGCGTTCCGAACCCACGCGGGCCGGGGAACGAGGGCGGTAGAGTACTTCTGTTATGGTCGCGAGATCTTAGCGGCGGCCAGCGGAACCGTCGTCAGCGTGGAAGATCGGGTACGTCAAGCGTTCCTCGGTTGGGGCGTCTGTGATTTCATGGCGCGCAGCTTCATCGGCAATTACGTACTCGTCGAGCATGCCGAGGGGGAGTTTGGGTTGTATGCCCACCTCGTCCGTGGCAGCGTGTCCGTCGTGCCAGGCGACCGTGTGAACCGTGGCCAGATCCTCGGGCGTTGCGGCCACTCGGGCAACAGTACCGAACCGCATCTCCATTTTCATCTGCAAGACTCGGCTGACCTGTTCCGTGGCATGGGTTTACCGGTGCGCTTCTCGCGGCTCGTCGTCGACGGTGAAGCCGCCGACGGCGTACTCCTCAGCGCCGGAAATCGGGTGCGATCGCGATCCGAGTCCCGGTGAGTATGCCCGGGCGGGCGGTGAGCAGACAGAGACAGTGGGGACCGCGGAGGACCCGGATGATCCGCTGGATTCCCGCGTGGAGTGCAGATATCGCTCCTAAGGCCTACTTCTGGAGCTGTAGCTTGGTCCGCAGGTATTCCATCCCGCGGTCGCCCAAGTCAACTCCGATCGTCTTCAACTTTACGGGTCGCAGCGGCGGCTAGCGGCCTCGCACCGTTGCTATGAGCCGCATGGCTGCCATGATCAGCGCGGCGAGCAGTAGCGTAGCGGTTGGAAGCGCCGGGACCGAGTCGATATCGACGCCGGGCCAGTTGAACCAGCCGCCCTCGGCGTCGGCCACCTGCCTAGCCAGCCCGATGTGCAACCGCTGGCGCTCGGAGAATACCGGCTGCCCATCGAAGGGCTGCGACCACGCGTGGCCGTCGCAGCGGCCGGTGCGGCTGGTCGGGTCCGTGCACATGAAGTCGTCCGGGTCATCCACGTGCTGCAGCCCGGTCACGTGCCCGAGCTCGTGCGCCAGGAGCACCGTCCGCAGGCACCAGTCGGGCGGGCCCTGGTCCTGCCGCATGGACAGGCGCACGATACCGCGCACCCAGTCGCCGCCGCCGCCCCAGAATCCGCCCGACGCGCAGCCGTCCGGCAGGAACACGATGTCGATCGCGCCTGCCCGCTCCAGCGGCTCACTTCCGGTCGTCAGCGATCCGGACCACTGCCGGCCGCCGGCAAACTCGGTCATCAGAAACGGAATCACGCGGCGGTATGTATCCTCCCACTCCTGCGGTAGCGGCGGATCGGTCTCCGAGACGAGGTGCACGTCCATCGTGGAGACTCGGTCGGTAGTCGGAACCGTCCGGCCATTCGGGTTGTTCGGCTGGCACAAATCCGGCTGCTCGACGCAACCAAAGACCAGTTGGTCCCAGTACGCCTGCTCGAACCAGGGCGGTGCCGGAACTCGGCCGGCTGCCGCCGCCGCCCCGGTCGCCAGCACCCAAAGCATCACCCACACGAACGCACGCCGCGGGTTAGTCAAGTATGTTGTTGCCCCTATTCCAACGCTTCGCGAATGGCCGTCGCGGCCTCGTCCAGGGCTTCGTCTACCTTGCTGCTCAACGCGGGCGGGGTGTAGAGGAAGGCATGGGGCACACCCTGATAGCGCGTGACACGCGCATGCCCCCCCGCGTCGGACAACTTGCGCGCATACAGCTCGCCCTCGTCCCTGAGCGGGTCGAACTGGGCCGTGATCACGAGTGCGGGAGGGAGGCCCGTGAAGACGTCACTCCGCAAGGGCGACGCATAGGGATGTCGGCGATCGGCTGAATTCGGCAAGTACGAATCGCGCGTGAACTCGTGTGCCGCCCCGCCGATGATGAAACCGTCGGCGAACAATCTGTGAGATTCGGTGTCCATCGTCGCGAAGTCCAACACCGGGTAGATCAAGAGCTGAAAGGCAATCGGAGGCCCGGAATGGTCGCGTGCCTTCAGCGCAACAACTGCTGCGAGATTTCCCCCGGCGCTGTCACCTCCCACGGCGAGTCGGGCTGGGTCGCCGCCAATATCGGCCGCGTGCGCGTGCACCCATTCGAGTGCGGCGTAGCTGTCGACTACCGCCGCCGGGTAGACGTGCTCGGGCGCCAGCCGGTATGCAACCGACACAACAATGGCGCCGGAGCGGGCGGCCAATTCCCGGCAGATCGGATCGTAGGTGTCCAGGTCGCCGAGCCGAAAGCCACCGCCGTGGTAGTAGACGAGGATCGGTTGCCGCTCTCCGCGTGAGGGCCAATAAACCCGGATTGGTATCTCGCCGTCCGGTCCAGGAATGCGGCGGTCTTCGACTCGGGGTAGTGGCCTCGCCTCACCCCACCACTGCTGCACGAGCGCTCGAATCGCGGCTCGCTCTTCCTCTATCGGTGTCGTGCCGGGCGGTGGCTGTGAGCCGGCCAGCCTCAGGCCTACTGCGAACAGCAGGTCGAGTCTGCCATGGGGTGTGAAGGTCCAACTGTAGACGACACCTGCGCCAATGGCGGCAGCCAGGACAAGGAAGACCCCGGCGATGAGGATGACGCGCTTGACGCGGCTGCGTGCCATGACTACGTCGACCACCAACTACGACTCAAGTCCCGCCTCCGCGTCGTCTGGTGTCGCCTGCCTGATCTGGCAATCTGTCCGCACGCCGTCAGCGTCGCTCATCGACCGCGCGGGAAGCAGTGAGGAGATTGGTCATGCTGTAGTTCCCCTCGTGACAGGCGTACTCGAAGAGTGGCCCTTCGGCCGCCCGCCACGGCACCATCATGGTCCACGGCCGTGTCCAGTTGCTCGGATCCGTCACGGTCGCGGAATACTCGATGATGTCGTCCGAGCGGCGGGTAAACCGCTCGACGACGTGGCGGTCGAGGCCGGAGCTGAGGTCGTCGCCCTGGACGCGGAAGTTGCTCGTCTCAACGACGAGAGTCGGTCCTTCCCAGCGTCCGCGCGAGGCGCCCAGCCACTGGCGGATCTGAGCTGGCAAGTCGGGCTGCCGGGTCACCGGGATGATGCGGAAATCGTGGATCTTTTCGTGAAGGATGACCACCTGACCCGGTGACTGGAGGATGTGGACATGGTTGTTGTCACCGCTCGAAGTGATCGGCACTCGGCGATCGAGAATGCAGCGGTCGTTGAGCGCCATGTCCTCCGGTCCGTCCGCCGGCCCAAGCCCCCATCGGGCAGCCTGCAGTCGCTGCGCCTCCGGCGTTGCGTCGTAGGCCTCCCGGTCCGGCGTCCGGGGCGGAAATCGGCCGTCCGCAGGATCAGTGATCAGTGACGTGCGTCCGGTCGAAACCCCCAGATCCCACCAGAACTGGTTGAAGTTGAGGGAGAGGTCGAAGAGCGGCGACAACTCGCTCCGGCGTTCGGACGTTGCGAAGGTCGACGACTCGAGGTTTGCTGCCGCCACTTCCTCGTCGGTCAGCCATTCGCGGCCCGCGTGCTTCGGAAGTCGCTCGAGAGGGGTGTTGGTGCCGTGGTTCCACAACCCCTGCAGATCGGGGTCACCCCATGGCGTGCGGGGGACTGCCGGCGAATGGCCTGACGTCGGTGTGACGAGAGCGGTCAGCGGAATCAGCAGCAAGCACCCGACGACGATCAGAGCCCGCGTTGCGACCCACATGACGAACCAACTCTAGCAGCATGCGGTGGACGCTACCTGACATTCAAGGTATACAGAGCCCGACCTCCGTGCCACGGCATCGAATTCCTCCCCCTCTGGCCGCGACGCTGTGCGCGCTGCTGGCCGCCGCCACCGGGACACCGGCGGCGGGGCAGGCGCAGCCGGTTCCGGGCGAGCCCGCCGAAGGCGGGAACATCGTCCCGGCCGTGCCGGCCGAGGCCATCGACGGCCCGCCGGCGCCGGTTCCGCCGGACGTGATCACCCGCGAGGGAGGTCAGGCGACGATCCGCGCCATCCGGCTGGCCGCCGGAATCCGCGTGGACGGGCAGCTCGACGAGCCGGTCTACTCGCAGGTCGCACCGGTCTCCGGCTTCATTCAGCAGCTCCCGGACGAGGGCGCGCCGGCCACCGAGCGCACGGACGCCTGGGTGATGTTCGACGACGAAAACTTCTACGTCGCAGGCCGCTGCTGGGACAGCGCGCCGCCCGGCGAGTGGGTGGCCACCGAGATGCGCCGCGACGCGTTCAACCTGCTGAACAACGACCTGTTCGGCTTCCTCATCGACACCTTCTACGACCGGCGCAACGCGCTGCTCTTCTACGCCAACCCGCTGGGCGGTTTCGCGGATTTCCAGATCACCAACGAGGGCAATCCGAACCGCGACTGGAACCCGGTGTGGGACGTCCAGACCGGCCGTTTCGACGGCGGCTGGACCATCGAGATGGTGGTGCCGTTCAAGTCGCTGCGCTACCGGCCGACGCGCGATCAGATCTGGGGCATCCAGCTCCGCCGCACGGTGATGCGCAAGAACGAATGGGCGTACCTGACGCTGATCCCCATCTCGGCCGCGGGGTTCGGCGGACGCGGCGGCGTGTTCCGCGTGTCGGCGGCGGGCACGCTGGTCGGCCTGGAGACGCCGGCGGTGGGCGTGCACCTGGAGGTCAAGCCGTACGCCATCGGCGGCGTGGCCGCCGACGCGCGGGCGGGCCCCGCCGCGGGCTGGGCGCGCGACGGCGAGGTGGGCGTCGACCTGAAGTACGGCATCACCGGGGGCCTCACCGCGGACTTCACCTACAACACCGACTTCGCCCAGGTCGAGGTGGACGAGCAGCAGGTGAACCTCACCCGCTTCAACCTGTTCTTCCCGGAGAAGCGGGAGTTCTTTCTCGAGGGGCGCGGCATCTTCGACTTCGCGCGCGGCAGCTTCCGGACCGCGCGCATCCTGCCGCGCGACAGCGTGTCCGGCACGGGCGATGCGCCGACGCTCTTCTACAGCCGCCGCATCGGGTTGCAGGACGGACGGGTCGTTCCCATTCTCGGCGGCGGGCGGTTGACCGGCAAGGTGGGCGCGTTCGACGTGGGCATGCTGAGCATCCAGACGGACGACGAAACCGGCTCGAGCGCCGACGACACGAACTTCACGGTGCTGCGCGTCAAGCGCGACATCCTCCGGCGCAGCAGCATCGGCGCCATCCTCACCCATCGCTCCGTCTCGCCCACCGGCGACGGGTCCAACCAGACCTACGGCGCGGACGCCACCTTCTCGTTCCTGGACGACGTCAACTTCCTCGGCTACTACGCACGCACCCGCACCGGCGGCGTCACGGGCCGCGACACGAGCTACCAGGCGCGCTTCGACTACGGGGCCGACCGCTACGGCTTCGAGCTCGACCACCTGCTCGTCGAGGAGAACTTCCGGCCGGAGATCGGCTTCCTGCGCCGCGACAACTTCCGGCGCACGTCGCTGTCGGGCCGCTTCAGCCCGCGCCCCCGCACCATCGAGTCGGTGCGGCAGTTCGTCGTCGAGGCGACCCTCGATTACTTCCTGACGGCCGACACCGGGGTGCTCGAAACACGCCAGACGCAGTTGGCCTTCCAGACCGAGTTGGAGAACAGCGACCAGTTCGGCGTGCGCCTGAGCGACAGCTACGAGCTGCTGCACGAGCCGTTCTCGCCGGGGGGCGGCATCGCCATCCCGACCGGCGGCTACGGCTTCACCGACGTACGCCTGACGTACGCGCTGGGACCGCAGCGCCTGCTGAACGGGCGGGTGGAGGTGACCGCCGGCGGCTATTTCGACGGCCGCATCACGTCGGTCGACCTGAGCAGCGGGCGCGTCGATCCGTTCTCGCGGCTCTCGGTCGAGCCGAGCTTCTCGCTGAACTGGCTCGACCTGCCGGCGGGGTCGTTCCGCACCGACCTGCTCCGCGCGCGCGTCAACTACACGTTCTCGCCGCGGATGTTCTTCAGCGGCCTGTTCCAGTACAACTCCACGCACCGGACGCTCGGCGCGAACCTCCGGCTGCGCTGGGAGTACTCGCCCGGCAGCGAGCTGTTCGTCGTCTACACCGCCGAGCAGGAGGTGGACCCGCTACGGCCTGTACGCCGCCACGAACTCGCCGGCCGCGCGTTCGTGATCAAGATCAACCGGCTGTTCCGGTTATGACGCTGCGCGCGCCGGTGCGCGCCGGGCGGTCAGCCCGCGGCGGGCGAGGTGGCCGGCGCCGGCGCGTCGACGCCCGTCTCGCCTTCCGAGCGGGCGATGATGGCGGCGCCGCAGGAATCGCTGAACACGTTGACCGCGGTGCGGGCCATGTCGAGGGGGCGGTCGACCGCCAGCATCGCGCCGACGATCAACTCCACCTGCGGCCCGGTCAGATTGACCGCCTCCAGCACGATGAAGATCACGACCAACCCCGCGGAGGGCACCGCCGCGGCGCCGATCGACGCCAGCAGCGCGGCGAACACGACCAAGACCTGCTGCTCCAGCCCCAGCGTCACGCCGAGGACCTGCGCGATGAACAGCACGCCAGCGCACTCGTAGAGCGCCGTGCCGTCCATGTTGACGGTCGCCCCCATCGGCAGGACGAAGGAGGTGACGCGGTTCGACACGCCCACCTTGTGCTGGACGGCATTCATCGTGACCGGCAGCGTGGCGCCCGAGGAGCTGGTCGAGAACGCCATGACCAGCGGCTCGACCATGTTCCTGAAGTGCACGATCGGGTTGATGCCGCCCACCAGGTACAGCAGCAGCGGCAGCACGACCAGCAGGTGCAGGGCAAGGCCGCAGAAGAGCATCAGCGCGTACCACGCCAGCGCCTGGAACGCGCCGAGGCCGGTCGTGCCGACGAGATTGACGATCAGGCCGAACACCCCGATCGGCGCCACGTAATCGATGATGCCGCGCGTCAGGCGCATCATCGCCTCGAAGCCGGCCTCGAACAGCGTGACCAGCGGCTCGCGGTGGCGCGGCTGCAGCATGCTGATGGTGATGCCGAGCACGATCGCGAAGAAGATGACCGAGAGCATCGATCCCTCGGCCGCCGCCGCCACGACGTTCGGCGGGACGATGTCGAGGATGAGGTCGATCGGCGAGGTGGAAACCGCCAGGTCCGGCAGCGCCTGGGTTTCGGCGCCCGCCAGGTTCGCACCGACGCCGGGGCGGATCAGGTTCACCAGCACCAGGCCGATGGTGACCGCCAGCGCGCTGGTCAGCAGGTAGTAGCCGAAGGTCTTGCTGAACAGCCGCCGCAGGCCGGCGCCGGCGGCGACCGAGGCGACGCCGGTCACGATGGACGTGACCACCAGCGGGACGATGATCATCCGCAGCAGGCGTATGAAGAGCTGTCCCAGCCAGCCGACCGCGCCGGCCAGCGGCTCGCCGCCGGCCAGGCCGGCCACTATGCCCAGCAGCATCGCGACGGCGATGCGCCAGTGCAACTGGTGATACCAGGCGGTTTTGGAGATCGGGGTCTGTGCGGTAGCCAAGCGCGCCTCCAGAGGCAATTATTGCGGCCGGTGCGTATTGAATGCGGCGCCGAACGACCGGCGCTGGTGAAGGCTGCCGAGCATCAGCAGCTCGCCGTCCGGCGGCAGGATCGTCTCGCCCGTCAGCGTGCTGATGTACTCCTCGCCGTGGCGGACCGCGATCACGCTCATGCCCGTCTGCGAGCCGATGCCCGAGTCCCGCAGCGGCCGGCCGGCCAGCGCCGCCGGCACGCCCACGGTGAACAGCCGGACTCCCTCGCCCAGCAGCACCGGCTCGTGGCCGTCGAGCAGCGACATCACGGCCTCGACGCCGATCGTGGCGTCGCTCAGGACGAAGTCGGCGCCGGCGCGGTGAATCGCCTCTTCGTTGCGGGCGATGCGGCTCACGATGCGCACGTCGGGATTCAGACGCCGGCAGTACACCGCCAGGTAGATGTTGACCGCGTCGTCATTCGAGGTGAGCAGCACCGATCCCGCACGGCCAACGCCGGCCCGCTCGATCAGTTGCCGGTTGGCTGCGTCACCGGCGAACACCTCGTGGGCGTGATCCGCCAGTTGCGACAGCACCGCTTGGTCGCGGTCGATCACGTGCACGATGAAACCCTTGCGGTGCAGGGCCGCCACCGCCGCCTGCCCCACCGCTCCGGCGCCGATCACCAGCACCGGCAGGGTCAGGTCGGTGCGCCCCGGCAGCAGGCCGGTAAGCGCCGCGATGTGCGCGGCCGTGCCGGTCAACACCAGCACGCTGCCCGGGTCGATGAGGGTGTCGGGGTACGCCGGCCGCAGCCGTCCGCGCTCCCACAGACCGGCCACGGTGAGACCGATCCGCTCCCGCAGGTGCGTTTCGCGCACCTTCATGCCGGCGAACGACGTGTCCCGGGCCGGCAGCTCGGCGATCTGGAGATCGTGGATCGCTCCCACCACGTGCGCCTCGGCGCGCCCCGCGTCGACGCGGCTCGCCATGTATTCGCCGAGCTGCTTCTTGAGCGGCAGCACCGTGCTCGCGCCGCTCAACTCCAGGATATCGACTGAATCCTCGTTCTCGGCGGTGGCGACGATCGGGGTGCCGGCCGCCACCTCGCGCACCGTGAGGGTCACGTTCGTGTTGGCGGTATCCGTACCGTTGGCGAATACGAGGCCCGCCGCGTCCGCCCGCAGGCGCTCGTACGTTGCCCGCTCGTCGATTTTGCCGGCGACGACCGGCACGCCGTCGCCGAGCAGGCGCGCCGCCTTCACCGGATCCGGCTCGATCGTGAAGCACGGTACGCCCTCCGCCGCCAGCCGCTGCACGAGTCCCACCGCAATGGCGTCGTACTCGGTGATGATCACGTGGCCGGCCGCCGCGGGAGGCGCTTCGCGCGGCGCCAGGATGCGGACGCGCGCCTCGATCCATGGGGTGTAGAACAGCCGGATGAACAGGAACGGCAGCATCACGAGCAGGAACACCACGCCCGACAGCAGCACCACCAGGCTGAACACCCGGCCGACGTCGCTCGCGAAGGTGACGTCGCCGAAGCCGAGCGTCGTCATCACCACGAGCGCCCAGTAGAAGCCCGTGACCCAGGAGTGTTCCTGGCCTTCGAAGCGCAGCATGATGAAGTGGAACAGTCCGGCGTAGACCGTGATTAGCACCACGAGGAAGGCGAGGTAGCGGAGCAGCTCGCCGATGTTGGCGCGCATTTCCGGCTGACTGACGAGGACGGCCAGGCGTCTGATGAGCAGCGTCATGGCTTCGATGCCGTTCCGGTCAGAAGCGGAACAGCCGTGTCAGCTTCACGATGATCGACCGGCTTTCGAGCATGAACCGGTCCTCGAGCGTCGACGGACGGCGCAACCGGACATCGCGCTGGTCGTTGTACACGACGAACAACTCGCTGCCGGGCTGGTACTCCCAGCGGAACCGCACGTTCGTCCCGAGCTGCCGGCTTACCGAGTTGAATTGTACGAGCCCCGAGAGAAACATGCGCGGCGTGAACGTGTACGTTGCGCGGGCCGTCGCCAGCGCCACGTTGAAGCGTCCCTCGGGGATGTCGATGCGGTTGAGCTCCACGGTCGGCTCCAGGGACATTTGCGGCGTGACCTCGACCCGCCCCCCGCGATACCCGAATGCCGTGATGTCGCCGCCGTAGAAGCGGCCCTGCTGGACGAACGCCGTGCCGGACAAGCGCCGCTGCTCCCCCATGAAGTACGACAGAAAGAGATCCTGGAAACGGTACGCGCCGGGCGCGATGGAAACGTCGTCCGTGATGTCGAACGGATCGACCAGCAGCTCGTAGTTGCGCAGCAGGTCGACGTTGAAGCGATCGCTGTTCTCGAATTCGGTGCTGAACCGCACGCTGGCCGCGCGCGTCTCGAGCTGCCCCGCGGTGCTCTCGATGTAGTCGAGGCTGCCGCCCCAGGTGAACTGCCGCACCGCCTCGATCGACCGCGGCCGGGGGCTGTACTGCGCCGCGACGTAGGTGCGGCGGAAGTCCTCGCGGGGGCGGAATCCGATTTCCGGGTTGAAGTTCCGTCCGACAAGCAGGTGGTCCACCTGCACGCCGTACAGGTCGCCGCTGTAGGTGAACGCCGCCTGGTAGCTCTGGTCGTCGCCGGTCAGCCCGGTGGTGCGCGTGCGGGCGTAGTAGCCGTTGAAGGTGACGTTGTCGTAGAACGCGAAAGAGGCGTCGGCGCCGTACACCTCGTTGGCGCCGGGCCGGTCGGGATCCGTGCCCAGCGCGTTCGTCGCCACGGAGCGCCGGGTGTACATGCCGCCAATCCGGCTGCGGCGCAGGATGTCGGCCTTCATGCGCACTACCGTGAAGTTGGTCGCCCGCGCGTCCACGTTCGGCTCGTCGCCGGTCTGGATGTTCAGGGCGCCGATGCTCATCCGCCCCACCTTGCCCGTCAGCCGGCCGCCGGCGCGGATGGGCACCGTCTGCCCTTCCGACAGGCCGATGCGCCGGCTGAAGAACACCAGCGGCGCGCTGTTGCCGCTGCGCGTGCCCGGCGGCCCCTCGCCCCGGGCGCCCGTGGAGCCGCCGCCCCTGCCGAGCTGGTTCGGTCCGGCCCCGAAGTCGAAGAGCCCGCGCGACTCCAGGAAGAAGTCGCGCTTCTCCGGAAAGAACAGGTTGAAGCGGGTCAGGTTGACCTGCTGCTGATCCACCTCGACCTGCGCGAAGTCGGTGTTGAAGGTGAAGTCCGCCGTCAGGTTCTGCGTCACGCCCCACTTCACGTCGACGCCGCCCGTGCCGTCCCCGCGGTTCGTGTACGGCTCGTCGGCCGTCAGGTCCGTAGCCAGCGAGCCGATGCCGTACGGCTTGACCTCCAGCCGCACGGCCTGGTCAGGCGCCTCCAGGCCGACCAGCGTGGCGGCCACGGACAGCCGGAACATGCCGGGACCTGCCGAGATCGGCACCGGCGTGAGATACGACCATTCGTTCAGCCGGCGCTGGCGGCGGCCGATCTGGATGCCCCATACCTGCGACCTGCCGGTGGGATAACGGAGCGATCGGAACGGAACGGCCATCTCCACCGTCCAGCCGCCGTCGAAGCGGCCGGTGTCGACGTCCCAGACCGGGTTCCAGTCGTTGTTGGGATTGCCTTCGTCGCTGATCTCGTAGTCGAAGAACCCGCCGATCGGGTTGACCATGAACGCCACGCCGTTGCGCCGGTCGTAGAAGGTGTCGAACGCCACGCTGAAGTTGTCGTTGAAGATGATCGGGAACGCATCGCGCTGCATGGCGTTGGCGATCCACGCCTCCTCGGGCTCGATCTCCCAGATCCGCGCCGCGACGTAGACATTGTCGTCGTCGAAGAACACCCAGACGTCGGTCCGCTCCTGCGAGGGAGCGCCCGCGTCGGGCATCTGCTGCACGAATCCGGTTACCGCCGGCGTCTCGTCGTAGAAGGCTTCGGACAGCGCGCCGTCCACGCGCAGCGATTCGCCGATGCGCACCGCGCGCATCGTGGCGCGGCCGTCCGCGTCGCGCGTGATGGTCTCCGGGGGGACCGGCGGCGGCGGGCCGTCGATGCGGATGCCGGTGGCGTCCGGCGGCTCGCGGTCCTGCGCTGCAACCGGCGCCGTGGCGGCGCAGATCGCCAGGACGACCAGGCCGCGGGCAACGGCCGCCTTGCCGGGGCCGCGTGGCTCCCGGTATCGTCGGGGGCCCGTTCCATGAAACGCCTGGGAATCCTGACCGCCGGCTTCATCGTACTGTTCAGCGCGCTGCCGGAGGTGCTGCCGCTCCCGGCGCTCCTCGCGGTGTTCGCGGTGTTCGTGGCCTGCGTGGCGTGGCGGGTGTGGCCGCGGAGGCGCTAGCCCGCGGAACGCCGCCACCGCGAGCTCCGGCATTGCGTATCGCATCCGACCGGAAAGTCTACCTTGCCAGCCCGTGGTGAGAGTCCCGCTGCATTCGACCGGCCATGCATCCCGCCTGACTGTGTTGTTCCTCGCTCACATACTCTCAAGTATGCTCGCTCGTCTCGCCTTGTCAGCCGGGCGCCTGACCGGTCTCGGTGCGACGCGGGACTCTCACCACGGGCTGCTGTGCGAAAATGACGTACAGCGCATCATGCCTGAACGCCGCTTCTTCGCTGACGTCGGCCGCTACTTCGATCGCGCGGCGGCGTTCGGCAGCCATCCCCCCGGCCTGCTCGCGCAGGTCAGGCACTGCAACAGCATCTACCGCTTCGACTTCCCGGTCAGGCGCAGCGACGGCGGCATCGACGTCGTGCGCGCCTGGCGCGCCGAGCACAGCCACCACAAGCTGCCGGTGAAGGGCGGCATCCGCTTCAGCCCGCACGTCGACGAGGACGAAGTGATGGCGCTCGCCGCGCTCATGACCTACAAGTGCGCGATCGTCGACGTGCCGTACGGCGGGGCGAAGGGGGCCGTCTGCATCGACGTCCGGCAGCACACCGCGGAGGAGATCGAGCGCGTCACGCGACGCTACGCCTACGAGCTGATCAGCAAGAACTTCATGGGGCCGGCCGTGGACGTCCCGGCGCCGGACCTGGGCACCGGGGCCCGCGAGATGGCCTGGATCGCCGATACCTACCAGGCGGTCCGCGGCGACCAGATCGACGCGCTCGGCTGCGTCACCGGCAAGCCGCTCTCGCAGGGCGGCATCGCCGGGCGCGGGGAGGCGACCGGGCGCGGGCTGTTCTACGTTCTCCGCGAGGTGTGCGCGGACGCGGACGAGATGGCGCGCCGGGGCCTGTCGACCGGGCTCGACGGCAAGCGGATCGCCGTCCAGGGACTGGGCAAGGTGGGCTATTGGGTGGCGCAACTGTGCCATGAAGCCGGCGCGCGCATCGTCGCCGTCGCCGATATGAGCGGCACCGCCGTCGACCCGCGGGGCATCGACCCCGCGGCCCTGCGCAAGCACATCGCCGACAGCGGGAGCGTAGCCGGATTCCCGGGCGCCGCCATTCACGACAGCCCGGCCGCGGCGCTGGAGGCGGACTGCGACGTGCTGATCCCCGCCGCCGTCGAGAACCAGTTGACCGCGGACAACGCGCCGCGCGTACAGGCCCGGATCATCCTGGAAGGCGCGAACGGACCGACCACCCCGGAAGCCGACGCCGTCTTCCAGGACCGCGGCGCACTCGTCATCCCGGACGTGTACGCCAACGCCGGCGGGGTCATCGTGTCCTACTTCGAGTGGCTCAAGAACCTGTCGCACGTCCGCTTCGGCCGGCTGGAGCGGCGTTACCAGGAGCGGGCCGACAACCGCCTGCTCGACGTCATCGAGACGGCTACCGGCACCGCGCTGAGCGCCGCCGACCGCGGGCAGATCGTGACTCCGATCTCGGAGCTCACGGTGGTCAACTCCGGCCTCGAAGAGACGATGATCAGCGCCTACCACAAGATCCGCGAGACCATGCACGCCGTGGACGGCATCGAGGACCTGCGCACGGCCGCCTTCTACCTGGCGATCGACCGGGTGGCGGAAGCGTACGTGCAGCGCGGCGTGTTTCCGTAGCGATCGGATTCGCCTCTACTGGCGCAGATCCACGCAGACCAGCGTGTCGGTGTTGCGCACGTACAGCAGGCCGCCGGCCAGGGCCGGGTAGGCGCGCACCACGGGCGGGAGGATCTGCGCCCGGGCCAGCGGGGTGAAGGCGTCGGGGGTTGCCGCGGCAAGCACCAGCTCGCCGCTCTCGCGCATGATGACCAGGCGATCGCCCGCGAGCGTCACGCTGCCGGCCATGAAGCGGTCCTCGGACCACTGCACGTCGCCGGTGCGCAGCTCCACCGCGCGGAAGCTGGGGCCGTACTCCTGGCGGCCGTGAAACCCGTAGAGATAGCCGTCGCGGTGCACGCTCGTGGCATAGTGGTTCGACAGGACATCGTCCGACGACCAGAGCGACGTCAACTGCGGCCCGCCCGCGTCGAACACCGCCGCGCCGGTGCCGTACGATGCGGAGGCGAAGATCAGGTCTCCGATCAACAGCGGCGTGGCCGCGTTGACGGAAGCCCCCAGCCGCGAGCGCCAGCGCTGCTCGAAGCGGACGGCGCCGGTGGCCGGGTCGAGGCCGACCAGACCCTCGCGCGTGAGGAAGACGGCGAGGCGCTCGCCGCCGATGTCCGCCGCCGCGCCCGAGGAGTAGCTCGCCTCGTGCGACGTGGCGGTCCACAGCACGTCGCCCGACGCGGCGTCGAACGCCACGATGCCGGCGTTGCCGCCGCCGACGTTGGCGATGACCCGGCCGCCTTCCACGACCGGCGAGCCGGCCGCGCCGAAGAACCCCTTGCGGATGCCGAACCGCTCCGCGGTGTCCACCTCCCAGAGCAGCTCGCCGGTCTCCAGGCTGACGGCGGAGAGCCGGCCCTGCGCCCCGAACGTGAAGACGCGTCCATCGGCGGCCACCGGTACGGCGCGCGGCCCCTCGTCGAACCCGAAGTCGTCGCGGTAGGCCGTGGTGGCGTCGCGGCGCCAGAGCGGGTCACCCGACGCGGCGTCCAGCGCCTCCAGCACCTCCCGGCCCTCGACCCGGTGGAAGAGCAGCACGCGCCCGCCCGCCACCGCCGGCCCGGCGAATCCTTCCCCGACGGGCCGCCGCCACAGCTCCGGCGGACCGCCGCCGGGCCACTCCGCACTGAGCGCGGGGCCGTCGTACTGCCCGTCCCGGTGCGGCCCGAGCCACTGCGGCCAGTCGCCGCCCTGCGCCCAGCCCGGCAGGGGCAAGGCCAACGCCAGCAACATTGCTGCTAGCGGCGGGACAACGGCGCGGGAGCGCCTGGTTGCTGGCGTCATTGCGCGCCGCCGGCCTCCTCCGTGATGCGGTACAGCTTCGACGCAGTGCGGATGAACAGGCTGCCGTGCGCGATCGCCGGCGTGGCCATCGTGAACTCGTTCAGGGAGTTGGTGCCGAGCAGCTCGAACTGCGGCCCGGCCTTCATGACGTACGTATCGCCGTCCTCGCTGATCGCGAATATCTTCCCGTTGTAGGCCCAGGGCGAGGCCGAGAACGCAGCGCCCACCCTGATCCGCTGCCGGCCGTACACCTCATCGCCGGTGCGGGCGTCGTGGCACGTGAAGTAGCCGCGGTCGAACAGCGTGTAGTAGTAGTCGCCGTACACCAGCGGGGACGTGTTGTAGGAGCCGCCCTGCGGCAGGTGCCAGGCGAGCGATTCGTGGACCGGCCGGTCGTCCGCTACCGAGAGGTCGCCGCGCGCGCCCGGCCGCACCGCGAACACCGGCCGCCGCTGGTCGCCGATGTAACCCGAGCTGACGTAGAGCAACCCGAAACGCGAGAACGGCGTCGGTGCGACGATCGACGACATGCCGCCGATTTCCCACAGCAGGCCGCCGTCGAGGTCGTACGAGCGCACGCGGTCGGTCCCCGTGGTGATGATCTCCGTGCCCTGCTCGTGCGCCCAGACGTACGGCGTCGACCAGTTGGTGCCCTCGTCGCGGTCCACGCGCCATAGCTCCGCCCCGGTCTCCCTGCTGAGCGCGAGGAGATACGACTGCTCCTCGTTGTCGTTGACGACGTAGACGCGGTTGCCGTGCAGCACGGGCGACGACGCCGTGCCCCAGCCGGCGCGCGTGGCGACGGGCTCGAACGGCCGCGACCATACGACGCGGCCGTCCATGTCGAGGCAGAACAACCCCACATTGCCGAAGTAGGCGTAGATGTGCTCGCCGTCGGTGACCGGGGTCTCGGACGCGTAGGTGTTCTTGAGATGGTGCGAGAAGGCTGGCACGCCGCGGTGCACCTCGCGCTCCCAGCGCACGGCGCCGGTCGCCGCGTCGATGCCGTATACGAGCCAGCGGTGCTCATCGGTCGGCACGCCGCGCTCGCCGCCGAGATACAGCCCGCCCTGGGGCGCCTCGACCTCGCCGCTGCTCACGACGGAGGTCACGACCACCAGGTCGTCCCAGACGATCGGCGAGCTCCAGCCGAGTCCGGCAATCTCCGTGACCCAGGCGACATTCTCGGTGTCGCTCCAGGTCTCCGGCAGGCCGGCCTCCTCGGAGACGCCGAGAGCGCCGGGGCCGCGGAAACGGGGCCAACGGTCCTCAGCGGCGGCGGGCGCCGCCAGCGCCGCCCCGATGATCGCCGCCGTGAACGCTGTCAGCACGCGTTGCATGCCGTTCATTCTACCGGGATCGGCCGCGCCGCCCGGTCACGCGCGGCGCAGCAGGACGATGCGGTTCGTGTTGGTCCCGCCCCGATTGTTGGCGACGCCCCAGGTATTCGACGTCTTCGTGAACGCCTGCTCGTTGACGACGATGCAGACCGGCGCCCACGGCGTATCCCGCGCCACGTCCGTCACGACGCGGTCGAGCAGCAGCGCGCCGCGGCGGATCTCGCCCACCTCGAACGCGAACAGCCCGCCGCGCTTCGTCACGGCCGCGACGTTCAGGAGCACGGACCGCACGAGGTCGGTCCAGTCCTCCAACCGGCGGGCCTGCGTGATGCCGATGCAGTCCGGATCCACGGCGGCGAACCAGCAGCGCATCCAGTTGTCCTGGCGGTAGTTCACGACATCCATGAACGGCGGCGAGGTGACGGCGAGCGACACCGGCGGCCCGTCGTGGAGGAACGGCACGCCGACCGGCTGGCGGAAGAAACCAGCACACTGTCCCTCGGGCGTCTGACGCTTCACGTCGCGCAGCAGCGAGCGCGTCTTGCGCACGATGAGCCGCGGAACATCGCGGTACTCCGGCGTCTGCCCGCGCCGCGCGTTGATGCGCCGCTGGCTCTCGATGGACGCCGCCTGGTTGGGCGGCAACGTATAGACGGAGAAGAAGCCGCTGGAGTGACCGGTCAGGCGGTTGACGGCGACCATGCGGATCCAGCGGTCGACGCTGTCCAGCGCGTCCGCCGACTCACGCTCCAGCAGGTAGGCGCGCAGCCTGCAGATCTGGTTCAGCGTGCGGACGTGGAAGAACGCATCGAAGCCCTCCGGGTGTTCAACGGGATCGTCCAGCGCGAGCGCTGCGAGCCGTGCCTCGATTTCGTCAGCCGCGGGCGGCGCCAGCCGCGGCTCGACGAGCATGCGTGAGAGCGGGTTGACGTCGTTGCCCAGCGGCCGGCGTCCGAGCAGCGCGGCCTCCAGCAGCGTAGTCCCGCGCCCCATGAAAGGGTCGAACACGACATCGCCCGGGCCGGTGAGCCGGCTGATGAAGAACCGCGGGAGCTGCGGCTTGAAGCACGCGCGGTAGGAGATTTCGTGCAGCGAGTGCGCCGCCCGCTGCCGCGACGTCCAGAACTCGTTGGCGAATATAGGAACGCCGTCGTACGCGGTGACGTCCGTCGCACGGCCGAATTCGCGCCAACGCTCCAGCTCGCCGGTCAGCTCGCTGCCGGTCACGCCATCCTCGCCGCCGGCCGCTTGCCGGCCCATTGCCTACAACCCCAACAGGTTCCGCTGCAGCTTCCCCAGTCCCTGCTCCTCCGCCCACAGGTCGAGCTCCACCGCGGCGAGCTCGTCCACGGGCGGCACCGCCAGGCCGTCGGTGCGCAGATCCACCGTCTTGAGGTACGTCCCGCAGCTCGTGCACTCCTCCACCCTGAGGTGCGGCCAGTCCTCTGCTTCGTGATACCGCAACTGCGCCGCCCGCGTCTCGCCGCAGGCCGGGCACATGGCCCGCGGGAAGCGCCAGGCGGTCGCGCAGAGCGCGCAGAACAGGTGCCGTGCGCCCTTCGTCTCCGGCTCGTCCTGCAGCAGGTCGAGCAACGGGAGACGGCCGCAGCACGGGCAGCGTGCAGGGAACCCCGGGATGTACGCCGCGCCGTCAGGCTGTTCGCACTGCTCGGCGGCGGCCTCGGCCAGCGGCTGGAGGAAGGCGCGCGGAAAGAACTCCAGCGGCGCCGGCTCGCAACCCAGTTCCGCCGCCAGGCCGTCGAGCGCGCTTCCGTCGACGTACGCCGCGAGCAGCTCGGCGACCGGCGAGCGGGCCGCGCCCAAGCGCTCCGCAATCGGCGCCAGCACGTCGTTGGCAACCGGTTGGACATCACGCGCGAAGCGCCGGAAGAGCCGGTTGATCTCCCAGCCGGCGAACTGCGCGAGGTCGAGCCGTCCGCCCGAATCTGCCGCAGCGCGCGCTGTCCACGACGCGCCCGCCGCGCGCGCGTGCAGCGCCTCCTGCAACTGGAGCACCCGTTCGTAGAATGCGAGCAACTCCGCGGCGTGCGGGTGGTCGGTCCGCAGCTTTGCGGCCCGCATGCGTCGCTGCCGCCAGGTGAAGCGGATCGGCACTAGGAATCGGCGGAGCGGCGTTGCAGGAAGCTAGGTATCCGTCAGCCCGGTCTGTTCTTCGTGCCAGCGCGGGTGGTGCAGCCGGGCCCACTGGCGCGTGACCTTGCCGTCGATCATGCTGCGCGCGGTGCCCGGATAGGCCACGGTGCCGAGGTAGACGTGCAGCACGAGGAACAGCCCGCCGCCCAAGGTCGCCATGTAGTGCAGCAGGCGGGCGGACGAGAGCAGCGTGCGCGCCGGTGCGAACTGCTCGGGGAACCACAGCATCACGCCGGTGGCGACGAACACGACCGCCAGCACCCCCTGCACCCAGAAGAACAGCTTCTGGCCGGCGTTGTACTTGCCGGCCGGCGGCACCTTGTCGCGCTGGTGCGTCGCGTAGTGGTGCACCGCGGCCATCCACTTGACGTCCTGCCGGTTCAGGAACATGTCCCGGATCCACAGCACCACCATCAGCAGCATGGCGACGCCGAACAGCGCGCCGATGTAGGGATGCAGCACGCGCGCCATGGCGCCGCCGCCGAGCGGCGCGGTCAGCCAGAAGAGCGGCGGGTAGGCGAACGCCAGACCGGTCAGCAGGAGCGCGACGTAGGTGACGCCGACGACCCAGTGGACGATCCGCTCCAGCAAGTTGAAGCGGTGCAGCAGCGGCTCACTCATGCTCGTCCGGGGATTCCTGCCCGAACGCCAGCAGGTGACCCAGCGCGCCGACCAGGCTGAAGCCGAACAGGTAGGCGCCGATCCGCTTCAGGAAGTTGAGCGCCGTGAGCGGGGCTGGGCTCGCCGTCGGATCGGTCGGCAGGGCGTAGTCGGCCAGGCGGTCGCCGTGCGGCACGACGTACATCATGTGCGTCCCGCCCACGCCCGCCGGGTCGTAGACCGTGGCGTGCTGGTAGCCCCGCTTCTTGAGCGTCTCGACGGCCTTGTCGGCCTTCGCCACCATGTCGCGCTTGCTGCCCCAGGAGATCGCGTTGGTCGGGCAGGTCTTGACGCAGGCCGGCTCGAGCCCCGCCTCGACGCGGTCGATGCACATGTTGCACTTCGAGACCGTCTTCGTCCGGGCGCTGTAGCGCGGGATGTCGAACGGGCAGCCGGTGACGCAGTACTGGCAGCCGATGCAGTTCTCCTGATTGAAGTCGACAATGCCGTTGGTGTACTGCACGATGGCGCCCGGCGCCGGGCAGGCGTACAGGCACCCCGGCTCCTCGCAGTGGAGGCAGGCGTCCTTCTTGATCAGCCACTGCAGGTTCTCGCCGACCTCGATCTCGTTGAAGCGCATCAGCAGCCACGTGTTGGGCGTCAGGTCCTTGTGGCTCTGGTAGCTGCCGAAGTTGGCGGTCGGCTCCGACTGCAGGTCGTTCCACTCCTTGCAGGCAACCTCGCACCCTTTGCAGCCGATGCAGCGCGAGATGTCGACGAGCTTGGAGTACTCCGGGCCGCTGGAACGCAGCGCGTCCATCGGGATGAACGCCGAGGCGCTCCCGGAAGTGCGTTTGATGGTCAGGGTGTCGGCCATATTCGCCGTGCGCTCCTAGGCTGTCTCCGAGTCAGCCCGCTCCACGTTCACCAGGAACGACTTGAACTCGGGACAGCGGGTGTTGGCGTCGCCGACGAACGGCGTCAGCAGGTTGGCCATCGAGCCCTGCGTCAGGCCAATGAATCCCCAGTGCACCGGGATGCCCACGGTCCAGACGGTTCGCCCATCCACTTGCAGCGGCTTGATGCGCCGGGTGACGATGGCCGTGCCCTGCACCGAGCCGCGCTTGGACCACACGCGCACCTGGCGGCCGTTCTCGATTCCCTTTTCGCGGGCCAGCCCCTCGGGTAGCTCGACGAAGAAGTCAGGCATCGTCTCGACCAGGCGCGGCACGTTGCTGGTGACGAAATGCTCGCGCTCGACGACGCGGTAGACCGTGCAGGCGTACGGGAAATCATCGCCTTCCGTGGCCAGCGTCTCGCGAATGCCGTCGTACCACTCGATGACCGGGTTGATCGGCACGGACTCGTGCAGCGGATTGCGGACGGGACTCTCGACCGGCTCGTAGTGCTCCGAGAGCGGCCCGTCGACGAGGTCGGTGCTGAACAGCCGCGCCACGCCCTCCGCCGTCATGATGAACGCGCCGGCGGCGTCGGGCGGAGTGGTCCGCCCGTAGTCGGGCACGTCGCCAATCCACTCCCGGCCGTTCCAGGCTATGCCGGCCCGCGTGGCGTCCCACGGCCGCCCGCCCGCGTCGGCGGAGGCGCGGTTGTACAGCACGCGCCGGTTGGCGGGCCAGGCGAACGCCCAGTCGTGGTGCATGCCGAGGCCGGTCGGATCCGCCGTGCCGCGGCGCGCCATCTGGTTGCCTTCCTCCGTGTAGCTGCCGGTGTAGATCCAGTTGCCGGACGCGGTCGTGCCGTCGTCCGCCAGCTGGCCGAACGACGACAGCAGGCGGCCGCTCGACAGGTCGCGCCCGTTGATCTCCTCCGCCAGCTCGATGGTGGTCGGCAGGCGCGGGTTCAGGTAGTCCCAGGTCAGGTGCTGGATCGGCGCGTCGTACGCGCCGCCTTCCTGCTGGTACAGCTCCTTCACGCGCCAGAACAGCTCCGACAGGATCCACGTGTCCGGCTCGACGCCGAGCGGCGGCGGGATCGCCTGCTCCTTCCACTGCGCCCAGCGGCCGCTGTTGGTGAACGACCCGTCGCGCTCGATCCAGTGGCTGCTGGGCAGGTACAGCACCTCGGTGTCGATCTCCGCCGGGTTCATGCCCGGCGCCTTCCAGAACTCGGCGGTGTCGAGCATGAACGGGTCGATCACGACCTTCCACTTCAGGTTCGACATGGCCTGCAGCAGCCGCGGCACGTCGGGGCCGGCCAGCAGCGGGTTGAAGCCGAGCGTGACGAACCCTTCCAGCCGCCCCTGGTGCGCCTGGTCCCACATGGTCAGCCACGTGGCGTCGGACACCTGCTTCGGCAGGTGGTCGTAGGCGTAGCCGTTGGCGCTCGTCGCGTGGTCGCCGAACCACGACTTGAGCTGCGAGACCAGGAACTTCGAATAGTTGGCCCAGTAGTTGACCGACCCCGGCGCGAGCGGCTCGGGCGTCGAGTCGCGCACGTGGTCCTCGAGCGTGGCCTGCTGCGGCAGCGGCACCTTCAGGTAGCCGGGCAGCAGCGCCGCCACGATCGCGTGGTCGGTGGCGCCCTGGACGTTCGCGTGGCCGCGCAGCGCGTTGATGCCGCCGCCGGGCCGCCCGATGTTGCCGAGCAGCAGTTGCAGGATCGCCGCCGTGCGGATGATCTGGCTGCCGACCGTGTGCATGGTCCAGCCGACCGCATACATGATCGTGCCGACGCGGTCGGCGGTGCCGGTCGAGCAGATGATCTCGGCCATCGCCACGAAGTCGTCCGCCGTGCAGCCGGCAATCTGCGCCACGACCTCCGGGGTGTAGCGGCTGTAGTGGTTCTTGAGCAGTTGGAACACGCAGCGCGGATGCTGCAGCGTCGGGTCGCGCCGGACGTAGCCGTCGGCGCCGCGCTCGTACTCCCACGACGTCTTGTCGTAGCCGCTCGCCGCCTCGTCGAACCCCGAGAACAGCCCGTCCTGGAAGCCGTATGCGCTGCCGACGATGAACGAGGCGTTCGTGTGCGCCGCCACGTAGTCGGCGTGGTGGAGATCGTGCTCGAGCATGTAGCGGATCAGCCCGCCGAGCACCGCGATGTCGGAACCGGGCCGGATCTGCAGGTGGCTGTCGGCGACCGCCGACGTCCGCGTGAAGCGCGGATCGATCGTCAGCAGCTTGGCGCCGCGCGTGTCACGGGCCTCGACGGCCCACTTGAAGCCGCAGGGATGGTTCTCCGCCGGGTTCGCGCCCATCACCAGAACGACATCCGCGTTCTTGATGTCCTTCCAGTGGTTGGTCATCGCCCCGCGTCCGAACGTGGCGGCCAGACTGGCCACCGTGGGGCTGTGTCATATCCGGGCCTGGTGGTCGTAGTACACCAGGCCCATGGCGCGCATGGTCTTGGAGATGAGGTAGGCGTCCTCGTTGGAAACCGTGGCGCTGCCGACCCAGCCGATGCCGGTGCAGCGGTTGACCGTGCGCCCCTGCTCGTCGAGCTCCTCGAAAGTGGCGTCGCGCGTGTCCTTGAAGCGGCGCGCGAACCAGGTCATCGCCTCTTCCCAGGACACCTCTTCCCAGTCGGCCGCGCCGGCCCGCCGCAGCAGCGGCTGGTGCCGCAGGCGCGGGCTGATGGCGAGCTGCATCTGGGACGCGCCCTTGGGGCAGAGCGTGCCGCCGTTGATCGGGCTGTCCGGATCCCCTTCGACGTGAATGACGGTGTTGGTCGTGTTCAGGCCGCCGCTGCCGTGCACGTAGGCGATGGTCCCGCAGCCGACCGCGCAGTACGGACAGACGGTCCGGTACTCCTTGGCGTTGCGGATCTTGAGCTGGCGCACCGCCGCCTGCGCAGGCTGCAGGTTGAAGCCGAGGGCGCTGATGCCGGCGGCGCCGGCCACCGAGGCCTTGATGAAGGTCCTGCGCGATATCGCCATGCGGTTCTCCGCGGCGCGGAGCAGCACCGAGAATATCAGAATTCGGGAGCCGGAGAAAATCGCTAGAATGCCGATCATGCCCCCGGAGCAGGCAGTCCCGGCCGGAATCCGCGCCGTTCCGGTCCGGCGTGCGGGCGGGCGCGTCGAAGACGACTTCGTGGTCGTCGAGGAGCCCCTGGAGATACGGGTCGACGGCCGCCCCGTCGTGGTCACGATGCGCACGCCCGGCCACGATGAGGAACTGGCCGCCGGTTTCCTCTACGCCGAGGGGATCATCGCCGGCGGCTCCGATCTGGAGTCGCTGAAAGCCGTCGCGGGCGAGCGCGGCGGCGGTCCGACCGGCGGCACCCGGGTATCCGGCTTCGCCGGCGATCGCGTCGAGGTGACGCTTGCCGCGTCGGCCGCGGCGCCGGATGCCGACGCCGCGGCGCCCGGAGCGGGCCGCGCGTTCGCCGCCACGGCAGCCTGCGGCGTGTGCGGCAAGGAGTCCATCGACGAGCTGGAGCGCCTCAACCGGGATCTGCCCGCCGTGGTGCCCGCCGCCGCGGCGGAGGTGCCCGTCGAGCAGCTCGAAAAGCTGCCCGGCCGCCTGCGCGGCGCACAGGCGCTGTTCGACGCCACCGGCGGCATCCACGCCGCGGGGATCTTCACGGCGGGCGGCGAACGGTTGTGCGTCCGCGAGGACGTCGGCCGGCACAACGCCGTGGACAAGGTGATCGGCCACTTCGTCCGGCGCGGCGCCGTCCCGCTCCGCGATCACATCCTGGTCGTGAGCGGCCGCGCCGGCTACGAGCTGGTGCAGAAGGCGCTGCGGGCGGCCATCCCCGCCATGGTTTCGGTGGGCGCCGCGTCCAGCCTGGCGGTGGAGATGGCGGCCGGCGCCGGCATGCGGCTCTACTCCTTCGCCGGCCGCGGCCGCGGCAACCTGCACGTCGCGCAGGACGAACGCGCGGTAAGATGAGCAGATGACTGCAGCGGCGCGCGCCGCGGGATTTCACCACGGGCTGCTGGGGGTCGCCCTGGCCTGCGTTTTGGCCGGCGCGGCCGGCGGCGGGCCCCTCCGCGCGCAGTCGGGCGAGGAATTCGCGGGGCGGCTGTCGCGCATGCCGGTCGACCGCGCCACGTCGCCGTCCATCAGCGGCGGCGGCGAGGTGCGCGCGACGCTGGCCGACGGCGAGCTGACGGTCTCCGCCACGTTCGCCGGCATGAGCTCGCCGGCAACGGCGGCCCACCTCCACCGCGCGCCGGTCGCGCGCCGCGGGCCGGTCGCGTTCACCGTTGAGATCCCGGCGGCCGCATCCGGACGCATCGAGGCAACCATCGACCTCTCGGAAGCGCAGGTCGACGTGTTGCGCGACGGGCGGTACTACCTGCTGATCCACACGGAGAACAACCCGAGGGGCGAGTTGCGCGGCTGGCTGCTGCCTGGCCGGCGCTAGCCGCGATGGAAGGAACGATGAACCGCCGTGGACTGCGCGGCCCGCGCCGCGGTTACTTCCTGGCCGTGGCGGTCGCCGGCCTGATCGTCGCGGCGCCCGACAGCGCCCAAGCGCAGGGAACGCCGGAGTATGCACCCGAGCAGGCCCAGGAGGGGCGCGCTGCCTACGAGCGCGCTTGCGGTTCCTGCCATTTGTCAACCCTGCAGGGCTCGTTCGAGGCGCCGGAGCTGGCCGGTCCGAACTTCCGGAACCGCTGGGGCGGCCGCCCGGTGCGCGAGCTGGTCGACTACGTCCGCGCGACGATGCCGCCAGCCGGCGAGCGGCCCGACGAGACCGGCTACGTCAACATCATCGCCTACATCCTGCAGCGCAACGGCGTGGCCGCGGGCGCCGCTCCGCTCGCGGCGGACGCGGCGGCGGCGATCGGCGGCGGCGGCGACGCGCCGGTGGCCGCGGACGCGCCGGCGCCGCGCGCCGTGCCGGTGGCCCGGCTGGCGCCCGAGCTCGACTGGCAGGGCGAGGTGGCCGGCTTCCGTCCCGTCACCGACGCCATGCTTCGCGAGCCGCCGCCGGGCGACTGGCTGAACTTCCGCCGCACGTACGACGGCTGGGGCTACAGCCCCCTCGACGAGATCACGGCGGCCAACGTCGGCGGCCTGGAGCTGGAGTGGGTGTGGGCCATGGCCGAGGGCACCAACCAGCCCACGCCGCTGGTGCATGACGGCATCATGTACCTGACGAACCCGGGCAACATCATCCAGGCGCTGGACGCGGCCACGGGCGAGGTCATCTGGCAGTACATCCGCACCTTTCCCGAGGGGATCTCGGCCAGCAGCTTCTTCAACCAGTTGCGCAACATCGCGATCTACGGAGACAAGATCTTCCTGTCGACCAAGGACGCGGCGCTCGTGGCGCTCGACGCCCGCACCGGCGCCATCGCGTGGGAGCA
Organism: Vicinamibacterales bacterium; assembly: GCA_965207665.1. GTDB lineage: Bacteria > Acidobacteriota > Vicinamibacteria > Vicinamibacterales > UBA8438 > JAAXGX01. The sequence goes on from CBDBMV010000002.1 coordinate 3,838,750, forward strand.
TCAGATCGCAGACCCGGCGCTCGGCTTCACGAACGTGAGCGGCCCGATCGTCGCGGGCGGACTCGTGGTGAACGGCATCAACGGCTGCACCCGCTTCACCGAGGAAAGCTGCTTCATCACCGCGCACGATCCGGAGACCGGCGAGGAGCGCTGGCGCACCTACACCATCGCCCGCCCGGGCGAGCCGGGTGGCACGTCGTGGGGCGACCTGCCGCTGGTGCTGCGCGGCGGCGGCGATTCGTGGATGCCGGGCAGCTACGACCCGGCGCTCGACCTGCTGTACTGGCCCACGGCGCAGGCCAAGCCGTGGGTGCCGGCCAGCCGCGGTCTGACGGTGCACGACGCCGTGCTGTACACGAACTCGACGCTGGCCATCCGCAGCGGCACGGGCGAGATCGCATGGTATTACCAGCACGTGCCCGGCGAGGCGCTCGACCTGGACGAGGCGTTCGAGAAGGTGCTCATCGACGTCGGGGGCCGCAAGACCCTGTTCACCATCGGCAAGCACGGCATCCTGTGGAAGCTAGACCGCGAAACGGGAGCCTTCCTCGGGCACAAGGAGACCGTCTTCCAGAACGTGTTCGACCGGATCGACCCGCGGACCGGGGAGGTCACCTACCGCCGGGACATCGCCGAGGCGGGCATCGGCGACTGGGTCTCGGTCTGTCCCAGCACCGCCGGCGGGCACAACTGGCACTCGATGGCGTACAGCCCCGAGGCCCGCGCCCTGATCATCCCGCTGAGCCAGACCTGCATGGAGATTGCCGGCCAGGAGGTGGCCCTCGAGCCCGGCTCGGGCAGCATAGGCGCGGATCGCAAGTGGTTCGAGATGCCCGGCACCGGCGGCCGGCTCGGCAAGCTCGCGGCGTACGACGTGGAGACGCTCGAGGAACGCTGGTCGATCGAGCAGCGCGCGGCGTTCCAGACCGCCGTGCTGACCACTGCCGGCGGACTGGCTTTCGCGGGCGACCTCGACCGCTACTTCCGGGCGTATGACGCACGCACCGGCGACGTGTTGTGGGAGCAGCGGCTCGGCACGTCGGTCCAGGGCTTTCCGGTGACCTACACGGCCGGCGGCGCGCAGTACGTGGCGGTCGCCACCGGACTCGGCGGGGGCAGCCCGCGCAGCGTACCGGACATGCTGGCGCCCGAGATCTGGTACCCGGCCACCGGCAACGCCCTGTACGTCTTCAAGCTGAGGAAGCAATGACAGACATGGAAGCGGGCGAACTGGAGTTCGAGCCCCTGCCGCAACAACCACAGCAATCCGACCCGCCGCCGCCGGACTACCGGCGGCGCAACATGCTGCTTGGTGCGGTGGCGGTGGCGGTCGTCGCGCTGGCCGTGGGACTGTGGCTGCTGCTCGGCGACCGCGCGGACGACGCCGGTGAAGCGCCGGTTGCGGAGATGGCGGCCGACGCGGACGAGCCCTCCCCGCCGGCCGCGCCGGTGGAGCTTGACGAGCCGGAGGTCGTGCCCGAGCCGGTCGAGCTGCCGCCGCTGGCCGACAGCGACAACTTCGTGCGTGACCTGGTGGATGCGCTGCTCGCCCACCCGAACCTGGCGGCGTGGATGACCGGGAACGACCTGCTGCGAAGGTTCGTCGTTACGGTCGATAACGTCGCCAACGGCCGCAACCCCGCGCAGCAGTTGCCGACGCTGCGTCCGGCCCGGCGCTTCCAGGCGACCGGCGCAGGGGAGCTGCAGCTCATCGACCCCGGCAGCTACCAGCGCTACGACCTGCTCGCCGGCGTCGTGGGCGCCCTCGATCCCAGCGCCGTCGCACTGCTGTACGAAACGCTGGAGCCGCTGTTCGACGAAGCGCACGCCGAGCTCGGGTATCCGGACACGCCGTTCCGGCGCACGCTGGAGCGCGCCTTCGCGCAACTGCTGGCAACGCCGATCGTCGACACGCCGCCGCTGGTGGTGCGCCGCGCCACCCAGTACCTGTACGCGGACGAGCGCCTCGAATCGCTGACGCCGGCGCAGAAGCAGTTTCTCGGCATGGGTCCCGGGAACGTGCAGGTGATCCAGGCGCAGTTGCGGGCGATCTCCGGCGAGATCGGACTCTCCGTCGAGTGATGCTCCGTCTCGCGCTGAGCCAGGCGAACCTGACGGTCGGTGATCTCGGAGCCAACGCAGAGCGCATCGGCCGGGACGTTCGCGCGGCGCGGGATCGCGGGGCCGATCTCGTACTCTTCCCCGAGCTCGCGCTGACCGGGTATCCCCCCGAAGACCTGCTACTCAAGCCCGGCTTCCTGCGGGAAGCCGGAGAAGCCGCGCGGGCGCTGGCGGCCGAGGTGACCGGTATCGTCGCGGTCGTCGGCGCGCCCGACGGTAGCGCAGCGGCTGCAGGCGCGCCCGCCCTGCACAACGCGGCGCTGGTGCTCGCGGACCGCCGGATCGCGGCGACCTACCACAAGCACCACCTGCCGAACTACGCCGTCTTCGACGAACGGCGTTATTTCACGCCGGGCGGGCAGGCGCTGGTTGTCGAGGTCCGCGGCTGGCGCATCGGCCTCACTATCTGCGAGGACATCTGGACGGACGGCGGACCGGCGGACTGGTCCGCGGCCGGCGGCCGCGCCGATCTGCTCGCCAACCTGTCGGCCTCGCCGTACCACCGCGCCAAGGGCCGGGAACGCGAGCGCCTGTTCGCCGCGCGCTGCCGCCGCAACCGCTGCGGCCTGGCGTTCTGCAACGCCGTCGGCGGACAGGACGAGCTGGTGTTCGACGGTCACAGCCTCGTCATCGCCCCCGACGGCGCCATCGTCGCGCGCGGAGCGCAGTTCGAGGAAGAGCTGCTGCTCGTAGATCTTGAACGGGAGACCGGCGGCGGCGACACGGAATCCGCGCAGGCGGACGAAGGCCCGGTCGCAACGGTCTCGGTGACCCTGCCGGCCGCATCCGGTCCCAAGCCTTCCCTGCCGCCGCGGACCGCCCCGGAGGCGCTCGCCCCGGAGGCGGAAACCTACCGCGCCCTCGTCCTCGGCACGGCGGACTACGTGCGCAAGAACCGCTTCCGCGGCGCCGTGCTCGGCCTGTCCGGCGGCATCGACTCGGCGCTGACGCTGGCGATTGCCGCCGACGCGATCGGCCCGGAGGCGGTGACCGCGGTCTCCATGCCCTCGCGCTACACCGCGGCGGAGAACCGCGACGACGCCGAGGAGCTGGCCCGGCGCTTGGGCGTGCGCCTGATCGAGCTGCCCATCGAGGACCTTGCCGCCGCGTACTCCGCGGCGCTCGCGGAGCCGTTCGCCGGCAGGGAGCCGGACGTCGCCGAGGAGAACCTGCAGGCGCGCATCCGCGGCAATCTGGTCATGGCGCTCTCGAACAAGCTCGGCTGGCTCGTGCTGACCACGGGCAACAAGAGCGAGATGAGCGTGGGCTACGCGACGCTGTACGGCGACATGGCGGGCGGCTTCGCCGTGCTGAAGGACGTCCTCAAGACCTGGGTGTACCGGCTGGCGGTCTGGCGCAACCGCGACGGCGAGATCATCCCGCAGCGGATAATCGACAAGCCGCCCACCGCCGAACTGCGCGCCGACCAGCTCGACTCGGACAGCCTGCCCCCCTACGATCTGCTCGACCCGATTCTGGAGGCGTATGTCGAACAGGACCGCAGCCCGGCCGAAATCGAAGCGGCCGGCTTCGACCGCGAGACCGTGGAGCGCGTCGTGCAGCTCGTCGACCGCGCGGAGTACAAGCGCCGCCAGGCCCCGCCCGGGGTCCGTATCTCGACGCGCGCGTTCGGCAAGGACCGCCGGCTGCCGATCACGAACCGTTACCGGCCGGCGAACTGACCCACGGAAAAACAGGTTGATACGAAAAACGGCAGCGGCGCGTAGCCCCGGAGTGTGGCTGCGCACCGGCGTATTCGCCGCCGGACTGGCCGTGCCGGCGGCGCTGGCCGGGCCGGCCCAAGCGGGTCAGCAGCCCGGTCAGATAACGCCCCCGGTGGATGCCGGGGCGCCGCCGCAACCGATCCACGGTCCGCCGCCGCCGGTTCCGCCGGCCACCATCGCGCGTGACGCATCCAACCAGGCGACTGTCCGCGCGGTGCGGCTGACCGCACCCCTCGACATCGACGGCGAGCTCGACGAGCAGGTGTACAGGGACGTGCCGTCCGCATCGGGCTTCATCCAGATCCTTCCGGACGAAGGCGAAATCGCCGAGGAACAGACGGAAGTGTGGGTGCTGTTCGACGACGACAACCTGTACGTCTCCGTCCGCTGCCACAGCGCGGCGCCGGAGTCGGAATGGATCGCCAACGACATGCGCCGGGACGGCATGGGACTGGGACAGTACGTCGGCATCGTGCTCGACACGTTCTACGACCGCCGCAACGCGGTGGAGTTCGTCGTCAATCCCATCGGCGGGCGCATGGACGGCGAGATCAGCAACGAGCGCGGCTGGAACCAGGACTGGAACCCCGTCTGGAGCGTGCAGGTGGGACGCTTCGACGGCGGCTGGATGTTCGAGGCGGTCATCCCCTTCAAGTCGCTGCGCTACCGTCCGGGCCGGCAGCAGGTGTGGGGCTTCAACATCGAGCGCCGCATCGTCTGGAACAACGAGTACACGGCGCTCGTGCCGCTGCCGGCTTCGCTCGACCTCGGCGCCATCATGCAGATCTCGCAGGCCGCCACGCTGGTCGGCCTCGAGGTGCCGGACGCCGGCATCAACCTGGAGCTGAAGCCGTACGCCATCGCCGAGCTGAACGGGGTCCGCACGCCGGCGCAGCGGCTGTCGAACGTCGCGACCGGCGATATCGGACTCGACGTGAAGTACGCCGTCACGGACAACCTCGTCGCCGATCTGACAGTGAACACCGACTTCGCCCAGGTGGAGGCCGACGAGCAGCAGATCAACCTGACGCGGTTCTCGCTCTTCTTCCCGGAGAAGCGGGAATTCTTCCTGGAGAACCAGGGCGTGTTCGCCTTCGGCGGCGAGGCGGGCGCCGGCCAGTTCGCCGGCATCAGCAACACGCCGATCCTGTTCTACAGCCGGCGGATCGGCCTGCATGCGACGGAAGAAGGGGTGACGCGGGAAGTGCCGATCGACGCCGGCGGCCGCTTCACCGGCCGCATCGGCAAGTACAGCCTGGGCCTGTTGAACATCCGCACCGCCGACGCCCCGGCCGCCGGGGCGCAGGCGACGAGCTTCTCGGTCCTGCGCCTGCGGCGGGACCTGTTCCGGCGCAGCAACGTCGGCGTGATGTTCACCGACCGCTCGGTGTCGCTGACGGGCCGCGACCGCAACCAGGTATTCGGCGTCGACGGCCTGTTCTCGTTCTACCAGAACCTGAACTTCCGCACTTACTGGGCCGCGACGCGGACCGGGCGGCGGGATGCCGGCGACGACGAGTCGAGCCACCGGGTGCAGCTCGACTACACCGGCGACCGCTACGGCGTGCAACTGGAGCGGCTGGCCGTCGGCGACGACTTCAACCCCGAGATCGGCTTCCTGCGCCGCCACGACTTCGAGCAGAGCTTCGCCAAGTTCCGCTTCAGCCCCCGGCCGCGGTCGATCGCGGCGATCCGCCAGTTCTTCTGGGAGGGGCAGATCGACTACATCACCGACCGCGGCGGCGTGCTGGAGACGCGCCAGGCCCGCGGCCGCTTCGCGGTCGAGTTCGAGAACAGCAACCTGTTCGACGTCATCTACAACCGCAACTACGAGTACCTCGTCGAGCCGTTCCCGCTGTCGGCGGAGGTGGTCGTCCCGGTCGGCGGCTACGACTTCGACGACGTGGAGGTGGGCTACCAGCTCGGCCAGCAGAACCGCGTCTCCGGCCGCGTCTCGGTCCAGCACGGCGGGTTCTACGGCGGGACGAAGACCAGCCTGAACTTCGGCATGGGCAGCGGCTTCTTCGGCACCCGCCTGGAGCTGACGCGGCAACTGTCGATCGAGCCGACGCTCTCGCTCAACTGGATCGACCTGCCGTTCGGCGAGTTCAGGACGCAGCTCGTGAGCACGCGGACCATCTACGCACTGAACCCGCTGATGTTCGTCAGCGCGCTGGTGCAATACAACTCGGCCACGAGCAGCGTCAGCACCAACCTGCGCCTGCGCTGGGAGTACCATCCGGGCAGCGAGCTGTTCGTCGTCTACAACGAGGAGCGCGCCGAAACCCTGCTGACGCCGCGGCGCTATCCGCTGCAGAACCGCGCCCTCATCGTCAAGTTCAACCGGCTGTTCCGGTTCTGATGCCGGACGCGGCGGCGCAACCATCCCGAACGCGTGGCGCGGTGGACTATGCTGCCGGCGCGTTCCGCCCGAAACCACTGACGTGAGGCGCATACCCGACATCTACGCCGCGGGCCGGGAGGCGGGGCGCCCGGTCATCTCCGTCGAGTTCTTCCCGCCCAAGACCCCGAAGGGGGACGAGAGCCTGTTCGAGCGGGTGCTGCCCGCGCTGGCGGCGGTGCGTCCGGATTTCTACTCCGTGACCTGCGGCGCCGGCGGCAGCGGCGTGCGCGAGCGCACGCTGCAGATCGTCGACCGCATGCAGCGCGAGCACGCCATGACGGCAATGGCGCACGTCACCTGCGTCAGCTTCACCCGCGCGGAGATGGACGGCTTCCTCGACGAGGCGGCGGACCGGGGCATCCGGAACATCCTGGCGCTGCGAGGCGACCCGCCCGCGGGGCAGCCCGACTTCCGGCGACCCGCCGGCGGCTTCGACTACGCCTGGCAGTTGATAGACGTCCTGAAGGCGCGCGCGGACCAGTTCGCGATCGGCTGCGCCGGGTTCCCGGAGGGGCATCCCGAATGCCGGGAGGGTCGGGAGATCGACTGGCAGCGGCTGCGCGACAAGGTAGACCACGGCGCGGAGTTCATCCTCACGCAGCTCTTCTTCGACAACGCCTACTACTTCGAGATGGCCGACTACCTGACCGGCCGGCTCGGTGTGAAGGTCCCGATCACGCCCGGCGTGCTCCCCATCCTAAACGCGCGCCAGATCAAGCGCTTCACGGCGCTGTGCGGGGCGACGCTGCCGGCGCCGCTCGTCGCCGCGCTCGACCGGTTCGGCGACGACGACGAGGCCGTGGCGCGGTACGGCATCGAGTTCGCCACGCGGCAGTGCGAGGAGCTGTTGGCGGCCGGCGCGCCCGGGCTGCACCTGTACGGACTCAACCGCTCGCGCTCGGCGGTCGCAATCCTCCGCAACCTCGGCCTGGCGTAACGCCCGGCGGGGGGAAATGCCTACTGCTGCTGCTCGGCCGCGGCGTCGGCCGTCCAGTCTTCGATGCCGCACAGGGGGCAGCCGATGACCGTGGCGCCCGCGGCGAGATCGAGCGCCTCACGGCGCCGGGCGAGCTCCTCCGAGAACTCCTCGTCGGTCAGGAAGACGCCGCGCATCAGGTTGATGAACATCTGGTCGACGGAGCGGTGCCCTCCGCCCGACCAGTTGCGCGGATCGGGCACGTTCGGGTTCGACGGCGAGTTGTTGAAGTAGCCCGTGATGCGCAGGATGGTGCCCTTCGGCAGCAGCGGCGCCACGTCGTCCTCGTAGTTGTAGACCCGCACCCAACTGTGGTCGTAGCCGGCGCAGTTGAGCGTCTCGACGTTGATGCCGTAGATGGCGTCCATGCACATCCGCACGCCGGGCGCGTGCATGTGCGGCTCGAAGATCGTTATCAGCGCGTTCTCCGGCAGCACGTAGTGCGCTTCCATCACTTGGTTCGCATCCATTGCCTCGATGTCGAGGTCCACGCCGTTGCCGAACGACATGCGCACCCACTTCCGTTCCGGCTGGTAGCCGACCGGATGGAACTTGAAGCCGACGTTCAGATGCGCCTGCGTGCGCGCGCCGTTGGCGTGCAGGTGCATGGAGTCGAACACGAGGCTGGAGCCGGCCTTCATGATCTTGCCGGCCTTCGGATCGAAGACGTCGGCGTTGCGCCCGACTTCATGCGTCGGCCAGCGGCGCAGCCGGGCCAGCGGGTCGTTCTCGTTCGGATCGGGGTTGGGGTCGGTGACGCCGAGCGTCGCGTGGTGCACCACGAACAGCCCGCCGACGGTGTTGCGCGTGGCGCCCTCGCGCGACTCGGTGACTTCCTTGTACTCCATCGCCGCGACGTACCGATCCTGGGTCAGTCCCGTCGGCACCTCGCCGATCGATCCCCACCAGTCGGGCTGGTCGGCCTCGACCGTGAAGCTCGGCGACGACACGATCAGGTCGGGCTCCCCGATCTCCCACTCGTCGACGTCGATGAACGCCAGCGGCGGCGGCAGGTCGGCGGGATCGCCCTGCGGCGCCCCGTTGTCGGCCCAGGCGGCGATCAGGGCGATCTCCCTGTCGCTCAGCGAAGGATCGTCCTTGAAGCGCTGGATGCCGATGTCCTTCTCGATGTACCAGGGCGGCATCACGCCCGGCTTGTCCCGCAGGCCGGTGCGGTGCTTGATGGCGCGCGCCCACGGCCGCACCTCTTCGTAGTCGATCAGCGACATGGGGGCGAGCGAGTTCGGCCGGTGGCACTTCTGGCAACTGCGCTGGAGGATCGGCGCGATGTCGCGGCTGAAGGTGACCTCGTCGCCGCCCGCCGTCTGCCCCGCCGCCGGCGCCGGGAACCCGGCGATCACCGCCGCCGCCACGCCGAGCAACAGGTGTCCTGCCAACGCCCGCCACGGATTGCGCTCCGCCGTCATCTGGGCCTCCTCAGCATTACCTACTTGGGGCTGCGCCCCAAACCCCCGGCCAGCCCTAGCGGGGACCCCATAGCCCCGCGCCGCGCTGGCCGGGCCGCGCTGTGCGCGGCCTGGTCGGTGCTACGGTGTGCATTCTACCCCTCGCGAGGCCGTTCGGAAAGCGGCAGGGTGACGCCGTTGCCTGCCAGCGCCCGTTCGAACGCGCCCGGCCAGCCACGGTTCGCGAGCGGGCTGGCGGGGCTCGGGTGCGGCACGACGCCGAGCGGGACGCCAGCGGCCGAGAGCGCCGCGCGCACCCGCCCCGCCGCGAAGTTGCCGACGCCGAGCACGCGCTCCACGCCGAGGGCAGCGGCGACGCCGTGCAGGGCCTCGTCGCACGGACCGAGCAGCGCCGCGCGCTCGGCGGCCGGCAGCTTGTCGGGCGTGCGGTTGCGGCCGCTCTCCTCTAGGAACGCGAGCGGACAGTAGTTCCAGACGAAGAACGCGGCGAAGAAGCGCCGCGGATTGCCGTAGCGGGCCGAGGCCCAGCCCCACACGCGCTTCCCGCTCACCTCGCCGCGCACCGTCTCGAAGCCGAGGACGGGGCGCCGCGGGTGCTGCGACGCCGGAGCGCGGACGGGCGCCTGGATGCCCAGCCAGTCACGGACCATGCCCACGTCCCCGAACGGCACGCCGGTCTGGCACATGCCGTGCGGCCCCGGGTTCATCCCGACCAGCAGCACGCGCGCGCCGAGCCCCGCATACGCTCGTATGTAGGCGGCATGCGCGTCCCAGGCGTACTCCAGCGGGCGGTACACATGGGCCACGGGCGGGGCGAAGGCGAGATCGGCGGTCGCTGCGACCAGCCGCCGGCTGAGCTCGAGAATGTCGCGGACGGGCGCCGGAGAGTTCCGGCCTAGCTGCGGTCCATCCACTCGACGAAGCGGGACGGCTCCTCGACGATCATCACCCGCACGACGCGCTGGTGCTCGTGCATGAGCACCTTGGCGGCCTCCTTGGCGTCGTCGACCGAGGCGTAGCGGGCGGAGATGGCAGGGTTGTTGACGGCTCCACCTCTGACGGTGGTGATCAGCTTGAACATGGCAGCGCTGGATCATACCACCCCATCGGCGGGTCCCGTCGCCGGGCGGGCCCCGCCGGCTCCGCACTACGGGGAATCAGGTAACGGAGCGTCCCACCAGGCCCGCGTACCCAGGACGAGGTCGACGACCTCGCCGTAGCTGGCTACGCCGGACTCGACGCGGTTCGCCCTGAGGTACTGGTCGTAGACCCGGCTGGCGTTGCGGCGCACGATTGGCACCGCCTCGCTAGTGCGCGCGGCCACCGCACGCAGGTCGTCGGCCGGTCCCGGCTCCAGCGCGCCCCAGACGCGGTTGCGTTCCTCCTCGCCGAGATGGCGCACGAGCTGCGGCGCGAGATACAGCCAGGCGCTGTAGCGGGACGCTTCGTCGCCGGCCAGGCAGGTGAGCCAGCCCACGAAGCTCGCCTCCGACTCGTCCGCGTAGCCCGCCAGGTGCGCCCATTCGTGGGCTACGACGTAGGGACGCTCGAACGGCAGCACCGCCCCGTTCACGAGGATCTCCAGCGAGAACGGACTGACCATGCCGTCGATGCCGGCCCGCCGGAAGTACGGCGCCAGCAGCGTGCGCTTGGGCGTCCCGGCTGCAGCTACTGGGGTAATTCCCAGTTGGCTCTGGACCAGTTCGAACGCCGCCCCGAGACGGTCCGGCATGCCGTCCAGGCTCGACCAGGACGCGCGGTGCGCGGGGGCGTGCAGCGCGTTGAGGCGCTCGACGGACTCGCCGGCCAGCGCGGCGACCGCCTGCGGCGTGACGTGCGCCGCGTCGAAGCCGAGCGCTGTCCCCAGCGGCTCGCGGCGGTAGTTGAAGCCCCACACCAGCAGGAACACCAGGTAGACGGCGGCCACCAGCGCGGCGGTGTCCCAGCTCGCGCCGAGCGCGGCGCGCAGGCGCCCACCGCGGCCGGCTCGCCGGATGGATGCCCACCAACGGCATGCGACTCCGGCGCACAGAGCAACCAGCAGCAGGTCGAACAGGGCGACCGGCGCGGCGCCCGTCAGCGGGGTGAGCGCGTTCTGGACGGCCAGATAGAGGCCGCGCGAGTACAGCTCCTCGATCCAGGCCGCCGGAAGCGGCGCAACGGCCAGCAGCACGGCCGCCGCCACCAGCACCGGACGCAGCCAGGACATGCCGGCATTGTGACATGTACACTGGTCGCATGGCGGGGCGCGAGGACGAGGGCCGGCGGCGGGTGACGGTGGAGACCGCGTGTCCCCTCGACTGCCCTGACACCTGCAGCCTGGCGGTCGCGGTGGAGGACGGCCGGCTTGCCGGCATCGACGCGTCGCCCAGGCACGACATCACCGCCGGGACCATCTGCGGCAAGGTGCGCCGCTTCGGCGACCGCGTCTACGGAGAGGATCGCCTGCTGCGGGCCGGACTGCGCAACGGACCGAAGGGCGAGGCCCGCTTCCGGCACGTGAGCTGGGACGAGGCGCTCGACGTGGTGGCGGGCAAGCTGGCGCAGATCCGGGACCGCTGGGGCGGCGAGGCGATACTGCCCTTCTCCTACGGCGGCTCCAACGGCCTCGTCAGCCAGGACACCGCCGACGCGCAGTTGTTCCGCCGGCTCGGGGCCAGCCGCCTGGCGCGCACGGTCTGCGCCGCGCCGACCGGCGCCGCGGCCGCCGCGCTGTACGGCCGCATGCCGGGCGTCGCCTACCAGGATTACCGGCACGCGCGGCTGATCGTGATATGGGGCGCCAATCCCGCCACCTCCGGCATGCACCTGGTGCCGCACGTGCGCGCCGCGCAGCGCGACGGCGCGGCGCTGGTCGTCATCGACCCGCGGCGCACGCCGCTGGCCAGGCAGGCCGACATTCACCTGCCCGTGCGGCCGGGCACCGACGTGGCCGTCGCGCTCGCGCTGCACCGCTTCCTGTTCGAGCTCGGGCTGGCCGACGAACGCTTTCTCGCGGATCACGCCACCGGCGCCGAGCTGCTGCGGGCGCGCGCGGCGGAGTGGCCGATCGAGCGGGCGGCCGCCGTCGCCGAAGTGGATCCGGAGCTGCTGGAACGGTTTGCCGAGCTGTATGCCGAAACCTCGCCCGCGGTCATCCGTTGCGGCTGGGGGCTGGAGCGCAACCGCAACGGCGGCAACGCGGTCGCTGCCGTGCTGGCCCTGCCCGCCGTCGGCGGCAAGTTCGGCGTCCGCGGCGGCGGCTATTCGATGAGCAACTCCGGGGCCTGGGACCTGAACGCCGAGTCGTGGATCGGCGCGGACGAGCCGGACACGCGCGTGATCAACATGAACCGCCTGGGGCGCGTCCTCACGGAGGACGCCGACCCGCCCGTGCGGATGCTCTTCGTCTACAACGCCAACCCGGCCGTCACCCTGCCGGACCAGAACCGCGTGCTGCGCGGTCTCGCGCGCGAAGACGTGTTCACCGTGGTCTCGGACCAGGTGCTGACCGACACGGCGCGCTGGGCCGACGTGGTGCTGCCGGCGACGACGTTCCTGGAGCACTACGACATCGCGCGCAGCTACGGCGCGGTCAACCTGCAGCTCGTGCAGCCGGTCATCGAGCCGGTAGGCGACTCGCGGCCGAACGTGGAGCTGTTCGCGGCGCTGGCCCGCCGCCTCGGCGTCGCGGCGGACGCGGCGTTCGACACGGACCCGGAAGCCGTCATGCACGTCACCGGGGCGATGCCCGCGGCGCTGCGCGACAGCCTGCTGCAGGACGGGACGGCGGCCACGCCGGTCCCCGCACGGCCGGTGCAGTTCGGCGACGTGTTCCCGCGGACGCCGGGCGGCCGGGTCGACCTGTTCCCCGCGGCACTGGACGAGAGCGCGCCGGACGGGCTGTACACCTACCGTGCGGAAGACGACGGCGCCGGACCGCTAATCCTGCTGTCGCCGGCCAGCGGCAAGACCATCAACTCCACGCTGGGCGAGCTCCGGCCGCGATCCGCCGCGCTGCAGATTCACCCGCGCGACGCCGCCGCGCGCGACCTCGAGTCCGGCGACGTGGCGCGGGTGTTCAATGCGCTGGGAGAGATTCAGTGCCCGGTCGCGCTCAACGCCGACATGAAGCCGGGCACCGTCGGCCTGCCCAAGGGCCTGTGGCGGCGCAGCACGCTGAACGGCTCCACCGCCAACGCGCTGGTGCCCGATGCGGCGACCGACATCGGCGGGGGCGCCTGCTTCAACGACGCGCGGGTCGAGGTCACGCGCGTCGTGACCGCGGCGTTCGGCGAACGCAACATCGCCATCTGGACGACGCCGACCGTCACCGGCAAGCCACACTAGGAATCTGGGAGACACGACCGTGGATCGAGACGACGACAGGCAGCCCGGCCAGCGCATGGTCAGGTGCATCAAGCTTCAGAAGGAGCTGCCCGGCCTCGACGAGCCGCCCTGGCCCGGCGAGCTCGGGCAACGGGTCTACGAGAACGTGTCGGCCGAGGCATGGCAGCTCTGGGAAGAGCGCATGACCATGATTCTCAACGAATACCGGCTGATGCCGTGGCAGAAGGAAGCCCAGAAGATCGTCGCGAAGGCGATGGACGACTTCTTCTTCGGCGAGGGCTCGGCCCTCCCGCCCGACTACGTCCCGCCGCAGGCCAAGCAGTAGTTCGCCCCGGACGCTACACGACCGGGATGACGGGCTGGATCTCGATCCGGAGCCGGCCGTGGGCGGCGCGCAGCGCGGCGGTCACGGCGGCCGGGCGGGCGGCGCGGGCGAAGATGAAACCCAGGTAGTTGCCGCCCTCCGGCGGCGGCTGGATCAACTGGCCGCGCCTGGCCGTGACGACAATTTCCTCCACTCCATCCACGGACCGCGCGGCAGCGAGCCCCTCCACCCGCGCAAGACGGCCGGCCGCCGGAATCGGGATCATCAGCACGCCGGCGGCGCGCCGCTCGCGCCGCCAGCCGGACACGTCCTCGCCCAGGGCGTGGCGCAGCAGCAGCGCCTCCAGCGAGACACCGCGGGCCGCCACGCCGTCGAACCGCAGCACCCGTGAGCAGAGCCCGCCGATCGGCCGCGCGGCGGCCTCCAGCACGAACACGCCCTCCGCATTGACGCGGCATTCCGCGTGCACCGGCCCGTCCGTCAGGCCGAGCGCCCTGGCCGCACGCTGCACGGCCGCCGTGATCGACCGCGCGATGGTCCGGCCGCCGGCCGGCGGCGTGACGTAGATCGTTTCCTCGAAGTACGGCCCCTCCAGCGGGTCGGGCTTGTCGAAGATCGCGAGCGCCTGCAGCCGGCCTCCCGCCAGCACGCCTTCCACCGCCACTTCGCGCCCCGGAATGTAGCCCTCGACGAGCACCTGCACCGGCTCGCCGCGGGCGGCGCGCGCGTCCGCCTGCACGCTCAGGCGCCGCACCCGCTCCACGGCCGCGGACAACTCGGCGGAGGTGTCGGCCCGGATTACGCCCTGGCTGGCCGCCATCGACAGCGGCTTCACGACGCACGGCAGCGCCGTCGCCGCGAGCCGTTCCGGCGACAAGGGATCGGCGGGCGGCAACACGTGAAACCAGGGGACGGGCAAACCGTGCGCCTGCAGGCTGCGGCGTGTCAGCAGCTTGTTGGCGGCCGCGCGGGCCGCCGCGGCGGGGTGTCCGCGCAGCCCCAGCGCTTCGGCGACGGCCGCGGCGATCACCGCCGGTCCGTCGCCGACCGCCAGCACGCCGGCGAGCGGGCGCTGCTCCGCCGCGGCCCGGACGGCGCGCACCGCGTTGGCGGCCGCCGTCCTGCCCTTGAATCTGACTGGGATGGCGCCGTCGCGCCACGGGTCGTCGAGCACGTGGCAGCGGTCGGTCGCGAGCACCAGCTCCACGCCGGCCGCGCGGGCGGCAGAGTCGTAGGCGCGGAGCTGGTAGCCCGTCGTCGCGGCCACCAGCAGCACACGGCGTCGGCGAGTTTCTCTCAAACCAGGGCAGCCTGCCCGGTCTCCGGCTCCGCTCAGCAGTACCACGGCTCGTTGAGATACGGCACGTCCGTGCGCCGCCGCGGCTGCGCAGCGCGGGCGGCCGGCGCGCGGGCGGCCCGCTCGTGCGCGAGCGCCCAGACGGCCGCGAACACGTCCCGGCGCGAAGCGCCGAGCCGGCGGCCGACGATCCCGCGCACCGCCTCACAGCAGCGATCCACGCGCGGATCGGGGTGCCGCCACGGATAGACCAGGCGCGCGGCGTCGAAGGGTCCGAGGTGCGGCCGTAGCTCGGGACGCGCCAGCAGCAGCGAGCCGTCCGGCACGAGCAGGCGCAGCGTAAGCTGCACGGGCGCGACCACGTCCACGAGTCCGAGCCGATCGATCTCCGCCAGCAGATCGCAGTACCCGTCGAGCGTGGTCCACGGCGTGAACGGGATGAAGGTGGGCGCCAGCGTCAATCCGGCGTCCCGGCAGGCCTCTACAGCCTCCTCCACGTCGGCCCGCGTGTGCCCCTTGTCGAGAATGCGCAGCACCCCGTCGTCGAACGTCTCGACGGCGCTGGTCACCAGCAGGCAGCCGGTCTCCCGCAGCCGCGGCAGCAGCCGGCGGTGGCGCAGCAGGTGCTCGATCTTGATCGTGACGTCGTACGTCAGCCCCGGACAGGCCCGCGCGACCTGCTCGACCACGCGCATGGCGTGGCCGGGGCCGTTGAAGAAGTCGGGATCGCCGAAGGTGATGTGGCGGGCGCCCGCGCGCACCTGTCCGCGCACGTCGTCTACGACGACGTCGACCGGCACAACGCGGAAGCGGCCGGAGTAGACGGGCACGACCGGACAGTGCCGGCAGGTGTGCTTGCAGCCGCGGCTCGCCTCCGTGTAGCCGGTCGTGCGCCGCTCGCCGCCCACCTGCAGCGACGCGTAGCGCGAGAGCGGCGGGAGGCCGCTACGGTCCGGCGTGACGAACGCGGGGCGCGGCAGCGCGCGGGGCGCGGCCTGCGCGGGCGGGGGTGTCCGGCCGGACGCGATGCCCGCGGCCAGCTCCGCGAGCGCGGGCTCGAACTCGGCCCCCAGGATGTGCCGCACGCCGAGCGACCTCAGCCACGCCGCGTTGAGCGGCGCGTACAGCCCGTAGCAGCACACCTCGGCGTCCGGCCAGGTTTGCCGCACCTGCTCCAGCACCGGCACGGCCAGGCGCGTGGCCGTGTGCATCGGGAGATGAAACGCCACGAGGCCGGGCGGCGCGCCCGCGGCTTCGAACGGCTGGCGCGACAGGTCGAGGCAGGCGACGTCCAGGCCGGCGTTACGCAACCACGCGGCGGGCGACGCGATGCCGAAGGGCTGGCGTCCGAGATCGTAGGTGGAGATCAGGAGCACCCGCACAGGCTGGAGCTCCTAGTTCACGCCGGCCGCGAGACGCCGCACCGGGCCGCTCAGGACCCCCAGCAGCAGGCCGGCCCCCACGGCGATCAGTCCGACGGTGCCGAACAGTTGCGGCAACGGCAGGCTCTCTATCAGCCCGGCCACCAGCCCGGCGAGCAGGCTGCCGAGCGCCGACGCCATGAACCAGATCCCCATCATCTGGCCCACCAGGCGCTTCGGCGAGAGCTTCGTGATGCTGCTCAGGCCGACGGGGCTGAGGCACAACTCACCCGTCGTGTGGAAGAAGTACGTCACGACCAGCCACATCGGACTGACGCCGCCGCCCGCCGCGGCGTACGTGCTGCCCCAGGCGAGCACCAGGAAGCCCACGCCGAGCTGCGCCAGCCCCAGCGCGAACTTGACCGGGATGGACGGATTGCGCGCGCCCAGCGCCAGCCACAGGGACCCGAACAGCGGCGCCAGCAGCACGATGAACAGCGGGTTGACGGACTGCAGCCAACTGGCCGGCGTCTCCCAGCCGAGCACGTTGCGATCCGTGAGCCGCTCGGCGAACAGGTTCATCGACGAGCCGGCCTGCTCGAAGCCGGACCAGAAGACCGCCGCCGCCACGAACAGCACCGGGATGACGGCCACGCGCCGCCGCTCCTCCTGATCCAGCCCCCCCAGCAGGAACACGTACGCGAAGTACAGGATCACCAGCACGGTGATGATGACGCCGGCCGCGCGCGCGACGCCCACGATGGACAGCGCCAGCAGGCCGGCCGCCTGCAGCGCGAGCAGCAGCAGCGCGAGTCCCGCCAGTGCGGCCGTGCCGCCCCACAACCCGCGCAGCGCCTGGGCGCGCCCGGCGGCCTCGCGCCCGCGCAGGCGCCCCGCGTCGCCGAGGTGCCGCCAGCCCCAGACGTACTGCACCACGCCCAGCAACATGCCCACGCCGGCCGCGCCGAAGCCGAGGTGCCAGTCGATCCCCTCGCCCAGGTAGCCGCAGATGATGGGGCCGCCGAAGGCGCCGATGTTAATCCCCATGTAGTAGATGGAGAACCCGGCGTCGCGGCGGGCGCCGCCTTCGGGATACAGGTCGGCGACGATGGCGCTGATGTTCGGCTTGAGCAGCCCCGTGCCGATCACGATCAGCGCCAGGCCGAGATAGAACGCGGGCAGCGTCGGCACGGCCAGCGCGAAGTGGCCGGCGGCGATGACGATGCCGCCGTACAGCACCGCGTTGCGCTGGCCCATCAGCCGGTCGGCGATCCAGCCGCCGGGCAGGGCCACCGCGTAGACCGAAAACGTGTAGAGGCCGTAGATGGCCGTGGCGGTCGTGTCGGTCATGCCGAGTCCGCCGCGCACGGCGAGCTCGGTCATGAAGAGGACGAGCAGCGCCCGCATCCCGTAGTAGCTGAACCGCTCCCACAGCTCCGTGAAGAAGAGCGTGGACAGTCCGCGCGGGTGCCCGAACCACTCGGTGCCGGTCGGCTGCGGGGAGGCTGTCGGCATGAGGGGACTAATCATAGCGCGAGGCACGCCGGCGGCCGGCCGGCGCTGGCGGCTAGAATCCCGCGATGGACGACTTCGTGCCGGCCCGGCGGGCCGCGGGCGGCCACCGCATGACGCTGTTCACGTGGGCCAGTGCGCGCTCGTTTCCGGCGCTGCCGCCGCCGCTGCCGCGCTACTTCGACGTCGCCCCCGACGCGCGGGTGCTGGCCCACTGCCACTGGCAGCCCGACCCGCCGGCGCGTCCGACGCTGCTCGCCCTGCACGGCCTCGAAGGCTCGAGCCAGGCCCACTACATGCGCGGGCTGGCGGACAAGGCGTTCGCGCGCGGCTTCAACGTGGTGCTGCTGAACCAGCGCAACTGCGGCGGGACGGAGCATCTCTCCAGCGGCCTGTACCATTCGGGACTGACGGGCGATCCCCGGGCGGTCATCCGCGAGCTCACCGCCCTCGACCGCCTTTCCTCCATTGCGGTGGTCGGCTACTCGCTCGGCGGCAACGTCGCGCTGAAGCTGGCGGGCGACTACGGGGCGCAGGCGCCGGCGGCTCTGCGGTCGGTCTGCGCCGTATCGCCCACGATGGACCTGGCGCGCTGCGTGGAGGCGCTGGAGCGGCGCGGCAACGTGCTGTACGAATGGAACTTCGTCCGCAATCTCAAGCGCCGCATGCGGCGCAAGGCGCGGCTGCTCCCGGGCCGCTTCGATCTGCGCCCGCTACCCGCCGTCCGCACCGTGCGCGCGTTCGACGAGGCGTTCACGGCCCCGCATCACGGCTTCCGCGACGCCGGCGACTACTACTTCCGAGCCAGCAGCCTGCGCGTCGTCGAGCGCATCTTGGTCCCGACGCTCATCGTCAGCGCGGACGACGACCCGTTCGTCCCGGCGGCGCAGTTCCGCGACCCCGCGATTGCTGCCAACGCGCGAGTACAGGTCGTCATCACGCGCGGCGGCGGCCACTGCGGCTTCTTCGCCGAGCCGGAGGGAGGGTTCGACGGGTTCTGGGCGGAGCGGACGGCGGTGGCTTTCGCCGCCCGCCACTTCTAGTCGAGATCGAAATCGCGGGTCGGGCGCACAACCGGTTCCTTGCGCGCCTGCTTGAGCGCCTCCTCGAACCGCTTCGACAGCGCCGCGCCGCGGCCCTTTTCGTCGGCGACCGACTGCTTGAAGATGGCTTCGCGGCGGGCGGCCTCCTCGGCCAGGATGCGCTGCGCGTGGTCGAGCTGCGGCTTGTCTTCGCGCTCCGGCTCCTGGTGCGCGACGATCCGCCGCAGGTTCAGGTCGAAGACGAGCGTGGCCCCGCAGCAGGGGCATTCCAATTCGATCTCGGACGAGAGTGTGGACATGCGAAGCTCCGGTGGGATGGGGCTCCGCCCAGGGCTGCTAGCCCTCTTCTTCGTACTCGCCTTCGGCGGGCGGAAGGACACGCGTCGATGGCCGCAGCGCCTCGCGGTAGTCGTACACGGGCAGGCCCTGTACGTGCAGCGAGAGGCGGCAGCCCGAGGCCTTGCGGTCGACGATCACAGCGACCGGACTGCCCTCGACTCCATCGCGGAACCGGAGCCGGCAGCCGCAGGAAAGACGCGCGTGGGAGAAGCCCTTCATCACGAAAGCATCATACTACACCGCGCCCGGCGGCGTAACGGATCGGGCCGGCGGGAAGGCTACAGCAGGGACTTGAGCGCCAGCTCCAGCTCGTCCTTGCTGGCGATGCCCATGTGGGTCTTGCAGAGCGTGCCCTCGCGATCGATCCAGAAGCTGACGGGGAGTCCCCAGATGGGGCCGTACGCCTCCTGGAAATCGTCCTCCCCCAGACCGACGAGGAACGGGTAGTTGACGCCGAGGTCCTCGGCGAACGGCCGCATCTGCTCCGGGGTATCGTCGACCGAAAGGCCGAGCACCTGGAACCCCTGCTCGCCGTACTCGTCCTGCAACTCGATGAACGCGGGAATCTCGATCTTGCACGGCCCGCACCACGTCGCCCAGAAGTTGAGCAGAATCACCTTGCCCTTCAGCGACGCGAGGTCGAGCTCGTCGCCGTTCATGTCGGCGAGCGTGTAGTCCAGCGGCGCCGGGCGGGCGTCGTCGTCGCATTCCGCGGCGCCGGCCCCGGCTTCCGCCAGGACCTCCCCCTCGGCCGCGGCGCCGGCCGCCTCCTCGGCGGGCATTCCCACGTTCAGGCTCCGCACCGGCGGCAACGTGAGCAGGGCGAGCCCCGCGCAGGCGACCGCCGCGACTATCCATATCCACCGCCTTGCCATCATCGTTCCTCGCAGAAATCCCGGCGGCGGTTGTCAGTTCACCGCCTGCCGGATGTGATGCGCCACCTGCTCTATGTCGACCGGCCCCCGTTCCGCCACCAGCACGTGGGTATGGCCGCCAGCGGTCCAGACTAGCGCGTCGTGATTGATGATCTCAAGCAACTGCTCGCCCTGCGCGCCGCCCGGCACCACGAACAGCGACACCGGATGGCCGCGCCAGTGGCAGAGGACGTGGCCTATGCCGCCGTGCTCGTAGCTGCATTCGCGCACATCCAGCAGGTCGAAGTCGGACGACTCCACAGGCAGCGCCACGTCCGACCCGATGATGCCGGCCAGTTGGACGCGCGCCTCCTGACGGCCGAATGCAGGCCGCGCGCCGGGGTCGACCAGGAAGCACTTGTCGTGGTCGATTGCAAGCTGCGCGACGAGCGCGCCTACGCCCGGGTTCTGGCCGGCCATGAAGAGCACGCCCGCGGCGAGCAGCACGGTCGCCGCGAGCGACAGCGGCGCCCACCTGACACCGACAGACCCCGCCGAAGCCTTGGCGAAGGCGGGACCGTCTTGCGCAGCCGCCGCGCAACGCGCCCAGAGCGCTGCCGGGGCACGCTCGCCAAGCGTGGGCGCGGCAGCCTGCAGCCGCGCCCGCATGTCCTGCTCGGCGGCCGCCCGCGCGCGGCAGTCGGGACAGCCTTCGAGATGCGCCCGGACGGCCTCGGCGTCGGCCGGCGCGGCCTCGGCGTCCACGTACGCGGTCATGATCGCGTCAACGTCGGCGCAATTCATCGATCCCATCCTCCGGGGTCACGGCGTCCGGCGCGCCACCAGACGTTCGTGCAGCATCCGCCGTCCGCGTGAGATGCGCGACATCACGGTGCCCGGCGCCACCTGCAGAATGTCGGCGATCTCGCGGTACGAGAACTCCTCGACGTCCCGCAGCCAGACGGCCTGGCGGAAGATTTCCGGCAGCGAATCCACCGCGGCCTGCAGGTCGCCGTCCAGCGCCCTGCGCAGCAGCAACTGCTCCGGCGTGTCCGTCTGAGACACCGCGGCCCCGGACTGGTCGACGCTGTCGCTGCCGGAGACGACCGGCTCGCGCGCCGCCTGGCGCCGGGTGTTCAGGAAGGTGTTGTAGAGAATCGTGTGCAGCCAGGCCTTGAGGCTGGTGCCGGGCCGGAACCGCGCCGCGAACCGGAACGCCTTGAGATACGTCTCCTGCACCAGGTCCTCGGCGTCCGCCGGGTTGCGGGTGAGCTGCAGCGCCGCGCCGTACAGGCTGTCGACGTACTGCAGCGCCTCCTCGGGCAACACCGCACCGCCCTCCGCCCCGGACTCCCAGGAAGTCTCCGGCTGTCGCCGTCGCAGCATCTCGCGTTGCAGCCATGCGGACCGGCGTATCGGAACGCGCCGTTATTGAACAAACACCGCGGCGCGGCCGATTATTCCGAAACCGATCCCGCAGGCGCCGGCGTCATTGTAACGTTCCGCCGGGTCCCGTGCGGGAAGCGCGGCAGACGGCAATCGAGCGCATTGCGCAGCCGTGGGCGCTGTAGTAACTTGGGAGCCATGAAAGGCAGTACCACCCGGTTTCCGCGACGAAGCTCCCTGTCCCTGCTGCTGGCGCTGGCGCTGGCCGGCGGCGCGGCCGCGCCGGTCCACGCGCAGCAGGAGTTCTTCCCCTACTGGGGCAAGAACCGGGTGAAGTACGACCGCTTCGACTGGCACATCTACGAGACCGACCACTTCGAGATCTACTACTACCCCGATCTCGAGGAGCACCTGGAGCGGGTCGCCGGCTACGCCGAGAGCGCCTACCAGGAAGTCAGCGCGCGGCTGCGGCACGATCTCGCCTTCGCCGTCCCGCTGATCGTCTTCAAGACCCACAGCGAGTTCGAGCAGCAGAACGTGTTTCCGGGCGCGAGTCCCGAGGGCGTCGGGGCGTTCGCCGAGCCGGCGCGCAACCGCATCGTGCTGCCGATAGACGAGGGGCCGGACGGACTGTACCGCCTGATCACGCACGAGTTGACGCATATCTTCGAGTTCGACATCATCCCGCGCGGCATCATCCGCCAGGGCGTGCCGCTGTGGGTGGACGAGGGGCTCGCCGACTTCCTGGCCGGCGTCTGGCGGCCGCTGGACATCATGCAGGTGCGCGACGTGGCCGTGTCCGACACCGTGCCCGAGATGACCCGCTTCCAGAGCTACGGCGGCTTCGCCAGCGGCAGGGTCGTCTACAACCTGGGCCACGCCGTCTTCGAGTTCATCGAGAGCCGCTGGGGCGACAACGGCATCCGGAGCTTCATGTTCGCGCTGCGCCGCAGCTCGGTCGGCGGGGGCGGCGACCCCTACGAGGAGGCGTTCGACCTGGAGGCGGAGGAGTTCGACGAGGAGTTCAAGCAGTACCTCCGCGAGCGGTTCGAGCCGTTCGAGGAAAAGGAACAACCATCGGACTACGGCCGCAATCTCGCGCCCGATCCGCTCCGCTCGCGCTATCCGGTGCTGATCTCGATAGAGGCGTCGCCTTCCGGCGAGGTCATCGCCGCGGCGGCCCTCAACCGCAAGAACCGCGAGCTCGACATCGTGCTGATCTCCGCGCACACCGGCGACGTCATACGCAACCTGACCGAGCCGTTCGATCAGGACCTCGGGTTCCAGTACATCTCGATGCTGGGCCTGCGGTGGAATACGGTGCCCTGGCTGTCCTGGTCGCCCGACGGCGACCGCATCGCGTACTTCGTGCGCAAGAACAAGTACAAGTCGCTGGTCATCCAGAACGTGGTGACACGCGACATCGAGCAGATCATCGATCTGGACATGGTCGACGAGCCGGAGTCGCCGGACTTCTCCCCCGACGGCCGCAGCGTCGTCTTCTCGGCGCTGACCCGCGCCGTCGGCGACATCTACCGCCTCGACCTCGCCACCCACGAGGTCACCAACCTGACCGAGGACGACCTGGCCGACTATGCGCCGATCTATGCCCCGGACGGCAACAGCATCCTGCACCTGAAGCGGATCAGCGGCAACAACAAGCTGTTCAGGCTCGACCTCGCAACAGGCGAGCGGACGCAGGTGACCTTCGGCACGCACGACGAGGGCGGCGCCCAGTTCATCGATGAGCGCACGGTCGTGTTCGCGTCGACGGCGGTCGATCCGAGCAGCCCGATCGATCCCGAGATCGCGCGCGACGGCGAGATCTTCAACGTCTGGACGCTCGACCTGGAGAACGGTGAGCTGCACCAGTACACCGACACCTCGACCGGCAACGTCAACCCCGTCCTCATCGCTCCGGAGGAGGACGGCGAGCCCGAGCGGTTCGCCTTCATCACCTACTACGAGAGCGAGTACGGCCTGCACACGGTGGAACGCGAGGAGCCCGTCTTTACCGCCGTCACCAGCGACTTCGGCTCCGGCGGCGGGCCGGTCATCGACTTCCAGGCGCCGCTGACCCACAACCTGATCGGCGCCAACGCCCGCAAGAAGGGCGCCTTCGAGAACATGTTCCTCGAAGGGCGTCCACCCGTCAACGTCGGGATGACGAGCGCCGGGGACTTCCTGGGCGGCACCCAGATCACCTTCGCCGACGTGCTCGGCGACCAGCAGTTCAGCCTGCTGGCGTACTCCGTCATGCAGTACCGCACGCTGGGCCTCTCGTACGCGAATCTGGCGGGGCGGCTGCAGTTCGCCGTGCAGGGGTACTCCCAGCAGAGTTACTTCTACGGGTACTTTCCCGGCTACGGGTTCAATCCCGGACTCGGTTTTCTCAGCCGCGACGACGCCATCGCGGTCCGCTCGATCAACGGCGGGTCCGTGTTCGCCATCTGGCCGTTCGACCGCTTCCGGCGCGTGGAGCTCACGGCGGGCCTGTTCAGCTACAAGGAGCAGTTCGACAACGAATTCCTGCAGGCCCAGTCCAACGCCTACCAGCAGGCGCAATTCGGCGGCCAGCTGTTCGTGGACGGAGCCTTCATGCCGCTCGGGATCAATTTCATCCAGGAGACGACCGTCTTCCGGGAGTTCGGCCCGATTGCGGGCAACACTTTCCGGGTCGCGTACGAGTACGCGCCGTCGCTGGGGCAGTTCCTGTCGCGGCAGAAGGTCGATCTCGACGGCCGCTATTACCTGCGGATCGCAGAGACCGGCGTGCTGGCGCTGCGGGCGCGCGGCTTCCGGAGCTGGGGAGAGTACCCCGACTTCTACTACTTCGGCGGCAACTCGGACATGCGCGGATACGACTACCTGGAGTTCATCGGCCACAAGACGTTCTTCGCCAACGCCGAGCTGCGCTTCCCGCTCGTGGAGGCGATGGCGACGCCGATCGGCGTGCTGGGCGGCATCCGCGGCTCGTTCTTCTTCAACTTCGGCATGGCGGGATTCAACCACCAGTCGCTCACGGCCTGGTCCCGCGATCCGGAGGTGGTGCGCCCCATCGTCGGCTACACCGTGAACCCGGACACCGGGCAGTACGACGAAGTGTTCGGCCCGTCGACCGGCGTCAGCGGCTTCCGGCTGATTAACGCCCGCGCGTCCTACGGACTGAGCCTGGCCACGCTGGCCATCGGCATTCCGGTGCACTTCGACTGGTCGTGGCGCACGCTGTTCAACGAGGAGTGGGAGGACATCGTGTTTGCGGCCACCGGCGGCAGCGACGATTTCCGCCGCGTCCGCTTCACGATGTGGATCGGCTACGACTTCTGAGCGGTCAGGCGCAGCACCGAGCGCTCCATGTCCATCACGACGTGGTAGTCGCTCAGGAACCGGTGGCCCACGATGCCGCCGATGTGAAACCCGAGCAGCGCGCTCGGCCGGTGCAGGTTGAGCACGACCACCGAGAAGTTGTCGTAGCGGATCTCGTTGAACGCCAGCCGTACGCCCGGCATCAGGAACGCGTCCGAATCCCAGCCTGACGTGCCGTACACCTGCAGCGGAATGTAGCGCGGCGGCACCATGCCCAGGCTGGCCGCCGTACCGATGCTCAGCGAGATGACCTCGCCGCCCGTGTCGACGACGAAGCTGCGCTCGTGCTCGCCGTTCACGACGCCGCGCACGAGCGCGAGGCGGTTGACCCGCATCGGCAGCTCGATGTCGGCCGGACCGTCCGGCAGGCTGCGCGCCAGCGTCATGCGGCGCGCCTCGTAGTCGATCGCGGCCGACAGGCCGATCGCCACGGGCGAGATGCTGTCGCGCACGCGCTGCACCGGCAGGTCCGTCAGCGGCGGGTTCTTGATGATCGTCGGCAGGTTGCGGACCAGCAGCGAGCCCACCTCCACCGATTCGACACGTCCCACCTCCAGGCCGCGGACGCCGACGTCGCCGACGCCCGCGCTGATCGTGGACGCGATCGCCGGGACGCCCATGCGCTCCGCCGTCTGCTGGGAGAGCACCATCTGCTCCGCGCCGGTATCGACGACGAGATCGATTTCCGGCCCGCCGTTGACCCGTCCACGCACCACGATCTTGTCCTGCGCCAGCTCGAACGGAATGACGTGGAGCCCGTCCGGATCGTTGACGATCTCGAACGGCTCCGCGTCCCCGAACGAGCGCAGCAGGCGCGCTTCGGAACGCGCCCATTCGGTGCGGCGGTTCCCGCTGACGTTCGGCAGCGTGTCGGCGTAGTGGTCGAGCGCCGCCGCGGCCTCCGGATAGCGGCCCAGCCGGCGGTAGATGGAGCCGAGCGTGTGGTGGTACTCCGGCCGGTCGTCTGCGGCAATCGCCGCCTGCACCTCGGCCAGCGCGTCCGCGGCGCGGTTGCCGGCCGCCAGGCTGCGGGCCAGGCCGTGACGCGCACCCGCGTGCGAGGCGTGGGCGGACAGGATGTCGCGGTACATCGCCTCGGCCTCGTCGAACAGGCCGGCCGACCAGAACGCATCCGCCCGCAACGTGCGCATTCCGGGGTCCTCGACGCCCTGCTCGCCCAGGAACAGCGCTTCCTGGTACGCGCGCGTGAACTCGGCGACGGTGATGGCCGAGCGCAGCGACCCGGCCGACGCGCGCAGCATCTGCTCCGGCTTCGCGCCCTCCTTGGCCAGCGTGTAGGCCTGCAGGGCTTCCCAGTAACGCTCGTCGTCGAGCAGGAGATCGGCGAGCTCGAGCTGCAGCTCGCTACGCGCGGAGTCGGGTGTGGACTCGGAACCGGCGACGGCCGCCACCGCGGCCGCCAGCAACAGGACGCAGGACGCATGCCGTACGTGGTTCGGCATCAGGCTCCGCCAATATGCACCAACGGGATGACGATGGCAAGAATGGGCCGCGCGGCGCGGCAATCAGCGGTTGTACTGCTGGATCGGCAACCCGTCGTACATCTCGTCGACGCGCAACACCTGGGAGTTGCGGTTGTAGGTGCCCAGCTCGTAGTCCTCGCTCATGATGAGCGCCTTGACCGGCTTGGTCGGGCACACCTCCGAGCAGAGGCCGCAGAAGCTGCAGCGCGACAGGTTGAAGTCGAAGTAGTCGAGCACCTTGATCTTGCGCCCCGGCTCGCGGTGCCCGCCGAGGTTGATCAGCTCGTCGGGACACGCCTTGGCGCACTGGTCGCAAACGATGCACGTCGCGGCGCCGGTCTCCGGCTCGACCTGCAGGCGGAGCACGCCGCGGAAGCGGGGCGCCACCGGCCGGCGCTCGGCCGGGTACTGGAACGTGAACGCGGGGCGCGGCGTGTACCTGAGGGTAACGAACAGCCCCGTGAGCAGGTCGATCAGAAAGATGCGTCGCAGCAGTCGTGACAGCACCGGCTTACCCTCGATCCTCAACCATGATCGGCTCGGTCTGGCCCGCCATGATCACCCGCTCGCGCCGGAGTATCGTGTTCTCCTTGCGGATCTTGTCCTGGAGCCGCATGAGCCCGTACAACAGCGCCTCCGGCCGGGGAGGACAACCCGAGACGTATACGTCGACGGGCACGATCTTGTCGACGCCCTGCAGCACGCTGTACGTCGGAAACGGCCCGCCGGCGTTCGAGCAACTGCCCATCGAGATGACCCACTTCGGCTCCGGCATCTGGTCGTACAGCCGCCGCAGCACCGGCGCCATCTTCTTCGTCACGGTGCCGGCCACGATCATCAGATCGGCCTGGCGCGGCGACGCGCGGAACACCTCGGCGCCGAAGCGGGCGATGTCATAGCGCGAAGTGGACGTGGCGATCATCTCGATCGCGCAGCAGGCCAGCCCGAACCCCATCGGCCAGAGCGACGACTGGCGCGCCCAGTTCAGCACCTGGTCGACGTTGGTCGTGATGAAGTTGTCGGAAAAGCGGTGATCAATGAGCCCCATCAGCGGATACTCGCACCCCGGCAGGGCGGCGGCTACTCGTCAGCGTAGTACGCCGCGTCGATGTCGATGTAGTTCGCCCACTCCTCGGGCACTTCGTCGTTCGCGAAGATCGCCTCGACCGGGCAGGCGGGCACGCACGCGCCGCAATCGATGCACTCGTCCGGGTGGATGTACAGCTTCTCGGCCGCCTCGAACTCCTCCTCGTCCGCGCGAGGATGGATGCAATCAACCGGACACACGTCCACGCAGGCCGTGTCCTTGGTGCCGATGCAGGGTTCGCAGATGGTGTACGCCATTGAAGATCCTCCGTTTCGGCGCGGCGTGAATCCTGCGCCGGCCGACAGGCGCAGCATACACCGTGCGCGAAACCGGGAGCAAGCGGGCTTCGTTAGATGGGGCTGCGCCCCAAACCCCCGGCGGCTGCTAGCGGGGACCCCTTCGCCCCGCGCCGCGGCCGCCGGGCCGCGCCGTGCGCGGCCTGGGGTAACATCTCGGGCGCCGTGGCTGCCCCGTCGACCGTTCCGGTGACCCTGCTGCGCGGGCGCAAGCCGCGCGAGGCGCCGCCGCGCCAGCCCAAGCCGCGCTGGCTGCTGGTGCGGCCGCCCGGCAGCCCCGGCTACATCCGGCTCAAGCGGCTGATGCGCCAGCTCGACCTCCACACGGTCTGCGAGGAGGCCGGCTGCCCCAACATCGGCGAGTGCTGGGAGCGCGGCACCGCCACGTTCATGATCCTGGGCGACGTCTGCACCCGTTCGTGCGGCTACTGCAACGTGATCCACGGCCGCCCGGGCGCCGTCGACGCCGGCGAGCCGGAGCGGGTGGCCGCGGCCGCCGCGCGGCTGCAGTTGCGGCACGTCGTGGTGACGTCGGTCGACCGCGACGACCTGGACGACGGCGGCGCCGGCGTATTCGCCGCCACCATTCGCGCGCTGCGCCGGCGAGCGCCGGACTGCCGCGTCGAGGTGCTGATCCCGGACTTCAGCGGGCGCGCGTCCGACCTCCGGACGGTGCTCGACGCCGGTCCCGACGTGCTCAACCACAACATCGAGACCGTCGCCAGGCTGTACAGGATCGCGCGCCCCGGAGGTCGCTACGACCGGGCGCTGGAGCTGCTGGATCGCGCCCGGACGCTGGCGCCGGGCGTGCCGACGAAGTCGGGGCTGATGGTCGGGCTCGGCGAGCGCTGGCCCGAGATACGGACCACCCTGGCCGACCTGCGGCGCGCCGGCTGCGAGCTGTTGACGATCGGCCAGTACCTGCGCCCGTCGGCCGCCCACCTGCCGGTGGACCGCTACTACACGCCGGACGAGTTCGCGCGGCTCAGGGAAACCGCGCTACGGCTCGGGTTCGGTCACGTCGAATCGGGACCGCTAGTACGAAGCTCCTATCACGCTGATGAGCAGGCGGCGGGCTACGCGAACGCGCGGGGCGCGTGACCGGGCGCTGGCTCGTAGCCCCGCCGCTCAGTTGCGCTTGGGGCGGTACAGGTGGGTGGACTCGCCGAAGAACAGGTCCGCGGCCTCGGCCACGGTCTCCGACAGCGTGGGATGCGGGTGGACGGACAGCCGCAGGTCCGCGACGGTCGCGCCCATCTCGACTGCCAACACCCCCTCGGCGATCAGCTCGCCGGCGCCCGAGCCGGCCATCCCGACGCCGAGCAGTTGCTCGCTCTCGGGATCGACGACCAGCTTGGTCACTCCTTCGGGGCGGTCGAGGGTCAGCGCCCGGCCCGAGGCGCCCCACGGAAAGCGCGACACCTTCACCGCGCGTCCCTCCGCGGCGGCCTGCGTTTCCGTCAGCCCGCACCACGCCACCTCGGGATCGGTGAACACGACGGCCGGCACCGCCAGCGGCTCGTATGCGGCCGCGCGTCCGGCAATGGTCTCGACCGCCACGCGGGCCTCGTGGAACGCCTTGTGCGCGAGCAGCGGCTCGCCCGCGACGTCGCCGATCGCGAAGACTGACGGCTCGGCGGTGCGGCGCTGCGCATCGACCTTCACGAAGCCGCGGGCGTCCAGCTCGACGGCCGTCCCGTCGAGCCCGGCGATCCCCGAGTTCGGTGCGCGGCCGACCGCCACCAGCACCTGGTCGAATACACGCGCGTCCGTCGCGCCATCCGGCCCCTCCAGCACCGCCTCCACGCCGTCCGGCCGCGGCCGCAGCGCGGCGACCCGCGTCTCGAGCCGCACGGCCTCCAGCTCGCGGTCGAGCTGCCGCGCGACCACCCGCACGAGGTCGGCGTCGACGCCCGGCAGCAGACCGCCGGTCATCTCCACGACGGTAACCGCGCAGCCGAGCGCGGCGTACACCGTGCCGAGCTCCAGGCCGATGTAGCCGCCCCCGACGACGAGCAGCGAACCGTCCGCGCGGCCGAGCTCGAGGGCGCCCGTGGAATCGACCACGCGCGGGTCGTCGACCGCCAGCGCGGCGGGGCGCAGCGGCCGCGAGCCGGTCGCCAGGATGGCGTAGTCGAACGGCACGGTGAGCGCCTCCCCGCCGTCCGCCGGCGCAACGGTGACGGTCCGGGCGTCGGCGAAGGCGGCGCGCCCCTGCAGGCAGGTCACGGAGCGCTGGCGCGCCAGGCGCGCCAGCCCGCCGGTGAGCGCGGCGACGACCTCGTCCTTCCAGCCGCGCAGCCGGCCGACGTCGATCTCGGGCGCGCCGAAGGTGACGCCCCAGCGCGCCGCGCGGCGCGCGTCGCCGAGCACGCCGGCCGCGTGCAGCAGCGCCTTGGACGGTATGCAGCCGCGCTGCAGACAGACGCCCCCCAGCCGCGGCGACGCGTCCACCAGCGTGACTCGCATCCCGAGGTCGGCGGCATGGAACGCCGCGGTATACCCCCCGGGGCCGGCGCCGATCACCACGAGCCGCGTTGCGTCTGACATCCGTCGCAGGTACTCCCGAATCAACGCTACCACACGCCCGGCGCGGGGCGGTCTGGCGGCTTGCAGAGCGTATGCCTATAATGGCCATTCCGCTCGCGGCGTCCGTTCGGGGCCGCGCGGGTGCACCCGCGTGCAATCGCGAGAGAAAAGGTGAACATGTCGCAACCAGAACTCATTGTCGGCGTCGGCGGCGCAGCGGGTGACGGCGTGGCCTCGGCCGGCAACACGCTGGTTTTGTCGCTCGCTCGTCAAGGGATCGCCGCCTACAGTTACAACAGCTACCAGTCGGTCATCCGCGGCGGCCACTCCTGGCTCCGGCTCCGCTTCTCCGCGGACAAGCCGCTCGGCGTGGGCGATCAGGTCGATGCGATCATCGCCCTGAACCAGGACACGCTCGACCGCCACCTGCAGGAGCTGCAGCCGGGCGGCCTGGTGCTGTACAACGGCGGCAAGCTGAGTCCGTCCTACGACCCGCCGCCGGGCGTGCAGCTCTGCGCGCTGCCGGTGCCGGAGCTGTGCCCCGCGTCCAAGCGGCTGCCGGTCATGCAGAACACGGTCGCGGTCGGCGCGCTCATCCAGCTCATGGGACTGGACATCAGCGGCCTGGAGTCGGTGCTGCAGACGACGTTCGCCAAGAAGCCGGCGGTGGTCGAGTCCAACATCGAGGCGGCCCAGGCCGGCTACGACTACGCCGCGGCCAACTTCACGCCGCCCGCCACGCAGCTTCAGCCCACGGACCAGAAGTGGGCCCAGGCCTCGGGCAACCACCTGTTCGCCATGGGCGCCGCACTGGCCGGCTGCAAGTTCTACGTCGCCTATCCGATGAGCCCGGCCACGCACATCCTGGAGTGGTTCGCCAACCACGCCCAGCGGCTGAACATCTGCGTGCGCCAGGTCGAGGACGAGATCTCCGTCATCAACATGGCGATCGGCGCCGGCCACATGGGCGTGCGGAGCATGTGCGCCACCTCCGGCGGCGGCTTCGCGCTGATGACCGAGGCGATCGGCATGGCCGGCATCATCGAGACGCCGGTCGTCGCCATCAACGTCATGCGGGCGGGCCCGTCCACCGGCGTGCCGACCAAGACCGAGCAGGCCGACCTGAACCAGGCGCTCGGCGCGAGCCAGGGCGACTTCCAGCGGGTGATCATCGCGCCGCTCAGCATGACGGACTGCTTCAACACACCGCACGAGGCGTTCAACGTCGCCGAGCACTACCAGATCCCGGTGATCATCCTGTCCGACCTGCTGATGAGCGAGGGCAGCGAGACGGTCGACCCGGCGCTGCTCGACGTCGAGTTCCCGATCGACCGCGGCGAAGTGATCACCGAGTCGAACGGCAGTGAAGAGCCGTACCTGCGCTACAAGAACACGCCGTCCGGCATCTCGCCGCGCGCGCTGCCGGGCCTGCCCGACCACCTGTACGTGTCGGGTACGGACGAGCACGACGAGGACGGCGTGCTGATCAGCGACGTGTACACCGACCCGGTGCGGCGCAAGAAGATGGTGGACAAGCGGGTGCGCAAGATGGAGACGGTGACCCGCTACCTGCCGGCGCCGGAGCTCGACGGGCCGGCCGACGCCGACGTGACGCTGGTCGGCTGGGGCTCGACCTGGGGCACCATCGTCGAGGCGGCCGAGCACCTGCGGCAGGCAGGCATCTCGACCAACCACCTGCAGATCAAGTTCCTGGTTCCGCTGCACGTGGAGGAGATCTCGGCCATCCTCGGCAGCAGCCGGCGCATCATCATCGTCGAGAACAACCAGAGCGGCCAGTTCGCGCGGCACCTGCGCGCCGAGACCGGCATCGTGGCCGACGGGCACATCCGCAAGTACGACGGCGAGCCGTTCGAGCCCAAGCACATCGTGGCCGGGGTGAAGGACGTGTTGGCCGGTACCGAGATCGTCGTCGTGCTGTCGACCGAGCCGGGCTGGAGAACGGACCACCCGACCGGCACGAGCGGCCCGTGGGCCGGCATGCGCGTGGACGAGGAATCGAAGACGTTTGCCTGATCAGCCCGGATTCATCCGCGGCAGAGGGGATAGATACCGATGGCAATGCCAGCAGTTGCAGTAGAACCCAAGGTCTTCAAGCCCGAGGTGCCGCCCGACTGGTGTCCCGGATGCGGCGACTTCGGCGTGCTGAACGGCCTGTTCCAGGCGTGCGCGGGACTCGGGCTCGATCCGGCCCAGGTGCTGGTGGTGTCCGGCATCGGCTGCTCGTCGAACCTGCCCGGATTCTTCCGGTCGTACGGCGTGCACAGCCTGCACGGCCGGGCGCTCCCGTTCGCCACGGGCGCCAAGCTGTCCAACACGTCGATGACCGTCATCGCCACCGGCGGCGACGGCGACGGCTACGGCATCGGCCTGAACCACTTCATCCAGGCGATGCGCCGCAACATCGACGTCACCTACATCGTGATGAACAACGAGATCTACGGGCTGACGACCGGCCAGGTCTCCCCCACGAGCGAGACGGGGATGAAGACCAAGACCACGCCGCTCGGCAACCTGGAGGGGATGCTCAACCCGCTCGCCCTCGCGCTGGCGTCGGGCTGCGGATTCGTAGCGCGCGGGTTCAGCGGCCAGCCGAAGCATCTGACCGAGTTGTACAAGCAGGGGATCGAGCACAAGGGGTTCGCGCTGATCGACGTCTTCAGCCCCTGCGTCACCTTCAACAAGGTGAATACCTACCCATGGTTCCGCGAGCGCGTCTACAAGGTGGAGGACACCGGGTACGACCCGACGGACTTCCACGCCGCGATGGACAAGGCGCTGGAGTGGGACGAGCGCATTCCAATCGGCCTGGTGTACCGCAACCCCGCCCCGCGGCAGTCCATCGACGCGCTGGACCCGGCGCTGCAGGGCGAGGCGCTGGTGCGCCAGAGCTACTCCATCGCCTCCGAGACCCGGCAGGACCTGATCCACGAGTTCATGTAGGGTAAGGTCGGAGGATGCAGCGACCGACGGTGCTGGGCGACCTGCGCCGCGCAGTGGATGCAGGTCGGATCCCGCGGCGCAGCGTCCGGCAGGAGCTCCGCGACAACCTGATCGACAAGCTGCGGCGCAGCGAGACGCTGTTTCCCGGCATCATCGGTTACGACGAGTCGGTCATCCCGCAGATCGGCAACGCGATCCTCTCGCGGCACGACCTGATCATCCTGGGACTGCGCGGACAGGCGAAGACGCGCATCCTGCGCGCGCTGGCCGACCTGCTCGACGACGAGCTGCCCGTGGTGGCCGGGTGCGAGATCAACTGCGATCCGCACGCGCCGCTCTGCCCCGCCTGCCGCGCCCGCGCGCGGGAAGAAGGCGATGGCCTGCCCGTCGCCTGGCTGCCGCGGTCGCAGCGGTTCGTCGAGAAGCTGGCGACGCCGGACGTGACGATTGCGGACATGATCGGCGACATCGATCCGATCAAGGCGGCGCGGGGCGGGTTGCAGCTCTCCGACGAGCTGACCGTGCACTACGGTCTGCTGCCGCGCGCGAACCGCGGCATCTTCGCCGTCAACGAGCTGCCCGATCTGGCCGGCAAGATCCAGGTCGGCCTGTTCAACATCCTTCAGGAGGGCGACGTCCAGATCAAGGGGTATCCGGTCCGCATGCCGCTCGACATCCTGATGGCGTTCACGGCGAATCCCGAGGACTACACCGCGCGCGGCAAGATCGTGACGCCCCTCAAGGACCGCATCGGATCCGAGATCCGCACCCACTATCCGCGCACCCGCGGCGACGCCGTCGCCATCACGGCCCAGGAAGCGTGGGTCGCGCGCGGCGCGGCGGCAGACGCCGGGGATGGCGCGACGGTGCCGCCGTTCGTGCGCGAGACCATCGAGGAGATAGCGTTCCAGGCGCGGGCCGACAAGCGCGTCGACCGGCGCTCCGGCGTCAGCCAGCGGCTGCCGATCACCTGCCTCGAGAACGTGGTGTCGAACGCCGAGCGGCGGGCGCTGGCCGCCGGCGAGGACACGGTGGTCGCGCGCGTCACCGACATCTACGCCGCCCTGCCGTCGATCACCGGCAAGCTCGAGCTGGAGTACGAAGGCGAGCTCAAGGGCGCCGACCAGGTGGCGCTCGACCTGATCCGGTCCGCGGTCCGGCGCGCGTTCGACGGCTGGTTCGACGGGATCGACACCACGACGGTCGTGGAATGGTTCGAGATCGGCGGATCGCTCACGGCCGGCGACGCAACGCCCGCCGCCGAGCTGCTGGAACAGGTGGCGGAGATCCAGGGGTTCGACGAACTGCTGGCCCGCGCCGGGAGCAGCCCCGACGATCCGCCGCCGGCCCGCGCGGCCGCCGTCGACTTCGTGCTCGAAGGGCTGCACGCGCAGAAGAAGATCACGCGCACCGACGACCGGCAGTACCAGGCGGCCGAAGGGGTGCGGAGCAGCGCGCGGCCCGAGTTCGATCCGCGGGCGCCGCTGCCCGGCCAGGGCGGCAAGAAGTA
The DNA here is from genome assembly GCA_965207665.1 of Vicinamibacterales bacterium. Classification (GTDB taxonomy): domain Bacteria; phylum Acidobacteriota; class Vicinamibacteria; order Vicinamibacterales; family UBA8438; genus JAAXGX01. The sequence continues at coordinate 3,873,081 of CBDBMV010000002.1, forward strand.
CTACAACTGACGTGCGGTACCGCTATACGCGTTACATCGGCGGCGCGCTCGACGACGTCGATCTGGAAGCGCTGGTGGGCAAGCTGTCCGACCTGCTGCTGTCGAGCGGCTTCGCGGACCCCTACGGCGATCGCCACGGCGGCGACGACCGCACGCTGGAGACGCTCCACGACGCCATCCTCGAAGCGCTGCTGCACGGCGGCGTGCTGCCGGACGACGCGCTGTCGCGGCTGCTGGGCGATCCGGCCGACGCCGATCAGGACGTGGACCCCTCGCCGCTCACGGAGCTCGTGCAGCAGATCGTCGAGCGGCTGGCCGAGCAGGGGTACATCTCGATTCACCCGGCGCCGGAGGCCGGCGGCGGGCAGGGCGGCGGCGCCGATCGGGAGCACGGCGAGCCGTCGCCGACACAGTTCGAGATCACCGACAAGAGCCTCGACTTCCTCGGCTACCGGGCGTTGCGCGACCTGCTGGGCGCAACCGGCCGCGGCAGCAGCGGCCGCCACGACGTGCGAGACGTCGCGACCGGCATCGAGGCCGGCGGGGGCTCCAAGCCGTACGAATTCGGCGACACGCTGAACATCGACGCGAGCGGCACGATCCTCAACGCCGTGCAGCGGGGAGGCGTGCAAGCCGCCGCCGGGGCGGCCGCCATCGACGTGCAGTACCCCGACCTGATGGTGGCGCAGGGTGAGTACCAGAGCTCCTGCGCCACGGTGCTGATGCTCGACTGCAGCCACAGCATGATCCTGTACGGCGAGGACCGCTTCACGCCCGCCAAGCAGGTGGCGCTGGCGCTGGCGACGCTGATCCGCAACCAGTACCCGGGCGACGCGCTGAGCGCCGTCCTGTTCCACGACTCGGCCGAGGAGATACCGCTGCGCCAGCTGGCGCGCGTGCGGGTCGGCCCCTACTACACGAACACGCGCGAAGGGCTGCGGCGCGCCCGGCGCATCCTGGAGCGGCAGCGCAAGGACCTGCGCCAGATCATCATGATCACCGACGGCAAGCCGTCGGCGCTGACGCTGCCCGACGGCCGGATCTACCGTAACCCGTTCGGCCTCGACCCGCAGATCATCGCGGAGACGTTCGCCGAGGTGGGCAGTTGCCGCAAGGCGGGCATCATGATCAACACGTTCATGCTCGCCCGCGATCCCGAGTTGGTCGCGTTCGTGCGGCGGGTGGCGTCCATCTGCCGCGGGAAGGCGTACTTCACCACGCCCTACACGCTGGGCCGCTACGTGCTGATGGACTACCTCACGCGCAAGACGCGCACGGTCCACTGAACGGCGATGGTGCCGCTCTTTCCGCTGCCGAACGTCGTGCTGTTTCCACGGGTCTTCCTGCCGCTGCACATCTTCGAGCCGCGCTACCGCGAGATGGTGCGCGACGCGCTGGCCGCCGACCGGACCATCGGCATGGTGCTGCTGCGGGACGGCGGCGCGGCCGGCGGCGCCGGCAACCCGGCCGTCTTCCCGACCGGCTGCGCCGGGTTGATCACGCACTGCGAGCAGCTCCCGGACGGGCGCTACAACATCGTGCTGCGCGGCCTGTACAAGTTCCGCATCATCGAGGAGGATCGCTCGCGCAGCTACCGTCGGGCGAGCGTGGAGACGCTTGCCGAACCGGACGACGCCGCGGGGCTGCGCGAGGCGCGGCGACGCCTGGAGCGGCTGCTGACCGGCACGGGCTCGAACCTGAAGCTGCCCGCCGGCATGGACGGCGCCGACCTGGTGAACGCGCTGTCGCAGTATCTCGAATTCGACCCGATCGAGAAGCAGGCGCTGCTGGAGCGCAACGGCCCGATCGACCGCTGCCGGGCGCTGGGCGATCTGCTGGAGATGCAGTCGCTGGCCGGAGGTGACTTCCGGCAAACGCCCGCGCAGTAGCTTTCGCGGGGCGGCTAACCCGTTTCGGCGTGACGGGCGGACAGCTTGCGGGCGATCTCGTCGACGACGACCTTGCCGTGGAAGCGCCCGTTCTCGATGAACACTTCCCCGCGGTTGGCGCCCGCCACCACCGAGCCCGCGAGGTAGAGCCCCGGCACGTTCGTCTCGTACGTCTCGGAATCGTGCAGCGGTATGTTGGTCGCGGCGTCGACCGTCACGCCGCACTGGCGCAGGAAATCCAGGTCGGCCAGGTAGCCGGTCAGCAGGAACACCGCGTCCGCGGGCAGCACTCCGCGCGTGCCGCCGGCGCCCTCCGGCTCCACCACGACCTCGGCATCGCGGATCTCGACGACCCGGGTCTCGAAGTGCGCCCGCACCGAACCTTCCTTGATGCGGTTCTCGATGTCCGGCTTGACCCAGTACTTGATCGACTCGCCGAGCGCGGCGCGGCGGTGCACGAGCGTCACGTGCGCGCCGGAGCGGTACAGATCGAGCGCGGCCTCGGCCGCCGAGTTCTTGCCGCCGACTATCACGACCTGCTTGCGGTAGAACGGGTGCGGCTCCGTGTAGTAGTGCGACACGTGCGGGAGGTCCTCTCCCGGCACGCCGAGCCGGTTCGGGTGGTCGTAGGTGCCGGTGGCCAGCAGCACGGTGCGGGTCGCGCAGCGGGCGGCCTGCCCCTCCCCGTCCACGGTTTCCACGATGAACGGTCCGTCCGCGCGCCCCGGCTCCCGGGCAACCGCCGTCACCCGGTGCGAGAACGCCACTTCGATGCCGCAGGCGTCGACGACGCGCCGGTAGTAGCGCAGCGTCTCGTCCCGCGTCGGCTTCTCCCGCGGCGACACGAACGGCAGTCCCCCGATCTCCAGCAGCTCCGGCGAGGTGAAGAAGACCATCTGGCTCGGGAACCGGAAGATCGAGTTGACGAGCGCCCCTTTCTCGAAGATCCGGAAGTCGAGGTCGGCCCGCCTGGCGGCGATGGCGGCGGCCAGCCCGGCCGGGCCGGCGCCGATGATGATCAGGTCGTGGCAGCGCATCCCGATCTCAGCGTGGACGGTAGGACAACGTGGCGTTGCTCAACACCGCAATCGGCCGCCCGACGGTGTCGAAGGTGTCGCGGCCGTCCGCGCGCAGCACGTCCAGGCTCTGGCCGACGACCGACACCTGGCCGATCCCGGCCGGCAGCGTGACGAACAGGCGCTCGGCGCCGAGCGGAGCGACCGCCTTCAGCCCGTCCGCTCCGACGCCGCCGCCCACGCGGTCCACCAGGTCGCCGGCCGAGCGGAACTCCGTCAGCACCACGCCGCGGGCGATGACCTCGCCCTCCATGGTCGCCACGGCAATCTGCGCCTGGTATTCCGTGTAGGCGCGCCCGGCCAGCGTCTCGGCCTCGGAGTAGGCGTGGCGGTTGTGCAGGTCGAACGCCAGGGTCGCCTCGCCGCGGTGCGGCGGCAGCACCACGAGCACCCCCTGATCCGCGTCGCGCTGCACCTCGATGTCGCAGAACGGCACCCGCGTGGCCACGCCGACGCCGAGCACCGACGGGCAGCGCACCTCCACCGGCTCGTCGTCGCGGCCCTGGGCCGCGGCGACCCCGGCCAGCAGAAGCAGAGCGATCAGGACGCGCAGTCCGGTCATCGCGTGGACTCTATCCTCACCGGCGACGAGGCGGCGTCCACCATGGCCCGCGAGCCTTCCCGCCGGCCGATCAGCTCGAGGAACTCCATCCGCGTGCGCGCGTCGTCGCGGAAGCTGCCCAGCATCGCGCTCGTCACCGCGAACGCGTTCTGTTTCTCGACGCCGCGCATGCGGATGCAGAGATGGGTCGCCTCCACGACGACGCCGACCCCCAGCGGATCGAGGACCTCCGCCAGGCTCGACGCGACCTGGTTCGTCATGCGCTCCTGCACCTGCAACCGCCGGCTGAACATCTCGATCAGGCGGGGGATCTTGCTGAGGCCGATCACCCGCTCGCGCGGCAGGTACGCCACGTGGCAGCGGCCGAAGAACGGCAGCATGTGGTGCTCGCAAAGGCTGTAGAAGTCGATGTCGCGGACGATCACCATCTCGCTGCCGTCGACCGCGAACAGCGCGTCGTTGACGACCTCGCGGATATCGGTGTCGTAGCCGCTCGTGAGGAACCGCAGCGCCTGCGCGACGCGCTCCGGGGTGCGCACCAGTCCGTCCCGCGTGGGGTCCTCCCCCACCTCGGCCAGCAGCAGCTCCACCGCCTCCCGTACCCGCTCTTCGTCCATCTCGCTCCGCCGCAGCCGCCCGCGCCGCGTCAGTACGTGTAGAAACCGCGCCCGCTCTTGCGGCCCAGCCGGCCCGCCGCCACCATCCGCCGCAGCAGCGGCGGCGGCGCGTACTGCGGATCCCGGAATTCCTCGTACATGATGTTGGCGATGTAGTACGTCGTGTCGAGCCCGACGAAATCCAGCAGGGTGAACGGACCCATCGGGTGTCCGCACCCCATCTGCATGCCCTTGTCGATGTCCTCGATGGTGCCGACGCCTGATTCATGGGCCCGGATCGCGTCCAGGAGATACGGAATCAGCAGGCGGTTGACGATGAATCCCGGACGGTCCGGCGCGGTGACGGGGTCCTTCCCCAACGTGGCCGCGAAGTTCATGCCCCGCCGGTAGGCGTCGTCGCCGGTCGCCAGGCCACGAATCACCTCGACGAGCTTCATTACCGGCACCGGGCTGAAGAAGTGCAGGCCCAGGAACCGTTCGGGATGCTCCATCGACGCGGCCATCTCGGTGATGCAGAGCGAAGACGTGTTCGACGCGATCAGCGCATCCGGCCGCACCACCCGCTCCAGTGCGGCGAGCATCTCGCGCTTGGCGTCCAGGTTCTCCACGATCGCCTCGACGACGACGTCGGCGTCCGCGAGATCCGTAACCTCCGTGGTGCCCGTCAGGTTCGCCAGGGTGGCGTCGCGGGCAGCCGGGGTGACCTTGCCGCGCGCCACGCCGGCGTCGAGAAACCCCCGGATGCGGCCGAGCCCCTTCTCGACGAGCGCCTCGTCGACCTCGCGCACGACGGTGCGGTGACCCGACTGGGCGCACACCTGCGCGATTCCCGATCCCATCAAGCCGCACCCGAGCACGCCTACCGTCAGCATACGCCCCTTCCGGCCGGACTACCGCCGCCAGCCAAACCTGCAAACTATATCAAAGTGCGGTGCGCGGACCGCCCGACGCGCCGCGTGAGGAGGGGCGGCGGCGGGTGCGTGTGATGTATTCGCGGTAGTCGCCGGACGGTATCCAGGACGCGCCGGCGAGGGGCCGCGCGTAGTAGTAGATCCAGGCGGTGCGGTCCGGGCCGCCTTCCACGGCCACCGGCGCCGGCGCCCGAATGTACTCGCTGCGGGCCGGGTCGTCCGGCAGGTAGCACTCGACGGCGTCGACCAGCGGCAGGAGCGCCGCGGGATCCGTCACGGCGTACACCTCGCCGCGCACCGTCCCCTCGGCCCGGACAGCGGCCGGATACGGTCCGAGGTCGAACAGCGCGCCGCGCACGCTGCCCCGCCCGACGTAGCGCAGCAGCGCGTCGATGGCGGTGCGCCGGCGCAGGGCGAAGCCGGACATCAGCGTGCCGTAGAAGAGGATGTATCCGGGATCGGAGTGCACGTGCCCATCCTAGCCCGGCCGCGGCCGTTGACAAACGGGAGCGACATCCGCAAAGAATGAGGCGGGATAAGGAGGCATGACATGAGGTGTCCGAGCAAGCGTCTGTTGCAGTCGGCGGCGGTCGTGGCGGTCGTCGGGATGGGCGGCGTCGTGTCCCTCGCGGCGCAGGAGGCGCCGCGCACGGCGTGGGGCGACCCCGACCTGCAGGGCGTCTGGACGAACCGGACGACGACGCCGATCGAGCGGCCCGACGATTTCGAGGGACAGGAAGTCCTCTCGGCCGAGGAGCGGGCCGAGCTCGACGCGCAGGCCGAGGCGAACAGGGACCGCCCGCCGCCGCCCGGACGGACCGGCGCCTACAACAGCTTCTGGCTCGACCGCGGCCTGCGGACCGACCGAACGTCGCTCATCGTCGATCCGTCCGACGGGAAGTACCCGGCGTTGACGGATCGCGTGCGCGAGCGCGACGCGGCGTTCGCGGCCATGCGCGACGGCACGGAGTTCGACACCTGGGAGGACCTGAACCTCTACGACCGCTGCATCACGCGCGGCATGCCCGGCGCCATGGTGCCCGGCTTCTACAACCACAACTACCAGATCCTGCAGACGCCCGACTACATCGTGATCTTCGTCGAGATGATCCACGACGCGCGGATCATCCCGCTGGACGGCCGCGCGCATCTGCCCGCGCAGCTTGGCCAGTGGATGGGCGACTCGCGCGCCCGCTGGGACGGCGAGACGCTCGTCGTCGAGACGACCAACCTGACCGCGAAGGGCGACGAGCGCCTGCGGAATCTCGTGCACGCGGCGAGTGCGGAAGCCCGCGTCGTCGAGCGGTTCACACGCGTCGCCGCCGACCGGATCGACTACAACTTCACGCTGACCGACGCGGCCACCTATGAGCGTCCCTGGACCGCGGAGATCCCCATGGTGCCGCTCGGGGGAGAGATATTCGAGTACGCGTGCCACGAGGGCAACTACGGGCTGGAGAACATCCTGGCGGGCGCCCGCGCCGCGGAGCTGGAGCAGGCGGCCGGCTCGCGCTGACCCGACCGCTCAGGCGTCCGCCAGGTCACCCGCCAGGCCGAGGGCAGGGGCCTGCTCGCGCATGAAGCGGATCACGTTGGTCACGTGCTCGGCGAGCGGCAAACCCAGCTCCTCTGCCCCCTGACGGAGGTCGTCGCGGCTGACCGCGCGCGCGAAGGCCTTGTCCTTCATCCGCTTGAGGACCGAGCGCGCTTCCAGATCGAGGATGCTCTTCGACGGCCGCACGAGCGCGGCGGCCGTCACGAACCCGGCCAGCTCGTCGCAGGCGAACAACGCATGCTCCACCGGCGCCTGGCGGGCTACGCCGGAATAGTCGGCGTGCGAGAGGATCGCCCGGATGATCCACTCCGGATAGTCGAGCGAACGGAGTATCTCGCTGCCGCGGAACGGATGATCCGCGGGGTCGGGCCAGCGCTCGTAGTCGAAGTCGTGCAGCAGCCCGACGATGCCCCAGGCCTCTTCGTCCGCTTCCCCCAGCCGCGCGTAGCCGCGCATCGCCGCCTCCACGGCCAGCGCGTGCCGGCGCAGGCTCTCGCCCTTGGTGTACTCCGTCAGCAGCTTCCACGCCTCGGCGCGCGTGGGAGTCACCGCTGCAGCGGCTCCATGGGGAGGGCGGAGTCGGCGTTCAGGTCGAGCGGCGCAGTCAGGCCGGCGCGCAGGTTGCGCAGGCCGGCGGCAGCGATCATCGCCGCGTTGTCCGTCGCCAGCGGCAGGCTCGGCAGCAGCAGCGGCAGGCCGGCCGCCTCGCTGCGGCTGGCCGCATCGGCCCGCAGCCGGCTGTTGGCCGACACGCCCCCGGAAATGCCGATGCTCTGCGCGCCGAACCAGCGCGCCGCTTCGAACGTCCGATCGAGGAGCGCCTCCACCACCACGCGCTGGAAGCTGGCGCAGATTCCTGCCACCTCGCCGGCCGGCAGCGCCTCGCATCCGAGCTCCGTCCGGCGCGCCGCCACGTGCCGCTTGACGGCCGTCTTCAGGCCGCTGAAGCTGAACTCGGTGCGCCCGCCGAGCGTGCCCGGAAAGCCGGCCGGCCGCGCCAGCGCCGGCCCCGCGTTGCGGTCGGCGTGCGTCATGCGCGCGACGGGCAGCGGGACCGCGCGGTCGTCGGCGCCGCGCGCCGTGCGGTCGATCACCGGGCCGCCCGGATACTCGAGGCCGAGCAGCATCGCCACCTTGTCGAACGCCTCCCCGGCGGCGTCGTCGCGCGTCCGCCCGGCGAGCCGGTAGTCGCCCTCCTCGGGCACGTAGTAGAGGCTCGTATGCCCGCCGGAAACCACCAGCACGACCGCCGGCAACGGCTGCGCGCCGTTGTCCACCACCAGCGACTCGATGTGCCCGGCCAGGTGATGGACCGGCACCAGCGGCAGGTCGAGGGCGGCCGCGGCCGACTTGGCGAACGCCACGCCGACCAGCAGCGAGCCGACCAGGCCCGGCCCCTGCGTCACGGCGATCGCGTCCAGATCCGACCAGCCGGCATCCGCCTCGCGCAGCGCGCGGTCGACGACGCCGCAGATGTCGCGGACGTGCTGGCGGGACGCGAGTTCCGGGACGACGCCGCCCCATTCCCGGTGGATGTCCACCTGCGAGGCGATGACGTTCGACAGCACGCGCCACGGGCGGGCCGCTGCGCCGGTTTCCGACACCACCGCCGCCGCGGTCTCGTCGCACGAGGTCTCGATGCCGAGAATGGTCGCCATCACGCTTCCTGCGCTGCTCGCCCGCAGGCCGCCGGCAGGCTCTCGGTGTACGGCGGGCGGCAGATGCCGTGCTCCGTGATGATACCGGCGACGAACGCATGCGGCGTGACGTCGAACGCCGGGTTCCAGACGCCGGCGCCGTCCGGCACCATCCGCCGCGCGCCGACGTGCGTCAGCTCGCGCTCGCTGCGCTCCTCGATCGGTATGCCGTCGCCGCTGGCCACGGACAGGTCGATGGTGGACACCGGCGCCGCAACGTAGAACGGCACGCCGTGCTCGCGCGCCAGCACGGCAACCGTATACGTGCCGATCTTGTTGGCCACGTCCCCGTTGGCGGCGATCCGGTCCGCGCCGACGACCACCACGTCGATGCGTTTCGCCCGCAGCAGCGGCCCGGCCATGCCGTCGGCGATCACGGTCGTGTCGATGCCGTCGCGCAGCAGCTCCCAGGCCGTCAGGCGCGCGCCCTGGAGGAACGGGCGCGTCTCGTCGGCGAACACGGCCACCCGCTTGCCGCGCTCGACGGCCGCGCGGACGACCCCCAGCGCGGTGCCGTAGCCGCCGGTCGCCAGCGCCCCCGCGTTGCAGTGCGTCAGCACGTGGCCGGCATCCGGCACGACGTCCGCGCCGTGCGCGCCGATCGCCCTGCAGCTCGCCACGTCCTCGTCGTGGATGCGGCGGGCCACCGTCTCCAGCGCGGCGGCGATCTCCGCCGGCGACCGCCCGGCGCGCGCCTCGGCGCTGAAGGCGGCCTTCATCCGGTCTATCGCCCAGAACAGGTTGACGGCGGTCGGGCGCGCCGCCGCCATCTGCTCGCACAGCCCGTGGAACTCCGCCGCGAGCTTGACCGCGCCGCGCGCGCGGCTGCGCCTGACCCCGAGCGCCAGCCCCATCGCCGCCGCCACGCCGATGGCCGGCGCGCCGCGGATCACCATGTTGCGGATGGCGCGCGCGACGTCGCGGGCCGTCCGGCAGTGGACGTACTCCTCCTGCTCGGGGAGCTTGCGCTGATCGACCATCACGACGGCGTCGTCGCGCCACTCGATGGTGGGCAGCATGCGGGAGATCATACCCGCGCGTTCGCGCGCGGCAGGGAGGTCATAGCAGCAGGGCCGCGAGCGCGGCGTTGATCAGGGTGGCGGTGAAGCCCCCCAGCAGGGCGCGCAGGCTGAGGCCGGCCAGCTCGGCGCGGCGGTCCGGCGCAATCGCGCCGATGCCGCCCAGCAGGATGCCGATCGACCCGACGTTGGCGAAGCCGGTCAGCGCGAACGTGGCCAGCATGCGCGACCGGTCGCCGAGCACCGCGCCGTACTCCTCCGCCAGCTTGACGTAGGCGACGAACTCGTTGGCGACCAGCTTCGTGCCGAGCAGGTCGGCCAGCACCGGCACGTCGGCCGTCGCCACCCCGACCAGCAAGGCGACCGGGGTGAACACCACCGCGCCGATGCCGGCCAGCGACAGGCCGGGGTGCAGCAGCCCCAGGCCGAAGTCGACCATCGCAATCAGCGCCAGGAACGCGATCAGCATGGCGGCGATGTTGAGGGCCATGCGCATGCCGTCGATCGCGCCGCCGGCCGCCGCGTCGATCACGTTCGCGTGGCCTCCCCGCCCGGTGGCGGCCACTACGCCCGCCGTTGCGGATCGCGCCGTCTCCGGCACCAGGATCTTCGCCACGTACAGGGCGCACGGCGCCGCCATCACGCTGGTGGCGAGCAGCGCCACCGGATCGGCGCCGAGGGTGAGATAGACGCCCAGCACGCTGCCGGCGATGGTCGCCAGCCCGCCAGTCATCAGCGTCAGCAGCTCCGAGCGCGTCATGCCCGCGACGTACGGCTTCACGACCAGCGGCGCCTCGGTCTGGCCGATGAACACGTTGGCCGCCACCGACAGCGTCTCCGCGCCGCTCGTCCGCAGCAGCGGCATCATCAGGCGCGCCATCAGCGCCACCACGAACTGCAGCACCCCCAGGTGATACAGCACCGCGGAGAGCGCCGAGGCGAAGATGACTATCGGCAGGCCGGTGAACGCGAAAATGAGACCGTTCGGGAACACGTCGCCCAGCGCTTCCGGATCGGCGAGCACGCCGAACACGAGACGCGTACCGGCCTCCGTGAAGCTGAACATCCGCATCGCGGCCGCCGCGAGCGCCGAGAACAGCTCGAATCCGGGCCGCACGCCGCCTATTTCCAGGCGCAGAATCAGTACCGCGAGCAGCAGTTGCAGGCCGAATCCCCAGGCGACCGTCCGCCAGCGGATGGCGCGGATGTCCGCGGAGCAGGCAACCAGCGCGGCGATGAAGCAGACCACGCCGATCAGTGCGCGCGCCCGGCCGGGCAGCACATCCTGCAGCAGCAGGACGGCCACCGCCCCCAGCAGTGCGGCGCCGGCGAACAGGACGCGCAGCCGCCGGGATTCGGCGCCGGGCTTGGGTGGACCCGAGGCGGCGGCCGTGCGCATGGGGCCGCTCACGGTATACTCCCGCGGATGCGTCGTCAAGGCTTGCCGACCCTCGCCGCGCTGTCGCTGCTGGCGGCAATCCTGGCGCTGCCCGTGGGCGCGCAGCAGCCGCCCGCGATTCCCACGCCCGAGCAGTACTTCGGCTTCCCGATGGGGGCGGACCGCCAACTGGCCCACTGGGACCAGATGGTCGATTACTTCAACCTGATCGGGGAGCGGTCAGACCGCGTCCAGGTCCGGGAGCTGGGCAAGAGCACGCTGGGCCATCCGTACCTGCTCGTCGCCGTCTCGACGCCTGACACCATCCGGGACCTGCCGCGCTACCAGGCCATGCAGCGCGAGCTGGCCGATCCGCGTCTGACATCGCCCGCGCGGGCGGAGGAAATCGCCCTCACCGGCAAGGCGGTCGTCCTGATCGGCGCCAACGTCCACGCCACGGAGATCGGGACGAACCAGGTGATGAACGACCTGATCCACCGGCTCGCCACCGAGCGGTCGGCGTGGGTCGACCACCTGCTGGAGCACGCGGTAGTGCTGCTCATTCCGTCCCAGAACCCGGACGGCCAGCGGATGGTGGTTGAATGGTACCGGCGCAACCTGGGCACCCCGTACGAGGGCTCGCCGCTGCCGCACCTCTACCACAAGTACGCCGGCCACGATAACAACCGGGACAGCTACATGCTGACCCTGGTCGAGACGCGCTACCTCAACCAGGTGCTGTACCAGGAGTGGCTTCCCGAGGTGTACCTGGACACCCACCAGATGGGGAACCGCAACGCGCGCATATTCGTGCCGCCGTTCAAGAACCCGCCCAACCCCAACGTGGACCCGCTCATCTGGACCCAGGTGAACCAGCTCGGCCAGGCGATGGCCAGCAAGCTGCACGAGGCCGACAAGCCGGGCGTCATCTGGGGCGAGCTGTACAGCGGATTCTGGCAGGGCGCGAACAATACCAACCCGTGGTGGCACAACATGGTGGGGCTGCTGACCGAGGTGGCGAGCGCCGATCTCGGCACGCCGGTACGGCAGCAGCGCGTCTCCGCGAGCCGCCGCCTGCGGCTGCCGCGCGGCGAGTCGCTCGGGCCGCGCCGCGGGCTGGGGCTGCCGCTCGCGCCGCCGCGCGACATCCAGGCGCGGATGAACTATCCGCGCCCGTGGCTGGGGGGTCTCTGGACGCCGGCCGACGTGGTCGACTACCACGCCCTCGCGATGGAGGGACTGCTCGAGAGCGTCGCCAACAACCGGACCACGCTCAAGCGCAACTTCTACGCGATGAACCAGCGCGCCATCGAGCGGTTCGCCGGCGGCTCTCCGTACGCGTTCGTGATTCCGGCGGGCCAGGGCGATCCGGCGGCGGCCGCCAGGCTCGTCCGGCTGCTGCAGGCGGAAGCAGCCGAAGTGGACTTAGCCGAGGCCCCGTTCGTCGCCGACGGCACGGTGCACCCGGCCGGATCGTACGTCGTGCGGCTCGCCCAGCCCTTCGGCCGCTGGGTCAAGGACGTGCTGGAGCCGCAGCGCTATCCCGACATACGCTGGCCGTATCCGGGCGCGCCGATCGACAAGCCGTACGACGTCACGGCCTGGTCGCTCGGCATGCTGATGGGCGTCGACACGGTGCAGGTGGAGCGCCCGTTCGAGGCGGAATTGCGGCCGCTGGACGGACCGGCCGCGATTCCACCGGGGCAGGTTGCCGGCAGCGGTGACGCCTTCGTCATTCCGCACGACGCGAACCGGAGCTTCACGGCGCTGAACCGGCTGCTGGCGGCCGGCGCGTCCGTCAGTTGGGCAACCGAGGAGCTCGACCTTGGATCCGGCCGCCGGTACGGACGGGGCGCGATGCTGGTCGCCGGCGCGCAGCGCGCGGTGATGGAGGAAATCGCCGCCGACCTGCGCCTGCAGGTGGCGGCGGCGGACATTCCGGACGAGCTGCCGCGGCTGCCGATCCACGCGCCGCGCGTGGCGCTGTACGAGCCGTGGGGCGGCAGCATGGACGCCGGATGGACGCGCCTGGTGCTCGACCAGCACGAGTTCCCCTACGTCCACGCGCGCAGCGCCGACCTGCGGGCCGGCGATCTGTACGACCGGTTCGACGTCGTCATTCTGCCGGAAATGAATTCCGTGCACCTGATTCAGGGGCTCCGGGCGCCCAACGTGCGCCCGGAGTACCGCGACGGCATCGGCGCGCCCGGCATCCACAACCTGCTGCGCTTCGTCGAAGAGGGCGGGACGCTGATTACGCTGGGCAATACGGCCGCCTTCGCCATCGAGCACCTGGGGGCGCCGCTCGTGAACGTGGTCCGCGGCCAGTCCGAGCAAGCGTTCTACTGCCCGGGATCCATCCTGCGGCTCGCCATCGACGTGACGCACCCCCTGGGCTACGGCATGCCGCGGGAAGCGGACGCCATGTTCGTCGCCAACGGCGGATACCGCACGGCGCGCACCCGGCACAACGCCGACGTGCGGGTCGTTGCGCGCTACCCGGACGCGCCGCTGCTGCGGAGCGGCTGGCTCGTCGGCGAGGAGCGCCTGCGCGGGACCGGAGCGGTCATGGAAGTGTCTTCCGGCAAGGGGCGGATCATCCTGCACACCTTCCGCGTGCAGCACCGCGGCCAGACGGAGGGCACTTTCCGGCTGCTGTTCAACTCCATCTTCTACGGACCGGCCGTGAGCGGCCTTGACACGCCATTCAGCACGCTCGACGCGCACTGAACCCCACGCGTCGCCGGCGCGCTAGCGCTCCCCCAGCGTCATCACGTCGAACTGCTCGTGGTGCAGTTGCGCGTCGGCCTTGAGCGTGACGCGCCGCCCCAGAATCTTCTCCACGTCGCGCAGCACGCCGCGCTCCTCCTTCTCGAGAGCGCGCGCGATGTCGGGATTCACCCGCAACTGCACGCGGTGGCCGTTCAGCTCGCCGCCGAGCTTGCGCATCTCCGACAGGATGTCGTAGCAGATGGTGGGCGTGGCCTTGATCACCGCGCTGCCGGAGCAGTACGGGCACGGCTCGGTGAGCTGGCGCTCCAGGCTCTGCTTGGCGCGCTTGCGCGTCACCACGATCAGGCCGAACTCCGACACCTGCACCGCCTTGGACGGCGAGCGGTCCTTGCGCAGCTCCTGCTCCAGGAGCTGGTACACGCGCTGGCGGTTCTTGCGCTCCTCCATGTCGATGAAGTCGAGCACGATGATGCCGCCCAGGTCGCGCAGGCGGATCTGCCGCACGATCTCCTTGGCGGCCTCCAGGTTCGTCTTGACGATCGTGTCCTCCAGCCGGCCGGTCCGCTTGCCGACGTAGCGGCCCGTATTGACGTCGATCGCCACGAGAGCCTCGGTGTGGTTGACGACGATGTAGCCGCCGGACTTGAGCCACACCTTGCTCCGCAGCGCCTTGTCGAGCTCGGCCTGGACGCCGTACTCCTCGAGTATCGGGAACTCCTTCTCGTAGCGCTGCGTCCGGGCCGCGAGGCCGGGCATGACGCGCTCGATGAACCGCAGCGACCGCGAGTACTCCTGCTCGTCGTCGATCCGGATGGCCTGGAAGTCGTCGGTCAGGTAGTCGCGCAGCAGCTTCGCCGCCAGGTTCTCCTCGCGGTGAATGATGGCCGGCGCACGAGCCTTGTCCATCTGCTCGCGCGCGGCGCTCCAGAGCTGGTGGAAGTACGACAGGTCGGCGACGACGTCCTCCTCGGGACGGCCGCCCGCCGCGGTGCGCAGCACGATGCCGCCGGCGAAGCCGTGCTCCTCGCGGAAGCGCTTCACGATGCCGCGCAGCCGCGCCCGCTCGCTGCGGGCCTCGATCTTGCGCGACACGCCGATGTGGTCGATGGTGGGCATGAACACGAGAAAGCGGCCCGGAATCGCCACGTGCGACGTGATCCGGGCGCCCTTCGTGCCCAGCGGGTCCTTGACGACCTGCACGAGGATCTCCTGACCCGCCTCGAGCAGCTCTTCGATCTTGTCGGTCTTGTCGGCCTTGTCAGGCTTGCCGTGCGAGCCGTTCCGCGGGCCGGGCTCGTCGTCCGCGTCCCCCGTGTCGAGACGCTCGAACTGCTCGTCCGTATCGACCACGTCCGAGACGTAGAGGAAGGCGTCGCGCTCCAGTCCGATGTCGACGAACGCGCACTGCATGCCCGGCAGCACCTTCGAGACGCGGCCCTTGTAAATGTTGCCGACCGCGCCGCGCTGGCTGTTGCGCTCGATGAATATCTCTGCAACCTGGTCGTCCTCGATAATCGCGGCCATCGTCTCGTGGCGCGACGAGGAGATGATCAACTCCTTGTTCATGCGTAGAACTCTCCGTGGGACCGGTCGCAGGGACGCGGCGTACGTCCGGCGTCCGCGCGGCCAGCGCAGCGGCGCTCAACGTCACTTGCATACCCTCGATCCGTGTCACCGATAACTCCAGCCCCCGCGGGGCCGGTCAGTTTGTGAAACGGCGCATCCTGACGTTCAGGATGAGCCCGAACCCGATCAGCGTCGCGATGATCGACGACCCCCCGTAACTCATCAACGGGAGCGGCAGTCCCTTTACGGGCGCGAGGCCGGCCGACATCGTGATGTTGTAAATC
Source organism: Vicinamibacterales bacterium (assembly GCA_965207665.1). GTDB lineage: Bacteria > Acidobacteriota > Vicinamibacteria > Vicinamibacterales > UBA8438 > JAAXGX01. The sequence goes on from CBDBMV010000002.1 coordinate 3,888,368, forward strand.
ACCTGAAACGCGAAACCGGTCGTGATCCCCACGACCAGCAGCATGCCCATCCGGTCGCCCGCCAGGCGCGCGGCGTCCAGCGATCGCATGATGATGAACATGTACAGACCGAGCGCCGCGAGCACGCCCAGGAAACCGTGCTCCTCCGCCAACACCGAGAAGATGAAATCGCTGTGCGCGGCGGGCAGGAAATTGTACTGGCTCTGCGTTCCCTGCAGGAACCCCTTGCCCGTGACGCCCCCGGACCCGACCGTGATGCGCGCCTGGATCTGCTGGTAGCCGGCGCCGCGCGGATCCTGCTCCGGATTGACGAACGTGGCGAGCCGCTCGCGCTGATAGTCCTCCAGCGCATAGGTCCACACCACCGGCGACGACAGTATTCCCAGGACGCCAAGCACCGCCAGGAACTTCAGGCGCATTCCGGCGAAGATCATGATGGCCAGACAGATCGGCAGCAGCGTGGCGGCCGTGCCGAGGTCCGGCTGGCGCATGATCAGCAGAAACGGGACCGCCAGCACCAGGCCGCCGGCCGCCCAGCTCGCGGCGCGCCACTGCGGGCGCCAGGTGGTGGCGTACAGCGTCGCCAGGGCCAGGGCCAGCACGACCCGGCTGAATTCCGACGGCTGCAGATTGAATGACCCGAGCGCGATCCAGCGCTGGCCGCCGCCGCGCTCGATGCCGAACAGCGCCGTGTAGATCAGCAGTGCGAGCAGGCCGACGTAGACGACCGCTACCGCCGCCGGGCGCAGGCGGTAGTCGACCGACATGCAACACAACATGGCGCAGAGGCCGATGCCCAGCGCCAGGAGCTGGCGGAAGACCTGCGGGCCCACGCTTGCAGTCGTCGGCTCGTAGGTGGCGCTGTATATCATCACGAGCCCCATCACGCTGGCGAGCATGACGGCGGCGACCAGCCACCAGTCGATGTGCGGATGCAGCCGGCGGTCAATCACCACTTCTACGCTCCGGTTCAGCGTGCTTCGCGAAGTACGTCTCCATCATCCGCTTCGCAATCGGCGCGGCCAGATAGCCGTGCTCCGAGTGCTCGGCGAACACGACGCCCGCGATGCGGGGTTCGTCCCGCGGCGCCGCAAACACGAACCAGCCATGATCGCGGAACCGCTGGCCGTCTTCTCCCGCGGCCTCCACGGCGGCCAGACCCTCCAGCGAGATGACCTGCGCCGTGCCTGTCTTGCCGATTACGTCACGGCCATCTATCCGCGCGCGCCGTGCTGTGCCGGCCCGGTTCACGGCCATCCAGAGGCCGTCGCGGACAGCCGCCACCGTCTCGGGGCGCAGCGCTACCGGCGCGGGCTCGGGCTGCGCCGCCACATCCCAGCCGGACGTCCCGCGCACGGCCTGCAGCATGTGCGGAGTGGGCCGCAGGCCGCCGGAGGCGACAGTGGACATCATCACGGCCAGCGAGATCGGCGTCACCGATACCGCGCCCTGGCCGATCGCCACCGACAGCGTCTCGCCGGGGTACCAGGGCTGGTTGAGCGCCGACCGCTTCCACGCCCGTGACGGAATGAGGCCCGGCAGCTCGTGCGGCAGGTCGACGCCGCTCGGCTCGCCGAGTCCGAGCGCCGTCGCCCAGCGATGGATGGCGTCGATGTCCATCCTGCTGCCCAGCGTGTAGAAGTAGGTGTTGCAGGACTTCTCCAGCGCCTCGCCCAGCGCCACCCGTCCGTGGCGCGAGTGGCAGCGGAAGAAGCGCTGATAGAACGCGGCGCCGCCGTTGCAGTTCACGCTGAAGTCGGGCGTAATCACGCCCTCCTCGAGGGCTGCCACCGCCATTGCCACCTTGAACGTGGACCCGGGCGCATAGCGTCCCTGCAGCGCACGGTTCTGCAACGGCCGGCGCGCGTCGTTGTTGAGCGTCGACCAGGTGTCCCGGTCTATGCTCGGCACGAACGCGGCGGGGTCGTAGGCGGGCAGGCTGACCAGCGCCAGCACCTCGCCGGAGCGCGGGTCGAGCGCCACCGCGGCGCCCTCGAATCCGCTGCTGGCGAACGCCTCCTCGGCCGCCTGCTGCACGTCCAGGTCTATCGTCAGCCGCAATTGCCGCCCCTGCCGCGGCGCCACCTGACCGATCGTCTCGATCTCGCGCCCCACGTTGTTGACGGCCACGCGCCGCGTGCCGTTGTCGCCCATCAGCAGCAGGTTGTACGACTGCTCGATGCCCGACTGGCCGACCACCGCACCCGCCGCCACGCGCGGATCGCTCGTCTCGGCAAGCTGGTGCTCCTGCGCTTCTCCCACGTATCCGAACAGGTGCGACGCCGTCTCGCGGCCGGGATAGTGGCGCGCCGGATCGTGCTCCACGATCACGCCCGGAAGCTCGACCGCGCGCGCCTGCACCGCCGCCACCTGCGCCAGCGACGCGTCGCGGACGACCACGATCGGCCGGAACGCCGGCACGTTCCGCTGGCCGTCGACGGCCGCTCGCAGCGTCTCCGGGCTGGCGCCCGTCACCCGCCCGAGCAGCTCCAGCGACCGGTCGAGCTCCGTGACCTGCTCGCGGATCATCGAGATGTTGAACGTATAGCGGTTGTCCACCAGCACCCGCCCGTTGCGGTCGACGATGGCGCCCCGCGGCGCCCGCAGGCTGATGGTGCGGTCGTGGTTGTTCTCGGCCATCACGATCAGCCGCTCGTACTGGCCGACCTGGAGGCTCCAGAAGCCGAGGCCGAGCAGGCCGAACACGATCGCGACGCAGATGCGGCCGGCCAGCAGCAGCTTGCCCGGACCGTCGCGCTTGCCGCCGGGGCTGAGATTCACCACGGCTTCTACTCCAGCTCCCAGTTGCGGCCCGCGAGCGGCGACCAGTACGCCCGCAGCCGCCGCCAGGCGGCGGGCGCCGCGCGCACGAGGCCGACTCCGGATACGAATACGAGACCGTTCACCACCGCCTGGCCCACGAGAAACGCCACGCTTGCGCCGGGCGCTCCAGTGTCGATCAACATGTACACCCCGAAGAAGCAGACGGCGTGCAGCAGGCTGGCGGCCACGTAGACCGCGAACTTGCTCCACAGCGCGGCCACGACGAGCCGCGTGCTGCCCAGACCGATGATCGCGCCGACGAGGCACTTCGCCAGGCCGCTCGGCCCGACGATCCCGCCCGACAGCACGTCCTGCAGCAGGCCGGCCGCCGTGCCGGTCCAGATCGCGGTCGTCGCCCCCCGCGCCAGCGCTGCATATACAACGACGATCAGCGCCAGATCAACCGGAACCGGGACGACCGTGACCATGCGCAGCAGCGCGGTCTGCGCGAGCAGCGCCGCTCCCAGCGCCAGCGCGATGTGCGCGTTCTTCACTCGTTCTCAACCATCAGCGCGAGCGCTCCGCGCTCCTGCACGACGACGAGCACCTCCTCCAGCCGGGCAAAATCAACCGCCGGATCGATGCTGATCTGGAGGTGCAGGTCGGATCCGAGGCGTACCGCCGACACGTCGCCGATGACGTAGCCGGGCGGATAGATGCCGTCGATCCCGGAGGTCACGATGCGGTCTCCGACGCGCACGTCCTCCGTCGTGGAAACGTACTCCATGGTCAGCACCGACTCGTCGTCCGTCCCGCGCACGATCCCGGCCGCGCGCGTGCGCTCGACGCGCGCCCCCGCGGCCGCATTCCGGTCGTTCAACAACTGCACCTGCGAGGCGGCCCGGGCGGGGTTGCCGAGCACCCGCCCCACCACGCCGTCCGGCGCGATCACCGCCGCGTCCGCCGACACGCCGTCGGCGCGCCCGCGGTCGAACGTCAGCGTGCGGGTGTACGGCGCCACGCCGGAGGCGATCACGCGCGCGCTGACGGTCGCGAGGTCGGCGTCGCTGCGCAGGTCGAGCAGCGCCTGCAGGCTTCCGGCGCGCCGCGCCAGCGCGCGCTGCGACTGCAATCGCAGCTTGAGATCCGCGACCTCGGTGGCCAGCGCATCGTTCCGGGCATGCAAGTCCCGCAATGCGACGTACTCCGACCACGTGCCGGCCACGGATTGCCAGGCCGCCGTCAGCGCATGCTGCACCTCGGCAAACGCGCCGAACGCCACCTGCTCCAGAACGCTGTTGCGGGGACCCGCCCGCACCTGTGCAGATATGAGAATCAGATGGCCGACGACGACCGCCAAGAGAAGGTAACTCGTGCGCGGGCGGCGATCCACGTTCCCAACCACCTCAAACTCCGCTCGACGTCGAGCGGACGGCGGGGCCAGCCGGCTCCAGCGTACTACGCTTCGATCAATTCCGCGAAATCTTGCGCAGCAGCTCGATGTCCGACAGCATCTTGCCGACGCCCAGCACCACGCACGAGAGCGGATCCTCCGCCATTTCCAGGCACAGTCCCGTATCGTCCCGCAGCCGCTTGTCCAGGTTCCGCAGCAATGCGCCGCCGCCGGTCATCACGATGCCCCTGTCGACGATGTCCGCCGACAGCTCGGGCGGCGTCTGTTCCAGCGTCACGCGGACGGCGTCGACGATTACGTTGACTTTCTCGACCAGCGCCTCGCGAATCTCCTCGTCGCCGACGATGATGGTTCGCGGGATGCCGTCGACCAGGTGGCGGCCCTTGATCTCCATGGTCCGCGGCTCGTCGAGCGGCGTCGCCGAACCGATCTCGATCTTGATGCGCTCGGCCGTGCGCTCGCCTATCAGCAGGCTGTACTTCTTCCTGATGTACTGCATTATGGCGTCGTCCATCTCGTTGCCGGCCACGCGGACCGCCTTGCTGTAGACGACGCCGGCCAGGGAGATGACCGCAATGTCGGTCGTCCCGCCGCCCACGTCGATAATCATGTTGCCCGCCGGCTCGGTGATCGGCATGCCGGCGCCGATGGCCGCCGCCATCGCTTCCTCCACCAGGTAGACCTCGCTCGCCTTCGCGCGATAGGCGCTGTCCTTCACCGCGCGCCGCTCGACCTGCGTAATCTCGGACGGCACGCCCACGATGATGCGGGGCCGGACCCAGACGCTCCGGTTGTGCGCCTTCCTGATGAAATAGGTGAGCATCTTCTCGGTGACTTCGAAGTCGGCGATCACGCCGTCCTTCATCGGCTTGATGGCGATGATGTCACCGGGCGTCCGCCCGACCATCCGCTTCGCTTCGGCGCCTACCGCCTGCACCGAGCCGTCGCGCCTGTCGATGGCGACGATGGACGGCTCGCTGAGTACAATCCCCTTGCCGCGTGCGAATATGCAGGTGTTGGCAGTGCCGAGATCGATGGCGAGATCGCTTGAGAAGATCGAGAAGAGCGAACCAAACGTCACGGGGACCGGGCCTCGTGCAGATGTCTGAACAAACCCACTGGACCGCGTAAATATAACACGAAAAAGGGAGATCCGCCACGGGCGGCGCCCGTGGATGACAAGCGTCGCGCGACGCGGCTACAATCAACAACGCTATGACGATGCTCGACGGCATGCGGCGGCACAAGGGCTGGCTCAAGTGGAGCCTCGCCCTCGTCTGCCTCGCGTTCGTGTTCCTGTACGTTCCCGGATTCGTCGATCAGACGGCGATGGAGGGATTTCCCAATGACGTGGTGGCGCAGGTCGGCGACTACGGCATCACGGTGTCGCAATTCCGCCAGATGTACCTCCTGCAGCTCGAGAACTACCGCCGGCAGTCGTCGGGCGAGGTTTCCGAGGAGGTGCTCCGGTCGCTGGGGATCGATCGCCAGATCCTGCAGGGCATGATCGCGCGCTACGCGGCCGTGGCGGAGGCGGAGCGGCTCGGATTGACCGTGAGCGACGCGGAGGTGCGCCACCGGATCGTCAACCTGCCGGGGTTCCAGATGAACGGCCAGTTCATCGGCGAGGCGCGCTACCGCCAGACGCTGCAGTTGCAGCGGCCGCCGATGACGCCGGCGCAGTTCGAGGAGGAAGTGCGCCGCGACATCATGTTCGAACGGCTCGAGGCGGCCGTCACCGGATGGATCGCCGTCTCCGACGACGAGGTCGCCGACGAGCACCAGCGGCGGAACGAGAGGGTCAGGGTCCAGGTGGTCGCGTTCCGCGGCGACGACTACTTCGACGAGGTGGAAGCCACCGATGACGAGGTCGCGGCGCTCTACGAAGAGGAGCCGCTCGCGTACGAAGTGCCGGAGAAGCGCCAGCTCCGGTTCCTGCTCGTCGACGAATCCGCCATCTTCGAGAGCCTCACCCCCGCCGAAGAGGAAGTCCAGCAGTACTACGACGCGAACATCGTGCAGTACACGACCCCCGGGCAGGTGCGCGCCAGCCAGATTCTGCTGCGCATCGGCGACCAGGACGAAGCCGAGGTCGAGGCCCGGGCGGCCGAGCTGGCGGCCGAGGCGCGCGGCGGCGCGGACTTCGCGGCGCTTGCGCGGGAGCATTCCCAGGACGAGGCGACGGCCGAGAACGGGGGCGACCTGGGACTGTTCGGCCGCGGCCGGATGGTGGCGGAGGTCGAGGCGGCGGCGTTCGAGATGGACGTCGACGCGGTTTCCGACCCGATCCGCAGCGCAATCGGCTTCCATGTCCTGCGCGTGACCGAAAAGCAGGAGGAAACCAGCCAGCCGCTCGAAGAGGTGCGCGAAGCCATCGAGAACACGCTGAAGAACGAGCGCGCCACGGCGCGCGCCGACGCCCTGGCGCGGGCCATCGCCGCCGAGGTCGAGACGCCGGAGGACCTGGAGCGGGCGGCCGGCTCACGCGGCTTCGAGCTCCAGGAATCCGGATTCGTCGGGCGCGGCGAGCCGATCCTCGGTCTCGGCTTCGCGCCGCAGGTATCGGCCGAGGCGTTCCAGATGGAGCAGGGCGAGGTGGCGGGCCCGATCCAGACGCCGACCGGGCCGGCGTTCGTCACCGTCGTCGAATTTCAGGAGCCGGCCATACCGCCGCTCGACGAGGTGCGCGAGGACGTGGCGCGCGACGTCAGGCGCCGCAAGGCGCTCGAACGGGCGCGCGAGGCGGCGGACGGGGCGGCCGGGAGCCTGCAGGGCGGCGAGGACTTCGAGGCGGCGGCCGAGGCCGCGGGGCTGACCGTCGGCACGAGCGAGCTGGTCGCGCGTGGCGCGGCGTTTCCGGAGGTCGGCGCCAGCGCGGCGGTCGAGCGGGCGGCGTTCGAGCTGCCGGTAGGCGGCGTCAGCGGCGTGTTGGAGGCGGGCGGCGACACGCTGGCCGTCGTGCGGCTGGTCGAGCGCGAGGACGTCACGCCGGAGCAGCTTGCCGAGGGCGGCGACGCGATCCGCGGCGAGCTGCTCCAGAGCCGCCGCAACGAGTTCTACAGCGCCTACATGGGGCGCGTGCAGGAGCAGCTCGGCGTCGACATCGACTACGCGGCGTTCGACATCGCCGTCGGCGGGTAGCCGACTACTCCCATCTGTAGACGTAAGGCATCAGCGCCAGCGGCTCGCCCGGACGGAAGAGGCGCAGCGGCGCCGTGGCCGCCCCGGCGCCCGCGGCCAGCCGCCAACCGGGCAGCACGGCGTCCAGCAGGCTGGCGCCGGCGCGGATCTCCAGTCCTTCGCTGAGCGTTTCGAAGAACGTGCGGGGCCGCGGGTACTGCACCAGCGTCACTTCCCGGTCGGCCTCGATGCCGGCCAGCCGCTTCGCCGCGGCCACGGCGGCGTCCATGCCGCCGAGCTCGTCGACCAGCCCCAGGTCGTGCGCCTGGCGGCCCGTCCAGACGCGGCCCTGCCCCACGGCATGGACGGCGTCACGGGTCATGCCCCGCCCTTCGGCCGCGCGCGCAAGGAATTCCTCGTAGAACGCGTCGATGATCTGCTGGACGCGCTCGCGCCCCGCATCAGAATACGGATCCACGGGAGAGTTGATGCCCGCCATGCGGCCGGCCGACACTTCCTCGACCGCCACGCCGAGCTTGTCGAACGCGCCGCCGAGCGCCAGCTTGCCGCCCACCACGCCGATCGACCCGGTCAGCGTGCCGGGCTGCGCCACGATCACGTCCGCGGGCATCGCCACGTAGTAGCCGCCCGACGCGGCCAGGTCCGACATGGACGCGACCACCGGCTTCTCTTCCCCGGCCAGCACGATCTCGCGCCAGATCAGGTCCGAGGCGATGGCGCCGCCACCCGGACTGTTGATGCGCACGACGATCGCCTCGATGTCCTCGTCCTCGCGCGCCGCGCGCACCGCCTTCATCAGGGTCGCCGCGCCAGCCGTGCCCCCCGCGCTCTCACCGTGGACAATCGCCCCGACGACATGCACCACCGCCAGCCGCGGCCCGTCGCCGAGTCCGAGCGACGCGGGATCGACCCGCCGGTAATCGGCCAGCGAGAGCCGCTCGACCGGCTCATCGCCTTCCGCGAGGCGCTCCAGCAGCTCGTCCTCGTACAGCAGGCCGTCGACGAGCCCCCGGGCGAGCGCGTCGCCGGGCAGGAACGGGCCGTCGTCGATCAAGGCGCGCATGTCGCCGATCAACATGCGTCGCCCGCGGGCGACGCCGAGCGCAAGCTGATCGAAGAAGTCATGCGTGAGCGCCTCGGTCATCTCCCGGTGCTCGGGCGTGAACGTCTGCTCGGTGTAGATGTTCGCCGCGGTCTTGAATTCGCCGGCGTGGAGCATGTCCGGGTACGCGCCGAGCTTGTCGAGGGCGTCGCGGGCGAACAACTCGTACCAGGCCACCCCGACCAGATCGAGCGTGCTGGTGGGCGCCAGGAACACTTCGTCGCATGCCGCGGCCAGGTAGTACGCCTGGCTGCCGCCGTACTCGAGGTAGGCGACGATGCGCTTGCCGGACTCCCGGAACGCCGCCACGGCGTCGCGGAGCTCCTGCGCCATGCCCCACTGCAGCGGCTGCGGCGAGGGCGCCAGCACGACCGCCCGGATGCGGTCGTCCGCCGCAGCCATGCGCAGCGTGCCAACCACGGACGCCAGCGTCGTGCTCGGACCGCCGAGCTGCGAGAAGAGGTCGTCAGGCTGACGCTCGGCCAGCGCGGCCGGAAGCCGCAGCCACAGCACGGAGTTCTCGGGCACCGCCGGGCCGCGCGTCGCGAGCATCACGACCCCTGCAACGGCCGCCGCCGAGACGAGCCCTGCCACGATGACGATGGAAATGACGATGCGGGCGCCGCGGGTCAGTGCCACGTGGTTGCCTCCTTCCGGGTGCTATACTCTCTGATTCCCGCTGCGGAAGTGGCGGAACTGGCAGACGCGCAAGCCTCAGGAGCTTGTGGGCTTCGGCTCGTGGGGGTTCAAATCCCCCCTTCCGCATTCATTCTTAGATGGGGCTGCGCCCCAAACCCCCGGCGGCTGCTAGCGGGGACCCCATAGCCCCGCGCCGCGCCGCCGGGCCGCGCCGTGCGCGGCTTGGGGACTCCTGCTTTCTCGCTCGTCGTCCCCCGCGTACTTCACCTTTTGGTGCTTACTGCTCCGACTGTACAGGGCGGTCGCCGGTGGCGGCGGTGTCCTGCAGGCCGAGGTAGCCGATGAAGAAGCGGCTGCCGTCGGCGTAGACCAGCGTCTGCCCGTTCGCCCGCAGCGATCCGTCCTTCGACTGGTAGCCGTCGATCGTGACTCGCGCGCCGGGCGGGATCGACTCGGGCGAGAAGCCGCGCCGCAGCAGGTTCATCGGCGCCGCCGCCTCGATCTCCCACACGTGCGTGCCGCCGTCCTCGCCGGCCACGCTGATATGGATCCACGGGTGGGGATTGATCCACTCCACCCGCACGACTTCGCCCGTCAGCGTTACGGGCCGGCTGCGGTCGAACTCGTTCACCTCGATGTGGTGGGCGAGCACGGCCGCGCCGCCGGATGCCATTGCCGCCAGCAGCGCGACGCCGGCCAGCACCGCGCAACGTCTCACGCTCATCAGTTACCTCCCGCCGACGCGCCCGCCAGGATGTTGTACAGACCGTAGTTCCCCTCGTGGCAGGCGTACTCGTACATCGGATGAGGGTTGCGCTGCATGGGCACGGCGAACGTCCAGTCGCTCGTCCAGACGGTCGGGTCGCTCACCGTCACTTCGTACAGCAGCGTATCTTCAGCGACCCGCGTGAAGCGCTCGACCAGGTGCATGTTCCGGCCGGAGTTGCTGAACATCGTCTCGCGCAGGAAGTTGGTCGTCTCCACCACCAGCGTGTCGCCGTCCCAGCGCGCGCGGGGGTCGCCGCTCCACTGCCGGACCCCGGCGGGCAGGTGCGGCCGGCCGTCCAGCGGAGCGATGCGCGCGTCGTTGATCATCTCGTTCAGGATCACGACGTGATCCTCCGTCTGGAACAACTGCATGTTGTTGTTGTAGGCGCCGGGCGTCATCGGCGGCCCGGTGTTGAAACCGAGGATGCAGCGCACCCGCGGCCCGCCCGGACCCAGATCCTCCACGAACCCGCCGGGCGTCGGGGCATCCGGATCCACCCCCCGGCGCGCGCGCCGCACCTCCGCGATGCGCCGCTCCGTCGTCGGCGTCAGGGCGGGGATGCGGCCGTCGGGCGGGTCGACCACCAGCGACGTCCGCGCGGTCGTCACGGAGATTCCTTCATCGAACCAGAAGTCGTTGTACGGCACCACCCGGCCGGAGGTGTCGTTGTCGCGGCTGCGCCGGCGGATCGTCGCCTCGGAGAACTCGGCGGCCGCCTCCTCCGTGAAGGTCTCGGTCTCCGCCAGGTCGGTCGGCCGCTCCATCGGCGTCAGGCTGCGGAAATCCCACACGCCCTGGAGATCCGGCGCCCCCCAGGCCGTCCGCGGCGCCGTGTACGACTCGGACTGGGCGGCGGCCCCGGCCGGCAGGAACAGGCCCGCCGCGACGGCCGCCAGCGACAAGATGAGCACTCGATGGCGCATGCGATACCTCCCCCCGGGACGGATAGCCCGCCCCCTCGTGCAGTATAACGCCGGCTCCTAGGGGTGCGTGCCCCAGACCAGCTCGGCGAGCAGGCCCGCGGGGATGCCGACGACGAACAGCGCCAGGCTGACCAGCAGCAGGCGCGGATAGATGGGCGTCCTCACGGCGCGGTGCGACAGCTCGACGCGCACGGCCTCCAGCTCGTCGATCGCCTCGTAGGCGCGGGCCAGGCTGCGCTCGTCCGTCACGTCGAAGTAGTCGCCGCCGAACTGGCGGATCATGTCGATCAGCGGGGGCGCCTCGGACGACTCCGCTCCGCTGCCGGCATCGCGGACGTTGATGTAGATCATGTACGGCACGATGTTGCGGCGGTTCAGCGCCGCGAGCTCCGCCGCCGGCACCTCGTCGACGTCGGCGTCGGTGATGATCAGCACCGCCCGGTGCAGGTTGGCGCCGCCGGCCGAGCTCGCTTCATCACTGTCGAAGAACTTCACGATCGACTGCAGCGCGCGGATCAGGTTGGTGTTGCCCTCGGTCGGAATGATCCGCACCTTGTCCGCCGGCACGTGGATCTGGTCGCGGCTGGAGCGGAACTGCGGCGCCAGCAGCCGCACGGTCACGTACGGCGCCTCGAACACCTGGAAGTAGTACAGCTCGTCGTCCAGGATGAAGTCGTCCACCATGTACGGGTAGGACGAGAACATCCAGAGCGACACGCGGTCGTTCTTGTCGCGGCGCATCTCCAGAAACTGAAGGTGCGCCTCGCGCGCAACCTCCGCGCGCGACCGGCCGGTCTCCGGAAACTCCCAGGCCATCGACAGCGACGTGTCGACCAAGTCGACGCGCACGCGCGACTCCACGTCGCCCTGGACCTCCTCGGTGCCGGTCAGGAAGGGGTCGGAGACGGCCACGAGCAGCGCGGCGACCGCCAGCAGCAGCACCACCTTCGGGCAGTGGTACAGCGCGCGCACGAACGGGCCGCGGCGGAGCTTCTGATGGATGAGATGGCCGGAGTGGTGGCGCGAGTGCCCGCGCGGCCGGAACAGCACCCGATATGCCGTCAGCGCGAGCGCGCCGACCACCACGGCGGCCAGCAGGAACGCCAGGTCCACGTCGCCGTAGCGCACCTGATCGAACTGGGTGGCGCCCAGCTCCTCGACGCGGGTCCGCAGGAAGTCGGAGAACTCCGCCCAGTCGATCAGCATCGTGGTCCGCGGGCGGGCGCGGGCGGCAAGTCTACCGGGACCGGCACGCTAACGCTACCGCGACCCGTCCACTGCTTGCGTGTTCTTGTTGCGCGCGCCGGCCAGGATCCCTTCGAGGCCGTAGTTCCCTTCGTGGCAGGCGTACTCGTACAGCGGGCCGTCGGTCCGCCGCAGCGGGAACAGCGCGGTCCAGGGGCGCGTGAACGAATTCGGGTCTTCCACGGTGAACTCGTACAGCACCGTGTCGGCATCGACGCGCCACAGCCGCTCCACGAGCTGCGTGTCCGCCGTCGAGCCGCGGAACGCGGTTTCCCGCAGGTAGTTCGTCGTCTCGATCACCAGCACGTCGCCCTCCCAGCGGGCGCGCGAGTCACCGCTCCACTGGCGCAGCTTGCCGTGCGGCCTGCCGTCGGTCGGAATGATGCGCGCGTTGTGGACCATCTCGTTGTAGATGACCACCTGCCCCGGCGTCTGGAAGATCATCACGTTGTTGTTGTAGGCGCTCGGCACCATCGGCGGACCCGCGTTGAACCCCAGGATGCAGCGGTCCTGGAGGCTACGGTCCGTGTAGGAGTCGGCGAAGCCGGCAGACAGGTTCGCCCGCGTGATGCGGAGCTTCTCGCGCGCCGCGTCGGTGTACGGAATCCTGCCGCTGGGCGGATCCACGACGAGCGACGTGCGCTTGTCGCGCGTCAGCTCGACGCCGCGCTCGTACCAGAACTCGTTGTACGACAGCACCCCGCCCTCTGCGCGCGGCGCGTAGCCGGCCCAGGGGGCGCCCGTAATCGGATCGAACAGGTCGCGGTTCTGGGCGCGGCGTCTCGCCTCCTCGTACTCCGCGGCTTCCTCCGCAGACAGCGTCACCTTGCCCTCGTGCTCCGCGGGCCGCTCCATCGGCGTGATGGTCCGGAAGGTGTACGTGCCCTGCAGGTCCGGCACACCCTCGGGCGTGCGCGCCGGGGACCACCCGGCCTGCGGGTCGCGCTCGATCTGCGCGGCGGCATCAGCCGGGCCGAGCAAGGCGAACGTCAGGGCGATCAGCAGCACGGTCTGGAAGCTGCGCATTCAAGTCTCCCTGGGGCTGCGCCCCATACCCGCGGGAAGCGCGGGGATTCACCACGATCTCGTGGTGCACAATACTGTCCCACCAGGTCGGTTGGACGCAAGCGCAGCGCCGCCTCACGCGGAGGGGCAGACGCGGTAGATCGACACGCGCCAATCGGGTCCGACGGCTACCGGCATGTCACGCCGCGCGCGCAGCGGCAGCTCGGCGACGTCCACCGAACGGTCGTGCGTGAACAGGCACAGCGTGGCGTCCGGTCCGGCGTGGCGGGCGACGAACCGCGCCAGGCGCTGCTGGTTGCCGTCGGGATAGTTGAGGATGACGAGCGGCGCGCCGAGGTCCACGCCGCATGACGCGTAGGTGGCCGGGTCGCAGTAGTCGCCCTCGATCAGGCGCACCGCGGCGTAGCCGCCGCGTCTCCGCAACGCGCGCAGGTTCTCCACCGCCTGCGCGTACACGACGGGATCCCGCTCGATGCCGTACACCGGCCGCGCCGGCTCCAGGTGGGCCAGGACCGCCGCGACCCGACCGTCGCCCATGCCGGCGTCGACCACCGGCGCCGGCGGCGCGCCCGCCCCGAGCAGGCCGATCTCGCGCAGCAGCGCGGCGACTTCCACAATCTGCTCGATCGCAGACGGCACCCAGATGCCCACGGCCGTCTTGCGGATCGGCACCCCGCGCGCCAGCGCCCGCTCCGACCGGTCGAATACCGCCCGCAGCCGCCTGACCGACATGCCCGCTAGGATATTCAACCTGTTCCCGATGCAGGCACTGTTATACTGCGGAAAATCCGCAACACCGGAGGTGGATCATGCGGCCTCGCCCCTCACACTCGACGCACGCGCCGTGGTTGGCGGTATTCCTCGTGGCGGCAGCCGCGGCCGGTTTCGCCGCGCCGGCGGCCGGCCAGGACAGCGGGAGCTGGACCGTGCCGCGCACGTCGTGGGGCGATCCCGACTTCCAGGGCGTCTGGACCGCGAACGAGATGCACGCCGTGCCGCTGGAACGGCCGGAAGACGTGGGCGACGCTGGATCGCTGTCGGCGGAAGCGGCCGCCGAACGCCGCGAGGCCCAGACCCAGCGCACGGTCAACGCCGAAGGCATCGGCAACTACGACCGGGCGTTCCGGGATACCGCGCTCGGCTACACCAAGCAGGAGCCGTCCACGCAGGCGTCGCTCGTCGTCGACCCGCCGGACGGCCGGCTGCCGCCCCTGACGGCCGAGGAAGAGCGCCGGCGCGAAGAGAACCCGCGGCGCCGCGTCGTGCGCACCACCAACTGGGAAGAGATGGGCAACTGGCCGCGCTGCATCACGCGCGGTGCGCTCACCATCGTCCAGCCGAGCGGCTACAACAACGGCGTGCAGATCGTGCAGGGACCCGGCTACGTCGCCATCACGAAGGAGATGCTGCACGAGACGCGCATCGTTCCCGTCGACAGCAGCGCGCATGTCGGCGAGAACGTGACCACGTGGTCGGGCGATGCGCGGGGCCGCTGGGAGGGCGACACGCTGGTGGTGGAGATCGCCAACTTCAACGGCCGCAGCAGCCTGTTCGGCGCGAGCAGGAACGCGCGCCTGACGGAGCGCTTCACCCGCATCGGGCCGGACCAGCTCGAATACCTGTTCACCGTTGAGGACCCGACCGTGTGGACGCGCCCGTGGACCGGGCGGATGACCATCTCGAAGGACGACTCGCAGTACGAGCTCGTCGAGTACGCGTGCCACGAAGGCAACTACGCCATGATCAACACAATGAGCGGCGCGCGGGCCCTGGCGGAAGCCGAGGCCGGCGGCGACGGCCGCTAGCGCACGTAAGAGGAAACAGGAGAGACGCCATGCAGCGCAGCATCGTTCTGGCCCTGCTGATCGGGGCCGGCGCCGTATCGCTGGGGGTGGTGGCCGCCCAGGACGGCCCGATGGAGATAGAGGTGGAGCAGCTCCAGGACAACCTGTACGTGCTGCGCGGGCAGGGCGGCGGCGGGAACACGGCGGTGTTCGTCACCACGGACGGCGTCGTGGTCGTCGACTCGAAGAACCCGGGCTGGGGCGAGCCGATCCTCGAGACCATCCAGGGGCTGACGAGCAACCCGGTGACGACGCTCATCAACACCCACAGCCACCACGACCACGTGAGCGGCAACGTCGCCTTCGCGGAAACGGTCCAGATGGTGGCGCACGAGACCACCCGCGACAACATGCGCGTGATGCGGCCGTACACCGGGCGGACGGAGCCGCCCGCCAACGTGTTCCGCGACTCGGGCGGGCACGGCATTCCGACGCGCACGTTCCTGGACCGGCTGACGCTCGGCGCAGGCGCCGACCGCGTCGAGTTGTACTACTTCGGCCGCGGCCACACGGGCGGCGACGCCTGGGTCGCCTTCCCGGCCCTGCGCACGCTGCACGCCGGAGACATCTTCCTGGGCCAGCGCGTGCCGTTCCTCGACGCCGAGAACGGCGGCAGCGGCGTCGACATCCCGGACACGCTGCAGGAGGCGCACGACAACATTCAGGGCATCGACACCATCATCACCGGCCACAGCGGACAGATGACCTGGGCCGACCTGAACGAGTGGGCCGCGTTCAACCGCGACTTCCTGCAGGTGGTGCGGGACGGCCGCGAGCAGGGCCGGTCGGTCGACGAGATCGCCGCCGCCTGGTCGCTGCCCGCCGCGTACTCGCACTACGACGCGCCCAATGAGGCTTCGGTGCGCCGCAACGTCCAGGTGATCGCCGGCGAAATAGCCGCCGGTCGCTAACCGGCCCAGATTGGCATCCACTCCCGCAAACGGCAGTCAGGACGTCCGCTACGAGCCTGACGAGCGGCCGCCGCTGCCGCTCACCATCGGCCTCGGGCTGCAGTACGCCGCGCTCACCGCCGCCGGCGTTGTTCTGTCGCCGGTGATCCTGATCAGCACGGCCGGCGGCAGCGACGCGTACATGTCGTGGGTCGTGTTCGCCGCGCTTGTGGTCAGCGGCGTCACCACGGTAATCCAGGTCGCGCGCGTCGGACGGATCGGCTCCGGCTACCTCCTGCTGATGGGCAGCAGCAGCGCGTTCCTCGCCATCTGCGTCCCGGCGCTCGAACGGGGCGGCGGCGGGCTGCTGGCGAGCCTGATCATCGCCTCTTCGCTGTGCCAGTTCCTGCTGTCCGCAAAGCTCTCGCTGTTCCGGAAAATCTTCACGCCCACCGTCGCGGGAACCGTGCTGATACTGATTCCGATCTCGCTTTCGGCGCTCATCCTGCGCAAGCTGAGTGACGTGCCGGCGGACGCCTCGCCCCTGGCAGCGCCGGTGACCGCGGCGGTCACCCTGGGCGTGATTGCGGCGATCTCGATCCGCGGCACCGGGGCCTGGCGGCTCTGGGCCGCGGCCCTGGGCATCGTCGCCGGCAGCACCGTCGGCGGCCTGGCCTACGGCATCTACGACACCGGGCGCGTCCTGGAGGCGGCCTGGATCGGGCTTCCGGCGCTGGCCTGGCCCGGCATCGACATCAGTTTCGGCGCCGAATTCTGGGCGCTGCTGCCCGTGTTCGTCATCCTGACGCTCGTCGGCGCCCTGGACACGATCGGAGACGGCATCGCCATCCAGCGCATCTCGTGGCGCCGGCCGCGGGCCATCGACTTCCAGTCGATTCAGGGCGCGCTGGCCGCAGACGGCGTGGGCAACCTGCTGTCCGGCCTGATGGGCACGTTGCCGAACACCACCTACGCGCAAAGCATCGCGGTGGCCGACATCACGCGGGTGACGGCCCGCGCCGTCGGGGTGTGCGTCGGGGTCGTATTCGTGGTGCTGGCGTTCCTGCCGAAGCTCGTGGCGGTCATCGTCGCCATGCCGGGCCCGGTGGCCGGCGCCTACATGATCATGATAGCGGCGTCGCTCTTCGTGCTCGGCGTGCGGATCCTGATGCACGACGGCCTGGACTACCGCAAGGGCGTGGCCGTGGGCCTGGCCTTCTGGCTGGGGCTCGCGTTCGAGCTCGACTGGATCTTCCCCGAGCACCTCCAGGGCGCGTGGAACGACCTGCTCGGCAACGGCCTGACGGTCGGCGGCGTGACCGTGATCGCGCTGATGCAATTCGTGGAGCTGACGGGGCCGCGCGCCAGGCGCCTCAAGACGACGCTGAACCTGGACAGCTTTCCGAAGATCGACGCGTTTCTGACCGGGTTCGCCGCCCGCGGCAAGCGCGACCGGGAAATGACCGAGCGGCTCCGCGCGGTCGGCGAAGAGATGCTCCTGACCCTGACGCAGCAGGGAGACGCGCACGCCGCATCGGCGGCGCGGCACCTGCTGCTCGTGGCGCGGGACGATGGCGACGCCGTCGAGCTCGAATTCGCGGCGACAACCGACGACGCCAACCTGGAGGACCGGTTGGCGCTGCTCGGCGAGGCCGTGACCGGCCCCCAGGTGGAAGAAGAGATTTCCCTGCGCCTGCTACGTCACTACGCGTCGTCCGTGCGCCACCAGCAGTTTCACGACACGGACGTGATCACCGTGCGCGTCGGACCGCCCGCCGCCATGTGAGCCGCCGCCGCCGCAGGCAACCGTGATCGTTTAGCGGCTCCCGGCGGCCTCCTCGCGCTCCTGCGCGCGGTGGCCGGCCAGGATCCCTTCCATGCCGTAGTTCCCTTCGTGGCAGGCGTACTCGTAGACCGCGTCGTCGCTGCGCATGAGGGGTATCGACGCGGTCCAGGAGCTGGTCCAGATCGTCGGGTCGTCGACGGTGACGGCGTACTCCAGCGTGTCCGGCCCGGTGCGCGTGAACTTCTCGACCACGCGCAGGTTGTCCGACGCGCCGCGGAAGCGGCTCTTGGGCGAGTAGTTGCGCGTTTCCACCACCAGCGTGTCGCCGTCCCAGCGGCCGCGCGAGTCGCCGTGCCACTGGCGCACGTCCGCGTCGAGCGGCGGCCGGCCGTCGAGCGGAATGATCCGCGCGTCGTGGTTCATCTCCATGTAGAAGACCAGGTAGTCCGCGGTCTGGAAGATCTGGAAATAGCTGTTGTAGCCGGCGCCGATGCGCGGCACGCCGTAGGTGACGCAGCGCTCCTGCAGCGGGACGTCCGTCCAGGTATCGGCCGGGTGCGCGGCGGTGTGGGCCGCCCGATCCGCCAGCAGCCGTTCCGCCGCGGGCGTCAGGGCCGGGATGCGCCCGTCGGGCGGATCGACCACCAGCGACGTGCGGTCGTTGAAGTCGCGCTCGACGACCCAGAACTGGTTGTAGTTGCCGGTGGTCGGATCGTAGGACGTCGCCTTCGTGTTCGCGATGGCGGCCAGCACGAGCTGGTCGCCGAACAGCGCGTCCTGCCCCGGGTCCGTGGCTTCCGCGGCGGCGGCCTGCAGCTCGGCCAGCTCCTCGGCGCTCAGCCGCGCCTTGCCGGCCCACTCCGGCGGCCGCTCCAGCGGCGTGGCGTTGTTGTTGGCCCAGACGCCCTGCAGGTCGGGCCGGCCGTCCGCCGTGCGGGGCGCGGTCCACGCCTCCCCCGCCCCCTGCGCCACTGCCGGCGCGGGCGCGGCGGCGAGCGCCGCGAGAGTCATCAACCCCACCGCGATGCACATCTTCTGCAACATGGAACGCCTCCTGCGCTATGGTAGCATCCGCCCACGGCGGCGGCTGGACAACCAACGGTGACCGACCAGGTATTCCCGGAGCTCGAGGCGGAGGCGCCGGCGCGGCGCGAGCCCGACGCGCAGCCGCAGGCGCGCGGCGTACTGCCCTCGCAGGACATACGGGCACTGATCGCCGAAGGCGCGATCTCCGCCTCCGAGCCCGTCGAGGACCGCCAGGTGCAACCCGCCAGCCTCGACCTGCGGCTGGGCGACACGGCGTACCGGCTGCAGGCGAGCTTCCTGCCGGGACCCGCCGCCACGGTCCAGGACAAGCTGCAACACCTGTCGATGACGCGGCTCGACCTGTCGAGCCCCACGGTGCTTGAGCGCGGCTGCGTGTACCTGGTTCCGATCCTGGAGGAGCTGCGGCTTCCGCGGGAGCTGTCGGCGAAGGCGAACCCCAAGAGCACCACCGGCCGGCTCGACGTGTTCACGCGGCTGATCGCCGACTACGGCACCGAGTTCGAGCGCGTTCCGAAAGGCTATTGCGGGCCGCTCTACGCCGAGATCGTGCCGCGCACGTTCTCGGTGATCGTCCACCCCGGGCTGAGCCTGTCGCAGCTCCGTTTCATCAGGGGCCGCGCGCCGTCGTCGGACGCGCAGTTGTCCAGGCTCGACAAGGAGGAGCGCCTGATCTACCTGGACGAGACGACCCCCGGCGAGGCGCTGATCCGCGACGGGTTGCAACTGTCGGTGAGCCTCAAGGGCGATCGGGAAACGGAAGTGGTCGCCTACAAGGGCCGCAAGAACGCGCCGCTCATCGATCTGCGGCAGGTGGACCGCTACGACGCCGCGGAATTCTGGTCTTCCATCTGCAGCCGCCCCGACGGGCGCCTGATCCTCAATCCCGGGGACTTCTACATCCTGGCGTCACGCGAGCGGGTCCGCGTGCCGCCGCGGTTCGCGGCCGAGATGGTCCCCATCGATCCGTCGGTCGGCGAGTTCAGGATCCACTACGCCGGCTTCTTCGATCCGGGGTTCGGCTACGGCCAGAGCGACATTCCGGGCACGCGCGCGGTGCTGGAAGTCCGGGCGCACGAGGTGCCGTTCGTGATCGAGCACGGCCAGGTGGTCGGCCGCCTCGTTTACAGCCACGTGCTCGACGTGCCGGACAAGATCTACGGCGTATCCATCGGCTCGTCCTACCAGCGCCAGGAGCTGGCGCTCAGCAAGCAGTTCCGCCGCTCGACATACCCGCTCCCCAATCCGGACGCCGCGCCGTCGAGCGCGTAGGTTCGGCGCCGTCAGTTGGAAGCGGCGGCGGCCGCGTGCACGTCGAACAGCGCCAGGTCCACCGCCTCGGCCATCGCGCGATAGCCGTCGTCGTTGCCGTGGATCGCGTCGCCCGGGTCGTACGCCGGCAGGATGCGCGTCGGATGGTCCGGGTCGCGGATGGCCAGATCGAACTCGATCACGGCGTCATAGGCGCCGTCGGACCGCATCCACGCGTTGAACCCCTGCCGCTTCGCCTCCCCCGTCTCGGAATAGGTGAGCGCCCCCTCGAACGGCGTCAGCGTGCCGCCGTAGATGCGCAGGCCCCGCGCGTGCGCCCGCTGCACCAGGGCCTTGTGCCCCGCAATCAGGTCCTCGACAGCCGGCCACGCGTTGTCGTAGGCGAAGCCGACGTCGTTGATCGATTCGAGCACGACGACGTGCGTGACGCCCGCCTGCAGCAGCACGTCGCGGTCGAAGCGCGACAGCGCGGAAGGTCCGAAGAACGCGTTCGGGTCGGGCGGCGTCTCGCCGGGACCGAACGGCGCGCCGCGGCGCAGGATGGTCTCCATGCCGCCGTTGTGGCTCAGCACCCGGTTGCCGCCGATGCCGACGTTGAGCACGCCCGGGGCCGCGTCGCCGTATTCCTCGACGAGCCGCTCGGCGAGGAAGTCCGGCCAACGACTGTTGGTGTCGGGCGTCGACGCGGTGCCGTCGGTGATGGAATCGCCCAGCGTGACGATGGCGCCCGGCGCGGTGCGCGTGCTGACGTCCACGCGCGCCAGGTAGAAGAACGTCAGCGTCGTTCCATCGACCGGCAGGTCCGGTGCGCCGGCGTGGTCGCCTGTCGGCGACAGGTACGTGGTGGACAACGCGGTGCGGTGCCCGGTTCCGGGTGAACCGGCTCCCCACATGTCGCCCGGCAGGTACAGGTCGATAGCCAGCTCGGCCAGCGGCGGCAGGACCAGCGGTACGGGATCGCTCAGCAGCAGCGAGCCGGGCTGGATCGTGGCGGACGGCGCGCCGCCGAAGGTAAGCGAGCGGCCGGACGCCGCATCGATCGCCGGACCGTCCGCGCGCAGCGCGACGTGCGCGGCGCCGATGTCCAGCGGCGCGGTGCCGTACTGGTTGCTCAGCAGCACGCGCACGGCCTCGCCGCCGATGCTGGTGCGGACCACCTGGCGCAGCGTCTGGCCGGCGACGCGCGGCACCGTGCCGAGCGGGCTGTCGGCCGCCGCCTCATCGGGTACCGGCAGCGAGACGGGCCCCGTCGCCCAGGTGCCTATCCAGCGCGCCTCCGCCGGCGCTTCCGCCGCGGGCGGCGGCGCCGGGCTGCAGGCCGCGACGAGCGCCAGCAACGCGGCCGCCAGCAATTGCCGATCCAACCGATTCCGCCGTGTCGGGATAGTCATCTTTTCTCCAGTCCCTGCGCGACGATCAGGGTGCCGGGCGCCGCCTCGAATCGCTGCGGCAGAATCGCCTGGTACTCCGGCGAGTCGTACCAGGCGCGGAACGCCTCGCGCGTCGCGAACTCGACGATGACCGTGCGGGGAAACTCGACCGTCCCCTCGACGACTTCCGGCGTCTCGTCGAACGCCACGACGCGCCCGCCGTGCGCGCCGATCGTGGGCAACGCCTGCGCGACGTACGCGTCGAGCAGCTCCCGATTTTCGATTCGTCCCTGGGCAACCACGTAGACCGGCATCGGACCGCCTCCTCTTGGCTTGCAGCGCCTCAGATCATACCGCCGGCTGTCCCCCGCAGACCGCGGATCGGCCGCCGCGGCACAAGGCCGGTGCGGAATGCGGGGTATAGTTCCCCCGGTCTTCCCTCAGCCCGTGCGCCGCCCCCCCTTGCTCCTGACGACCGTGCTGCTGGCCGCTGCGCTGCCCGCCGCGGCCGGGCAGCAACCCGAGCAGCCGGCGACCCGTCCATCCGGCGGCAGCGGCCTGGGCATCAACCTGGCGGCGACGCTGGACGGCCCGCCGCCGCCCGCGCCGCCGGCCGTGATCGCCCGTGACGCGCAGGGCCGCGCCACCGTGCGCGCCGTGCGGGTCGACGAACCGATTCAACTTGACGGCCGCCTGGACGAGGCGGTCTACCACGACGTGCCGCCGATCACCGGGTTCATCCAGCAGGTGCCCGACGAAGGCGAGCCGGCCACCGAGCAGACCGAGGCCTGGCTGCTGTTCGACGGCGAGAACATCTACATCGGCGTGCGCTGCCACGACTCCGCCCCGCCGGGCGAGTGGGTCGCCAACGACATGCGCCGCGACACGCCGCAGCTACGCCAGAACGACACGTTCGCGGTGATCTTCGACACCTTCTACGACCGCCGCAACGGCGTGGCGTTCTACACCAACCCGCTCGGCGCGCGGGCCGACTTCGCAATCACGAACGAGGGCAACCCGAACAGCGACTGGAATCCCGTGTGGGACGTCCGCACCGGCCGCTTCGAGGGCGGTTGGACCGCGGAAATGGAGATCCCCTTCAAGTCGCTGCGCTACCGCCCCGGCGCGGCCCAGGTGTGGGGGCTGCAGATGCGGCGCGTCGTGCGGCGCAAGAACGAGGGCTCGTACATCACGCCGCTGCCCATCTCCGCCGTTGCCCGCAGCGGGGCTATCGGCGGCATCTTCCGCGTGTCCGACGCCGCGACGCTCGTCGGCCTGGAGGCGCCGCAGGGCAGCCGCAACCTGGAGATCAAGCCGTACGCCATCGGCGGCGCGGTAACCGGCCGGGAGGCCACGGCGGACCAGGACGACCTGTGGGGCGGCAACGCCGGGCTGGACGTGAAGGTCGGCGTCACCCAGAACCTGACGGCCGACTTCACCTACCGCACCGACTTCGCCCAGGTCGAGGTGGACGAGCAGCAGATCAACCTGACCCGCTTCAACCTGTTCTTTCCGGAGAAGCGCGAGTTCTTCCTGGAGGGACGCGGCATCTTCGAGTTCGCCACCGGCGGGGTCACCGGCGGGCCGGGCGGCTTCCGCGACCCCAACGCCCCGCTGCTCTTCTACAGCCGCCGCATCGGCCTGCAGGACAACCACGTGGTGCCCATCGTCGGCGGCGGGCGGCTGACCGGCAAGGTCGGCGCGTTCGACGTCGGGGCGCTGAGCATCCAGACCGAAGACCACGACGCGGCCGGGGCCCTGGCGACGAACTTCAGCGTGCTGCGCATCAAACGCGACGTGCTGCGCAAGAGCAGCATCGGCGGCCTGGTCACCAACCGCTCGGTCTCCACGGTCGGCGACGGCGCCGGCCAGACCTACGGCGTGGACGGCACGTTCAGCTTCTACGAAAACGTCCACTTCCTGACGTACGCCGCGCGCACCGACGCGCCCGGGCGCAGCGATCAGAACACCAGCTACCAGGCCAAGTTCGACTACACCGGCGACCTGTACGGCATCCGCGCCAACCACCTGCTCGTCGAGAAGCACTTCAATCCGGAAGTGGGGTTCGTGCGCCGCGACAACTTCCGCCAGTCGCAGCTCGTGGGGCGCTTCAGCCCGCGGCCGGACATCGACCTCGTGCGGCAGTTCCGCATGGGATTCAATTTCGACTACACCCTGACGGCCGATACGTCACAGCTCGAGACGCGCACGCGGCTGATCGGCGGCGAGGCCGAGTTCGAGAACGGCGACCAGCTCACGTTCACCGTGCGCGATAACTACGAGCTGCTGCACGAGCCGTTCTCGCCGGGCGGCGACATTGACATACCGGTCGGCGGATACAACTTCGTCGACTACTCGGTGCAGTACCGCCTCGGGCAGCAGCACCGCGCGAACGGAATGGTGTCGCTGCAGCGGGGCGGTTACTTCAACGGGGACATCACCTCGCTCGCCTTCTTCGCCGGCTACGTGGAAATGACCTCGCAGCTTTCTGTGGAGCCGAGCTTCTGGTTCAACTGGATCGACCTCCCGCAGGGCTCGTTCCGCACCGACCTGGCGCTGGCGCGCGTCAACTACACCTTCACGCCCAGGATGTTCTTCGCGGGGCTGGTCCAGTACAACTCCAGCAACGACACGCTCGGCGCCAACCTCAGGTTCCGCTGGGAGTACAGCCCCGGCAGCGAGCTGTTCGTGGTCTACACGGAGGAACGCGACACCGTGTCGCTGCGCCCCGATCGCTCCACCCACCTGCGCGGCCGCGGCCTCGTGGTCAAGATCAACCGCCTGTTCCAGTTCTGACCTGTCCTCGCCCGTGGACGACGCATGTCTCTTCGGCGGAGCAGACTGCGCGCAGGACGCCGGGAACATCGCCTGTTTTCCGGTTGTTTTCCGGCCTCGGAGCGCCTGGCACGGGTCTTGCTCCCTAGTGAGGTGGCGCGTGCGCCCATCGAGTCCGGGAGAGACACGCGCAGAAAGGACACCTCACGATGAATACGCTGTTGAATTCGCGCCGCATCGCTCTGCCGCTCATGGTGCTCGCCGTGACGGCGCTGTCGGCGTCGCCGGCGGCCGCCGACGGGCCGAAGCACGACCTGTTCGAGCGGGTCCAGGAACAAGTGCTCCGGTACTCGTTCTTCACGGTGTTCGACGACATCAGCATCGAGATCGCCGACGAGGGACACGTCGTGCTCACCGGTCACGTTACCCAGGGATACAAGGCGCGGGCCATCGTCAAGCGCGTCGACGCGCTCGACGGCGTGACGGCGGTGACCAACGATATCGCCGTGCTTCCGGCATCGCTGTTCGACGACCAGTTGCGGCGTGGCATCGCCCGTGCGATATACGGGAACTCCAACTTCTGGCACTACGGCGCCAGGGCGTATCCCTCGATCCACATCGTGGTGAATCGGGGGCACGTGACGCTCACCGGCGTCGTCGACACCGAGGCCGACCGGATGCTGGCCCGGGTGCTCGCCGGGCAGTTCAACGCCTTCTCCGTCACCAACGAGCTCCGGCTGCCGCACGAGGCGAAGGCGGAGCTCGAAGCGCTCGGCTAGACCGCGGCGTTCACGAGGCGGCTAGGGCAGCTCGAAGGCGAACACCGTGGCGCCCTGCCGGGCGCCGCGGAGCTCCGGGTAGAACAGCGCCAGCATCGCACCGAGCGAAGAGCCCCAGCCGGACGGGGTCGCGATGTACTGCTTGCCGTCGACCGAGTACGAGATGGGTCCGCCGCGGTGGCCGGAGCCGGTCGGGAAGCTCCACAGCTTCTCGCCCGTGCGGTCGTCCAGGGCGAAGAAGTTGCCCTCCGGGTCGCCCGTGAACACGAGCCCGCCCGCGGTGGAGAGCAGCGCCGCCAGCAGCGGGTGCTTGGTGTCGCGGCGCCAGACCCGCTCCCCGGTGAGCGGGTCGAACGCGTCGAGGTGCGACTCCACCTCTCCCGAGGGCAACGGCAGCATCTTGCTCATGCCGCCCAGCCAGCGGTCGCCCTGCTCCACCTCCTCCTCGCGGGCGATGAACTCGCCGCACCACTCGATGCCGATGTTGTAGAGCAGACCCGACCGCGGGCTGAACGTCGCCTGGTTCCAGCTCCGGCTGCCGAACAGGTTCGGGCAGATGATCGTCGAGTAGTCCAGCTTCGGCTCCAGCCGCCCCTGCGGCACGCCGGCCGCGTCGAGTCCGGTGGTCCATGTCAGGGTGTCCACGTAGTTCCAGCCCGCGATGTACTCCCCGTCGGTGCGGTCGAGCACGTAGACGAAGCCGTTCTTGTCGGGATGGATGAGCAGCTTCCGCGGCACGCCGTCCACCGGCAGGTCGACCAGGATGTTCTCGTACGCCGAGTCGAAATCCCAGACGTCGTGCGGGATCGTCTGGAAGTACCACTCCAGCTCGCCGGTCGCCGCGCGCAGCGCGACGATGCTGTTCGTGTACAGGTTGGCGCCGGTGCGGTGGCCGCCGTAGAAGTCGGACGAGGCGTTGCCGGTGCCCCAGTAGATCAGGTCCAGCTCCGGATCGTACGAGCCGGTCATCCAGGCGGCGCCCCCGCCGTAGCGCCAACTGTCGCCGGCCCAGGTCTCGTTGCCCGGCTCTCCGGGGCCGGGGATGATGTGGAACCACCAGCGCTGCTCGCCGGTGCGCGCGTCGAACGCCACGATGTGGCCGCGGTGCGCCAGGTCGCCCCCGCGCGAGCCGACCACGACGATGTCGTTGACCAGCAGCGGCGCCGCCCGCATGAAGCAGCCCCACTCGTCGCGGTCCTCCACCAGCGTGCGCCACGACTCCTCGCCCGTCTCCACGTCGACGGCCACGACGTAGTTGTCGTCCGTGCCGAAGTACACGTTGCCGTGGCCCAGCGCCAGGCCGCGCACCGTCTCCACGGGGCGCCGCCCGTCGCCCGTATACGGCGCCGTGTGCTCGTAGACGTAGCGCCAGATTTCCTGTCCCGTGGCCGCGTCGAGGGCGTAGACGCGGGGCCCGGAAGTGGACAGGTACATGACGCCGTCCGCCACCAGCGGCGTGCTCTGCAGGCCGTGCTCCTGCACCCCGCCCTGGAACGCCCAGGCCGCCTTCAGGGTGTGCACGTTGTCCGCGTCGATCTGGTCGAGCGCGCTGTAGCGCAGCGAGCTGTACGTGCCGCCGTAGACGAGCCAGTTCTCCGGCTCGCTGTCGGCGTTGCGCAGGCGCTCCAGCGTCACCTCGCCCTGCGCCCCGAGCCCGGCTCCCGCCAGCAGTGCAGCGCACGCGGCGAGCAGCAACGCGCGTCCCGGTTGCGAGTGACCGATCTGCATGTTCGACCCTCCTCCCGTGTGCCGCGCGCGGCCCGCGCCGCCCGGTTCAGTCGCGCAGGCCGAAGACGAACAGCGAGTGGCCGGCGGCGATGGCGACGAACTGCCGGCCGGCGGTCTCATAGGTGATCGGCGCGGCCAGCGTGTTGCCGCCGGTGACAGCCCGCCACAGCAGGTCGCCGCTGCGCGCGTCGAGCGCCTGGAAGTAACCCTCGCGGCCGCCCACGAACAGCAGGTCCGTGGCCGTGGTCAGGATGCCGCTGTTCATGACGTCGTAGGTCTCCCACTGCCACACCTTCTCGCCGGTGCGCGGGTTGAAGGCGAGCACGGAGCCGCTGCCGACCTCAGCGGTCCACGTGTTGACGTGGCCGCGGCCGACGGGCGGCGGCTCGGGAACGCCCCTGACCGGGCTGCGGTTGCGGCTGCCGGTGTAGAGCTGGCCCGGGACGTACTCCACCGGCGCGGAGTCGAAGACCGTGGCGTAGTTCTCCCATGTCGAGAAGTACATCAGGCCCGTGCGCGGGCTGTACGAGGGCGAGTACCAGTTCGTGCCGCCCTGCTTGCCGGGGTACGTGGGGTTTTCCGGACCCTGCGGTGTCTGGATCGGCCGGCCGCTGTCGTCGAGCCCCTCCGCCCAGTTGATCCGCGTGAACGGATTGCCCGTCAGGAAGCGGCCGGTCACGCGGTCGAGGATGTAGAAGAAGCCGTTGCGGTTGGCCCACAGCATCGCCTTGACGGTCGACCCGTTGACTTCGAGATCGACCAGCACCGGGATCTGCACGGCGTCGTAGTCGTAGCGGTCGCCGGGCGTGAACTGGAAGTACCAGGCGAGCTCCCCTGTGTCGGCGTTCAGCGCGACGACGGAGCTGGCGTACAGGTTGTCGCCCGGGCGCTGGTACCAAGCGTAGTCCGGGCCGGGGTTCCCAATGCCCCAGAACGTCAGGTTCGTCTCCGGGTCGTACGATCCGGTCAGCCAGACCGCCGCGCCGCCGGTCTGCCAGGCGTCGGGATCGCAGTGCTCCATCTCGGGCGTGCAGCGCTCCCACGTCTCGGACCCGGGCTCGCCGGGCGCCGGGATGGTGTAGAAGCGCCAGGCTTCCTCTCCGGTATGGATGTCCAAGGCCGCGATGAAGCCGCGGATGCCCATGTCGCCGCCCGACGTGCCGACGATTACCTTGTCCTTGACCACCAGCGGCGCGTGCGTGATGGCGTAGGCGTAGGACGGGTCCGCGAGCTGCGTCTCCCACAGCGGGCCGCCGCTCCGGGCGTCGACCGCCACGACCATGGCGTCCACGGTCCCCATCAGCAGCGTGTCGCCGGCGATGGCGAGGCCGCGGTTGGTGAAGCCGCAGCACGGCCGGGCGTCGGGCGACGGGACGTGCTCGTAGATCCAGAACACGCGCCCCGTCCGCGCGTCGATCGCCACCACGTCGTTCGGCGGCTGCGTGAGATACATGACGCCTTCGACCACCAGCGGCGTCGCCTGGAAGTTGTGCGACGTCTGCGACTGGAACACCCACTTCATCTCCAGGTCGCCGACGTTGTCGAGCGTGATCTGGTCGAGCGTGCTGTGGCGCTGGCTGTCGAACGTGCCGGAATAGGTCAGCCAGTTGTGCGGCTCTTCCGCGGCGTTGACCAGGCGTTCCCAGGTGACCTGCGCACCGGCCGCGGCTGGTAGCAGCACCCACGCCGCGAGCGCGAGCAGCGCGGTCAGCGGTCGTCTCATTGCGTCACCAGTCCCCTCAGCGTCACGAGATACGCCAGCAGGTCGGCCAGCTCCGTCTCGGACAGCGTCTCGGCGTACGACGGCATGGGCGAGTCCGCCAGCGGCGTCAGCTCCTGCAGATCGGCCTTGTCCAGCGACCGCAACCGTTCCTGTCCGTCGAAGATCTGCACCGTGTAGGTGTCCTCGTTGAGGCGCCGGCCCGTGATCACGTCGCCGCCGCGCGTGACGGCGCGCAGCGAGCGGTTGTGCGGCAGCATGTTGCCGGTCGGGTCGAGCAGCGTCTCGCGCATCGAGCCCGCCCCGCGCACCGAGCCGATGGCCGTCAGGTCGGGGCCGCTCCGCGAGCCGCGTCCGGCCACGCGGTGGCAACGCGCGCAGTCGCCCTTGCCCTCGTAGATCGCCCGTCCGCGCCCCGCGTCGCCCAGCGTCACGACGCCGCCGTCGTAGTCGCGCATGTTGCGGACGTAGGCGACCAGGGCGATCTGTTCTGCGTCGGAATAGGTGCCGGGCGGCATCCCGGTCCCCGGGATGCCCCGCGTCATGATGCGGCGCAGGTTCTGGTCGGTGGTGGCGACGCGGAACTCCCCGCTCATGAGGTTGACGCCGGCCACGGCGCCGCCCTCGGAACCGTGACAGTTGGAGCAGAACTCGTCGTAGAGCTGCGCCCCCCGCTCGATGTCGGCGCGCTCGTACTCCACCGGATGGTCCTGCGCCGCGGCAGGTACGCCCGCGAGCCCGGGCATGCCGGCGGCCAGCGCCGCGACAAGCCAGGGGATGGAGAAACGCGTCGCCAAGGTGAAGCGATTATTGTGCCGGCCGGGACGCCTGTCAACGCGGGGCAGCGGCGGCCCGTGCGCCATACAATGGGCGGCACAGCAACCCGTCAAACTTGATTCCGGAGGTACTGACATGCGCAGATCCCACATCCTGACGTCGGTCGGACTGCTCGCCGTGCTGGCGGCGCTCGGCTGGAGCCAGATCCCGAGCAATGCCCAGCCGGCGTTCACCGGGGCCGACATCGCCGAGATCCAGCAGCTCTTCGTGCGCTACAACCAGGGCCTGGACTTCCAGGACGAGGAGCTGTTCCTGTCCGCGTGGGCCGACGACGCCGTGTTGACCAGCGGCGACGGCATCCCGTTCGCCGGCCGGGAAGAGCTCCGCAAGCGGTTCCGCGACCGGCCGGATCCCGAAGGCATGACCATCACGCACAACAACACGAGCTCGCTGATCACGCCGACCGCGGACGGCGGCGCAAGGGGACGCACCTACTGGATGGTGATCGACGTGACCGTGGCGCCGCCCACCATCATGGCCGCCGGGTACTACTTCGACACGTTCAAGCGCACGCGGGACGGCTGGCGCATCGCCACGCGCGGCTCGCAGCGCGGCTGGAACTGGCGGCTGGAAAGCCAGTAGGCGCGGCTGCCGCGGCAGCCGTTCGAGCGCTACCGGTCGCCGCGCTTGGACGCGGTGAACCTGGCGTGCCCACCCTGCGTGCGGGCGGCGCCGCCGCGCACGGCCGGATTCGCCCGCCCCAGGTGTGAAGCATCGTCGAATATCTCGATCTCGCCGTTCGCCACGCGCTGCTTGACCGGCTCCAGCTCGGCGTCGTGCGTCGCCATCTGGCCTTCCTTGCGGGGGCCCAGACGGAGCACGCGCCCCCGCGACAGCGGAATGCGCAGTGCCCGGCCGGTCCGGTTCACCACCGTCTTCATGATTGCCGGTAAGTATAGCGGCGCGTGCCCCGCCGCCGCGGGGGATCACCACATGCCGCTCAGGTCGGTGTGCGGGCCGTCGATCTCGACGACGCGCGTGACCCGTTCGGGCCCGCGCCGCACCTCGACGTCGTAGACGCCGTACGGCACGCCGGAGATCGCGAAGCTGCCGTCGCGGTCGGCGATCGCGATGAAGGGACTCGCCGTCACCCGCACCGTGGCCGACATCTGCTGGTGCAGGTTGCAGCCCACCCGGTAGTCGCCGGCCCGCTCGAACACGTGCTCGTAGGTGCCGCCGACGACCGGCATGCCGACGTTGAACAGGGACTCGCCCTGCTCGTCGATGACGTGCACGTTGTGCAGGTCGTTCTCGCTGTTGATGAAGCGGACGGTCTGCCCCTCGCGGACCACCACCAGGCGCGGAATGAAGGCGCGGCCGTACTGGTCCATCTCGGCCGGCTCGGCCGGCAACGGGACCTCCAGCGGCGCGTGCGGGTCGAGCGTGACCACCGCCATCGGCCCGCCGCCGCGCGGCTGCATGCGCCCGGTCACCTCGCTCGTACCCATCGCCGCAGGCACGGGCGCATCGGACACGGTGGGTGCGGACGCATCGCCGCCGCAGCCGCCGGCGGCAATGGCCACCAGCGCCACCGCAAAAAGGCCCCATGTCGCACCGAAACCGGATTGGCACCTGCCCGGGACCGGGCGAGGAGGGAACATATTTAGTGCATCATCGCGTAGAGCAGCACGTTGATGCCCAGTCCATAGCCGTCCGGCGAGAAACGCTCGAAGAAGCGCGGGTCCTCGGCCTCCCGCTCCCACGCGTCGGCCACGTCGGTGTTGTGCGTCATCACCACCAGGAAGCGGCCGTTCTCGTCCGTGATGGCGCGGAAGTGCGCCTCGCGGCTGTCGGCGCCGCGCTCCGACGTCGTGCGCCCGCCCACGCCGTACCAGAACTGGATGGCGGTGATCTGCGGCACCTTCGCTACGTGCATCTGGGTGCGGAACACCGGGTGGTTCAGCGGGACGTCCTTGATGGGATATTGCGACGGCGGCAGCACGCGGCCGATCTCGCGCTCCCAGTGGTACCAGGCCCGCGAGCCCCAGAAGTCGTCCACCCAGAGCAGGCCGCCCTTCAGCAGGTACTCCCTGAGGCGCGCCACCTCCTCGTTGCTGAAGCCGATGG
Organism: Vicinamibacterales bacterium; assembly: GCA_965207665.1. Classification (GTDB taxonomy): domain Bacteria; phylum Acidobacteriota; class Vicinamibacteria; order Vicinamibacterales; family UBA8438; genus JAAXGX01. The sequence goes on from CBDBMV010000002.1 coordinate 3,919,502, forward strand.
TGCCGACGTCCGCCGCCATCGTGAACGGGCAGTTGAACAGCGCATCGTCCGTGAAGCGCACCACCCAGTGATTCGGCTCGCCGTGCTCGTCGACGCTCACGCGCCCGGTGGTGAGATCGGAGAACCGGATCATCAGGTTGATGCCGGCATAGGGGTAGTCCGTCGACCACCCCATCCCGAGCCGCTCGTAGCGCACGCTGGTGAACATCACCTTGCAGAAGGCGAAGTCGCGGTCGGGCATGGTCCGCGGCGGGAAGCGCGGCGGGAAATTGCCTTCCATGATGCCCCACTGCGCGTGCGCCACCGAGAGGCCGCCGGCCAGACAGAGGGCCGCTGCAAGGACCACGAATGTCCGCCGCAGCGTCATGCGCAAACTTATAACACGAAAGCCGCCAGCCATCAGCGCGTCAGGCCGAAGCCGCGCAGCGTGGCGTGGGGATTGATCAGGCCGTGACCGAACTCGTCGTCGCGGCCGGCCGGCCCCAGGTCGACGGCGAAGTACTTGATGGCTGCCTCGATCACCGCCGGGTCGGTGATGCCCTGCGTCATCAGCAGCGCCGCCAGCCCCGCGACGTGCGGCGCGGCCGACGAGGTGCCGTGCCGCCCGGCGACGACCAGCTCGTCGAAACGCGGCGGGCCGTACAGGAACGGCGGCAACAGAAACGTCAGGCTCGCCCGGCGGTTGAGGGTCTGCTGCAGCACGCGCCCGCCGTCGTACGAGCCGTCGCGGGCGACGTAGCCGCCGGGCGCGGCGATCTCCACGTAGTCCCCCGTGTTGGAGTACTCCGCCCGGCGCAGCGCCTGGTCGACCGCTCCCACGGCCATGGCGCCGTCGACGGCGGCGGCCGACACCGCGGGGTGGGAGGGGACATTGCCGTCCAGGAACTCGTTGCCCGCCGCGATGGCTACGAACGCACCCCGCCCGACGGCATCCCGGACGGCGTCGTCGATCACCGGAGACTCCTCCTCGCCGCCGAGGCTGAGGTTGATCACGCGCGCACCGTTGTCGACGGCGTAGCGCAGGGCGCTTGCGACGTCGGCGTCGCTGCCGCCGCAGCACTCGTCGATGGCGCCGAAGATCAGGTCCCACTCACCGGCAACCACCTTGAGCGGCATGATCCGCACGTTGAACGCCATGCTCGCGGCGCCGACCCCGTTGTCGGTGAGCTGCCCGACGGTGCCTGCGACGTGCGTGCCGTGGCCGTGCAGGTCCACCGGAAACTCGTCGTCCCAGATGAAGTCCCAGGGCGCGACGAAGCGGTCCGGACCCGCCAGGTCGGGGGCCGCCGCAAACGGGATCCGGAGCTCTCCGAGGGCGGGATACTCCCACGCATCGTCGACCGTGAATGCGCCGGCTTCGTACTCGATGTAGCCGTCGAAGAACGCCACCCCCGTGTCGATGACGGCGGCGATGACCGTGTCGCCGGCGCCGGGGTTGACGTCCCACGCCTGCGTCATGTTCAGGATGGCCAGGTTCCACTGCTCGGCGAAGTACGGATCGTCCGGCACGAACAGCGCCTGCCGCAGGTAGGAAGGCTGCGCGTAGTCGACGTCCGGACGCGCGGCCAGCGCGCGCGCCACGGCCTCCGGATCGGCGGCCGGGTCGATCTCCAGCACGTCGAAGTCGGCGCTGCCCGCGAACTTGACGATCACCTCGCCGGACACGTACCGGGAACGGGCAGTGGCAGAGACGCCGGATCGGGCCAGCGCCGACTCCCGCGCCGCGCTCCGCACCAAGGGATCGAAGCCGGCGTCGGCGGCCGCGACGGCGGCCGGCGTGACGGCGCGCGTCCCCGGCCTCACGGCCGCCTGGCCGAAGCCTGTCCGTCCGAAGGCGATCAGCAGCGCGCCGGCCAGCAGCGCCAGCACGCTCAAGGCACCCGGCAGCGCGCGCCCGGACCGTCGAATTTCCCGCACGTCAGAACCCCACCGCCAGCTTGACCCGCAGCGTCAGGCCGCCCAGGTCCGTCTCGTCGAACGCGGCCGAGACGCCCGCCGCGCCGAGCGCGCCGGGCACCCAGGTCCACTGCCCCTCGCCGCCGATCCACAGCCACGACCGCAGCGGCGTCTCGACCCCGCCGAGGACGTGCCAACTGCGGTGCGTCTCGCGCACGTCGTCGCCGTACGGCGGTCCGAGCGGCGGCACGACGGCGCCGTCCGGCGCCGCATCCGACCCGCCGGCGCGCGGCCCGTGCGGGGCCGACTCGGCGAACCGGTACACGCCGATGCCGCCGCCGCCGTAGGCCGCAATCCGGGAGCCCGTCCGGTAGCCGGCCGTCAACTGGACCGGCGTTATGGTGATGCGGTTGGGAATGCCGAGATCGAAAACCCGGTCGTCGAGGACGAACACCCGCCGGCCGTCCGCGGCGTAGCGCTCGACGCTGCCCTGCACGAACAGCCGGCCGATGCCTACCTGGCCGCCCCCGCCCCAGGCGGCGCCCGCGGGGCTGCCGGTGGTCGCCTCGATGCTGCGGCTGGCCGCGAACCGCAGATGGGAGGCCTGGACAAAGCCCCGGACCGAGACCTGCGCGGCGGCGGGCGGCGCCCAGGTAGCGGCCAGGAGCACCGCCGCGGCGCAGAAGCCGAGCGGCCGTGCGGCCGTGCGCACTCCGCGCGGCGTCAGGACGCCCTCTCCCCCGCCGCCTCGGCGTGCCCCCAGGCGTCGCCCCACGCCGCCTTGCGGGCCAGGCGGTATGCCCCACCGCGGGACCTGGCCACGGTCTCGTCGCCCACGCCGTCCCGCCGGCAGAGCCGCAGCGTCACCCTGCTGCGCGCCGAACGCGGGCGCCGGATCACCCGCGCCTCCGCGGGCGACCCCGCGCCGCGCACCGCCACCACGTAGGCATACTTCTCGTCCTCGTAGGCCTGGCTGCCGCCCTTGAGGCGGCGCTGCAGGGAGGTGCGGTTCAGCCGCGCGCCGAAGTGGCACCAGTCGCCGGTCGGCAGCGGGCAGGCTGCGGCGTGCGGGCAGGGCGCGACGATGCGTGCGCCGCGGGCAATCAACTGCTCGCGCGCGTCGAGAATGCGGTGGTATCCGGCGTCCGAGCCCGGCTCGATGACGGCGACTGCGCCGGCGGACGCGTTCCAGGCGGCCTCCACCACCCGCCGCCTCCCGTCCGCGTCGAGTTCCGCGAGCACGTAGCCAGCCACGACCAGGTCGTGCGGCTCGGCGGCGGCGAGGTGCGCGGCGGACGCCTCCCACCAGGTGGCGGTAATCCGCGTCGCCAGCGGCGATTCCTGCACGAACCTGCGGGCGAGCGCCGCCATGCGGGCGTCGGGCTCGAGCAGCGTCGCGCGGGTCAGGCCGTCGAGCTCCGTCCAGGCGGCCCAGAGCGCGGTGCCCGGGCCCGACCCTATGTCGAGCAGGCTGCGCAGCGGCAGCGCCGGGCAGCGGGCGCGCAGCTCGGCGAGCACCGCCGCCGTGGCCCGCCACGTCGCCGGCATGCGCGCCGCGGCGTAGGCCAGGCAGTCGAGGTCGGTCCACGGGCCGGCGCCGCGTTCCGGAGGTTCCCCGCCGGCGCGGTAACCGGCCGAGAGGCGCTGCGCCGCGGCGCGCAGATCCCGGAAGCCGACACCCGCCGCCGCCGCGTCGATCGCGCGGCGCAGCGCGGGGGGCGGCAGGTTGTCACGCGGGCCGCCGGCCGCTACGGCAGGCTGAACGCCACCCACTGGGCCGGCTCGTCGATCCCTTCGATGGCCACCACGACGTACTGCTTGCCCTCGTGCATGTAGGTCATCGGCGCGCCGGTGGTACCGCCCGGCAGCTCCATCTCCCAAAGCACGTCCCCGGTAGTCTTGTCGTACGCCCGGAACCACGGCTCGCCGTAGTTGGTGACGATCCGCAGCGGCATGCCGTCGGGGATGCGGTCGCGCCCGCGCTCGGCGCGCGCCCGCGAGCCCTCGCCGATGAACAGCAGCGACGAGGTGAGCAGCGGCGACGGCCGGCCGGGCCAGCCGAGGCGCCCGAGGTTCAGGTGCGCGATGGCCGGGTGGTCGCGCGGGCCGTGGCCGTTGGGCACCATCCAGACGATCTCCCCGCGCTTCATGTCAATCGCCGTGATCCGGCCGTAGGGCGGCTTGAAGAGCGGCAGCCCGCGCGGCCCACCGATCCACATGCGCGTGCCCTTGACGTAGCGCAGGTTCGTGCGGTCCGGATTGCCTTCCAGGATGTCGGCCACGAACGGCGAGGTGATCGACGGTATGTACAGGATGCCGGTCTCCGGATCGTACGCCCCGCCCTGCACGTCCGAGCCGCCCTGCGAACCGGGCAACTGGATGGTGCCGAGGTTCGACTCGCTCTTGACGCTCGGCGGCGTGAACATCGGCCCCATCGTGTAGCGGCTGACGATCTCCAGCGCCTCCTTGCGCAGCTCCGGCGTGAAGTCGATCAGGTTCTCCACGGTCGCGCCCTGGCGGTCGAACGCCGGCGGCTTCGTGGGAAACGGCTGCGTCGGCGAGGTCACCTCGCCCGGCGTCTCCGACTGCGGCACCGGACGCTCCTCAATCGGCCACAGCGGCTCGCCGGTGGCGCGGTCGAAGGCGAACGCGAACGCCTGCTTCGTGAGCTGGACCACCGCCTTCGTGACGCCCGGCCGCCCTTCGACTTCCAGGTCCATCAGGATCGGGGCCGTCGGCAGGTCGTAGTCCCACAGGCCGTGGTGGATGGTCTGGAAATGCCAGACGCGCTCGCCGGTCGCCGCGTCCACGCAGACGATGCTCTGGCCGTACAGGTTGTCGCCGACCCGGTGGCCGCCGTACATGTCGCTCGTCGGCGACGTGACCGGCAGGTACACCAGGCCGAGCTCGGGGTCGGCGCTCATCAGCGACCAGACCGGGGCGTGGCCCGAGTACTCCCACGAGCCGTCCTCCCAGGTGTCGGTGCCGTACTCCCCCGCCTGCGGGACCGTGTGGAACATCCAGCGCAGCTCGCCGGTGCGCACGTCGAACGCCCTGACCGGCGCGCGCACCGCTTCCTTGGTGATGAACGTGTCGGTCATCGACTGGCCCAGCACCACGACGTCGCCGACCACCAGCGGCGCCCCCGTCCAGCGGTAGCGGGCGTCCGGCTCGAGCCCCATCGTGAGCAGCACGCGGCCGCCGTCGCCGAAGTTCGGGTACGGCTCACCGGTCTTCGCGTTGAGCGCGGTGAGGTGCTGGCCGCGCTGCACGAGGATGCGCGCGTCGCTGCCGTCGGTCCAGTAGCCCACGCCGCGGGTCTCCGCCCCGCGGTACCCCTGGGGCGCCGGGTCCATCGGCTCCTGGATCCAGATGGTCTCCCCGGTGGCCGGGTTCCACGCCTCGGCCAGGCCCACGGCGTTCGAGCCGTAGAGGATGCCGTCGACCATCAGCGGGGTGTTCGTCAGGTTGTTCGTGAACGTGAGGTTGGGCACCTGCTCCAGGATGCTCCGGTCGACGGCCGGCCGTTGCCATGCGATGCGCAGGCTGCCGACGTTGTCCGTGTCGATCTGGTCGAGCGGCGAGTACTTCGTCGCCCCGATGTCGCCGGCGTAGTGCCGCCACTCGCCGTCCTCCGCGCCGGCCTGCGCGGCCGCCGGCGCCGCGGGCAGCCAGCCGAGCAGCGCGGCCAGGGCGGCGATGAATCCGACGCGAACCTTGCGATGGCGCATCCGCTGCCTCCGTGAATACTCCAGGACCCGGATTATAGCTGCCGTCCGCTCCCGGGAATCCGCTTGACGATTCCGCTGAAGGCGAGCAGCACGCGATCGCCGGCGGCGAGCTGTCCGCGCACGAACGTCAGCGACCGGGTGCGGCGCACTACCTCGCCGGACGCCTCGATCAGGTCGCCCGGCTGCGCCGCCGCGACGAACTCGGTGTGGCACGACACCGTGACGCAATGCTCCCCGGGCTGGTCCCAGACCGCCAGCAGGCACAGCGCGAAGTCGGCGAACGTCATCAGCATGCCGCCGTGCACCGAACCGCCCGTGTTGCGGTGGCGCTCGTCGGTCTGCACGGCGAACGTGATCCGGCCGTCCTCCACCTTGTAGCCGAACGGCCCGACGTGGTCTTCGAAGGGGTCTTCGTACGGATACGGCCGGTAGCCGGCGGGGAGCGTTGGAGTCATCTGCGGCAGCGATCAGCCGAACGCCGGCAGCGCGACCAGGCCGGCCATGTACAGCGCGTACAGCAGGAGCAGGGCGATGCCGGCCGCGCGGCGCACGATGCCGAAGCGCAGCACGGCGCCGACGACCGTCAGGAAGAATATGCCGAGCCAGGGGAACCCGTACAACTGGCTGAACGCATCGAGCTGCAGCGGCTGAATGGTCCCGGAGAGGCCGACGATGAGCAGCAGGTTCAGCACGTTGGCGCCGATGATGTTGCCCAGCGAGAGGTCCGGCACGCCCTTGCGCGCCGCCGTCACGCCGGTCACCAGCTCCGGCACCGAGGTGCCGATGGCGATGATCGAGAAGCCGATGATGGCCGACGGCACGCCGAGCGCCGCCGCCAGGTCCTGGCCCGACGTGACCAGTAGCCGGCTGCCGGCCACGACGCACAGCGCGCCCACCGTGAACCAGCCGACCGCGCCGCCCAGCCCCTCTGCACCGTCCGCGTCCTCTCCATCCGCCGCACCCGCGCGCCGGGAGCGCACGATGCCGGCCAGGTCCCAGGCCAGGTAGGCGACCGCGCCGGCCAGCAGCAGCAGGCCGTAGACCCGGTCCATCGACCGGTCCCACGAGAACGCCACCACCAGCACCCCGCCGCCGACCATCCAGGCCGCGCGCCGGATGAAGTCGGGCCGGTCGACCTCGACCGGCATGATGATCGCCACGAGCCCCACGATGAGGCCGATGTTGCAGATGCACGAGCCCACGGCATTGCCCAGCGCGATGCCCGAGTCGCCCAGCGAGGCGGCCGTCACCGAGACGACCAGCTCCGGCGCGGTCGTCGCCAGGCTCACCAGCGTGCCGCCGATGACGAAGCGCGGGATGCGCAGCGCGCGCCCGATGTGGATGCTGGAGTCGACGAACAGGTCGCCCCCCTTGGCCACGAGGGCGAACCCCACCGCGATCAGCAGGATGTCGGTGAGCATGGCGACCGCGCGGACCGTCCGCGCATTTGAGAGAAGTTACACTAGGACCACACGCCGATGACGCCGCTGGACCGGAAACTGGACCGCAAGGTGGAGCGCCTGCGGGCCGCGCTGGCGGGCCTCGACAGCGCCGTCGTCTGCTTCTCGGGCGGCGTCGATTCCACGTACCTTCTGGCAGAGGCGGTCCGCGCGCTCGGCAACGAGGCGACGGCGCTGACGGCGGTCTCCCCGAGTCTCGCGCCGGAGGAAGGCGCGGACGCGCGGCGGCTGGCGCGCGAGCTCGGCGCGCGCCACGTCCTCGTCGAGACATACGAGCTCGACGACCCGCGCTACGCGGCGAACCCGGCGAACCGCTGCTACTTCTGCAAGCAGGAGGTGTACGGCCGCGCCGTGGCCGAGGCGCGCAGGCTGGGCGCTGCGCACGTCCTGGACGGCTTCAACGCCGACGACCGCGCCGACTGGCGCCCGGGCCGGCAGGCCGCGCGCGAGCTGGGGGTGCGCTCGCCGCTCGACGAGACCGGTTTCACGAAGGCGGACATCCGCGCGGCGGCCCGGCGGTTGGACCTGCCGGTCTGGGACAAGCCGGCGCTCGCCTGCCTGTCGAGCCGCTTTCCGTACGGCACCGCCGTGACGCCCGCGCGGCTGACCCAGGTGGCGACCTGCGAGCGGGTGCTGCGCGCGCACGGCTTCCGCGTCTGCCGCGTGCGCTACTTCGGACCGCGTGCGCGCATCGAGGTGGCGCCGGAGGAAGTGGCCCGCCTGCGCGAGCCGGCGCTGCTGGCCGACGTGACCGCCCGCTTCCGGGCGGCCGGCTTCGCCGACGTGGAGGTCGATCCCGACGGCTACCGCCAGGGCGCCCTGAACGTGGTAGCGACGGGCCCGTAGCGCGCTATCCGGCGTCCCAGCGGCCGCCCTGGGTGGCCATCGTTGCGGCGACGTCGCGGGCAATCTCGCGCGCGAGGCGCGCGGTGGTCGCGGCCGCGTCCTTCGCGAGCAGGCGGTCGAGCCTGTCGCGGTCGAGGCCCGGCAGCACCACGCTGCGTTCCGCCGCGCGGAAACCTTCCGGCGACTCGGGGCTGGCGACCCAGATGCGGGCGCCGTCGCGGCGGCTCCAGGTCCAGGCCTCGCGCACCCCCATGCGGAAATAGGGCGCGAGCTTGCCGCTGGACTTGACGCTGCGATCGACCTCGGCCACGAGGGCCGGCACCGGGTGGCCGGCGCGGCTGTCGATCCAGCCCTCCTGCTGCAACGCCGCCTCCACCGCCGCGCGGCCGAGGAACAGGCTCGCGTCCGGCTCGTAGGCGCCGTCGTCGCTCAGCAGCCGGGTCGCGGCCGCGTTCAGCAACTCGCCCGCTGCAATCTGCCCGGCGTCTTCCAGCGCATCCTCTATCCGACCGAAGAGGGCTGTCAGCCGCGCCGCGCGCCACTCGTGAGACAGCCCCGGCTCGGCGACGAACTCCGCCAGGCCCGTCGCCATGTCGTAACGGCAGCGCGGCGCCTCGTCGTGGTCCGTAAGGCGGTCGAAGAGGTCGCGCGGCATCGGAATCTCGAGCCGCACCGGCCCGTCGGGGCTCGACACACTCACTGGCTGAAACGCGGCTTCGGCCTGCGCCGCCGGCGAACTGGTTGGCATGACTCATTCTACCGCCACGTCGCGGAACATCTCGCGCACGGGGACGATCTGCACCCGTTCCATGTTGAACGGGATGGGGTATTCGATGATCTCGGCGTCCTCGGCGAGGATGTCCTCCCCCACCGCGGTGTTGTAGGTCGGCGGCGAGGGCTCGCCCGCCAGCAGGCGCTCGACGAACTCCCCGGCGTTCGACGTGACCACGGCCACGCCCAGGTCGTCGAAGCGGAGGTGGCGGCGGATCGCGGCGTTCACGTCGTCCACCGTGAGCTCGGGCAGGCGCGCGCGGATCTCGTCCACCAGGAAGCCGCTGTCGTAGAACCGGGCGTCCATGAGATAGCCGAGGCGGCGGTTCGTCGTCTGCACGTAGAGCTGCGAGTAGTTGAGCAGGAAGTCGCGCGTCGCCTCGAAGTCCTCCTGGCTCAGCCCCTGCTCCACCAGCCGCTGCAGCTCGCGCATGGCCTGCCGCAGCGCGAAGTGGGCGTTGTGGTGCGGCACCGGGCGGATCCAGATGCTGAAGAACTGCTGCCGCCGCGGGATGTTCGGCACGGGCATGCGCGAGCCGCCGGCCTGGATGAAGTTCTCGATGTAGGAGTAGTCCCCGTAGTTGAGGCCGCGCCGGCCGCGCATCACGTTCATCAGCAGGCCGTTGAACGTGCGGTGCTCGCCGAAGTACGAGTTGGCCACCAGCAGCGGATAGAAGTCGTCGTCCGCGCGCGTCAGGCCGATCGGGAAGCCGATGGAGATGGCCGTGGCGATCGCCTCCTTCTCCACGACCAGCAGCTCCACGCCCTCCAGCACGCGCGGCTCCGGCAGCTCGGCCGGCTCCCCGCCGCCCGCGGGCAGGCTGTCGCGCAGGTCGGTCTCGACGCGTGCGAGGAAACCCTCCGGATAGCCCCCGCCGGCGCCCGCCAGGAAGTTGCCCCGCGTGTAGCGCTGCGCGTGGAACTCCCGCACGTCGTCCAGCGTGATTGCCTCCAGGCCGAGCTCGGTCCCCATCGTGGGCGCCTCGTACGGGTGCCCGCGGTACAGCAGCGCGTTGAGTGCCTCCTTGCCCAGCTCCTCGTCGTCGTTGCCGCGCAGCGTGGACACGACGGCGTTGCGCAGGCGGTCGCGGTTGCGCTCGAAGTCGGCCGGATCGAACCGCGGCGCGAGGATCAGGTCGCGGAAGATGGCGTAGAACGGCTCCAGGTGGTCGCGGTGGACGCGGCCGGTGACGGTGGTCACCTCCTTGTCGGACTGCGCCGAGATGGAGGCCGACCAGGGGTACAGCGTCTCGGCGAGCTCGTCGTAGGCCAGCGTCTCCGTGCCGCCCTCGCCGATCATCAGCGCCGTCAGGGCGTTGAGCCCGTGCAGCCCGGGCGGATCGTCGATCGAGCCGGTGCGGAAGACGATGCGCAGGTTGACGATCGGCGAGTCGGGCGCCCGGAAGCCCGTGCCCGCTTCCGACGACTCCTCGGCCGGCCCCGGCGGCGCGCCGCATCCGGCAGCGGCCAGCAGCGCGGCCGCCAGCAAGGCGGCGAGCGGCGCACGCTGCCTCATTGCCCCGCCTCCTCGCCGTCCGTTTCGGGGGCGGCCTGCGTCAGGGTGACGTCCGTGCGATTCGTCTCCGGGAAGTACGTCACCGCGACGTGCTGGATGTCGTCCGGCGTCACCGCGTCGTACAGCCGGTACACCCGGTTGACCGTCTCCGGGTCGGCGGTCAGTTGCAGGTAATGGGCCAGCGTGCGCGCCACGCCGCCCGGATTGTCGAGCCCCAGCGCGAACTGGTAGCGCATGTGCGACTTCGTGGCGGCCAGCACCTCCGGGTCTACCGGCTCCGTCTTGAAGCGCTCGATGCCGGCGATGATGGCGTCGCGCACGTAGTCGATGCGGCCGGGATCGGTGATGCGCGCGATGATGCTGAACAACCCGCCGTCGCGGCTGTCGAGCGCGCCGCCCGAGAGCGCGTCGACCACCTGCTCCTCCAGGTAGAGCTGGCGGTAGAGCGGCGCGGTCTCCCCGAACAGCAGTTGCGACAGCACGTCGAGCGCCGGCATGTCGATCGTCTGATCGTTGAACGCCGGCGAGTGGTAGCCGATCATGAGGAACGGCAGGGTCGGGTTCGGCCAGGTGACGCTGTCGCTCCGCGGGCGCGTCTGCGGCGGCTCCACCGGGATCAGCGGCTCGTAGTCGCCCGGCTCCCAGTCGCCGTAGTACTGCTGCGCGAGCCGCTCCAGCTCCGCGGGATCCACGTCGCCCACCACGACGATGATGCTGTTGTTCGGCCGGTAGTAGCGGTCGTAGAACTCCAGGCTGTAGTCGTAGTTTTCCGGCATGGCCTGGATGTCCTCGAGCAGGCCGAGCGTCGTGTGGCCGTACGGATGGAAGCGGAAGGCCCGCGCGCGCAGGCGCTCCTGGAGCAGCGCCACCGGGTTGGAGAAGTTGAGGTTGTACTCGCCGAGGATGGCGCCGGCCTCGGTCCGGAAGTCCTCTTCCGTGTACTGCAGGTTGAGGAAGCGGTCCGACTCTATCTCCATGATGGTCTCCAGCGCGTCGGCGCTGGCGACGAAGTGATAGGCCGTCCAGTCGTTGGTCGTGAATGCGTTCGAGTCGGCCCCCATGCGCTTGATGACCGCGTTGTAGGCGTCGGTCGAATAGCGCTCGGTGCCGCGGAACATCATGTGCTCGAAGAAGTGGGCGTAGCCCGAGAAGCCGGGCTCCACCTCGTTGCGGGAGCCGGCCCGGACCACCGTGTAGTAGGCCACGATGCCCGGGCTGTCGTACTCCACGGCCACCACCTTCAGGCCGTTGTCGAGCTCGAAGACCGAAACCGGGAACGGAAAGACGTCGCCGCCTTCCCCGCCGGCGCACGCCCCGGCCAGCAGGGCCAGCAGGACGGCCGCCGCGCTCCGAAAGGGACACCGCCGACCACTTCCGGCTACAGCGGAGCTGCCACGTGGCGAGAACATGCCCCTATTTTGCACCATTCCGGGGTGCCCACGGCTGGCACGCGACTTGCTTCATAGAATGGCGACCTGCCCCGAGGACGGGCAGGCGCACGTAAGGAGTGGATCATGCGGAGAGCGATCTTGCTGGCAAGCATCGTCTTGGGTGTTGCGGCGGTCGGCGTCCCCGACGTCGCATTCGCCGAGCCGCAGCGGGCGCGCGGAAGGGCGCGGGGCGGCGACGGCGGGAGAACAGCGAGCGCGCCGCGGTCGGTCAGGCCGCCCGTGCGCCAGCGCACGCCGGCGCGCCGGGCGCCGGCCGTTTCGCAGCGTGCGCCCGAACGGAGGGCGCCGGCTCGGCCGCCCGCGGCAACCGGCGGTCGGACGGCGAGCTCACCGCGAACCACCGCGCGGACGCCGCGCCAGGCCGAGGCTCCGCGCAGCGTCGCGAGCCCGCCGCCGGCCAGCGCCGAGGCGCAGCGCCGGCGGGCGCCCGCAAGGCCACCGACCGCGGGCGGCGGGCGCACGGGGGGCGCGCCGCGAGTGAGCGCGCCACCGCGGACAGGCGGCGGCCAGGGGCGGCGTGTTGCGCAGCCACGTCGCGCGCCGGCAAGGCCACCCACGGCGGGTGGCGGGCGGACAGGAGGGAGGCCGCGGGCAGTCGCACCGCCGCCGACGGGCGGTGGGCAGGGACGGCGCGTAGCCCAGCCGCGGCGGGCGCCGGCTCGTCCGCCTACGGCCGGCGGCGGGCGGGGCCGGACGGGCGGTGGCGGCGGAGGTCGCCGCGTCGCCGTGCCGCGCACGCGGCCGCCGGCGGGCGGGGTGGATCGCGGCGGCGCGGGCCGCCGGCCCATCCCGACCGCGCCGGCGGTCGGCGGGCGCGGCGGCTATCGGGAACCGGGGCGGGTGGGAGGCGTCCCGCGGACGCCGGGCGGCGGCACTCGGGTGCGAGGTCCGAATGTACGCCGCCCGGCGGGTCCGAACACGGTAGTGCGGCGGGCGGTGCCGCGGCCGCCCGCCGTGCGCGGAGGCCGGGGCGGGTACGGCCGCGTGGGGCGGGGCGGGTACGTCTACCCGCACGTCTACGGCACCTGGTTCTACTCCCCCGGGTTCGGGTACAACTTCGGATACGGCTACGGTCCGTACTACTACCGCCCGGGCTTCGTCTACCCGCGGCCGTACGGGTCGTACTTCTACTTCGGCGGCTACCCGTACACGACCGGCTACGGCTATCCGTGGGTATACGGTGGCGCCTGGGGCTACGGACACGACCCGTGGGTCACGCCGTACTACGGCGGGTACGCGGTAGATCACCCCTCCCTCTACCAGGGCTCCATGCGGCTGAAGATCAAGCCGCGCGAGGCGGAGGTGTACGTGGACGGGTACTACGTCGGCGTGGTCGATTCGTTCGACGGCGTATTCCAGCGCCTGCGGCTGGAGGAAGGACCGCACCGCGTCGAGATCCGCCACCCCGACCACCGGCCGATAGTGCGCGAGGTGCTGATCGTCGCCGGTGAGACCGTCACGTGGGAGGAGCGGATGCAACCGCTCTAGCGGTCCGGCGTCCGGCTACTCCTGCGGGCGGGGGTCGCCGCAGTTCCAGCAGTCGCTGAACTGCTGCTCCATGGACTCCCCGCACGACGGGCAGATCCAGGCGGCCGCGGGCGCCGCGCCGTCCGCGGCCGCCGCCGCCTGCTCCGGGTCCGTGCGGTAGCCGTGCACGACCTCGAGCGCCCGGGGAAACCGCGCGTCATCGAGCACCCAGACCGTCGGCCGGCTGCCCATGCGGAACAGGCCGACCTCTATGAACGGCACGATTCCGACACCCCGGACGATGGCGGGAATGCCTTCCGACTCCAGGAGCCCCCGCAGCAGATGCGCGTCGGCGGCGTTCTTCGCCTCGTAGACCTTCTTCAACACGGACACTACGGATTATCCGCGTGCTACCCTTATCAACCCTTGGACAACGCCCTCCAGCGGCCCGGCGCCGGCCTCACCCGTGACGCGGTAGCGCAAGTGTACCACCGGGGTCTGCTCGACCTCGTGTTCGACGCCGCGCGGGCGCACCGCGCGACGCAGGACGCGGCCGAGGTGCAGTGCGCGTCGCTCCTCAGCGTGAAGACGGGCGGCTGCCCCGAGAACTGCTCCTACTGCCCGCAGTCGGCCCACTACAGCACCGGCGTGGAGGCGGAGCCGCTGATGACCGTCGGCGAGGTGGCGGCCGCCGCGCGGACGGCGAAGTCGAACGGCGCCGACCGGTTCTGCCTCGGCGCCGCCTGGCGCGAGGTGCAGGACGGCCCGGCGTTCGACCGCGTGCTGGAGATGGTGGGCGCCGTCAAGCGCGCCGGCCTGGAGACCTGCGTCACGCTCGGCATGCTGACGCCGCCGCAGGCGGCGCGCCTGCGGGACGCGGGGCTCGACTACTACAACCACAACCTGGACACGGGCCGCGACTTCTACAGGCAGATCATCACCACGCGCTGCTACGACGACCGGCTGCGCACGCTCGACGCGGTGCGGGAGGCCGGCCTCAAGGTGTGCTGCGGCGGCATCCTGGGCATGGGCGAGAGCCACGACGACCGGATCGACCTGCTGCACGAGCTCGCCCGGCAGCGGCCGCAGCCCGAGAGCGTTCCCATCAACGCGCTGGTGGCCGTGCCCGGCACGCCGCTCGCCGACCAGCCGCCGGTCGCCTGGGACGACCTGCTGCGCATGGTCGCCGCGGCCCGCCTGCTCATGCCGCAGGCCCGGATCCGGCTGAGCGCGGGACGGCTGCAGATGAGCGACACGCTGCAGGCGTTCTGCTTCCTGGCCGGCGCCAACTCGATCTTTCTCGGAGACCGCCTGCTGACGACCCCCAACGCCGACGCCGACGGCGATTTCGCGCTGCTGGAGCGGCTGGGGTTGCGCGCGGTTGAGCCGCGCGAGGCGGAAACGGTATCGTCCTGAGAGTCGTTAGAGAGAACCAAGGAGGTCGCGTCGTGAACACGGTTCACATACGTCTGTCCCGTTACCTGATGTGCGCACTCGCCATTGGCGCCGCCGCGGTGCTGTACGCGGCGTCCGCGTCTGACCCCGTGGCCGCGCAGGTACCTTCCGGCGGCGGCGCGGCCGCAGCCTCGCTGCCGCGCGTATCCGATCTTCCGGCAGGCTTCCAGCCGGCGGGCGAGATCGCCGGCCGCGGCATGTTCTACGCGGAAGGCGGCCAGGCCACCTACCGGCTGGACGACGGCACCCACTACCACGGCTACGACGCCCCCATCGGCTGGTCCACGATGCCCAAGCCGGTGAACACGCAAGGCGTCCTGTACGGCGTCGACGGCGACTCGGTGGTCTCGGCGGGCTACCTGCTGCGCCAGGCTGACCTGACCGCCAGCCGCAGCTTCCGCGGGCTGACGCTGCGCGGGCTGGACTTCCCGGCCGCGCACTCGTTCACCACCGACTTCGTGCCGGACGAGACCACGGGCAACCACCTGTACCTGCTGCTGTGGCACTTCCGCCCGTTCGTGGAGCACGGACTGCCCTACGGCCAGCTCCCGCCGCGGGAGACCCTGCCGCCGCGCTTCACGGTCTTCGCCTGCGATCAGTTCGCGGAACTCTTCTGTCCGGGCATGGGGCGCCACTTCATCGACCTGACGCGGTCGGCGTGGCGCGAGCCGAACTCGCCCGCCGACGATGGCGTGATCTACGGCGAGGCGGCCGGCAAGCTCATCTTCATCGAGTACGTCCTGGGCAAGCGGGAGTTCGCGGAAGGCGTCTCCTGGCCCGAGATGCCGCTGCACCACCTCGCCATCCCGCCCATCGACGACGTCCACGTGCTGCATTTCGGACGCCCGGGGTCGATGACGGGACGCTACACGGTGCACATGTACTTCATACCGGAGGCGACGTACCTGTCCTGGCAGACCGAGCCGGGGCAGCTCTAGCAGCCGGCAACCCGCGCCGCGCCGCCGGCCCGCGGGCTACGCGTCAGAGCTTGTCGAGATCGCCCAGCACGGCGGCAATCTCGCCGAGCGCCCACGCCGTCTCGTCGTCCGTGATGGCGTAGGGCGGCATGAAGTACACCACGTTGCCCAGCGGCCGGATCAGCAGGCCGCGGTCGAGGAAGGCGCGCGCCACGCGCGGGCCGACCTCGTCGAAGTAGCCGCCGGCATCGCCCGGCGCGGGCGCCAGCTCCACCACGCCGACGCCGCCGAGCACCCGCACGTCGCCCACCCGCGGCAGCTCCCGGAGCGGCTCCAGACCGGCGCGCAGTTGCGCCTCGAGCCGCGCGATGTCCCCCAGCACGTCCTCGTCGCGGAAGATGTCCAGGCTGGCCAGGCCGACGGCGCAGGCGAGCGGGTTGGCGGTGTACGAGTGGCCGTGGAAGAACGTCCTGCCGCGGTCCTCGCTCAGGAACGACTCGTAGATGGCCTCGCTGGCGGCGGTGGCCGCCAGCGGCATGTAGCCCGCGGTCAGGCCCTTCGAGAGGCAGATGATGTCCGGAGCGACCCCGGCGTGCTCGCAGGCGAACATGCGGCCGGTGCGCCCGAACCCCGTGAACACCTCGTCGGCGAGCAGCAGCGTGCCGTAGCGGTCGCACAGCCGGCGCACGCCGGCCAGGTACTCGGGCGGCTGGACGATCATGCCGGCCACGCCCTGCAGCATCGGCTCCACCAGCACGCCGGCCACCGTGGAACCGAGCGTCTCGAGCTGCGCTTCGAGGCTTGCCAGGCACTCGCTGCTGCCGCGTTGCCGCAACCTGCCGTCGGCGCCGGTGTAGCAGCCGGGGTCGGCGACGCGCACCACCGGAAACAGGATCGGCCCGAACGGCGCGGTGAAGCTGGTGGCGGCGCTGACCGACATGGCGCCCACCGTATCGCCGTGGTAGGCCCGCTCCAGCGCGATGAACGTCCGCCGCTCCGGCTCGCCCCGGTTCTGCCAGTACTGCCAGGCGAGCTTGAGCGCCACTTCCACCGCCGTCGAGCCGTTGTCCGAGTAGAAGACGCGCGTGAGGCCGGCCGGCAGCAGCGCCACGAGCCGCTCGGCCAGCTCCACCGCCGGCGGGTGCGTGCAGCCGGCGAAGATGACGTGCTCCAGCGTGTCCGCCTGTCGCGCCAGCGCCGCGTTCAGCTTCGGGTGGGCGTGTCCGTGGGTGTTGACCCACCAGGACGATACGCCGTCCAGGTAGCGCCGCCCGTCGGCCGTGTACAGGTACACGCCGGCGCCCCGCACCACCTCCAGGGGCGGCGGCCGGTTCTGCATCTGCGTGTAGGGATGCCACAGGCAGGCGTCGTCGCGCGCCGCCAGAC
This sequence comes from Vicinamibacterales bacterium, assembly GCA_965207665.1. GTDB lineage: Bacteria > Acidobacteriota > Vicinamibacteria > Vicinamibacterales > UBA8438 > JAAXGX01. Next base: position 3,936,398 of record CBDBMV010000002.1, read on the forward strand.
CGCCGCCCGCATCCGGTTTCATGCCAGCCACCGCCGCAGCCTCCCGCCGGGGTCCAGCCCCCCGCGCACCCACGCGGCCAGCGCCGCCGGCGTCAGCGGGTCGAGCAGCGGCAGCTCGCCCAGCACGTCCACCCCGCCGTAACGCGTTATCGCCTCGCGGTTGTCGCTGTCGGGAGGGCCCACCATCACCACGCCGGCCACCGGCAGCGCGCGCGCGCGCAGGGCCTCCAGCGTCAGCAGCGTATGGTTGATGGTCCCCAGCGTGCTGCGCGCCGCCACCACCGCGGCCAGTTCCAGCCGGCCGATCAGGTCGGCCATCAGCGCGAAGCGGTTGATCGGCACGAGCAGGCCGCCCGCGCCCTCCACTATCCAGCGCGCGCCAGGCTCGCCCGCCGGACGCGCCACCAGAGGATCCAGATCAATGGTCTCCCCTGCCCGCGCGGCGGCCAGGTGCGGGGAAACCGGGTCGGGCAACCGCACGCCGCCGTCGGCCACTTCCGCGCCCGCACCGGCCGCCAGCCGGCGCACCTCCGCCGTGTCGTCGTCCGGCGGCACGCCGGTCTGGATTGGCTTCCAGTAGCGCAGCGGCAGCTCGCCCCCGTAGCGGACCAGCAGCGCCGCGGACACGACGGTCTTCCCCACCCCGGTGTCGGTGCCGGTCACGAAGAGGCCGCGGCGCACCGCTGCTCCTCTCCCTCCCGCAGGCACGCGCCCACCGCGGCCGCGAAGCGCCCGAGATGGTCCTCCGTCAGGCCGACGTTCACCGCCACGCGCAGGCGCGCCGTGCCGGGCGGCACCGTCGGCGGGCGGATGGCGCGCACGTCGTAGCCAAGCGCCTGCAGCGCCCCGGCCAGCTCGACCGCCGCGTCGTTGTCGCCAACGACGATGGGCACGATCTGCGACGTGCCCGCCGCCGCGCCGGCGAACCCGGCCTCCGCCAGCCGCTCGCGCAGGAACCGCGCGCGCGCCAGCAGCCGCGTGCGGCGCTCGGGCTCCTCCGCCACGACGTCGAGCGCCGCGTCGATCGCCGCCGCAACCGCTGGCGGCGGCGCGGTCGAGAACACGAACGTCCGCGCCCGCTGCTCCAGGTAGTCGACCGCCCAGGCCGGACCGGCCACGAACGCGCCGGCCGCGCCCAGCGCCTTTCCCGCCGTGTTGATCGACAGCAGCACCCCGCCGGCCGCGCCGGCCGCGCGGATCAGCCCGCTGCCGTCATCTCCGTAGATGCCCACCGCGTGCGCCTCGTCCACCACGAGCGCCGCGTCGTGGCGGCGGCACACCGCCGCGTAGTCCGCCAGCGGGGCGATGTCGCCGTCCATGCTGTAGACGGACTCGATCACGACGAAGCGCTGGCCCGTCCGGTCGTCGGCCGCCAGCCGCTGCTCCAGGGCGCCGAGGTCGAGGTGCGGCACCACGACCCGCCGCGCCCGCGACAGCCGCAGGCCGTCGATCAGGCTCGCGTGGTTCAGTTCGTCCGAGTAGACCGTGTCCCCCGCCTCCGGCAGCGTGGACAGCACCGCCAGGTTCGCCAGGTAGCCGCTGGAGAAGTACAGGCTGCGCTCGGCCCCCTTGAACGCCGCGAAGCGCCGCTCGACGGCCGAGAACGCCTCGCGGTGGCCCCGCAACAGGCGCGACCCGGTGCTGCCGCAGCCGGCGCCGGCCGCCGCGGCGAACGCCTGCACCACGCGCGGATGGGCCGCCAGACCGAGATAGTCGTTGGAGGAGAGGTCGATGCCCGCGGGCGGGCGCAGCCGCCGCAGCAGCCCCCGCGAGCCGAGGTCCGCCAGGCGGGCGCGCACCCGGTCGGCGAGTGGGTTGTCCATGCGGTGAAGGTCGGATTATACGCCGGCGCAGGCACCCGTCTTGCTTCCACCCGGCGTGGTGGACAGCACGGGACGCGGGCGTAACGCACCCGGCGCGGCGCGCGGGAGAAAACCCAGGGGGCCGCATCCCGTACACGCACTGACTCCCGCCTTCGCCCGCAAGGTCTCCCGGGCCGGCTATTACTGCGACGGCCATGGTCTGTACCTGGTGGTCCAACCCTCCGGCTCCCGGAACTGGATGCAGCGGCTCGTCATCCGCGGCCGGCGGCGCGAGATGGGTCTCGGCGCGTTTCCGCTCGTCTCGCTCAAGCAGGCGCGCGAAATGGCGTTCGCCAACCGGCAGGTCGCGCGCGGGGGCGGCGATCCGCTCGCCGACAGGCGCCGCGACCGGGCCATGCCGACATTCGCCGAAGCGGCGGAGCGGGTGTGGACCAACAAGCGTCCCGACTGGCGCCATCCCCGGCATGCCAGGGATTGGATTTCCAGCCTCAGACTCCATGTCTTCCCGCGCTTGGGCCGTACCAGCGTGAGCGACATGACCAGCGCCGACGTGCTCGAAGCGGTCGGGCACGTATGGCACGTGCGGCCCGCGACCGCGCGCCGGCTGCTCCAGCGCATCAGCGCGGTGATGAAATGGACCGTCGCCATGCAGTTCCGGACGTCCAACCCGTGTGACAGCATCGCGGCCGTGCTCGGCCGCCAGCAGTACGCGATACGGCACATGCCGGCGCTGCACCACGCGGAAGTGGCCGCGGCGATCCGCGTGGTATACGCGTCGGGCGCGACAACCCCCGTCAAGCTGGCGTTCGAGTTCCTAGTGCTGACCGCCGCGCGGTCGGGAGAAGTGCGCGGCGCGCGGTGGGCCGAGGTCGACCTGCCGGGCCGCACCTGGACGATTCCGGCCGCCCGGACGAAGGCGATGCGCGAACACCGCGTACCGCTGTGCCGGCGCGCGGTGCAGATTCTTGAATCAGCGCGGTCGCTCGACCCCGGCGAGGGTCAACTCGTGTTCCGCAGCCGGGGCGGCAAGCCGATCCACGAGACGCGGCTCTCCAAGCTGCTCAAGAACGAGGGGATCGCGGCCGTGCCGCACGGCTTCCGCTCGAGCTTCCGCGACTGGGCGGCCGAGGAAACGGATCACCCGCGGGAGGTGATCGAGGCGGCGCTCGGACACGCCGTGGCCAACCGGACGGAGGCGGCCTACGCGCGGTCGGATCTGTTCGTGCGCCGCCGGCGCCTGATGGACGACTGGGCTGCGTACCTCACGGAACGCTCATGACGGTCCGACCACCCGCCGCCCGCTTGCATCCAGGAGGCGCTGCCGTTAGCACTGGTGCCAGGACCAGTGCTACACAGACGACCTGGCATCAGCAAACCCAGGGGCCGGCATCCCCTGAACGCGCTCTCGAACACCTTCGTCCGCAATGTCGTTCGGGCTGGCCGCTACTGTGACGGCAACGGCCTCTACCTCAAGGTGCAGCCAAGCGGCGCCCGGAGCTGGATCCAGCGGATCGTCATACGCGGCCGCCGGCGCGAGCTCGGACTCGGCGGCTTCCCGCTCGTCTCGCTCAAGGAGGCACGCGAGCTGGCGCTCGCCAACCGCAAGTTCGCACGCGCAGGCGGCGACCCGCTCGCCGACAAGCGCCGCGCCGAAGGCACGCCGACCTTCGCCGAGGCGGCCGAGCGCGTCTGGGCCGACAAGCACCCCGGCTGGCGCCATCCCCGGCACGCCAGGGACTGGATGGCGAGCCTGGAGCGCTACGCCTTCCCGCGCATCGGCCGCATGCCCGTATCCGACGTGACCAGCGTCGAGGTGCTGGATACGCTGCGGCGCGTCTGGCACGTCCGGCCCGAGACCGCGCGCCGCCTCCGCCAGCGCATCAGCGCCGTCATGGAGTGGGCCGTCGCCATGCACTACCGCACGGACAACCCCTGCGACCGCATCGGCCCGGTCCTCGGACCCCAGCAGGACCTCGTGCGGCACATGCCGGCCCTGCACCATTCCAAGGTTGCCGCGGCGATCGGCACGATCCGGGGCTCCGGCGCCACGCCGGCCGTCAAGCTGGCGTTCGAGTTCCTCGTGCTGACGGCCGCGCGCTCGGGAGAGGTGCGCGGCGCACGGTGGGACGAGATCGACCGGTCGGCCCGCGTCTGGACGATCCCCGCCACGCGCACCAAGGCAAAGCGCGAGCACCGCGTACCGCTGTGCCGGCGCGCGGTGCGGATTCTCGAATCAGCGCGGGCGCTCGACCACGGCAGCAGCGAGCTCGTGTTCCCCAGCCAGGGCGGCAGGCCGATCGGCGAGACGCGGCTTTCCCGGCTACTGAAGAACCACGAGATCGGCGCCGTGCCGCACGGTTTCCGCTCCAGCTTCCGCGACTGGGCGGCCGAGGCGACGAACCACCCCCGCGAAGTGATCGAGGCGGCGCTGGGGCACGTCGTGACCAACCGGACCGAGGCGGCCTACGCGCGCTCGGACCTCTTCGAGCGCCGGCGCCGCCTGATGAACGAGTGGTCCGCCTACCTCGACGGCGCGCAGGGAGAGCTGCTCCCGTTGCGCTGGTAACCCTCCCGGCGCACAGCTCCCCATCTCCTGTCGCTATAGCCGTCCCAAGCTGACGACGGCCGCGAAATTTCCCGTGTAATGGAGGGCTAAATGGGGGGACCTGTGCAGAGTCCAACCCACAAATACCCCTATTACAGGCGCTTTATCGGTAATTTCCACAGAAGAAGTAACCGTTACCCCCTAGTCTCAAAGGAGCGACAGTCATGAACGGAGCGAGAACAACTTTCATGCGGAGGGGCTATCTGCTCACTGCCCTTGCCGCGGTCGTGCTGCTGGCGGCATCCCCAGGGACGGCGTTGGCGCAGGTGACCGATATCGACCTCAGGTCGATACGGGTTGATGGCGCGGACGCTACCGGCGCGATCCAAGAGGGCACGGCGTCAAACGTCACGGTCACCCTCAACAAAGCAATTCCCGTTGGCGCAACGGGTACCGTCACGATCACGCTTACGGGCCCAGACGGTTCAACAGCACTTGCAGCTGATGGTCCTATGGGCGTAGCCGAAGAAGGCGACATCTCGCTGGCGGCCACGACCATAACAGTCCTGGGTGGCAACAGCAGCGGCTCGGTGCCTATCGTGTTTTCTCGGGACCTCGACGCTGTAGATGAAGGGTTCCGCGTCAACGCCACGGATTTGGCAATCGATAACGCAACCCTGGGGACACCAGCTTCTCCTGTCACGGCCCGAAGCACACCTCAATCCGGCAAGATTGATGACACCGAGGAGCAGACCTATTCGCTCGCGGTTAGCCCCGCCGCAGCGTATCTTGAAGGAACTCCCTTTACCCTCACGTTGAGGGCGGTGCCAAACCGGCCGGTGAATGAAGACGTCACCTTGGTCTTCGGGGTTACCCGGGGCTACAGGGCGGTCTCCGGCGGCAGTGCGCTTAGTGCCACGGCTGGCCTGACGCTGTCCAGTGCCACGGCGAGCCACAGCATCAGCGTCGGTCTCGCTGGCGCCGGCGCTACCGACGTCGACGGCGCCAACGACAGGAACAGAACCGACGATGTCGTCACGGTCACCGCGCATCGAGGTACCGCTGTGCAGAGCACGCAGCTCGCAATGGCAGAGGTTACCTTGGTCGATATCCACCAGTTGCCGGCTCCCGGCGCCATTGCAGGCGAGGCGAGAGACAACATGCGGCGCGACCTGGGCGATGTCGTTACGTCCGTAACCGAAGGCGAAACGACCTACGTGTGGGTCGACGTGCTCGGCTCACCCACCGACAACGTGTTGGACACCGAGACGCTTACGGTTGACGTGACAGTCGATCCCGCGCAGGCCCTGGACGCAAGGGTCACGCGGCCGGGCGCCATGACCGACCGTCAAACGACCGCCATCCCTGTCGCTACGCCGAACTGGATCGGTCCCTGGGTTGTTGAAGTTGAAAACGACCAGGACGTCGGCATGGAATCGCTCGTGCTGAGCCTCGATGTGTCGGGCGAAGAACAGTACGGGGGGGGAAGCAGCAGCGGCAGCTTCTCGATCGACATTGTGGACGCCACCGAGAAGATGATCACGCCGAAGTATTCTGAGGCGGACTACGACAAGATCAAGGCCGCGATCGCAGCGGGGGCCGGTGAGGAAGGCCTGAACCCCGGTGAGACGGTCGAGCTGATGACGAGCGATCTATTCGAGGTGGCCGAGGGCTACACCGCCAGCTACGGCGTCTCCGTAGACAGCGACGCCGTCAGCGCGTCGGCATCGGGCGACATGATCACCATCACCGCGATGAAGGCCGGCATGGCTCACGTGTATGTCACCGGAACGGCGCGCATGAGCTCGTCGCTGGAGGCTACTCAGACGGTGTCGAACGTCGCGGAGCTCAAGTTCCCGGTCGAGGTTGTCGACAAGGCCTTGGTTGTCATGCTTGAGATGCCTGACAACGTCATGGACGGGAACATCGTCGAAGGCAGCTCGTATGAGATCGGTGTGATGGCGAACCGGATGATCACGGAAGCGGAAGGCTCCGTCGAAGTGATGATCATGCGCGACCGCTCGCAGAGCGACGCCGACGACAGCGACTTCTCGGTCGGCAGCGCCACTATCATGGCGGGCTACGACAGCGCCACGGCCACGCTGGACGTGACCGAGGACATGGAACCTGACAGCGGCACCAACGACAACATGGGCGAGCAGTTGGTGCTCTACGGCATGGCTGGCGACATGGAGACCAACTCGCTGACCTTCACCATCTGGGATGCCGCGGTGCCGGCACTGCCGCTGATTGCCCAGATCCTGCTGGCGATGTTCCTGGCGCTCGGTGGCGCGCGGCTGTATCGGCGGCGCCAGGGCTAGTTCGCCAACGTTCCTGAGACTTATTGGGGGGTAACCGGAAAGGGGATCCGGCGCCATTGCGCCGGGTCCCCTTTCTTTTTCTGGCGTCATTCCGGTTTCAGCAGTTCCATTCAATTCCCGATAATTGAGCCGTGGTCTTGCAGCGAGTGGCTCCTCACAAACGCACCACGCGCGATGTGCGCGCCATAGCCGTCGGGCTCGGATTGTGCCTGCCGCTGGCCGGTTGTTCACCGCCGGATGTCGTGGACCAGACCACCGATGAACGGCGCACCGAGAGATCCAGCGCGGTCAGCACCGCGACCTGGACCTCCGGACCGTGGCCGTTCACCATCGACCGCGGCAAGCTGACCTGCATCGGACCGGGCGACGATCCCGGTGTATTCCTAGTGACCGATGAGGGCGCCATGTTCGCGCTGAACCCGGCCGCGATCCGCATGGCCCACGAGGTGGGTGCGCTGGCCGACCTCTCCCCGATCTGGCAAGAGCATCCGGACATGCCCGGCGTAAAGGTGAACGTGTCGCCGATGATCGTGTATGCGCTGGCGCTCTGTTGAGTTGCCGTTGCAGTGGGCGCGCGCGTCGCTGCACCACGACCGGACCGTCAAGCAGCGCCTGTATGCGCGGTGCGGGATTCCCGAGTACTGGATCCTCGCCCTCCCCGATGCCCATCTTGAGGTCTACCGCGATCCGGTTGAAGACGGCTACCGCAGCGTCACCAGGCACGCGGCCGGCGACCGCGTAGCGCCGCTCGCTCGCTCCGACGCACAGATCGTCGTCGACGATCTGCTTCCCGGACTCCGGCGCTTCTCGGCGTAACCTCTGTCGAGCCGGGAGGCGTTTTTCGTAGGCATCCATATCTTGTGGATGAGGCTACATATGGCTATAATCTGCGAGCGAGGATCCGAGATGGCGAAGCAAGCAAGTCCCGTGACCTCCACAGGCATTCGGGAGCTCAAGGACAACCTGAGCCGCTATATTCGCCGGATCGAGGCCGGCGAGCGCATCGTGATCACGGCTCATGGTCGCGCGGTCGCCGAGCTTGTCCAGCCAGGTGCGACGGCGAAGAGCACGTCCAGGCGCTTCGACGAGCTCGTCGCCTCCGGCGTGATTCGCCCACCAATCGAAGCCGGCGACCCGACAGAAGCGTGGCCGGACATCAGGCTTCCCGCAGGAACAGCCGCCGAGCTGATTGACGCCGACCGCGACGAAGCGTAGAGCCGAAGTGCCGCCGTCGACCGCGGAAACCGCCGGTGTGCGGTACATCGAGTCCAGTGCGTTGGTCGCCGCGCTCCTGGAAGGTGACGCAATCGCATTGGAGTCCGTCCGTGCTCGAGGACGGAAGGTCACTTCCGCATTGACGATTGCCGAGACCGCACGGGCAGTTCTTCGAGCGCGCGCGACAGCGCGGCTGACGGCTGACGAAGAGCGGGCGGCAGTGGGCGCGCTCCGTCGTTTCGAGCTGCGCTGTTACGTGGTTGGTGTCACGGACTCCGTTCTCGCCCGCGTCCGCAGACCGTTTCCAATCGAGCCGATCCGTACGCTCGACGCCGTGTGTCAATGGCAATCGAAAACTGCACACTTCTGAGGGAGACGTCCCGGGCTCAGCGGACGTTTTCCCGTTGATGCCGCCCAGGCGTTTCGGGCTGGACGCAGGGAGCGGAGCGAGTGGAGTCCGGCCCGAAACGCCCGTCGAAGCCGCGCGGCCGGCGCTCATCCGGTGGCTCCCTCGCCCTGCTGCTCGGACGCTTTCCGCAGCCAGTGCTGATGTTGTCGCATCCGGTAGCTGTTGCCCCGGATGTTGACGATGTGGCAGTGGTGCAGCAGCCGGTCGATGAGCGCCGCCGCCATGACCTCGTCGCCGAGCACGTGTCCCCACTCCTCGAAGCCCTTGTTCGAGGTCAGCACCGTTGAGGCGCGTTCGTGCCGGGCGTTGATGAGCTGGAAGAAGAGCACGGCGCCGTCCTGGCTGACCGGCAGGTAGCCGATCTCGTCGACCACAAGCAGCGCGGGATAGGTCAGCACGCGCAGCCGCCGGGAGAGTTCTCCCGCGGCTCTGGCCTCGATGAGCGAGTCGATCAGGCCCGCCAGTGTTCCGTAGTAGACACGGCGGCCGGCCTCGGCGGCCGTGACCGCCAGGCTGATCGCCAGGTGCGTCTTGCCCACCCCGGGCGGGCCGAGCAGGATGACGTTCTCGGCGCGGTCGAGGAATCCCAGTTCGTGCAGGCTCTCGACCTGCTCGCGCTTGACCGAGGGCTGAAAGGTGAAATCAAACTGCGCGAGGGTCTTGACCGCCGGCAAGCGCGAGGAGCGCATCGCGGCCTGCAGGCGGCGGTTGTTGCGCAGCGCGATCTGGGCGCCCAGCACCAGCTCGATCGCTTCGCCGGCGGTCGCCGCGCCGCTGTCGACTTGGGCCAGCACGCCGTCGATGGCTTCCAGTGCGCCGGGCATCTTCAGGTCCGCCAGCATCGCCCGCAGCCGCTCGCGCCGGTCGCTTGCTGCCGGTGTCATCCCGCGGCCTCCGCGTAGACCCGTAGCGAGCGGCGCTCGACCGCGACCGTCTCGGGCACGCGCCGCGGGGCCGGCTCCCGAGTGGGCCTGGCGCCAAAACGCCGGTAGGGACGGTCCGCTACGGGTCGCAGCGCCTCGCGCTCGTCGCGCTCGAAGCGGTCCACCGGGCGCTCGCCGGTCGTCGCGTGCCGGCGCACGTTGGCCGTCTCTTCTACCCAGCGCGATGCCTGCTCGTTGAGGTCCTCGTCGCTGGCAAACGCGCGGCCGTAGAAGAAGCTGTCGCGGATGTAGCGGATCGGCCGCTCGACCTTGCCCTTGGTCTTGGCCCGATACGGCCGGCAGGCGCGCGGGTGGAATCCCCAGTGCGCGGCAAAGCGCAGAAACTCCCCGTTGAGGACCAACTCGCCGCCGCCTACCCGCCCATCCGACAGCACCACGGCGCGCATCTGGTCAAACAAGAGCTCGTTGGGCACACCGCCAAACCGTGTGAATGCCTCCTCCAGCCCGGCGGTCAATACGCCCATCGTCTGCCGGCGGTAGAAACACAGCCACAGCAGCCGCGAGTAGCTCAGCACCACCACCAGGGCGTGCCGCCGGCCCCAGGGCAGACTGAAGGTCGCAAAGTCCACCTGGCCCTGACGCCCCGCAGGCGTCTCGAACCGCACCACCGGCTCAGCAGCCGGGCGGGGGCGCACCGCGCGGACGTAGTCCCGCACGCGGGTGTAGCCACCGGGGTAGCCCGCCGCGCGGACCTCGTCGAACAGCCGCTGTGCCGACAGCCCCGGATACTGCTCGAGACGTGAATCGATGATCGCCGTGTAGGGATCCAGCTTGTGCGGCGCCGGCGGCCGCGGCGAGTAGCGCGAACCGCCGACCGACAGGTCCCGGTCCAACTGACCCGTCTGGATCCACTCGTGGATCGTCCGGCGGCTTATCCCGAAGCGCCTCGACAACTCCGCCTTCGAAACGCCCCGCTCCAGGTAGTGCCTCAGCAACATCCTCGTCTCCCACTTGTGCATCCGAGCCCCGCTCCTTCGCTGTTGACGTCGTCAACAGCGTGCAGCGCAGGCCGGCTCCCGCCAACCACAAAGGTGTGCAGTTTTCGGTTGCCAAAAATGGGAAATTTACAGTTGCCACTAACACCGTGCATCTGGCGACAACGGAGATGATTGACGAGCCGCCGCCGCTGGTCGTGGTCGTGACACGGGACGCTCGGGTTCGCGAAAACGCGGAAGCACTCGGATATGCGGTTGAGTGAGCCCTTGCACGCCGGCGGCGGAACGAACGATCATGGACCACATGAAGGGCTGGAACCAGGCCGTCGAACGCGAGCCTGCCGGCCGCCATGGCCGGCGACGGGCCGCGTCTCCCGCTCGCCCCCCCACCCCTGTTGACGGCACGCCCGAGAACGTGTCCGCACGAGTCCGGCCGGAGATCGAGCGGCGACTGCGGGAGTCCGATCAGTGGGCCCCGGCGGCGCTCCTCCCGCCATCCGCCTTCAGCGACGACCCCGCGACGGACCGGGACTTCGAGCGATTTGAAGACCCTAACGCGCGGACCGGCAGACGCGCCGACGCGGTGCACTTTCGCCTGATGAGAAGTTGCGCCGGGTGGAAATCCCGGCCCACCGCGAGCGAGTTCTACGACGCCGTGCGGGCTACCCGCCCGCCAACGGGCTATCGTGTCCGCATGGGGCCGCGAGGCAACGTTCGGCGAGCTCCTCGAGGCATGGGCGCAACGGGCATACACGGACCGCGAGCTCGTGCGCGCTACACCTGACCGAATTCGACTGCGGCGAGCGAATCCGCGAGATCAACCGGTGGGCGAAGTACTCACGCTGAGAACCACCGCCGAGCCCCTGTGGCGGCTGATCAGGAAACCCATCGCCGAGTGCCTCGCGGAGCTACCGGGCGCACCCCACGAGTGCCGTCTCGGCGGAGGAACGACGCTCGCGGCCAGATTCCACCACCGCGACAGCTTCGATATCGACCTGACCGTCGGACCCGGAACGAACCTCGGGAAGATGGAACGCGCGGCCAAAAACCCCCGTTCGCGACGTCTTCGATGTCATCAAGGCCGACCAGCTCGACCCCAACGCTCTCGCGATCGCCGTGAACGCGAGAACGCGCGTTGCCGCGGAGCTGGTGTGCATGTCGTGGGAGAAGGGCAACACCCGATTCGGCGGTGAGGCTGCCGAGCAGCTCCTCGGCGTGCCCGCATCGATGCAGGACGACCCGGAAAGGATGGGTCTGAGTGCCGCGGCCGCGGCGCAAGGCGCGATCTACAAGCGAGTGGCCCTCCACACCGACGGCGACCGGACCATCATCGAGACCGAAACCAACAGCAGCAGATCCAATCACATCGAGCTCGCGCCCGACCAGCTTGACAGCGGCTTCGCGCCGAACGGCCTGAACGAGTACTTCTACTACAACGTTCTCGGCGGCGACCGCCTGCTCGAATGCGCCCGGAGTGCCGTCACGAACCCGTCGCTGCCGCAGCTCGAATGGGAAACCGGGCGCATGGCCCCCGCGCCGCCGAGGCCGGCCACACCCTGAAAGACTAGAACCAACTGAAATCGAAACTACGCCTCCGGGCCTTGCTCATGCAGCAGGATTGACAAATGCCCACAAACGGACCGCGCGTGGCGACCGACGCACTTGATGGCCGCGTCGCTCTGGTGACCGGCGCCAGCCGCGGCGTCGGCCGCGGGATTGCACACGGTCTGCTGGAGGCGGGAGCTATCGTCTACGGCAGCAGCCGTTCCATCGACCGCGCGGATCTCGACGGCCGCATCCTGCGCGCACGGTGCGATCACACCGACGACGAGGCCGCCTCCCGGCTGTTCCAACGGATCGACGTCGATAACGGGCGGATAGACATCCTTGTGAACAACGCGTGGGGCGGCTACGAGCGAATGGTCGAGGACGGCCGCTTCACCTGGCCGGTGCCGTTCTGGAGCAGCCCGACTGGCGGTGGGACGCGATGATGAACGCGGGAGTGCGCGCCGCCTTCGTTGCCAGCCGGCACGCGGCCAGGCGGATGGTCGCGCGTCGGAGCGGTCTTATCGTCAACGTGTCGCACTGGGCCGCGCAGAAGCGCATTGGCAACGCCATCTACGGAATCGCGAAGGCGGCCACGGACAAGCTGACGGTCGACGCGGCGGAAGAACTCCGCGACCATGGCGTCACGGTCGTGTCGCTATACCCGGGACTCGTCCGAACGGAGGCCGTCCTTGCGGCGGGCGTGTTCGATCTCGGCAACTCCGAGAGCCCGGAGTTTCAAGGGCGTGCCGTAGCGGCCCTGGCGGCAGACCCGCAGGTGACACGGTGGACCGGCAAAGTGCTCGTCACTGCAGCGCTGGCCAGGCACTACGGCTTCAACGACATCGACGGGAAGGCGCCGCGGCCCTTGACTCTGGCCGACGTCTGAGCGGGGCGGAATGGCGCGTCAATTCACGTGAAGAACGTCAGATTGTCTCGCGACGCTGATGGCCCGCCGCCGAGGCCAACTGGCAGACCGCACGGAAGACGCGCTGGCGGCGCGAGCAAACCATCCATGAATGCGTGGGGCTGCGCCGGTATCGCCAGGATCCACGTGGCCGCCGCGGCTTGCCGTTGGGCGTGACGGGCGCCTGCACGTACAGGGAATTCCTCGGGGCGAATTCGTAGCGGTCCTTGCCGATTCGCCGGCCCGACCTGCTCTGGACGACCCGGACGCGGGGGTATCGCTCCCTTACCGCGGCGCGCAGCAGATCGAGATGCTGCTGTGAAGTCAATCCGTCCATCGCTCAACAGAGCGCCAGCGCATACACGATCATCGGCGACACGTTCACCGTTACACCGGGCATGTCCGGATGCTCCCGCCAGATCGGATCGAGGTCAGCCGCCGCACCCACCTCGTGGGCCATGCGAATCGCGGCCGGGTTCAGCGCGAACCTGTTGCCGTTGCCCGTCAGGATGAATACGCCGGGACCGTCCGGCGCGTCGATGCACTTGAGCTCGCCGCGCTCGATGGTGAACGGCCACGGACCGTCAGTCCATGTCGCGGCACTGACCGTGCTGGATCTCCCGGCGCGCGGTTCATCCCCGAACTTTTCCGCGCCATCCGGCGACGAGCAACTGGTCAATTGCAAGCAGAATCCGACTCCGACGACCGCGGCGCGCACATCGCGCGCGGCGCGTCTGCAGTGTGGATTACGCACCGCAGTTACCTCGCCGAGGTGAAGATCATCCGGTCATCGACCACCAGGTCGACGAGTTGGCCGTACGTGCAGCCCCCCGCCGAGGGGCGATGGCACGAATCACCCTCCGGTCCATCCTGGATAGTTTCACACTGCCTCTCCTGCGACTCGCGCGGAAAGCAAAAGAAAGGGGACCCGGCGCATTCGCGCCGGGTCCCCTTTCCGGTTACCCCCAATAAGTCTCAGGAACGCTGGCTACCTAGCCCCGGCGCCGTCGATAAAGTCGCGCGCCGCCGAGCGCCAGGAACAGCGCCAGCAGGATCTGGGCAATCAGCGGCAGGGCCGGCACCGCGGCATCCCAGATAGTGAAGGTCAACGAGTTGGTCTCCATGTCGCCGGCCATGCCGTAGAGCACCAACTGCTCACCCATGTTGTCGTTGGTGCCGCTGTCAGGCTCCATGTCCTCGGTCACCATCAACTCGGCGGTGGCGCTGTCGTAGCCCGCCATGATAGTGGCGCTGCCGACCGAGAAGTCGCTGTCGTCGGCGTCGCTCTGCGAGCGGTCGCGCATGATCATCACTTCGACGGAGCCTTCCGCCTCCGTGATCATCCGGTTCGCCATCACGCCGATCTCATACGTCTCACCTTCGACGATGTTCCCGTCCATGACGTTGTCAGGCATCTCGAGCATGATGACCAAGGCCTTGTCGACCACTTCCACGGGGAACGTGATCTCGGCGATGTTGGAGACGGACTGACTTGCCTGGAATGAAGACGCCATCTTCGCCGTCGCGGTGACGGTGATCTTGGCTTGGCCGGCTTCCACCGCGTTGACCTTGATGGCCTCCCCGGATGCCGAAGCGCTGGCCGCAGCGCCCTCAACGGAAACCCCGTAGCTAGCCGTGTAGCCGTCGGCTACCGTGAACAGGTCACTCGTCATGACCGAGAACGATTCTCCGGGGTTCAGGCCCTCGTCGCCGGCACCCGCCTCCATGGCGGCCATGATCGCCGGGTAGGCCTCGTCCTCGGACTTCGGCTCGATCTGCTTCGTGGTGTTGTCCACGATGGGGATGGTGAACGTCCCGGTCGAAGTCCCCGACGGTGAGCGCGGCCCGCCCGCCACCGTAAGGTTCAGCACGAGATCTTCGGCGCCGACATCCTCGTCACTGAGCGCAGTGACCATGATGTCCACGTCAGTGGTGGATATTCCTCTGGCGTTCGGCCCAGGTAGGTCGACCCGTGCAGGCTCGATTTCAACGTCGCCTCCCTGCCCTGAACTGGCCCTGATGTCAACGGTGAGATCTTCCGTCGTCGTCTGATCATTGGTGGCCGCAGTGCCGCGATCCACCGTGACCGTCAGATAGACGGGATCGCCGCCTTCCACTATCTCTGTGACGTCCTGACCGTTCAGCGCCGCGTCCTTCGCTACCGCCGTGATCTTGTCTGAGGGCGGAAGCTTATGGGCGTCGACCGCGATGATGGGAAGTTCAGTCAACACCGAGGAGGCGCCTACACCCCCCGTGTACAGCTTCAACGTCACGGTGTCGTCATCGCGGTTCCTGTCCGTAAGGGCCGCGATGGTGCCAATAACCAGATCAGCGGTGGCGCCTTCGTTACCCGCAGCAAGTGCGGCTGGACCCGGAACGGCACCCGCTGTAAAGGCCCCGTCCGCGGTGAAAGTGTAGAGCGTCGGATTGTTGGGATCGGTGAGCAGCGTGAACCCCGGCACGGTCGCATCCGCCGTTCTCTTTGGGTCCGCTGTCAACGTCACGTTCGCGGCAGTGCCACCCTCGACGATCGCCCCCCTATTGGCTTGGGGAATGGACAGCGTGTAAGTCTGCGTTTCGTCGTCATCGATGGTGAAAGTGGCTTGCGTAGCATCCACAGCGGTTGCAGTCACGCCCTCCCAGGCCCCAAGAGTCGCGCCGAGTTTGAATTGCCCGTTTTCCGCGTCGAGATCATGGTTGACGCGGAAGGTGCGCGATGCCGTATATGTCCTCCGGTTACCTGCCCTGAGCGCCGCCACGCTGACGAACTCCTGGCTGTCCGACTCGGTAGCGGTAATACCAGTGAAGTTGGCCGCCACAGCATTCGTAGCCCTGGGGCTGCTGGTCAAGCCAGTGACGTCGAACGCGAATCCGACGGACAGGTTGGGAACTGCCGCCGCATCGGCGGCGCCGGCAGTCAACGTGAATGTCACCGAGGCGGTCGCTTCGCCCCCTTCATTCACGGTGGTAGGGGACAGACTCACGCTGTCAATTGTGGCCGTTTGCGCCCACGCCGTCCCCGGGGACGCCGCGAGCAGCACAGCCGCGGCAAGGGCGGTCAGCAGATAGCCCCTCCGCATGAAAGTTGTTCTCGCTCCGTTCATGACTGTCGCTCCTTTGAGACTAGGGGGTAACGGTTACTTCTTCGTGGAGCTACGCCGGCGAGTCACGCAGGAGCAGTGCCTTTGAGGACGACCGTCGATCCGGTCTGAAATATGACTTCGCGATTGCGTTGACCAGCGGAGCGCGTCGCGGCGGGCGGGACTGGCGGTCACGCCGGACTATCCGCCCTGGACTGTGGGCAGGCGGCTTGCCTTGAAGCCAGGGTAGCGCGAAAAAAGTGTGGGTACCCGTGTGGGAACTACCTTGGGCACGCGCAGGCACCGCGCGCCGCGTCGCAAGAGCGCTGACTCGGGGGGAATATCAGCAAAAGGTCGCTATACGGCCCCCAAAATATCACTCTAATGTCATCTTCGTCGGAGATAATCTGCGGTCAGTCGCGGTCCAGGAATTGTGAGCACCGTGCAAGTGAACCAACTGGGGCATGTCGCTTTCCGAACAATTGCCGAACGGCAACCCGCCGGGGCGGTGGAGGCAGAATGCACTGACGCCGGCTTTCGTGCGCAACGTCGCCCGGGCCGGCCGCTACAGCGACGGCAACTGCCTATATCTCTACGTCAAGCCGACCGGCGCGCGGAGCTGGGTCCAGCGGCTCGTGATCAACGGTCGCCGCCGGGACCTGGGACTGGGCGGGTTCCCGCTTGTCTCCCTCAAGGAAGCGCGCGACCGGGCCCTCGCCAACCGGAAGATCGCCCGCGACGGCCGCGACCCGCTGAAGGGCCGGCGCAGCCGGGTGGTCGTGCCCACCTTCGCCGAAGCCGCCGAGCGGGTTTGGGAAGACAACCGTCCCGGCTGGCGCCACTGGCGGTACGCCCGCGACTGGAAATCGAGCCTGGCGCGGCACGTGCTGCCCCATATCGGGGGCATGCCCGTCTCGAGCGTAGGCAGCTCCGAGATTCTCGACGCGCTCCGGCGCATCTGGCACAGCCGTCCCGAGACGGCGCGGCGGGTCCACCAGCGCATCAGCACGGTGATGGACTGGGCCGTGGCCATGGAGTACCGCGGCGACAACCCGTGCAGCCGGCTCGGGCGCGTCCTCGGTCCGCAGCGGGCCATCGTGCAGCACATGCGTGCGCTGCCGCACGGTGAGGTGCCCGGGGCGATCCGCAAGGTGTGGGGTTCGGGTGCAACACCCGTCGTCAAGCTGGCGTTCGAGTTCCTGGTGCTCACGGCGGCGCGTTCGGGGGAAGTGCGCGGTGCACGGTGGGCGGAGATCGATCTGCATGACCGCACGTGGACCATACCGGCGGCGCGGATGAAATCGAAGCGCGAGCACCGCATTCCGCTGTGCCGGCGAGCGATGGAGATTATCGAGGCGGCGCGCGGGCTCGGCGACGGCCGCAGCCCAATGGTGTTCCCCAGCCGGGGCGGCAGGCCGTTTACCATCACGCGGCTGCCGCGGATGCTTCGCAACTTGAAGATCGAGGCCGTGCCGCACGGCTTTCGGTCGTCGTTCCGCGACTGGGCGGCGGAGAAGACCGATTATCCGCGCGAGGTCGTCGAGGCGGCGCTCGCCCACGCAGTCACGAATCCGACCGAGGCCGCCTATGCACGGTCGGACCTGTTCGCCCGGCGCCGGCGGTTGATGGACGATTGGGCGGCTTACCTGGATGCCGGCGATGTCAACGGAACCCGCAGTGCCGGGATAGCCGTGGGAGTGCGCTAGATGCAGAACGCTACTTTCGTTCGGGCTCGGATCGATGCGGACACGAAGGCGCGTGCGGCCGCGGCGCTTGGCGCCATGGGCTTGTCGATATCCGACGCGATTCGCCTGCTCCTGGTGCGGGTGGCGGACGAGCAGCGGCTGCCATTTGCGGTAAGGGTGCCGCAAGCCGCGCCGGCGACCGCTGCGGAAGGGCAGGAGGGCGAAGATCCAGGCGCCTGACCTGCCGAGCCGAACCGACTTGCAATATGCGCCCTGACAGGGCGAACCAATTCCGCCTGGCCCACACCGGCCCGCATTCCGATCTTGTCGGCGGCTAGTCCGCCGGATACCACTTCCCTCCCCGCCCTATTGGCGCATCGATACGGGCACCCGCGCGGACCGCGACATATTTGCCTACGCTGTAGCCACAATGTAGGCTTTTTGGGCATTTTCCGGAAACAGGAGTCGTGCGCCCGAAAAGAGAAAACAAGCGCAAACCCAAGGGCCCGCATCCCGCAAGCGCGCTTACGATTGCCTTCGTCCGCAACGTCGCCCGGGCCGGCCGTTATTGCGACGGCAACGGCCTCTACCTCCAGGTGCAACCAAGCGGCGCCCGGAGCTGGACTCAGCGGCTCGTGATCCGCGGCCGCCGGCGCGAGCTGGGACTCGGCGGTTTCCCGCTCGTCTCGCTCAAGGAGGCGCGCGCCCAGGCCGCCACCAACCGCAGGCTTGCCCGCTCCGGCGGAGACCCCCTGGCCGACAGGCGCAAGGTCGAAGGCATGCCCACGTTCGCGGAGACGGCCGAGCGCGTGTGGGCCGACAAGCATCCCGGCTGGCGCCATCCCCGGCACGCCAGGGACTGGATGGCGAGCCTGAAGCGCTACGCCTTCCCGCGCATCGGCCGCATTCCCGTGTGCGACGTCACAAGCGCCGACGTGCTCGACACCCTCCGGCGCGTCTGGCACCTCCGTCCCGAAACCGCGCGGCGCCTCCGCCAGCGCATCAGCGCCGTGATGGAGTGGGCCGTCGCCATGCAGTACCGCGGCGACAATCCGTGCGACCGCATCGGGCCGGTCCTCGGACCGCAGCAGGATCTCGTCCGGCACATGCCCGCGCTGAATCACGCGAAGGTGTCCGGGGCGATCCGCACGATCTGCGCTTCGGGCGCGACACCGGCCGTCAAGCTGGCGTTCGAGTTCCTCGTGCTGACGGCCGCGCGGTCGGGAGAGGTGCGCGGCGCGACGTGGGACGAGTTCGACCTGTCGGCCCGCGTCTGGACGATCCCCGCCACACGCACCAAGGCGAAGCGCGAGCACCGCGTGCCGCTGTCCCCGCGCGCGGTAGAGATTCTCGAATCGGCGAGCGCGCTCGAACACGGCAACGGTCTGCTGGTGTTCCCGGGCCCGGGCGGCAAGCCGATCGGCGAGACGCGGCTCTCAAAGCTACTGAAGAACCACGAGATCGCCGCCGTGCCCCACGGATTTCGCTCCAGCTTCCGCGACTGGGCGGCCGAGGCGACGAACCACCCGCGCGAAGTGATCGAGGCGGCGCTGGGGCACGTCGTAACCAATCGGACCGAGGCGGCCTACGCGCGGTCGGACCTGTTCGAGCGCCGCCGGCTGCTGATGGACGAGTGGGCCGCCTATCTCGACGACGGGCAGGGAGAGCAGTTCCCGCTGTTCTCGTAGCGCCGCGGAGGAAAGCGGGACCTTACGGGTCGCCCGGTCCGGGCATGCGGTAGCCGACGCCGCGCTCGTTGTGGATGTAGGCCGGGCTTGCCGCGTCGTCCCCCAGCTTGCGACGAAGCCGCTTGACGACGGCGCGAACGAGCTTCGGGTCGCTGGCGTCCCGCCGGCGCCCCCATGCCTGGCGGAGCAGCGAGTCGTACGTCAGCGCGCGTCCTGCGTTGACCGAGAGCACGCGGAGTAGCTCGTACTCGGTGGCTGTCAACTTCACCGGCCGGCCCGCTACGGCGACCCGGCGTTGGTCGTAGTGGATCGTCAGTTCCCCGAGCACGAACGGTTCGGGCTCGGCCCGCCCGCGCAGGGCGGCCCGTACGCGCGCCGCCAGCTCCGATTGCGAGAACGGCTTGACGATATAGTCGGCGGCGCCGGCGTCCAGCGCTCTGACAACCGTCTCGTCCCTGCCGTAGGCGGAAATGAAGATGACCGGCAGGTCGACCAGCTCGGGGACGCCTTCCATCAACGCGATGCCGTCTGTCCCGGGCAGCAGCAGGTCCAGCAGGACCAGCCCGGGTTTGTGTGTCCGGACCAGCTCCGCCAGCTCCTCGGGATCACCCGTTACGACCGGGGTGTAGCCCGCGCCGGCGAGCGCGTCCCTGACGAATCGCAGCATCTGGGGATCGTCGTCGACCACGAGGATGCGCGTAGTCTCCTTCCCCCTCGGTGGCGTGCGCGGGCCGACCCGCGCCCGGCCGGCAACGCCGGCGCTCGCCTCCTCGGCAACCGGCAGCGTAAAGGTGAACCGCGTGCCGCGTCCCGGACCGCCGCTCTCGGCCCGGATGCGGCCGCCGTGCGCCTCGACCAGTCCCTTGCAGATGACGAGGCCCAGGCCTGCCCCCCGCGCCCAATCGGCTCCGGCCGCGCCGGCGTGCTTGCGGAACAGGTTCGGCAACTGGTCCGCCGGCACGCCGCGGCCCTTGTCGGCCACCGAGATCGCCACGTGCACGCCGTCCCGAACCGCCGTGACGCGAATGGGGACCGAATCGGGAGAATTCTGCGCCGCGTTGAAGAGGAGATTGTTGAGCACCTGGACGATGCGCGCCCGGTCGGCCATCACCCGCGGCAGGTCCTCCGGCAGGTCGATGCTCAAGGTGCGGCTGCCGGCGCCGCTCAGGAAGGTGCCGCGCGCCTGGTCCACCAGGGAGGTGACCTCCTCCGGCGCGGGCGTCACCGACAGCGTGCCCGTCACGATGCGCCCGTGGTCGAGGAGCTCTCCGATCAGGCCGCGCATGTGGTCGGCTTGCTCGTCGATGACCCGGAAGAACTGCAGCATCTCGGCCGGCTCCACGGGCGGCGAGGCTCCCAGCACGGTGGCCGTCGAGCCCTTGATGGAGATCAACGGCGTGCGCAGCTCGTGGCTCACGATGCTCAGGAACTCGGTGCGCAGCCGCTCCAGCTCGTCGAGCGGCGCGAGGTCCTGAAGGGTCACCACCAGGGACTGCGCCGGGTCGCCCGTCCCGGGGATCGGCGTCACGTTGACCAGCGTGCGCACGCTGCGCCCGTCGGGCACGGAGAGCACCATCTCCTCGGCGCGCACGGTCTCGGGTTTCGCGAACTGGTCCGCGAGCGACACCTCGCGGCCATCGGCGCGGCGGCAGACGATCACCTCCAGGAGCTGCTCAGGGGAATGCCCCGGCACGCCCAAGCTCTCGACGATGCGCCGCACCTCGCGATTCAACGACACCGGCCGGCCGGCGCCGTCGAACACCACGACGCCGACCGGGGAGGTCTCGACGAGGGCCTCCAGGTCGGCCCGCGCGCGTTGCTCGGCGCGGTGCGTGCGCGCGTTGGCGATGGCGGCCGCCGCCTGCGACGCGAGCAGCACCAGCACCTCCTCGTCGGCGTCGGTGAACTCCTCGCCGTCGGCCTTCTCGGCGAGGAAGAAGTGGCCGACCTCCGTGCCCCGGTGGCGCATCGGGGTGCCCTGGAAGGTTCGCGAGAACATCCGGGTGGGAGCGATGCCGAGCGAGCGGACGTAGCCCGCCAGGTCGCCGAGCCGTAGCGGCCCCGACATCTCACGCAGGTGCTCGAACAGGCGGCCGTTGTCGGGCCAGGCGAAGACCTCCTGCTGCTCCTCCGGCGTAAAGCCGGAGAACACGGATTCCCGGGTGGGCGCACCCGCCTCGTCGACCGTGGCGATGACGCCGTAACGCGCGCCGGTGAGTCCGCGGGCGCCGTCGAGCACCGCGCTCAGCACCGTCTCGAGGTCGAGACTCGAGTTGACGCTCAGGACGGCGGCGCTCAGCCGGGAAACGCGCTCTTCGAGCGCCTTGATGCGTTTCCGCAGCGCGGCGGGATTCTCTTCCACTGGTTTACCTCACGAAGTCCAACGGAAAATCGAAGATTTGTTACCAGACGATAGCCAATTTACCACGAAAAAATCACACTGGATTCCACCAACTACCCGTGCAGAGCCGGGAAACTACCGTTGACCGGTGGGGAGGTAGTGGTTGCTCGGCAGCCGTAGGAGAAGGCTGGCGAGTAATGCGGGCTACGGCGCCGGCGGCACCTCGACCGGGATCTCCGCGTCGAACAGCAGCGTGCGGTCCCAGTCGGCCGTGGCCCAGCGCAGCAGCGTGGCCGCGTCCGGCGCGACCGCCGCGTCGTGCGCCACGGCGCCGTTGACGACCACCCGGATCGGCTGGGACAGGTCGAACTGGTCGCCGGAGATCAGCAGCGTGAAGCGGCGCACGCCGCGCGTGGACGCCTCCACGGTGTTGCCCTTCCGCTGCAGCTCGACGCGCCCCGACGTCTGGCGGCGGGGAAAGGCGATGCGCGGCTGGACCGGGTCGGCAGCCGGGAAACGCAGCGTCAACTCCAGCGGCGCGCCGCGGCGGTCCAGCGCCACCGGCAGCGCCTGGCCCGGCCGCACGGTGCCGATGACGTCGCGCGCCTCCGCGAGAGTCCGCACCTCGGCGCCGCCCATCTCGAGGATGACGTCGCCGGCTTGCAGGCCCGCCTGGTCCGCCAGCGAGTTCGCCTGCACCTGGTGGACCCGCAGCCCGGCCCGCTCCGGCAGCTCCGCGACCGCCTCGATGCCGAGCGGCGTGGGCGGCCCGGGCACGGCCACCTGGTTGTGCTCTTCAAGCACCGGCTCGCCGCGCACCGTCCCGAGCTCGTCGATCACCAGCCAGTGGCTGCGGTTGAACTCCGAGGCGCTCTCGGTCTCCCAGGTCAGCGCGTCCGGCAGCGGGCTGCGTGCGGTGGCGGCGATGAACGCTTCGACGCGCTCCGCTTCCGCGTCCCACCAGCTCAGGTCGTGTCCGGCTTCCGGATACGGCCGGAACTCCACGTCCACGCCGGCGTCGGCGAACAGGCGGACGTAGGGCACGATCAGCGAGGCCGGATATAGACGGTCGCGGCCGCCGTTGACGATGAACAGCGGCTTGCCGCGCAGGTTGACCGCGTGCATCTGGCCGTCCACCTGCGTGCCCGGGTGGCCGAGCACGGCCGGGTGGCCGATGAACGCCAGGTAGCCGGCCCACGGCGTGGCCGCCTTGAACGCGAAGTAGTACGCGCCGGTGGCGCCGTCCGACACGCCGAGCATGTGGACGCGGTTCTCGTCGATGTTGTAACGCCGCTTCAGGTCGGCGAGCAGGCCGTCCAGGTTCTCGATCTGGCTGCGCTGCCACCAGGGGGAGGCGTTCCAGGAGAGCGGGGCGACGACGAGGGCGTCGTCGCGCACCCAGCGGTCCTCGCCGCGCCACCAGTCGTCGCCCTCCGGGAACTGGCGCATCACGCCGCCGTGCAGGTAGACGCGCAGCGGCATCGGCGCGGCGGGATCGTACGCCGCCGGGACGTGGACGATGTAGGGATGCTCCGTGCCGTCGCGGTTGCGGCGGCTCAGCGCGTGGCGGCCGGCGGCCGCCGGCGGGTACGGCCGGCCCGCGAGCAGCCGCTCGCGCACCTCGCCGGCGCCGGCGCCGGTGGCCAGGATGGCCTCCACGGCGCCGGCCGCGGCCTGCTCCGTCTCCGCGGCCCAGAGCCGGGCGAACGCGGCGTCGAGCGCCTCGTTCGCCGCGGCCGTCGCGGGCGCGGCAAGCAGCGCCCACGCGGCCAGCACCGCGATCACCGCGCTCAGTCCTGCTGCTGCGACGTGCTGCCGCCGGCCACCAGGCCGTGCCGCGACAGGAAGCGGTGGATGACCTCGTAGATCTCCAGCGTCTCCGCGTCGCTGAATCCGCCGTGGCCGCCGCCCGGAATGGTGTGCAGCTCGTTAACCGCACCCACCCGGTCCAGCCTGTCCTTCAGGCGCGTCGCGTGCTCGTACGGCACGATCGCGTCGTCGTCGCCGTGGATGGTCAGGATGGGCGGCAGCCCCTGCCGCACGTAGGTCACGGGAGAAACTCTGGCCGCCACTTCCTCCCGGTTGGCCAGGCTGCCGAGCCATTCGACGGCGTAGCCCTTGGTGTTCGGCCCGTCGAGCATGTCGACCACATCGGTGATGCCGTACCAGTTGACGATGGCGGCCACCTTGGCCGGATCGTCCGGGCGCGGCCCCGAGAACGTGCGCGCGAAGCACTGCCGGTCGAGCCCGGCCGAGGACGGGATCATGCCGGTGGTCAGCGACAGGTGGCCGCCGGCCGACATCCCGGTGATGACGACGCGCGAGGCGTCGAAGCCGTACTCCTCGGCGTTGGAGGCGATCCAGCGCAGGGCGCACAGGCAGTCCTCCACCGCGGCCGGCGCCAGCGCCACGTTGGCCAGGCGGTAGGTGATGTTGACCACCGCGAAGCCCATCTCCAGGTATGGCAGCGCCCGCATCGTGTAGGTGTCCTTGTGGCCGATGACCCAGCCGCCGCCGTGGATCAGCAGCAGCACCGGGACCGGTCCGTCGGCGTTGCGCGGCGCGTACACGTCGAGCTTGTTCTCGTGCCCGCTCGCCGTGTGGTACGTGATGTCCGGCACCACGCGGTAGTGGTTGTCCAGGGTGGCGAGGAACTGCCCGACCTCGCTCAACTGGGCGCTGGCGGGCGCGGGCGCGGCGGTGGTCAGAACTACCGCGGCAAGCGCGGCGCAGGCGATGGATCGTCCAGGCATGGATACTCCTTTCAAGCTGCATTAGTATAGGTGCAAGTAGCTGGCAGACTGTGCCGAAATTCCTTCTGCGCAACGGCTTTGCGGCGCTGGCCGGCGCCCTGCTGGCGCTCGCCCTGGCGGCGGGCCTGTCGGCGGCGCGGCCGGCGGCGCCCGAAGAGGCCACCGCGGGCGATGAGACCCTGGCGCCGGTGCTCGTCGAGCTGTTCACCTCGCAAGGCTGCTCGTCCTGCCCGCCGGCCGACGACCTGCTGCGCACCCTGGAGCGCAACCAGCCTGTGAACGGCGCGCTCATCATTCCGCTGAGCGAGCACGTCGACTACTGGAACCGGCTCGGCTGGCGCGACCCGTACTCGTCGCGGCGCTTCAGCGAGCGGCAGCGCGAGTACGCCAGGAGCCTCGGCATCGACTCCCTGTGGACCCCGATGATGGTGGTGGACGGCGACACGGCCATCATCGGCAGCCGGCCGATCACCGCGCGCGAGGCGGTGGTCGAGGCCCGCAAGGCGCCCAAGGCGCGGCTGGCCGTCGAGGCGAGCGCCGCCCCCGGCGGCGACGAGGTCACGGTGAGCGGCGTCATCTCGGAGCTGCCGCCCCACGACGCGCAGCCCGAGGTCTGGGTGGCGCTCGCCGAGGGCGGCATCACCACAGACGTGACCCGCGGCGAGAACGCGTCGAAGACGCTCACCCACACCGCCGTGGTGCGCAGCCTCACCTGGCTGGGCTCGCTGCCGCGCGAGGCACCCGAGGCGTGGCCCGTCGAGGCGGAGCTGCGGCTGGGACGGTCCTGGCGGCGCGAGAACCTGCGCGTGGTCGTGTTCGTGCAGGCCGGGCAGGGCGGCTCCATCCTGGGAGTCACCTCGGTACGCATTGCCTCCTAGCAACGGCCGGCCGACGAGGCACCCTCTCATCGCATCCGAAGACTGGTGGGCCATCTGGCTCGCCGGCGGGCTCATGCTGCTCGTCGCGGCGGGCGCCCTGACCGGGGTGCCGCGGGTCGGGCGCTGGGACGCGTCGCCGCTGGACGCGTTCGCCGGCCGCACGGCCGGGCTGCTCGCGCTGGGACTCGGCCTGGGCGCGCTGGCCGCCGCCGCGGTCCAGGTCATGACGCGCGAGGGACGGCGGTTCGCCGCCGGCTTCGCGCCGGTCTTCCTGCTGGCGGTGCTTGCCTATGCCGCCGCCGGCCAGACCGCGGTGCGCGCCGCCGGCTTCGGCTACGCGTTCTGGGCGCTCGCGTTCGGGCTGCTGATCGCCAACACCTGGGGCGCGCCGGCGTGGATCAGGCCGGCGCTGCGCAGCGAGCTGTACATCAAGACCGGACTGGTGCTGCTGGGCGCCGAGGTGCTGTTCGGCAACGTCCTGCGGCTGGGCGCGCCCGGCCTGTTCGTCGCCTGGGTGGTGACGCCCACCTGCATCGTCTTCATGTACCTGTTCGGCACGCGCGTGCTGCGCATGACCAGCCGCGCGCTCGTCATCGTCATCGCGGCCGCCACGTCGGTATGCGGCGTCTCGGCCGCCATCGCCGTCGCCGCCGCCGCGCGCGCCCGCAAGGAGGAGCTGACGCTGGCGGTCGGCATGTCGCTGATCTTCACCGTGCTGATGATGGTGCTGATGCCGCTCGGCATCCGTGCGGTGGGCATGGACCCGGTGGTGGGCGCGGCCTGGATCGGCGGCACGGTGGACGCAACCGGGGCCGTGGTGGCGGCCGGCGCCCTGCTCGGCAGCCAGGCGGAGCAGATCGCGGCCATCGTCAAGATGATCCAGAACAGCCTGATCGGCCTCGTCGCGTTCCTCGTGGCCGTGTTCTGGGTGACGCGCATCGAGCGCGACCCCGCCGCGCCGCGGCCCGGGGCCGGCGAGATCTGGCGGCGGTTCCCCAAGTTCATCCTGGGCTTCGTGGGCGCCTCGCTGATCTTCTCGTTCGTGCTGACGCCCGCGCTCGGCGGCGGGCGGGTCGACGCCATCCTCGACCTGACGTCGGACCTGCGCGGCTGGCTCTTCTGCCTGGCGTTCGCCAGCATCGGCCTCGACTCGCGCCTGGGCGAGTTGGCGCGGCGGGCCGGCGGCGGGCGGTCCATCCAGCTCTACCTGACCGGCCAGACGTTCAACCTGGTGCTGACGCTGCTCGCGGCCTGGCTGGCGTTCGGCGGCGTGCTGTTCGACCGCATCCAGGTCGATCCCGGACAGGCGCGCGCCGGCGTTGTCGAGCAGCACGTGCCTGCCGGCCGCGACGCCACCGCGCTCTTCCACACCGAGCTGGAAGACCGGCAGCTCTCCCTGCGCTGACGCGGCCATCCGCGCCCGCGGTGGCTGGTAGCGCGTTACTGGCCCGCGCGGCGGCGGCGGAAGTACTCCACCTGGTACTCGCGCACGTTGCGGTTGTGCTCGCGCAGCGTGTCCGCGAAGACGTGCGTGCCGTCGTTGCGGCTGACGAAGTAGAGGTAGCTCACGTCGGCCGGGGCGGCCACGGCCGCCAGGGCGGCGCGGCCGGGCGCCGCGATGGGGCCGGGCGGCAGCCCGCCGTGGACGTAGGTGTTGTACGGCGAGTCGTGCCTGAGGTTGGCGCGCGTCAGGTTGCCGTCGTACAGGCCGTCGCGGCGCAGCGCGTAGATCACGGTGGGGTCGCACTGCAGCGGCATGCCGATGCGCAAGCGGTTCGCGAACACCGCCGAAACCAGCGCGTGCTCGTCCGTGCTGCCGGTCTCCTTCTCGACCAGAGACGCGAGCGTGACCGCCTCGCGGACGGACAGGCCGCGGCGCGCCACCCCGGCGCGGATGCCGGTGTCGAACGCCTGGCGGAACTGCGCCACCATGGCCCGC
Organism: Vicinamibacterales bacterium; assembly: GCA_965207665.1. Taxonomy (GTDB): domain Bacteria; phylum Acidobacteriota; class Vicinamibacteria; order Vicinamibacterales; family UBA8438; genus JAAXGX01. The sequence continues at coordinate 3,963,406 of CBDBMV010000002.1, forward strand.
ACGAGGTCTTCGGCGGTGGCGTCCCGCGGCAGCGAATAGGTGTCGGGAAACAGGTACCCCTCTAGGTCGGTCGCCTCGCCGTCGAGGCCGGCAATGAGCGCCACTTCCTGCGCGGCCGTCACGAACGCGTGGCGCGGGCCCAGCCCGGCGGACTCGAAGATGTCCGCCATCTCGCCGATGATCAGCCCCTCCGGGAACGTGATGGGCCGCAGGTGGACCCGGCCGGTGGCGATGGTGTCCACCACGTCCATCGCCGACAGCGCGCTATCGAAGCGGTACTCGCCGGCCTGCAGCGCGCGCCCCCGGCCGTCGCGCCAGGCGGCGGCGCGGAAGGTGAGCTCGTCGCGCACCACCCCGGCCTCGGCCAGCCGGCGGCCGATGTCGCGCGACGTATCGCCGGTCTCCACGTCGACGAACACCTCGGCCGCGGCATAGCCCCGGTGGGGATCTTCGAGACGACGTTCGAATTCGCGGACCGCGAGCGCGGCGGCGACCGCAGCGGCAACGGCCAGCAGGGCGGCGAGCAGCAGCAGGCGGCGCAGCATCATCCGTCTCCGGCAGCGGCGGCGCGGGCAGGCGACCCCGCGTCGAGGTGCTCCTGCAGGATGACCGCGGCGGCCGCGGCGTCGAGGCGGCGCCGGCGCCGGCGCCAGTCCTTCTCCCGCAGCGCCAGGCGGCCCTCGGCCTCGCGGCTCGTCAGCCGCTCGTCCTGCAGCCGGACGGGCAGCGCCGTCCGCAGCCGCAGCGCCGCGACGAACGCCTCGACGCGGGCCGTTTGCGCGTGGCGGCTGCCGTCGAGCGCCAGCGGCCAGCCGACGACGATCGCGGCCAGGCCGTCCTCCTCCTGCGCGAGCCGCCCGGCGACCGCGGCCACGGCCGCCACGCGCCCGTCGAGGCCGCCGGCCGGCGCCAGCGTGTCGAGCGGCGTGGCCAGCGTGCCGGACGGATCGCTGAGCGCCAGGCCGATGCGCCGCTCGCCCAGATCGATGCCCAGCGTGCGCGCCCCGGTCGACTGCAGATCCACCTCGGCCACCGCCTGCTAGCGTACCGGCACGTGGCGGTGCTGTCCACAGATCCGGTACAATGAGCTTCTTCCATGCGTACCAGAACCAGACTCATCGTCTTGCTGGTTACGGTGCCGCTGGTCGTCTTCACGCTCGTGGGCGGCTGGCTGGGCGGCGTCGTCGCGCGCGAGGACGCCTACCGGCATCTGCGTATCTTCGAGGACGTCGTCTCGCTCATCAGCGAGAACTACGTGGAAGACGCCGACCTCGACGAGGTGATGGACGGGGCGCTCGCCGGATTGGCCGGGGGGCTCGACGTTGACAGCACCTTCCTCTCGGCGGAGAGCGTGGCGCGCCTCGAGAACGGCGCGGAAGCCGGGCCGGCCGGCATCGGCGTCGAGACCGTCGCCCGCTACTACGCCCAGATCGTGGGCGTGCGGGACGGCTCACCGGCGGACCGCGCCGGGCTGCGGCCGGGCGACTACATCCGGGCGATAGACGACGAGCCGACCCGGCGCCTGTCCGGCGTGGACGGCGTGGCCCGGCTGCGGGGAGAGCCGGGCACCACGGTGCGGCTGTCGCTGCTGCGCGGCAATACGTCCGAGCCGTACGACATCGACCTGGTGCGGGAAGTGGTGTCCGGGCCGGACGTGAGCCACCGCATGCTGGCCGCCGGCATCGGTTACGTGCGGGTCGCGGCGCTCGACGAGGGCGCAGCCGACGCCATCGAGCGCGCGGTCGGGGCGCTGGCCGCCGAGGGCGCGGAACAGCTCGTCATCGACATCCGCAACTGCGCCGGCGGCTCGTTCGACGAGGGGATTGCCGCGGCCCGGCTGTTCGTCGCCGAGGGGACGCTGCTGCAGCGCGAGGAAACCGGCGGGGTGCAGATCGAGATCGAGGCGACCGCCGGCGCCGGCGCCATCGACACCCCGGTGCTGCTGCTGACCGATTTCGGCACCGCGGCCGGCGCCGAGCTGTTCGCGGCCAGCCTGACCGGCGCCGGACGGGCCGAGTCGGTAGGCCAGCGCACCGCCGGGCGCGTCAGCCTGCAGAAGCTGATTCCGCTGCCCGACGGCAGCGGCCTCTGGCTGTCCTGGGCGCGCTACCTGCACGCATCAGGCGATGCCCTCCACCGCAGGGGCGTGGAGCCCGACGTGGCCGTCGAGGTGCCGAGCGTGGAGCTCGGCGAGCCCTGGCCCTCCGGCGACCCCATCCTGGACCGCGCCCTCGAACACCTCCAGACCGAAGCCCCGGCCCCCGAAGTTCAGGCCGCCGCCTGACTCGCCACCATACCGTTCCGCGAACATAATCACCGGGGAGGGTGAAAGTGTGGCGTGAACGGCGCCGCCTGATCGGTCTTGCCGCGGTTGCGGTAGCACTGATCGCCTACCTCGGGATTTCGCTGTTCGTCGCCGATTCGGTGACGCGCCCGTACCGCCGCGCCCTGGCGTCGTCGCCGGCCGTCTTCGGCCTGGACTACGAGGACGTGGCCTTTCCCAGCACGGGCGACGCCATCCCGCTGAGCGGCTGGTTCCTGCCGGCCGCCGGGAGCGACCGCGTGGTGCTCATCGTTCACGGCCGGAACTCCAGCCGCACCGGCGACAGCGGCGAGCTGGTGCCGCACGCCGCGGCGCTCGTCGAGCGCGGCTACAACGTGCTGGCGTTCGACTTCCGCGGGCACGGCGAATCCGGCGGTTTGCGCTACACCCTGGGCACGGCCGAGCAGCGCGACGTGCTGGGCGCCGTCGCCTACCTGGAAGAGCGGGGCTTTGCGCCGGCGCGCATGGGGTTCTGGGCGCACTCCATGGGCGCGGCCACCGTCCTGCTGACGGCTGCCGCCTCCGCGGCCGTGCACACCGTCGTCGCCGACAGCAGCTTCGCCCGGCTCGACGACCTGCTCGCCGAGCAGTTGCCGCGCACCAGCGGGCTGCCCGGCTTCTTCAACCCGCCCATCCTTTTCTTCGCCCGGGTCGTATTCGATTCCGACGCCTCGATAGTCAACCCGGAAGACGCGGTGGCGGGCATGCCGCCGGACTCGCTCTTCATCATCCACGCGGAGGGCGACCGGCTCATCCCGGTCGACCACGCACACCGCATCGCCGCCGCGGCCGGCCCCGCGGTGTACGACTTCTGGATATTCCCCGGATCGCAGCACGACCAGGTGACGGCCGCCGCGCCCGACCAGTACCGCGAACGAGTACTGGCGTTCCTCGACCAGCGCCTGCGCACAACCACTCCGTAGGCAACCGGTCCCAGCTTCAGAGGTCGCCCCCGGGCTGGTCCGGCCGGCACGGATCGTGCACCCGATACTTCCGCAATCCGGCGTTGTGGCGGCTCCTGCCGCAACCTATACTGTGGAGGCAGCGGTGGCGACCAGGACGATTGAGGAACGTGTAACGTTTCTGGATGAAAAGGTGGCAGAAAACGCGCTGGGGATCGAGGGTCTGCGCCGCGCCGTGGCCGACCTGGCCACGCGGATGGACGAGGGGTTCGCGGCCGTGGCGCGCCGGTTCGAGGCCGTAGACAACCGGTTCGAGGCGATCGACAAGCGGTTCGAGGCCGTCGATGGACGGTTCGAGGCGATCGATCGGCGGCTCGAGGCAATTGATCGACGGTTCGAGGTGATGGATCAGCGCTTCGTGCGGATGGACCAGCGTATCGAGGCGCTCCACGAACGCCTGGACCGCTGGTTCCAACGGATGTTCGGCGCGCAGATCGCCATCCTCATCGCCGTTCTCGGCGCCCTCACCACCTTGCTCGCCGCCGCGCTCCGCGGCTGACGCCCTCCGTCGCGCCATGTCCCACAGAATCGTTTCGCTCATCTCCAGCGCCACGGAGATCGTGTGCGCGCTCGGCTTCGAGGACGACCTCGTCGGCCGCTCCCACGAGTGCGACTATCCGCCCTCAATCGTGCAGTTGCCTGCCTGCTCCACGTCGAAGGTGCATCTCGACGCCGCCGGGCAGGCCATAGACAGCCAGGTGCGGTCGATCGTGGCCGACGGCCTGTCGGTATACCGGGTCGATCCCGAGCTGCTGAACGAGCTCGCGCCGACGGTCATCGTTACGCAGACGCAGTGCGACGTCTGCGCCGTCAGCCTCAGCGACGTCGAGCGGGCGGTCTGCGAGTTGGTCACGTCGCGGCCGTCCGTCGTCACGCTGGAGCCGATGGGGCTGGGCGACATCTGGAGCGACATCCGCAAGGTGGCGGCGGCGCTCGGCGCGCCGGAGCGCGGCGACGCGCTGGTGGCCCGGCTCGGGGATCGGCTGCAGGCCGTGCGCGCCGCGGTACCGAACGGTGGCACCCGGCCCTCCATTGCCTGCGTGGAGTGGATCGAGCCGCTGATGATGGCCGCCAACTGGGTGCCCGAACTCGTGGACTGCGCGGGGGGCGAGAACCGCTTCGGTGAGGCGGGCAAGCACTCCGGCTATCTCGATGCCGAGGCCCTGTTCGCCGCCGACCCCGACGTGATCGCCGTCATGCCGTGCGGGTTCGACATCGACCGCGCCTGGCGGGAGATGCAGCCGCTGGCCGGCCGGCCGGAATGGTCACGCCTGCAGGCGGTCCGCAACGGGCGGGTGGTGATGTGCGACGGGAACCAGTACTTCAACCGCCCCGGCCCGCGCGTCGTGGAGTCGGCCGAGATCCTGGCCGAATGCCTGCACCCCGGCAGTTGCGACTTCGGCCATCGCGGCCGCGGCTGGCGGTCCTGGCAGGCCGCTTGAGCATCCGCCCTTCGGCGGCGGCTGTCCCTAACTCTCCGGTTTGACCGCCACGGTCGCCAGCAGGTAGCCGTGCCGGCGCAGGAAGGGAGAGCGCCGTGACAGGTGGTCGAACGGGGCGCAGGCCAGCCCCGTGAGGCGGCTGACGAAGCGCGGGGCCCAGGCGTTGGCCGCCAGGTCGATGATGCGCAGCCAGCCGGGAATGAAGAGGATGCCGGTCTCGGCCGTCACCTCGAAGCCGCAGCGCTCCAGCATCCAGCGGAACGTGCGGCGCGTGTACGACTTCTCGAAGCCGTAGCCGTACAGGCCGAGGCGGTACATCGCCGCCACCATCAGGGGGCGCAGGAACGGGTCGCAACGGTTCGGGACGCCGATGATGGCGCGCCCGCCGGGCCGCAGCACGCGGAAGATCTCCTCCAGCGCCTGCTGGGTCTCGTCGAAGTGCTCGACGGTGCCCATCGAGTAGACGGCGTCGAAGCTGCCGGTGCGGAACGGCAGAGCCCGCACGTCGGACTGCGCGGCGTGCAGCCGCAGGCCCAGCTCGGTGAACTGCCCGCGCGCGCCATTCACGATGCCGGGCGAGATGTCAACGCCGAACGCGTGCGCGCCGTGACCCGCCGCCCAGCGCAGGATGCGCGTGTTGCGCGACTCGTCCCACAGGTCGGTCTTGAAGATGCGCAGCCCGGCCAGCGGCGGAAAATGGTCGCGCAGCAGCCGCTGTTCGTCTTCCTTGTACTGGATGGTGGAGCGGGCGCCCGCCAGGTCGGGAAAGTTCTCGCCGACGTCCGCCCAGAAACTGCGATAGGCCTCCTCTTTCTCGGCAGAAGGCGTAGGTGTATCAGGATTCATCCGAGTGCATTGCCGGACAACGTGGCGGGGCTTCTGCTAACTGCTGCGAGGCGACGCCAACCACCTGATTGTACACCCGTTCCCGGCGGACCTTCACCACGGACTGCTAGCGCAGCGGACGGAAGAACGTCCTCAGATCCTCGACCAGCAGCCCGGGTTCCTCGGCAGCCGGGAAATGCCCCCCGGTCTCGTGGTGCGACCACAAGGTGACATGTTCCGGCACCTCTTCGATCAACGACCGCGGCGGCCGCGCCCGCGTCGTGATGCCGTAGAAGTCGAAATACCCTTCCGGCACCCGGCGCCCGCCCGCCTGCTCCGGCGGCCGCGCCGCCGCCTCCCGGCGGCGCAGGTTGGCCAGCGTGAGCCCCGCGGTGGCCGGCGCCGGCGGCGTCCTGAACATGCCGGCCGCGTAGTAGATGCGCACCGCGGTGCCGATCGACCCCGAATGCCAGTAGATCGACACGAGCGTCAGGATTTCATCCTTGCTGAACTTGTTCTCCGGGTTTCCCTGGCAGTCGCTCCAGGCCCGCAGCTTCTCGACGACCCAGGCGGCGAGGCCCGCCGGCGAGTCGTTCAGGCCGTAGGCCAGCGACTGCGGCTTCGTGCCCTGGATGAGCTGGTACGCCGTTTCCTCGGCCGCGTAGCGGTCCATGCTCTCCCAGTACGCGCGCTCCTCTGCCGTGCGCGGCTCCAGCCGCGTCCGCGGCGGCTGTCCCGGCGTCGTGACGCCGATGACCCGGTCCGGTACGATGGCGGCGATGCGGGCTCCCATCTGGGCGCCCCAGTCGCTGCCGTACGTGCCGAAGCGCTGGTAGCCCAGCCGGTCCATCAGCTCGATCCAGAGGCCGGGGACCGTGGCGGGGATGAAGTTCTCCGGAGGCTCGCCGGAAAAGCCGTAGCCGGGCAGCGACGGCACGATGACGTGGAACGCGTCCGCAGCCGCGCCGCCGTGCGCCGGCGGGTCGGCGAGCGCCGCAACCGGCGGCAGCATCTCCCAGAATGTGCCCGGATAGCCGTGCGTCATGATCAGCGGCACCGCCGACGGGTGGTGCGACGGCTGGTGGATGAAGTGGATCCGGTAGCCGTCGATCTCCGTCGTGTAGTGGTTCAACCGATTGAGCGCCGCCTCCTGCGCGCGCCAGTCGAACTCGTCCCGCCAGTAGTCGACCAGTTGCCGGAGGTAGGCGTGGTCCGTTCCCATCGACCACGGCTCGCCGGTCGCGTCCGGCGGCCAGCGGGTGTTCTCCAGACGCCGCTGAAGATCGGCGAGCTCGTCGTCACTGACGCTGATCGTGAACGGCTGGATGTCGGTCCTCGCCTGCGCCCGCGCGGAGGCCGGCGCCGAGGCTACGGCGGGCCACGCCCCAGCGGCGCCCATGAGCTTCAGAACGGTGCGCCGGTCAACGGTCGTCTGCGGCGGTGTCATTCCTGCTCTCCTCAGCTCCGAATCGTGCGTGCACTGGCGGCAGCTATGGCAACGCGAGCGCCACGAGCTCGCCCGGCAGATCCTCCCAGCCGACCGCAACGACGATGTACTGCCTGCCGCCGGCCATGTAGGACATCGGCGCCCCCGTTGTGCCGCCCGGCAGCTCCATCTCCCAGACGACCTCGCCGGTGGCCTTGTCGTACGCGCGGAACTGCTTGCCGCCGCCGTAGCGCGGCAGCAGCGGCACGCCGGCCCGGCCGCCTTCGCCCAGGAAGACCAGGGTCTTCGTCACCAGCGGCGCGGGCCGCCCCGGCTGGCCCAGGGGCGGCAGATCGAGATGGGCGATGGCGGGGTGGTCGCGCGGGCCGTCGCCGTTCGCCACCTGCCAGGCGATCTCGCCGGCGTTGAGGTCGACGGCCGTGAGGCGTCCGTACGGCGGCTGGAAGATCGGCAGTCCCCGCGGGCCTTCCAGGTGGTCCCCGAAATAGGCCGTGCCGCGGCGGCTGTCCCACACGCCCGGCTCGTTCTCCACCATCTCGATTACCACCGGGGAGTGGTTGGACGGCACGTACAGCAGCCCCGTCTCCGGATCGACGGCGGCGCCCGTGAAGGTCGTCCCGACGGTGCCCGGCATCTGGATCGTCCCCTGCGTGCCCGCCGCGGGGTCTGCGGCCGAGAGCGGCGTGAAGAGCGGCCCGTAGCGATAGCGGCTGATGATCTCGATGGCCTCCCGCCTGAGCTCGGGCGTGAAGTCGATCAGATCGTCGATGGTCACGCCTTGCTGCTCGTAGGCCGGAGGCCGGGTGGGAAACGGCTGGGTCGGCGAGTACCACTCGCCCGGAATGTCCCCCTGCGGCACGGGACGCTCCTCGATCGGCCACACGGGGTCGCCCGTGACCCGGTCGAACACCCACACGAAGCCCACTTTCGAGACCTGAGCGACCGCCCTGATGTCGCGGCCGTCGACGTTGATGTCCACCAGGTTCGGCGCCGCGGGCAGGTCGTAGTCCCAGATGTCGTGGTGCACGGACTGGAAGTGCCACACGCGCTCGCCCGTCCGGGCGTTCAGGCACAGCAGCGTGTTCGCGAACAGGTTGTCGCCGGGCCGCGAGCCGCCGTACGAATAGCCGGTCGACTGCTTCAGCGGCAGGTACACGTAGCCCAGCTCGTCGTCGGCGCTGATCGGCGCCCACGCGTTGGTGAAGCCCGAGATGCCCCACGAGTCGTTCAGCCAGGTGTGGGTGCCGAACTCGCCGGACCGCGGCGGCGTGTGGAAGGTCCATAGCAGCTCGCCGCTGCGCACGTCGTAGCCGCGGATGTCGCCGGGCGGCTGCCGGCCGCCGGGGTTGCGAGCCGTGGAGCCGACGACGATCACGTCGCCCACCACCAGCGGCGGAGACTGCAGCGAGTACGAGGCGACCGTGAAGTCCTCGTACACGCGGAGGTCCACCTCGCCCCCGTCGCCGAAGCCGTCGAAACGCCGCCCGGTCAGCGGATCCAGCGCCACCAGGTACGGCGCCGACACGGCGATGATGCGCGCCTCTCCGCCGCTCTCCCAGTACGCCAGTCCGCGGTTCGACCGGCTACGCGCCGGCTGCCCCTCGCCGCGCGGCGGGGCCTCGTCGTGCCAGACCACCTCGCCGGTGGCCGGATCGAGCGCCGCCACCGTCCCCAGGCCGGTGCTCATGTAGAGCAGCTCTCCCACCACCAGCGGCGTGTGCTGGTAGTTGACCGGCGCATTGACCTCCACGCCGCCCGGCCGCACGTCGTCCGGTATGCCGGACTGCCGCCAGACAATCCGCAGCCGCCCGACGGTGTCTGCGTCGATCTGGTCGAGGGGCGAGTACTTGAGGCTCGCGTTGGTCCCGCCGTACGCCCGCCACTCGCCCGCGCCCTCCGCCGTCTGGGCGTGCGCCGGCGGCTGGCCCGCCGCGGCGACCAGCAGGCACAGCAGCGCGTGCAACCTCAACGTCCGCATCATCCCCAACCCGCCGCTCAGAAGGCGAGGCCGACGCCGGCGCTCAGGCTGAAGCGTGCGCCCTGCCGGCGGCTGAATTGGCCGGTGTAGGCGACTCCCCAGGTGACGCGATCGTGAATGGCGACAGCCATGCCGGCCTCTGCGCTCCAGTACTCGCCCTGCGGGATGAAGCCCTGCATCGTGAAGCGGCCGGGCAGGCGGTTCGACCCGGCGGTGACGAGAATGCCGTCGTCCTCGGCTTCCACGTGGTAGGCGACGCGGCCGAACGGACGGATGCCGCCGAGGTAGCGGTCCGTCGCGGCCATGATCTGGTAGCCGATGCGGCCGGCCAGCGACCCGCGCTTGAAGCCGGTGAAGTGCATGGAGGTCGACGACCCGATCTCTTCTTGATAGCCCGCGATGTTCTGTCGTAGCCACGACGCGCCCAGGAAGGGGCCGTGCCGCAGACGGTCCGGTGCGCCGAACATCCAGCCGAAGCCCGCCTCGGCGCCCAACTGGCGCGCGGTGGTCGAGCCGGTCTCGGTGCGGACGGCGCGGCCGAGTGTGACTGCACCGGCAGGCATGCCGGCCGTCCCGCCGCCGAACGCGGCGAAGAAGCCGGAAACGGCCGGTTGGCCGATGTTGATGTCGCGGCCGATCGCCACGTCGGCCACCCCGCCGCTGACCGCGCCGTGCACGTAGGCGTTGCCTGCACTGACCGCGGCGTACAGCGACCCGATCGCACCGCGCGTGTCGAGCCGGACGGCTGCAGCTTCGTTGTCGTGGGTGCCGAGGGTCAGCGCGGCGCCCCACAGCACGCGATCGCTTGCGCGGTGGTTGGCGCCCAGCGTCACCGACAACACCCGCGCGCTGGCGGCGTCGATGACGGAGTCGAGGGCGAAGTGCTGCTGCCCGTTCTGCACGGTGACGTAGGCGCGCAGGTCACGGTCGGGAAAACCGAACTGCAAGTCCGACAGCATCTCGCGGTATACGGCGGTACCGTGATTCTCCGCCAGCCGCACCCCGCCCTCGCCCGCCAGCGAGACGGCCACGGGCGCCGCCAGGGTCGACAGCACGACCTCGGCGACAATCGCGTGTCCGACGCCGGTCGGATGGATGCCGTCGGCGAACAGCCAGGACGTGTTGGCGCCCGGCCGCCAGGCGGCCGGCAGGCCGGCGCCGGCAGGACCGCAGGCCAGGGCAACAGGGGGCGCGCAGGCGGCGGCCGCGACGTTGGTCAGATCGTAGCGTCCGGGATCGGCCAGCAACTCGTTGAACAGGCCGAAGACGTCGATCGGAATGACGCCATCGCCGAGCGCGGCGAGACCCTCGGTGACCGCGAGGTTGAAGTGGCCCGTGGCCGCGGACAGGCCTGCAGCGGACGGCTGCGCCGCAAACGCGGGGACGGCGCCCAGGTCGGGCAGCGTGTAGACCACGACGTACCGGGCGCCCGCGTCCTGCAGGCGGGCGATCTGCCGCACGTACGCGTCGCCGGCCGCCGTCGCGCCGAGCGCGGCGCTGGCCGGTCCCTCTGCCGTGGCAGCGATGACGTCGTTTGCGCCGCCCCAGAGGCTGTACAACGCACCCGGCGCGGCGCGTCCGCCGGACAGCGCCAGATGCTGCCCGATCTGGGCCGCGGTGCTTGGCGCCGAGCCCAGGCAAGGGCCCGCGGGATTCACGCAGGCGCCGACCCAGGCGAAGTTCGTGCCGCCGGCCAGAGACGGCAGGACCGGCTGGCCCAGAGTCGTAGCGACGATTTCCGCAGCGACCGGGTTCGGGTTTGTCGTGGCGCTGTTGCCGGCCGGAAGCCCCAGCGCCAGCGCGAGGTTGCCGGAATCGCTGAGGCTGTCTCCGAAGACGACGACGCCGCTGAACGGCTGCGCGCCGGCGCCGGAGGCGCACCCGAGCACGAGGATCACGACGCCGGCCGACAGGCGGAAGCTACGGGACATCCGAACTTAGTCCATTGGGAAAAACCGTGGTGGAGGCGGCGGGAGTCGAACCCGCGTCCGAAGGTGCGTTTCCGCAGGAATCTACATGCGTAGCCGCCCTTGAAAATCTCGCTCCCGGCATCTAAGGACGGCGGAAACAGCCGGAAGCCAGCCCCGAATCGTCTCGCCGTCAGGCGTCGGGACGGCGCCTGGCGGCCAGCCCGCTGAATGACGCCCGGTCCCCATCACGCGGGCGATGGTGGGGCGGACGGGTCGCGTCTATTACGCGGCCAGAGGCAGCTGCGTGTCCGCAGTTACATCAGGTTCCATCGGATTTACGAGTCGATGGTGCTCGGCATGCATCCCGCGGATCCATCACCCCCGTCGAAGCCGTGTCGCCCCCATGGCGGCCGGTAACGAACCATTCTAGCCGATGGCGCGTGCGTTACCTGGCAGCCTCCGTCACGGTGACGGGCACGAAGCCGTTGGTCCAGCAGCAGTGGAACTCGAAGTCTTCCACGGGGTCGTCGATCCCCTGCACGCGGAGCAGGTAGTCGCCGGGACGGTCGAAGGTGGCCGTGACCGTGGCCCGGCCCTCGGCCGGCTCGACCCAGAGCTCCGGCGCGCTGAAGGTCACCTCGCCCGGCCCCCGGTGCTTCGTCCAGCCGAGCCAGCTCCGATCTCCGCCGTGCTCCGCCCACACGGTGAGCTCCAGCGGCCGCCCCACGGCCGCCGTCCGCGCGGCTGCCGTATGTCCCGAACGCCCCCGGAAGCGGGTCCCGCTCTCCTCGAACCGCAGCGAGGGCGCCGATTCCCCCCGGCCGTCGGATGCGGGCTCGTCGAGCACGTAGTCCGGATGGAGATGGCCGGGCGTGGCGGCGCGTGCAGCGCCCCGCTCCAGCGTCCAGACCACCTGCTGCCGCCGCCCGAAATCGCCCGGCACCGTCACGGTGAAGACGCAGTAGTGGCGGCGGTACGGGGTCTCCGGAGCCGGATCGAAGTGCGTCGGCTGCCCCCCGTCGAACTCGGCCGGCTCTACGGCGTTGGCGGGCCCCAGCGGGATGTCGACCGCCTCCTCGGTGTTGAGGCTGTAGTAGCCGAAGCAGATGTCGGACGAGCCGTCCGCGTTCCGGTACCACCCGTCGAAGATCGGGACGATGGCCCCGCCGCGCGGACGCAGCGTCTGTTCATCGAACGGCCGATTCTCCAGGGGGATGGCCTGCCCGGCCGCGGCGCCCGCGCCCACGGTAAGCAGCCCCAGCAGCCCGGCCCCGGCCAGCAGCAGCCGGCCGCGCCAGCGGAGCTCCCGCGTCATTGCTCGGCCAGCAGCATCCGGTACTGCTCTTCCGCGAGATACGAGATGCCGACCCACATATGCGACATCTCGTCCACCCCGCGCCGTCCGAAGACGACCCACTGATTCGGGTCGGGGTTGATCTCGTTGGCCGCCGTGTTGTCGAAGACCGACGTGAAGAGCAGCGTCGTCCCCTTCGGCAGGAGCGGCTGCGCGCCCTCCTCGATGAGATAGGTGATCTGCCAGTTGTGGCGGTAGTTGTCGATCTTGCCGAGCATCTCGCGCCGGCCGTCCGGGTAGAGCGCCTCGACCGACATCTCCTTGCCGCGGGTGTGCATGTGCGGGCGGAAGCTCTGGATCAGCGCGGGGCGGTCGAGCGTGTGGACGCCCTGCAGCACCTTGTAGCTGTTGGGCGGAATGAGAATGTCGCCGCCGCGCGGCATGCCGCCCATCCGGTCCACCCGGAAGACCACCTCGCCCGCCGTCTCGATGCGCGGCGTCACGCCCTCGGGATGGAACCAGAGGCCGACCTCGGCCACGTCGCCCGGCACCGCCTCCGTCGTGGCGAAGGGCGCATAGTGCAGGTTCCAGCTCACGACCGCCTCGCCCGCCGGGAGCAGCATGCCCACGCCCTCGGGGAAGATCTCGTAGCGCTTGCCCACGCCGTAGTGGGCGATGGCCAACCCGCGTCCGGAGCTGGGGTCGTCGCCGGCCATCCGGTAGTACGCGTGGCCGTGGTGGACCACCTTCATGCCGCCCGGATACGACGGCTTGAACTCGTAGGCCTGAATCCAGCGCGGCTCGTCGATGCCCTCGAACGGGACCCGCGGCTCCCACCACTGGTCCTGGCCGTTGGCCTGCACGTCGTAGGGCGTCGAGCGGACGATCAGATCGGGCGGGCGCTGCAGCTCGGCCTCGAGTTGCCACGATCCTCCCTTGGCAAAGTGGGGCGCGGGCGGCGGGTCGCCCTTGCCGCGCGCGGCGCCGGCGTCCACCCAGCGCACGATCGTCTCGATCTGCTCGTCGCTCAGCGAGACGTCGTTCTTGTAGGCCTGCACGCCCACATTGCGGTCGATGTGCCAGGGCGGCATGAGGCGCGACTGCACGCGGAACTTGATGGCGCGCGCGTAGCGCTTCGCCGTGTCGTAGTCGAGCAGCGACATCGGCGCGAACGAGCCGGGCCGGTGGCACTCGACGCAGTGCCCCCACATGATGGGCGCCACGTCCTTCGTGAACGTGACCTCCTCGGCCTGCGCGGAACCGCCCGAGAGCACCGCCGCGGCGAGCGCCAGTCCGGCGAGCCGGACCCGCGTGCGGGAAAGCCGAACCGTCCTTCGCGCCATCATTCCCTCCCCCGGCTTCCGAATCGTCTTCCCGGAGACTACCACGCCGCTACGTAAATGCCTGCAAGCCCGTTTGCGCGCGGCCCAGGATCAGTGCGTGGATGTCGTGGGTCCCCTCGTAGGTGGTCACGGTCTCCATGTTCATCATGTGTCGCATGACGTGGTACTCGTCCATGATGCCGTTGCCGCCGTGCATGTCGCGCGCGTCGCGGATGATGTCGCGAGCCTTGAGCGTGGAGTTGCGCTTGAGCATGGAGATCATCTCCGGCGCGCAGCGCCCGTCGTCCATGAGGCGGCCGAGCTGCAGGCAGGCCTGCAGGCCGATCGCAATCTCGGTCTGCATGTCCGCGAGCTTCTTCTGAATGAGCTGGTTCGCGGCCAGCGGCCGCTTGAACTGCGTGCGTTCCAGCGTGTACTTGCGCGCCGCCCGCCAGCACGCCTCGGCCGAGCCGAGGGCGCCCCACGCGATCCCGTAGCGCGCGTTGTTGAGGCAGCCGAACGGTCCGCCGAGCCCGCGCGCGTGCGGCAGCCGGTTCTCTTCCGGCACGAACACGTCGTCCATCACCACCTCGCCGGTGATCGAGGCGCGCAGGCTGAGCTTGCCCTTCATCTTCGGCGCGGACAGGCCCTGCATGCCCTTTTCGAGAATGAATCCGCGGATCACGTCCTCGTCGTCCCGGGCCCAGATGATGAACACGTCGGCGATCGGCGAGTTCGAGATCCACATCTTCGTGCCGCGCAGGACGTAGCCGCCGTCGACCGACCGCGCGCGGGTCGTCATGCCCCCGGCGTCCGAGCCGTAGTCGGCCTCCGTCAGGCCGAAGCAGCCGACCAGCTCGCCGGACGCGAGCCGGGCCAGGTACTTCTCGCGCTGCTCCTCGGTGCCGTAGTTGTAGATCGGCCACATGACCAGGCTCGACTGGACGGACAGCGTCGAGCGGTAGGACGAGTCGACAGCCTCGATCTCGCGCGCGATCAGGCCGTAGCACACGTAGTTCACGCCGGCGCACCCGTAGCCGTCGATGGTCGGGCCGAGGAAGCCGAGCCCGCCCATCTCGTCAATGACGCCGCGATCGAAGGTTTCGTTGTTGTAGTCGTCGACGATGCGTGGCAGCAGCTTCTCCTGCGCGTACTGCCGGGCCGTATCCCGCACCTGCCGCTCGTGCCCGGCGAGCTGGCTCTCGAGCAGCAGCGGGTCTTCCCAGTTGAACCGGCCCCACCGCCGGGGCGTCACGGCCGGCGCGTTGGAGGTCGTGGTCATGATCGCCGATTATATGAGTGAGGAATCTCGAATGACGGCCCTGAAGACGAGACTGAACACCGGCGCGGCCAATTACGAGCGCAACCGGGCCAGCAACGAGGCTCTGGTGGAGGACCTGCGGGAGAAAGTCGCCGCCGCGTCACGGGGCGGCGGCGAGCGGGCCCGCGAGAAGCACCTGGCGCGCGGCAAGCTGCTGGTGCGCGACCGCATCGCCGGCCTGCTGGATCCCGACACGCCATTGCTCGAGCTGTCCCCGCTCGCCGCCTGCGGCATGTACGGCGACGAGGTGGCCGCCGCCGGCATCGTGACCGGCATCGGGCAGGTGTCCGGCCAGGAATGCGTCATCGTCGCCAACGACGCGACCGTCAAGGGCGGCACCTACTACCCGATCACCGTCAAGAAGCACCTGCGGGCACAGGAAATCGCGCAGGAGAACCGGCTGCCCTGCATCTACCTCGTCGATTCGGGCGGCGCCTTCCTGCCGCTGCAGGACGAGGTGTTCCCGGACCGCGAGCACTTCGGCCGCATCTTCTACAACCAGGCGAACATGTCGGCCCTGGGCATTCCCCAGATCGCCGTCGTGATGGGCTCCTGCACGGCGGGCGGCGCGTACGTGCCGGCCATGTCCGACGAGAGCATCATCGTCAAGGGCCAGGGCACGATATTCCTCGGCGGGCCGCCGCTGGTGAAGGCCGCGACCGGCGAGGTGGTGACCGCCGAGGAGCTCGGCGGCGCCGACGTGCACTCGCGCACCTCCGGCGTGACCGACCACTACGCGCGCGACGACCATCATGCGCTGGAGATCGCCCGCCGCTCCATCCGCAACCTGAACCGGCGGAAGGAGCCCCAGCTCGTTTGCCGCGAGAGCCAGGACCCGCTCTACCCGGCGGACGAGCTGCTGGGACTCGTGCCGCCGGACACCCGCAAGCCCTACGACGTCCGGGAGGTCATCGCCCGCATCGCCGACGGCAGCGAGCTCGACGAGTTCAAGCAGCTCTACGGCGCGACGCTGGTGTGCGGCTTCGCGCACATCCGCGGCTATCCCGTGGGCATCATCGCCAACAACGGCATCCTCTTCTCCGAGTCAGCGCTCAAGGGCGCCCACTTCATCGAGCTGTGCAGCCAGCGCAAGCTGCCCCTCGTGTTTCTCCAGAACATCACCGGCTTCATGGTGGGCCGGAAGTACGAGGCGGGCGGCATCACGAAGGACGGGGCCAAGCTGGTGACCGCGGTGGCGTGCAGCCGGGTGCCGAAGTTCACCGTGATCATCGGCGGCAGCTTCGGCGCCGGCAACTACGGCATGTGCGGCCGCGCGTACGGCCCGCGCCAGTTGTGGACCTGGCCCAACGCCCGCATCGCCGTGATGGGTGGCGAGCAGGCGGCCCACGTGCTGGCCCAGGTGCGCCGCGACGCAAAGGAGGCCCGCGGCGAGTCCTGGTCAGCGGAAGAAGAGGCCGCCTTCAAGGCGCCGATCATCGAGCAGTACGAGGCACAGGGACACCCCTACTACGCGACCGCCCGCCTCTGGGACGACGGCATCATCGATCCGCGGGACACCCGCAAGGTGCTGGGGCTCGGCATTTCCGCCGCCATGAACGCGCCCATCGAAGACACGCGCTTCGGCGTCTTCCGCATGTAGGAGAGACGGCGGGCCGGGACCGGACCGGCGCACCCTGGCGTATGATGGCGCACATGGGCTCGCAGGTCTACGACGCCATCGCCGACAGCTACCGCGAGTCCAAGTGGCTGCTGTTCCGCCACTTCATCGAGCGCTACACCCTGGCGGCATTACTGGGCGATCTGCACGGCCGGACGGTCCTGGACATGGCGTGCGGCGAGGGAGTCTACGCACGTCAATTCAGGCGGGCCGGCGCGGCGGCGGTGACCGGAGTCGATATCTCGCCGGCGATGATCGAGCTGGCCGAGGCCCAGGAGCGGGAGGACCCGATCGGCTGCCGCTATGTCTGCGCGGATGCCGCGGCGTTCACGCCCGCCGCGCCGTTCGACGTGGTGACGGCGATCTACCTGCTGAACTACGCGCGCACGGCCGAGCAGGCGACGGGCTTCTGCCGCGCCTGCTTCGGCGCGCTGCGGCCGGGCGGGGTGCTCATCGGCTTCAACGACAACGTTCGCAATCCACCCGGGCCGGACGACGCGTCTCTAGCCAAATATGGACTGGAACGGACCTGTGCGAGGCATCCGCCGCGCGAGGGCGACGCCATCCGCTACCGGATCACCAACCACGACGACCGGACGTTCGAGTTCGACAACTACTACCTGCAACCGGCCACCTACGAAACCGCCATGCGCGACGCCGGATTCGAGGACTTCCGCTGGGTCGACGCAATGCTGGACCCGGCCGAGCAGGACGATCCCTTCTGGACCGACTTCATGGCCCAGGCCCCGCTCACCGCCTTCTGCGCGACAAGGCCGGAAAGTCGCTAGGGCCTACGGCAGGGCGCGGTTGTCCACCGGCATGGGCCAAGCTCCCCCGGCCGCAGATCAGGAACTCGTATGGGCACTCGGCGCGTCCGGTCGCGGCTTCCACAGCAGGCCGACGGCCCAGCCGATGTCCACCCGCTCGCCCCGCCAGGCCGGCGGGGCAGCCTGTGAATCGATCTCCACGCCTTCCTCATCGAGCCGATCTGTCACCGGCGCCAGCGCCGCGCCCGTCCACACTGGCGGCGGCGGGGCCACCGGGAACGGCCGGCCGTCCGGCCGCATGAACTGCACGTCACCCGCCGCGTCCAGCGTGATGCGGAAGCCCTCCTCGTGCACTGCCCGGTGATGCCGTCGGCACAGCAGCACCAGGTTGTCGAGTACCGTCTCCCCGCCGTCGGCCCAGTGCTGCACGTGATGGGCATCGCAGCGGCGGTTCCCACAGCCCGGGAACCGACACTGCCCGTCACGCGCTGCCAGCGCCCGCCGCAGCGCCGGCGAGATAGTCCGCGTCCTGCGGCCGACACCCAGGATCTCGCCATCCGGACCGTGCTGCATCTCGACCCTTGCCGCGTCACACGCCAGCCGCCGCGCCGTCTCCGCGGAGACGTGGATGCCGCCCGCCTCGTCCAGCACGGTCTGGCTCTGCGCGGCCGGCGCAGGAACAGCCGCTGGGTCTGGCCTCTGACACGGCTGTGAAGACCGGCGCAACTTGCCGCCACCACCTGCCGGCGTTCCCGCGGGAACGTCCTCGGCCCCTTCGTTGCACTCGGATGCCAGCTCCGCGCGCTTGTACGTTCCCGCAGGAACGTCGCGGTTGTCGGCTGTCGGCTCGCTGTCGGAAGCCGCGCTCGCATCGGAGGCCGCACGTTCGGACGTTCCCGCAGGAACGTCGCGCTCAACCGCCAGCGCGCCACTGTCCACGTGCACCACCACCTGGTAGCGGTCGCCCGCCGTCCCGCGGTCCAGTCCGCCGGCCAGCGCGCACTCGGCAACCACGCCAATCGCATCCGCCTGCCGCTGCGCGAACGACGGGGTCAACTCTTCCTCCGCCATCGCCACGTCGGGCGCCGTAGCATCCAAGGCAGCGTCGAGGGCTGGGATCGCGCCGCCGTTCTCCGCCGCCCGCCGCGCTTGCGCCTGGTCGCACGCCGCCTCCAGCGCCCGCCGTAGCGCCGCACCCACCTCCGGCGTCAACCACCCCTGCACCACCACCATCCCGTCGTCGTCCACCCAGGTGCGCAGCGACCGCCTGTCCTGCCGCTGCTTCTCCTCTGTCCGCTCCGCTGTCCGGTCAACCCTGCGCCACCCGCGGACGATCTGCTCCACATGCGCCGCGGTGCCGCTCTGCGCCACCTCGAGCAGCGCCTGCTCGGTCTCCGGGGTGGCCACACGCGTGACGGCCCGCACCTTCGAGTAGGAGACGGAGCCGCGCCGCATCGCGTCGCTCAGCTTGGGCAGCTTGCCCAGCGCCCGCGCCACCCGCACATGCTCGCGCGCCGCGCCGGGCGCCAACCCCGTGCGCCAGCTCAGCCAGTGGGCGCAGGAGGTCCAACCCGACCAACCGATCTGCGCATCGAACTCGCGGATCAGAACCAGCAGGTCGTAGGTGGCAGCCTGGATGCGGGAAGAGAGCTCGGCAATGCGCTCGCCGAGCCGTTCGACCTCGGCGCGGCGGTGTGCGATAGGGTCGATGATCGGATCGAGCGGCGGAATATCAAGGTCCGCTTCGCTGACGGTGGAATCCTCGCCGGCCAGGGGTTCAGACTTGGCCGGCGGCGTCTGCGGAGCAGGCAGAGCCGGCACTGCGTCCGCGTCCGATAGGGTGGAGTCGATGAGCGCGTCGCACTCGTCATCAGTGAGCATTCCCTATTGTAACCTGCTGAATTTAAACGGCTTGTGCTTCCACGAGACGGCCCGCTACGCTGCTGCGCAGCAAATTTGACCTGCAGGGCCGACGACGCAAAGCCTGCGCCCGGAGAGACCGTCAGAGGAGCATTCCTGGCCGCTTGCCCCGGCTGCGGCAACTGGCCTCGAAAAAGTTGTCAACCAAAAAATGCACGCCGGGCAAAATAATTTGCCGCTTCACGAATTCCAGCGGGTAACTCGATGCCCGGCAGGCGCTGATGCAGCGTCGTACGAGTTAGCGGGCCGTGTGGCAAGCGACCGGCCGGACCCGTCCGGCTTCGGCGTGTTACGGATATAGGGGGGAGTGCCGGGCCACGGATCCTTATGCAGGGCGCGCAGCCTTGAAGGCATCGCGAATCCTTCGACCCGGTTCGGTCAATACCGTCCGATCGCAGTTGGCAAGGACGTCGTCGGCGTTGGCGAACGGCAACTCGAACCCGTCGGGAAGAGCAAGCACGTCGATAGACATCGACAGGGCATCTATCCTTGATCCGATGTCGAACTGCCGTAGGCCTTGACGTGCCCGGTCAAGGCAACCCGCCAGGTCAGGCGCTCGACAGTAGTGGGTCGGAGCTACGACCTGGAGCGAGACATGGCGAGCATCCATCAGAGGACGCTGTTCGAGGGGCAGCTTGTCCCTGTGCATCCGGCCGAACACGTATGCGGCGCCATAGCCAATGACCTGCCGCAGTGCTTCAGAAGCACTGTCGCTCTGCCATTTCAGTTCGACCAGGCACGCGTATCGGACGCGCGCGTTCCAAAACACGAGATCGACGTTTCTGCGTCTGTCCGCCAGAGAGTCGCAGATCCCCGATGCGGTTGGACACTGATTGAACCATCCTTGCATGTGTCCCCTCGCGGCGAGGATTGCGACGGCTTTCTCGAGCATCGTCTCTTCGGACGTGTTGTAGGAACTGATGTTGGTTGCCTGTCGGAGTTCCCAGAGCTTTTTGGACGTTGACGCCGGGTTCGGGCAGTTGGCCTCCATTCGGCGGTAGATTTCGCCGATGTCATCCAGGCCCCCCGTGTTGTCGAACAGGCTTGCCATATCTGTCTGTTGGGTGCTCGCCGGTAGCGCCGCACGTCAGGCGGGCGGTGTTCAGCAAACGCGCACCGGGCAAAAACACCCCACGGACGCCAAAGCGATCAGGGCAGCGTGAGTTGCCAAGCATCCATAAATGGTCCCCGGCCACGCCTTCGCACGGCGCGCTGAGAAATGCGAGCTAGGTGGTCCCCGTCGCCGCGGGTTTCTCCTCCGCGATCTGGATCAAGTTGCCGCACGTATCGTCGAATACCGCGGTAATGACAGTCCCGAAGTCTGTTGGCGGCTGCACGAATCGCACACCTCTTGCCACGAGACGCTCGTGTTCGGCTTCGACGTCGTCGACCGCGAAGGAAGTCCAGGGGATACCGTCCTCCACGAGCGCCCTCTTGAACGGACGCGCCGCGGGATGGGCATCAGGCTCGAGCACCAACTGCGTCCCCTCCGGAGCTTCCCCGGATACGACAGTGATCCACGCATGCTCTCCCAGGGGGACGTTGTGCTTCAACTGGAAGCCAAGCGTTTCCGTGTAGAAGCGAAGTGCCTTCTGCTGGTCGTCCACCAGGATGCTGGTCAGGTGAATTCTCATCTTTCAAAACCTAATCAAGGGTCCTCGCGACGCGAAAACCGAGGTTGATGCGGCGGTGGTCCGTGTTGAAACTGTTGCGCGCGTCGGGACGAGGGGCCTCGTCAAGGTAGAGCCAGGAGCCGCCGCGCAACACTCGGCGGGCGCAGTTGCCCTCCGAGCAATCCTCCGTCCACTCCCACAGGTTGGCCGCCATGTCCGACAGGCCGGCCGCGTTCGGACCGTAGGAGCCGACTGGGCAGGTTCCGAAGTTTCCCGTCCGGGCCTGGTCGCATCCCCGCGGGGTTCCCGCCGCCGCGCGGTCCCACTCCGCCTCCGTCGGAAGCCGATACGTCGCCCCCGTCGTCCGGCTCAGCCATGACACATACGCCCGCGCGTCGTCCCAGCTCACGCACGCCACCGGATGACGATCCGTCTGCGGAAAGCCGGGATCCCGCCAGCAATCGCCCGCCCCCGCCTCCGCCGCGAACGCCCGATACTCGCCCACCGTCACCTCGTAGCGGCCCATGGCCAGGTCGCCGCCCGACATCACGACCATCTCCGGGCACTCCGCGCAGTCCCGGAACACTGCGCCCGGACGGTGCGGCGCCGAGTCAGCGCCGACAGCGAGCCGGCCGCGATCCTGCGCCGACGCCCCGGAAGCACCCGGCACAACCAGCGCAATGACAAACACCCTGTACAGCACGAAAGTTCTCCTCAGCAACGAACGACAACCGACTTGAATAAAGCAGTTTATGGCCTTACCTGGACGAGGTTGGATGTTCTCGGAACCCTATTGGTTGTCAAGGCAGCGCAAACACGAAGAGGTTGTTGCCCATGCTCGGGCGCAGCTCCGGCGTGAGCGGGGAGAAATAGAACACGGTGCGCGAGTTGCCGGTGCTGACGGCGACGTACTGCCGGCCGTCGGCCGCGAACGTGATGGGAAACCCGGTGATCGGTGAGCCCAGGTTCACCTCCCACAACACCTCCCCGGTTTCCGCGTCGAGGGCGCGGAACCGGCCGTTGAGATCGCCGCCGAACACGAGTCCGCCGGCGGTCGCGACGAGCGATGTCGTCGCGGCGCGCTGCTCGTACTTCCAGGCGAGCTCGCCGGTCTCCGGGGAGACCGCCTGGACGGTGCCGAGCTGCTCGGTGCCGGGCGCCAGCTCGGTCCTCACGACGAGCGCGTAGAGCGAAGCGGCGACGCTGCTGCTGTCGGCCGTGGCCATCATCCGCGCGCAGGCGTTGCGCAGCGGGAAGTACATCAGCCCGGTCTGCGGGCTGTAGGTTCCCGCCTCCCAGTCCTTGCCGCCGACCAGCGTCGGGCAGGCCAGCACCGTCTGGCCGTCGCTCGTGAAGACGACCTCCGAATTCTCCGTCACCGCGCCGGTGGCGCCGTCGATGTTGCTGATCACGTTCTGAACGGTCGTCGGCGTCGCCCACAGGAACTCCCCGGTCTCGCGGTCGAGCGTGTAGACGATGCCGGTCTTGCCGGGAATGCCGGTGACGACCTTGCGGACCTCGCCGTGCCGCAGCCGCGGGTTGATCCAGCTCACCGCCCCCGGATCCGGCGCGACGGCCGTGTCGAGCAGGATGCGTTCGAACGGGTGATCGAGATCCCAGTGGTCGTTCAGGTGCTGGTAGTACCAGGCGATCTCGCCCGTGTCGGCGTCGAGCGCCAGCGTGGAGTTGTGGTACAGGTGCTGCTTGTCGATCCCGCCGAGCATGAACTTCGGGGCGGGCGACGTCACCGACGTGCCGATGTACAGCAGGTTGAGTTCGGGGTCGTAGCTGGGCACCATCCACGCGCCCACGTGCTTGCGCTCCTCGAACGGCACGTCGCCCCAACTCTCGTCGCCCGGCTCGCCGGGCCCGGGGATGAGGCGCGTCCGCCACAGCTCCGCGCCGGTCCGGGCGTCGTGGGCGGTGATGACGCACGCGTGCGGACCGCCGCTCGGGGCACAGCTCCGGCCGGAGATGGCCTTGCCGCCGGCGATGATGGGACCCGAGGTCTGATTGGCGGGGTGCGTCCGGTAGTCGAGGATCTGCGTCTCCCAGGCCAGGCGGCCCGTCGCGGCGTCGAGGGCGAAGATGTAGTCGTCGACGCTGGTGTCGATGATGAGGTTGTCGTAGATGGCGAGGTTCCGGTTGACGTCGGCCAGGACGGTGATGAAGTACTCGTCCACGTCCTCGGGCAGCGACCGCCGGTACTCCCAGATGAGATCGCCGCTGGCGGCGTCGAGCGCCTGGATGACGTCGCGCGGGTTGGGAAAGTACATGACGCCGTCACGGATCAGCGGCGTGCCCTGCTGCAGGCCCGGCGCGAGGGCGCGCGACCAGACCATCCGCAGGTCGCTCACGTTGTCGCGATCGATCTCGTCGAGCGGGCTGTAGCCCCAACTGTCGAGCGTGCGCCGCCACATGAGCCAGTCGGCAGGATCGGGATCCTGAATCTCGGCGTCGGTCACCGGGACGAACCGGCCCTCCGGCTGGGCCAATGCCTGGCCCGCAGACAGCAAGAGACACGCTACGAGCGCCCAACGGATCGCTGACATACGCCCTCCAGGCATCACTCTACACCCCGGCCCGCCGCCGGAACACGATTGCAGCCCAACAGGACTCGGTAATCCGCCTCGATACGCGATAAGATCGGCGTCCGGAGGATTATGAGGTCATGACGATGAATATTGCAGTCCGTGCGCTGATCGTGCTCGTGGCTGGAACCGCCCTGCTTGGCGGCGCCGCCTGCTCACAGGCTCCCGAGGAGAGCGCGGCCTTCCACGACGTCGAAGGTCTCGCGTACAGCGGTGCGAGCGGGTCGTCGGGGACGACCGGCGAGCACGGGGAGTTCCACTTCGCGGCCGGCGACCAGGTGACGTTCGCCATCGGCGAGCTGGTGCTCGGCACCGCCGACATGGGCGCGGGCGGCGGCCTGCAACGCGTGACGCCGGCGCATCTCGTGCCGGAGGTCGGCGGCGACGTCGACGGCATCGCGGACCAGCGGGTGACCAACATCGCCACGCTCGTGCAGAGCCTGGATGCCGACGGCAACCCCGAGAACGGGGTCACCATCACGCCCGCGGCGAGCGCCGCGGCCTCGCAGGCAACCATCGACTTCGACCAGAGCGCGGAAGCGTTCGCGGCCGATCCCGCCGTCGCGGCGCTGGTCGGGGAGCTCGGCGCCAGCCTGCGCGCGCCGGAGCAGGCCCGGAACATGCTGCGGCGGACGCTGCGCGGCATCCGCAAGCTGACCGACGTGCCGAT
Source organism: Vicinamibacterales bacterium (assembly GCA_965207665.1). Taxonomy (GTDB): domain Bacteria; phylum Acidobacteriota; class Vicinamibacteria; order Vicinamibacterales; family UBA8438; genus JAAXGX01. The sequence goes on from CBDBMV010000002.1 coordinate 3,987,409, forward strand.
TCCCACCCGCGACCCGGACGTGGCGCTCCTCGGGGACGTCTTCCTGCCCCTGGCGCCCGGCCCGTATCCGGTCGTGCTCTCGGTCACGCGCTACGGCAAGGCGTTCGAGCGCGGCTGCACCTGCGACGCAGCCCAGGCGCTCGAAGTGGAGCAGCGCGAGGACAAGTACTGGGAGAACGAGCTCGGTCCCGACGGGCAGCCCCGCCGGCTGAACGAGGTCGCCGTCATGCCGGACACGACCGACTGGGTGCCGGAAGGCTACGCGGTGGTCCGGGTCGACGGCCGCGGCACGTGCAGCACTCCCGGGTTCCTGCATCCCTACGGCGCGCAGGAGGCCGATGACATCTACGACGCCATCGAGTGGGCGGGCACGCAGCCCTGGTCCAACGGCAACGTCGGCATGTGGGGCATCTCGAACACGGCCGTCAACCAGCTTCCGGCGGCCACGCTCCAGCCGCCGCACCTGAAGGCGCTCATCCCGCACTCGGGCGACATCGACCAGTACCGCGACATCGTGTTCCAGGGCGGCATCTACTACCAGGGCTACCGCGAGCCCTGGTTCAACAGCCGGGTCGCGGGCGAGGAGCTGCGCTGCCTCGACCAGCCGTATGAAGACATCATCGACATCTTCCGCGAGAACCGTTTCGACGACCCGCGCGTCTACGGCTTCCTCGGCACCGATCCGGACACCGGCGAAACCCTGCCGATCGGGCCGGCCAGCCCGGACCCGTCGTTGATCACGCAGCCGCTCTTCTCGCACAGCCGCCAGGACCTCTGGCCCATCCACATCCGCGGCGGCAGCGAGGTGTACCTGCTGGCCGCGTCCGAGCACAAGAAGCTCTGGGTGGAGGCCGGGCACGAATACGCGCGGGCGTACTCCCCGGAGATCTTCGAGCAGCACCTCAGGTTCTTCGACTACTGGCTGAAGGGGATCGACAACGGCGTCATGGACGAGCCCCCGATACGGGTCGACCTGCGCCTGCCGCGGGACGCCGACAACCCGAAGGGCGCCTGGAAGACGCGCTTCGAGGACGAGTGGCCGATCGCGCGGACGCAGTACGTGCGCTACTACCTTGACGCGACCGACCCGTCGGGCGACGGCGTGCTGCTGGATTCGCCCCCGGCGCAGGCTCGCTCGACGAGCTATTCGGCCGAGGTCGCCGCCGACGCCGCCTGCGACACGTACGGCGTGTCGTTCCTGTCGGCGCCTTTCGAACAGGACACGGAGCTGGCGGGCTACATGAAGCTGGGCGTGAACGTGTCGTCGTCCAGCACGGACATGGACATCTTCGCCACCCTGCGGGTCATGGACGAGGACGGCAACGAGGTCCTGTACCACTCGACCCACTCGGCGGAATCGCCGGTCACCCTGGGCTTCCTGAAGGTGTCGCACCGCAAGCTGGACGAGGCGCGCTCGTCGCACCACCAGCCCGTGCTCACCCACAAGAAAGAGGACTACCAGCCGCTGACACCCGGCGAGACGGTGGCGGCCGAGGTGGAGCTGTGGCCGAACACCGCCCTGATCAAGCAGGGCCACCGCCTGTGGCTGACCATTCAGCCGCGCAACGGCTGCTTCAAGACGCACACCCACGAGTACGACGAGAGCTTCCACCGGGGTGCGACCAACACCATCCACACGGGTGGCCCGGAAGCTGCGTACCTGCAGATCCCGGTGGTGCCGCCGCTGATCGACAACTAGGAGGAGTTACTGATGATCTCTGGAATCATCGCACCGGCCGGACTGCGGCGCCGCGCGGCGGTCATATTGATGGTGCTGCTGGCGCTGGCGCTCACTGCGGTGGGGACAAGCGCGCAGGAGCCGGGTTGGACGGCGCCGCGCACGGCGGACGGGCACCCGGACCTGCAGGGCGTCTGGTCGAACAACACGGCCACCCCGCTGGAGCGGCCGCAGGCGTTCGCCGGCAAGCAGGAGCTCACCGACGAGGAGCTGGCCGAGCTGCAACAGCGCGCCGCGGAGCTGCGCGAGGACGAGCAGGCCGGCAACCTGCTCGGGGACCTGCTCATCCAGCAGGTGCTCGAAGACCCGGACTTCCAGGAGTTCGACGCCGGCACCGGCAATTACAACTCGTTCTGGCTGGCCGAGCGCAAGCTCGACAACCGCACGTCGCTCATCGTCGATCCGCCGGACGGCCGCATCCCGGCGTTCACCGCCGCGGCGCTCGAGCGGTTCGGCGCGCGGCCTCCGGCAAGCGAGCACCCGGCCGGGCCGGAGAGCCTGCCGCTCACCGAGCGCTGCATCACCTACGGCGTGCCGAACCTGCTGGCCGGCTACAACAGCTACTTCCAGATCATGCAGACGGACAACCACCTGGTCTTCCTGCAGGAGCTGATCCACGACGCGCGCATCATCCCGTTCGACAAGCCCGGCGAGCTCGACGCGTCGATCCGCCTGTGGCACGGCGACTCGCGCGCCCGCTGGGACGGCGACACGCTCGTGATCGAGACCGCCAACTATTCGAACGCGACCATGCTGCGCGGCGCGAGCCCCAACGCCCGCGTCACCGAGCGGCTGCGGCGCATCGGTCCGGACACGCTGGAGTACGTCATCACCTTCAACGATCCCGATACGTGGGAGAGCCCGTGGACGGTGATGATCCCGATGGAGCGTTCGGACGAGGCGCTGTACGAGTACGCCTGCCACGAGGGGAATTACTCCATGGAAGGCATACTGGCCGGGGCGCGGCTGCTGGAGGCGGAGGGCCGCTGAGGGATTGCGCCGCCGGCCGCGGGGCCGCACTTGCGCGCCGGACGTGCATGTGCCACCATTCGGCCTGCGGCCCCGACTTGGGGTACTGCCGCACATTGAGCGAAGGAGAGCCATGAGCAGGCTGCTGAGGAACCGCAAGCTGTGGGTCGGCGTCGTCGGGCTGGCGCTGGTCGCCGCGCTGGGCTTCGGCCAGGCCGTGCTGGAGCGCGAGGCCGCCGCGCAGGCGGACGGGCTGGTCTGGGGGCCGATCTTCGAGGTCGACCCGCTGTGGCCCAATCCGCTGCCCAACAACTGGGTCATCGGGGCGGCCATCGGCGTCTCGGTCGACGAACGCGACCACGTCTGGATCGTGCACCGCGCCTCCACGCTCAACGCCGGTGAGATCGAGGCCGAGGCCGACCCGCCGGTTGCGGTCGACTGCTGCGTGGCCGCGCCGCCCGTGCTCGAGTTCGACCACCACGGCAACGTGGTGCGCCACTGGGGCGGCCCGGGCGAGGGCTACGAGTGGCCCGTCTCGAACCACGGCATCACGGTCGACTACAAGGGCAACGTCTGGATCGGCGGCAACGCCGCCGAGGACGCGCACATCCTGAAGTTCAACCGCCACGGCGGGTTCCTGCTGCAGGTCGGCCGGGCGGGCATGAACGCAGGCAGCAACGACATGCAGAACTTCCACCGCGTCGCCGAGATCTCGGTCGACCCGCTGGAGAACGAGGCGTACGTGTCGGACGGCTACGGCAACAAGCGCGTGGTCGTAATCGACGCCGACACCGGCGAGTTCAAGCGCTACTGGGGCGCGTACGGCAACGTGCCGGACGACGCCGACCTGGGCCGCTACGACCCGCGGGCGCCCCCCGCGCGCCAGTTCCGCACCCCGGTGCACTGCGCCGAGATGTCGCACGACCGGCTGCTGTACGTCTGCGACCGGGTGAACGACCGCATCCAGGTGTTCAACCCCGACGGCACCTTCGTCGAGGAGATGTTCATCGAGCGGGAGACGCTGGGCGCCGGCTCGGTGTGGGACATCGCCTTCTCGCACGACGGCGAGCAGAAGTACCTCTACGTCGCGGACGGCGTGAACGAGAAGGTGTACATCGTCGAGCGCAAGACGCTGACGATGATCTCCAGCTTCGGCAACGGCGGCCGGCAGCCGGGCCAGTTCTACGGCACGCACAACGTGGCCGTCGACTCGCACGGCAACATCTACACGACCGAGACGTTCGAGGGTAAGCGGCTGCAGAAGTTCGTCTACAAGGGCGAGGGTCCGATCCGCGCGCCGCACCAGGGCGTCGTCTGGCCGCGCAGCGCCCGCAGCGACGATCACTGACGCCAGTTCCGATTCGGCAACTTTCGAAAGCCCCGCGCCCCACGGCGCGGGGCTTTTTTCGTACGCCGCGGCATCGCGCGGGGCATAGAATGATGCGCGGAACATGGGGGAGACAATGAGGCGCACGATGCCGTTCGGACGGCCGGCTCTACTGGCGGCGGCGTTGGTACTCATCCCGCTCGCGGCCGGGTACGCGCAGGACGACGACCCCATCGGCGTGCCGGTCCCGCCGCTGGGCGCCGGCCCCTGGGTGATCGACACCGCCGAGCAGCACAAGATCCGCGTCACCGTCGTCGCCAGGGGGCTGTCCCACCCGTGGGCCATAGCGTTCATGCCCAACGGCGGCATGCTGGTCACCGAACGCGACGGCCCATTGCGTCTCCTGCGCGGCGGCCAACTCGACCCGCGGCCGATATCAGGGACGCCGGAGGTCCGGACCGACGGCAACGGCGGCCTGATGGACGTGGCCCTCCACCCGGAATTCGCCGCCAACGGGCTGGTCTACCTCACCTACACCAAGGGACACGACGACGGCCGCGGCTCGCCCGCCCTCGCCCGGGGCCGGCTGGACCGACACTCGCTCCACGACCTCCGGGACCTGGTCGTGACCGAGCCGTTCCACTCCAACGGCGGGCTCAACGGGCGCGTCGCCTTCGGCCGCGACGGCAAGGTCTACATGTCCACCGGCGGCCGCATCCTGTCCGAGGACGGCGAGCTGCTCGACACGCCGCAGGACCCGGCGATGCTGCGCGGCAAGGTCCTGCGCCTGAACGACGACGGCTCGGCGCCCGACGACAACCCGTTCGCGGGCCGGCCGGGCCACCGGCCGGAGATCTACACCATCGGTCACCGCAACACCCTCGGACTCATGCTGCACCCCGAGACCGGGGACATCTGGCAACACGAGAACGGCCCCAACGGCGGCGACGAGCTCAACGTCCTGCAGGCGGGGCGGAACTACGGCTGGCCGCTGATGAGCTACGGGCGCCTGTATTCCGGCACGCGTATCTCCCAGCACCCGACGCGCGACGGCTACGAGTCGCCGCTCCTCGTGTGGCTGCCCGCCATCGCCGCCGCCGGACTGGCCGTCTACACCGGCGACCAGTTCCCGGCGTGGCAGGGGAATGTCTTCGTCGGCTCCCTGCAGATGGGCGGGATACCGGGCACCGGCCACCTGCAGCGCATCGTCTTCAACGAGCACATGGAGGAGCTGCGGCGGGAGTTGCTGCTGACGGAATTCCGCCAGCGCATCCGGGAGGTGCGCCAGGGGCCCGACGGGTTCCTCTACGTGCTGACGGACCACCCGGACGACGGCGCGCTGCTGCGTATCGAGCCGTCGGAATAAGGGCCGGGACCCGGGACCGAGCGCATGACGTCACCCGACAAGCACAGCGGTGCGCTTGTTCGCGGCGTGTTGCCCCTCCTCGCGCTGCTGGGGTTCATCTCCGCGTGCGGCCAGCCGGAAGCCGAGACGGCGCCGCCTGCCGCATTGCTCGACCCGGCCGTTCCGGTGACCGTCACCGGTGGCGAGATCCGGGGCGCGCTGGCCGAGGGCAACCCGGACATTGCCGCCTGGAAGGGCGTGCCCTATGCCGCGCCGCCGGTCGGCGACCTGCGCTGGAAGCCGCCGCAGCCGGTCGTCGCGTGGGACGACGTCCGGGACGCCACGACGTTCGCGCCGATCTGCATGCAGACCGGGCCGGCCTTCGCGCGTGCGCCGACCGCGACCGAGGACGATCCGGAGAGCGAGGACTGCCTCTTCCTCAACATCTGGGCGCCGCGGGAGATCCGGGAGCCGCTCCCGGTCATGGTGTGGATTCACGGCGGCGGCTTCTTCAACGGCGCGGGGTCGCTGCCGCTTTACGACGGCACGCGGTTCGCGGAGAACGGCGTCGTCCTCGTCAGCATCAACTACCGGCTCAACGTCTTCGGCTTCTTCGCCCATCCGGCGCTGTCCGCGGAATCGCCGCACGGCGCGTCCGGGAACTACGGCCTGCTGGACATGGTGGCCGCGCTCGAGTGGGTGCGGGACAACATCGCGGCGTTCGGCGGCGACCCCGACCGGGTGACCATCTTCGGGGAATCGGCCGGCGGCGGCGCGGTGGCGGCGCTGCTGGTGGTCCCGCAGGCGGAAGGCTTGTTCCACGGCGCCATTTCCGGGAGCACCTGGGTGTACGGCTGGGACCGCCCGCTGCGCGAGCCGATCGGCGACTGGGTCTCGGCCGAGGCGCAGGGCGAGCGGATCGCCGAGGCGCTCGGCGCGTCCGGCGCTGACGCCCTCGAAACGCTGCGGGCCGCCACGTCCGACGAGGTGCAGGCCGCGGCCAACGCCAATGCCGGCGACCTGATGCGGCGGACCGGCTACATCTGGGCGCCGAACATCGACGGCCGGGTCATCCCGAGCGACCCGCTCGGCCTGTACGAGGCCGGGCTCCAGCACGGCGTGCCGCTCATCACCGGCATGACCGCCGACGAAGGCGCCAGCATCGCCGTCCGCGCGGAGGTCGAGGACGCCGCCGCGTTCGAGTCGTTCGTGCGGACCGTCTATCCGGGCATCGCGGGCGAGATGATCGCGCACTACGACGTCACCGCGCCGGAGCAGGCCCGGCCGGCGATCGCCCGCCTGGCGTCCGACATGCGGTTCGCGGGACCGGTGCGCGTGCAGGTCGCCGCGCACGAGCGGATGGCGGCGCCGGTCTGGCTGTACCAGTTCACGCGCGTGCCGCCGACCGCGCTCGGCAACCTAGTGGGCGGCGCCTACCACGGCGGCGACCTCGTCTACTGGTTCGGCACCATGGACCCCGGCCCCGCGCCCGCGGGACAGCCGCCCAGCCCCATGACGACCCACGGCGCCTGGACCGACGCCGATCGGCGGTTGTCGGAAACGCTGATCGACTACTGGACGCAGTTCGCCGCCACGGGAAATCCGAACCGTGATGGCCTGCCGGCGTGGCCGGAATACAAGTCCGCTACCGACCAGCACCTCAATCTCGGCGAGACGGTGGAGGTCGGCGAGGACCTGCACCACGCTGGCGCAAGGCTGTTCAAGCGCTTCGAGAAGAGCCGCCGCGCCGGCACCTGACGCACGAATCAGCCGGCGCCCTCGTGGCCATTTCAGTCCCGGCACTTGCGTCCGCCGGCTTCCCTCGCGACACCCTCCTGAGGCATGATCCGTGCGGCAATGGTAGCCCGGCGTCTTCCGGCATCGACAGGTGCCCCTCGCGTGCCTCCCACCGGCGGTTCCACGGAAGAAGAACTCCTGCAGCAGGCAAGACGCGGCAACGACGCAGCCGTGAACACGCTGTTCGACCGATACAGGTCCTGGCTCCGACGCTGGACGCGAGGCCGGCTGCCGGTGTGGGCGCGCAACGGAATCGACACGAGCGACGTGGTCCACGACGCGTTGTACCGTACCTTTGGCCGCCTGGAGTCGTTTCAGTCCAACCGAGCCAGTGCGTTGCGCGCGTACCTCCTGCGCGCAGTTGAAAACCGGATTCACGACCAGCGAAGGCGCGGCGCGCGGCACTCGGCAATGAGCGTTCCGGGTACGGCCGAATGGGTCACCGGCCGCGTCCCATCGCGCCACGACCAGCTCCTCGACGACGAGGGCTGGAGAGACTACCGGGATGCTCTGGCGCGGCTGACGGACCGCGAGCGCCGCCTGATCGTGGGCCGCGTCGAGATGGGCTACGGCTACCGTCAGCTGGCCTTCGTCGAGGGCATGCCGAGCGCGGACGCAGCCCGCAAGGCCGTGGGGCGGGCATTGAAGAAGCTGATCGACGCCGCCAACTGAGCGACGCCAAGACCCCCACGCGATACCGCTCCGGCCGCAGGTGTCCGCTTTCTGCTGGTCCGGGCGTCGGTACAACTAGCCCGCTTGCAGACGCGCAGCTCCGGTTGAGCCAGTCGAATGTCCGAGAGCGATTCCAGGGATGTGGTCGGCGAGGCGGTCGACGCCGTCACGCTGAACGAGGACGTGGATTGGCAGCGGTACAAGAACCGCGCCACGCCCGCCCAACGCCGCGCGCTCGACAGGCTCCGCAGGTTCGCCCGGCTCTTCTCATCCATCGACGCCGGGCGCGGCTCCGCGACCTCGCCTCCGCCGCTCGAATCCGCGAGCGGCTTCACTCGCCGCGCCGTCCAGACCCTGATGGCCCTTGCCGCGGTCGAGTTGCTGTTGACCTTGTCGCTGCTGCCTTGGCGGTGGGGGGACTACCATCGAGCGCACGGCGAGGTGGCGGTCTTCATGACGCTGCTGCTAGCCAGCCACGGCGCCAGCGCGGTGCTCCTCTTGTGGACGGGCCGGCAGGACCGGCGGACATGGTTGCTGGGAAGCTACTTCCTCTTCAAGGCCACGCTGGCGCCGCTGCACATGCTCCCGGCATTTTGGGGGCACATGCCGTCGGCCGAGATGTTGCAAGCGTCGGTCTGGGACATGCCCGTACCGACCAGGGTCTTCCTGCTCGTCTACGCGTATCCCCTGGCGTTCGCCGTCGCGCCGGCCTTCCTCTGGGCCTTCGCCAGGGAGTGTCCACGCATCCACCGCCGGACGCGCCTTGACGACCTTGCGCGCCGCATGGTCGCGGTCAGCGTGACGCTCGGTTGCGCCGTGTGCATCACGCTGGCGGCGTTGTACGTGATTGGGGCGGTCAGCGACACGGTCGACGACCGGCACTACATCGCGGTTCTCGACCTGGCCATAGCCGCCCCGAACGTGCTGTCGTTGGCCGCGGTAGCGGTCATCGCGCTACGGGCGCGCGCGGCGCCGGCCGAGGAGGTAAGGCGCGTCGTTCTGTTCAGCGCCGGGTTCCTGATGTGGATGGGTCTGGCGACGGCGTACGACCTCGTCGAGTCGTTCTCGCCGGGGTTCTGGCTGTCGAACTACCAGTCGGGTTCGATTCCCCAGCTCGTTCAACCGCTGCGCTTTCCCGGAATGGTCCTGCTCTGGTACTCGGTTCTCGCGGTGCGCGTGCCGCATCCCCGGGAGGTAGTCGCAGCGGGCTACAGGCGCGTGCTGACGAGCCCCGGCCTGCTCGGCGCGGCGGCTGCGGGGGCGGCAGCGGCGTTGGGCTGGCTGCTGGCGCGGCGTCCCGAGCAGGAGGTGGGCGCGGTCATGGGTGATCCGCTTGCTCAGGCGCTGCTTGCGGTGACCGGGCTCGCAGTGCTGATGCTCGTTTCCCGCGAGCGCCTGCTCTCCCGCCTCGACGCCTGGACCTACCCGGACGCCGCGCACCAGCGGCAGATGATGGTCGCGGCCACCGGGGCCCTGGCGGGGGCGGAGCGGATGACGGTGATCAGCCGGACGCTGGCGAGAACGGTCAAGAGCGGCTGCGGTTCAAGGTCGACACTGCTGATCGACGAGAGCGGGCGGGCGGATGCGGGCGATTTCCGGGCGCCGGACGGCGCACTTGCGCCGTTGCAGCGAACCTCGGCCATCGTCCACATGCTGGAGGCGGACGGGAGGGTGCTGCGCGTCCATCCCGGCGACGCGATGTCCGTCTTCGAGCTGCTGCCGCCCGACGAGGCGGCGTGGGTGATGGAGACGGGCGCCGACGTGATCGTGCCGGTATCGGGCGCGGGCACTCAGCTCGTCGGGCTTGTCGTTGTCGGCCGGCGTTTCGACGATCGGATCGTGCGCGCTGCCGATGTGCCTTTCCTCGAAGTGCTGGCGGCGGCGGCGGGACAGGCGGTCACGCGCCTGCAGCTGCTGCGCGGGAAGCAGGCCGGGGTTTCGGAGGCGCCGCCGGCGATCGAGTGCCCCGAATGCGGATACGTGACGGATGGCGATGAGCCCCCCGGATGCGAGTGCGGGGCGGCGTATGTCGAGACCGAAGTTCCGAGGCTTCTCGCGGGCAAGTATCGCCTGACGCGGCGGCTGGGCGACGGCGGAACGGCGGCGGTCTACCTGGCGTGGGACCTGAGCCTCCAGCGCGACGTCGCCGTGAAGGCCCTGGCCGCCAGGTCGGGGACGCGTCTCGCCGCATTGCAGCCGGAGGCATGGGCCATGGCGCGGGTGACGCATCCCGCGCTGGCCGAGATTCATGGCGTCGAGTCCTGGCGAGGCCGCCCGTTTCTGGTCTTGGAATACCTGTGCGGCGGCACGCTCGCGGACCGGCTCCGCGACGGGCCGCTTGCGGGTCCGGAGGCGGTCACCGTCACCGCAAATCTCGCCGGGGCGCTGGCCGCGTTGCACGGGGCCGGGTACCTGCATGGAGATGTCAAGCCGAGCAATATCGGGTTCACGGCGGACGGCTCGCCGAAGCTGCTGGACTTCGGTCTGGCCCGCGGGCCGAACGACGCAGGGGTCGCGGGCGGAACGCTGCGCTATATGTCACCCGAGGTGCTTAACGGTCGGCCGAGCGACGAAGCGGACGACGTCTGGTCCCTCTGCGTGGTGCTGTACGAAATGGTGTCCGGCAAGCATCCGTTCGCGGGCGGAGGCATCGACGATGTGGTGGACCGCATCAGGAATCAGCGGTTGCGCCATGGCGGGCGGCCGGCAACCGGCTCGGATACGTCATCCCGGCTGGGCGCGCTCGCGGCGTCGCTGCTGGCGGCTTCGCGGTCGGCGCGCCCGACGAGGGCACGGGCATTCGCCGATCTGCTCGGCGGGGTAGCGGGCGGCAACCTGCCGGCCGCGCCCGGGTGAGATGAACGCTGCCGGCATTACCTACCCCCTGCGGCTGAGTGTTCCAGAGAGGCTGATCACCCCACAGTGGTCTGTCTCCATCGTCGCCTCTATCTGCATCGATCTCCCAGAGAAGCTGATGGTGGCGCTGGCAAGCATCCACGTTCCACAGGGGGGCTCATTCCGAAGAATGGCGCCGGCGGACGGGGTGACGACTCCTGCCTCGTTGATGGTGCCAGTGACGGAGGGGATCTCGATCCCCTCGCCGATGGCGGCGACCACTCCGCCGACGGTAACTCGGGTTCCCGCCTGCGTGACCTCCATCTGATCCATGCCGGAGATGCGTATAACCCCAAGGGAGCGGGCGGAGATGGTGACGTCTCCAATGTAGCTACCCGCCACCTGGGGGTAGCGGGAAGGCGCTGTTGGGGAGTCGCCGCAAGCAGCGGCGACTACGACGAAGAGAACGATGCGTGCACGAGCGGCGAGAGAGACGAAGTGCAGATGCTGCATGGCGGCAACCTTCCTGGTGGTCTGTCGTTGAAGTCGATGTCCCGTTTGTGCCGCGCCGCGTGAGGTGCCGCCGGTCGAAAGCGTGAATGGCGGTGCTCTCGTGGACGCGGAACACCGCGGAGAGACAGGGGCCGTAACTGGCCTTGTGTCGGTACAGACGCTCGGACAGGCCGAAACCGGACACCCTGTTCAACGAGCGCGGCGTCGGCTACCGCATGGCGAAGCCGCCGAACCGGTGAGGCCGGCCGCCGCCGAACTCCGCAGTCCCGAGCGGCCGGGGCCGGCGAAAGAGGTGGTGGAACGGACGTGACTCAGAGCGGCTGCGCGCCGGGCCGGACGTCCTCGACGACGAACGACGCGCGCGTCGAGATGGGGCTGCCGGGCCGGGTGACGTACTCCAGCACCTGGTAGTCGGCCCGGCATTGCTCGGGCGTCAGGTCGCAGCGCACGTAGCCGCGCTGGCCGTTGTAGAAGCGGATCGCCGGGTTCTCCGCGATCAGCGTGGCGGCGCGGTCGCCGCCGTCGCCGCCGTCGCCGCCCGAGCTGATGGACGTGCACACGAGCTCGGTGCCGACCACGGGGGCGGCGGGGTCGCGGTAGTCGACCTTGAGGTCGTTGACCCAATTGCTGTGGATGTCGCCGGCGAGAACGAGCGGGTTGGCGGGCCGGCGCGCCGCGAGGAATTCCATCAGCCGCCGGCGCGCGGCCTCGTAGCCCGACCACATGTCCACCGCGTAGGACTCGTCGTCGCCGGACGCGAAGTCCACCCGCGCCATCATGAGCTGCTGCGGCACGACGTTCCAGCGCGCCGTAGAGCCGTCGAGCCCGTCCATCAGCCAGCGCTCCTGCGCCTCGCCGAGCAGCGTCGCCGCCGGATCGTAGATGCCGTCGCAGTGGCCGCTCCGGTCGCCGCACGGCTGGTCGGAGCGGTACTGCCGCGTGTCGAGCACGTGGAACGAGGCGAGGTCGCCCCAGCCGAAGGCGCGGTAGAGCTGCAGGTTCGGGCCGGCGGGCAGAGACGACCGGCGCAGCGGCATGTGCTCGTAGTACGCCTGGTACGCGGCGGCGCGGCGCCGGCGGAAGAGCTCGGCCGGCAACCCCTCCTCTTCCGAGACCGCATTCGCGTAGTTGTTGTCGACCTCGTGGTCGTCCCACGTCACCACCCACGGAAACGCCGCGTGCGCCGCCTGGAGGTCCGGGTCGCTGCGGTAGAGCGCGTACCGGTTGCGGTAGTCGTCGAGCAGCTCGATCTCGTCACCCGTGTGCCTCCGCACCCGCCCGTCGCGTCCCTCGTACTCGTAGATGTAGTCGCCGAGATGGAAGACGAGATCCAGGTCGTCCTCGGCCATGTGCCGGTACGCCGTGAAGTACCCCTGCTCGTAGTGCTGGCACGACGCGAACGCGAACCGCAGCCGGTCGGCGCGCGCTCCCGCGGCCGGCAGGGTGCGCGTCCGCCCGACGGCGCTCTCGTCGGCCCCGGCGCGGAACCTGTACCAGTACCAGCGCCCCGGCTCGAGCCCGTCCACCTCGACGTGCACGCTGTGGCCGAGCACCTCGCGGGCGACGCTCGTGCCGCGCCGCACCACGTCGGCCATCCCCTCGTCGCGCGCCACCTCCCAGACGACCTCGACGTCGTCGGGAGGCATGCCGCCGCCGTTCAGCGGGTCCAGGGCGAGGCGCGTCCAGAGGACGACGCCGTCCGCCGACGGGTCGCCCGACGCGACGCCGAGCGGGAACGCGGAGGGCTGAAAGAGAGACCGGCCCGAAACGCGACGGGCGGCGCCGAGTCCGAGCAGAGCCAGTCCGCCGCTCAGCAGATCGCGGCGGCCCAACCGACGCTGGAGCAACGAATCGACACGGAGGGAGTGGGTCATCGCTCGTCCTCGGCTTCCGACGGCGCGGTTGCGCCGCCTGGTGACATCATGGTTCGGTCGGCGTCGCCGCCAGCACCTCGGGATGCGGAAAGTCTACCCGGAAATCGCCTCAACAGCGTGGACGATCACGGACAACGCGTCGATGGCCGTTCGGGCCTCCAGCTCGCCAACAGCGTCGGTGCCAGGATCGGCCGGCGATGGTGGAATCGCTGCCTGACGCAGAGCCTGACCGACGAGCAGGCCGAGCCTGAGCGGCCAGAGGGCGGCAGCAGAAGACCCTCGCGGTCGGCACCGCGTCACCTTGCGGTTCGCCGGTCGGCTGCCTGACGAGATCCTGTTCCCGACTGAAGCATACTAGGAGATCCATTCGGCTCGTCCCGATGAAGCGGGGCAACACGCTGCTCCTGGACGCTCCAGCCGTCCGGATGGAGACCGTAGCGCGGGCGAAGGGTAATCCCGCCTTCGATCGGCGCACTCGACGGCGCGGTTCGCGATGGATGAGTTGACGGCACTAAGCGCGGCGGAGTTGGCGAGGCGCATCCGTACCGGGGACACGAGCCCGCTGGAGGTCGTCGACGCCCACATCGCGCGCATCGAGAAGGTCGAGCCGTACATCAACGCGCTGATCGCCACGACGTTCGACACCGCCCGGAGCACGGCGCGGCGGATGACCGACGTCGGCGTGCCCAAGGATCCGCCACCGCTCCACGGCGTCCCCATTACGGTCAAGGACGCGCTCGCCGTGGCGGGCGTGCGGTTCACGGCGGGCTCCGACCGGCTGCGCGAGCACGTCGCGGAGCGGGACGCGGAAGCGGTCCGGCGCCTGAAGGCAGCCGGGGCCATCGTGCTGGGCAAGTCGAGCTGCCCGGACATGAGCGGCTCGCTGGAGACGACCAATCCCATCATCGGCCGGACGCGCAATCCGTGGCGCCTCGACCGGTCCGCGGGAGGCAGCTCCGGCGGCGAGGGGGCGATCATCGCCGCCGGCGGCTCAGCCTTGGGCTTGGGAACCGACATCGCGGGCAGCATCCGGATCCCGTCCGCGTTTTGCGGGGTAGTCGGCCTGAAGCCCACCGCGGGGCGTGTCTCAACGGACGGCAACGTGCCGCGAGCACCGGCCGCCATCGCCGGCTGGAACTGCGTGGGGCCGATGGCGCGCCGCGTGGAGGACCTGCGCCTAGCGCTCGGCGTCCTGTCGGGGAAGCCCGCGACGGACGAGGCGACGCCCCGGCTGGCCGGCCGGCCGGTGCTCCTGCCCCGGCTGGTCGTCTGGCCACCCGTCAGCCGCGAGGTCGCGAGGGCCGTGACCGACGCGGCGGGCGTGCTCGGCGCGGCCGGGATGACGGTCCGGCGGCGCGCGGCGCTGCCCCTGACGGGGACGCTGCTCGAGACCCTCGCCCTCCTGCACCGCCACTTCCTGCCCAGCCACCGCCGCGTCCTCGGCGGCGACCGATCCGTCTCCGTGTGGTCTGCGCTCCGCGGCGGGCGCAGCGGCGACGTGCGGGTCAGCACCGCGTGCCTGGCGCCCGTCGTCTACATCTCCGCCTCCGGACTGCTCGTGCGCGCGCTCGGCTTCGGGCGCGCGGGACGGCTCGACGCGCTGCGCGCCCGGTTTCTCGACGCCATGCGGGACGGCGCGGTGCTCCTCGTGCCGGTGTTCCCGACCACGGCGCGCCGCCACGGATTCTCCTGGGGACCGTACGGCAACCTGGGCCTCACGCTGGTCTTCAACGCCCTCGGCTTCCCGGCCGCCGCCGTCCCGCTGGGCCTGTCGGATGACGGCCTGCCGCTGTCTGTGCAGATCGTCGCGCGTCCCGGCGAGGACGAGGTCGCGCTCGCCGTTGCGGCCGTGCTGGAGCACGAGTTCGGTGGCTGGCGGATGGCGACGCCGGGGTGAGGTGCCTGGCCAGCCGCGGTTTCGCCGAGCTTCGCTGGTTTCGTGCGCAGCCGCTCAGCGGCCCAGCTCTTCCTGGACGATCGACGGCCGCTCGTCGATGAGAGCCAGCAGCACGCGCGACGGTCCCTCCGGGCGGCAACGACCCTGTTCCCGGTCGAGATCGCCGGCTGGCGGGCCAAGGCGAAGGCGGGCGGCCTGCCTTGAAGCTATCGAGCGAGTGAGGCAGCTATATGACCGAGCTAGAGCGGCAGTTGACGGACGCCTTGGAGAGGTTGTCCGAGCAGTACGCGCAGGAGCAGCAGCGGCAGACCGGGCATACGACCGGGGCACCGGCGATGTCGTCCACGAGGTCGAGGGCCCTCGCCGCCGACAGCCACGCCTCAGCGACGGTCCTGGAGCCCCCGCCAGCCGCGCCGCGCGAGGAGCGCGGCAAGCACCAGCACGCCGACCAGCGGCAGCGCCGGCACGGCGTCCGCCCGCATGAGATCCAGGTGGCCTTCATCCTCGATTGGGCAGCCGTGCAGGTGCCAGTCGCCGCCCCACTCGTTGGGCTCGATCGTCTCGACATGGACCTCGACCTCGCAGCCCTCGATACCGTCGACCTCGAGCGTCAACTCCGGGGGCGTGCCATGCCCGCCCGATACGTCCCCGCCGAATTCCTCCAAGTCGGGGTATAGGGCGGCCACCTCCGTCGGCACAGGCATGTGCCAGTGCCCGTCGACATGGTCGCCGTGCAGATGGATATCCATCTCGAGGGCGTCAGAGTCGATGACTGCCCCGTGGATGTGCCCCATCCACATTCCATCGAGGTCTTCGATCCCCTGCGCCGAGGCGCCGCTACCCACGAGAATCGCTGCCGCGAAGACCGCTGCCGCCGCATTCCACCGTCTTGTCATGCCTCTACTCCTTCCGAATCGAACCGCCGAAGAACCCCGCCGCGAAGCGGTCCGGCTTCCGCCCACCGGAAAGACCAGGCAGTGGACAGAGCAGCGGTCGAAGCGACGATCCCCAACCGATTCCACCGCTCCCGGGTGACCTTCATGCCGCATTGCCACACGCATCACAGGTTCCGAGCAACACCACCTCGTGTCCCGTCATCTGAAACCCTTCCGGAACCAGGGACTCGAGGCCCTCGACGCAACCGAAGAGGTCGAACGCGTGGTTGCAAATCGAGCAAAGGAAATGATGGTGATGCCTGCGGTCCCTGGGCTCGTACCGAACGCCGCCGCCCAATACCTCGACCGACTCCAGCGTGCCTTCCTCGACACCCTTCTGGAGAGCGCGGTATACCGTGGCGATGCCGACACCCGTTCCGCTCAGGCGGCTCCACAGCTCCCTGGCGGACAGGGGGCCGTCCGCCACGCCAAGGGCTTGCAAGACGGTCAACTGCTGCTTCGCTCTCTGCATGGAGAAATGATACTCGATTACTACTTCTTGTCGAGACCTGTCTCGGCACGAGATCCCTCGCCCCTCGTCGGTGGCAACGGACACTCCCTCTTCGGCGGACTGTGAGCGTGAACCGGGGGAAGTTGGCGCGCACCGTGTGCGCGCTGTCGCGGTGGCGGCGCCTAAATCACTACTGTTCAGTGATTTATGGTGTTACTGGCACGAGGATGGACACTACCGGAACAGCGTCGATTGTCAAGGCAGCGCAAACACGAAGACGCTGTTGCCCGTGGGCGGGTGGCGCTTCTCGGGGGTGAGGTCGGACGGCACCAGGTTGTTCCAGCTCGCGCCGCCGACGCCGGCCGGCACGGCCAGGTACTGCTTGCCGCCGGCCTCGTAGCTGATCGGGAAACCCTGCACCGAGGTGGGCAGGCGCGTCTGCCACAGGATCTCACCGGTGCGCGCGTCGTACACGTAGAGGTGGCGGTCCCAGTCGCCGGCCACGGCGATGCCGCCGCTGGTGGTGAGCGCGGCCGTGTTCATCGGCGTGCGCGTGCGGTGCCGCCAGAGCACCTCGCCGGTGCGCATGCTCATCGCCACGAACTCGCCGAGATGCTCCGGGCTGTCGGGATGGAAGTGGTTGGTGCGCCGCACCGGGCCGACGCCGCCGCCGCCCTCGCGCTGCTCCACCGGCCCGAAGATCCCGGTCTCGCAGTTGAGGATGAGCGGGACGTAGAACGCCTCGGTGTCGGGGTTGTACGACATGGCGCGCCAGCTCTTGAAGCCGGAGGTGGTGGGGCACCAGTAGATCTCCTCGCCGATCTCCTGGACCATGCCCTCGCGGTAGGTGGCCCGCCCGGTCTCCGGATGGATGTCGACGAGCGTCTGGTAACCGAGGTCGTGCGCGGCGCGGAACGCGCCGGTCTCGCGGTCCAGCTCCCACAGGACGGCGATCTTGCCCATGGAGAACACCGACATCCGGTCGTCGTAGTCCACCAGGACCCGCTCGAACGTCTCGTCCATGTCGTGCGATTCGCCCGGCAGGTGCTGGAAGTACCACTTCAGCTCGCCGGTCAGCGGGTCGAGCGCCAGCGTGGAGTTGGTGTACAGGGCGTCGCCATCGGTGCCGCGCACGGCCTGCGCCCACGGCTTGGCCTGCGACGTGCCGAAGAACACCGTCTCCGTCGCCGTGTCGTAGCTGCCGGGGATCCACGCGTCCGAGCCGGCGCGGAACATCACCGGCAGGTCGCCCCACGTGTCGCCGCCCCGCTCGCCCGGCAGGGCCACCGTGGACGTGCGCCACAGCTCGCGGCCGGTCGCGGCGTCGTGGGCCAGGATGTAGCAGGTGTCGTCGCGGTAGCGCTCGCAGCCGGTCAGCCCCGAGAACACCTTGCCGTCGGCGATGATCGAGCCGCTCGTGTACTCGTAGCCCTGCTCGCTTCCGACGTCGGCGACCCACACCTCGTCGCCGGTGCGCGCGTCGAGCGCCACGATGTGCGCGTCGGTGGTGTTCAGGTAGATCTTGTCCTGGTAGATGGCGAGGTTGCGGTGCTGCAGATTCGGCGGCGCCGCGCCGTCGGCGGTCCGCGGCCGCTGGCGGCGGTACTCCCACAGCAGCTCGCCGGTCGTGGCGTCGAGCGCCTGCACGCGCTCCCCGGGATTGGCGATGTACATCACGCCGTCGTACACCAGCGGCGTGGTCTGCTGCGACCCCTCGGAAAGCGCCCAGCTCCAGACCAGCCGCAGCTCTCCCGCGTTCCCGGTGGTGATCTCGTCGAGCGGGCTGTGGCCGTGGCCGTCGAGGGTGCGGCGCCAGTGGATCCAGTCGCCGGGGTCGGGGTTCTGCAGCACGGCGTCGGTCACCGGCCGGAAGTCGCCGGGCGCCTGCGCCCGCGCCGTCTCCGCGGCGCCAATTCCCACGGCCAGCACCGCGCACAGCAGCCATCCGCCCGCCCGGCCAAGGTTCGCCCGGCGCGTCTCCGCACGTCTCGTCATGCCTGTCTCCTCCGCATCCGCGGCCCCACTATACCACCGGCCCCCCGACCGGTCCGCGGGACGCGGACTGCTATACTGCACGCCTTGTATTGCGGGCGGGTGAAGGGGGCGGAGCGATGAAGCGGAGCATGACTATCGCGCTCGCGGCGGCGGCGCTGCTGGCGGCCGGCGCCGGTGAGGCGCGGGCGCAGTCGTGGGCGGCGGAGGGCCGCATCGTGCACGGGCACCATCACCTGTACACGACGGACCGCGCGGCGCAGGAGCGGTTCTGGGGCGACACGCTGGGGGGCATACCCACGCCGTGGCGCGACTCCCACATCTACAAGTTCCCGCACGCGCTGGTGTTCCTGACCGAGCGGGAGCCGACCGGCGGCACGATTGGCTCGGCGCTCAACCACATCGGCATGTGGGTGCCGAACACGCGGGCCATGCTCGACAAGGTGGTCGCGGCTGGCTACGAGGTGATCACGGCGCAGGAGCTGCCGCACCGCGACGTGCAGGACGGCATGGTCTGCTCGGAGGAGCAGAACACCTGCATCGCCTACGTGCTGGCGCCGGACGACGTGAAGGTGGAGCTGGTGGAGAACCGCGGGCAGACGGAGCCGATCAGGAACCACCACCTGCACTTCCACACGGACGACGTCGACGCCATGCGCGACTGGTACGCGGAGACGTTCGGCGCGGTGAAGGGCATGAACGGCTTCTTCAAGGTGGTCGACCTGCCGGGCGTCAACATCCGCTTCACGGAGGCCGACGGGCCGGTCGCGCCCATCCGGGGCCGCAGCTACGACCACATCGGCTTCGAGGTGGACGGCCTCGAGGACTTCTGCAGGGAGCTGGAGGCCAGGGGCGTCACGCTGGACCGGCCCTATACCCGGCTCGACGAGCTGAACATCGCCATCGCCTTCGTCACCGACCCGTGGGGCATCACGATCGAGCTGACGGAAGGCCTCGACAACTACTAGAGGGGGATCCGATGGGATGCACCCGTGAACTTCCGACAATCGCAGCCGGCGCCGCGCTGCTGCTGCTCGCGGCCGCCCCGGCGGCGGCCCAGCAGCGGCCGATCGCCAACGTCAACGACGGCCACGCGCTGGCGCGCGAGTGCGGCGCGGCCATCGCCCAGGCCGACGGCGGCCCGGTGGACCCCGAGCGCGACGAGATGGAGCGCGGCAGCGACATGGGGCAATGCCTCGGCCTCGTCACCGGCGTCTGGCACACCCACATGATCATGGTGGACGACTTCGGCGGCCGGGACGCGTTCTGCGCCACCGAGGTGGTCAGCGCGGGCACCATGGCCCGCATCGTCGACGCCTACCTGACGGAGCACCCCGGCGAGCTGGATCTGTGGGACACCGTGCTGATCATGCGCGCCTTCGTCGACGCCTTCCCCTGCCGCTGACGGCGACGCCGGCCGGCAGCTAGTTGCCGGGGATGCGGAGGCGCTGGCCGACCTGGATGACCGTGCGGCGGCCCATGTCGTTGGCCGCCTGGATGGCCCGCACGGTGGTGCCGTAGCGCCGGGCCAGATCGGTCAGATTGTCGCCGCGCACGACGCGGTGCGTGGTGGCCGTCCGCGCCGCATCCGCGGACGCCGCCGGAGCGGACGTGGCCTGCGCCGCGCGCTGCGGTTCCGGCTCCACGTCCGCCGCGCTGCCGCGGCCGGTCGGCACGCGCAGCCGCTGGCCGATGGTGATGACGGTGCGGCGGCCCATGTTGTTGGCGGCCTGGATGGCCCGCACGCTCGTGCCGTAGCGCGTGGCGAGAGCGCCGAGGGTGTCGCCGCTCCGGACGCGGTGCGTGGCGTACGCCGGCCGCGGCGGCTCGCGCTCGATCTGCAGCATCTCACCCGGCGTCAACCGCTCGTCCCACAGGCCGTTGTCGCGGATGATGCGCCAGGCCGACGTGTTGAAGCGGCTGGCGACGGCCCCCAGCTCGTCTCCCGCCTGGACGCGGTAGCTCTGCGGCGCGCGGCCGCGGCGCTCGCGCTCCAGCGGGATGCGCAGCGCCTGCCCGGCCGGCAGCGTCTGCAGCCGCCAGAGCCGGTTCTCCTCGCGGAACCTGTCGCGGTCGGCCTGCAGGACGCGCGCGATGTGCAGAATGTTGTCGCCGTGCCGGGTGCGGTACTCGAGGTAACCCGTGCTGCGCGCCGGGAGCAGGTCGGTGCGCGGCGCCGGCGGGTAGGCGACGAGCTGTCCCTCCCGCAGGGCGCGCGACGCGAGGAACGGATTGTGCATCCGGAGCTGCACCAGCGGCACGCCGACGCGCTGCGCGATGGTCCACCAGTCGTCGCCGCCGCGCACCGTCTCCAGGCCGATCTGCGCGGCGTGGCGGCGGATCGACCGTTCGTGCAGCATCAGCGTGTTGCGGTACTGCCCGACCGACAGGATGTACTGGAGCGTCTCCAGCGGCGGCCGCCCGCGGCGCACGCGGCCGGGTCCGGCGTTGTAGCCGCCCAGCGCGTAGTCCTCGCGGCCGAACTGGCGGATCATCTGCGACAGGTACTTGATGCCCGCCTCGATGTTGGTCTCGACGCGCAGCCCGCGGAAGGTGGCCGGCATCACCTGGAAGTAGCCGCGGGCGCCGGCGACCGAGCGCAGGTTGGCGTTGCCGCCCGACTCCTGCAGGCAGACCGCCCTGGCGAGGTCGAGATCCACGCCGTACTGCTCCGTGAAGCGGCGCATCTCGGGCTCGATCTCCATCGTCTTGCGGTACATGCCGAGCAGGGCTGGCGACAGCTCCTCCAGCGGCAGCAGGGGCTCCCCGCGGGGGTCGTCGTCGGTCTGCGCGGCCGGCGGCGGGCCGGCAGCCGGGACCGCGGGACTGGTCAGCAGCAGCAGCGGCGCGAGCAATGCGCCGCAGAGGAAGGCGGGCCGGGCAATCCACGAACGATGCATCCGCACCTCTCCAAAAGAGTTTCCACATTATGCACCAAACTGGTGCAGTCCTGCGCGCTGCCGCGCAGTTTTGCGCAGCCGCCAATATAATTGAGAGCCGTTTCCTCCCGGTCGCCGATCCCGCATGCGTTTGCCCCTGAATCCCGCAGCCAGGAGGCTGCTGCCGTACGTCGCCCGCTACCGCGCGCGCTTCGCGGTGGGATCCGTCTTCCTGCTGCTGGCCACGGCCATCCAGCTCGTGTCCCCGTGGGTGCTCAAGCTCGCGGTCGACGACCTGACGGCGGGCGTCACGCGCGGGAAGCTGGGGCTGTACGCCGGGGCGCTGGTCGCCATCGCCGCGCTCGGCGGCGTCTGCCGCTTCTGGATGCGGCGCGTCATCATCGGCGCCTCGCGGCTGATCGAGTACGACCTGCGCGGCCACTTCTTCGCGCGGCTGCAGCGGCTCGACCTGGCGTACTTCCAGCGCAACCGCACGGGCGACCTGATGTCGCGCGCCACGAACGACCTGAGCGCGGTGCGGATGATGGTCGGCCCGGCGCTGATGTACTCCGCCTCCACCAGCATCGTGTTCGTCGTCGCCGTCGCGCTGATGCTGTCCATCTCCGCCTGGCTCACGCTGATCGTGCTGCTGCCGCTGCCGCTGGTCTCGGTTGCGGTGCGGCGCTTCGGCGACGCCATCTACCACCGCTCCGAGCGGATCCAGGCGCAGCTCGCCCGGCTGAGCGCCATCGCGCAGGAGGCGCTGGCCGGCGTGCGCGTCGTCCGCGCGTACGGCCGCGAGCCGGCGGAGATGGAGCGCTTCGAGGCGGCCAACCGCGAATACGTCGCGCGCAGCCGCGCGGTCATCATGATCCAGGGCCTGTTCTTTCCGAGCCTGGCGTTCTGCCTCGGACTGTCGGCGCTGGTGGTGCTGTGGGCCGGCACGCGCGAGGTGGTGGCGGGCCGCATGACCGCCGGCGACTTCGTCGCCTTCAACGCGTATCTCACCATGCTGGCGTGGCCCATGATCGCGTTCGGCTGGGTCACCAGCATGCTCCAGCGCGGCATGGCGGCCTGGCAGCGGATGCTCGCCGTGAGCGACGCCGAGCCCGGCGTGCGCGACCCGGAGCCGGACACCGCGAAGCTGCCGGACGGCGGCGTGCGGGGCCGGGTGGAGCTGCGCGACCTGTCGTTCGCGTACAACGGCGAGCCGGTGCTGCAGGGGGTGTCGGCAGTCGTGGAGCCGGGACAGATGCTGGCGCTCGTCGGCCCCACCGGCTCCGGCAAGTCGACGCTCGTCAACCTGCTGCCGCGGCTGTTCGATCCGCCGCCGGGCGCCGTCTTCGTGGACGGCGTGGACGTCCGCGATCTGCCGCTGGCGGCGCTGCGCGGCGCCATCGGCTACGTGCCGCAGGAGCCGCTGCTGTTCTCGGCGACGGTAGCGGAGAACGTGGCGTTCGGCGCGACCGAGGACAGCGGTAGGGGCAACGGGGACGGCGCGGCCGAGGCGGTCGAGTCCGCGGTGGCGCTGGCCTGCCTGGACGCCGACGTCGAGCGCTTTCCCGACGGGCTCGAAACGACGGTCGGCGAGCGCGGGCTGACGCTGTCGGGCGGACAGCAGCAGCGGGTGGCGCTGGCGCGCGCCCTGCTGGCCGACCCGCGCATCCTGATCCTCGACGACGCCCTCTCGGCCGTGGACACCCGCACCGAGGAGGAAATCCTGACGCGGCTGCGCGGCGTGATGCGCGAGCGCACGTCCATCGTCGTGTCGCACCGCATCTCCACCGTGCGCGGCGCCGACCAGATCCTGGTGCTCGACCGCGGCCGGGTGGTGGAGCGCGGCACCCACGACGAGCTGCTCGCGTGCGGCGGGCTGTACGCCGATCTCGACCGCCAGCAGCGGCTGGAAGCGGAGCTGGAGGAGGCTTAGGCGCAGTGGCTGCAGCCCCATTGCACGACGAGCCGCAGGCGGCGGCCTACGACGCCCGCCTGCTGCGGCGCCTGCTGCGCTACCTGGTCCCGCACAGGCGCAGCGTGGCGGTGGCGCTGACCGCCATCGTCGGCCACGCGCTGCTGCGGCTCGCCGAGCCGTACCTCATAAAGCTGGCCATCGACCGCCACATCCTGACCGGCGAGCTGGCCGGACTGGAGCTGATCGCCGCGGCCATGCTCGTCATCCTGACCGGCTCGTTCCTGCTGGAGTACCTGGAGACGTACTCCATGGGGATGATCGGCCAGCGGATCATGTACGACCTGCGGATGGAGATCTACGGTCACCTGCAGCGCATCGACGTGGCCTACTACGATCGCCACCCGGTCGGGCGCCTCATGACCCGCGTCACCACCGACGTCGACGCGCTCAACGACCTGTTCGCCTCCGGCGTCATCTCGGTCTTCCGCGACGTCGTGATGCTGGTGGGCATCATGGCGGTCCTGCTCTGGATGGACTGGCGGCTGGCGCTGGTGGCGTTCGCCGTGCTGCCCTTCATCGCCATCGTCACGCAGTGGTTCCGGCGCAACGCGCGCGCCGCCTACCGCGCCGTGCGCGGCTGGATCGCGAAGATCAACGCGGCGCTGCAGGAGAACATCACCGGCATGTCGACCGTGCAACTGTTCCGCCGCGAGGCGCGCAGCTACGCGGACTTCGACCGCCTGAACCGCGGCCACACGCAGGCAAACCTCGACTCGATCTTCTACTACGCTACCTTCTATCCCACCGTCGAGCTGATCGGGGCGGTGGCGACCGCGGCCATCATCTGGTACGGCGGCGCCTGGACGCTGGAGGGCACGCTGACGCTGGGCACGCTGGTGGCCTTCCTACAGTACTCGCAGCGCTTCTTCCGGCCCATCAGCGACCTGTCGGAGAAGTTCAACATCCTGCAGGCCGCCATGGCGTCGTCGGAGCGGATCTTCGGCCTGCTGGACACGCCGCCGCGCCTGGTCTCGCCGGCGGCCGGCCGGACGCCCGAAGGCCCGGGCCGGATCACGTTCGAGCACGTCTGGTTCGCCTACCGCGGCGACGACTACGTGCTGCGCGACGTCTCGTTCACCGTCGAGCCGGGCGAGCGGATCGGCATCGCCGGCCATACCGGCGCGGGCAAGACCACGCTGATCAACCTGCTGCTGCGGTTCTACGACGTCAACCGGGGGCGCATCGCCATCGACGGCGTCGACATCCGCGAGATTCCGCTGGACGCGCTGCGGCGCCGCTTCGGCCTGGTGCTGCAGGACGTGTTCCTGTTCTCGGGCACCATCCGCGACAACATCGCCTTCGGTCCGGCCGCGGGCAGCGACGCGGAGGTGCGCGCCGCGGCCGACGCCGCGCACGCGAGCCCGTTCATCGACCGCCTGCCGGGCGGGCTCGACGCCGAGGTGGCGGAGCGGGGCGCCACGCTCTCGGCGGGCCAGAAGCAGTTGCTCTCGTTCGCCCGCGCCCTGGCGTTCGACCCGCAGGTGCTGGTGCTCGACGAGGCGACCTCCAACGTGGACACCGCCACCGAGACGCTGATCCGCGACGCCCTGCACCGGCTCATTGCCGGCCGCACGACGCTGGCCATCGCGCACCGCCTGTCGACGGTGCGCGACATGGACCGCATCCTGGTGTTCCACAAGGGGGAGCTGCGCGAGGCGGGGCCGCACCGCGAGCTGCTGGCGCGGCGCGGGCTGTACCACACGCTGTACCAGTTGCAGTACCGCGACCAGGAAGCGGCGGAGCCCGACGGCCGGACCGAGCCCGCCCCTCAGGCGTCCTGAGCCCGGGTTAAGCCGGCCCCGCGCGGAAGTGCTCGTAGCCGCCCGGCAGCGGGGTGTCCGCGCCGGGGCGCCGCAGCACGACGCCGGGCTCGCGGGTGACGATGCCGATGCGGGTAAGCGGCACGCCGCGGGCCAGGCGGCCGACGGCGGCCAGCCGCCGCCCGGAGCGGGGCGGCGCCGTGAACAGCAGCTCGTAGTCCTCGCCCGCCAGGCTGGCTTCGAGCGGATCGCGCCCGTGCTCCTCGAACCAGCGCCGCGCGCCCGGTTCCAGCGGCACGGCCGCGGCGTCCACGGCCGCGCCGACGCCGCTCGCTTCCGCGAGTTGGCCGACCGCGTCCGCCAGGCCGTCGCTCAGGTCGACGCACGCGCGCGCCGTGCGCGTACGGCCCAGCAGGCGCCCCAGCCGCACGCGCGGCTCCGGGCGCAGGTAGCGCTCGCGGCACGCGGCAAGCTCGGCGTCGGCCACATCCGCACCAGCGCCGCCGGCCGCGTCCTGCAGCATGGCCAGCCCGGCGGCCGCTCCGCCTATGGAGCCGCTCAGATACAGCCCGTCGCCCGGACGCGCGGCCGAGCGCCGCAGCACGCGCCTGCGCTTGACGCTGCCGAGCGCCGTCACCTCCACGAAGAGCGGTCCGGGCGAGCGCGTGACGTTGCCGCCCACGACCGCCGTGGCGTGCCGCTCCGCCAGCGCGGCGACGCCCCGCACGAGGTCGTCGAGCGCGGCGGCGGGGAACGTGTCCGGCAGTCCCAGCGACAGCAGGGCGTGGCGGGGGACGGCGCCCATCGCCGCCAGGTCGCTCAGGCTCGCCGCCAGCGCGCGGTGGCCGACGGCGTCGGGCGGCGTGAACCGCAGGTCGAAATGCACGCCGTCCACGACCGTGTCGGTGGTGACGGCGTCGAGGGCGCCGCGCTCCGGCTCCACGACCGCTGCGTCGTCGCCGATGCCGACGGCGACGGAGGCAGGGGCCGCGGGCAGGGCCGCGGTGATGCGGGCGATGATCGCCCGCTCGCCCAGGTCGGCGACGGTCGGCCCGGCTGGCTGGCTCGACACGGCTTGCGGCGGGGTGGCTGCTAGCGCGCGTAGTCGATGGCGCGCGTCTCGCGGATCACCGTCACCTTGATCTGGCCCGGATACTCCAGCTCGTTCTCGATCCGCTTGGCGATGTCCTTCGACAGCCAGACGGCGTCCTCGTCGGACACCTGTCCGCTTTCGACCATGATCCGGACCTCGCGGCCCGCCTGCAGCGCGAACGCCTTGTTGACGCCCTTGAACGAATCGGCAATCCCCTCGAGCTGCTCCAGCCGCTTGACGTACGACTCCAGGATGTCGCGCCGCGCGCCCGGCCGGGCCGCCGAGACGGCGTCGGCCGCCTGCACGATCATCGACTCCAGCGACGGCCAGTCGATGTCCATGTGGTGGGCCGCCATCGCGTCGACCACGGCGTCGCTCTCGCCGTGCTGCCGCAGGAAGTTGATGCCAAGCTGCAGGTGCGTGCCTTCGAGGTCGCGATCCATCGCCTTGCCGATGTCGTGCACGAACGCGGCGCGGATGCAGACGTGCGCGTCGAGGCCGACCTCGCGGGCCATCACGCCGGCCAGGTACGCGACTTCCTTGGAATGGGCCAGTACGTTCTGGCCGTAGCTGGTCCGGAACCTGAGCCGCCCCATCATCCGGTAGATCTCCGGATTCATGTCGTGCAGCCCCAGCTCGAAGCCGGCAGCCTCGCCCTCCTTGAGGCTCGCCTCGTCGATCTCGGCGGTGACCTTCTCGACCACCTCCTCGATGCGCGCCGGGTGGATGCGGCCGTCGGCGACGAGCTGCTCGATCGCCTGCTTGGCGACGGTCCGCCGGTAGGGGTCGAAGCTCGACAGGATGATGGCCCCGGGGGTGTCGTCGACGATCAGCTCCACGCCGGTGGCGTTCTCCAGCGCGCGGATGTTGCGGCCCTCGCGGCCGATGATGCGCCCCTTGAGGTCGTCGCTCGGCAGGTCGACCACGGAAACCGTGGCCTCGATGGTGTGCTCGGGCGCGCTGCGCTGGATCGCCTGCGTGACGATCTGGCGCGCCTTCTCGGCGGCCGCCTCGCGCGCCTCGTGCTCCAGGCGCTTCACCAGGTTCGCGGCGTCGCGGCGCGCCTCCGACTCGATCTGCCTGATCAGCGCCTCCTTCGCCTCCTCGGCCGTCATGCCGGACACGCGCTGCAGCTCGCGCTCGCGCTCCTTGGCGAGCTGCTCGTAGCGTTCGGCGCGCGACGCGGCCGTCGCCTCGCGCTCGCGCAGCGCCGCCTCGCGGCGCCCGAGCTCCTGGTCCTTCTGCGCGGCCACCGAGGCCCGGTCCGCCGCCGCCCGCTCCTTCTCCTCCAGGGCGCGCTGCCGCCCGGCCAGCTCCTGGTCGCCCGCGGCCATCCGTTCCCGTGACTCGCGCGCTTCCTTCTCGGCCGCCTCCCGGAGCCCGTGGGCTTCCTCCTTGGCGGCGAGCAGCAGCTCCTTCTGGCGCGCCTCGGCGTCGCGCAGCACGCGTTCGGCTTCCTCGCCGGCGCGGCCGAGAATCTGCTGCGCGTTGCGGCGGCGCACCGCGAGCCAGGCGACGAGCAGGACGATGACGGTGAGGAGGACGAGGACGGCGGGTGAAACGCTCGCTGCGAACTGGCCCATGTGAGTCATCCCGACGGACTCACGGGCAGCCGTGCGACGGACGCCGAATGCCGGCCGGACGCGCTCAGGTACGCTGCGCGCCGGCGCTCGACGCGGTCAGTGGTGCCGCTCCAAAGGGCCCCGCGTTGCCGTGTGGGGAGGTCGCATGAACCTGCCTCGGCAGGGAGAGCCGCTGTGCGTTCCCTGCTTCAGGCTTCCTCGCGCGGAGGCTTGCACACCACAGGGCATTGCGGCTCTCGTCATATACACGTTGGTTCAAGCGATCCCCCGGACCATCACGCACAAAGCAGGGTTGAATCCCTGATCACTGGCCACCCGCGGCCGGCTGCCGAAGCCGCCCGCGAGCCGCCGAAACAGTTGCCGTATTCCGTCTGTGTCCCGATCTTAGAATGAACCCGGACCGCTTGCAAGACGGCCGGGGAGCGGGCTGCCAGCCGTCAGGCGGGGTCTTCCGGAGGCGCCTCGTCGGTGAGGGCGGTGTCGATCAACTGCTCCAGCTCGAGCGTCATGCGGCGCGCGTCGCTGCCGCCGGCGCGCTCCTCGCGCAGCCGGAAATATTCGTCGGCGATGTTGAGCGCCGTGAGCACCGCGATGCGGACGGTGTCGCCCCCGCGCGTCTGATCGGCCGCGTTGTGCATCTTGCGGTCGACGTACTCCGCGACCCGCTTCACGTACTCGGCGTCCAGGCCGCTCCGGACCGGGTACCGGCCGCCGAATATCTCCACGGTGACGATGTCCGGGGCGTCGGCGTTGCTCATGCTTCGGTGAGTGCTTCCTCGTCCTCCAGCGATGCGCCGATCGTCTCGATCTGACCGAGCATGCGCTGCACGCGCTCGCGGATCTGCTCGCGCTCCGCCAGCAGGCGTTCCACCTCGGCCTCGCGCTCCGAGCTGGCGCCCTCCATCTGCTCGCGGAGGCCGTCGAGCTCGCCGCGCAGGGCGACCTTCTCCTGGTTGGCGGCTTCCAGCTCGGCGCGGGTCCGTTGCAGGAGGTCGATCAGGCCCTTCACCTTCTCCGCAAGCCTTTCGACCTGGGCCACGTCAAGCGCTTGTTCCGACTCTGCCATCATTACCCGCTCCCATCCTGGCGCAGCACGGCTCCATGCTCCGCGGCCAGGCGTCCGACGATAGTGTCGACGGTCCGTGTCACCTCGGCGTCCGTCAGCGTACGGTCCGGCGCGCGGAACGTCAGGTGCAGGGCGAGGCTCACACGGCCCGCCGGGATGTTCTTGCCCGCGTAGCGGTCGAACTCGCGGACGGCGACGAGCGTCCGCGGCGCGGCCGCCCGGATCGTGTCACGAACCGCTCGCGCGGACAAGGCGGCGTCGACCACCACCGCGAGATCGCGGACGATCGACGGATGGCGCGGCAGCGGCGCGGCGTGCAGCGCGCGCCGGTCGGTGGCGAGCCCGTCGAGCGCGTCCAGGTCGAGCTCCGCGGCCAGCAGCGCGCCGCCCGCCGCCGGGAAGCCGCGGGCGGTCGCCAGCGCCGGGTCGAGCTGGCCCGCCCGCCCGATCTCGGCCTCGCGTCCGTCGCGTGAGCGGCCGCTGATGACCGCCGCCCGCCCGGGCACGAACGGCGCGCCTGGCGCGGGGGCGGCGCCGTCGCACGACGCAGTGACGCCGGCCCCGGCGCAGGCCCGCTCGACAATGCCGGTGACGTCGAACAGGTCCGCCTCGCGGACGGCGGCGCTCCAGTGCCGCGGTCCGCCGGCGCCGGTGACGATGATGCCAAGGACGGGCGTCTCGCCCCCGCCGCGGCTGAAGCGCTTGCCGATCTCGAACAGCCGGACGTCCTGGTGCCCGTGCCGGCGGTTGTGGACGGCGGCGTCGAGCAGGCCGGGCAGCAGCGACGGCCGCAGGACGGCGAACTTCTCCGAGAGCGGATTGGCCAGCGGGACGATGTCGGACGGGTCCGCCGCGAACGGCTCGGCCGCCGCGCGCTCGATGAACGTGTAGGTGAACGCCTCCGAGCAGCCGCTCGCCACCAGCAGGCGCGCGAGCAGCCGGTTGCGCCGCAGCCAGGCGCCGGGCTGCGCGGCCGGGCGATCCAGGACCGGGAAGGTGGACGGCAGGCGCTCGTAGCCGTAGTGGCGCGCGAGCTCCTCGATGAGGTCGATCTCGCGGCTCACGTCGACGCGGTGCGTCGGCGCCGTCACGGTCCACGGCGCGTCGTCCTCCCCGCCCTCCACGCCGAAGCCGAGCCGCCGGAGCGTCTCCGGGATGAACTCGCGGCCGACGTCGATGCCGAGCACCCTACCCACCCGGTAGTGGCGCAATTCGATATCGGTAGTCGGACGCGGCGCCGGGTAGCGGTCGGCGATAGGCCCGCGCGACCGGCCACCGGCGATCTCCCCGAGCAGCCGCCGCAGCCGCCGCAGCGCCTCTACCGGCGTCTCGATGTCCGTGCCCCGCTCGAAGCGGAACGAGGCGTCGGTGGAGAGCGCGGTGCGCTTGCTGGTGCGGCGCACCGACACGGGCTCGAAGCAGGCGCTCTCCAGCACGACCGTGCGCGTGCTCTCCGACACCTCCGACGCGGCCCCACCCATCACCCCGGCCAGCGCCTGCGGCCGCTCGGCGTCGGCAATCACGAGCATTTCGGTGTCGAGCTTGCGCTCCTGGCCGTCGAGCGTCTGGATGGTCTCGCCGGGCGCCGCGCGCCGGATCCGCAGCGCTGGCCCGCCGAGCCGCGCCAGGTCGAACGCGTGCAGCGGCTGGCCCAGCTCCAGCATCACGTAGTTGGTGGCGTCCACCACGTTGTTGATGGGCCGCATGCCGGCCGCTTCCAGACGCGCCTGGAGCCAGCCGGGCGACGGGCCGATGGTGACGTCGTCCACCGCCGCGGCGTAGCGCGGGCACAAGTCCGGGCTCTCGATGGTGATCGGCAGCTCTACAGGGTCACCGCCGTCACCGTCTTCCGGCCGCTCGCCGCCCCCGGCGCGCGCGCCCTCCAGCAGCGGCAGGCCGTAGATTGCCGACACCTCGCGGGCGACGCCGCGCACGCTCAGGCAGTCGGGCCGGTTGGTGGTGATCTCCAGGTCGAGCACGGCGTCGCCCCCGCCGCCGGCGGACGCGCCCGGCGCCGGCGAGATGTCGGACACCTCGAAGCCGCAATTGGTAAGAGCGTCGGCCAGCTCCCGCGGGCCGGCGTCGGCCGCGACGAACTCCCGCAGCCAGGAGACCAGTATCTTCAAGACGGGAACTGCTCCAGCAGATGGAGGTCGTTGGCGTAGAAGCGGCGGATGTCGTCGACGCGGTACTTCAGCGCCGCCACGCGGTCGATCCCGATGCCGAACGCCCAGCCGGTGTAGCGCTCGGCATCGTAGCCGACCGCCTCGAACACCGCCGGGTGCACCATGCCGGCGCCCAGGATCTCGATCCACCCGGTCCGCTTGCAGACGGCGCAGCCGCCGCTGTGGCAGAAGACGCAGGTGATGAACACCTCGGTGCTCGGCTCCGTGTAGGGGAAGAAGCTGGGCCGGAACGCCACTTTCGTGTCGTCGTCGAACAGCGCCCGCAGGAAGTGCTCCAGCGTGCCCTTCAGGTCGCCCATCGTGACGGTCTCGCCGACCAGCAGGCCTTCCACCTGCTGGAACATCGGCGAGTGGGTGAGGTCGGGCGTGTCGCGGCGGTACACCAGGCCGGGCGCGATGATCCGGATGGGCGGCTCGTGCGTCTCCATGTAGCGGATCTGCATGCCCGACGTATGCGTGCGCAGCAGGGTGGCCGGCCGGCCTTCGCCGCCGGGCGGCGGGACCGAGCCGTCGAGGTACAGCGTGTCCTGCATGTCGCGCGCCGGGTGCGCCGCCGGCATGTTGAGGGCCTCGAAGTTGTGGTAGTCGTCCTCGGCCTCGGGGCCGTGCACGATCTCGAAGCCGATGGCGGCGAAGATCGTCTCGATCTCCTCGCGGATCAGTGATAGCGGGTGGCGGTGCCCCGGCGCCGGGGCGCGCCCGGGCAGCGTCGCGTCGACCGCCCCCGCCGGTCGCCGCGACTCGGCGACGGCGGCGCGGCGCTCCGCCAGGGCTGCTTCGATCTCCTGCTTGAGCGCGTTGGCCGCCTGGCCGAGCGCCCGCCGCTGCTCGGGCGGCGCGCCGGCCAGCGTCTTGAGCAGCGCGACCACCCGGCCGCGCTTGCGGCCGAGGTAGCGGTCGCGGAGGTCCTGCACGGCGCGCGGGTCGGCAGCCCGCGTGAGCTCCTCGCGGAACTCCGTGCGGAGGGCGCTTACCTCGGAGGGAACGTCCACCTGCTACGCGCGGGCTTCGCGCGCCTGGGCGGCGAGATGCGCGAACGCCGCCGGGTCCTCCACGGCGAGGTCGGCGAGCGCCTTGCGGTCGAGGCCGACGCCGGCCTGCTTGAGGCCGTGCATGAACTGGCTGTAGCTGAGGTCGTGCTGGCGGGCGGCCGCGTTGATGCGGATGATCCAGAGGCGCCGGAAGTCGCGCTTCTTGCGCCGCCGGCCGACGTACGCGTAGGCGAGCGATGTCTCCACCGCCTCCTTCGCCGCGCGGTACAGCTTGCTCTTCGTCTGATAGAAGCCCTTGGCTCGCGCCAGCAGGCGCCGCCGCTTGTTGCGCCGCAGGCTGCCTCGTTTCACTCGGGGCATGTCCTACTCCAACCGTCCGGTTACGCTCCGGGGTTACTTGTACGGAATCATCCGCTTCAGGCGCGGGGCGTCGGCCTCGTCCACGGACGTGGTGCCGCGCAGTCCCCGCCGCCGCTTGGCGGTCTTGCTCGTCAGGATGTGCTGCTTGAACGCCTTGGCGCGCCGCAGCTTGCCGGTGCCGGTCGTGCCGAACCGCTTGGCCGCGCCGCGATGGGTCTTCATCTTGGGCATCGTTACTAGCGCCCCTTCCGGCCAGCCGTGCGGCTGCTCAGAATGGTGTGCATCTGGTTGCCTTCCATGCGTGGAATCGTTTCCTGCACCACGTTCTCGCCCAGATCATCCACCAGCCGCTCCAGTATCTGCCGGCCGATCTCGGGGTGCGCCATCTCGCGCCCCCGGAAGA
Organism: Vicinamibacterales bacterium; assembly: GCA_965207665.1. Classification (GTDB taxonomy): domain Bacteria; phylum Acidobacteriota; class Vicinamibacteria; order Vicinamibacterales; family UBA8438; genus JAAXGX01. Next base: position 4,020,048 of record CBDBMV010000002.1, read on the forward strand.
AGATGGTGGCCTTCACCTTGTCGCCGTGGGCCAGGAACCGTTCCACGTGCTTCTTCTTGAACCGATAGTCGTGCTCGTCCACCTTCGGGCGGAACTTGATCTCCTTGACCTCGATCCGCGTCTGGTGCTTCTTGGCCTCCCGGCTGCGCTTGTGCTCCAGGTACTGGTAGCGGCCGTAGTCCGTGATGCGGCAGACCGGCGGCACCGCGGTGGGCGAGACCTCCACGAGGTCGAGCCCCTTCTCGCGGGCGATGACCAGCGCCTGCTGCGGCGCCATCACGCCGAGCTGCTCGCCCGTATCGTCGATGACGCGGACCTCGCGCACGCGGATGCGCTCGTTGATCCGCGTGCGGTTGGCACGAAAGTCGCGTTGCGGTCTGCGTCCGAACGGTATGACAGTCTCCCTTCCGACCGAATTCTAGTCGCTTATGGCCGGGGCCTTGCGCCCTATCTCATCGAGGGCCGCCTCGATGAAGGCCCCCACCGGCTGCGCCCCCTGGTCGCCGCGGCCGCGCGCGCGCACGGCAACGGCGCCGGCAGCCGCCTCGCGGTCGCCGGCCACCAGCATGTAGGGCACCTTGGCGAGCTGCGCTTCGCGGATTTTATACCCAATCTTCTCCTGGCGGGCATCCAGCTCCGCGCGCAGGCCGGCCTCGGCCAATTGCCGCCTGACGCTCTCGCCGTACTCGGCGTGGCGATCGGCAATCGGCAGCACCACGGCCTGCACCGGCGCCAGCCACAGCGGGAAGGCGCCGGCGTAGTGCTCGATCAGCAAAGCGATGAAGCGCTCGAAGCTGCCGAAGATGGCGCGGTGGATGACCACCGGCCGGTGCTCGGCGTTGTCGGCGCCGGTGTACTTCAGGTTGAAGCGCTGCGGCAACTGGTAGTCGAGCTGGATGGTCGCGCACTGCCACTTGCGGCCGATGGCGTCCATCACGTGGAAGTCGATCTTCGGGCCGTAGAAGTTCCCCTCGCCCTCGGAGATGGCGAACGGCCGGCCGGCGCCTTCCAGCGCCTGCCTGAGCTGCGTCTCCGCGCGGTCCCAGGTGGCCGCGTCGCCGAGATGCTCCTCGGGGCGGGTCGACAGCTCCGTGGTGTAGCGCAGGCCGAAGTCGGTGTACACGCCGTCCACCAGCGCCAGCAGCCGCTCGACCTCCGCGCCGATCTGGTCCTCGGCCACGAAGCAGTGGGCGTCGTCCTGCGCGAACTGCCGCACGCGCGTCAGCCCCGACAGCACGCCGGACGCCTCCTGCCGGTGCAGCACGCCCTGGTCGGCGATGCGCAGCGGCAGCTCGCGGTAGCTGCGCACCTGGCTGGCGAAGATGAGCATGTGGCCGGGGCAGTTCATCGCCTTCAGCCCGAACGCCTCCTGCTCCGACTCCACCAGGAACATGTTCTCGCGGTAGTGCTCCCAGTGCCCCGAGGTCTCCCAGAGCCGCCGGTTGAACACCAGCGGCGTGCGCACCTCCTGGTAGCCGCCTTCAACCAGCTTCCCGCGCATGTACTCGGAGAGCAGGCTGTACAGCAGCGCGCCCTTGGGCAGCCAGAACGGCGCGCCCGGCGCCCAGTGGTGGAACGTGAACAGCTCCAGCTCGCGCCCCACCTTGCGGTGGTCGCGCTTCTTCGCCTCCTCCAGCCGCGTCAGGTGCTCGTCGAGCGCCGAGCGCTTGAAGAACGCGGTGCCGTAGATGCGCTGCATCGGCTGGTTGGCGGCGTCGCCCTTCCAGTAGGCGTTGGAGCTGCTCAGCACCTTGAACGCCTTCAGGCGGCCGGTGGACGGCACGTGCGGGCCGGTGCAGAAGTCGATGAACGCGTCCTCGATGGTGTAGCACGAGACGACGTCGCCGCCCTTCTCCTCGATGAGCTGCACCTTGAGCGGCTCGCCCTTGCCGGCGAAATACGCCTTGGCGTCGGCCTTGGGCAGCATCTTGCGCTCGTACGCCAGGTCCTTCTTGGCCAGCTCGCGCATCTTCTCCTCGATGGCCACGAGGTCCTCGGGCACGAACGGCCGGTTGACTATGAAGTCGTAGAAGAAGCCCTCATCGGTCGGCGGGCCGATGCCGCACTGCGCCTCGGGGAACAGGGCGGTGACCGCCGCCGCAAGCAAATGGGCCGTGCTGTGGCGGTACAGCTCCAGCGCGCCCGGCGTCTGCGGCGTCACGACCGTGAGCGCCGCGTCGCTCTCCAAGGGATAGGACAGGTCCACCATCCGCTCGTCGACGTACGCCGCGAGCGCCTCGCGCGCGAGGCGCGGCGAGATCCCGGCCGCCACGTCGCGGACGGGCGTGCCCGCCGGCACGCTCCGCGTGGAGCCGTCCGGCATGCTGACGGTGACCTGGCTCATGCGCTGGCTGGTGTGTCGTTCAAGGCCGCTGTGCGGCGGGTTGCGAGAGGCATGGTAGGCACGGGCGGACTTGAACCGCCGACCTCCTGCATGTCAAGCAGGCGCTCTAACCAACTGAGCTACGCGCCTTTGCTGCGGAAGCCGAGTATTGCGGGGAACACACGATCATGCGTCCGACCATGATCGCCCATTCGGACGAACCACGTCAAATTCAACGGACCCACAACCAGTGTACCGACCCTGGCACGCTTCGTGCTTGGGTGATCTCCGGGCTTGCGGCGTTGTGAGCGGGCACGCGCACGCTTATACTGAGGAGGCTGCGGTGGTGGTAAAGACCGTTGAAGAAAGACTGACTATCGTCGAGCACAAGGTGGCAGAAAACGCACGTCAGATTGGCGGGCTACGTGAAGCAATCGTCGAGCTGGGCGAGCGGATCGACCGCCGATTCGAGGCCATGGACCGCCGGTTCGAGGCCGTCGACCGGCGGTTCGAGAAGATGGAACAGACCACGTCCACGCACTTCCGCTGGATTGTGGGTATACAGATGACGACGCTGCTCACCATGGTCGCCGCCATGGCCGCGCTCGCCGCCGCCGCGCTCAGCCGTTGACCGCCGCCTCTTTTCCCGAAAGGACGTGACCCGATGACGAAGTTCCTGGAACCCTACTCGGAGTGCATCCACGACACCGTCCGCATCGTTGCGGGCTACTGCTTCATACTTCACGGCCTCATGAAGTTCGGCCTGTTGGGGGGCGACCAGGTCGCGATAGCCTCGCTGCTCGGCCTCGCCGCCATCATCGAGACCGTCGGCGGCGCGCTCATCATCGTCGGCCTGTTCACGAAGCCGGTGGCGTTCATCGCCAGCGGGCAGATGGCCGTGGCCTACTTCATCGGCCACGTGGCGGTCCAGGGGTCGCCGCTGCTGCCGCTCGTCAACCGCGGCGAATCGGCGGTGCTCTTCTGCTTCCTGTTCCTCTATCTTGCCTCGGTGGGCCCGGGCGCCTGGAGCATAGACGCGAAGCTCGCCAAGAGCTGAGCAGCGGCCGCGCGCTCGAGCGCGCCTATCGTCCGGGGCCCTCGGCGGCCTCGGTGGGATGCCGGGGAGCGGCGAGCACCGGCAGCTTCGTCCGCATCGCCTGCAGCATGTCGAGTTGCGCCCGGCGGCCAGGCCGTGCGGCGGCAAACCGGGAGACGGGCTCGGGCATCGCCCTATTCTGTCACCTTTGCGGCGGCGTCCTCCCCACATTCCTCCCTCCACTTGGTGGCGAAAAACGGGAAGTGAACCGTCCCGTCGACTGTTGCGCTTGCAGGCGTGCATTTTTTGCGGGTGCACGAAAACGGCACACATTTCCGCCATTTAGTCACGTGAACGACATGTCCAACGGGTAGCATGCCTTCTCACACGGGCACGACGGCATACATGACGACCATCGCCTTGCAGCGCGTGGCGGCGCCTGTCGCACCGACCCTGTCAGGCGGCAATCCGCTACTCGGGCACACCCTGGAGTATGTCAGGAGTCCCGAGGCATTTCTGCACCGCGGCTGGCGGGAGAACGGCGACGTCTTCCGCTGCCGCCTCGGCACCCATTGGTACACCGTGGTGCTGGGTCCGGAGCACAACAAGTTCTTCTTCCGCGAGACCGACCGCCTCCTGTCCATCCGCGAGGCCTATCCCTTCTTCCCGCGCATGTTCGGCGGCGAATTCTTCTTCTTCGCGCCGTACGAGCAGTACATGCGGCAGCGCGCGGTCGTCCTGCCGAAGTTCAAGTCGGACGCAATGCGTTCATACGTGACGCCGATGGTCGAGGAAACCGAGGACCTGATTGCGCGCCTGGGCGACGCGGGCGAATTCGACCTGATACCGGAGGTCGGTCCGCTGGTGATGAACATCGCGGCGCACGCGTTCCTGGGTCGCGATTTCCGGCGCAGGCTGGATGACAGCTTCTTCGACTGCTTCCGCGACTTTTCGGAAGGCATGGACGTGACGTCGCCGCCGTGGCTTCCGCTCCCGCACCTGCGGCGAAGCCGCCGGGCACGCCGGAAGCTCGACCGCATTTTCGGGGACTGGATTCGCCATCGTCGCGAGCATCCACTGGATCCGCCGGACTTCTTTCAGAACCTGATCAACGCGACCTTCGCGGACGGGGAACCGATTTCGGACGAGCTGGCCGTCAACTTCACCCTGATGCTGATCTGGGCCGGGCACGAGACCACCGCCGGTCAGTTGGCGTGGACGCTGATCGACCTGCTCCAGCATCCCGACTACCTGGAGGAAGTGCGCGACGAGGTCGACGGCGTGCTGGGAGACCGGCAGCCGGCGGACATCGGCTGGCCGGAGGTCGGCGCATTGGCCAAGGCGGAGTGCGCGGTGAAGGAGAGCGAGCGGCTCCATCCGGTCGCACATATGGCCCTGCGTCGGGCCACCGAGGACGTCCGGTTCGGCCCGTATCGGGTGCCGCGGGGCCAGTATGTCCTGGCTGCGCCGTGCGTGTCGCACCTGATGTCGGAGGTGTTCCCGGACCCGCTCGCCTACAGGCCGCGCCGCTTCGAGCGTGGCAGCGCCGCCGCGAGCCTCGAAGCCAACCGCCTCATCGGTTTCGGCGGCGGCGTGCACCGCTGCATCGGCGTCAATTTCGCGCGCCTGGAAATGAAGGTCGTCCTGGCGCTGCTCGCCCGGCGCTACGACATGCAGCTCCTCGACCCGCCGCGGCCGGCAGGCGGCACCCTGACACGCTGGCCGGCGCAGCCGGCGCGTGTCCGCTACGCGGTCCGCACTGCGGCCCCACGACGGCCGGCGACGGAAGCGTCGGTCGTTCCCGCGGAGGGCGCAACCGGCACCTGCCCGTATCATGCCGCGGCAGCTCAGGGCCCCACATCTCTCGGATAGTGCCGGGCTCTGCGCGCCGATCGACCGGCATTCGCTGATCGCCAGATGCGTCTTACCCGCCCCGGGCGGACCCACTCGCTACCGGTAAGGTCACAGCTGGAGGTTCCGGTCGTGATTTTCGCATGTCGATAGAGCCGCGGAAACGAGACCCGATGGCAGCCGCCACCCGCGGCGCTCGAATGTCGCTATCAACCGATCCCGTGCTCAGGATCTCGACTCTCTCGGTAGCCGTGATATCTCCCCACACCTCTCCGGCCACGACCACCGACTTCGCCACGATATTCCCCCGGACCTTCCCGTGCCCACCTATCGTCAGCGCGTGCTGATTCAACTTGATGTCGCCTTCGACGCGACCTTTGATAACCAACTTCTCGTCACCACTCAGCTCGCCGTTTATGACGATCGACTTGCCGATGGTCGTGACAGTTGGTCTCTCAGACATGACGCCGCTGCGCAGGTTGGACCCTCGAAGTCCGCGACCGTCGCCAGCCACTCCTGAAACGCCGCATCCGTCGGCGCGCAAAGCCCGTCGGTGTCGCGCAGCGACAGCGACCACATGCTTGACAAGTTGTCCAGTTCAGGTGGAATCGGTCCATTCAAGTTGGCTTCGTGCAAGTCTATTTCGTTGACGGGCCCGAACGGCGGCCAGGAGGAGCATCGCCAGCGCTACAACGCCGAAGCGCGGCAACACCGGCACCGGCACCACCTGCGAGCCGTCCACCTTGTGCTGGGGATGATTCGTAACCGTATGGGTTCCCAGGCTGAAGTCAGTTATCTTCCGACCGCGGAAGTCACGAACTTCCGTTCCCTCCAGAGGACGCAGCGCGTCCTCTGGAATGCTGATGCCATCGGGATCGTAGTCCCCGGCTTCGACTTCGTAGACGAATCGCTGCACGCCTGTTGCCTGCCGCTCCTCGGCGCCGACCTGGAGCGATAGTTCGAAGGCGCCCCCGCCAGGGTCGTCGTGGGAAATCAGGAGGCTCTCGCTGAATTCAATCCAGACCGCGATTTGTTCCCCGCGTCCGTACGTATCGCCGCGCCTCGGGTGCGACGTCAGGACCACCCGATCGATCATGGGGAAGTGCTCACTGCTGCTGTCCACCTTGTGACGCGGATCGTCCCGGATCGCGAAACGCTCCAGATCCGCGGATATCGCGTTTCCCGATGCGTCACGGATGCTGCCGCCGTTGAACCGCAGGGCGTCGGCGCCGAAGCTGATGCCGTCCGCATCCCGGTCGCCTTCCGCAACGTCGTACAGGAAGTGGACGAATGTCTTGAAGAAGAGATCGGCCGCCGCCGCGGCCTCTCGGGTCGCGTCCCCGATCTGCAATTCGAGAACCGGCTCGCCCTCGATCGTTACGCTTTCATCCACCACCATGATGACGCGTATCGTCTCGTTGAGTCTGTACGCATCTCCGTCCGCCGGCCGACTGTCAATGTACATCTGCCGGATGCGCGGTGGCTGATCCAATTCACCATCCACCTTGTGCCGGGGATCGTTCGCGATCGCGTGCGAGCCCAAGCTCAGATTCACGTCGTTGCCGGCCAGATCCCTGACGCGAGTCCCGTTCAACCGTATGGCGTCCGCCGGGATGCTCAGACCGTCGAGATCGCGATCCGTCTCCGTCACGTAGTAGTCGAACGTCAATCCGCTGACGGGGCCCTCGCAGCGAGAATGTCCTGCCCTGCCGCCTATGCAACTCCATAGCGATGCGTGGCGCGTCTCGGCGCCGATCTCTAGTGCCAGCTCCAGCCTCTCGCCGCCTCGCTGTTCCAACGTGACCAGTGCATCCAGATAAACCTGCACGTGAATCCTGTTGCCTGCCGCATACGTGTCGGGATGTTGCGGGGGTTCGGAAGAGACGATGACGTCGTCGACCATCGGCCGCGCGGATCCGGCTGCGCCGCCGTTCACCTTGGCGTGCGGGATCACATGGCCCGCCAGGCTCAAATCGGCGTCGTTGCCCGATTCGTCCCGGATGGCTCCGCCGTTCAGACGCAGAGCATCCGCATCAACGCTCAGGCCGTCCGGGTCCATGTCGTCCGCGAGAACCAAATAGGTGAAGTTCACGACGTTGTCACGCAGGTCTTGCAGCGCCTGATATGCGGCGATGCGCGTGTCCGCTCCAATTCTCAGCGCCAGCGTCGGCGTCCCGGTAACGACCGCCGGCTTGTTGAAAACGACGCCTATGCGGATTGTGTCGCCGAGGACAAACGTGTCGTCCGGTCCCGTCGGAGCACTTCGCTCCAGTGTCGTGACGACGAGCGGGCTGCCGATGCTGCCGTCCACCTTGCGTTCGGGGTCGTTGGAGATTGCGTACGAGGACAAGCTGACGTCGGCGTCGTTGCCGTTGCGGTCGCGGATGCTGCCGCCGTTCAACTGCAGCGCATCGGCCGCGATGCTGAGGCCGTCGCCGTCACGGTCCGAGGGCTGTACTTCGTACACGAAACGGAGCCACGGGGTCCCGCTGCGGAGGCGGTGGTCGAAAGTGGCAGATCGCGTGGCATTGCCGATTTGCAACGACAGACTCGGCGATCCCGAGATGATGACGTCTTCGGTGAACCAGACAAAGACATCGATCATCTCACCCCTGTTGAACGTACCGGCGTGGGCAGGGCTGTTGACGGTCAACTGGCGTACGACCGGTGCCGGATCCCGGCTGCCGTCCACCTTGTGGTCGGCGTCGTTGCGAACTGCATGCACGCCCAGGCTCAGGTCGACAGCGTTGCCCTCGCTGTCAGTGAGCGTCGCGCCGTTGCCGCTCAACGCATCGGCGGCGAAGCCGATGCCGTCGGCGTCGTAGTCGGAGGCCTGCACTGCGTAAGAAAAGGAGAGGGCCCGCCCGGTACAGCGTGTGCAACTGACGTAGGTCATTGCGCGCGCCTCCGTGCCGAGCTGCATTGCCAACCGCGGGGAGCCGTCTATCTTGATGTCTTCATCGAACCAGACCTCTACGCGTATCCTGTCGTCGACGCCATACGTATCGCTGCCGTCCGACGGACGCGAGGTGATGCGGAGCTCCGAGACGCGCGGACCGTCAGCGTCCTGCGCCGCGGCGTCACGGGCAACTGGACCGGTTGTCGAGCCTGCGACTGCCAGCAATGCGGCAATGATCAGAGGCTTGTACACGGGATTGGCGCCAACTCGCAGGCTATGCGCGCCTCCGTGGTCGGGCTCGGGCATCGCCGTATTCTGTCACCTTTGCCGCGGCAGGCCTGTCCAGCGCAAGCCCGCTATACTAGTGGCCCACCTGGATCGGCCCGCGCTACCGGGCCGCCCCTTCTGACGGGAGACCAGCGGCTTGCAGCGGTCGAGTGCGGCGCGCCAGCAGCCGGAAGATCTTGCGTTCTTTCGGGCGCTCGATTTCGGCGTCCTGTCCGTCGTATCCATCTCGTACTGCGCCGTCGCCCTGCTGGCGCTCGGGGCATTCGACGCCAGGGTGGCGGTGGTCGGCGGCCTGCTGCTCGCGGCGGCCGGCCGCTACTTCCTGCCCGCCAGCTTCAATCCGGAGCAGGCATCCGCCGGCAAGCCGGTATTTCCCATGCTCCTGCTCGCCCTGCTGGCGGCCCTGCTGTTCCGGGCGGAGCCGTTCCTGCCGCTGCACGGCGGACAGGACCAGGGCGTGTATGTCAGCATGTCGGCCCACCTGCAGCGGGAGGGCTCCGTCTTCATCGACGACCCGCTGCCGGCGGAGCTGCCCGGCGACCGGGCGAGGGACGTCTACGACGCGCGTATGTGGCGGGGCCGCGCCAGGGCGGCGCAGCCCGGAATCCACCAGTCGCCCGAGCTGGGCGAGCACGTCTGGCACTGGCAGTTCTACCACCTGCACCCGCTGTGGATGGCGATCTTCGCCGACCTGTTCGGCGACGGCGCGCGGTTCTACGCCCTGACCTTCTTCAGCCTGCTGAGCATCGTCGGCCTCTGCCTACTGGCGTACGAGATGACCGGCTCGCGCCTGGCGGCGCTGGTCGCCGGGATGCTGCTGGCGCTCAATCCCCTGCACGTCTTCTTCAGCCGGCTGCACGTCACGGAGGTCGTCGCGCTGGCGTTCTCAGCCGTGGGGCTGTACTACCTGGCCAGGGCCGCCCGCGGCGTGCGGGACGGTGCGCTGCCGGCGTCCACCGCGGCGCTGGCCGCGCTGTCGGCGCTGGCGCTGTCGCTGGTGTTCTTCGTGCGCATCACCGGGTTCCTGTACCTGCCGCTGCTCGTGCTCGTCTACGGCCTGGGCGTCTGGTGGACCGCCCGGCACCGGCCGGCGTACACGCGCCACGTCGTCGGATACGTCGCGCTCGTCGGGACGCTGTACGCGCTCTCCGTGGTCTACGGCCTGCACTATTCGCCGCTCTACTCCAGCGTCGTCATCTACGAAGACTCGTTCGGCGGATTGCTGGGCGCGCACTGGCGGGCGATCCTCGCGGGCGTGGTGGTGGTGACGCTGGCCGCCCTTGCCGCGCTGCCGTTCGCGGTGCGCCGCCAGTGGGCGCCCGGCGCGCTGGCGTTTGCCGCCAGGCCGGCCGTGTGGATCGGGCTGGCAAGCCTGGCCGTCGCGCTCGGCGTGGGCTGGAGCCTCTACGAGGCGTACCTGGTGGGCTTCACGGAGCGCTACGCGGACGTGCGCCGCCTCGAACCGTTCGGCGTCGTCGGCGCCGGCGCACCGATCTTCTGGCAGACGGGCGCCGTCGGCTGGCTGCTGTACACGTCGCCGCTGCTCGCGCTGGTGGCCATCGCCGGGGCTCACCGGCCGCCGTTCCGCTGGCCACTGGTGCTGCTGTACTTCTTTCTGGCGGTCTGCCTGTTCGCCAACCTGGCGCTAAACATTCCCGTCATCTACTACCACTACTACTACGCGCGCTACCTGTTGAGCGAAGTGGTGCCGTACGGCATCGTCCTGGCCGTCGCGGCGACGTTCCTGGCGGATTCCAGGTGGTTCCGCGCGTTGGGAACGGCCGCCATCGTGCTGGCCGTCCCGCTGCACCTGTACTTCACGGTCAGGCAGATGCCGGTCCGCGAAGGCGTGCGGCCGTACGCCGTAATGAGCCGCATCGCGGACCGGGTGGACGACGGGGTGCTGCTGTTCGACACCGACGGGTGGAGCGCGGACAGGAACGAGAACTGGCTGACCTACGCGCGCCTGCAGACGCCGCTGGACCATTACTTCGGGAAGCACGTGTTCCCGGTCGCGGGGAGCGAGATAGACAACATCCTCGGACTGTTCGACGGGGTGAGCGGGGCGAACGTCTGGCTGCTCAGCAGGCGGCCGCGCGACCACGAGTGCCTCCGGCTCGCCGACACGTTCGCCTACTGGGACGCCAGGATGGTGAGCTCCGCGACGATTCCCGTGACCGCCGATCAGCGCTGGTGGCGGCAGCAGCTCTACCTGTACAGGCGGCCCGACGTCTGCGCGGCGGCGGCGCCCGCGTTGAGACTCGCTGCCGGGCGCATGTACTCCATGGGGCGCGGCCAGATATACGCGCAGCGCCTGCTCGGCCCCGGCTGGCACAACCCCGAGGAGCAACACGTCTGGTCGGGTCCAGCGCAGACGCTGGAGCTGTCGCGGAGCTGGTTCGACGGGGAACGCTGGCCGGCAGCGATTCTGCTGGAAGTCCGGCCGTACGCCGCGTCACCCGACCACCTGGTGACGCTGACCGTCAGTTCGGGTAACACGCAGCGGGAGATCGTCTTCGACAGCGGCGCGACAGTGGTCCACGAAGTCGGCCTGGACTGTCCCGACGACAGCGCTGCGTGCACGGTGCAGGTGGAAGTGGACGGCGCGCGATCGCCGCGCGAGGTCCGAGGCTCCGAGGACGGCCGCACGCTGGGCGTCGGCCTGTACAACGTCGGTTTCAGGTTCGACCGCCAGACGGGTTGAACCCACCGCACTTCACTCCAGCGCCACCACCGCCGCGCGCAGCTCCGTCAGGTGCACCGCCCGAATCCGGGTCGTCCCCGCCGTCGGCGCCGGGTCCGTCCAGCGTGGGACCGGCCGCCCCGCCGCCGTGTACGCGTTGGCCAGCGCCAACCGCAGCTCCCTCAGGTGCACGAGCCTGATCCCCGTCGCCCCCGCCCGCAGCGCCGGGTCCGTCCAGCCGAACCGGCCCAGACCGTTCGCTTCCCGCAGGGCGTTGATTCGCTCCCGCAGCTCGGTGAAATGGACGACTCGGACCGGCGTCACGCCGGGCCGGAGTTGGTCATCGGTGAACATCGCCGGCGGCCGGTTCGGCGGGCTGCTCACGGTCACCGCGAACAAATGGGACACGCTCAGACCGCCGCCGTCGGTGGCCGTGACGCGGACCGTCGCGGCCCCCTCCGCTACTGCCGTCAGCGTCACGCCGTCGCCCGACGCACGAACCGTCACCACTTGCGGATCTGATGACGACGCCGTGTACAGCAGCGCGTCGCCATCCGGGTCCGTGAACGCCGGCGACAGGTCCACGTTCCTCGCGGCGCCCGCCACCAGGCTCAGATCCGGCAGCGCGCCAACCGACCGGGGCGGCCGGTTGGCGCCCCCCGGTCGATCGCGCCAGGCCGCTACCGCGGGACCGGTGACGTTTAGAACAGCTACCGCGTCGGCCGGACCGGTCACGCCTCTCTGGCCGGCCCCGTAAGGCACACCCAGCCGGTCGCCCTTGTAGTGCTGCCGCGGGTTCGAAAAACGTGACGCGCCATAGCACGGAATACCGGCATCGATGCACTGCGTGCCGTAGGCCATGATGGTCACCCAGCCCGCGTCCCGCGAGGCGCCCGCTTCGAATGCCTGCTGATTCACGTAACCGTATGCAGGATGCGACCGCGCCCCGCCTTCGTGGTGTTGCACTTGGTATCGATCGTGCAAAAGCCCCATGTTGTGCCCCAACTCGTGCGTGAAGGCCCACCCTCTGACCGTGAGACTGAAAGGGCCGGCGAGATCGGCTATGCCGGTCACGTTGGACTCCGCCACCATCAGGCTCACGAGGTCGGCGCCGGTGCGGTCGCGCAGGGCATGCGCCTCGTCCATGTGGCCGTCCTCTGGCTCGCCGAGACGGTCGACGTCGGTGAAGCCATCGCCGGTCTCGACATAAGGCACCTCGGACCTGCCCACCAGTGCCAGGCGATGATCGATCCCGCTCGCCGCGTACGCCTCGTTGGCCGTGGCGATCACCAAGTCGATCCGGGCTTCGATAGCGGCAGTCCCGCCCTCTGCCTCGCGCGCGGCCGGCGTGTAGACGACGGCCACGTCGATGACTGCGTCCGCTTCCGCCTCGCACAGAGGTCCCGAGAACTCGAGCGTCGCCAGCCATTTCTCCCAGGCCGCCGGCGCGCAGATCCGTGTCACCAAGATGTACAGATCGTCGAGACGCAATTCGTCCAGACCGGAGGGAAGCGGTCCGGACAGGCCCCAGTTGTGTGACAAGTCCAGCCGCTGGAGATTCGCCAGGCGTCCCAATTCGGCAGGGATGGATCCGGTCAACTCGTTCGAATTCAGATACAGCGTCTCAAGGTTCGCCAGACTTCCGAGTTCCGCGGGGATCGGGCCGGTCAACTCGTTGTTCGATAGAATCAGAGACTGGAGATTCTCCAAGAGTCCCAGTTCGCCCGGGATCGGGCCGGTCAACTCGTTGTTCGATAGAATCAGAAACTGGAGATTCTCCAAGAGTCCCAGTTCGCCCGGGATCGGACCAGCCAAAGCGTTCCATTGGAGATCCAGCGCTTCAAGGTTCGTCAGGTTGCCCAATTTGGCAGGGATGGATCCGGTCAAGTCGTTGTTCGGTAGAATCAGAGACTGGAGATTCTCCAAGAGTCCCAGTTCGCCCGGGATCGGGCCGGTCAAGTCGTTGATCGATAGAATTAGAAACCGGAGATTCTCCAAGCGTCCCAGTTCGCCCGGGATCGGGCCGGTCAGCCCGTTGCGGTCCAGGTAAAGCCCCGTTACCCGGCCGGCGGCGTCGGTGGTCACGCCGTGCCACTCGCCCAGCGGCGCGGACGTCTTCCAGTTCGTGCTGTCGGTCCAGTTCGCCCCGCCGGTCGCGTCGTAGAGCGCCTCGAGCGCCGCGCGATCGGAGGGTTGTGCGGTTACGTTTGTCGCAAGCGCGGCCCAGAACGCGGCGACGGCCAGCGCGGTGCCGTACGTTCGCCGCGGCGCGCGGGTCGGTGCCATCCGCGTCATCCAGGAGGCAGCGGAAGCCTATCGGCGGGCGGGCTCTTCCGCCGGCGCGTCGCCGTCCAGCGGCCGCCGCAGGATGGGCTCCCCGGGCGGGGGCAACCGCGACAGATCCACCTGGCTGACGGTGTGCAGCCCGTTGCCCGCGGAGCGGATGCGGTAGGTCGCCTCCGGCGTCCGCACCGTGCCCGCCACCACGTCGCCGTTCACCACCAGGGTCACCGTGCCCAGCTCCACCTCGGCCAGCCGGCCCGACAGCGCATAGCCGCCCGAGAAGGTCGGCTCCGACCGCTCCACCAGCGCCGTGAACGACGCGTCGTCGAACAGGTTCAGCCGCAGCACGCCGGACGGTCCGGCTGCAATGCCCGTCCTGCCCACGGCCGTCGTGTCAGCCGGCGCCGCGAGCTGCCCGAAGTCGATCGACACCACGCGCTGCCGCATCGTCAGCGAGTCGGACGGCGGCTGGACGCCGCGAGCGCCAATCCCGGCAGCCGGCTCCACCGCGAGGAACAGGCCCTCGGACTGGCCCGCCGCCTCCCCGGCTCCCAACGCCGCAAGCAGCACACCCGCCAGGGCCACCAAGCGCAGCCGTCGAACGGGTCTCATGGGGTCCATTATGGTCAACTCCTCCCTACTCCAGCGCCACCACCGCCGCGCGGAGCTCCGTCAGGTGCACTGCCCGAATCCGGGTCGTCCCCCTCACAGGCGCCGGGTCCGTCCAGCGCGGCACCGGCCGCCGCGCCGCCAGGTAGGCCCCGGCCAGCGCGGACCGCAACTCCGTGAGGTGCGTCAGCCTGACCGGCGTCACACCTGCCCGCAGCACCGGGTCCGTCCAGCCGAACCGGCCCAGCCCGTTCGCTGCCCGCAGCGCGTTGATCCGCTCGCGCAGCTCGGTGAAATGGACGACTCGGACCGGCGTCACTCCGGGCCGGAGCGGGTCGTCGGTGAACGGCGCCCGCACAATCGGCGCCGTCACCGTTACGGTGAATGACCGCGAGGCGCTCAGCCCGTCCGGATCGGTCGCCGTCACCCGGACCGTCGCCGTGCCGACGCTCTGCGCCGTCAGCGTCACGCGAGCCCCCGCCATGCTCACCGCCACCACTTGGGGAGCCGACGACGACACCGCGTACGTCAGCGCGTCGCCATCGGGGTCGACGAACGCCCGCGACACGTTCACGTCCAGCGTGCCGCGCAGCGTGAGCTCCCGGTCCGGCAGGGTTCCGGCCGCTGCCGGCGGCCGGTTGGCCCCGGCCGGCCGATCCCGCCACAGCGCCACCGCGGGACCCGTGGCGTTGAGGACCGCCACGGCGTCGGCGGGGCCGGTCACCCCGGTTCCGCCGTCCCCGTATGCAACGCCCAGGGGGTCGCCATTGTAATTCCGGCGGGGATTCGAGAAACGGAGTAAATGCGAACAGACGACGTGGGCATCAGAGCATTGCGTGGGGTAGGACATTATCGTGCGCCAGCGGTTGGACCGCGGGGTCCCCGACACCAGCCCGCGCTGGTTCACGTAGCCGTACGCCGGATCTGTGTTGCCGCGTTCCTCCGCGTGCATCGCGTAGCGATCGTGCCTGAGACCCATGTTGTGTCCGAGCTCATGCGCGAAGACCAGGCCCCCGCCAGTATGGATGGAGAGGCCGAAGACGCCGGGTTGCCGGGCGGTACCGGCAACGGTAGCCTTGTCGGCGTCGACGATCAGGTGGACGAGGTCGGCCCCGACGCGGTCCCGCAGGGCGTGCACCTCGTCCATGTAGCCGTCCGCAGGGTTCGCGAGACGGCCGAGGTCGAGGTGGCTGGACGACGATTCACGATACGGCACTTCCGAACGCCCTGCCAGCGCCACGCGCTGGCGCACGCCGCTCGCAGCGTAGGCCTCGTTGGTCTCCGCGACCATGAGGTCGATCACCGCCTCCATGGCGGCTTTGCCGCCCGCCGCCTCCTTCGCGGCCGGCGTGTAGACGACAGCCACGTCGATGATTGCCTCAGGTTCCGTTTCACACAATGGCCCCCAGAACTCGATCGTCGCCAGCCACTCCTCCCACGCCGCCGGCGCGCACGTCCGGGTCAGGAAGATGTTCAGGTTATCGAGACGGGAGGTCTGCAGACCGGACGGAAGCGCGCCCGACAGGCCCCAGTTGTATGACAGGTCCAGCCACCCGAGGTTCTTCAGGCTGCCCAACTCCGCAGGAATCGGGCCGGTCAAGTCGTTCCTGCCGAGAAGCAGATTGCCGAGGTTCGCCAGGTTGCCCAACTCCGCAGGAATCGGGCCGGTCAAGTCGTTCCCGCTGAGATACAGCCCACCGAGGTTCGCGAGGTTGCCCAGCTCGCGCTGGATCGGGCCAGTCAAGTCGTTCCCGCGGAGGTCCAGCGACCTGAGGTTCGCCAGGTTTCCGAGCTCTGCGGGGATCGGGCCGGTCAAAGCGCTATACGCGAGATCCAGCGATTCAATTTTCGTCAGGTTGCCCAGCTCGCGCGGGATCAGGCCGGTCAAGTCGTTGGCGCGGAGGTCCAGCGACCTGAGGTTCGCCAGGCTTCCGAGCTCTGGGGGGATCGGGCCGGTCAAAGCGTTATAGGCGAGAGCCAGCGATTCAAGGTTGGTCAGACTGCCAAACTCGCGCGGGATCGGGCCGGTCAATTCGTTCGCGTCGAGATGCAGTTCCCTCAGGCTTGCCAGCCGCCCCAGCGCGGGCGGGACCGGCCCCGCCAATCCGTTGTGGCCCAACTCCAGCGCCGTGACCCGGCCGGCGGGGTCGGTCGTCACCCCGTGCCACGCGCCCAGCGGTGCGGACGTCTTCCAGTTCGTGCTGTCCGTCCAACCCGCGCCGCCGGTCGAGTCGTACAACACCTCCAGCACCTCGCGGTCGCTCTGCGGTCCCGCCGAGGCAGTCGTCGTCACCGCCATCGACTGGGTGGCGCTCAGCCCGTCCGGATCGCTGGCCGTCACCGTCACGGTCGCCGTCCCCGCTGCCCGCGGCACCAGCCAGACGGTGTCGCCGGACCCGAACGCAGTGACCACCCCTTCGTTGCTGGACGCGGCCGCGTAGGTCAACGGATCATCGTCCGGGTCGCTGAAGTACGGACCGGGCAACACGCCGACCGACGGTCCCAGTGCGGCCAGCGTCTGGTCTGGGATGGCATCGACGGACTGCGGCGGGCGGTTGCATGTCTTCCCGTAGAACTCGATCGTCGCCAGCCATTCCTGGAACTCGGCGTCGGCGGGCGCGCAGACCCCCGTTACCGAGATATCCAACCGGGTGAGGTGCGACAGCCTGGTCAGGCTCCGCGGGAGGATCCCGGTCAAGAGGTTGACGCTGAGGTCAAGCACCCGGAGCAGTACGAGGCTCCCCAACGAGGCCGGGACCGGCCCGGTCAACGCATTATGGGTGAGGCTCAGCACGTCCAGTTGCTGCAAGTTCTGCAGGGCGTCCGGAATCGGCCCGGCCAAGCTATTCCGTTGCAGGTCCAGGTGCCGGAGGCGCGAGAGGTTTCCCAACCACGCCGGGACCGGCCCGGTCAGGTTGTTCAACGAGAGACCCAGCCACTCCAGTTGCTCCAAGTTCTGCAGGGCGTCCGGGATCGGCCCAGTAAGCGCGTTCGGAATCGCTTGTTGCAGCGTCGGGTCCCAACCAAATCCCAGATTCAGTCGTTGCAGGGAATCCAGACCGCCCAACGCGGCCGGGATGGTACCGGTCAGCCCGTTGCCAGCCAGGTCCAGCCCCGTGACGCGGCCGCCGGCATCAGTCGTCACCCCGTGCCACTCGCCCAGCGGCGCCGACGTCTTCCAGTTCGTGCTGTCGGTCCAGTCCTGGCCAGCGGTCGCGTCGTAGAGCGACTCCAGCGCCGCGCGATCGGAGTCGACGCTGCTTTGCGCGACCGCGTCGGCCGCAAGCGCCGCCCAGAACGCGGCGACGGCCAGCGCGGTGACGCACGATTGCCGCGTGGTCAAAGCACTCAACGTTGCCCTACTCCAGCGCCACCACCGCCGCGCGCAGCTCCGTCAGGTGCACCGCCCGAATCCGGGTCGTCCCCGCCGTCGGCGCCGGGTCCGTCCAGCGCGGGACCGGCCGCCCCGCCGCCGTGTACGCGTTGGCCAGCGCCAACCGCAGCTCCCTCAGGTGCACGAGCCTGATCCCCGTCGCCCCCGCCCGCAGCGCCGGGTCCGTCCAGCCGAACCGGCCCAGACCGTTCGCTTCCCGCAGGGCGTTGATCCGCTCCCGCAGCTCCGTGAAGTGGACGGTCCGGATCGGCGTCACGCCGGGCCGGAGCGGGTCATCGGTAAACGGCGACCGGACGATCGGCGCCGTCACCGTTACGGTGAATGACCGCGAGGCGCTCAGCCCGCCGGGATCGGTCGCCGTCACCTGGACCGTCGCCGTGCCCACCGCCACCGGCGTCACCGTCACAACGCCCCCATTCACGGCGACCGACACGACCGACGGCGCCGATGACACCGCCTCGTATCTCAGCTCGTCCCCGTCCGGATCATTGAACGCGCCCGACACCCGCACCGTCACCGGTGCAGCCTTCGCCTCAATCGTCAGGGGGGCGAGCGTCCCCACCGGCGCCGGCGGCCGGTTCGGGCCGCTCACCGTCACCACGAACAACTGGGACACGCTCAGACCGCCGCCGTCGGTCGCCGTGACGCGGACCGTCGCGATCCCCTCCGCTACTGCCGTCAGCGTCACGCCGTCGCCCGACGCACGAACCGTCACCACCGCCGGATGTGACGACGACACCGTGTACCGCAGCGCGTCGCCATCCGGGTCCGTGAACACCTGCGACAGGTCCACGTTCCTCGCAGCGCCCGCCACCAGGCTCAGATCCGGCAGCTCGCCAACCGACTGGGGCGGCCGGTTGCCGCTCCCCGGTCGATCGCGCCAAGCTGCCACCGCGGGACCGGTGACGTTGAGAACCGCCACCGCGTCGGCCGGACCGGTCACACCTCTCCCGCCGGTCCCGTAGGGCACGCCCAGCGGGTCGCCGTTGTAGCTCTGGCGCGGATCCGAGAAGCGGAGCGGACCGAAGCAGCCAAAGTCGCCCTTGTCGAGACACTGGTCGACGTAGGACATGATCGTGATCCAGCGACGGTACGGCTCAGCTCCCTCCTCGAACATCCGCTGGTTCACGTAGCCGTACGCCGGATGCTCCGACCCGGTCTCGTCGCCGTGCTCCTGGTAGCGGTCGTGCCAGAGCCCCATGTTGTGTCCCAACTCGTGCGCAAACGTTCTGCCGCCGCAGACCGACAGCGTGACCCCGAACGCACCGGGTATCAGGGCCAAACCGCATAGGCCGTAGCCTTGTTCGCGCGTGTCGCGGACTATCAGATGCACCAGGTCCGCGCCGGTCCTGTCGCGCAGGGCGTGCGCCTCGTCCAGGTGGCCGTCCGACCCATCCCACAAGCGACTGAGGTCGGTGTTGACGTCCCCGGTCTCGGTATACGGCACCTCTCTCCGGCCCACCAACGCCAGGCGCTGGCGCACGCCGCTCGCCACATACGCCGCGTTGGCCTCCGCAACCATGAGGTCGACCACGGCCTCCATGGCGGCGCCGCCGCCCGCCTCCTCCACGGCCCCGGGCGTATAGACGACAGCGACGTCGATGGTGACATCCGTTCCGGACCCACAGAGCGGTCCCAGGTAGTCGACCGTCGCCAACCATTCCTTCCAGGCAATCGGCGCGCACGTCCGGGTTACGAAGTTGTCCAGCCAATTGAGACGGGAGCTTCGGAGACCGGACGGAAGCGGACCCGACAAGCCCCAGTTGTAGGACAGGTATAGCTCCTCCAGGTGCTGAAGACGTCCCAGCGCGGCCGGGAGCGGCCCCATCAATCCGTTGTCCGAGAGATCGAGACGGGTGACCCGGCCGGCGGCGTCGGTGGTCACACCGTGCCACGCGCCCAGCGGCGCGGACGTCTTCCAGTTCGTGCTGTCGATCCAGTCCTGGCCACCGGTCGCGTCGTAGAGCGCCTCGAGCGCCGCGCGATCGGAGGATTGTGCGGTTACGTCTGTCGCGAACGTCGCCGAGAACGCGGCGACGGCCAGCCACGTGACGTGCGTTCGCCGTTGCGTACGGGTCGGTGCTGTCCGCGTCATCCAGGCAGCAGCGGGGGCTTATCGGCGGGCGGGCTCTTCCGCCGGCGCGTCGCCGCCCAGCGGCGACCGCAGGATGGGCTCTCCCGGAGGCGGCAATCGCGACAGATCCACCTGGCTGACGGTGTGCAGCCCGTTGCCCGCGGAACGGATGCGGTAGGTCGCCTCCGGCGTCCGCACCGTGCCCGCCACCACGTCGCCGTTCACCACCAGGGTCACCGTGCCCAGCTCCACCTCGGCCAGCCGGCCCGACAGCGCATAGCCGCCCGAGAAGGTCGGCTCCGACCGCTCCACCAGCGCCGTGAACGACGCGTCGTCGAACAGGTTCAGCCGCAGCACGCCGGACGGTCCGGCTGCAATGCCCGTCCTGCCCACGGCCGTCGTGTCAGTCGGAGCCGCGAGCTGCCCGAAGTCGATCGACACCACGCGCTGCCGTATCGTCAGGGAGTCGGACGGCGGCTGGACGCCGCGAGCGCCAATCCCGGCTGCCGGCTCCACGGCGAGGAACAGGCCCTCAGCTTGGCCCGCCGCCTCCTCGGCCGCCAACGACGCAAGCAGCACACCCGCCAGTGCCACCCAGCGCAGCTGTCGAACGGGTCTCATGGGGTCCATCCTGGTCAACTCCTCCCTGCGCAGCGCGCGCCACACGCTGCGGGTCGGCGACATCTACATAATCGGGAAGACGGCCGTCCTGCTTTATGTGCCCGCCAAGACACCTACGGCTGATACACGACCGCGAAGCCGCCGCCCACGATGTCGCCGGCCAGGTGGATCTCGTTGTGCACGCCCTCGGTCCCGATGCGGATGACTCCCTCATCGTCGCTCCTGCCGGCGTTGCCGATGTACACGTTGTCGCTGCCGGTCCGGCTGTTCCTGCCCGCCCCGTAGCCGATCGCGATGTTGCCCGAGCCCTCTTCGTTGCGCCGCAGGGCGCTGCGGCCGATGCCCACGTTCTGGTTGCCCAGGCTGAAGAGCAGCGCGCCCGTGCCGATGGCGACGTTGTCCTCGCCCGACTCGGTGGCCTTCAAGGTGTCGCTGCCGATCGCGGTGTTGGACGAGCCGTCCGTCACCCGCACCATCGACGCGGTGCCGATGGCCAGGTTGGAGCGCCCGGTCGTCAGGCTGCGCAGGGTCTGCCAGCCGAAACCGGCGTTCTGCTCGCCGGTGGTCAGCGCGCGCAGCGTCTCGGCGCCGACGGCGGTATTGCCCCTGCCCTCCGTCACCGCGGCCAGCGCACGCGACCCGAGGTGCGTGTTGGTGGTGCTGGCGGAGTGGTCCTGTGGGGTGTAGCCGCCGCCCTCGCCCTCATCCGCCGCGGTTCCAGCGCCCGCCGCCGGCATGCCGGAGTAGGAGTCGGGCCCGGACGAGAGGAACACGCCGGCGCCGCCCTGCGGTCCCTGCGGTCCGGGCGGTCCCGCGGGCCCGGCGGCGCCCACGGTCAGGAAGAAGACGGCGCCCACTCCCTCGGACCACGTAGCCGCCAGCAGGTAGGTGCCGGGCAGCAGATCGGGCAACCCCGCCAGCAGGGCAGAGTCGGTCGCCGAGACCACCGCCAGCTCCGTCATGCCGAGCGTCACTTCGGGAACGCTCGTGGGAAAGTCGTAGCCGTTGATCGTCAGCGCGGCCGTCTCGACATCGACGAGCGCTTCCGTGATGAGCGGCTGCGGCATCGCGGGCGACTGCGCGTTGGCCTGGAGATAGACGACGCTCGCTGCCAACAACAACACCAGACCTGTGAGCAACCAGTAATTCCACCTTTTCGTCATCGCAACACTCCCATGCTTTGGAGGCAACCCGCGAAATGCGACACAACCCGCCCTCAATGCAACGTCGGACACCGGGACAGCGCCGTTCTGGCATGACCCGGCCGGCCACGAAATTATGGTCGATCAAGTGCGACAAGAAGGACTGCTAATTCACTAATACCGTGATATTTATGCGATATATGTGCTTCCGCTACGCGGGGAGCCTTGGATCCGACCAGACGCAACCGGTGCGTTGGAAGCCCGGCGGAGAGAGCATGCGGAAAGCCGCCAGGACCGGCCGGTACGGCGCCGGTCGCACTGCCCCTATTGGACGACGACGACGCTCTCCTCGTTGGGAAGATTCTCCGGGTCGTAGTTGTTGGACGGTTCAGCGCGGCGGATCCGGACGCTGGAGTGGATGCTGGATCCCGGGCGAATTTCCCGGACGTGCTCGCCGCGGAAGCGCCAGAATCCCGTGTACGATTCCTGCGACTCGCCGTGCGGATCGGGCCGGTAGCGCCTGCCCCCGAGCCGGCGCCGGTCCACCTCCATTCCCGCCGCCTCCGCCTTGCCGAGCATCCAGTGCAGGGAGAGGTTGGCAAGGCCGCGACGCGGATGGTAGCCCCCCACGTCGGAGTGCACGCCCGCAAACCACACCTGCTCCATCGTCTGTCCCGGCCGCTTATTCCTCGCATCCCAGAGACAGGGCCGGAAGTCCTTGCGCCGCTCGTCGATGGCGAGGGCGTGGTACGCGAACGTGATCTCGGGGTTCAGGCGAGCATTGGTCCAGCGCTTGCCTTCGTTCAACACCACGGACTCGACCGTATCCCAGACGCCGATGAAGTGAACCGGAGCAGGCCGGCTGAATGTTCTCTTGAAGCCGGCCGCGACGCCGGCGTTGCGCTGCCGGTTGTAGATCTTCGCGGCGTACTCCACGTGGTTGTCCGCGTTCTGCTCCAGCAGCCCTACCTTGTTTAGCATGCCTGCAAGCGAGCGTACCGTGAATGCGCCGCGGCTGAAGCCGAACAGGAAGATGCGGTCGACCTCCGAACCCCGATACTCTTCCATCAGGTACCGGTAGGCGTCGTTGACGTTCTTCTGCAGGCCTGCTCCGGTTCCCTGGTCGGTGAGCGCACGCAGGGCGCCGCTCTCCTCGTCATAGGCCCAGCCGCCGGTGCCGACTCCCGGATCGTAGTAGGCAATCTGCGTGGCGCCCTTACTGGCGAGCGTGTAGGTCTCGACGACGTTCGTGTTGTTCTTCCCGTATTCGTTACCAGTTCCGTCGCAACAGATGATGATGTTCCGCATTGCCGCCTCCTTGGATCGCGCGGCCGTGAGTATGCCATGGAGCGCCGGAAAGGCGACCGGACCGGGTTTCAGCGCCTCCATCTCGCCACGGATGGCGAACTGCCGGACGGGATGGTGCGGCGGTGGGGCAACACCACGTGCCGCGGCGCGAGCATGCCGTTTGAAATCGAGGCCCTGCGGTTCAATGGATTCGCCGACTACGACCTCCGGCGGTGCGACGCTCCGGAAGGTACTCCGCCGGATCACTCATCAAGTCTTGCCAGCGGCGACGGGGAACTGGTGACGCTGACAATCGAGGGGAATCGCCGCAGTTTCCTGATAGCCGTCGTAGCCGCCGACCATCGAGCGAACCCGAACGAGCCGCCATGGTCCACTTTCTTTGTGACCGAGATGGTATCCGGCCGCTAGTTGCGTGCGCCGCGCCACGAGCCGGACAGCGGTTGACAACAGGCATCAACTGCGTAGGATGAAGCAGAAGGGCAATCCCGTGGCGACGATGACACACCATGCACGTGGCCTGCGGCTGCGGGCCGTCTCTCTACTGGATCATGTCTCGTCGCCGGTCAGAATCTGCATGTACTCGTGATATGCATACACGCGATCGCGCTGTTTGCCGGTGATTTCACGAAGCACGCCCAGGCGTTCGAGCAGTTCGATGGCCTTGCGGGTCGGCGGCGCCGTCAAGCCGAGCACTTCAGATGCTTTGGAAACGGTGACAACCGGATTGGACGGAAGGCAATCGAGCAACCGGACGGCAGCAACGGTCGCCCGGTCATGGGTGATGATGAGACTGCGGTCGCGTCCAATCAGGGAATGGACCGCCTGCGCGACACGGACGCCGTCGTCGGCAGCCTCGCGCACGCACCCAAGGAAGAATGTGCTCCACCCTTCCCAATCACCGTTGCTGCGAACCGCAGCCAACCGCGCGTAGTATTCCTGCTGCTCACGCCTGAACGCCAGGCTGAGGTACAGCAGCGGCTGGTCGAGTAGACGCCAATGCTCGATCAGAAGAGCCATCAACAGCCGGCCGATGCGGCCGTTGCCATCAAGGAACGGGTGAATCGTCTCGAACTGCACATGCGCGAGTCCAACCCTTACCAGCGGCGGGAGATCATCGTCGTCATGCAACCACCGCTCGAGCGCCTGGAGAGTGTCAGGGACGTCCTCGGGCGGCGGTGGTACGAAGCGGGCGTTGCCGGGTCGGCTGCCGCCAATCCAGTTCTGCGATCGGCGAACTTCGCCGGGCAACTTGTCTTCGCCACGAACCCCGCGCATCAGGATGCGGTGCGAGTCGCAAAGCAGGCGCCTGCTCAGCGGCAGACCCCCTGGATCTGCAAGTTGCCGTCGGGCGTGCGTGAGGGCATCCACGTAGTTGCAGACCTCCCGGACATCGTCCGGACGATCGGTTTGTTCCGTGCCCTCGAACGTGAAAACATCGCGGAGAGTTGCCTGCGTGCCTTCGATCTGGGAGGTAATGACCGCCTCCTTCCGGACGAAGCCGTATAGGAACCAGTCGGTGCTCGGCACCATCGAGCACGCCACCCCAAGACGGGACAGGGCATTCAGTGCGGCTGTGTGGAGCTCCGCTGTCGGGCCATCCATCACCAGTGGCGGATCGGCCGGAGGCAGCGCATACGGCACGAATGCGCGGACCTCCTCTCCGTGAGTACTGGCGATGCGGTACCGACCGGTCTGGCGAGGCATGGCTAGAAAACGATCGGTTCTGACTTCCCGATTCTAAGAAACGAACGTTTCGTTGTCAAGGGGTTAGAAACCGTACGTTTCGTTACGTCATCTGACGCTTACGACCGGGCGCTACAACGCGTCCACGGCGCGCCGCAGCTCGTTGATGTGCTCGGCCCTGATCGGGACGCCCGGCGCCACCGCTTCGCCGTACTCCGGCCGCGGCCGCCCCTCCGCGTCGTAGACCTCGTCGAGGGCCGTCCGCAACTGCTGCATGTGCACCGCCCTGACCACGGTCACTCCCGGCTGGATGACCCGATCCTCCCATGCAAAGCGCGCCAGCCCCGCGCTGACCCGCAGCGCGTCGATCTCCGCGCGCAGCTCCGTGACGTGCACCGCCCGGATGGCCGTGCCCGCGACGATGGGATCGTCCGTGAACGCCAGTGGCGCCCGCAGCCGCAGCGTGAAGGACCCCGTCACGCCGGCGTCGGCTGTCGTCGCCTCGACCGTATACGTACCCGGCGACAGGCTCACGACGATCCTGGCGTTCGTATTATCCGCGCCGGCGTTGTCGTTGGACGCCAGTACCGCCCCGTCCGTCTCCGCTCCGCTCCGCTCCGCAGATACAGATAGGTGTCGCTTGTGGACGCCAGGTCCACGCGCACGTCCCTGTCCCGATTCACCGAGAAGCTGTAGAAGCGCGAGAACCTGCCGAGGCGGCGCATCGACGGGCAGTCGTCGTCCCAGGACCCGGCCACCCGCGTCGCGGCCGTCAGCGCGCCGAGCGCCGTGACGGGGCACGTGACCGTGACGTCCACCGTCTCGGAGCAGTTGTTGCCGGTGTCGCTCTCGCCGTCGACGGCCGACACGCACGCCCCGTACTCGTAGAATCCGGCCTGCCCGGGCGCGCTCAGACCGATCGACTCGGCGCTGGTGGCCGCCGGCGTCAGCGCGCTGACGGCATCGGTGCCGACCTCCGTCCACGACTCCTCGTTGCGCCGCTCGCGATACGTCAACGTCGTTGCAGTCGAGGCCGCGCTACCCTGGTTGCGCACGGTGGCCGAGAACGTGAACTGCTGCCCCGCCGCGACGGTGCTGTCGCTGACCGCCGCCGACTCCACCACCAGGTCCGGCATCGTAGGCGGTAGCGGCGCGGTGTAGAACCACTTGATCGAATCGTTGAAGTAGATCCTCGCCGAGTCGATCCTCGAATACCTCAATCCGCCCTCGACCACGAGGAGTCCCCGAACCCGCGCAACGGCGAGATCCGCCTCGTCGTCGTCGAAATCGATGACGATGTCGGCCGTATCGTCCAGGCCCGCGTACTCCAGGACGAGCGTGAAGTCGTCGGCGGTTCCCGCGCGCCGGTCGAGACCGGACATCGCGTAGCGCAACCCGGCCACGTCATCGTGTCCCAGCCGGTGCCTGGCCTGGCCCGGCGTGACCGAGAAGTCCATGACCGCCTCCGTGTGCGGATAACCGAGAGTGGTCCCGACTTCCCAGCCGGCGCTGACCGAGAACAGGTGACCGGCCGGCAGGTCCGCGGTGTCCCGGCTGTACGTGGTCGAGTCCACCCGCTCGGCGATGGTGAACGGGTTGTTGTTCAAGGTCCTGAACCAGTTCAGGTTCACGTCGTCGCCGCGCACGTCGTCGCTCGTTCCGATGACGGCATCGGCCCCCGGGTCGAGGTCGTAGACGCCGTTCGGGCCCTCCGTCGACGCCGAGTAGTACCGCTCATCTTCAGTCCAGCCGAATTGCGGACGGTTGTTCGGATGATGCAGGCCGAGCGCGTGTCCGACTTCGTGCAGCGCGACCGTCTCGAAGTCGAGGTGATCAGAGGGCACGTCGCTGTCGTCGCCAAAGACGAAGTTTCCGGTCGCGGGCTCCAGGTTGTTGATGGTGGCCACCACGTTCCGCACGGACTGCACCATGTCCTCGGCGTTCGCGCTCGTCGGGTCGATGCCCACGGTCACCCGCACGGTGCCGCCGGCGCCGCTGTAGCTCCCGGGGTAGGTAATGAGGTCCACGCCGTGGTCTTCGCCACCGAAGACGGACGTCCACGAATGCAGGCCGGGAGCCGACCAGATGCTCAGGATTGCCACGGCTCCAAATGCTGCGGCGACGGCGGGGCGGAGCACCTGCCGATCGAGTTGCGGCTGCCCGTTGCGAGAAGCGCCTTCGCGGTGAATCACTGGAGATCGCGTCAGCGCGGGGTCACCGGCTCCAGGTCGGGGTGGTCGGCGAGGGCCCGCACCCGTCGCCGTATGCCGGCGAGGTCCTGCAGGGCGCCGACGCTGCCAAACCGCTCCGCGTCGCTTGCCAGCCCGCGCCAGGCGACGCGCTTGACGCCGTCGAGGACGTCGACGGCGGCGCCGGCCGCCCGGAACCGCTCGTAGCGCATTTCCAGGATCGTCGTCGACCGGTCCGTGACGGCTACGACGACACCTTCATCTCGCTCGACGCTCTGCAACGCCCGGACCTGGGATTGCGTGCTCGCGGAGTCGAAGGGCAGGATGCTGGCGGCGCCCGCCCGCAGCAGCTCCTGCAGCGCGCCTGCAGTCAGCCGCAGCTCGTAGTCGCCGGCCCTCCGCATATAGGCGGGAAAGTGCACCAGGACCCGGCCATCGCCGTACACCCGCACGAGCGGCGTGTCGTCCCCGTCGCGTACGCCGTCCTCCTCGCGGAGCTGGATCACGACGGTGTCCGGCGACGACGAGAGCTCGTACGAGAGTTGGGCCGAGTACGCGAGGGACGGGCCGAGCGCCGCCAGGACGAATACGGCGGGAGCCGCGAGCAGACCGCGCACGACATACATTAGCGTCAAGCTACCGCGAGAGTCACCCCTCTCGATGCGGCCACTAACCCGCCGACCGCCGCCTCGGCGACTGGCACAAGTAAATGTCGTTGATTACGGCTCGGCGAGATCCCTCGGCGGCGCGGTGTCGATCTCGCGATACAGCCATGAGTGCTCCAGCCCCGGATGCCGCATGCCGTAGCGGGCCGGGACGTCCTGCGTCCAGTTGCTCGGGATCGTCAGGCACAGCGTGAGCAGGCCGGCAAAGGCGAGGCGCTGCGACAGGAGCGGCGGCCCGGTCCGCGAATGTCCCGGCGGCGCCGCCGCGGCGAGCCCCCAGTGAGCGCTGCCCGTCAGCCGGCCCAGCCGGCGCAGGCGCGAGCGGTACAGGGCGCCGGCCCCGACGGCCGCCATGATGATGTTCAGGGTCTGGCCGGTGCCGAGGGCGAGCCGGTGCACGGGGTACTCGCGGAAGAGGTCGATGAAGAAACGCGGGAAGGCGTACCAGAAGACGAAGCGCGCGGCGACCGCCCCCGGCGTCGGGTTCACCCGCCGCACGTGCAGGAGGTACGCCATCAGCAGCAGGTTCTTTGCCCCGTCGTAGAGCACCACGGGATGGCGGAAGCCCTCGGCGTAGGGGAACTCGACCGCCCACGGCACGTCGGTCACCGCGCCCACGATCTGGCCGTCGATGAAGTTCCCGATGCGCCCCATGCCCATCAGGAACGCGGCGGGAATGACCAGCGTGTCGGCCACGAGCAGGAACGGCTTGCCGTAGCGGCGCGCGAACAGGGCCGCCCCCAGCGCTCCGCCCAGCAGCAGCCCGTGCGTGGCCATGCCTCCGAGCCACCACGCGGGCAGCAGGTGCAGGTGGTCGCGGTAGAAGGGCCATTCGTCGAAAGCAATCTCGAGGGCGCGTCCCCCGACCAGCACCCCGACCGTGATGTACAGGCTCAGGCTCCACACCTCGCGCGGCGACAGCCGCAACTGGCCGCCGCCGCGCCGAAGGAACAGGTGCAGGTGGAGGAACCCCAAGGCAAAGCCGAGGCCGTACCACCAGAGGTAAACGCCGCCGACGTCGAACAGGATCGGATCGATGCGGTGGGTGTACGGTCCGAGCATGGCGGTCTCTGCCACCCTAGCACGGCAAATGGCCGGTATTGGGTGTCCATCGAAACTGGTTGTGCTCGCGGTAGGGCTAGTGTGCGTGCCCCATGTCAATGGAAACCGAAAACTTCACTCCAAAAACAAATGGGAAACTTACAGTTGTTACAAAAAACGCCGTACGCTGCCGATATGGTGCATTACTCGGTCGATGCTCGGCCCGGATGGGCCGTGCTAGGATGGGCCCGTACGCCGAAAAACCCCTAGGCAAACATGGGCTTGCGTTCGAGCGGCCTGTGAGAGGGCTAGAAAGGTAGCTTAGATGCCCGAACAGCAGATGTTCATCTCGCTCACCCCAGACCAGTCAACCGCTATTTCCTCTGCGATGGACAGGCTCCCAGAACACGAACGCGGGGTGCAGCCTCAATTGAACCAGATGCGGCGCGCGCGCGAAACCCTGATGGAGCACCATGCCCGCGTGCAGCGTCTCATCACCACCGCCGTGACCGTCCTGCTGCTGGCCCTGCTGGCGGTGCCCGCCGACGCCCAGACCGTCAGCGGGAGGGTGGAGTCAAACAGGTTCCAGCAAGAGTACCAGCAGTACCTGTATGAGAACGTCTGGTGGTCCATCGCCGCGCCCGCGACAGGCGAAGGCCACTACAGCGCTGTGATCGACCTGTACTACAACCGGACCCGCGCGGCTGTCGTGGGGGCGCTGGTCTGCGATTCTCCAAGCCTAGGTGGCATGGTGACTATCGGTCAGGTCCTGGCGCGGGAACACTTCATGCGCATCGAAAACGACCTGTGGGTCGGCGCGGACTGCCGCCTGGGGCTGTTTTTCGGAAGCGCGGACGGAGCGATCATCTCGTACCGCCTGCGCGTTGCGGGCATGGGCGGGCAGCGCCCCGGAAAGACCGATAACCCGTGGCAGCAACCGTCCAACGAAGCGAGCGCATCGGCCTTTTACTCTCCGACCCCCTACTACGACATCGAGATAGAGATTCACCGACTTCTGGCCGCGGCGCTAGGGGGCCGGTAGGATGCCGGGATTCCAGGCCGTGACGCTCGGACCAGTGCTGCTGGTCGTCTACGCTGATCGCCGCTCCCGCCAACCACAAAAAGGCGTTCACTCACGCATCGTTTCCGTGAGGAGCCCTTCGCGCTCGAGCTAGAAGTAGTACTTCAGTTCCAGGTTCACACCTAGCATCCGGAACCCGTCGGCCGTGCGATGGTAGAGGACCGGCGGGTTGCCGTCCCGCCGGTAGCTGGGCGGGTGACTGCGCAACTGATCGAGCTCGCCACTCGCCTGGAACGTCCCGTACCAGACCCACCGTCCCTTGAAGCCGAGAGAAACCGCCTCCGCAACCGCGATGTCCGTCCCGAAATGCAGTTAATGCGCCCTCAGCGTGTCGCTGTTGATCGCGTGGATCGTGGTCGTCGTCCCGGCGAGGTTCCGGCGGACCTCCTCGGAGTTCGGCAAGTGGTCCGGGACACTGGTGATCGCGGCCGGGTCCAGGCGTCTGGCGACTACGCGGCTGTTATCGAGGTCCGTGAACCCGGCGCCGGCGCCGAATCCGACGTAGGGTGTGAACCGACTACCGGTCTCGACGTCGACGTAGACGTTCGCGAACAGGTTGTGCGACGTCAGGCTGTAGACACGCTCCCGCGCCCGCTCCAGCGGCGATGGCACGAATCACCGTCCGGTCCATCCTGGATAGTTTCACTCTGCTTCTCCTGCGACTCGCGCGGCAAGAAGGAAAAGGGGACACTTGACACAATAACGCGCGCCCTTTCGACGGCATCGTCCCTCGGCCATGCTGCTGACCCAACCCCGAGACGCCTTGTCGCACCATAGCAGACCATCATGGATTTCTCGTGAACCTTCAGATAGCCCTGATGTTTACTTGGTGAACTTCGGCGCAAAAAATGCTCGCTCCGGAGCTCCTGCACCTGCCTGAATAACGGCAGAAAAAAGAAAAGGGGCGCCCGGCGCATTCGCGCCGGGCGCCCCTTGCGGTTACCCCCAATAAGTCTCAGGAACCTTGGCTAGCTGCCTAGCCCTGGCGCCGCCGATACAGCCGCGCTCCGCCAAGCGCCAGAAACAGTGTCAGCAGTATGTGGGCAATCAGCGGCAGTGCAGGTACCGCCTCGTCCCAGATGGTGAACATCAGGTCGTCGCTCTCAATCGTCCCCTTGTCGCTCTCGGCGTAGAGCACCAGCGCCTCACCGGCTGCATGACCGGCGTCATCCATCATGTCCTCGGTCACGTCCAGCGTGGCTTCGCCCGAATCGTAACCGGCCATGATCGTGGCATCCGTGACGCTGTAGTCGTTCTCGTCCGCGTCGCTCTGCGAGCGGTCGCGCATGAACGTCACCGTGACGGATTCCTCCGCCTCGGTGACCATCCGGTTGGCCGACACCCCGATGGTGTACGAAGAGCCTTCGACGATGTTCCCGTTCATGACGTTGTCGGGCATCGACACCGTCAACACCAGCGCCTGGTCCACCACTTCCACGGGGAACGTGAGCGAGGCGACGTTCGACACGGTCTGCGAAGGCGTCAGCGAGGAACTCGCCATCGTCGCCGTCCCGGTGATGGTGACGTGGGCCGTGCCGGTCTTCGAGGCGTTGATCGTGACCGTGCTTCCCGATGCAGAAGCGCTGACCGCGTCGCCCTCCACCGAAACGCCGTAGCTCGCGGTGTAGCCGTCCATCAGGGTGAACAGCTCGCTCGTCGTGATCTCGACCGTCTCGCCGGGGTTCAGGCCGTCATCGCCGGCCCCCGCGGCGATCGCGTCCGTGATCACCGGATAGGCTACGTCGTTATCCTTCGGCTGGATCTGCTTGTCGCTATTGTCAATGATGGTCAGCGTCAACACGCCTGAGCTCGTACTCGTCTCGGTGCCGTTGGCGGCCACGCCGGACACAACCGCGTCCAACACGAGCGTTTCCACGCCCACATCGTCGTCCGGACCAAATATGGTCAGCTCTTGTGGACCGCTGGTCGCACCGGTAGCGGTAGTGGCGATTGAAAGATCTTGCGGCTGTACGATGTCACGCGCATCGGCGGATCCGGCGGCGCTCACCATCAACTTCACCGTGAGATCTTCCGCGGGGACCGTGGGGTCCCCGTCCATATTGACCGCGGTCGCCACCACATGGATGGTATCGCCTTCCGACACCGACGTGGTCTGCGGGTCGAGGGGCGCCCCGGCCTCGGTGGTCACGGTGACTGTCACCGCGGGAAGCGCATTGGCGTCCGCGAACGTGATCGGCAAGCTGGCCACCAGCGTGTCAGCACCCGGACCTGGAGTTCGCATGTACGCCGACAGCGTGACCGTGTCCGCAACCCTGTTCCCGTCGTCCGCATCCTGGGTGACGGTGACCGTATTTGTAGTGGGGTCGGAGTCGATGGTGAGCGTCTGGGCGCCCAAGGTGTAACCATCAGCCGGATCGGTATACAAATCCAGAGCCCCGCTGCTGCCCTGCACATGCGCCGGCGTTGCCGTGCCCGTTACAGTAAGGGCTACACCTTCCGTGGGCGTGGCGGTCGCAGCCACAGACAGAGCGTATGTTTGCGTCTCGTCGTCGTCGATGATGAGCGCGTTCGGGCGCGCAGCCGTCCCAGCGGCTGCCAGAATGATCGCGTCATCATTGTCCGCGCCCTGGTCAAGGCCGCCGTCCGCGGTCAGGCTGAACTCCAAGGTGAAATGCTCGTTCTCCGCGTCGTTGTCGTGAAGCGTCACAACGCTGATAGTCTTCGAACCGGTGAACAGGCGGGGGATGGAAGAGCTTGAGTTCGACGGCGTATCGAAATCGACCACGAGGGTGTGCGCGTTGTCGTTCAGGTCGACGGCTTCACCCGTAGTCGCATCATTTGTGGTGTCCGGCGCCGGGGTGGCCAATGTCACAGTTACCCTATCGGCTTGGATCACCTCTGTGGGTTGAATGGTACCGTCACCATTAGTATCCGTGGCCGCGTCGACATACCCCCTGATGGCCACGGTGTACGTGGCGGTGCCGCCTTCACCCACCGTATTCATCGGCGGCCCCGTGATGGTGACGCCGGTGCCCTGCTGCGCCGCTGCCGTCCCGGGGAACAACGCGAGCAGCGCAGCCGCGGCAAGGGCAGTGAGCAGATAGTCCCTCCGCACGAAAGTTGTTCTCGCTCCGTTCATGACTGTCGCTCCTTTGAGACCAGGGGGTAGCTGCTACAACCTCCTCGTCTACGGTGCGGGACCCTCGGGTGCGCAGCTCGATCCGGCTGACCGCAACGCCGAGCGTACAGGTATCACGCGACGCCGGCACGTGGGTGTCGCTCAGCAGCGTGATTTCCGGCGCTGGCGGCGCCAGTGAGCAGTCACCCAGATCTAAGGTGCCGGGCCACCAGCCTGCCGAGCAGGGTGTCGACGTACCCCAATTGCAGCAGGTAGCGGTGGTAGTTGAGCGCCGCAGCCCACGGATCCTCAATGGCGCCGCGGACATTGCGCCCAAGACGTGTTGCGAGACGTACCGGCTTGGATATTTTCGCTCTGCGTCCACGCCGGCTCACCCAATACCGCCACGAAGCTCCTGCAGGATGCCGGTGAAGCCTGCCTATGGTACCACGTCCCAGAGCCTCCTACCGATGCTGCCGCGGCTGCTCCCGGTTCCGCGTGCCGTGCGTACGGTCAGGGATGAGGTTGTCTCGGCGCGGTGTCGATCTCGGGATACAGCCACGAGTGCTCCAGCCCCGGATGCCGCATGCCGTAACGAGCCGGGACGTCCTGCGTCCAGTTGCTCGGAATCGTCAGGCACAGCGCGAGCAGGCGGCGCAGGCACGAGCGGTACAGGGCGCCGGCCCCGACGACCGCCATGATGATGTTCAGGGTCTGGCCGGTGCCTAGGGCGAGCCGGTGCACGGGGTACTCGCGGAAGAGGTCGATGAAGAAACGCGGGAACGCGTACCAGAAGACGAAGCGCGCGGCGACCGCCGCAACTGTCCGCCGCCGCGCCGGATGAACAGGTGCAGGTGGAGGAACCCCAAGGCAAAGCCGAGGCCGTACCACCAGAGGTAAACGCCGCCAACGTCGAACAGGATCGGATCGATGCGGTGGGTGTACGGTCCGAGCATGTGGGAGGAATTGGCAGACCTGAATGCCGGCAGAAAAAAAGAAAGGGCGCCCGGCGCATTCGCGCCGGGCGCCCCTTGCGGTTACCCCCAATAAGTCTCAGGAACCTTGGCTAGCTGCCTAGCCCTGACGCCGCCGATACAGCCGCGCTCCGCCGAGCGCCAGGAACAGCGCCAGCAGAATCTGGGCAATCAGCGGCAGTGCAGGTACCGCAGCATCCCAGATGGTGAAGGTCAGCGAGTTGATCTCCATGCCGTTGACCTCACCGTAGAGCACCAACTGCTCGCCCATGTTGTCGTTGGTGCCGCTGTCAGGCTCCATGTCCTCGGTCACCACCAACTCGGCCTCGGCTTCGTCGTAGCCCGCCATGATCGTCGCCGACGAGACCGTGTAGTCGCTGTCGTCGGCGTCGCTCTGCGCGCGGTCGCGCATGATCATCACTTCGACGGAGCCTTCTTCTTCCGTGACCATCCGGTTGGCATGCACATGGATCATGTAGGTCTCGCCCTCGACGATGTTCCCGTCCATGACGTTGTCGGGCATGTCAAGGTGCACAGTCAGTGCCGCCATGCCGACGCTCACCATGGATGAAACCGAGGCGGTGTCGTAGTCGTCACCGCTCGTGTCGGTGGCCGTCACCATGATGGTGGACGAGCCTGTCGCGGCAGGCGACAGCGACAGCATGGCACCGCTCGCGCTGGCCATGACCGCATCCTCGTTGGAGGACGAAACCTCGTACTCCACGGTCGCGCCGTCCTCGATCTCGAACAGCGAGCTCATGTCGACCATGGCGTCGTTGCCGCCAGGCAGCCACATGTCGCCGCCCGCCGCCGTCGAGACGGCCGCGCTGAACAGAGCGTCCACAGACGCCTGCGCAAGCGCCGTGACCGTGCGGTCGTTGTCCATCACCGACAGCGAGACCGAGATAGGCGTCTCGATGCCGTCACCGGAAACCACCAGCGTGACTTCGGCGTTGGCTGTGTCGTCGTCCTCGACGGCCATCACGTCCGCCATGCCCTCGGTCCCACCGGCAGCGATGGACAGGTCGCCCACAGACACCGCTGCGGTGTCGCCCGTCACCGTGACATCCAGCGCGACGTCACCATCCACAGGCCGGTTGGCGGTGGCGGTCAGCGCTACGCTGGCACCCTCGTCAACATTGCCGGCAGCGAGAGCCGCGGTTACCACGAGGTCCTTGTAGACGACGCTGACCGGGAAGGTCTGCGTTGCCACGTTGGTCGCAGGCTGCCCGCCCTCGAGCGATGAAGCCATGGTCGCCGTTCCTGTAACGGTGACCTTCGAATCACCGACCGCGTCGGCCGAAACCATGACCATGGAACCCGCGACATTGGCGCTGGCCGAGTCGCCGTCAACGCTCGCGCTATAGCTCGCGCTGTAGCCCTCCATCACCGTGAACAGCTCGCTCGCGTCCACAGAGAAGGACTCGCCGGGATTCAGGCCCTCGGCGCCAGCTCCAGCCTCGATGGCGCCCGTGATGATGGGATACGCATCGTCCTGCGCATTCGGCGTGATGACGTTCGTCGGCATCGGATCCGGCGGCACCTCGGTCGTGTCGTTCACGGCGATCTCGATCGACTGGTTGCCGTCAATGCCGGAACCCGAGGCGATTACGGTCACCGTCTCGTTGTCGGTATCGTCGTCCGCCGTGGCCGTCAGCATCGCCGAGCCGCTCATATCGCCCATTGCGATCATGATCGAATCGGAATCGACCGTGGCGTCGCCGACCACCAGCAGATCGACCGCCACCGCGCCGTCGGCCGCCGTGACCATCCGGTTCGCGGTCGCCGTGATCTCCGACGTGCCGCCCTCGTCTATCGGCGAGTCGGCAGCGACCATTACCATCAGGTCACTGTCCATCACCGACACAGGGAAAGTGATCGAGGCGACATTGGAAATGCTCTGATCAGCCTCGAACGCGGATGACATTGCCGCCGTCCCCGTGATGGTGACCTTCGCCTCGCCCTCTTCCTCGGCCGTGACAGTGATCATGGTACCCGTCTGACTCAGACTGACCGCGCCGCTGTCCGCGGTGGCGGAGTAAGTGGCGGAGTAATCCTGGGCCCGCCCGAACAGCCCGCTCGCGTCTACCGTGAACGATTCCTGGGGTTCCGGGTTCAGCACGTCATCGTCCCCGTCTCCCGCATCGATCGCGTCCGTGATCTTCGGGTATGCCTCGTCCTGCGGCAACGCCCAGATCTTCCGGTCGGTATTGTCAGTGATGGTCAGCGTCAACACGCCTGCGCTCGTACTCGTCTCGGTGCCGACGGTGGCACTGCCGGACACAGTCGCGTCCAACGTGAGCATTTCGTCACCGACATCCTCGTCCGGGCCGAATATGGTCAGTTCGACTGCAGCGCTGTTGGGCGGATTAGCGTTCGCGGCGATCGTGAGATCTCCCGGCGCTACGATGTCACGCGCATCGGCCTCGCCGCTGGCGCCCGCCCTCAACTTTATCGTGAGCTCTTCCGCGAAGGCCGCGGGGTCCCCGTCCGCATCGACTGCGGTTGCCCTCACATGGATGGTATCGCCTTCCGCCACCGACGTGGGCTGCGGGTCGAGCGGCGTCCCGCCACTGTTGGTCACGGTGACTGTCACCGCGGGAAGCGCATTGTCGTCCGCGAACGTGATCTCCACGCTGGCCACCAGCGTGTCAGCACCCGGACCATCGGTTGGGCTGTACGCCGACAGCGTGACCGTGTCGGGACTCCTGTTGTCGTCCGCAGTCTGCGTGATGGTGACCGTGTCCGCTGTTGCGTCGCCGTCGATGGTGAGCGTCTGGGCGCCCAGGGTGTAACCAGTAGCCGGATCGGTATACAAATCCAGAGCCCCGCTGCTGCCATCTTCGTGCGCCGGCATTGCCGTGCCCGTTACAGTAAGGGCATCACCTTCCGAGGGCATGGCGGTCGCAGCAATAGACAGAGCGTATGTCTGCGTCTCGTCGTCGTCGATGGTGAGCGCGTTCGGGTTGTATTGCCCAGCGGCCGCCAGAACGATCGCGTCATCATTGTCCGCGCCCTGGTCGAGGCTGCCGTCCGCGTCCAGGCTGAACGCCAAGGTGAACGCTTCGTTCTCGGCGTCGTTGTCGTGGAGCGTCACAACGCTGATGGTCTGCGAGCCGGTGAACAGGAGGGGACTAGTGGTGCTCGCGTTCGCCGGCGTATTGAAGGTGACGGTGCGGACGTGCGCATTGTTATTCAGATCGGCCGCCTCACCCTCGGTCGCAGGAGTGCTGGAGTCCGGGGCCGCGACAGCCGCCGCCGTGCCCAATGACACGGTAACCGCACTGGCAGCGGTGGGGTTCATGGCATCCGCGGCTGCGTCGACATACCCCCTGACGGTCACGGTGTACGTCGCGGTGCCGCCCTCAGCCACCGTATTCATGGGCGGCCCCGTGATGGTGACGCCCGTCGTGTTCTGCGCCAGCGCCGTCCCAGGGGACGCCGCGAGCAGCGCAGCTGCGGCAAGGGCAGTGAGCAGATAGCCCCTCCGCATAAAAGTAGATCTCGCTCCGTTCATGACTATGGCTCCTTTGAGACTAGGGGGTGAGAGTTACTTCTTCTCCTGTGATGGTCGCGCTGCACAGCGACGTCTGCTTCCCGTCCAGGCCGGAGATGGCTGCAGGCACGGTGTCGGCTTCCTCGATCTCCTCACGCCCGCCGACCGCCATCTCATTCCAGTGATCCGACCCGGGCGCGAAGCACAGGGTGGCGACCACCCTGCATGCCTGGCGAGCCCTGTCGGCGTTCGAGACGCGATAGTCGCAAACGTGCAAGTCAGCGGTAGCATAACCTTGTTCCGGCCAAAGATGCAACACCAGGTGCGACTCGGCCAGCACCCATACCAGCGTGTATCCGCCGCCGTCAAACGGCACCGCCTGCTGACCCACGACCTGCAGGCCGCACGACTCGACGGCCGCGCCGACCTCGGCCAGCAGACGATCGGGATCCGGGCCGCCCGCCGCGTATGCCGCGGCCAGCGATTCTGAGAAGCGGCCCGTGCCGATGAAGTGATGTGATGTCAGCACCTGATTGCCCACCAATGGTGCGGGAGTGTAGCGATCCTGTGCAGCAACGTCAAGAGTCTTTTAGGTTAACGTCGTGAGTCTTTTCCGTTAACGTCATGAGTCTTTTCGGTATCATGACGCCATGTCTACACAGGAAAAAACAAAAAACCCGCAGCGGGCGGATCATACTACGCCGTGGGGCGCGTTGAGTAGCCGCCTGACGGCGGCCCTGAAGCTGGCGGCGCCGCCTGTGGCCATCCGCTTCCACGCGGACGCCGGCGAGGCCGCCGCGGAGCGGATCGAGCGCGGGCAACCGCCGCCGAACGACCGCGGACGAACAGGCGCCGTGCCGGCCGGCTGCGTCTTCTGGATGGAGGCCACGGCGCGCACGTTCGCCACCCTGCCCGCCGACCACGCCAACTGCAGCGTCGGCAGCCTGACGCACGGGCTGCTCGGCCTCGAGGAGGCGGCGGCCTGTGACGACGTGGAGGCAGTGCTCGGCGCGGGCTGGGTGGACGAGGCGGCGGTGCTGGCGCTGCCGCGCGTGACGGAGCGGCCCGCGGCCATCGTCTACGGCCCGCTGCGCGACGCGGACACGCAACCCGACGTGGTGCTGCTGCGTCTCAACGGGCGGGCGCTGATGACGCTGCGCGACGCGTTCCCCGCCATGCCGATAGAGGGCAAGCCGCAGTGCCACATCGTGGCCATGGCCAAGGAGCGGGGCGAGGTGGCCGCCAGCGTGGGTTGCGCGCTGAGCCGCACGCGTACGAAGATGATGCCCGACGAGATGACGGCGGTCATCCCCGGGGGACGGCTGGAAGCGGCGGTGGACGCCATCGAGGCGGCCGCGGCGCTCAACGGCATGATGGCGGGCTACGCGGCGGACGACGCGCGGCGCTTCGACGCATGAGGTTGCGGCGGGTATACCTTGCGGCAGCGGCGGCCTGCGCCATCCTTACATATATAGGCGCGCCGGATGCGCGCGCCCAGCGCGCGTCGGCGGGCTCCCCGGGGGCGGCTGCCGTGCCCTCCGATCCCGGCGCGGCGGCGCGCGCGGCGTACTACCGGACGCAGCTCAGGCTGCAGGCAGACCTGGCGGCGTTCCGGCGCTTCCGGCCAGCCTACCCGTTCTGGCGGCACATCTACACCATCCCCGACGGCCACATCCTGTACGGCAGCGCGGAGACCGGCCGCCTGCTGGCCTCGTTCCCCACGCGCGGCAACTGGGCGCGCGACGGCGAGTGGACCGATCCCGCGCTGGCGGGCGTCCTGGAGGGCGAGGCGCTGCCGCGCCGGCTGCGCGACCGGCGGCGCAAGGTGGAGGAGCTGCTGGAGGAGGAGGCCGGCCCGATCGTCCACAACCCGGCGCGCGGACGGTTCCTCTCGCCGCACGCGCAGCGGCACGCCGACTTCCTGGCCGAGTGGGGCGCCATCTACGAGCGGTTCGGCGTGCCGGCCGAGGTGGGCCTGGCGCAGGCCATCGTGGAGTCGGGGCTGTACGGGCGGGCGCGCTCGCCGGTGCGGGCGCTCGGCTTCTGCCAGTGGATGCCGCGCAACTGGAACCGGCTGAAGCGGCTTTCGCCCTATGTAATAGAAGGGTACAACCAGACCACCCAGGCGCCCTTCTGCGCCGCCTACCTCACCATCCTCGCCACGATGTACGACAGCTTCATTCCGGCGCTGTCGGAGCACCACGCGGGCGGCGTCAACGTCGCGCGCACGGTGGTGAACGGCGAGCGGCTGGGCGGGCAGGACACGCGCGAGCAGTACTTCCTGGGGTCGGACTTCGCGCGCTCGCTGCGCAACATCTCGGTGCGGCGCTACCGGGCGCTGTACCGCACCTACGGCCGGCGCTCGGCGCTGTACGCCGAGATGGTGTTCGGCAACACGTACAACGTGCGCGCGCTCATGCAGGAGACGCCGCAGTCGGAGATCCACGCCATGCGCGTGCCGCGCAGCACGTCGCTCGCGGAGGTGATCCAGGCGACCGGCCTGAGCCGCGCCGAGGTGAAGCGCTACAACCCGGCGCTGGTGCGCCGCGTTCCCGAGAACGCCGCGCTGTACCTGCCGACGTACATGGAGCAGTTCGGATCCGACGTGTCGTTCTGGCGCCGGCCGGCGAGCGAGGAGTACTGGGCGGCGCTGGCCGCATTCCTCAGCCTCGACGCCAGCCTGGACGAGTGGCAGGATCCGCTGTTCGCCGTGACGCTGGAGGATTTCCGCGAGTGGTTCGCGGCCACCGGCACCGAGGAAGGCACGGTGATGGCCACCATGCTCGGCTTCGTCATCCAGGACCTCACCGGCAGCCGCCGCGGCGCCATCCTGGACGAGTTCCGCTCGAGCGAGCGCGTGCTGGAGCTGTTCGAGCGCGGCGTACGCGACCTCGAAGAGCGCGCCGACCCCTGATCCCGCCGCGGGCTGCCAGCTAGTCGTCGCGGTGGGTCTCCCAGTGGGAGCGCATCTCGAAGAAGGTGAACGAGGCGGTCCAGGCGATCAGGACGAGGCCGGTGACCGCCTCGCTGACGGCCAGCACCTGGCCGCCGCGCAACGGCACGATGTCGCCGAAGCCCAGCGAGGTGTAGACGGAGCCGGAGAAGTAGACCGCGTCGATGGGCGACGGCGCCGGCACGTTGAGCTCGACCGCGCCGGCGTTGATCAGCGCCAGCCAGGCGGCGGCGTACAGCAGCACCTCGATCATGTGGGCCGCGAGCGCGAGGACGACGCCCAGCGCCACGCCGACGCGCGCCGGACCGGCCACGCGCTTGACGAACGCGGAAGCGAAGACGAGCGCCTCGTAGTGCACCCCCACTGCCACCAGCGACAGCAGGGGGGCAGCGAGAATGGACACGCGGCCCGGAGGAGGCGTCAGCCGGAGTAGGCGCGGTAGCTGCCGTTGTCCATCCGGGTGGCCTTGTTCTTCTTGGCCATCCGGCCGAGCGACAGCCGCACCGCCCGCTGGTCGACGCCGAGCGCGGCGCCGATTTCCTGCGCGGTGGACTGGCGTTTCGGATTGGACGCGAAGTACTCCTCGATGCGCGGCTCCAGCTTCGGGGCGGCCGGCTTCTTCGCGGCGCCCCGGGGCTTGCGGCCCCTGCGGCCGGCGGGCTTCTTCGCCGCTGCCTTCGCGGCCGCGCGGCCGCGGCGCTTCGGGGCGGCGGGAGCGGCGGGAGCGGCCGCCGCGGCCTTGCGCGGGCGTCCGGGACGGCGGCGCGCCGGCGCGGCGGGGGCCGCGGCCTGCGTCACCGCGCGCAGGGCGTCAATTGCCGCGTTCACTTCGGCCAGCCGCGCCTGCAGGCCGTCGCGCTCGGCCCCCAGGGCAGACAATGCATCGTCGTATTTGCTCGGCATCGGTAAATTCCTTTTCTCGCTCCGCCTTCCGTTGTCAGAATGCCCGGACGCGGGCGGACCCGCAACGGCGCCACATGGTAGCGCCTCTATTGCGCCAAGTCAACAGCGAACGGATTGCGCCGCTCCCCGCTGCAATCTTCCCGCGCCCATTGGAAGGGCTGCT
This sequence comes from Vicinamibacterales bacterium, assembly GCA_965207665.1. GTDB lineage: Bacteria > Acidobacteriota > Vicinamibacteria > Vicinamibacterales > UBA8438 > JAAXGX01. Next base: position 4,060,786 of record CBDBMV010000002.1, read on the forward strand.
AGCGCGTGCGTTCCAGGAACTGCAGCAGCTCGCTGTCGGTGCCCAGAATGAAATACGTATCCGGATCCATCGTCTGCTCGTATGTCTCGAGCGACTTGGTGAACGCGTAGAAACTCGCGTCGCGGCTATACGAGTCGGCATAGATGCGCGTGGCCTCGGCGTCGGCCTGGCCGCGCAGCTCCTGCGCCTGGCGGTACGCCTCGGACTGAATCTGCGCCAGCTCGCGCTCGCGCTCGCCGTCGATGCGCGCCGATTCGCCCTGCCCTTCCGAGCGGAACTGCTCGGCGATGCGCTGCCGCTCCGCAATCATGCGGGCGAAAACGTCCTGCTGCACCTCCTCCACGTAATTGATCCGCTTGAGGCGCAGGTCGAGCAGCTCGATGCCGAGGTCGGCGGTCCGCCCGGAGGCGGTCTCCAGAATGGCCCGGGTGATCTCCTGGCGGCCGCGCTCGATGGATTCGAGGATGACCGCCTCCTCGTCGGACTCGAGCTGCACGTCGTCCGGGTCGCGATTGGTGCTGCGCACCAGCTCAATCAGGTCGTGGCGCGCCACGGCATTGCGCGTCTCGCCGTCGAGAATGTCGTCGAGGCGCGACTGCGCGCCGCGCTCGTCGCGCAGCCGCTGGAAGAACAGCAGCGGGTCGGTGATGCGCCAGCGCGCGTAGGTGTCGACCCAGATGAAACGCTTGTCGCGCGTGGGCACCTGATTGGGGCTGCCGTCCCATTCGAGAAAGCGCTTCTCGAAATAGTTGGGACGCTGGATGAAGGGCACCTTGACGTGCAGCCCCGGCTCCACCACCGGCTCGCCCACCGGCTCGCCGAATTGCGTCAGGATGACCTGCTCGGTCTCGCTGACGGTGTATAGCGCCTGGTTCAGCACGACCAGGGCGGCCAGCAGAACGGCGACTTGAACGCTTCTGGAGCGGATCACTGGCCACCTCCCCCGGCGACTGCCGGCGCGGACGGGGATGGACGGACGGGCTGCCCGTCGAGCGACAGCAGCGGCAGGACGCCGGTGGCGTCCTCGTCCACGTACAGCTTGCGGCCCACGCGGGGCAGCACGCGCTGCATGGTCTCGAGGTAGAGGCGCCGTCGCGTGACCTCCGGCGCGCGCTGGTACTCCTCGTGGACGGCGACGAAGCGGACGGCGTCGCCCTCGGCCCGATTCACCCGGTCGAGCGAGTAGCCCTCGGCCTGCAGCACCGTCTGCTGCGCCTCGCCGCGGGCGCGCGGGACGACCCGGTTATATTCGGCGCGCGCCTCGTTGATCATGCGGTCGCGCTGCTGCTGCGCCTGGTTCACCTCGTCCCAGGAGGGCTTGACCGGGTCGGGCGGATTGACGTCCTGCAGCACCACCTGGTCGATGGTTATCCCCATCTCGTACTGGTTGGCCAGGTCCTGCAGCCGCGCCTCGACGCGCGACTCGATCTCCTGGCGGCCGACGGTGAGCACCTCGGTGACGGTGCGGTCGCCGACCACCTCGCGCATGACCGCCTCGTTCATGGCGCGGAACGTGTCGTCGAGGTTGCGCACCTTGAACAGGAACAGGTAGGGGTCCGCGACGCGGTATTGGACGATCCACTCGACCACCGCCACGTTGAGGTCGCCGGTGAGCATGACCGACTCTTCGCCCAGGCGGCGGTCGGTCTCGGCATAGATCGTGCGGATGCCGGCGTCCACGGTGCGGAAGCCGAACTCCTGTTTGAGCTGCCGCTGCACCGGCACCTTGAGCACTTCCTCCACCAGCGGGATCTTGGTGCGCAGACCCGGCTCGGTGGTGCGCACGTACTCGCCGAAGCGCAGCACCACGCCCACCTCCTCCGGCTGCACCTGGTACAGCGCCGTGAAACCGACCAGGGCGGCCAGCAGCACCGCCAGCGCCGCCGAGGCGGCGCCCCGCGGAATGCGCGGCAGCCCGCCCGGCACGTTTATCCGCCGAAAGTCGACGACGGGACCATCATCCATGTTTGGCTATCTCCTTCTTGTGCCTGTCAGTTCACGGTATTCCTTTTCGGCGGCGCGCACAATAAGGATGCGGGTTAAACTGCCCGCATGACCGTCTTTTTCGTTTTCGGCCGCGTGAGGCGTCCGGCAGCGGCAATTGCCGCGGCGGCGGTGCTGGTGTCGGCGGCGCCCGCTGCGGCGCAGTTCCGGGCGCCGAGCCCGGACGGCCTGGCTTCCACCGAGACCGGCGGGCGGTATGCCGGCGGGCGTACGCCGTATTACATCGAGGGCAAGTGGATTGAGGTGAGCTACGGGCGGCCCATCAAGCGCGGCCGCCAGCTCTGGGGCGACGAGGCCACCTACGGCATGCGCCTCAACGCCCTCGCCCCGGTATGGCGCGCCGGCGCGGACGTCTCCACCTACCTGATGACCGAGGCGACGCTGCTCATCAACGGCACGGAGATCGAGCCCGGCGGCTACACGATGTTCATCGACCTGAAGCCGGACGACTGGACGCTGATCATCTCCAACTGGCAACCGCAGCGGCGCTACGACCCCAACAACGACCGCGAGCTGTGGGGGTCGTACGGCTACACGCCCGACAAGGACGTGGTGCGCGTGTCGATGGAGCTGTCGGAGCTGCCCTGGTCGATCGACCAGCTCACCTGGACGTTCCTGGACATGACGAACGAAGGCGGACGCCTGGCCATCATGTGGGACAAGATGATGGCTGCCGTGCCGTTCGGCATCGTCCCCGACCCGCCGGCTACTCCGTCACCACCACGGTGACGTGGGCGTTCGACTTGTACACCCCGTCGTCGGCCGCGGCGCGGATCACGTAGGTGCCCGGCTCGCTGAAGCTGGCGGTCGTCTCGGAGCGGCCGTCCACCATCTCGACCGGCGTGGTCATCGGGCTGAACGTCACCTCGCCCGGGCCGCGGTAGTGCAGCCAGGTGACCGCGAGGCCGGTCTCGTAGGCCGACCGCACGTCCACCATGTTCTGGTCCTTGGGGCCGCCGTCGCCGCCGCCGGCGCTGCTGCGCCGGCCGCCGATGGTCGGCAGATCGTTGGGCAACGGGTCGTACGGCGCGCGCTCGGTGCGCGTCTGCGGGCCGGGATTGCCGTCGTCGCCGGCCACCGCGGCCAGCCGCAGCGTCTGCCCCACCGTGGCCGTCCGCTCCCCTTCCCCGACGATGCGCACGAACGGCGCCTGGTTGATCAGCGCCTCCGTGCCGTAGCGCCCGCGCAGTCCGCCGCCGCGGTTGACCTGCCAGACGCCTTCGTCGAGCACCCATGAATCCCACAGCGAGCCGAGGGCCGTATACGTGTGCCCGTGAAGCCGCACCGTCCACACCAGGTCCTTGTCGCCCCAGTCGGCCGGTACCCGCACCCCGAAGACGAAGTTCTGGCGGCGCGGATAGAAATGGGTGGGCTGCCCGCGGTCCTCGGGCCCCGGCGCGAAGAAGTTGTCCGGGCCCGCCGGCACGTGCGGCTCTTCCTCGTAGTTGCGGTTGAGATAGCCGAACCAGAGCGTGTAGCTGCCGTCGTCGTTGGGCATCCAGCCCTCGTACACCGGCTGCACGGACTGGCCGAACCGGTGCAGGGTCTGGGCCTCCGCGCCCTCCCCCGCCGGCCAGCCGCCGGCCGCGAGCAATCCGCCCAGCAGCAACGCCCGCCACGTGGTCATCCTCATGCCTGCCCCTCCCCCGCTTCGGAGTGCTCTGGACATCTGATACTATCGCTTGCACCTCGGTCAACTGACGCAGATTCAGGAGAGCCTGATGCACGCAATCCGTTGTCTAGGACTGCCGGCCGCCACTCTTGCGGCCGTGGTCTGCCTGCCCGCCGCGTCAACCGCCCAACCGGCCGCCGGCGCGCCGCAGGTGACATTCGCGAAAGACATCGCCCCCATCTTCCAGCGGAGCTGCCAGCAGTGCCACCGCCCGGACTCGGTGGCGCCGATGTCGCTGCTCACCTACGAGGAGGCGCGGCCGTGGGCGCGCGCCATCAAGGCGCGCACCCAGTTGCGCACCAAGCGCGGCGCCATGCCGCCGTGGTTCCTCGAGAAGGACATCGGCATCCAGCACTACAAGAACGACCCCTCGCTGACCGAGGATGAGATCGAGAAGATCGCGATCTGGGCCGACAGCGGCGCGCCGCTGGGCAACCCGGCCGACCTGCCGCCGCCGCTCGACTTCGCCGACGAGAACGAATGGACCATCGGCGAGCCGGACCTCATCCTGGAATCGACCGAGGTGGTGGTGCCCGAGTCGGCGCCCGACAAGTGGACGTCGCTGGGCCTCGTGCCGACCGGGCTGACGGAGGACCGCTACGTGGCGGCCATCGAGGTGCGCGAGTTCAACGACGTGCCGCGGAGGCAGTCGAGCGACACGGTGGGCGGGCGCTACGTCTTCCACCACATGACCTACAGCTCGGTCATCCCCGGCGACGGGGATCGGGAGAATTCCGTGCGCTGGCCCATCCATGAGGTGGGCCGCAACGCGGACGTGTTCCCGCCGGACGCGGGCCGGCTGCTGTCGGCCGGCTCGGCGCTCGACCTGGAGACCGCGCACCTGCACGCCAACGGCCGCGAGACCCGCGCGCACCTGAAGTTCGCCTTCAGGCTGCACCCGCAGGGCTACGAGCCGGCGCTGCGGCAGGGCCGGCGGCTGGTCGGCAACGGGGTGGACATCGACATCAAGCCCGACCAGCCGGAGCAGCAGCTCCACGCCTACCGCGTGCTGGACGACCACACCAAGCTGGTGTCGTTCGAGCCGCACCAGCACGCGCCCGGCACCCGCATGTGCCTGGAGGCCATCTGGGGCCACAACATCGAGACGCTGGCGTGCGTGGCGTACGACCACAACTGGGTGAAGCAGTACATCTTCGAGGACGACTACGCGCCGCTGCTGCCCAGGGGAACCATCCTGCACATCATCGGCTGGCTCGACACCACGGCGGCCAACCGCAACGTGGCCGACCCGCGCAACTGGTCGGGCGGCGGGCGGCGCTCGGTGTCGAACATGTTCATCGACCTCGGCGAGTCGTACGTGCTGACCGACGAGCAGTTCGAGGCGGAGATCGCCAATCGGCGCGCGCGGCTGCAGCTCACGAAGAACGACCACGTGATCGGCTGCCCGCTGTGCCAGGTGGAGTTCCTGCCGCGGGACGCGGCGGCGGACGATCAGAACGATCAGCAGTAGCGAGGCCGGAACGCACCGGACAAGGACCATGACGAACAGACCACGCTGGATGCTGGCGGCCGTGGCGCTGCTCGTGGCGGCGACCATCGGGCTGAGCGCGCAGACGCGGTTCACCTACTCGCGGGGGCAGAGCATCTCGCCCGCCTACGAGGGATGGTGGCAGAACGAGGACGGCACCTACTCGCTGTTCTTCGGCTACATGAACTCCAACTGGGAAGAGGAGCTCGACGTCCCGGTCGGCCCCGACAACAACATCGAGCCGGGCGGGCCGGACCGCGGCCAGCCTACCCACTTCTACCCGCGCCGCAACATGTTCCTGTTCACGGTGGAGGTGCCGCCCGACTTCGGCGACAACGAGCTGGTCTGGACGCTGACCACCAACGGCAAGACCGAGCGCGCGTACGCCTCGCTGCGCACGGACTACCTGCTCGACGCGCAGACCATCGGGACCGAGATGGGCGCGAACTTCGGCGGCGTCATCGACGAGTGGCGCGACAACCAGTTCCCCGAGCTGAGCCTGGGCGTGGACCAGCGCCGGCGCGTGCGGGTGGGCGAGCCGCTGAATCTCACCGCGTACGCCAGCGACGACGGCATTCCCTCGGGCGAGTACATGCCGCCGGAGCCGGAACCCGGCAAGCCGCACCCGGCGTACCGCTCGCCCCAGCAGATCGTCCCCGGCAACCCGCCGGGACTGCGGCTGTCGTGGATCGTGTACCGCGGCGACGCCTCGAAGGTGAACTTCAGCGAGGATCAGCTCAAGACGTGGCAGGACACCCGCGTGTACTCCAACTCGCCGTGGGCGTTCCCGTACGCGCTGCCGCCGGTGCCCCCCGACGGCAGGTGGGAGGTGGACGTCACGTTCGACGAGCCGGGGACCTACACGCTGCGGGCCATGGCGGGCGACGGCGCGCTGACGAGCACCCAGAACCTCGTCGTCACGGTCGACCCCTGAGGAGGGGGCCATCATGGCCATCCACGGGCTGCTGGCCGCCGGGCTGATCCTGGTGGTTCCGGCCGTCGCCGGGGCCCAGGCCCCGGAGTTGCGGACACCGTGGGGCGACCCCGACCTGCAGGGCATCTGGGACTTCCGCACCATCACCCCGCTGGAGCGGCCGGGCGAGCTGGCCGGCAAGGCCGTGCTGACCGACGAGGAAGCGGCCGTCCAGGAGCAGCTCACGGCCGAGGAGCGCGTCGACCGCGTGCCGGAGGACGGCGACACCGGCTTCTACAACCGCTTCTGGCTGGACCAGGGCGAGCAGGTCGTGCCCACCAGGCGCTCGTCGCTCATCGTCGACCCGCCCGACGGGCGGCTGCCCGCGCTGACGGCAGCCGAGAAGCGCCGCATGGCGCACCGCGCCGTGACGTGGGAACGGCCGATCCGCGAGCGCGTGGCGGGCTACATGCCGAACCGCATCGCCGACGGCCCGGAAGATCTCGGCATCGCGGAGCGCTGCATCCTGGGGTTCAACTCCGGCCCGCCGATGATCCCGAGCTTCTACAACAACTCGATGCAACTGCTGCAGACGCCCGGCCACGTGGTGATCCTGAACGAGATGGTGCACGACGCACGCATCATTCCGCTCGACGGGCGGGCGCACCTGCCGGCCGGCGTGCGGCAGTGGATGGGCGACTCGCGGGCGCACTGGGACGGCGACACGCTGGTGGTGGAGACGACGAACTTCACGGACAAAACGTCGACTTTCAGCCCGGAGATTACGAGCGCCGTGGGCTCGGGCGAGAACCTGCGGCTGGTGGAGCGGTTCACGCGGACGGGCGCCGGCGGGCTGCTGTACCGCTACACGGTGGACGATCCCGTCACCTTCACCCGGCCGTTCACGGTGGAGCTGCCGATGACGGCCACCGACTGGCCGCTGATTGAATACGCCTGCCACGAGGGCAACTACGCCATGCCCAACACCCTGGCCGGCGCCCGCGCGGAAGAGGCGGGTGCGTCCCGCTAGGCTGTCGGCCCGCGCGCTTCTCTGCGGCGCGCTGGCGGTCGCCGCTGTCGGCTGCGGCGGGCCGAGCGAGGATGCGGCCCCTGCCCCGCCGCCCTTCGATGTCCTGGAAAAGTCCATCCCCGAGCTGCAGGCGGCCATGACCGACGGCCGCGTCACGTCGCGCGAGCTCGTGGCGCAGTACCTCGCCCGTATCGCCGCGTACGACGATCGCGGGCCGGGCCTGAACGCGATGATCGCGATCAACGGCCGGGCGCTCGACGAGGCGGACGCGCTCGACCGCGAGCGCGTCGCGTCCGGCCCGCGCGGGCCGCTGCACGGCGTTCCCCTGCTGGCCAAGGACAACTTCGACGTGGCCGGCATGCCGACCACCGCCGGCTCGATCGCGCTGGCGGAGTGGTATCCGCCCGACGACGCCTTCCAGGTGGCGCGGCTGCGGGAGGCGGGCGCCGTCATCATCGGCAAGGCGAACATGCACGAGCTGGCGTACGGCATGACCACCGTCAGCTCGGCCGGCGGCCAGACGCGCAACCCGTACGACCCCTACCGCAACCCCGGCGGCTCCAGCGGCGGCACCGGCGCGGCGGTGGCGGCCAACTTCGCGGCGGCCGGCCTGGGCACCGACACCTGCGGCTCGATCCGCATGCCGTCGTTCCACCACGCGCTGGCAGGGCTGCGCGGCACGCAGGGCCTGTCGAGCCGCGACGGCATCGTGCCGCTCGCGCTCACGCAGGACATGGGCGGCCCGCTGGCGAAGACCGTCACCGACCTGGCCATCGTGCTCGACGCCACCGTGGGGTTCGACCCCGCGGACGCGGTGACCACGGCGAGCGAAGGCCGCCTGCCGGACAGCTACACGGCGTTCCTGGAGGCAGGCGCGCTGGAGGGCGCGCGCATCGGCGCGGTGACCTGGCTGCTGGGCGACGCCGAGGAGGACGAGCCCGTCGCGGAGGTGATCCGCGGCGCGCTGGAGACGCTGGAGGGCGCGGGCGCCGAGGTGGTCGAGGTGGATTTGCCGGGCGTGCCCGACCTGCTGCAAGGCGGCTCGGTGGTGCCGGTGGAGTTCAAGTTCCAGCTCGCCGATTACCTCCGCACCCCTGGCACGCCGGTCAAGTCGCTGCGGGAAATCCTGGACCTGGGGCTGTACCACCAGGCCGTCGAGGACCGCTACCGCAATTCAGACAACGAGCGCGGCCTGGACGACCCGGACTACCTGGAATCGCTGGCCCGCCGCGAGCCCCTGCGTGAAGCCGTCACGCAATTCCTGGACGACGAACGGCTCGACGCGCTCGCCTACCCGACGCTGCGCCGCACCGCCGCGCCGATAGGCGTCCCGCAGCGCGGCAACAACTGCGCCCTGAGCGCCGTCTCCGGCCTGCCGGCCCTGGTCGTCCCGGCCGGCTACGCGCCGGACGGCATGCCCGTCGGCCTCGAGCTGCTCGGGCGCGCGTGGGACGAGGGCGCGCTGATCCGGCTGGCCTACTCGTACGAGCAGCTCACGCACCACCGCCGCGCCCCGGCCACTACCCCTGGACTTCTGGATGACTACCCCACCGCAGCGGAGACCGAGTGGACCGCCACCCCGGCCGCCCTGGCGACTCCCGCCGACACCGGCGTGACCGCGCGGGTGCGCTTCACCTGGCAACCCGCCACCCGGCAACTGCGCTATGCCGTCACAGTCTTCGGCGTCCGCGACGGCGAGGTGCTCTCGGCGCACCTGCACCGCGGCGCCCCCGGCGAGGTCGGCCCGGTGGTGCTCGTGCTGCCGGTTGGCGGCGGCACGCGCGCATCCGGCACGCTGACGCTCACCGCCGCCGAGCGCGACGCCTTCGAGTCCGGCGCCCTCTACTTCGTCGTCCGCACGCGGGAGCACCGCACCGGCGCCGCCCGCGTGCAGATCGACGAGCCCGGCGGGGAGTAGTCAGGCCCCGCGGCTGGCGGGGGCTTGACTGCCAGCAGCGGTGGCCGCGCGGCGGTTCAGCAGGACTGCGGGACACTTACCGTCACACCGTACCTCCACTACATGGAGAACGACGCCGAAGCGTTACACGGGCTAGAATCATCTCCGACACAATGCCTGCAGCCATCTCCCCCAGCCCTGCGCGCATCGAATACTTGCGGGTCCGTAACTTCCGCGCCTTGCGCAACGTCGAGCTCAAGAACCTCACGCCGCTGACCGTGTTGCTCGGACCGAACGGCAGTGGCAAGTCGACGGTGTTCGACGTATTCGCTTTTCTCGCGGAGTGCTTCGAGTCCGGCCTGCGGCGCGCGTGGGACAAGCGCGGAAGAGCAAAAGAGCTCAAGACCCGTGGTACGGACGAACCACTTGAAATCGAGATCAAGTATCGCGAGCAGCCGAAGTCTCCCCTCATCACCTATCACTTGGCGGTGGATGAGGAACTTGGCCAGCCGGTGGTTGTCCACGAATGGCTGCATTGGAAGCGGCGCAGTTACGGAGCACCGTTTCGATTCCTCGACTACCAACGCGGCGCGGGTCAGGCCGTCAGCGGAGAACTCCCCGACGAGCAAGACAAGCGCGTGCAAGTTCCGTTGAGCTCGCCAGATCTACTTGCTGTGAATGCGCTTGGACAATTCCAGGACCATCCGCGCGTCGGTGCTCTGCGCAACTTCATTATGGGTTGGCACTTGTCATACCTCTCCGCCGACAGCACGCGCGGCCAACCGGAGGCGGGGCCGCATGAGCGGCTGACCAAGGCTGGAGACAACCTCGCAAACGTCATTCAATATCTGGACGAACGTCATCCGGACAGGCTCGTTCGCATATTCGAGACGCTGCGCAAGCGCGTGCCGCGTATCGAGAGGGTGCTTGCCGACACGATGCCGGATGGCCGGTTGCTGTTGCAAGTCAAGGACGCGCCGTTCAGCAACCCCGTGCTGGCGCGCTTCACATCCGACGGAACACTGAAGATGCTTGCATACTTGGTGCTGATATACGATCCGGCACCGCCTCCGTTCATCGGCATCGAGGAACCGGAGAACTATCTGCATCCGCGCCTGCTGCCCGAGTTGGCAGAGGAATGCCGGGCGGCGTGCGAACGCACCCAACTCCTGGTAACCACCCACTCCCCGTTCTTCCTGAACGCGTTGCGACCCAAAGAGGTGCGTGTTCTGTGGCGCGACGAGTCCGGGTTCACCCAAGCGCAGCGCGTCGCCGATCTCCAAGGCGTGCCCGAATTCGTGGATGCAGGCGCACAACTAGGCTCCCTCTGGCTGGAGGCGCACTTCGGCGTCGGCGATCCGCTGGTGGACCAGGGATCACCCACTCGGGCCGCCAAGTCAAGCGACGGATAGATGGCGGACCACCTGGTTCTTCTGGTGGAAGAACCATCAATGGAGGAGTTTTTGCGGCCCCTGCTTGTGTGCCTTCTGCCTGCTGGACGCACCTTCGAAGTTCATGCATTCCAGGGCAAGCAAGACCTTCTCCGCAAGCTTCCTGCGCGGCTTCTTGGCTATCGCCACTGGCTACCCGCCGAATGGCGCCTCATCGTGCTTGTCGATCAGGACGGCGACGACTGCAGGGAGCTCAAGGCGAAGCTTGATCAGGTAGCGGCCGGCGCGCAGCTATTGTCGCGCACTGAAGCGAGAGACCACCCTTGGCAGGTGGCCAACCGGTTGGCAATCGAAGAGCTGGAAGCGTGGTACTTCGGCGACTGGGAGGCGGTACGTAGCGCCTATCCACGGGTAAGTCCGACGATTCCCAAAAAAGCGCGATATCGAGATCCCGACGCCATTCCGGGTGGTACCTGGGAGGCGTTCGAGCGCGTGTTGCAAAGGCACGGCTACTTCACGACCGGTCTGCGCAAGGTAGAGGCCGCGCGAGCAGTTGCTGCACACTTCGACCCGGATCGAAGTCGCTCCCATAGCTTCCAGAAGCTGCGGGAGGTCATCGCAGAGGCGACGGGATAGGACACTAGCCGGCACCACGGACGAACGTGGCGATCTCCACGGCGACCTTGTAGGGCGCGTCAAGGGGCAGGAAGACGTTCGCGCCGGGCACCTCGACCAGACGTGCGTCCGGAAACTCGCGGGTCAGGTCTTCCGCGAGCTGGAGCGGAAACAACTTGTCTTCGGTGCCCCATACCAGCAGCACCGGCGCCCGGAAGGCGGCGAACTTCCGCGTGGCCTCGAGCATCATCCCGGGCTCGCATCCGACCAGGAAGTCGAGGGAAGCCCTCCTCGCCATGTCATTCCGCTTGAACGGCCCGAGGATGCGCTCCTTCAGGTCGCCCGGCACCGGATTCGAGCAGGTCGAGCCGAAGAACGCCGCATAGTCGTTGCGCGACATGAGATATCCAACCAGCGGGCTGACGAGCCCGGGCGCCCAGCGCGCGAGATTCTGAATCGGCTGAAACACCTTGGGTGGAAACTGGTCGAAGACGTCCGAGTTGGTGAGCACGAGCCGGCCTACCCGCGCCGCGGCGGGATTCTCCGAGGTGATCAGGAGCTGGCAGATCCCTCCGCCTGAATCGTTCCCGACGAGGGTCACGTCCTGCAGGTCGAGGGCTTCCATGAACTCGCAGACCATGTCGACGATGCCGAGCGGCGAGAGGTCCGCGGCGCCGGGGAACGGCTCGGGCTGCGAGCCCAGCGGCCAGTCGGGCGCGATGCTGCGGACGGTGTCGGGCAGCGCGTCGATGACCCCTTCCCACAGGTGGTGATTGGTCCAGATGCCGTGAACGAACAGCAGGGCGTCACCCGAACCCGTGTCCAGATAGTGGAGCCGCCCGCCCGATTTCAGCGTATGAACCTTCTGTTCCATGCGTCCCCTGCCCCGCGCCTCGCGCCCCACACACCGCGGCCCGCGGGCCTATTGTAGCGGTCGCGGCGACCGACCTGTCCGCCCGGGCGCCACAGGCGATACGCTCTAGGGCATGGAGCTGGACCTGGGATTCTGCGGCGTGCGGTCGTTCCGCGAGTCGGATGCCGGCGAGCTGGCCCTGCACGCCAACAACCGCAAGGTGTGGCTGCAACTGCGCGACTATTTCCCGCACCCGTACTCGATTGACAACGCCCGGGAGTTCATTGCCTTCGCCTCGGGCGCGGATCCGGAGACCGCGTTCGCGCTGACGGTCGGCGGCGCGCCGGTCGGCGCAATCGGAGTCACGCTCCGCGACGACGTCGAACGCTGCTCGGCCGAGATTGGCTACTGGCTCGGCGAGCAGTACTGGGGGCGCGGCATCGCGACGCGCGCGCTAGCGGGCTTCACCCCGTACGCCTTCGAAACCTACGGCGTCGAGCGCCTGTACGCCATCCCCTTCGCCGCCAACGCCGCGTCGTGCCGCGTGCTGGAAAAGGCCGGCTACCGCCTGGAGGGCCGCATGCGCCGCAGCGCCATCAAGGACGGCGTGGTGCAGGATCAGCTCCTGTACTCCATCCTGCGGGAAGAAGCCGCGGCGGTGGCGAGCTAGCTGAGGATCGTGTCCCCGGCGCGGCCGGCGCGATCAACCGCCGAGGGCGGCGGCAATGGCGCCGAAGACCGCAATCAAGGTGGTCATCTGGAAGCCGACAATCCAGAGGAACCGGCGGTCGGTGATCTCGAACCGGCGGTCGATAGTCTCGAACCGCCTGTCGATCGCATCGAACCGTCGGTCGATGGCTTCGAAACGCTTGTCGATTACATCGAAGCGCCTGTCGATGGCATCGAAGCGCTGCTCCATGCGGTTGCCGAGATCGCGGATAGCTTCGTGCAACCCGTCGACGCGGCGTGCGTTTTCTTCCACCTTGTGCTCGACCGTGGTCAGTCGTTCCTCAACGCTTCTTACCACTATGGCAACCCTCCGCAGTATAGCCCGCGTTTCTCACCAGCCTTCTGCATGTACCACCACCTGATAGCGGTCGCCCGCCCGTCCCGCGGTCCAGACCTCCCGCGCGCAGCAGGCGCCCGGAGAGACGGTCAGAGGGGCATTCCTGGTGGCATGCCCAACTCGGGCCAACCCGCCTCGAAAAAGCTGTCAAGCGGAAAGCGCACTGCAGGCGAAAAAAGTTGGGAGACCGTACGCCAGCACCCTGTGCGGCGGTGGGATGGAGCGCGGCCGGCGCGATCAACCGCCGAGGGCGGCGGCGGCAATGGCGCCGAAGACCGCAATCAAGGTGGTCATCTGAAATCCGACCAGCCAGAGGAACCGGCGGTCGGTGGTCTCGAACCGGCGGTCGATAGTCTCGAACCGTCTGTCGATTGCATCGAAGCGCCTGTTGATGGCATCGAAGCGCTGCTCCATGCGGTTGCCGAGATCGCGGATAGCTTCGTGCAACCCGTCGATGCGGCGTGCGTTTTCTTCCACCTTGTGCTCGACCGTGGTCAGTCGTTCCTCAACGCTTCTCACCACTATGGCGACCCTCCGCAGTATACGGCGGCGCGTGCCTACCCACAACGCCGCGTCCCGGAGATACAAGAAGCACGAAGCGTGCCAACGGCGCGGCGGCGCTGGCTCTCACCGGCGCCCGCGTTCCCGCGGGAACGTACTCGCAGCCTCTGCTCCGTACTGCCTCGGACACCGCCGTACCGGATCCGTGAGCCGCATCTCCGCCGTTTGACGCATTACCTGGCAGGTGCGCACGAACGACCGTGGCGATCACAGAGGAGGCAGGACGATGACGCGGATGGATCCGAGACGATTGGCGGCGGTAGTGGCGGTCGCGGCCGCAGTGATGGCGGCCAATCCGGCCGCAGCGGCGGCGCAGGAACCGGATGCGGTCCCCGGCTTGACGATCGGCGGGCAGCCGCTGGCGATGCTGCTGCGCGCCGAACCGGGGGAGCCCTTCATTGTGTTCGAGTCGTCGAAGGTGAGAACCGCGCAGCAAGCCGGTCGCAACGGGCGCGGGAAACGCGGCAGAAAGATCTGGCGCAGCGCCCTGATCGGCGCAGGGATTGGCGCCGGGATCGGCATGCTGCCCGGCATATCGCACTGCTACAACGAAGGTGGCAGCAATTGCATCGGGGGATCCCTGGGCTACTACCCATACCCCGCTTACGCCGCGCTGGCCGGTCTCGGCATCGGCGCCGCCGTCGGGGCTCTGCGCGGCAAGTAACAACTCGCGCCCGTCGCGGTCAGTTTCCCAGGGCGGCGGCGGTAATGTCGCTGAACTGGCGGCGGGCGTACACTTTCAAGCACCCGCGGCAAATTCGAGATGCCAACCCTCTTCGATCCGCCGACGCGCGACGCGATCCATGCGCGCGTGGACCGCGTCGCCGCGGAGCAGGCGCCGCATTGGGGCAGGATGGATGCGCACCGGATGGTGTGCCACGTTTCCGATCTACTGCGCGTCGCGCTCGGCGACATCGAGTCGCACCCCAGACCCATCGGGTTCCGATTCGGCGCCAGGGAAGTGAAGACAAGTCCCGGGCTGCTCCGCTTCCGGTGGTACCGGGCGCTGATCGTGCACCGGACGCCGTGGCCGAAGGCGAGAATCCTCGCGCCCCCCGAGTTCTTCACGACGACGCCAGCCGTCTGGCGTGATGACGTGGCGGCGCTGCACGCGCTGATCGACCGCGTGGGCGACAAGGATCCGGCGGACGACTGGGCCGCGCATCCGTGGTACGGGCCCGTGTCGGGCCCCGAGTGGGGCCTGCTGTGCTGGGAGCACACGGATTACCACCTGCGGCAGTTCGGTGCATGACCGCCGCGCACTTGCGCATCCCCAGGCGGTTCAATAGACTGGTCTAATAGACCAACTCACTGGTGGATACGCCATGCTGACTGTCGGCTCCTACGAAGCGAAGACCCGGCTGCCGGAACTGCTGCGCGCCGTCGAGCGTGGAGATGTGGTGACGATCACGAGGCGCGGCGAACCCGTCGCCCGCATCGTCTCCGTCAAGGAACATGCCCGTGAGGACACGGCGGCCGTAATCGCCCGCATTAGATCGGCCCGCGCCGGGCGTCCCGCGGTTACGGCCGATGAGATCCTGGCGGCGCGCGATGAGGGACGCCGGGGCTGATGCCCTTCGTCCTCGACGCCTCGGCGGCGGCGGCCTGGTGCTTCCCGGACGAGGCGATGCCTGCGGCCAACCGCGCGTTGGACCGCTTGCAGCGGGATGAGGCAGTCGTTCCGTCGCTGTGGTGGTTCGAGATCCGCAACGTGCTGATCGTGAACGAGCGCCGCGGTCGGCTTGCCGCGGCGGACACGGCCGCCTTCCTGCAGGAACTGGAGCGCTTGCCAATCCGCACCGATAACAATCCCGGCGAACGTCTCGGCCTGGCGCTGGCGCGCCGGCACGGCCTGACGTTCCATGATGCCGCCTATCTCGAAATCAGCGTGCGCATGGACGCCCCCCTCGCGACGATCGACCGCGCGTTGCAGGCTGCCGCGCAGGCCGAAGGCATCGCCCTAATCTGACAACGCCACAAGGGGCAACATACGACCATGACTCGCTATCTCCACCGGGCACTTGCCATTGCTGCATTCACCCTCATGGCCGCCGCATTGGCGCCGGGCGCCGTCCACGCCCAGGAAGGCGCAATCAACGGCACGGTTGCCGACACGACCGGCTTCGTGCTGCCGGGCGTGACGGTGGAGGCGCGGCGCGCGGAGGCGGGTAGTCCGGCCGTGGTCGCCGTCACCGACGGCGCGGGCGCGTTCACCATCGGCGGGCTCGCGCCGGGCGCCTACGACGTGACGTTCACGCTGCCCGGCTTCCACCAGGAGGTGCGCGCGGGCGTGGCCGTCGGCGCCGGGGCCACAGTGACGCTGGAAGTCGAGCTGGCCGTGGAGTTCGAGGAGCAGGTGGTGGTGGTGGGCAGCCGGGCGCGGCCGCGGTCGGTGACGGAATCACCGGTGCCGATAGACGCCATCCCTATTCGGGACGTCGTCAGCCAGGGCGCCGCCACGCTCGACTACCAGTTGCGGAACCTGATCCCTTCGTTCAACGTCGCCACGCACCCGATCAGCGGCGCGGCGTCGCTGGTGCGGCCGGCCAGCCTGCGCAACCTGGCCCATGACCACACGCTGGTGCTGGTGAACGGCAAGCGGCGGCACCGCTCGGCGATTCTGGTCTGGTTCGGGGGCGTGACCGACGGCACGCAGGGGCCGGATATCTCCACGATTCCCGCAATCGCCCTGCGGCAGGTCGAGGTGCTGCGCGACGGCGCCTCGGCGCAGTACGGGTCGGACGCCATCGCCGGCGTGATGAACTTCCTGCTCAAGGACGACCGGTCGGGCGGTACCCTGGAATTCAACACCGGCACCTACCGCGCGGGCGACGGGGACGCGTACACCATTGCCGGCAACGTCGGCCTGCCGCTGGGCGACACCGGCTTCGCCAACCTCAGCATGGAGTACGGCAACGCCGATCCGACCAGCCGCAGCGTGCAGCGGGCCGACGCGGCGGCGCTGATCGCGGCCGGCAACACGCACGTGGCCGACCCGGTCCAGGTGTGGGGGAATTCGAGGTACGAAGACGACCTGAAGCTGTTCGGCAACTTCGGCCACCTGCTCGACAACCGGGTGCAGGTGTACGGCCACGCCAACTACGCCGAGAAGACCGCGACGCAGGGGTTCTACTACCGCAACCCCAATACGCGCGCCAACATCTTCAGCCTCGACAGCGGGCAGTCGCTGCTGATCGGCGACGTGCTCGACGCGCAGGACGGCGTCCGCGACGGCTCCGCCGGCTGCCCCGCCGTGCCGATCACCGACCACAGGCCGGACCAGGCGGCCCTGGCGCAGGTGTTCGCGGACCCGAACTGCTTCTCCTTCCAGGAGATCGCACCGGGCGGCTTCACGCCCTCGTTCGCCGGGGTGATCGCCGACATGTCGGCGGTGGCCGGCGTGCGGCGCACCGCGGAGAACGGCCTGACCTGGGACGCCAGCGCCGGCTACGGCTCCCACGAGGCGGACTTCTACCTGTTCAACACGGTCAACGCCTCGCTCGGCCCGGCGAGTCCGCGCGACTTCAATCCGGGCGTCTACCGGCAGTCGGAGGTCAACCTCAACTTCGACGTTTCGTACAACGCCACGGAGCTGGTCCACGTGGCCGGCGGCGCCGAATGGCGCGACGAGCGCTTCACGATCCAGTCGGGCGGGCGGCCGTCGTGGGAGGTGGGTCCGTACGCCACGCAGGGGTTCGTCTCCGGCTCGAACGGCTTCCCGGGCTTCCCCGACTACACGGCCGGCACCTGGACGCGCGCCAACGTAGCGGTCTACGGCGACGTGGAGCTGCGCCAGCCGGACGACCGCTGGACCGTGGGCGGCGCCCTGCGGTTGGAGCACTTCGACGTGTTCGGCGCCACGACCAACGGCAAGATCTCGGCCCGCTACGCGCTCGGCGATGAAGTGTCGATTCGCGGCGGCGTCAGCACCGGGTTCCGCGCGCCGACGCCCGGCCAGCAGAACACGTTCAACGTGCAGTCGACCATCAATCCCGAGACGCTGGACCTGGTCGACAGCGCCACCGTGCCGTCCACCTACCTCGCCGCGCAGCTCCGGGGTGGGCGGCCGCTGGAACCCGAGACGTCGACCAACGCGACGGCCGGGCTGGTGGTCGACACGGGACCGTTCACGTTGACGGCCGACTACTTCCACATCGACGTCGACGACCGCCTTGCCCTGTCGCAGTTCTTCACGCTGGCGGCGGACGAGCGCGCGCTGCTGCTATCGGAAGGGATTACGTCGGCGCGCACGCTGTCGTCATTCCGGTTCTTCATCAACGATTTCTCGACCCGCACGCAGGGTATCGACGTCGTCTCGACCTACGCGCCTCCGGTCCTGCGCGGCGACACCATCTTCAGCTTCGCGCTGAACCACACGTCGACGCGGGTGACGCAGAATTCGGACCTGCTCGGCCCCGGCGACGTCCTCGCCATCGAACGGGGCGTGCCGGAGAACCGCTGGAACGTCGCCGTCAACCAGCGGGTGGGGCGGGTCGGCCTGCTCGGCCGCCTGCACTACTACGGGTCGTGGGTGGACCACATCGACGCCCGCTCGGTGCGCCGCGCCGAGGCGCCGGAGCTCGACGGCCGCTTCATCCTCGACCTGGAGGCCACCATCCCGCTCGTGCGCGACGTGACGCTGGCGGTCGGCGGCCAGAACGTCTTCGACACCTTCTCGGACCGCATGGACCTGTTCGCCGCGCGGTTCGGCCTGCCTTACAGCCAGTTCACGCCGTGGGGCCTGAGCGGCGGCTACTACTACGCCCGCCTCAACTACGCCTGGGGACAGTAGCGGGGCGGCTCACCCGCGGAGGCGCTGCATGAACCACCAGTGGTGGCCTTCGGGATCGCGGGCCTGGTAGGTGCGGTCGGCCCAGTAATCCTCGCCGTAGTCCTGGGTGGACGGCTCGGTCACGATCGCGGCGCCCGCGGCGCGCGCCCGCTCGCAGTGGGCGTCGGCGTCGTCCACGAACACGGCCAGCGCCTGCGTGTTTGCGCCGTCCACGCCGCGCGGGGACTTGCAATACGGCCGGTCCGGCGACAGCCCGGCCTGGCCGACCATGACGAGGCCGCCGTTCATGACGAGTTGAGAATGCACGACCTGTCCGTGCTCGTTCTCGACCCGCACTTGCACCTCGAAGCCGAATGCCTTGACGAGCCAGTCGATTGCCGCGGCGGCGTCCTCGTAGAACAGGGAGGGAGCGATGCGCGGCCAGCCCTCGGGCGGTTTCTGCATGATCGTCCTTTCCGGATCGGCGGGGCGCCGCCGGGCCGGCGTTTATTTTACGCGGACGCAACTCGGACGTTTCGCGGCGTTCACGCAGGGGCGCTATGCTGGTTCGTGTAGGTGGATGCGTGGCACGCGTCCGCGGGCGGATGTCCCGGGATGCGGCACGTTCCACCTGCCACGTTCTTCCCCGTACCCGCCCGATCTCTCACCCACGGCCCGGCGCCTCGCTCAATTTCCGGCGCGGCGGTGGGCCTCGAAACGGTCGAACAGGGCTGCGCCCTCGCGGCTGAAGCCGGCGCCGGTCTCCATGACCTCGGCAAACGTGAGGTGGATGTCGCCGTCGGGTGTGTGCTCGGGCCAGGCCGGCCGGCCGTCGCCGTTCGGGTCGCCGGCGGCGGCGAACCGCGTCCAGTAACCCATCATCGCGTCGGAAACCGCGCGGTCGGCGGCGGTCCAGGGGGTGTCGGGCGACGCGTCCAGCGTGCCGAACACGTAGGCGAGCTCGGCCGCGTGGTGCGCGCCGAAGCGCTCGCCCATCGGCGTGGGCGGCACCTGTGCGAACCGGTAGAACCAGACCGGTGCGCCGGCGGCGGCGTTGGCGCGGAGCTGCAGCCGGGCCGGGCCGGCGAAGAACATGTCGTGCACGAGGCCGTCCAGGCTGGCGGCGAAGCCGCCCTCGCCACGCGGGTCGTACAGTGCAAGCGCGTCGGGTGCGACCGCCGCGAAATCTGACCGGACGTACTCCTCGAAGCCTTCCGCGTCGGCGATGTCGTAGCGCGGCCGGAAGAGCGAGCCCTCGTTGGCGGTGATGCCGGCGATCAGCGGCACGTCGTGCTGCCGCGCGGCTTCGTACATGGCCACCGGGTCGTCCGGGATGACCCAGCCGTCGACGTTGGGGGCCCACAGCGTGCCGCTCCACAGGAACAGCGCTCCGGCTCCGGCGGCCTCCAGCACGTCCTGCGTATCGGCCGCGCGCATGGCGGCCAGCGCCTCCGCGCCCGCGCCGGATGCGCCGAGCGCCTCGCCCACCCGCTCGCCGAGCGCCTCGGCCGGCTCCCAGCCGCGCGACGGCGCGTCCAGCGGCCGGTCCCAGCCGTGCACGTACGTGCTCTGGGCGATGGCGCGGTGAAACAGCCCCTCGGCCTGCGGCGCGATCATCAGCGCCATCACGGCGCCGCCGCCCGCGGACTCGCCGAAGATGGTGACGCGGTCCGGATCGCCGCCGAACGCCGCGGCGTTGTCGCGCACCCACTCGAGCGCGGCCGCCATGTCCAGCAGGCCGTAGTTGCCCGACGCGCCGTGCGGCGATTCGGCCGACAGCGCCGGGTGGGCGAGGAAGCCGAACACGTTCAGGCGGTAGTTGATGGTGACCAGCACGACGCCGCGCGCGGCAAGCGGCGCGCCGTAGGTGCCCGACCCGGATCCGAGGCGGTAGCCGCCGCCGTGGATCCAGACCATGACCGGCAGCGGCCCGTCCGCCTCCAGCGGCGCCCAGACGTTCAGGTACAGGCAGTCCTCGCTCTGCGCCGCGCCCTGTCCGCCCCCCGGCAGGCCCTGCTGCGGGCAGACGGCGCCGGGCGCCGTGGCGTCGCGCACCCCGTCCCAGGACTCCACCGGGGCCGGCGGCCGCCAGCGCAGGTCGCCGACCGGCGCGGCGGCGAACGGGATGCCCTGGAACGCCAGGATGCCGGGGTGGATCTCCGAAGCCACGCCCTGGACGAGGCCGCCGGTCACCGCTACCGGGGTGTCGGGGGCAAGTGCGGACAGCGGCGCGGAGCCTCCGGCGTCGGCGCCCGGTCCGCTGCCGGTGGATTGTCCTCCGCACGCGGCGGCCAACGCGACAGCCGCCGCCAGCGCCAGCAGTCGGGAGGCAGGCTGCGCCTCGCGGGCGCCGGCGGTCCGTGGCATAGGCAAGTAGCGCCTAGTCGTTGTCCGTGCGGCTGCGCGCGGCCAGACGGGCCTCCAGCTCGGCCTGGTACTCCTCGTCCGACAGCTCGTACCAACTGATGTGGGCGAACGCCATGTCGTCGGTGGAGCGGTTGCCCCAGCCCACCCAGTTGCGCGGGTCGGCGGCCCAGCGGTTGCCCTGCGAGTTGTCGTGCCAACTGATGATGTGCAGCACGGTGCCCTTCGGCAGCAGCGGCTGCGCCTCGTCGGCGTAGTTGTAGGCGATGTGCCAGCCGAAGTCCCAGTCGGCGCAGCTCAGCGTCTGGACGCGCCCGTCGCGGTAGATCGCCTCCATGCACTGCCGCTTGCCCAGGTTGTGGAGGTGCGGCTGGAACACCGACAGCCGCACGTTGTTCTCCAGGAACGTGTAGCCGTCGGTCCGCACGAGGCTCTCGCCAGGCGGCAGGTCGAGGTCGGTCACGCTGCCCACCGACTGCCGTGACAGGTGCCGCTGCGGAGTGGTGCCGCGCGGGTAGAACCATAGCGCGATGCTTGTCTGGTCGTAGGTGTCCTCGCCGTTCGGGTTGGCCGAGTAGTGCAGGTTCCACAGCAACTGCGTGCGCGCCTTCATCAGCCGGCCGGTGCCGTCCGGATGGATGTCGGCGGTCTTGCCGAGTGCGTACTCGCCGAACCGCTCGCGCTCCCCGGGCGACTCGGGCAGGAACATGCTGGTCGACGCGTGGTGCACCACCGGGAAGCCTTCGATCGACGGCTTGGTCTCCAGCGCCTTGACCCAGCGGTCCTCGGTCAGGCCGGTGTCGCTGACCAGCTCGATCCACCAGTTGGGGCTGCCGCCCGGCACCAGGAACGGCTCCGGGATGGGGACGACAAGGTCCGGCTCGCGTCCCAGCTCGTCCGCGACGGTCCACTCGTACAGGTTGTCGTTGAACTCCACCGGCGGCGGCAGGTCGGCCGGGTTGCCGCGCGGCGCGCCGTTGTCCACCCACTTCGCGATGACGGCGATCTCCTCGTCGCTCAGCGAGCGGTCGTCCTTGAACTGCTGGATGCCGACCGTGCGGTCGATGAACCAGGGCGGCATCTTGCGCTCCGCGACGCGCTGCTTGATCGACCGCGCCCAGGGCCGGCTCTCCTCGTAGGTCATCAGCGACATCGGCGCGATGGATCCGGGCCGATGGCAGGCCTGGCAGGAACGCTGGAAGATGGGCACGATGTCCCGGGTGAAGGTGACATCGTCTTCCGCGGCCTGCGCCGCTCCGGGCGCCGCAAGCATGACGATCGCGCCGAGGAATATGGCCTTCACTACCACAGTCATCGCCGTTCCTCCCGGCCCGCGCGGGGCCTGCCGACTGCCGTGTCCGCGTGTATCCGGTCGAGTATATACCCGTCGGGCGCTTTTTCCACTCGCGGCTCCGCAATGAACCTCCGGTGGGCGCTGGCGGTAGAATCAGGCGCGGACTTTCGGGGAGGTGGCCATGCGCGGATGGGCAGGCGTTGCGGCGGTGCTGGCGGTGACGCTCGGGCTGACCCAGGCGACCAGCGG
This sequence comes from Vicinamibacterales bacterium, assembly GCA_965207665.1. Lineage (GTDB taxonomy): Bacteria > Acidobacteriota > Vicinamibacteria > Vicinamibacterales > UBA8438 > JAAXGX01. The sequence continues at coordinate 4,082,955 of CBDBMV010000002.1, forward strand.
CCCGGTCGCGGCGGTTGCCGGCGCGGAACAGGCGGAAGGCCCCGGCAGCATGGCGCACATCGGTGTCGTGGTGCGCGACGTCGAGGCCTCCGCGGCGGCGTACGCCGCGCTGGCAGGGACCCCGGCGCCCGTCATCCAGGAGGCGGTGGAAGCCGGCGAAGCGGTGCGCACGGCGCGCATCCGGCTCGCCAACGTCGACATCGACCTGATTCAACCCGCGGGCGGCGCCGGCGGGGCCTTGCGCGCGGCTCTCGACGCGCGCGGGCAGGGCGTCCACCACGTGGCCCTGCGGACCGGAGGCGCCGGCCGCGTGGTCGACATGACCGAGAGCCTGGGCCTGATGGTGGAAATGGTCGGTCCCGGGACCGATGCCGCGGCGCGGCGGGCGGCGGACGGCGATCTCGACCACCCGGCGTGCATCACGCACGTGGGCGTCGTCGTGCGCGACATGGCGGTCTCGCGGGCGGCGCTGGCCGAGCTGACCGGCATCGAGCCGACTCCGGTCCGGGAGTTCCAGGCGGCGCGCGGACGCGCGGTGTACAGCGTGTTCCGGTTGGACAACGTCAGCGTCGAGCTGCTGCAGCAGTTGGACGGCGAGACCGGCAACTACACGGATTTTCTCGACCGCTACGGCCAGCGTGCGCACCACGTCGGCGTGCACTTCCGCCGTAGCGGCGGCAGCCTCGACATGCCGCAGCAGAACGCGCGGATCATCCGGCACGGCGGCGTGCTGGCCGCGGACGGCGGCGGGCACCAGTACTACGACCTGTGGCCGCAGCTCGGACTGCTTGTCGAGACGCTGCCGCCGGCGACCAACGACACGGTCTACCCGCACCCGCACGCGGATCCTTGAGCTGATGGGCGGAACCGGCGGCTGCCGGAGGGAAGCATTGATGCACAGGCGGCGGATTGCAGCAGCGGTATTGGGCGCGGCGCTGGCGGCCTGGCCGGCCGTGGGGCCGGGCGCCGGCGGCGCGGCGCAGGAGCTGGAGCTGGCCGGGACGATCCCCGCCGCGGCCGGCGTGGCGGCCCTGGCCGGCGACCACGCCTTCCTGGGCGAAGGCCCGACGCTGCGCGTCTACGACATCTCCGACCCCGCGGCGCCGGCGGCGGGCGGCTCGGTGACGCTGCCGGCGAACATCTACGACATCGACGTGGCAGGGTCGGTGGCCTACGTGGCGATGGACTTCGACGGTCTGGCCACCGTGGACGTCGCCGACCCGGCGGCGCCGCGGCTGCTCGGCACCTTCAGGACGCCGGGGCAGGCGCTAAGCGTTGCGATCTCCGGCACGACGGCGGCGGTGACGAACCGGCTGTCGGGCCTGGAGCTGATCGATGTCTCCGACCCGGCGGCGCCCGCGGAGCGCGGCTCCTACTTCGCCGAAGGCTACGCCATCGACGTGGCGGCGGGCGGGGATTTCGCCTACGTCGTCGACACGCCCGGCGGCTTGTCGATAGTGGACATCACCACGCCGGGCGACGAGCTCGAGTCGGCGGGCAGCCTCCTCCTGGACGAGCAGCCGGTGGCGGTGTCGGTAGCTCCGGCGCGGCGGGGCGGCCGGGAGATAGCCCTCGCCGCGCTGATGAGCTCGGAATCGACGCTGGATCTGGTCGACGTCTCCGACCCGGCGGCGCCCGCCCGACTCGCGAGCTACCGCGATCCGGAGCGGCCGCGGACCGGGGCGTACATCGCGGCGGCGGCCACAGGCGGGCTCGTCCACGTGGTGCTGGCGGACTCGTACGGGTTCCTGGCCGACGCCTATCCCCCGTTCGCGTTGCAGCTTGTGGACCTGTCCGACCCGGCGGCGCCCGCGGCGCTGGCGACCTACGTGCTGCCCGGCCCGCCCCGCGACGTCGCGGTCTCGGGATCGCGGGTGCTGGCGCCGGTGGCCGGCCCCGCGCTCGGCGGCAGCGGCGACCCCGAGGTGCTCATTCTCCGCCTGGTTCCGTAAGCGCCGGCGGACTGGTAGAATGGCCGTGCATCCCAGGAGGCCCAAAGTGACGCCGATCACGTCGAATCAGCGCCGGCTCCCGGCGCAGGCAATCGCTCTCGCGGGGCTGGCCGCGCTACTTTGCGCGGCGGCGCTGCCGCCGGCCGCGTCCGCGCAGGCCGTGACGTTCAACAAGGACGTCGCGCCGCTCATGCAGCGCTCGTGCGAAACGTGCCACCGCCCCAACTCCATCGCCCCGATGTCGCTGCAGACCTACGAAGAGATCCGGCCCTGGGCGCGCAACATCAGGGACAAGATCACGCGGCCCGACAACGATCCCGACCGGATGCCGCCGTGGTTCATCGAGAAGAACATCGGCATCCAGAACTTCAAGGAAGACATCTCCCTCAGCCCCGAAGAGGTGGCGACCATCGCCGCCTGGGTCGACGGCGGCGCCGAGCGCGGCAACCCGGCCGACCTGCCGCCCCCGATCGAGTGGCCGGACGGCAAGGACTGGTCGTTCGGCGAGCCGGACCTGGTCATTTCGTCACCCGAGCACGTGCTCGAGGCGGTGGCGGCCGACTGGTACGGACTGCTCGACTCGTCGCCGACCGGGCTGACCGAGGACCGCTGGATCGAGGCGGTGGAGGTGCGCGAGGTGCTGCTCGACGAGGCCATCGTCGAGCGCAAGTCGGGCGACCTGAACCTGTTCGTCGTCCACCACGCCGTGATCTCCGCGCGCGAGCGGTCGGAGGTGATCCAGACGCAGTCGCGCCCGGGCGGCGACCGCGGACCGGCCGACCTGTTCAGCGTGGTCCACGAGGTGGGCCAGAACGCCACCCACTATCCCGAGGTGCTCGGCGTACGGCTGCCGGCCGGCTCGTCGCTCAACTGGGACCTGCACCTGCACTCCATCGGCGTCGAGGTGCCGTTCCGCATCGACGTCGCGTTCAAGTTCCACCCCAGGGGATGGGAGCCGAAGTACAGCGGCCGCGGCGGCATCATCAGCTACCTGACGTTCGACATCGACATCCCGCCCGAGGAGCCGAACGCCGTGATGGAAGGGATGCAGCTGGTGACGAAGCCGGGCATCATGATGACGTTCGAGCCGCACCTGCACTCCAGCGGCAAGCGGATGTGCATCGAGGCGATCTACCCCACCGGCCTGAGCGAGATGCTCAACTGCGCCGGCTACAACCACAACTGGGTGAAGGTGTACGTCTACGACGAGGACCACGCCCCGCTGCTGCCGGTCAACACCATCCTGCGGGTCACCGCCTGGTACGACAACACGCTGAACAACCCGCGCGTCACCGATCCGCGCAACTGGAAGGGCTACGGCAACCGCTCGACCGACGACATGTTCCTGAACCTCTCGCGCTTCGTGCCGATTACGGAGGAGCAGTACGAGGAGGAGCTGGCGCGGCGGCAGGGGCTGGAGCGGGCGCGCGTGACGCAGGACAACGACTGACGCGCCGCGCCGGGACACACGGATGGGAATGAAGCGCATGCGGGCCCTGTGGCCGGCCGCCGTGGGCGCGGCGCTGGCCGCGCTGCTGCTGGCGGCAGGCGCGGGCGACAGCGACGGCCAGGTGGTCTACCGCACGGGCCAGGACATCGCCCCCGCCTTCGACGGCTGGGAGGAGCAGCCCGACGGCACGTTCAACCTGTCGTTCGGCTACTTCAACCGCAACTGGGACGAGAAGCCCCATGTCCCGGTGGGTCCGGAGAACAGCGTGGAGCCGGGCGGGCCGGACCAGGGGCAGCCCACGCTGTTCCAGCCGCGCCGCAACCGGTTCGTCTTCCACATCAACGTGCCGGCCGACTTCGGCGAGCGGGAGATCGCCTGGACGCTGACGGTCAACGGCAAGACCAACCAGGCGTACGCCACGCTGCTGCCCGGCTACATCACCGACTCGGAGCTGCAGCAGTTCGACATCGGCGACTTCGGCCACAACAACGAGGAGATGCGGGCGAACAAGGCGCCCACGGTGCGCGTGGAGGGCAGCCTGCGCCGGACGGTGGCGGTGGGCGAGGAGCTCGAGCTCGCGGCCGTGGCGGCCGACGACGGCATCCCGCCCGTGCACGCCTCGCCGCTGCGGCTGGTGGGCCGGCACGGCGCCTGGGGGCTGCGCGTGGCGTGGATCGTCTTCCGCGGCCCGGAGAGCCACGTTTCGTTCGACCCGTACCAGTTCAAGACGTACCCGGACTACCGCAGCAACTCGCCGTGGACGCCCGGCTGGGAGCCGCCGCCGCTGCCGCCGGACGGCCGCTTCCCCGTGACCGTCAAGTTCAGCCAGCCCGGCGAGTACGTGATCCGCGCGCAGGCGCACGACGGCGGCCTGAAGGACGTCGCGGACGTGGCGGTCACCGTCACGCCCTGACGAAAGCCCATGGCAAGAGCTTCCCTGTTCGCGTTCCTGCTGCTTGCGGCGGCCTGCGCCGGACAGCCCGGCGCCGCGGGCGGCGACGCCGTGGAAGAGGGTCTGAGCGACATCGATCGCCTGCTCGCCATCGAGGAGATCGGGAGGCTCAAGGCGAGCTACTTCCGCTGCCTGGACACCAACGACTGGGCCTGCATCGAGACGCTGTTCGCGCCGGACGGAACGGCGGTCTACAACGTCGAAGGCTCCGGCGACCTCGGCACGCCCGACAACCCGGTGACCGGCCCGGCCAACATCGCCGCGTTCATCCAGAACGGCGTGGAGCATCTGACCACGGTGCACCACGGGCACATGCCGGAGATCGAGATCACCTCCCCCACCACGGCCACCGGCATCTGGGCGATGATGGACATCCTGCAGATACCCGACGGGGAGAACACGCTGGTGGGCTGGGGCCACTACCACGAGACGTACGAGCGGATCGACGGCAGGTGGCACATCAAGACGCTGCGCCTGACGCGGCTGCGCGTCGACCGGGCGGAGTGACGGCCGGCCGGCGGACCGGCGGCGGCCGGACCGCGCTGTTCTACTGCGCGGGACTGATGGGACGGCCGTCGGGCCGCGTCAGCTCGGCGCAGCACATGCCCCAGGTGCCCGGCGCGCGCGACGGGCGGCCCACCGCGAGGATCTCGTCGCCCGCGTTGATCGTGTCCGGCGTCCAGCCGCGGCGCGACATGGACACCGCAGGCCCCATCTCGATCTCCCAGTTGATGGTGCTGCCGTCGTCCGCGGTCCCTTCCAGGTACAGGAACGAGTGCGGGTTCTTGAACTCGAACCGCGTCACGACGCCGCGGGCTTCCACGCTGCGCGTATCGTCGTAGAACGGCGCGCTGGCGTGGTGCGCCGCGGCGGAAGCCGCCGCGAGGCCCACCATCGCCAGGCACGCCGGCGCAACCCATCGCGGAACTGCCACGTCGCTACCCTCCTTGCCGCGCTTCAGCGGTACTTCGGCACCATGAACTTGATCGGACGCCGCGCATCTTCCGGGTCGCACTCGTACGGCTGCAGCCGGTAGCCGTCGGGCGCCGGCAGCCATTGGGTGGTGTACGACGCCGGCTCCCTGAGGAAGAGCGGATCCTCCACCGTGACCGTGACCTTCAGGGCCTCGCCCTCGCGCCAGTAGCGTTCCGTGACGCGCTTGAGCTGCGAGGAGGGGATGCCGTTGTAGTCGTCGAATCCCGTGATGTCGAACACGTAGTGCGTCGTCTCCACCAGCAGCGCGCCGTCCTCGTAGCGCCCGACCGAGAACCCCTGGATGCCGTAATCGTGGACGGTCGGCTGCCGTCCGTCGAGCCAGACCGTGCGCAACACGTCGTCCTTCTCGTAGCGGAACAGGACGCGGTCGGGCCACTGCACGACCTCCATCATGTACGGGTCGTACTGCAGGGCGGGCGGCGTGGCGGGCACGCAGTCGTACTTCTGCGCCAGCGCCTCGTCGAACGCCTCCTGGTAGGCGAGCGCCCGCTCGTTCAGCACGGGAAAGTTGTCGGGCGTCCACGGCATGTCCGGGCCGTTGATCGGCCGCGACCGCGGGCTGCCGTCCCAGACGCCGACCAGGCGCGGGACGTCGCCGGCCGGCTCCGCACCCGGCTGGGCGCCTGCCGCGGGACCGCCCTGCGCGGCCAGCGCCGCCACGAACGCCAGCAGCGCCGCCGCGTGCAATGACGGCCGACGCTTGATCGAGTTGCGCGTGTTCCCCATGGATTTCTCTCCGCTCCGGGAGTCTACTCCTATAATGGCGATCGCGCGCGTGCCTACGCGCCGGGAGGGATTCTCATGCGGCATGCATTGATGCTCGGTGTGCTCGTCTCGTGCGCGGCGCTCGCCGCCGTCTCCGCACAGGATCAGGCGGGCTGCGAGCCGGACGGCGACGTGCAGTTCATCTGCGGCCCGGTCAGCCCGGAGGACCTGATCGCCGTGCCCCGCACGCCCCTGGTGGTCGTGGCGAGCATGGCGGAAGAGGGACACCTCTACCTCGCCGATACGCGCGACCATACGGCGACGGTGCTGTTCCCCGCCGCCGGCGCCCGGACGCGGCACGACACGGTGATGTACGGCGATTGCCCCGGACCGCCCACGGCCCGCTTCCAGCCGCACGGCCTCAGCCTGCGCCACGGCGACGGCGACATCCACACGCTGTACGTCGTGGGCCACGGCGACCGCGAGTCGGTGGAGGTGTTCTGGCTCGACATGGGCGGGTCGGGGCCGCTGATCACCTGGGTCGGCTGCGTCATCGCGCCGGAGGGCGTCGGCCTCAACTCCGTGACGGCGCTGCGCGGCGGCGGGTTCGCCGCCACGCACTTCACGCAGCCCGAGGGCGAGGTGTGGGAGTGGCGGCGCGGACTCGGCTGGTCGGAGGTGCCCGGCAGCAGCATGTCCGCCCCCAACGGCATCCTCGTGTCGGACGACGGACAGTGGTACTACATCGGCGGCTGGGGTACGTCGTCGGTGGTCCGCCTGTCGCGCGGGCGCGAGCCGGTCGAGAAGTCCGAGGTGGACGTCGGCTTCCAGGTCGACAACCTGCGCTGGGCTCCCGACGGTTCGATCCTGGCCGCCGGCCAGGGCACGGAAGGAGAAGGCACGGTGTTCGGCTGCGTGGGCGACGGCGAGTGCGACGGGGTCACCGCGCGCGTGGTGCGCGTCGACCCCGACACGCTGGCCGCCGAGGAGCTCGTCCGCTATCCGTCGAACGAGCACATCATTCTGGGCACCGGCGCCATCGAGGTGGGCGGCGAGATCTGGCTGGGCGCCGTCGGCGGCGGCACCCGCATCGCCCGTTTCGCCGTGCCCTAGCGGCAGGCCCGGCGCGGATTCCGGCAGCACCATGAGCCGGCGTTACTCTGCGGACATCACGTCGCGGCGCATCACGCCGCCCGAAGTGTTCTTCGGCCGGCGGCGGTTCCTCTCGGCCGTGGGCGGCGGGCTGCTGGCCGCCTCGACCGTGGCCCGCGGCGCGGCGCAGTCGCAGGCCAGCCTGCTCGAGGTGCCGTTCGAGCGCCCCGACGTCTTCCCCGCGGCCCGCAACGAGGACTACGCCCTGCCCTACCGCATCCGTAACGCGGTGCCGGTGCTGGGCGGGTCGAGCGGGCGCGGCGACACGAGCGGCCCCACGCCGCGCGAGGCGGCCGCCGCGCACAACAACTTCTACGAGTTCCTGGCCGGGCGCGGTGGGCCGGTCTGGCAGTTCTGCGGCGACTTCGAGGTGCAGCCGTGGAAGGTCGAGGTGGGCGGCGCCTGCCGCCGTCCGGCAACGCTCGACCTCGACGACCTGTTCGCCTTCGACCACGAGGAGCGCCTCTACCACTTCCGCTGCGTCGAGCGCTGGGCGATGAACGTCCCGTGGACCGGCTTTCCGTTGCGGCGGCTGCTGGAACGGGTCGAGCCGGCGCCGGACGCGCGCTACGTGCGCTTCGAGTCGGTCCTCGCGCCCGACCAGATGCCGGGCGTGCGGACCGCCGGCTGGTACCCGTGGCCGTACCACGAGGGGTTGCGGCTGGACGAGGCCATGCACGAGCTGACGCTGCTGGCGACCGGCGTCTACGGCGAGCCCCTGCTGCGGCAGCACGGCGCGCCGGTGCGCCTCGTCGTGCCCTGGAAGTACGGCTACAAGAGCGCGAAGTCGATCGTGAAGATCGAGCTGACGCGCGAGCAGCCGGGCACGTTCTGGAGCGCCGAGCAGCCGCACGAGTACGGCTTCCTGTCGAACGTGAACCCGAACGTTCCGCACCCGCGCTGGCCGCAGAACGTCTCGCACTGGCTCGACACCGAGGAGCAGTTCGTGACGCCGATCTTCAACGGCTACGGGAGCTACGTGGAGGGCCTGTACCCCGACGAGCCGCGGAGCCCGCAGCAGCCGCTCGCCCTCGGCGGGACGGCGCGCTGAGCCGCCTCTCCGCGCCCATTTCTATCGCGCGGAACCGGGCCGGGGGGTATACAATGGGCCATTCCAGCCGAAACTCCTGGTTGCAACCATAGTTTTCGTGGAGGTGGCAGATGACACGGCTTCTGACAGTCCTGGCGGCGGTGGCGGCGATCGCGGCGCTCACGCCGGTCGCGGCCGATGCGCAGTCCGTTCCGCGCACTCCGTGGGGAGCGCCCGACCTGCAGGGCGTATGGGACTTCCGCAGCCTGACGCCGATGGAGCGGCCCGCCGACCTGGCGGACACCGAGGTGTTCACGGCGGAAGAGGCGGCGGAGTTCTCCGAGGAATCGATCCGCCGGCGCAGCCGCGACAACGACACCTCCGGCCGGGTGGTGCCGTACAACGACTTCTGGTTCGATGAGGGCACGTCGGTGACGACCGCGCGGACGTCGCTGGTCATCGATCCGCCGAACGGCCGCATCCCGGCCATGACGTCGAGCGCCATGAAGCGCCGTGACGCGGCGGCGATGGCGCGCCAGGGCGTGGGCGGCCACGAGCCGACGCCGGGCGGTTTCGTCGAGGACCTCGGCCCGGGCGGCCTGCAGGTGCGCTGCATCCTCGGCTTCAACTCCGGCCCGCCGATGGCGCCGAGCGCCTACAACAACAACATGCAGTTGCTGCAGACCGAGGACATGGTGGTGATGTTCGCGGAGATGAACCACGACGCGCGGTTCGTCTACCTCGACGACCGTCCGCTGCCCGACTCGGACATCCGGCAGTGGCACGGCGTTGCGCGCGGCCACTGGGACGGCGACACGCTGGTGGTGGTGACGAAGAACTTCCTGCGCGAGACCAATTTCCAGCGCGGCGCAACCACGCAGCACCTCACGCTGACCGAGCGGCTCACGCGGGTGGACGAGAACACGCTGGAGTACCGGGTGACCGTGGACGATCCGACGGTCTGGACCACGGCCTGGACCTATTCGGTGCCGATGCAGCGCAACGACCAGCCGCTGTACGAGTACGCCTGCCACGAGGGCAACTACGGCCTCTACAACATCCTGGCCGGCGCGGTAGACCAGCAGTAGCAGCTCCAAGGCCCCTCCTCTCCCCCGAGGGGAGGGGCTTCACCACGGGCTGTTCAGCTTTTGCGCAGGGCGCGCCGCACGCGCCTGAAGCCTACCCAGAGGCCGATCCCGCTCGACGCCAGTCCCCCGGCGCTCAGCACTATCAGCCCGGCGTCCCACAGCGGGCGGCGATCGTACCAGAACGCGAAGTCGAGGCTGTGCAAGCCGTTGAACAGCCAGCGCTCGACGCGGTTCAGGCGGTGGACGCTGGCCAGTTGACGGCCCAGCAGCGGATCGACGTACAGCCAGGTCTCGCCCGGATCGGCCAGCTTGATGCGCAGCACCGGCAGCGGGGTGCGGCCGGCCCGCGAATAGTAGTAATCGTCGTAGTCCTCCAGCAGCGCCGTCTCGGCCACGCGCGCGCCCGGCGCAGCCGCCTTCACCCGCGCCAGCAGCGCGTCCACGGCGAACGGCTCGTCGCGGACCGTCATGCTCTCTGCCGCCACCAGCAGCCGATCGGGATTCGCGCGGCCCGTCACGTAGTACGGCTGGTGCAGCCGTTCCTCCCGGCCGCCTGGCGCGGCTTGCCCCGGCGCCAGGCGTACGACGTAGTGCGGCTGGTCCAGGATGCGGCGCAACTCGATCTCGCGCATTCCGCGCCCCGCCGCCAGGCGCTCCAGGCCGCCGCCTGCAACAGCGTCGTAGGACGCCAGTTCGATCGGTCCCCCGGTGAACGTGTCCGGCGGCAGAGCCAGCCCGCGCGCGCGCGTCCAGTCGTACGGCTCCATCGACAGCAGGCCGCTGAACACCCACGTGAGCGTGAAAAGGCCGAAGATCGCGCCGGTGAGATAGTGCCAGCGCATCCAGCCGGTGTAGGTGATGCGGTCCTGCGTGAAGCCGAGCAGCAGGCCGAGCACGGCTACCACGCAGCCGAGCGTGGCGGACCAGACGACCACGTCGGTCCAGAGCGGCCCGTTGCGCCGCAGCGCCGCCACGTAGAACCAGTGCGGGATGGCGCCGGCCCAGGCGAGCGCCCGGGTGCGGCGCGTCGTGTGCATGGTCACCTCGCCGCGCTGCGGCGAGACGTACAGCTCCGTGCCCGCGCCGTCGTCGACCTCGAACTTGAAGTACGGCAGCCCGCCGCCGTACTGGATGGTCCACTGGTCGCGCTCGGTCAGCTCGCGGGCGAAGCGGACCCGGTCCTCCGGCACGCCGGCGAAACGGCCGGCCACGGCGCGCGCGGCGTCCGCGTCGAGCGGCGCCAGGATCTCTCCGGTGTCGGCGAAGACGGTGGCGTTGGAGAACGGCCACTCGAAGCGCCAGGCCGGCCGGTCCGTCACGGTCAGCAGCACCGCGCTGTCGGGAAACGCCCACAGATCGGCTTGCTCGACCGCCTCGGCGGCCGTCAGGCGGACGCGCGAGAGGTCGAGATCCGGGAGGCGGGCGAGCCGCGACTCGGCAGTCAGCCGCGGCATGCCGCCCGTGTACATCATGACGACGCCGGAGGCGAACCAGATGACGAACAGCAGGCTGAGCGGGATGCCCAGGTAGCGGTGGACCAGGATGAGCCACTTGCGCAGCGGCGGCATGACAGCGTACAACGATACCCTACCGTGATGACGAAGGGAGGCGGCGCGCCCGCACAGCCCGACCCGCCCGAGGTCACGTTCACGCTGCCCCCGCGCGGCGCGTCCAAGCGCCCGGAGCAGCTCGCGGCGCTGTTCGAGAGCACCCTGCGGCGGGAGTTTCCCGGCGCGGCGAAGCTGCTGGAGATCGCCTGCCTGCCGGACGGCGCCACGGTCGCGCTGCGCAACCTCGATCAGTTGGACGAGGAGACCGCCCGCAAGATCACCCGGCGCGCCCACGTCGTCTGCAACGAGTTCCTGATCAGCCCCTGGTACTGACGACTATTGCCCGCGCGCGCGGGCGGTCGCGTCAGGGAGTGGAACGGAGGGCGGCTACAGCCAGCAACACCCAGCCGAGGATGAAGCAGGTGCCGCCGAGCGGGGTGATGGCGCCGAGCCAGCGGGGTCCGGTGACGGCCAGCACGTAGAGGCTGCCGGAGAACAGGACGATGCCGGCGACGAAGAGCCAGCCGGCGGCGTTCACCCAGACGCCGGGCCAGCGCGTGGCGGCCCACGCCACGGCCAGCAGGCCGAGCGCGTGGACCAGGTGGTACTGGACGCCGGTCTCGTACACGGCGAGCATGTCCGGCCCGATGCGCGCGCGCAGGCCGTGTGCGCCGAACGCGCCCATTACCACTCCCGCCCCGCACAACGCCGCTCCCGCCGCGAACCAGATGCCTGCCATGGGACCCGCATCATACACCGCGGCGACGGCGCGCCGATAGTGCTTGACCGCCGCGGGAACGCGTGATACTCGGATGTGACAACGCCGTTGCACCCTCGCACGGCGCTCATCGGGAGGAAGTCATGAAGCGTCGTTCAGGTGCGTTCGTTTCTTCCGTCACCCTCACCGCCGCCGGCCTGCTGCTGGCGGCATCCGCTGCGTCGGCGCAGAACGTCGGCATCGCCGGGCGGGTCACCGACACGACCGGCGGCGTGCTGCCGGGCGTGACGGTCGAGGCGTCGAGCCCGGCGCTCATCGAGCAGGCGCGCACGGTGGTCAGCGACGGCCAGGGCCTGTTCACCATCATCGACCTGCGGCCCGGCGATTACACGGTCACCTTCACCATCCCCGGGTTCTCGACGGTGGTGCGCGAAGGCATCTCGCTGTCGGGCGCCATGATCGCCACGGTGAACGCGGAGCTCCGCGTGGGCGGCGTGGAGGAGTCGATCACGGTGACCGGCGAATCGCCGGACGTCGACATCCGCAACGTCGTGCAGCAGGAGGTGCTCGACCTCGAGATCCGCGAGGCGCTGCCGACCGGCCGCAGCCAGCTCCACATGTCGGAGCTGATCCCGGCGGTGACGGTCACCATCACCGGCCGCAACCACGACGTCGGCGGTACGAACATCAACCGCGGCAGCAGCCAGGCGCACGGCAGCCTGCCGGGCGACTACTCGATGCAGTTCGACGGGGCCCCGATGACCATCGCCGGCTCCGGCACGCAGGGACTGCGCAACGTCGACCCGCTGGAGATCCAGGAGTTCGTGTTCGAGCTGAGCGGCATCTCGGCGGAGACCGAATCCGGCGGCGTGCGCACCAACCTGATCCCGCGCGAGGGCGGCAACGACTTCGCCGGCTCGTTCCTCACGTCGTACTCGTCCCACAACCTGCAGAGCGACAACTTCGACCAGTCGCTGCGCGACCAGGGCCTGTCGGACGCGAACGCGATCCAGTCGCTGCGCGACTTCAACGGCTCGTTCGGCGGGCCGATCGTCGAGGATCGCGCCTGGTTCTTCTTCTCGGGGCGCACCTGGGGCATCGCCGAGGAGATCACAGGGATGTACCACGCGACCGACCCCCTGACGTTCAATTTCAACCCGCGGCTGGGGGCCGACGGCTATGCCGACCTGAACGAGCCCGGCGTGCTCGACAGCTACCACCACGCAATCAGCGGCCGGCTCACCTACCAGGTGACGCCGCGCAACAAGCTGGCGGCCTACTACTCGTACCAGCCGCGCGGCCAGGACGGCCTGCTGATGAGCGGCACCTGGTCGTACGAGGCGGCCTGGGACTCGAAGATCCGCAAGGAGCGCTTCGCGCAGGTCAAGTGGACCTCGCCGATCACCTCGCGCGTCCTGCTCGAGGCGACCTGGACCGACGGCTACAACAGCTCCTATCTCGACGGCACCCGGGACGGACTGGCGTACAGCGACGTGGCGGCGGTGTACGACGTCGGCACCGGCTTCTTCTCCCGCGCGTCGTGGGTCGGCTACGGGGAGTACATCGGCTACCAGCCGAGCGCCAAGGCGTCGATTTCGTACGTCACCGGCTCGCATACCGCCAAGTTCGGGGTGGACTTCAACTGGGGCTACCAGTCGTGGAAGAACCGCTCGCTGAACGGCAACCTCAAGTACCTGTTCTTCAACGGGCGGCCGATCCGCGCCCAGGTGGAGAACGGTCCGTGGACCTCGCGCCAGAACTTCAACAAGTTCGCGTTCTTCGCGCAGGACCAGTGGACGGTGGACCGGCTCACGATCAATGCCGGCATCCGCTATGACCAGCACGTCGGGCGGATACCGGGCGACGAAAACATCAGCGGCCCGAGCCGCTGGGCCCCGTTCCAGTCCTGGCTGGATGTCGAGGACGTCCCGAACTGGAAGGACTTCTCCCCGCGCCTGGGGCTGGCCTACGACCTGGCCGGCGACGGCCGCACCGCCCTGAAGGTCTCGCTGAACCGCTACGTCGTGAAGGAGGGCACCGCCTTCGCCGCGGCGCTCAACCCGCTGAACTTCAACCAGCTCGGCAACCGCTCGTGGTTCGACCCGAACGGGGACCGGATCGCGCAGGACGAGGAGCTCGGACCGATCGACAACCGCAACTTCGCCGTCGTGACGCCGGTGGCCATCAACGTGGACGACGCCATCCGCGAAGGCTGGGGCGTGCGGATGTACAACTGGGAGTTCGCCGGCGGCGTGCAGCACCAGCTCCTCGACGGCCTGTCGGTGGAGGCGCAGTACACGCGGCGCTCGTTCGGCAACTTCGCGGTGAACGACAACCTGCTGGTCGGCCCGGGCGACTACAACGAATTCTGCGTCACCGCGCCGACCGACGCGCGGCTGGGCGGGGTGAGCGGCAGCCAGGTGTGCGGCCTGTACGACATCAACCCGGCCAAGCTGGGGCAGGTGGAGACGTTCCAGACCGCCGCGGAGAACTTCGGCGAATGGACCGAGATGTGGCAGGGCATCGACGTGACCATGAACGCCCGCTTCGACCGCTACACGCTGGCGGGCGGGCTCAGCAGCGGGACGGTGGGCAACATGCGCAACGCCTGCTTCAGCGTCGACTCACCGCAGGGCGACGTGCTGGGCGACCGCGCGGCGCGCGCCCGGGCCGTGGTGCCCGGGGGACACCAGTGCGAGTTCCGGCCGCCGTGGCGGAACAACCTGAAGTTCCACGGGACCGCCTCGCTGCCGCTGGGCGTCGACCTGGCGGTGACCTACCTGCTGCTGCCGGGACCGGAGATCCTGGCCGACTTCGCCTACAGCAACGCCAGCATCGGCTCGACGGTGCAGTTCATGGATCCGGCCCGCACCAGCTTCAGCACCGGCTCGGTGACCGTGCCCCTGCTGGCGCCGGGCGAGTTCTACAACGACGCGCTGCACCAGGTGGACATGCGGCTGGCGAAGGTGTTCGAGGCCGGCGGCACGCGCTCGCGCATCACGCTGGACATCGCCAACCTGTTCAACGTGAACACCGTGCTGCTGCACAACAACGCGTACGGCTCGAACTGGCTGCGGCCCTCGCAGATACTGATCGGCCGCCTGTTCAAGCTCGGCTTCACGATCGATTTTTAGGAGGAATTACTCGCCCCTGGCGCGGGCGCCGCTCAGGCTGTTGGCCAGGCCGTAGTTGCCCTCGTGGCAGGCGTACTCGTACATGTCGTACTCGTCGTCGCGGTGCAGCGGCATGGAGACGGTCCACGGCGCGGAGTACACCTCCGGGTCCTCGATGGTCACGTCGTAGCGCATGCGGCCGGGCTCGACCAGGGTGAAGCGCTCGACGGCGCGCATGCCGGCGCTTTGCGGAATGGCCTTCAGGGTGGCGGTGCTGGTGATGCTGGTGGCGATGGTGCCGACCAGCTCGGCGCGGTAGTTCGCCACCTCGACGACCAGCGTGTTCCCCTCCCAGCGCCCGCGCGAATCGCCGTTCCACAGCCGGATGGACGCATCCAGGTGCGGACCCTCGCCGAGCGGGATGATGCGCGGCTCGTGGATCATCTCGTACAGGATGACCACGTAGTCGGCCGTCTGCAGGATGCGGTACGAGTTGTTGTAGCCGGCCGGGAACATGCCGCCGGGCACGCCGCGCGTGATGCAGCGTTCCCACGGCGTGTGGTAGGTGTAGGAATCGGTCAGGTGTATCAGGTTCTCCTGCTTCTGCCGCTCGGCTTCCGGCCGCACCGGCACGCGGCCGGACGGCGGGTCGACCACCAGCGATCGCCGCAGCGCGCTGCGCTTGGAGGAGTGCCCCTCGCCGTCTCCCTCCCCCAGGAAGCTGGCCAGCCCGCCGGGGTTGGGACCGGTGAGGCCCCGCAGTCCCTCCGGCGTCACCTCCAGCCCGGGGAACCACAGCCGCAGCGCCTCGATGCGGCCGGGGTCCTCGTCGGTCGGCACCTCCAGCGGCGTGCGGTCGAAGTTGACCCAGATGCCCTGGATGTCCGGATGGCCGTCCGCCGTGCGCGGCAGCTCCTGCGCGCCGGCCGGTGGCGCGAGCCAGAGCGCCGCGACCGCAATGAGAAGCGGCGCTAGCGGACGGCGGAGTCGCTGACGGATCATCTGCTGCCTCCTGCTGCGTTTCCGTTGCGCCCATCGTAGCGGCAACGGCCGCGGATGGCCATATAATCGGCCTGTCGGACCCGCCGGCCGCCGCCAGCGGCAGGCGGACTGCGGAAAGCGGGGCGTCGATGCGACTGACGGCTTCTACCACGGCAATCCGATCGGCGGCGCTGCCGGCCGCATTCTTGATGTGCACACTGGCCGCGGCGCCCGGCGCGGCGCAGCAGCCGCAGCGCACGCCGGCGGGGTACACGGCCGAGCAGGCGGACGCGGGGCTGGCCGCCTACCGGCAGCACTGCGCCTCGTGCCACGGCGAGAACCTGGACGACGGCCCGTTCGCGCCCCCGCTGCGCGGCACAGCCTTCCGCGCCAGGTGGTACACCCGCTCGGTGGAGGCGCTGTTCACCGAGACGGCGACGACGATGCCGCAGGACCGGCCGGACTCGCTCGGAGACGAGACCTACACGGACCTGATCGCATTCCTGCTGCAGGAGAACGGCATCGAGGCCGGCCGGGAGCCGCTGCCGGCCGACCCGGCGTCGCTGGCCGCACTCTCGACGGGTTGGCGCTCCGGGGGCGGCGGGCTCTCGGCCGGCGTCGTCCTGCCGCCGGTCCCGGTGCGCAGGAACCCCCTCGACAGCATCCGTCCGGTCACCGACGCCATGCTGGAGAAACCGGACCCCGAGAGCTGGCTGCTGTGGCGGCGCACCTACGACGCGGCCGGCTACAGCCCGCTGCGGCAGATCACCCCCGCCAACGTCGGCGGCCTGCGCCCGGCGTGGTCGTGGTCGCTGCCGCCCGGCCCGAGCGAGTCGACGCCGATAGTGCATGACGGCGTGCTGTTCGTGCACGGCTTCGGCGACAAGGTGCACGCGCTCGACGCGGCCAGCGGCGACCTGCTGTGGGAATATGCCCGCCGCCTGCCGCGCGATGTAGCGCCGAGCCTCAAGCGCGGCATGTCCATCTACGGCGAGCGCCTGTACGTGCCCACCTCGGACCTGCACGTGGTGGCGCTCGATGTGAAGACCGGCGCCGTGGAGTGGGAGCAGCAGGTGGTAGGGCCCGGGGAGCGCGTGCGCCTGACCGGCGGCACGCTGGTGGCGCGCGGCACGGTCATGGTGGGCACCACCGGCCGCGCCGGCGGCGGCAACTTCATCGTGGGGCTCGACGCGGAGACCGGCGCCGAGCGCTGGCGGTTCAACACCATTCCGCCGCCGGACGCGCCGGGCGGCCATACCTGGAACGGCCTGGAGTACGAGGCCCGCAACGGTGGTTCGGTCTGGATCCCCGGCAGCTACGACCCGGTGCACAACCTGGCGTTCTTCGGTCCGGGCAACACGTACGACACGGGGCCGCTCCGCGATCCCGTGGGCATCGAAGGCATCAACAACGACGCGCTGTACCTCGACACCACGCTGGCGCTGGACCCCGACACCGGCGAGCTGGCGTGGCACTTCCAGCACCAGGCCAACGGCCAGTGGGACCTCGACTGGGCGTTCGAGCGGCAGGTGGCCGAGCTGCCGGTGCGCGGCGCACCGACCAGCGTGGTGGTGACCGGCGGCAAGCAGGCGATCTTCGACGTCGTCGAGACCGAGACCGGCAAGTACGTCACGTCGATCGACCTCGGCCTGCAGAACAGCATCACGGGGATCAACCCGACCACGGGCGAGAAGATCGTCGACCCGCGCTCGATTCCGGGCGACGGCGAGACGAAGATGGTCTGCCCGCACGTCGGCGGCGGCCGGAGCTGGGCGCCCACGGCGTACGACCCCGGCACGAAGATCGTCTACGTGCCGATCACCGAGGCGTGCATGGACATGGTGCCCGTGGGCGAGGGCGAGCGCGGCAGCCTCACGACCGGCGTGCGCTGGACTGTCCGCCCGCGCCCGGAGAGCGACGGCAACTACGGTCGCGTGGAGGCGTTCAACCTCGAGACGCAGGAGACGGTGTGGATCGCCCGCCAGCGCGCGCCGCAGACCACCGGCGCGCTCGTCACGGCCGGCGGCGTGCTGTTCGCCGGTTCGCTCGACCGGCGGCTGAGCGCGTACGCCGCGGCCAGCGGGGAACGGCTGTGGACGACGCGGCTGAGCGACGTGCCGAACTCGCCGCCCATCACGTTCGCGGTCGACGGCCGGCAGTACGTGGCGGCGACCACCGGCGCGGGCGGCTATCTGACCGGCGCGTACTCCGTGATGGCGCCGGAGATCCAGAATCCGACCGACCGCAGCGCCACGCTGTGGGTGTTCGAGGTAGCCGAGCCGTAGCCGGAGCCCGGCTGCGCTCGGGGGGAGGGACTGACGATGTTCGCAGCCTGTGGCAAGACCCCACTGCATTCGAGCGGCGATGCATCGCGGCTGGACTGCGTTGTTCATCGCTCACATATCTTCGAATATGCTCGCTCTTCACGCCTTGCCAGCCACGCGCCTCACCGCTCTCGGTGCGACGCGGGGTCTTGCCGCAGGCTGCCGGCCAGGACATGTCATCGATCGGCGGCGGCGGGACCCTTCGCGATCGGCGCGCTCTCGGTGCTCATTGCGGCGCTCGGCGGCGCGCCCGCCCTGGCGCAGCCGGCCGGCGGCGAGCTGCCGCGCACCGCTTGGGGCGACCCGGACCTGCAGGGCGTGTGGGACTTCCGCTCCCTGACGCCGATGGAGCGACCGCCCGAGCTGGCGGGCAAGGAAGTCCTGACCCCCGAGGAGGCGGCCGTATTCATCGAGGCGTCGCCGTACACCAACTGGGACGACCGCTCGAACCCCGAAGGGCGGTTCGGCCTCGATACCGACATCGAGCACGGCTACAACCAGTTCTGGATGGACTTCGGCACCGACCTGACGGCCGACCGGCGCACGTCGCTGGTGGTCGATCCGCCCGACGGCCGCATCCCCTGGATCCCGGGAGTGGCAAAGACGGGCGGCTACGGCGACGCGTTCGCGGGCACGCTGCCGGCCGGCCCGGAAGACCGCCCGCTGGCCGAGCGCTGCCTGATGGGCTTCAACTCCGGCCCGCCGATGATGCCCAGCGCCTACAACAACAGCGTGCAGATCTTCCAGACGCCCGGCCGCGTCGTCATTTTCAACGAGATGATCAACAGTGCGCGGATCGTGCCGATGGACGGTCAGCCGCACCTGCCGGAGCGGATCCGGCAGTGGATCGGCGATTCACGCGGCCGCTGGGAAGGCGGCACGCTGGTGGTCGAAACCACCAACTTCCTGCGCGAGACGCACTTCGAGGGCTCCAGCGCGAACCTGCGCCTGGTCGAGCGCTTCACGCGGGTCGGCCCCGGCGAGCTGGCGTACGAGTTCACGGCCGCGGATCCACAGACGTGGACCCGTCCCTGGACGGCGCTGATCCCGATGACGAAGACCGACGGGCGAATCTTCGAGTACGCCTGCCACGAGGGGAACTACGGCATGGTCAACATGCTGGCCGGCGCCCGCGCGCAGGAGCAGGCGGAGGGCCGCTAGCCGCCGGTCGGGCCCGCGCCATCCCCGCCGTACTTCCCCTGCCACTCGTCGGTATGGGTCCGGTCCGACAGCGGGACGTTCGTGCGGTACGCCGCGCGCGCGATCGCGTGGGCGGCGACCGGAGCCGTCACCAGCAGGAAGACGACCGTCAGGACCGCGATTGCAACCTCGGCCGTATTCCTGAAGTACAGGGCCGCGGCGGCGAACACCAGGCCGACGCCCAGCGTGCCCGCCTTCGTGGAGGCGTGCATGCGAATGAGCACGTCCGGCTGGCGCAGGATGCCGAGTCCGGCGACGAACAGGAAGAAGCCTCCGGCCAGGAGGCACGCGGCAACGAGCAGGTCCAGCCACGGAACGTCACCCGCCATCGGTTTCCTCCGCCCTCTCGGCGGCCTCCCTGTCGCGCTTGAGCAACTCGGTCGTGCGCTCGGCGTACCAGGCGAAGGCGACAGTCGCCAGAAAGGCCACCAGCGCCAGCGCCACGGCGATGTCGAGAAAGTCGGGCTCGGTGTGCGTGATGGCCAGCAGGCCCACGATGGCGACCGCCAGCACCGTGATGAGGTCGACCGATACGACGCGATCCGGCAGGCTCGGTCCCCTGATGAGGCGTACGAACGCCAGCACCAGCCCCAGCACGGTCAGGGCCATGGTGACGTTCACCGCCCACGCGACGATCTGCGACTGCGCCACGGCGTCCGTCACTGCATGGCCTCCCGGACCAGGCGCTCGAAGCCCGTCTTGATCCCCCTGCGCGCCTCGTCCGCATCGTCGAGGAACATCTCGTGCACGTACAGCGTCTTGCCGTCCGGGCTGACGTCGAGGCTCAGCGTACCGGGCGTCAACGAGATGAGATTCGCCAGCACCGTGATCTGTATCGGCTCCTCGAGATCCAGCGGCACGGCGATGATGCCCGGGCGGGATCGGTGCCCGGGCGTGATCACGTCCCAGGCCACCTCCAGGCTCGAGACCGCGAGCTCGTACAGGAAATAGGCTCCCAGGCGGGTAGCGAACAGCACGCGCTTGAAATAGGCGGTCTGCCCGAACATGGGGCTCGACAGGCTCAGGGCCGCGAACGCCAGGAGGAAGCCCGAGACGAAAGTCCCCAGGTCGAAGGTGCCGAACAACGCGCACCAGCCGCCGGCGAACAGCAGGTTGAGCTGGAAGAGTTTCATTCCGTGTTCTCTCCGTTACCCGCCGCGGCGGCTGCGAGACGGTCCGGCCCGAGCACGGCTGCCACGTAGCTCGAGGGGTCCATCAGCTCGCTGGCGGCGCGTTCCGACAGCGAGTAGAGCGGCCGGGCGTAGAGACCGATCGCCAGCGTGATGGTCGCCAGCGCCGCTATGGGAGCCAGCAGCAGCCACCGCCGCCGCGGCGCGACCGGGGGCGGCGGCCCGGCCTCTTCCGGGCGGGCCTTCCAGAAGGCGTTCAGCCAGATCTTGGTCATGGAATAGGCGGTCAGCAGACCCACGGTCAACGCGACGCCCGCAATGATGAACTCGTCGCTCCGGATCGAGGCCTGGATCAGCAGCAGCTTCGCCCAGAAGCCGGACAGCGGCGGAAAGCCCGCCAGCGAGAACGCCGGCACGAAGAACAGCGCCGCAAGCAGCGGCTTGTCGCGGTAGAGCCCGCCGAGCGTCTGCAGGTCGGTGGATCCGGCCAGCCGATTCACGGCGCCCGCAACGAAGAAGAGGTTCGCCTTCACGATGATGTGGTGGATCACGTAGAAGATACCGCCCAGCAACCCGAGCGTCGTGAAGAGCGCTAGACCCAGGATCATGTAGCCGATCTGGCTGATGATGTGGAACGACAGGATGCGCCGCAGCTCGTTCTGCGAGGCGGCCCCGAGGACGCCGGTGACCATGGTCAGGCCCGCCACCCAGAGCAGCAGCTCGTGCGTGTACCCGACGTCGTGCCGGAAGATCAGCGTGAAGAAGCGCATCAGCGCGTAGACGCCCACCTTCGTCAGCAGGCCGGAGAAAACGGCCGAGACCGCGGTCTGCGGCGTGTGGTAGCTGGCGGGAAGCCAGAAGAAGAGCGGGAATACCGCCGCCTTCAGGCCGAACGCGATGATGAACACCATGGCGACCACGGTGAGCAGCCCCTGGTCTTCGACCTCCTGCACGCGCAGGTGCAGGTCCGCCATGTTGAGCGTGCCGGTCAATCCGTACAGCAGTCCGATGCCGCTGAGCAGCAGCGTGGTCGCGATCAGGCTCAGGGCCGCGTAGCGCACGGCGCCGTCCAGTTGCGCCGGCGTTCCGCCCAGTATCAGCAGGGCCAGCGAGGCGATGAGCATGATCTCGAACCAGACGTAGAGATTGAAGATGTCTCCCGCCAGGAACGCGCCGCACACGCCGGCCAGCAGCGCGTGCAGCAACGGATGCAGGGCCTTGGAGAGCTGGCCGCGCGGGGTGTCTCCGAAGGCGTAGATCACGGTGGCCAGCCCGATCAGGGCCGAGATCGCGACCATTGCCGCGCTCAGGTGATCCGCCACCAGCGTGATGCCGTAGGGCGCCGGCCAGCGGCCGATCTGAACCGACGCGATACCGTCGCGCCACACCGTCGACAGCAGGCCCGCGGCCACGGCCGCCAGGCCGATGGCGCCGACGAGGCTCACGGCTCTCTGCATCCTCTCGCTGCCGCGGCCCGCGAAGCCGATTACGGCCGCGGCCAACGGAATCACGATCGGACCCACCAGCAGCCAGTTCAATCGACAGCCCCCCGCCCCTCGTCAGCCCCGGCGCCGGCCGGCGAGGGTTCCGCCGCCCGCATGCGGTCGGTGTCCACGGTTCCCAGCTCCTGGTAGGTGCGGAAGGCGAGCACCAGCGCGAACGTGAGCAGGCTGAAGGAGATCACGATCGCGGTCAGAATCAACGCCTGCGGCACGGCGTTCGCGATGTCGGTGACGGGCGCGGACTCGCCCGGCGCAATCAGCGGCGGCCTGGCCCGCGTCAGGCCTCCGCTGGCGAAGATCACCAGGTTGGCGGCATGGGAAAGCAGCGCCAGCCCGAAGATGAAGCGCACGAAGTTGCGGCTGAGCATCAGGTAGACGGTGGCCGCCATCAGGACGCCGACCAGCACCGCGATGATTGGCTCCATCTCCGCTACTGCTCCTTGATGCCGAGGACGAAGGTCAGCACGACCCCGATGACGACCAGGTACACGCCGACATCGAAGATCAGCGGCGTGCCGATCGTAAGTGCCGCGACTTCTCCCCACTGGCCGGTAAGGAACGGGACGCCTTCCAGGATGGATCCGACGAAGCCCGATGCGATTGCCACGGCCAGACCGATGGCGCCGACAACGCGGGGGTCCGCGCGCAGAATCCCGCGGGCCGCCTGCGGGCCGCGGACGAAAGCGTACAGGCTGAACGCAATGGAGGCGACCAGACCACCGACGAAGCCACCGCCGGGCTGGTCGTGGCCGCGCAGCAGCAGGAATACGGAGAACAAGAGAATCAACGGGACCAGCCGGCGCGTGGTTTCCCGCAGGATCATGGTGTTCATGACGCCGCCGTGCCACGTCTCGGCGGGCGCCGCGCCTTCCCCCGCGTCCGAAGGCGGAACGCCTTCCCGCCGCCGGGCGCCCGGCAGCAGCAGGGCGAAGACCGCCGCGCCGGCGATCGCGAGCACCGTGATTTCCCCCAGCGTGTCGAGCGCACGGAAATCGACCAGGATCACGTTGACGATGTTCCTTCCGTGACCGCCGGGCACGGCGTTGCGCTCGAAGTACTCCCGCAGCTCCGTTTGCGGAGGAGACGCGGTCACGGCCAGCAGGACCACGGTGACGCTGACGCCGACCGTGACGGCGACGATGGCGTTGCGCAAGCGCTTGGGTCCCGAGGGCAGGACCTCGTTCCTGAAGTCCGGAAGCTTGAGCAGCACGACGGCCACGATGACCGTGACGAGCGTCTCGACGACGAATTGCGTCATCGCGACGTCCTCGGCCCCGAAGATCAGGAAGATCAGCGCCGTGCTGATGCCCACTACGCCGAGCGCCAGAATCCCGAGCAGACGGGACCTGGAGAGGATGATCACGACCGACGCCGCGGCAACCAGGGCGGCGAGCGACCAGTCGAGATACGTCACTTCCGCAAACTGCACGGGCCAGGGGACCACGTTCTTGATCCAGAGCGTCGCGGCCAGGCTCAACCCGAGCGTGGCGAATACGATCAGCAGGTAGTGCCGCTGGACGCCGGACTGCAGCCGGCGGGTCTGCCAGGCTGCCACGGCGGCGATGCCGTTCATGGCCGCGTCGTACGCGCCGTCGGCGCTGAACGGAGCCAGTTTCCTGCAACCGGCGAGCGCTCGCGCGACCGCCGCCCGCTTCCAGAATCCCAGGACCGCCGCGGCCAGCGTCACGAGGCTCAGCGCAAGGGCCTCGCCCGTGCTGTGCCAGGGAGCGTGGTCGACAGGCAGGGGCTGCCCGGTCACCACGTTTGCGGCGGGGACGAGCAGGCGCATGAACGGGAACTCCGGTGACAGCCCCCAGAGGAGGCCGAGGGCCGCCAGCACTACCGGCCCGCACCAGAGTTGCCAGCGACCCTCCCGCGCCGGTTTGCGGTAGTCGGGGAGCGGGCCGAAGAACGGCTTGATCGCGAGCACTATCGCAACCATCGCGACCGGCGCGGCGGCGAAGAACACCGCCCACGGCAGATACGCCGCGGCGGCGGGCGCGAAGCCGACGGTGTACAGGAGCTCCTTGCCGACGAAACCGACCGAGGGCGGCACGCCGGCCATCGAAACGGACGCGGCCACCGCGGCGGCGAACGTCACGGGCATGGCCGTCCTCAGACCCCCCAACTGCGTCAGGTCGCGGGTGCCGGTCGACTTCTCGATCGTCCCGGCGACCAGGAACAGGGCCGCCTTGTACAGGGCGTGCGCGACCAGGAATGCGAGCGCCGCCAGGACGCCCCGCGACGGCTCGCCCTGCCCGGCGAACGGCGGCGAGCCGAGGAACATGACGCACACGCCGAGCGCCATGACCGTGGTGTAGGCCAGCACTTGCTTCAGGTCGGACTTGCCCAGCGACACGAACGCCGAGTACACCGCCGTCACCGCGCCCACGGCGGTCAGCGTCTCCATCCAGAACCCGGTTCCGCCCAGGATTGGAGTCAGCCGGGCCAACAGGAATACGCCGGCCTTGACCATCGTCGCCGAGTGCAGGTAGGCCGAGACCGGCGTCGGGGCCGCCATCGCGTTCGGCAGCCAGAAGTGAAACGGGAACTGCGCCGACTTGGTGAAGGCGCCGAGCAGCACCAGGACGACAATTGCCGTGTACTGCGGGTGATCGGCGAAGGTCTGCTGGCCCGCCAGCATCTCGCGCAGGCTGAAGGTGCCGGCCGCCTGGCCCAGGATGACGAAGCCGGCCAGCATCGCCAGGGCGCCCGCGCCGGTTACGAGCAGCCCTTGCAGCGCGGCGCGCCTGGCCGTGGCGCTCTCGTGCGAGTAGCCGATGAGCAGGAACGAGGTGATCGTGGTGAGTTCCCAGAAGATGAACAGGGCGACGAGGTTGTCGGCCAGCACGAGGCCGAGCATCGCCAGCATGAAGCTGACGAGAAAAAGGGTGAACCGGCCGCGTTGCCGATAGCCCTTCATGTACTCGCCGGCGAAAAGGAAGATGAACGCGCCGATCCCCGTGATCAGCAGGGCGAACAGCAGGCCCAGGCCGTCGACCACGAAGTCGAGGTCGATGCCCTGCTGCGGCAGCCACGCCATTTCCCAGACGAGGACCTCGCCGCCGGAGACGGCCGGAATCATCGTGCAGAACCACACGAAGAGCACGACGGGCAGGACGACTGCCAGACGCACGTACGGCGGGTTCGTCACACCTGATTCCCCGGGCGGCTGCGGACCTGCGTGCACGACCAGCGATTACTCGGGAAGCGTGAAGACGTAGAGCGCGTTGCCGCTCAGCGGGTGGTGCACGTCGTGCGCGAGGGCGCGCGGCGCCGCGCGCGGGCTGCCGCCGCCCAGGCCGGTCGAGACGGCGATGTACTGCCGGCCGCCGGCCTCGAACGCGATGGGGAAGCCCTGGACCGACGTGCCGAGCCGCGCCCCCCAGAGCTCCTCGCCCGTCTCGACGTCGAACGCCCGGAAGCGGCGGTCGAGATCGCCGACGAACGCGAGCCCGCCGGCGGTGGACAGCACGCCGGTAAGGAACGTCGCGCGCTGCTCGTAGCTCCAGACTTCCTCCAGCGTCTCGGCGTCGAACGCCGCCAGCTTGCCGAGGTTGCCGTCGGTGCCCGGCATCTCGTGGAAGGGCCGCGAGCTCATGCCGACGCCGCCCGAGCCGAGCTCCAGGGGCACCTCGCGGACTGCAATCTCCATGCAGGTCTGCGCCAGCGGCATGATCAGCAGCCCGGTCCCCGGGTGGTAGCTCATCGGGTGCCAGTTCTTGCCGCCTGCCGTGCTGGGGCAGGCCGGCACGAGCTGCTCGAACTGCGCGTCGATGATGTCCTGGCGGTAGGTGACCGCGCCGGTTTCGGGATCGATGTGGTCGAAGACGTTCTGGTGGACCGTCTCCTTGTAGCCGAGGAACTCGCCCGTCTCGCGGTCGAGCTTCCAGAGGATGCCGTGCTTGCCGGCGCTGAAGACGGCCTTGCGGCCGCCCACGTCCACCAGCACCCGCTCGTACACCTCGTCGAGGTCGAGGCTCTCGGCCGGCACGTGCTGGAAGTACCAGTCGAGCGTGCCGTCGGTGGGCCGGATGGCGACGGTGGAGTTGGCGTACAGCCCCACGTCGTCCATGGTCATGCCGCGGCTGACCGCCGCCCACGGCTTGGCCTGCGCCACGCCGAAGTAGACGAGGTCCAGTCCCGGATCGTAGCTGCCGGTGATCCAGGTGTCGGTGCCGGCGCGGAGATAGTCCGGGACGCCGGCCCAGGTGTTGCCGCCCGGCTGATCCGAGCCGGCGGCGGTGTGGAACCGCCAGCGGCGGTCGCCCGAAGCGACGTCGTAGCCGCTGATGAAGCAGCGCTCGTTCGTGAAGCGGTCGCAGCCGCTGAGCCCCTGCACCACGGTGCCGTTCACCACGATCGGGCCGCTCGTATTGCGGAACCCGTTCCTCCGGTCGGCGATTGGAACGTCCCACAGTTGCGCGCCGTTGCGCGCGTCCAGCGCCACGAGGCGGGCGTCCGGCGTGGCCAGGAACAGTTGATTGCCGTGGATGGCGAGGTTGCGGCTGGTGCCGGAGTAGCCCGGCGTGTAGATCGGCACGCGGTGCTCCCAGATCAGGTTACCGCTGCGGGCGTCGAGCGCCTGCACCACCGGACCGATGCCCGCCAGGTACAGGACGCCGTCGTGCGCGATGGGCGACGGCGCGTGCCAGCCGCCCTCGGGCAGCGCCCAGATCCACGCCAGCTCCAGGTCGCCGACGTTGCCGCGGTCGATCTCGTCGAGGGGGCTGTGGCTCCACGCCTCGTAGTTGCGGCGGATCATCAGCCAGTCGCCCGGATCCTGGTTCCGCAGCATCGCGTCGGTGACCGGCCGGAAGTTCGCGACCTCACCCTCCACCGTGACGCCGCCTTCGCTCAGTTCTTCTGTCGGCTGGCCCGCGGCCGCGGCAGCCGCATCGACCCGCGCCGGCGCGCTCGCGGCCGGCTGCTCGCCGCTCGCCGCGGCGGCGATGGTGACCGCGGCATCGGCCGTGAGCGGGGTGTTCCCCGCCGGCGCGCCGTTGGCCTGCAGCAGGTACGCCACGACGTCGACGTATTCCCTCTCGGCGAGCGTGCCGGGCTGCTCGGGCGGCATGGAGCTGCTGGTCCGCTCGTACAGGTCCCGGGCCGTCAGATCGCCCCAGAAATTCAGGAAGCTCTCCCCCGCCAGCGGCGGCGCCTCGAAGCTGCCCTGCAGGTTGGGTTGGTGGCACTCGGCGCACGCGCTCGCGTACACGGCGCGGCCCGCCTCGGCCTGCGCGGCGGTGTAGACGCCGGACGCGCCCTGTCCCGCCGCCGGTCCTGCCGCAAGCAGCACCGCCAAGGCCGGCAGGCCGCGGATCATCGCGTATCTGGTCCTGGTTGCGTTCATGCCGTTGGTCCTCGCGCCGCCCGCTGGCACTAGCGGGACGGGAAGCGGGCGATCCGGTCGCCCATCAGCGACCCGAGCCAGACCTCGTCGCCCACCTGCAGCGCCACCGTGGCGGTTCTGAACAGCTCGCTGTCCGGGTGGTTGACGATCTCCACGGCCGTCAGCGCCTCGGTGTCGACACGCGCGACGTTGGAGGTGCCGCCGGGTCCGCCCAGTGGCCCGCCGTGGCCCGCGGCCAACACGGAGCCGTCCGGCGCCATGCGCAGGTTGTCGATGCGGAAGCCGACCGGCACCTCGTCGCGCTCGACCGGCGTGCGGCCGCGCGACACCCGGATCAGCGCCTGCGGTCCCCAGCCGCCGATGAAGTACCAGCGGCCGTCGCGCGAGATTTCGAGCCCGTTCGGGCCCGCGGTGTCGCTGCCGGGGACCTTGTTCCAGCCCGAGTCCGCATCCCATTCCCAGATGGCGCCGGATATCTCGCCGCGGATGATCGGCTCGATCGCGCCGCCCAGAGGCCGGAAGCTGGTGGCCGCGAAGCCGCCCTCGGGGCGCGGCACCACGGAGTTGAGATTGAGGTTCTCCCCGGCGGGCGCCACGGCGCAGCCGATCCATGTGAGCTGCGGCGGATCCGGCCCCGCGTCGAGCTCGAACACCTCGACCGACTCGCGCTGGTTGTGGTGCACGACATACAGCGTGTGCACCGCGCCCTGCCCCTCCGCAATGTGCAGGCCGTGGGCGTCGAAGTCCGCGCCGGCCTCCGCGACCATCGGGCCGGGACATGTCGGATAGGCGTCGCGGTCGTGCCGCTCGCGCAGCGCGTCGCTCGGCAGCAGGATCGTGGTGCTCAGGTCGCGGGTGTCGATCAGCCGCAGGCCGCCGTTGCCGGCCTGGTATGCGCCGGCCAGCACCCAGTGCGTGCCGGGCACGGCCACCAGGTCCTCGGGGCCGGCCTGGTCGCAGATGAACTGCACGTCCCCGTCGGGCGCGCACTCCTGCGCGGCGGTCCCGGCCGCGCCCGGCGGCGCGAGGACGGCCAGTGTCACGGTGATAACGGCTAGCCACAACGTCTTCATCGGGATTCCCTCCGGGACGAGCGCAGCGGTCAACGTCTCGTGCTGCACAGCATACCAGCGGGCTCTGCTATCGTGGCGGCGCGGCATGGCGCTCATCGACATCGCGATCCTCGCGGCGTTCGTCATCCACGCGGCCGCGGCCGGCGTGCGCAACCGCCGCGCCGCGTCGCGCAGCCTCGACGACTACTTCCTGGCCGGCCGCAGCCTGCGCGGCTGGCAGGCGGGCCTGAGCATGGCGGCGACGCAGTTCGCCGCCGACACGCCGCTGCTGGTGACCGGCCTGATCGCGACCGCGGGCATCTTCGCGCTGTGGCAGCTCTGGATCTACGCCATCGCGTTCCTGCTGATGGGGTTCGCCCTGTCGG